>NZ_QBDT01000001.1:4800000-7778962 GCF_004124325.1 Streptomyces sp. L2
GATCACCGACGAGGGTCCCGGCGTTCCGGCCGACCTCGGCGCGCGGATCTTCGAGCGGACCATCAGCGGCCGCAACTCCACCGGTATCGGCCTCGCCGTCGCCCGGGACCTCGCCGAGGCCGACGGCGGCCGGCTGGAGCTGCTCCAGGCCCAGCCGCCCGTGTTCGGCCTGTTCCTGTCCCGCACACCGCCCGCCCGCAAGCCGGACGAGGAACAGCCGCCCACCGTGCGCTGAGGCCCACAGAGGGGCCCAGGGGGGTTACGGGACCCGCTGGCGGGGCTTGTCCGGCTCGGTACCCGGCTTCTTCGCCGGTTCACCCGGCTTCGCCCCCGGCTCGTGCCGCAGCACCGGCTCCGTGCCCTCCGCCGCGCTCTCGCGGGCCGGCATCGCCCGGAACACCCACGAGCGGTAGGACCAGAAGCGGAACAGGGTCGCGACGCCGATGCCGACGAACTTGAAGATGTTGTTCTGCAGCGGGGTGTCCCAGCCGAACCCGTACGTCGCCAGGTAGAGCACGCCGTTCTCGATCACCAGGCCGACCGCGCTGAACAGCAGGAACAGCGTGAGTTCCCGGGTACGGCCGCTCTTGTCGGCGTCCCGGTACGTCCAGTAGCGGAAGCCCACGTAGTTGAAGGCGATCGCGACGACGGTCGCGATGATGCTGGCGCGTACGACCTGGAGGTCGGACACGTGCCGGACCAGGTTGAAGACGCCGAGATTGACAAGGACGCCGGCTCCGCCGACCGCCCCGAACTTGGCCACCTCGCGCACGAGTCGTCGCAGCCCGGAGGAACGATGTTCCATGGCTGTCACAGCCCCCGTCCGTAGGTTTCGTCAACCCAGCCATGCTAACCAGGCGGCACCGCCGACGCTCCCGGACCGGGCCACAGCCGGGAAACAGGTCGGAAAGAAGCCGGTAAGAGGGGGTGCCCGGGGCGGAAAACCGACCCGGTCGGCGCGGCCGATACCCTGGGTGTGTGACGTTCCCGGTAGTCGGCATGATCGGCGGTGGCCAGCTCGCTCGTATGACACACGAGTCGGGCATCCCGCTGGGCATCAGGTTCAAGCTTCTCAGTGACACCCCTCAGGATTCCGCGGCGCAGGTCGTCAGCGATGTCGTCATCGGCGACTATCGCGACCTGGACACGCTGCGTGAGTTCGCGCGCGGGTGCGATGTGATCACCTTCGATCACGAACATGTACCCACCGAGCACCTTCGGGCGCTGGAGGCGGACGGCATTCCCGTGCGCCCCGGTCCCGACGCACTCGTGCACGCCCAGGACAAGGGCTTGATGCGGGCGCGGCTCGACGCGATCGGCGTGCCCTGCCCACGGCACCGGATCGTGAGCGATCCCGAGGACGTGGCGGCGTTCGCGGCGGAGGGCGAGGGCTTCCCCGTCGTCCTGAAGACCGTGCGCGGCGGCTACGACGGCAAGGGCGTGTGGGTCGTCGACTCCGCCGAGGAGGCCGCCGATCCGTTCCGCGCGGGCGTCCCCGTGCTCGCCGAGGAGAAGGTCGACTACGTCCGCGAGCTCGCCGCCAACGTCGTCCGCTCCCCGCACGGCCAGGCCGTCGCCTACCCGGTCGTCGAATCGCAGCAGGTCGACGGCGTCTGCGACACGGTCATAGCCCCGGCGCCCGGCCTGGACGAGGACCTCGCCCTGCGCGCCGAGGAGATGGCCCTGACCATCGCCAAGGAACTCGGCGTCGTCGGACACCTCGCCGTCGAGCTGTTCCAGACCCGCGACGGCCGCATCCTCGTCAACGAACTGGCGATGCGCCCGCACAACTCGGGCCACTGGTCGATGGACGGCGCGATCACCTCGCAGTTCGCCAACCACCTGCGCGCGGTCCTCGACCTGCCCCTCGGCGACCCCCGCCCGCGCGCGAAGTGGACCGTCATGGTCAACGTCCTCGGCGGCGACTTCCCGGACATGTACTCCGCGTACTTGCACTGCATGGCCCGCGACCCCAAGCTCAAGATCCACATGTACGGCAAGGACGTGAAGCCGGGCCGCAAGGTCGGACACGTCAACACCTACGGCGACGACCTGGACGACGTGCTGGAACGCGCCCGTCACGCAGCCGCATACCTGAGAGGCACGATCACCGAATGAGCCCCCTAGTTGGCATCGTCATGGGGTCGGACTCCGACTGGCCCGTCATGGAGGCCGCCGCCAAGGCGCTCGACGAGTTCGAGATCGCGTACGAGGTCGACGTCGTCTCCGCGCACCGCATGCCGCGCGAGATGATCGCCTACGGTGAGCACGCGGCCGACCGCGGACTGAAGGCGATCATCGCCGGCGCCGGCGGCGCCGCCCACCTGCCGGGCATGCTCGCCTCCGTCACCCCGCTGCCCGTCATCGGCGTCCCGGTGCCCCTGAAGTACCTCGACGGCATGGACTCCCTGCTGTCGATCGTGCAGATGCCGGCCGGTGTCCCCGTCGCCACCGTCTCCGTCGCCGGCGCCCGCAACGCCGGCCTGCTCGCCGCCCGCATCCTCGCCACGCACGACGAGGACCTGCTGCACCGCATGCGGGACTTCCAGCAGGAGCTGAACGACCAGGCCACCGAGAAGGGCAAGCGGCTGCGCTCCAAGGTCGAGGGCGCCGGCGGCTTCGGCTTCGGGAAGTGAGGCCCGTGACCTCCCTCGAAGACGCCCGCGCCCTGCTGCGCGAGTTCCCCGTCGTCGACGGCCACAACGACCTGCCGTACGCGCTGCGCGAGCAGGTCCGCTACGACCTCGCCGCCCGCGACATCGCCGGCGACCAGGGCGCCCACCTGCACACCGACCTGCCCCGCCTGCGCGAGGGCGGCGTCGGCGCGCAGTACTGGTCGGTGTACGTCCGCTCCGACCTGCCCGACGCGGTCCCCGCCACTCTGGAACAGATCGACTGCGTACGGCAGTTGCTCGCCCGCTACCCCGAGCACCTGGCGCCCGCGCTCACGGCCGCCGACATGGAGTCGGCCCGCGCCGAGGGCCGCATCGCCTCCCTCATGGGCGCCGAGGGCGGCCACTCGATCGCGGGCTCCCTCGGCACGCTCCGCGGGTTGTACGGGCTCGGCGTGCGCTACATGACGCTCACCCACAACGACAACGTGGCCTGGGCGGACTCCGCGACCGACGAACCGAACGTCGGCGGCCTGTCGGCGTTCGGCCGCGAGGTCGTCCGCGAGATGAACCGGCTCGGCATGCTCGTCGACCTCTCCCACGTGGCGGCGACGACCATGCGGGACGCGCTCGACACCTCCGTCGCGCCGGTGATCTTCTCCCACTCCTCCGCCCGGGCCGTCTGCGACCACCCCCGCAACATCCCGGACGACGTCCTCGAACGCCTCCCCGCCAACGGCGGCGTCGCCATGGTCACCTTCGTGCCGAAGTTCGTGCTCCAGGCCGCCGTCGACTGGACGGCAGCGGCCGACGAGAACATGCGCGCCCACGGCTTCCACCACCTCGACACCACCGAGGAGGCGATGAAGGTCCACCGCGCCTTCGAGGAGCACACTCCGCGCCCGGTCGCCACCACCGCGACGGTCGCCGACCACCTCGACCACATGCGCGAGGTCGCCGGCATCGACCACCTCGGCATCGGCGGCGACTACGACGGCACCGCGTTCACCCCGGACGGCCTGAACGACGTCTCCGGCTACCCCAACCTGATCGCCGAACTGCTGGACCGCGGCTGGTCCAAGCCCGACCTGGCCAAGCTGACCTGGCAGAACGCGGTACGCGTCCTGGGTGCCGCCGAGGACACCGCCCGCGACCTCCAGGCACGGCACGCCCCGTCCAACGCGACGATCGACGCACTGGACGGCTGAACCGGCGAGGCGCCGAGGGGGGTACGGGCCGGGCCGGGCGCCGTACCCCCGAACGCCCCACTCACCAGGAAGTCCCCCTTCGCTCCGTGCGACGGTGGCCGTACGCCACCCGCAGAGATGACGCCGTAGCAGCAGACGACGTACGGAGCCCGCCATGGCCGACCTCCAGGACGACCCGCCCGCCACGACCGAGGTCGCGGCGGCCGGCGGACTGCCGGACGACCCATTCCCCGAGGAGCCGTACCTTCCCGAGGAGCCGCGCTTCCCCGAGGGCGAAGCCCTGGAACGCGCCCGCGCCCTGCTCGCCTCCCATCCCGTCGCCGACGGCCACAACGCACTGCCCCGGGCGCTGCGCCACCTGCCCTGGTACGACCTCGAACTCGGCGAGAGTGCCGTCGCCACCGACCTGCCCCGGCTCCGCGAGGGCCACGTCGGCGCCCTGTTCTGGTCCCTGCACCTGCCCGAGGACCTCGCCGGCGACCGGGCGGTGGCCGCCGCCCTGGAACAGCTCGACCTCGCCCGCACCGTGATCGCCGCCCACCCGGAGGGGCTGCGCCTGGCACGCACCGCCGGGCAGGTCATCGACGCCCACCACTGCGGCCGGGTCGCCGTCGTCCTCGGCCCCGCCCAGGCCGCCGTGCTCGACGGCTCCCTCGGCATCCTGCGCATCCTGCACGCCCTCGGCGTACGCCTCCTCACCCTCACCGGCACCCCCTGGGCCGGTGAGGCCGGGCTGACCCGGTTCGGCGAGGAGGTCGTGCGCGAGATGAACCGGCTCGGCGTGCTCGCCGACCTCTCCGGCGCCGGTGAGGCCGTCGTCCGGCGGGTCACCGTCCTGTCCAGGACGCCGGTGCTGTGCACCCGCTCCGCCGCCCGCGCGCTGCGGCCGCACCCCGCCAACCTGACCGACGACCTGCTGGCCGCACTGGGGGAGGCCAAGGGGCTGTGCATGGTGCCGCTGAGCGCGGAACAGACCGGGCCGACGGTGCGGGACGTCGCCGATCACCTCGACCGTGTGCGGGCGGTGGCGGGGGCCGAGTGTGTGGGGCTGGCCGGTATGTACGACTGCGGGGCGGCGCATCCGCAGGGGCTGGCCGACACCTCCCGATATCCCCACCTCATCGCCGAGCTGGTCCGGCGGGGGTGGTCCGATACGGAGGTGTCCCTGTTGGCCTGGGGGAATGTGCAGAGGGTTTTGCGGGCGGCGGATTTCGTCGCGAAGGCGAGCCGGGCACGCCGTTGAGGGTGGGGCGCCCCTGGACGTCGATGGAGAGTTACCCCTCGATCCTGCACAGGCAGAACGGGTGGCCCGCCGGGTCCGCGTAGACCTGGAAGTCCTTTTTCTCGCGGTCGGTGAGGTCCAGGGGGCGGGCGCCGAGGGCGAGGACGCGTTCGTGGGCGGTGTCGATGTCGGCCCAGGTGGGGCCGGCGTCGAAGTCGAGGTGGAACTGCTGGGAGTCGTGGTCGGCGTGCGGCCACTGGGGCGGGGTGTGGCCCTCGGCCCGCTGGAAGGCGAGCCGGGGGCCGTCCGGGACCTGGAGGACCACCCAGTCGTCGTCCTCGGCCTCCGGGGTGCCGCCCGCCACCGCCGAGTAGAACGCGGCGAGTGCGTGCGGGTCGGGGCAGTCGAGTACGACGGAACGGAGTCGAGCGACGGACGCCATGGTGTCCTCCCGGTCTGTTCAGCAGGCGCAGAGACAGAAGGGGTGCCCCGCGGGGTCGGCGTACACACGCCAGTTCCGCGAACGGTCCTCGGTGTCCAGCGGACGCGCCCCACGTTCCAGTACCCCCTTCTCGGCCGCGTCCAGGTCCTGCACCTTCAGGTCCAGGTGGAACTGCTGCGAGGCGTCCGGCGCGGGCCAGCTCGGCGGCACGAACCCCGGTGCCTGCTGGAAGGCCAGCGAGGTGCCGCCCGGCAGCTTCAGGTCCACCCACTCCCCGTCCCCCTCGACGCTGCCGCCCAGCACCTCGGCGTAGAACCCGGCGAGCGCGCGCGGGTCGGGGCAGTCCAGGACGACGACATCCATCGTGGCCAGAGCCATGACTTCCTCCTCGGAGAACACTGCGAAGCCGGAGTTACCCTCAGATGAGGACTACCGGTAACCGTTACCGCATGCTGCCCCATAGGTGGTTACCCTGGCAACCGATATACGGGAGGTACGGTGCGGACATGAGTGAGAGAGCGCCCGCGCCGGGAGGCCTGGCCCTGGTCGAGTCCCTGCTGAACACCGTGGACTTCGCCTCGGGAGCGGACGCGCTGGACACCGCGGAATGCAGGGCCCGCCTCGGGCTCACCGACGATCCGGAGCGGCTGGAAGAGGCACGGGAACTGCGCGAGTCCCTGCGCGCGACCCTGCTGGCGCACGCCGGGCACCCGCCGCACCGCGCGGTCACCCCCCTCGGGGACCTGCTCGCCCGCGTCCCGCTGCACGTCACCGTCGATCCGGCGGACGGCTCCGCGGCCCTCGCCCCGGCCGACCCCGAGCCTCTGCCGGCCCGGATCGCCGCAGCCGTCGCCGAGGCGCTCGTGGCCGGCACGTGGACCCGGCTCAAGGCCTGCGAGTCCCCCACCTGCCACTGGGCGTACTACGACCGCAGCCCCGCCGGACGCGGCCGCTGGTGCTCCATGCAGGTGTGCGGGGCCCGCGCCAAGATGCGCCGCTACCGGGCCAAGGAGCCCAGGCAGGCCGGTCAGCCCGGGCAGCCCGAGCAGTCCAGCAGGACCAAGGAGACGTAAACCCCACGGGCGTTCATCGGCCACGGATGTGTCCGTGGTGCAGAATGCGGAAAGACGCCGGTTCGGCCGACTGAGCCTCGGCCGAACCGGCGTCCTTCCGAGTGCCGGTGAGGGAAACGGGTCAGGCCGTCGGCCGCCCCATCGCCCGGTACGTCCACCCCGCCCGCCGCCACAGCTCCGGGTCCAGCGCGTTGCGCCCGTCCAGCATCAACCGTACCGACGCGACCTCGCCCAGCGCGGCCGGGTCCAGCTCACGGAACTCCCGCCACTCGGTCAGGTGCAGGACCACGTCGGCACCCCGGACCGCCTCCCGCGCCGAGTCGGCGTACCCCAGCGTCGGGAACAGCCGCCTGGCGTTCTCCATGCCCTTCGGGTCGTACACGGTCACCTGACCGCCCTGGAGGTGGATCTGACCGGCCACGTTCAGCGCGGGCGAGTCCCGGACGTCGTCCGAGTCCGGCTTGAAGGTGGCGCCGAGCACCGCGACCCGCTTGCCCAGGAACGAACCGCCGCCCAGCGCCTCCCGCGCCATCTCGACCATCTGCCCGCGCCGGCGCATGTTGATGGAGTCGATCTCCCGCAGGAACGTCAGCGCCTGGTCCGCGCCCAGCTCACCGGCGCGCGCCATGAAGGCCCGGATGTCCTTGGGCAGACAGCCACCGCCGAACCCGATCCCGGCGCGCAGGAACTTCCGCCCGATCCGGTCGTCGTAGCCGATGGCCTCGGCCAGCTTCGCCACGTCACCGCCGGCCGCCTCGCACACCTCCGCCATCGCGTTGATGAACGAGATCTTGGTCGCCAGGAAGGAGTTCGCGGCCGTCTTCACCAGCTCGGCCGTCGGGAAGTCGGTCACCACGAACGGCGTGCCCTCGCCGACCGGGGTCGCGTACACCTCCCGCAGCAGCTTCTCGGCCCGCTCGCCGCGCACGCCGACCACGATCCGGTCCGGGTGCAGCGTGTCCTCGACGGCGAAGCCCTCCCGCAGGAACTCCGGGTTCCAGGCCAGCTCGGCGTCGGCGCCGGCCGGCGCGTGCTCGGCGAGGTAGGCGGCGAGCCGGTCCGCCGACCCGACGGGCACGGTCGACTTGCCGACGACCAGCGCGGGACCCGTCAGGTGCGGGGCGAGCGAGGCGATGGCGGAGTCGACGTACGACATGTCGCACGCGTACTCGCCGTGCTTCTGCGGGGTGTTCACGCACACGAAGTGCACATCGCCGAACTCCGCCACCTCGGCCCAGTCGGTGGTGAACCGAAGCCGCCCGGAGGAACCCTCGATCCCGGCCACGTGCCGGCGCAGCAGCTCGTCGAGCCCCGGCTCGTACATGGGGGTCTCGCCGCGCTCCAGCATCGCGATCTTCTCGGGCACGACGTCCAGGCCCAGCACCTCGAAACCGAGCTCGGCCATGGCCGCGGCGTGCGTGGCGCCGAGGTAACCGGTGCCGATCACGGTGATCTTGAGGCTCATGGGTGCTCCCCCTCGGTGACGTCGGTGATGCGGTGCCTGAGCATAGTCGGGCCGTGGGCCGGGCAGTTTTCCCGCTGTCGTCAAGGTCACGTAGGCGGGTCCCGGCCGACGTTTTAAAATTGGGTTACTTAACGGTAATTAGCGTCACTGCGTCTTTGGAGCGTGAGAGACCTTGGCCGGATCGGCTGACTTCGACCTGTACCGCCCGTCCGAGGAGCACGACATGCTCCGTGACGCCGTCCGCTCGCTGGTCGAGGCGAAGATCGCGCCGTTCGCGGCAGCGGTGGACGAAGAGGCCCGCTTCCCGCAGGAGGCGCTCGACGCCCTGGTCGCGAACGACCTGCACGCCGTGCACGTCCCCGAGGAGTACGGCGGCGCCGGCGCCGACGCCCTCGCCACGGTCATCGTGATCGAGGAGGTGGCCCGCGCCTGCGTGTCCTCCTCCCTCATCCCGGCCGTGAACAAGCTGGGCTCGCTCCCCGTGATCCTCTCCGGCGGCGAGGACATCAAGAAGAAGTACCTGACCCCGCTCGCCCAGGGCGAGGCGATGTTCTCGTACTGCCTCTCCGAGCCGGACGCCGGCTCGGACGCGGCCGGCATGAAGACGAAGGCGGTCCGCGACGGCGACCACTACGTCCTCAACGGCGTGAAGCGCTGGATCACCAACGCGGGCGTCTCCGAGTACTACACGGTGATGGCGGTCACCGACCCCACCAAGCGCTCCAAGGGCATCTCGGCGTTCGTCGTCGAGAAGTCCGACGAGGGCGTCTCCTTCGGCGCGCCCGAGAAGAAGCTCGGCATCAAGGGCTCCCCGACCCGCGAGGTCTACTTCGACAACGTCCGCATCCCCGCCGACCGCATGATCGGCGAGGAGGGCACCGGCTTCGCCACGGCGATGAAGACCCTGGACCACACCCGCATCACCATCGCCGCCCAGGCCCTCGGCGTCGCCCAGGGCGCCCTCGACTACGCCAAGGGCTACGTCCAGGAGCGCAAGCAGTTCGGCAAGCCGATCGCCGACTTCCAGGGCATCCAGTTCATGCTCGCCGACATGGCCATGAAGATCGAGGCCGCCCGCCAGCTGACCTACGCGGCCGCCGCCAAGTCCGAGCGCGGCGACAAGGACCTCACCTTCCAGGGCGCCGCCGCCAAGTGCTTCGCCTCCGACGTCGCCATGGAGGTCACCACCGACGCCGTCCAGCTCCTCGGCGGTTACGGCTACACCCGCGACTACCCGGTGGAGCGCATGATGCGCGATGCCAAGATCACGCAGATTTATGAGGGCACGAACCAAGTCCAGCGGATCGTGATGGCCCGCAACCTGCCGTAGGGCGTGAACGCGGCGGTGCCGGCATCCCCTAGGGGTGCCGGCACCGCCGTACGTCCGGGGTGGTGCGGGTGGTTCAGTCCCGCGCCAGCGGCTCTTCTTCCGCCACCACCGCCGGGCGGCGGGAGGCGATGACCTTGCGGGCCAGGGCCTTCGGGCTGGTCAGGAAGCCGTAGCCCCAGGACATGTGCATCGTGGCCAGGGCAACGGGGATCTGGAGACGGGCCTTCAGCGGCAGCCCCCTGCCCGCCGGGAGGGAGCCCGCGGCGATCGCCGCGAGGTAGCCGCCCGGGACGACGAGGGCCCACGGGGTCAGGGCCGCGCCCGCCACCAGGCCCGCGGCTATCGCGCAGACCGCCGTGGGCGGGGCGAGGTAGCGCAGGTTGATCGAGCCGGAGTGGTAGCGGGCGACGACGTGGCGCCAGCGGCCGTAGTCCTTGTACTGCTTGGCGAGCGCCTTCACGCTCGGCCGCGGGCGGTACGACACCCTCAGCTCGGGCGAGAACCAGATCAGGCCGCCCGCCTCACGGATGCGGAAGTTCAGCTCCCAGTCCTGGGCGCGGATGAACTCCTCGTTGTAGCCGCCCTGCCGTTCCAGGGCCTCGCGGCGGAAGACGCCGAGGTAGACCGTCTCGGCCGGGCCCGCCTGGCCGCCCGTGTGGAAGGCCGCGTTGCCCACGCCGATCTTCGACGTCATCGCGGCCGCGACGGCGTCCTCCCAGGCGTTCTCGCCCTCGGCGTGCATGACGCCGCCGACGTTCTGCGCGCCGGTCTCCTCCAGCAGCCGTACCGCCGTCGCGATGTAGTTCGGCGAGAGGATGCCGTGGCCGTCGACGCGGACGACGACCGGATGCCGGGACGCCTTGATCGCGGCGTTCAGGGCGGCCGGAGTGCGCCCGGTCGGATTCGGGACCGTGTGGACGCGCGGATCGTCGGACACGAGCTCGGCGGCGATCTCGTCCGTGCGGTCCGTGGACGGACCGAGGGCGATCACGACCTCCATCTCGCCGGCGTACTCCTGCGCGAGGATCGCTTGGACGGCCCCGCGCAGATGCCGTTCCTCGTTGAGGACGGGCATGATCACGGACACAGCGGGGAGCCGCACGTCGGGCTTGGCGTTCATAGGGGGCTCACGTTACCGCGAACGGGGGACAGCTATGCGCGCCACCGGGGCGTGAACGCGGGATGAGGATCGTATCGGCCTACGGTGCTCACGATCCCACGTACGGCCGTCGCCTGGAGGTGTCCCTTGCCCAGCCCGCCACGGTCCCCTGCCCGGCCACAGCGCCGTCCGCAGCCCGCCCGCCGCGTGCCCAGACCGCCGGCACCCCCCGTCCGGCGCCGACGGCCGCGCTGGGCGATGCGCGCGGCGACCACGCTGTCCGTGGTGGTGCTCGCGGCCGCCGGGATCGGGCACGCGGTCGTCAGCAGCCTGGACGCGGGGATTGCCCGGGTCGACGCCTTCAAGGACATGAAGAACCGCCCGCGCGCCGGCCACGGCATGAACATCCTGCTGGTCGGCACGGACGGGCGCGACAAGATCAGCGAGCAGCAGCGGCAGGCGTACCACCTCGGCGGGGCGCCCTGCCACTGCACCGACACGATCATGATCGTGCACATCTCGGAGGACCGGAACCGGGCCACCGTGGTCAGCCTGCCCCGCGATTCCTACGTCGAGGTGCCCGCGCACGTCGACCTGAACTCCGGACAGCGGCACGGCCCGCACCCGCTCAAGCTGAACGCGGCATACGCGGAGGGCGGCCCCCAGCTGACCGTGCGCACCGTCGAGGGCATGACCCACCTGAAGATCGACCACTACCTGGAGGTCGACTTCACCAGCTTCATGAAGACCGTCGACGTCCTCGGCGGGGTCACCATCTGCACGCCGACGCCTTTGAAGGACTCCTACACCGGCCTCGACCTGACGGCCGGCACGCACACCCTGATGGGCGGACAGGCCCTGCAGTACGTACGCTCCCGGCACCTGGACGCGGCCAGCGACCTGGGCCGGATGAAGCGGCAGCAGAAGTTCCTGGCCGCGCTGATCGGCCGGGCCACCTCCTCCGGTGTCCTGCTGAACCCGATCAAGTTCCGGGACGTCACCCGGGCGGTGCTCGGCTCGGTCCGCGCGGACGAGGGCTTCGGTGCCGATGAACTGCTCGACCTCGGGCGGGCGATGCGCAACTTCTCGCCCTCCTCCTCCGAGTTCACCACCGTGCCCATCGGCCAGATGAACTTCCCCGTCAAGGGCATCGGTTCGACCCTGAAGTGGAACCAGCCGGCCGCCGACAAGCTGTTCCAGTCCCTGCGCGACGACAAACCGCTCACCACCGACCGCCCGAAGAGCGCGCCCGCACCGGCGCCGGTGGAGGTGGACCCGCACCAGATCAAGGTGCAGGTGGAGAACGGCACGGCCACGAGCGGCCTCGGCAAGCGCGTCGACGCGGCGCTGGCGGCGGCCGGATTCGCCACCACCCGACTGCCGGTGGCGGCGGCCGACCACGCCGTCAAGCGCACGGTCGTCTCCTACGACCCCCGCTGGGACCGCTCGGCCCGCTCCCTCGCGGCGGCCCTGCCGGGCAGCGAGCTGCGGGCGGTGCCGGGGCTGGGGGCCGTGCTGAAGGTCACGGCGGGCGCCGACTTCACGGCGGTGCGCAAGGTGCGGGTCGCGAACCCGGCCGAGCCGGAGCCGAGTCCCAGTGTGGTGCGGGGGGACGAGGAGCTGTGCTCCGGTACGTAGTGGGTCTGGTGCGGGTGCGTTGTGGCTTGTCGCGCCCACGCGGCGGAGCCGCACGTCAGACACAGCCCCGCGCCCCTTGGGGGCGCACCGGTGAACCGGCGTGACAAAGCGAAGCGTCAGTCCTCGAACCCTTCGGCCACCCTCTGCTCCCGCAGCTCGCGAATTTCGCGGCGGCGCGCCAGCCGGTGGGTGCGGCGGATCTGGGCCTCCTGGTACCGGCGCCGGTCGCGGTCGGTCTCCGGGACCACCGGCGGCACCCGGCGCGGCTTCCCGTCCGCGTCGACGGCCGCGAACACCAGGTAGGCCGAGCCGACCTGGGTGGGCGGGGAGGACTCGTTCCAGCGCTCGGCCAGGACCCGGACACCGACCTCCATCGAGGTGCGGCCGGTCCAGTTGACCTGTGCCTTCACATGGACCAGGTCACCGACGCGCACCGGCTCCAGGAAGGCCATCTCGTCCATGGACGCGGTGACGGCGGGACCGCCGGAGTGCCGCCCGGCCACGGCCCCCGCCGCGTCGTCGACCAGCTTCATGATCACCCCGCCGTGCACCGTCCCCAGCAGGTTGGTGTCGTTGTGGGTCATGATGTGGCTGAGCGTGGTGCGGGACGCGGACGTGGGCTTGCCCGGGATGTCCGAGTCCGTGTCCGCCACCGGATCCGTGGCCTGGTCTGTCATGACCCCCACCTTATGCCGAAGCGACATTCGCGGAATTTGTGTCGGGTTCGCAACAGCACCGCCCTGATTTTCCGACAGCTCTTGTAAGGCACATACCAGCGCCCTGCACACTGGGGCGCATGAATGACTGGCCCGAGGGATGGTCCGACGACAACCGCGGCTCCCGCTCCCGCTACGGACACGGCAGCGCAGGCGAGCAGCCGGAGGGCGCCCGCGTGATGCGCCAGGTGCCGCGGCGCGGCCCGGTGCCGCCCGGGCAGCGCTCGTACGGCAACCCCGGTCCGTCGGCGCCGCCGTACGGCGCCGGCGTCCCGCAGCAGCCGTCGTACGTCGACGGCCAGGGCTACGACGACGGTTACGGCGAGTACGACAGCGGCTACAACACCGGCCAGGTCTACGGCGGTCACGGGCACGGCGGTCATGGCGGTGACGGCCCGGCCGGCGCCCCCGTCCGGTCGGCCCGGCCCGCGCCGAACTGGCGGCGGCGGATCAAGTGGACCGCCCTCACGCTGGTGACCGTGCTGATCGTCACATCGGTGGCGACCTATTTCTGGGCCGACTCCAAGCTGCGCCGCGAGGTCGACCTCTCCAAGGTCATCGACCGGCCGGAGACGGGTCAGGGCACGAACTACCTGATCGTCGGCTCGGACAGCCGCGAGGGCATGACCAAGGCGGACGAGAAGAAGCTGCACACGGGCTCCGCCGAGGGCAAGCGCACCGACTCGATGATGATCCTGCACGTCGGCGACAACGGGGACACGCTGATCTCGCTGCCGCGTGACTCGAACGTGGAGATCCCGTCGTACAAGGGCTCGCAGTCCGGGAAGGTCTACCCGGACACCGGCCGGCACACGAAGCTGAACGCGGCGTACGCCGAGGACGGTCCGACCCTCCTGGTGCGCACCATCGAGTTCAACACCGGTCTGCACATCGACCACTACGTGGAGATCGGCTTCCAGGGCTTCGCGAAGATCGTGGACGCGGTCGGCGGTGTGACCCTCACCATCGACAAGGGCTTCAAGGACTCCTACTCCGGTGCCGACTTCAAGGCCGGCAAGCAGACCCTGAACGGCGAGCAGGCCCTGGCCTTCGTCCGCACCCGGCACGCCTTCGCGGCGTCCGACCTGCAGCGGACGAAGAACCAGCAGAAGTTCCTCGCGGCCCTCGCCCACCAGGTGGCGACCCCGTCGACGCTCCTGAACCCCTTCACGTTCTACCCGACCATGGGCGCCGGCCTGGACTCCCTGATCGTCGACAAGGACATGTCCCTGTGGGACCTGGCGTCGATGTTCTGGGCCATGAAGAACGTCAACAGCGGTGGCGGCACCTCGATGAACATGCCGATCTCCGGCTCCACGGGCGGCAACCTGGTCTGGGACAAGGCCAAGGTCAAGACGCTGGTGGACGAGCTGAAGAACGACCAGAAGGTCACGGTCAGCGGCAACTGAGAACGCTCGGGCCGCCTCGGGTTCAGGCGGTCGCCGAGCCGAGCAGTGCCACATGGGGAAGGGCCAGGCGCCCTTCCCCATCGGCGTCCCCGTCGCGGTCCCCGTCGCCTTCCCCTTCGCGGTCCCCGGCGGTGAACTCGGCGCACAGCCGCTCGTACTCCCGCCGGATCCGTACGACCGTCTCCGCGTCCTGCGAGGTCACGACCAGCCCGACGGTGGCGACCCCGCCGGTCGCGCCGCCCCACCACTCCTCGACGGTCGTCCGGTGGTCCCAGGCCGACTCGACGGCCTCGGCACCGGTGAACCCGGCCCCGGTGAGCAGGTCCGCGAGCCCGGCCGTCGTCCGCGGGAAGTCCTCGTCCGCCGCCAGCTTCGGCAGGTACGACGGCGGTACGGCACCGCCCGCCGCGCAGGCCCGCCCGAGCAGGTCCTGCCCGGCCCCGCGCCGGCCGCTCCACAGGGTGAGCGCGAGCCGCCCACCGGGCCGCAGCACCCGCCGCAGCTCGGCGAGCGCGGCGCGGGGCCGGCCGACGTGGTTGAGCACGAAGTTGGCGATGACGGCGTCGAACTCACCGTCCGCGAAGGGCAGTCGGGGCAGCACGGCGACCTCGGCCGGCACGCCCCGCGCCTGGGCGGCCGCGACCATCCCGGGGTCGGCGTCCACGGCCCGTACCCGCGCACCCCGCTCCAGAGCGGCCAGGGCGGCCGTCCCCGGGCCCGTGCCGACGTCCAGGACCCGGGTACCGGCGGACACCCGGGCGGCGTCGAGCAATTCCGGCACCGGGTGCGCGCACAACAGGGCGAAGCTGTCGGCGTACACCCGCGCCCGCCCGTCCCACATGGCCCGCTCGGCGGAGTCGAAGGCCTCGGTCGCATCCATGATCGTCATGGCAGCAGCTTGCCTTAGCGGGACGTCGGTGCGCCCCGCAGGGGCGCGGGGCTGTATTCACCTGTGTCTCCGCCGTGTGGGCGCGCCCAGCCACGACGGCGTCGCAGCTGACCCGACGGCATCCACGCCCCCTCTCCAGCGGAGCGCTACCCCTTCCTGCCCACCCCGCCGAAGTGGGTGACCTCCACCGGCTCGGCGGTGCCCGGCTCGGGGCGCCAGCGGGAGCAGGAGACGAGGCCGGGCTCCAGCAGGTCGACCCGGTCGAAGAGGCGGCTCAGGTCGGCGCGGCTGCGCAGCGTCATCAGGGCCGAGCCCTGGCTGTTCCAGTACTCCACGGCCTGCGTCATGGCCTCGCCGTCGACCTCGGTCGTGGGGTGGGAGATCACCAGGTGGCTGCCGGCGGGCACGGCGTCCAGCAGCCGGTGCACGATGGAGACGGCCTCGTCGGTGTCCATCACGAAGTTGAGGATGCCCAGCATGGTGATGGCCACCGGCCGGTCGAAGTCCAGCGTCTCGGCCGCGCCCCGGATGATCTTCTCGGGGTCCTGGACGTCGGCCTCGATGTAGTCGGTGCCGCCTTCGCGGGTGCTGGTGAGCAGGGCGTGTGCGTGGGTGAGGACCAGCGGGTCGTTGTCGACGTAGACGATCCGGCAGGAGGGGTCGACGCGCTGGGCGACCTCGTGCGTGTTGTCGGCGGTCGGCAGCCCGGTGCCGATGTCCAGGAACTGCCGGATCCCCTCCTGCCCGGCGAGATGCCGTACGGCACGGGACAGGAACGCCCGGTCGGCGACGGCCGAGCGGGGGAGCGCCGGCACGAAGCCGAGGATCTGGTCCCCGACCTCCTCGTCCACCGGGTAGTGGTCCTTGCCGCCCAGCCAGTAGTTCCAGATCCGCGCCGAGTGCGACACATCGGTCCGCAGCCGCGCCACCCGCGCGATGCCCTCGTCCCCCGCTGCTGTGGTGTCATCCGCCATGACGTCTGCTCTCCTCGGCGTGCGCGCTGTTCGCTGTTCAGGACGCGACCAACATAAACAAGAAGGCGCCCCGGAGGGCGCCTTCCTGCAAAACCCCGGCCGCTACCAGCGGTAGGGCCCGTACACGTCCATGCACTGCGAGGTGTCGCCGCCGTTGATCGCGTCCGAGTTGCTCGGCAGGTCACCGGCCTTCGGCGGGGCCTGCTTGGGGTAGGTGTTCCCGGTCCGCCAGTCCGAGCCGACGACGACCGTGACGCCGGAGACGCCGGTCGACTTCTTCACCGAACTCATCGGGATGCCCAGGGACTTCGCCACGGCCTGCGCGTCGCCCTCCAGCTCCGCGCTCGGGTACTGGACGACCGTCTGGTCCTCCGACAGCGTCTCCGAGGTGTCGGAGGTCGCCCGGGTGTAGCCCTGCTGCGCGAGCAGATCGGCGATCGACCCGGCCCGGTGCGGCACCGCCGCGTCGGTGGAGGTCTGGGTGGCGTTCTGCACCAGCACGCCCAGCCGGGCCGCGTCGGTCGACGGCTTCTTGGCAGGCTCGTCCTTGGACTTGCCGTCGTCCTTCGCCGCGGACTTCTTGCCGTTCTTGTCGAAGGCCACGTCGTCGCGGAGCAGCTGCCACATCTTGTCCGCGTTGGGCTTGTCGGGGACGACGTGTTCCTTGTTCAGCGGGTCCTGCACGTTCGGCATCGTCACCGACGTGATGCGGTTCGACGGCACCGACTTCAGCTCCATGCCCAGGTCGTAGAGCTTCTTGACCGTGCCGATCTCCTTGGACACCGACAGCGACTTGACGGCCGCCTCGGCGAGGTCCATCAGATGCCCGGTGTCGGTGAAGACGTTCTGGCTCCTCAGCTTGCGCATCATCGAGTTCAGGTACATGTGCTGTGCGCGGGCGCGCATCAGGTCACTGCCCCAGGCGTGCCGGGTGCGCAGCCACTGCAGGGCCTGCTCGCCCTTCACCTGGTGGGTGCCGGCCGTCAGCTTCAGGCCGGAGCCGCCGTGCACCATCGGGGTGGAGTGGTCCCACACGTTCTGCTTCACGCAGACGTCGACGCCGCCGATGGCGTCCGCCATCCGCACCACGCCCGAGAAGTCGATCGTCATCCAGTGGTCGATGTAGACCCCGGTGAGGTTCTCCCAGGTGGACAGCGTGCAGCCGGCCCCGCCACGGGCCAGCGTGGTGTTGATGATGTCGTCCGTCGCCGGATACACCTTGCCGGTCTTCGGGTCCTTGCACTCGGGGATGTGCACCCGGGTGTCGCGCGGGACGGAGACCATGGCGGCGCTCTTGCGGTCCGCGGAGAGGTGGATGAGCATCTGCACGTCGGCGAGCGGCGGGGCGCCGACGCTCTCCTTGGAGCCGCCGAGCTTCAGGTCCTCCGCGGAGTTACGGCTGTCGGAGCCGATCAGCAGGATGTTCAGCGGCGTCTGGCCGGCCGCGTTCGGCGCCGTCTTGCGGGCCTTGGAGTCACCGGCGGAACGTTCACCCTTGCGGATGCTGTCGTTCAGGTGCCGGTAGTAGAGGTATCCGGCGCCGGCCGTGCCGAGTATGACCACCGCCAGCACGGTCGCCGACCAGCGCAGGACGCGTCGTCTGCGCCGCCGGCGTTCGGTCTTCTGCCCTCCCCGCCGCCGTCCGCCGCCGTGCCGTCCGGACCCGCCTGACGGACCCGAGGTCTGCGGCGCGAGCGACATCGTGTCCTCGACCGCAGGAGCCTTCCCCCGCACACCGCTCTGCGTCAAACTCGCTGCCCTCCCCACCTTGCGCCCCACCACGGGTCCGTCCCGCGTCCACTTAGACGCACGAGGGGCCCCTTGGGTTACCTACGAAGCGCACTTCACCTTGTCCGCAGTGGACTTGTCGACGTCCGGCGCCTTCGTCGGAGCGGTGAGGGACACGCCCGCACCCTTGAAGTCCTTGCCCAGGGTCAGCGTCATCGCCGGCACCCCCTGGGAGTTGATGACGCTCTTGCCCGGCTTGAGTGCCGTACCGGGCAGGCCCATCAGATCGGCCAGCCGGCGCGCCTGGGGCGCCTGGTCGGGCGAGTACTCCAGCGTGGTCCTGCTCAGCTCCGCCGGAGCGTTGCCCGAGTTCTCCGACTTCAGGACGCCCTCCTGGTTCTGCAGCCACTCCAGCGTCTGCTGCGCGCTGCCGGCGACGGCGCCGCCGTTGAGGATCCGCACCCTGACGTCGGAGGCCGGCGCCTTGGAGCCCTTCAGCCGGGCCGCCGCCGCGTCCTTGGCCGCCTTTTTCTTCTTCTTCACCTCGGTGAAGGAGACGTCGTTCTTGATCGCGTCGAACACCGCTGGGGCCGTCGCGTTGTTGAGGACGACCGTCGCGTGGACCTTCTCCGCCGGGTTGTCCACGACCGGCACCGTGGTGAAGGTCAGGTTCTTCGGGTTGAGCTTGCCCAGCTCCAGACCCAGGTCCTTCAGCTTGCCGATGCTGTCCAGCTTGTCGTCGACCGTCAGCGCCTTGGTGCCCGCCTCGGCCAGTTTCAGCATCTTCGTGGGGCTGGTGAGCGTGGAGTTGCCCTTCAGCTTGCGCATCAGCGCGCTCAGGAACTGCTGCTGCAGGGTGATCCGGCTCAGGTCGCCGCCGAAGCCGACGGAGTGCCGGGTGCGCACGAACGCCAGCGCCTGGTCGCCGGAGATGTTGTGCGTGCCCTTGGAGAGCTTCAGGTGCGAGTCGGGGTCGTCGATGTTGTGGGCCAGACACACCTCGACGCCTCCGACGGCCTCGGTCAGCGTCTTGACCGCGTTGAAGTCGGCGACCATGAAGTCGTCCGCCCTGATCCCGGTCAGCTCGGTCACCGTGCGCACGGTGCAGCTCGGCGTCCGGCCGTCCTGGCCGAGGCTCGTGTTGAAACGGACGTTCTGGGTGCCGGGGATGACCTTCGTGGATCCGTCGGGCTGGGTCGTCGGGCAGTCCGGCACGTTCACGATCAGGTCGCGCGGGATGCTCAGCGCCGTCGCGTTCGTGCGGTCCTGGGAGAGGTGCAGCAGGATCGTGGTGTCCGCGTGGCCGACGCTGCCCTTGTCGCCGTAGCCCTCGTTGCCCTTGCCGGTGCGCTTGTCCGTGCCCATCAGCAGGATGTTGATGGCCTGGTCCTTGTGGAAGCCACCGGTGCTCGCGCCGTCGTCGGAGACGGACGTGATGTTGTTGTTCAGGTGCCTGATGTAGAGGTAGCCCGCCGCGCTGACGGCGACCAGCACGAACGCCATGGACCCACCGGTCCACAGCAGTGCCTTCTTGACCTTCGACTTCTTCTTCACCGGCCGGTGCCCGCGCCGCCCCGGCGGCACCTCCGGCTCACCGCCGCGCCGGGCCCGGCGCGGTCCGGGCACGTCGGCGCGCGCCGGGCCCGGCTCCTGCGGGTGCCCGCTGTGCGGTGCCGTACGGGCACGCGGCACACCGGCGTTGTCCCGGGGACCCGGTCTGCGGGGTCCGGGCACCGGTGACTGCGGTGCGGAAGGGCTCAGTCGCAGTTCGTATTCGCCGGTGACCGGATTGCGTACCCACTGGTCTGCGGGGTCGACCTCGTCCGCCCGCCCACGGCCTTGCGCGTCCACGGTTGTCCGATCCTCCGTCGGGGCACGCGGCGCCTTCCCCCTCAAAGGCGCCCGGTTCTCGGTGAAACAGTGCTCGACCGCAGAGAGGACCTCGTGGCCGGGTGCACCGGACCGCTCACACTATCCGGCCAGTTCAGGGAAGAGCGACGCCGGTGACGAATTCCACCTCCCTACAACCGGGCAATCCCTCTCATACCCCTGAACACAGGTTCGTCGCCTTGGCGCTCGTTTTACGAGAAGACTGCTCCCGGGTTACCCGCAGGCCCGCCCGGCGGCCGTGCTGCCGCGGAAGACCGGCACGGGGGAGGGGTCGTCGGACGGCCCGTTCGTCCCCTCTTCGCGCGGAATGTCCTTCGCGACGGCCACCGGCCGGTCCGCGCGCAGCCGCGCGAACAGCGTCCGCGCCCGGTCCTCCACCAACTGGTCGCGGTCGGCGTTCGCGGCGTACGGCTCCCTCGGCACCGTCAGGAACTGCACATGTTCGGTGGGGATCTTCCGCAGCCCCCGCACCAACTGGTACAAACCGCCCAGACTTGCCAGTTCCGGATCCGTGGTCAGCGACGAGGTGGCCGCCTCCAGCACCGGATACAGCTTCACCGGGTTCAGCAGCACGTCGTCGCCGCGCACCTTGTCGACCAGCGCGGCCAGGAACATCTGCTGCCGGTCCATCCGCTCGGTGTCGCTGCCGTCACCGAGCGACTTGCGGGCCCGTACGAACCCGAGCGCCTGCTCCCCGTCGAGCGTCACCGGGCCCGCCGGCAGCTTCAGCTTCGCCGCCTTGTCGTCGATGGGCTCCTTCAGGCACACCCGCACCCCGTCGACGGCGTCCACCATGTCCTTGAACCCGCTGAAGTCGACCACCATGTGATGGTCGACCCGGATGTCGGTCAGCTTCTCCACGGTGCGGATCGTGCACGCCGAGCCGCCCGTCTCGAAGGCGTGGTTGAACATGGTGAACGCGGGCGCACTGCGGCTGCCGTCCGGCCGCCTGCAGCCCGGCACGGCCACCATCAGGTCCCGGGGTATGGACACGGCGGTGGCGCTGCGCCGGTCGGCCGCCAGATGCAGCAGGATCGTCGTGTCGGACCGCTCGGTGCCCGAGTCCCGCCCGTACGCGCCGTTGCCGTCCCCGGCCCGCGTGTCGGACCCGATCAACAGGATGTTCTGCGCGCCCCGCACCAGCGCGGTCGGCCGCTCCCGCTCGTACCGGGCGAGTTCGGCGGCCGCCGCGTCATCGGCGGTGATGTTGCCGCTGAGCCGGGCATACAGCGCCCACCCCACCCCGGCGCCCCCCGCCACGAGCATGACAGCCCCGAGCACCCCACCCTTGACCCACCGCCGCCGCCGCCGACGCCGCCGCGCTTCCTCCTCCACGATGCGGCCCCCTCACGACGACGTACGAGCGTTCGGTTCCTGCTCCTACGACGATCACCCGGAGACCGGGGCAAGGCGGATAGTTACTACTCCACCCGGGTGACTGCAGCGCGCCCCGTCAGGGGCGCGGGGAACTGCGCGAACAACCACGACGCACCCGCACCGGCCAACGCGCCCCAGGCACCCCCCACAGGGGCGCGGGGAACTGCGCGAACAACCACGACGCACCCGCACCGGCCAACGCGCCCCAGACCCCTCTCACAGGGGCGCGGGGAACTGCGCGAACAACCACGACGCACCCGCACCGGCCAACGCGCCCCAGGCACCCCACAGGGGCGCGGGGAACTGCGCGAACAACCACGACGCACCCGCACCGGCCAACGCGCCCCAGACCCCTCTCACAGGGGCGCGGGGAACTGCGCGAACAACCACGACGCACCCGCACCGGCCAACGCGCCCCAGGCACCCCACAGGGGCGCGGGGAACTGCGCGAACAACCACGACGCACCCGCACCGGCCAACGCGCCCCAGGCCCCCCTTAGCGGCGCACAACCCCCACCCGCTCACTCTCGATCCGCCGAGCCACAACCCCCTCGTCTCCCACCGGCAGGTTCCTGCACAGCACGACAGACCCCCCGACAGCCAACGGCGCGAACAGCCCCGCGCTCAACCCCTCCCACGTGTCGTACGGCAGCCCCGACAGCAGCCGGGCCCCCGGCCCCGCAAGACCCAGCGCGCCCGCGTCCGAGGCCGCCCGCTCCACGACCTCCGCCGCGCTGTACTCCGCCCCGGCGACGATCAGCGCCGGCTCCTCGGGATCGACCGGGGCGAACGGGACGAACCGGTCACCCTGGCCCGGCACTTCCACCGCGTAGTCGACGAACCCGGCCGGGGTCTGCGGGAAGCGCCCGCCCAACGGCCGTAGCGCGAGGGCGACCCGCTCGCCGCGGCAGGCCCGCGCCGCCTCCAGGTCGTCCGGGCCGCTGACGACGACGTCCGCCACGGACGGATCCCCGGCCATGTCCGCGATCACGCCGACCGACGAACAGGCCAGCAGCCACACCGCCGTCTGCCAGTGCGCCGGCAGCAGCAGGGCGACCCGGTCGCCGGGTGCGGCGGACAGTTCGCCCTGGAGGAGGTTCGCGGTCTTGGCCACCCAATTGGCGAAGGTGGCCACGGACAGTTCGACGCGTTCGCCCGTGGCATCGTCGTAGAAGGTCACCAAGGGGCGTCCGGGATCCGCGGCGAGCGCGGATCGCAGCAGGTCGGCAGGGGTGTGGTCGGTGGCGTTCACCCGCGCAAGGGTACGCCGGGCCCCGGGCGGGCGGCGGGTGGCTCGGCCACCGGTTCGGCGGAACGGTTTCCCGACGGACCGTCAGTTCGCGGCCGGCTCCCGATGGACAGATTTGTACGACTATGCCCAGGATCATGGGCATGCGTGGATTCCTCACTACCTCGATCGGCGTCACGTGCGCGGCCGTTCTCGCGCTGCCGCTGACGCCGCCCGCGACCGCCGGGACCGTACGGGCGGAACGCACCACCACCACCGCCGCGCTGACGGCACATGAGAAGCCGGACGCGGCGGCGCTCCCCGGCAGCACCCGGTCGCTGCCCCTCGTGCCCCTCTCCCGCGCACGCGTCCTGGGCGCCGCCCCCGAGCAGGGCCTGTACCGCGCGGGCGTACGGCGGTTCTCCCTCGTCGGTGTCATCTGGGACGACCCGGACACCGCCCTGCACGGCCGGGTCCAGGTGCGCACCCGGTCCACCGCGACCGGCACCTGGTCCGGCTGGCAGGACATCGACACGCACAACGACGACCACGGCGCCGACCCCGGAACAGCCGAGCGGACCTCCGGCCTGGTGCGCGGCGCCACGGCACCGCTGTGGGTGGGCGATTCGGACGGCGTCGACCTGCGGGTCCGGGCCGCCGCGGCGGAGGGACCGGACAGGAGCCGTGCCGGAGCCGGGCGTTCACCCCTGCCCGCCGGACTGCGGCTGCAACTCGTCGACCCCGGCGAGCGGGCGCCGCTCCCGGGCCCGCCCGCCGGCGCTCCGCGCGTCGCCGCCGGCACCCGCGGCGACGCGGTGGTCGCGGCCTCCGCCGCCAACACCGACCTGGTCCCGTACGGCGCCACCGAGATCCCGGCGCTCAGCAAGAGCGCCACCGAGCGGGAACTCGCCCGGCGCGAGGGCGGCGGCCTGCGGGCGAAGCCGTACGTCGGACCCCGGCCGCGCATCGTGACGCGCCGCGGCTGGGGCGCGAACGAGTCACTGCGCAGGGGCGGCTTCGTCTACACGAAGAGGGTCAAGGCGGCCTTCGTGCACCACACGGCCACCGGCAACACGTACACCTGCGCGCAGGCGCCCTCCGTCATCCGGGGTATCTACCGCTACCACGTCAAGAGCATGGGCTGGCGGGACATCGGCTACAACTTCCTCGTCGACAAGTGCGGAACCGTCTACGAGGGCCGGGCCGGAGGAGTGGCGAAGGCGGTCTACGGCGCGCACACCCGCGGGTTCAACACCGACAGCATGGGCATCGCCGTGATCGGCAGCTATGGCTCCGCCAAGCCGTCCCGTGCCGTCGTGCAGGCCGTCGCGCGGCTCGCCGCATGGAAACTCGGCCTCTATGGAGCCGATCCGCGCGGAAAGACGTCTCTCACGTCGGGGGGTGGCAATCTCTACGCAAAAGGGAAGATCGTACGACTGAACGTGATCTCCGGTCATCGGGACGGGTTCGCCACGTCATGCCCGGGCAAACGGCTCTACGCCAAGCTCGGCACGGCCCGCTCCACGGCGGCCCGCTACCAGGGGCGCTGAGGCCGGGGCGCGCGTCCACCGCCGTCGGGGGAGGACGCGGCGAGGCGAAGTGAGGGCGGCACGGGTGAAAGCGCGTGCCGATCCCTCGGGTCGCCGCGCGGCCGACGGGGGCACCGTCGCACGGTCTGCATACACTGGCCGGCCGAAAAGAGAAGTTCGGCCGGTCCCGGCAGGAAGCAGAGACGACAGGTGACAGAAGCGATCCTCCTGGTCGGCGGCAAAGGAACCCGGCTGCGTCCGCTCACGGTGCACACACCCAAGCCCATGGTCCCGGCGGCCGGCGTGCCGTTCCTCACGCACCAGCTGGCCCGGGCCAGAGCGGCGGGCGTGGATCACATCGTCCTCGCGACGAGCTATCTGGCCGAGGTCTTCGAACCGTACTTCGGCGACGGCTCCGCGCTCGGCCTGCACATCGAGTACGTCACCGAGGACGAGCCCCTCGGCACCGGCGGCGCCATCCGCAACGTCGCCGGGCGCCTGCACTCCGGGCCGGAGGACCCCGTCCTCGTCTTCAACGGCGACATCCTCACGGGGCTCGACATCCGCCGGCTCGTCCACACGCACGCCTCGACCGGCGCGGACGTCTCCCTGCACCTGACCCAGGTGACCGACCCGAGGGCGTACGGCCTCGTCCCCACCGACGACACCGGGCGCGTCCTCGCCTTCCTGGAGAAGCCGCAGACGCCGGAGGAGATCGTCACCGACCAGATCAACGCGGGGGCGTACGTCTTCCGCCGCTCCGTCATCGACACCATCCCGGCGGGCCGCCCCGTCTCGGTCGAACGCGAGACCTTCCCCGACCTCCTCTCCGCCGGAGCGCACCTCCAGGGCATGGTCGACTCCACCTACTGGCTGGACCTCGGCACCCCGGCCGCGTTCGTCCGCGGCTCGGCCGACCTGGTCATGGGGCGCGCCCCGTCCCCGGCGGTCCCGGGCCGCTGCGGCGACCGGCTCGTCCTTCCCACGGCACGGGTCGCGCCGGACGCCAAGCTGACGGGCGGCACGGTGGTCGGCGAGGGCGCGTTCGTCGCCGAGGGCGTGCGGGTCTTCGGCTCGACCATCCTGCCGGGCGCGGTCATCGAGCCGGGCGCGGTCATCACCGACTCCCTCATCGGCAGCCGGGCCCGCGTCGGCGAACGCAGCGTGCTGACCGGGACGGTCATCGGCGACGGCGCGGTCGTCGGCGCGGACAACGAACTCCGGACCGGTGCGAGGGTCTGGTGCGACGCGAACATCCCCCCGGCAGCCCTCCGCTTCTCCTCGGACCAGTAGCCCGCCCCGAACCCCACTCACGTGGGCTGCGCCCCCGCGCCCCCTCCAGGGCACTGCCCCGCCCGGGCCGCCGTTCGCCTGCGGGCGCGTGGTGGCCGCTCGCGCGGTTCCCCGCGTCCCTTCGGGGGGCTGCCCGGCCGGGGCTGTCGTTCGCTTGCGGGCGCGTTGTGGCTGGTCGCGCAGTTCCCCGCGCCCCTTCGGGGGCCGCCCGGCCGGGGCTGTTGTTCGCCTGCGGGTGTGTGGTGGCTGGTCGCGCAGTTCCCCGTGTCCCTTCGGGGGGCTGCCCGGCCGGGGCTGTTGTTCGCCTGCGGGTGTGTGGTGGCTGGTCGCGCGGTTCCCCGCGTCCCTGACGGGGCACGTTGTAGCCCTGCGGCTTCGCAGCCGCAGGCAGCCGCGGGCATCGAGCCGTACCTAGCCGCGGGCATGCGTGCCTCCCCCAGTGCCTTAAGGGCCTGGGGGGACTCCCAGGGCGGCACGGGTGGGCGCAGCGGCACCCCGTTGGCGCGGGTAAGTGGGACCCACCCCCGGGGCAGCTGAGGTGCAGGGTGGCTACAAGTGGCCGATGTCGCCGACAGGCATGCGGGGGGCCCGGCGCGCCGGAGTCCGCCCGCTCAGCAGGATCAACCGCACGGCCCGATGCCGCTGCCCCGCATACGCCTCCAGCAACCGCAGCATCACCGCGTCATCGGCCCCCCGATCACCCGCCAGCGCCCACCCCACGATCCCCGGCAGATGCAGATCCCCGACCGTCACCGCGTCCGCCGCCCCATGACTGCGCTGCACGACCTCCGCCGACGTCCACGGCCCCACCCCCGGCACGACCTCCAACCGCGCCTGCGCGGCCTCCGCCGGCATCCCCACCGCCTGCTCCAGCCGCGCGGCGACCCGCACGGCCCGCAGGATCGTCGAGGCCCGCTTGTCGTCGACCCCGGCCCGGTGCCACTCCCAGGACGGGATCAGCGCCCAGGTCCGCGCGTCCGGCATCACGAACATCCGCGGCTCACCCGCGGCGCCCACTCCCGCAGGCCCCGGCGCCGGCTCCCCGAACCTCCGCACCAGCGACCGCCACGCCCGGTACGCCTCCACGGTCGTCACCTTCTGCTCCAGCACCGACGGAATCAGCGACTCCAGCACCAGCCCGGTCCGCGTCAGCCGCAGCCCCGGCCGCCGGTGCCGAGTGACCGCCACCAGCCGGTGCCGGGGCACGAACGCGGCGGGATCGTCGGCGGCGCCCAGCAGCTCGGGCAGCCGCTCCAGCAGCCACTCGGCGCCGGGACCCCACGCCTCACCGCGCACCTCACCGCCGTACACGCGCACCCGCAGGGTTCCCGGGCCGGCCGGTGTCCGGCTGGCGCGCCAGACGGAACCGTCGGCCGCCGCCCGGAACGTCGGGTCGCCGGGCCCGCGCCGCAGCGGCCCGAGCACCAGCCCCAGATCCAGCGGCCCGTCGGACACATACGTCCGCGCCCGCGCCGGCCCGGCACCCGCACCCGCCTGCCGCGGTATGCCCCCGGACCCGCCCGCTCCGCCGGGCACGGCGACATGGCCCCCGCGCACCGTCGTACGCGTGGGCCGCGGAGCGAAACGTCCTGCCACGGATGAGTCCCAGGGGTGGGTAGAGGTGTTGCCAGACTAGCGAGACCGCGCGCCGCGCCCGCACCGCTTCACCGCACCTCGATGAACACCCCCGGGTCCCGCTCCGCGCGCGGCCGCGGCTCCTCGGCCGGGTGACCGACCGCCACCGCGCCCATCGGGTCCCAGTCCGCCGGCAGCCGGAGGACCTCGCGCACCACGTCACGGCAGAACATCGTCGACGACACCCACGCCGAGCCGAGCCGCTCGCCGGCGAGGGCGACCAGCAGGTTCTGCACGCCCGCGCCCGCCGCGACCACGAACATCTCCCGCTCGGCGCCGTCCCGCCGCGCGTCCCCGTACGTGTGCGCGCCGTCCATGACGAGGCAGGGCACGACCAGGTACGGCGCGTGGCGCAGCACGTCGCCGCGCCGGACGCGCTTGGCGACGGCCTCCTCGCTCTTGCCGTCCCGCCGCAGGTCCGCGATCCATGCGTCCCGCATCGCGTCGAGCAGCCGTACGCGGGACTCCTCGGACTCCAGGAGGACGAACCGCCACGGAGTGGTGTGGTGCGGGGCGGGCGCGGTCACGGCGGCGGACACGGCCCGGCGTACGGCGCCGGGGTCGACGGGCTGGTCGGTGAACGTCCGTACGGTCCGCCGCTGGGCGACCGCCTCCCGGACCGCCTCGGAGGTGCCGAGCCGGAACATGTCGCCCCGCGCGGAGCGCACGAGGGCCCGCGCCCCCTCGTCGTCGGCCCCGTCCTGCGCGACCACGTGGGGCAGGCCGCGCACCACGGCCACCGGCCGCCCGGTCGCCTTGCCCTTGACGAGGTCCCCGGCGGCGGCCAGCTCGTCCGCGGTGGCGACGATGGTGGCGCTCAGCGGATTGCCGTACGCGTCCGTGCCGCCGCGCAGGTCGTCCAGCACGCGCACGCCCGCGGCGCCGATCGCCACGTCGGTGAGGCCCGCGCGCCAGGGCCGCCCGAAGGTGTCGGTGACGACGACGCCGACGCGCACCCCGAGGATGTCCCGCAGGCCGTCGCGGATCGCGCGCGCGGAGGCGTCAGGTTCCTCGGGCAGCAGCAGCACGGTGCCGGCCGGGGTGTTGGAGGCGTCGACCCCGGCGGCGGCCATGACCAGGCCCTGCCGGTTCTCGACGATGCGCAGCGTGCCGCGCCGGGCCACCACCCGCACCGTCTCGGCGTCGATCGCGGCCTCCCGGTCGGCGGCCTCGACGATCCGGCCCTCCGCCTTGGACACGATCTTGGACGTGACCAGCACCACGTCCCCGTCGGCGAGGCCGGGCTCGGCCCCGGCGATCAGCTTGGCAAGGTCGTCCCCGGGCCGCACCTCGGGCAGCCCGGCCGGGGCCCAGACCCGGTACTCGGGCTGCTCGCCCGCCCCGCTGGTGGCCGCCGTGCTCATACGCCCCGTACCTCCTCGGCCAGCGCCAGCGCCTCGCGGGCCATCTGCGCGGTCGCGTCCACGTCGGTCATCATCAGCGGAACGGCCCGGCAGCGGATGCCGTCCGCCTCGACCCGCTCGACCACGCCCGCGTCGACGGTGTCGACGAGCCAGCCGTCCAGCAGCCCGGAGCCGTAGTGCTCGGCCACCGCCGCGGCCGTGGACTCCACGCCGACGGCGGCGAGCACCTTGTCGGCCATGCCGCGCACCGGGGCGTCCCCGACGATGGGGGACAGGCCGACGACCGGGACGCCCGCCTCGGCGATGGCCTCCCGGATGCCGGGCACGGCGAGGATGGTGCCGACGGAGACGACCGGGTTGGACGGCGGGAAGAGGATGACGTCCGCGGCGGCGATGGCCTCCAGCACGCCGGGCGCCGGCTTGGACTGCTCCGCGCCGACCGGTACGACGGCCTCGGCCGGCACCGAGGCCCGCAGCCGGACCCAGTACTCCTGGAAGTGGACGGCCTTGCGCTCCCCGTCCACCTCGACCGCCACGTGCGTCTCCACGCGGTCGTCGGTCATCGGGATCAGCTTCACGCCCGGCTTCCAGCGGTCGCACAGCGCCTCGGTGACCGCGCTCAGCGGATATCCGGCGCCCAGCATCTGCGTGCGCACGATGTGCGTGGCGAAGTCCCGGTCGCCGAGCCCGAACCAGTCCGGGCCGGCCCCGTAGGCCGCCAGCTCCTCCTTGAGGTGGAAGGTCTCCTCCGCCCGCCCCCAGCCCTGCTCCTCGTTGATGCCGTCGCCCAGCGTGTACATCACCGTGTCGAGGTCCGGGCATACCTTCAGCCCGAAGAGGTGGATGTCGTCGCCGGTGTTGCCGATGACCGTGACGTCCGCGTCCGGCACGGCCCGCTTCAGACCGCGCAGGAAACGGGCACCGCCGATGCCGCCTGCCAGAACCACAATGCGCATGGCCCCAAGTCTGGCAGGCGGGTACGACAACGTGTCAGGCGGACACCGGCCGCGCCGGGGCGCCGGGCGCGGTGCGGGCCTCGCAGTGCGGGGAGGTGTGCATCGGCATCTCGGTCAGGCCCGGGTAGTACACGTGCAGGCTGACGGCCGGCTCCAGCGAGTCGTTCACCACCTCGTGCACGTACCCCGGCGCGAACACGCGCTGGGCGCCGGCCGCCAACGCGCGCGTGCCGCGTTCGGTGCGCTCGGTGAGCGTGCCCTCCAGGACGGTGAGGACACCGGAGGAGCGGCCGTGGTCGTGGAGCCCGCTGCCCTGCCCCGGCACCCAGGACAGCAGCCACACCTCGTAGCCGGGGCCGGTGCGCAGCCGGTGGTACCAGCGCGTGGTGGCGTCGTACTGGACGAGGTGCGCCCACTGGGCGCGGTCGGCGGCGACGGCGCGGGCCAGTCCGGCGAACTCGGCCACGGTGGCCGGATGCTCGCGCGGGGGCTGGAGCAGGTGCGGGACTTCGAGGATGTCGCCGGCGATCTGAAGGTCGTTGTCGCTGTTCATGGGGTGCTGTGATTCCTCGGCGGAGAGCGGGGCCCCGGGGCGGCGGGTTCTGCGGGGGCCGGACGGAGGGTTCTGCGAAGGAGGGAACGACCGAGTCACGCAACAGGACTCGGGGACGGCCGGAGCGGTTCGCTCAACAGCCGGTACAGCGACAACACAGACAGCGCGACCGGGCAGCACCGTGGGACCCGGCGGTGCGGGTCGAGGTGAGTGCCAAGTTCGCGAGCATGCCCACTAGGACAGCGGTTCACACCCGCACTGTCAACTCCACGCCGGGATGTGGGACAGGGTTCACCTCATCAGGTTCATCTGTCAGGTGAAAGGTTTGTTCACTCGCCGACCGGGACACATGGCGTCCATCCGAGCGCTCATGCCTCGCGGAACGTGATCGAACGCGCGGGCGTCCTTCTTCGTACAGAGATCTGTGCGAGGACCGGTGGCCCTGCGGGCCACGGCTGCGTGTCAGGGTTTATGGCGATTTGAACACTTTCCGCATGGCCTTGGTTCCGCAGAGTGAATAACGGGCCCAATAGCAGATCTCGGCTTGACTCGCCCGGAGCAGCACACTTGTAATTTCACTCGTGTCGTTCAGCCGAAATCGGTAACGGCCAGGCACGGGGACGCGAAAGACAGACGAGGGGCGCACATGACCGAGCTGGTGCAGCAACTGCTGGTCGACGACGCGGACGAGGAACTCGGCTGGCAGGAGCGCGCGCTGTGCGCCCAGACCGACCCCGAGTCCTTCTTCCCCGAGAAGGGCGGCTCCACCAGAGAGGCGAAGAAGGTCTGCCTCGCCTGCGAGGTGCGCTCCGAATGCCTCGAGTACGCCCTCGCCAACGACGAGCGGTTCGGCATCTGGGGCGGTCTGTCCGAGCGGGAGCGCCGCCGGCTGAAGAAGGCGGCCGTCTGAGCCGCCGACCGGCACAAACTTCGCGAACAGCCCGTCGCCCATGGGTTATCCACAGGCGGCGGGCTGTTGTCGTGCGCGGCCGATAGTGTGGTCGCTCGTCCGAGACGCCTCACCGTCCCCTCGACGCACACGCACGACGCACGAGGAGAGGGAACGCGTCCACCGCAGTCCAGCGAACCGGGGCCCGTACCTCGATGTCCGTGCACAGCCAAGCGGCCGCCCATGACGGAGCCGCCACCCCAGAGTCCCCGCGTCATGTGGTGACCGCGGTCCTCGTCGCGCACGACGGCGCCCGCTGGCTCCCCGACGCGCTCGCCGGGCTGCTCGCCCAGGAGCGCCCCGTCCAGCACGCGGTCGCGGCCGACACCGGCAGCGCGGACGACTCCGCCCAGCGGCTCACCGAAGCCCTCGGCGACGGCAACGTGCTGCACCTGGCCCGGCGCACCGGCTTCGGCCAGGCCGTCGAGGAGGCCAACCGCACGGCACCCCTCCTCACCCCGGAGGAACTGCCGTACCTCAAGCGCCCCAGCGGCTGGGACCCCGTCACCCGCTCCTGGCGCGACGACGCCTACGACATGCCCGAACTGCCGTACGGCGAACCCATCCAGTGGCTCTGGCTGCTGCACGACGACTGCGCCCCCGAACCCGACGCCCTCGCCCAGCTGCTCCGGGTCGTCGACACCGAACTCGAACTCGGCCGCGACGACGTGGCCGTCGTCGGCCCCAAACTGCGCGGCTGGTACGACCGGCGGCAGCTGCTGGAGGTCGGCGTCTCCATCGCCAACTCCGGCCGCCGCTGGACCGGCCTGGACCGCCGCGAACAGGACCAGGGCCAGCACGACCACGTCCGCAGCGTGCTGTCCGTCTCCACCGCCGGCATGCTCGTCCGCCGCGACGTCTTCGAACAACTCGGCGGCTTCGACCGCCGGCTGCCCCTCATGCGCGACGACGTCGACCTGTGCTGGCGCGCCCACGCGGCCGGCCATCGCGTCCTCATCGCCCCCGACGCCGTCGTCCGGCACGCCGAGGCCGCCTCCCGCGAGCGCCGCACCGTCGACTGCGTCGGCCGCACGGCGGCCTCCCCGCACAAGGTCGACAAGGCCGGCGCCGTCTACACCCTCCTCGTCAACGCCCGTACGGCCGCCCTGCCCTGGACGCTGTTCCGGATCGTCGTCGGCACCCTCCTGCGGACCGTCGCCTACCTCGTCGGCAAGGTCCCCGGACAGGCCGTCGACGAGATCCGCGGCCTGCTCGGCACCCTGCTGCGGCCCGAACGCGTCATCGCCGGACGGCGCAGCCGCGGCACCCCCCAGATCGACAAGGACGAACTGCGGCAGCTGTTCCCGCCGCCCGGCGCGACCATCCGCGCCACCGTCGAACAGGCCGCCGGCAGCCTCTTCGGCGGCTCCGACACCGAACTGGCCGCGGCCGGCCGGCACGGCGGCGCCATCGAGTCCGGGCCCGGCGGCGACGACGCCGACTTCCTGGAGATCGAACAGTTCGCCCGGCTCAAGCGGATCGCCCGCAAACCCGGCCCCGTGCTGTTCCTCACCCTGCTGCTCATCTCGCTCGTCGCCTGCCGCGCCCTGCTCGGCGGCGGCGCGCTCGCGGGCGGCGCCCTGCTGCCCGCCCCGGCCGGCGCCGGCGACCTGTGGTCCCGCTACCTGGACGCCTGGCACCCCGTCGGCGCCGGCGGCACCCCCTCCGCGCCCCCGTACCTGGCCGTCGTGGCCGCCCTCGCCTCGCTGCTGTTCGGCTCCACGGGACTCGCGGTCACGGTCCTGCTGGTCTGCTCGGTGCCCCTGGCCGGCTGCACCGCCTACTTCGCCTCCCGGCCGCTCGTCACCTCCCGGCTGCTGCGCGCGTGGGCGGCCATCGCCTACGCCTTCCTGCCCGCCACCACCGGCGCCCTCGCCGACGGCCGCATCGGCACCGCCGTCCTCGCCGTCCTGCTGCCGCTCGTCGCCCGCGCGGGCATCGCCGCCGCCGGACTCACCCGCTCCTCCGGAGGCCGCGGCAGCTGGCGCGCCACCTGGGCGTACGCGCTGCTGCTGACCATCACCACCGCGTTCACCCCGATCGTCTGGCCCCTCGCGCTGCTCCTCGGCCTCGGCGTCCTCGTGCTGCGCCGCACCGACCCCGTCGCCCACGGCCTGCGGTTCCTCGCCCAGCTCGGCACCCCGCTGCTGATCCTCGCGCCCTGGTCGCTGACCCTGCTGCCGTTCGGCTTCTTCGAGCAGGCCGGCCTGGAGTACGGCTCCTCGGCCGCCTCCGCCACCGACCTGCTCGGCGCCAGCCCCGGCGGCCCGGGCACCGTCCACGGCCTGATGCTCATCGGCATCGTCCTCGCCGCCCTGGCCGCACTCCTGCGCTCCGAACGGCAGCGGGCCGTGCGGACCGCCTGGGCCGTCGCCCTGAGCGGCCTGGTCTTCGCCGTCCTGTCCAACCACTCCACGTGGGCCGGACCCGCCACCCTCGTCTACGGCATCGCCCTGCTGGCCGCCGCCGCGCTCGGCGCCGACGGGGCCCGCTCACGCGTCGCCGAGCAGAGCTTCGGCTGGCGGCAGCCGGTGGCCGCGCTGATCGCCTTCGCCTCGGCCGCGGGCCCGCTGCTCGTCGCCGCCGGCTGGATGCTCGGCGGCGCCGACGGCCCCCTGGAGCGCCGCGACCCCTCCCAGGTGCCCGCCTTCGTCGCCGAGGACTCCACCACCGCCGACCGGGCCCGCACCCTCATCCTCGACAGCGACTCCACCGCGCGCGTGCGCTACAGCCTCGTCCGCGGCTCCGGCGCCCGCATGGGAGACGCCGAACTCGCCGCCGCCGACGGGCGGAACGCCAGACTCGACAAGATCGTCGCCAACCTCGTCGCCGGCTCCGGCGCCGACCAGGCCGGCCAGCTCGGCGGCTTCGCCGTGCGCTACGTCCTCGTCCACAAGGGCGCGCCCCGCGACATCACCCGCGTCCTGGACGCCACCCCCGGCCTCAGCCGGCTCAGCCAGCAGCGCGGCGGCGCCCTGTGGCGCGTCGACCAGCAGGTGTCCCGCGCGACCATCGTGCCCGCCGGCGGCTCCGGCACCGCCCGGTCCGTCGCGGCCGGGCCCGTCGCGATCCACACGACGATCCCGGCCGGCGCGAACGGCCGCGTCCTGCGGCTCGCCGACAGCGCCGCCCCCGGCTGGACCGCCACCCTCGACGGCAAGCCCCTGCCCCGCACCACCGTCGACGGCTGGGCCCAGGGCTTCGAACTGCCCGCGAACGGCGGCACCCTGGACATCTCCTACGACGACCCGATCGGCCACACCGCCTGGCTGTGGGCGCAAGGCGCGCTCGCCGTCGTCCTCGTCGTCCTCGCCCTGCCCGGCCGGCGCCGCGACATCGACGACGACCTGCCCGAGGAGCAGCCGCTGCCCGCCCAGGCGACCGAGGGCGAGGGCCGCCGCGCCCGCCGTCTGCGCGCCCAGGCCGAGGAGACGGCCGTGCCGGAGCAGCCCACGGAGGCGCCCGAGGGCGGCCCCGCCCCCGCCGAGCAGGAGGCCCCGGCCGCCGCCGTCCCGCAGCAACAGCAGTACGGCGACTGGGACACGAGCGGCTACTACGACAGGTACGGCACCGGCCAGTACCCGGCCGCGGGCCAGTACGAGAACAGCGGCCAGTACGAGAACACCGGCCGCTACGAGAACACCGGCCAGTACCAGGACGCCGGGCAGTACCAGCCCCAGGGCGGCTACGACCAGCAGGCGTACCAGGCCGATCCCTACCAGGCCGACCCGTACCAGGCGGGCTCCTACGACCCGTACGCCTACGGCGGCACGGCCGGGCAGCCGCCGTACGGCCCCGCGGCCTACCAGCAGGGCTACGACCCGGAGTACGACCCCGCCCAGCACCCCCACGGCACCGGCCAGCGCCCCGACGGGAGCCAGCAGTGAACCGCACGACCCTGTCCCTGATCGCCGGCACCGCCGCGCTGGCCGCCGTCACCGCGTTCGCCGCGCTCGACCCGCCCGCCGCGTCCGGCGCGGCCCCCGCGGCGGCCGCCCGGCTCCCCGTGGAACGCACCAGCCTGCTCTGCCCGGCGCCCAGCATCTCCGACATCGCCGAGACCGCGTACACCTCGTTCACGCCCGACACCTTGGGCACGGACAGCAGCGGCAAGGCCGAACTCCAGGCCGCCGCCGAGCAGTCCGCGGACGGCACGGGCAACTCCCGGAAGGACAAGGGCGGCAAGGGGAAGGCGGACAAGCCGGTCCTCGCTCCGAAGAAGCCCGGCACCCCGGCCACCGGTGACAGCTCCGGCTCCGACGCGCCCGCGCTCCTCGGCACCGCCGACGGGAAGTTCGCGCCCGGCTGGACCGTCCAGGAGACCACCGAGGTCGCCGCCGGCACCGGCCGCGGCCTCCTCGGCGTCAACTGCACCGAGCCGGACACCGAGTTCTGGTTCCCCGGCGCCAGCACCTCGGCCGACCGCACCGACTACGTGCACCTCACCAACCCCGACGACTCCGCCGCCGTCGTCGACATCGAGCTGTACGGCAAGGACGGCGCGATCAAGTCCCCGGTGGCGGAGGGCCTCACCGTCCAGCCGCACAGCAGCGAGCCGGTCCTGCTCTCCACGCTCACCGACGAGAAGCAGACCGACCTCACCGTGCACGTGAGCGTGCGCAGCGGGCGCGTCGGCGCGTCCGTGCAGGCCCTGGACGACAAGGGCGGCGGCGACTGGCTGGCCGCCGCGGCGGACCCGTCCCCCGACCTGGTGCTGCCCGGCATCCCCAAGGACGCCACCGACGTCCGGCTGATCGCCTTCACGCCCGGCGACGCCGACGCCGACCTGAAGGTCCGCCTCGCCTCGTCCGACGGCCTGCTCACCCCGGCGGGCAACGAGACCCTGCACGTCAAGTCCGGTATGACAACAGCGGTCGACCTCCACGACCTCACCCGCGGCGAACCGGGCTCCCTGGTGCTCGCCCCGACCGACCAGGACGTGCCGGTGGTGGCCGCGCTGCGCGTCGTCCGGGGCAAGGGCGCCAAGCAGGAGACCGCCTACATCCCCGCCACCGCGCCCGTCGGCGCCCGCGCCACGGTGGCCGACAACAGCGCCAAGGGCTCGACCCTGTCGCTGACGGCCCCCACCGGCACGGCCCGGGTCAAGGTGACGGCGTCGGCGGGCAGCGAGGGCGGCACACCGGTCAGCAGGACGTACACGATCAAACCCGGTACCACGCAGAACATCGACGCCCCGTCCCCGGCCTCTCTCAAGGGCACCTACGCCCTCACCGTGGAACCTCTGACAGCGACTCCCGTCTACGGCGCCCGCACCCTGTCGGCGACGGAGGAGGGCGTGCCGGGCTTCACCATCCAGACCCTGCCCAGCGACCGGGGGACGGTCGCGGTGCCGAAGGCGGAGGAGGATCTCTCGGTGCTGCAGAAGTAGGCCCGCGCGAATGGGGGAGGGGGCTCAGTCCTCGCCGTAGCGCGGGTCCACGGTCTCCGGAGTGAGCCCCAGCAGCTCGGCGACCTGCTCCACGACGACCTCGTGCACCAACGCGGCCCGCTCGTCCCGCCCCTTGGTCCGGATCTCCACCGGCCGCCGGTACACGACCACCCGCGCCCGCCGGCCCTCCCGCGCGGGCACCACCCCGCCGAGCGGCACGGCCTCGTCGCTCCAGGTCTCCGACCCCCGGCCGGCCGGCCGGGGCACCTCCAGCACCACGAAATCGATGTCGGCGAGCTGCGGCCAGTGACGTTCCAGGCGCTCCACGGAGTCCTGGACCAGGTCGGCGAACACCTCGGCCCTGCTGGCCGCCAGCGGCACCTGCGGCGGCGCGATCGGCCCCCGCATGCCCCGCCCGTGGCGATCACGGCGGCGGGGCCCCGGGCCGGCGGGAGGGGGCGGTACACGGTTGTCCATCACTGGTGAAGCGTAGTCCCCGAGCGGTCCGCCCGCCCGGCTGCACACGGCGACGCGCCCCGGTCCGCACGGCGACCGACCGCTGCTCAGCTCTGTCATGAGATGACCATTCCGGCCAACGTCTGGCTCGTTTCCGTAACCCTCCCAGACCGGCAACCTCAAGGCAATTGACGGGATTTGTACCGGATCATGACCGAAGGCAGCCCCGTACGAGATCCCGCACAATCCCGTAGACGCAGGTCAGCAGGGCGTGTTGGGGGCTGTGTGTGGGCCGTTTCACAGGGCGACACGGTGGAGTGACCTGGTGGAGAGTCGTCGCGGCCCGCTCAAGAGTGCGGTACCGTCCAACGTCGTGAGCCCTGTACGTCGCTGTTCGCGCACCGCCTGCGGCCGACCCGCCGTCGCGACGCTGACGTACGTCTACGCCGACTCGACCGCGGTCCTCGGCCCGCTCGCCACCTACGCCGAACCCCACTGCTACGACCTGTGCGCCGATCATTCCGAGCGCCTCACCGCCCCCCGCGGCTGGGAAGTCGTACGGCTCCTCGACGGCTCGGCGCCGGCCCGGCCCACCGGCGACGACCTGGAGGCGCTCGCCAACGCCGTGCGCGAGGCGGCCCGCCCCCAGGAGCGGGTGGCCGAGGCGGGCGGCGGCGGACGCGGCGCGGACCCCATGGAGGTGGCCCGCCGCGGCCACCTGCGCGTCCTGCGCTCCCCGGACAACTGAGACCGGACGACTGAGACCGGGCAACCGGGACCGGACAACCGACCGGACACCGCACCACGGTGGTCCCTCCGCCGCGCTCTTACCCCTTGCGGGTAGTTTGTGGGCACCCATAGGACATTCAGGAGGGTTGGCCGTGGCTGCAGATCTGTCGCAGATCGTGAAGGCGTACGACGTGCGCGGAGTGGTCCCGGACCAGTGGGACGAGTCACTGGCCGCACTCTTCGGAGCCGCCTTCGCGCAGGTGACCGGAGCGGCGGCGATCGTCGTCGGCCACGACATGCGGCCCTCCTCGCCCGGCCTGACCCGCGCCTTCGCGCGCGGCGCGGCGGAGCGGGGCGTCGACGTCACCGAGATCGGCCTCTGCTCGACCGACCAGCTCTACTACGCGTCGGGCGCGCTGAACCTCCCGGGCGCCATGTTCACCGCCTCCCACAACCCCGCCCGGTACAACGGCATCAAGATGTGCCGCGCCGGCGCGGCCCCCGTCGGCCAGGACACCGGCCTCGCCGAGATCCGCGAACTGGTCGAGGGCTGGCTGGAGTCGGGCGCCCCCGAGCCGGCCGCGGAACCCGGAACGCTCACCACCCGCGAGACGTTGAACGACTACGCGGAGCACCTCCGCTCCCTCGTCGACCTGACGTCCGTCCGCCCCCTGAAGGTCGTGGTCGACGCGGGCAACGGCATGGGCGGCCACACGGTGCCCACGGTCTTCGTCGGCCTGCCCCTGACCCTCGTCCCGATGTACTTCGAACTGGACGGCACCTTCCCCAACCACGAGGCCAACCCGCTGGACCCGGCCAACCTCGTCGACCTGCAGAAGCGGGTTCCGGCGGTGGGCGCCGACCTGGGCATCGCCTTCGACGGCGACGCCGACCGCTGCTTCGTCGTCGACGAGCACGGCGACCCGGTGTCCCCGTCCGCGATCACCGCGCTCGTGGCCGCGCGCGAACTGGCCCGCAACGGCGGCTCCGGCACGGTCATCCACAACCTGATCACCTCGCGCACCGTCCCCGAGGTCGTCAGGGAGAACGGCGGCACCCCGGCCCGCACCCGCGTCGGCCACTCGTTCATCAAGGCCGAGATGGCCCGCACCGGCGCGATCTTCGGCGGCGAGCACTCCGCCCACTACTACTTCAAGGACTTCTGGAACGCCGACACGGGCATGCTGGCCGCCCTCCACGTCCTCGCGGCCCTCGGCGGCCAGGACGGCCCCCTGTCCGCCCTCGTCGCCCAGTACGACCGCTACGCCGGCTCCGGCGAGATCAACTCCACCGTCGCCGACCAGGCGTCCCGCCTCGCCGCGATCCGCGCGGCCTACGAGAACCGCGCCGACGTCACCCTGGACGACCTGGACGGCCTCACCGTCTCCGCCCCCGACTGGTGGTTCAACGTCCGCCCCTCCAACACCGAGCCCCTCCTCCGCCTCAACGCGGAAGCCAAGGACGAGGCCACAATGACCAAGATCCGAGACGAAGCCCTCACGATCATCAGATCCTGACCCAGGCCCCCCTCCGAGCCGCCCCCGGGCGTTTCAGCACCTCTCGACCCACCGAGCCGCCCCCGGGCGTTTCAGCACCTCTCGACCCTCCGAGCCGCCCCCCGGGCGTTTCAGCACCTCTCGACCCACCGAGCCACCCCCCGGGCGTTTCAGCACCTCTCGACCCTCCGAGCCGCCCCCCGGGCGTTTCAGCACCTCTCGACCCTCCGAGCTGCCCCCCGGGCGTTTCAGCACCTCTCGACCCACCGAGCCGCCCCGCCCCCGGCCTTTCAGTGCCTCTCGACCCACCGAGCCACCCCGCCCCCCGTCCTTTCGGCACCTCTCAGCCCATCGAGTCGCCCACCCACCCCGCTTTTCGGCACCTCTCGACCCACCGAGTCGGGTGGTGGGTGGGCACAGGTCGGGGGTCCAGGGGGCGGAGCCCCCTGGTGGGGGAGCGGAGTCCGCCGAGCCCGACCGCACCGGCCCCGCCCAACCCCGCCGCCCCACCCCCACCAGCGGTACGCTGACCAGCACATCCGCACGACAACGCCGTACGCCCCGAAGGGACCCCTCATGCCGCTCGAAGCCGGCCTCCTGGAGATCCTGGCCTGCCCGGCCTGCCACGCCCCCCTGAAGGAGCAGGACACGGAGCTGATCTGCACCGCCCAGGACTGCGGCCTGGCATACCCCGTCCGCGACGGCATCCCCGTCCTCCTCGTCGACGAGGCCCGCCGCCCCGCGTAAGCGGAGACGCCCGCCGCAGCCCCGCAGGGGGCCGCCCGCGAACCGACGACGCACTCAGGATCCCGGCGACCGGAGGCTGCCGCCCATGCTCGACGAATCGCTGCTCGACACCCCGGACGACCTCGCCGAGGCCGACCGCCGAGGTCTCCTGCGAGGCGCCGCGGAGGCCGGCGCCCGCGTCCGCACCGCCGCCCGGCACGCCACCGAGGCCGGCGTCGGCAGCCTGAAGCCCGACGGCCGCCCCCGCGCCGTCCTGATCGCCGGCCCCGGCGCCGCCGCCACCCACACCGCCGACCTCCTCGGCACCCTCGCCGGCCCCGGCAGCCCCGTCACCCGTCTGGCCCCCACCGGCGTCGCCCCGGCCGCGGGCGCCCTGCGCTGGGAACTCCCCGGCTGGGCCGGCTCCGTCGACCTCCTCCTGATCGCCACCCCCGACGGCACCGAACCCAGCCTCGGCCTGCTCGCCGAGCAGGCCTACCGCCGCGGCTGCTCCGTCGCCGCCGTGGCCCCGGCCGGCACCCCGCTCGCCGAGGCCGTCGCCGGCGCGCACGGACTCTTCGTACCGATGGCGACGGCGCCGTACGACCACGAGGAGCCCCTCGCCGCCTCCTCACCCGGAGTCTTCTGGGCCCTGCTCACCCCGCTCCTCGCCCTCCTCGACCGCATCGGCCTGCTCACTGCTCCGCCCGAGGCGCTGGAGAGGGTCGCCGACCGCCTGGACCACATCGCCGAGGGCTGCGGCCCCGCGATCGCGACGTACAGCAACGCGGCCAAGACCCTCGCCGCCGAACTCGCCGACGCGCTCCCCCTCGTGTGGACCGAAGGCGCCTCGGCCGGCCCCGCCGGCCGCCGGTTCGCCGACGCCCTCGCCGAACTCGCCGGCCGCCCCGCCGTCGTCGCCGAACTCCCCGAAGCCCTCGCCGCGCACGGCGCCCTGCTCGCCGGCCACCTGGCCGCCAGCGCCGACCCCGACGACTTCTTCCGCGACCGCGTGGAGGAGGCGCCGGCGCTGCACGCGCGCGTGGTGCTGCTGCGCGACCGCCCGATCAGCGGCCTCACCGCCGCCTCCGCCGCCCGCGAACTGGCCCTCAGCCACGACACACCGGTCAGCGAACTCGAACCGGAGGAGGGCGGCGAACTGGAGACCCTCGCCGAACTGATCGCCGTCACCGATTTCGCCGCCGTTTACCTGGCGCTCGCCTCAAGGGCCTGACCTGGCTCCGGGCGACCGGCACCGGCGCCCGCCGAGCACCGTACGTACGGAGACTGAGAAGCCACATGGACCGCCTCGACAACACCGTCCGCCCCTACGCCTGGGGTTCCCCCACCGCCATCCCGCAGCTCCTCGGCGTCGAGCCGACCGGCGAACCGCAGGCGGAGATGTGGCTGGGCGCGCACCCGGGCGCACCCTCCCGCACCGCGCGCGGGACGCTCGTCGAGGTCATCGAAGCCGATCCCGAGCGCGAACTCGGCGCGGCCGCGGTCGCGAAGTTCGGCCCGCACCTGCCGTTCCTGTTCAAGATCCTCGCCGCCGGCGCCCCCCTCTCCCTCCAGGTGCATCCCGACCTGGAACAGGCCAAGGAGGGCTACGCCGAGGAGGAGCGGCGCGGCATCCCCGTGGACGCACCGCACCGCAACTACAAGGACGTCAACCACAAACCCGAACTGATCTGCGCCCTCACCGAGTTCGACGGCCTGTGCGGCTTCCGCGACCCGCTGGCGACGGCCGCCCTGCTCGACGGACTCGGCGTGGCCTCCCTCAAGCCGTACGCCGACCTGCTGCACGCGCACCCCGAGGAGGCGGCCCTGCGGGAGGTCCTCACCGCCGTCCTCACCGCCGACTCCGCCGAGATGGCCCGAACGGTCACCGAGACCACCGCCGCCTGTGCGCGCCTCGGCGGCGACTACGCCCCGTACGCAGACCTGGCCCACCACTACCCGGGCGACCCCGGCGTCATCGCGGCCATGCTCCTCAACCATGTCCGCCTCCAGCCCGGCGAGGCCCTCTTCCTCGGCGCCGGCATCCCGCACGCCTACCTCACCGGACTCGGCGTCGAGATCATGGCCAACTCCGACAACGTCCTACGCTGCGGCCTGACCCCCAAGCACGTCGACGTGCCCGAACTCCTGCGCGTCGTCCGCTTCGAGGCGAGCGACCCGGGCGTGCTGCGCCCGGAGGCCTCCCCGGACGGGGAGGAGGTCTACGAGACGCCGATCGACGAGTTCCGGCTCTCCCGGTACGTCCTCCCCGCGGGCGGCACCACCCACGACGTCACCCTGGACACCCCACAGATCCTGCTCTGCACCGCCGGTGCCGTCCGGGCCGGCGAACACGACCTGACGCCGGGCCGGTCGGTGTTCGTCCCCGCCGGTGAGAAGGCCGAGGTGTCGGGCGAGGGCACGGTCTTCCGCGCCACTGTGATCGTATGACCGGGGTTGTGGACACCTGACGCCCCGCGGGCCGGCCGGGCTGCAAGAATGGCCCACCGGCCCCGGCAAAGGCTGGGCAAAGACGACCGCCGCACGGCGTGGACGGACGAGGCGAAGGGACAACGCGGACAGATGAGCGCGTCAGGCGGTACCAGGGCGATCGTGGCGGCACTCGGCGCCAACCTCGCGATCGCGGCATCGAAGTTCGTGGCGTTCGCGTTCAGCGGCTCCTCGTCGATGCTCGCCGAGGGCGTCCACTCGCTCGCCGACTCCGGCAACCAGTTCCTGCTGCTCATCGGCGGCAAGAAGGCCCAGCGCGAGGCGACCCCCCAACACCCCTTCGGCTACGGCCGCGAGCGCTACATCTACGCCTTCCTCGTCTCGATCGTCCTCTTCTCCATCGGCGGCATGTTCGCCGTGTACGAGGGCTTCGAGAAGATCCGCCACCCGCACGAACTGGAGCACTGGTACTGGCCGGTGGGCGTCCTCGCCTTCGCGATCATCGCCGAGGGCTTCTCGTTCCGCACCGCCATCAAGGAGTCCAACGAGCTGCGCGGCAAGCTGTCCTGGGCGCAGTTCATCCGCCGCGCCAAGGCACCCGAGCTGCCCGTCGTCCTGCTGGAGGACTTCGGCGCCCTCATCGGTCTCGTCCTCGCCTTCGGCGGCGTGGGCCTGTCCCTGCTGACCGGCGACGGCGTCTGGGACGGCATCGGCACCGTCTGCATCGGCGTCCTGCTCGTGCTCATCGCCCTCGTCCTCGCCGCCGAGACCAAGTCCCTGCTGCTCGGCGAGGCCGCCGGCGCCGACGTGGTCCAGCAGATCGAGACCGCGATGGTCGACGGCGACACGGTCACCCGCATCATCCACATGCGCACGCTCCACCTCGGCCCCGAGGAGCTGCTCATCGCCGCCAAGATCGCCGTCCGGCACGACGACACCGCCACCGAGGTCGCCCAGGCCATCGACGCGGCCGAGGCGCGCGTCCGGGCCGCCGTCCCCATCGCCCGCGTCATCTACCTGGAACCGGACATCTACAGCGAGGCCGAGGCCGCCAAGGGCCCCGACCCGGAGGCCACCCCGGGCGGCCCGGTCCCGCACCCGGCCGACCACTGAGCCCCGACCCCGGCCCCCGCTCCGCCGATCCCGAGCCCGATGCCGGTGAGGACCAGCACCCCACCGCCGAGCAGCCCCACGACCAGCAACAGCACGGGCCCGTGGCCGTCCGTCACCTTCCCCCGCACCGCCGACACGGGCACCGTCCCACCGTGATCGGACGCGAAGAAAGTAGCGGCAGTCCACCTGGAAGCCGGCGCGGACCCTCGCTCGATCGGTGGGAACTGTCCGGAGGCGGACTGGGGGCGTCGGCGTTGTCCGGTGTAGCTTGGGACGGAGCCAGACGTCGCTGCTGATGGCGGTCGGGCGGTCCCGGTGCGGACCGGCCGAGGGAGAGAGGGCCTCCGACGGACTGCGCTGCGCGTACGTGGGCATGCCTGTGTCCTCTTCCCGGGCACCCCTGTGTCCGCCGCCGCGCAGACCAGCCGTACCCACCTCGCCCCAATCCCGAGGAGCAGCTCGCAATGACGACTGTCGACAGCCGACAGGACTTCAAGGTCGCCGACCTCTCCCTGGCCGCGTTCGGCCGCAAGGAGATCACCCTCGCCGAGCACGAGATGCCCGGCCTGATGGCGATCCGCAAGGAGTACGCCGAGGCCCAGCCCCTTGCCGGCGCCCGCATCACCGGCTCCCTGCACATGACCGTGCAGACCGCCGTACTCATCGAGACCCTGGTCGCGCTCGGCGCCCGCGTCCGCTGGGCCTCCTGCAACATCTTCTCCACCCAGGACCACGCGGCCGCCGCCATCGCCGTCGGCCCGAACGGCACCCCGGACAACCCGCAGGGCATCCCGGTCTTCGCCTGGAAGGGCGAAACCCTGGAGGAGTACTGGTGGTGCACGGAGCAGGCGCTGACCTGGCCCGACAGCGCCACCGGCGGCCCGAACATGATCCTGGACGACGGCGGTGACGCCACCCTCCTCGTCCACCAGGGCGTCGAGTACGAGAAGGCCGGCGAGGTCCCCTCCGTGGACACCGCCGAGTCCGACGAGCACCGCGTCATCCTCCAGCTCCTCCACCGCACCCTGGGCGAGAACCCCCAGAAATGGACCCAGCTGTCCTCCGAGATCCGTGGGGTGACGGAGGAGACGACGACGGGTGTGCACCGCCTGTACGAGATGCAGCGTGACGGCGTCCTGCTGTTCCCGGCGATCAATGTCAACGACTCGGTGACGAAGTCGAAGTTCGACAACAAGTACGGCTGCCGGCACTCCCTGGTGGACGGCATCAACCGTGCGACGGACGTCCTGATCGGCGGCAAGACGGCCGTGGTGTGCGGGTACGGCGATGTCGGCAAGGGCTGTGCGGAGTCGCTGCGGGGTCAGGGCGCCCGGGTGATCATCACGGAGATCGACCCGATCTGCGCGCTGCAGGCGGCGATGGACGGCTACCAGGTGACCACGCTGGACGAGGTCGTGGAGACGGCCGACATCTTCGTGACCACGACGGGCAACAAGGACATCATCCTGGCGTCGGACATGGCGCGGATGAAGCACCAGGCGATCGTGGGCAACATCGGTCACTTCGACAACGAGATCGACATGGCCGGCCTGGCGAAGATCGACGGGATCGTGAAGGACGAGGTCAAGCCGCAGGTCCACACGTGGACGTTCCCGGACGGCAAGGTGCTCATCGTGCTGTCGGAGGGGCGTCTGCTGAACCTGGGCAACGCGACCGGTCATCCGTCGTTCGTGATGTCGAACTCGTTCGCGGACCAGACGCTGGCGCAGATCGAGCTGTTCACCAAGCCCGACGAGTACCCGATCGGTGTGTACGTGCTGCCCAAGCACCTGGACGAGAAGGTCGCCCGGCTCCACCTGGACGCACTCGGCGTCAAGCTGACCCGGCTCCGCCCGGAGCAGGCGTCGTACATCGGCGTCGAGGTCGACGGCCCCTACAAGGCGGACCACTACCGCTACTGAGCAGCCGTTCCGAGACAGGCCCCCGCACCCCCGTGCCGGGGGCCTGTCCCGTTGGCCGGACCGACAGCCCCGTCAGAACCCAGGACCCCCATGCCCCGCGGCCGCTATTCGCTCTACGATCCGCACGATCACACCCCCTTCGCAGAAGAGCACTTCCAGTGCGCCCCCGGCCCGTCCGGCTGGCGCTACGTCTCGAAGCTGACCACTCCCGCGGGCGACCACCGCGGCTCCGTCGACCTCGCCCTCGACGACCTCGGCCGCCCCATCCGCCTCGAACTGCACGCGGGAGGCTGGCAGGTCCGAGGCGCCGCCCTCGACGGCGTCACCTGGGTCCGCACCGACCCCACCGGCACGGATGCCACGGAAGGCAATGTGCGCGCCCACGCCTTCACCGGCACCTCCCCCGCGTTCCTCGTCGCCACCGCCCGTCTTCTGCGCCTCACCTCCTCCTCCGCCGCGACCCGCGTCCGCCTCGTCGCCTTCACGGACCCCGTCCTCGCCCCCCGCACCGTGGACCAGTCCTGGGCTCTGGTGGACAGCGAAGCACACGCCACTGACAACGCCCCCCTGACCGTGGATGAATACCAGGTCACAGCCCTGGACACGGGCGAACGGCACACCGTCCACATCGCCGGGGACGTGGTCCTGTCGGCTCCCGGAATCGAGCTGGAGGACCTCGAGTCACCACCGTCGGGACTCACCTGAGCCCAGGCGACCCGCCTGCCCGCAGGTCGCCGGGCCGCACCCGCCTACGCCGGCGGCACGAACCCGGTCGCCGGGCGCCCGGACACCGACTCGTCAGGCGCCGCCGACTCGGCCCCGGCCATCGGGAGAGGAGAGGGGGCCGGCTGGTGCTCTGTGGGCGCCGGTTGCACCGGCGGCGCTTGCGGCACCTGGGGCATTTGCGGCGCGTAGGCAGGGGGCTGCGCGGGATGAGGGGGCTGCGCGGGATGGACAGGAACCGCCGGAGCCATCCCCGCGACGGCCGGGCCCACGCCCGTGCCGAACGTCCGCCGGACCTCACGGGCCTGCCGCTCCTGCACGACGGCCGCGAGGAAGGCGGCGGGATGCTCACCCTGCGGCACCTGGGCACCGGTGCGTGCCGCGAGATCCGCGGCGAACCGCTGGGCCATGCCCCACGCCACCTGCGGATCCAGCTGCCCCATCCGTGTCAGGTACTGCCGGACGGCCAGCCACAACCCGTCCGGCACCGCCGACAGGTCCAGTTGGGAGTAGCGCCCGGCGAGCCACGGCGGGGGAGGAGGAACGAACGCCGCCGGCCCGACGGGAATCCGCTCACGCACCACCAGGGTGCCGGCGAAGACGTCCCCCAGCCGGCGCCCGCGCGCCGACACCAAGGAGGCGATGGAGGCCACGACGCCGAACGTCATGACGATCTCCACCATGCCGATCGCACCCCGCACCAGCGCATGACGGAAGCGGATCGGCCCGCCGTCGTCCCGCACCACGCGCAGGCCACAGGCCACCTTTCCCAGCGAGCGCCCATGGCTGAGCGTCTCCACGGCGATGGGCCCGCCCACCAGGACCAGCAGGAAGGCGGCGATCGACACCGCGATCTGGGCGGCGTCGTCCAGGGACGCGGTGGCCGCCAACAGGCCCACACTCACGGCGATGTACGCGAGCACGGTCACGATCAGATCGAGCAGGATCGCCAACGCCCTGCTCGGAAACTGGGCAGGCCTCAGTTCGAGCGCCACCGCCTCGCCCGTCACCAGCTCGCTCACGCCCGCCCGCCCTTCCCCTGGTATGCCCCGAGAACCGCAAGTCTGCCAAGCTGAGGGCGCACCGCGCGCCGGTGCGACAAGCTGACAGCACCACAAGCATCCACGACGAGCAGTCGAAGACAGCCGAGGAGCAGGCAGACCCCATGGACCTGGACGTCTTCGTCTCCGCACACCGAGCCGAATGGGACCGCCTGGACGCCCTGCTCCAGCGGCAGCGCCGGCTCAACGGCGCGGAAGCCGACGAACTCGTCACCCTGTACCAGCGCACCGCGACCCACCTGTCCCTCGTCCAGTCCAGCGCGCCCGACCCGCAGCTCACCGGGCGGCTCAGCCAACTCGTGGCCCGCGCGCGGAGCGCCGTCACCGGCACCCGGCGCGCCTCATGGCGCGACGTGACGCGCTTCCTGGGGCACGGCTTCCCCGCCGCGGTCTACCGCGCGCGCCACTGGTGGGTGCCGACGGCGCTGATATCCACGGCCCTCGCGATCCTCCTGGGCTGGTGGATCGGTGCCCACCCCGAAGTGCAGTCGTCGATCGCCGCGCCCAGCCAGCTGCGCGACCTGACCCGTCCCGGTGGCGAGTACGAGACGTACTACTCCAGCCACCCCGCGGCCTCGTTCGCCGCACAGGTGTGGACGAACAACGCGCGCGCGGCCGCGATGTGCCTCGTCCTCGGCGTCTTCCTGGGGCTGCCCGTCCTCTGGATCCTCTTCGAGAACATCCTCAACCTGGGGGTCGGCTTCGGCCTGATGTCGTCCGCGGGCCGGCTCGACACCTTCCTGGGACTGGTAGTGCCGCACGGCCTGCTCGAACTGACCGCCGTCTTCGTGGCCGCCGGCACGGGCCTGCGACTCGGCTGGACCCTCGTCGATCCCGGTCCGCGCACCCGCCGAACCGCCCTCGCCGAAGAGGGCAGGGCAGCCGTCGGCATGGCCATCGGACTCGCCCTGGTCCTGTTCGTCTCGGGCGCCATCGAAGGCTTCGTCACACCGTCCGGCCTGCCCACCTGGGCCCGCATCAGCATCGGAATCGCCGCCGAGCTGGCTTTCCTGGCCTACGTCTTCGTCCTGGGCGGACGCGCCACCCGCGCCGGCGAGACCGGCGACCTCGCGTCGGCCGAGCGCAGTTCCACCGTGCCGTCGGCCGCCTGATGTGCATCGGGCCGCTGTGAGCTGCTAGTGTCCTCTTCGCCCCACAAGAACCGTTGACACGGATCGAGTGGGGAGGTAGATTCAAACAGTTGCCTAGAACTGGACACGGTCCGGCGGCAATCGCTAGGATCTATCAGCTTCCTAAGAAGCCCTGAATGGCGCTTCGAGAAGCAACCTCCCGATTACTCAGAAATGAGTGGCTGGTCAGACCGGTCAAGAACTTCTGATAAAGTCGGAACCGCCGGAAAGGAAACCGCGAGAGCGGAAACCTGGAAAGCACCGAGGAAATCGGATCGGAAAGATCTGATAGAGTCGGAAACGCAAGACCGAAGGGAAGCGCCCGGAGGAAAGCCGCGAGAGAGTCTCTCGGGTGAGTACAAAGGAAGCGACCGTTCCTTGAGAACTCAACAGCGTGCCAAAAATCAACGCCAGATATGTTGATACCCCGTCTCCGGTCATCACGACCGGGACGAGGTTCCTTTGAAATACACAGCGAGGACGCTGTGAACGGTCGGATCATTCCTCCGACCGTTCCGCTCTCGTGGTGCTCACCGGCTGAATTAATTTTCTGGCCGAGTAAACATTCACGGAGAGTTTGATCCTGGCTCAGGACGAACGCTGGCGGCGTGCTTAACACATGCAAGTCGAACGATGAACCTCCTTCGGGAGGGGATTAGTGGCGAACGGGTGAGTAACACGTGGGCAATCTGCCCTTCACTCTGGGACAAGCCCTGGAAACGGGGTCTAATACCGGATACGAGGTTCGGAGGCATCTTCGAACTTGGAAAGCTCCGGCGGTGAAGGATGAGCCCGCGGCCTATCAGCTTGTTGGTGAGGTAGTGGCTCACCAAGGCGACGACGGGTAGCCGGCCTGAGAGGGCGACCGGCCACACTGGGACTGAGACACGGCCCAGACTCCTACGGGAGGCAGCAGTGGGGAATATTGCACAATGGGCGAAAGCCTGATGCAGCGACGCCGCGTGAGGGATGACGGCCTTCGGGTTGTAAACCTCTTTCAGCAGGGAAGAAGCGAAAGTGACGGTACCTGCAGAAGAAGCGCCGGCTAACTACGTGCCAGCAGCCGCGGTAATACGTAGGGCGCAAGCGTTGTCCGGAATTATTGGGCGTAAAGAGCTCGTAGGCGGCTTGTCACGTCGATTGTGAAAGCCCGAGGCTTAACCTCGGGTCTGCAGTCGATACGGGCTAGCTAGAGTGTGGTAGGGGAGATCGGAATTCCTGGTGTAGCGGTGAAATGCGCAGATATCAGGAGGAACACCGGTGGCGAAGGCGGATCTCTGGGCCATTACTGACGCTGAGGAGCGAAAGCGTGGGGAGCGAACAGGATTAGATACCCTGGTAGTCCACGCCGTAAACGGTGGGAACTAGGTGTTGGCGACATTCCACGTCGTCGGTGCCGCAGCTAACGCATTAAGTTCCCCGCCTGGGGAGTACGGCCGCAAGGCTAAAACTCAAAGGAATTGACGGGGGCCCGCACAAGCGGCGGAGCATGTGGCTTAATTCGACGCAACGCGAAGAACCTTACCAAGGCTTGACATATACCGGAAACATCCAGAGATGGGTGCCCCCTTGTGGTCGGTATACAGGTGGTGCATGGCTGTCGTCAGCTCGTGTCGTGAGATGTTGGGTTAAGTCCCGCAACGAGCGCAACCCTTGTTCTGTGTTGCCAGCATGCCCTTCGGGGTGATGGGGACTCACAGGAGACCGCCGGGGTCAACTCGGAGGAAGGTGGGGACGACGTCAAGTCATCATGCCCCTTATGTCTTGGGCTGCACACGTGCTACAATGGCCGGTACAATGAGCTGCGATACCGTGAGGTGGAGCGAATCTCAAAAAGCCGGTCTCAGTTCGGATTGGGGTCTGCAACTCGACCCCATGAAGTCGGAGTCGCTAGTAATCGCAGATCAGCATTGCTGCGGTGAATACGTTCCCGGGCCTTGTACACACCGCCCGTCACGTCACGAAAGTCGGTAACACCCGAAGCCGGTGGCCCAACCCCTTGTGGGAGGGAGCTGTCGAAGGTGGGACTGGCGATTGGGACGAAGTCGTAACAAGGTAGCCGTACCGGAAGGTGCGGCTGGATCACCTCCTTTCTAAGGAGCACATAGCCGACTGCAAGCAAATGTCTTGCACGGTTGCTCATGGGTGGAACGTTGATTATTCGGCCGGTACCAGGGTCGAAGGCTTGCCAGTACTGCTCTCCGGAGCGTGGAACGCATGATCTTCGGACAGGGACCGGCCGGGCACGCTGTTGGGTATCTGAGGGTACGGCCGAATGCGGCTGCCTTCAGTTGCCGGCCCCGGTGAAGCATCGCGTAAGTGGTGTGTGACGGGTGGCTGGTCGTTGTTTGAGAACTGCACAGTGAACGCGAGCATCTGTGGCCAAGTTTTTAAGGGCGCACGGTGGATGCCTTGGCACCAGGAACCGATGAAGGACGTGGGAGGCCGCGATAGTCCCCGGGGAGTCGTCAACCAGGCTTTGATCCGGGGGTTTCCGAATGGGGAAACCCGGCAGTCGTCATGGGCTGTCACCCACTGCTGAACACATAGGCAGTGTGGAGGGAACGAGGGGAAGTGAAACATCTCAGTACCCTCAGGAAGAGAAAACAACCGTGATTCCGGGAGTAGTGGCGAGCGAAACCGGATGAGGCCAAACCGTATGCGTGTGAGACCCGGCAGGGGTTGCGCGTGCGGGGTTGTGGGATCTCTCTTCTGTCGTCTGCCGGCGGCAGGACGAGTCAGAAACCGTTGATGTAGGCGAAGGACATGCGAAAGGTCCGGCGTAGAGGGTAAGACCCCCGTAGTCGAAACGTCAGCGGCTCGTTTGAGAGACACCCAAGTAGCACGGGGCCCGAGAAATCCCGTGTGAATCTGGCGGGACCACCCGCTAAGCCTAAATATTCCCTGGTGACCGATAGCGGATAGTACCGTGAGGGAATGGTGAAAAGTACCGCGGGAGCGGAGTGAAATAGTACCTGAAACCGTGTGCCTACAAGCCGTGGGAGCGTCGGAATGTGCTTGCACATTCTCGTGACTGCGTGCCTTTTGAAGAATGAGCCTGCGAGTTTGCGGTGTGTTGCGAGGTTAACCCGGGTGGGGAAGCCGTAGCGAAAGCGAGTCCGAACAGGGCGCCGTCTTTAATTAGACACTGAGTAGCACGCTCAAGACCCGAAGCGGAGTGATCTAGCCATGGGCAGGTTGAAGCGGAGGTAAGACTTCGTGGAGGACCGAACCCACCAGGGTTGAAAACCTGGGGGATGACCTGTGGTTAGGGGTGAAAGGCCAATCAAACTCCGTGATAGCTGGTTCTCCCCGAAATGCATTTAGGTGCAGCGTCGTGTGTTTCTTGCCGGAGGTAGAGCACTGGATAGGCGATGGGCCCTACCGGGTTACTGACCTTAGCCAAACTCCGAATGCCGGTAAGTGAGAGCGCGGCAGTGAGACTGTGGGGGATAAGCTCCATGGTCGAGAGGGAAACAGCCCAGAGCATCGACTAAGGCCCCTAAGCGTACGCTAAGTGGGAAAGGATGTGGAGTCGCAGAGACAACCAGGAGGTTGGCTTAGAAGCAGCCACCCTTGAAAGAGTGCGTAATAGCTCACTGGTCTAGTGATTCCGCGCCGACAATGTAGCGGGGCTCAAGCGTACCGCCGAAGTCGTGTCATTGCAGCATATACGCCCAACGGCGGCTGTGATGGGTAGGGGAGCGTCGTCTGCCGGGTGAAGCAGCACCGGAAGGTAGTTGTGGACGGTTGACGAGTGAGAATGCAGGCATGAGTAGCGATACAAACGTGAGAAACGTTTGCGCCGATTGACTAAGGGTTCCTGGGTCAAGCTGATCTGCCCAGGGTAAGTCGGGACCTAAGGCGAGGCCGACAGGCGTAGTCGATGGATAACCGGTTGATATTCCGGTACCCGCTGTGAAGCGTCAAACATCGAGCATCGTGATGCTAAGGCCGTGAAGCCGCCCTTGATCTCTTCGGAGTGATGGGGAGTGGTGGAGCCGCTGAACCAAGCGGTTAGTAGGTGAGTGATGGGGTGACGCAGGAAGGTAGTCCATCCCGGGCGGTGGTTGTCCCGGGGTAAGGGTGTAGGACGGTGTGTAGGCAAATCCGCACATCATTAAGTCTGAGACCTGATGCCGAGCCGATTGTGGTGAAGTGGATGATCCTATGCTGTCGAGAAAAGCCTCTAGCGAGTTTCATGGCGGCCCGTACCCTAAACCGACTCAGGTGGTCAGGTAGAGAATACCGAGGCGTTCGGGTGAACTATGGTTAAGGAACTCGGCAAAATGCCCCCGTAACTTCGGGAGAAGGGGGGCCACATCCGGTGACGAGTCTTGCACTCCGAGCTGGGGGTGGCCGCAGAGACCAGCGAGAAGCGACTGTTTACTAAAAACACAGGTCCGTGCGAAGCCGTAAGGCGATGTATACGGACTGACGCCTGCCCGGTGCTGGAACGTTAAGGGGACCGGTTAGCTCACTTTCGGGTGGGCGAAGCTGAGAACTTAAGCGCCAGTAAACGGCGGTGGTAACTATAACCATCCTAAGGTAGCGAAATTCCTTGTCGGGTAAGTTCCGACCTGCACGAATGGCGTAACGACTTCTCGACTGTCTCAACCATAGGCCCGGTGAAATTGCACTACGAGTAAAGATGCTCGTTTCGCGCAGCAGGACGGAAAGACCCCGGGACCTTTACTACAGTTTGATATTGGTGTTCGGTTCGGCTTGTGTAGGATAGCTGGGAGACTTTGAAGTTCACACGCCAGTGTGGGTGGAGTCGTCGTTGAAATACCAGTCTGGTCGTGCTGGATGTCTAACCTGGGTCCGTGATCCGGATCAGGGACAGTGTCTGATGGGTAGTTTAACTGGGGCGGTTGCCTCCTAAAGGGTAACGGAGGCGCCCAAAGGTTCCCTCAGCCTGGTTGGCAATCAGGTGTTGAGTGTAAGTGCACAAGGGAGCTTGACTGTGAGACCGACGGGTCGAGCAGGGACGAAAGTCGGGACTAGTGATCCGGCGGTGGCTTGTGGAAGCGCCGTCGCTCAACGGATAAAAGGTACCCCGGGGATAACAGGCTGATCTTCCCCAAGAGTCCATATCGACGGGATGGTTTGGCACCTCGATGTCGGCTCGTCGCATCCTGGGGCTGGAGTCGGTCCCAAGGGTTGGGCTGTTCGCCCATTAAAGCGGTACGCGAGCTGGGTTTAGAACGTCGTGAGACAGTTCGGTCCCTATCCGCTGTGCGCGTAGGAGTCTTGAGAAGGGCTGTCCCTAGTACGAGAGGACCGGGACGGACGAACCTCTGGTGTGCCAGTTGTTCTGCCAAGGGCATGGCTGGTTGGCTACGTTCGGGAGGGATAACCGCTGAAAGCATCTAAGCGGGAAGCCTGCTTCGAGATGAGGACTCCCACCCACTTGATGGGGTAAGGCTCCCAGTAGACGACTGGGTTGATAGGCCAGATATGGAAGCACCGTGAGGTGTGGAGTTGACTGGTACTAATAGGCCGAGGGCTTGTCCTCAGACGCTCGCGTTCACTGTGTTGGTTCTGAAACCACGAACAGCCCCATACCCGCACGAGGGTGTGGTGTGGCGTTCACAGTTTCATAGTGTTTCGGTGGTCATAGCGTGAGGGAAACGCCCGGTTACATTCCGAACCCGGAAGCTAAGCCTCACAGCGCCGATGGTACTGCAGGGGGGACCCTGTGGGAGAGTAGGACACCGCCGAACAAACTTTAAGAAAACCCCCGCATCGAAAGATGCGGGGGTTTTCTGCGTTTCAGGGCAGGCCTCCGGGAAAGCCCCCAGGGAGGGGTCGGAGAGGCCGCGAAATCAGAGCCGGCCCGCCGCCTTCAGTGCGAGATAGGCGTCCGCCAACGCGGGTGCCAGGTTCGCCGGCGTCGCGTCCACCACGGTCACCCCATGCCGACGCAACTGTTCGGCGGTCCGGTGCCGTTCCTCCTGTGCCTGTGCCGCGGCAGCCGCCTCGTACACCGCCTCCGCGTCGCCACGGGCCCGCGCCATGCGAGCGACGTGTGGATCGGCGACCGCGGCCAGCAGAACGGTGTGGCGCTGCGTGAGCTGCGGCAGCACCGGCAGCAGGCCCTCCTCGACCGGGGCCGCGTCCAGTGTCGTCAGCAGGACGATCAGGGAGCGTCGAGGGGCCGTACGGACGGCGGTGGCCGTGAGACCACGGGCGTCGGTCTCGACCAACTCGGGTTCCAGCGTGGCCATCGCGGTGACGAGGGACGGCAGTACGTCTCCGGCGGAGCGGCCCTGGACGAGAGCCCGTACCCGGCGGTCGTAGGCGAGCAGGTCCACGCGGTCGCCCGCGCGGGAGGCCAGTGCCGCGAGGAGCAGGGCCGCGTCCAGCGAGGCGTCCAGGCGGGGGACGTCGCCCACGCGGCCGGCCGACGTGCGGCCGGTGTCCAGGACCAGGAGGATGTGGCGGTCCCGTTCCGGGCGCCAGGTGCGGACCGCGACCGTGGAGTGGCGGGCGGTGGCACGCCAGTCGATGGAACGAGTGTCGTCGCCGGGGACGTACTCGCGCAGGCTGTCGAACTCGGTTCCCTCGCCGCGGGTCAGCACGGACGTGCGGCCGTCGAGTTCACGCAATCGTGCGAGTTTCGACGGCAGGTGCTTCCGGCTCGTGAACGGGGGCAGAACTCTCACCGTCCAGGGCACGCGGTGGGTGCCCTGGCGGGAGAACAGGCCGAGAGGGCCGTAGGAGCGGATGGTGACGCGGTCGGCGACACGGTCGCCGCGGCGCGTGGGCCGCAGGCGGGTCGTGACCCGGCGGCGCTCCCCCGGGGGCACGGTGAGGCGGTGCCGGGAGGCCTCGATCTCCGTGCCGGGCTGCCAGCTGCTGGGCGGCCAGGCGTCCCGCAGCTGCGCCTTGAGCGGGCGGCGGGAGGGGTTGGCGACCGTGAGGGTGACGTCGGCGGTCTCGTCGAGACGGGTGGAGGTGTCACCGGAGCGGTTCAGGACGAGGTGTCGTACGGGCGCCGCGAGTGCGAAGTCGCAGGCGCAGGCCAGGGCCACGGAACCGTTGACGGCGAGGATGCCCGCCCAGCCGGGTTCCAGGATGCCGACGGGGAGCGAGCCGAGGGCCGCGATGAGGGCGGCGCGACCGGTGAGGGCCATCAGCGGGGCACCGGTACGTGGGCCAGGATGGCGTTGATGACGGAGTCCGCGGTGACGCCCTCCATCTCGGCCTCGGGGCGGAGTTGGATCCGGTGGCGCAGTGTCGGCAGGGCGAGCGCCTTCACGTCGTCGGGGATGACGTAGTCGCGGCCCGTGAGCCAGGCCCAGGCGCGTGACGTGGCGAGGAGGGCGGTGGCGCCGCGCGGGGACACGCCCAGGCTGAGGGACGGCGATTCGCGGGTGGCGCGGCAGATGTCGACGACGTAGGCCGTGATCTCGGGGGAGACGGTCGTCTTGGCGACGGCGGCGCGGGCCGCTTCGAGGTCGGCGGGACCGGCGACGGGGCGTACGCCGGCGGAGTGCAGGTCGCGCGGGTTGAAGCCGGCGGCGTGGCGGGTGAGGACGTCGATCTCGTCCTGGCGTGAGGGCAGCGGGACCGTCAGTTTCACGAGGAAACGGTCCAGTTGGGCTTCGGGGAGGGGGTAGGTGCCCTCGTACTCGACGGGGTTCTGCGTCGCGGCGACGAGGAACGGCTCGGGGAGCAGGCGCGGGGTGCCGTCGACCGTGACCTGGCGTTCCTCCATGGCTTCCAGGAGGGCGGACTGGGTCTTGGGCGGGGTGCGGTTGATCTCGTCGGCGAGGAGGAGGTTGGTGAAGACCGGGCCCGGCTGGAAGGAGAACTCGGCGGTGCGGGTGTCGTAGACGAGGGAGCCGGTGATGTCGCTCGGCATCAGGTCCGGGGTGAACTGGACGCGTTTGGTGTCGAGTTCGAGCGCGGACGCGAGGGCGCGGACGAGCAACGTTTTGGCGACTCCGGGGACTCCTTCAAGGAGAACGTGTCCGCGGCAGAGGAGGGCGACGACGAGGCCGGTTACGGCGGGGTCCTGGCCGACCACGGCTTTGGCGATCTCGGCGCGCAGGGCTTCCAGCGAGGCGCGGGCGGTGCCCGCGTCCCCGGTCCGCCCGGCGTTGTCAGTGGTCGGGTCCATCATGAACGGCGTACCTCTCTTTCGAGGGCGTCGAGTTGGTCGGTGAGTGCGATGAGGGCCGCGTCGTCGCCGGGCGGCGGTCCGAAGAGGAGGGATTGCAGGGTCTGTCCGTCGCTGTGGAGGTGGGCGGACAGAGCGGGGAGCAGGGCTTCGGGCGCGTGCGCCTGGCTGACGGGTACTCCGACGAGGGGGGCGAGGCGCGTGCGGGTGGTGGAGCGCAGAGCGGCGGCCGCGCGGTCGCGGGCGCTCGCCTTGCGGTAGAGGCGGGCGCGGCCTTCGACGGTTTCGGAGGCGCGGATCGCGACGGGGAGTTTCTCGGGTACGAGGGGGCCGAGTCGGCGTGCCCGCCAGAAGGCGGCGAGGGCGGCGGCGATGAACAGCTGGAGTGTGCCCCAGAGCCAGCCGGAGGGGATGAGGTCGAGGAAGCTTTCGCGGTCGCCGGTGTCGGCGGCGGAGGAGGCGTCGGAGAGCGAGGGGAGGTACCAGACCAGATGGGGGCGCGAGCCGAGGAGTTGAAGGGCGAGCGAGGCGTTGCCCTGTTTGTCGAGGCGGTTGTTGAAGAGGATGTCGGGCGCGCCGAGGACGACGGTGTCGCCCCCGGAGGCCGCGGGGACCCGGATCAGTCCGGCGAGGCGCTGGCTGGGGTAGCAGGAGTCGGCGTCCAGGCGGACGGTGGTGTAGCGGATCCCGCCGGTGTCGGCGGTGCCCGCCCGCTGTGCCTCGGGCAGGGTGCAGTCGGGTGCGAGTGCCGAGCCGAAGCTGGTCGCGGGGTCCGCGGTGACGCCGGGGGCGAGCCGTTCGACGGACCAGCTGCCGGCCGCGACGAGGACGGTGCGCCCTCCGGAGGAGGCGGTCGCGGCGTGCAGCCGGTTCTGCTGGCGGTGCGTGAGCCGGTCGGGGACGGCGACGAGGAGGGTGGTGTCCGGGCCGGCCGCGGCTCGCGCCGCGCCGAGGGTGGTGACCACGCGCGTGGAGACCCCCCGGTCGGCGAGGAGTTCGGCGACGGCGCGGCTGCCGTAGGGGTCGGCGGAGCGCGGGTCGAGTTCGCCGTGTCGGGCGGTGGAGCGGACGGCGGCCATGGCGACGGCGGCGGCGAGGATCAGCACGACGGCGAGGACGATGCCCCGGGTGCGGGTCCAGATCTGGCGGGGGGTGGCGGAGACCGAGGTGGTCGGCGGCGTGGTGGTGCCCGTGGTCATCCGGCGGCCCCCTGGCGGGTGCTGTGGGCCGTGCTGCTGATGGTCTGCGCGAGGATCGGCCTGGTGCGTTCCAGGGCGCGGTCGAGTTCGGCGACGCGCTGGTACGACTCCTGGCTCGCCCTGCGTCCGCCGTATGTGACGTCGTCGAAGTGCCGGGCCGCCGCGTGCAGCCGGTCGGCGTGCGAGGTGAGGGTGCGGCCGGCTTCGGCGGCCGCCTCGTCGGCGGTGCGGCCGGGGTGGATGTCGAGCAGGGTCCGCTCCTCCAGGGAGCGGACGATGGCCCGCACGCGTTCCTGGACGGCTTGGTTCCAGTGGCCCTGGGCGGCGTGTGCCTCGGCGGCCGCGCGGTGCTCGGCGGCGCTGCGCGGCCGGTCGTCGAAGAGGGCCGCGGACGAGGTGGGCCGGCGCCGTGGTGTGCCCAGGCGCCACCAGAGGGCGGCAGCGACGGCGAGGACGCACAGGACCACGACGACGAGGCCGAGCGTGCCGCCGGGGGTCGCGGACGACGCGGAGTCGAACAGCGGCCTGAGCCAGTCCCAGAATGCCTTCAGCGCGCGCTGGATCCAGCTCGGGTCGTTCTCGTGGTACATCCGTTTGGACAGTTCGCGCCGCGCCGCCTCACGCGCGGGATCCCGGTCGATGGTCACGGGCGGTCCGTCGCCGGAGCCGCTCAGTGCGAGCAGCGCCGTGTCCGGGGCGCGCAGCAGGTGCCGTGCGGCCGTGGTGACGGCACCGGGCAGGGCCGGCGCCGTGCTGAGAACTCCCCCCGTCAGGCTCACCCCGTCAGCTCCCCGGTACGGCGCCGGGGGCGGGGGCGCCGTAGTCCTGGACGCCGGCGGCGCGGGCCAGTTCGAGGTCGAGGGCCTCGCGGCGGATGCGCTGGTCGATGTAGAGGAGCACGGTGACGCCCGCGTTGACGGGCATCGTGACCATGGCGCCGATGACCGAGCCGATGCCGCTGATGACGAGGAACGTCCAGCCGACGTGTCCGGGGGTGGTGCTCAGGAAGGCCTGCATGCCGTCACCGCTGACCACGGCGGCGAGGATGACGAAGGGCAGTCCGACGAGCGAGGCCATGATGTTGGCGATGATCCCGGCGAGCAGCTGGATGCCGAGGACGCGCCACCAGGAGCCGCTCACGAGCTTGGTGGAGCGGCTCATCGACTTCCGGATGCCCTGCTTCTCCAGCATGAGCGCGGGGGAGGCGAGGGAGAAGCGGATCATCAGCCAGAGCAGCACGGGGACGGCCGCGAGGACGCCGAGGACGATCAGCGCGATGCTGAGGCCGGTGTTGCCGCCGGTGACGGCGACGAGGATGCCGGGCAGGGTGGCGCCGGCCACCACGCCGACCGAGATGAGTCCGAGCAGCAGGAGCAGCCCGAACAGTCCGGGGACCTGGGGGCGGGCGTCGCGCCATGCCTGGCCGGCGGTGATCTGCTTGCCGAGGACGGCACGGCTGGTGACGGTCGTCAGCAGGGCGGTGGCGACGATGGTGCCGATCACCGAGACCAGGGCGACGACGCCGGTGCCGGCCATCAGTTCGGCGAAGGCCCGGCCGACCTCGCCCGCGGTGGCGCTGGGGTCGTCGAAGGCGGCGGTGGTCTCGGTGTCGTTCAGGACGAGGCCCTGCAGCAGGATCACGGCGATCTGGGTGACCAGCGCGACGCTGAGGGAGATGCCGAGGACCGTGCGCCAGTAGGTGCGCATGGTGGAGACGGCGCCGTCGAGGATCTCGCCGACGCCGAGCGGGCGCAGTGGGATGACGCCGGGCTTGGCGGCGGGCGGGGGGCCTCCCCAGCCGCCGCCCCAGGCTCCGTAGCCGCCGGGGACGCCGTAACCACCCGGGCCGCCGGGTCCCCCCGGGCCGTGGCCTCCGGGGCCGCCGGGAGCGCCGTAGCCGCCCGCGCCCGGGTAGCCGGCCGGGCCGCCGGGCTGCGGGCCGCCCCAGCCCGGGCCGGGCGGTGGGGGCGGCGGTGCCTGGCCGGGGCTCGGGGGGCCCGTGGGGGCGGACCACTGTCCGGCCGGCGGCTGCTCGGCGGACCACTTCGCGCCTGGTGCCTGCGGCTGTGCGCCCGGCTGCGCGGCGGGTTCCGCCGGGGCGTCGGGGCCGGGGCGGTCGGCGGCGGGGTCGGCGGGGGCGGACGCGCCGGGTTCCCGCCCGTCGGACGACGGGGCGGATCCGGGCGAGGCCCAGCCCGGAGTGTCAGTCATCGAAGCTCCTTCACGGTGCCCGTCCGCGGTCGCGGCGGCAGGTTGGCAGCCATCGTGCCATGGGGTGCCGACAGGGCGACCTGCCGCGGTAGGGGCCGGACGCCTTCACGGGACGCCTTCAATTGTCCGGCGGAAAGAGGGCAGACTGATCGCATGGCTGATCAGCAGGCGCGAACCGGCGGTGACAGGCGGCCGGGAGAGATACCGGTGATCCGATGGGAGGAACCGCCCGAGGGCCCCGTACTGGTCCTCCTCGACCAGACGCGGCTCCCCGCCGAGGAGAGCGAGCTGGTGTGCACGGACGCGCCCGCCCTGGTGGAGGCGATCCGTTCGCTTGCCGTCCGGGGGGCGCCGCTGCTCGGCATCGCCGGGGCGTACGGCGTCGCGCTCGCCGCCGCTCGGGGCTATGACGTCGACGAGGCGGCGCAGGCGCTGGAGGCCGCCCGGCCGACCGCGGTAAACCTGTCCGTCGGCGTGCGCCGGGCCCGGGAGGCGTACCGGGCCGCGCTCGCCGGGACCGGTGACGCCGCCGGCGCGGCCGAGGCGGCCCTGGGTGCCGCGCGTGCCCTGCACCGCCAGGACGCCGAGGCCAGCGCCCGGATGGCCGCCCACGGCCTGGCGCTGCTGGACGAGCTGCTGCCCGGTGGCGGGCACCGCGTTCTCACGCACTGCAACACCGGATCGCTGGTGTCGGGCGGGGAGGGTACGGCGTTCGCGGTGGCGCTGGCCGCGCACCGGGCGGGGCGGCTGCGGAGGCTGTGGGTGGACGAAACGCGTCCGTTGCTGCAAGGTGCTCGCCTGACGGCGTACGAAGCGGCCCGCAACGGAATGGCGTACACCTTGCTCACTGACAACGCGGCGGGATCGCTGTTCGCGGCGGGGGAGGTGGACGCGGTGCTGATCGGGGCGGACCGGATCGCGGCCGACGGCTCGGTGGCGAACAAGGTGGGGAGCTATCCGCTCGCGGTGCTCGCGCGGTACCACCATGTGCCGTTCATCGTGGTGGCGCCGGTGACGACGGTGGACCCGGGCACCCCGGACGGGGCGTCCGTCGAGGTCGAGCAGCGTCCCGGCTTCGAAGTGACGGAGATCACTGCGCCACAGGCGCAGGCGACGGGAGCGGGAGGCGGGATCGCGGTGGCACCCCTGGGAACCCAGGCGTACAACCCGGCGTTCGACGTGACGCCGCCCGAGCTGGTGACGGCCGTCGTCACCGAAGAAGGAGCCGTTTCACCAGTGACGGCCGAGGCTCTGGCCGAGCTGTGTGCCAGGTCACGCCAGGTAACGATTAGCTAATGGGATGATGTCGTTTATGAAGGGACGAGTCCTTGTCGTCGACGACGACACCGCACTGGCCGAGATGCTCGGCATCGTGCTGCGTGGTGAAGGTTTTGAGCCGTCTTTCGTAGCCGACGGCGACAAGGCGCTGGCCGCTTTCCGGGAGACCAAGCCCGACCTGGTGCTGCTGGACCTGATGCTGCCCGGCCGGGACGGCATCGAGGTGTGCCGCCTGATCAGGGCGGAGTCCGGGGTGCCGATCGTGATGCTCACCGCCAAGAGCGACACGGTCGACGTCGTCGTGGGCCTGGAGTCGGGCGCCGACGACTACATCGTCAAGCCGTTCAAGCCCAAGGAGCTGGTGGCCCGCATCCGGGCGCGGCTGCGGCGGTCGGAGGAACCGGCACCGGAGCAGCTCACCATAGGTGACCTGGTGATCGACGTGGCCGGGCACTCCGTGAAGCGGGACGGGCAGTCGATCGCGCTGACCCCGCTGGAGTTCGACCTGCTGGTCGCCCTCGCGCGCAAGCCCTGGCAGGTGTTCACCCGTGAGGTGCTGCTGGAGCAGGTGTGGGGCTACCGGCACGCCGCCGACACCCGCCTGGTCAACGTGCACGTCCAGCGGCTGCGCTCCAAGGTCGAGAAGGACCCCGAGCGGCCCGAGATCGTCGTGACCGTCCGTGGTGTCGGTTACAAGGCCGGACCGAGCTGACATGCCCGGGGACAGCGCCGCCTCGGCTCCCGGCAGGTCCGGGTCCCGTCCGGGGCGGCCTGTCGGCCGGAAGACGGCGGGCACGAAGACGGCGGGCACACGCTGGGCGCGCCTGGTGGAGGGCGGCCTGCTGCAGGGCGGGGTGCAGGGCAGCCCGGTCCTGCGGCTGTTCATGCGCTGGGTGCGCCGCCCGCTGCTGCCCGTCATGCGGCTGTGGCGGCGCAACATCCAGCTGCGGGTCGTCGCCACGACCCTGCTGATGTCGCTGGGCGTGGTCCTGCTGCTCGGCTTCGTCGTGATCGGGCAGGTGCGCAACGGCCTGCTGGACGCGAAGGTGAGGGCGTCGCAGAGCCAGGCCACCGGCGGCTTCGCGGTGGCCAAACAGAAGGCCGACGAGGCCGCCGGCGGTACCGGCAGCGGCACCGGCGACGGCTCCACCACGGCCGACGGACGGCAGGCGCAGAACGTCATCCAGTGGATGAGCGACCTCGTGGAGTCGCTGTCCAGCGGTGGCGCGGGCGCCTTCGACGTCGTGACGCTGCCCTCCGGCGACGACAGCGGCGGCGGACGCAGCCCGCGCGGTTCCGGAAACGTCGACCCGACCACCAGCGTCCCCGGCGACCTGCGGGACCGCGTCAACAGCAGCACGACGGCCGCCCAGAGCTACACCAGGATCATCTACAAGGACGGCAAGGAGTCCCAGCCGGCGCTGGTCATCGGCAAGCAGCTCAACGACCCCAACAACCACTCCTACGAGCTGTACTACCTCTTCCCGCTCACCCAGGAGGAGAAGTCCCTCAACGTCGTCAAGGGCACCCTCGCGACCGCCGGGCTCTTCGTCGTCGTCCTGCTGGGCGCCATCGCCTGGCTGGTGGTGCGGCAGGTCGTCACGCCCGTGCGGATGGCCGCGGGGATCGCGGAGCGGCTGTCGGCCGGCCGGCTGCAGGAGCGGATGAAGGTCACCGGCGAGGACGACATCGCCCGTCTGGGCGAGGCGTTCAACAAGATGGCGCAGAACCTCCAGGTGAAGATCCAGCAGATGGAGGACCTCTCCCGGATGCAGCGCCGGTTCGTCTCCGACGTCTCGCACGAGCTGCGGACGCCGCTGACCACCGTACGGATGGCGGCCGACGTCATCCACGAGGCCCGCGAGGACTTCGATCCGGTGACCGCGCGGTCGGCCGAACTGCTCGCCGACCAGCTGGACCGCTTCGAGTCGTTGCTCGCCGACCTGCTGGAGATCAGCCGCTTCGACGCGGGCGCGGCGGCGCTGGAGGCGGAGCCGATAGACCTGCGGGAGGTCGTCCGGCGCGTCGTCGGCGGCGCCGAGCCGCTTGCCGAACGCAAGGGCACACGCATACGCGTGCTCGGCGACCAGCAGCCGGTCGTCGCCGAGGCCGACGCCCGGCGCGTCGAGCGCGTGCTGCGCAACCTCGTCGTCAACGCCGTCGAGCACGGCGACGGCAAGGACGTCGTCGTGAAACTGGCCGCCGCGGGCGGCGCCGTCGCCATCGCGGTGCGCGACTACGGCGTCGGACTCAAGCCCGGCGAGGCCACCCGCGTCTTCAGCCGCTTCTGGCGGGCCGACCCGGCACGCGCGCGTACCACCGGTGGAACCGGCCTGGGCCTGTCGATCGCCCTGGAGGACGCCCGGCTGCACGGCGGCTGGCTGCAGGCCTGGGGCGAACCGGGCGGCGGCTCGCAGTTCCGGCTGACGCTGCCCAGGACCGCGGACGAGCCGCTGCGGGGCTCGCCGATACCGCTGGAACCCAAGGACTCGCGCCGCAACCGGGGCCTCGACGACGCGGGACTGCCCCGCGGGGGCGGCGACAAGCGGGCCACCGTACCGGTGCAGCCGGCCGTGGGCCCGGTGCAGCCGCTGCCGCCGCGCGCCCCGCGGCTGTCCGCCGGCACCCCCGCCGCCGACCCGACCGCGCTGCCCGGCAACGGCAACGCGCGCGTGGTGTCCCGGCCGGCCGGGGGCGCCCCGCGCCCGGACACCCGGCCCGCCGCCGCTCCCGCGCGCGAGAACGGCACGGACCGACCGCGCCCGGCCGCCGGACCGGAGGACTCGACCGAGCCAGGGGAGGCATTTCGTGGGCGCTGACCGCGAGGGGGGCGCCCGGCGCAGGCCGGGGCGCGCGGTGGCGTACGCCGCCTGTGGGGCCGTCCTGCTGGCCGGGTGCGCCTCGATGCCCGACAGCGGCGATCTGCGGAACGTGGAGTCCACGCCGCGACAGGACACCCAGGTCCGGGTCTTCGCCATGCCGCCGCAGGACGGCGCCGGCGCCACCGAGATCGTGCAGGGCTTCCTGGAGGCGCTGACCAGCGACGACCCGAACTACGACACGGCACGCAAGTACCTGACCGCCGACGCCGCGCACGCCTGGCACCCCGAGAAGTCGGCGACCGTGCTCGCCAACGGGCCGAGCATCATGACCGCGCGGACGACGGGCGGCCGCGAGGAACCCGAGAAGGACCCCGACAGCGTCACCTACGTGCTGTCGGGCAGCCGGGTCGCCACGCTGGACGCGCAGCAGGCGTACACGCCCGCCGCCGGGCCGTACGACAAGAAGGTGCACCTCTCGCGGGACGCCAAGACCAAGCAGTGGCGCATCGACGCGCTCCCGCAGGGCGTCGTCATGGCCAAGTCGGACTTCCAGCGCAACTACATGTCCGTCGACAAGTACTACTTCGCCTCGAACACGACGGTCGGGGCGACCGCGCAGCCGGTGGCCGTCGCCGACCCGGTCTTCATCCGCAGCCGGGTGGACCCCATGACCCAGATGGTCCGTTCCTTGCTGAGCGGCCCGACGCGCTGGCTCGGACAGGTGGTCAGGACGAGCTTCCCGTCCGATTCGGCCCTGCAGGCCGACGTGTCGGGGCTGCAACCGGACGACCAGAACAAGCTGACGGTGCCGGTGAACGACAAGGCCGCCCGGGTCGGTCGGGCCAAGTGCGCCGAGATGGCGACCCAGTTGCTGTTCACCCTGCGTAACCTGACCCCGACGCTGGACTCGATCGCGCTGCGGGGGCCCGGCGACCGCCCGCTGTGCGACCTCACCGAGCAGCGGGCCGAGGACCTCGCCTGGCGAGGCTCGGCCAAGCGCCCCGAGTACCTGTACTTCCTGGACAGCCGGCACCGCCTGGTGCGGATGGCGACCGGATCCACCGGCACCAGCGGTACGGCGGTGCCGGGCGCGCTGGGCGAGGGCGGCAAGGCGCTGCGGTCGGTCGCGGTCTCGCGGGACGAGCAGACGGCCGCGGGGGTCGGCGCCGACGGCCGCACGCTGTACGTGACCTCACTGGCCGCCGGCGGTTCGCTCGGCGACCCCGTCGTCACCAGCCAGGGACCGGACCCGGACGACCGGCTGACCAAGCCCAGCTGGGACGCACGGGGCGACCTGTGGGTGGCCGACCGCGACCCGGCCCACAGCGGGCTGTACGTGCTGGCGCAGGGCGGAGGCAGGCCGGTGAAGGTCGCCGTACCGGAGCTGGACGGGCGGATCCGCGACGTGCGGGTGGCCGCCGACGGGGTGCGGATCGCGCTGGTCGTGGAGAAGGACGGCAAGCAGTCCCTGCTCATCGGCCGGATCGAACGGGCGGACAGGTCCACGTCCGGGCCCGCCGTCTCGGTCCTCGGGCTGCGCTCCGCCACGCCCGACCTGGAAGAGGTCACGGCCATGTCCTGGGCCGGGGACAGCCGGCTCGTCGTGGTGGGCAGCGAGCAGGGCGGCGTGCAGCAGATGCGGTACGTCCAGGTCGACGGCTCCACGCTGGACGGCCCGGCGCCCGCCGCGCTGCCGGGTGCCAAGTCGATCGCCGCGTCCGAGGGCGAGCGGGTGCCTCTGGTGGCCTACTCCTCTGAGGACGGGATCGTACGGCTGCCGACCGGGGCGCAGTGGCAGAAGGTGGACAAGGCCGGTACCGGGCCCGTCTACCCGGGCTGACGAGGCCGTTCCGCCGGTTCCCAGCCAGGCTTGGTCAGCTCTGTCGGGACTGTCCGCGCACGGCCGTCACTCGCAGGGGTGAGCGCTGGTACCGGCCGGGTCTGGTTGTCCACAGGCCCTTGTCCACAGGGCTGGTCCGGCGTCCGGGGCCTTGGCACAGTGGTGGCCATGCGGGGGTGGTGGCAGGACTTCGCCGACCTGGTGCTTCCGGCCGAGTGCGGCGGCTGCGGGGCACCTCGTACGGTGCTCTGCCCGGAGTGCCGGGCCGCGCTCTCCGGCGCCGGGGCGCGGCGGGTGAGGCCGGTGCCCGAGCCGGCGGGGCTGCCGGTGGTGCACGCGGCGGCTCCGTACGGCGACGCGGTGCGGGCGGTCCTCCTCGCGCACAAGGAGCGCGGTGCGCTGGCGCTCGCAGGGGCTCTGGGCGCGGCTCTGGCGGGCGCGGTGCGGGCGGGACTCCGCGCGGAGAAGCCCGCCGCGGACGCCGGGCCCAGCGGGGACGCCGGGCCCGCGGGGAGTCCGTCGCCTCCGGGCCGCAGGGCCGGGCCCGTGCTGCTCGTCCCCGTGCCCTCCGCCCGGTGGGCCGTGCGGGCGCGTGGGCACGATCCGGTGCGCCGGCTGGCGCTCGCCGCGGCCGGGGAACTACGGCGCACTGGCACCCCCGCCCGGGTGGCCGCGGTGCTGCGGCAGCGGCGGGCCGTGGCCGACCAGGCGGGGCTCGACTCGCGGCACCGCCTGGCGAACCTCGCGGGAGCGCTGGAGGTGACGGCCGTCGGCGCCCGGCTGCTCGGCACGGGCCGCGCCGTGCTCGTCGATGACCTGCTGACGACCGGCGCCACCCTCGCGGAAGCCGCCCGCGCTCTGCGTGAGCCGGCCGGTGGGCACAGCGGCGGAGAAACGGTCGTGTACGAGCGCGCAACTCGGGAAGGTAGGGGGAAACGACGGGAAGGGGGAGCTCGGGAGCACGGTAACTGGGTGCACAGTGCAGCTGAATTGACGGCGGTGAACCCCGCCGTGCCGAGGCCGCGCGCGGCCGTGGTCGCCGCCCCCGTGGATTCTTTCGAAATAAACAGGAACTGACTGTGAACGTGCATCGTTGCAGGTAGTGAGAGGGGTAATTCACCTGAATGGAGGTACGCGCCGGTAGAGGGTGACGACATCCGTCCGGGCGAGATATGTTCGGTTGTGAGGAAAGGCGCAGGCCACCACCTCTCATATCCGAATGCCGCGCCGTGGGTTTCGCCAATCACCCGCGCCGGTGGGGTGGAGATCTTGCCCACGGGGGAGGAGGAGGTGGAAGTCACCGAGTCCGAGGTTCCGGACCTGACCGGAACCTGGTGCGAAAGGGAGATGCTCCGCCGCCGAGCGGAGCGATCCGGGAACGGAGTTCTGCGTGGACATCGTCGTCAAGGGCCGCAAGACCGAGGTGCCCGAGCGGTTCCGCAAGCACGTGGCCGAGAAGCTGAATCTGGAGAAGATCCAGAAGCTCGATGGCAAGGTGATCAGCCTCGACGTCGAGGTGTCCAAGGAGCCCAACCCCCGCCAGGCCGACCGCTGTGAACGAGTGGAGATCACCCTCCGCTCCCGCGGTCCGGTCATCCGCGCGGAGGCGGCCGCCAGCGATCCGTACGCGGCACTCGACCTGGCGGCGGAGAAGCTCGGTGCCCGGCTGCGCAAGCAGCACGACAAGCGTTTCTCGCGCCGCGGCGCGCGCCGGATCTCGGCAGCCGAGGTCCCCGACCACGTCCCGGGCGCGGCGACGCTCAGCGGGAACGGCCTGCCCGTCCAGGACGAGGAGACGGACGGGGTGCCGACCAAGAAGATCGGCTCGCTGGAGGTCAAGGGCGAAGGCCCCCTCGTCGTCCGCGAGAAGACCCACGTCGCCTCCCCGATGAGCCTCGACCAGGCGCTCTACGAGATGGAACTGGTCGGCCACGACTTCTACTTGTTCGTCGACTCCGAGACCAAGGAACCGAGTGTCGTCTACCGGCGGCACGCCTACGACTACGGCGTCATCCACCTCAGCACCGACCCGATGGTTGCCGAGGCGCAGCCCCCCGCGGCGGGCGGCACGCTCGGCGGCTGACCGGCCGGGACGAAGCGGAACCGGTGCCCCTTGGAGCGCGCTGTGTGCGCCCCCAGGGGCACCGGTGTGCGACCACTTCGCGCCCCGTGCGTCACTCCGGGACGGCCCCGGCATGAAATCATGGCCGGACCGGCCCAACCGGTGGGCCGCTGCCTTGGGTTGGCGATGGCACAGGACCACAGGCCACAGCCTTCAGGGGGAGGAACGATGGCGGACACCTTCGGACCGATGCGGGACGCGGACACCGACGACGGTGTCATCGGCATGGGCTCCGACGCCGGCTCTCCGCGCGAGGAGCCGATCAGGGTCCTCGTCGTCGACGACCACGCCCTGTTCCGCCGTGGCCTGGAGATCGTGCTCGCCGCCGAGGAGGACATCCAGGTCGTCGGCGAGGCCGGCGACGGCGCCGAGGCCGTGGACAAGGCCGCCGACCTGCTGCCCGACATCGTGCTGATGGACGTGCGGATGCCCCGGCGCGGCGGGATCGAGGCCTGCACCTCCATCAAGGAGGTCGCCCCCAGCGCGAAGATCATTATGCTGACGATCAGCGACGAGGAGGCCGACCTCTACGAGGCGATCAAGGCGGGCGCGACCGGATACCTCCTGAAGGAGATCTCGACCGACGAGGTGGCCACGGCCATTCGCGCGGTGGCCGACGGGCAGTCGCAGATCAGCCCGTCCATGGCGTCCAAGCTCCTCACCGAGTTCAAGTCCATGATCCAGCGCACCGACGAGCGGCGGCTGGTGCCCGCGCCGCGGCTGACCGACCGTGAGCTGGAGGTCCTCAAGCTCGTCGCCACGGGGATGAACAACCGGGACATCGCCAAGGAACTGTTCATCTCCGAGAACACGGTGAAGAACCACGTCCGCAACATCCTGGAGAAGCTGCAGCTGCACTCCCGGATGGAGGCGGTCGTCTACGCGATGCGCGAGAAGATCCTGGAGATCCGCTGAGCCCTCTCAGCGCAGCGCCGCGACCATCGCCCGGGGCACCTCCCGGACGAGCGCGTCGCGCAGCTCCGGTGAGTCCACCCGCTCCACCCGGATGTCCATGACACCCACCCAGCTCGCCGCGTGGACCAGCGCGCTCGCCACCGCGGGGACCGCCCTCGGTCCCTCCAGGGCGACCTGCCGGGCCACCAGCGTGTCGCCCTCCCGCGCGGGATCGACCCGCCCGACCAGACGCCCGCCCGCCAGCACCGGCATCGCGAAATAGCCGTACACGCGCTTGGGCCTGGGGACGTACGCCTCCAGGCGGTGGGTGAAGCCGAAGATCCGCTCGGTGCGTGCCCGGTCCCAGATCAGCGAGTCGAACGGGGACAGCAGGGTGGTGCGGTGCCGGCCGCGCGGCGGTGTCGCCACGGCCACCGGGTCGGCCCACGCGGGCCTGCCCCAGCCCTCCACCGTCACCGGGACCAGACCCGAGTCGGCGATCACCGCGTCGACCTGCTCGGCCTTCAGCCGGTGGTAGTCGGCGATGTCCGCGCGCGTGCCGACGCCGAGGGACTCGCCGGCCAGCCGGACCAGCCGGCGCAGGCACTCGGCGTCGTCCAGCTCGTCGTGCAGCAGCACGCCCGGGATCGCGCGCTCGGCCAGGTCGTACACCCGCTTCCAGCCGCGGCGCTCCACGCAGACCACCTCGCCGTACATCAGCGCGCGCTCCACGGCGACCTTGGCGCCGGACCAGTCCCACCAGTCGCTGGTCCTCTTCGCGCCGCCCAACTCGGTCGCGGTGAGCGGGCCTTCCGCGCGCAGTTGCCCGATCACCTGCTCGTAGGCCCCGTCGGGGAGCTGGTGGTTCCAGTGCGGGCGGTCGCGGTAGGCGCGGCGGCGGAAGGCGAAGTGCGGCCACTCCTCGACGGGCAGCAGGCAGGCGGCGTGCGACCAGTACTCGAAGGCGTGCGCGTCCTTCCAGTAGGCGGACTCGACGGTCTTGCGGCCGACCGCGCCGAGACGGGCGTACGGCACCAGCTCGTGGCTGCGGGCGAGCACCGAGATGGTGTCGAGCTGGACCGCGCCGAGGTGCCGCAGGACGCCGCGGACTCCGGCCCTGCGGTCGGGCGCGCCCAGCAGGCCCTGGGCCCGCAGGGCTATCCGCCGGGCTTCGTCCGCGGAGAGGGCGAGTTCGGGGCGCGGAAGGGTCGTCATGACACCGGACGATAGAGCGTGCCACTGACAGCGGGGCACGACCTGCGGTTCCGCACGAGGACGCCTGCCCGCGCGCGGGCAGGGGATGGGACGGCTACCCGCGCGCGGGCAGGTACGGGGCGGCCGAGGGCAGGCCCAGGTCCGAGGGGAGCAGGGAGCCCACCCAGCAGTCCCGTCGTACGCCCTTGTTGTTGATGGCGGAGCGCAGGGTGCCCTCGACGGTGAAGCCGGCCCGCTCGGCGACCGCGCGGGAGGCGTGGTTGCCGACCTCTGCGCGCCATTCCACGCGGTCGACGGACATCGCGGTGAACGCCCAGCGGGAGGCGGCGAGGGCGGCCTCGGTGACGTAGCCGCGGCCACGGTGCTCCTTGGTGGCCCAGAAGCCGATCTCGGCCATCCCCAGGGAGCGCATCGTGAGGGCGAGCATGCCGGCGAGTTCCCCGCCCGGGAGGAACACGCCGAAGGTGAACAGCGAGGACTCCGCCCAGCCATCGGGCACCATCTGCTCCGTGAAGCTCCGCGCGTGCTCGGGCAGGTAGGGCGAGGGGATCGTGGTCCAGCGCTGGATGTCGGGGTCCTGGGCGGCCGCGTACACCGCGTCGGTGTCCGCCGGGCCGACCGCGCGCAGCACGAGACGGTCGGTGGTGAGCGTCACGGGTTCCATCGCCCGATTCTGCTCGGCCGGACCCCTGTACGCCATCACTTTTCGCCCAGTGTGAGGAGGTGATCACAATTCGCGTAAATCCCCGCGCCGGTGCGGCACCATCCGCGCTTCCCGTCCGTTGTCCAGGGTGAAGCAGCCGTCGGGCCGCCAGGCCTCCCGGCACGGCCGGGTCCTCGCATACGATGGCCGTCGCTCAGTATGTCCAATGGAAAACCGACCGTCCCAGGCCCGACCGGCAAGGAGACCAGCCCCCGTGTCCGTCCTCTCGAAGATCATGCGTGCAGGCGAAGGCAAGATCCTGCGCAAGCTGCACCGCATCGCGGACCAGGTCAACTCCATCGAAGAGGACTTCGTCGGCCTCTCCGACGCCGAGCTGCGTGCCCTCACCGAGGAGTACAAGCAGCGGTACGCCGATGGGGAGACCCTGGACGACCTCCTCCCCGAGGCGTTCGCCACGGTCCGCGAGGCCGCCAAGCGTGTCCTCGGCCAGCGCCACTACGACGTGCAGATGATGGGCGGTGCCGCCCTCCACCTCGGCTACGTGGCCGAGATGAAGACCGGTGAGGGCAAGACCCTCGTCGGCACCCTGCCCGCGTACCTGAACGCGCTCTCCGGCGACGGCGTCCACCTCATCACGGTCAACGACTACCTGGCCGAGCGCGACTCCGAGATGATGGGCCGCGTCCACAAGTTCCTGGGCCTGACCGTCGGCTGCATCCTCGCCAACATGACCCCGGCCGAGCGGCGCGAGCAGTACAACTGCGACATCACCTACGGCACGAACAACGAGTTCGGCTTCGACTACCTGCGCGACAACATGGCGTGGTCGCAGGACGAGCTGGTCCAGCGGGGCCACAACTTCGCCATCGTCGACGAGGTCGACTCCATCCTCGTCGACGAGGCCCGTACGCCGCTGATCATCTCCGGCCCCGCCGACCAGGCCACCAAGTGGTACGGCGACTTCGCCAAGCTGGTCCTGCGCCTCAAGCGCGGCGAGGCGGGCAACCCGCTCAAGGGCGTCGAGGAGACCGGCGACTACGACGTCGACGAGAAGAAGCGCACGGTCGCCATCCACGAGTCCGGTGTCACCAAGGTCGAGGACTGGCTGGGCATCGACAACCTCTACGAGTCGGTGAACACCCCGCTCGTGGGCTACCTGAACAACGCCATCAAGGCGAAGGAACTCTTCAAGAACGACAAGGACTACGTCGTCCTCGACGGCGAAGTCATGATCGTCGACGAGCACACCGGCCGTATCCTCGCCGGCCGCCGCTACAACGAGGGCATGCACCAGGCGATCGAGGCGAAGGAAGGGGTGGACATCAAGGACGAGAACCAGACGCTCGCCACGATCACCCTGCAGAACTTCTTCCGCCTCTACAACAAGCTCTCCGGCATGACCGGTACGGCGATGACCGAGGCCGCCGAGTTCCACCAGATCTACAAGCTCGGCGTGGTCCCGATCCCCACCAACCGGCCGATGGTCCGCAAGGACCAGGCGGACCTGATCTACCGCACCGAGGTGGCCAAGTTCGAGGCGGTCGTCGACGACATCGCCGAGAAGCACGAGATCGGCCAGCCGATCCTCGTCGGCACGACGTCCGTCGAGAAGTCGGAGTACCTGTCCCAGCAGCTCAGCAAGCGCGGCATCCAGCACGAGGTGCTGAACGCCAAGCACCACGAGCGTGAGGCGTCGATCGTCGCCCAGGCCGGCCGCAAGGGCGCCGTCACGGTGGCCACCAACATGGCCGGCCGCGGTACCGACATCAAGCTCGGCGGCAACCCCGAGGACCTCGCTGAGGCGGAGCTGCGCCAGCGCGGCCTCGACCCCGAGGAGCACATCGAGGAGTGGGCCGCCGCGCTGCCCGCCGCCCTGGAGAAGGCCGAGCAGGCCGTGAAGGCGGAGAAGGAAGAGGTCGAGGAGGCCGGCGGCCTGTACGTGCTGGGCACCGAGCGGCACGAGTCGCGCCGTATCGACAACCAGCTGCGCGGTCGTTCCGGCCGTCAGGGCGACCCCGGCGAGTCCCGCTTCTACCTCTCCCTCGGCGACGACCTGATGCGGCTGTTCAAGGCCCAGATGGTCGAGCGCGTGATGTCCATGGCGAACGTGCCGGACGACGTGCCGATCGAGAACAAGATGGTCACGCGCGCGATCGCGTCCGCGCAGTCCCAGGTCGAGCAGCAGAACTTCGAGACGCGTAAGAACGTCCTGAAGTACGACGAGGTGCTCAACCGGCAGCGCGAGGTCATCTACGGCGAGCGCCGGCGTGTCCTGGAGGGCGAGGACCTGCACGAGCAGGTGCAGCACTTCATGGACGACACGATCGACGCCTACATCGGCGCCGAGACCGCCGAGGGCTTCCCCGAGGACTGGGACCTGGACCGGCTGTGGGGCGCGTTCAAGCAGCTCTACCCGGTGAAGGTCACCGTCGAGGAGCTGGAGGACGCGGCCGGCGACCGGGCCGGTCTGACCGCCGAGTTCATCTCCGAGTCCATCAAGGACGACATCCACGAGCAGTACGAGTCCCGTGAGGCGCAGCTCGGCTCCGAGATCATGCGTGAGCTGGAGCGGCGCGTCGTGCTGTCGGTGCTGGACCGCAAGTGGCGCGAGCACCTGTACGAGATGGACTACCTCCAGGAGGGCATCGGCCTGCGCGCGATGGCGCAGAAGGACCCGCTGGTCGAGTACCAGCGCGAGGGCTTCGACATGTTCACCGCGATGATGGAGGGCATCAAGGAGGAGTCCGTCGGCTACCTGTTCAACCTGGAGGTCCAGGTCGAGCAGCAGGTCGAGGAGGTCCCGGTGGAGGACGCCCAGCCGGTGCCGGAGGGTGTCCAGGACACGGTGCCCGCGCAGGCGGGTGCGCGGCCGGAGATCCGGGCCAAGGGGCTGGACGTTCCGCAGCGGCGGGACCTGCACTTCTCCGCGCCGAGCGTGGACGGGGAGGGCGGGATCGTCGAGCGGGATCTCGCGGACGAGGACGCGGTGCGGTCGGAGGCCGATGGGTTGACTCGGGCTGAGCGTCGTAAGCAGGCGAAGGGTGGGCGGCGCCGCAAGAAGTAGCCCGCGGGGCGTTTGCCAAGTGTTCTGGGCCGGGTCTCCTTTCGGGGGGGCCCGGCCCAGGTGCGTGTCCGGTGCTGGTGCTGGTGCTGGTGCTGGGCGGGGGTGGGTTTCACTTGCCCGCGCCTGCGGGGTGCCGCTGCGCCCACCCGTGCCGCCCTTAGCGGCACGCATGCCCGCAGCTACGTGCGGGGGGAGGGGAGCGCGGGCTGCGTCTGCCCGCAGCTGCGTACGGGGGGCGTGGTCAGCGGGTTTCTACTGCTGTGCAGCGCCAGCGGAGGTCGGGGGATTGTTCCAGGCGGAAGGCGAGGGCGCGTAGTTGGGGGCCGGCGGCGATGCGGGCGAAGACCTCGAGGGCGCCGGAGCGGGGGACGTAGTAGCCGATGTCGTGGATGACGGGGTGGGTGCCGCGGGTGCGCAGGGGGCTGCGCTCGGCCAGGCGGACCAGGTCGTCGTAGCCGCGTCCCGCCGTGTGCCGCAGCATCCAGTGGACGGGGCGCCGGCCGCTCAGGACGGCCAGCAGGCGGTCGGCGAAGAGGTCGGTGGGGCGCTGGCGGGGGGCGGGGGCCGCAGGGGCCGTACGGACCCGCTCCGGGCTCGTACGGACCGCGCGGGTGAGGGGCCTCCGGGGCGGCGCGGTGGTGGGGCGGCGGGTGTCGTGACGCGTTGGGGGGCGGTGGCGGGGGCGGGGGTGCGTGGTGCGGCTCATGACCTTGTTCATGGGGGTCCCCGTTCGGCGGCTCGGGTCGTACCGGGCGGTAACTCGTGGTGGGGATCTTGTACGGGGACGGGACCGGGCAAGGCAAGGAAGGCCAGGCGGCGGCCGAGCGGCCGGGAAGTTCACTTATCCGGGTGAATCGAGGAGGGGTGCGGCCCGTGACGTACGGGCGGGCCCGGGTGACTCCGCGGCCTGAGGTGGACGCCGCCGACGGCACCTGCGGGGACTCGAAAGGGGACACCCGGCACGTATCCTGAAGGCCCTCCGGGCGACGCGCGAGTTGCTGGCCCCGAGGATCCAGCGAACGCCTCTGACCAGGAAAGAGCGGCGAGCCATGCGCGTCTACGTCCCCCTGACCCTCCCCGGTCTCGCCGAGGCGCACCAGACGGGCCGGCTGGGGACGGGACCGTTCGTCGCGTACGCCGTCACGCCCGCGCTGCGCGAGTGGTACGTCTCCGAGGACACCGAGGAACTGGAGTACGCGGCGCTCGGCCGGGCCGCGCTGGCCTCCCTGCGGCTGCTCGCGGCGGACGCCAGGGCGGCGCGGCGCCGGGTCGTGGTCGCCGCCGACGTACCCGACGGGGCCGCCGCACCGGATCCGGAGCGTGGGCCGGACGCGGCCGAGCCCGGCGAGGTGACGGTGACCGTGAGCGTGCCGCTGGGCAAGGCGGCCGCGGTGCACGTCGACGCCGGCGACGCCGAGGCGGACGTGGCCGCTGCGGCGGAGGCGCTTCAGGCGGCCGACGGCGGGGACGGCGACGCGCAGTCCGTGGTGGACGCGGCCGAGGACCACGAGTTGCTCTGGTACGCCACGCAGGAGGTCCCGAACCTGGTGGGGAGCGCCTGAGCCTCGTCTGCGTATGGTCTGACCTGCGTCGATGAACGGTCTGCCGTGATTGTCAGTGGCGGCGGGTACGGTTTTCGGCATGGGGATGCACACAGGGACGCACATTGTGTGGGACTGGAACGGGACGCTGTTCCACGACAATGAGGCGATCATCGGGGCGACGAACGCGGCCTTCGCCGAGCTGGGGCTCGCGGCGATCACGCTGGAGCAGTACCGGGCGCTGTACTGCGTCCCGGTGCCGAAGTTCTACGAGCGGCTGCTGGGCCGGCTGCCGACGGACGCCGAGTGGGAGCTGATGGACGGCGTCTTCCACCGGTACTACACGGAGCACCGGGTGCGGTGCGGGCTGACCGAGGGGGCGGCCGAGCTGCTCGCGGGGTGGCGGTCGGCCGGGCACAGTCAGTCGCTGCTGAGCATGTACGGGCACGAGGAACTGGTGCCCTTGGTGCGTGGCTTCGGGATCGAGGGGCACTTCATACGGGTGGACGGGCGGACCGGTCCGTCCGGCGGGAGCAAGGCCGAGCACATGGTGCGGCACCTGACGGCCCTCGGCGGCGTGGTGGATCCGGCCCGGACCGTGGTGATCGGGGACGCGGCTGACGACGCGGTCGCGGCCCGGCAGGTGGGCGCGCGGGCCGTGCTGTACACCGGCGGATCGCACAGCAGGGCCAGCCTGGAGGCGGCCGGCGTGCCCGTGGTGGACACGCTCCGCGAGGCTGTCGCCGAGGCGGAGAGAGCGGCGGCCGCGTAGGGCCCGGTGAACGGTCCGAGGGCGGTGGACGTACCTGATGGGGTGGAGCTGTTTACGCCACCTGTCCCGTTCCCGCCCCTGTGCAGAACGTCAAAGTTCTACCCCCGGTTTTGTACACATACGGCTCATGACGGGCCCCCCGGGAGGAGCGATAGCCTTGTGGCGTGATCAGCGCGATAGCTCGCGGGGACGCCGTCGTCCCTGCCCTGCGCCCGGGCCGCACGGAACACCTCCGTGGCCGGGCGGCGGTCGCTGGTCTTCGCGGGCGGGACGGGGGCGGCAGGCCCCCCAGGACGCCGAGGGCACCCCAGGACACGACGGTGCCGAGGGCGGCGTCACATCCCGTGGGTACGCCGATCATGGCCGAATACCCCCCGCTCTTCACACCTCGCGGCATAGCGTCTGAACGGACCGGACATCCCGGGCCGTGGCGTCATTCCGGAGGGGAAGAGACCGTACTTCCTTCTACGTCACGCAACGGCGCGCGACAGGAGTCAGAGGACAATGCAGACCAAGCTGGACGAAGCCAAGGCCGAGCTGCTCGATCGGGCCGCCCGGGTAGCTGAGAACAGCCCGGTCGGGGGGCACCTACCGACTGGGACGACGAGCGAGGGCACCCCGGACATTCCGGACGGCGAGTCCGTGCTCGCGTTCCTCCAGCGCTACTACCTGCACACCGCACCCGAGGACCTCGCCGACCGCGACCCGGTCGACGTCTTCGGCGCCGCGGTCTCGCACTACCGGCTCGCCGAGAACCGCCCCCAGGGCACGGCCAACGTCCGGGTCCACACCCCGACGGTCGAGGAGAACGGCTGGACCTGCAGCCACACCGTCGTCGAGGTCGTCACCGACGACATGCCCTTCCTCGTCGACTCGGTCACCAACGAGCTGACCCGGCAGGGACGCGGCATCCACGTCGTCATCCACCCCCAGTTCGTGGTGCGGCGCGACGTCACCGGCAAGCTGATCGAGGTCCTGCCCCACCGGCCCAGCGGTGACCTGCCGCACGACGCGCACTTCGAGTCCTGGATCCACGTCGAGATCGACCGGGAGACCGACCGCTCCGACCTCAAGCAGATCACCGCCGACCTGCTGCGCGTCCTCTCCGACGTCCGCGAGGCCGTCGAGGACTGGGAGAAGATGCGGGACACGGCGGTCCGCACCGCCGAGGGCCTCAGCAGCGAGCCCGTGCCCGGCGACCTGACCGAGCCGGAGGTCGAGGAGGCCTGCGAGCTGCTGCGCTGGCTGTCGGCCGACCACTTCACCTTCCTCGGCTACCGCGAGTACCAGCTGCGCGAGGACGACACCCTCGCCGCCGTGCCCGGCACCGGCCTCGGCATCCTGCGCTCCGACCCGCACCACTCCGAGGACGACCAGCACCCGGTCAGCCCCTCCTTCGAACGGCTCCCGGCCGACGCCCGCGCCAAGGCCCGCGAACACAAGCTGCTCGTGCTGACCAAGGCCAACAGCCGGTCCACCGTGCACCGGCCGTCCTACCTGGACTACATCGGCGTCAAGAAGTTCGACGCCGAGGGCAACGTGGTCGGCGAGCGCCGCTTCCTCGGCCTGTTCTCCTCCGCCGCCTACACCGAGTCCGTCCGCCGCGTGCCGGTCATCCGCCGCAAAGTCGACGAGGTCCTCGACCGCGCCGGCTTCTCGCCCAACAGCCACGACGGCCGCGACCTGCTCCAGATCCTGGAGACCTACCCGCGCGACGAGCTGTTCCAGACCCCGCCCGCCGAACTGCAGTCGATCGCGACCAGCGTCCTCTACCTCCAGGAACGCCGCCGGCTGCGGCTCTACCTGCGCCAGGACGAGTACGGCCGCTACTACTCCGCGCTGGTCTACCTCCCGCGCGACCGCTACACCACCGGCGTCCGGCTGCGGATCATCGACATCCTCAAGGAGGAGCTCGGCGGCACCAGCGTCGACTTCACCGCGTGGAACACCGAGTCGATCCTGTCCCGGCTGCACTTCGTCATCCGCGTCCCGCAGGGCACCGAGCTGCCCGAGCTGTCCGACGCCGACCGGGAGCGCATCGAGGCCCGCCTGGTCGAGGCGGCCCGCTCCTGGGCCGACGGGTTCGCCGAGGCGCTCAACGCCGAGCTGGGCGAGGAGCGCGCCGCCGAACTGCTGCGCCGCTACCACAACGCCTTCACCGAGGGCTACAAGGCGGACCACAGCCCGCGCGCGGCGGTCGCCGACCTGATCCACCTGGAGCGGCTCAGCCGGGAGGCGGGCAACGACTTCGCGCTCAGCCTGTACGAGCCGGTGGGCGCCGCCCCCGACGAGCGCCGCTTCAAGATCTACCGCAAGGGCGAGGCCGTCTCGCTGACCGCGGTGCTCCCGGTGCTCCAGCGCCTCGGCGTCGAGGTGGTCGACGAGCGGCCGTACGAGCTGCGCTGCACGGACCGCACCACCGCCTGGATCTACGACTTCGGCCTGCGCATGCCCAAGGCGCAGGGCAGCACCAACGGCGACTACCTGGGCGACGACGGCCGCGAGCGGTTCCAGGAGGCCTTCGCCGCGAGCTGGACCGGGCACGCGGAGAACGACGGCTTCAACACCCTCGTGCTGGGCGCCGGGCTGACCTGGCGGCAGGCCATGGTGCTGCGCGCGTACGCGAAGTACCTGCGGCAGGCCGGCTCCACCTTCAGCCAGGACTACATGGAGGACACCCTCCGCAACAACGTCCACACCACCCGGCTCCTCGTCTCCCTGTTCGAGGCGCGGATGTCCCCGGACCGGCAGAACGCCGGCCTGGAGCTGATCGACGCCCTCCTGGAGGAGCTGGACGCCGCCCTGGACCAGGTGGCGAGCCTGGACGAGGACCGCATCCTGCGCTCCTTCCTGACCGTCATCAAGGCCACCCTGCGCACGAACTTCTTCCAGGAGGCGCTGGGCGGCAAGCCGCACGACTACGTGTCGATGAAGTTCGACCCGCAGGCCATCCCGGACCTGCCGGCGCCCCGCCCGGCGTACGAGATCTGGGTGTACTCGCCGCGCGTCGAGGGCGTGCACCTGCGCTTCGGCAAGGTCGCGCGCGGTGGCCTGCGCTGGTCCGACCGCCGTGAGGACTTCCGCACGGAGATCCTCGGCCTGGTCAAGGCGCAGATGGTGAAGAACACCGTCATCGTGCCGGTCGGCGCCAAGGGCGGCTTCGTCGCCAAGCAGCTCCCCGACCCGAGCGTGGACCGGGACGCCTGGCTGGCCGAGGGCATCGCCAGCTACAAGACGTTCATCTCGGCGCTGCTCGACATCACCGACAACATGGTCGCGGGCGAGGTCGTCCCGCCCCAGGACGTGGTGCGGCACGACGGGGACGACACCTACCTGGTGGTCGCCGCCGACAAGGGCACCGCGACGTTCTCCGACATCGCCAACGAGGTCGCGGAGTCGTACAACTTCTGGCTCGGCGACGCCTTCGCCTCCGGCGGCAGCGCCGGCTACGACCACAAGGGCATGGGCATCACCGCGCGCGGCGCCTGGGAGTCCGTCAAGCGGCACTTCCGCGAGCTGGGCGTGGACACGCAGACCGAGGACTTCACGGTCGTCGGCATCGGCGACATGTCCGGTGACGTGTTCGGCAACGGCATGCTGCTCTCCGAGCACATCCGCCTGGTCGCCGCCTTCGACCACCGGCACATCGTCATCGACCCGGTGCCGGACGCGGCCACCTCCTACGCCGAGCGCCGCCGCCTGTTCGAACTGCCCCGCTCCAGCTGGGCCGACTACAACACCGAGCTGCTGTCGGCGGGCGGCGGGATCTTCCCGCGCAGCGCCAAGTCGATCCCGCTCAACAGCCACATCCGCGAGGCCCTCGGCATCGAGGACAAGGTCGCCAAGATGACCCCGGCCGACCTGATGAAGGCGATCCTCCAGGCGCCGGTCGACCTGCTGTGGAACGGCGGCATCGGCACGTACGTGAAGGCGTCCACCGAGTCGCACGCGGACGTCGGCGACAAGGCCAACGACGCCATCCGCGTCGACGGCGACAACCTGCGGGTCAAGGTCGTCGGCGAGGGCGGCAACCTGGGCCTGACCCAGCTCGGCCGGATCGAGTTCGCCCTGCACGGCGGGCGGATCAACACCGACGCCATCGACAACAGCGCGGGCGTGGACACCTCCGACCACGAGGTGAACATCAAGATCCTGCTGAACGGCCTGGTCACCGACGGCGACATGACGGTCAAGCAGCGCAACAAGCTGCTCGCCGAGATGACCGACGAGGTCGGCGCCCTGGTCCTGCGCAACAACTACGCGCAGAACACCGCGATCGCCAACGCGCTCGCCCAGTCCAACGACATGATGCACGCGCAGCAGCGCTTCATCCGTCACCTGGTCCGCGAGGGCCACCTGGACCGGGCGCTGGAGTTCCTGCCGACCGACCGCCAGATCCGCGAACGCCTGAACCAGGGCAAGGGACTGACCGGGCCGGAGACGGCCGTCCTGCTGGCGTACACGAAGATCACGGTCGCCGAGGAGCTGCTGCACACCACGCTGCCCGACGACCCGTACCTGCGCGGCCTGCTGCACGCGTACTTCCCGACCGCCCTGCGCGAGAAGTTCGCCGACCGCATCCTCAGCCACCCGCTGCACCGCGAGATCACCACGACCGTGCTGGTCAACGACACGGTCAACACGGGCGGTACGACGTATCTGCACCGCCTGCGCGAGGAGACGGGCGCCTCGCTGGAGGAGATCGTCCGCGCGCAGACCGCGGCGCGCAGGGTCTTCTGCTCGGCGCCCGTGTGGGACGCGGTCGAGGCCCTCGACAACCAGGTCGAGGCCGCCGTCCAGACCCGCATCCGGCTGCACTCGCGCCGCCTCGTCGAGCGTGGCACGCGCTGGCTGCTCAACAACCGGCCGCAGCCGCTGCAGCTCGCCGAGACGGTCGAGTTCTTCGCCGAGCGGGTCGAGCACGTCTGGCAGCAGCTGCCGAAGCTGCTGCGCGGCGCGGACCTGGAGTGGTACCAGCACGTGTACGACGAGCTGTCCGCCGCCGGCGTCCCGGAGGAACTCGCCACCCGTGTGGCCGGCTTCTCCTCCGCCTTCCCGGCGCTCGACATCGTCTCGGTGGCCGACCGCATGGGCAAGGAGCCGCTGGACGTCGCCGAGGTGTACTACGACCTCGCCGACCGGCTCAGCATCACCCAGCTGATGGACCGCATCATCGAGCTGCCCCGCAACGACCGCTGGCAGTCGATGGCCCGCGCCTCCATCCGCGAGGACCTGTACGCGGCCCACGCGGCGCTCACCGCGGACGTCCTCGCCGTCGGCAACGGCACGTCGACGCCCCAGGAGCGGTTCGAGGACTGGGAGCGGAAGAACGCGCCCATCCTGGCCCGCGCGCGCACCACCCTGGAGGAGATCCGCGGCTCGGACTCCTTCGACCTCGCCAACCTGTCGGTGGCGATGCGCACGATGCGGACGCTGCTGCGCACGCATTCGTGACGCCCGCGCCGCGCACGCGGTCACGGCACTGAAGGCGCCCCGGGCCGGAACGGCCCGGGGCGCCTCGCGTTTCACCCCGTGCCGGGCACAGGGTTCTTGCCGCCGTCTAGAGAAAAGCGATCTTTGAATTTACCGTTTCCTGCTAATCGGTACGTTTCGGCTAGGGTCGGCGATGTGACTGCGACCTCATCGAGAGCCGGCCGGCCGTCGTCCCCGGACCGCGGGACGCGTGCCACGCCGCCCCGGGTGGTCACCGCCGGCCGGGTGCTGCCGCAGGTCGCCGCCGGTGCCGTCCTCGTCCTGATGCTGCTGGTGATCGTCCGGCTGCCCTGGGCGGGCGACCTCGGTATGCACGCGGCCACCGTGCAGCGCCTGCGGCACAGCCTGCTGCACCCCGGCAATCCGCTGGTCGACGCGGACACGCCGAGCCCGTACTACTCGCCGTGGATGCTAGTGCTGGGCTGTGTCGCCAAGCTGAGCGGGCTGTCGGTGTTCGTCGTGCTGCGGATCGCCGCGGTCGTCGGGCTCGGGCTGTTCGCCACCGGCGTGTGGCGGTACGTCCGTACGCTCGGCGCCCATCGGGCAGCGCCCGCACTGGCCCTGCTCAGCCTGCTCTTCCTGTGGGGCACCACGCTCTTCAACTGGAGCGGCTTCGTCGGCCTCAACTCCCTGGCGCTGACGGTGGCGTACCCCAGCGTGTTCGCGCTCGGGCTGTCCTTCCACTTCTGGGCGTGGCTGACCCGCGCGGTGCGGGACGGCGCCGGTTGGGGCGTCTGGCTCGGCCTGGGTGTCCTGTGGTCGCTGATCCTGCTGAGCCACCAGTTCACCGGGGTGGTGGCCTCGCTCGGCGCGCTGGCGACGGTGGTCGCCGCCCGTCCCGGGCGGGCGGTGCTGCTGCGACTCGGTGCCGCGCTCGTGCTGGGGCTGGCGGTGCTGTGGCTGTGGCCGTACTACGACTTCTTCTCGCTGTTCTCGGCGGGCGCGGACCTGGAGGCGATCCACCGGCCGCTGTACGACGACCTCGCCGGGCGGTTCGGCCTGGTCCTGCTCGGAGTCGCGGCGCTGGTGCTCCGCTGGCGCAGGGACCGCTGGGACCCGCTTGCCCTCTTCTTCGTGTTCGGGGCGCTGGTGTTCGCGGCGGGCGGGCTGTCGGGGCACTACTCGTGGGGCCGCGCCCTGCCGGCCGCGCTGATCCCGGCGCAGCTCGCGGCGGCGCTGGAGGTGGCGGCGGCGGGGGCGCGGTCCGTGCGGGTGGCGTGGGCGTGCGTGCTGGGCGCTGCGCTGGCTGTGGGGGCGTGGACGCAGGTGGGGACGGCGGGGTACGTGGTGGACCGGGGTGCGCTGCCGTCCGTGGTCGCGTCGAAGTACCACACGCCGTGGGTGGGGTACCACTGGATCACCCCGTGGGTGAAGTACGGGGACGTGGTGATGGCGACGACGTACCCCTCCCGGCAGATCCCGGCGTACGGTCCGTACACGGTCGCCCCGGGCTACCCCGACATCTTCCTCCCGGACGAGGCCGCGCGGGACACGGCGGTACGCGACTATTTCGACGCGAGCACCCCGGCCGCCGCGCGCCGCGACATCCTCCGGCGGTACGACGTCCACTGGGTCGTGGCCGGCCGGTCCGCAGCTGAGCCCTGGCTGAAAAGGGTGACCTCCGGCCCGGCCAACCAGGTCCTCTACAGGGTCCTCCCCTGAACCAGCCCGGCCTGCGGCGCACCACCCCGACGTCCTGCCCATAGGCGCGGGCCGCCTGTGGCTGATCGCGCAGTTCCCCGCGCCCCTGGGGAGTTGCTCTGCCCCGGGCTGGATTGGCGCTCCGAGCTGGTGGTGCCGTCTGGCCGCGGGCCGTGTGTGGCTGATCGCGCAGTTCCCCGCGCCCCTGAGGGGTTGCCCTGCCCTGGGCTGGATTGCCATCCCGGCTGGTGGTGCCGTCTGGCTGCGGGTCCTGGGTGGCTGGTCGCGCAGTTCCCCGCGCCCCTGGGTGGGCTGCGCCGCCCTGGGTTGTCTCGGCGCCGACCGCGCCTCTGTGGGGGTTGTACCGCCCTGGGGAAGCGCTCCGAAGGGGCGCGGGGAACTGCGCGAGGAACCACAGGCGGCCCGCACGCAGAGAACGGCCTCGGCCGGGCGGTGCCCATGCAGCCCACGGCAGGACAGCCAACCCAGGGGCGCGGGGAACTGCGCGACCAGCCAGGCACAACCCGCAGCCGAAGACACGACCCGGAGCCACCACCGCGCCCCGGCCGAAGCCCAGCGCTAGCGCATCGCGCTGGAGATGAGTTGGGCGGCCCGTCGGACGCGCGGTACGGCCAGTTTGCGGACCGTGGGCCGGATGACGCGCGCCGTCATGCCGATCGGGCGCCAGCGGAGCTGGAGGCGGCCGGGGTTGCGGGACTCGGGTTCGACCGTGACGGCGTGGTTGTCGACGCGGGCGGTGGTGCGCGGGAAGTCCAGCGGGGCCAGCAGGAGGCCGGCGTGGGACAGGCCCTGCTGCTGGAGGCGGAGCAGCGGGTGCCGGATGCCCTCGAAGCCCTGCAACGGCAGCGACGCCGACGCGAGGTCCACCACGACCCGCCCCTCGAACACCCCGGGCCGCACCGGGTCCAGCCGGAACGGCACCGTCATCCGGCGCCGGGCCGGTGTCAGCAGCAGCGCGGCCCGCTGCGGGCCGACGGGCAGCCGCAGACCGGGGTCGTAGGTGCGGACCGCGAGCGTGAGGCGGGGCCCGGGACCCGGCGTCAGCTCGGTGATCTCGTGCCGGAACTGCGCGCTCGGGAACGGCCGGGTGTCCAGCTCCAGGTCGGTCAAATCCAGTTCACGGCGGGCCGGCTCGGAGTCGGGCACCCGGTCGCCCCAGTACGGCGTGCCGTCCGCGTCGGTGGTGACCTGCCTCGGCGCGACCCCGTGCCCGAGCCCCCGCGCCGCCTGCCGGACGTCGTCCAGCCGGCCCTCGCGGAGGAGCCTGAGGACGACCCGCTCGGGCCGAGGCAGCCGCTCGTACGCGCCCGGCGACAGCGTCTCCAGGTACGGGTTCATGATCTCGGCGAACGACTCCAGCCACTCCGCGTCCCGGAACGGCAGATCACCCGCGTACATTCGGAAGTCGTGCTTGAGGAACTTGAAGTCCTTGTCCTCCCGGAGCGCGCCGTGCCCGCTCTCCACCAGGAAGTCGTCGATCAGCCGCTGCACGTGCACCCGGTCGCGGACATTGGAGATCTTGTGCCGCTGGTTGGAGATGGACGCCGAGGCGGCCGCGGCGAACGGCTCGATGTACCAGACGTACACCGGGTCCGGGATGACCGTGAACGCCGTGGCCAGGCAGTACGCCTGCGCCGAGAACAACTGGTCCTCGTAGTGGATGCCCTCGGGGAACCGCAGCTGGTGGCGGTCCAGGAACGCCCGCGCGTACATCTTGCTGGTGGACAGGTGCTCGAACAGCAGCCGGGGGTCGGCCTCGATGCCGTCCAGCGTGCGGCGCTCGGACACCAGGTGCGGCATCCACGTCGAGCGGCGCCCGCTGTCCACCCGTACCCGCCGCACCGCGCCCATCGCGAAGTCCACTTCGCGCTCGCGGTGCGCGGCGAGCAGCAACTCGACCGCGTTCGGCGGCAGTTCGTCGTCGCTGTCGAGGAACATCAGGTACGGCGCGCGGGCGATCTCGATGGCCCGGTTGCGCGGGGCGCTGCAGCCGCCGCTGTTCTCCGGCAGCCGCAGGTAGTGGATGCGGTGGTCCTGGGCGGCCAACTCCCGTGCCACGGACGGCGTGTCGTCGGTGGAGTGGTCGTCGCTGATGACGATCTCGATGTTGGAGTGCGTCTGCGCGCGCAGCGAGGCCACCGCCCGGGGCAGCCGTGCCGCGTCATTGTAGACGATGACGGTGACGGTCACGTCGGGGGTGGTCATGCCGTGGCCTCCTCGGGGGTCGGGGCGGGGGTGCGGTCCTCGATCGGGAGCACCGGGGGCAGCGCGTCCTCCGGCTCGCCCAGGAACACCCGCCGTACGACCCGTTCGGCCGCGCGTCCGTCGTCGTACTCGCAGAACCGGCGCCGGAACGCGGCCCGTGCCTTGGCGGCGCTCTCGTTGCGCCAGGCGCCGGAGGTGAGGATCTCCGTCAGCTCCTCCTGGGTGCGGGCGACCTGGCCGGGGTGTTCGGTCATCAGGTCGAAGTAGACGCCGCGGGTGGTGCGGTACGTCTCCCAGTCGTCGGCGTAGACGATGATCGGGCGGTCGAGGTTGGCGTAGTCGAACATGATCGACGAGTAGTCCGTGACCAGTGCGTCGGCGGCCAGGCACAGCTCCTCGACGGGGTCGTAGGAGGAGACGTCGATGATCCGGCCGGTGCGGCGCAGGCCGGTCAGCGGGGAGGCGGCGCCGCCGTAGAAGTAGTGGGCGCGGACCAGCAGGACGGTGTCGTCGCCGAGCCGGTCGGCGAGCGCGGCGAGGTCGAGGCGGGGGGTGAACCCGGCCTCGTAGTCGCGGTGCGTGGGGGCGTACAGCACGGCGCGGCGGCCGGGGGCGATGCCGAGGCGCTCGCGGGCGGCCCGGACCTCGGCGGCGCCGGCCGTGTAGAAGACGTCGTTGCGCGGGTAGCCGTGGTCGAGGGAGGTGTAGCGGGCCGGGTAGGCGCGTTCCCACATGCGGGTGGAGTGGCTGTTGGCGCTGACGCTGTAGTCCCACTTGTCGATACGGGCCAGCAGCGCGGCGAAGTCCAGGCCCTTGGCGGCGGCCGGGTGGTCCATCTGGTCCAGGCCCATCCGCTTGAGCGGGGTGCCGTGGTGGGTCTGCACGTGGATCGCGTCGGGCCGTTTGACCACCGCGTTGGGGAAGTTGACGTTGTTGACGAGGTACTTGGCGGTGGCCAGCGTCTCCCAGTAGCGGCGGGTGCCGGGGACCACGTGGTCCGTGCCGGGCGGCAGCAGGGCGGCGTTGTCCTTGGCGACCACCCACACCGGGTGGATGTGCGGGGCGAGTTCGGCGAGCTTCGCGGCGATCGCGGCCGGGTTGCAGGCCACCCCGCGCTCCCAGTAGGCCGCGAACACCGCGAGGTCGGGGTCGACGGGCCGGCTGAGCGCCTTGCGGTACTGCCGGTCGCGCAGCATCGTGCCGGCCTGGCGCTTACGGGTGCGTACGGCCTTCCGGGCGGCGCGGCGGGTGCGGTTGGCGGCCTGGAACGCGCGGTACTTGGTGTAGGCGCCCTCTTCGAGCAGGGCGTGCCGGACGCCCTCGACACCGGCCGGGCGCTGATGGCCCTCGGGCCGCCAGCGGACCGCCGCCAGGGAGGCGCGCCGGAAGAACTCCCGGGCCACCGGCTCGGGCAGGTCCTCGCGGGCGAAGGTGCGGACCAGGTCGCGGACCATCAGGTCGTACAGCACCCCGCGGGCGGCGCGGCGGTCCTTGGCGAGGGGGAGCAGGGACTCGTAGCGCTCGATGAGCGCGAACCGGTCCTGGTGGGTGAGCGGCGGCAGGCTCTCCGGGCGCAGCCGCCGGTCGTCGTACGCCACCTGGTTCAGGCAGGCGACGCGGCCGGCGCGCAGCAGGGCCGCCTGGGCGGCGTACGGCTCGTCGTCCGAGGCCAGTTGTTCCTGGTGGGCCTGCCAGAAGCCGGCGCGCAGGACGCGGGTGCCGAGCAGGGGGGTGAGGCGCAGCAGGTCGGGTGCCTCGTCGAGGGCGAGGGTGGCGCGGCCCGCGGCGGCGAGGAGGCGGCCGTCGCGGGCGGGGACGGCGGCGCTCTGCCAGGTGGTGGTGACGCGGTCGAGCAGGAGGACGTCCACCGTGTCGTCGAGTTCCGCGAGGCGCTCGGCGATCAGGCGGGGCGCACCGGCCGGCAGGCCGTCCTTGGCGTGCACGAAGTGCAGCCACCGGCCGGTGGCGCGGGCGGCGCCGGCGGCCCGGGCGGCCGCGTCACCGGTGCCGTCCGGCAGGGGCACGACGACCGTCTGCGGGTCGTGGCCCTCGGCCGTCTCGCGCGCCCAGTCGCCGACCGCGGCGACCACCACCTCGGCGTCGGGGAGGGGGCGGGCCTCCAGGCCGTCGAGGAGTTCGGTCAGATGCCCCTGGGTGTTCTGTCCGTAGACGATGACGCTGAGACGGGGCATCGCGGCATGACTCCTTGAGGTCGGCGGCTCGGGCGGCACCTTTCATAACATACTGTCACTAGAGGGATGAAAGGGATAACCACGCCTTAGGTAAGAACACGCACTGGGGAAGATGGACTTTCGGCTTCTATGGTTGCGTAACGACGGTCTTCTTGGCCGGATTCCTCTGTGTCTTGCCTGCATTGTCACTCTTGTCCCCGGTGAAGGCCTCGTACTCCTTCAGTACGTCCTCCGTCGGACCGTCCATCCGCAACTCGCCGCGCTCCAGCCACAGGACCCGCTCGCAGGTGTCGCGGATCGACTTGTTGTTGTGGCTGACCAGGAAGACCGTACCGGCCTCCTTGCGCAGCTCGCGGATCCGTTCCTCGGAACGCGTCTGAAAAGCGCGGTCGCCGGTGGCCAGGGCCTCGTCGATGAGCAGCACGTCGTGGTCCTTGGCCGCGGCGATGGAGAACCGCAGCCGGGCCGCCATGCCGGAGGAGTACGTCCGCATCGGAAGGGTGATGAAGTCGCCCTTCTCGTTGATCCCGGAGAACTCGACGATGTCGTCGTAGCGCTGCCGGATCTCCTCACGGGACATGCCCATGGCGAGGCCGCCGAGGTGGACGTTGCGTTCACCCGTGAGGTCGTTCATGAGGGCCGCGTTGACGCCGAGCAGGGAGGGCTGGCCGTCGGTGTAGATGTGGCCGTTCTCCACGGGGAGCAGGCCCGCGACCGCCTTGAGCAGCGTCGACTTGCCGGAGCCGTTGGTGCCGATCAGGCCGATCGCCTCGCCCTTGTAGGCGACGAACGACACCTTCTTCACGGCGTGCACCGTGCGGACGCCCGCCGCCTGCTCGGCCTTGCCGCGGCGCAGGATGCGGTGGAGCGCGGCGGTGGCGGAGCCGCGGCCCGCGCCGGTGCCGTTGACCCGGTAGACGATGTCGACGCGGTCGGCGACGACGGTGGGGACGGCGCTCTTCTCGTCGCGGTTCTTCTCGTCGGGGTTCTTCTTGCCGGGGTTCTTCTTGCCGGGGTTCGTCCCGTCGGTGTTCTCAGCCACGGCCGTACGTCTCCTCAGCCTTCCAGAAGTAGATGAAGCCGCCGGCGCCCGCGACCAGCGCCCAGCCGGCCGCCAGCGCCCACACGTGCGGGGGCAGCTGGGCGGCGTGGAAGCTGTCGATCAGCGCGAACCGCATGAGGTCGAGGTAGACGGCGGCCGGGTTGCACTGCAGCAGGAGCGTGACGATGTGCGCGTCCTTCCTGGTGACCGTGCCGATGCTCCACATCACGCCGGACACGTACATCCAGGTGCGCAGCACGAACGGCATCAGCTGGGCGATGTCGGGGGTCTTGGCGCCGGCCCGCGCCATGATCATCGACATGCCCGCGTTGAACACGAACTGCAGGAACAGCGCGGGCAGGGCCAGCAGCCAGGAGGCCGAGACCGGGACGCCGAAGCAGAGCAGGATGACGACCAGCGCGGCCATCGAGAACAGCAGCTGCTGGAGCTGCTGGAGGCAGAAGGAGATCGGCAGCGCGGCGCGCGGGAAGTGCAGGGCGCGGACCAGGCCGAGGTTGCCGGAGATCGCCCGGGTGCCCGCCATGATCGAGCTCTGCGTGAACGTCCAGATGAACACGCCCGTGACCAGGAAGGGGACGTAGTCCGGGACGCCCTTCTTGGTCTTCAGGAGCATGCCGAAGATGAAGTAGTAGACCGCCGCGTTCAGCAGCGGGGTCATGACCTGCCAGACCTGGCCCAGCTTCGCCTGGCTGTACTGGGCGGTCAGCTTGGCGGTGGCGAAGGCGGCGATGAAGTGGCGCCGCGCCCACAGCTGACGGACGTACTGGGGCAGGGTCGGGCGGGCCCCGCTGACCGAGAGGCCGTGTCGGGCGGCGAGCGCCGCGAGGTCGGGGGCGGCCGGGGTCTGGGTCGGGGGCGGTGTGTCGAGGACCTGGCTCACATCCGCTGCTTTCGCTCGGGTTTCACTCGGAAGGGGGTCCGGTCGTGACCGGCCGGGGGCGAGTCCGTCGCCCGCCGTTTCCTTACGCTTCTCTTCACGTTCTCTTACGTCGGAACGGGACCGTATCGTCGCAACGTGAGCGTAGGCCCATTCCGCGTCGGGACGCAACCGTTTCGTCGTAACGGCCTATGCTGGTCGGCATGACGACGAACGCCGGTGAGGCCCCGAAGCGTCCGCGCCGCCGCGCTCCGGCCGGGGCCGCCGTGCTCCGGGAGGACGTGACCGAGGCCATCCGGGCCGCCGTGTTCGAGGAACTGGCGGCCGTCGGGTACGCGCGCATGTCCATCGAGGGGATCGCGCGCCGCGCCGGCGTCGGCAAGACGGCGGTCTACCGCCGCTGGCGCTCCAAGCTGCACCTGGTCCTGGACGTGGTCTCGGCGATGGCCGTCATGGGCTTGCCGGCCCCCGACACCGGCTCACTGGAGGGCGATCTGCGCCTGCTCTACGAGGTGACGTCCCGCGCGCTGCGGCACCCGGTCGCCTCCCAGATCATCCCCGACCTCCAGGCCGAGGCCGCGCGCAACGCGGACATCGCCGAGGCACTGCAGAAGGCGCTGCGGGACGGGCAGGAGGGGGTGGCGAGCAAGGTCGTCGCGGCGGCGGAACAGCGGGGCGAGGTGCGGGCCGGAGTGGACCCGGACCTGGCGCTGGACCTCATCTCCGGGCCGCTGTACTGGCGCTCGGTCGTCATCCGCGGCGGGGGGCTGCCGCGGGGCTACCTGGATGATCTGGCCCGGGCTACGGCGGGGGCGTTGCGGGCGCTGTAGCGCTGCGCGCGGCTGGGCCGGGGGTCGGGGGCGTTCTGTTGGGTGGGATGCGCGGGTGGGTGGGGGTTTTCGCGCAGTTCCCCGCGCCCCTGCGGGTGGGTGGGGCTTTTCGCGCAGTTCCCCGCGCCCCTGGCGGGGCTTGTCAGGGGTGGTGGGGGAGTTGGGTCAGGGTTTTCAGGATTTGGGTCCAGGCGGCCTTCGATGCCTCGGGGTCGTGGGTTTCGGGGCGGTCCTCGCAGAGGAAGCCGTGGGCGGCGTGTAGGTAGGCGGTCAGTTCGTGGGTCACGCCGGCCTGGTCGAGCCGTTGGCCGAGGCGCTGCCACTCGTCGGCCGAGATCAGGAAGTCCTGGCCGCCGACCAGGCCGAGGAACGTGGTGCCGTGTCCGGCGAGGGCGGCGGCGCCGGCCGGGGACAGCGGCGGCTCGGGTTCGGCCAGCGGGATCCCGCCGTCCAGCGTCCAGCCGCCATAGCAGCTGACGACCAGGTCCAGGGGCAGCCGGGTGGCGGCGAGGACGCCCAGGTGCCCGCCGACGGAGAAGCCCACGAAGGCCCGCCCGCCCCCGGCCCCCCGCTCGGCGCCCGCCGCCAGCGCGGCCGCGGTGTCCGCGGTGACACCCTCGGCGCTCAGCCCGCCCAGCAGCCGGAAGCCCGCCTCGCGGCCCGCGTCGTCGTAGCCCAGCTCGGCGCGGCGCGCCCGGCGCCAGTAGAAGTCCGGCGCCACGGCGAGGAAGCCGGCGCCCGCCAGCCGCCGGCACACCTTCTCCACCCAGGAAGTGACGCCGAACAGCTCCATGCCCACCACCACGGTGGCCGCGGGAACTTCTTCCGAGGGCTGGGCGAAATACGCGTCCGCGCCCTCCGGCAAGCGCGTCCAACCGGCGGAGACAGGTACGGCGTCCGACATGGTTACCCCCCGAGCGATCACGAACCGGAGCACGGCGGTGCTCCGCAACGGGCAAGGGTACGCCGCCGTCACGGCCGTGACACAGGGCCCTCGTCGAGCAACCGCCCTGCCTGTTCGGCGAGTTCAGGAGCGCGGAGCGTCCGGCCGGTGAAGCCCGGCAGGGGTACGTGCAGGGCGGACGTCCAGCGTTCCGGGACGGCACGGGCGCCGTACAGCGCTCCGGCCAGGGTGCCTGTCACCGCCGCCACGGTGTCGGTGTCTCCGCCGAGGTCGATCGCCGTGCGGATCGCGTCTTCGTAGGACGTCGTCGTGCGCAGGGACCAGACCGCCGAGCCGAGGCAGGGCCAGACCGCGCCGTTGAACTCCGTGGCCAGGCCGGGATGCCAGCCGGGGGACAGGACGGCGGCGTACCGGGCGCGGTGGTCGCGGTGCAGGAACCGCAGGGTGTCCGGTACGGCGGCCACGGGGTCGCCGCCCGCCAGGGCCACCCGGACCAGCTCGTGCAGGGCGGCCGTGCCCTCCCAGGCCGCGGGGTCGCCGTGGGTGAGCGCGGAGAGCCGGCGGGCGGCGTCCATCGTGGCGTCGCGGCCCGCGCGGGCGAAGTACACGGCCGACGGTGCCGCCCGCATCAACGCCCCGTTGCCCGCGCCCCGCTGGTTCACCCGGAAGTGCCGCTCCGCCGCCGTGTCCCAGGGGTCGCCGGAGCCCAGCACCGCCTCCGTCTGCAGGCCGATGTCCTTCGGTTCGGCCGCCGCCCAGCGCTGGAAGCGGCGGAACACGTCAGGCAGATCGAGTCCGCCCCGCTCCAGCAGGGACTCGGCGACCAGGACCGCCATCTGCGTGTCGTCGGTCGCCTCCCCGGGGTCCCAGCCGCCGCCCCCGCACATCTCGCCGCCGTGCCCGGCCGTGGGGAAGCGCGCCGAGAACGCCCCCTCCGGGCCGAACTCGAAGGGCGCCCCCAGGGCGTCCCCGACGGCCGACCCCACCACGGCCCCCACGGCCCGCTCGACAACCCCCGGATCGCTCATCCGCGCAGACTACGACCCCGTACTCGTGCCTTCTGCATTCCTAGGCGCGGGCCGCTTCCGGGTGGAGGCGTACCCAGCCCTCCCAGGCCGAGCTGATCATGTCGTGGACGTCGTGGCGGGCCTTCCAGCCGAGTTCCGTGGCGATGCGGTCGGCGGAGGCGACCACGCGGGGCGGGTCGCCGGGGCGGCGGGGCGTGACGGTGGGGGCGCGGTCGTAGCCGGTGACCGCGTTGATCTGGTCCATCATCTCGCGGACGGAGACGCCCTCGCCGCGGCCGATGTTGAAGGTGAGGTCGGCGCCCGGGGCGGAGCGCAGCGCGCGGGCGACGGCCACGTGGGCGTCGGCCAGGTCGGCCACGTGGATGTAGTCCCGGATGCCGGTGCCGTCCGGGGTCGGGTAGTCGTCGCCGAAGATGCGGGGGGCCGCGCCCTCCGTGAGCTTCTCGAAGACCATCGGGACCAGGTTGAACACCCCCGTGTCGGCCAGCTCGGGCGAGGCCGACCCCGCCACGTTGAAGTAGCGCAGGGAGGCCGTCGCCAGGCCCGTGGCCCGGCCGGTCGCGCGGACCAGCCACTCACCGGCCAGCTTGGTCTCGCCGTACGGCGACATTGGCACGCACGGCGTCTCCTCGGTCACCAGCTCCACGTCGGGCATGCCGTAGACCGCGGCGGACGAGGAGAACAGGAAGGACGCCACACCGGCGTCGGTCACGGCCTCCAGCAGGACGCGCAGGCCCTCCACGTTCTGCCGGTAGTAGTGCAGCGGCAGCTCCACCGACTCGCCCACTTGCTTCTTGGCCGCCAGGTGCACGACCCCGGTGACCTCGTGCTCGGCGAGCACCCGCGCCACCCGCTCGGCGTCCAGGGTCGAGCCCTCCACCAGCGGGACGTCCTCGGGCAGCCGGGCGGCGATACCGGTGGACAGGTCGTCGTAGACCACCGTCCGCTCGCCCGCCTCGGCCATCGCCCGTACGACGTGCGCCCCGATGTAGCCGGCGCCGCCGGTGATCAGCCAGGTCATGTGCGGTCGTCTCCTCGTCGTTCGCCAGGCCGGTCGATCGCCAGACCGGTCCCTCACCAGACCGGTCCTTCACCAGGCCGGTCCGTCACCGTGCTCCTACCAGTGGTCCTGCCCAGCGGTCCTGCCCAGCGGTCCTGCCCAGCGGTCCTGCCCAGTGGTCCTGCCCAGTGGTCCTGCCCAGTCGTCTTCTCAGTGAAGCAGTCGCCGCAGGCGTCCGAGGGCCACCTTCAGCACTCCTCGGAGGCCCGGCGCCAGCCGCAGCGCCAGCGCGCCGGAGTGGGTGGCGTAGGGCTGGGCCAGCAGGACACCGTGCAGGACGCTGGGCAGGGCCCGCCTGCCCAGCCGGCCGGCGCCGGTGAGCGCGTGTGCCGTCGCCTCGCGGCACTCGCCGTCCGCGAAGTGGACGGAGACCCGCAGGTCCCAGGTGCCCGCCCCGAGCGCGGCGAGGTCCGTGGGCGCCTCGCCCGACCAGATCCCCTCGGCCGCGGCCGTCAGGGGGACCGTACGGGTCCCGGCGGCGTGCCCGTCGTCCCGGGACCTCCACTCCACGGTGACCTCGCGCGGTCCCGCCTCGGCCACCCGGCCGTACAGCTCGTGCAGGCGCAGCAGAAGCCGGCCGCCCCGCGCCCGGGGGCGCAGCTCGGCGTCCACGGCGAGCGGGAGGAGCCCGGCGGGGCGGGACAGCAGCGGGGCGAGGGAGATCTGGGGGAGGCCCGCCGACCAGACGGGGCTGCCGTCCTCGGCGCGGGCGTACGGCGGGAGCAGCCGGGCCGGACGGGCGGAGAGTTCCCGCACGCGGGGCAGGTCCCGAGGCTCGGGGGACTCCAGGATCAGCGACGCGAGCAGCCGGCCGGGCGCCCCCGCGTCGATCTCCCAGTCGCCGGCGTCGTAGCGGGCGAGATAGTCGCGGGCCTGCGTCCACCAGGCGCGCTGGTACGCCGGGTCGCGCAGCCCCAGTTCGCGGGCGTACATGCGCAGTTCGTGATCGAGGAACTTGGCCCGCGCCGCCCGGGCCAGCTCCTTCTGCCCGGCGCTCAGCAGGATGTCGTACGCCTGGGCGCACGCTTCGAGGCGCGCCTTCCAGTTCTCTATGCGCCCCCGGTCCAGGGACAGCGACAACTGCTCGGCGGTGCGCCGGACATGCCACAGGTACACGCGGTCCGGGACCAGTGCGATGCGCGGCCCGGCGGCCAGGACGCGCGCGGTGAAGACGAAGTCCTCGTAGAGGAAGCGTCCTTCGAGGAAGCGGATGCCGTTCTCGCGCAGGAAGCCGGTCCGGTACAGCTTGTTGACGCACAGCGTGTCGTGGACCAGGCGGGGCAGCCGGGACGGGTGCGCGACCGTGCTGTGCTCCGTGTAGAGGGACGCCTGCCAGGGCTGTTCGATCCCCGAGGGCAGCTCCCGGCGCACGCACAGCCCGCTCGCCACCTCGGCGCCCGTCCGCGTCGCCGCGTCCAGCAGCGCGTCCACCGCGCCGGGCGGCAGCACGTCGTCGCTGTCCAGGAACATCACGTACGGCGCCGTCACCGCGTCGATCCCGGTGTTGCGCGGGGTGCCGCAGCCGCCGCTGTTGGTCTCCCGGCGCACCACCCGCAGCCGGGGCTCGTCGGCCGCCAGGCGGTCCAGCAGGTCTGCGCTGCCGTCGGTCGAACAGTCGTCCACCGCGATGACCTCGGCCACGGCAGGTCCCTGCGCGAGCGCCGAGCGTACGGCCTCGGTCACATGGGCGGCGTCGTTGTAGCCGATGACGACGACACCGGCCCGGGGCTTCTCGTGCGGTTCGCTCAGCATGGGGTCCACAGGACGGAAGGTAGATTCGTTCGGTAATACTCTGTTAAGAGCCACTTGCCGCTCGTTCTTGAAGACGGTCGGAAACGGCCAGTGGTTGTGCCGCGGGTCCTGTCTTTACGGTCGCAGCGCGTGTCGAGCGCCACAACCGGACGAAGGACAGCACGGCTGCCGCCGCCAGCAGCCCGTTGCGGGCCAGCATCAGCAGACAGCCGGTCCAGGTGCCGGCGACCACCTCGCCGTAGGACATCGGATAGGCGAGCGTGCTCAGCGCGCTCGCCGCCAGGACCAGCACGGCCACGGGCCGCTGGCCGGTGACCCGCGAGGTCAGGCAGACGGCGGCCAGCCCGAGCAGCCAGACCAGGTACTGCGGGCTGATGACCCTGCTGGTCACCGTGAACAGCAGCACGGCGCACAGGGCCGCGTCGTACGGTGTCGCCTCGTCCCACCGCCGGGCCCGCAGCCGCCACACCACCAGCAGGACGAAGGCGACGGCCGTCAGCGCGACGGAGACCGCGCCGACGGCGGACACGTACGGACCGGTCAGCTCCATCGCGCCGTACCGGTAGCGGACCGTGCCCGGCCAGCCGGCGTGCCGCGCGAGGTTCAGGGCCGTACCACCGAGCGACTCGATCTGCACGCCCCGGCCGCCCTGTTCCCGCAGGAAGGCCAGCGGATCGCTGAACAGGACCGCGAACATCTCGAGCGAGACGGCCCCGGCCGCCGTCGCCCACGTCCACGCCGTCCGTGTCGCCCGCCCCCGGGGCATCCCCAGCAGCACCAGGGCCGGCCACACCTTCACCAGCGCGCCGAGCGCCCCGAGCACGCCGCCCACGCGCGGGAAGCGCGCCAGCGTCAACAGGGAGAGGACGGCGAACGCGGTGACCTGCACGTCGTAGCGCGCGAGCGGCAGGTGCAGCAGGAGCGGCAGGCCGCCTGTCCACAGGGCGGCGCCGAGCAGACTCCGGCGGCGCCCGCAACCCGCGCGGACCAGGGCCACCGCGATCAGCGCGTCCGCGGCCAGCGCCAGCGCGACGAACGCCTGAAAGTACGTCAACTCCGGCAGCAGGCCGGGCGCCATCAGCACCGCACCGGCGCCGGGCGGGTACTGCCACCGCGTGTCGTGCGCCGGGAACGCGCCCTGGGCCAGGACGCCGTACCAGTGGAAGTACAGCCGCCACACCTCCCGCCCCACCGAACCCCCGCCCACCAGCGGCGCGCTGTCGTGCGCGAGCAGCCACAGCATCAGCGCACGGGTGGCGAGCCAGCAGGCCGAGAGCGCGAGGACGGGCCGGGGGCGGGACGGGCGGACGGGGGCGGAGGCGGGGGCGCGCGGATCGGGCTCGTGGAGGCGGCGATTCATCACGTGCGAGCCTAAGCCGGGCGGATGGTGTATCTCTGCTGATACGCCATCAATAACCGCAAAAGGTTGGCTAATCGCAAAAGATCGGGCCGTGGTGAACATCGGGCTTCTCGTCACACAGCAGCCGCGCCGGCCGAGCGGGCAGGCGAGCCCGGAGCCGGGTGCCCGCCGGCCGCCGCCGCACACGCGGTCCGCCCTGGCCTCCGCGCGCGGGCGGCACGCCGCCGCCGTGGGCGTGCCGGCGCTGGTGATGGCCGGGCTCGGGCTGTGGGGGCTCGACCGGGGGGCGATGTGGCGCGACGAAGCGGTGTCCTTCCAGGTCGCGCGGCGTACGGTGCCGCAGATCTGGCGGCTGCTGCACGGTGTCGACGCCGTGCACGGCCTGTACTACCTCCTCATGCACGCCGTCCTCACCGTCCACCCCGGTGAGGTGGTGCTGCGGCTGCCCTCGGTGTGCGCGGCGGCGGTCACGGCGGGGCTGGTCGCCGAACTCGGCACCCGGCTGGTCCGGCCGCGGGTGGGGCTGTGGGCCGGCCTGCTGTACGCCGTCACGCCGATGGCCGGGCACTACGCGCAGGAGGGCCGCTCCTACGCCCTCGTCGCCGCCGGGGCGACCGGGGCGACGCTGCTGTTCGTCCGCGCGGTGCGTGGGGGCGGGGGGCGGCTGTGGTGGGGGTACGGCGCTGTCCTCGGACTCACCTGCTGGCTGCACGAGTTCGCCGTCCTGCTGCTGCTCGCCCACGCGGGGTCGCTGGCGCTGGCCCGGGCCGGGGCGCGGGTGTGGCGGGGGTGGGGGTGTGCGGCGGGGGCGGTGGCGGCCGGGCTGGTGCCGATGGTGGTGGTGTCGTGGGGGCAGTCGGCGCAGGTGGCGTGGTTGCGGCCGCCGACGTGGGGGACGGCGGGTGCGCTGCTGCGGGCGTTTCTGGGGCCGACGGATCTGGTGTTCGGGGTGTGTCTGTCGCTCGCGGTGCTGGGGGTGGGGGGTGTCGTGGGGCGGCGGGGGGAACTGAGCTGTGCGGGGGTGGCGTTGCCGCTGGTGGTGGTGGCGCCGGGGGTGCTGATGGTCGCTTCGCTGTTCTCGCCGCTGTATGTGGACCGGTACGTGCTGTTTGCGCTGAGCGGGGCGCCGTTGCTGGTGGCGGCGGGGGCGGAGAAGGTGGTGACGGTAGTGGCCCGACTGCGGCCCGGTGGTCGTCGCGTGCGGGGGCGCTCCGCTGGTTCGGGGGCGGTGGGGGCTGGTGCCGTCGGCCGGGTGCGGCCCGGTGGTCGTCGTGTGCCCACCCTCCCCCACTCTCGGCTTCGCTCGAGCGGGGGGACCCCCATCGCCCTGCGGAACGCCTGCCCACACGACGACGGGAGACTGCACGGGCGACCGGTGCGGCAGGCACACGACGACGGCGTGTTGGGAGGGCGGCCGGCGCGGCAGGTCGACGACGGCTTGTTGGGGGGGTGGCCGGTGGTGAGGGGGAGCCTGCTCGCTCTGGTTGGTGTGGTGTTTGTCGGGGCTGGGCTTGTTCATCAGTTGCCCCTGCTCGAAGAGGATCGGTTGCCTGGGGGGCGGGCTGATGATTTGGGTGGGGTTTCTCGGGTGGCTGGGCGGGAGGTGCGGGCGGGGGACGCGGTGTTGTTCGTGCCCGGGGCCGGGCGGAACGCGGCGCTGGCGTATCCGGGGGCGTTCAAGGGGGTGCGGGATGTCGCGCTGGCGCGGGGCGCTGCCGTGTCCGGGACCCTGTACGGGCGGGAGGTGGGGGCCGCCGAGCTGCTCGGACGGATGCGGCGCCTCGACCGGGTGTGGGTGGTGGGCGACCCGAAGCTGCTGGCGGGGCGGTACCCGGCCGAGACCCCTGTCGAGCGGGCCGAGGTGGCGGCGCTCGGCGCACACTTCGTGGGGGTCGCCCAGGCCAGGTCCGGCGAGGTGACCGTACGGCTGTACGTGCGGTGGGACGGGGCCCCGGCTAGCGGGAGCCCGGTGCCGCCGCGGCCGCGTCCAGAGCGGTGGTGAGCCGGTCCAGCCGCTCGCGCAGCTCGGTGATCTCGTCAACCTGGAAGCCCGTGGCCGACATGATGCGGCGCGGCACCTCCAGCGCCCGCTCCCGCAGGGCCGCCCCCTCCTCGGTGAGCAGCACCCGCACCGACCGCTCGTCCAGCGCGCTGCGCTCCCGCCGCACCAGGCCCGCCGCCTCCAGCCGCTTGACCAGCGGGGACAGCGTGCCGGAGTCGAGGCGCAGATGCTCGCCGAGCTTCTTGACCGGCAGCTCGCCCTGCTCCCAGAGCACCAGCATCACCAGGTACTGCGGGTAGGTGAGCCCGAGGTCCTTGAGGAGTACGCGGTACACGCCGTTGAAGGCGCGGGACGCCGCGTGCAGGGAGAAGCAGATCTGGCGGTCCAGGCGGAGCCACTCCGTGTCGGTCATGTCCCCAGGGTAACTCCCCGGGCCATTCAGTTGTGTGCAATTTAATTGTGTGCTCTACTTGTGGTCGCAAGGAACCCGCGCGGAACCCGCGTGATCACACCGAACTCACACCCGAGAGGGATGGTCCCCCATGGACGCGCTCTACACCGCTGTCGCCACCGCAACCCACGGCCGCGAGGGCCGCGCCGTCTCCTCCGACGGCCGGATCGACCTCGCCCTGGCCATGCCGGTGGAGCTGGGCGGCAACGGCCAGGGCAGCAACCCCGAGCAGCTGTTCGCCGCCGGTTACGCCGCCTGCTTCGGCAGCGCCCTCGGCCTCGTCGGCCGCCAGGCCAAGGTGGACGTCAGCGACGCGGCCGTCACCGCCGAGGTCGGCATAGGCAAGCAGGGCGAGGGCTTCGGCCTGAAGGTGACGCTGCGCGTCGAGCTGCCCGGGACCGTGGACGAGGAGACCGGCCGCAAGCTCGTCGAGGCCGCCCACCAGGTGTGCCCCTACTCCAACGCCACCCGCGGCAACATCGAGGTCGACCTCGTCATCGAGTGACACAGGGATGAGTGCGGGGTGCCGGTCCCAGGAGACGGGACCGGCACCCCGCACCGCGTCTACGCCGACGCCAGCGCGTCCCGCTCCGGCGCCCGGCCCTGCCCCGGGATCCGTACGTGCGGCGGACTCTCCATCGGCTCACCCAGCAGCAGGGTCCGTACGACCCGCTCCGCCGCGCGCCCGTCGTCGTAGGCGCAGAACCGCGTCCGGAAGTCCGCCCGCAGCCGCGCCGACTCCTCGTCCCGCCACGAACCGGAGGTGAACAGCCAGGCCAGCTCCCGGTAGGAGCGGGAGACATGGCCGGGTGCCTCGGCCGTGATGTCGAGGTAGGTGCCGCGGCTCGCGGTGTACGCCTCCCAGTCGTCGGCGTGCACGACGACCGGCCGGTCCAGGTCGGCGTAGTCGAACATGATCGACGAGTAGTCGGTGACCAGCGCGTCCGAGGCGAGCATGACCTCCTCGGCGTGCGGTTCGTCGGTCGCGTCGACCACGATCCCGCGCCGCGCCAGCTCACTCAGCCCCATCCCGCGCGCCGGCCCCGCCGCCAGCGTCGGATGCAGCCGGACGACCAGCGTGTGCCCCTCGCCGAGGTCGGCCGCGAACCGGGCCAGGTCGAACCGGTCGGCGTGCCCGCCACGCCGGTAGTCCCGGCGGGTCGGCGCGTACAGCACCACCGTGTGGTCCTCCGGGATGCCGTGCCGCAGCCGGAACGACGCCCCGGCCGCCGGGTCGGTGCGCGAGGTCACCAGCACGTCGTTGCGGGGGCTGCCGGTGCGCACCGAGGTGAAGTGGCAGGGGTAGGCCCGCTCCCACACCAACTCGGAGTGCTGGTTGGCGACCAGGCTGTAGTCCCACCGGTCGGCCCGGCGCAGCATCTGCGGCACGTCGAAGCCGAGCCGGGCGCCGGGCTTGCCCAGCAGGTCCGCGCCCATGTACTTCAGCGGCGTGCCCTGGTGGGTGTGGATGTACACGCTGCCGGGCCGCTTGGCCGGCGTGGCGGGCCAGTTGACGTCGTTGACGAAGAACTTCGCCCGCGCGGCCAGTTCCAGACAGCGCCGGGAGTCCACGAGCACGTGCTCCACACCAGGCGGCAGCTGCTCGGCCGCCTCCTCGTCCCGGACCACCCACACCCCGCGCAACTGCGGGGCGATCTCCTGCGCCTTGTAGTAGACGGCCGCCGGATCGCCCAGCAGACCCCGGTGCGAGGACGCCGAGTACAGCACCAGGTGCTCGTCCAGCGGGCGGCGCGCGTGCAGGGCGGCCCAGCCCCGCCGGCCCCGCGCGGCCGCCGTCCGGCGTGCCTGCGCGGCCCGCCGCCCGGCCTCCCGCCCCGCGCGGCCGGCCTGCCGGCGCAGCCGGTACATCGCGTACGTGCCCTCCAGCACCGCGACCTCGCCCTCGGCCCGGACACCCTCGGGCCGGTGCGCGCGGAACATCTCGGCGGTACGGCGGAAGAACTCGGCCTTGTCGCCGGGCGGCAGCCGGTCCGGCTTGGCGAGGATGTCCAGGCAGTGCTCACCCATCTTGCGGTGCAGGTACGGCCGCCACGTCCACAGCTCCTCGTACGCGTCGACGAACGCGAACACCCGCGCGTACTGGTCGTGGATGTCGAAGTGCTTGCGGCTGGTCGTGGACAGGATGTTGCCCTGCCGGCGCTGCCGGTAGTTCAGGCAGATCCGGTCCAGGGTGGCGATCCGGCCGGCGCTGAGCAGCACCGGGAACGTCCACGGGGTGTCCTCGTAGTAGCCGGGCGGGAACTCGAAGCCGTGGGCCTCGGTGAAGTCCCGCCGGTACACCTTGTTCCACACCACCATCAGCAGGTCGAGGATCTCCGGGTACTCGCCCACCGTGAACGTGCCGTCGCCGGCCTCCGCGAGGATGTGCGCGAGGACGTTGCGCCGGGTGCCGCCCCACCAGTAGGTGCGCGCGTAGTCGAAGACCAGCACGTCCGGGTCGCCGGCCTCGCCGAGCCGGTCGGCCATGGCCCGCAGCGCGCCCGGGGTGAGAGTGTCGTCGCTGTCCAGGAAGAACAGGTAGTCGCCGGTGGCGTGCGGCATCCCGGCGTTGCGGGCACGGCCCAGCCCGACGTTCTCCGGCAGGTGCAGCACCTTCACGCGCGGGTCACGGGCCGCGTACTCGTCGAGGATCGCGCCGCAGCCGTCCGGGGAGCAGTCGTCGACGGCGATCAGCTCGATGTCCTCGTAGGACTGCCCGAGCACCGAGTCGAGGCATTCGCGCAGGAAGCCCTGCACCTTGAAGCAGGGGACGATGACGCTGAAACGGGGCACGGCTTCAGTCAGCTCCTCACGAGGGACGCGGCTGCGGGGGCGGGGACGCGCTCCGCGAGCGGGATCACGGGCGGGATCGCCTCCGGCGGTTCGCCGAGCAGCACCCGCCGTACGACACGTTCGGCGGCCAGACCGTCGTCGAACTGGCAGAACCGCTCCCGGAACGCGGCCCTGAGCGCTCTCGACTCCGCGCCCGCGTGCTCGCCGTCGCGGAAGATCCGGGCCAGCTCCTCCGGGGTGCGGGCCACCGGTCCGGGCGGCTCGGCCATCAGGTCGAAGTACACGCCGCGGGTCTCCTGGTAGACCTCCCAGTCGTCGGCGTACACGACGATCGGCCGGTCCAGGTTGGCGTAGTCGAACATGATCGACGAGTAGTCGGTGACCAGCGCGTCCGCGGCCAGGCACACGTCCTCCGAGGAACGGTGCCCGGTGACGTCGATGATCCGGCCGGAGCTGCGGGCGCGGCCCCGGTCGTAGAAGTAGTGGGCGCGCAGCAGGACGACGACGTCCTCGCCGGCCGCCGCGCAGAACGCCTCCAGGTCCAGGCCCGTCTCGAAGCCGGTGTGGTGGTCGCGGTGGGTCGGGGCGTACAGCACGGCCGTCTTGCCCTCGGGCACGCCCAGCTCGCGCCGGATCCGGGCCACGTCCTCGCCGGTCGCCGTGCAGTACACGTCGTTGCGCGGATAGCCGTACTCCAGGTGCTCGTAGGAGCCGGGGAAGGCCCGCTCCCACATCTGCGTGGAGTGGCGGTTGGAGGACAGGTTGAAGTCCCAGCGGTCCACCCGGCCGAGCAGCTTGGTGAAGCTGCCGGACCGCGCGGCCACCACCGGGTGCGTCGACTGGTCCACGCCCATGTGCTTCAGCGGGGTGCCGTGCTGCGTCTGCACGTGCACGCTGCCGCGCCGCTTGACGACACCCTCGGCGAAGTTGGCGTTGTTGAACAGGTAGGTGGCGCGGGCCAGCACCTCCCAGTAGCGGCGCGAGCCGATCACCACGTGCTCCACGTCCCGAGGCATCGCGTGCGCCTGGTCCGCCTCGACCAGGAACACCGAGCGGATGTGCGGGGCGAGTTCGCGGGCCTTGGCGTGGATCGCCGCCGGGTTGCAGGCGTAGCCCCGGCCCCAATAGGCGCAGAACACCGCCAGGTGGGGATCCAGCGGGCGGCGCAGGTCACGGGCGTAGCGCAGCCGGGTGCGCAGCATGCGGGGGCGGGGCAGCCGCTCGGCGGCGCGGGCGGCGACCCGGTTGGCGCCGCGCAGCGCCCGGAACGCGGTGTACGCGCCGGTGGCGAGCAGCCGGTGCTGGACACCCAGGCTGCCGCCCGGCACCCGGTGCCCGGCCGGCCGGTGCCGCCGGTACAGCCGTCCGGCGCGGCGGAAGAACGCGCGGTGCCCGGACGGCAGCCGCTCCGGGCGGGACGCCGTCTTCAGTACCTGCGTGAAGAGCTGCTCGAACAGCGGCCCGGTCCGCTCGGCGGGCAGCGCGCGCTCGGCGGCCCGGGTCAGCACCAGCTCCACCTGGTCCAGCAGGGCGTGCTGCTGCGGGCCCGGCAGGTTCAGCCGGCTGCCCTGCCGCCGCAGCCGGTGCCGTACGACCGCCGAGCGCAGCACCGCGACCCGCTGGGCGGCGATCGTCACCAGGCCGCCCCAGCCCAGGTCCGTGAAGTGGCTGTCGGGGAACGTCAGTTCGTGCTCGGTGAGGAAGGTGCGGCGGTAGACGGCGCTCCACGCGGGGAACTGCACACCCGTCAGCCCCGGCAGCGCGGCCGGTGCGAAAGCCCCCTTCGGCGCGGTGGCCAGCAGCGGGGCGAGCGGGTTCGTCGGCTCGCCCTCCCACCACGGGGCCCGCTCGTGCTCGGTGTACAGCACGTCCACCCCGGCGGTCTCGGTCAGCCGCGCGTCCAGCGCCGCCAGGGAGCCCGGCAGCAGGACGTCGTCGCCGTCCAGGAACAGCAGGTACGCGCCGGTCGCCGTCCGCATCCCGGCGTTGCGCGCCCCGCCGAGTCCGGCGCTGGGCGGCGAGTCGACCGGGGTCACCCGGGAGTCCCGCTCGGCGTAGCCGGCGGCCACGGCGGCGGCCGGGGTGCCGGGGCTGTCGCAGACCGGGATCAGCTGCAGGTCGCCGAAGGACTGGCCGAGGACGGAGTCCAGCGCCTGGGACAGCCGGCCGGCGACCCCGTGGGACGGGACGATGATGCTGAAGCGGGGCATTCTGTTCTCTCTGTTGTCATGCCTGTTGTCGTGCGTGTCGTCATGCGTTTCGTCATGCGGGAACGGCCGGGCCGTCCTGCCGGACGCCAGGTGGACGGCCGGGTCGGCGTGGGCCGGGACGTGTTGCGGGGCACGGGAACTCCCGGAAGGTCAAACGGCGTTCAGCGGCTCTCGGTGACGGTCGGCGAACCGGAAGCTTGCGGTGAGGCGCCCGGCCGGCTGTCGTACGGCTGCTCCACCGCACCCGTCCGGGTGCCCGGGGGACGCTCCGCCATGCCCGGCCGCGACCCGGAACAAGGCTCGTCCGGACGGACCCCGGGGGGCTGCTCCACCGTGGTCAGCGGGGCACGCGCCGCCCCGGACGCGGCCGCCGGCACCGGCCGCCGCTCCGCGAGCGGCACCACCGCCGGCAGCCCCTCCCGCTCGCCCAGCACGACATGCCGTACGACGCGTTCGGCGGCGCTCCCGTCGTCGTACGGGCAGAACCGCTCGCGGAACGCGGTCCGCAGCTGGGCGGAGCGCGAGCCGCGCCAGTGCCCGGTGGCGAAGATGTCGATCAGCTCGTCCTCGCTGCGGGCCACCGCCCCCGGCGGGCAGGCCCGCAGGTCGAGGTAGGTGCCCCGGGACGCCTCGTAGGCCTCCCAGTCCTCGGTGTGCACCACGATCGGCCGGTCCAGGTTGGCGTAGTCGAACATGATCGACGCGTAGTCGGTGACGAGCGCGTCCGAGGCGAGGCACAGGGACTCCACGCTCGGGTGCCCGGTGACGTCGATGATCCGGATGCCCGCGTCGGCCGGACCGTCCTGCGTCGCGTGCGTGCGGGCCAGGATCACGTAGCGCGGGCCCAGCCGGCGCACGATCCGCTCCAGGTCGAGCAGCGGGCGCTGGGTGCGCCGGTGGTCGCGGTACGCGGGCGCGTACAGGATCGCCACCGCGTCCTCGGGGATGCCGAGGGACGCGCGCAGCCGGGCCACGTCCGCCGAGGTGGCCCGCTGGAAGACGTCGTCGCGGGGGTGGCCGTACTCCAGGGTGGTGTAGCGGCCGGGCAGGACCCGCTCCCAGGTCAGGGTGGAGTGCCGGTTGCCGGAGAGCAGGTGGTCCCACGTGTCGGCGGCGTCCAGGAGGCGCGCGAAGTCCGTGTCCCGGGCGGCCGCCGGACGCTCCTGGAGGTCGAGGCCCTGGTGCCCCAGCGGGGTGCCGTCCGGCGTCCGCACGAACACCTGGCCGGGGCGCTTGCGCAGCCGGGCGTCGATGTCGCCGTCGCTCACCAGGTACCGGGAACGGGCCAGCGCCGTCCAGTAGGCGGCCGTACCCGGACGCAGCCGGCGCGGGCCCGGCGGGACCATGCGCTGGAACTCGGGGCGGGCGATCCAGGCGGTGCGCACGTGCGGGGCGTGCGCCCGGAACGCCTCCTCCAGCGCGCCCGGGTCACCGCCGTGCCCCTGTCCGTCCCGGACGGCGAACACCGCCCGGTCGGCGCGCACAGGCAGCCGCGACTGGACCCGGTAGTGCAGCCGGAGCACGGCGGTGCGCAGCGCGCGGGCCGACGTGACGGCGGCCTTGACCGTACGACGGCGCAGGGCCGAGGCGAGCCGCAGCGCGCGGAAGGTGCGGTGCAGGCCGAAGCGGATCAGGGCGTGCCGCAGCCGGGAGTGCCGCGGGGCCGTGACCCCGGGCACCCGGTAGCGGCGGTAGTGCGCGCGGGCGGTGCGCAGGAACCTGGCGCGGCTGCCGCGCGGCAGCCGGTCCCGGCGGGTGAACACCGTCGCGTAGTGGTCCACCATCCGGCGGAACAACTCCGGCCGCCACCGGTCCAGTTCGGGATGCCCGTCGACGTACGCGAACACCCGGTCGTACTGGGCGAACACGTCGAAGTGCCTGTCGCTGGTGGTGCGCAGGATGTTGCCCTGCCGGCGCTGCCGGTAGTGCACGCACACCCGGTCCAGGGTGGCGATCGACTCCGCCGCCATCAGCACCGGGAACGTCCACGGGGTGTCCTCGTAGTAGCCCGGCGGGAACGTGAACCCCTCCCGCTCGACGAACTCCCGCCGGTACGCCTTGTTCCAGGCGACCATCAGCACCCGCAGCAGCGCCGGCCGGTCCGCCAGCCGGAACGGCGCCGGGCCCTGCTCGGTCAGCAGACCGGAGAGCTGGTTGCGGACCGCCTCGCCCGTCCAGAAGGTGCGCGCGTAGTCGTGGACCAGCACGTCCGGCTCACCGGTCTCCTTGATCCGGTCGGCGATCGCGCCGAGCGCGCCCGGGGTGAGCGTGTCGTCGCTGTCCAGGAAGAGCAGGTAGTCGCCCGTCGCCTGCGCCATCCCGGCGTTGCGGGCCCGGCCCAGGCCCTGGTTCTCCGCCAGGTGCAGCGGCTTCACGCGGGCGTCGCGGGCGGCGTACTCGTCGATCAGCGCGCCGCAGGCGTCCGGCGAACGGTCGTCGACGGCGATGAGTTCCAGATCCGGGTACGACTGGGACAGCACCGAGTCCAGGCACTCGGACAGGTACGCCTGGACCTTGTACGCGGGGACGATGACACTGAACCTGGGCAAGGGACATCCATGGGGTCGGCTCGGCGCGGGCGTTCTGCCCGGGAACGGCCGATGGAGTGACTTGGTTACGGCTCGTACGTCATGTGGGGGACAGCGGGCACGGCGAAGGGGACAGACCCGGTGCGGCCCGCCCCCTTGAAAAAGCCCTGTTCGGCGGCTACTTGACGGCTCCCGCCATCACGCCGGACACGAACTGCCGCTGGAACGCGAAGAACACGGCCAGCGGGATCACCATGGAGATGAACGCACCGGGTGCCAGCACGTCGATGTTGCTGCCGAACTGCCGTACCTGCGTCTGCAGGGCGACCGTGATCGGCTGCGAGCCGGACTTGGTGAACACCAGCGCGACCAGCATGTCGTTCCACACCCACAGGAACTGGAAGATGCCGAGGCTCGCGATCGCGGGCCCGCCGAGCGGCATCACCACCCGGGCGAACAGCCGCAGTTCACCGGCCCCGTCCAGGCGGGCCGCCTCCAGCAGTTCGCGGGGGATCTCCGCGAAGAAGTTGCGCAGCAGGAACACCGCGAAGGGCAGACCGAACCCGGTGTGGAACAGCACCACACCCAAGATCGTCCCGAACAGGCCGATCTTGCCGAACAGTTCGGCGATCGGGATCAGCGCCACCTGCACGGGCACCACCAGCAGGCTGACCACGCCCAGGAACCACCAGTCCCGCCCCGGGAACTCCATCCAGGCGAACGCGTAACCGGCGAGCGAGCCGATCACCACGACCAGCAGCGTGGCCGGAACCGTGATCAGCACGGTGTTCAGCAGCGAGTTGGTGATGTCGCTGTTCTCCAGCAGCTTCTGGTAGCTGTCGAAGGTCAGCTGGGACGGCTTGGTGAACACGTTCCACCAGCCGTTCGCGCTCATCTCCGCCGGGGCGCGCAGCGAGGAGATCAGCAGGCCGATGGTCGGCACCAGCCAGAACAGCCCGACGACGATCAGGAAGACGCGGACCAGCCCGCCGCTCAGCTTCTCGGTGATCCTCGCTCCGAGCGACTGCCGCGCCTTCACGGGCGCCCCGGCGGCCGCCACCTTCCCGACACTCGAAGCGGTAGCCGTCATCGCCTGACCTCCCGCCTGAGCCGACGGTTGTTCCTGTGCTCACCCGGGGGGCGGCCCCCGGGCGCCCGGCGGGGCAGGGGTGCGTGTGGCTTCATCGCCTGACCTCCCGCCTGAGCCGACGGTTGTTCCTGTGCTCACCCGGGGGGCGGCCCCCGGGCGCCCGGCGGGGCAGGGGTGCGTGTGGCTTCATCGCCTGACCTCCCGCCGCAGCCTGCGAATGTTGAACAGCATCACCGGGATCACCAGGAGCAGCAGGAACACCGCGATGGCGCTGGCGACGCCCGGCCGGCCCTCCGAGAAGCCCTTGCGGTACAGCTCCAGCGCGAGCACGTTCGCGTCGTCCTGGGAGGAGCCCGGCGCGATGATGTAGACGAGGTCGAACACCTTCAGCACGTTGATCATCAGGGTGACCACGACCACCGCCAGCACCGGTGCCAGCAGCGGCACCGTGACCTTCCGGAACACCTGCCACTCGTTGGCCCCGTCCACGCGCGCCGCCTCCAGCAACTCCCGCGGCACGCCCGCCAGCCCGGCCGCGATCAGCACCATCGCGAAGCCCGCCCACATCCACACGTACGAGCCGATGATCGCCGGCGTGACCAGCGTCGGCCCCAGCCAGTCGACCCCGTTGTACGGCTCCCTGAAGTTGCTCGCCGGAAGCCGCAGTCGAGCCCCGTCGGCCGTACCGGGCAGCGTGAAGGTGCCGTCGTCCGCGGCCGTCGTCGAGGCCACGACCTTGCCGTCCCTCACCGCCTCGATCCGCATCCCGGCGTAGCCCAGCTCGGACGGGTCGGGCGCGCCCAGCCGGCCCACGCCCTTGCCGCGCGTGAAGTCCTGCCAGGTCGTGCCGGTGACCTTCCCCGGCTCCGGCTTCGCCGCGACCGCCTTCTTCGCGTCGCCCGGCATCTGGTCGGGTGCGACACCGACCAGAGGCAGCCGCACCACCTGCCCGGTGTGCACCGGTGAGGCGGTGAGGAAGCTGCCCGCGTCCGGCTTCAGTGGCGACTGGCGGCCCGGGTGCGCCTTGGGGAACGCCGACGACTGCGCGAACGTGTCGTGCACCCCCACCCACACCGCGTTGGCGACCCCCTTGTCCGGGCTCTGGTCGTACACCAGCCGGAAGATGATCCCGGCCGCCAGCATCGAGATCGCCATCGGCATGAAGACGACCAGCTTGAACGCCGTGCCCCAGCGCACCCGTTCGGTCAGCACCGCGAAGACCAGACCGAGCGCGGTGGACACCGTAGGCGCGAACACCACCCAGATGACGTTGTTCTTCAGCGCCGTACGGATGCCGTCGTCCGTGAAGATCGCCTTGTAGTTGTCGAAGCCCGCGAACCCGCCACCCGAGTCGGCGGAGAAACTGCGGACGAGCGAGTACCCGATCGGGTAGACCACGAGCGCGCCCAGCAGCACCAGCGCGGGCAACAGGAACAGCGCTGCCACCGCCTTGCGGGTGCCGGTCACGCTCTTGCGACCGCGGGGCGCGGCGGGGCCCGGTGGGGCCCCGGCCGCCGCTGCCGACGCCATGGCCGGACTACCGCCCGGTCCCGTACGCGGCCGCCGCGTCCTTCTCCAGCTTCGCCTGCGTCCCCGCCACGTCCTTCGGGTTCTTCAGGAAGTCCTGCAGGTCCTTCCACTCGCCCTTGCCGGGGGTGCCGCCGAACGCCTGCGGGGCCTGGTCGGACATGTCGAACCGGAAGTCGTCGCCGGAGGCGATCAGCGCCTTCGCGATCGTCTGCTGGACCGTGTTCGGGTACGCCGAGACCGGCACGTTCTTGTTCGGCGAGAGATAGCCGCCGAGCTTCGCCTGGATCGTCGCCGCGTCCGGCGAGGCCAGGAACGTGGCCAGCGCCTGCGCCGCCTTGGAGTCCTTCAGGATGACGGCCGCGTCACCACCGGAGACCACCGGCGCGGTCGAACCGACCGCCGGGAACGGGAACACCTTCGCGTCCGTGCCCACCTTCGCCTTGGTGTCGCCGATGTTGACCTGCGCGAAGTCACCCTCGTAGACCATCGCCGCCTTCGGCTGGTCGCCACCGGTGAACGTCTGCGTCACCGACGCGGGGAACTCCGTCTGCAGCGCGCCGTCCGCGCCGCCCGCCACATAGTCCTTCTTGCCCCAGACCTGCGCGAGCGTCGTCAGGGCCTGCTTCACCGACGGATCGGTCCACTTGATCTTGTGCTGGGCGAGCTGGTCGTACTTCTCCGGACCCGCCTGGGACAGATAGACGTTCTCGAACCAGTCCGTCAGCGTCCAGCCGTCCGCGCCGCCCACCGAGAACGGCGTCACCCCCGAGTCGTACACGGCTTGCGCCGTCTTCATCAGGTCCTGCCAGGTCTTGGGCTCCTTGGCGCCCGCGTTCTCGAAGACCTTGGCGTTGTACCAGATCAGCGACTTGTTGGCCGCCTTGTAGTACACGCCGTACTGCTTGCCGCCGACCTTGCCGATGTCCTGCCAGCCCTGCGAGTAGTTCTTCCGCAACTCCTTCAGGGCGTCCGGGCCGAGCGGCTTGGCCCAGTTCTTCTGCACCGCCTGCTTGATGGCGCCCGGCTGCGGCAGCATCGCCACGTCCGGCGGCTGACCGCCGGCGATCTTCGAGCCGAGGAAGTTGATGATCGGGTCCTGCGCCGGCACGAAGGTCACCTTCGCCCCGGTGCGCTTCTCGAACTCCGCGAGGACCTTCTTGAAGTTGGCCTGCTCGGTGCCGGTCCAGACGGCGGCGACCTCCAGGTGCGCGCCGTCCAGCTTCGGCAGCGAGACCGTCGAACCGCCGCCGCCCGGCCCGCTGCTCTTCCCGCCGTCGTCCTTCTTGTCACTGCTGCCCGAGCAGGCGGTGAGCGCGAGGGCTCCCGCGAGGAGGGCGGCGAGTGCCGTGGCGGCCCTGTGTGTCCGGATGGTGTCGCTCTTGCTGCGCATCACTGCCCCGTTCTTCGTTCGCCGTTGAACGTCCGAGCGCTTCCGTGCGCTCCGGTCTACGCCGGGCCCCTTAAGGGCGGCAAGAGCGCCTGCGGCACCGACCGGGTGATCGTGACCGGCTCGTGACCGGGGGCGCATGCGCGTGTATTTCGGACGCGTCAGACGGGGGGAGCGGCGCGGGGACCCCTTCGTGTACGGCAGCGGGAGCGGTACGGAGGACCTTTCGCGTACGACGGCGGGCCCCGCGTCTCCGGTCCAGGAGCGGCAGTGGGCCCCGCGCCGCCCGGATCCGGGAGCGAGGTCTGTCGTACACGGGGGGCCTTCGCGTACGGGAGCGGGCCGCGCGCCCTCGGGTCCGGGAACGAGGCCGCTGTCGTACAGGGGCCCTTCGTGTACGACAGCGGGTCCCGCGCCGCCCTGATCAGAGGAGCGAGGCCGCTGTCGTCGCCGAGACCTCGCGGGCCGCCCGTTCCACCGCGCTGGCCAGCAGGGCCAGGTCGGTGGGGCCGTTGCCCAGTTCCCGCACCGGCCGGCGGGTCGGCGGGTCGCCCATGCGCTGCCACTCCAGCGGGACCACCGTGGGCCGTTGCGTCGCGGTGCGCGGGATACGGCCGGTCACCCGGCCGGACTGGAACCCGCTCCATCGTCCGTCGGCGTGGGCGAGCCGGCCCCGCCCGGGCGCGGGCTCGTCCGGCCCGGAGACCGGCGGGTCCAGGACGACGCGCAGGGTGGCCCTCCGTGCCGGCTCCGTCTCGGCCGTACGACCGCCCACGCCGGCCGCCGCCACCAGGTGCACACCCAGTCGCGCGCCGTCCCGGGCCACCGCTTCCAGCGCCCGCAGCACCGATCCGGCGGCGGGCCGGCCCGGTGAGCCGAGCGCGGGGGAGACCAGCGCGTCCAGGTCGTCGGCGACCACCACGAGCCGGGGCAGCGGCGGCACCACGGCCGCGCTCCGCCGGGCCGCTCCGCCGGGCCGCAGCCGCATCGTGGAACTGGGCGCCGCCTCAAGGTCACCGGCACCGGCCACGCCACCGTCCAGCGCGCCGGTCCCGTCCGCACCGCCCCCAGCCCCGGCGCCGTCACCGGCCGCCGTGCCCGGGCGTCCCACCGGCCGGCGCTGGGCGACGATCCGGCCCGACACCTCGCGCCCCGCATGCCACTGGGCGAAGTCGGAACGGCCCAGCAGCTCCGCGCGCCGCTTCAGCTCCGCGCTCAGCGACTGGGCGAACTCCCGCATCCGCACTGGATCGTTGGCGATCAGATGGGTCGTCACATGCGGTATGTCCGTGCAGACCCGCAGCCCCTCGCCGCCGCGTCCGGCACCGGTGCCGATGCCGTCCCGGCCGTCTATGAGCACCATGCCCAGCCGGTCGGGCCGCTCGGCGGCGGCCAGCGAGGCCACCACGGCCCGCAGCAACTCCGTACGGCCGCTGCCGGGCGGCCCCTCGATCAGCAGATGCGGTCCCTCGGCCACCAGGTCGGCGACCAGCGGACCGTGCGCCCCGGCGCCGAGCACCGCCCGGGCCCGGCCGCCCAGCGACTCCGTGTCGTCGCCCGCGTCCGCCCAACGGGCCATCAGCGAGGCCGGGGTGGCCCGCGCGAGCCCCAGCTCGTCCAGCAGCCGCGCCGACTGCGGCAAGGGTGCCGCCACGCGCGCGTGCCGCTTCCCGGAGGGGCCGTCCGGCCGCAGCGGCGCCAGCGCCCGCGCGACCCGCTCGGCCCAGGCACCGGACACGGCGTCCACGGAGGCGAGCGTCCCCGGGCTCACGGGACCGCTCGGGGCGACGCGCATCAGATGCAGCGCGGTGGCGACGTCGCCGCCCAGCAGGGCGACGGCACCGCAGTGCCGGAACGTGGGCACGAACTCGCAGGCCGCCTCGTACGTCTGCGTCACCGGCGAGTCGGGGGACGAGGGCGCCGTCTCGGCGAGACACAGCACGTGCACCCCGGCCCGGGGCCCGGCCACGGCCAGCCGCCCGAGGACGTCCCGCAGCGCGCCCCCACCGGGATCCCCGTCCACGACGACCACCGTGTACGGCCCCGAAAACCCGCCACCCCCGCCCGGCCCGACATCGGCACGCGCCCACGAAGGCCGACGCCCCCCATCACCGGCCCCCGCGAACTCCCCCCGCCCCGGCCCCGCACCCGGACCCGGATCCGCCCAGACGTCGGCGCCGCCCGCCTGATCCGACATGGCCGACACGGCTGCCACATCCGTCCCGGACCCGCTGCGGGCATGCTCCACCGGCCCAGCGGCCCACGGGCCGGCCGGAGGGCCGGGAACACCCGGGACCGGCGGGGTCGCGTCAGCGGCTTGGCTTGAGTTGCCGCCATCGCCCGGCGGCGTCGAGTGGTCCGCGGCGCCGTGGCCCGGGTACCGAAGGTCGGCCGGGGCCCCGGTGACCGGGCCCGTGGACCACGCCGGGCCGGTGCCGCCGCTCTGCGGTGCGGAGTCCTCCGCGGCGCCGTGGCCCGGCCGGCCGGGGCCAGAGGGGGTGTGCGGCGGGGTGGGGTGGACGCTTCGCGGATCGGCTTCCGCCGTCGTGGTGTGGCCCGCCGGCGTCTGCCCGTCGCCGGAGGGCCGGCCGCCGGACCGGCGCGCCGGGCTCGGCGGCGCGGGGAGTCGGGCGGTGCCCGGGTGGGCCGCGGTCCGGCCCGTCGTGGCGTGGGTCTCGACCCGGCGCAGCAGTTCCTCCGCGCGGGCCGCCGCCTGTTCGCGGTCGTAGGCCAGCAGCAGCCGGCAGTCCTGGCCGTGGCCCGGACGGACGTGCGGCAGCCAGCCCAGCCACGACCACTCGGCCGTGCGCTCCTCCACCGGCCGCGACCGGTCCGCACTGATCAGCACGATCTCCAGCTGGTCGGGGGAGTGCAGCGCGGCCAGCTGGGCCAGCACCGCGCGGGCCAGCCCGGACAGCCGGGGACGCGGACCGGCCAGACCGAGCGCGCCCGCCTCCCGGAGGTCGGCGGTGACCGGCACGGCCGGCAGCAGCCCCGAGCCGTCCGGCGCGCTCCGGTCGGCCGTGCCGAGCCGCACGGTCAGCGTCTCCGCGTGACCCGGCGTCCGCTCCCACAGCCGGGGACCGGGACCCAGCGCCGTCAGCAGCACCGCGGCCGGGTCGGGCCAGGCCTCGGGCTGCTGCGGCACGCCCGCGACGGGGGCGTCGGCCGCACCGCCGCCCTCCTCGCCGTACGCCTCCGGAACGGCCGCCGGCTGCTCCCCGCGCCCGCCGGCCAACCGCCGCGCCCACGCTCCGAGGCCGCCCCGGCGCCGCACCCCGGGCGGCACGTCGGGTCCCCTGAGCGGGGTGCCCTTGCGGCCGTCCGGGGCGGGTCCGTCTTCCTCCGCCGACGTACGGGCCGGGCCACCCGCCGCTCCGAACCGGCCGACGTGCGTGTCCCCGCCCCCGGAATCCGCGGCTGCCGCCGCCCCCCGGGGCCCCCGGTGCTCGATCCCCGGCGCCCCGGCCTGCTCCGGCACCACGGGCCGCGCCGTACGCCGGTGCTCCTGGCCGCCCGGGCCGGCGGCCGCCTCCCAGCCCCCACGGCCCCCGTCACCGCCGTACGCGTGGTGCCCGCCACCGGCACCGCCCGTCCCGGCACCCTCACCGTCGTACCCGTACTGCACGCCACCGGCACCGGCCGCCCCCGCAGCCCCGGCGCCGCCGCCCCGCTCCACGCGCGCGTGCCCGCCACCGGCGCTCCCCGCCGGACCCGGCCCGCCGATCGCCTCGGCCGCCCGCGCCACATCCGCCACGTCCATGTCCGCGCCGGCACCCCCCGCGGCCCCGGCTCCGACGCGCACGCACCCCTCTCCGTCCGGAACCCCGCGCATCCGGGCCCCCGGACCCCCGGACGGCGTAAGCCTCAAGGTCGACTCTCCGATCCTCAGGAGGGCTCCCGCGGGGAAGCGGACCGGGTGGTCGCCGACGCGCGCGCCCGCGAGGACCGTGCCGTTCGTGGAGTTCAGGTCGGCGACCGCGACACGGCCGTCGGCCGAGACGGTGACCGCGCAGTGCAGGCGGGAGACGTCGGGGTCGTCCAGCGGGACGTCCGCCTCGGCGGAGCGGCCCACGGTGATCCGGCCGCCGTGCAGCAGATGGACCCCGCCCGCGTCCGGCCCCGCGACCACGTGCAGCTGGGTCGGCGCGTCGTCCAGCTCGGGATGCGGCTCGGGGGCGGGCGGGGCGCCCAGGGCCAGCACGGCCCCGTCGACCAGCGGCGGCTCGCCCAGCACACACCGGCGGGCGTCCAGCCGCTCCGCGCCCGCGTACAGCACGACCGCCGCGCCAGAGGACTCCCGGCCCGCGCCCGCGTCCCCGGTGACCGCCGAGGCCAGCGCCGACGCCACCGCGGCCAGGTCCGTGCCCGTGGGCGCCGTGACCAGCACGTCGCGGCTCGCGGCACGCCCCCGCTGCGGAGACGGGCCCAGCGGGTCTACGACGGTCAGCCGGATCTGCATCGCCGTCAGCGGTCCCTTCTGCGCGAACCCGCCCCGCGGGGACGAAGCCGCCCAGCGGTCCCCGCCGCAGGCTTCCCCCACCGCCGCACGAGCACGTCGGCCAGTACTCCCCGCATCCTCGCACCTGTCACTGACAACACGCCCGCGCCCCCGGAACAAGTGATCTTGTTTGGTCAGCTCTGCCCCCAAAAATGCCTGACGAGGACCGCCCCGGCGATCACTTGAGATCGGTCACGTCCACTCCTCGGCAACCACGGGACCGGGGTACGCGTCTTTCCTTCGAAACTTTCCTTCGTCCCGCCCCCGGCCGTCCGGCCGGACTTCGGTCGAACAGGGACCGGAACGCTTACGTAGTGCCTTTCGTAGCGGCACTACAGTGGGGCGGAACACTCGGAACACCAGCAAGCGAGCAGGGAGCGCACGTGCGGCCGGTAGGCAGCAAGTACCTCCTGGAGGAGCCGCTCGGACGCGGCGCCACCGGGACCGTCTGGCGAGCCCGCCAGCGAGAGGCCGCGGGCGCCGAGGCGGCCGTGGCCGGCCAGCCCGGCGAGACGGTCGCGATCAAGGTCCTCAAAGAGGAGCTGGCGAGCGACCCCGACATCGTGATGCGCTTCCTGCGGGAGCGCTCCGTCCTGCTGCGCCTCACCCACCCGAACGTCGTCCGGGTCCGCGACCTGGTCGTCGAGGGTGACCTGCTCGCGCTCGTCATGGACCTGGTCGACGGCCCCGACCTGCACCGCTACCTGCGCGAGAACGGCCCCTTCACCCCGGTCGCCGCCGCCCTGCTGACCGCCCAGATCGCCGACGCCCTCGCCGCGAGCCACGCCGACGGCGTCGTCCACCGCGACCTGAAGCCCGCGAACGTCCTGCTCAAGCAGGACAGCGGCCAGATGCACCCGATGCTGACCGACTTCGGCATCGCCCGCCTCGCCGACTCCCCGGGCCTGACCCGCACGCACGAGTTCGTCGGCACGCCCGCGTACGTCGCGCCGGAGTCCGCCGAGGGCCGCCCGCAGACCTCCGCCGTCGACATCTACGGCGCCGGCATCCTGCTGTACGAGCTGGTCACCGGCCGCCCGCCGTTCTCCGGCGGCAGCGCGCTCGAAGTCCTGCACCAGCACCTCAGCGCCGAGCCGCGCCGCCCCTCCACCGTCCCCGACCCGCTGTGGACGGTCATAGAACGCTGCCTGCGCAAGAACCCGGAGGAACGGCCCAGCGCCGAGAACCTCGCGCGCGGGCTGCGCGTCGTCGCCGAGGGCGTCGGCGTGCACGCCAACCCCGCGCAGATCGCCGCCGCCGAGGGCGTGGGCGCCCTGCTCGCCCCCGACCCGGCCCCCGCCGCCGTCCCGGGAGCGCCCGGCGCCGCCGACCCCACCCAGGTGCTGCCCACCGGCGCGCCCCAGGGGTCGTACGACCCGAACGCCGCCACCAGCTTCCTGCCGCACACCGGCGGCCCGGCCGGAGCCGCCGACCCCACCGCGGTCCTGCCGAACACCGGCGCCGCCGACCCGACGGCCGTCATGCCGCCGATGCCGCAGGGCGCCCCCGGACAACAGGGGCAGCACGACCCGTACGGCCAGCAGGGGCAGCCTGAGCAGCCGCACCCGTGGCAGACCCAGCTGCGCGCCGCCCGCGACCGCAACGAGCAGACCCAGATCCAGTACCTGGACCCGGACGAGGACCCGCTGCGCCGCCGCCCCCAGCGGCAGGTCGCCCGCCCCCAGCAGCAGCCCCGCCAGGCCCCGCAGGGACGCGCGCAGCAGCCGCAGCCGCGCGGCGCCCGGCAGCGCCCCCCGGCCGGGTACGGCTACCCGCAGCAGCAGCCCCAGCAGTACGCCCCCCAGCAGTACGCACCGCAGCAGCAGCCCCAGCGGTACGCGCCCCCGGCCCCGGAGCCCCAGCGGCCCATGCGCGAGCCCCGGGCGCCGCGGCAGCGCAGCGCCAACCCGATGAAGATCCCGGGCCTCGGCTGCCTCAAGGGCTGCCTGTTCACGATCGTCATCCTGATCGTCGCCAGCTGGCTGATCTGGGAACTGACCCCGCTGCACACCTGGGTCGGCGAGGGCAGGGGCTACTGGCACGAGGTGCGCAACCTCGTCCACACCGTGTCCGGCTGGGTCAAGGACATCGGCAGCGCCACCGGCAACTGACCGCAGGGTTGGGGATTTGTCGACATCCAGCGGGTGATTTCCGTCTCCGCGGTGAAGGTTGGCTCTTTCGGCGCGTAGTTTTGTCGACCGGGGTTCCCGGTCCGTCGGCCGGGGCCCGGGGGCACGCGGCGTCAGCGCTTGACGCCGGCGCCCCGGAATGACGCAGCACCGACAACACGCGTCTGTGGGAGCAGCCTTGGCACGGAAGATCGGCAGCCGGTACACCGCGAACCAGATCCTGGGGCGGGGCAGCGCCGGCACGGTGTGGCTGGGCGAGGGACCGGACGGCCCCGTCGCCGTCAAGCTGCTGCGTGAGGACCTCGCCTCCGACCAGGAACTCGTCGGGCGCTTCGTCCAGGAGCGCACCGCCCTGCTCGGCCTGGAGCACCCGCGCATCGTCTCCGTGCGCGACCTGGTCGTCGACGGCAACGACCTGGCCCTCGTCATGGACCTGGTCCGCGGCACCGACCTGCGCACCCGCCTGGAGCGCGAGCGGCGCCTCGCCCCCGAGGCCGCCGTCGCCGTCGTCGCCGACATCGCCGACGCCCTCGCCGCGGCCCACGCGGCCGGCGTCGTCCACCGGGACGTCAAGCCGGAGAACGTGCTCCTCGACATGCAGGGCCCCCTCGGCCCCGGCGGCGCCCACCCCGCGCTGCTCACCGACTTCGGCGTGGCCAAGCTGATCGACTCCCCGAAGCGCACCCGCGCCACGAAGATCATCGGCACCCCGGACTACCTGGCCCCCGAGATCGTCGAGGGCCTGCCGCCCCGGGCCGCCGTCGACATCTACGCCCTCGCCACGGTCCTGTACGAACTCCTCGCCGGCTTCACCCCCTTCGGCGGCGGCCACCCCGGAGCCGTCCTGCGCCGCCACGTCACCGAGACCGTCGCCCCCCTGCCCGGCATCCCCGACGAGCTCTGGCAGCTGCTCGTGCAGTGCCTCGCCAAGGCCCCGGCCTCCCGGCTGCGCGCCTCGGAACTCGGCGCCCGGCTGCGCGAGCAGCTCCCCACCCTCGCCGGCATGCCTCCGCTCGACGTGGACGAGCCGGACCCGGAACTCGCCGAGGACGGCACCGACGAGGCCACGGCGCCAACCGGCTCCGGGTCCGCCACCGCCGAGCAGGTACGACGCCGGGGCGCGGTCTCCCTCGTCCCGGGCGCCAAGCCGGACTCCAACCGCGACACCCACACCTCGATGCGGGTGCCCGCCCCCGACGAACTGGCCGGCGGCGCCCGCGGCACCGCCCGCGTCCCCCGCCCCGCCGGCGCCCCCCGCCCCGGCTCGGCCCGCCACCGCGCCCAGGCCCGCCGCCGCCGGATCACCCTGGGCGTGGCCGGAGTGGTCCTCGCCGCGGCCATCGGCGCCGGGACCTGGGCGGCCCTGTCCGGCGACGGCGACGGCACGCCCCCCGACGGCACGAACTCCTCGTCCTCCTCGTCGACACCCTGACCCCGGGCGGTGCGGGCGGCGTACGGCCTCCACCGGCCCGGCCGGGCGGCCCTGCCGTCGCCGCCCGGCGGAGCCGTTACGCTGGAGGCGTGGCAGTCGTCGATGTATCCGAAGAGCTGAAGTCCCTCTCCTCGACCATGGAGTCGATCGAGGCCGTCCTGGACCTCGATGGCCTGAGGGCCCAAATCGCCGTGCTTGAGGAGCAGGCCGCGGTGCCCTCCCTGTGGGACAACCCGGACGAGGCGCAGAAGATCACCAGCAGGCTCTCCCACCTCCAGGCCGAGGTCAGGAAGGCGGAGGCGCTGCGCGGCCGGATCGACGATCTCGCCGTGCTCTTCGAGATGGCCGAGGAGGAGGACGACCCGGACACCCGCGCCGAGGCCGAGTCCGAGCTGGCCGCGGTGCGCAAGGCGCTGGACGAGATGGAGGTCCGCACCCTGCTCAGCGGCGAGTACGACGCTCGCGAGGCCCTCGTCAACATCCGCGCCGAGGCCGGTGGCGTCGACGCCGCCGACTTCGCCGAGAAGCTCCAGCGCATGTACCTGCGCTGGGCGGAGCAGCGCGGCTACAAGACCGAGGTGTACGAGACGTCGTACGCGGAGGAGGCGGGCATCAAGTCCACCACCTTCGCCGTCCAGGCGCCCTACGCCTACGGCACCCTCTCCGTCGAGCAGGGCACGCACCGCCTGGTCCGCATCTCGCCCTTCGACAACCAGGGCCGCCGCCAGACGTCCTTCGCGGGCGTCGAGGTGCTGCCGGTCGTCGAGCAGACCGACCACATCGAGATCGACGAGTCCGAGCTGCGGGTCGACGTGTACCGCTCCTCCGGCCCCGGCGGCCAGGGCGTCAACACCACCGACTCCGCGGTGCGCCTGACCCACCTCCCCACCGGCATCGTCGTCTCCTGCCAGAACGAGCGGTCGCAGATCCAGAACAAGGCGACCGCGATGAACGTCCTCCAGGCCAAGCTGCTGGAGCGGCGCCGCCAGGAGGAGCAGGCCAAGATGGACGCCCTCAAGGGCGACGGCGGCAACTCCTGGGGCAACCAGATGCGTTCGTACGTCCTGCATCCGTACCAGATGGTCAAGGACCTGCGCACCGAGCACGAAGTCGGCAACCCGGAGGCCGTGTTCAACGGTGAGATCGACGGTTTCCTGGAAGCCGGAATTCGCTGGCGCAAGCAGCAGGAGAAGTAAGTAGCCCAGTGAATTTGTCGACATGACAACTGCCGTCCTTGGGGCGGCAGTTCTCACATGTCTGGGTTTTACATCACACTCACGAGCTGTAAGTCATGGCAAACGCCGCCCCATCGGACATTGCACTCGGAACGGCCTTGACGTGCCTTTGACCCATGGGCAAGGGTGAGCTTGGCATGCGCATTTCCGGGGTGCATGTGAACCGGGGGAGAGGAACGGCTCGGGCGTCGACGTCCGAATCCGTCAGCTGCCTCCGTCGATCACGGCACACCCTGCGCGCGGCCTCATTGACGACCAGCTACTGGGGGTAGCAACCATATGACGAAGAAGACGCGCGTCCGGGTCGCGCGCATAGCCGCCGGCGCGGTCATCGCGGCCGGCGCCTCGCTGACGGCGGCGGGCGCGGCCTCGGCCATGGACGCGAATGTCCAGCTGGGCCCGATCACGGTGGACGCGAAGACGGCTCCGGGCGACACCAACGGTGGTGACGGCTGCGACCCTCTGGGCGTGTGCACCACGACCGGCGGTGACCCGTCCACGACCGGCGGCGACCCGTCCACGACCGGTGGGGACCCGTCCACCACGGGCGGCGACCCGTCTACCACTGGTGGGGACCCCTCCACCACGGGCGGCGACCCGTCTACCACTGGTGGGGACCCCTCCACCACGGGCGGCGACCCGTCGACGACGGGCGGTGACCCCTCCACCACGGGTGGCGACCCGTCCACGACCGGCGGCGACCCCTCCACCACAGGTGGCGACCCGTCGACGACGGGCGGTGACCCGTCCACCACGGGTGGCGACCCGTCTACCACCGGTGGGGACCCCTCCACCACGGGTGGGGACCCGTCCACGACCGGCGGCGACCCCTCCACCACCGGTGGGAACGGCTCGTCCGGCGGTAACTCCGGCGGTAACGGCACGGGCGGTGACCACGGCAACTCCGGCGGCAACGGCTCCGGTGGTGACCATGGCACGGCCGGTGGGAACTCCACCGGCGGCGGTTCCAGCACCGGCGGCTCCGACACCACCGGTGGCACCACTCCCGACGGCGGCGGCAACAACACCGTCCCGCAGGAGCAGGGCTCCTCGGCCCTCACCGACACCGGCTCCGACACCACGGCCAAGGGCGGTGGCAAGCAGCTCGCCGAGACCGGTGCCGGCCAGACCGCGTTCCTGCTCATCGGCGCGGCCACGATGATCGCCGGCGGCATCGGCTTCCGCGTGCTGCCGCGTCTCGCGGCCGGCCGGGGCGGCGCTGCGGCCTGACCGTAGCCCCACGGGTACGGAACGTACTCACCAGGCATGACGAAGGGCCCGGAGCCTCACGCTCCGGGCCCTTCGGCCTGTCTGTGGGGGACCTTCGTCAGACGGTCTGGTGCGCCAGCAGCACCACCGCGGCGATCAGCACCGCGAGCAGCGCGATCAGCGCGGCGGGGTTCAGTCCGGCGAAGAAGCCCTCCTGCTGCAGCCGCTCGCGGTTGGCACGGCACACCGGGCACCGGCCCTCACTCACGGGCGCCGCGCAGTTCGCGCACACCAACCGGTCGTACGTCATGCGCTCGCCCTCCTCGCACCGGCCATCACACACAACAACGTCTGCGGGAACGAGAACGTTCCCCTTACCACTGTGCCAGGTTCCTCCGGAGCGTGCGCGGGGCCCCGTCAAAGCGCCGGCACCACAAGCTGCTGCACAAAAGCGCACAAGCCACCCGGAACCCGGTAGGGCCCTGCGCTTGCGCGCCCGGGTCGCGTATGGTCACGCTCATCTACCCCCGGCGACCCGTGGTGCATCCGTGATCCGATTCGACAACGTCTCCAAGGTCTACCCCAAACAGACCCGCCCAGCCCTCAGGGATGTCTCCCTGGAGGTGGAGAAGGGCGAGTTCGTGTTCCTGGTGGGGTCCTCCGGCTCCGGAAAGTCCACCTTCCTGCGGCTCGTCCTCCGCGAGGAGCGGTGCAGCCACGGCCAGGTGCACGTGCTCGGCAAGGACCTCGCGCGCCTGTCCAACTGGAAGGTGCCGCAGATGCGCCGCCAGCTCGGGACGGTGTTCCAGGACTTCCGGCTGCTGCCCAACAAGACGGTCGCCGAGAACGTCGCCTTCGCCCAGGAGGTGATCGGCAAGTCCAAGGGCGAGATCCGCAAGTCCGTGCCGCAGGTCCTCGACCTCGTCGGGCTCGGCGGCAAGGAGGACCGCAGGCCGGGCGAGCTGTCCGGCGGTGAGCAGCAGCGCGTCGCCATCGCGCGGGCCTTCGTCAACCGGCCCAAGCTGCTGATCGCCGACGAGCCCACCGGCAACCTCGACCCGCAGACCTCCGTCGGCATCATGAAGCTGCTCGACCGCATCAACCGGACGGGCACCACCGTCATCATGGCGACGCACGACCAGAACATCGTGGACCAGATGCGCAAGCGCGTCATCGAGCTGGAGAAGGGCCGCCTCGTCCGCGACCAGGCCCGCGGCGTCTACGGCTACCAGCACTGAAGAACGCACTGACGCACGCAGTGAAGCACGTTCACGACGGAAAGGCTTGACCAGACGCCATGCGCGCCCAGTTCGTCCTGTCGGAGATCGGAGTCGGTCTCCGCCGCAATCTGACGATGACCTTCGCGGTCATCGTCTCCGTCGCCCTGTCCCTGGCCCTGTTCGGCGGCTCTCTGCTGATGAGCGACCAGGTGAGCACCATGAAGGGCTACTGGTACGACAAGGTCAACGTCTCGATCTTCCTGTGCAACAAGCACGACGCCCAATCGGACGCCAACTGCGCCAAGGGCGCGGTCACCGAGGACCAGAAGAAGCAGATCCTCTCCGACCTGCACAAGATGAGCATCGTCGAGAAGGTGTCGTACGAATCGCAAGACCAGGCGTACAAGCACTACAAGGAGCAGTTCGGCAACTCCCCGCTGGCCAGCTCCCTCACGCCGGACCAGATGCAGGAGTCGTACCGGATCAAGCTCAAGGACCCGCAGAAGTACCAGGTCATCGCCACCGCGTTCAACGGGCGCGACGGCGTGCAGTCCGTGCAGGACCAGAAGGGCATCCTGGACAACCTCTTCGGGCTGCTCAACCTGATGAACCGGGCGGCGCTCGGCGTGATGGCGCTGATGCTCGTCGTCGCGCTGCTGCTGATCGTCAACACCGTGCGGGTGTCCGCGTTCAGCCGGCGGCGCGAAACCGGGATCATGCGCCTGGTCGGTGCCTCGGGCTTCTACATCCAGGCCCCGTTCATCGCCGAGGCCGCGGTCGCCGGGCTCATCGGCGGCGGCCTCGCCTGCGTGTTCCTCGTCGTCGGCCGGTACTTCACCATCGACCACGGCATGGCCCTGTCCAGCAAGCTGACACTGATCAACTTCGTAGGCTGGGAAGCGGTGTTGACCAAGCTCCCGCTGATCCTCGCGACGAGTGTGCTGATGCCGGCGCTGGCAGCGTTCTTCGCGTTGCGCAAGTACCTGAAGGTGTGACGCACGCCAAGAGGGCCGTACGGTCAACCGTGCGTACGGCCCTCCGTGTTGTCCTAGACTCACCGCCATGTCAGGCCGTGACCCCCTCTGTCCGCCCCGCCGTGCCCACCGCGGGGCAGCCCTGACCCTGGTCTTCGTCGGCGTCCTCGTCGCCGGGGCCGCCACCGGCTCCTTCCCGGACACCGCCGCGGAGGGCCGGACGGGCGCCGCCGGAGACAAGTCCGCCGCCGGACCGGCCCGCACGGCCTCCGGACCCGTCCGCAAGACCGCCCGGCACGAGGCCGTCCAGAAGGCCGCCGCCGAGGCCATGGCCGACGGCAAGTCCCCCATGGAGGCCGCCGAACGGGCCGTCAGCCGCAGCGGCGACCGCTGGGGCGCCGTCTACTCCCAGGGCGAGTACCAGGAGTTCCAGGAGGCCCTCGACGGCGAGTACACCGGCGTCGGCCTGTGGGCGCGGCGCGGGCGGGACGGCCGTATCGAGGTCAGCAAGGTGCAGTCCGGCTCGCCCGCCGCGGACGCCGGCATCCGCGCGGGCGACCGGCTGCGCAGCGTCGACGGCACCCGGGTCGAGGGCCGGCCCGTCACCGAGACCGTCGCCCTGCTCCGCGGCGACGCCGACGACGCCGCGGCCGGGACCACCGTCACCGTCGGCCTCCAGCGCGGCACGCGCGCGTGGACGGAGACGTTGCGCCGGGCCCGCCTGTCGACCGACTCCGTGACCGTCCGCAGGCTGTCGGGCCAGGTCACCGTGATCAAGGTGGCCGCCTTCACCAAGGGCGTCGGCGACACCGTCCGCGCCGCCGTCCGCCAGGCCCCGGCCGGCGCCGGGATCATTTTGGACCTGCGCGGCAACTCGGGCGGACTGGTCACCGAGGCGACCGCCACCGCCTCCGCCTTCCTCGACGGCGGCCTCGTCGCCACGTACGACGTCGACGGCGCCCAGCGCTCCCTGCACGCCGACCCCGGCGGCGACACCGCCCGGCCCCTGGTCGCCCTGGTCGACGGCGGCACGATGAGCGCGGCCGAGATGCTCACCGGCGCCCTCCAGGACCGGGGCCGCGCCGTCGTCATCGGTTCCCGCACCTTCGGCAAGGGCTCCATCCAGATGCCGACCGACCTGCCCGACGGCTCGGTCGCCGAGCTGACCGTCGGCCACTACCGCACCCCGTCCGGCCACGCCGTCGACGGCCGGGGCATCACCCCGGACCTGGAGGTCGCGCCGGGCCCCGAGGCGTTGGAGCGGGCGGAACGGGTCCTCACGGGCCTGGGCGACCCGTCGTGACGCATCCGGCGGCCCGCCCTTAATCCGCTTCCCTCCCACCCCCTCCGTGGTGCGAAAATGGGCGGCACTATGGCTAAGGAAAAAGGGCGCAAGCTGATCGCGCAGAACAAGAAGGCGCGGCACGACTACCACATCCTCGACACCTACGAGGCCGGTCTGGTGCTCATGGGGACCGAGGTGAAGTCGCTGCGCCAGGGGCGGGCCTCACTGGTCGACGGCTTCGTGCAACTGGACGGTCACGAAGCGTGGCTGCACAACGTGCACGTGCCCGAGTACAGCCAGGGCACCTGGACCAACCACAGCGCCCGCCGCAAGCGGAAGCTGCTGCTGCACCGCGACGAGATCGACAAGCTGGAGTCGAAGTCCCAGGAGACGGGTCACACCATCGTGCCCCTCGCCCTGTACTTCAAGGACGGCCGCGCGAAGGTCGAGATCGCGCTGGCGAAGGGCAAGAAGGAGTACGACAAGCGGCAGACCCTGCGGGAGAAGCAGGACCGCCGTGAGGCCGATCGGGCGATGTCGGCGGTACGGCGCAAGCAGCGGGCCTGAGCGGATGCCTGCCCGGCGGGTCTGCCGGTGGGAATACGCTGGCACCGACCCGCGTTGGTCACGTACGATGGCACTGCACCTCACCGAGGGTGCGCGCCCCCTCTCCGGAGGGTTTGAAAAAACAACATGGGGATGATCGGTTTCGACAGCGGATGTCGAAGCAGGGGAAGCGTGTCGAGGAAGCGGCCATGATCTCGTAAACCACAGGCCGAAAAAAACAATCGCCAATACCAAGCGCGATTCCTCCCACTTCGCCCTCGCTGCCTAATCAGCAGCTAAGCGAAGCTCTCACGGGAGTGTCAGCCCGGGGCTGTTCCCGACCCGGATCCTGGCATCAGCTAGGGGACTAAACCTTGATCCCGGTCACGGGGTGAAGAGGGAAACCAAACAGTGACTGGGCCCGTCGGCGACTTGTTCGCGTGATCGCCGGGGCCGAGAAAAGCGAAGCGAACTGCACACGGAGAAGCCCTGGTTCCGCACCGTTGGACGCGGGTTCGATTCCCGCCATCTCCACGAGCCCCCTCCCGGGGGGTACCCCATGTGGGCAACGGCCCCGTCGCTTGTGCGGCGGGGCCGTTGCCGTGGAAGCTCGTGCTCGTGCGCTGTCGCCTGCGGGCGCGTCGTGGCTGGTCGCGCAGTTCCCCGCGCCCCTAAGGGGCGCTCTTGACTGCGGGCAGTCGTGCTGCTGGGGCGGCACGGGTGGGCGCAGGCGGCACCCTGCCAGCGCCGGTAAGCGCAGCCACCCCCAGCGCAAGCAGAGCCGCGCCCGCCGGCACCGCGTACCCGACCGCCGCGGACAGGTGCTCCACCACCCACCCTCCCACCGCCGACCCGCACGCGATGCCCCCCAGCAGCCCGGTCACCACCAGACTCATCCCCTCGTTGACCCGGTCCTCCGGCGTCCGCCGCTGGACCACCGTCATCGCCGTCACCATCGTCGGCGCCGTCGCCATCCCCGCCACCAGCAGCGCCCCCGCCAGCACCCACAGCGACCCGGTGAGACCGGCCGCCGCCCACGGCAAGGTCATCAGCACCGCCATCCCGGCCAGGCAGTGCTCCAGCCGTACGTCCGTCGGCCGTACCGCGCCGTACACCAGACCCGCCGCACACGACCCGGCGGCCTGCAACGCGAGCACGGCACCGGCGGCCGAGCGATGCCCGTGCGCGTCGGCGAAGGCGATCGTCACGACCTCCATCGACCCGAACACCGCCCCGGTCGCGGCGAAGCACGCCAGCAGGGGCGGAATCCCGGGACTGCGCAGCGGCGAGGGCGCGGCCGACCGCCCCCGCACCGGTGGCTCGGTACCCCGCTGCGCGGCGAACACCAGCATCCCGCCGAGCAGCAGGACCGCCCCCGCGAGCGTGCCCGCTTCGGGGAAGAAGGCACCCGTCAGAAACGACGCCAGCACCGGCCCGAGCATGAAGCACAGCTCGTCGGCGGCCTGCTCGAAGGAGTTGGCGGTGTGCAGCGCGTCCGGGTCGTCCCGGAGCAGATGGGCCCAGCGCGCGCGGGACAGCCCGCCGATGTTGGGGGTGCACGCGGTGGCGCCGTACGCGACGAACAGACTCCAACTCGGCGCCCCGTACCGCACGCACACCAGCAGCCCCACACTCCCCAGCACGGCCACGACCGTGGCCGGCACGGCGACCCGGGCCTGCCCGAACCGGTCGACGAGCCGTGCGACCCACGGCCCGAGGACGCCGGTCGCCGCGAGCCCGGTGGCGGTGACGGCACCGGCGAGGGCGTACGACCCCCGGGCCCCGGCGATCATCACGACGGCACTCACACTGAACATGCCCATGGGCAGCCGGGCGAGCAGGTTGCCGACGGTGAAGGCGAGGGTGCCGGGCCGGGCGAAGAGCCGCAGGTAAGCACGGGCGCGCCCACGGGAGACGGTGATCTCGGACATGCCTACACACTCACCCGGACCGAAGGACGGGGTCCAACACCTACTACGAACCCATCAACACACCGGCGTTGTAAATTCGGCGCATGCCCGCCGCCCCCACAGACCCCCGACTCCTCCGCGCCTTCCTCACCGTGGCCGAGGAGCTGCATTTCACGAGGGCGGCGGCGCGCCTCCACGTCGCTCAACAAGCACTCAGCCGAGACGTACGGCGCCTCGAACGCGACCTGGGAGCGGACCTGTTCGTCCGTACGACCCGCCAGGTGACCCTGACCCCCGACGGTGAACGCCTCCTCCCGCACGCCCGCAGGGTCCTCGCCGCCCACGACGACCTCCTCGCCGCCTTCGGCCAGGCCCGCCCCCTCCTGGTCGACCTCAACTCACCCGGCCCCACCACCGGCCGCCGAGTCCTGCACCGCGCCCGCGAACTCGCCCCCGGCCACGAGCTGATGGCCCGCTACGAAAGCGGCCTGACCGGAGCGGCCACCGAGATCCTCGCCGGCCGCCTGGACGCCTCCTTCGGCCGCTACGCCGGCCTGGACCCCACCCTCCGCGCCGGCCTCGACCACCACCCGGTCCGCTACGAACAGATGGCGATCCTCCTCCCCGAGGCCCACCCCCTGTCCTCCCGTGAGTCCATCGCCCTCCCCTCCCTCTCCGGCGAGACGGTCTACGCGGGCGCCGGCAACCCCCGCACCCCGGAATGGACCGCCCTCGCCGAGGACCTCTTCTCCGCCCACTCGATCCACCTGGCCCCGCCCCTGCCCCTGGCCGTGGGGGACGAGGAGTTCGAACGCATCATGGCCAAGACGGGCCACCCGGTCCTCGCGGTCCAGAACTTCCCCACCCTCCCCGGCACAGTCCTCCGCCCGCTCATTTCCCCCATCCCCCTCTCCCCCCTCTCCCTGGTCTGGCGCAAGCACCTGTCCCACCCGGCCCTGACAGCCCTCCGCCGAGCGGCAACGGAACTGGGGGAGACGGAGGGTTGGCTTCGGAGGCCGCCGGGGAGCTGGATTCCCTCGGCGGACGAGGAGGCGATGAGCGGAGGCCCCACACTCCCTTTGCGAGGGCCAACACCCCGCTGACCGTTGGTCATGGCGGCGTCATGGAACAGCAACCGAACGCCGACTTCCGCGCCCACTCATCCCCATGTGTGAACTTTGTGCCACTGGGGCGACCGGCCCGCCCTTTTGCCCCCGCAGCCGACCTCGATACCGTAACGGCTGCTCAGCAAATGCCAACCGCCCCCACAGGAGCCAGCCGTGACCCGCCCCTCCCGCCTGCTCACCACAGCGACCGCCGGCGCCATGGCCGCACTCCTGCTCGCCGGCTGCGGGGGAGGGGGCGGCAGCGACACGAACTCGAACGGCAAGATCAAGGGGGCGGACACGGGGGGTCCGACTTCGGCTTCGCCGAGTGCGTCAGCGTCCACGGCTCCGGGCCGTCCGAACCTCGACATGCCAGCTGATCTGTCTTACACCTTTGACTGGCCCAAGACGGGTGACAAGGACAAGGACGCCGTCCTCTTCGACAGCGAACAGTCGATCAAGGCGGTCGACCTCGCGATCGTGCACCAGGACCCGCTCGACAAGGCGTACCGCTTCTACTACGACGGTGAAGCCGCAGCTCAGACGCAGCAGTTCATCAAGGCCTATGTGAAGGCCAAGGCGCGAACGACCGGCAGTTACCGCTACTACAACCCTGTGGTGAATCTCAGCGGGTCGAACGAGGCGTCTTTGGTGTACTGCGAGGATCAGGGCAAGGCCTACGACTTGTACTTGAAGACGAAGAGGGTCGACAAGACACCCGTCACCAAGAACAGCTATGTCCTGTACAGCTCGCAGATGCACAAGAACGACAAGGGCGTGTGGGTCATCCAGAAGCTCATGTCTGTGAGGGGGAGTTCGAAGTGTCAGCCCTGAGCACCGGTTCGCGGTCGCTGGTGGTGCTTTCGCTGATCGGGGTGATCCTCGTGGGAGCGTCACCTGCGGTGGCGGACAACAAGATCGGCGGCGGCGCCCAGACCCCTCCGACACCTGGAGAGAAGACGTCGGGCTCGGCATCCGATGACGGCACCCTGTCCTCCACAGCCGGCGTCATCGTCTACGACCGCTCGAAGAACGGCTCCGGCCCCACCACGGGCCCGGTCACCCCCACCACCTCCTGGACCCCGCCCGCCTGCTGGTACGCCCCGAAGTACACCCCCGCGCAGCTGAAGGCCTACCTGGAGCCGATCTGGGAGGCCGAGTCGACGGGCTCGCAGTGGGACCTCGAGCAGCGGAATCGCTACGTCAAGGGCAAGCCTTACAAGGACTTCAACAAGGACAAGGCCGGCAAGGGCTACTGGTGGGACTCGTACGTCAACGAGGACTTCCCGCCCGGCTGGGACAAGTGTGATAAGCCCATCTTCTGGGTCGACAAGGGTGACGCTCCGCCCGCGGACATCCCGAACGCCGTAACCCCCGAGATCCTGGCCGAGCTCGCCTACAACGAGATCCGCGTCCCCACCACGAAGGTGTCCCTCGCCCCCGCCGACAGGACCAAGGTCAACCTCCCTACCTGGGCCTGGCTGGACGGTGTCCGCTTCAAGCCGGTGTCGGTGACCGCCTCGGTACCCGTGCTCGGTATCTCGGCCACGACCACCGCGGAACCGGTGTCCCTCAAGATCGACCCGGGCACCCCGGACGCGGAGACCTACCCCGCATCGGGCGCCTGCGAGATCAAGAACGGCAGCATCGGGGAGAAGTTCACCCACGGCAAGGCCGACGAGACACCCCCCTGCGGAGTCACATACCTCCACTCCTCCGGCAACGGCTCCTTCCCCCTGAAGGCCACCATCACCTGGAAGATCCACTGGACCGGCACAGGCATCACCGGTGACCAGCCACTTCCCGACGGCACCTTCGGCAACACCCAGGACGTCGTCGTACAGGAAATCCAGGCGGTCAACCGCTGAGGGACAGGAAGTGCCACTGCCCTCTTCCCCGGCCGCCCGCACGCCCGCTGAGCGGTCCGACGACTCCGTGCCGCGAGTGGAAGCTTTGGGCCACACCTGATGGCCTTGACCAGGGCAGACCCAGCGCTCGATCCGCCCATACCGTCCAATCGATCCGCCGGAGCCAGCCTTGATCCGCTGCTCTCGCCTGCTGGCCGGCTGTGGGGGAAGGGAGCCCAGGGCGCCGCGACGAACGAACCTCGGGCTTGGTCGCCGGTACGACGGCCTCCTGACGCTCGCCAGGCGCCGAACGCAGGCGAGGGAACCAACCCTTGTCACGGGTCAAGGGATCGCTTGTGCAGCGGACAGCCCGGTCCCCGGTGCCACGGCTGCGCTGTCAGTCCCCTGAAGTACTCTTCCCGCCGATACACGCACACCGACCGTGAGGATCAGAAGAGTTGACCGGCTTGTCTGCCTTCCCGCTGCCGTTTCAAGCGTCCCGTTCCATATCGTTCGCGAAGCCCCGAACCCTCCGGGAACTCGAGATGATGCAGTGCAGCGCACTCATCCGGTCGAAGCCGCGGTGGTTCGAGAAGATGAACGACGCCGAGATCGTCGCCAGGTGGACGCGGGAGGCGGTGGCCCAGGGCCTCACCGAGGCACAGGTCCGCTACGTGCTCGCCGAACTCCACCACTACGCCGCGCTGCGGGACGCGGGTACCGGCATCGAGGTCTCCGCCGTCGACGGGGTGTGGCAGTCGGACACCCTGATCGACGACCAGCTCCGATCCCGGCTGCGCGAGGCGGTCCGGGTGCTGGAGCAGGTCCCTGAAGCAGAGCAGGACTGGCATCCCGGCTCCGACGGCCAGGTGCTGGACCTGGTTCACCCCTCACTGTTCTGCCTGGTGAGGGAGGCGAGCGGCGCACCCGAGAGGGCGTGGCAGAACCCGACGGACCGCTACTCGAAGCACGAGTTCTCGGAGAAGTTCCAGTGGCTGCCCACGGACGTCGACGTCAGCGAGGACGGTGACGTCACCTTCCGCTCGTACGTCAACAACGTCCACCCCGAGACGCATCGCGAACTCGCCTCCGTCCTACCGGATTTGTTCGCCCGCCTGCGCCCGCTCCTTGAGAACGTCCTCACCGACCTGTGCCACCCGCGCCCCCCGCGGATCGAGGCCGATCCCTGGGGTTGGTACGGCGACTCGGAGCCGGAGTATCCGCAAAAGGCTTCCTTCAGCGAAGACCAGGCCTACAAGGACGCCCTGGACGCATGGGAAGAGGCCCACGACGACTGGTGGGAGAACCGCCGCCCGGCCGTCCCGGACGCCCCCGCCTTCACCGCGCCCGAGCTGCCCGGTGAATCCGCCCGAGTCGATCTGCGCGGCCGCAGCCTCCAGGTCATCGTCAAGCTCGCCACGATTCACCTGACCCCGGACAAGCCCGAGTACGCCGGGGGTTCCTGGCACGTCGAGGGCATGCTGAACGAGCGGATCGTCTCGACCGGCATCTACTACTGGGACAGCGAGAACATCACCGAGAGCCGGCTCAGCTTCAGAGCGGCCCTCGACGACCCGGACTACGAGCAGAACGACGACAACGGCATGCGGGACGTCTACGGTCTGGAGGACGAAGACGCACTGAACCAGGTGCTGGGATCGGCATCCACCCCGGCCGGCCGCTGCCTGGCCTTCCCGAACATCCTGCAACACCGCGTCGGCTCGTTCCGCCTCGCGGACCCCACCCGCCCGGGCCACCGCAAAATACTCGCGTTCTTCCTGGTCGACCCGTCGGAAAAGATCGTCTCGACCTCCGACGTGCCCCCGCAGCAGCCCTGGTCCGACACCTCGACCATGACCCTCGACCAGGCCAAGCGCTACCGCGAACAACTCATGCAGGAACGCAAGTTCTTCGTCGACGAACACAACGAGCAGCTCTACGAACGGGAGTTCTCGCTCTGTGAGCACTGAACTCCAACTGCGCTATGCGAGCCGGCCAGCCACATAGGTGGCCCCATTTCGATCCGCACGAGATGATCGCGGCAACACTCGTACAGCACCCCCGCTACGTGGACTGCGCCGACAGCCGCTGGGACGAGAACGCCGCGTTCATTGCCATGGCCAGGGAAGCGGTGCCCAAGCTGGTGCCGGAGGTCAAGTACTTGCGGGAACTCCTGTCCGAGGGACACGACCTCCGAAAGAAGCACGAACGGAGGCCGCCGAATCAACCACCTGCGTCAGAAAGCCCTGCTGCCCTGGACGACCTGCGCGCAGCGACGGAATGAGCCAGCTTCATGTCTTCTCGACCCGCACCCGACTGGGAGACCGGCGAGGGAGTGTTCGGCATCAGCGATCCCGCTGAGGTGGATGCCGCCTTCGCGCGCGATGAGAACCACCTCGGCACTGCCGTGATCTCCTTGGCGCTCACCTGTTCGCTGGAGGAGGCCTCGCCCCGGATCGTCAGGGCCATGCAATTGCCTGACCTCCACCAGCGGATCTACGCGTTCACGGCAGCGGGCGACGCCGCGCGACTCAACCAGGGACTGACGCCCGAGCTGTACGCCGCCCTTCGCACGGAGGGGATCAAGGGCCTCGCCGAGGACGCCATCCGGGACACACTGACGTTCGTACCGCACCGGGACCTGCCGCCATGGCTCAAGCGGCTGCGTGTCTATCTGAGGGTGCGGGACAAGCTCGAATACTGGTGGATGCTGTGCACGGACGCGGTCGAGGACGCTCGGCGCGTCCTACGGCGGCGTCGCTGAGGCGGCTGACAGGCAGCGACGGCCCAGCCGAGCCAACCGGAATTCCTATCCGACCAGCTCGCCGAGGAGCACCGGCAGCTTGCGCATGTCGTCGAAGACCCTCGTGCCGGGGCCTTCGAGGCGGGCGGCCGGTGTCAGCCCGCCCGCGTAGCCGAGGGCTCGCATGCCGGCCGCGCGGGCCGCCCGTACGCCGGGCTCGCTGTCCTCGACCACCACGCAGGCGGCGGGGTCCACGCCCATCTGCCGGGCCGCGTGCAGGAACAGGTCGGGTGCGGGTTTGCCGTGGGCGACTTCGGTGGAGCTGTAGATGCGGCCGGCGAAGTGGTCGTAGAGGCCGGTACGGCCCAGGGTGTGCCGCATCTTCTCGTGCGAGCCGCTGGAGGCCACGCACGTCGACAGGGTGATCGAGGCGAGCGCCTCCGGGAGCCCCTCGACAGGGGCGAGGTCCGCGTCCACGGCCTCCCGGTGCAGCTGCTCGAACCGCTCCGCCCACACCCCGGCGGTCTCCTCACCGAGCCGGGCCGCTATCTGCTCCCGGATCGCGGCGTGCGAGCGTCCGATGAACCGCTCGACGACCTCCGCCTCGGTCAGCGGCCAGCCGAGCTGCGCGCCCAGGGCCACCTGGACCCGGGCGGCGATGCGTTCGCTGTCGACCAGGACGCCGTCACAGTCGAAGATGACGAGTTCAATCGGCTTGATCATCCTCGCAGCGTAGATGGTGGCGGGGGCCGGTCACCGGCTCTCGGTGAGTTCCGCGACCTCGGACTCCGGGGGTACGGATGGAGCATTTCGGTGAGGAGTGTTTCGCTCGTCTCCGGGCCGTAGCAGCCGGCGGTGTCGAAGAGGACGCCTCACTCCACCGGCTCAGGGGAGAGGGAGCTGAGGAAGGCGGCCCAGGTGGCTGGGGGGAGTGTGAGGTGGGGGTGGGCCGGGCACTTGGAGTCGCGGATGTGGATCGTGGTGGGGGTGGTGGCGACCTCGACACAGTTGGAAGCGTCAGGGCTGTAGGAGGACTTCCTCCACTGGTGTTCGGACACGGCTACCTCTCAGACGCTCTGCGCGATGCGGTTGATCAGGTCTCGGGACTCTGCGGGTTTGAGTGCGTTCTCCTCCATGCGATCCAGGACGAGTCGGTACTTCTCCAACTGCGCCTCGGCGTCCAGGAACTCGCAGCCGTGGTGAGCGTCCAACTGGACGGTGTCGAGCTGCGGAACTGGTCCTACGAGGTAGTCGATGGACTGCCCGGTGCCGGGGAACGAACCCTTTCCGAAGGGGATGACCCTCATCGTCACATGGCTCAACTCGCTCATGTCCAGGAGGTGGTGGAGTTGCGCCCTAACCGTGGCTGGACCGCCGTAACCCATATGCAGGGCACACTCGTGGATGACCGCCGAGTAAGGGGGCGGATCATCGCGATGGAGGACTTCCTGCCGCTTGATCCGGTGGCTGATCCGGTGCTCGATCTCGTACGGCCGCAGTGCGGGTACCGACTCCCTGAACAGAGCTCGGGCGTGATCGGTGGTCTGGAGCAGGGCGGGGATGTGAACGACAAGGGCGACCCGCAGCGCTGAGGCGTTGTACTCCAACTCGGCGAGGTCGATGAGCCCCACGGGGAGATAGTCACGGTAGGTGTCCCACCAGCCGTGTGTCTGGCTCCCGGCCATCGCGGCAAGAGCGTCCACGAGGTCGGCGTCAGCGCAATCGTAGGCAAGTGCGAGCGAGCGGACGCGTTCGGCGCTGACGGGGCTTCGTCCCGTCTCGATCATGCTCACACGCCCTTGGTTGACGCCGAGCCGTGCGGCTGCCGCGGTCGCCGTAAGACCCGCGCGCTCGCGCAGCTTCCGCAGTTCAGCCCCCAGGCGCCGTTGACGCAGGCTAGGCGTGCCGACGGGTGGCAACCCGACTCCTCTCCGACCGCGAGCAGACGCCCGGGTACCTCACACGAGCTAATCCGATGATGAATTTCCCTGTATCTACTGAGAAGTATCTCTGTATCGCGCTAGCGTACAGGTCATCGCTCAACTTCCCCCGCTCATCAGCCGGAAGAGCATCTCCACAGGCAAAGCCACCGCACGTCGGACCAGTTGAGCGAAGCGCATCCCTTCTCTCCCCGGAGGTTTCCATGGGCACCGTATCCCTGCCCGACACCTGGGTGTACGCCCTCCGTCTGCCTCACGACCCGCGCGCGGCACGTGTCGCACGTATGACCGTACGGGCGGCGCTGAGCAGTCATGGGAGGGAGGAAATCCTCGACACTGTCGAGCTGTTGACGTCGGAGCTGGTGACGAACGCGTACCGGCACACCAACGGCCCCGCCTCCCTCCGCCTGACCGCGCTCACCGACGGCCGGTTGCGGGTCGGCGTCTGGGACAGCCATCCCCGCGTCCCCGCCCCCTTCGGTGAGCCGCCCTGGGACCACGTATCCACCACCCCCTCGGACTCCGAACGAGGTCGCGGACTGCACCTCGTCCAGCAGTGCGCCGACACCTGGGGAGGCTGGCCGCTCAGCGAGGGCCGGCTGGAACGCGGCGCGGGCAAATTGCTCTGGTTCGAGGTGGGCCGGACCAGGGACACTCGTACCCCCACCTGAAAGCACAGCTCAGCAGGAGGCTCGATGTCGATTCGCCGGGTCATGCCCGACATCCGCTCGGAGGCCATGGAGGAGAGCCGGGACTTCTACGGCCTCCTGGGCTTCGAGGAGGTCATGAACCTCGGCTGGGTCATGACGCTCGCCTCTCCAGCCAACCCCACCGCCCAGGTGACCTTCATGAGCCAGGACGAGACGGCGCCCGTCGTACCCGACATGAGCGTCGAGGTGGACGACGTGGACGCGGTCTACGCGGCGGTGCGCGAGAGCGGCGCCGAGATCGTGCACCCCTTGAGGGACGAGGAGTGGGGCGTACGGCGGTTCTTCGTCCGGGACCCGAACGGGCGCGTGGTCAACGTGCTGAGCCACCGCTGACTGAAGCCGAACGAGGGGTCAGTCGCTCGCCGGCCGCCCGTCCGCCTCCGCCACCGGATCCAGCGCCAGCCGGTACCCCCGTTTGACCACCGTCTGGATCAACTTCGGGGCCCCCAAGGCCGTACGCAGCCGGGCCATCGCCGTCTCCACGGCGTGCTCGTCCCGGCCCGCGCCCGGCAGCGCGCGCAACAGCTCGGGGCGGCCGACCACCCACCCGGGGCGCCGCGCGAGAGCCCGCAGCAACGCCATGCCGGCCGGCGGCACGGGCTTCAGGTCACCGTCCACCAGCACCGCGTGTCCGCGGATCTCCACCCGATGTCCGGACAGGGACAACGCCGGTGACCGGCCCGGCAGTTCGGTGCACAGCAACTGCACCAGCGGGCCGAGCCGGAACCGTTCCGGCTGAACGGTCTCCACCCCGCGCTCCCGCAACGGCAGCGCGGTGACCGAGCCGACGCACGCGGGCAGCACGTCGGGGCCGAGGGCGGCGAGCAGGTCGTCGAGCAGTCCCCGTTCCTCGGCACGCGACAAGAGGGACGCCGCCGCGGGCGCGCTGGTGAAGGTGATGGCGTCCAGGCCGCGTGACACCGCAGCGTCGAGGAGGCGGTCCAGGGGGCCGATGTCCTCCGGCGGCATCCACCGGTACACCGGCACCGGCACGACCTCCGCGCCCCCGTCCCGCAGAGTCTCCAGGAAGCCCGGCATCAGCTCCCCGTGCAGCTGTACGGCGATCCGGCGGCCGTCGACACCCTCCGCCAGCAGCCGGTCCAGCACCTCCGCGAGCGACTCGCTCTCCGGCGACCACTCTTCCGTCAGCCCCGCGGCCCGTACGGCACCTTTCACCTTCGGCCCACGGGCCAGCAGCTCGACCCCCCGCATCCGCCCGAGGAGTGCCTCGCCCAGGCCCCATCCCTCCGCGGCCTCCACCCACCCCCGGAACCCGATGGCGGTCGTGGCGACCACGACGTCCGGGGCGTGATCGATGATCTCCTTGGTGGCGGCGAGGAGTTCGGCGTCGTCGGCGAGCGGCACGATGCGCAGGGCGGGCGCGTACACGACCGAGGCACCGCGCCGCTGGAGCAGCGCCCCCAGCTCCTCGGCCCGGCGCGCGGCGGTCACCCCGACGGTGAATCCCGCGAGGGGCCCGTGCGGCTGCCCCCCGGACTTGGGCCGTCGCTGTCCTGCGTGTTGCTGTTCGTCGTCCATGGTTCTCCTAGCTCACCACCCGCATGCCGAACGAGCCTGTCAACGCCGCGTGACAGGCTCGGTTCGGCTTGATGTCGCCGGTGTTACGTCACACCTTGGCATAGCTGAGCTGCGGGTTTTCCTCTGCAGCGAGATTGTCCGGGGCCGGCGCCACCGGTCGGCGAACGTATACGGCCCAGGTGACCGCGAAGCAGGCGCCGTAGAAGACGAGGAACGCGACGAAGGCGCCGGTGCCGGAGCCGTACGACAGGAAGGACTGCCGGAAGGCCAGGTTGATCCCGACTCCGCCGAGCGCGCCGACAGCGCCGATGAGGCCCATGGCGGCGCCGGCCAGCCGCCGCCCGTCGGCAGCCGCTTCCTCTCCGCGCAGGCCCTTCGACAGGGCCTTGGCGTGGAAGATCCCGGGGATCATCTTGTACGTCGATCCGTTCCCGACCCCGCTCAGCACGAACAGGACGACGAAGACGGACACGAAGAGCGGCAGCGACCTGCGCATGCTGACCACCAGGAGGAACGCGGTGGCGGCAGCCATGCCGACATAGTTCCAGAGGGTGATGAGGGCGCCGCCGTACCGGTCGGCGAGGTGGCCGCCGAGGGGGCGGACGAGGGAGCCGAGCAGCGGGCCGAGGAAGGCGAGGTAGGCGGCCTGGAGGGGCGTACGGCCGAACTGGTTCGTCAGGACCTGGCCGAACGCGAAGCTGTAGCCGATGAACGAGCCGAACGTGCCGACGTAGAGGAAGGACATGATCCAGGTGTGTCCGTCCCTGGCGGCGTCCTTCGCGGCGCCGGTGTCGTTCTGGAGGGACGCCAGGTTGTCCATGTAGAGGGCGGCGAGGACGGCGGCCAGGACGATCAGGGGGATGTAGATCCCGAGGAGTACGCGCGGGCCGCCGCCGTAACCGATGATCGCGAGCGCGACGAGCTGGATGACGGGGACGCCGGCGTTCCCGCCGCCGGCGTTGAGCCCGAGCGCCCACCCCTTCTTCCGCAGCGGGAAGAACGCGTTGATGTTGGTCATGCTGGAGGCGAAGTTGCCGCCGCCGATGCCGGCGAGGAGCCCGACGAGGAGGAAGGTCGAGAAGGACGTCCCCGGCTCCATGACGACGAACGCCGCCACGGTCGGCACGAGCAGCAGACTGGCCGAGACGATCGTCCAGTTCCGCCCGCCGAACAGGGCAACCGCGAAGGTGTACGGCACCCGGACCACGGCACCGACCAGTGTGACCACCGAGGTGAGCAGGAACTTGTCCGCCGGGGTGAGCCCGTACTCGGGGCCCATGAACAGCACCAGCACCGACCACAGGGCCCACACCGAGAACCCGATGTGCTCGGAGAACACCGACAACCACAGATTCCGCCGAGCCGTCCGCTCCCCGGTCTCCCTCCAGAAGACCTCGTCCTCCGGGTCCCAGCGCTCGATCCAGCGCCAGCCGGTACGAGGGGGCGGGGGTGCGGACGGATTTGGGGTTGGCGCGGGGATTGGGGTAGGGCCGGTCATGACGCCTCCACGGTGCTCCGAATGCCGGTGCCGGTGCTGGTCCCGGGTCCGACAGCGAGTGACTGAGCTTGTGAAGGTAGGAACACCGGGTTTCGGCACGGGGAGGCGTCGAGTCACCGGGAGGGAACTTCGGTCTCACTCGGGGGGTTGGGTGGGGGTGAGGGGTGCTGGGGCCAAGGCAAGGGTGAGGGCCATTACTCCGTACCGCCGCACCCCCGGGCATCCTCCATGTCCTCAGCCCCCTGGGTGTGGAACCTGGAGCGATGCCGGAAGGGGGGAGGGGTGCGGCGGCGTTGACGGGAAAGACGGCCTTCGATTGGTGACCGTGGTTCGAGGAGTGAGTCGGGGCCTGCGCGGGGGATTGGTTCACGGAAGCTCAGGGATCAAGGGCCTCGCGGTTGGCCCCGACACATGCACGTTTAAATTTCGCCGCATTAGGCCCGTCGGATCGGCCTGGTTAGTTTGGCCATGGCTTCGTCGGGTGTGGGGGCGAAAAGGGTGGCCGAATCCATTCCGCTATAGACTGCCCCATCCTCCGTCATGGCCAGGTAATTGTTCCTGCGGTCGACCATGCCGAGGGGGTAGAGATCTGCTCCTGCCTGCTCACCGAGATCATCGATAATCTCGGCGTCCCACATCGCCATGAGCGGATCCAGCCGGAACTCGATCCAGGGCATTGTGCCCGCCGGAGCGCGGAAGGGGATCCCGAGGTAGCCGAACTCCGCCAGGAACGTACGGGCGGCGCTGTGCATCTCGTACTCGCCGGTTTGGCGGAGAACGGTCTCCCACGTCCCGGTGGGCACCGACCTACCGGGGTACCAGCCGGCCGCCCGCAACACGCGGTCTGTCTCCATGGGCCAGCGGTGTCCGGAGCCTACTTCACCCCCGGTGGCACCGAGTCGGCTCCAGAAGGCGTGCGTATTCACAACTTCGGGGCAGGTGAGCGAGGCAGTTCCCTGAGACGACACAAGTCGGTCGAGCGCCTGATCGGTTTCATCGGCCAGTAGTTCGACACTCTCGTGGACCAGGAACAGTGCGCCGCTCTCGGCGATGCCCAGAAAGCTGCGTTCCTCATCGGCCGTACCCACCGGATACAGCGGTGCCCCGGCGCACCGGCTCATCACCGCGAACGTCTCTTGCATCCACTCCGCCGGGAGGGGATCGAACCTGATGGCTGCCCGGGTTGTGACCTGATCGGCGGGCCAGCCGTAGGTCACCAGACCGCCGAACTCGGCGAGGAAGCGCAGAGCAGCTGGGTGCGGCACGAACCCGCCGCGCTCTCGCAGGACGTACTCCCAGGTCTCCGTCGGTACCGAACGACCGGGCCGCCACCCGGCCGCGCGCAGCACCTCACCGGTCCGCGAGGACCAACGTTGCCGTTCATCAGTACTCATCACACCACCGCCCGAACACCCAGTTGATCAAGGACGTGCTGACAGGATGCACATGGTGGTTTGGGCGTGCCGTGCATGGGGTTACCGGGCGCGCGAACATTGACCGCTGCCATCACTCCACCCCTTGGATCCGCTCCCGCCCTCATGGCATCCGACAGTGCTTCGGCCTCACCGCACTTCGAGTGGGCTCCTCCGACGCTTTCCTTGATGGCTTCTGGGACACGATCATATGCAGCCTGCACGTCCGGGTGCAGATTGTGACCCGCGCCCCCTTTGATGCTCGCACCGTCGAACGTGCCATGTCCCGGCACCGACAGGCCTGCTGTGCTGGTGGGCCTGGTCTTCTTGCTGGCTCCTGGACGCTGCTGCTCCACGTCTGCCCGTTGCCGAGCGGCGTCCCGAGCCGCGTCCTCGCACGAGGGTGCCAGTCCGAACGGATCGACAGCCGTGAAGGGGTTGGGCACATAAGAGCGCGGGTTCGGTCCAGGGGCCAGCCCAAGCGGGTCCAAGGAGACATATTGCCCGGTTTCCGGGTCGTAGTGGCGGTGGTAGTTGTAACTGAGGGCGGATTCCCGGTCGCGGTATTGCCCCGGGAGGCCCCACGGGCACTGTGGCCCATTCGGTATGTGGTCCGTGACTGGCGCACCCCAGACCGTGGTCCGGGCCTGCCAGGCGAGTCCACCTGTCTCGTCGACAAGTTCGCTGGGCGAACCCACCAGGTCGGTGACGATGGAGTAGAACCTGTCGTCCACCCACTCCTGGGGGGAGTCGGGCGACGGGGTCCGTTCCACCTGCGTGACGGGGCTGAAGCGGTCCTGCTCCCAGTCCCACACCGTGCAGGTGGGTACCTCCCCGTCCACCGTCGTGACCTGCTCGGCCAGCACGAAGCCGTCCCAGACAAAGGTCACCTCCTCGACTACGGTCACCCCGTCCGCGGCGAGGCGCCGTTTGGCGATGCGACGGCCGAACGGGTCATACTCGTACACCCATTGGGTGCCGTCCGGCGTGGTCACTCCGACCAGGCGGTCCTGGCTGTCCCAGCGGTAACGCCACGTGTCGGGTTTGCGGGACAAACGCTTCTTCCGCCGGACGACCGCGCGGCCCTGGGCGTCGTATTCGTAGGAAACATCGCCCATTCTGCGCAAAGGCGTGTCATCGGGCGCGGGGTGAGCAGGCGTCGCACTCCGCCACTCACCTTCGGTGATGTCGCCGGCCGCGTCATACGCGTAGCGCTCCGACCATGTCGCCGCCTCTACGCCGGTGACACGCCCCGAGTCATCACAGCGGACGAGGCGGTCGCCGCTGAGGCGGTCACCGATGGACGCGAGGGTCCCGTCGGGTCGATAGCGGTAGGCGCGCTGCTGAATGAGCCGCGCTCCGTCCATCGCGTCGATTCCAGTGCTCGGCCCGCTTGAAGTCAGTGTCTGGGAGCTCAGCCTGCCGGCGGTGTCCCACACCTGATGCAGAGCGACACCGCCGACGTGGCGCTCGGTTTCCCGTCCTGCATCGTCATATGCGAATGTGACAGTCCGCCCGGCTGTTCGCAGCAGCACAGGACGGTCGCATCCGTCGTACTCCCACATGCTTTCGGCATGTGAGGGGGTGAGCCGCCGGATGCGGCGACCGAGCACGTCGTACTCCGATCGGACAACGGCGCCATTGCAGTTCTCCGCGAGCACTCGGCCTCGGGCGTCCCGTTCGTAGACGAGCTCTGTCCCGGCATTGACCACCCGGCGCACTTGGCCAATGGCGTCGTACTCGTAATGTGTGACGCCTTCAAGTGTGCCTAGCTGCGTGATCTTGCCGAGGTGGTTACGGACGTAATCGATCGACTCGCCTGCACCATTGGTCTGCCCCACGAGCCGACCGGCGGCGTCGAAGCGATAGCTCTGCCCACGACCGTTGAAGTCCTGCTCTCGGATCAGCCGCCCTGCGGCGTCGTAGAAGTAGTTCCACGTGTCGCCTCGCTGGTTGATGACCGAGGCAACCCGCAACTGGCTGTCGTAGACGAACTCCAGGCGTGAGCCGTCGGGATCCGTGCGAGAAACGGGAGTGTCGAAGCCGCTGTACTCGAAGCGGGTTGTCCGCCCTTCTACGTCCGTATGTTCAACGAGGTTCCCCTCGCCGTCGTATACGCGTCGTTCCGCGCTTCCGCCAAGGAGTATCCGCCGAACGGGTCGGCCCTCCGGTGTCCAGCTCAGGCGGGTGACGGCACCGTCTGGTCCGATCCGTTCGGTGATCCTGCCGAATGCGTCGCGTGCGTATCGGGTGGTGTTGCCTTCGGCGTCGGAGAACGCAGTGGTCAGTCCCGCCGCGTCGGCTTCCAGAACGGCGGTACGGCCGGCGGCGTCGATCACTGCGGCAAGCGCGCCGTTGTTCTCGTACTGGTAGGCGACTTGGGCGCCTGTGGGATCCGTTTCGGCGATCAGGTTTCCGCGGGCGTCGTATTCCATGCGCCAGACATGGCCGTCGGCCTGGGTGACGGACGTCGGTTGGCCGAAAGCGTTGTTCCGGGCGCATTCTTCTGTGCCGTCTGGCCGGACGACGGCTGTCGGCGCGCCCAGCTCGTCATACAGGTACCGGGTCGTGCGTCCCAGCCGGTCTGTCCGAGACACAAGCCGGTCGACACGATCCCATTCGGAGTGCTCGGTGTGGCCGAGTGGATCGGTCACGCTCACGAGTTGGTACAGCTCGTTGTGGCGGTACGTCGTCGTGTGGCCGAGCGCGTCCGTGTACCGCGTCTCCCGGTTCTCGGTGTCGTACTCGATCGTGCACGAGAGTGTGCCGTCGGCACCCTCGCCGCGCACGCAGCGGTCCAGAGCGTCGTAGGTGAAGCGGTACCAGTAGCCGTTGCGGTCGGTCCAGGACGTGATGCGACCACGGTCGTCGTAGGTCAGTTTCAGCGGCAGACCACTGGAGTTATAGATCTCGGTCAGGTCGCCCGCGGGGCTGTATCCGAAGCGCCTCAGCATCGTGCCCTCGGGCCCGTCTTCCGGGTTGCTCAGGCGCAGGGCGGTGACATGCTCTCCGTCGGTGTCCACGTGGATGTGCCGGCCGCCGGAATCGCGTACAGCGGTGGGGAGTCCGCGGGAGTCGCGGTCGAAGTCGATCCGGTAGCCGTTGCGGTCGGTCAGCGCGGCCAGAGGGAGTGTGAACGCCTCGTCGACCGCGGCGGCCTGCCTCGGGGGAGAGAAGTGGCGGGTGATCCCGGTGAGCGGATCGGTGATGCGCAGCGGTGCGCCGGGGGTCCCGTCCCAGTCCAGTGGCCAGCGCGGGCCTTCCTGCGGCAGAACTGAAGCGCCCGGCTTCGGCACCGGATAGAAGAGGATCATTCCGTCTTCGGTGGCGAAGGCAGCACCCTCTTCGTCCAGCTCCAGGCGTTCGTCGAGAGTGGATGCCCAGGAAGGCCCGAAGGCGCGGCCCGCGCCGTAGGAGGACACGTGGGTGCGACGCAACGCCAAGGGCAGTAGCCCGGGCAGTTCCACGTCGGTCTCGGCCATGAGCATCTCGCCGGACACCATGTCGATGGGGTCGCCGTTCAGGCAGCGGCCCTTGCCCGGCTTGCTCTTGGCCAGCGCCTCGTCGGCCTCCTTGCGCAGTCCCTTCCTGCCCAGGTTCTTCGCCATGGCCTTGAGGCCGCCCTTGCCGAGGGCCTTCATGCCCTTGGCGAGCTTCCCCACCGAGGTGATCCCCTTGCCGCCCGGTATGCAGTCCATCGCGGCGAAGGCGACGTCCCAGAGGGAGGCTTGGCCTTTTCTGTATTTGTTGAGGGTGTCGGCGAGGACGACGAGGGCGGCGACCAGGACGATCGCGCCGAGGATGGGGCCGCCGATGATCATGGCGACGATGCCGACGACCGTGACGACGACTTTGCAGACCGCGACGATCGTGTCCCAGTGGTCCTCGATCCAGTGGCCGACGTCCTGCCACCAGTGACGGTTCTGGATGCCGGCGTCGGAGGCGTCGTCGATCTTGCGTTTGGCCTCGCCCGCCGCGTCGTCGCGCATCTTGCGGGCGTCGGCGGCCATCTTCTTCGCCGCGGCCAGGGCGTTCTGGGCGTGGGTGACGTCCGTCTGGGCCTTGGTGTGCGCCGACTTGGCGTGCTGGACGTCCTTCGTGGCGGTCCGGACCTTGGACTCGTCCGGCTTGTCGGCGTCCGACTTGCTGCCCGTCGGGTCGTCCTTGTACTTGTCCGCCTCCTTGGTGGCCCGGGTGACCCACGAGTCCGCCGAGGACAGACGGGACTTGGCCGAGGACAGGTCGGACTGGGCCTCCTTGGCCTTGGTCAGGGCCTTGTCCGCCAGATGCTGGGCGCGCTCCAGTTTGGGCCAGAAGTCGGCGAGGGCGTCCCCGCACATCTCGTACGACTTCTTCAGCTTCTTCAGGTTCTTCGGTACGTCCTTGAACTGGTCCTTGAAGACTGCCGCCGACTTGCCCGCCCACTGCAGCATCGTGTCGTCGCCGGCCATCGCGTGGACCATGCGCAGCGCGTCCGAGACGTCGTCGGCGAAGTCGTGGAGCTGCTTGGCGAGCGTGCGGACCCGTTGCGGGTCACCCGGTGTGGGGTCCTTGTCCAAGTCCAGTGGATGCCAGTCCGCCGGCCTGTGTCCCGCCATCTGCCTGCAACCCCCGTCGCGTGTGCAGCCCCTCAACAGCCTCTGTGCACACGCGAACCTACCTGGAACGCGCGTTCGGCGGGAAGTTCGACCCGGCGCCGGAGACCTCCGCCGCCGGAGAGGGGGAGTCTCCGGCGGCGGCCGAACAGGGGCCAGGGAGTCAGGAGATCCAGTCCCAGCGGGTGTTGCTTCCGCTGTTCACGTAGCAGGAGGCCCATGTGTCGCCCGAGGAGTAGTGGCCCACGTAGCACGGCTCGGGGGAGCCGATGGGGTAGTTGGACGCCACGCCGAAGGAGAACACCTGGTTGTAGGCGGTGTTCCCGCAGACCGCCGTGTCGACGTCGTGCGCGAAGTCACCCTTCGGGCTCTTCGGGATGCTGAGGCAGATCTGGCTGTTGTAGCTGCCGTTGCGCACCATCTCGATCCTGCCGGCGCTCGCGCCCCACCAGATGGAGCTGTTGGAGCGGTTGCAGGGCACCATCTTGACCGCGTGGGCGTACGTGGTGCCGTTGTCCGTGCCCTGGAGGCACTTGCCCGTCGCGTGGTTCCTGATCATGTGGCCTACGGCGGCGGAGGACGGCTGCGCCGTGAGGACGACCTGCGTGCCGGCGGCCAGGGCGCACGCCGTGAGCACGATTCCGAGCTTCCGCTTCATGGGGGGGGCTCCGATCGGACCTTGTGAGGCCGCCTCCGGTGACGGGGCCTCGTGTCGTCCGCGGTCGGCCGACCGCGGCGTCGCATCGAAGCTACGAGCGTCAAGTGCCCGCTGACGTCGGCTCCGTGAACGAGTCGCCTCCCCCGGTCGGGCGAGGGGGCGTACGCCTGCGGCGGGACCCGGAGGAGGAGAGGGCGGTCAGGACGTGAAGCGGAACGTCGACGTCACCGCGTCGAAGATGTCGAAGAACGCGTCGGCGAGGTCCAGCACCTGGCTGCTGCCGGACACCAGCGCGACCTTGCCCTCCTGACCGGGCACGGGGATGTACGTCTGCATCAGGACGGCGCGGATCGTGCGGTTGAGGGCGTCGTCGGGGACCGGGATGTCCTCGATGCCGTACGTGCGGGCTGCCGGGCCGACGCCGGGGATGTCGACCGTGGTCACCTTGCGCCAGGAATCGCCCTCGTCGCGGGCCTCCTTCACCGCGAGTTGGGCGGCGATGGCGGCCGGGTCGGTGGAGAGGGGTGCGCCCTCGCGGGTGCGGCCGCCCACCAGGGAGACGGTGACCGACCCGGTGACCGTCGTGTCGCCGCCGAAGCTCTCCGCCATGCAACCGCAGTACATCGCGCCCGACTTCCACGCGTCCGCCGCCGACTTCCGCAAGAAGGCGGTGAACGTCTCGCGGTACGGCGCCAGTTCCGGGTGCTGCTCGATCCGCTCGCGCACCATGCGGTGGATGGCGTCGTTCCGCGACTCCGGGCGGATGTCGAACTCCCACCACGACTCCGGCACCTTGATCCGGAAGCCGCCGCGCTCGACGGTGAGGGGTTCCGTGTAGCGGGCCATGGTGTCGGTCGTCCCCGTTCCTTCGGTCTCGGTCACTCGTGCGTACTGATGTACGGTGCCGCCAGGGTACGAGACCGGGAGACGGGGGAGTCACTCGTGGGCAAGGGCAAGCCTGATCTCGCGCTTCCGCTCAGCGAGCTGGAGGGCTACGGCAAGCAGATCCGGTCGATCAAGAGCCGGCTCAACCACACCAAGAACCTCTTCGAGTCCTACGCGGACGACATCGCCGAGGGGACGGTCAACGACGCCCTCGACGACTTCGAGTCCAACTGGAAGGACGGCCGCGGCGACATCTCCAAGCAGCTCGACTCGCTCGCTGGGATGGCGGACACGGTGGTGCGCGAGTTCAAGAAGCTGGACGTCGACCTGGAGAAGAAGGCCAAGGACACGGTGAAGAGCGAGGGGGCGCCGGGCTCCGGGCACGGTCAGGGGCCGGCGCCGAAGAAGGAGTGAAGAAGGAGTAGGGCACGCGGTACGGGGGGTTCCGGGCGGCCCCCGGGGCGGGCACTGTGAAGAGGAGCGACGGAACGCTTCCCCTGCCTAGGCGGTGACAGGCACATGGCACTGGGTACGGCCACGCCCCCTCACGAGCCGCGGTTCGACGCCGGTCGGATCTGCCTCGACCTCCTCGCGACCGCGCACCCGAACGAACGGCTGCATGCCGTCGAGCCGCTGTGCGGCTGGATCGCCGGCGCCGGGCTCGTGCCGCCCGGGACCCTGCTGGCGCACGCCGACGCCTCCTGGCCGGACCGATTCCGGGAACTGCGGGGGTGCGTGGGGCGGTTGGTGCGGCGGAACGCGCTTTCCCCGGCGCAATCCATCGCGCCTTCCCTCGTGCTTTCCCCCGCGCATCTCCCCGTGCTTTCCCCCGACCCGGTGTCGTACGACCTCGCGCTCCGCCGGCTCAACGAACTCGCCAGACCCGCGCCCCCCGCCCCCCGCGCCGCCCGTGCCCAGGACGGGACCCTCGTGCGGGAGCTGGCCGGCCCGCCCGAGTGCGCCGCGCTGCTCGCGGTCGTCGCCCGGGACGCCGTAGAACTGCTGACCGATCCCGTGGCCCGGGCGGCCGTACGCGAATGCGAGGGGGACAACTGCTCCCTCGTGTATCTGGACACCTCCCGCGGGCGCCGCCGGCGCTGGTGCTCCAGCGAGGTCTGCGGGAACCGGGAGCGGGTCGCCCGGCACCGGCGCCGGGCGGCGGCCCTCGCCCGCGCCTGAGGTCGCGTACGCCGGTGTTGTGCGGCGGCCTTCGCCCGCGCCTGAGGTCGCGTACGCCGGCGCAGGGTGGCGGCCCTCGTCCGCGCCCTGAGGTCCGGTACATGCCGTAAGCGCCGGGAATGATACGGAACCGCCCAAGGCGGCGGGGGGCCGCCGTCCCGCGTGATTTCCGTAACACCAGGTTTGCTCCCGGTCCGGCGCGGGCAGCTCGGTCCACCTCCCGGCCGCCTTGGCAGTGTGTCGGAAATGTGAAAACCATACGGTGGGAATGTGACCCCATGTCCCGCTCGTCACGTCAGCCCACAGAAAACCGTCCCCTCACGTTGAACATCTCCCCGCTTCCGTCCGTACGGGTGGGCGAGCGACCGACTGGGGGAACCCCCGGACACCGGAGGTGGGCGTGCGCAAGGATGCGGCCGTGGCCAATGAACGTGGATCGAGGGCCCGACATCGCATGTCCTCACAGCCCTCGGAACCCGATGAGGAGCTGATGCGTGCCCTGTACCGCGAGCACGCCGGACCTCTGCTCGCGTACGTCCTCAGGCTGGTCGCCGGAGACCGGCAGCGCGCCGAGGACGTCGTACAGGAAACGCTCATCCGTGCCTGGAAGAACGCCGGTCAGCTCAACCGGGCGACCGGATCGGTACGCCCCTGGCTGGTGACGGTCGCGCGCCGCATCGTCATCGACGGCCACCGCAGCCGGCAGGCCCGGCCGCAGGAGGTCGATCCGTCGCCGCTGGAGGTCATCCCCGCGGAGGACGAGATCGACAAGGCGCTGTGGCTGATGACGCTGTCGGACGCGCTCGACGACCTGACCCCGGCCCACCGGGAGGTGCTCGTCGAGACGTACTTCAAGGGACGTACCGTCAATGAGGCGGCCGAGACGCTGGGCATCCCGAGCGGCACGGTCCGCTCCCGGGTGTTCTACGCCCTTCGGTCGATGAAGCTGGCACTGGAGGAGCGGGGGGTGACGGCGTGATGAGCGGATACGGGGGACACAGCGGATTCAGCACGGGTGGTCCGGGTATGTCTGGACCCATGGGACCGATGGGACCGGTGAGCCCGAGCAGCGAGGGATCATCCCTGCCCAACGAGCACGAGACCGTCGGCGCGTACGCCCTCGGGATTCTCGATGACGCCGAGGCAACCGCTTTCGAGGCGCACCTCGCCGGCTGCGAATGGTGCGCCCAGCAGCTCGACGAACTGGCCGGCATGGAACCGATGCTCGCCGCGCTCGCCGACCTGCCCGGCTCGGGCAGCACCCCCTCGATCGGCGAGTCGCTGTCGGCCCGGCCCAGCCCGCGGCTGGCGGAGAAGCTGGTCGTCGAGGTCGGTGACCAGCGGGCCCGCAAGCGCCGCCGCAGTATGTACATGATCGCGGCGGCGGCCGTGCTGATCGTCGGCAGCCCCCTGGCGATCCTCGCGGCGACCGGCGGTTCCGACGGCGGTACGAGTCGGCAGGCGCTCACCCCGGCGCAGACCACCTTCCAGGCGATGCCCGAGAAGAAGTCGGCCACCGACCCGACGAGCCACGTCAGCGCCACCGTCGGCATGGAGCAGAAGGACTGGGGCACCCAGGCCGTCCTGGAGCTCAAGAACGTCAAGGGCCCCCTGAAGTGCTCCCTGATCCTCGTCGCCAAGAACGGCGAGCGGGTGACCATGTCCTCCTGGTCCGTCCCGAACTGGGGCTACGGCGTGCCGAACGCCAAGACGGAGGAGGCGAAGAAGCCGCTCTACATCGGCGGGGCCGCGGCCTTCAAGCCGAACGAGATCGACCACTTCGAGGTTTCCACGTTCGACGGCAAGAAGCTCGTGCAGGTGCAGGCGTAGCCGCCGTAGCTTTGCCGGGTCTCCTTCGCGTACGGTTGACGGCTGCCCAGCACGTCAGAAGGGGGCCCGGTGGCCGCTCAGGTTCAGCAGTCCGCGGTCGGATCGGTGCGCGACGACCACGGGGCGCGTGATGCCCACGAGGCGCATGACGCCCACGAGGCGCCCGACGCGCGCGACTCCGTGCGCGACCGGGAGATCCGTGTCGAGCAGGAACACCTGGACCGGGTGTACCGGCGGCTCGAGGAGAAGATCCACGAGGCCGAGTTCCTGATGAACGACGCCGCCCAGCGCGGCCAGGTCGGCACGCCCGGCGCGCTCGCCGAGCGGGACGCGCAGGTCTTCCGGGCCGGTATCCACCTCAACCGGCTCAACAACGAGTTCGAGGACTTCCTCTTCGGCCGGATCGACCTGCTGCTCGGCAAGGACGGCAAGAAGGGGCCCGACGGGGCGTACACCGCCGTCGAGCCCGCCGAGGGCGCGGTCCGCGACGACAACACCGCCGACATCGCCGAGACCCTGCACATCGGCCGTATCGGCGTGCTCGACGCCGAGTACGCGCCGCTGGTCATCGACTGGCGCGCCCCGGCCGCCGCGCCCTTCTACCGCTCCACCCCGGTCGATCCCGGACGGGTCGTACGACGCCGGGTCATCCGCTCCAAGGGGCGCCGGGTGCTCGGCGTCGAGGACGACCTGATGCGCCCCGAGCTGACGGCCCGGCTCGACGGCCGCGAGCTGCCCGTCATCGGCGACGGGGCACTGATGGCCGCGCTCGGCCAGGCCCGCGGCCACACCATGCGGGACATCGTGGCCTCCATCCAGGCCGAGCAGGACCTGGTGATCCGCGCCCCCGCCGCCTCCGTGACGTACGTCGAGGGCGGCCCGGGCACCGGCAAGACCGCCGTCGCCCTGCACCGCGCCGCCTACCTGCTCTACCAGGACCGCAGACGCTACGCGGGCGGCATCCTGATCGTCTCGCCCACCCCGCTGCTGGTGGCCTACACCGAGGGCGTGCTGCCCTCCCTCGGCGAGGAGGGGCAGGTCGCCATCCGCGCGATCGGCTCGCTCGCCGTGGACGCCGTCGGCGCCGAGGCCACGCTGTACGACTCCCCGTCCGCGGCCCGCGCCAAGGGCTCCGCGCGGATGCTGCGCGTGCTGCGCAAGGCCGCGCGCGGAGCACTGGAGCTGAACGATTCGCCGGACCGGCTCCGGGTGGTCGCCTTCGGGCGCCGACTGGAGCTGGAGGGGGAGGAACTGGAGCGGATCCGCCGCACCGCCCTCGGCGGCACCGCGCCCGTCAACCTGCTGCGCCCGCGCGCCCGCAAGCTGCTCCTGGACGCCCTGTGGGAGAAGTCCGGCGCCGGCGCCCGCCACACCGACCCGGAGCTGGCGGCCGAGCTGCGGTCCTCCTTCGACGAGGACATCACCTCCGAGGACCCCTTCGTCGCGTTCCTCGACGCCTGGTGGCCCGAGCTGACCCCGAAGGGCGTCCTCGCCGCCATGGCCGACGAACGGCGGCTGGGCCGCTGGGCCCGCCGGGTGCTCAACCCTGGCGAGGTCCGCAAGGTGGCCCGGTCCCTGAAGCGGGACGGGTACTCCGTGCACGACATCGCCCTGCTCGACGAGCTCCACGCCGTGCTCGGCGCCCCGGCCCGGCCCCGCAAGAAGCGCGAGCTGGACCCGCTGGACCAGCTCACCGGCCTTGAGGAGCTGATGCCGGTGCGCGAGGAGACGCAGTGGGAACGGGCGGAGCGGCTGGCGCAGGAGCGCGTGGAGTACGCGCACGTCATCGTGGACGAGGCACAGGACCTGACGCCGATGCAGTGGCGCATGGTCGGCCGGCGGGGCCGGCACGTCACGTGGACGGTCGTCGGGGACCCGGCCCAGTCCTCCTGGTCCGACCCGGACGAGGCCGCCGAGGCCCGTGACGAGGCCCTCGGCAGCCGGCCCCGGCGCCGGTTCCGGCTCACCGTCAACTACCGCAACCCCGCGGAGATCGCCGAGCTGGCCGCCAAGGTGCTCGCCCTCGCCATGCCCGGCTCCGAGTCGCCTTCCGCCGTACGGTCCACCGGTGTCCAGCCGCGGTTCGAGGTGGCCGGGGAATCGCTGGCCGACACCGTGCGGGCGGAGGCCGAGCGGCTGCTGGGGCTGGTCGACGGCACGGTCGGCGTCGTCGTCGCCATGAGCCGGCGGGGCGAGGCGCGGCGGTGGCTGGCGGGGCTGGGGGACCGGGTGGTCGCGCTGGGCAGTCTGGAGGCGAAGGGTCTGGAGTACGACGCGACGGTCGTCGTGTCGCCGGCGGAGATCGCCGACGAGTCGCCTGCGGGGCTGCGGGTGCTGTACGTCGCGTTGACGCGGGCGACTCAGCAGTTGACGGTGGTGTCGGGGGAGCGGGACGAGCCGGATGCGGGCGGGGTGCCGGATCTGCTGCGGGACTGAGGGGGCGCCGGCCGCGCGGGGGAGCCGGGCTGCTGGGCGGGGTGGGTGCGGGCCGGGGGTGGGGTCGCTTGCCGGCGCTTGGCGGGTGCCTCCCCCACTCTCGGCTTCGCGCGAGCGGGGGGACCCCCACCGCCCACCCGTGCCGCCCTGGGGGTCTCCCCAGGCCCTTAAGGCACTGGGGGAGGCACGACTGCCCGCAGCTGGGTCGGATCGGTAAAGAAGGGGTCGTGGGGGAATGGCCTTGTGGGATCTGTTTGTTAGCCTTGGTGTGGCACCGGCCCGATCCAAGCCCCCGGGCCCAACCTTCGTCCCTTCGAGGGACCACTTGCCGCGAGGCGAGCATGGCGGGTCGGTGTCATGAGCGTGTGGGAGGCCCACGTCACGGATGTGACGTGGGCCTCCTTCTTTGCCCCGACGGCGCCCCTTCCCCTCGGCAGATCATTTCTCGTATGGTGGAAGTCGTTTTCCGAAAATGCCGTCGTCGTCAGTGGCCCCCCGTGAACACAACGTCCGCAATCCAGGGCGACTACCACGTACTCAGGGGTAGGTGCGACGATCGGACGGCACAACTCGCGACACGGTGAAAGCAGAGGAAGTCGGCCATGGCAACGGCGCCCAGCGTCTCCTACTCGATGACGGTCCGGCTGGAGGTGCCCGCGAGCGGAACCGCCGTCTCGCAGCTCACCAACGCCGTGGAGTCCTCCGGAGGCTCCGTGACCGGCCTCGACGTCACCGCCTCCGGCCACGAGAAGCTCCGTATCGACGTGACCATCGCGGCCACCTCCACGGCCCACGCCGAGGAGATCGTGGAGAAGCTCCGCGGCATCGAGGGCGTCACGCTCGGCAAGGTCTCCGACCGTACGTTCCTGATGCACCTCGGCGGCAAGATCGAGATGGCGTCGAAACACCCCATCCGCAACCGTGACGACCTGTCCATGGTCTACACGCCCGGCGTGGCCCGCGTCTGCATGGCCATCGCCGAGAACCCCGAGGACGCCCGCCGCCTCACCATCAAGCGCAACTCCGTTGCGGTCGTGACGGACGGCTCCGCCGTGCTCGGCCTCGGCAACATCGGCCCCAAGGCCGCCCTGCCGGTCATGGAGGGCAAGGCGGCCCTCTTCAAGCGGTTCGCCGGCATCGACGCCTGGCCGATCTGCCTCGACACCCAGGACTCCGACGCCATCGTCGAGATCGTCAAGGCCATCGCCCCCGGGTTCGCGGGCATCAACCTGGAGGACATCTCCGCACCCCGCTGCTTCGAGATCGAGGCCCGGCTGCGCGAGGCCCTCGACATCCCCGTCTTCCACGACGACCAGCACGGCACCGCGATCGTCGTCCTCGCCTCCCTCACCAACGCCCTGCGCGTCACGGGCAAGGCCATCGAGAACATCCGCGTGGTCATGTCCGGCGCCGGCGCGGCCGGCACCGCCATCCTCAAGCTGCTCATCGCCGCGGGCGTGAAGAACGCGGTCGTCGCCGACATCCACGGCGTCGTGCACGCCGGCCGCGAGGACCTGGTGGGCGCCTCCGCCGACTCGCCGCTGCGCTGGATCGCCGACAACACCAACCCCGAGGGACTGACGGGCACGCTGAAGGAGGCCGTGCGCGGCGCCGACGTCTTCATCGGCGTCTCCGCCCCGAACGTCCTCGACGGCGACGACGTGGCCGCCATGGCGGACGGCGCGATCGTGTTCGCGCTCGCGAATCCCGACCCCGAGGTCGACCCGGCGATCGCGCGTCAGACCGCGGCTGTCGTGGCCACCGGCCGCTCCGACTTCCCGAACCAGATCAACAACGTGCTGGTCTTCCCGGGTGTCTTCCGCGGTCTGCTGGACGCGCAGTCCCGCACCGTCAACACGGAGATGATGCTCGCCGCCGCGCAGGCCCTCGCGGACGTGGTGACCGAGGACGAGCTGAACCCGAACTACATCATCCCCAGCGTCTTCAACGACAAGGTGGCCGGTGCGGTGGCCGGCGCGGTCCGCGAGGCCGCGAAGCCGGCCCCGGCCGAGCAGTAGACGTCAGCGGCGCGCGGGGGGAGTGAACAGTGTCCCGTGCGCCGTCACCATGCTGTGAGGATCACCACGGCGGCACGCCGCACCGGCGCGTCGCGGAACCTCCGGATGCCGGGCGCACTCTAGGGTGACGGCCGGGCAGCGCTATTCGTGTGACTCCCCAGGGTGCTCTCACGACTCCTACGGGTGCCGGATTGGCTTTCCCGCAGCAGGTAGGGGCAGGATGCGTCCCTGGGCGCGAGCGCATCGGCATCGCAGTGCCTCACATGCGGCTCCGCCGCGTGGCACACCCCAACGGCAAGAAAACACGGGAGTAACAACATGAACCGCAGTGAGCTGGTGGCCGCGCTGGCCGACCGTGCCGAGGTGACCCGCAAGGACGCCGACGCCGTGCTGGCCGCTTTCGCCGAGGTCGTCGGCGACGTCGTCTCCAAGGGCGACGAGAAGGTCACCGTCCCTGGCTTCCTGACCTTCGAGCGCACCCACCGTGCCGCTCGTACCGCGCGCAACCCGCAGACCGGTGAGCCGATCAACATCCCGGCCGGGTACAGCGTCAAGGTTTCGGCGGGCTCCAAGCTCAAGGAAGCGGCCAAGGGCAAGTAAGCGCTCCGCTTTGTGGCGCCGGTTCACCAAAGCGCCGCAGAGCTTCAGCGCCGTGGGTGGCTGTCGGCCTGTCGTGGCTGGTCGCGCAGTTCCCCGCGCCCCTTTCGGGGCGCTTCACTGGACGAAGTGGAAATGGGCGGCCCCCCTGTCACAGGGGGGCCGCCCATTCGTGTGGGCGGCGGCTAGCCGAGGGCCTTGCCCGGGAGTTCTACCTTTGCTCCCAGTTCCACGAGCTTCTCCATGAAGTTCTCGTAGCCCCGGTTGATGAGGTCGATGCCGTGGACGCGGGAGGTGCCCTGGGCGGCGAGGGCGGCGATGAGGTAGGAGAAGCCGCCGCGGAGGTCGGGGATGACCAGGTCGGCGCCCTGGAGGCGGGTGGGGCCGGAGACGACCGCCGAGTGCAGGAAGTTGCGCTGGCCGAAGCGGCAGTCGGAGCCGCCCAGGCACTCGCGGTACAGCTGGATGTGGGCGCCCATCTGGTTCAGCGCGGAGGTGAAGCCGAGCCGGGACTCGTAGACCGTCTCGTGGATGATGGAGAGGCCGGTGGCCTGGGTCAGGGCGACCACCAGGGGCTGCTGCCAGTCGGTCTGGAAGCCCGGGTGGACGTCGGTCTCCAGGGCGATGGACTTCAGCTGGCCGCCGGGGTGCCAGAAGCGGATGCCCTCGTCGTCGATCTCGAAGGCGCCGCCCACCTTCCGGAAGGTGTTCAGGAACGTCATCATCGAGCGCTGCTGGGCGCCGTGGACGTAGATGTTGCCCTCGGTCGCCAGCGCCGCGGACGCCCACGAGGCGGCCTCCAGGCGGTCCGCGAGGGCGCGGTGGGTGTAGCCGCCGAGCTTGTCCACACCGGTGATGCGGATGGTGCGGTCGGTGTCCATCGCGATGATCGCGCCCATCTTCTGCAGCACGCAGATGAGGTCCTCGATCTCCGGCTCCACGGCCGCGTTGGACAACTCGGTGACGCCCTCGGCGAGTACGGCCGTCAGCAGCACCTGCTCGGTCGCGCCGACCGACGGGTACGGCAGCCGGATCTTCGTACCGCGCAGCCGCTGGGGCGCCTCCAGGTACTGGCCGTCGGCGCGCTTCTCGATGGTCGCGCCGAACTGGCGCAGCACGTCGAAGTGGAAGTCGATGGGCCGGCCGCCGATGTCGCAGCCGCCCAGGCCCGGGATGAACGCGTGGCCGAGCCGGTGCAGCAGCGGGCCGCAGAACAGGATCGGGATCCGGCTCGATCCGGCGTGGGCATCGATGTCAGCGACGTTCGCGCTCTCCACGTGCGTCGGGTCCAGCACCAGTTCGCCGGGCTCCTCGCCCGGACGGACCGTCACCCCGTGCAACTGCAGCAGGCCGCGCACGACACGCACGTCACGGATGTCCGGAACATTGCGCAGCCGGCTCGGCTCGCTGCCCAGCAGGGCGGCGACCATGGCCTTCGGCACGAGGTTCTTCGCACCGCGGACACGGATCTCGCCCTCCAGCGGGGTTCCGCCGTGGACAAGCAGGACATCGTCGTTGACGGTCATGAATCTCGCGTTCCGATGAAGTGGGACAGGGGCCGGCCGATCACTTGGACAGGGGCCGAGAGAGACAGGGTAATCGCGGATCACCCCCCTCCCGTAAGCCCGCGGACGGCCCAGTCGCGTCATAGCTGTGTCACAACACGAACCGTTGGGCGCCGGGCACATGCGGTCACCGCCGCCCGGAATGCCGGGCACCTCTCTGAGCTGCGTTCACCGGCGTCGGCGGATTGGTGCCCCACGCCGGGGCAAGATGCGGGATCATGTCTGGCATGACCGAGGTGTCCTCGCTCACAGGGCGACTGCTCGTGGCCACGCCCGCCCTGGCGGACCCGAACTTCGACCGTGCCGTCGTGCTCCTTCTCGACCACGACGAGGAGGGCTCCCTCGGCGTCGTCCTCAACCGGCCCACCCCGGTGGACGTCGGCGACATCCTGGAGGGCTGGGCCGACCTCGCCGACGCGCCGGGGGTGGTGTTCCAGGGCGGGCCCGTCTCGCTCGACTCCGCGCTGGGCGTCGCCGTCATCCCGGGCGGCGCGAGCGGTGACCGGGTGCCGCTCGGCTGGCGCCGGGTGCACGGCGCGATCGGCCTCGTCGACCTGGAGGCCCCGCCGGAACTCCTCGCCTCGGCCCTCGGCTCCCTGCGGATCTTCGCCGGGTACGCCGGCTGGGGACCCGGCCAGCTGGAGGACGAGCTGGCGGAGGGCGCCTGGTACGTCGTGGAGTCCGAGCCCGGCGACGTCTCCTCACCGGAGCCGGAGCGGCTGTGGCGCGAGGTGCTGCGCCGCCAGCGCGGGGAGCTGGCGATGGTGGCCACGTACCCGGACGACCCTTCGCTCAACTGAAGGGTGTGAGCTTCAGTACCCTGGGGCTTATGAGCACTCTTGAGCCCGAGCGCGGGACTGGTACCGGGACCCTCGTCGAGCCGACGCCGCAGGTGTCCCACGGCGACGGTGACCACGAGCGCTTCGCCCACTACGTCCAGAAGGACAAGATCATGGCGAGCGCCCTCGACGGCACGCCCGTCGTGGCGCTGTGCGGCAAGGTGTGGGTGCCCGGCCGCGACCCGAAGAAGTATCCCGTCTGCCCCATGTGCAAGGAGATCTACGAGTCCATGGGCAGCGGAGGCGACGAGGGCAAGGGCGGCGACAAGTAGCGCTGCCGCCGGTACGGGCTCACCAGGTCCCCGGAGCGCCCCGGCGGGCGCCCCGGGGACCTGTGCCGCTTTCCGGCCGGTAAGTGGTCCAGACCTCTTGTCGGGCGGCGGGGGTCCTGCTTAGCCTCCTGGGGTGGATCTGATTCCCGCGCCCCAGCGCGCCGCCCGGAACGCCGACGGTCATCTGAGCCTGGACAGCGGGACGGGGCTGGAGGCGGGGCCCGGCACGGAGGGGGTCGCCCACTGGCTGCGGGCCACGCTCGGAGCGGCGACCGGCCTGCCCTTTTCCGAGGCGCGCGACCACGACCGCCGCATCGTGCTCGGCATCGAACCCGGCCTGCCCGCCGAGGGCTACCGGCTCGCCGTCACCCCCACCGGCGCCGAACTGGCCGGCGGCGGCCCCGCGGGACTGTTCTGGGCGGCCCAGACGCTACGGCAACTGCTCGGACCGGACGCCTTCCGGCGCGCCCCGCTGCCCGGCCGGCACTGGCGGCTGCCCCTCGCCCGGATCGAGGACGCGCCCCGCTTCCGCTGGCGCGGCCTCCTCCTCGACGTGGCCCGGCACTTCATGCCCAAGGACGGCGTCCTGCGCTACCTGGACCTGATGGCCGCGCACAAACTGAACGTCCTCCACCTCCACCTGACGGACGACCAGGGCTGGCGCGTCGAGATCCAGCGGTACCCGCGGCTCACCGAGGTCGGGTCCTGGCGGGCGCGGACGAAATTCGGCCACCGCGCCTCACCGCTGTGGGAGGAGAAACCGCACGGCGGCTTCTACACCCAGGACGACATCCGGGAGATCGTCGCCTACGCCGCCGAGCGGCATATCACCGTCGTCCCGGAGATCGACGTACCCGGGCATTCGCAGGCCGCCATCGCCGCGTACCCGGAGCTCGGCAACACCGACGTCATCGACACCACCACCCTCTCCGTCTGGGACACCTGGGGCGTCAATCCCAACGTACTCGCCCCCACCGACACCACCCTCCGCTTCTACGAGGGCGTCCTGGAGGAGGTACTCGCCCTCTTCCCCTCGCGGTTCGTCCACATCGGCGGCGACGAGTGCCCCAAGGACCAGTGGCGGCGGTCCCCGCGCGCCCAGGCCCGGATCGCCGAACTGGGCCTCGCCGACGAGGACGAGCTGCAGTCCTGGTTCGTCCGGCACTTCGACACGTGGCTCTCCGCGCGCGGGCGCAGGCTCATCGGCTGGGACGAGATCCTGGAAGGCGGCCTCGCCGACGGCGCCGCCGTCTCCTCCTGGCGCGGCTACGGCGGCGGGGTCGCGGCCGCGCGCGCGGGGCACGACGTGGTCATGTGCCCGGAGCAGCAGGTGTACCTGGACCACCGTCAGGACCCGGGCGCGGACGAGCCCGTGCCGATCGGCTTCGTCCGCACCCTGGAGGACGTGTACCGGTTCGAACCCGTTCCACCCCAACTCACCGATGACGAGGCCCGGCACGTGCTGGGCACCCAGGCCAACGTCTGGACCGAGGTGCTGGAAGACCAAGCACGCGTGGACTACCAGACCTTCCCCCGCCTCGCCGCCTTCGCCGAGGTCGCCTGGAGCCGTCTCCCGGCCCCGGCGGAACGGGACTTCGCCGGCTTCGAACGCCGTATGGCCGCCCACTACCGCCGGCTCGACGCCCTCGGCGTCGCCTACCGGCCACCCGCCGGCCCCCGCCCGTGGCAGCGGCGCCCCGGCGTGCTCGGCCGCCCGGTCGACGGACCGCCCCCGAACAAGTAAGGGAACAAGGAAGGGAAAACAGCATCAAGGGTCACCGAAGAGTGTCAATCGCCCCACGCTGGTGATGCTGTACGAAATCGGACCATCCCCCTGGTGAAGTGGGCGAATGCCTCCTAGCGGACCCCCGGGTCCGGGTCTTGCGAAGATGTGCCAGAGTTGCCACGTCCGCCCTGTGAGCACGTACCGTACGGCCACACAGGTGGGACCAGGTGGGGCAGCGGGAAGGGGCAGCCGGTTTTGACCACGCACGCACCGCGGACGGCGCAGGCCGTCACGTTGCCCACGACGCTGGACGAGGCCGTGGCGGCCCTCACGGCCATGCCCACCGCCGTCCCCGTCGCGGGCGGCACCGACCTGATGGCCGCCGTCAACTCCGGTCAGCTCAGGCCCGCCGCCCTGGTCGGCCTCGGACGGATCAGCGAGATCCGCGGCTGGCAGTACCAGGACGGCCACGCCCTGCTCGGCGCCGGCCTCACCCACGCGCGCATGGGCCGCCCCGACTTCGCGGCCCTCATCCCCGCGCTCGCCGCCGCCGCGCGCGCCGCGGGCCCGCCGCACATCCGCAACGCCGGCACCCTCGGCGGCAACATCGCCTCCGCCGCCCCCACCGGGGACGCGCTGCCGGTGCTGGCCGCCCTGGAGGCGACCCTGATCATCGCGGGGCCGGGCGGCGCCCGCCGGGAGATCCCGGTGTCGCACCTGCTGGCCGGGGTGGAGATGCTGCGCGGCGGAGAACTCATCGGCTACGTGCGCGTGCCGCTGCTGCACGCCCCGCAGGTCTTCCTGAAGGCGACCGGCCGGACCGGACCGGGCCGGGCGGTCGGCTCGGTGGCCGTCGTCCTGGACCCCGCCCGGCGCGGGGTGCGCTGCGCGGTCGGCGCCATAGCGCCGATGCCGCTGCGGCCCCTGGAGGCCGAGCAGTGGGTCGCCCGGCTCATCGACTGGGACAACGACCGCGCGCTCGTCCCGGAGGCCCTGCACGCCTTCGGCGAGTACGTCGCCGCGGCCTGCATCCCCGACCCGGCCCCGGAACCCGACGGCTCGGTGACCCCGCTGCCACCCGCCGTACTGCACCTGCGGCGCACCGTCGCCGCGCTGGCCCGACGAGCACTGGGGAGGGCGCTGTCGTGACCGACGACCCGTACGCAGAGGGCGCCGCCCCGCAGGGCGCCGGCCGCTGGGACCCGCTGCCCCAGGGCGACTACGACGACGGCGCCACCGCCTTCGTCAAGCTCCCCGAGGGCGGCATCGACGCGCTGCTGTCCGGCGACAGCCCGCTGGCCGCGCCAGGGCACGGCTACGTGCCGCCGCGGATAACGGCGGACTCCGGCGAGTCCGCCGCGGGCACCGCCGGCCCGGAGCAGGCGTGGCCCGCGCCCGGCGGACAGTGGCCCGACCCGAACGCCGTACCCCACGAGCAGGGCGCGGGCGCGGACGACCGGTTCACGTACCAGCCCGCCGCGACGCAGCAGTGGACCTACGAGGAGCCCGCCGCGCCGCCGGCCCCCGGTCACGACGTCACCGGGCAGTGGTCCATCCCGGTCGCCGGGGGCGACCTCCCGGACGAATCGGGCGAGTTCACCACGTCCTCGCTGGTCGAGCAGTGGGGCGGCGGCACCCCGCCGGCCACCCTCCCCGGCGGCGCCCCCGCCCCCTGGGCCACGGAAGGCGCGGGCCGTCCGTGGGGCCGACCGCAGCAGGACCAGCAGGCCGGCGAAGGCCAGCCAGTCGACACGGCCACGCCCCACACCGGCCCGACTCCGGCCCACGGCCGGGCGCACCCGGGGGAGACGGGCGGTACCGGTGCCCTTCCGGTGGACGGCCCCGCCCCCACCGACGCGTACGCCGACGGCCGGACCTACCCGGAGGGACTTCCGGCCGACGCCCCGGGACAGCCCGGCCGGCGTCCGGCGGACGGCCCGGCCTCCGGGGGCGGGCGCTCCCCTGACGGCTCGGGCACGACGGACGCACGCCCTGCCGACGGCTCGGCGTACGCGGGCGTACCCGCGACCGACGACCCGGCTCACACCGGGTCGTACCCGGCCGGCGGCCCGGAGGACCCGGACGGTTCCCGCACGGCCGGCGCCCAGCACCACACCGGTGCCCCAGGCCGCGTCGACGGCCACGCGGACGCCGCTCACGTGACCGGTGGCAGCCACGCGGGACCCGGCGTGCCCGACGGGAGCGGCCCCGGGTACCCGGCGGACTCCGCGCGGCCCGCGCCCGCCTCGGGGCACTCCGCTGCCGACGACGCCGGCGAGGACGTCGGCGCGGCGGTACCGGCCGACGGCCGCACCGGGGCGGACGGGTACGGCCCCGCGCAGGGGCCTGGAGCGTCCGCCGACGTCCCGGCGGCCCACACCCCGGACGGGGTGAGCGGGCCCGCGCCACAGGCCGGGACACGGCCCGCCACGGCCGCCGGTGTGGTCGCCGCCGGCGAGCACACCGCGGCCACCGGTCCGGCGGGCTCGGCGGACGCCACCGGCGCGATCGACGCGGCCGGAGCGGCGGACACGCCGGCTCCCGCCGGGTCCGCAGGGTCCGCCGCCGACGGCCCGGACGCGCCCGGGACGCAGGCCGACGCGGACCGCGGGGCGACGGCCGACGCGGACCGCCGGGAGACGGCCGATGAGCACGGCGCCGCCGACGGTCCGGACGCCGGGGACCTCGCGCCCGTCCCGCCGCACGACGACCACCCCCTCGCCTCTTACGTCCTGCGTGTCAACGGCGGCGAACGGCCCGTCACCGACGCCTGGATCGGCGAGTCCCTGCTGTATGTCCTGCGGGAGCGGCTCGGTCTCGCGGGCGCCAAGGACGGCTGCTCGCAGGGCGAGTGCGGCGCGTGCAACGTGCAGGTCGACGGGCGGCTCGTGGCTTCCTGCCTGGTTCCGGCGGTCACCGCGGCCGGCAGCGAGGTCCGTACGGTCGAGGGCCTCGCCGTCGACGGGCAGTCCTCCGACGTGCAGCGGGCGCTCGCCCGGTGCGGGGCCGTGCAGTGCGGTTTCTGCGTGCCGGGCATGGCGATGACCCTGCACGACCTGCTGGAGGGCAATCCGGCGCCGACCGAACTGGAGACCCGCCAGGCGCTGTGCGGCAACCTGTGCCGCTGCACCGGCTACCGGGGCGTCCTGGAGGCCGTCAAGGAGGTCGTCGCCGAGCGCGAGACGCAGGCCGGCGCGGACACCGAGTCGGACGGGGACGAGGCACGTATCCCCCATCAGGCCGGGCCGGGCTCCGGAGGCGTCAACCCGTCGGCGTTCGACGCGCCGGGCGTGTTCGACCCGCCGGGCGGCTTCGGCGCACCCGGAACCATGCCCGGACAGTCCCACGGCCCCGGACCGGCACAGGGGCACGGGCAGGGCCCGCACGAGCAGACGTACGGCCAGGACGGAGGCCAGCGTTGAGCAACGAAGCCGCCACCGCGACCACGACCGCGACCACCGCCGCGGAAGCGGCCCCCGTCCCGGAGCCGTTGCCGCACGGCCTCGGCGCCTCCCTGCCGCACGCCGACGCCCGCGCCAAGACCGAGGGCACGTTCCCGTACGCCGCCGACCTGTGGGCCGAGGGCCTGCTGTGGGCGGCCGTCCTGCGCTCCCCGCACGCGCACGCGCGCATCGTGTCCATCGACACCTCCCACGCGCGCGAGATGCCCGGGGTCCGCGCCGTCGTCACCCACGAGGACGTCCCCGGCACCCCCCGGTACGGGCGCGGCATCCCCGACCGGCCGGTGTTCGCCTCCGAGGTCGTACGCCACCACGGCGAGCCCATCGCCGCCGTCGCCGCCGACCACCCGGACACCGCGCGGATGGCCGCCGCGGCCGTCATCGTCGAGTACGAGGTGCTCGAACCGGTCACCGACCCCGAGCAGTCCTTCGAGGCCGAGCCGCTGCACCCCGACGGCAACCTGATCCGGCACATCCCGCTGCGCCACGGCGACCCGGACGCGGTCGGCGAGGTCGTCGTCGAGGGCCAGTACCGCATCGGCCGCCAGGACCCGGCCCCGATCGGCGCCGAGGCCGGCCTCGCGGTCCCCCGGCCGGACGGCGGGGTGGAGCTGTACCTGGCCTCCACCGACCCGCACGCCGACCGGAACACGGCCGCGGCCTGCTACGGCTTGTCCCCCGATCAGGTGAAGATCGTCGTCACCGGGGTGCCGGGCGCCACCGCCGACCGCGAGGACCAGGGCTTCCAGCTCCCGCTCGGCCTGCTCGCGCTGCGCACCGGATGCCCGGTGAAGCTCACGGCGACCCGCGAGGAGTCCTTCCTCGGCCACGCCCACCGCCACCCGACCCTGCTGCGCTACCGCCACCACGCCGACGCCGACGGCCGGCTCGTCAAGGTCGAGGCGCAGATCCTGCTGGACGGGGGCGCGTACGCCGACACCTCGGCGGAGTCGCTGGCCGCCGCCGTCTCGTTCGCGTGCGGGCCGTACGTCGTCCCGAACGCGTTCATCGAGGGCTGGGCCGTCCGCACCAACAACCCGCCCTCCGGCCATGTGCGCGGCGAGGGCGCCATGCAGGTGTGCGCCGCATACGAGGCGCAGATGGACAAGCTGGCGAAGAAGCTCGGCGTGGACCCGGCCGAACTGCGGCTGCGCAACGTCCTCGCCACCGGTGACGTCCTGCCGATCGGGCAGACCGTGACCTGTCCGGCGCCGGTGGCCGAACTCCTCCAGGCCGTGCAGGAGTTCCCGCTGCCCGCCCTGCCCAAGGACACGCCCGAGGAGGACTGGCTGCTGCCCGGCGGCCCCGAGGGCGCGGGCGAACCGGGCGCGGTGCGCCGGGGCGTCGGCTACGGGCTCGGCATGGTGCACATGCTCGGCGCGGAGGGCGCCGACGAGGTCTCCACCGCCACGGTGAAGGTGCACGACGGCATCGCCACCGTGCTGTGCGCGGCGGTCGAGACCGGCCAGGGCTTCACGACGCTCGCCCGGCAGATCGTGCAGGAGACCCTCGGCATCGACGAGGTGCACGTGGCGCCCGTCGACACCGACCAGCCGCCGGCCGGCGCGGGCTGCCGCAGCCGGCACACCTGGGTGTCGGGCGGCGCGGTCGAACGGGCCGCCAAGATGGTCCGCACGCAACTGCTGCAGCCCCTCGCGCACAAGTTCGGCATGTCCACCGAGCTGCTCCAGATCACCGACGGCAAGATCACCTCGTACGACGGCGTGCTGTCGACGACCGTCACCGAGGCGATGGAGGGCAAGGAGCTGTGGGCCACGGCCCAGTGCCGCCCGCACCCCACCGAGCCGCTGGACGGAGCCGGGCAGGGCGACGCCTTCGTGGGCCTCGCGTTCTGCGCGATCCGCGCGGTGGTCGACGTCGACATCGAGCTGGGCTCGGTCCGTGTGGTGGAGCTGGCGGTCGCCCAGGACGTGGGCCGGATCCTGAACCCGACGCAGCTCGCGGCCCGGATCGAGGCGGGCGTCACCCAGGGTGTGGGCATCGCGCTCACCGAGAACCTGCGCACGCCCCGCGGCCTGGTCCGCCACCCCGACCTGACCGGCTACGCCCTGCCGACCGCCCTGGACGCACCGGACATCCGGATCGTCCGGCTGGTCGAGGAACGGGACGTGGTCGCGCCGTTCGGCGCCAAGTCGGTCAGCGCGGTGCCCGTGGTGACCTCCCCGGCGGCGATCGCCTCCGCGGTGCGCGCGGCGACGGGCCGCCCGGTCAACCGCCTCCCGATCCGCCCCCAGGCGGCGGTCGTCACCGACCGGTGAGCGGATCCGCCGACGGGGGCAAGGCCGTCGGCGAGGAGCCGGCACTCGGCGTTCGGCGGGCCGCTGGTGCGCGGTCCGGCCCGGTGTGAGGGAGGGCGTTCGCAGGGGGCCGCCTGCGCCCACCCGTGCCGCCCCTTGCGGCACGCCTGCCCGCAGGCTGGTGCGCGGGGCCGTACCGCTGCGGGCGGATTGCCGGACGGGCGGAACGCGGGCGGGGCCGCCGGCGTCCTTCTCCGGGGGCGTTGTCAGTGGTGCGGCGTAGTGTTCCGAGCAGTGGGGGACGGCCGCTCCCGGCACACCGCCGGGCGACGGCCGGGCGCGCCCTGACCGGACACTGTGCAGCACGCGGGGGAACCATGAGCACCACCGACGCCGGGTCCACGGCGATCACGCTGACCGAGGCCGAGCTGGCCGGTCTCGTCACGCACGCGCCGACGCGCGGCCTGCTCACCGGCCCCGGACTGCCCGCCGGCACCGACCTGCTGACGTTCTCTCCGCTGCGCACGCACGGGCTGCGCAGACTGGGGGACGCGGCGGACGGTCCGCTGCGGGTGGCGGAGGAGCTGCGGGACCGCCTGGTGATCGGTGAACTCCTCAGCCCGGCGGACATGGAGCGCGAGTCCATCCTCCTCGACGGCAGCACGGGCGAGGTGACGACGGCCTACCTGTTCCACCCGTGCGACGCCCGCCCCTTCGCCCCCTCCCTGGAGACGCTCCTGCGCTTCGCCGCCGTCACAGAGGAACTGGCGGGCCTGCGCGGCCGGTTCGCCGCGCTGGCGGGGCGGTACGGCCCGCAGGTGGTCGCCGACGCCTCCCGCAGCCTCCTCGCGCTGTTCGAGGAGGGTGCCGGCGGTGAGGTCCCGCCCTACTGGAAGGCGGCGGCCCTGATCCGTCCGCTCTCCCTCGTCGCCGGTCCGGGTACGGCGTCCGGGCTGACGCTGGACGTCCAGGCCCGCCTGCTGGAGCAGGAGTTCGGGCCCGGCCGGGTCACCCGCTTCGAGGAGGTCGACTTCCCCGGCACGCTCACCCACGAGCCGACCCGCCGCTTCCTGCGCGAGACGGGCCTGCCCGAGGAGGCCGTCCTCTTCCACCTCGACACGGACGTCCTCCTGCCGACCCTCACCGACTACTACGCCGCCGAGCGTCCCGACTTCCCGCTGTCCGAACTCCCCGCCCACGCCAGCCACTTGATCCGCCTCGGGGACCTGGTCGCCGACAACAGCCTGGTGGTCGACGGCAGAACGGGCGCCGTCCTGAACTTCAGCGAGCCGGAGGCCACGCTCTACCCCCTGAACACCGACCTCTCCACCCTCGCCTTCACGCTCTGGCTGCTGCACCACGAGCGCACCATCGACGAGCACCTGGGCAACGAGCTGACGACCGAGGCGTACGAGCAGCTCGCGGCGGCGATGATCCACACCCTGGGGGCCGTCGACCCGACGGGCACGTACCCGCACACCGACTGGCACTACTGGACGGAGCTGTTCCAGGACGAGGCGGGCGGGGTCCTGTGACCCCGCCCGCCTCGCCGCTCCTCTTCGCTGTTCCTGCGGCGCCTACTCCTCGGCCGCCTGTCCGCTCAGACCGCCGCGGATGGCGTCCATCACCGAGGAGTCGGTCAGGGTGGTGACGTCGCCCAGGGCACGCCGGTCGGCCACGTCACGCAGCAGACGGCGCATGATCTTCCCGGAGCGGGTCTTGGGCAGTTCCGCCACGACCAGGATCTGCCGCGGTCGCGCGATCGGCCCGATCTCCCGGGCCACGTGGTCGCGCAGTTCCTTGGCGAGCGCGGCGCCGTCGCCGCCCTCCGCCGCGTCGGAGCGCAGGATCACGAAGGCCACGATGCCCTGCCCGGTGACCGCGTCCTCGGCGCCGACCACGGCCGCCTCGGCCACCCCCGGGTGGGACACGAGAGCCGACTCCACCTCCGTGGTGGAGATCCGGTGCCCGGAGACGTTCATGACGTCGTCCACCCGGCCCAGCAGCCAGATGTCGCCGTCCTCGTCCTTCTTGGCCCCGTCACCGGCGAAGTACCAGCCGGGGAAGCGCGACCAGTAGGTGTCGATGTAGCGCTGCTCGTCGCCCCAGATGGTGCGCAGCATCGCCGGCCACGGCTCGGTGAGCACCAGGTAGCCGCCGGAGCCGTTGGGCACCGGGACGCCCTTGTCGTCCACGACCTCGGCCTTGATGCCGGGCAGCGGGCGCAGCGCCGAACCCGGCTTGAGGACGCTCACCCCGGGCAGCGGGCTGATCATCTGGGCGCCGGTCTCCGTCTGCCACCAGGTGTCCACCACCGGGCAGCGGTCGCCGCCGATCACCCTCCGGTACCAGATCCACGCCTCCGGGTTGATGGGCTCGCCCACCGAGCCGATCAGCCGCAGCGAGGTGAGGTCGAACCCCTCGGGGATGTCGCTGCCCCACTTCATGAAGGTGCGGATCGCGGTGGGCGCGCAGTAGAGGATGGTGACGCCGTACTTCTCCACCAGCTCCCACCAGCGGCCCTGGTGCGGGGTGTCCGGGGTGCCCTCGTAGAGCACCGACGTCGCCCCGTTCGCGAGGGGGCCGTAGACGATGTAGGAGTGGCCGGTGACCCAGCCGATGTCGGCGGCCGTCCAGAACACGTCGGTCTCGGGCTTGAGGTCGAACACCGCCCAGTGCGACCAGGCGACCTGGGCGAGGTAGCCGCCCGAGGTGTGCAGGATGCCCTTCGGCTGGGCCGTCGTACCCGAGGTGTACATGATGTACAGCGGGTGCTCGCTGTCGAACGCCTCGCAGGTGTGCTCGGCCGGCTGCGCGTCGACCAGGTCGTGCCACCAGACGTCGCGGCCGTCCTGCCAGTCCACGTCCTGACCGGTCCGGCGGACGACGAGCACCGAGCGCACGTCGGGGCAGTCGCGGACCGCCTCGTCCACCGCGGGCTTCAGCGCGGACGGGTTGCCCCTGCGGTAGCCGCCGTCCGCGGTGATGACGACGCGGGCGTCGCAGTCCTGGATGCGGCTGCGCAGCGCGTCCGCGGAGAAGCCGCCGAAGACCACGGTGTGCGGGGCGCCGATGCGGGCGCAGGCCAGCATCGCGATCACCGTCTCGGGGATCATCGGCATGTAGAGGGCGACCCGGTCGCCGGTCCCCACGCCGAGGGAGAGCAGGGCGTTCGCGGCCCGGCACACCTCCTCGGTCAGCTGGGCGTAGGTGAGCGTGCGGGTGTCGCCCGGCTCGCCCTCCCAGTGGAACGCCACGTGGTCGCCGTGCCCGGCGGCGACGTGCCGGTCCAGGCAGTTGTACGCCACGTTGAGCCGCCCGCCGGTGAACCAGCGGGCGAAGGGCGCCTTGCTCCAGTCGCGGACGGCGGTCCACGGCTCGGCCCAGTCCAGCCGGTTCGCCGCGGCGGCCCAGAAGGCGTCCGGGTCCGCGTCCGCCTCGGCGTACGCGGACTCCGGGACGTTGGCCGTGGCGGCCAGGTCGCCCGGGGGCGGGAAACGGCGCTCCTCGCGGAGCAGGTTGGCCAGGGTTGCGTCGGTGCCGTTCGCGCCCGCCGTGCCGCCCGTGCCCGCTGTGCCGTCCGACGAGGTCATGGCCGTACCCTTTCCCGCCCGGACAGCGGCATCACCGGGACGACCTGCCGCTTCCAGGTGGCGTTGACGACGCCGGCGAAGGACGCGTACCAGGCGGCGACCGCGGTGATCAGGCCCAGCCAGCCGCCGATCTTCGCGGTGGTCGTGGAGGACGAGAACTCGGCGATGGTCAGCACGATGTAGGTGGCCGACAGCAGGCCCAGCACGACGACGAGCGCGCCGCTGGTGCGCAGCGCGGCGACCGTCATGTAGACGGTGAAGATCGACCAGACCAGCAGGTACAGCCCGGTCGCCTGGTGTGCGGTGGCGGGCGGCAGGTGCACGAACCTGACGTACGCGGCGTACGACAGCCAGAACGAGGCGTACGAGCAGAACGCGGTCGCGCCGAAGGTGTTGCCCTTGCGGAACTCCCACATGCCCGCGAGGAGTTGGGCCAGCCCGCCGTAGAACAGGGCGAGCGGCAGGACGACGCCGCTGAGCGTGGCGTCGATGAGGTCCGCGTTGAAGGCGCTCAGTACGAACGTGGTCGCGGCGAATCCGGCCAGGCCGAGCGGGCCGGGGTCGGCGATGGGCTGTTCGGCGGCCGGTGTGACGGCGCCGGTCTGTGGGGTGCTCATGTGTGCGCTTGCCCTCCTCGTCGAGGAACAGCGGTCCGTCACCGGAGAGGCGTCGACACGTCACCGGACCGGTTCGCGGAACAGATACCTCCAACCCACGCTAGGCCGGTCCCGGCGGCACCACCAGACAACGCGCACGACCGTGCCCCGGTCGGCCCAGGGCGGTACGCCGCCGGTGTGAGACCGGCGGGCGGCCGTCCCGTGCGGCCGCCCGCCGCCGGTGCCGTACCGCATGCGCTTTCCTGTGATGTGGGTCCCACCCGCGGGTGACCCGGGCTCGGGTGCGCGTTGACGTCGGGGGTGCGCCGGTAGGGTGGCCCGGTTGTCCGACGTAGCCGCCCGACCCCCCCACGGAGACCGTGACTACCACCGCCGCCGCCACCTCCCACCACCTCTCGCCCGCCTTCCCCGGCCGCGCCCCCTGGGGCACAGCCAACAAGCTGCGTGCCTGGCAGCAGGGGGCGATGGAGAGGTACGTCCAGGAGCAGCCGCGTGACTTCCTCGCCGTCGCGACGCCCGGCGCCGGGAAGACGACGTTCGCGCTGACCCTCGCGTCCTGGCTGCTGCACCACCACGTCGTGCAGCAGGTGACCGTGGTCGCGCCGACCGAACACTTGAAGAAGCAGTGGGCCGAGGCCGCGGCGCGGATAGGCATCAAGCTCGACCCCGAGTACAGCGCGGGCCCGCTCGGCAAGGACTACCACGGCGTCGCCGTGACCTACGCGGGCGTCGGCGTGAGGCCCATGCTGCACCGCAACCGCGTCGAGCAGCGCAAGACCCTCGTCATCCTCGACGAGATCCACCACGCCGGTGACTCCAAGTCCTGGGGCGAGGCCTGCCTGGAGGCGTTCGAGCCCGCCACCCGCCGGCTCGCCCTCACCGGCACGCCGTTCCGCTCGGACACCAACCCCATCCCCTTCGTCACGTACGAGGAGGGCAACGACGGGATCCGGCGCTCGGCCGCCGACTACACCTACGGCTACGGCAACGCCCTCGCCGACCACGTCGTCCGGCCGGTCATCTTCCTCTCCTACAGCGGCAACATGCGCTGGCGCACCAAGGCCGGCGACGAGATCGCCGCCCGGCTCGGCGAGCCGATGACGAAGGACGCGATCAGCCAGGCCTGGCGTACGGCCCTCGACCCGCGCGGCGAATGGATGCCCAGCGTGCTGCGCGCCGCCGACCAGCGGCTGACCGAGGTCAGGAAGGGCATCCCGGACGCCGGCGCCCTCGTCATCGCTTCCGACCAGGACTCGGCCCGCGCCTACGCCAAGCTGATCCGCGAGATCACCGGCAGCAAGGCCACCCTCGTGCTCTCCGACGACGCCGGCGCCTCGAAGCGGATCGACGAGTTCAGCCAGGGCGACGACCGCTGGATGGTCGCGGTGCGGATGGTGTCCGAGGGCGTCGACGTGCCCCGGCTCGCGGTCGGCGTGTACGCCACCACCATCTCCACTCCTCTCTTCTTCGCCCAGGCCGTGGGTCGTTTCGTACGGTCCCGGCGGCGCGGCGAGACCGCGTCCGTGTTCCTGCCGACCGTGCCCGACCTGCTGACCTTCGCCAATGAGATGGAGAAGGAACGGGACCACGCCCTCGACAAGCCGAAGAAGGAGGGCGAGGAGGATCCGTACGCCGAGTCCGAGAAGGAGATGGACGAGGCGAACAAGCAGCAGGACGAGGACACCGGCGAGCAGGAGCAGTTCTCCTTCGAGGCGCTGGAGTCCGAGGCCGTCTTCGACCGGGTCCTCTACGACGGCGCCGAGTTCGGCATGCAGGCGCACCCGGGCAGCGAGGAGGAACAGGACTACCTGGGCATCCCGGGACTCCTGGAACCCGACCAGGTGCAGATGCTGCTGCAGAAGCGGCAGGCCCGGCAGATCGCGCACAGCCGCAAGAAGCCGGACTCCGAGGCCGACCTGCTGGAACTGCCCGCCGAGCGGCGGCCCGTCGTCTCCCACAAGGAGATGATGGAACTGCGCAAGCAGCTGAACACGATGGTCAGCGCCTACGTCCACCAGAGCGGCAAGCCGCACGGGGTGATCCACACCGAGCTGCGGCGGGTGTGCGGGGGGCCGGCCAGCGCGGAGGCGACGGCGGGGCAGTTGCGGCAGCGGATCGCGAAGATGGGGGAGTGGGCCACGCGGATGCGGTGACGCTCCGCTGGTCTACCGTCTTCTTTGCCCACCCGCCCGCCCGACTCGGTTGGTCCAGCAGTGGCCGTCGCGGGGCTCCGCCCCGGACCCCGTGCCGCGCGGCCGCCCGGCGCGTATCAGGACGAATACTGCCAGGGCGGATCTTGTTGTGCCCGGATTCTGGACGAAGGCTTCCGCTCAGCGAACTCCCTTCGCTACTGTCCCGCTACGCAACGCCCCGTGGCAGCGCCGCCGCGGAGCGCAGCCGTGAAGCGACACGGCCCGGAGCCGCCGGGCCGTCCTGCCGATCGGCGGCCTCTGAAGCGCGTCGCCGACGGGACTCGACGACGCACCTCCCGCTCCGTTGGCTGCCGACCTCACCACTGAAGGAGTGGGCGTCGTGACCGCGGAGACCTCTCAGACGCTCGACCGGGGACTGCGCGTCCTCAAGCTGCTGGCCGACACGGACCACGGGCTGACCGTCACCGAGCTTTCCAACAAACTGGGCGTGAACCGGACCGTGGTGTACCGGCTGCTCGCCACGCTGGAGCAGCACGCCCTCGTACGGCGTGATCTCGGTGGCCGGGCCCGCGTGGGCCTCGGGGTGCTGCGGCTGGGCCGCCAGGTGCATCCGCTGGTACGGGAGGCCGCGCTGCCGGCGCTGCGCTCGCTCGCGGAGGACATCGGGGCGACGGCGCACCTGACGCTGGTGGACGGGACGGAGGCGCTGGCCGTCGCCGTGGTCGAGCCGACCTGGACGGACTACCACGTGGCCTACCGGGCCGGGTTCCGGCACCCCCTGGACCGGGGTGCGGCGGGCCGGGCCATCCTCGCCGCCCGGCAGGCGCCCCTGTCCGAGCCGGGGTACACGCTCACGCACGGTGAGCTGGAGGCGGGGGCGAGTGGGGCCGCGGCGGCGCTGATCGGGGTGACCGGCGTCGAGGGCAGCGTCGGCGTCGTCATGCTCGCGGACTCCGTCCCGGAGAGGGTCGGCCCCCGAGTCGTCGACGCGGCCCGAGAGGTGGCGGAGGCCCTCCGCTGAACCGGGTCCCCCTTTCGCTCACCGGCGCCGGCCGGCAGCCGCCGCGCCCACCCGTGCCGCCCTGGGGGTCCCCCCCAGGCCCTTAAGGCACTGGGGGAGGCACGCATGCCCGCAGCTGGGTGGGTACGGCCGCCGCCGGGTGGGCGCGAGCAACCACGACGGGCCCGCGGCCGAACACGGCGCAGTTGGGGCAGCGTCCCATCAGGGGCGCGGGGAACTGCGCGACAAGCCACGACGTGTCCGCACCCGGCGAACGGGCCCGTGCCCGGGGCCGGTGAACCCCGCGGAACAGCTCCGTTAGATTGTGGGCGTGCTCTCACGTCTCACGCGGCCCCAGGCCCTCCTCGTCTGTGTCCTGCCCGTCGTGGCCCTGCTGGCGACCGCCGCGTTCGCGCCGCTGCCGTTCACCGTGGCGCAGCCGGGGCTGACCGCCGATGTGCTGGGGAAGAACAAGGGCACCCAGGTGATCACCATCTCGGGGGCGCCGGTCCGCGCGACCAAGGGCCAGCTGCGGATGGTGACCATCGAGGCGACCGGCCCGGACACCCCCGTCCACCTCGGCGACGTGCTGGGCAACTGGTTCCGGACCGACCGGGCCGTCATGCCCCACGACTCGGTCTACCCGAGCGGCGGCACCGTCAAGGAGATCGAGAAGCACAACACCCAGCAGATGCGGCAGTCGCAGGACGCGGCGACACAGGCCGCGCTGAACTACCTGCACCTGAGCGGCGACGACGTCAAGGTCAAGCTGCGGCTCGCCGACGTGGGCGGCCCCAGCGCGGGCCTGCTGTTCACCCTCGGCATCATCGACAAGCTGGACGGCGACGGCAGCGGCGGCGACCTGACGGGCGGCCGCGCCATCGCCGGTACGGGGACGATCGACGCCCACGGCGCGGTCGGCGCGGTCGGCGGGGTGGCCCTGAAGACGCAGGCCGCCCGCCGGGACGGCGCGACCGTCTTCCTGGTCCCGAAGGACGAGTGCTCCGACGCCCAGTCCGAGCTGCCGAAGGGCCTGCGACTGGTCCCGGTCAGCACCCTGAAGGGCACGGTCACCGCCCTGAAGGCCCTTCAGACGGGCAAGGGCTCCGTACCGAGCTGTTAGACGGCGGCCGGCGACGGGACCGCGCCGGCGGTCAGGCGCAGGCCCAGTTCGACGAGGGTCCAGCCGAGGCGGGCGCGCAGGGCGGCGCGCGGCACGGTGGGGCCGGCCTGGCCGGCGAGCCGGTGCGCGTCGGCCTCGGCGCGCAGGGCGGCGGTGTGCTGCTGGGCGAGCTGCTGGATGTCCGTGTGCATGGCGGGGCCTCTCAGTCCGTCTCGATGGGGAACAGGTGCGTGTGGATCCGTACGTGCTCGGCACCGGGCGCGTCGGTGGCGCGGTCGCGGTAGCCGTCGATCAGGGCGTGCATCTTCTGGATCAGCTCGGCGGCCAGCTCGGCGTCGAGCCGTAGCGTCGCGTCGCTCATGTCGGTGGCGCTGGACCAGTCCGCGGACCAGTGGTCCCGGTTGCCGAGCCAGGTCGACAGCTCACGGGCGTGGTTCGCGGCGACCTCGTGCAGGAAGGCCTCGGCCAGTCCCCGCACCTCCGGTCCCGCCCCCTCGAATTCGGCGGTGTCGAAGACCAGGCCCTGGTCCACCGCCCGCCACCACCGCTCCCGGCCCTTGCCGTGTTCCGGGGCGTCCTCCACGAAGCCGTGGGCGGCGAGCTGGCGCAGGTGGTAGCTGGTCGCGCCGCTGGACTCGCCGAGCCGGTCGCCCAGTTGGGAGGCGGTGGCCGGTCCGTTGTGCCGCAGGGCGTCCAGCAGCCGCATCCGCAGGGGATGGGCGAGCCCCCGCAGCGAGCGGGCGTCCAGTCGGCGCTGCGGCCGTTCCTCGTGCTCCGTCATGCCTACAAAGATAGCTATGCAAAGACTTCCTTGCAACTGTTTCTTTGCAACGAATTCTTTGGACCGTGTGGGGGCTCTCCGGACCGCACCGCGCCGCCCGTCGGCGGCTACTTCACGAACCCCTCCTGCTTCATCCAGTCCAGCGCCACCTGGTGCGGGTCCTCGCCGTCGACGTCCACCTTGGCGTTCAGGGTCTGGGCCACCGTGTTGTCCAGCTTCTTGGTGACGGGGTCGATGACGCGGGCGAGGGCCGGCCACTTCTTCAGGACCTTGGTGTTGATCACGGGCGCCGCGTTGTAGTTGGGGAAGAAGTGCTTGTCGTCGGCCATCACCACCAGGTGCATGGACTTGATGCGGCCGTCGGTGGTGAAGACTTCCCCGTACGTGCAACTCCCCTTCGCCACCTGGGTGTAGATGATCCCGGTGTCCATCTGGGTGATGTTCCGCGTCGGGATGTGCATCCCGTACGCCTTCTCCATGCCGGGCAGCCCGTCGGCCCGGTTGGCGAACTCGCCCTCCACGCACAGGGTCACCGCGCCGGGGTCCTTCTTCGCCAGCGCCGCCACCTGGGACAGGTTCCGGGTGCCGTACTTCTTGAAGTTGTCCTGGTTCATGGCCAGCGCGTAGGTGTTGTTCAGCCGCGAGGGCGGCAGCCAGGTCAGTCCGTTCTTCAGGTCGGCGTCCCGGACCGCCTGCCACTGCTTCTCGGGGTCCGGGATCGGCTTGCTCTTGCCGAGGTAGGTGATCCAGCCCGTGCCGGTGTACTCGTAGAGGGCGTCCGCGTCGCCGCTCTTGACCGCCTCCCGCGATCCGATGGATCCCTGGATACCGGTCCGGTCCAGCACGTCCGCGCCGGCCGCCTCGAAGGCGATCCCCATGATCGCGCCGAGGATCAGCTGCTCGGTGAACTCCTTGGAGGTGACCGTGAGGTGCGCCCCCTTCAGCGGCTTCCCGGCGCCGATCGAGCCGGGCTCCACGTCGTCCACCATCGGCGAACCGCTGGTCAGGCCGCAGCCGGAGGGCAGGGCCAGGGCGAGCAGCAGCAGCGCGGCGGCGGGGAGGGCCGTATGGCGTCCCGTGCGCCGCATGCACATCAGATGACCCGTGCGCCCCGTGCGCCTCACGCGCCCACCTCCAGACCGCGCGGCCGGAGCAGGATCTCCGTGAGGGCGGCCAGCCAGTCCACCAGGAGGGCCAGCGCCACGGTGAGGACCGAGCCCAGCACCAGGACCGGCATGCGCTGCGTGGTGATGCCCGTGGTGATCAGCGTCCCCAGACCGCCGCCCCCGCCGAAGGTCGCCAGCGTCGCCGTACCCACGTTGAGCACCAGGGCCGTCCGGACGCCCGCGAGGATCAGCGGTACGGCGAGGGGGAGTTCGATACGGGTGAGCACGCCGAACGGGGACATGCCGATGCCGCGGGCCGCCTCCAGCAGCGTGGGGTCGTTGGCCTTCAGCCCGGCGATGGTGTTGGACAGCACGGGCAGCACGGCGTAGATGATGATGCCGATCAGCGGCGCCTTCGTCCCCGTGCCCAGCCAGATCACCAGCAGGGCGAGCAGGCCGATCGCCGGGGTCGCCTGGCCCATGTTGGCGAACGCCACGGCGACCGGGGTGGCCTTGCGGAACGCCCGCCGGGTGAGCACGATGCCCAGCGGGATCGCGATGATCAGCACGAAGAACGTCGAGATCACCGTCAGCTTCACGTGCTGCCACAGCGCCTTGGAGACCTTGCCGTCCGAGAGGGCGTTCTCCGAGATCGTGTCCAGGTGCGCCTGCTGAAACCACAGCCAGGTGGCCAGCAGGACGGCGACGAGGAACGCGGGCCGGACGGTCAGCTGCTGCCAGGTCAGCCGCCGGGCCGGCGGGCGCTGCCGCGGGGGAGGGGCCTCCTGCCCGGCCTCGTCCGGGAGTGCGAGCCCACCGCCCTCGTCGCGGAACGCGCTCCCCTCGCCCTCGTCGCGGAACGCGAGCCCCTCGACCTCGTGCTCGCCCTCGGGGCGCCGCCGCGGGGACGTGCTCATGCCTTCCCCGTCCCGCCGGGAGCCCCGCCCCCGCCCACCACACCCTCCTGCTCCAGATGGGTCTGCTGGGAGCGGGCCTCCTCCAGGTCGTGCTGGTGCTCCATCGCCTCCAGCCGGTCCTCCTCCAGCAGTTCGTGCACCGAGTTCATGAGGGTCTCCATGTCGACGACGCCGAGGTACTCCCCGCGCCGACCGGTCACCGCGACCCGGCCCGCGTTGTCCGTGAGCACCGCCTCCAGCGCGTCCCGCAGGGTCGCGTCCCGGGTCACCGTGTCGTGCACCAGCGTGCCCGCGCGGGCCAGCGAGCCCCGCGCCCGCATCAGGTCGCCGCGCCGGAGCCACTTGTAGGGGCGGCGGCGCCGGTCCAGCAGCAGGATCTCGTTGGTGCCGCTGCTCCGCAGGAACCCGAAGATCTGCTGCAGCGGGGTGTCCACGGTCACCGTCGGGTAGTCCCGCATCTCCACGTCCCGCACCCGGGTGAGGTTCAGCCGCTTCAGCGCCGCGCCCGCGCCGACGAAGCCGGAGACGAAGTCGTCCGCCGGGTTGGTGAGGATCGCCTCCGGGGTGTCGAACTGGGCGATGTGCGAGCGCTCGCGCAGTACGGCGATCCGGTCGCCCAGTTTGATCGCCTCGTCGAAGTCGTGGGTGACGAAGACGATCGTCTTGTGCAGCTCGTGCTGGAGCCGGATCAGCTCGTCCTGGAGGTGGTCGCGGGTGATCGGGTCGACCGCGCCGAACGGCTCGTCCATGAGCAGCACCGGGGGGTCGGCGGCGAGCGCGCGGGCCACGCCGACGCGCTGCTGCTGGCCGCCGGAGAGCTGGCGCGGATAACGGCCGTGGAACTCACCGGGGTCGAGCCCCACGAGGTCCAGCATCTCCTCGACCCGCGATCTGATCCGCGGCCTGGACCAGCCGATCATCTTCGGCACCAGCGCGATGTTCTGGGCGACGGTCATGTGCGGGAACAGGCCCGAGGACTGGATGGCGTAGCCGACCTTGCGGCGCAGCTTCACCGCGTCGATGCCGGTGACGTCCTCGCCGCCGATGCGGATGCGGCCGCCGGTCGGCTCGATCAGCCGGTTGATCATCTTCAGGGTGGTGGACTTCCCGCAGCCCGACGGGCCCACGAAGATCACCGTCTCGCCCGCCCCGATCTCCATGGTGACGTTCTCCACGGCCGGCTGCGGGTTCCCCGGGTACAGCTTGGTGAGGTTCTCCAGCTCGATGGTCGCCCCCGCCACCGACGACGACTGCGATGACGACTCAGACGGCTCAGACGGCTCAGACACGGATCCCCCTCGGAATGGTCAGCCGCCCGATCAGCACGTACGCGGCGTCGAACAGAAGGGCGAGGATGATGATCCCCAGCGTGCCCGCGAGCACCTGGTTCAGCGCGTTCTTGCTGCCCAGCGAGCCGATCCCGCGGAAGATCTCGTTGCCGAGGCCGGGCCCGGACGCGTAGGCGGCGATGGCGGCGATGCCCATCAGCATCTGCGTGGAGACCCGGATGCCGGTCAGGATCGGCGGCCAGGCCAGCGGCAGCTCGACCCGCACCAGCCGGGCGAGCCGGGACATGCCGATACCGCGGGCCGCGTCCACCAGCGTCGGGTCCACCCCGCGCAGGCCCACGATGGAGTTCCGCACGATGGGCAGCAGCCCGTACAGGGTCAGCGAGACGACGGTCGGCGGCACACCCAGGCCCACGACCGGGATGAGCAGACCGATCATGGCCAGGGAGGGGATGGTCAGGATGGTGGACGTGGCGATGGTGGCGAGGTTGCCCGCCCAGGTGCTGCGGTAGGTGACGACCCCGATCAGCACGCCGAGGACGGTCGCCACGACCATGCACTGGAACACCGCGCTGGCGTGCTGGTAGGCGTCGGCGAGCAGCTGCTGGTGACGGGCGGTCAGATAGTCCCAGAAGTTCACGCGCTCACCCCCGCTCCGGGTCGCCGCGCTGCCCGTCCAGCAGCGATCAAGTCCCTTCCGTGTCCGCCGCCGCCTGTTCCACCAGCGGGATGATCCGCAGCGGGACGGGGTTCTCCATGACGATCGCCGTGGAGGCCCGGACGATGCCATCAAAACCGACAACCCGGTCGATCACCCGCTGGAGATCGGCGTTCGAGCGGGCCACCAGCCGGCACAGCATGTCCCCGGTGCCGGTCGTGGTCAGCAGTTCCAGCACCTCGGGAACCGTCGCCAAGTGCGCCCGGACATCGGCCCCTTGGCCCTGCCGGATCTGCAGCGTGGCGAACGCGGTGACCGGGTAGCCGAGGGCCGCCGGGTCCACCTGGGGGCCGAATCCTCGGATGACGCCATTCGACTGAAGCCGGTCGAGGCGGGCCTGCGCCGTGCCCCGCGCCACCCCCAGCCTGCGGGACATCTCCAGCACCCCGATACGCGGCTCCCGTGCCAGCAGCACCAGGATCCGGCCGTCCAGATGATCGATCGCCACAGCGCCTCCAGGGGTGGTCATCCTGTACAGAAAGGCCGATGGTACGGCTGTACCACTGAACAAAATGCTCAGCGATTACGCGAACTATTGCGCACCTTGCAGAGTCGAGTCACCCTTCCGCTATGACGCAGACCACAGACCACACTCCCGACACCGCCCGGCAGGCCGACCCCTTCCCGGTCAAGGGAATGGACGCCGTCGTCTTCGCCGTGGGCAACGCCAAGCAGGCCGCGCACTACTACTCGACGGCCTTCGGCATGCGGCTCGTCGCCTACTCCGGACCGGAGAACGGCAGCCGCGAGACCGCCAGCTATGTGCTGGAGAACGGCTCGGCGCGGTTCGTGTTCACCTCGGTGATCAAGCCCTCCACCACGTGGGGCACCTTCCTCGCCGAGCACGTCGCCGAGCACGGCGACGGCGTCGTCGACCTGGCCATCGAGGTCCCGGACGCCCGTGCCGCCCACGCGTACGCCGTCGAGCACGGCGCGAAGAGCGTCGCCGAGCCGTACGAGGTCAAGGACGAGCACGGCACCGTCGTCCTCGCCGCCATCGCCACCTACGGCGAGACCCGCCACACCCTCGTCGACCGCTCCGGCTACGACGGCCCGTACCTGCCCGGCTTCGTGGCCGCCAAGCCCATCGTCGAGCCGCCCGCCCAGCGCACCTTCCAGGCCGTCGACCACTGCGTCGGCAACGTCGAACTCGGCAAGATGAACGAGTGGGTGTCGTTCTACAACAACGTCATGGGCTTCACGAACATGAAGGAGTTCGTGGGCGACGACATCGCCACCGAGTACTCGGCGCTGATGTCGAAGGTCGTCGCGGACGGCACCCTCAAGGTGAAGTTCCCGCTCAACGAGCCGGCCATCGCCAAGAAGAAGTCCCAGATCGACGAGTACCTGGAGTTCTACAACGGCCCGGGCTGCCAGCACATCGCGCTGAACACCAACGACATCGTGCAGACGGTCCGCACGATGCGCGCGGCCGGCGTCGAGTTCCTCGACACCCCGGACTCCTACTACGACACCCTCGGCGAGTGGGCCGGCGAGACCCGCGTGCCCGTCGAGACGCTGCGCGAGCTGAAGATCCTCGTCGACCGCGACGAGGACGGCTACCTGCTGCAGATCTTCACCAAGCCGGTCCAGGACAAGCCGACCGTCTTCTTCGAGATGATCGAGCGGCACGGCTCCATGGGCTTCGGCAAGGGCAACTTCAAGGCCCTGTTCGAGGCGATCGAGCGCGAGCAGGAGAAGCGCGGCAACCTGTAGTCCACGGCGGCCTGCGACCCACAGGGTTCAGGAGGTCTCGTCGGAATCCTCGGACGGCAGCGGTTCGTCCGGTACGGGGCCCAGCGCGGCAAGCGCCCGCTGGGCCTCCGGCGCGTCCAGGGGCGAGAACCACGGGTTGATCCGCAGCGCCTCCTCAAGGTGCCGGCGGGCGGACGCGGCCAGCCCCAGGCCCTGCTCGATCATCCCCCGGTGGAACGCGTACGGCGCACTGCGCACCCCGCCGCCCTTCGCCGCGTCCGTCGCGATCGACGCGTACGTCAGCGCCTCCTCGTCGGCGCCCGCGCGGTGCAGCGCCCAGCCCAGCGCGTCGGCCACCGCGAGGCCGGGCTGGCGCGCCCACTCCGCCCGCAGCCGCGCCACCGCGTCCGTGGCGTCCCCGTGGTCCGCCTCGAACCGCCCGGTCAGCAGGTCCTCGTCGACCCCGCCGGACTCCGCCTGCCGCAGCCGCTCCCGCAGCAGCGCGTACTGCTCCCCGGCCTGCTCGCCCCGGCGCAGCGACTCGTACAGCTCGCCCAGGTCCAGCAGGTCCTCGGGGCGCGGCCGCGTCGCCACGGCCGTCGCGTACGCGTCCAGCGCCTCGTCGGTGCGGCCCAGCGCGGCCAGCGCCCGGCCCTGCCCCGCGAGGGCCTCCCGCCGGTCCGGATCCAGGCGTACGGCCGCCCGGTAGTGCCGCAGCGCGTCCTCGCGGTCCCCGCGCTCCCAGGCCAGCCGGCCCGCGTCCGCCAGGTACGCGGCCCGTTCGGCGGGCGTACCGGCGGCGGCCGCAGCGTCGGCGAGCTGGGCCTCGGCGTCCTCGCGCCAGCCCCGGTCCCGGTACACCTGCGACGCCCGCGCCATCACCGCCGGCCGCGCGGCGGCACCGGTGTGCAGCTCCAGCAGCTTCTCCAGGGTGGAGCGGGCCCGCTTGTAGTCACCGAGCCCGGTGTAGGCGTCGATCAGCGGCGGATACGCGGACCACTCCTTCGGCGTCAGCTTCCGCGCCTGCTCGCCGTACCGTTTCGCCGCCGGGAAGTCCCGGCGCGCGTTCGCCAGCGCGGCCAGCGCGCCGAGCGCCTGGGCGTTCCCCTCGGCCTTCACCTTCAGCGACGTCCGAAGCGCCTGCTCCGCCCGCGGGAAGTCCGCGGCGTCCGCCTCCCGCCGGCCCCGCGCCACGTACGCGGACCCGAGCACCGCCCACGCGCGCGCGTCCCGCGGCCGCGCCCGCACCAGGCTCTCCTGCCGCCCGATGAGCACCGCCAGATCCGGCAGCGCGGCCGGCCGCCCGGACGTGACCGCCGTCAGCGCGAGCGCCCGCGCGCGGGGCCCCGGTGCGGGCGCCACGGCCCCGTGCCCCGACACTTCCGGCAGCAGCACCAGCGCCGCGCCGGCCAACAGCCCGCCCGCGGCCAGGCCCGCCGCCAGGCCCACCAGCGCCCGCCGCGAAATCCGCCACCCCTGGCGCCGCACCGGCGGCCGCACGGAAGGCTGCGGCGGGACGGCACCCGACGGCGGGACCGAACCCGGCGCGCCCACGGAACCCGGCGCTCCCGCCGAACCCGGCGCGCCCGCGGCACCCGTGTCGGGACGGTCGTCGTACGGTCGGATCTCCATGCCGCTCACTGTGCGTCAACGCGGCGACCGCGTCCGGGTGGCCCAAGGACGGTGCGGACGGGTTCACACGGATGGCGGCGAGTGCGAAGGTGTGATCATGAGCCGTACCGAAGCGCAGCGCACCGCGGAGACCGGTGAGCCCGGGAGCCTCACCGGCCGGCTCCTGGCCGGGCTGCCGCCCGAGGCCGTGCTGACCGACCCCGACGTCACCGCCTCCTACGCCAACGACATGGCGAGCTTCTGCCCGGCGGGCGCCCCGGCCGTCGTCGTGCTGCCGCGCACCGTGGAACAGGTCCAGCACGTCCTGCGCACCGCCACCGAGCTGGGCGTCCCCGTCGTCCCGCAGGGCGCCCGCACCGGCCTGTCCGGCGGGGCCAACGCCGTCGACGGCTGCATCGCGCTGTCCCTCACGCGGATGAACCGCATCCTGGAGATCAGCCCCGTCGACCGGATCGCCGTCGTCGAACCCGGCGTCGTCAACGCCACGCTCTCCCGCGCCGTCGGGGAACACGGCCTGTACTACCCGCCCGACCCGTCCAGCTGGGAGACCTGCACGATCGGCGGGAACATCGGCACCGCCTCCGGCGGGCTGTGCTGCGTCAAGTACGGCGTGACCGCCGAGTACGTCCTCGGTCTGGACGTCGTCCTCGCCGACGGCCGCCTGATGTCCACCGGCCGCCGTACCGCGAAGGGCGTCGCGGGCTACGACCTCACCCGGCTGTTCGTCGGCTCCGAGGGCTCCCTCGGCATCGTCGTACGGGCCGTGCTCGCGCTGCGGCCCAAGCCGCCCCAGCAGCTCGTGCTCGCCGCCGAGTTCGGCTCCGCGACCGCCGCGTGCGACGCGATCTGCCGGATCATGGAGGGCGGGCACGTCCCGTCCCTCCTCGAACTGATGGACCGTACGACCGTCAAGGCGGTCAACGCCCTCGCCCACATGGGTCTGCCCGAGTCCACCGAGGCGCTGCTGCTGGCCGCCTTCGACACCCCGGACCCCGCCGCCGACCTCGCCGCCGTCGGCGCGCTCTGCGAGGCCGCCGGCGCCACCCAGGTGGTGCCCGCCGACGACGCCGCCGAGTCCGAACTGCTGCTCCAGGCCCGGCGGCTCGCGCTGACCGCGCTGGAGGCGGTCGCGGGCACGACGATGATCGACGACGTGTGCGTGCCCCGCTCCCGGCTCGGCGCGATGCTCGACGGGATCGAGCGGATCGCCGCCACGTACGACCTGACGATCGGCGTCTGCGCGCACGCGGGCGACGGCAACACCCACCCCACCGTCTGCTTCGACGCCCGCGACCCCGACGAGACCCGGAGGGCCCGCGAGTCCTTCGACGAGATCATGGCCCTCGGTCTGGAACTCGGCGGGACCATCACCGGCGAACACGGGGTGGGCGTGCTGAAGAAGGAGTGGCTGGCCCGCGAGATCGGCCCGGTCGGCCTGGAGATGCAGCGCGCGGTGAAGCAGGTCTTCGACCCGCTCGGCATCCTCAACCCGGGCAAACTGTTCTGACCGGCCGCACCGGCTCACCCATACCGCGCTCACTGCGCCAGCAGCTGGTCGAGCGCGTCGTCGATGCCCAGCCGCGCGGCCTCCGTCCCCGGTGCCACCACCCGCAGCGTCCGCTCCAGCCACGCCGACACCTGCGCGGAGGGCGCCTCCAGCAGGGCGTCGCCGTCGGGCGAACTCAGCGCCATCAGCACCACGCTGCGCCCGTCGGCCTTCGTCGGCCACACCCGCACGTCCCCCTGCCCGCACGGCCGGAACACCCCCTCCACCAGGAGTTCCCTCGCGAACGTCCAGTTGACGGGATGCTCGGAGTTGATGTGGAAGGTGACGTGCACGGCGTACGGGTCGTCGGTGCGGTAGCTCAGCCGCGCCGGGACCGGGACGCTCCGCTCCGGCGACAGGACGAGGTTCAGCTCCAGCTCGCGCTCCACCACGGTGTGCTCCATGACCTGCGTTTCCTCTCTCCCGGGGGCCGCCCGGACGCGGCCCCGCACGAGGGAGAGGCGGCGGGGGCGCGGGCATTACGCGGGTTCGGGAAAGTTTTTTCGCCGCCTCTCCGTGTACGACGGCGCTCCCTCGTCCCGGTATGGCGGAGCAGTGCACGGAGTTGCCCGTAAAGGTGCGGGTACGGCGGGACTGGCGGTGGGGGCTCCGCGCGTCTGATAGATGTGGAGGCTCGCATCCCACCTCCGAGCAGATACGGGACGACGGACATGAGCGCCCCAACCCCGGCCCCCGGCGACGACAGGCCCCGCGAGGGCTACTACCCGGACCCGTCCATCCCCGGCTACGTCCGGTACTGGAACGGCGCCTCCTGGGTGCCGGGCACCAGCAGGCCGGCGCCGAGGGACGGCGAACCGCTCAGCCCGCCGCCGGGCGCCGCCCCGGCGGCTCCGACTCCACAGGCTCCTGCGGCCCCGGCCGCCCCCGCAGCCCCGATGGCTCCCGTGCCGCCGGCGGCTTCGGCGATGGAGGAGACGGGCCCACACTTCTTCGACGAGGACCCGCAGCCCACGCCGTCCGGCCCGCAGCGGCAGGCGCCCGCCGCATGGGCGGCCGACCCCAGGGTTCCGGCGGACACCCCGGCCCAGCCGTCCGGCCACGCCATGAGCGCCGACGGCACGGCCTCCATCCCCCCGGCCGAGCCGGACACCCCCGACGCGGGCGGCACCTTCATCTTCCGCCGCCCGGTCCCGGGTCCGGCGGCGGTCCAGGACGAGGGCACGATGACGTTCCGCCCGGTGCGGGACACCTCCGGTCCGGGGTCGAGCGGGGCACGCGCGCGTGGGACGAGTGGGCCGGCGAGCGGCGGTTCCGCCACCCCCGGTGCGGGCGGCCCCGGCCTCCAGGGCCCCGTCGGAGCGGCCCCCGCCTCCGCCTCAACCGCCGCCCCCGCCACCCCGTCCGCCGGTCCCGCCGCCACGCCGGTCACCGGTGCCGGTTTCGGAGCCGGGAAGGCGGCCGCCGCACGCGCCGCCGCACCGGCCCCCTTCGCACCGAACGCCGCCGCACCCGCCCCCTCCGTGCCGCACCAGGCCGCCGCTCCGGCACCGCAGCCGGCGCCCGCCCCGGTGACCAGCGGTCCCGGGGGAGGGCAGGCCTCCTGGGCGCAGCAGGTGCACCAGCTGGCCGGGGCCGGGGACGAGCAGCCCGTCGCGCCGTGGAAGCCGCCGGTGGACGACATCTTCCAGGCGGCGGCGCGCCGGCAGGCCGCGGCCCGGCCCGCCGGACTCGGCAGGCGGTTCCTCGCCCGGCTCGTCGACAACCTGGTCATCGGCGCCGTCACTGGCGTCGCGGCCGTCCCGTTCGGCACCAGGGCCGTCGACCACATCCAGGACAAGATCGACGCGGCGAAGCTGTCCGGCCGTACCGTCACCGTCTGGCTGCTCGACGGCACCACCGGCACCTGCCTCGCCATCGTGCTGGCCGTCCTGCTCGTCTTCGGCGTCCTCTACGAGGTGCTGCCCACCGCCAAGTGGGGCCGCACCCTGGGCAAGAAGCTGTGCGGGCTCGACGTGCGGGACATCGAGGGCCACGAGCCTCCCGCCTTCGGCGCGGCGCTGCGCCGCTGGCTGGTGTACAGCGTTCCCGGCCTCCTCGGCATCGGCGTCCTCGGCGTGCTGTGGTGCCTGTTCGACCGTCCCTGGCACCAGTGCTGGCACGACAAGGCGGCGCACACCTTCGTCGCGGGCTGACCGCCGGCCGCGCGACGGCGCCGAAGGGCTGGCGCCGGTACTCCGTACGGCGGTCTGCCGGATGCGGAGCCGGGGCGTTCGGGATGCACTCGGGCCATGAGCAGCGAACCGCCCCACGGCTCCGGACCGCAGCCGCCCGACGACGATCCGCTCCGCAAGCGGCCCCCGTCGCAAGAGGGCGCGGGCTCGCCGTACGACCCGCCGTACGGCGCCCAGCAGCCCCCACCCCCGGGCGGCGACCAGGGCGGCGGCCAGCCACCCCCGTACGGGGGCCAGCAGCCTCCGCCCTACGGCGGCGGCCAGCCTCCTCCGCACGGCGGCGGCCCCTACGGCGGCGGTCAGCCTCCCCCGCCGGGAGGCGGCCCCTACGGTGGTGGCGGCCCGTACGGCGGTGACCCCTACGGCGGCAGCGGCTACCCCGCCGACCCGCTCGCCGGAATGCCCCCGCTCGCCGACAGCGGCAAGCGGACCCTCGCCCGCATCATCGACATGATCCTGGTGGGGATCGTCGTCGGCCTGCTCACCTGGGCGTTCGGGGTCAGCGCGTGGGAGATGAACGACAACGGCATCCAGGCCGGCCGGTCGGCGGCCGAGGGCGTCATCGCCGCCGTCCTCTACATCGCCTACGACACGTTCATGATGTCCCGGACCGGCCAGACGCTCGGCAAGAAGTGGCTGCACCTGCGCGTGGCCAACCTGGACAACGGTGCCACGCCCTCCCCGCAGACCCTGCTGATCCGCTCCCTGGTGCTGTGGATTCCGTTCGCGTTCTGCTGCGCCTGCATCTGGACTGCCATCTCGGGCGGTTGGAGCTTCTTCGACAAGCCGTACAAACAGGGCCTGCACGACAAAGCGGCCAAGACGGTGGTCGTCAGCACGCGTTGAGCCCGGTGTCCGCCGGTCAGAGCCGGCTGGGCACCCGCTCCTCCTCGGCCGCGGGCTCCGTCCGCGCTGCGACGGTGTGGGCGCCGGGTAGCGGCACCGTCATGGCCACGAAGACGCCCAGCGCGAGTGCGGCGAGTGCGATGACGGCGATCCCGAGGACGGAAGTCGCCTGCGAGAGCAGCAGCATGGCGAGGGTCGAGAAGACCACGGTGCAGAAACCGTAGACGAGCTGTGCGGCAGTCGGACGAGGCATGGCAATCGTGTCCTCGGGAGGGTCGGGGGGTGCCGTTTCGACTCTATTCGGCTGCATGCCCGGGACGGACGATGGGTAAGCGTGACCTAACCCACGGTGCCGGTGCACAGGGGGCGCACGGAGTCATGGGGCCCCGGCATGTGCCGGTATCACGCGCCCGTTGGCCGGGATTCCCCTACGGCGCGCCCGGGGACCGAGGGTTAACCCTGTTCGTAAAGCGGACGTCAGCTCCGCATAGTGCACTTGTCCTGGGCAAGTCAAGATCTGTCTTTTCTTCTAAACCTCTAGTCAAATGACGTCACTTGACACACGCGTTGAACGTGCGCGCACGGATCCATCCATGACCCGGGACCCCCTGTTCGTGCGCGCGGCGCGGGGGAGGAACTCAAGTGACCAGCAGACCCTGGACGTTCAGAGCCGCCGCCATCGGCGTTGTGCTCGCCACCGCCTCGGCCGGATTCGCGACCTTCGCCGTCGCGCAGGCCGCGACCGGCGCGGACAAGGCCCCGTCGGCTGCCGCGAACCGGCACGACCCGGCCCTGAAGCAGCAGTCGCACAACCTCGACGGTCCGATGAGCAAGACGCAGCGGGCGCAGCGCCAGGAGGCCCTGAACCAGCTCATATCGGGCAAGACGAAGGTCAAGGAGCGCAACGGCTCCAAGGTCGTCCAGCTCAAGAGCAAGAAGGGCGACAGCAAGTACGTCGAGCTCGGCCGGGAGAAGACCGACAAGATCTTCACGATCCTGGTGGAGTTCGGCGACCAGACGGACCCCAAGTTCGGCGGCACCCCCGGCCCGCTGCACAACACGATCGCCCAGCCCGACCGCCGCAAGGACAACTCGACGGCCTGGCAGGCGGACTACAACCAGAAGCACTACCAGGACCTGTACTTCGGCACCGGCAAGAAGACCGAGTCGCTGAAGAAGTACTACGAGAAGCAGTCCTCGGGCCGCTACTCGGTCGACGGTGAGGTCTCCGACTGGGTCAAGGTGCCCTACAACGAGGCCCGCTACGGCAACGACGCCTGCGGCCAGACGAACTGCACCGACGTGTGGAACGTGGTCCGCGACGGCCTGAACGCCTGGGTCGCCGACCAGAAGAAGGCCGGCAAGTCCGACGCCACCATCAAGGCGGACCTGGCCAAGTACGACCAGTGGGACCGCTACGACTACGACGGCGACGGCAACTTCAACGAGCCCGACGGTTACATCGACCACTTCCAGCTCGTGCACGCCGGTGAGGACGAGTCCGCGGGCGGCGGCGCCCAGGGCACGGACGCGATCTGGGCCCACCGCTGGTACGCCTTCGGCACCGACGCGGGCGCGACCGGTCCGGCCGACAACAAGCTCGGCGGCACCCAGGTCGGCGACACCGGCGTCTGGGTCGGCGACTACACCATCCAGCCGGAGAACGGCGGCCTCGGTGTCTTCGCCCACGAGTACGGCCACGACCTCGGCCTGCCGGACGAGTACGACACCGCGGGCGGCGACAACGGCACCGGCTTCTGGACGCTGATGTCCGCCGGCTCCTGGCTGGGCACCGGCAAGGAGGCCATCGGCGACATGCCGGGCGACCTCAACGCCTGGGACAAGATGCAGCTGGGCTGGCTGAACTACGACACCGCCAAGGCGGGCGTCACCTCCTGGCACAAGCTGGGTCTCGCCGAGTACAACACCAAGTACCACCAGGCGCTCGTCGTCTCGCTGCCGGACAAGGCGGTCAAGACCACGATCGTCAACCCGGCGCAGGGTGCCACCCAGTGGTGGAGCGGCATGGGTGACAACCTCAAGAACACCCTGACCCGTTCGGTGGACCTGACCGGCAAGACGTCCGCGAAGCTGGACCTCGACGGCTGGTACGACATCGAGAAGGACTACGACTACCTCTACACCGAGGTGTCGACCGACGGCGGCGCCAACTGGACCGCCCTCGACGGCACGGTGGACGGCCAGGCCATCCCGCGCGACGGCAGCGACAAGCCGGCCCTGACCGGTTCGGTCGACGGCTACAAGAAGCTGTCGTACTCCCTCGACGCCTACGCGGGCCAGAAGATCCAGCTGCGCTTCCGCTACCAGTCCGACGGCGGCGTCGCCCTGAAGGGCTTCGCGGCGGACGACATCACGCTGACCGCCGACGGTGCCCCGGTGTTCTCGGACAACGCCGAGAGCGCGGACAACGCGTGGACGGCCTCCGGCTTCTCCCGCATCGGCGCGTCCTTCACCAAGGACTACAAGCAGTACTACATCGCCGAGAACCGGCAGTACGAGTCGTACGACAAGACCCTCAAGGTCGGCCCGTACAACTTCGGTTCGGCCAAGCGCACGGGCTGGGTGGAGCACTACCCGTACCAGAACGGCCTGCTGATCTGGAAGTGGGACACCTCCCAGGCTGACAACAACACCAGCGTCCACCCGGGCGTCGGCCAGATCCTGCCGGTCGACGCGCACGCCAAGGCCCTGAAGTGGTCCGACGGCACGCTGATGCGCAACAAGATCCAGACGTACGACTCGACGTTCACGATCGGTCGCACCGACGCCCTCACCCTGCACAAGGCGGACGTGAAGACCAAGATCAAGTCGCAGAAGGGCGTGCGGACGTTCAACGACCACACGAACACCTACTACGACCCGGAGAACCCCTCCGCGAGCGTCAAGATCACTGACACCAACACCAAGATCAGGATCCTGAAGCAGGGCAAGGGTGGCTCGACCGTGGAGCTGCTGGTTGGTCCCGCGGTGAAGTAAGCGGGCATTTCCGCAGGTCAGAAGCGTATCGGCGGCAACCCCCTGGCGGGTTGCCGCCGATCGTGTTTAGGTGCGACCTGTGGCTCGCTTATTGACACCGACCGGAACGGGGATGTGACCACATGGCCGCAGGAGGTTTCTGCAAGCTGCCGAACGGCACGGTGGTGGTGGCGCTCAACCTGCCCAGCCCGGGCCCTGCGGGCGGCCCTGGCGGGGTACGGGTGCTGGTCCACGCCCAGAACCGGGCCCGAGCCCTGACCAGGCTCCGCAACCTGGGGTTGCGCGCGATATACCTGCGGGGCAACACCGCGCCGCCCACCCCGGACGAGGTGACGGCGGTCCTCCACCACCCCGACGGCCTCCTCTGGCGCACGTCCCCGGACAACGGTGTCATCCCGAACGAACTCTGGCACCCCATCCGAGCCCTTCTCCGCAGACCGGTGCCTCAGGGGTGAGACCGAGGGCGGCCGGGGCCGTACGTCATCCGCCGGCCGGCTGTGGCCGCTCGCGCAGTTCCCCGCGCCCCTGAGGGGCGCGCTGTACCGGGCGGCGCTTTCCAGCACTGGCCCGGGCAGCTCGCCCAGGGGGCGCGGGGAACTGCGCGACGAGCCCCCGCCGACCCGCAGGCGAAACGCGACCCCCAGCCACCCCTGAGGGGCGCGCTGTGCTGGGCGGCGCCTTCCAGTGCCGGCCCGCGCAGCTCACCCAAGGGGCGCGGGGAACTTTGCGAGCGGCCACAGCCGGGCAGCAGGTGACGTACGAGTTCAGTGCGGGCTAGTTGTTCAGGACTGGTTTGCCGGTGAGGGTTATGCCTGCTGAGCGGAGTGCTTCGAGGGCGCGGTCGGTGCTGTCGGCGGAGACCCCCGCCGTGAGGTCGAGCAGCACCTGCGTCCGAAACCCCTCCTCCGCGGCATCCAGCGCCGTAGCCCGCACGCAGTGATCCGTCGCGATCCCGACCACGTCGACCTCGTCGATGTGCCGCGCCCGCAGCCACGCCGCCAGCGACACCCCGTTCTCGTCGGCCCCCTCGAACCCGCTGTACGCGGCCGAGTAGGCCCCCTTGTCGAACACCGCGTCCACCGCCCCCGAGGCGACGGCCGGCGCGAAGTTGGGGTGGAACCCCACCCCCTCCGTGCCCGCGACGCAGTGCGCCGGCCAGGAGTGGACGTAGTCGGGGTCGTCCGCGAAGTGGCCGCCCGGCGCGATGTGGTGGTCGCGGGTGGCCACCACGTGCCGGTAGCCCGCGCCGCCCGCCGCCTGCCCGATCAGTTCGGTGATCGCGGCGGCGACATCGGCACCCCCCGCCACCGCGAGGCTGCCGCCCTCGCAGAAGTCGTTCTGGACGTCTACGACGATCAAGGCGCGGCGCATGGCGGGTGTCCTTCGACTGGATGGATGGGTGGGTGGGCGGTGGAGGAGAGGCGCGTACCGGTCCCGGATTAGCTACCCGAGCGCCCGTGCACGTACTCCGTCGGCAGGACGGGTTCCCCGCGCGAGAGCTGCGTCGCGGACAGCGGCAGGTTCCCCCGCGCGGCGATGTGCCGGTCCCGTACGACGTCCAGCGGCTCGCGCGCGACGACCTGGCCGCCCTTGACCAGCTCGACCAGCAACTGCCGGTCGGCCAGCTCGGCGGGGACGGATCCGGTGCCGACGACCTCGGCCTCCGCCACCCCGTCCGCGTCCAGCCGCCGTGCCGCCCACTTGCGGCCCCCCACGGACGTCTTGCCCCCGCTGGACTTCTTCGCGACCGGCACCAGCGGCGCCGCCGGGTCCGCGGACTCGGCGCGCGCGACCAGCTTGTAGACCATCGAGCAGGTCGGGTGCCCGGAGCCGGTCACCAGCTGGGTGCCGACGCCGTACGCGTCCACGGGCGCCGCCGCCAGCGAGGCGATGGCGTACTCGTCGAGGTCGGAGGTGACGATGATCCTCGTGCGGGTCGCGCCCAGCTCGTCCAGCTGCTGCCGCACCCGGTGCGCGACCAGCAGCAGGTCCCCGGAGTCGATGCGCACCGCGCCCAGCTCGGGACCGGCCACCTCCACCGCCGTACGGACCGCCTCGGCGACGTCGTACGTGTCCACCAGCAGCGTCGTGCCCCGGCCCAGCGAGTCCACCTGGGCCCGGAAGGCGTCCCGCTCGTGGTCGTGCAGCAGGGTGAAGGCGTGCGCGGAGGTGCCGACCGTCGGAATGCCGTACCGGAAGCCGGCCGCCAGGTCGGAGGTGGTCGCGAACCCGCCGACGTACGCGGCGCGCGCGGCGGCGACCGCGGCCAGCTCGTGGGTGCGGCGGGCGCCCATCTCGACCAGCGGCCGGCCGCCCGCGGCGGACGCCATCCGGGAGGCGGCGGCCGCGATCGCCGAGTCGTGGTTGAGGATGGAGAGGATCACGGTCTCCAGCAGCACGCACTCGGCGAAGGAGCCCTCCACCCGCAGGATCGGCGAGCCCGGGAAGTACACCTCGCCCTCGGGGTAGCCCCAGATGTCCCCGCTGAAGCGGTAGCCGGCGAGCCACTCCAGCGTCCGCTCGTCGGTGATCTCCCGCTCGCGCAGGAACGCCAGGACGGCGTCGTCGAAGCGGAAGTTCTCGACGGCGTCCAGGACGCGCCCGGTGCCGGCCACCACGCCGTAGCGCCGCCCGTGCGGCAGCCGCCGGGTGAAGACCTCGAACACACTGCGCCGCTCGGCGGTACCGCCCGCCAGCGCGGCCTGCAGCATGGTCAGCTCGTACTGGTCCGTGAAGAGCGCGGTAGAGGGAACATCCACCGGCAGCCCAAGGTCCGCTACTCCCACTGTCCTCACCTAGCTCGTTCCGCTCAGAGCCCCCCAGGCACGGCCGGGGGTCCGGGGGTTGTCCCCCGGTGTGTGCGGCATGGCAGGGATCGTACCCCCATTTCGTCAGTGTGACGAATACTGATCGGCGTGGCAGCATGGACCGTGTGACGTCACCCGCGCCCGCAGAGATCGAACGCACCGAGTCGGCGGAGGAGGTCTTCGCCGTACCCGAGCCCGACGTCCCCTGGATCACCATCGTCCACAATGATCCGGTCAACCTCATGAGCTACGTGACGTACGTCTTCCAGGCGTACTTCGGCTACTCCAAGGACAAGGCCACCAAGCTCATGCTCGACGTCCACCACAAGGGCCGGGCGGTCGTCTCCAGCGGCAGCCGCGAGGAGATGGAACGCGACGTGCAGGCCATGCACGGCTACGGTCTGTGGGCCACCCTCCAGCAGGACCGGAAGTAGCGAATCGCCTCCATGCCAGGAACCTTCGAACCGCTCCCCGGCGGCGGCGCGGCCGTCGCGCTCGACGACGTCGAGATCTCCATCCTCCGCTCGCTCGCCGCCCAGCTGCTGGAACGCATCGGCCCCGGTCCCGCCGAGGACGCCCCGGACGACCCGCTCGCCGAGCTGTTCGCCGAGGGCCCCAGCGAGCCGCCCTCCGACCCGGTGCTCAGACGGCTCTTCCCGGACGCCTACAGCGACCCCGCCAAGGCGCCCGAGTCCCTCGGCCAGGCGGAGGAATGGCAGGAGTACTCCGCCGAGTTCCGCCGCTACACCGAGAACGACCTGCGGGCCGGCAAGCGGGACAACGCCCTCGCGGTGATCCGCACCCTGGACGCCCTCGCCCCCCTGGACGACGACGGCGGCGCGGTCCTCAAGCTGTCCCCGGCGGAGTCCCGGCAGTGGCTCGGCTCCCTCAACGACCTGCGCCTCGCCATCGGCACGACGCTGGACATCACCGACGAGGACGACACCGACCTGCTCTACCGGCTCCCCGACGAGGACCCGCGCAAGCCGATGGTGCTGGCCTACCTCTGGCTCGGCGGCCTCCAGGAGACCCTCGTCGGCACGCTCATGCCGTGACGAGCCTGATGTCCCGATGGCCGTCATGCCTTGACGGCCATCATGCCGCGATGTCCTGATTCATTCCCATTTCGCGTTCGCTCAGAGGACGCTCAAATCCGGATAACGATCACGTCACCGATGTGGCCGGTATTGCCGCCTTCGGTCACCCTTTGTCCGGTTCTCCCTGTGCTGTGCGTCACATCGCCACCCTGTGATCAGCGGTCCGGCGTGGTAAATCTTCACGATCGCCCGGCCGACACCACCCATGTACGGCCGGGTGCGCCACCGAGCCGGCGACCGCCGGCCAGGCACGGGCGGGCCGTTCGAAAGCCCGCCCAGCTCCATCAGTCCGGGGGGATCGAAACCCGATCCGGAGGCCGACGACAGGCCCGGGTCGGAAATGGAGAAAGGCGCACCACACATGGCCTCTGAGAAGGTCACCGCAGCCCCTGAGGAGGGGTACGAGCGCGGGCTCGGCAGCCGCCAGGTCCAGATGATCGCCATCGGCGGCGCGATCGGTGTCGGACTGTTCCTGAAGGCCGGGGCCAACATCGAGAAGGCCGGCCCCAGCCTCATCCTGATGTACGCCCTCGCCGGCGTGATCATCTTCTTCATCATGCGGGCCCTGGGCGAACTGCTGCTCTACCGCCCCGTCTCCGGCTCCTTCGCCGACTACTCGCGCGAGTTCCTCGGCCCGTTCTTCGGCTACTTCACCGGCTGGACGTACTGGCTGATGTGGGTGGTCACCGGCATGGCCGAGCTGACGGCCGCCGCGATCTACATCAACTACTGGTTCCCCTCGGTGCCGCAGTGGGTGACCGCGCTCGTCTTCCTGGTGATCCTCTTCGGGGTCAACCTGATCTCCGTCAAGCTCTTCGGCGAGCTGGAGTTCTGGTTCTCCATGGTCAAGGTCACCGCGCTGATCGGCATGATCGTGATCGGCGTCGGCGTGCTCACCTTCGGCTTCAGCGCCGCCGGTGACACCGCGCACGTGTCGAACCTCTGGCAGTTCGACGGCTTCTTCCCCAAGGGCATCGGCTCCTCCCTGATGACCCTGCAGGGCGTGATGTTCGCCTACCTCGCCGTCGAACTCGTCGGCGTCACCGCGGGGGAGTCCGAGAACCCGGAGAAGACCCTCCCGAAGGCCATCAACACCCTGCCCTGGCGGATCGGCCTGTTCTACGTCGGTGCCCTCACCGTCATCCTGTGCGTGGTCAAGTGGACCGAGTTCCACGCGAACGTCAGCCCCTTCGTGAAGGCGTTCGCGATGATCGGCATCCCGGCCGGCGCCGGCATCGTCAACTTCGTGGTGCTCACCGCCGCCCTGTCCTCCTGCAACTCGGGCATGTACTCCACCGGCCGCATGCTGCGCACCCTCGCCGACAACCGCGAGGCCCCGCAGGCCTTCTCCAAGCTGTCGGTCACCAAGACCCCGGCGCTCGGCATCACCGTCTCCGTGCTGTTCATGGGCATCGGCGTGGTCCTCAACTACGTCGTCCCGGAGAAGGCGTTCGGCTACGTCACCTCCGTCGCCACCGCGGCCGGCATCTGGACCTGGCTGATGATCCTGATCAGCCACGTCCGGTACCGCCGCGCGGTCGCCGCCGGCCGGCTGCCCGCCTCGCCCTTCCCGGCTCCCGGCGGCGCGGTGTCGTCGTACATCGCCATCGCGTTCCTGCTCTTCGTCACCGGTCTGATCGCCTACGACGCCGACTCCAGGGTCTGCCTCTACGTGATGGCCGTCTGGGCGGCAGCGCTCGGCATCGGCTGGCTGGTGCTGAAGAACCGCACCCCGGACATCACCGAACGCCGCGAGCCGGAACTGGAGCAGGTGGGCTGACCGCACCCGCCAGAACCAGGAGCCGGCCCCGCCGTGCCGGCCTCCCCGAAGGACGTCAGGCGACCGGGAACACTCGTGGATTCCCGGCGGCCACCCGCTCACGACGTCCGGCATGTGGGCCCCTCCGTACCATCCCTCGGTACGGAGTGGGCCCTCTGCTTATCCTGAGCCCCATGCTGACCATCACCCAGGCCCTCCACGACCGGATCGTCGCCCACGCGCGCGAGGACCACCCCGACGAGGCGTGCGGCGTGGTCGCCGGTCCCGTGGGCGCCGGCCGTCCCGAGCGCTTCATCCCGATGCTGAACGCGGCCCGCTCGCCCACCTTCTACGAGTTCGACTCGCAGGACCTGCTGAAGCTCTACCGCGAGATGGACGACCGCGACGAGGAGCCGGTGATCATCTACCACTCCCACACCGCGACCGAGGCCTACCCCTCCCGCACAGACATCGGCTACGCCAACGAGCCCGGCGCCCACTACGTCCTCGTCTCCACCGCGGACGCCGACGGCCTCGGCGAGTTCCAGTTCCGCTCCTTCCGCATCCTCGACGGGCAGGTCACCGAGGAGGACGTGAAGATCGTCGAGGCCTACTGAGCGCCCACTGAGCACCCACCGGGCCCCGCACCGAGCACCCACCGGGCCCCGCACGGAGCCCCCGCCGAGTCGTACCGTCTCACCCCTCGACCGTCACGCGTCCGCCATCTGGGATCACATTCCAGAACCCGGACCGGGAATCGATACGATGAGCCCATGGTTCTTCACGACGTGAGCGATGAGACGCCGGGCATGCTGCTCGTGGCGCGGCTGCACGTCGACCTGTGCAGGTTGAACAGCGCCATCTGTTGACGTTCCCTGCCGCCGTACGGCCGTGGGCCACGCGGTGAGCCGCCGCGCGCGCAGCCTCCGCGGCATCCGCGCCACCTTCGACGACATCGACGACCCGACATCGACGACTTAAACCCTGACAGGAGCCCGCGACCATGGCCATCGAGGTCCGCATCCCGACCATCCTCCGCACCTACACCGACGGCCAGAAGGCGGTGGACGGCTCCGGGAACACCCTCGCCGAGCTGTTCGCCGACCTCGAGACCCGGCACGGTGGCATCAAGGCGCGCATCGTGGACGGCGACCAGCTGCGCCGCTTCGTCAATGTGTACCTGAACGACGAGGACGTCCGCTTCCTGGACGGCATCAACACCAAGCTGTCCGACGGCGACAACGTGACGATCCTGCCGGCCGTGGCCGGCGGCATGCGCTGACGGCGCCGGCAGCGATGCGCTACGACTCCCCGCTGGCCGCGGTGGGCAACACCCCCCTGGTGCGCCTGCCGCGGCTGTCGCCGTCCCCCGAGGTCCGCATCTGGGCCAAGCTGGAGGACCGCAACCCGACCGGCTCGGTCAAGGACCGCCCGGCCCTGCACATGATCGAGCAGGCCGAGAAGGACGGCCGGCTGACCCCCGGCTGCACGATCCTCGAACCCACCTCCGGCAACACCGGCATCTCGCTCGCCATGGCGGCCAAGCTCAAGGGCTACCGCATGGTGTGCGTGATGCCCGAGAACACCTCGCAGGAACGCCGGGACCTGCTCGGCATGTGGGGCGCGGAGATCATCTCCTCCCCGGCGGCGGGCGGCTCCAACACCGCCGTGCGCGTCGCCAAGGAGCTGGCCGCCGAGCACCCCGACTGGGTGATGCTCTACCAGTACGGCAACCCGGACAACGCCGGCGCGCACTACGCGACCACGGGCCCGGAGCTGCTCGCCGACCTGCCCTCCATCACCCACTTCGTCGCGGGCCTCGGCACGACCGGCACCCTGATGGGCGTCGGCCGCTACCTGCGCGAGAACAAGCCGGACGTCAGAATCGTCGCCGCGGAACCGCGCTACGACGACCTGGTGTACGGCCTGCGCAACCTCGACGAGGGCTTCGTCCCCGAGCTGTACGACGCCTCGGTCCTCACCACCCGCTACTCCGTGGGCTCCGCGGACGCGGTCACCCGCACCCGTGAACTCCTCCAGCAGGAGGGCATCTTCGCGGGCGTCTCCACCGGTGCCGCCCTGCACGCGGCGATCGGCGTCGGCAACAAGGCGCTGAAGGCCGGCGAGAGCGCCGACATCGCCTTCGTCGTCGCCGACGGCGGCTGGAAGTACCTCTCCACCGGCGTCTACACGGCCGCCACGACGGAAGAGGCCATCGAGACCCTCCAGGGCCAGCTCTGGGCGTAGGGGCTCGGGTGCAGCAGCTGCGGGCGTAGCACCGCAGCCGCAGTGCCTCGGGCGTAGTTCTCGGTTCTCGCCAACCCCCTCCAATGAGGGGGTCACGCGAATCCTATGGCCGGGCAAAGAATTGCGTCCGGTACTGCCGGTAACGCTCGGGCCAGGGCTACGTTCCTCCCGCACCCTGTCATGTCACCCTCACTCCACGAGGTCGGCGGGCAGGGGCCTGTGAGTGTCATGCTCATGACCTGCGCGGTCTCGCCGCCGCTACGCGCGTGTCACGGGCTGCCCTTCCAGCTGCGAATCCCCACTTCCACGGAGGCAGTACCCCATGCGTGAGTCACGCCCGAGCGGGCGCAGACCCCGTCTGCGCAAGCTCGTCGCCGTCGCCGTCCCGGCCCTCGGTCTCACCGTCGCCGGTTTCGCCGCCGCACCCGTAGCGGGTGCCACGCCGGTCACGGCACAGACCGCCGCCCACACCACCACGCACGCGGCGCAGAACGCGAAGGCCCTGACCGACCCCAAGCGTCAGACCTTCCACACCACGGGCAAGGCCGGCCAGAAGGTGCCCACCCAGCACCTGTGCGCCACCGCCGAGCCCGGCCACGCGTCCTGCTTCGCGCAGCGCCGCACCGACATCAAGCAGCACCTCGCCTCGGCGCTCGCCGCCGCGGCCGCCACCCCCTCCGGGCTCTCCCCGGCCAACCTGCACGACGCCTACAAGCTGCCCTCCACGGGTGGTTCGGGCATGACGGTCGCGATCGTCGACGCCTACAACGACCCCAACGCGGAGTCGGACCTGGCGACGTACCGCTCGACCTACGGCCTGTCCTCCTGCACCAAGGCCAACGGCTGCTTCAAGCAGGTCAGCCAGACCGGCTCCACCACCAACCTCCCCACCAACGACTCGGGTTGGGCCGGTGAGGAGGCGCTCGACCTCGACATGGTCAGCGCCACCTGCCCGAACTGCCACATCGTCCTGGTCGAGGCCGACTCGGCGAACGACACGGACCTCGGCATCGCCGAGAACCAGGCCGTCTCGCAGGGCGCCAAGATCGTCTCCAACAGCTGGGGCGGCGACGAGGCGTCCAGCCAGACGTCCGAGGACCAGCAGTACTTCAACCACCCGGGCGTGGCCATCACGGTCTCCGCGGGCGACTCCGCCTACGGCGCCGAGTACCCGGCGACCTCCCAGTACGTGACCGCCGTCGGCGGCACCGCGCTGAGCACCGCTTCGAACTCCCGCGGCTGGTCGGAGTCCGTCTGGCACACCAACTCCACCGAGGGCACCGGCTCCGGCTGCTCCGCCTACGACCCGAAGCCGAGCTGGCAGACGGACACGGGCTGCTCCAAGCGCATGGAGGCCGACGTCTCCGCGGTCGCCGACCCGGCGACCGGTGTGGCGGTCTACGACACCTACGGCGGCTCCGGCTGGGCGGTCTACGGCGGCACCAGCGCCTCCGCCCCGCTCGTCGCCGGCGTCTACGCCCTCGCGGGCACCCCGGGCAGCAGCGACTACCCGGCGAAGTACCCCTACGCCCACACCAGCAACCTGTTCGACGTGACGAGCGGCAACAACGGCTCCTGCTCCACGTCCTACTTCTGCACCGCCCGCACCGGCTACGACGGCCCGACCGGCTGGGGCACCCCCAACGGCACCGCCGCCTTCACCGCCGGCGGCGGCAGCACGGGCAACACGGTCTCCGTGACCAACCCGGGCAGCCAGTCCACCACCACGGGCGGCTCCGCCAGCCTGCAGATCCACGCCAGCGACAGCGCCGGCGCGGCCCTGACCTACAGCGCCACCGGCCTGCCGACCGGCCTGTCCATCAACAGCTCCACCGGCCTGATCTCCGGCACCGCCTCCACCGCCGGCACCTACCAGGTCACTGTCACCGCGAAGGACTCCACCGGCGCCACCGGCGCGACCTCCTTCACCTGGACCGTCGGCACCTCGGGCGGCACCTGCACCTCCGCCCAGCTGCTCACCAACCCGGGCTTCGAGTCCGGCAGCACCGGCTGGAGCGCCACCAGCGGCGTCATCACCAACGACTCCGGTGAGGCCGCCCACAGCGGCTCCTACAAGGCGTGGATGGACGGCTACGGCAGCACCCACACCGACACCGTGTCCCAGTCGGTGACGATCCCGGCCGGCTGCACCGCCAAGGTGACGTTCTACCTGCACATCGACACCAACGAGTCGACCTCCGGCAGCGCGTACGACAAGCTGAAGGTCACCGCCGGTTCGACCACTCTGGCGACCTACTCCAACCTGGACGCCGCCTCCGGTTACGCGCAGAAGTCCTTCGACCTGTCCGCCTTCGCGGGCCAGACGGTCACCCTGAAGTTCAGCGGGACCGAGGACTCCTCCCTGCAGACCAGCTTCGTCGTCGACGACACCGCCGTCACGACCAGCTGACCCGCACCACCCGGTGATCCCGCGCGCGGAGGCCTTCCGCGCGCGGGATCATTCCGTTTCGGGGGCTGTGAGCGGGATCCGCCGGCGCCGCTGACACGTCACATCAGCACCAGGCCGGTCGTCCGGCCCTGTACCGAAAGGCGGTCCCCATGCGCCGTACGACACGGACAGCGCTCCCCGTCGGCACCACCGCCGTCGCCCTCGCGGCGACGCTCCTCCTGGCCGGCTGCGGCTCCGAGAAGTCCGGCACGTCCGCGGGCCACTCCGGTAACGGCGGCACGGTGTCCTCCACCCCGACCGGCTGTACCGCCAAGGGACAGCTGACGGCCGCCGACAACGGCCGTACCGTTTGCCTGTCCAAGGGCGACGAGCTGCGCCTCACCCTCGACGGCACCAAGGCCCGCCCCTGGAAGCCGGTCTCCGTGCAGGGCAAGGGCCTGGAAGCCATCAACGCCGGCATCGTCCTCCGACCGGGCGACGCCTCCGGCGCCTGGCGCGCGACGGCCTCCGGCACGGTGAAACTGGAGTCCTCCCGCCCCCTGTGCGCCCAGCCCACGACACCGGGCGCGGTCTCCTGCAAGGGCATCCAGAACTGGACGGTGACAGTGAGGGTGAGCTGAGCGCCCGAAGGGGCGCGGGGAACTGCGCGACAAGCCACGATGCAGCCGCAGACAAACAAATACCGCTCACCCGGCCAGGTGTCGCACCTGATCCCACAAAACCGGATCAACCACACCCACCCGCCGACGGAAGTCCCCGACAGGGACCTCGCGCAGCTCGTCGGTGCGCAGGAAGCTGGGGCGGCCCTGGGCGTCACCGACCGCGCCGGGCGGCAACGGGATCACCCCCGAGCGCTCGTCGTGGTACTTGCTCGTGATCTTCGCGACCGTCGCCCGGTTGCCACGCACCGCCAGCACCAGGCAGGGCCGGTCCTTGGCGACACCCACGTGGTCCTCGTAGGGCACGTTCGCCCACCAGATGTCACCCGGATGGGGCCGTGCCGCCGCCTCGGCCCCCTCGGACCGCCCGTGCCGCCGGCGCCACCGCCGGGACCGCCGGTGCCCGCGCCCCCAGCCGTCCACGAGCGTGGCGACCAGGGCGAGCAGCACCACCGCCGCGAGCGCCAGCCACCATGACGTGTCCATACGGACGACGGTACCGGCGCACGCCGCGCATTGCGCGCCCTCCTTCAATCCTGTTGCGCCCCCGGTCCAGCCGAACCGGTGACAGCACAGGTGAGTTCGCCCACAACGGCCCCTGGCAGAGGAGCGACCGGCCCTTTTGCGCCTTACGCTCGACGAACCCCGTACGACCCCTCGTCACCCCCGCCCCGCTCCCTTCGCACCACTTGTCGCGCACCGCGCCCAATGGTTTCCGCCACGGAGGTTTCTGCTTCATGAAGCTCACCGTCGTCGGCTGCTCGGGGTCGTTCCCGTCCGCGGAATCGGCCTGCTCGAGCTACCTCGTCGAGGCCGACGGCTTCCGGCTGCTGCTCGACATGGGCAACGGCGCCCTCGGCGAGCTCCAGCGCCACTGCGGTCTCTACGACCTCGACGCGATCTTCCTCAGCCATCTGCACGCCGATCACTGCATCGACATGCTCGGGTACTTCGTCGCCCGCTACTACCGCCACGACGGCGGCCCCTGCGACCCCCTCCCTGTCTACGGCCCCGAGGGCACCGAGCACCGCCTCACCACGGCCTACGCCGACACCCCCAGCGCCTCCTCGATGAGCGAGGTCTTCGACTTCCACACGGTCAAGCCGTCGACGTTCGAGATCGGCCCGTTCACGGTGCACACCGAGCGGGTCCGCCACCCCGTGGAGGCGTACGGCATCCGGGTCGAGCACGGCGGGAAGTCCCTCGCCTACTCCGGCGACACGGGGGTCACCGAGGCGCTGGGGACGCTGGCCCGCGACACGGACCTGTTCCTGTGCGAGGCCGCGTTCACGCACGGCAAGGAGAACATCCCCGACCTGCATCTCAACGGCCGCGAGGCGGGTGAGGCGGCGGCCCGCGCGGGCGCCCGCCGCCTGGTCCTCACCCACATCCCCCCGTGGACCGACCCGCGGGTCAACCTCCGCGACGCCCGCGAGGTCTTCGCCGGCCCGGTGGACCTGGCGGCACCGAGGCAGTCGTACGAGATCTGAGTCCGGCCCCCGTCCTGCGACGGCGAAGGCCCCGGAGCCCGACGCACTCGGGTTCCGGGGCCTTGCTTCTGCCCTGCGGCGGTACCTCACGCCTTGGTGAGGTCCTCGACCTCCTCCTCGGGCTCCCGGCCCGGGGTGGGGATGTTGAACTTGACGATGGCGAACCGGAAGACGACGTAGTAGATGACGCCGAAGACCAGGCCCACCGGGATCATCAGCCACGGCTTGGTGGAGATACCCCAGTTGATGAGCACGTCGGTCAGACCGGCGGAGAAGCTGAAGCCCATGTGGATGCCGAGGGCCCAGGTGACCGCCATGGACAGCGCGGTGAGGACCGCGTGGATCGCGTAGAGCAGCGGCGCGATGAACATGAACGAGAACTCGATCGGCTCGGTCACGCCGGTGATGAACGAGGTCAGGGCCAGCGACGTCATCATGCCGAGGACGGCCTTGCGGCGCTCGGGCCGGGCGGAGTGGGCCATGGCGAGGGCCGCCGCCGGCAGACCGAACATCATGATCGGGAAGAAGCCGGTCATGAACATGCCCGCGTGCGGGTCGCCCGCGAAGAAGCGCGGCAGGTCGCCGTGGAAGACGGTGCCGGCGGAGTTGGTGTAGTCGCCGATCTGGAACCAGGCCACGGAGTTGACGAACTGGTGCATGCCGATGGGGATCAGCGCGCGGTTGATGAGACCGAAGAGGGCCGCGCCGACGGAGCCGAGGCCGGTCATCCACTCGCCGAAGTTGGTGATCACGTCACCGATGGGCTGCCAGCCGAGGACGACCAGGACACCGAGGGCGGCACCGACGGCGGCCGTGATGATCGGGACCAGACGGCGGCCGTTGAAGAAGCCCAGCCAGTCGACGAGCTTCTTGCGGTGGTAGCGCTGCCACAGCACGGCGGTCAGCAGACCGATGATGATGCCGCCGAGCACACCCGGGTTCTGGAACGTGGCGGCCGTGGCGGCCTCGTGCCCCTTCTGCCAGAACCCTCCGAAGGGTGCGACGGGCGTGTACGTCGCGCCCTCGTGACCCTCCTTGATGGGGAACTGGTGGATCACGGCATAGTAGGTGAGGAACGCGACCACGGCCGCGAGCGCCGTCGAGCCGTCGGCCTTCTTCGCGAAGCCGATGGCCACGCCTATGCAGAACAGGAGGGGGAGCCCGAAGGAGCTGTCGAACAGGATGCCGCCGGCCCCGGCGAACACCTTCGCGACGTCGGTGGGCAGGTGCAGCTTCGCCTGGACGTCGGGCTGGCCGAGCCGCATCAGGATGCCCGCCGCCGGCAGCACGGCGATCGGGAGCTGCAGGCTGCGGCCGACCTTCTGCAGGCCCTGGAACAGGCCGGATCCCCTCTTCTTCTGAGGGGCCGCCGTGGACGGCGCGGTGGCGGTGGTCATACGTCCTCCATCGGGTGGTGGTCTACACCACTCAGTGGTGTAGACCTGTTGTAGCACGATGAAGGTGGCATAAGGAACCCACGATTCCTGCGACGGAATCGCTACTTTTCGTGTCGGTCCGAGGCCCGCTCAAGGGGCCCGCGAGGGCCCGGAGATCAGCTCTTGGTGACGTCCTCGACCTCGTCCCGCGGCTCCCGCCCGGGCGTCTTCAGATCGAACTTCGTGATCGCGAACCGGAACACCGCGTAGTAGACGACGGCGAAGCACAGCCCGATCGGGACGATGGCCCAGGGCTTGGTCGCCAGGTTCCAGTTGATGACGTAGTCGATGAGCCCGGCGGAGAAGCTGAACCCGTCGTGCACCCCGAGCGCCCAGGTCACCGCCATCGACACCCCCGTGAGCACGGCGTGGACGGCGTACAGCAGCGGTGCGATGAACAGGAACGAGTACTCGATCGGCTCGGTGATGCCGGTCACGAACGAGGTCAGGGCCACCGAGAGCATCAGCCCGCCGACCTCCTTGCGCCGGTCCGGGCGCGCACAGTGCGTGATCGCCAGCGCGGCCGCCGGCAGCGCGAACATCATGATCGGGAAGAACCCCGAGGTGAACTGCCCGGCGTGCGGGTCGCCCGCCAGGAACATGTTGATGTCGCCGTGCACCGGCTTGCCGCCCGGCGGCGTGTACGTGCCGAACTGGAACCAGATGGGCACGTTCAGGAACTGGTGCAGCCCGATGACGAGCAGCGCGCGGTTGGCGACGCCGAAGATGCCGGCCCCCCAGGCGCCCGCGTCCCGCAGCCACTTGCTGAAGCTCTCCAGGCCGTCGCCGATCGGCGGCCACACCCACAGGCACAGCGCGGCGAACGCGATCGCGACGAACGCCATGATGATCGGGACCAGTCGGCGGCCGTTGAAGAAGCCGAGCCAGTCCACCAGCCGGGTCCGGTGGAAACGGGCCCAGAAGAAGGCCGACAGCAGCCCCATGACGATGCCGCCGAACACCCCGGGATTCTGGAACGTGAACGGCGTCACCGCGCCGATGCCCGCGCCGACGCTGACCTGGCAGCCGATGTCCGGCACCGCCTGCGACCCGCCCGGGCAGGCCTCCGGGAACTGGTGCAGGACGTTGTAGTAGACGAGGAAGCCCACCACCGCCGCGAGCGCCGTCGAGCCGTCCGCCTTGCGGGCCATGCCGATCGCGACACCTACGCAGAAGAGCAGGGGCAGGCCGAGGGAACCGTCGAGCAGCGCGCCGCCCGCGCCCTTCATCACCCGGGACACGTCGGTCCAGCCCAGCCCGTCCGACCCGAACACGTCGGGCTGGCCCAGCCGGTTCAGGATGCCCGCCGCCGGCAGCACCGCGATGGGCAGCTGCAGGCTCCGGCCCATCTTCTGCAGCCCCTGGAACCAGCGGTTCCAGTGCTCCCGCAGGGGACCGGCCGGGCGGCCGGCCGCTCCGGCGTCGGCGCTGTCGGCGCTCATGGGTGTCCTCCCGACCCGCTCGGCCCGGACGCGGTTTGGCGACCGTCCCCACGGTGGTGTAGACCAGTCGGCGGACGGTTCCACTGCTGTGATCGCCTGTGATCGCCATCATGCGGCGCGTACGGCACGACCGCTCGCAAAGTTGGGCCAACTGTGGGTTACTGCCACAAACCGGTTCGGACCAGGGAGAAGGAACATGGCCAGCAAGGCTGAGAAGATCGTCGCCGGGCTCGGCGGACTCGACAACATCGAAGAGGTCGAGGGCTGCATCACCCGGCTCCGCACCGAGGTCAAGGACCCCTCGCTGGTCGACGACGCCGCCCTGAAGGCGGCCGGCGCCCACGGCGTCGTCAAGATGGGCACCGCCATCCAGGTCGTCATCGGCACCGACGCCGACCCGATCGCGGCGGACATCGAAGACATGATGTGAGCTTCGCCGGTTCACCATGCCGGTTCACCACGCCGCTTCACTTTGGAGGGGCTCTTCCCGATGCGGGAGGAGCCCCTTCCGGCACTCCCTATAGGCTCGGCACCATGTCTCGAATCGACGGCCGCACCCCCGAACAGCTCCGCCCCGTCACCATCGAACGCGGCTGGAGCAAGCACGCCGAGGGCTCCGTCCTCGTCTCCTTCGGCGACACGAAGGTCTTCTGCACCGCCTCCGTCACCGAAGGCGTCCCGCGCTGGCGCAAGGGCAGCGGCGAGGGCTGGGTCACCGCCGAGTACGCCATGCTGCCCCGCTCCACCAACACCCGCGGCGACCGCGAGTCCGTCCGCGGCAAGATCGGGGGCCGCACCCACGAGATCTCCCGCCTCATCGGCCGCTCCCTGCGCGCCGTCATCGACTACAAGGCGCTCGGCGAGAACACCATCGTCCTCGACTGCGACGTCCTCCAGGCCGACGGCGGCACCCGCACGGCCGCCATCACCGGCGCGTACGTCGCCCTCGCCGACGCCGTCGCCTGGGCCCGCGGCAAGAAGCTGATCAAGGCCTCCCGGCAGCCCCTCACCGGCACCGTCTCCGCCGTCTCCGTCGGCATCGTCGGCGGCGTCCCGCTGCTCGACCTCTGCTACGAGGAGGACGTGCGCGCCGACACCGACATGAACGTCGTCTGCACCGGTGACGGCCGCTTCGTCGAGGTCCAGGGCACCGCCGAGGCCGAGCCGTTCGCCCGCGACGAACTCAACTCCCTGCTGGACCTCGCCGTGGCCGGCTGCACCGACCTGGCCACCATCCAGCAGGCGGCCCTGGCGGCCACGCTCGAAAAGTAAAGGGCGCCCCAAAGAGGCGGGTGGGCGGGGGCAACCCCGCCGACTTCCCCGGCGTCCTATGGATACGGGCGCACGGACCACCACCGTGCGCCCTGCCATCCGTTGTCAGGGGAGGAACACCACCATGGCCGCCATCCGACGCCGACGCCGAGGCCGTACGACCGCCATCGCCGCCGCAGCGGCCGCCGCCGTCCTCAGCATCGGCCTCACGGCCGGCTGCGACAGCGTCAACAAGGCCCTGGACTGCGTCCAGACCGCCGACTCGATAGCCGACAGCGTCACCAGCCTCCAGCAGGCGGTGGAGAACGCGGCGAACGATCCGTCCCAGACGGACGCGTCGCTCGACGACATCGAGCACAACCTCAAGAAGATCAGCGACAAGACGGACGACGCGGACGTCAACAAGGCGGTCGACCACGTCCAGCAGGCCGTCTCCCACGTCCGCACGGCCGTCCGCAACGGCGACAAAACCCCCGACGTAGGCCCAGTAACAGACGCCGCAGGCGAACTAACAAAGGTCTGCACCCCCTGACCGCAGTCAGCTCCGCCCAACTGACCTTTTCGCGCAGTTCCCCGCGCCCCTGAGGGGCGCGACCACCCCTGGGTCACGGCGCACCCGCGGATGGCGACGGCGCTCAGCCAGGCACCTGCTCAGGGGCGCGGGGAACTGCGCGAAAGGCCACGGCGCGCCCGCGGATGGCGACGGTGCTCAGCCAGGCACCTGCTCAGGGGCGCGGGGAACTGCGCGACAAGGCACCACGTACCCGCACCCCGCAGCGCGCCCTCAGTACCCCCGGCGCCGGCGTCGCTCCTCGCGTCGCTCCTCGCGAAGCTCGCGGTGCTCATGCCGGTCGTACCGTCGCTCATGCCGGGAGGCAAACAGCTCGGGGCGAGGGGACCCGGCGTCCAGCCCCTCCTGCCGGCGCAACTCCTTCAGCCGCTGCCGCTCCGCCCGCGTGACCTTCCGGTCGACCCCGACCCCGCCCCAGAAGGCGAACCCCCCGATGATGACCCGCGGAGCGCCCGGACCGGCCTGATCGTCCCCGCCGGGATGGTCGAACCCGCCCATCACCCCGAACCCGCGCACCACGACCTCGACCCCCGGCGGCACGATCACCTGCATCCCGCCCATGATCGAGATGCAGTTGATCTCGACCTCCCGGTCCACGAAGTCCGCCTCGCGCAGATCGATCTCCCCGCCGCCCCAGAACGCGAAGCACGTGAACCGCTTCGGAACCGTCCAGCGCCCCTTCCGCTGGAACCCCGACATGATCGCGACCGCCCCCGAGGACGACCCCTCGCCGCCGACGATCCGCCCCGTCCACCCACCCCGCACCGCGGGCTCCGCCGGCTCCTTCACGAAGGACACCGCCGGCGTGGACCCCGCCCCGGACACCGGCAGATCACGCGTGAGCGGCGCCAACTCCCCGTACGTACGCGCCCGGTACGCCCCCTCCAGCCGCTCCTCGAACTCCGCCATGTCCAGCCGCCCCTCGGCGAGGGCGTCCCTGAGCACCTCGGCGACCCGCTCCCGGTCGGCGTCGGAGGCTCGGAGGTCGGGGTTCGCGTCGTCGGTCATGACAGCAGCCTAGCCATCACCGACGGCCGCGGCCCAGCCTCGACCACCCCTACGGCACCGATACCGCACCGCTACCGCACCGCCTGCCCCGCGTACATCCGCGCGATGACCGCCTCGATGTCCGGCTCCCGCACCGAAAGGTCCACCAGGGGATACCCGGCCGCCACCGCCGCCACCACCGGCGCCGCCGACTGCCCCGCCGGGAACGCCAGCCACTGCCGCGCCCCCTCCACCCGCACCACCCGCGCCGACGGCACCTCGATCGGCGGCAACTCCCGCTCCAGGTCCACCACCAGCGTCCGCTCGCTCTCCCCGGCCTCGTGCAGCCCCGCGAGCGGACCGTCGTACACCAGCCGGCCGTGGTCGATGACCATCACCCGCGAGCACAACTGCTCGATGTCCTGCAGATCATGAGTGGTCAGCAGCACCGTCGTACCCCGCTCGGCGTTCAACTCCCGCAGGAAGTCCCGCACCCGCACCTTCGACACCACGTCGAGCCCGATCGTCGGCTCGTCCAGGTACAGCACCTCCGGATCGTGCAGCAGCGCCGCCGCGATGTCCCCCCGCATCCGCTGCCCCAACGACAACTGCCGCACCGGCACGTCCAACAGCCCGCCCAGGTCCAGCAGTTCGACCAGCCGCTCCAGGTTCGCGCGGTAACGGGCGTCCGGGATGCGGTACATGCGGTGCGCCAGCCGGTAGGAGTCGATCAACGGCAGGTCCCACCACAGCGTCGTACGCTGCCCGAACACCACCCCGATCCGGTGCGCCAGCCGCACCCGCTCCCGCGACGGGTCGATCCCCGCCACCCGCACCCGGCCACCGCTCGGCGTCAGGATCCCCGTCAGCATCTTGATCGTCGTCGACTTCCCCGCGCCGTTCGGCCCGATGTACCCCACCATCTCGCCGCGCGGCACCGCGAACGAGATCGAGTCCACCGCCCGCACCTCGCGCCGCTCCCGCTTCAGGAACCCGGTCTTCTTGCGCACCTCGAAGACCTTCTCCACCCCGTCCAGCTCGATGAACCCGCCGCCGTCCGCCACCTCCGCGACACCGGCCACATCCGCCACGTCCGTCACCCGTCAGCTCCCTGTACTCCGGTAAGAACGAAGACCCGCGCGCCACGCCAGCCCCGCCAGCGCCCCGCACACCACCGCGACCAGCGGAGAGGTGAACGCCGCCCACCCCGGCAGCCCCAGCGGATACGGCCGCCCCAGCACGTACGCCGCCGGCAGCCAGTTGACGAAGGCCAGCGGCAGCACGAACGTCACCCCGCGCACCAGCTCCTTGGCGAACAGCGTCGGCGGATACTGCAACAGCGTCGTACCCCCGTACGTGAACGCGTTCTGCACCTCCGAGGCGTCCTGCGCCGCGAACTGGAACGCCGCGCCCGCCACGAACACCGCGCAGAAGATCCCGCAGCCGCTCAGCAGCATCACCGGCATCAGCAGCACCTTCGACGCCGTCCAGTCGATGTCCACGTGCGCCAGCGACCAGCCCAGCACCAGCGACCCCTGCGTCAGCCGCCCCAGCCTGCGCAGCGCGAACCGGTCCGCGGCCACCTGCGCCAGCACCGGCGCCGGCCGCACCAGCAGCGTGTCCAGCGTGCCGTCCCGCACCCGCCGCCCCAGCCGCTCCATCGACCCGATCACCAGATCCGCCAGCCCGAACGACACCCCCGACAGCCCGTACAGGAACGCCACCTCCGGCAGCGAGTAGCCACCGAGCGCGTCGACCCGCGAGAACATCAGCATGATCGCCACGAAGTCCAGGAACGTCGCCGTGAAGTTCCCGAACGTGGTCATGGCGAAAGAGGCCCGGTAGGTCATCGTCGACCGGATCCACATCCCCGCGATCAGCACATAGGCACGGACCCCGTCCCGCACCCCGCCGCCCGCCCGGGCCCCGCCGGCCTCAGCCACCCTGCACCACCACCCTGCGCGTCGCCACCGACTGCAGCAGCCGCCCGGCACCCAGCAGCGCCACCGCCCACACCCCCTGGAACACCACCGTCCCCACCGGATCCGCCCGCCCCAGCAGCACGTCCGCCGGCCCCTGCAGCAGCGACGACCACGGCAGCAGCCGTACGACGTCCCCCAGCGCGCCCGGGAACACGTTCAGCGGGAGCAGCATGCCCGAGCAGAAATATCCGGTGAACCATGCGATATGCGTCACTCCCGACCCGTCCAGCAACCAGAACGTGCTCAGCGCCACCAGATACCGGATGCCGAAACCGACCAGCATCGCCAGCAGCACCGTGACGGCGAACGCCGCCCACCTGCCGGGGGCCGTCGGCAGGGACACCGGGAAGCACAGCGACCCGAACACGAAGGGGATCAGACCCCGGCCCAGCAGCTGGAAGAACGCCCGCCCCAGATCGGCCGCCAGCCACCACAGTTGCAGGTCGGCCGGGCGATACAGGTCGATCGCCACGTCCCCCGTACGGATGCGTTCCATCAGCTCGTCCTCGACGCCACCGCCGCCGATCGCCAGCGTCGACAGGAACGCCTGCCCCAGCCACACGTACGTCACGGCCTGCGCCTCGTCGTACCCGCCGAGGTGCGGCCGGGTGTCCCACAGAGCGAGATAGACGTACACGAGGATCAGCCCGAACACCGTGTTGGTGAACACCCCTGCCGCCGTCGCCACCCGATACGTCGCGTACCGTCGGAATCCCCCCGCAGCGACGGCCACGTACAACCGTCCCGCACCCACGCCAACCGACCTCCAGGACCGCTCGACACCGAAGCGCAGGAGCCTAGTCCCCGGGCCGGCCGGCGGGCCACGCGTTTTCCGTTGCCGAAGCGTGCCCGAATCCGGGAACGGAACGCCGGGTGCGAGAGTCTCTAACTGGGGGCGCAGAAGGCGTACGAGGCGTACCGGAACGTACGACGCGAAACAGGAGTCCGTGCACGACATGACCGACGAGCCGCAGCCGCAGCACCAGAGCGGCCCGCCGACGGAACCGCAGGCCGCCGAGGGGCCCGGGGGAGCGGGGGCCCACGAGCAGAGCACGCCCGCGCCGGCCTCGCCCGGGAGCGGGGACGTCGAGCTGCGCCGAACGGGTGAAAAGGGCGAGGGGCAGGGCCCGGACCGGGCTTCGGCCCAGGCTCCGGGCAAGGACGCCGCACAGGCCCCGGGCAAGGGCTCCGGCACCGCCCCGGGCAAGCACCCCGGCCCGGCCCCTGAGACGACCCAGGTGCTTCGGCGGGTCGACGCCGGGGACGGCACGGGCGCGCAGTCCGCGCAGTCCGCGCAGTCCGCGAAGCCCCCGAAGTCCCCGAAGGACGCCAAGGCCGCGAAGCCCGGCGAGGAGGCCCCGGCGGCCGAGTCGACACAGGTGCTGCGGCGGATCAAGGACACGGACGCGCCGTCGGCCACGCCGGGCGCGCAAGCTCCCGCGGCCGAGACCACGCATGTCCTCGGGCGCGTCAAGGACGCCTCAGCCGCCGCCGGCCTCGCGAGTCCCGCCGCCGCGCGCGCGGCCCGCGCGGCCGCGGCCCGGAGCACCCGCAACACCACGGGCACCCCCGAACACGCCCCCGGGCAGAACCCGAACGCGAACCGGAACGGGAACCCGAACGCGAATGCGAGCCGGAACGGGAACCCGGCGGACCCCGCAGCCCCCGCCCCCGCACCCGCCTCCGCCGGCGGCGGCAAGGGGCCCAAGAAGCCCAAGCGGCGCAAGCGCACCGGCTGGCGGCGCATCATCCCCACCTGGCGCATGGTCCTCGGCACCTTCGTCATCGGCGTCATGCTGGTCATCGGCCTGTTCTTCCTCGGCTACTCCCTCGTGAAGATCCCGACCGCCAACGCCCTCGCCACCAAGCAGAGCAACGTCTACCTCTACGCCGACGGCTCCCAGCTCGCCCGCGACACCCGCGACAGCCAGGTCAACCGCGAGAACGTCGGCCTCGCCGAGATCTCCAAGGACGCCCAGCACGCCGTACTGGCCGCCGAGGACCGCGACTTCTACACCGAGTCCGCCGTCGACCCCAAGGCCATGCTCCGCGCCGGCTGGAACACCGCCACCGGCAAGGGCAAGCAGTCCGGCTCGACGATCACCCAGCAGTACGTGAAGAACTACTACCTGGGCCAGGAGCAGACCCTCACCCGCAAGGCCAAGGAATTCTTCATCGCGATCAAGCTCGACCGCGAGAAGTCCAAGGACGAGATCCTCGAGGGCTACCTCAACACCAGCTACTTCGGCCGCGGCGCCTACGGCATCCAGGCCGCCGCCCAGGCCTACTACGGCAAGGACGCCGCCGACCTCGACCCGGCCCGCGCCGCCTACCTCGCGGCCCTCGTCAACGCGCCGAGCGAGTACGACGTCATCGCCCACCCCGAGAACAAGGCCGCCGCCGTCGCCCGCTGGAACTACGTCCTGGACGGCATGGTCAAGAAGAACTGGCTCAGCCCCTCCCAGCGGGCCGGCATGAAGTTCCCCATGCCCAAGGAGCAGACACTCTCCACCAACCTGTCCGGCCAGCGCGGCTACCTCGTCGACGCGGTCAAGAACTACCTGATCAGCAACAAGATCGTCACCGCCGACGAGCTGGAGGCCGGCGGCTACCGCATCACCACCACCTTCCAGAAGGACAAGCAGAACGCCTTCGTCAAGGCGGTCGACGACCAGCTGATGTCCAAGCTGGACAAGAAGAACAACCAGGCCGACAAGTACGTCCGCGCGGGCGGCGCCTCCGTCGACCCCAAGACCGGCCAGGTCGTCGCCATGTACGGCGGCATCGACTACGTGAAGCAGTACACGAACGGCGCGACCCGCGAGGACTTCCAGGTCGGCTCCACCTTCAAGCCGATCGTGCTCGCCTCCGCCCTGCAGAACGGCTCGACCACGCAGGACGGGCAGACGATCACCCCGAACACCTACTACGACGGCACCAACAAGCGCGTGGTCCAGGGCTGGAGCGGTACACCGTACGGCCCTGAGAACGAGGACCAGCAGTCGTACGGCGACATCACCGTCCGCAAGGCCACCGACCTGTCGGTCAACGCGGTGTACGCGCAGATGGCAGCCGACGTCGGCCCCGACAAGGTCAAGCAGACCGCCGTGGACCTCGGCATCCCCGCCGACACCCAGGACCTCTACCCGTCCCCGTCGATCGCGCTCGGCACCAACACCGCCGGCGTCCTGCACATGGCCGAGGCCTACGCCACGCTCGCCAACCACGGCAGGCACGGCACGTACACCATGGTCAAGAAGGTCACCAAGGAGGGCAGCATCGTCCAGCTGCCCCAGCGGACGGACAAGCAGGCCGTCAGCCGCGAGGCCGCCGACACCACCACCAACGTCCTCAAGAGCGTCGTCGACAACGGCACCGCCACCGCCGCCCAGGCCGTCGGCCGCCCCGCCGCGGGCAAGACCGGCACCGCCGAGGAGGACAAGGCCGCCTGGTTCGCGGGCTACACCCCCGACCTCGCGACCGTCGTCTCCGTCATGGGCCAGGACCCGGTGACCGCCCAGCACAAGTCGCTGTACCACGTCATGGGCGTACCCCGGATGAACGGCGGCGGCCCGCCCACCCAGATCTGGGCCCAGTACACCCGCGCCGCGCTCAAGAACAAGCCGGTCACCGACTTCGACCTGCAGCTCCAGCCCGGCGCCGAACAGACCGCGCCGCCCACCTCCCAGCCCCCGGCCCAGCCCGGCACCGCCGGCCAGGACAACGGCGGCACCACCGGCACGCCCTCCACCGGCGGCACGCCCAGCGCCCCCACCACCGGCGGCACCCCGCCGGCGAACGGCGGGACCACCGGAGGCCAGGACACCACCGGCGGCACCACCACGGGCCAGGGCACCACCGGCGGCACCACCACCGGCCAGGGCGACGCCGCGGGCGGCACCACCCAGGGCAACGGCAACGGCGGAACGACCGGCGGCCCCACCACCGGAGGAGACACCACCGGCGGCAACCTGCCCAGCGGCGGCAACACAGACGCCGGCAACGACACCGCCGGAGGCCAGCTGCCCACGGGCTAGTGACCCGAGGTCGCCTTCAGACCGACCACGGCGACCAGCAGCAGGCACACGAAGAACACGCGGGCGGCGGTGACCGGCTCACCGAGTACCACCATGCCGAGCACCGCCGCTCCGGCCGCGCCGATGCCCACCCACACGCCGTAGGCCGTACCGATGGGCAGGGACCTGGCGGCGTACGACAGCAGGACCATGCTCGCGACGATCCCGGCACCGGTGAGCACGCTCGGCACCAGCCGCGTGAACCCGTCCGAGTACTTCATCCCTATCGACCAGCCGACTTCCAGCAAACCGGCGACGACCAGCAGAACCCAGGCCACGGAAACCTCCGAGACGAACGACGGCCAACTCTTCTGGTCGCGTCGTCTTTGCCTGCGTCCGCGGTGTCCGCGGCATCCCGGTACGGCGCGTCTCGTCGGGCTCCTTCGAACCTAGCAAACGAACGGCAAAGGGGCTGGTGACAACCGTCACCAGCCCCTCACCACCACCGCTTACAGATACAGGCCGGTGGAGTCCTCCGAGCCCTCGAAGCGGTCCGCGGCCACCGCGTGCAGATCGCGCTCGCGCATCAGCACGTACGCCACACCGCGCACCTCGACCTCCGCCCGGTCTTCCGGGTCGAACAACACCCGGTCACCGGGCTCCACCGTCCGCACGTTCTGCCCCACCGCGACGACCTCGGCCCAGGCCAGCCGGCGGCCGACCGCAGCGGTCGCGGGAATCAGAATGCCGCCCCCCGACCTCCGCTCGCCCTCACCGGTCTCCGTCCGCACGAGAACCCGGTCGTGCAGCATCCGGATGGGCAGCTTGTCGTGATGGGGGGTGCTGTTTCTGTTGGCGCTCACGCCCCGAACCTACCTGCCCGGCCGCCGTCCACGGACGACCGGGTCACCACCGACGCCACCGACGTCAGCCCCTGCGCCGCCGGGACCCCAGGGCGAGCAGACCCACCACGCCCACGACCATGAGCGCGACCGGCACGACCCGCTCCATCCTCGGCGCGCCCTCCTCGTCCACGAACTGCGCCCTGACCTCACTCACCACCCGGTTGACCTGCACATACGCGCGCCCAACCGTGTGGTCGACATTGGCGACGACCTTCGCCTTGACGTCCCCGGCGATCGTCTTCGGGTGCACCCGCACCCCGATCTCGTCGAGCGTCTCGGCCAGCACTTCACGGCGGCGCCTGATGTCCGCCTCGATCTGCGCCGGTGTTCTGGTGTCCGACGTCTCCGCCACCGCACGGCCTCCGAAGTCTCTGCTGCTGTTGACGAACAGTCTGTCAGTTCCCCGCCCCACCGCATCGCAAGGCCCCCCGGTCGACCCGGTTACCCTGGCCGGATGAGCGAGCGACTCCAGCCCGGGGACGTGGCCCCGGCCTTCACCCTCCCCGACGCCGACGGCAACGAGGTGTCCCTGTCGGACCACAAGGGCCGCAAGGTCATCGTCTACTTCTACCCCGCGGCCCTCACCCCGGGCTGCACCAAGCAGGCCTGCGACTTCACCGACAACCTCCAGCTCCTGGCCTCCGCCGGCTACGACGTCATCGGCATCTCCCCGGACGCCCCTGAGAAACTGGCGAAGTTCCGCGACAAGGAATCCCTCCGCATCACCCTCCTCGCCGATCCCGAGAAGACGGTCACCGAGTCCTACGGCGCCTACGGCGAGAAGAAGAACTACGGCAAGACCTACCTCGGCGTCATCCGCTCCACGATCATCGTCGACGAGGAGGGCAAGATCTCCCACGCCCTCTACAACGTCCGAGCAACCGGCCACGTAGCCAAACTGATCAAGGACTTGGGGATCTGATCCCCACGGTTCCCGACTCCCGGTACGATGTCAGGCGCTGGCGGCGGTGGCGCAATGGCGACGCAGCAGACTTAGGATCTGTGGCCCCTGACCGGGCTTGAGGGTTCGAATCCCTTCCGCCGCACATGAACGGCCTGCGAATCGAAAGATCGATGCGCAGGCCGTTTTCGTGTGAGCCCTTGTGGCCCCTGGAGGCCCGTGTGGGTGGGCCTCAGCCCAGCAGTTCCCGCACCGCTGGTACCAGGGCTCGGAAGGCCTTGCCGCGGTGGCTGATCGCGTTCTTTTCCTCCGGGGTCAGTTCCGCGCAGGTGCGCATCTCGCCGTCGGGCTGGAGGATCGGGTCGTAGCCGAAGCCGTTCGTGCCGGTGGGGGCGTGGCGGAGGGTGCCGCGGAGCCGGCCCTCGACGACGCGTTCCGTGCCGTCCGGGAGGGCGAGGGCCGCCGCGCAGGCGAAGTGGGCCGCGCGGTGGAGGTCGGCGATGTCGGAGAGCTGGGCGAGGAGCAGGTCGAGGTTGGCCTTGTCGTCGCCGTGCCGGCCGGCCCAGCGGGCGGAGAAGATGCCGGGGGCGCCGTTCAGGACGTCCACGCAGAGGCCGGAGTCGTCCGCGACCGCGGGCAGGCCGGTCGCCTGGGCGAGGGCGTGGGCCTTGAGCAGCGCGTTCTCGGCGAACGTGACGCCGGTTTCCTTGACGTCGGGGATGTCGGGGAAGGCGTCGGCGCCGATCAGCTCGTGCGGCAGGCCTGCGTCGGCGAGGATGGCCCTCAGCTCGGTGATCTTTCCGGCGTTGCGGGTGGCGAGGATCAAACGCGTCATGCGGGCCAGTATCCCGTGTCACGGCGTGCTGCCGGCCGGGGGTGCCGTGGGGCCGCCGGACCTGGTGCCGGGGCGGGCGGCCTTGGTCGCGGCCTTCGCCTTGCCGGCCGCCGCCGTGAGGGGGCGGGCGATGTCCTCCAGGGAGCGGCGTTCGGCCTTGACCGCGAGGGCCGCCGCGACCAGCCCGGCCGCGCACATGAGGGCCGCGCCGATGGAGAAGGCGAGGACGGTGTCGCCGGTCTTGCCGGTGCTGGTGAGGTCGGCGAAGAGCAGAGGGCCGCTGATGCCGCCGGCGGCGGTGCCGAGGGCGTAGAAGAAGGCGATGGACATGGCCCTGGTCTCCATCGGGAAGATCTCGGAGACCGTGAGGTAGGCGCTGGAGGCGCCGGCGGACGCGAAGAACAGGACGGCGCACCAGCAGGCGGTCATGGTGGTGGCGTTGAGCGTGCCCTGGCCGAACAGCCAGGCGGTGATGAAGAGCAGGACGCCCGACAGCAGGTAGGTCGAGGAGATCATCACGCGGCGGCCGACCGTGTCGAAGAGGCGCCCGAGCAGCAGGGGGCCGCAGAAGTTGCCGATGGCGATGACGGCGAAGTAGTAGCCGGTGTGGTCGGAGGGCACGTCGAAGAACTTGGTGAGGATGGCGCCGAAGCCGAAGGTGATGGCGTTGTAGAGGAAGGCCTGGCCGATGAAGAGGGAGAAGCCGAGGACGGCGCGCTTGGGGTAGGTGCGGAAGATCGTGCTCGCGATCTCCATGAAGCTGATGCTGTGGCGCTGGTGGATCTCCAGTTCGCCCTCGGGCGCGGGCAGCCGTTCCCCCTTCGCCTCCTCGACCTGGCGTTCGATGTCGGTGACGATCTCCTCGGCCTCCCGGTCCCTGCCGTGGATCAGCAGCCACCGTGGGCTCTCGGGCACATGGCGTCGTACGAGGAGGATGACGGAGGCGAGGACGGCGCCGAGGGCGAACGTCAGGCGCCAGCCGAGGTTCTCGGCGAGCAGGTCGGTGTTGAGGGCGACGATGGAGAGCAGGGAGCCGCCGACGGCGCCGAGCCAGAAGCTGCCGTTGATGATGAGGTCGACCCGGCCGCGGTAGTTCGCCGGGATCAGTTCGTCGATCGCGGAGTTGATCGCCGCGTACTCGCCGCCGATGCCGAAGCCGGTGAGGAACCGGAACAGGAAGAACCACCAGGCCGTCCACGAGATCGCGGTGAGCGCGGTCGCCGCGAGGTACGCCGCCAGGGTGATCATGAACAGCTTCTTGCGGCCGAACCGGTCGGTGAGGCGCCCCCAGAAGAGGGCGCCGATGCAGGCGCCGGCGACGTAGAGCGCGGCGGCGATGCCGGTGACCTGGCCGGAGGAGATGGACAGCCCGCTGCCGGGCTCGGACAGCCGGCTGGCGATGTTCCCGACGACCGTGACCTCCAGGCCGTCCAGGATCCATACGGTGCCCAGCCCGATGACGATCGTCCAGTGCCAGCGGGACCAGGGCAGTCGGTCGAGTCTGGCGGGGATGTCCGTGGTGATGGTCCGGCCGGTCGCGGCCTCGGCAGCGCTCATGGGCTCCCTCCTCGTCGAGGATCGGCACATCGGAACAATGGGAACCGGGTGCCCTGAACCGCCCGTGATCAGTCGTGGATCACGCGCCGACCACCCGGGAGAGGGCGTAGATCACCAGTCCGGCCAGCGAGCCGACGACCGTGCCGTTGATCCGGATGAACTGCAGGTCCCGGCCGATGTGAGCCTCGATCTTGCGGGTGGTGTGCTCGGCGTCCCAGCCGGCCACGGTGTCGGTGATGAGGGAGGTGATCTCCTTGCGGTAGGTGCCGACGACGTGCACGGCGGCGCCCTCGACCCAGCTGTCGACCTTCTCCTGCACCTTCGGCTCGGTCGCCATCCGCGCGCCCAGCGACAGCAGCGCGGCCCGCACCCGCAGCCGTAGCTCACTGCGCTCGTCGTCCGCCGCCGCGACGATCATGGATCGCACGGCGGTCCAGGCGGACGCGATCAGGTCCTGCACCTCGCCGCGCCCCAGCACCTCCCGCTTGAGCCGTTCGACGCGCGCGCGGGTGTCGGTGTCGGACTGGAGGTCGGCGGCGAAGTCGGTGAGGAAGCGGTCCAGGGCGCCGCGCGCGGGGTGCGAGGGCATGTCGCGCATCTCGGTGACGAAGCGGAGCAGTTCCTTGTAGACGCGTTCGCCGACCCTCTTGTCGACGAAGCGCGGGGTCCAGCCGGGGGCGCCGCCCTGCACGGCGTCCATCACGTTGTCCTGGTGCAGCACGAGCCAGTCGTGGGCGCGGGCCACGACGAGGTCGACGACCCGCCGGTGCCCGCCGTCGGCGACGATCCGGTCCAGCAGCTTGCCGATGCCGGGGGCGATCTCCTGCGCGTCGGCCCGCCGGGTGATCGCCTCGCCGACGACGGCCTGTACGTCGGAGTCGCGCAGCACGGTCAGGGCGCCGCGCAGCGCGGTGGCGAGTTCGGCGGTGACCCGGTCGGCGTGCTCGGGCTCGGCGAGCCAGGCGCCGAGCCGGCTGCCGATGCCGACGGCGCGCAGCCGCTGCCGTACGACGTCCTGGGACAGGAAGTTCTCGCCGACGAACTCGCCGAGGGAGACGCCGAGAGCGTCCTTCTTGGTGGGGATGATCGCGGTGTGGGGGATGGGCAGGCCGAGGGGGTGGCGGAAGAGGGCGGTGACGGCGAACCAGTCGGCGAGGGCGCCGACCATGCCGGCCTCGGCGGCGGCGGCCACGTAGCCGGCCCAGGGTCCGGCGCCGGAGTGGGAGGCCCAGGTGGCGAGGACGTAGACCACGGCGACGAAGAGCAGCATGCCGGTCGCGGTGAGCTTCATCCGGCGCACGCCGCGCCGGCGCTCCTCGTCGGCGGGGGTGAAGGCGGTCATGGTGCGATAGGAGGGGGTGCGGTAGGAGGGGGTGCGGGCGGCGGCGGCGCTCGCTTCCGGCCCTCGTCCCCCCGGTTCCGGCCCTGGTCCGGTTCCGGGCGCGGCGGCGTCGGCCTCCGCGCGCGCGGGCTCCATGCGCGCGGAGTCCATGCCGCCGTCGGACCGCGTGTGGCCGGACCCCGTGCCGCCGTCGGGCCCCGTGTGGCCGGACCCCGTGTCGCCGGACCGCGTGTCGCCGGACTCCGTGCCCTCGGGCCCGTCGCTCCCGGCTCCCGTGGCGTTGCTCCCGCTCTCCATCCGTCCCCGTCCCATCCGCTCCACCGTTCGGTGACCCCGTCGGTGATCCTTCCAGGGACCCCGGCGGTGACCCGGCCGGTGACCCTGTAAGCGATCCCGTCGGTGATCCCGCGCACAATTGTCCCTTCCTGACCGACTCCCGGAACGGAACGGGAGTTCCCGGCGTCTGTCTCTACGGGGAATCTGGGCGCGCGTGTCGGCCCCGCCGCCTGCCCGCCCCGGCCCATGCCGCATCATGGGCTCACCGGATCGGAGCCTCGGGCTCCCATCGCCCGAGGAGAACAACACAAGAGTGAGCAAGCGTCATGACGGGGGTGCGGGACCCACTGCGCAGCAGCCGGGGCCCGTGGCCGCCACGAAACACCATGTCGTACTCAGCGCGCTCGTCGCCCTGGTCGTAGCCCTGTCGGCGGGCATCTACGTCGTCGCGTCGGCCGGCGGGGGAGCCGCCGGCGGCACCGTGGACGATGCCCGCCCGCACCGGGGCGCGAACGTCGCCCCGGTGTCCACCGGCACCTGGCTCGGTTCCTGGGCGGCGTCCCCCGTCGGCGGCGAACCCGGTACCGAGACGGCCGGCCTGGCGGGCCGCTCCGTGCGCAACGTCGTTCACGCGAGCACGGCGGGGACGAGCGCCCGTGTCACCCTGTCCAACCTGTACGGTCAGGCGCCGCTGACGATCACGCACGCCTCGATCGCCCTCTCCGCGGGGGACGGCACGGCGGCGGCCGACGCGCGTACGATGCGCCGGCTCACCTTCAACGGCGCGACGAGCGTGGTGATACCGGCCGGCCGGGAGATCGTCACCGACGCCGTACGCCTCACCGTCCCGCACGGCGCGGACGTCCTGGTCACCACCTTCTCGCCGACCCCGTCCGGACCGGTCACCTATCATCCGTACGCGCGGCAGATGTCGTACGTCGCCCAGGGCGACCGCACCGAGGACGCGACGGGAACGCCGTACACCGAACAGACGCCGTACTGGCGGTATCTGACGGCGCTGGACGTGCTCAGCAACGAGGCGAACGGCACGGTCGTCGTGTTCGGCGACTCCATCACGGACGGCATCACCTCCACCGTGGACGCCAACCACCGTTGGACCGACATCCTGACGGACCGGCTGCACACGGCGCTGGAGAGCGGCGTCCAACTGCCCCGCTACGGCATCGTCAACGAGGGCATCAGCGGCAACCAGATCCTCGCCGACGGCCTCGGCCGGCCCGCCGAGAACCAGAGCGGCCTCGGCCGCTTCGGCCGCGACGTCCTCTCGCGCACGAACGTCAAGGCCGTCGTCGTCGACCTCGGCATCAACGACATCCTGCGCGACCCCAGGCTCGCCGACCCCAACAAGATCACCGAGGGCCTGCGCACCCTGGTCCGCGAGGCCCACGCCCGCGGCCTGCGGGTCGTCGGCGCCACCCTGATGCCGTTCAAGGGCCACCGGGGCTGGACCCCGGCCCGGGAGGCGGTACGGCAGCAGGTCAACGCGCAGATCAGGGCGGGCCGGGTGTTCGACGGCGTCGTCGACTTCGACAAGGCCCTCAGGGACCCGTACGACCCGAGCCGCCTGCGCGCCGACTACGACTCCGGCGACCACCTCCACCCCAGCGACCTGGGCTACCAGAAGATGGGCGACGTCTTCGACCTGCGCGCGCTGAAGGGGGCGGCGGGACAGGCAGAGTTGTAGTGCTCGGCCCGGGCGTTTCCCCGACCGACCGTCAGGAACGCCCTCCCCGGACGACAGTGCCGGTGTCGCTGTCGGTGTCGCTGCCGGTGCCGGCACCCGCGCCGTACGCCGCCCACGCCCCGAGGGCGAACCCCTCGCCCTCCTTCCGGACCTCCACCGCGCCCGCCCCGCCGAAGTGCGCGGGGACGACCAGTTCGCGGTCGGTGGCGGCCCGTTCGAGAATCCTGCGACGGCTCGCCGCGGCCTGTGCCGGGTCGAGACAGAAGCAGCTGTTCCAGCAGGGCTGGAGGATCTGTACGGGGCTGTGCACCAGATCACCGACGAACACGGCACGGTCGCCCGCCGATTCGAGCCGGAGCACGCTGGATCCCGGTGTGTGGCCGGGTGCCGACTCCAGGGTGAGGTGTTCGTCGATACGGTGGGCGCCGTCCCACAGCACGGCCTGGCCGGACCGGTGGACCGGCGCGATGCTGTCCTGGTAGATCAGCCGGTCGTCCACGCGGACGCCGCTCCCGTACGCGTTGTCCGGCCCGTAGTGGAAGTCGTCGGCAGCCGGAATGAGGTATCGGGCGTTGGGGAACGTCGGCACCCAGTGCCCGTCGACATCCCGGGTGTTCCAGCCGACGTGATCGCCGTGGACGTGGGTGTTCACGACGACGTCGACATCCTGCGGGGAGATGCCGGCCCGTGCGAGCAGACCGAGGAAGTCGCCGTGCCAGTGGTGGAACCGCGGCGAGCCGGGCCGCTCGCGCCCATTGCCGACCGAGGTGTCGACCAGGACCGTCCGCCCGTTGCTGTGCAAAACCCAGGTCTGCAGCGCGACCACGGCCTCGCCGCCGTCCGGGGCCCAGTGGTCCGGCGCCAGCCAGTCCGCGTTGTCCGTCCAGACCTCGTCGGTCGACTCGGGGACGAGGCCGCGCGCCGGAACGTACGGCGCCTGCCACTCGACGAGCCGGATGACCTCGACGTCCCCCAGCATGATGCGCTGTGCGCTCCCGCTCGGGGAGTTCTCGTTGTCCATGTCCTCGACCTTAGGCGGCGCCGCAGAGCATCCCAATGCCTGCCAGCCTCATCTGAATACGCGTGCGTCTCAGTCCGCGCTGTCCCGGATAGCCTGGCGCAATGGACGTGGTGAGTGACGCGATCGCCGCCGTACGCATCGGGCAGCCCTCCTCCAACCGGGTGCGGGTGAGCGGCAGCTGGTGCGCACGGTTCGCCGGGTACGACGGGGCGGGCTTCCACGTCGTCCTGAAGGGGGCCTGCTGGCTGCTGCCCGAGGGCGGCCCTGCGGTCTCGCTCCGCGCCGGAGACGCGGTACTGCTCCCGCACGGCACCGGGCACGTGCTCGCCGACTCCCCTGCCGACGCCGCGGCCGTACGACACGCGGTGCCGTTCGAGCGCTGGTCGGAGGAGCCGCGGCCGCCTCAAGGGGGCGGCGGCGAGGCGGAGTTGCTCTGCGGGAAGTACCGGCTCGACCGCAGCCGCGCGCATCCGCTGATGAGCGAGCTGCCCGAGGTCGTCCTCCTGGAGAACCGCGTGGGCAGCCACCTCGAACTCCGGTCCGCCATCGACCTGCTGGGCCGTGAGCTGGAGGCGCGGCAGCCGGGCTCGTGCATCGCGGTCCCCAGCCTGCTCGATCTGCTCCTCGTCTACATGATCCGTTCCTGGATGGCCGAGGCCGCGACCGGCGCCTGGCCGGCCGTACTGAGCGACCCGGTGACGACCGCCGCGCTACGAGCGCTGCACTCGGACCCGGCCGCCGCGTGGACCAACGACCGCCTCGCCGCCGAGGCCGGCGTCTCCCGCCCCACACTGGCCCGCCGCTTCACGAGCCTCGTGGGCCGCCCTCCGATGGCGTACCTCACCTGGTGGCGCCTGACCCTGGCCGCGACCATGCTCCGCGAGACCGAGGATCCCCTGACCACCATCGCCCACCGCGTCGGCTACGGCACCCCCTACGCCCTCTCCCACGCCTTCAAGCGACAGTTCGCCACGACGCCTGGCCGGTACCGCGCACAGGCGGGGGAGCAGTCGGTGGGCTGACGCCCTCTGCCCGGCAGGCGCGCCGCCCATGCCGACCGGGGACTGGCTACCAGCCCCGTCAAAGTCGCGTCGCGAAGTGGGGTGGTGAGGCATGCATCGCGGGATTGGCAGATCTGGGACAACGGCAGGCTCGACAACACCCGGTCGGAACCACCGCCGCCGGCCCAGATCGACCAATCGCACAACGTCAGGCAGGGGTGCCGGATCCCGGCGCGGGATCCGGCTCGGGCGCGCCGGTCGGGGAGTGCCGGGCGCGTCGGTCGTCCAGGGCTCAGCTCAGCCGCGCCGGTCGGGGAGTGTCGGGCGCGCGCCGGTCGTGCAGGGCTCAGTCGCGCCGGCCGGGGAGTGCCGGGCGCGTCGGTCGTCCAGGGCTCAGCTCAGCCGCGTCGGTCGTCCAGGGCTCAGCTCAGCCGCGCCGGTCGGCGACGGCCCAGGACGCCAGGGCCACCGCCCCGGCGACGCCGAACACCGACGGCCAGGCGCCGACCTTCTTGGCCAGCGGATGCGACCCGGCGAACGCGGCGACGTAGGCGGCGGTCAGTGCCCCCGCGGCCTTCCCGCCGGCCTGCTTGCGCCACTGCTGCGCGGCGGCCCCGCCCGCGACGGCCAGGACGACCCCGCCGAGCTGCCGCTTCTTGGTCCAGCGGGCAACGCCGTACCCCCCGACAAGACCACCGGCGGCAACCACCGCGCTGGGAACCCTGGCCATTGAGCGCCTCCTCGTACCTCTTCGTGTCTCTGACCCGAGGCTAACCCCGCACCAACCCGGACGGACGTGGGGGCGGCCTCGACGACCGCAGTCAGCGCAGCGCGCTGCGTACGGCGTCGACGAGCGCCCCCGCGCGAGGGTCCTCGGCGCCTTCGATCACGTGGTTCATCACATAGCCGAAGCCGACCCGGTGCACGGGGTCGGCGAAGGCGAGCGATCCGCCCCGGCCGGGGTGGCCGAAGGCGCTGGACCCGGTCAGCGGAGCGCCGTCGGTGGGCAGCATGTACCCGGCGCCGAAACGGGACGGCATCACCAGCACCTGGTCCTTCCCGGAGGCCTGTTCCTCGGTCGCCGCCGCAAGCGTCTCCGGGCTGAACAGCCGTACGCCGTCCACCTCGCCGATCAGCGCGGCGTACATGCGGGCCAGTCCGCGCGCGGTGCCGATGCCGTTGGAGGCCGGCAGCTCCGCGGCCTGCACCTCGGGCGAGTTGAAGTCGATCTCGGCCGGATCGGTGACCGCGAACGCCCTGTTCGTCAGCGAGTCCGGGTCACCCAGGGCGGCGACCATCTCGCGGAACTCCTCGGGGACCGACTCCAGCGGTACGGCACCGAGGTCCGTGTCCGGCTTCTTGTACACCATGCGGCTGACGCGACCGCGCTCTGCTTCGGGCAGCCCGATGAAGAAGTCCACCCCGAGAGGAGCGGCGACCTCTTCCGCGAAGAACTGGCCGGGGGTACGACCGGACACCCGCCGTATCACTTCACCGACCAGCCAGCCCCAGGTCCGCCCGTGGTACCCGTGCGCAGTCCCCGGAGTCCACTGCGGCTGCTGAGCGGCCAGCGCGTCCACGATCGGCGTCCAGGCCAAGGCCTCACCCAGCGGCACCGGTCGGTCCAGCGCGACCACCCCGGCCTGGTGGGACAACAGCCACCGCAGAGGTATCTCCCCCTTGCCGCCCGCGGCGAACTCGGGCCAGTACCGGGCCACCGGCGCGTCCAGGTCCAGCAGACCGCGCTGCACCAGCAGATGCGCGGCGGTCGCGGTGACCCCCTTCGTCGCCGAGTACACCAGTTGCAACGTGTCCCGCTCCCAGGGCCGCTGGTTGCCGTTGCCGTTCCCGGGATCGGCGACCCCGCCCCACAGATCCACCACCGGCCGCCCGTCCACGTACACGCACACCGCGGCCCCGATGTCCCCGTGCCGCGCGAAGTTCTCCGCGAACGCCTCCCGCACACCCTCGAACCCGCCGGCGACCTCACCCTTGATCATCGTCATGCAGCCCATCGTGGCACTTGTCGCAACGGGAATGTCGGCTCTTGCGGATGCCGGCCAAGGCGGCCGAGATCCGCCGCTCAGGGGTCGGGCCACGCAGCCGCCGCAAAGGCCCGAAGATCCGGAACCCGGGAACCCGAGACACCCTCCGAGGCCGACTCGTCATGGACCCAGCACACTTGCTCCGGTGCACCGTCCCCCGTGTCGAAGAGGCAGCACACCGCACCACTGGCGGCAGCGAGCCCGGTGAACGTCTCCCTGATGCGCCCTGACCGCGCGAACAAGCGGCTCATCCCCGACGTCGCCGCCCAGAACTCCATCTCCGTGTAACGAGGGTGCGCCCAGGACGCGAACCGGATCGTCAGGTAGACGTACCCGATCTGGACCCGTCCGTCCTCCCCGGGATCGGGGCCGGACGTCTCGCAGTACTCGCGCAGTGCGTCATCGAGGTCGAACATGATGGACGTATCGAGCTCGACCGTCTCGCCTGCGGAGCAGTCGACGGGATCGCTCTTGAAGCCGGATGTGAACGGGAGCGAGACCCGATCACCACCGGGCAGCGCGACCTCCAGCGACGGCCGCCGGCCCGGTGGCGCCAGCCTGGCCAGCCGGACGAGCGCCCCGGCGACGTTCCGGGGAGGCAGATAGATGCTGTAGCTGTAGATCAGCCCCATGTTCCCCTCTACGGGTAGCTCGACAGAATCGCAGCACCTGCCCACGCCCCGGCCCGAGGCGCCTGCCGATTTCGGCGCACCAGCATCCGGTACGGCTCCGGAAGGACGACACCGTTCTCCGCCTCCCACGCCGCAGTGGCCTCACGTGTTGGTCATGCCGGCATCGGGTTTATGCGAGTACACGCATAGTCGCGTTCATGCATGGACGATGCGTGCAGTCCCCTCTAGCGTCTTGTACAGACGGCCCAATCGTGGCCAGGGCAAGGGGGTTTGGCATGTCCGAGCGTTCGGCTCTCACCCGACTCACGGGCAACGGTAACGGCAACGGAGAGTGCGGAGAGAAGGACTGCCCGAACGTGTACCGCACGGGGACCGGTTCGTTCGTTGTGCAGGGCGACGTGTCCGACGCCTTCACCCCGCCCGCAGGCGAAGGGATCGTGGAAATCCCCGAGTCGGTCCTCAGGGAGGCTTTCCGTGCACTTGGATGGTGACGTGTGGAACGAATGTTTCGACTCCATGGAGCGAGAGGCCTGGCGGCTCGAAACACTGCCCGCCTACACGATGCCTCAGGAAGCGGAGAGACTGAAGCGATTTCTCGCGGGGGAAAAGTCGCCTGACGACTACAACTCGGTCTGGATGGACGAGGTGCGACAGTGGACCTCGGTTGGAAAGAGGGTGGGCAGGGTTCATGTCGTGACCCGTCCCCTCTCCGATTACCTTCGGTTCGAGTTCGAGTACTACTACCGCCACCACGTGAAGGCAGGCGAGGACATTCGCATTCTCGACCTCACTGACCGCGAGAACCCGGGGCTGCCCGATCAGGACTTCTGGATTTTCGACGAGTCCAAGGTGGTCCTGATGAACTATCGGGCGGATGGCAGTCAGATGAACCGCGAGTTGTATGAGGGAAACCCCGATCCGTACCGGCAGTGGAAGCAGATCGCCATGACGGAAGCCGTCCCGTTCCTGGAGTACGTGAGCGGGTGACGATCGACCCACAGCGGCAGGGGCGGCCGGGACAGGAACTGGCAGCCCTGCTGAAAGATCTACGCAAGCGAGCCGGCCTCACCGGGGACCGGCTCGCTCGACGTTGCAACATGTCCCAGTCGAAGATCAGCCGGATCGAGAACGGAAAGGCACAACCCACACTTGTCGATCTGGAGCGGATCCTCCGGGCGGTCGTCGCTCCACCGGAGGTCATCGAGGAGGTCGCTGCCCTCGCGAGGCTGGCCAACACCGAATGGCAGGATCTTCGGTCGCTTCGCCGCAAGGGCCTGGAGAAGAAGCAGAGTGAGCTGGCCGCTCTGGAATCCTCATGTACCGAGTTCCGGTTCTTCTTGCTGTCCATGATTACCGGGTTGCTGTCGACTCCTGAGTACATCCGGGCAAGCCTTGCCAACTCGCCGACTGATGTGAGCAAGACGATCACCAGGAAGCTGGAGCGACAAGAGGTTCTTTACGACACGAGGAAGCGGTTCACCTTCATTCTCACTGAACAGGCGGTGAGGTGGCCGCTGTTGCCTCCGGCTGCAATGGCGTTGCAGATCGACCGGCTGGCCTCCCTCACTCGCATGACCAACGTGAAGCTCGGAGTTATCCCGATGGCGGGATACAAGCCGATGGCTCCGATGGACACTTTCACCATCTATGACAACATTCTGACCACCGTGGAGAACACCACAGGTGTCGTCGTTCTGAGAGACCCGCGCGACATCTCAATGCACCTGGAACTCTTTTCCACACTGAGAAGTTATGCGGTGTTCGAGGATGAAGCCAGAGAACTGTTGGCGGAGTGGTCCGCTGCCTTTCGCGCATGATCTTTAGTCCATGACAAGCATAAACCAGACAAACGCCGACTCTCGGGTCAATGATTCTCTCCATGGCGGCGACAGCAGGACCCAGAAAGCTGCTTCCCGCCCAGATCGCAGTGGGAGTTCCCGAGAAGAGAGAGGCAACTCGATGATGGAAGAACGCACCGGTGCGACGGCCCCCCAGGAGGGCGGCCTGATCGTCGCGAAGCGCAGGATCGTAGCCGCGCGGACGCGTGCCGAGCAGGAGTCAGACGTCAGCAGCGGCCGTTCCGACGGCAACGACTGACGGGAGCGCCCGCGATGCTTGACGCAGCCTCGTGGGCGGGGCGCCTGGGCGGGGACAGGTTCCTCGCCCAGACGTACCACCGCTCCTACGCGCACTTTGCCGGTGCCGCCGACGCGGCAGCCCTGTTCTCCTGGGACGACCTGAACCGGATCATCGCCACGCAGCGCCTGGAACCGCCTCGACTGCGTCTGTCGGCCGACGGAGAGATGGTCCCCCTTCAGCGTTACGCGGTGCCGACCACGAACCGGCGTGCGGTCACCTGGTCCCGTATTCAGCCGACCGAACTCCACGCCCAACTCAAGGCCGGAGCATCTCTCGTTCTTGACGCGGTGGAAAAGATCCATCCAGCCGTGAGCGTGGCGGCCGTGGGACTTGAACGGTTTCTCGGAACCTCGGTGCAGGCCAACGTGTACGCGTCGTGGACCGAGCGAGAGGGCTTCGGCATGCATTGGGACGACCACGACGTGATCGTGGTTCAGGTGCACGGTTCCAAGCGCTGGCGTCTGTACGGCACGACTCGTGAGGCTCCCACATTCCGGGATGTCGAATCGCCCGAGCAGCCTGAGGGAGACCCGATGGCCGACCTCGTTCTAGCTCCCGGTGATGTGCTCTACTTGCCACGAGGCTGGTGGCACGCGGTCACCGCCGATCAAGGAACCGAATCGCTTCACCTGACCTTCGGGCTGGTCCCGCAAACCGGGGCCGATCTACTGCTCTGGGCGGTGGATCAACTCCGGTCGTCCCTGACGCTGCGGAAGGACGTTCCGCGCTTCGGCTCGCTCACGGAACGGTCGGTCTTCCTTGATGCGCTCCGCGGTGAGGTGGCCGGGAAGCTGGAGGACCCTCATCTGGTCGAGAGGTGGGCCGAATCGACCGACACCACCGACCTCGGCCATGCGATTCCCTCCCTCCCGTACGTGGACGGGGTCCCCGCGCGGAGGGAGATCACGGTCAGACTCACTGCTCCGCGGGGCCGCCTCTCGGCGAACAGTGCTCAGGGCACGGTGACCTTCTCGGCAGCAGGTACGGCGTGGGACCTGTCCGAGTCGGCGGCACCCCTGCTGGGTGCCCTGCTGACGAATCAGCCGGCCACCCTGGGAGAGCTCGCGGACTCGGCCGGACTGGAATTGAAGGACGTGGCCGAGTTGGTCACCGCCCTGATCGAGGGGCAGGCGGTCGCCGTCGTGGGGACGGCGCTGTGACCGCCTCGTTGTCCCTGGGGACCTACCGTGTGCGTGCCGTCAGCGTGGCGGCGCGCACGGCCCTGTCCGCCGACAGTCCCTGGCTGGACACGGCGCCCAACTACGCGCGTGGGCGGGCTCATGAGGTGCTGCGCCCGGTCCTGGAGGAGTACCCGACTGCCCGGGTCGCCACGAAGACCGGGTTCTTTACGGGAGAAGAGGGCCGTGCTGCCCGGGCCGCCGGCATGCTCAACCACGAGGTCGTGTCCGGTGGCCACAGCCTTGAGCCGGGCTTCGTCCGTTGGCAGACGGAGCGTTCGCTGGCCACGCTCGGTCGCGCCGAACTGGTTTTCGTGCACAACCCCGAGCAGCAGATGCACGGCCGTGACCGAGCCGCCCTCCATCGACGTACGCGGGAAGCCTTTGCCGTGCTGGAAGAATTCGCCCGAGAGGACCGGATCGATGGGTACGGCGTCGCCACATGGTCCGGCCTGCGTTCCGGGGCGTTCGACGTGGCCGACTTGATCGCTCTGGCCAGGGAAGCGGCGGGTTCCGACGAACATCACTTCACTGGGTTGCAGATGCCGGTGAGCCTGGTCAGGGCCGAGCCCATCACACAGGCGCTCAAAGGCTGCGGGCCGCTGGTGCAGGCGAAGGACGCAGGACTGATCACGTTCGGCTCAGCACCTCTGCACGGTGGTGAGCTGCTGGAGGCCATGACGCCTGAACTGGTCGACTTCATCCGTCCTGGTCTGTCGGCCGCGGCCGCATGCGTCCTGGCCGCGGGATCATGTCCCGCCCTTGACGTCGTTCTTGCCTCCGCGAGCAGCCGCGAGCACTGGGACGATCTGGTCAATGCCCTGGCCGAGCCTTTGGCGGCCAGTGATCTCAGGAAGGTGACGGATGGACTCGCCTTTGAATGACGACGTGCGAACCCTGATGGAGAGAGCCCACTACCGAGCGGCCAATGCCCTGGGCCTTTCGTGCACCGGTCCACCTGTGTGGGGCTTCCTCGGAGTCACTCTCGGACGGCGCGCGGGGAACCGGTGGCTGAGAGTGAGCCGTACGGTCAGAGCCAACGCAGGCAGGAGGCCGGGGGAAGGCACTGTCGGAGCGGCTGATCTGGTGCCCGAGGGTGTTCCGCGCCCCCGTCTGCACGCTGTCCACGACTGGACCGAAGGGGAGTGGGCGTTCGAGGCCGAAGTCCTTGATTACGTGGCCCAGTCCGTCGTGTCCCCGACCCGCGCCGACCTTGCTCACGATCCGCAGTTGCCGGACGGCTGGTGGGCTGACCTGCGCCAAGCCCTTGACCTGCTCGCTCAAGCGGAGGGCGTTAAGACCACGGTCCGGGACAGCTGGATCGAGCGTGCCTTCCCTCAGTTCCTCGGCATCCCGGCTCCGGCCGCAGTCGAACGTGTCACTGGCCATGGCGACCTGCATTGGGGCAATCTCACGACCGCGCCGCTGACCCTGCTGGACTGGGAGCGATGGGGCATGGTCCCGTTCGGCTACGATGCGGGCCTCCTGCATGCGAACAGCCTGCTCGTCCCGGACGCCGCAGCCCGCATCCGTGCCGAGTTCGAGGAGACCCTCGACACACCCGCCGGACGAATCGGGGAACTGTCCGCCCTTGCGGAGATGCTCCAAGCCGTAGCCCGTGGCTGGTACCCCGAGCTGGCCCCGTGCCTCGTCCACCGCGCGGAGGCTCTGACCGGCGTCCACCCACCCCTTCCGGCGTACTCCGAAGTCACCGCGTGACAGTTTTGCCCCCACTGGGCTCACCACTCCGAAGCCGCGCGCGGCCTGGCTCAGCCTGCCCCGGTCAGGGCCGCCGGCTGGGGGCAGGCTGAGCACCACGAAGGAACCTCCAGGGCCGTCGGCCGGGGGCAGACTGAGCACCACGAAGGACCCTCTGACACCGCCCGACCGAATGAATCGCCCGTCAATTGCCCGCGCCGTAGCGGCAGCCGCTCTCAAACTCGGCCCGTGCGGCGCCCGAGGGTACGGCTTCCAGTCTGAATTCGAGGGGTCCGAGGCCGGGTGCACGGGGCGGATGAAGCGGGGTTCGCGCCAATGTCAGGGGTCAGTGCTGGTGGGGCGATCGGGGTTCAGCCAAGCCTGCGAGGCGCGTCTCCTGCGCCCTGATATCGAACTAGAGTTCCCCTGTTGCCGGATCGACCGACCGGCATCACAACGGGAGGGAACACCTATGCGCACAGCAAGTCCCTTGTCCGTCATAAGCGTTGGCCTGGCCACGGCCGCCGTCCTGGGGTTCAGCACGTCGGCCTCCGCGATGCCGTCACACGCCTCGGAGCACTCGCACCCCTCAGTCGGGCACGTGATGGTGGACGGACACCGTGTGGTGACGGGGACCACCGTCGGGGAGTGGGGCAGGACGGCGAACGGTGAGCTGTACTCCTTCACCTACAAGGCCGGCGAGGCCAAACCCGCCGGGCACGCTGTTCCGGCCGCGGCGAGCTGCTCGGTGTACATATCCGATGTCTCGTTCCACGGGGCGGGCGCCGGAGCGTGGTTTCAGTGGGAGACCTCGCAGGCGTGCAGCGGCTCGTTCGGATCTCAGAAGCTGCAGACGCAGATGTGGCGTAGCTCGTGGAGCGGGCCGCGTGGCTACAACAACTGGCACGGCACGGGGCTGACCTCGAACAACTTCATCGACTACGGGTGGTCGACGGACTGTAACGACGGCGGCGGCACCTACACCTACTACCCTGTAATGCAGGGCTACGCCAGCGGGATCGGCTGGGGCCCGAAGACCCGCTCCAACAACGATCTACGCAAAGGATGCGGGACCAGGTCTCCGAATCCGTAGGAGAGACGTATGGTCGAGCAACCCCCCGCGCGGTACTCGCCCGAAGGCACCCCCCTGGGGCGTACGGCGGAAGCCATCCGATTCAGCACCAGCTACTCCACCGAGACCCCACGGGCCCGCAAGCTGTGGTGGCGAGTCCGGGACGCGCTTCGTCGGCCGGTGAGGAACGGCACGTAGAGCCACTGGTCATACGCGAGCGCCGAGCGCGATGGTGCCCTCTCCGCGGGAACGCCTCGCGGGGAGGGCCCGCCGTTGGGAGAGAATCCGTCGAGTGATTGTTAACTCCCGTGGATCAGTTGAGAGGTTGAAGGCGGGACCACCCTCACGAGCGCATGACGCAGAACTCGTTGCCATCGGGGTCGTACATTGTGATCTAGCCCTCACGCTCAGCCTGAACCGTTGCCCCGAGTGCGCGTAGCCGCTTGACCTCTGCGGTTGCGTCGCTCGTGCTCAGGTCGAGGTGGACCCGGTTCTTGACCTGCTTGGCCTCTGACACCAGTTGGAAAAAGATGCGTGGCAGCTTGCCGTCCGTGCCGACCAGCGGGACCGTAGGGTCGTTTTCCGGATCGTCGATGCCCAAGGAGCGCAGCCGGCTCAGCTCCTCCTCGTCGTATGGCGCGATTTCATAGTCATCCAGGGCCTGGGCCCAGAACCGGGCGGCCGATGCCGGATGAGGGCTGTCGAAGACGATGTCCTTGATGGATGCCACAGGATCTCCTTCGGGAACGGATGAAAGCGGTGAGCTACCTTCGTCGGCGGAGCCTCGCGATCGTCCGTCGCGGCCCGAACCTAGCTGCCACTCACTGTCCACGATTCGAGAAGAAGTCCTCACTGGAGCAGGTGGTCGGCCTTGCCTGCCTTGATGTTGAGGATCATGGTCCGTAGGGCCTCTCGGCTGTCTGTGATGAACCGGTCCTCCTGGCCGCGGACAGCTATGTAGGCACTGCCGGTCTCGTCCACCCCGATCCGGAAGCAGGAGTTGCCCTCCCCACAGAACGGCTCTTCCCACTGGATCTCGGACATGAAGCCTCCTAGAGTTCGCGTGCGATGGCTCGAATGAAGTCTCTCGAGTCGTCGGGGGACAGGGCGAGATCCTCCATGCGATCCAGGTGGGCACGGTACTTCGCCAACTCGGCCTCCGCGTAGAGGAAGTCCGGACCGTGGGAATTGTCGATCTGCACGGTGTCGAGTTGGCTTGTCGCCCCTTCCGCGTACAGAACGGTCTGCCCGGCACCGGGGAAAGCTCCGTGGGCGAACGGGACGATCACTACGGTGACGCCGTCCATTTCGGCCTGGGCCACCAGATGGTCGAGCTGCTCTCGGGCGACCAGAGGCCCGCCGAACTGCATACGAAGTGCCGCCTCATGGACGATGCCGGTGAAAGGGGGAGCGGCCCCGGTGCACAACACCTCTTGGCGGCGGCTGCGATGGGCCGCCCTCATTGTCACTTCGTGTTCTGGTAGATGAGGCAGTACGGCGCGGAACACGGCCATCGCGTACGCCGTGGTCTGCAAAAGCCCGGGAATGTGCACCGTGCACGCAGCACGCATGCGGGTGGCACGCGCCTCCAACTCCGCGATGTCCAAAAGCCCTTGGGGCAGCGCATCCCGGTACTGTTCCCACCAGCCCCGGCTTCTGGCCGTGGCCATCTCGACCAGCGCCGTCACATACGTGTCGTCGTCGCAGCGACAGTGTTTGGCCAGGGCCCGCAAGCGCTCTTCGCTCACGTTCCGGGTCCCTGACTCCATGTACGAGATCTTGCCGCGGTCGACCCGCAGCAGCTTGGCCGCCTCCTCTGCGGAGACGCCTGCGGCCACGCGCATCCTGCGCAGCTCGTGACCGAGGCGCTTCTGACGTTGAGTTGGAACTGCCGTCACGGCCATGTCGCTCCTTCCGAGTGGGCTCGGACGGCAGTCTGCCAGCCGTCCCTTCAACTCCACGATCGAGCTAATTTGCCGGAGTGGATGGCAAATTTGCCGAATCGTCTTCTAGCTTGGACGCCATGCCGCTGATGCGCGGCGAGCAGAAATGCATCGCGCACGCCTGCCTGGTCTCTCCTGCCCTGGGAGTGGCGGGCCTGCGCCGGGGTGACAGGCCACTGCTTGCGAGCGTCGCCGGCCTACGAGTGGGAGAGAGGGTTGAGACATGGATTGCAACGCGTGTTCACCAAGACGCCCTTGGGAGCTGCCGTTTCTGGCGGAGCCCGAGGCCGTGGCGGCACTCCGCCGTCTGCTGCGGATCCACTTGGGCCTCTGGGGCCTGCCGGAGTTGACCGACACGGTCCAACTCTGCGTCAGCGAACTCGTCGGCAACGTGATCGCGCACGTGGGACCGGGGACGCCGGCGACCCTGGCTGTCTCCATGAGGGGCACGCGCCTGCGCATCGAGGTATGGGACCCTGACACACGCGCCTTACCGACATTGGTCGATGCGATCGACGAAGCGGAATCAGGACGCGGCATGGTGCTCGTCGCCGCATGCTCCGACCGTTGGGGTGTCCAACTCCTGCCCGAGCACAAGGTCACCTGGGTCGAACTGACAACCACTTTGGCTTCGCCGAACGGCCACAGCAAGAGCGTGCATGTCTCAAGAGCCGAGCGCGTCGTTCCCCTCTATGACACAAGCGGGGCGGGAAGCCCCGGCGGAGCGAGCAGGCTGAGTGTCACCACTACGGACCAACTGGTCATTGTGGCCATCGCCGATCTTTTGCACTGGCTTCGAGTGCATGGCCGCGATGCGGACGAAGCTCTGGATCGGGCTCAAGCGCGGTTCGAAGCGGAGGGGTGGCAGGTCACTCACTGAGAGCCTTCCGACTTCACGGGCGCCAAGGTGGATCCTTCGGCGCCCGACGGTGTGACGCGCCGGGCACAGACGGTCGGCTCCCCTGGTTACGCTGCCTGGCGTACGACTCCGTCGTGGGTGTGGGGGTTGCCTGTGTGTGAGGGAATCGAATGGCTCGCCGGCCGGGACGAGGGGGTGGACGGTGTGGTGTTCGCCCGCGACGTCACCGCGGAGGACCTGGCGGTGCGGATGGGTGGTAGGCCCGGCGCCGCAGTGGAGTTGACCGGCCCCGAAGTCTCCTTCCTCCTCGATCGCTCGGGCACCGGGGACAACGACGTGGTGCGGGTCGCGGCGTGTGGCGCCTGGTCGTACGCGGTGCTGCACCTCGCCGACCCCACGAGCGACAACCCAGCAGTCCTGGCCTCAGGCGGTGGGGTCGAAGTCATCCACTACGTGGCCATGCCGGATCACCCGCCCGCACAGTTCCGCTATATGCATGACGGTCGAGTTCTGTGCGGCTTTGGCATCGGAGAGGAAGCACATCGCTGGGGCCGGGATCCGGACATTCTTCTGCCGGTGCTCGTCGCAGCCGGCGTCCTGGCCCCTGGTGGGTCGAAAGAGCGGGCTGCGCCTGCGGGCTCAGTCGGGAGCAGCCACCGTCTCACCCTTTCGGCTCTCGAGCGGCACTTCGGTTTGTGCTTGCCCCGAAGCAGCGTGATGGGCGCACCGCTCGCCGCATATACGGTCCGCGGCCGGCTCCTACTGGGCCCCGACTCCGATGTCGAGGCTGTCCGCAGTTGGGCCGCCGAGCACGGCTATCCGCTGAACTGGGGCCGCAGCGGTCATGTACCGGCCGCCGTCCGTGACGCGTACGCCCACGCCACCGGTACGCGCTCAAACTGAGGCGGGAACGGGGTGGCCTACGCGGTGGTTTTTCAGGGACGTCGAATCATCAACCGCGAAGATATTCGTATATCGATGCGGCGATAGCCTTGCCGAGGGGGATGGGGACCGCGTTTCCGATCTGTGTGGCGATCTCTGTCTTCGACCCGCACCAGCGGAAGTCCAGCGGGAATCCCTGGATCCGGGCTGCCTCGTAGTGTGTGATGGGGCGGGCCTCAGTCGGATGCAGGTAACGCCCCTTTTCCGGCTTGAAGAATTCGGTGCGGATGGTGACTGACGGATGCCCCTTTCTGAGTCGTCCCATCACGTCACCCGTGCCCGTATTGTGGCGGTCCCAACTCTTGGTAGATAGGTACTCGACAGGTGTACGCACGCCCGCGGGGTTGTCGGTGTCGAAGACGTGCACGTCCCCGAACTCGTCCAACGTGTACCACTTGTCACGCAGATCTTTCCTGTTACCGCCCGGAGGAATCGCGAGGTAGCGAGCTCTCGATAGGGGCTCGGGGTTACGTCCGAAGTGTAGATCCGGCGTGGTGAAGATTCCTGGAAGCACAGAGTTCACTTCCGGGATGAATTCCTTCCCGTCGGGAAGTTCGGTTCCTCGGATCGTGCGACTCTTCGACTCGTTGAAGATGCTGTCGACCGCCTGCCAGTACGACATTCCCGTCTCCAACCCGTCAAACGGTCGGTTACCTGTGGGGGCAGGGTTTCGAGGCCGGCGAAGGTGGGTCTTCGCTGGGTACGCCAGCATTCGGTCGTTGGAGACGTCGCGGCGGACACCCATGACGATGGCCCGACGTCGAGCCTGAGCCGCACCGTAATCGGCCGAGTTGAGCAGGTACCGCTTGTTCCTTTCGGTGTCGGTGTCCGAAGGCTCGTGGCCGGGAGGGTCGACCAGCCGGTATTCTGCCAGCTGCCCACCTTTATCGACCTGGCTCAGCAGGTTATGGAACTCACCCGACTTGAGAAAGCGATCGACGTTCTCAATGACGAACACCTTGGGACGAATAGCGGCGACGATTCTGACGTACTCTTCCCAGAGGCGGTTGCGCTCGCTGCCCGTCTTGTTGCGGTTCAGGGCCGAGAAACCCTGGCAGGGTGGGCCTCCTACGACCACGTCCGCGTGAAGTGCTTCCGGGGTCGGTCGCCAGGCTTCGATGTCACCGACGTGCACCCGAGCCGCCGGGATCTTCTCGTTGGTCCGAAGGTCGCCGAAGTTGACCGCGTACGTAGCAGCCGCGGCGACGTTGTGCTCGACGGCCGCGATGCTGTGGAAGACGGGGCCGTCGGTGCCCGTCCCGGAAGGGCGAAACTCGTGGAACCCCTGGGTGAATCCGCCGCAGCCGCTGAACAGGTCAACGACAGTGATCGGATGAGGAGCAACGGGACGGGGTTTGGGCATGGTGCGATCTTAGCCTCGGAGCGCGGTTGCGATGGCCAGGCCGACGGCAGTGGCCAGCGGTGGTGGCATGGCATGGCCGACTTGACGATACCTGGACGTCTTGCCACCCGAGAACCTCCACGTAGTGGGGAAGGCCTGGATCAGAGCCGCTTGTTCGACGGTCAGCCTGGGGTCCTCGTCGACGGGGAAGTCCGGCCCCGGCGGGCTGTCGCCGAGGCTGGTGCCGTTGACCCCGAGTGCGGCCCAGGCCCTCTTGCTCCCCGTGGGCCCGAGGTCGGCTCCGCCGCGCCGGTCCGAGCCACCGACAAGCGCGGGAGCGAGCCGATCGGCCCTCTCGATCCAACGGGGGGCGCCCGGCCAGCCGTCCGCGAGCATGGAGGGCCCGAGCACCTGCCCCACGGTGGGAGCCGGCGATCCGCTCGGCTCGGGCCACGAGAACCGGGAGAAATAGGGTTCCCGGAGTGCTACCAGAAATCCACTCTTTCGGTTCTGGGGCACGCTGAAGTCTCCGGCATTGAGGACCTTCCAAGTCGAGCGCAGGCCAACCTGACCCAGTTCCCTTTCTATCCAGGCGCGATCGGCTTGAAATTCAGTGCCTGCTACGAGATCGGGAACGTTCTCGAACAAGACTGCCTTCGGCTTGATTTCACATGCCAAGGTCACTGCCGCACGCAGAACTCGACGTTCATCGGTGTCCTCCGTACGACCGACCGTCGCCAGAGATTTCACGCGTGGCAAGCCACCGCTGACGAGATCGACACCCGACACATCGGGACGCAGGTTCGGTCGGAACTGGACCACGTCCATACAGATGACGTCCCACCCCGGACGATTGAGGTCGATTGTGAAACAGGCATCGGCCTTGCTGTCGATGAGCACCACCGGGTCGAAACCGGCTCGTTCGAGTCCCAGGGCCTGAGCTCCCGCGCCGGCGCAGATCTCCAGAGAGCTGAAACGCCCGGTGTGGGTGCCCGCTGGTGGAGCGCTTGCATTTGGCTGGCTCTGCTCTGTGGAGACAGGAGAAGGGGCCCTGACGGGCCTCGGCTCTGCGGGCACCTTCGAGGCGGCTTCCGGCGGTGACGAGCGGAGGCGCTGAGCGTCCACGCATTCTTGGGCGACCGAGCGCAACTCCTCGTCCAGCGCCCGCTCCTCGATACCGTCGAACAGAACGAAAGGCGCCAGGCGAAGAAGTCGTTTGAGGAAATCGCGAAGGGTGTCGCGTTCATGCAGACCGGCGAGATCCAGGTCCTTCCAGACACGCAGAATCGCGCGGACGAGGTGGGGACTCCCGCCGAGTGCGGCGCGGCGAGCATAGATCTGGTCGAACGCGGCCTCGCCAAGAATCTCGAGAGCTGCGTACGGTTCTGAATCGTCGGGCGAACGAACGAGCTGCGCACGCCACCACAACCGGCCGAAGACGTGACGGGTGAGGTCGGTCCCGAGAACGCGATCCCCGGGTGGCTGCGGGTAGCGCCAGAACGCCACGTCGGGGAGGAGAACCAGTGCGAGGAAGGCCCACACGTCCCGGGACGCGGCTTCTGCGGGCACCATGCCCATCTCGGCGTGCAGCAGGGCGGCCAACCGTAGATCGAACTCCGCGTTGCGCCCTCGGTCGGAGTCGTCGGGGAACCCGGCCTGCTTTGCCAGGTCCAGCACGCCTTCCCGCAGCTCGCGGAGCTGAGCAGCGGCGATACGGTCACCACCGGTGGCCACGTAGACCGCGGAGTCATGGCTGAGGGCGACGCGGCGAGACAGTTCACCGATCGGGAGCCGTCTGTACTCCTCGAAGAGCGGCTTGGCCTGCTCCGCGAGCAGGCGAGGATAGAGGAAGCTCATCACGGAACCTCGAAGATCTTTACAGCCGCTTGCAGGTCGGATGCGAACAAGGCGGGCGATTGCCTGTGGCGAAGGCGTACGTCGGTGATCGACTGTCCCGGAAAGAGTTGGTCGAACAGACTGAGCAGAGTCGCTCCCAGGGAGCCGTCCGGGAAGTCGGCGTCCTCGACGAAGTCGTCGTGTGTCAGGGCATGCTCGATCATGGTTCGGGCGGCGTCCGCGTAGACGGCGGACAGCACCACGCGATCGATGGGCCGGGGCCTTGCCGCGTTTTGCAGGGCGGTGGCGGTGACGGTGTTCTGCTCGTTGACGAGGAGAAGCAGCGCGCCCATCGTGGCGTGTTCGAGACCTCCGCTGATCTGAAGATGCCATGCGGCGTTCTCGGGGAACGACGTCCGCGCGAAGTCGATCACCGCCATCGGGAACTGGGGGGCATCGCCCTGAAGGCGTAGCTCCACTCGGTCACTCCACAGGATGGAACCTGCGCGCCGTGGAGACGAAGGCCGAGCATTGCTCCTCCGCTCGGCGAGAACCAGTGCGGTGTCCAGGAGGAGCAGACCCCCGAGGCCGGTGCCGCGGAGCAGGATGTCGAACTCCGCCGTGTCGTCACCGCCCGCGGCGAGACGCACGTGCTGCGCGGGGCCGCTCAGGTTGGACCCGGTGGCGGTCCACACCGTAGAGAGCAGGAGCGGGGCATCCGCCGGAAGGCCGGACTGTCGGCGAACCCTCTCCACGTCGATGCGCACCGTTCTGCGCAGCCGCAGGTCCATTTGGTAGTCCCAGTCCGGCAACGCCTCCGGGAGAGCTACCTCGCCTTCCTCGACGACCAGACACCACGGCTCGGCTACGACGACGTCGTCCGTGGGGACACGATAGGGAAGGACGCGCCGAGTCACGGGGTCTTCACCGCCTCGACCTTGATCCCGATCTCTGTCATGGTGTCCGGCGCCGGACGCACGACCGCACGCCAGACCGTTTCGCCGCCCACGAGTTCCTGCGGGTCCGACACGAAGAGGTTCCCGACGCCGTCCTCCCAACCGATCAGCTCGGGCATGCCGGCGCCGATGGGCGGATCGGTCTCACGCCCACCGGTTCCGGGAAGCGTGACGGCGAGGTCGATGCGCACGCGCTGTGGTCCCGGCACGGGAAGTCGGAATTCCTGAACCAGGACGGAGTCGCTCCCGCGGTCGTCGAAGTAGGGATCGCCGAGGTACTGCACCCGGAGCCGGCGGACGCCCGTGGCGACAGCGTCCGAACCACTCGTGAACGGAGGGCCGTCCGCACCGTTCGTCCCGGAGCCGGTGACCGGTGACTCGAGCGGCCGAGAAGCGCGGTCTGTACGATCTCGGTTCCGAACACCCGTTGGTTCATTGGTGTCCGCCTTGGCACCGGGCCTCGCGGTGCTCCCGGGTTTGGAATAGGCCGTGGCACCACCGATGCCCCAGGCACCGCCTACGAGACCCGAGAACATAGAACTCGCTGCACCGAGCGCCACACTGCTCGCCCCCGCGCGAGCCACGCCGTTGAGAGACAACAAATTGTCCAGCGCTTCGCTGATGCGTCGGAACGTTGTCTGTACGTAGGTACTCTCGGGCCGTTCGAGGGATTGGGGATTCCAGGCGTCGTGAGTGGGTGGTTCCGCCTTGGCGTAGACGTCGTCCATTGTCTCGGCGGCACGGAAGACCCCGGCGTAGCCCTGGTTCGCGCTGGGTGGCTTGGGCCCTGCGTGATAGGTGACGACGAGTTCTGCCGGACGCATCAGACAGACGTGGTGGATCAGGTCGTCGATGTCCAGCATGAGTGACGCGCGTGTCGGTTCGAGAGCGGGCATGATGCGCTTCACAAGCCCCAAGCGCCCCAAGTGCCGCTTGGGCCGGTGGCAGTCGAGGTCACGTCCGTCGGGACCCGCCATCTCCTCGTACGCCGCGACGAACATGTTGAGTGGACGCGTGCCACGGGGGTCCGGGACAGGATGCTCAACTCCGTCGCAGGTCACGGAGAAGCGCATGGACGGTGCCTCGCCGGCCGCGGAAATCATCTTGGGCCACAGGTGCCAGGCGATAGTCTCGCCCAGGTAGTCGGCCGCCGCTGGTGCTTCGAGGTCGTCGAGGTGGGGGTCGACGACGAGGACGGTGGTCCCGGTCTCGTGCGCCCCGAACGATTTGAGGCCGAGGCGTTGCGCGACTTTCTCGGCCTCTTCACCCACGAAAGGTTCGACGACGGAGCCGGAAGTATCGCCCCACCAGTGCCGGCCTGTGTATCGACACGGACCATCGGCCTCGCTCACCGCGTAACTCTTCCACAGCGCACAGCCGATGAGACGGGTCTCGTACGAACCCCCCGGAGTGCGGCACCGCGAATGGACCAGGATCGTTCCCGGCTGGGACAGCAGGTAGAAGATGCCCTTGCCGAAGCCGTAGGTACCGCCCCCCAGCGCCGTTTCGCGCGGTTCGCCGATGTTGCGGATGAAAGACACGAAATCGCGGTCGGGACCCACAGCATGGTCTGCGCGCGTTGGCCCTCCGAGGCCCCGGGTACCGCGATCGGACACCGCCAGAACTCGGATCGTGCTGTGCCTGAGCGAGTCGCGCAAGGGGAAATTGTCTCCGCCGGGAGCACCGGCGAGCAGAAGTTCCCGCCACGCCCCGGTGTGAGCGGGGCCGACGGCCCACATGTCGATGCGGTAGTCGACCGGCACCGTGGAATCAGGGAGCCGGGCGTCCCAACTGTTCTGGGCGGATTCGCGCACCAGGATGGTGAGCAGATCCAACTCCGGACGGCCCAGCTGGTTGCGGATGCCTTCGGCGGCACTCGCGCCTTCCGGCGGGTACTGCTGGGAGAACCACTGCGGGCTGGTCACACGGACTCCCTGATCATTCGGTCGAGGACCTCGACCACGCCGTCCTGGGGAAGGGAAGCCGGTGGGTCCTTGGGGAGGTCGATCGTGTACTCCACGTCCTGCACGGAAATCGGTACGCCTGCTTCGAGAAGGGCGCGGGTGGTCAGGCGGGGGAAGTCGGACGTCACGCGATACCACCTCTCCTCACCGATCGCAAAGCGAACGTTCTGGTACTTGTCGGCGTCCGTCGCCAGGTAGCCCGTCGCGGCCAACATGCCGCTGAGGGCGCTCTCGTCGTCGCAAAGACGGAGAGCCCGCTCAATCAACTCCAGGAACCCGAGCCCGGGACCGCTTCGTGGAGACGGATCCAATCGGAACCATGCAAGGAACAGGGCACCGCCCGGCGGAGCGTCCAACTGGTCGAGACCGTGGATCCTGGCGGTTCTGCTTCCGCCCACAGAACTTGTCTTGACCTCGATGGCGTCCGCTCCGCCCAGGAAGTCATGGTGGTGCCCCTCGGGTCCTCGCCAGAGACGATGCGCGCTGGAGTCGCGTTCCAGGAGTCGACTCAGCACGAGTAGTTCACCGAACAGGCCCGCGATCTGTTCGGGTCCGAGCGCGGTGTGCTGCGACTGGAAGAGAGCCTTCCAACGGTCCAGCACTCTGTACAGCGCCTTGACCGGGTTCTCGGGCAGCGCCGCGACCGCCCTCAACACGTCAACGCACAACCCGGTGAACAAGTCATTCAGATCTGTGCGGAGGCAGGAGAGGTCGGCGTACGTCTGGTAGGTCTCGGCGTCCTCCAACGGGCGTTTGATCAGTCGGAGCACTGGGCCGTCGAGACCGGTTCGTATCTTCCGGTGCGAGTGCACCGGTATCAGGATGTGACGGATTCCTTCGTGATCCATCCCTGCGATCAGCCGGCCCTGCGCGGTCGCCGTGGGGAGTTGTGCCACGCGCATGCGGCGTGCGCCGGTTGGCTGCTCGACCTCCAGCGCCGCCCAGTGCTCCTCGAGCAGTTCCCTGACGGCGTCCTCGCTCACGAGTCTTCGCCTTCGACGAGCAGGCTGTAGTCCTCGTCCTCGATGCTCACCCCGGAGAGGTCGGCGGAGATGTACTTTTCCACCGTGCTGTCCCCTGCACGCGGCTCGGGGAAGACGAGCCCGACACCCATCACGTGCTCCTCGGCGTTCAGGGGGGCACGGAGCTTCTTCGCCGGACTCGGCGCGGAGACCTTGTCGATCGGGTAGAGAACGAGCAGTCCGGTGTCCGGGAGGAGTTCACGGCGCTTGTCCATGATCCCCTTTTCCGTCAGTTTCGCGGTGTCTTCGTCCAGGTCCACGGCTGCGTCCCGACGACTCATCAGGGTCTTGATGTCGGCGAAGTGAGGGTCGGTACCGCCCGTGGTGAGACGAGCACGCATGTTCCGACCGACACGGACACCCGGAGCGAAGTCGAACGGCTCTCCCTGGGGGTTTCCGACCAGTGCCACGTTCCACCGGCGCAGGGAGCCAGCTGCCGTAACTCGCTTGCGAATGTAGTCAGTGATGAGGTCGGCGTCATTCTCGGGCGACTTTTCGTGGAACTTGTAGAGGCTCAAGAAGTCAGTCACGACGTCATGGGGGACGTCACGGAAAACGTAACGCCCTTCGGCCGACCGGTCCTCGATCCGGACGCAATTCGCCACGGAAGCGTCCACCAGATTGCGTGCCGCGTTGATGTTGCTCCTGAGCCACTCGGCATCCGTGCGGAAGTAGTGCGTCTGAACCCGCTTGCCGCCGTAGGAGGAAGCCGCCGTGACGGCGTCGCGCATCTTGGCTGCCGCGGTGACCCGTAGTGCCGGGTGCGTGCGGAGACGAACGGCGAAGGTCAGCGGGGTTTCTGCTTCGGTCATGTAGATGTCGATGTCGCGGCGCATCTCGGTCTCTACCGTGGCGAGATGCCGGAACCAGTCGGCCAGTTCGTCGGTCATCCAGATACGCGGCAGATCGGCATAGCCGTTTCTGAAACCGAACCACCTACCCATCTGCAACAGTGTGTCGTAGGCGGAGACAGCTCGCACGAAGTAGCTGACCGACAGACCTTCGAGGGTGAGACCGCGGGAGAGAGTGTTGCCCCCTACCGCTATTGCCACAACAGGCCCGTTCTCGTAGTCGAGACGGTCCTCGCTGCTGGAGTTGTCCATGATGACGCGACAGCTACGGAGTACGCCGGGCAACTCCCCGACCAACGCTTCGAACGCCATCTTCTCCTCACCGAACTCGTCGGCGGGGACGCGTTTGGTCTCCTCGTCCCAGATGCCCCGAAGCCGAGAGAGGAACGCCACGTCGGCGAGGGACTGTGCCGCCTCGTCCAGCAGGCGTCGCAACGGGCGCTTGAAGCTGTTATGCACGGACGTATTGACGCTGGTGTGTATGAGCATCGTGCTGTGCGGATTCCCACTGCGGCGTACCCGGCGAGCCGCCGTGACGAGCCAGAAGTATTCGACGGCCCTACGGAGGGCGTCGGTGACGACGGGCTCGAAGCCCTCGATGTCGGCCTTGGTGGCAGGGCGGACGCACGGCACGTCGTCGTCGGGGACCGAACGGATCATGTCGTATCCGTCGTCAACCTGCTCGGGGTCCTCGCCGTCCAGTGCGTAGCGACCGAACAAAACCTCTGTTCCGAAGTGGCCCTGCGGTTTCGGCAGGTTCACAACGAAGTCTCGGGGGTAGAGGTCCTGGGCGCTCGGATCGATGAGCAGGTTGGCGAAGGGCGACGCCGTGTATCCCACGTAGGCGGACCGCGGCAGGCTACTCATGATGCTGAGGATCAGCGGATTGATGGACTTCGTGGCCACCGTCGCCTGGTCGGCCTCGTCATCGATGATCAACGCAGGGCAGTCCTGCAGGTAGTCGGCCGCCTTGTTGAGCCAACGGGCGAGCTTCCGCAGGACCGTGGCGTTCTTCTTGACCACGCACAGCACGTGCGTCTTGTTGCTCTTGCCGAAGTACCCAGCCGGGTTCTCGGTCGGGGTGAAGTCCTTGTCCAGGCCGGTCAACTGGGACCACATGGACGGGTTCGGCTCCACGAGCTGCTGGATCAGACGTGCCTGGGTCTGGCGGCGGAGTCCGTTGTGAATGCCGGCCAGGACGATGAAGAGCTTGTAGCCGCGATCCGCCGCCTTGGCCATGACAGAGGTGAAGTTCGTGGTCTTGCCGGACTGCACGTAGCCGACGACCAGGCCCCGAGTGGAGAACGACTTCTCCTTGGGATGGTTCAGGAGCGAGACCACGCGGGTCGAGGAGTCGTCGAGCTGGCGAATGGCGGGTTCCTCGGGCCAGCCGTCCTTGCGCAAGAGTCCGACGATGGCCGGCCAGCACTTGTCCTTGTCCTGAGGACCGGTGTACCAGGTGTCACGGTTGCCGAGAACGACGGCGTGCGGTTCTTCGAGTTCCTTGATGCGTATCGTCTGCTGCTCGTGATGGTCACGGATCTGCTGGACGATCTCGGGGCTGACGCCGAGCAGTTCCAGTCGCTTGACGGCTTCGGACGGAGGGAAGGCGTCCAGGACTGCCTTGAACGTCTCGTACATGCCGTCGAATTCGTCGGTCATAGGACCCGACCGCCCCCGTTCTGCTCGCCCAAGGTCTGGACTGTTCTGTCACGATTTCCGCTGAACCGCTGCCAGCTGTTGGATGGCATCAGCATGTAGTTGTAGCCGGTACGGGCTCATCTTTACACCGTCTCCACATTATTCTGTCAGGGCGATCCGTCCGCCGGCCGAGCCCTCCCCGGTCCGTGTGCGTACGAACATCACCAATGTGGCGATTCGCTGTGCGACATCGTCGGGGCGCTCGTGCTCCCAGAAGCGCAACACCGTCCACCCGGTAGCGGTCAGGTGCTCCGTTGTCTCCACGTCTCGCGCCATGTTCTTGTCGAGCTTGGCGCGCCACCACTCAGCGTTGGATTTCGGATGCGTAGCGTGTTCGGGGCACCCGTGCCAGAAGCAGCCGTCCAGGAAGACGGCGATCTTCACCCGGGGAAAGACGATGTCGATGGTGCGGCGGGCCATGCCGGGAACCGGCGCGTTCACGCGGTAGCGCAGACCGGCGGCGTGCAGGAGTCTCCGGACGGCGATCTCTGGAGCCGTGTCGCGAGAGCCCTGCTTGCTCATACGGGCAGAGACGGCGGCTGATGATGGAACTGCGTCCGGCACACAAGCATTCTGCCGGCGTGGTCGTGCGGACCGGAACGCCCTGCTGGCCAAGCACAGGGGGAGGTGCTCATTTCTGGCCGTACACGCAACGTATGACAGCGACGCGCAGAAGTGCAGGGCCACCCAAGACCCGGGCCGCTCCAGCACGGGGAAGAAACGAGTGGGCGGCCCGGAAGGAAGAGGGTGACCAGTGAGGCGCGGGCCGTAAGGTGCCCGCCCGGGTCACGCCCCGTGGCAGACCTCGTAGCTATCCGGTGATCCGCACCAGCACACAGCCCCCCGCTGCGGCGGCCAGGCTACCGCTCGTCCGCGGGCCGCCAGTGTCGTCGCGTACTGGGGGAGCAGGGTGGGGTCGGACGGGGTGGAGCCCTCGGAGGCTGCGAAGGCCTCGTAGGAGGGGACCGTGCCTGTGACGATGCCCAGGTTGGGGGTGCCGGAGGTGGCGAGTTCGCGGAGGGAGGACTCTATGGTCGAGAGGTGGGCCTCGTGGGAGGGGTACTCCGTGGCGAGGGCCGGGTAGGCCGCCAGGAGTTCGGTGAGTTCGGGGGCCGGCCAGTGGAGGACCGCCACCGGGAAGGGGCGGGAGAGGGCCTCTCGGTAGGCGCCCAGTTCCGCGCGGAGGCGGGAGATCTCGGCCAGGAGTTCCGCCGGGTTCTCGGAGCCGAGGGACCAGACGCGTTTGGGGTCGTGGAGTTCGTCCAGGCTGACCGGGGACGTGTGGAGGGTGTCCGCGAGGGTGTCCCAGTCGTCGTGGGCCAGGCCCAGCATGCGGCGGACGCGGTGGCGGCCGTAGAGGAGGGGGTGGGCCGCGTACGGGGGTTCCGTCGAGTCGGGGAGGAGCAGGCGGGCGGCCTGGGTGAACGTCTCCTCCGCCGCCTCCAACTCGTCGTGTGACTCCAGGGCCTCGGCGATGATCACCCAGGGCGCCGGGTCGGCCGGGGTGGTGGCGCGCAGGCCGTCGATGATCGCCCGGGCCTCGGCCTCGTGGCCGTACTCCCAGAGGTTGGACGCCTTCAGGGCGCGGACCAGGGACGGGCTGTCCAGGGAGTCGGCGGACAGCAGCAGGCGGTCGTAGAGCGCGGTCGCGGCGGGGCGGTCGCCGGACAGTTCCAGGTGGGCCGCAGCGCGCAGGAGGAGGGTCTCGGCGTCCTCGGGGTAGAGGCCGGCGGTCCGCTCCAGGCGTGCCGCTTCCGCGGTGTGGTCGACGTTTTCGGCGGGCGTGTCGGGGCGCATGGGTGACACCGTACTGCCGGGCGCCCGGATTGGTGAGGCCGGTGCAGGTCAGGGGAGGGGGGACGGGGTGAGCGTGGGGTGCCCGTTCGGGGGCGCGGGCCCCAGCCGCTATCTTCGGTCCGGCATCGATCGGGTGGAGTCGGCATGCGGAAGACGGCGGGTGGGCTCGTCCCGGGAGCGGGAGCGGGAGCGGGAGCGGGAGCGGGAGCGGCAGCGGGAGCAGGGGCAGGGGCAGGGGCAGGGGCAACGGCAGGGGTGGGGGCAACGGCAGGGGCAGGGGCAACGGCAGGGGTGGGGGATGAGGCGGTGGGCGGTGCGGCCGTCGAAAGTGGTGTCGAGGGTGCGGGCAGCGCGGCCCTCGACCGTGGCGTCGAGGGTGCCGGCGGTGCGGCGCGCGAACTGCCCCGGCACTGGGCGCTGCTGCTGATCACTGCGGCCGTTGTGCCCGGTACGCTCCTTTTCGTCCTGGGACGTTGGGGGGACACCCCCGCGATGCAGGCCTGGCGGACGGTGTGTCTGGCCATCACCGTGCAGGCCACACCCTTCCTGCTGCTCGGCACGGTGCTGTCCGGCGCCATCAACGCCTTCGTTCCGGAGCGGGTGTTCACCCGGCTGTTGCCTCGCCGGGCCGGGCTCGCGGTGCCCGTCGCCGGAGTCGCGGGCGTGGTGCTGCCCGGCTGCGAGTGCGCCTCGGTGCCCGTGGCGAACAGCCTGATCGGGCGCGGCGTGCCGCCGGCCGCCGCCTTCGCGTTCCTGCTGTCCGCGCCGGCCGTCAACCCGGTCGTGCTCACCGCGACCGCCATCGCCTTCCCCGGCCATCCGGAGATGGTGCTCGCCCGGCTCGCCGCCTCGCTCCTCACCGCCGTCGTCATGGGGTGGCTGTGGCTCTGCTTCGGCCGGGCGAAGTGGCTGCGGCCGGCGGTACGGCACAGCGGACACCAGCACGGGCGCAGCCGCTGGGAGGAGTTCCGGCTCGGCTTCCAGCACGACTTCCTGCAGACCGCAGGGTTCCTCGTCCTCGGCGCCATGGCGGCGGCCACCTTCAACGTGGCCGTACCGAGGTCCGTGCTCGACACCTTCGCCGGGGCGCCCTGGCTGTCCATCGCGTTCCTGGCCGCGCTCGCCATCCTGCTCGCCGTCTGCTCCGAGGCCGACGCGTTCCTCGCCGCGTCCCTCACCGGGTTCTCGCCGGCCGCACGGCTGGCGTTCATGGTGGTGGGGCCGATGGTCGACCTGAAGCTCATCGCCCTCCAGGCGGGCACGTTCGGGCGGGCCTTCGCCGTACGGTTCTCCGCCGCGACCGTCGTCGTCGCCGTCCTGTCCAGCGCGCTGATCGGAGGCGTCCTGCTGTGAAGCGGTCCCTGCAGGCGGTCCTGCTCGTCCTCTCCGGCGTGGCCCTGCTGCGCATCTCACTCTTCAGCGACGTTTGCCTGCGCTACGTCAAGGAAGGCATGCGGCCACTCCTCATCGCCTCCGGGGTGGTGCTGCTCCTGCTGGGCGCGGCGAGCGCCGTCCTCGATCGCCGGGGGCGAGGGCGAGAAGAGCCCGCGGAGCACCATGACCAGGCCCGGCAAGAGGAAGGGCACGGGCATGACCACTCCGGCGTTCCCCGTGTCGCCTGGCTGCTGCTCCTCCCCGCGCTCAGCCTCCTCTTCTACGCCCCGCCCGCCCTCGGTGCCTACACCGCCTCCCGGCAGCCGCCGAAGGCGGTCGTCGCGCAGGACGACGACTTCGGTCCGCTGCCGCGCACCTCGCCGCTGCCCATGACCCTCTCCCACTTCACGGAGCGGGTGCGGCAGGACCGGCGACAGGCCATCCGGGGGCGCGACATCGAGATGACCGGGTTCGTCACCCCGGCGCCGGCGGGGGGCTCCTGGGACCTGACCCGGATCATCATCAACTGCTGTGCGGCGGACGCCCAGTCGGTGAAGGTACGGATCTACAGCGGCCAGGTCCCGCCCGCCGACACCTGGGTGACCGTCACCGGGAACTGGCACCCGGGCGGGCGGCTGGGCACCGGGTCCGCGCCGGTCGCGCTGGACGCGCACACCGTCAAGAAGGTCGCCAAGCCCGTGAACGCCTACTCCGACGCCCTTCCGCTGCCCTGACGGGTCTTGCCGGCCCTCGGCTCTGGTGAGTTGAAGACCCTGCCCTTATCGTGCGGGCGGTGCGGGCGGCCCTCACGGCGACGCGGCGGAGGTGGGCGCGTGCGGGTACGGGCAGGGGACCGGGTACGGGCAGGAGACCGGGTACGGGTACGGGCGCGGGTACGAGTCGTAGGGCACCAGGACCGCCGCCGGCGCGCCCGGCGGAGGCAGGCCCTGTGGGCCGGGGGCGAGCTGCTGGTCACCGCCGGCGTCGTGCTGATGCTGCTCGTCGTGCACCAGCTGTGGTGGACCAACCGGGAGGCGCGGCGCGGAGCAGAGCGGCAGGTGGAGGCACTGGAGCGGCAGTGGGCCGGGGATGGGGCCGGGGGCGGTGACGGTTCCGGCTCCCCTTCCACCGGTACGGCGCCCGCGTCCACGCCGACGCCGGCCGTCGGGAAGGCACCGCTCCGCCCCCAGGGCTCGTACGTCTCGCAACACATCACCCCTCCGCACCGCTCGCAGGCGTACGCGATCCTCGTCGTCCCGCGCCTGGGCCTGCGGGTGCCGGTCGCGGAGGGCGTGAGCAAGCGGGACGTCCTCGACAAGGGATACGTCGGCCACTATCCCGGCACCGGGCAGCCCGGCCAGGCGGGCAACTTCGCTCTCGCGGGGCACCGGAACACGCACGGGGAGCCGTTCCGTCACCTGCCCCGGCTGCGGCGCGGGGACACGGTGGAGGTCGAGACGCGGTCGGCGACGTACACGTACCGGGTCGACCGGATCCTGCCGCAGACGTCGCCCCGTGACTCGGGCGTCATCCGTCCTGTCCCCCGCTCCCTCACCCGGCCCTCCTACGGCTACGCCGAGCCCGGTCACTACATCACCCTGACTACCTGCACCCCCGACTTCACCTCGCGCTACCGGATGGCGGTGTGGGGAAAGCTGGTGTCCGGGGAACCTCGGGCGTAGCCGGACCCGTCCTGTATAAGTGACTGGAGTGGCCGACAGGGGTCACAGCAGACATCGGCAGGAGAGGGGAGGGGAGTCCATGGTGGGCAGCCGGATCGGTGTGCGTCCCGCCGCCGTGCTCTTCCTCGTCCTCCTCAACCTCGCCCTGCTCGACACCGGCACGCTCACCGCGACCGTCGCCCTCGCCGCCACCGCGGCGGCCGGGGCCGCGCTCGCCGTCTGCGCGCTCATCGCCGCGCGCTGCGTCCCCGCCGTGCCGCCCACCCGGGTCCGTACGGCCATCAGGGACCGGGACCGACGTACGGCGTTCCTGCCCCAACGCGATCCCGACGCCTCCGGCCGGCCGCGGCCCAGGGCACCCGGACACGCCCTCCCGGCGACCACCGCGTAGGGCACGCACGCGTACGTACGTAAGCGCACGTACGGACGTGAGCGTCAGCATCCCCTGTCTTCCCTGACCACGGGCCCGCGCGGGTCGTCATGCCGTCACGCACCTCCCTGACCCCGGCACGACGAGACCCCCCGGAGGGCTCACCCATGTCCGTTTTCGCCAGCCTGGTCGAGCAGCTCGCCGACCTGCTCCAGCCGCTGTTCCACACCTCGGCGGCCGCCGCCGCGATCGTCCTGTTCACCGCGCTCGTACGACTGCTCGTGCATCCCCTGTCCCGGGCCGCCGCCCGCGGCCAGCGCGCCCAGGCCGCACTGCGGCCCCGGATCGCCGAACTGCGCGAGAAGCACGCCAAGAATCCGGAGCGGTTGCAGAAGGCGGTGATGGAACTGCACGCCGAGGAGAAGGTGTCCCCGCTGTCCGGCTGCCTGCCGAGCCTGCTCCAGATCCCGGCCTTCTTCCTCCTCTACCACCTGTTCTCCAACACCACGATCGGCGGCCACGCCAACGGGCTGCTGTCGCACCAGCTGTTCGCCGCCCCGCTCGGCGGGCGGTGGGCCGACGCGCTGGGGGCCGGCGGCGCGTTCGGCGGGGCCGGGCTGGTCTACCTCGGGCTGTTCGCCCTCGTCGCGGCCGTCGCGTCGTTCAATTTCGTCCGCACCCGGCGGCGGATCGCCGGCGGCGGCCTGATGCCGGTGGGCGGGGCGCCGATGGGCGCAGGCTCGATGGGCGGGGCGTCGGCAGGCACGGCGCCGGTGGCGGGGCTCGGGGCCCTCAACAAGGTCATGCCCTTCATGTCCTTCTTCACCCTCGTCACCGTGGCGGTGGTGCCGCTCGCCGCCGCGCTGTACGTCGTCACCAGCACGACGTGGAGCGCGGTGGAACGGGCCGTGCTGTACCCGTAGGTGCCCGCAGGGGAGCGCGCCGGCCGGGTTACGGTCCAGTACGTGAACAGGGTCTTGCCCGGTGGACCGGCTGATTGGAGGATCGGCCAAGTCCACCGGTGGCTGCACCCATCGGCCCGGGCGCCCGCGATCGAGGGAGATGGTGACCATGAAGCTGCTGCGTGTCGGTACGGCGGGGGCGGAGCGGCCCGCGCTGCTGGACGCCGACGGGACGTTGCGGGACCTGTCCGGGCTGGTCTACGACATCGACGGGGCGCTCCTCGCCGACGACACCGCCCTCGACCGGGTACGGGCCGCCGCCGCGAGCGGTGAGCTGCCCGTACTGGACGCCACCGGGCTGCGCATCGGGCCGCCGGTGGGCCGCATCGGCAAGATCGTGTGCATCGGGCTCAACTACCACGACCACGCCCGCGAGACCGGGGCCGAGCCGCCCGCCGAGCCGGTGATCTTCTTCAAGGCGCCGGACACGGTCGTCGGCCCGAACGACACGGTGCTCGTGCCGCGCGGGTCCACCAAGACCGACTGGGAGGTGGAGCTGGCCGTCGTCATCGGGCGTACGGCCCGCTACCTGGAGTCGGCGGAGGAGGCGCTCGCGCACGTCGCCGGGTACGCCGTGGCGCACGACGTGTCCGAGCGGGAGTTCCAGATCGAGCGCGGCGGGACGTGGGACAAGGGCAAGAACTGCGAGACGTTCAACCCGCTCGGGCCGTGGCTGGTCACCGCGGACGAGGTGCCCGATCCGCAGCGGCTGCCGCTGAAGCTGTGGGTCAACGGCGAGCTGAAGCAGGACGGTACGACCGCGGAGCAGATCTTCTCCGTGGCCGAAGTCGTGCGGTACGTCAGCCAGTTCATGACTCTGTATCCCGGGGACGTCATCAACACGGGGACGCCGGCGGGGGTGGCTATGGGCCAGCCCGAGCCGAAGCCCTATCTTCGGGGCGGGGATGTGGTCGAGCTGGAGGTCGGGGGGTTGGGGCGGCAGCGGCAGGAGCTCAAGAACGCGTAGGCGTTCCACTGGGTTGCCGGGTAACTGCGGTCGTGTGTCGGGCGCGGGTGCGTCGTGGTTTCTCGCGCCCGCGCGGCGGAGCCGCAATTCGATACAGCCCCGCGCCCCTTGGGTGGGTGTGTGGCCCCGGCGCTACAAAGTCACCGTTGCTTCAGTGCTTGCTGACTTGCGGGCCGCCTCCAGTACGTCCAGGGTTGCCGCCGCCTCCAGGGCCGTTACCGGGTTGGGGCCCGTGCCCGTGAGGGCGTGGGCCACTGCCGTGTAGTAGGCCGGGTAGTCGCCGGGGGTGGTGGGGACCGGGGTGCCGCCGTTGGTGAGGGGGGACTCTCCGGAGCCCAGGGCGCCCCAGAGGGACTCGGGTTCCGTGCCCCAGTCGGGGGTTTCGGGGCGCAGGCCCTCGCGGAGGGCCGCCTCCTGGGGGTCGAGGCCGTACTTGACGTAGCCGGCCTGTGAGCCCAGTACCCGGAAGCGGGGGCCGAGTTGGGCCGCCGTCGCCGAGACGTAGAGGTGGGAGCGGACGCCGGAGGCGTGGGTGATCGCGATGAACGTGTCGTCGTCGGTCTCGGCGCCCGGGCGGCGGATGTCCGTCTCGGCGTACACCTGGGCGGCCGGGCCGAAGAGGAGCAGGGCCTGGTCGACGACGTGGCTGCCGAGGTCGTAGAGGAGGCCGCCGATCTCCGCCGGGTCGCCGGACTCGCGCCAGCCGCCCTTGGGGCGCGGGCGCCAGCGCTCGAAGCGGGACTCGAACCGCCATACGTCGCCCAGCGCGCCCTCGGCGAGGAGCCGGCGGAGCGTGAGGAAGTCGTTGTCCCAGCGCCGGTTCTGGAAGACGGAGAGGAGCAGGCCCCGGTCGTCGGCCAGGGCCGCCAGGGCGCGGGCCTCGGCGGCCGTCCCGGAGACCGGTTTGTCGACCACGACCGGCAGGCCCGCTTCCAGGGAGGCGGTGGCCAGCGGGACGTGGGTCTTGTTCGGGGAGGCGACGACGACCAGGTCCAGCTCGTCGGCGCGGTCGAACAGCTCCTCGGGCGTGGCGGCGAGCCGGACGTCCGGGAACTCGGCGAGGGCCTGCTTCCGTCGCTCGGGGTTCGCGGTGACCACCGTGTCCAGGGCGAGGCCCTCGGTGGCGGCGATCAGCGGGGCGTGGAAGACGGAGCCTGCGAGGCCGTAGCCGACCAGGCCGACGCGGAGGGGGATGGCAGTCATGGGCCCCACTTTGGCAACGCTGTTGCCAAAGTGCAAGCGGGGGGCACAATGGACAGGTGAACAGGACGAGGAGCGGGTCCGCCGGGGCGAACCTGCCGAGGGTGCGCCATCACAACACCGCGCTGGTGCTGGAGCTGCTGCGGGCGGCCGGCGGGGAGGGGATCAGCCGGCTCGAACTGGCCGAGCGCACCGGGCTCACTCCGCAGGCCGTCAGCAAGATCACCGCACGGCTGCGCGAGGAGGGCCTGGCGGCGGAGGCCGGGCACCGGGCGTCGACCGGGGGCAAGCCGAGGACCGTGCTGCGGCTGGTGCCCGGGGCAGGGCGCGCGGTCGGCGTCCAGCTGGACCGGGACGAACTGCGTCTGGTGCTCGTCGAGTTGGACGGGACGGTGGTGGGGCGGCGGTGCGCCGCGCTGAACCTGGGGGCCGGTTCGCAGACCGTGCTCGGGGTGGTGCACCGGGAGGTCGCAGCACTGATCGCCGAAGAGCTGGGCCCCGAAGGGCTGGGAGGGGGAGGGCTTGGCGGACTTGCCGCTGAGGAGCCGGGCGGCGGGGAAGAGGCGGGGGCAGAGGCGGAAGACGGGTTCGGCGGGGTCCGGTCGCTGCTCGGGGTCGGCGTCGCGCTGCCGGGGCCGCTCGATCACGCCCAGGGCGTGCTGCACCGGGTCACCGGCTTCCCGGAGTGGGACGGGTTCCCGCTGCGGGACGCGCTGACGGAGCGGCTCGGGGTCCCGGTCGTCGTCGACAAGGACACCAACGCGGCCACGCTGGGGCTGGCGGTACGGGGGGTCGGCTCGTCCTTCGCGTATCTGCACCTCGGTACGGGACTCGGGGCCGGGCTCGCCGTCGGCGGTGCCGTGCACCGGGGCGCGCGCAACCGGGCGGGGGAGTTCGGCCACCAGGTGATCCAGCTCGACGGCCCGCTGTGCGGGTGCGGCGATCGGGGGTGCGTCGAGGCGCTGTGCCTGGCGGCGGTGGCCCGCGGTGACCTGGTCGAGGCGGCCCGGGTGCTGGGGGTCGCGGCCGGGAACCTGGTGGGACTGCTGGACATCGACCGCGTCCTGCTCGGCGGGCGGACGGTCGCCACGGCACCTGACGTCTTCGTGACCGGCGTCGCCGGCGTCCTTGACGCCCGCACCTGGCGCGAGGGAGGCATGCGCGAGTCGGTACCGGTCGCCGTCGCGCCGGGCGGGGAGTGGGGCGTCGCCGAGGGCGCGGCCCAACTGCTGCTCGCACCGGTGTTCGGCCGGGAGGACGGCTGAGGGGACGCCCGGGGGGGGCGATCAAGGACGGCTGAGGGCGCCCTGAGGTCGGCTGGCGGAGGCCGTGGGCCGGCTGCGGGTGAGCGAGGGTCGGCCTCGACCGCGTCTGGGGGGGGAGGGAGGGGGCCCGGGGGCAGGCCGGATCCGCCCGGAACGATCACCAGCGGCTGCCCTGGGCATGGGTGGCGGCACGGGCCGTGGCGCGTGGCGCCGGGCGCAAGCGTGGCGCCGGGCGCAAGCGTGGCGCCGGGCGCAAGCCGTGACCCTGGGCATGGGTGGCGGCCCCCGGCCAGGCCGCAGCTCCGGCCAGGCCGCAGCCCCGGCCAGGCCGCAGCCCGGGCACCAGCCGCGGCCCCGGGCACAATGGCCGCGTGGATGCGAACGCCCGGATCATCGTCGCCCTGGACTGCGACAGTCGTGCGGCCGCCGAGGGTGTCGTCGACCGGATCGGTGACGGGTGCCGGTTCTACAAGGTGGGCCTGGAACTCCTCACGGCGGGCGGACCCGAGGTCGTGCGGGGGCTCGTCGCCCGGGGCAAGGAGGTCTTCCTGGATCTCAAGCTCTTCGAGATCCCCACCTCCGTCGCCGGCGCGGTGCGTGCCGCGGGTGAGCTGGGGGTGTCGATGGTGACCGTGCACGGCATGGGCGGTACGGGCATCATGTCGGCCGCCGTCGACGCGGCCCGCGACTACCCCGGCCTGCGGATCCTCGCGCTCACCGTCGTCACCAGCATGACCGACGGCGACCTCGCGGACATCGGTGTCGGCAGCCCCGTCGACGAACAGGTGCTGCGGCTGGCGGGGCTGGCGCGCGAGGCGGGATGCCACGGGGTCATCGCCTCGCCCCGGGACGTCGCGGCACTGCGCGGCACGCTGGGCGCCGGCGCGCTCGTCGTCACCCCGGGCGTCACGCTGCCCGGCGAGTCCCCGGCCGAGCACGCCCGCCCCGGCACCCCGCGGGCCGCCGTCGACGCCGGTGCGTCCCATGTCGTGGTCGGCCGTGCGGTCACTCGTGCCGCCGATCCGGCGGCCGCCTTCGAGCGCGTACGCGACGACCTCGTACGTCCGTAGGCGGTACGGCGGGACCGTGCGGCCGTACCGTCGGCCCTGCGCTGATCGAGCGGACTTGGGGCCCGTCCCCGGAGTGGCGGCCCCGGCGCCCCACCCCGACCCGGCATGGTCATGTGTTCATGCGATTGTCGGTCTCCTTGTCCCCGCCGCCGTCCGTGTCCTCCGCTCACCGTTCCCTCCCCTCCGGCCGCCTCCGCCGCCACCTCACCGCCGCGGTCGCCGCTGCCGTCGTGGTCCTGCCCGGCGTCCCCGCCGCGGCCCTCGCCGCCACCACCGTGCCGTCCTGTGCCCCGCCCGGCGACCACGCCTTCCCGCTGGCCACCCGCATCCGCGGCGGTCCGGCGTCGTACGAGGCGGGCGGCGGCTACGGCACCTGGTACATCGACCTCACCAACACCACGCGCCGGACCTGCACCGACGTACACCCGGTCGTCGTGCTGGTCGACGACCACCACGTGCTCCGGCCGTCCCAGCCGAAGCTGGACTTCTACGACGGCTCGCGTGCCCGGAACGTCCGGTTCCGGCGGACCGACGAGGACGAGCTGGTTGGCGTGCTCGACGGCGCGGGGTTCGCCGGGTTCACGGTCGGCCCCGGCAAGACCGTCTCCGTCCGGGTCAGGTTCTCCGTCACCTCCGACGCCGTACCCGACCGTGTCACCGTCAACGCCGCCGTGGTCCAGCGGCGCGGTGCCGACGGCGACTGGATCGGGGAGTCCAACGACTACGCGTTCGGCATCGGGGACGGGGGCGGGGACAGCACGGCCTCCGCCCCGCCCTCCTCCACCTCCACCGGCTCCGCGCGGCCCGCCCTGCCGTCCCCGGGCGCCACCGACGAGACCGGTCAGCCGGCCTGGGAGCTGGCCGGCACGGGGATCGGGCTCGCCGAGGGGCTGCTCGCGGCCACCGCGGCCCTGCTCGCCGCCGGCGCCACCGCGTTCGTCGTGGCCCGCGGCCGCCGCTGAGCCACCACATCTCCGTACGGGCTCACGTCTGCTCCCGTGCGGGTTCACGGCACGTGTGCTCCGCCGCGGGCTCACGAGTGCTCCTGCGGGCCCACCTGCCCACCCGCTCACCTGCCGAACGACCGGGGTCGAGATCAGCGTCTCCTGATTACGCTGGGGGCGTCGGTACGCCGTGGTTCCGGCGCCCCCGCTCTGACCGTTACGCACGCAGGAGACGCACAGCACATGGCAGACCGCAAGCCCGTCGAGTCGTGGCTCACCGACATGGACGGCGTCCTGATCCACGAGGGCGTCCCGATCCCCGGCGCCGACGCCTTCCTGAAGAAGCTCCGTGACTCCGGGCGGCCCTTCCTGGTCCTCACCAACAATTCCATCTACACCGCCCGCGACCTGCACGCCCGGCTTCGCCGGATGGGTCTCGACGTGCCCGTGGACAACATCTGGACCTCGGCCCTGGCCACCGCCCAGTTCCTGGACGACCAGCGGCCCGGCGGCAGCGCCTACGTCATCGGCGAGGCCGGCCTGACCACCGCGCTGCACGACATCGGCTACATCCTCACCGACCACGAGCCCGACTTCGTGATCCTCGGCGAGACCCGTACGTATTCCTTCGAGGCCCTGACGAAGGCCGTGCGGCTCATCAACGACGGCGCCCGCTTCATCGCCACCAATCCCGACAACGTCGGCCCCTCCGCCGAGGGCGACCTGCCCGCCACCGGCTCGGTCGCCGCCCTGATCACTGCCGCGACCGGCAAGAAGCCGTACTTCGTCGGCAAGCCCAACCCGCTGATGATGCGGGCCGGGCTGAACGCGATCGGCGCGCACTCGGAGACCTCCGCGATGATCGGCGACCGCATGGACACCGACGTCCTCGCGGGCCTGGAGGCCGGCATGCGGACCTTCCTGGTCCTCACCGGCGTCACCCAGCCCAAGGACGTCGACCGCTACCCCTTCCGGCCGTCCCAGGTCGTCGACTCCATCGCGGACCTCGTCGACCTGATTTGAGACCTGAGCTGAGACCTGAGCTGAGACCTGATCCGAGGCAGGTGCCTGAGTCGCCACGGACGGGATAAACGCCCCCCGACCACCCGTCACCCGAGTGGAGCAATCCGGGCGTCGCCGAGGATGCGGCGGCGCCCCGCCCGGGGGAGCCTCCTGGTATCTGGAGGTTCACGATGGGCTCACTACGCCTCACTCTCTGTACCGGGCTCCTGGTCGCGGCGGCACTCACCCCGGCCGCGTACGCGGCGGACGCCGGCCGGGACGTCTCCGTGACCCCCGCCTCGCCGGCCCCGGGCGCCGACGTCACCCTGCAGGTGCGCGGCTGCTCGGGCCGGCAGGGCACCGCCGCCTCGGCCGTGTTCGTCTCCGACGCGCGGCTCACCGGCACCCAGGGCACGCTTGCCGGCGACACCCGGGTCCGCTCCACGGCCCGGCCGGGCGCCTACGACGTCCAGATCACCTGCGCCGACTACGTGATCAAGGGCAAGATCACCGTCGTGGCGAAGGCCGCGCGCGGGAACTCCGGACACTCCACCGTGCCCGCCCCGGCCGCACCGACCGTCCCGTCGGCACCGTCCGCCGCGCCCGCGAGCCCCGTCGCCCCGGTCGACGCGGGCGGTGGCGGTGCCTACTTCGCCACCGTGGACACCAGCAGCACCGGCCCCGGCACCGGTCAGGCCGTGACCGGGCTCGTGCTCGCCGCCGTCGCCGCCGTGTCCGTCGCACTGCTCGGCGCCCGGCGCCGGCGCAACGGCACCCACTGACCGTGGCGGACGACGCCGGGCGCTCCTCCGGCGCCGCACGCCTCCTCACCGGCCTGGCCTGGGCGGTCCTGCTGCTCGGGCTGTGGCTGTGGGGGCGCGGGGTGAGCGACGTGGAGCACCACACGGCCGGGCCGGTCACGGGTGACGTGGCCGGCCTCGGCCGTCCCGCCGAGGAGGTGCGCCTGCCGGCCCCGGCCGAGCCGCTGTCCGCCGCCCGGCCGCAGCGCATCGACATCCCCGCACTCGGCGTCCAGGCCCCCGTGGTGAACCGGGGTCTCGACAGCCGGGGTGCCCTCGACCCGCCGCCCTACGATCAGCCGGGCGTGGTCGGCTGGTACGGCTCCGGAGCGACCCCCGGCGCCCCCGGCGCCGCTCTGATGGTGGGACACGTGGACACCAGGACCCGGCCCGCCGTCTTCTACAAGCTGAGCACCCTCAAGGCCGGCGCGACGATCCGCGTGGTCCGCGCCGACGGCAAGGTCGCCGAGTTCACCGTCGACGACGTCCGCGTGCTGCTCCGCGACCACTTCGACGCCCGCGCGGCCTACGGCCCCCGCAGGCCCGGCCGCGCCGAACTCCGCCTCCTGACCTGCGGCGGCACCTTCGACCGGACCAGGAACACCTACACGGCCAACGTGGTCGTCTCGGCGTACCTCACTGGCCGTGGACTGTGAGTGAACCGGGGCCCCTGGTTCGACGGCATCCCGGGGGCCCCGGAACCCCCCCTTTTTCGGGGTCGCTGGTTCGCCGCGGGCCGGTGGGGGCTGGTCGCGCAGTTCCCCGCGCCCCTTTCAGGGGCGTGATTCCCGCGTTCCTTCAGGGGTGCGGGGAAGCCGCGTGGAAACAGAGATGGCGAGGCCGGTTCGCGGATTCGCGAACGTGCCTCGCCATCGTCATCGTGCGCCGCCAGGGACTCGAACCCCGGACCCGCTGATTAAGAGTCAGCTGCTCTAACCAACTGAGCTAGCGGCGCCTGCTGACATCGAGAACTCTACCGGACGGTCCGGGGTGCTCCTGACCACCCGCACCGGCGTGCACCCCCTGGGGGTGGGTGCCGTACATCATTCGGACCGTCAGCATGCGCGTCCCGACCACAGTTGTGAAACTGATCAACGTGACAATCACGGACATTTCCACCCTGAAGGTGAGTGACGTCGTATGACCGCTCCGGTGTTCGAGGAGTTCGACCCGGCGAGCGACTGCGACTGCGCCGGCTGCGTCCACCGGCGGCGGGTGAGTCCCCGCCCGCTGCCGGGCCGCTTCGGCGGCCACCCGGCGGCCCGGGGGATCGTGATCGTGGCCGCCGCCACGTCCGCCGCGCTCGGCGCGGCACCGGCGGCGACCGCCGCCGTCCGGTCCCCTTCCGGCCCCGATTCCCCCGATGCTCCCGGTCACCAGGACGGCCGGGGTGCCCGGGCCGTCCCCGTCCACCCGGAGCCCGCCACCCCGCAGGGCCGCAGGTCCCCGCTGCACGGCCGCGGCGCGGAACCGGCCGCGCCGGGGGACGTCGAGCCCCCGGCCACCACCCGCGCTGCGATCATCAACCGGGCCAAGGTCTGGGTGGCCGCGCAGGTGCCGTACAGCATGGACGAGTACTGGTCCGACGGGTACCGGCAGGACTGTTCCGGTTATGTGTCCATGGCCTGGGGCCTGCCCGGCAACGAGTGGACCGGCAGCCTGGACCAGTTCGGGGTGCGGATCACCAAGGAGGAACTGGAGCCGGGCGACATCCTGCTCTACCACAACCCCGACAACCCGGAATCGGGCTCGCACGTGGTGATCTTCGGCGGCTGGACGGACTACACGCGCACCTACTACCTGGTCTACGAGCAGACGCCGCCGCACACCCGAAGTAGGCCCACCCCCTATTCGTACTGGAGCAACGCCGACAAGTACGTGCCCTACCGGTACAAGGGCGTGACCCCGGAGAAGGCGCGTACGAAGGCGCATGCGATGCCGGGTGCGAAGGCGCGCGGGGTGACGGGCGTGAAGGCGGTCTTCGGCGCGGTCGCCGGTTCGGCCGGCCCCTCCCCGCAGCCCGCCTCGCACGGCGTGTCCGGCTATCCCGGCCGCAACCTCTTCCGCCCGGGCGCGGAGAACCCCTACGTCACCCAACTCGGCCGGCGCCTCGTGGAGAAAGGATTCGGCAGGTTCTACGCCACCGCACCCAGGCCCCGCTGGAGCGAGGCCGACCGGCGGGCCGTGGAGGCGTTCCAGCGCCGCCAGGGCTGGCGCGGCGGCGCGGCCGACGGCTACCCCGGACCGGAGACCTGGCGCCGGCTGTTCTCGTGAGCCGCCCACCGGACCCTCACATCCACCCACGTTCATGACGCATCTGGCGCGGAGGCTGGAGCACGCATGAGTACGACGACGTCACACACGCCCGAGTCCGAGGAGCATCCGGAGACCACGGCCACCCGACCGGCCCGGCTGATCCAGAACGAGGCGACCACCGAGATCCCCGTCCACCTGCTGTTCCGCGACGACCCCGACCCGGTGGCCGTCCCACTGCGGCCCGCCGTGGTGGCCCGCCGGCAGGGCACCGGTGAACAGCCCCGCCTCCGACGCCCGGCCCCGGCCCGCCGGATCGCCGTACCGCAGCTGGACCCGGAGCTGACCGAACGGCCGGGGCGGGCGCTGCCGGGCGCGGCCGGGGTGCTCGCCGGGGTCGGCGGGCTGACCGGCTGCCTGGCCACCTGCTGGTGGGCCGGCGTGCTGCCGCCGCTCGCCGCCCAGGCGCTGCACCTGCCGGCGTACGCGGGCGCGGGCCTCGGACCGGCGCAGTGGGCGGCGTACGCCGGGGCCGGGGCGCTCGGCCTGGCCGGGTTCGGCGGGCTGGCCCGGGGCACAACCGGCCGGGCCTGGGTGCTCGGCCTGTTCGGCCGCTACCGGGGCACGGTACGGCGCACCGGCCTGCTCTGGGTGAACCCGCTGCTGCGCCGCCGCCGGGTGGACGTACGGCTGCGGCACTGGCGCAGCGAGACCATGCCGGCGGCGGACTCCAGCGGGGTGGCGCTGCGGGTGGTGGTGCTGGTGGTGTGGCGGGTACGGGACACCGCGCGGGCCGCGCTCGGCATCGAGGACCACGAGTCCTATCTGCGCGAGTGCGTGGAGGCGGCACTGGCCCGGGTCCCGGTGGACATGCCGGGCGGGGCGCGGGGCGCGGGCGCGGCGGAGGCGGCCGGCGAGGCGCTGACCCGGCTGGTGGCGTCGGAGGCGGCGCCGGTGGGCGTGGAGGTGTTCTCGGTACGGCCGGTGCGCATGGAGTACGCCCCGGAGGTGGCCGCCGCGATGAACCGCCGCCGCATCGCCGCCCTGGACGCGGCGCAGCGGGCCACCATGCTCACCTCGGTCGTCGACTCGGTGGAGGACACGGTGACCCGCCTGACCATGCGCGGTCTGGTCGAACTGGACGACTACGAACGCAAGGTGCTGGTCCGGGACCTGACGGTGGCGTTCTGCGCGGGCCGCGAACCGTCGTCCTGACCGGGCCGAGAGCCGGGTTCCGGCCCGGGCCGTGAGTCGGCGTTCTGACCGGGCTGCGAGCGCGCGTCCTGGCCGGGCCGGGAGTCGTCGCCCAGGCCGGTCAGTGAACCTGCGTCCTGACCGGACCGGGAGTCGTCGCCCAGGCCGGTCAGTGAGCCTACGTCCTGGCCCGGCCGGGAGTCGGGTTCCTGGCCGGGTCGGGAGTCATCGCCCTGGCCGGGTCCGGAGTCGTCGCCCTGGCCGGTCAGTGAGCCTGCGTCCTGACCGGGCCGGGAGTCGTCGCCCAGGCCGGTCAGTGAGCCTACGTCCTGGCCCGGCCGGGAGTCGTCGCCCTGGCCGGGTCCGGAGCCATCGTCCTGGCCGGTCAGTGAGCCTGCGCCCTGACCGGGCCGGGAGTCGTCGCCCAGGCCGGTCAGTGAGCCTGCGCCCTGGCCGGCGCGGAAGTTGTCGCCCGGCCCGTGCCGGTCAAGGCGAGCAGCCGCCGTGCGGCCACCGTGGCGCCGTCCGTGCGGATCGTGCCGGCGACCGTCCTCGCGCGGGCGCGTGTCTCGGGGGTCAGGCAGCCGGCCAGTGCCGCGGTCAGGGAGGCGACGGTGGGGACCGGGCCGTCGTGGGCCGTGCCGATGCCGAGTCCGGCGACGCGGCCGGCCCAGAACGGCTGGTCGGCGATCTGCGGGACGATCACCTGGGGTGCGCCGGCCCGGGTCGCCGTCGTCGTCGTACCGGCGCCGCCGTGGTGCACGACGGCGGCGACCCGGCGGAACAGGGCCTGCTGGTTGACCTCGCCGACGACGAAGCAGTCGTCGCCGTCGTCGACGCGGTCCAGGGCGGCCCAGCCGCGGCCGAGGAGGACGCGGTGGCCGTGTGCGCGGACGGCCTCGACGGCCACCCGGGCGGCGTCCTTCGCGGTGTGCATGGCCATCGAGCCGAAGCCCACGTACACCGGTGGCGCGCCGGCGTCCAGGAACGCCTCCAGGTCCTCGGGGAGAGGACGGCTGTCGGGCAGGATCCACGCGCCGGTCTGCACGAGGTCGAGGTCGGTCGTCTCCCGCCCCGGCAGCAGGACCGGGTCGGCGGCCAGCCAGGGCCGGTCCGTGAACACATGGTCACGGACGTTGTCCACCGGCGGCAGCCCGAGCGCCTCCCGGTGCTCGGCCAGCGCCCCGCCGTAGAGGGAGTTGACGCGCTGGGCGTCCTGTTCCCACAGCACCTTGTTGTCGGTCTCGTCGTCCGGCGACGGCGTACCCGGCCGCCTCGGCGGACGGGAGCGGTGCGAGGGCAGCCCGAGGGTGTGGAAGCACCCGTACACGTAGGGGATGCCCAGCTTCTCGGCCACCGAGCGCGCGCCGGCCGGCATCAGGCCGGTCGCCAGCAGCGCGTCGGCGCCCTCGGCCGCCTCGGGGAGCGTCGCGAACCGCGCGGCGACCAGCTCGGGCGCGAGCCGGAACGCGTCCGCCGCCGACGGCGGACGCGTTCCGGTCACCACCGAGCGCACCGACGGCCCGAGCGGCACCATCGGCACCCCGGCACCGTCCAGCAGCGCCTCGAACTCCTCGTCCGGAGGCACGCACACCCGTGCCTCCGCGCCGAGTTCCCGCAGCGCCACCGCCAGCCCCGCCAGTGGTTCCACGTCCCCACGCGAGCCCCATGACGTCAATACCACACGCATGCCGCAATTCCCCCAATACCTCAGGTTCCGGTCTCGGCCGCCCATCCTGAGGTATGAGGGGGGTCTTGCCGCAAGCCCCCCGGTGCGCTATAGGTTGATAGTGGCAAGGAGTATCGATTCGACCTCCTTGCCTTTTGTTCTGCCGGCGGCCGTCAGCGGCAGGTGCCGCGCTTCCAGCCGGGCCAGGAGTGGCCATTGAAGACGTTCTTCCAGACGCCCGCGCCGTTGGCCACCACGGAGACACAGCGGTGGCTGCCGTTCTTGCTCCAGTCGTAGATCTTGTCGCCGCGCCCGTTGCCGGGCATCTCCTTCCAGCCGCCGGCGTTGGCCCACACGTGCCAGATCTCGCGGTTGGGCGCGATGACGAAGACCTCGTCCGTGCTGCCGCTGTGGTTCCAGTCGATGGCCTTGTAGTGGCCCCCGCCGCACATCCGGTAGCCGGTGTAACCCCACGCCTTGACCTTCACCTTGCAGGCGGCGGCGCTCCGAACCCCGTGATCGGCCGTCCCCGTCGCCCCTGTCGCCGCCGTCGCCGGGGCGATGCCGGCGACCAGCGCCCCGGCCGCGACCACCGCGGCCAGGCCGGTCCTGCGCGTGCTGCTGCTTCGCATGGTTGTTCCCCCTGTCACTGAAGTGCCTCCGAAGAGGCGGTCAGTGGAGACCGTACGGGCCGCCGGCGGGCCCGGTCGTCCCACGACGGTTGGAACTCGGGGCTACGGCGACGGGGGCACGGCCGGTAAACCCTCGCGGTAGGGCGGTGGTTCCACGCCTGCTCGGAGGACGGCACCCTCCGGCGTCCGCCCGATGCCTGCCCGAGGCTCGTCCGGCGCTCGCCCGGGGTAGGGTCCGCGTGCGCCGCCGACGGCCTTTCCGTCGGCGGCGCACATGAGTACCGACGACCGACGACATACGGGGGAACCGCTCGCCATGGACGCCATGTTCGACATAACCATGCTCGCGCTGCTCGCCATCTTCGTCTGCTGCGGTGTGGCCCTGGTCCGCCGGACCCGGCAGCGGCGCGAGGCCTGGGCGAGCGGCATGACCGCGCAGGCGCGGGTGTTACGTGCCTGGGTCACCACGCGTATGGTCAACAGCGTGGTCCAGCGCGTCCAGTGGCACGAGTACGACTACACCACGGCGGACGGCCGGGCCGTCCGCTTCGAGGAGTCCGGCGGCCCCCGCGACCAAGCCGCGGGCGACACCGTCCTCGTCCACTACGCCCCGAACGCCCCCGAACGGGCCACCACCTCCGAGCCGCAGCCCGGCAAGGACATGACGGCCACCGCGATCTGGCTGGCCGTCATGGCGGCCTGCGCGATCTACCTGATCCACGAGTGGGTGGAGCTCTCGCGGTTCTGAGCTTCGCTTGAGGCCGATCGCCGTGCGGCGCGGGTAAGTTCCCCGCACGCCGATCACCTGGCCGGCGTACCGGACCACGGGGGCCTCGATGGAACTGATCTTCTACGTTCTGCCCATTTTTATGATCGTCGGCATGGTGGCCATGGCGACCGTCATGCTCCGCCGCTCGCAGCAGATCGGCCGCGCCTGGGAGAACGGGCTGACCGCGCAGGGCCGTTGTCTGCGGACGTACACCACGACAAGCGGAGGCGGCAGCACGTCGGTGAGCACCAGCCTGCACCACGTGTACGAGTTCACGACGCTGGACGGCCGTCCGGTCCGCTTCGACGAGGCGCACGGACCGGCCACCGTCGTGGAGGGCGACCTCGTCACCGTCCACTACCTGCCCGACCACCCCGAGCAGGCCACCGCCCACGCCCCGGCCCGGGGCAAGCTCGCCGCGTCCACGGGCTGCGTGGTGGCCTTCTTCGGCGTCGGCATCGCCTTCTGCCTGGGCTTCATGGCCGTCGTCCACATCGTCTTCGCGGAGTCGTCGAGCCTGATGCCGTAGGCGGGACGGCTCTGGAGGCCGGGGCTGCGGACGCTTTTCGGCCTGCTCCGAAAAGCCTTCACGGGCGCTCCCCGCGGGGGCCAGTCTGGCCCCGGCCGGAGCGGGGAGCGCCGAGCCCGGCCGGCCGGACCAGAGGACCAACCGAACGGGGAGACGTACGTGACCAAGACACGCACCTCACGCAGCACCTCACGCAGCATCGCCTGTGGCATCGCCGCCCTCGCCGTCGTCGTCGGCAGCGCGTCGGCGGCCAGCGCGCAGCCGCCCGGCGGCACCCACCCGACGTCGAAGTGGGTGCACGGCTACCAGTTCCACACGGAGCCCTACGGCATGAACGGCGCCTGGTGCGGACCGGCCGCCACCCGGCTCGCGCTCACCGCACAGGGCAAGAAGCCGTGGCAGAAGACGCTGGCGGCCGAACAGCACGCCGGTGACTCCAGGACCGGCCCCGGCACCGACAACATCACCCTGATCACCAGGTCGCTCAACAAGCACCTGGGCAGCGGCTTCTACCAGAGCAAGTCCGCGAAGAGCCTGTCCAAGCTCAAGAGCGACCTCTTCTACGACATCCCGCACGGGTACGTCATCGTCGCGAACGTCAAGGGCAGCGCGAAGGACACCAAGGGACACACGCACAACTACGGCGGCGGCCACTACCTCGACGTCGTCGGCTACTACGGCGACGGAGCCCACGTGACCATCGAGGACATCGCCTACGCCCGCTCGGACTCGCACCGCCGGTACAACATGAGCACCGCGACGTTCCTCAAGTGGATCCACTTCATCCCCGGCAAGGGCGGCTACTCCGCCTGACCCGGCCCCGGCGTGCCACGGCCCCCGCCCACGGGGGCCGTGGTTCGGTGGTGGGCGCAGGGTGTTCGACCCGTGCGCCCGTCCGAGGAGGTCCGATGGAACCCAGCGGCATCACACCGAACCTGCGCGTCACCGACATCGGCGCCGCCCGGGACTTCTACACCGGCTATCTCGGCCTGAGCGTCGAGTCGTTGAACATGGGATGGGTGGCGCGGTACGAGTCGCCCGACGGCCGGGCGCGGCTGCAACTGGTCACGCGGGACGCCACCGCGCCCGTGGACTCGGTGGTCTCGGTCATGGCCGGGGCGGCCGTCGGCGAGGCGTACGCCGAGGCGCGCCGGCGCGGGTACGAGATCGTGTATCCGCTCACCGAGGAACCCTGGGGCCTGCGCCGGTTCTTCGTCCGCGACCCCGCCGGCAACGTCCTGAACATCGTCAGCCACCCGGACGACTGAGGGCCACCAGCCCCGCGCCACTGTCCATCTGATGGCCCGTCAATTACCGTGCCCGCCATGGACTCCAAGGCGCGCACGGTCGCCGAGCTGGTCGCCGCCCGGTGGGACGACCACCGTCCGCGGTTGTGGTGCGAGGAGCGGGTGCTCAGCGGGCACGAGGTGGCCGCCGGTGCCGCCGCCCGGGCCGCGCTGCTCGGCGACCTGCTGCCCGCCGGTGCCGTACCGCACCTCGGGGTGCTCCTCGACAACACCGAGGAGTTCCCGCTGTGGCTGGGCGCCGCCGCGCTCGCCGGGGCCGCCGTCGCCGGGATCAACCCGACCCGGCGCGGTGCCGAGCTGGCGCGGGACATCCTGCACACCGAGTGCGCCCTGCTGGTCACCGAGCGGGCCCACCTGTCGCTGCTGGACGGACTGGAGCTGCCCGGCGTGCGGCTGCTCGTCACGGACACGCCCGGGTACGGCGAGCTGCTCGCGCCGTACGCCGGTGCCGTGCCCGACCCGGGGCGGGCCGCGCCCCGCGACCGGCTGCTGCTCTACTTCACCTCCGGGTCCACCGGCGCGCCCAAGGCCGCGATCTGCACCCAGGGCCGGCTCGCCGCCGCCGGGTACGCGCTGGCCGGGCAGTTCGGGGTGCGGCCCGACGACGTGCACTACGTCTGCATGCCGATGTTCCACGGCAACGCGGTGATCGCGGACTGGGCGCCGGCGCTGGCCGCCGGGGCCGGGGTGGCGCTGCGGCGGCGGTTCTCGGCCTCCGGGTTCCTCGCGGATGTCCGCGGGTACGGGGCGACGTACTTCACCTACGTGGGGCGGGCCGTCCAGTACATCCTGGCCACCGAGGAGCGCGACGACGACCGGGACAATCCGCTCCGGGTCGGTTTCGGCACCGAGGCGGGCGCGGTGGACGCGGCGGCCTTCGAGCGGCGGTTCGGGGTGCGGCTGGTGGAGGGCTACGGCTCCTCCGAGGGCGGGGCGGCCGTGCAGTGGTCGCCGGGCACCCCGGCCGGGGCCGTGGGGCGGGCGGCGCCCGGTCTCGTCGTACTCGACCAGGAGACCCGCGCCGAGTGCCCGCGCGCCGTCTTCGACCGGGCGGGCCGGTTGCTGAACGGGGACGAGGCGATAGGGGAGCTGGTCAATCGGGGGCCGAACCCCTTCGAGGGGTACTGGCGCAACCCGGAGGCGGAGCGGGAGCGGCGGCGCGACGACGGGTACTGGACGGGCGACCTGTTCTACCGGGACCCCGACGGCTACCTCTACTTCGCCGGCCGCACCGACGACCGGATCCGGGTCGACGGCGAGAACCTGGCCGCCGCGATGATCGAGAACATCCTCGCCCGGTACGACGGTGCCGACGCGGTCGCCGTCTACGCGGTGCCGGACCCGGTGACCGGGGACCAGGTGATGGCGACGATCGCCGGGAGGTTCGAGCCGGCGGCCTTCGCGGAGTTCCTGGGCGCACAGCCGGACCTCGGGACGAAGATGGCGCCCCGGTTCGTGCGGGTGGTCGAGCGGATGCCGGTCACGGCGACGAACAAGATCCAGCGGGGGCGGCTGCGGAGGGAGGGGGTGCGGTGCGGGGATCCGGTGTGGTGGTGTCCGCCGGAGGAGGGGGTGTATCGGGTGCTGGGGGTGGAGGACGTCGAAGGGCCCCTCGTCCCGGGGGATGAGGGGCCCTTCTGTGCTGTGCGCCGCCAGGGACTCGAACCCCGGACCCGCTGATTAAGAGTCAGCTGCTCTAACCAACTGAGCTAGCGGCGCGTGACTCTCGCCGTCCGCGGTGTTTCGCGGGCGGCGACGAAGAAAATAGTACCTGGTCCTGAGGGGTGCTTCTGACCAGGGCGGGGTGCGTGGGGGCGGGGGCGGTTATGGGCGCCGCACACTGGGTGGTGCGGCTGCGCCCACCCGTGCCGCCCCTTGCGGCACGCATGCCCGCAGCTACGTCGCTCAGATCGTCAGTGACAGGAGTACCGGGGTTGCGCATTTGTTCAGGGTGTTCGCCGCCGCCTTCAGGCGGTGGGCGTGTTCCAGGGGGAGGGAGAGGGCCAGGCAGCCGACTGTGGTGCCGGCGGTGATGGGGACGGCGGCGCAGACCGTGCCGATCGCGTACTCCTGCAGGTCCAGGACGGGCACCGAGGACGGCTGGGAGTCGAGGCGGGAGAGGAGCAGCTTGTCGCTGGTGATGGTGCGCGAGGTGAGGCGGGCCATCTTGTGCCGGGACAGGTGGTCGCGGCGGGCGCCCGGGTCCAGCTGGGTGAGCAGGCTCTTGCCGACGGCGGTGGCGTGGGCGCAGGAGCGGAAGTCGACCCACTCGTTGACCGCCGGGGTGGCCGGGCCGTCGGCGTACTGGGTGACGCTGACCTCGCCGTCGACGTACCGGCTCAGGTAGACGGCCGCGCCGACCGAGTCGCGCAGCCGGTCCAGGGTCTGCTGGAGCTTCTCGCGTACGGCACCCTCGCGGCCGTGGGCCGAGGCGAGGCGGCGCAGGGTCTCGCCGGTGACGTACGCCCGGTCGGTGAGCTGGGTGACGTACCCCTCGCGGCGCAGCATGCGCAGCAGCGCGGTCAGCCGCTCGGGCCGCAGGCGGGTGCGGCGGGCCAGCTCGGTGTCGGTGACGCCGGCGGAGTGCCGGGCCACGGTCTCCAGCACGCGCAGCGCGTCCTGGGCGGAGTGGTACGGGGTGGTCGGCTCGTTCGTCAGCGCCACGGTGCTTCCCCTTGCGCTCGCCTGTCCGGCCGCGGGATCCGGCCGGCGGACGGTGTCGTGGAACAAGTGGAACGGGTGTCCGGAACGGTGTCCGGAACGGGTTTCGTGGAACGGGTCCACGATAGCGGTCAAGGCGGCCGGGGGGAGGGGGTGTTGGCGAGATTGTGGTCCTCGCCCACACCCCTCAGCAGGGACGCAGGCCTGTTGGCATATGCCAGCAGTACCATCTGGCGACCCGACCTCCCCCTTTTCGGCCGACTGCGGTCCGGAGTCCGTCGCACACGTTCCGTGACTACAGGACCGCGCCGAGGAACTCCCGGGTGCGGTCCTGCTCCGGGTCGCTGAAGATCTTCTCCGGGGGCCCGGACTCGATGATCCGCCCCGAGTCGAACATCAGGACCTGGTCGGAGATGTCCCGGGCGAAGTTCATCTCGTGGGTCACGCACAGCATCGTGATGTCCGTGCTGCGGGCGATGTCCCGGAGCAGGTCCAGCACGCCCGCGACCAGCTCGGGGTCGAGCGCCGAGGTGACCTCGTCCAGCAGCAGCACCCGCGGCCGCATCGCCAGCGCCCGGGCGATCGCCACCCGCTGCTGCTGGCCGCCGGACAGCTGGGTCGGCCGCGCGTCGCACTTGTCGGCCAGACCCACCAGGTCCAGCAGACCGCGGGCGCGCTCCTCGGCCTCGTCCTTGGACAGGCCCAGCACGGTCACCGGCGCCTCGGTGATGTTCCGCAGCACGCTCATGTTCGGGAACAGGTTGAACTGCTGGAACACCATTCCGATCTTCTTGCGCACCTCCCGGCACTGCTTCTCCGACGCCGGGAACAACTGCTCCCCGTCGACGGTGATCGTGCCCTCGTCGGGCTTGGTCAGCGTCATCAGGAGTCTGAGGATCGTCGTCTTGCCCGATCCGGACGGCCCGATGAGCGTGACGTGTTTGCCCGCGTCCACGGAGAAGTCGAGGTGGTCCAGGACCGTGTTGTCCCCGAACCGCTTGGTCACCTGGTCCAGGCGGACCAGCGGGCTGCCCTGCGTGGCGGGGTCGGTCGGCTGCTTGCTGGTGTCAACGGACAAGGCGTCGCTCCAGGGTGCGAAGGAGAAGGGAGGCGAGGTAGGACAGGACGATGAAGGCGACACCGATCACGGTCACCGGCTCGGTGAACTGGAAGTGCTGCTGGGAGAAGAGCCGGGCCTGGCCCATCATGTCCAGCACGGTGATCACCATCAGCAGCGGCGTGTCCTTGAGCATGGCGATCACGTAGTTGCCGAGCACCGGCACCACGCGGCGGATCGCCTGCGGCAGGATCACCGTCGTCCAGGTCCGCCGCCGCGGCAGGTTCAGCGCGGTCGCCGCCTCCCACTGGCCCACGGGCACGGCCTCGATGCCGGCCCGGTAGACCTGCATCGTGTACGTCGAGTAGTGCAGGCCGATCGCGACGACACCGGTGGTCAGCGCCGAGAACGTCAGCCCCCACTCCGGCAGCACGTAGAAGAGGAAGAACAGCTGCACCAGCAGCGGGGTGTTGCGCACGAACTCGGTGACGATCCCGACCGGCCAGCGCACCAGCCGGGTCGGCGTGCGCATCAGCAGCGTCCACACCAGGCCCAGCCCGAACGAGATCAGCGAACCCAGCGCCAGCGCCTCCAGGGTGACCAGCAGGCCGTCCCAGAAGTGCGGCATGAAGTCGCTCACGGCGTTCCAGTCCCACTTCACGACGCACCTCCGGCGACACCCGCGACACCCGCGCCGGTGGTCTCGGCGCGCTTCGGCTCACGCGCGGACACCGCGCGCTCCGGTCCCCTGCCGACCCCGGCCTTCAGCCGCCGCTCCAGCGCCCGCATCAGCCGGGTGAGGACGAAGGCGATCACGAAGTAGATCAGCAGGATGTACGTGTAGATCTCCGCGCTCTCCTGCAGCGCGAGCCGCACCAGCTTGCCGCTGAACGTCAGGTCGCCCATGCCCATCACCGACACCAGCGCGGTGCCCTTGAGCAGTTCCACCAGCAGGTTGCTGAACGGCGGGATCATCTCCGGCACCGCCTGCGGCAGCAGGATCTTGCGCAGCCGCTGGCCCGGGGTGAAACCGAGCGCGACCCCGCCCTCCTGCTGCGCCGGGTCCACCGCCTTCAGGGCGCCGCGCACGATCTCCGCGCCGTACGCCCCGTACGTCATGCCGAGCGCCAGCGTGCCCGCCCACATCGGGACCAGCTGCCAGCCGAAGGCCAGCGGCAGCACGAAGAACACCCAGAAGATCATCACCAGCGCCGAGGTCCCGCGGAACACCTCGGTGTAGAAGCCCGCGACGAAGCGGACGATCCACAGCCGGCTGGTGCGCGCGATCCCCACGCCGAACGACACCGCGGCCCCCAGCAGCGCGCTGAAGAACAGCAGTTGGAGCGTGACCCACACGCCCCTCAGTACGAGTTCCCACAGTCCCGAGGTCATCCGCCGCACAGCTCCTTCGCGGTCAGATCCGTCATCTCGGCCTCGGTGAACCCGAACGGCTTGAGGATCCGGAAGAGTTCACCGCTCTTCTTCAGCTTGCGCAGCTCGACGTTGAAGGCGTCCCGCAGGTTCGTCTCGGTCGGCCGGAACGCGAACGCGCCCCCGTCGACGTGCCGTTTGCCGTCCACGATCGGCGCGAACGCCTTCGTCGCCTCCGCCTTCGAGGACTTCTTCACCACCTCGCGGACGGTCAGCGCCGTCCCCGAGAAGACGTCCGCGCGTCCCGCCTCGACCGCGTTCAGGCCCGCGACCTGGTCCGGGACGATCAGGATGTCGCTCTGCTTGTAGCCCGCGTCGATCGCGTACTGGATCTCCGCGTAACCGGTGCCCGTCGCGAACTTCGCCTTCTTCGCGACGATGTCCTGGTAGTTGTGCAGGCCCTTCGGATTGCCCTTGCGCACGATGAACGCGTCGAGCATCTGGTAGTCCGGATCGGCGAAGATCACCTGCGCGCAGCGGTCCGGATTGACGTACATCCCGGCCGCGACGACGTCGAACTGCTGCGAGTTGAGGCCGGGGATCAGCGAGCCGAACTCGGTCGGCACGGGCTGCACCCGGTCCACCCCGAGCCGTTTGAAGATCACCCTGGCGAGTTCGGGCGCCTCACCGGTCAGGTCGCCGTTCTTGTCGATGTACCCGAACGGTATCTCGCCGGCGATCCCGAGCCGTACGACCCCCTGGGCGCGCAGGCGCCGCAGCAGGTCACCACCCTTGACCGTGGAGGCGGAGGCCACCCGGGAGCACCCGGCGGCACCCAGGGCACCGAGCGCCGCCACCCCCGCGAGCAGCGACCGGCGAGAGGGTCCGTTTGTGTGCACGCCATGACGTGAATGTCTGTGTGGTGGAGCCATGGCGGCGCGGCTACCCAACCGCTTGCGATGTATGCACCATGGAATTCATGACGGACCGCTACCTGGAAGTGTCCCTGGTCAAGCGCGGAATCACGTGCACGGCACGGCTCCTCGACGAACGCGCGCCCCGCACCTGCGCCGCGGTGTGGGACGCGCTGCCGCTCGCCGGCGACGTCTACCACGCCAAGTACGCGCGCAACGAGATCTACGCCCTCTTCCCGCCGTTCGCGGCGACGGAGCCGCCGCTGGAGAACCCGACCGTCACCCCGATCCCCGGAGACCTCTGCTACTTCTCCTTCGCCGGCGCCGAACTCGGCACGCGGGCCTACGGCTACGACCGCGAGGTACGCCCCGGCACCACCGTCGTCGACCTCGCCCTCTTCTACGAGCGCAACAACCTCCTCCTCAACGCCGACGTCGGCTGGGTCCCCGGCACGGTCTGGGGCCAGATCACCGACAACCTCGACGCCCTGGCCGAAGCCTGCAACGACCTGTGGCGCACGGGAGCGGCAGGGGAGACGCTGAGCTTCCGCAGGGCCTGACGCGCCGGGGCCCGCCGAGCTTGACCTCTGCGGGTCCGTCGGGTGTGGCCCTTGCGGGTCCGTCGGGCGTGGCCCTTGCGGGTCCGCCGAGCTCGACTCCTGCGGGTCCGCCGGGCCTGACCCGCTGGGGCCCCGGCCGGGCGGACCCGATGCCGGCCCGCCGGGCCTGCTCCGATGTCGGCCCGCCGAGCCCGCCCGCGCACCTCATTTCCGCCGCGACGGTGCTCAGCCGTCGCGGCGGTGTTCGCGGTGCCGGGGGTATCTCAGGTCGCGGGGGCCGGGGGCGAGGTCGCGAGCCCCGCTTCGTACAGGGCGTGGGCCGTGCGCAGGACCAGGGGGTCCTGGTGGCGGGCGGCGATGATCTGGAGGCCGACCGGGAGGCCGTCGGCGTCCGTGCCGACGGGGACCGTGGCCGCGGGCTGCTGAGTGAGGTTGAAGGGGTAGGTGAACGGCGTCCAGCCGGTCCAGCGGCGCAGCCCCGAGCCCGGCGGCACCTCCACGCCCGCCCCGAACGCCGTGAGCGGCAGCGTCGGCGTGACCAGCAGGTCGTACGACTCGTGGAAGCGGCCCATCCGGCGCCCGAGATCCATCCGGACGTCCACCGCGGCCAGATAGTCCAGCGCGCTCAGCCGCCCGCCCAGCACGCACACCTCCCGCAACCCCGGGTCCAGCAGCTGCCGCTTGTGCGCGGACAGCCGCTGGGTGACGCGGGCCGCGCCGCTGAACCACAGCGTGTGGAACGCCTCCAGCGGATCACTGAAGTCCGGGTCGGTCTCCTCGACGAACGCCCCGAGGTCCGCGAGCCCCGCCACCGCCCGCCGTACCGCCGACGCGACCGCCGGGCGTACGGCCACCTGCCCGCCCAGCGACGGCGAGTACGCCACCCGTAGCCCCCGCACCCCGCCCTCCAGGCCCGTCACATACGACTCCGGCGCCGGCGGCAGCGCCGACCAGTCGCGGGCGTCGGCGCCGCCGATGACGTCCATCATCAGCGCCGCGTCCGCCGCGTCCCGGCTCATCGGCCCGACGTGCGCCAGCGTGCCGAACGCGCTCGCCGGATACAGCGGCACCCTGCCGTACGTCGGTTTCAGCCCGAAGATCCCGCAGAAGGACGCCGGGATGCGCACGCTGCCCCCGCCGTCCGTGCCCAGCGACAGCGGACCCGCGCCGAGCGCGACGGCCGCCGCGCTGCCCCCGCTGGAGCCGCCCGCCGTACGCGACGGGTCGTGCGGGTTGCGGGTGACCCCGGACAGCGGCGAGTCGGTGACCGCCTTCCAGCCGAACTCCGGAGTCGTCGTCTTCCCGATGAACACCGCGCCGTGCTCCCGCAGCCGGGCCACGGACGGCGCGTCCTCCTCCCAACTCCCCTGCTCAGGGATCGTCCTGGAACCGCGCAGGGTGGGCAGCCCGCGCTGCAGCAGGATGTCCTTCACCGTCACCGGCACCCCGTCCAGCAGCCCCTCCGGCTCGCCGCGCCGCCAGCGTGCCTCCGACTCCCGCGCGCGGGCGAGGGCGTCCTCCTCGGTGAGCCGCACGAACGCGTTCACCTCCGGCTGGATGCTCCGTGCCCGCTCCAGGGCCTCGCCGGTGGCCTCCACCGGACTGAACTCGGCCTTGCGGTAGCCGTCGAGGAGCTGGACGGCGGTGAGGTCGGTGAGCTGCATGCACCCTCCCGGGGGTCAGTGACCGGGTACGTATCCGCGCTTCTTGTCCACCACGTTCACCAGTGATCTGCCCAGCGCCCACCGCTCGTACAACTCCACGAACTGATGACCCAGTTCATCCCGCCAGCCGACCGTGTCACCGCTCATGTGCGGGGACACGATGAGCCCCTCCAGCTCCCACAACGGACTGTCCGCGGGCAGCGGTTCCGCGGTGAACACGTCCAGCGCGGCGCCCGCGATCCAGCGCCGCCGCAGCGCCTCGGCGAGGGCCTCCTCGTCGACGAGCTGCCCGCGGCCGACGTTCACGAAGAACGCCGACGGCTGCATCACGCCGAAACGCCGGGCGTCGAACATGCCGTACGTCTGCTCGGTCAGCGGGGCCGCGGCGATCACCCAGTCCGCGCGGGACAGCAGCCGGTCCAGGTCCTCCGGGCCGTGCACGCCGTCCCGGGCGGACCGCCCGACCAGGGCGGTCGTCACGTCCAGGGCGCCGAGGGTGCGGGCGATCGCCCGGCCGATCGGCCCGGAGCCCACCACGCACGCGCGCGTGCCCGCCACCCGCCTGCTCTCCCGGTGCCGCCAGGTCCGCTCCCGCTGGAGGGCCAGGGTGCGCGGCAGGTCCTTCGCGGCGGCCAGCACCAGGGCGGCCACGTACTCGGCGATCGGCTGGTCGAAGATCCCGCGCGCGTTGGTCACCACCGTGTCCGAGGCGGCCAGCTCCGGGCACATCAGATGGTCCACGCCCGCGCTCGCCGAGTGCACCCAGCCCGGCCGCGGCCCGTCGCCCGGCCAGGCCTCACGGACCGCGTGCGAGGTGAAGTCCCACACCAGCAGGACGTCCGCCTCGGGCAGCCGTCCGGCCAGCCCGGCCGCGTCGGTGTGCACGATCCGGGCCCGCCCGGTGAGCCGGCCGAGCCGGGGCGGCGGGTCGGCGTCCAGGACGAGGAGGGTGGGACGGTCGGCGAGGGGAGCCTGCAAGCCGGTCCTCCGAAAGTCGGACACGCACGGACGGGAACAGTCTGGGGCACACGGCGGCACCCGATCGGAAAGTGTCTGAGATGCGCGGATTGACCACGCTCGCACCCGAACCTACCGTCGTCAACACGGGCGTACCCACGATCCGTTGCCCAGCCCTCTTTCGAGCGTGAGGCCGGTGTCTGCCATGGACATCTCCTTTCTCGGCGGCCCCCGCCCCCAGCGCGGCGTCGGCGTCGTGGCGCCCTTCGACTTCGCGCTCGACCGCGAGCTGTGGCGCTGGGTCCCCGACGACGTGTCCCTGCACCTGACCCGGACGCCGTACGTGCCCGTCGAGGTCAGCCTGGACCTGGCCCGGCTGGTCAGCGAGCACGAGACCCTCGGTGACGCCGTCCGCGCCCTGACCGCCGTAGCACCCGAGGTCGTCGCCTACGCCTGCACCTCCGGCAGCTTCGTCGGCGGCATCGCCGGCGAGCGGGCCATGTGCGAGGCGATGACCCGGTCCGGCGCGCTGCCCTCGGTCACCACCTCCGGGGCGCTGCTGGAGGCCTTCGAAGAGCTGCGGATACGCCGGGTCGCGCTGGTCACGCCGTACACCGTGTCCGTGACGCGGGTGCTGGAGGAGTACGTCGCCGAGGCCGGCGTCCAGGTCACGGGCTGCGCCTTCATGGGGCTGACCCGGCACATCTGGCGGGTGCCGTACCGGGACGTCGTCGACATGGCCCGGCACGCGGTCCGGCCCGGCGCCGCCGACGCGCTCTTCATCTCCTGCACGAACCTGCCGACGTACGACGTCATCCCGCAGCTGGAGGCCGAACTGCGCATCCCGGTCCTCTCGGCCAACCAGGTCACGATGTGGGCGGCGCTGCGCCGGCTGGGTACCCGAGCGGTGGGGCCCTATCAGGCGCTGCTGGACGAGGCCGCGCGGGCGTGGCCCCCCGTACTGCCCGAAGAGACGCAGGAAGGCTGGACATGACAGCACTCGGATTCCTTTACCCGGGCCACTCCGGCGAGGACGACTATCCGCGCATCGAGCAGCTCCTGGGCAGCGACATCCGGGTGGACCTGGTCCACACCGACATCGGCGAGGACGCGCACCGCGTGGACGCGCTGCGCGAGATGGGCTCCGCGGAGCGGCTCGCCGGCGGCATGGAGGGGCTGCGGCTGGCCGGCGCCGAGACGGTGGTGTGGGCGTGCACCAGCGGCAGCTTCGTCTACGGCTGGGAGGGCGCCCAGGAGCAGGTGCGCGGGCTGGCCCGGCTGGCCGGGATGCCGGCGTCCTCGACGTCCTTCGCGTTCGTGCAGTCGGCGCGGGAGCTGGGGGTACGGCGGGTGGCCGTGGGGGCGACGTACCCGGAGGACGTGGCCGCCCTGTTCGCGGAGTTCCTGCGAGCCGGCGGGCTGGAGGTCACCGGGGTCCGGTCGTCGGGGATCATCACGGCGGCGGAGGTCGGGACGTGGGGCGAGGAGGAGGTCCTGACCTTGGCGCGCTCCGCGGACTCGCCCGAGGCGGAGGCCGTCCTCCTGCCGGACACGGCCCTGCATACGGCGGCGCACGTACCGGCCCTGGAGAAGGCCCTCTCCAAGCCGGTCCTCACGGCCAACCAGGTCACGGTCTGGGAGGGCCTGAGGCTGGCCGACCGCCGAGTGAACGCGCCGGCACTGGGGGCGCTGTTCACTCGGGAGCCGTTGGTCCAGGCGTGAGCGAAAGATCGAGGCTAACCGGTATGCACCTGTCCACTCTTCGAGACTGTGTAATAGTCGGGTGCGGTAAGTTCGAGTTTGAACACCATGCCGTATCGTTTACGGATGGCTGTCACTGATTGCATTTCGCGTTCTCGCACACACCTGCGCACGGGCGGGTCACTTCCGACGCACTGATCCGGCTCCGTGATGGTCAGAGATGGGCGGTCGTCACGCACCGGGTCCCACGACAGGGTATGCGATGGAAGGGAAAGTTGTGGAACTTCCGCATGGCCGTCGGTATGCCGGTAGTAGTTGACGAACTGCCCATTGGCTTGATGGGTAAACGGAATGGCAGATCCGCTTTTATCGCCAGCGGCCAGTACGCCGTCAAGCACGGAAACGATTTTCTTGGGATCAGCTCCGTAATATGCGGTGACCTGTATTGAGCAGCGAATCTTATAGGTGTCGGCCCCGTTTGAGTCGATCCACTGTTTTGCTCGGCCACCGATGCAGTTGTCTCGCAGAACGAGCATACCGAGTTTGAGGGGGGTTCGGTCGGCATAGGCGTGCACAACGTCTCGGAGTCGGCTCTCGGTTTTCTGTCGAGCTTGGGCCGCCTGAGCGCTGCCAGCGAGCCTTCGGACCTCTTTCGGGCTGGTGGCGCGGACCTGAGATGAGCATGCAGAGAGGGCCACCACGATGATGGTGGCGACGGTGCCCCACATGGTCTTTCGAGAGCCCGGCATGTTCCTGTCCTCTCTCGGTGCGCGCCCTCGGCGCCCTTCTTGCAACTGTCCCGCATCGCGGGCAGGTTGCGCCTGAGTACCCGTACCTATGTGCGGCCGCTCCGGGGCAGCACGCGTTCGCGCTGCCCCGGAGCTCTCGCTAGAGACTCATGCCGGCCATGACGCGCTCGAGCGCGTTGGCGTAGAGACGCGCTCCACCGATCTTCGGGTGGAACGACTCAGCAGACAGTCCGTAGTTACGGAGAATCGGCCAGTCTCGCAGAGGATTGTCCGAGGTGGTGAGGGTCTTGACGATGCCGTGGACCTGTTCTGGGTCCCCGCATACCCCCTTGCCCGCGAAGTCGGTCGCCGGGTTGGAGTACCAGGCGAACTGACCCTGTTGGTTCACGTCGTCGACCGCAGCCTGCATGGCCGTAGCCAGCGTGCCGGCGGTGTTGTTGAGCCAGTTCGTGGAGTCCGCGGACAGTCCGAGCTGAGCGGCTCCGACCCCGACCCGCAGACAGGACCCGCTGTCGGAGATCAGGGGAGGGTAGCCCATGAGAACGACTTTCGCGTCTGGGGCGTTGATGTGGATCTCTTTCAGCGTCTTCACGATGTCTGGGCGAACAATTTCGTTGATGATGCCTGGCACGGCCGTTTTCAACGGTTGCCCGATGAACTTGTCGTCCCGTTGATTGACATACGGGTCCGTGTCGCCGGCACCGAACGTCTTGTCGCCACAGTTGCCGACTCCGAATGAGATCAGGCACTTTTGCACGATGTCGCCGAACCGCGCATCGTTGCCGCCGATGGAAATCGTGACCAAGGTCGTGTTGTTGTCGAGGTAGCCTTGATCGATCTGTGGTATCTCCCCACCATTTTTCTGTGTTACTCCCAGGACATTATAAGTTCGAGCACCAGAACAGGCGATGAGGTGGTAATCCATGCGCGCGCTCCACGAGTCGTCCAGGTCTGAAGTCGGAAGTTCTTCTCCTGGCAGCTTCGCTTGCCTGGACCAGGCTTGACGGGAGCGGTGACAGGCATCACGCGTATTGTCGTCCCGGTAGTTACTCTCCGGGTAGTAGTCCTTGTTGCCCTCTGAGGCTCCTTCGCCGGATGAGTAGGAGTCGCCCATGGCGACGACCGAGTGGTTCGGTTTTCCGGGGAGTGCCTGGAAGGCGACGGTGTCCCAGGCGATGTCCTCGTCTGCTGTGCCGTCGTCGGTGGCGTTGGTCAGTGTGACACTGGGGGTTCCGGTGAAGTGGAAGGCGCCGAGGCTGACCCAGCGGTTCCCGCGCTGCTCCACGATGCGCTGGCTGGAAGTGCTGTCGGAGCCGCCGACTACGTATGCCGCTTGTCTCGTCTGCGCTCCGGTGTCGGGGAGGTGTACGAGGACACGTGCCCAGGACACCCTCTGGTTGAGCTTCCAAATCCCTCTGATGGTCATCAGTCCGCTGTCCCCGCCGAGATGGGCGATGTTGCGGGCGTGGGCGTACCAGAAGTGGCCGCCGTAGCCTCCGCCGACCTGGTGGAGGTCTGCTTTGGCTTCGTAGTGGTTGCTGGTGTCAGATGTGAAGCTGAGTTTGAAGCTCCCCGCGGACTTGAGTTTGTCGCAGTCGTTGTTCCCGGTCCATGTCGGGGTGCCGTCGGGTAGGGAGGTGATGATCATCCAGGAGGCCGGGGCTCCGGTGCATTGGGGGGTGCCGTATTGGAGGCGGGTTCCGCGTCCTGGTTCCTGGACGAGCGTCTTGTATTTGATGAGTTCGTGGCCGCAGCTGGTGTCGCAGTCGCTCTTCCAGGTCGCGTTGGGGGCGTGCCACCAGTACTGGGCGTAGCAGTCTGTGGTGTGGCAGTCGGGTGGGTTGGTGGAGTTGCAGTTGTTGTAGCCGTTGCAGAAGGTGTTGATCGGTGGGGAGACCTGGCTGCGCTGTTTGGTGTAGAGCCACCAGGCGGGCCGGAAGCCGGCGGAGGAGTAACCGGATTCGCCGGGCCAGTCCTGGCGGCCGGAGGTGGCGTAGGAGTAGCCGGTGTCGATGGACCAGGCGGACCAGCCCATCACCTTTTCCTCGTACGGCCAGTCCTGGGGGTGGGCGGCGTCGTGGTTGGCGTTGGTGCCGTCCACGTCGGTGTCCATGAAGGGGTGGTTCCAGCTCTTCTTGTAGATGGGGTTGGCGGGGTTGTTGTACCAGCCGAGGCCCCAGGGGCCGCTGGAGTGGGGGGCAGGGGGGTTGAAGCCGAGGTTGTAGTTCCACACGGCGGTGAACCAGTTCTCCACCCGTGAGGGGTCGTCGTTGTTGACGGTGACTTTCTGGCCGGGCTTGTGGACCTCGTTCCACTTGTCGGCGAGGATCTTCATGGACGCGGCGATGTTCGTCGCGTAGTCGATGGCGACGGCTTTCTGCAGCTGCGGCGACAGGCTGGTCTCGCCGGTCTTTTCGTGTCCGGCCAGGCGCATGCCGTCGGTGACCTGTCCGACGCCGTAGCCGCAGTCGGAGTTGGTCCAGTCGATCTTCCAGTAGGAGTCCGGGTTGTCCGGGTCGGTCTTGTGCCCGTAGTAGCCGTCCACCGCGGCGAGCGGGTTGCCCATCTGACCGGGGATGACGCCGCGTTCGGCCTGCCAGAGGTTGGATTCCTGGGCCATGATGCCCAGCATCACGTTCGCGGGGATTCTGCCTCCGCCGAGCAGGGTGGGCGGTTTGAACAGGCCCTGCGGGTCGATGGTGAGCAGGCCCGTCTGGAGGCGGTAGCCGCCCTGGCGGAGGTAGCCGCCACGGAGATCACCGCGGATGGCCATGTCGACGGCCCATTCGACCTGGTTGGGAGTCGGCTGCAAGGCTTGGGCGTGGACATCGTTGCGGGAGACGGCGCACCAGCGGTCGGGGTCGGTCGGGTCGTTCGAGACGGCCGTCGCGGTCCGCGTCAGCGGCGATGTTCCTCCTGCGGCTGCCTTGTGACCGGCGGTCAGGGCGGGTGAGATCCGGCTGTGCCCTGTGGGTGCCGTGCTGCTGGTGAGTGACTGGCTGATCCTGGTACCGGTGGTGGTCGCGGTGGACGTCACAGTCACCGGAGCGGAGCTGTCCAGCGTGCCCGGGGCCTGCGCCGACGTGGGGTGCGAGCCTTCGGTCTTGGTGAATCCCCGGCCCGCGTTCTTGATCCTTGCGATGCCTGCGCGCATGCCGGGCGTGAGGACCGGGTCGACGGCCAGACGCCCCTGGCTGGAGATGTCCGTGTCGGCCGAGGCGCTGATCGGGGTGATTCCGCTGCCTTCGACCTGGGGGGTGCCGGTGGGATGCCCCGTGAGGAACACCTTCGTGGACCCGCTGCGCTTCAGGTCGAGATCGCCGAGCGTGCCCGTGGCGATCGTGACCGTCGTGCCATGCCGCTTCCAAACTCTGGCGCGGGCTTTCGTGGTTCCGTCGCGCTCGACGAAGGCGACGTTCCCGTCGCCGATGGGGTGGATGTCGAAGGGCACACCACCGGTCGTGAGAAGGTTCTTGACCTTGCCGGAACGGCCGAGGTGTACCAGATGGTGGCCCAGGGAGGCGACCGTGCCGTCCTTGACGGGGACGGCGCTGGTGACCTCACCCTTGGCCGCCGCCTGGCCCAGAACCTTCCCAGAGGTGTTCACGCTCACCACACGGGTCCTCGTGTGGCCGGCGTCGTTCATGTCGCGGAAGGCGGTGAACGCGGCGGTGCGGGTCGCCGGGTTGCAGGCCGGGTCGAAGTAGGCCAGTGACGCGGTGAACGGCAGCTTCGTCACACGGCCGGTGGCCAGGTCGACGACGGCCGCGAAAGCACCGCCCTGCATGAGATCCGGCTTGTTCTGGAACGTACGCGGCGCGTACACGACGGCAGCGTGGTCGTGATCCATGACGCACTGGTTGCCGATCCACGAATCCGCAGGCATTCCCGGCTCGTTGAGGACGGCGGCCGTCTTCCAGGAGTACGCCTTGCTGCTGTCGGCGACGAGGATCTTCAGGCCGTCGGCGTCGGCGGCAGCGGTCACCGCCCGGTCGTCGCTCGCCTTCCACCCCTTGCCAAGCTTCTTGTCCGGATCACTGACCCGGACGGGAGAGGCCGGCTGGCCATGTCCCGGCGCCGGCTTGCCCCCATGCCCCGGGGTGGGACTCGTCCGCGACGCCGCAAGAGCTGGCGCGGAATGCATGAAGCCGCATGTCAGTGCGGCGCAAGTGACCAGAGCGGCCGCATGCGCGCGCGTTCGTCTGAGTACCAAGAGAGCGTTCCCCGTTTCTCATCGAGGTATCCGTGCTTTTAAAGGCACGGCTCCACCCGCGCACTGCCAACGCAGAGATTGAGAGTTACCGGGCGGAAGTTCGGGTGGCCGGGCGGTGGTGCCGCACGAACCGTTTCCGACGCGGAAGTTACGTCTGCAAGTTGGTCCGGCCGCATCAGTGCATCGGGGGCTAATTGCGCAACACGACCACCGTGTCGGCTTTGATGTGAAGCATCGGGTGGCGCTTCGACTCTGACTTACCGGGTCATGGCCGCGGGCTCTGCTGCTGGCGCGCGCAATTGGGCCCCTTCTGCTCTCCCGCCAGGCCCGTCGGATGCGCAGGCCAATGAGCAACAGCACTGGGTGAGGAGGCTATGTACGACTGCGGCAGGGCCCGGCCGATATGGCTCTGCCGCAGCACGAACATCATCAGTGTGAAGTGGTCAAATCCTCACAATGAGTCAGGAACGTTTGACCTGGAAGACGTCGACCTTGTCATTCCAGTTACCACCGCCGGGGTAGTTCATGTTCTTAAAGTTCGACCAGCCATGCGGCGGTATGAGGTCACGCTGCCGATCGTGGAGCGGCCATGAACGAGAATCCCAGATCGTCGCGATGCCGTAGTTGAGGGGCCACCGGAGGACCCAATAGTAGACAGAGCTGAGTCTGTCACGGAAACCATAGTCCGCGAGGTCCTTCTTACCGCTGCTGGAGAACTGGAGACGCCGGCCTTTGTAGTTGGCGTCCTGATACAAGCACCAGTAGTCAGCGGCACAGTTGTGGTGTGAGTCAGACGCTTGCTGCAGAGAGGCCTTGCGGGTGTCTTTGCGGACTTGGGTGGGCAGGTCCGGGTCGGCCAGAGACTCCTCGTCCGTGTCGTAGCAGTGAACCTCACCGGTGGGAAGTTCGGTGCAGACGTTGGCGCCTTCCCACGATTTGGCGAGGTTGATCTTCCTTCCGTCGTAGTCCGCGATCACCGGGTTCGACGGGACCATCGCCGATGGTTCTGCTGTCGGTTCGGTGGTGGGATCCAAGGTGGTCGTGGCCGACGGCGCTGGGGTAGCCTCCGCCGCGTGCACCAGTGAGCCCGTGCTGAGTACGAGGGCTCCTGCAGCGGTCACGGCTAACAGGCCGGATACAAATGGTCTGCGTATCAAGAGGTTCTCTCCACACTCGTGTCGAAGTGGTGCAACCTGGTCCCGTCCGGGCTGTAGACGTTCAGCACGTAGCCCCGATCGAGACTGACGCCTTGTTGCGCAAGAAAGGACGTCAATGTCTTGGCGAAGTGGTCGAAACTGCTTCCATAGCCAGACTGTTTGTGAGTCCACACAGTCAGCCTGAGCACGCCTTCGTGGTTCTTTGCATACTTGAGCCCGTATACGCTGGGGTCGCCGCCGGCGTGCCGGTAGCGTCCCGCCAAGTCGCCGTCCACGTTGGACGGCGATGTGCTCATGGACGGCGAGGTATTGCCGTGGCTCGAATGGCCCGCACTGCAACCAGACAGTAGAACGACTGCGGTCAACAGGAGGGCGGAAAGAGTCCGTTTCATGGACTCAGTGTGCCAACTACTCCGCTTCAGAGTAGAAGTGGGGCCGGATTAATGAGTTCCGGTACGTTGTTTATCGGACACGGCCCAACGAGGCGCAATCTGCACCAAGTTGGCGTACATGCCAAAGAAGTGGCGCATGGTCATGATGTAGCCCTTCCCCCGCGGCGACACCGTTCCCCCGTCGCCCGATTGACTGGCGTGCACGGCGACGGAGTGGTCATTCCGTCGCGTCTGGCTCTCACGATAGGCACTGGTGGGAGTGGTGTGGCAAGCGGAAATCCCGGACTCTCGATCCACTTGACGAGAAATAGGCCTTCTGTGGCCACATCTGAACCGGCTCGGCACAGGTGCGGCCAACTCAAGTTCATCTTCGGTGCCTGGAAGTGAGCAGGTCGTTCAGGAGCAGCCGTGAAGAGGGGCCAGCAAGGACCACCTGAGTCAAGGGCGCAGGAGGCCGGTCAGGGCGTCCGCGTCGGCCGCCACACCGACCTGAGATCCTCGTCCGCGCGGTGCATGAAGGTGATGGTCAGGAGGTGGCTGGCGAGGAGTGCTGGTGACTCGGTCGACAGAGTAGCCAGGAGGTGTCCTGACGGCCTTCTGCCCCCGGCGAGATGCCTGACGCGACGCCCCCGCGCTTCCTGTCCGGACCAGGGTGGGTGTTCGGCCGTGTGAACGAAGAGGCAGCCAATGTCCGGCCGGGCCGGTTCCTGGGCGGCGCGTGGATGGGCTCGGTGGAGGCGCCGGGCACCGGAATACGGCGGGCGTTTTCCCTGTTGAGCGAGGGCAGGAACGTTTCGGCTGGAGCAGGAGGCCCGTACCGTGGCGGTTGAGGAGATACGCGGAGTCGTGCGGGGCACCGCGCCCGTGCCGTTGTCCGTGCTGGATCTGGTGACCGTCGGCGCCGGGAGCACCGCGTCGGACGCGCTGCGGACCAGCGTGGCGCTGGCCCGGCGGGCGGAGGCGCGTGGGTTCCACCGGTACTGGGTGGCCGAGCACCACTCGATGCCGGGCGTGGCCTCCTCCTCGCCGGCCGTGATCCTCGCCCACCTCGCCGCCCACACCGACCGCATCCGGCTCGGCTCGGGCGGGGTCATGCTGCCCAACCACGCGCCGCTGGTGATCGCCGAGCAGTTCGGGACGCTGGAGGCGATGGCGCCCGGGCGGATCGACCTCGGGCTCGGGCGGGCGCCCGGGACCGACGGGGCGACGGCCGCCGCGCTGCGCCGTACCGACAGGCTCCCCGACGGGGCCGACGACTTTCCGGAGCAGCTCGCCGAGCTGACCAGGTTCCTGGACGACGACTTCCCCGACGGGCACCCCTACGGGCGGATCCATGCCATCCCCGGCCCGGTGCAGGGCAGCAGCCCCGGCGGCGTGCAGTCGCCGCACCGCCCGCCGGTCTGGCTGCTCGGCTCCTCCGGGTTCAGCGCCCGGCTGGCCGGTCTGCTGGGCCTGCCCTTCGCCTTCGCGCACCACTTCTCCGCGCAGAACACCATCCCGGCCCTCGACCTCTACCGGGAGACCTTCCGGCCCTCCACGGTGCTCGACGAGCCGTACGCCCTCATCGGCGTCTCCGCGCTCGCCACGGACGACGAGCGCGAGGCCCGGCGCCAGGTGCGGGCCGCGGCGCTGAACATGATCCGGCTGCGCACCGGCCGGCCCGGCCTCTTCCCCGACCCGGAGGAGGCGGAGCGCTACGAACTCAGCCCCATGGAGGAGGAGTTCACCGCCTCCTGGACCAATAACATCGTGCACGGCACCGCCGACGAGGTCCGCAGCGGCCTGGACGACCTGCACAAGCGCACCGGCGCCGACGAGTTGATGCTCACCTCGCACGCCCACCGGGGCGAGCTGCGCCTGCGCTCCTACGAACTCATCGCCGACGCCTACGGCTTGCCCACCGCGTAGGCCTCCACCAGCAGCTCGGAGATACGATCCGGCGGCACCGGACGGGAGTACAGCCAGCCCTGCCCGGTGTCGCAGCCGATCCGCCGCAGCCGGGTGGCCTGCGCCGAGGTCTCCACGCACTCGGCGGTGACGGTCAGCCCCAGCCGGTGGGCGAGCTGGATCATCGCCTCGACGATCACCTCGTCGGCCGGGTTGGGCGTGATCTCCGGGCTCTTGTCTGCCTCGTACTGGAAGCCCCGGACGAACGACCCGTCGAGCTTCAGTGCCGACACCGGCAGCCTGCTGAGGTAGGCGAGGTTCGAGTAGCCGGTGCCGAAGTCGTCGATGGCGATGCGGACACCCATGTCGCTGAGGGCCTGGAGGGCCTGGATGGGGCGGCCCGCCGAGCCCATCACCGCCGACTCGGTCAGCTCCAACTGGAGCAGATGCGGGGCCAGTCCGGTCTCCGCGAGGGTCTCCGCCACGTCCGCCACCAGGTCGGAGTCCCACACCTGCCGTACGGCGACGTTGACGCTGACGAAGATCGGCGGTCCGTCGGGGTTGTCCACCTGCCAGCGGCGGGCCTGCCGGCACGCGGTCACCAGCGCCCAGCGGCCGAGCTGGACGATCGAACCGTCCTCCTCCGCCAGTCCGATGAACCGATTCGGCGTCAGTGTGCCGAACTGAGGATGATTCCAGCGGACCAACGCCTCGACCCCGCTGAGCCGTCCGTCCTCCATGCCGACCAACGGCTGGTAGTCCAGGATGAATTCACCGCGCTCGATGGCGGGGCGCAGGGTGGAGGACAGTGCCTGGCGGGTCATGCGGTGCGCGTTGCGCTCGGGGTCGAACAGGGTCCAGCGGCCCTTGCCGTCGGCCTTCGCCCAGTACAGCGTCGTGTCGGCGGCCTGCATCAGACCGGTCGCCGTCGTGCCCGCCGCGTGCCGCTCGACGACCCCGATCGACGCCGTCAACGACAGCCGCTGACCGGCCAGTTCGAAGGGGTCCTCCAGGGCCTTCAGCGCGGACTCGGCGAGGTCGGAGAGCTGCTCGGTGCCGGTGGAGTCCTCAACGAGCAGCGCGAACTCGTCGCCGCCGAGCCGGGCCACCAGGGGTGTGCCGGAGCGGGCGTACCCGGCCTCGTCGGCGACCCGGGTCAGCCGCTCGGCGACGGCGGCCAGCAGCCGGTCGCCCACCCGGTGCCCGAGGGTGTCGTTGACGGCCTTGAACCCGTCCAGGTCCAGGTAGCACAGGCCGATCCGGCCGGTGCCGCTGCGCTCGTACGACTCCGCCTCCAGCGCGGCCGTCAGCCGCTCGAAGAACAGCGTCCGGTTGGGCAGCCGGGTCACCGGGTCGTGCATCTGCAAGTGCCGCAGCCGGGCCTGGAGTTCGCGGCGGGCGCTGATGTCGGCCGCCGACACCAGCACCCCGGGCGCGCCGTCGGCCAGTGGGGTGACCGTGACCTGCACCCACACCGAGTGGCCCTCGGGATGCTTCAGCCGGCGCGTGCAGCGCAGCTTCGCCTGCCGGCCGCGCAGCACCTCGCGGTACGAGTGCCAGGTACGGGCGTCCGAGGCGAGGTCGACCAGGTCGGCGGCGACCTGTCCGGCCAGTGTCTCGGAGCCGGTGCCGAGCAGCTCGCCGAGGGCGGCGTTGGCGCCGACGACCAGGCCCTCACGGTCGACGACGGCCATGGCGAGCGGGGAGGCCGCGAAGCCACGGTGATAGGTGATGTGGTCACTGTCTGTGACGGCTGACCGGTCGAGGTCTGCCGCGGGCGTCGGCCCTTCGGACGTTGCGCTCACCGCTCGCTCCCGCAGTGCACTCGATCTCTGTCCGTGCCGGAAAGTGTGCCGATCATAGAGGCTGGCCCCCCGCCCTTCCAGCCGTATGGCCGGTGTCCCGGACCGTACGGCCACTCTGGCAGATCGTTTCTGCCCACGCCTGGACGGGTTCTTCAGGCCCTCGACCAGTTGTGACGTTCCGTGAGTGTTTCGGGGTGTCGCCCGTCGAGACACGTCGTCGCGCAAATGGGCGTACTCACCCTTCTGGTTCAGGCAAACAAGGCAAACAGCACAAAATTCACACAGGCTGGGGGCGGTGTCCCGCGAACCGCATCCGGAGGTCCTTCCGTGCCGCGTCCCCAGCTGCGCAGCACCGCCGCCGTGTTCACCACGCTGTCGGCGATCGCCGCGACCTCGATCCTGAGCGGTCAGTCGGTCGCCGAACCCTTCTCCACGGCACCCTGCGCCCTGCACCGGACCGCGGCCCACCACTCGGAGGGCGTGGACACCTGGAACGCCGCCTACGCCCGCCCGCGCGGCGCGGTCGACGCCGTCATGATCTTCCTGTCGTTCCCGGACAACACCCCGAGCACCACCCCCACCGAGCTGACCGCCGACCACTTCCCGGCCACGAGCCGCTTCTTCGAACGCGCCTCCTACGGCAGGTTCACCCTGCGCGTGCACCCGCTGAAGCGCTGGCTGCGCATGCCGCGCCCGTCGTCGGCGTACGCCATAAGACGTGACTGGAGCGCCCCCGACCGGGCCGCCTACCTGCGCGACGCGTTCGCCGCGGCCGACCCGGACGTCGACTTCTCCCGCTACGACGTCGTGTACTTCGTCGCCGACCCGGACGCGCCCGGCGTGGACTCGGACGCCACGAAGGTCGTCAACCTCGACACCCCGGTGCACCTGGACGGCACGGACGTCCGCCGGGTCGTCACCGTGTTCGAGAAGCATCCCCCGGACCGCCTGGTCCTCGCCCACGAGACCGGCCACGTCTTCGACCTGCCCGACCTCTACCACCGCCCGGTCGACGGCAAGGGCGACTGGGACACCTACGTCGGCGACTGGGACCTGATGGGCAGCCAGTTCGGTCTCTCCCCGGACCTGTTCGCCTGGCACAAGTGGCGCCTCGGCTGGCTGGATCCCCGGCAGGTGGTGTGCGTCCGGGGCGACGGGACGACCCGGCTCACCCTGGAGCCCCTGGAGGCCGGCCCGGACACCCCGACCCAGGGCCTGGCGGGCGCCCCGGCGTTCGGCCTCGGCCACGGCACCAAGCTGGCGGTCGTGCGCACCGGCCCGGACAGCGTCCTCGCCTTCGAGGCGCGCGACTCCGCGGGCAACGACCGGTCGGGCTGCCGGGAGGGCATCCTCGTCTACCGCGTCCGCGGCGCCGCCGAGTCGGGCGGCGGCCCGGTGGAGGTGATCGACGCCCACCCGCACACCGAGGCCTGCTGGGAGACCTCGGTCTACCCCCCACTGGCCGACGCCCCGGTCTCCCTCGGCGAGAGCTTCACCGTCCCCGGCGACGGCGTCAAGATCGAGGTGGAGGGCCGCACGGCCTCCGGCGCCTGGACGGTAGCGATCACCCCGACCCTGAAGGACTGATCCGCCGGCTCTGAAGACCGACGCCGACGACTGACGGCCGACGACCCACGTCCGACGGCCACGGGAAGCCCCGCGCCGAGCTGGCAACCATGCCAGAGGCCCCCACTGAGGCGCCGCACCATGACGATGGCCGACGGCCACGCGAGCTTCAAGCCGAGCGGGCGACCCCATGCCAGCAAGCGTGTGAAAGGGGCCCGCTGAGTTCCCGCACCATGACGATGGCCGACGGCCACGCGAGCTTCAAGCCGAGCGGGCGACCCCATGCCGGCAACCGTGTGAAAGGGGCCCGCTGAGTTCCCGCACCATGACGATGGCCGACGGCCACGCGAGCCCCAAGCCGAGCGGGCAACCCCATGCGGGCAGCTGTGTGAAGAGGCACCGCTGAGGCGCCGCACCATGACGACGGCCGCACCCCCGCCGCACTTCCCAGCCGGCGTCCACTGAACCCACGTGAAAGGGGGGTGTGGGTGGCGAAGCCCCCACAACGCGCGGCGAAGCCGCGCAAAAACAGAGATGGCGAGACCGGTTCGCGCATTCCGCGAACATGCCTCGCCATCGCCATCGTGCGCCGCCAGGGACTCGAACCCCGGACCCGCTGATTAAGAGTCAGCTGCTCTAACCAACTGAGCTAGCGGCGCCTGCTGACGTCGTAGACCTTAGCATCATGGTCGGCGGCAGGAAAAATCGATATCCGCACCGCCGAGCGGGCCGCCCGGACGGCCGCCCAGAGCAGGATCTCGGGGCCGGGGAGCCAGGGGTGCCGGGTGTCGGGGGCGACCAGCCAGCGGGAATGCGCGGGGGTGCCGGTCCCGGCGCCGTACAGCGCGGGGACGGTCACCGCGTCGCCGGTGCCGTGGCACAGCAGCGGCGGTACGCCCTCCGTGCGGCTGTCGGCGCGGTTCGTCCCCCACTCCTCCCAGTCCAGCAGCGAGGGCAGCCGCTGGGCCGTGCCCGGGGCGGCGAAGAGCAGCACGCGGCCCCGGTGCACCGCGACCGGCCCGGAGCCGGGCCCCTCGTCCCATAACCGGTCCAGCATGCGGCGGCCGAAGATCGCGGGGGCGTTGACCACGTCGAAGGCGGACCCGCACGGCAGGACCAGCGGGGCCTCGGGCCGCTCCTCCCAGAGGGCGAGCGTGCTGCGCGGGTACGCGCCCGCCGAGGCCAGCCAGGCGGCGCCGTCCGAGGTGACCGAGGTGACGTTCCAGGTGCTGCTGCTCATGCCACCTAGATGTACCCGCGGTGAACGAACGGTTCTGCTGAGTTGCCGAAAACCGGGACAGGGGAGGGCGGGAGGAGTATCTTGCCCACCTGGCATATGCCGCCTGAACGAACCGAAGCGAATCGAATCGCACCGGTCCGGCCCGGCCGGCCTGACCCGGCCCGGTCCGGGTCAGAGCGACTCGGGCCCCTCCGCGTGCGCACCACGCAGCAGGTCCCGCCCGAACTCGACCATCCTCTTCGCGTAGTCCTCGGTCCACTCCGCGCGCGCGGCGATGTCCGCCGCCGTCAGCCGGTCGAACCGGCGCGGATCGGCGAGCTGGGCCGCGGCCACGGCCTGGAACTCCACGGCACGGTCGGCGGCCGCACGGAACGCCTGCGCCAGCTCCGTCGCCCGCGTGAGCAGCTCCCGCGGATCCTCTACCGACTCCAGGTCGAAGAAGTGCTCCGGATCGCCGGCCGCCTCCGCGGGCTCGAAGAGCAGGGGCGCGGGGCGTAGCCGCGGGTCGTTCCGACGCGGCGTGGGCTCCGCCATGTCTGGTCTCCTCCTCGTCCGGTCCGACGGCACCACCGTCGGGTGGGCCACCCCCCATTGTCCCGCGTGGGCGCAAGAGGGCCCTCGGGGAAAGCCCGGACCCTCATGCCCGGGGCGTCCTCATGCTCATGCCCGAGGCGTCCTCATGCCCGAGGCGTCCCGGCTCCGCCGTGGGACGGCTATCCGGCGAGGTGCCCCACGTCGTTCCAGTTCTCGATCGCGGGCTCGCCGTAGGCCCAGCCCAGGACCGAGACGGACGTCGGGTTGAGCCGCAGTCGCGCGCCGAAGCCGACGGGGAAGCCCAGCCAGCGGGCGCCGATCGAGCGCAGGATGTGGCCGTGGGCGAAGACGAGGACGTCACGGTCGGCGGAGCGGGCCCAGGCGACCACCTCGTCCGCGCGGGCGGAGATCTCGGCGAGGCTCTCGCCCTCGGGGGCGCCGTCGCGCCACAGCAGCCAGCCGGGCCGTACCGCCTGGATCTCGGCCGGCGTCAGACCCTCGTGCGCGCCGTAGTCGCACTCCATCAGGGTGTCCCAGGTGGACGCGCGGTCGCCGAAGCCGGCCAGGTCGCACGTCTCACGCGCGCGTGCCAGCGGGCTGGTGCGCACCTCCACCCCGGGCAGCCCGTCGAACGGGGCCCGGTGCAGCCGCTCGCCGAGCAGCTTGGCGCCGTGCCGGCCCTCCTCCAGGAGCGGTATGTCGGTCCTGCCGGTGTGCTTTCCGGCCAGGGACCACTCGGTCTGTCCGTGCCGGGCCAGCAGGATGCGCGGTGCCATGAGAGACCTTTCGGGGCAAAAAACGGGACCCTGCCATCATCGCTCACCCCTGGCTGACCCCCCGCTCGCCCTTGGCTGACGCCCGGCTCACCCCTTGCTCGGCTGTGCGGGCAACCCGGTGGGCGGTGCCGGCGTCTTTGAGGGCTGGAGTGCCCGCGCGGGTCGATCCGTGGACCCCGTAAGGTGGCACGGTCGCCCGGCCGGGCGCCGCGAAGCAGAAGGGGGAGGGCGATCGGATGCCGCAGACCGAGACACCGGGCACCGAGGTGGTCCCGCGAACCCGGCTGCGCTGGTGGACGGAACTGCCGCTGATCCTCCTGGTCTACGGCTGCTACGAGGCCGGCCGGCTGCTCGTCCGCGGTGACGTCGCCTCCGCCGTCGACCACGGCCTGGCGATCCTGCGCATCGAGAAGGTGCTGCACCTCAACGCCGAGCACCCGCTGAACCGGCTGTTCACCCGGGAGGCGTGGCTCGGCGTACCGGCCGACTTCTGGTACGGCTCGCTGCACTACGTGATCACGCCCGCCGTGCTGATCTGGCTGTTCCGGTCCCGTGCCGAGATCTACCGGGTGGCCCGCACCTGGCTGATGACGTCCACGATGATCGGCCTGATCGGCTTCACCCTGCTGCCCACCTGCCCGCCCCGGCTGCTCTCCCAGGGCCACGGCTTCGTCGACACCATGGCCCAGTACAGCTCGTACGGCTGGTGGGGCGCGGACGCCAGCGCCCCGCGGGGCATGGGCGGTATGACGAACCAGTACGCGGCCATGCCGAGCCTGCACGTCGGCTGGGCGCTGTGGTGCGGCGTCATGGTGTGGCGGCACTCGCGCACGCGCGCGGGGAAGGTCTTCGGCGTCGCCTACCCGCTGCTGACCGCGCTCGTCGTCATGGGCACCGCCAACCACTACCTCCTGGACGCGGTCGCGGGCGTCGCCGTGATGGGCGTCGGCCTGTTGCTCGCCCCGCACGTGGTGCGCGCGTTCGCCCTGCTGCAGGCCCGCGTCGGCCTCGGCGCGACCGGGGATGCGAGCGGCGACGCGACGGCCGACGTGACCGCGGACGCGGACGCGACCGCGGACGCGGACGCGACCGGACGCGCGGCGGAGCCGGTGGGCGCGGGCTCCCCGATTGTCAGTGGCGGATGCCAGACTTCCGCGGGTGAGCGAATTCCACGGCAGCGCGAGCAGCGCGAGCCGCGGCCCGGTGCCGCGGCCGAACCCGACGCCTCCGCCGCCGACGCGGGCGAAGGGGCTCCGGCAGCGGCTCGCTGAGCTGCGCGGCCCCGACGTACCGGCCAAGGCACTGGACGCGCGCGCCCTCGCGGCGCTCGCCGCCAACCCCGGCTGCCGCAGACGGGCGATCCTGGATGGCGCGGGGGTGGACAAGGCGGCGCTCGCCGGTGCGCTGGGCGCCCCCGCCGGCACCGGGCAGTCGCAGTTCGCGCTGATCCGGGGCAACACGTTCGAGGCACGCGTCAAGGCGGACGGCGGCGCGGAGCTGCTGCGCCTGGCCCACACGCGGCTCGACCCGGGCGCCGAACCGCCCGACGGAGCCGCCGCCGTACCCGACCTGACCGCGATCGGCCCCGAGGGGCGTACGGCCCGTACGGCGCTGGCGCTGCGGGAGGCCACCGGCGTGGGCGGCTGGACGCTGCTGGACCACCCGATGGTGGCGCTGGACGTGGCCGGCTCGCTCGCGTTCCTGGAACCGGACGCCGTGGTGGTGCACCCGGACGGCAGCTGGACCGTCGTGGAGATCAAGTCGTTCCCCATGCTGGACGGCTCCGCCGACCCGGCGAAGGTCGGCGCGGCGGCCCGCCAGTCCGCGGTGTACGTGCTGGCCCTGGAGGAGGTCGCCGCCCGCCTCGACCCCGCGCCGGTCGTCCGGCACCAGGTGCTGCTGGTGTGCCCGAAGGACTTCTCCAACCTGCCCACCGGCTCCGCCGTGGACGTCCGCAAGCAGCGCGCAGTCACCGCCCGCCAGCTGACCCGGCTCACCCGCATCGAGGAGATCGCCGACTCCCTGCCCGAGGGCGCCTGCTTCTCCCCGGCCCTGCCGGCCGAGGAACTGACGGCCGCGGTCGAGGCGGTTCCGGCGACCTACGCGCCCGAGTGCCTGTCCGCCTGCGAATTGGCCCTCCACTGCCGCGACCGCTGCGGCGCGGCCGGCGAGGTGACCCGCCTCGGCCGCCCCCTGCGCGCCGAACTGGGCGGCCTGACCACCGTCGACGAGGTCCTCGCAGCCGCCCACGGCGAAACCGGCGACCCCACGGACCCGACGGTCACCGCCCTACGCCGCGCGGCGGAACTCCGCACGGAGGCGCTGGCGCAGTCCGCCCGAGAACACGCCGGGTCCGAGTCCGAGGCCGGGTACGCGCGTGTGTCCGGGGAGGGGCGGGGGACCGGGTCCGTGCCCGCCCCCGACGGCCAGCGGGGCCGGACCCCCACCGTCTCGCCCGACCGCACACCGGCCGTCCCGCAGGGCCGGGCACCCGACGACCCGCATCGCCCCGCCTCCGCCGATCGGTCCGGGCTCACCTCCGGTGACGTCGATCGGTCGGATCCCCGTGCGGCGGTGACGGCGGCCGATACCGGGCCCGCCGACCCGAAGGGGGCGTCGTGTCTCTGATCGCCACCCTCGCCCGGCTGGAAGCCGTCCGCAGTGGGCGGGCGCAGGCCGTCGCGACCGTGCGGCATCGGCATCTGTCCGGGCGGCCGCTGGTGTTCGTGCCGTTGACCACGGCGGGTGAGGCCGGGGCACCGCTCGGTGCGCTGGTCGGCACCGACCGGGACGCGCCGCGTCTGCTGGTCGTGCCGCAGCCGCGCGACCGTGAGCTGCGGTTCGCGTTCCTCGCCGAACTGGCCGGCGTGATCCTGCCGTACATCGAGGACCACACCGCGTCCGTGGAGGCGGCCGAGCGCACCGAGACCGACCCGGAGACCGGCAAACGGGTGAAGGTCGAGGTCGAGCTGTGCGCGGACGCGGCCCAGCTGATCGTGCCCAGCCGCGCCGGCCTGGAGTTCGTACGGCTGCTCGGCCGGTCCATGCGGTTCCGGCGCACCGCCGAGCAGGACCCGGAGACGCCGTACCCGGCGCCGCCCCGCGTGCCGCTGCTCGGCCGCTGGCTGACCCACTACGGCGAGCGGGCCCGCGTGCCCGGCTCCTCGCTGCTGCTGGCCCTCACCGACGTGCTGTCCCGGCACTGGACGACCGGCCAGTCCAGCGTCGAGGACCAGCACCTCGGCGCCCTGCTCGCCTGGATCGACCCGCCGGAGGGCAGCACCGGCGCCGAGGCCGCACGGCAGGCGGAACTCGCGCGCGACCCGGCCGGGCAACTGCTGCTGCCGCCCGCCGGCCCGGCGACCGACCCGGCGTTCGACAACCGGCTGCTGGCCCCCGCCATCGAGCGCTACGACCAGGCCCGTACCGCGCTGGCCGCCGCCGAGGACGCCCTGGAGGCGGACGACCGGCTCGCCGCGCTCACCGGGGCCGAGCGGGAGATCCGCGCGCTGGTCGAGAGCCGCACCCGGCCCACCTGGGACGCGGTGTGGCGGGGCCTGGACCTGCTGCGGGAGCTGCCCGAGGGCGCGCACGCCGAGGAGCGCTGGACCCGCGACCGCTGGTCGTTCACCGGCCACCGCGACCGGGTCCTGGCCGGCGAGCCTCCGCAGCCGCGCCGGGACGACGCGGTGACGGCGGCGAACAAGCTGGCCACGCGCGAGCGGGAACAGGCCCGGCTGGACGCGCAGGAGGCGCTGGACGACCCGCTAGTGATGGCCGCGCGGCGGCTGGCCGGGGAGGCGTTCACCGGCGAGGTGACCGACGTCGTGATGGCGTACAGCGAGGGCAAGCGGCCCAGCCCGCGCCCGCTGGTGACCGTCCGCACGGACGACCGGCCGCATCTCGCCGAACGGGCGAAGGTGTACCGCGCGCTGGGCGGCAGACCGCAGACGGCGGAGTTCGTCGGGTACGAGGGCACCCCTGAGGAGGGCGTGCTGGTCCTGCGGATCACCGACAAGATGGGCCGGGGCAAGGAGCCCGAGCCGGGTTCGGTGCCGGAGAAGGGCGACCGGATCTGCTGCACGCTGTTCGAGCACGAGCAGCGCGGCGGCGCGAAACTGCCCGACCCGGAACAGACCCCGTGGACGCACGGCGGCCCGCCCGGCGAGGCCGCACCAGAGGCCGCGGACGCGGTCACCCAGGAGGACGTCCTGTGACGACCGTCGGCTTCGACCCCTCGGCCGCGGCGGCCCGCGCCACCGAGGCGATCCTCCACGACACCCTGCACGGCACCGACCGCGGCGTGGTCGTCGACTCCCCGCCGGGCGCCGGCAAGTCCACGCTGGTGGTGCGCGCGGCCCTGGAACTCGCCGACGCGGGCCGCCCGCTGATGGTGGTCGCGCAGACCAACGCGCAGGTCGACGACCTGGTCGTCCGGCTCGCCGAGAAGAACCCCGACCTGCCGGTGGGCCGCCTGCACAGCAGCGACGCCGACGCCTACGACAAGGCGCTCGACGACCTGCCGGGCGTTCGTACGTCCGCGAAGGCCGCCGACCTGAACGGCCTCCCGGTCGTCCTGTCCACCGCCGCGAAGTGGGCGCACGTCACGGTGGACGAGCCGTGGCGGCACGCGATCGTCGACGAGGCGTACCAGATGCGCTCGGACTCTTTGCTGGCCGTGGCGGGGCTGTTCGAGCGGGCGCTGTTCGTGGGCGACCCGGGCCAGCTGGACCCGTTCGCGATCGTCGGCAGCGAGCAGTGGGCGGGACTGTCGTACGACCCCTCGGCCTCGGCGGTGACGACGCTGCTGGCCCACAACCCGGCCCTGCCGCAGCACCGCCTCCCCGTCTCCTGGCGCCTGCCGGCCTCCGCCGCCCCCCTGGTCTCGGACGCCTTCTACCCGTTCACCCCGTTCCGCAGCGGCACCGGCCACGGCGACCGCCGCCTCGCCTTCGCCGTCCCCTCCGACGGCTCCGGCCCGGACCGGGTGATCGACGAGGCCGCGGAATCCGGCTGGGGCCTGCTGGAACTGCCCGCCCGCCACACCCCGCGCACGGACCCGGAGGCGGTGCGCGCGGTCGCGACGGTCGTACGGCGCCTGCTGGACCGCGGCGGCGCGGCCACCTCGGAACGCGCGCCGGACCCCGCCCCGCTGGCCGTCGACCGGATCGCCGTCGGCACGGCCCACCGGGACCAGGCGGCGGCCGTCCGCGCGGCGCTGACCGAACTGGGCGTCACGGACGTCACGGTCGACACCGCCAACCGCCTCCAGGGCCGCGAGTACGACGTCACGGTCGTCCTGCACCCGCTCTCCGGCCGCCCCGACGCCACCGCCTTCCACCTGGAGACCGGCCGCCTCTGCGTCCTGGCCTCCCGCCACCGCCACGCCTGCATCGTCGTCTGCCGAGCCGGCGTCACCGACCTCCTGGACGACTACCCCTCCACGGAACCCGTCCAGCTGGGCACCCTGGTCAAATTTCCGGATGGCTGGGAAGCGAACCACGCGGTGCTGGCGAGGCTGGGGGAGCACCGGGTGGTCTGGCGTCCCTGACCGTCGCTCCGTCACCCGCCCGGCGGGCGATCGGCGCAGCTCGGCCAATCCGCCGGACGGAGTCCGGCACGCCGCCGGAGGCGGCCGATGGTTACAGCCCCGGATGGCTGGGAAGCGAACCACGCGGTGCTGGCGAAACTGGGGGAGCACCGGGTGGTCTGGCGTCCCTGACCGTCGCTCCGTCACCCGCCCGGCGGGCGATCGGCGCAGCTCGGCCAATCCGCCGGACGGAGTCCGGCACGCCGCCGGAGGCGGCCGATGGTTACAGCCCCGGATGGCTGGGAAGCGAACCACGCGGTGCTGGCGAAACTGGGGGAGCACCGGGTGGTCTGGCGTCCCTGACCGCCACTTCGTCACCCGCCGGCGGGCGATCAGCGCAGGTCCGGCCAGTCCGCCGGACGGAGTCCGGCACGCCGGCGGAGGCGGCCGATGGTTACAGCCTCAGTCCTCGCTCTTCAGGGCCCCCTTCAGCTCTCCCCTTCGGCGTATCCCCAGCTTTCGGTAGGTGCTGGTCAGGTGGGTTTCCACGGTGCGGCGGGCCAAATGGAGCAGGTCTGCTATCTCCGGGTTCGTATGGCCCTCCGCCGCCAGTTCCGCTATGCGGCGTTCGCTGCCCGTGAGGGCGCCCGAGCCCGTGCGGTCCGTTGCCGGGCGGCGGGCGCCGCCCTCGCGCAGGGCCCGTTCGGCCTGGCCGCGCAGGTGGAGGGCGCCCGCGCGTTCGGCGTGTTCCGCCGCCTCGCGCAGGCAGTCGCGGGCCCTGGACCGTTCGCCCGCCGCCGTGAGGGACCGGCCCTGCCGGATCAGGGCCCGGGACAGCTCCGTGGGGGACGGCGCCCCCCGGAGCAGCTCGGTCGCCTCCGCCGCCAGATCCAGGCCCCTGCGGCCCCCCGTCGCGGCCGCCACCACCGACAGCGCGCGGCCCACCGTTCTCGGGGTGTTCCAGATCCTGGCCAGGCGCAGTTCCTCCGCTGCCAGCGTCAGCGCCTCGCGAGGGCTGCCCAGGGCCAGGCGGCACTCCGCCGCCGCCGTGCGCCACGGGGTGACCACCGGGCTGACCACGTCCCTGGACGACTGGCGGCGGCCGCACTCCAGGAAGTCGTGCAGGGCGGCCGCCGGGTCGCCCGACGCGGCCCGGAGGGTGCCCCGGGCGTACAGGAACCGGTTGAACTCCCAGTTGTCCGGGGCCTCGCGGGGATCCAGGGCATCCGCCAGCCGGCGGGCCTCCGCGACGCGGCCCGTGTGGACCAGCGCCGTCAGTGCGTGGGCGTGCCGGTTGCCCGGGACCGTGCCGGGGGGCGGGCTCCGCCACACCCCGGGGTCGGCCAGCGCGGCCTCGTGGTCGTCGCGGGCCGCCGCTATGTCGCCCCGGGTGTTCAGCAGGGCCCGGCGCATGGGGTGCAGGACCGCGGGACGCAGACCCGTCAGACCCCGGTTCACCAGACGGTCCGCCTCGTCCAGCTCGTCCGCCCACTGGGCTATCGCCGCCGCCGTGCCCACCAGGAAGGGATCCGACAGGGGGTCCGCCGGTTCGGCCAGCAGCACGCGGACCTGGCGCATCGCCTCCTCCGCCGACGTCAGGCCGCCCGTCGCCGCGTGGCGCACCAGGAGCGACTGGCCCGCCGCGCCCAGGAGTTCGGGGGAGTGCGCGGCGGTGTCGGCCGTCAGCCGGTACACCTCGCGCCGTACCGCCTGGTCCTCCTCGGACAGCATCGCGGAAGCCGTCCTGAGCGTGCGCAACAGGTCCGGCTGGCCGTTCAGCTGGCCGCCGACCTCACGCAGCACGTGCACCGCAGACCGGGCCTTGCCGCGTCCCGCGAGCGCCGTGCCCAGGGCCATGGCCGCCCGGACCCGGTCGTGCGGTTCCGCCGCCAGGCGCACGGCCTCCGACAGGCGGGGGAGGCCCGCGGGTGAGCCCTGCAACGTGTGTTCCAGGGAGCCCAATTCGGTCAGCAGGCGCTGCCGGTGGGGCTCGGGCAGGGGCTCGGCCAGGGCCCGGCGCAGATAGGTCACGGCGTCGTCGGTCCGGGCGTCCCCGACGGCCAGTTCCGCCGCGTCCCGGAGGACGGCGAAGGCCCACGAGGGTGCCGTCTCCTCGGCTGTGCCGTCGGCCGCCAGGAGCCTGCGGGCCACAGACTCCGTGGGCGCGCCGCGCTGCAGCATGGCGCGGGCCGCCGCCCGGTGCGCGGCGCTCCGCCGAGCCGTCGGCACGCCGGTGAGGATCGCGTCCCGCAGCAGGCGGTGGGCGTAGTGCGGGCGGCCCGCGCGGTCCCGGCGCAGCAGGCCGAAGCCGGTCATGGCGGTCAGCCAGCCGCTCACCCGGGCCGGGTCCGTGCCGGTCAGCTCTCCCAGCAGACCGGGCAGTCCGGCGGCGTGACAGTGCGGGGCGAGGGCGCCGTCGTACGGGGACAGCCCCGCCGCGCGGGCGTCCAGGCCCTCGTCCAGGATGGCCAGGATGCGCGCGACCTCGGTCGTGGCCGGGCCCGCGCTGTCCAGCCACCACGAGACGGCCGCCGGGTACGCCCCCGGGTACAGCGCGGCGGACGCCTCCGGCACCCGCTCCGGTGCGGACGTCTGGCGGCCGTCGGCACCGAGGTCGTCGAGCAACGCGCGGATCAGCAGAGGATTGTTGGCTCCCGCCCGTACACAACCGGCCAGCACGTCGGCTACGGTTCCGTCCGGAAGCGCCGAACGCACCAGTTCCTCGGCGGCGTTCGTGCTCAGCGGAGACAGGGTGTGCGTGTGCACGAGGGCCGGAGACAGGGTGTGCGCGAAGCCCGTCGCGGGCGGATCTATGTCGTACTGGCTGCGTTCGGTGACCGCGATGAGCAGCGGCAGCGTCAGTCCGCCCACGTGGCGCGCCGATTCCACCAGCCAGCGGTGCGACGGCGCGTCGGCCAGGTGCACGTCGTCCACGGCGACGAGGAGCGGCGCCTCGGCGGCGTACGACCGCAGGGTCTGCCACAGTTCCTCGCCACGGGCCCGCTCGTCACCCTCCCCGAGCGCGGGCGCGGGCGGGGACCCCGGCACGGAACCGAGGAGCTGGAGCACCGTACCGAAGGGCACCCCAGCGTTCTCCGCGAAGCAGCGGGCCCGCAGCACGCGCATGCCACGCGCCGCGGCGTCCTCGGCGGCGGCCTCCAGGACCGTGGTGCGGCCGGTGCCGGTCGCACCGCGGACGAGGACGACCCGGCCGGAGCCGGCCCGCGCCCGCTCCGCCTGCTCGGCCAGCAGGGCGAGCGCCTCCCGGTGTTCGGGCATCGGCTCGACGGGGGGCATTACAACGCCTAACGGTCCGGACATCGCAGCCTCCTTTCACGGACGTGACTCCTCGCAGTGCAGGACGGTCCCCACCGGGATGTGGTTGGCGTGACGAGTCCCACGAGGCTCGATCGCGTCGCCGGCACCACGTCGCCGCCGGCTCTGCCCCGGCGGGCACCCGCCCCGCGATGACGCTCCCGTCGTGGTCGCGGCCGCCCGATCTCGTGGTCCCTCTCGTGGTGCTCCACGATTGCGCGCCGCGCTCTTCCCCGGGGAGGGTGGATCAGGCACACACGCCACCCGGCCAGGTGGCGCGCGCGTGAAGGACATGGGGGAGACGGTTGCTCGGCACACACCGCACCACAGGCACCGGAACGGTCCCGGCGGAGCGGATACCGGTGGTGGTGCACGCCCCGGACCCGATCTCCCGGGAGGGCGCGCTCAGCCAGTTGCGCAGACACCCGGAGATCGATCTGCGCCAGGACGAGGACGGCGGACCCGGCACGGTCGCGCTCCTCATCAGCGACGCGCTCGACGAACCCGCGCTGACCCGGCTGCGCCGCGTCGTGCGCAGCGAGGGCGGCCGGGCCGTCCTCGTCGTGGCCGCGCTGCGCGAGACCGAACTGCTCGAAGTGATCGAGTGCGGGGTCGGTGCCATCGTGTGGCGCCACGAGGCCACCGGCCACCGTCTGGTGCAGGCCGTGCTCGCCGCCGCCCGCGGTGACGGGGACCTGCCCTCCGACCTGCTCGGCCGGCTCATCAGCCAGGTGGGAACGCTGCACCGCAGTGCGGCCGGCCGCCCCGGCGGACCGTCCTCGGGCCTCGGGCCGCGCGAGGTGGACGTGCTGCGTCTGGTGGCCGAGGGTCTCGACACCGGGGAGATCGCAAGCAAACTGTCCTACTCCGAACGCACAGTCAAGAACGTCATGCACGGGCTGACCACACGGCTGCGTCTTCGCAACCGCGCACATGCCGTGGCCCATGCCCTCAGAGAAGGCTACATCTGACCGAACGGGCACTTGAACAGCACCTATGGGCCAACACGCCTGCCCCGCCGTGCCTGGCGCGGCAGGGTGGAGTGAACGGCAGGATGGACACACGACCGGCCCATCGATGACGGCCGCGACGGTTCGGGAGCGTGACGGTGATCCACGAGGTGGACGAGGTGCTCAAGCGCCTGCTGTCCGGCGGCGCGCTCGCGGGCTCCGGCGTCGACGTGACCCTGGACGCGCCGACCCGCGACTGGGCCGCGCGCCGCAACGCGCCCACCATCAACTGCTACCTGTACGACATCCGTGAGGACACCCACCGGCGCCAGCGCGGCCACCAGCAGATCCGCGACGAACGGGACGTCGTCGTCAAACGCCGCCAGCCACCGCGCTGGTTCCGGCTGTCGTACCTGGTGACCGCGTGGACGAAGCAGCCGCAGGACGAACACCGGCTGCTGTCCGCCGTGATGGCGACCCTGCTGCCCCAGGAACTGCTGCCCGCGAGTGAACTGCCCGGCGCGCTCGGGGAGCTGGGCCTGGCCGTGCCGCTGTCGGTGGCCGGAATCCAGTCGGAGGCCAAGTCCCTCGCGGAGATCTGGTCCGCGCTCGGCGGCGAGCTCAAGCCGTCCCTGGACCTCGTGGTCACCGCCCCGTTCCCCGCGTTCCCCGAGTACGACGCCGGCCCGCCCGTCACCGAGGGCGCCGTGGTCCGGGGCCGCAGGCTCGACGGCCCGCCGGAGGCCACGGAAGCGCGCGGGCACCGGACCCGCCAGGTCGAGGCGGCCAAGGCGGCCCGGGAGGCCCGGAGCACGACCGGTCCGATCTCCGAGTCCGGCGGAGGCAGGGCGCGTTGAGCGGCACCACCCCTGACCCCGGCGCCCCCGCCGACGCCCTGCTCGCCCGGCTCGACGAACTGCGCGCCCGCGCCGGCGCGCTCGTGGACCAGCGCTCCGCCGACGACCCGACGGCCGGTGACCCGCTGCGCGGCCTGTATCTGTCCGAGGACGCCGTACGGCACCTGCTGCACCGCCCGCCCCACCAGGGGCCGCCGAACGAGCAGACGCCCACAGAGCAGCCGCCCACCGAGCAGACGCCCACCGCGGCCCGCGACGACCGGCTCACCCGGCTCGCCCGGCGGCTCCGCCTGACCGAACTCGACGCCACCGTCCTGCTCATCGCCCTCGCCCCCGACCTGGACCGCGGCTTCGAGCCGCTGTACGGCTACCTCAACGACGACGTCAGCCGCCGCCGCGCCACCGTGGGCCTCGCCCTCGACCTGTGCGGGCTGCCGGCCCACCTGGCGGGCGCGCGAGCCCGCTTCCATCCGGCGGCGCCGCTGACCGCGCTCGGGCTGCTCACCGTGGAGGAGCCCGAACGCCCCTTCCTCTCCCGCGCCCTGCGGGTGCCCGACCGGCTCCTCGCCCACCTCCTCGGCGACGACACCCCGGACCCGGCCCTGGCGGGGCAGGTGAGCGACCTCCTGCCCGGGACGGAGGCGGCGGCCGGCGGCGACTTCGTCCAGCGGCTCGCGGCGCGGCTCGCCACCGACCCGCCCACCGTCGTCTACCTGCACGAACGCCGCGAGGGCGACGGGCTGGCCGCCGTACGTGCCGCGCTCGGCGCCGCGGGCCTGGCCGCCCTGCACTTCACCGGCCCCGAGGACCACGTCCCCGGCCTGCTGCGCGAGGCCCGGCTGGGCGGGCGTGCGGTGGTGCTGTCCTCGCTGCCGGAGCGACCGGCGGAGCTGTTGCGGACGCTGACCGCCGTCCCGGACCTCCCCGTGGTCCTCGTCGCGCCCCGCCCCTACGACCCGCAGTGGTGCGAGAACGACCCGCTGGTCCTGGAGGCGCCCCGGCAGCACGCGGGCGCGGCGCGCGCCTGGGCGAGCGGACTGAGCCAAGACGGCGGTCCAGAAGAGGAGTTGGGCTTCGATCTGGCGGCCACCGTGGCGCCGTACCGGCTCGGCGGCGACCGGATCGCCCGGGCGGCGCGGGCCGCGCGGGGCCTCGCCGGGTTCGACGGCGCCCCGCTCACCGCCGCCCACCTGCGGCTGGCCGCCCGCCAGCAGGGGGCCTCGGGGCTCGAACGGCACGCCCGCCGGATCAGCCCCGACGTCGACTGGGGCGACCTGGTCCTGCCCGACAAGCCCCTCACCCAGTTGCGGGAACTCGCCCTGCGCGCCCGCCACCGCGACCGTGTCCTCGGCGACTGGCGGCTGAGCGCGGGCGGCGGGCGCGGCCGGGGTGTGCTCGGCCTGTTCGCGGGCGAGTCCGGCACCGGAAAGACCCTGTCCGCGGAGGTCGTCGCCGCCGAACTCGGCCTGGACCTCTACGTCGTCCAGCTGTCGTCGGTGGTCGACAAATACGTCGGCGAGACCGAGAAGAACCTGGAACGGATCTTCACCGAGGCCGACCGCACCGACGCCGTGCTGCTCTTCGACGAGGCCGACGCGGTGTTCGGCAAGCGGTCCGAGGTCAAGGACGCCCACGACCGCTACGCCAACATGGAGAGCGCCTACCTGCTCCAGCGCCTGGAGTCCTTCGACGGCATCGCGCTGCTCACCACGAACCTGCGCGCCAACATCGACGAGGCGTTCACGCGCCGGCTCGACCTCGTCGTCGACTTCCCCTTCCCCGACATGGAGCAGCGCAGCGCCCTGTGGCGGCACAGCCTCTCCCACGTGCCCGGCGGCGTCGAGGCGGGGCGCGACATCGCCGGGCTCTCGCGGGAGTTCGAGCTGGCGGGCGGCACGATCCGATCCGCGGTGGTCACCGCGGCCTACCTGGCGGCCGGCCGGGGGGAGACGGTGACGACGGCGGACCTCCTGGAGGGGGCCCGCCGCGAGTACCGCAAGGCCGGGCGGCTGGTGCCCGGCGAGGGCACCTGGTAGCCGGACCGGTCAGCCCTGTTCGGGGTGCACGATCTTCCACCCCTGGTCCTCGTAGTTGGTGCAGCCGTCGAGGACCAGGTCGGTGTCGTCGCCCCCGTTGGAATCGCCGTCCACACCGATGCAGAGCTGGTTGCTGGCGAAGTTGCGGATCCAGTACTCGCCGTTCTTCTGCTTGTCGGCCCAGTACAGCTGGTTGTCCTGCTTGGTGCCGTCGCAGTCGAACTCGGTGATCTTGTATCCGACGGGCTGCGCCCCGTAGTAGCCCAGGTCCAGGCAGAGTCCGTCCTTGACGTTGCGGATCAGGAACAGGGGCGCGCCGCCGGGGCCGCCGTGCTTGAGCGTCACGTCGAGGTCGAAGAGCTGGTTGTCGTTGCCGGAGCCGTCGCAGACGTACTCCCGGACGGGACCGTTGACCGTGCCCTTCTCGTAGCCCGGGATATCCACGCACTTCTTGGTGGTCGCGTTGTAGAGCAGGACGTTGCTCGCGGGCACCACGGGGGCGGGCTTCTTGTGCTTCGGGGTGGACGGCGCCCCGCCGCCGCCCGGTCCGGCCCCGGTGCTGGGCTGCTGCTCCGGTTGCGTCTGCACGGGATCGGGGGCCGTGCTGTGGCTGGGCGGGGGCGACGGGGTCGGCTGGAGCGTCGCACCGGCCTCGGCGGCGTTGACCTCGGTGGCGGCGGTGGTCACGCCCGGCTTGTGGGTGAACCAGAACATCGCGAACGCGACGGCGAGGGCCGTCAGCAGTCCGAAGAAGGTCGCCAGCCACCGGGGCAGGAAGCCGGGCTGCAGATAGGTGCCCTCCGCCGCGAGGGGCTGGGACCCCGACCGGAGCACGGAGAGCTTGTACGGGTGGCGCTCCTTCGTCCCGAACCAGATGATCCGGCGCGGCTTGAGCGTGGCGTCGACGAACGCGGCCCGGCCGGGCTCGATCTGTACGTTGCTCGGGGAGACGTCGTACGACAACTGGTCACTGTTGTCCGCCCCGTTGACGGTGGCGGTGAGCCTGGTGTTGCCCAGGTTGTCGACGGCGAGCTTCGGGCGGCCCCGGAAGCGGCCCTTGACGGTGGGCGGCACCAGTTCGGCGCGCACCTCGGTGAACGGCGTGATGGTGAGGTTTCCCTCGGGGACGGTGGTCGCCTCGGGGTGCTCGGTGGGCGTGATCCGCACGGCGTACGGGTTGGGGCCGGCCGTCGCGTCCGGGGTGCGCGGGGGCGCGAAGGTCAGCTCGACGGTGCCCGTGGTGCCTGGATAGAGCCGCAGGGACGGTGGCTCGACCGTCGTCCAGGGGGCGACCGGGCCCACCGGTTCGAAGCGGTACTCGTCGACGACGTCACCGGTGTTGCGCAGCCGCAGCCGCACGCGGGTGGTGCTGCCCGGATCGACGGTGGCGGAGGCGGGTTCGAGGGATGTCCACAGGCTCACGCGTGCACGTTAGGCGGCGGGAGAGGGCCGGGACAGGAGCGCCGGGGCAGGCTTGCTGCGCGAAAGTGCACGGGCGGGGGCGCGCGCGGGCCTGCCCGTGCGGCCTCCGGGGCAGCGTCGTCCGAGATGCCCTCAGGGGCAGCGGCGGGGGCAACCGGCCTGCCCCGTACCTGGCCCCCGGGGCCGTTTCCCGGTCGCCCCGCGCGCGTGAGGCTGGGGTGGTTCCTGGCTCGTACCACGAGGAGAGCAGAGCATGCCGTCCTACCTGTCACCCGGCGTCTACGTCGAGGAGGTGGCCAGCGGCTCGCGCCCGATCGAGGGAGTGGGGACGTCGGTGGCGGCCTTCGTGGGCCTTGCCCCGAGCGGTCCGCTGAACGAGCCGACCCTGGTGACCAACTGGACCCAGTACGTCGCCCACTTCGGTGAGTTCACCGACGGGTACTACCTGGCGCACTCCGTCTACGGCTTCTTCAACAACGGCGGTACGGCCGCCTACGTGGTCCGCGTCGGCGGCTCCGCCGAGGGCGCCCCCCTGGACCGGGCGAACGCCGGCGGCACGTCCGCCCCGGCGGTCGGCGCCGCATCCCGGGCCGCGCTGTCCGCGGGCGAACCGGCACAGCTGGGCACCTTCTCGGTGTCCGCGACCGGCTCCGCCCCCAGCGGCGGCCGGCTGAGCGTGGAGGTCGCCGACGCGGACGGCGACGGGCCGGCCGAACGCTTCAAGCTGAACGTCAAGGACGGCGACCAGACCGTCGAGAGTTTCGACGTGACCGCCAAGAAGGGCGGCCGGAACTACGTCGTCACCCAGGTGAAGGAGCGGTCCAAGCTCATCACCGTCACCGAGGCCACGCCCGCCGCCCAGCTGGCCCGCCCCGGCAACCAGACGCTGGCCCTGGCCGCGCCGGCGCCCGCCCCCGCGCCGGTCCCCGCCGCCAAGGGCCAGGACGACGCGCACCCCGGTCCGGCCGAGTACCTCGGTGACTCGGCGGACCGTACCGGCTTCGGTGGTCTGGAGGCCGTCGACGAGGTCTCCATGGTCGCCGTCCCCGACCTGATGGCCGCCTACCAGCGCGGCGCGATCGACCTGGAGGCCGTCAAGGCCGTCCAGCTGGGCCTGATCGCGCACTGCGAGCTGATGGGCGACCGCGTCGCGGTGATCGACCCGCCACCGGGCCTGAACGCCCGCCAGATCCGGGTCTGGCGCCAGGAGACCGCCGGCTACGACTCCAAGTACGCGGCCCTGTACTACCCGTGGATCAAGTCCTTCGACCCGTCCACCGGCGCCGCCCGCATCATCCCGCCCAGCGGCCACATCGCCGGCATCTGGGCCCGCAGCGACTCCGAGCGCGGCGTGCACAAGGCGCCCGCCAACGAGGTCGTACGCGGCGCGGTCGACCTGGAGTACCAGGTCACCCGCGGCGAACAGGACCTGCTCAACCCGATCGGCGTCAACTGCATCCGCTCCTTCCCCGGCCGTGGCATCCGGGTGTGGGGGGCGCGCACCCTCTCCTCGGACCCGGCCTGGCGCTACCTGAACATCCGCCGGTACTTCAACTACCTGGAGGAGTCGATCCTGATCGGCACCCAGTGGGTGGTGTTCGAGCCGAACGACCACAACCTGTGGGCGCGGATCCGGCGCAACATCTCGGCGTTCCTGGTCAACGAGTGGCGCGAGGGCGCCCTGTTCGGCCAGCGCGCCGAGGACGCCTACTACGTCAAGTGCGACGAGGAGACCAACACCCCGGAGTCGGTGGACCTCGGCCGGGTCATCTGCGAGATCGGCATCGCGCCGGTCAAGCCCGCCGAGTTCGTGATCTTCCGGCTGGCCCAGTTCTCCAGCGGCAGCGGGGAGCTGGAGGAGTAGCCCGCCCGGCCCCCGCCCCTCGCAGGTCACCACCACCACGCCCTCGGACCGCTCCAGAAGGACAGCGAACACATGAGTCTCCAGCCGGGTGACAGCCTCACCTCACACAATTTCGCCCTGCAGATCGACGGGGTCATGGTCGAGTACCTCGCCGAGGTCAGCGGCCTGTCCATCGAGCAGGACGTCATCACCTACCAGCAGAACGCCGGGACCACCGGCCTCAACACGGTCAAGAACCTGCCCGGCGTGAAGAAGAACGGCACCTGCACGGTCGTACGCGGCATGACCCAGTCGGCCTCGTTCACCCAGTGGATCAACGAGTCGATCCAGGGGCAGATGGGCACGGCCCGCAAGAACGCCACGATCATCTTCATGGACTTCGTCAACAGCCCCACCAAGCGCTACCACCTGCGCAACGCGTGGTGCAGCAAGATCGACGCGAGTGCCGTGAAGGCGGGTGAGGCGTCCGCGCTCACCGAGACCGTGACCATCACCTTCGAAGAACTGGTCATCGAATAATGCGGCGTTCGCCCGCCAGGGCCGGGGGCGCCGCCGTCACCTACCCCGGCGCGGACCCGGCCGCGCCGGACGCGGCGGCGGGGGCTGCCGGGGCGGAGACGGCGAGCGGTTCCGGGGCGGTCCAGGCCGTGGCACCGGCGCCGGCCCCGCAGCCACCGCCCCAGCAACAGCATGTGCTGCGCACGGAGTTCCCCTTCCAGCTGCCGCGCGGATACGTCGACGAGTCGGGCGCCGTCCACCGGGACGGCGTGATGCGTCTGGCGACCGCGCGGGACGAGCTGATCCCGCTGCGGGACGTCCGGGTGCAGGAGAACCCGGCCTTCCTGTCGGTGGTGCTGCTCGGCCGGGTCATCACCCGGCTCGGCACGCTGCCCCTGGTGCACGACGGGACGGTGGAGAACATGTTCGCCTCCGACCTGGCGTTCCTCCAGGACTTCTACCGCCAGATCAACGCGGAGGGCCACACCCGCGCCGCCGTGCAGTGCCCGCACTGCTCGGAGTCCTTCGAGGTGGAACTCGGCGGGAGCCGCCTGGGGGAATCGTGACGTACGCGACCGACCGACTGCACGAGGAGATCGCGTACGTCGCCTACCACTTCCACTGGGGCCTGGACCAGATCCTGGACCTGGAACACCACGACCGCCGCCGGTACGCGCAGGAGATCGCGTCCCTGGTGACGCGCGGCGAAGCGGGGGACTGAGCTGTGGGGTTGTTGGATCGGTGGCGGGGTCGTTCCCCGGCGGGGGCGTCGGCAGCACCGGAGCCGGGTGCCGCCGCTACCGGGGACGGTACGGCTACGTCGTCCGAGGGCTCGGCGGCACCGACGCGTGCGGCGGCGGCCGGGTGGACCGGGCTGCCGCCCCTTCAGCGTGCCCTCGCCCCGCGCACGGGGTCCCGCGCGGAAGCGGGCGTCGCCGACGCGCGCTTCGGCGGCTCCCTGCCCACCTGGCAGAACCCGTCCTTCATGAACACGCGGTCGCACGCGGTCCTCGACGGCACGACGAGCGCGATGCTCGCGAGCTCCCTCTCGACGCCGGGGGCTGCGCGGCCGGGGCTCGAAGGGGCCACCGAAGCACTGCCCTTGAGGGCGCCCGGGCAGGCTCCGGGTGCGGACGCCGGGCTCCCGCCGGCACAGCGCAGGCGCGCTGTGCCGTTGCGCCGCATTCCCGTGGCGGAACCGGCTCCGGCGGCTACGGCCGCCCCCTCGCCGGCTCCGCTGGTCCCGGTCGAGCCCGTCGAGCCGGCGGCGCGTCCCGTGAACGCCCCGCGTCCGGTGGGCGGTGTCCGCGCGACCCCGGTGCCCGCGTCCTCGGTTCCGGCGCGTCGACCGTCCCTGACGCAGGCGCGGCTGGCCCCTACGGCCGTACAGCGGCGCGCGTTGCCGACGGCGGCCCGGCGGGAGACCACGCCCGCACCGACTCCGGGCGGTGACGGCCCGGACGGTGGTTCCGGCGGAGCCGGCTCCCCTGCGGGGGCCGGAGGTCCGGCCGCACCGGCGACACCGAGCAACCGTCCGACGGGCCTCGGTCAACCGGTGCGACGAGGGGCGGCCCAGCCGCCCACGCCTTCGCCGCGCCCGCCCGCGTCCCCCCTCCCGCCGCCTCCGGTCCAGGCGCCTGCGACGCACACCCCGGGACGCGCGGAGGCGGCAAACGTGCCGGACGGCCTGCCGACCACCAGGCCTTCGGCCGCGGCGCCTTCGGCCGCGGCGCCTTCGGCCGCGGCGCCTTCGGCCGCGGCGCCTTCGGCCGCGGCGCCTTCGGCCGCGGCGCCTTCGGCCGCGGGCTCCTCGGCCCGGGGTTCTTCGGCTGTGGGTTCTTCGGCGGCGGGGGGTTCCGTCTTGGGGTCGCCGGTCGTGGGTTCTCCCGGTGTGGGTTCTTCGGCTGGGGGGTCTTTGGCTGCGGGTTCTTCGGCGGCGGCGGGTTCCGCCTTGGGGCCGCCGGTCGTGGGTTCCCCCGGTGTGGGTTCTTCGGCTGGGGGGTCTTTGGCTGCGGGTTCTTCGGCGGCGGCGGGTTCCGCCTTGGGGCCGCCGGTCGTGGGTTCCCCCGGTGTGGGTTCTTCGGCTGGGGGGTCTTTGGCTGCGGGTTCTTCGGCGGCGGCGGGTTCCGCCTTGGGGCCGCCGGTCGTGGGTTCCCCCGCCTCGGGTTCCCCCGCCTTGGGTTCCTCGGCTGCGGGTTCTTCGGCGGCGGGGACCCCCGCCATCAGCTCTTCCGCTGCGGGCACTTCACCCAGGGGCACTTCTGCCGTGGGCTCCTCTGCCGTGGGCTCCTCGGGCACGGGCTCCTCGCGGGCGGGCTCCTCGGGCACGGGCTCCTCGGGCGGCGCGGGTTCCTCGGGTACGGGTTCCTCCGGGCCCGGAGCCGCGGGCACGGGGCCCTCTGGTGCGCGGAGTTCGTCCGCTCGCGGCGGGTCCGCCGCTTCCGCCAGTGGTTCTTCCTCCGGTGCCTCTCAGGGAGCGCAGGCTCCGGTCCAGCGCTCGGCGGTAGCCGGCAGGACGGCATCCCATGCGGGCCGGGGCGGCCCCGGGGCGCCGGCGCCGTCCACTCCCGGCGGTGTCACCGCACCGTCGTCGGCGTCCTCGGCGCTGCCCGGTCGGGCCGAGGAAGCGAGCCGTACGCCGTTCACTCCCGTGCAGCCCGCCGAAGCCTCCGGCTCGGCCATCGCGAGCCCAGCCGGTCCCGTCGCTCCTCACGGGCCGCGAGTCCCGCAGACCCAGCCGGCCCCGCAGGCGCCGCAGACCCAGCCAGCCCCGCAGGCCCCGCAGACACCTCGGCACGCCGGGCAGCCGCCCGTCGTCGCTGTCCAGCGGTCCGCGCCGTCCGGTGCGCGCCCGAAGGCCGCCGAAGCGAGCGCGCCGGCCCCGGCCGCGCGGACCGCCGACGCCCCCGCCACCGCGGAGCCCCGGGGAGCCGCGGCCCCGCCCGCATCGACGCCCCCCGCTCCAGGGCCCCGCAGCGCACCCATTCCCGCGTCCCCGACGGGGGCTGAAGGCGCTTCCACGCCGCCGCCGGTTCAGGGCGCGGCTGTGCGTTCCGCAGGAACCCGTCCCTCGTCGGCGGGGGACGCCGGTGCGCCGCGTACGCCCATCGGCTCCGCGCGCGTGGCCACGCCCGCGTCCGCCGCCTCGGCGCAGCCGTCGACTCCCGCGTCGTCTTCTCCCTCGACCCCGTCCCCGGATCAGCGGCCGGCCCCCGGTTTCGCCTCGCCACCGGCCCCCACGGGCACCCCGCGCCCGGCCGCGCCGCCCTCCGCCCTGCCCCAGGTCCAGCGCACCGCCAATGGCAACCCACCGCGGCTCGGCCTCGGCGCCCCGACTTCCGTACGCTCCGGCGCGGGCCCGGCGCCCGTGGCCGTAGCCCCGCCGGCCTCGCCGCCAACCGGCACGCCCGCGCCGCCTCCTCAGCCATCCCCGATCTCGGCTGCCCCTCCTCCCGTTCAGCGCAAGCAGGCAGCGCCGCCGGTCACCTCTACGCCCGCGCCGCCCCCTCAGCCCTCCTCGATGTCGGCCGCCCCTCCTCCCGTTCAGCGCCAGCAGGCCGCGGCCCCGGTCGCGGCCGCCCGGCGGACCTCTGCCATCGGCGCCCCCCTCTCCGCCGCGCCCGTGAACGCCACCCGCCTCTCCGCACCCACCGTCCGGCGCGGCGCCGCCCGACCGGCTCGCGTCCCGATCGCCGCCCCCGCCCCGACCGCCGCGCGCCCCGCACCCCCCGCACGGTCCCAGCCCTCCGCCCCGACGGCTCCCGCGCCCTGGCCTCCCCCCTTCGTATCGGCCCCCTCCGGCCCCACCCCCACGGTCCAGCGCACCCCCGCCGCGACCGGCACGGCCGCCGCCCCACTGCGCCGCCCCGCCCCCGGTGCCCCCCTGCCCGTCGCCCCGCTGGCCGCGCCCACCGTGCAGCCGCCGTTGCCGCTGCCCGCGGCCCCCGGCGGCGGGTCCGGGGCGCCGACCGGCCCGAGCGGTCCACCCCCGGTGCTGAGCCGCCCGCCCGTCCTCCCGAGCAGCCCCCCGTCGCCCCCGGACCGGGCCCCGGTGCAGCGCGCCCTGTCCTCCTCCGGAGCCATCGGCACCCTCGCCGCCTCCGCCGCCTCGACCGTCTCCTCCACGCTGGGCCGGATGCGCCGTACCCGCAGGAGTACCTCGGCCGGCTCCGGTGGCGACGCACCGCCCCCGTACACGGCGTCCGGTGACGCCCCGCCGCCGTACGCCGCGGGCCCGGGAGGCGCCGGCGGGCTGCCGGCGTACTCGGAGAATCCCGGCAACGGGTTCGCCCCCCGCGCCCTCACCGAGCATCAGCTCGACCAGTTGGTGCGACTGATCATTCCCAGGGTCACACGGCTGATCCGCACCGAACTCCGCATGGACCGCGAGCGGATCGGCCGGCTCCGCGACCCGAGGCACTGAGCAGCACACCGGCCGGCGGCAGCCACCGCCGCCGTATCGCCACCGCCGTACCACCCCAGCCGTACCACCACAGCCATACCGAACAGCCCCTCAAGAAAGGCCCTCTCGATGTCCAGAATGGACCCGGGCTCCACCATCTGGTTCTCCCTGTCCATCGACGGTGAGGACCTCGGCTACTTCAACGGGTGCGAGGGGCTGTCCTCCCAGGTCGAGGTCGAGCAGCGGCAGGAGGGCGGCAACAACGGCTTCGTGTGGCAGCTGCCGACCCGGGTGACCTTCTCCAACATCCGGCTCACCCGGCCGATCACACCGGAGACCGCGAAGGTCGCCGCGTGGATCTCCTCCATCCAGACCGGGATCTCGCGGCCCACCGGGCAGATCCGGGCGCTGCGGGCCGACGGGTCCGAGGTGGCCACCTGGGGTCTGCTCGACGTGCTCCCGGTCAGCTGGCAGGGCCCCTCCTTCGATCCCGCCAGCCCGGCCGTGGCCACGGAGGTCCTGGAGATCACCCACCACGGTTTCACGGACTGAAACGGACTGAAACGGACGGAACCGGAAGGAGATCTCCGACCATGGTCAGCATTCCCCACATCGGCAGCAGCCTCGTCCGGGCCACGCTCGCGATCCACGAACCGCCCCTGGGCGAGGGCAGCACCACGCCCGGCGCGCTCATGAAGACGTTCAAGTTCGAGTACAACCCCGCACAGTTGCAGCTGAGCCGCCGCGCCCAGTGGGGCGTCACCCCGGTCAAGGCCGAACGCAAGGGGCCCACACCGGAGTTCATGGGCGTGGAGCCCACGGAGATGAGCCTGGAGATCTTCCTGGACCGCTCCGACGACCCCGACAGCAACGACGTCATGAAGATGGTCGAATCGCTGCTGCTGTGCCTGGAGGTGACCTCGACGTCCATCGCGGCGAACAAGCCCTCGCCGCCGTGGGTGGTCTTCCAGTGGGGGTCCTTCTCCACCGCGCGCTTCACGGCGTACGTGTCCTCGCTGTCCAGCACCTACTCCCTGTTCGGCACGAGCGGCATGCCCATCCGGGCCGCCGTCCAGCTCCAGCTGACCGAGATCCCCAGCAGGACGGCCGGGCAGAACCCGACGTCCGGGGCGCTCACGGGGCAGCGCGTGCACCGGGTCGTCGCCGGGGACTCGCTGCAGTCGCTGGCCTGGCGGGAGTACGGCGACGCGAACGCCTGGCGGACGATCGCCGAGGCCAACGGCATCGACAACCCGGCCCACGTGTTCCCGGGCACGCAGCTCATCCTGCCCGCCGCATCGGAGGTGCGAGGCTGATGGTGCGTCCAGCGACGTCCGCCGTACTCAGGGTCGAGATCGACGGCAGGAAGCTGCCCGACACGGCGGCCCGCGCGCTCGTCGAGGGCCGGGTCGACCAGGGCGCCGGGGTGCCGGCCGCCTTCCAGCTCAGCTTCCGCGACCCGTTCCGGATCATGACGCACCAGCTGAACGCCGACTTCGGCAGCCGCGTCACCATCTCGACCGTCGCCGACGGCAAGGGCGTCGGCGACACCCTGCTGACCGGCGAGATCACCGGGTTCGAGGCCGACTACGACGGCACCGGCACGTACACCGTCATCCGGGGCTACGACTTCGGGCACCGGCTCATGCGCCAGCGCCGGGTCGCCGCGTACCGGAACCAGTCCGCGTCCGACATCGCCCGCAAGCTCGCCGCCAAGGACGGCGTGCCGGTCGGCAGGGTCGAGGCGACGAAGACGGTGTACGAGTTCATCAGCCAGTCCAACGTCACCGACTGGGACTTCCTCGCGCGGCTCGCCGACGAGAACGAGATGGTCATGTCCGTCGACGCGGACGGCATGTTCCAGTTCGTGCGGGCGAAGCCGGCCTCGGGGGCACCCGCGACGAGCACGGAGGGCGACAAGAGCCCGTTCGTCCTCCAGGCCGGGCACGACATCCTGCGGCTGAGGGCGGCGGTGACCGCGTCCGACCAGATCGGGAAGGTCGAGGCGCGCGGCTGGGACGTCACCCAGAAGAAGGCGCTCAGCTCCGTCTCGCCCGCCACCGCCAACACGGAGTTCGCCATCGGCAGCTCGCCGGCCAAGGCGGCGGCCAAGTTCAAGCCGGGCACACTCGTCGAGACCTCCGTCCCGTACGACAAGTCGGCCGAGGTGAGGTACGCCTCCGACGCCCTCGCCGACGACGTCACCGCCTCCTTCGCCGAGGTGGAGGTGATCGCCCGGGGCAACCCGAAGCTGCGGCCGGGCGTCCCCGTGACGCTCACGCGCACCGGCAAGCCCTTCGAGGGCAAGTACACGGCCACCTCCGTACGGCACGTCTTCGACGACGGCAAGCACTACGAGTCGTGGGTGACCGTCAGCGGCCGGCAGTGGCGCTCCCTGTTCGGGCTGACCTCCGGCGGGGGCGGCACCGGCACCGGGGCCAAGCTGCCGGGCGTCGCCAACGCTCTCGTCACCGACGTGAACGACCCGCTCAAGCAGGGCCGGGTCCGGCTCAAGTTCCCCTGGCTGGACGACACGTACGTCAGCGACTGGACGCGCACGGTGCAGATGGGCGGCCTGGGCGGCGGCGGGGTGTTCCCGATGGACGTCAACGACGAGGTGCTCGTCGCGTTCGACCGGGGCGCCCTCGACCACCCGTTCGTGATCGGCGGGCTCTACAACGGCAAGGACAGGCCGACCACCGTCGGGGACGTGCCGCTGATCGACGCCGTGCGCAAGAAGGCGGCCCGGCACACCGTCTCCGACCGCGACGGCAACCGCATGGACCTGCTCAGCCAGAAGACCGCCCTGCGCAAGCAGGGAGTCCGGCTGGTCACCGGTGACCGGCAGCTGACCATCAACATGGACCGCACCAACACCGAGATCACCATCGACAGCAAGGGCTCGGTGAGCATCAAGGGCAGCCGCTCGGTGAGCGTCACCGCGGGCGCCGACCTGTCCCTGACCGGCGGGCGCAGCGTGAACATCAAGAGCGGCGGCGCGGTCAGCATCGAGGGCGGCGGCATGGTCAACGTGAAGGCCGGCGGCGAGATCGGGCTGGTCGCGGGCGGCGCCCTCAACGTGAACGCCGTCGGTCTGCTGTCCCTCAGCGGTGAGGGCACGGTGCAGATCAACTCGGTCGCCAACACGACGATCAAGGCGATGTCGACGGCGATCGCCAGCGAGCTGTTCGTCGTCACCACGTTCCCGATCGTGGGGGTGGTGCCGTGAGGGGCGGCGGCGTCCGGGCGGTGGACGGTGGCCCCCGCCGCCGTGAGTGCAGGGTTCGTGTCCCCCGAAGGCGGGTGTGGTTCTGATGTCCGAACAGTTCGTCGGCTCCGGGTGGTCGTTCCCGCTGCGCATCGGGCCGACCGGCGGCATCGCCCTGGTCAGCGGCGAGCGGGAGATCGAGGAGTCGATCCGGCTCGTGCTGTCGACCGCGCCGGGGGAGCGGCCCATGCGGCCCGAGTTCGGCTGCGCCATCCACGACCTGGTGTTCGCCCCGGTCAACGAGCAGACCGCGGGCCGCATCCAGCACGAGGTGGCCACCACCCTCGACCGCTGGGAGCCGCGCATCGAGGTCACCGACGTCGCGGTCACCGCGGGCACCGACCGCAGCGTCCTCTACATCGACGTCCGCTACGAGATCCGCGGCACCAACAACCCGCGCAGCCTCGTCTTCCCGTTCTACGTCATCCCCTCCCACGAGGAGGACGGCGCCGGCGGCCCCTTCGGCGACGGCCCCGGCAGCGACTCCCCCGAAAGCGACCGCTGATGCCCCTGCCCTCCCCGAACCTCGACGACCGCCGCTTCCAGCAGTTCGTCGACGACGCCAAGCGCTACATCCAGCAGCGCGCCCCGGAGTGGACCGACCACAACGTCTCCGACCCCGGTGTCACCCTCGTCGAGACGGTCGCGCACATGGCCGACCAGATCGTCTACCGGCTCAACCGGGTGCCGGAGAAGAACCACCTCGCGTTCCTCGACCTCGTCGGCATCACCCTCTTCCCGCCGGCCGCCGCCCGTACCGACGTCACGTTCTGGCTGTCGGCGCCTCAGGAGGACGTCGTACACGTGCCCCTCGGGGCGGAAGTCGCCACGCTGCGCACCGAGAGCGAGGACGCGGTCGTCTTCGCCACCGAGCGGGAACTGGCCGTCGTACCGTGCGAGGTGCGGTTCCTGCTGACGCAGGCGAGCGGCCAGGCCGTCACCGACCTGACGGCGGACCTCGCCGAGGCCAAGGACCTCATGGTGTTCGCCGAGTCGCCGCACCCCGGCGACTGCATGCTCATCGGCCTCAGCGCGGCCGTCCCGCACTGCGCGGTCGTCCTCGAACTCGACTCCCGCGTAGACGGCGTCGGCGTCGACCCGCGCCAGCCGCCGCTGGAGTGGGAGGCGTGGACCGCGGACGGCTGGCAGCCCTGCGAGGTGGACCGCGACGGCACCGGCGGCCTCAACCGGCCGGGCGAGGTCGTCCTGCACGTGCCCGGCGGCCACGTCCTGTCCCGCAACGGCGGCCAGGAGGCGGGCTGGCTGCGCTGCCGCGTCACCGAACCGCACCCCGCCCAGCCGTTCTACACGACCTCCCCGACCGTCCGCTCCGCCGAGGGCTACACGATGGGCGGCACCACCCCCGCCGTCCACGCCGAGACCGTCCACGACGAAGCACTCGGCGAGTCCACCGGCCTGCCCGGGCAGCGGCTCCGCCTCCAGCACGCGCCCGTCGTCGGCGACCACCCGCCGCTGCTGCTGCAGAGCGCCGAGTACGAGGAGGGCTGGACCGACTGGCAGGTCGTCCCGCACTTCGCCGCCTCCGGACCCGGGGACCGGCACATCACCCTGGACGCCACCACCGGGGAGATCGCCTTCGGCCCCGCCGTCCGCGAACCCGACGGCACACTGCGGCAGTTCGGTGCCGTCGCACCCAAGGGCGCGGTCCTCCGCGCCCGCCGCTACCGCACCGGCGGCGGCCGCGCCGGCAACGTCGCCCGCGGCGCCGTGCAGATCCTGCGCACCTCCATCCCGTACATCGCCGAGGTCACCAACCGCGAGGCCGCGCGCGGCGGCGTCGACGGCGAGACCGTCGAGGAGGCCAAGGTCCGCGCGCCCATCACCCTGCGCGCCCAGGAACGGGCCGTCACCCTGCGGGACTACGAGGAGCTGGCCCGCCGGGCCGCCCCCGAGACCGCCCGCATCACCTGCCTGGAGGGCGAGGAGAGCGAGCACGGCGCCTACGCGGTGCGGGTGCTGGTGGTGCCGCAGGCGGTACCGGACCCCGGTGGACGGCTCAGATTCGAGCAACTCGTCCCCGGGGACAGCCTGTTGGAGCGCATCACCCGCCATCTCGACGAACGGCGGCTGATCGGCACCCGGCTGGCGGTCGGACCGCCCTTCTACCAGGGCGTCACGGTGGTCGCCACGGTGCACGCCTTCAAGGGCGTCGACACCGACCGGGTACGCCGCGAGGCCCACGACGCGCTCTACCGCCACATCGACCCGCTGACCGGCGGCGCGGACGGCAGGGGCTGGCCGTTCGGACGGCCCGTGCAGTCCGGCGAGATCTTCGCGGTGCTGCAACGGGTGCCCGGCGTGGAACTGGTCGACCAGGTGATCCTGCACGCGGCCGACCCGCTCACCGGCAAACGCGGCGAGGCCACCGACCGCATCGACCTGGACGCGCCGTCCCTGGTGTTCTCCTTCGACCACCGCGTCCGCGTCATCGGGGAGGGCTCGTGAGCAGGTCCGTCCAGCGCGCCGGGGGGTGGCACGGATGAGGGGCGCGATCGACGGGCTCGGTTCGTCCGCGCCCATCGGCCCGATGCTGCCGGCCGTGTTCGCCGACGACGACCTCGCACAGCGGTTCGTCGGCGGCCTCGACGACACCGTCGCGCCGATCCTCAACGTGCTCGACTGCGTCGACGCCTACTTCACGCCGTCGCTCGCACCACTCGACTTCACCCAGTACCTCGGGGCGTGGATCGGCGCCGAGACCGACGGCAGCGAACCGGAGGACAGGCTGCGCGCCGCCGTGGCCGCCGCCGCCCGTCTCCACCGGGTCCGCGGCACCCGGCGCGGACTCGCCGAGGCGGTGCGGCTCGCCTTCGGCGTCGAACCGGAGATCACGGAGAGCGGGGCCGCCGACTGGAGCGGCCGTCCGCTCGGCCCCGTCCCCGGCGAGACGCGGCCCAGGCTGCACGTGCACATCCGGCTGCCCCACCCCACCCGTGCGGACGAACACCGCCTGGACACCCTCGTGTCCGCCGCCCGCCCCGCCCACATGCCGTACACGGTCCAGGTGACCCGGGCCGCGGGGCGGGTTCGTCCCGCGCCCGCAGGGTCGCCGGACGAACCCGCCGAAAGGACCCAGGAGAGATGACGACCACCCAGAACTGCGCCGAGTGCGGCACCCGCGCGGAGCCTGGCCAGTCGTTCTGCGACGCCTGCGGTGCCGTACTGAGCTGGGCGGGGGCCTCCGGCGGTTCGGCCGGGCATACGGGGGCTTCCGGCGCCGCGACCGGTGGTACCGCTTCGGGCGCGGGAGCCACGGTTCCCGCCGCCGCAGGCGACGCCGGCGGCCCCGGCCGGGGCGCTCACGCGCGGACCGACGGGGGTGCGGGTCCCGCCACCCGCGCGGCGTACGACGGGCCCGGTGCCGCCGCCGCAGCGGGGTCGGCGGCCGTCCCGGGCTCCGGCTCCGCCGCGCGGTCGGTGCCGCAGCGGACCCCGGGCGTGGGGCCCGTACCGGGCGCCGCCTCAGGTACGGCGCCTACGGGCTCCGGCCGCCGGGATCCCGCCGCCGATACGGCCGACGCCGGCGGGGCCGGCGGGGCAGACGAGACCGGCGGGGCGGGCCGAACGGGCGGGACGGGCTACGCCCCCGACGCGGACCTGCGCGACCGCCCGAACACGGTCCCGGGCGCGGCCCCCCTGGGCGGCCCGCGCTCGGTCGAGGACACCGCCCCCACGGAACCGATACCGCACGCGGGTCCCGTGCCGGGCTCGGGTCCGGTACCGCACGCAGGGTCGATGCCGGCACCCGGTCCCGTACCGGACTTCGGCTCGGCACCGGACGCCGAACCGGGTGGCCCGAACCCGCCCCTGGCCGCTCAGGGGGCCGGCGGCGACGACCTGAACGACCGTGCCCGGCAGTTGCTGGTCCCGGTCCAGGACCCGGAGCCCCGGCCCGCCGCCACCCCGTCCGTCGTCCCCGTACTGCCCGGCCGTCCCACACCCCAGCGCCCCCAGTCGGTGCGCGCCCCCGGCGAGGAACTCGGCATCGGCGGCGGTGTCGCCTGCCCTTGGTGCGCCACGCCCAACCGGCCCGACCGCCACTACTGCACCCGGTGTGCGATGCCGATGGCCGGCGGTTCCGAGCCACCGTCGCCGCGCCCCTGGTGGCGGCGGCTGCTCGACGGACGGCGCGGCGAGACCCCGTGGGCGGGCGACCGGCCGCGGCTGCGCCGCACCTTCGGGCGGATCCTGAGCTGGGCCGGCTACGCGATCGTCCTGGCCGCACTGATCGTCGCCGCCGTCAATCTGCCGAAGGGCATCCAGGCGACCAAGGACCACTTCGCCAAGCGCTCCGAGGTCACGCCGGACGCCATCAGCGCGTCCAGGACCTTCCCGGGCCACAAACCGCTGCTGGTCATCGACAAGAAGAGCAACACGTGGTGGGGGCCGGGCATCACGGGGCCCGGCGAAGGCCAGTGGATCGAGGCGAAGTTCGACCAGCCGACCAGGCTGCTCGACCTGCTCATCACCCCGGGCGTGTCCGCGCACGCCGACAAGAACACCACGTCGGCGCTCCCGCACCGCGTCAAGGCGACGATCACCCGGGACGACGGCACGGTCGTCGACCGGGAGATCACCCTGGACCAGAGTTCGGGCGCGCAACCAGTCCAGTTCCGTGTCGGCGAGGTCACCAAGGTCCGCTTCACCATCGAGTCGTCGTTCCTGACGTCGTCGAAGAAGCAGGTCGCCATCGCGGAGATCGAGTTCTTCGGCCCGAGCGGCAACACGTCCTGACGGGCCGGAACCGATAGCTGAGGGGGTGGGTCAGGTCCGCACCCCGCGCGGCAGCGAGGCGTGCCGCTCCAGGAATTCCGAGACGCCGGAGGCCCGTCGGTGCGGCAGGAGCACCCGGGCCGTGCCCGCCAGCATCGTCTGGATGCGGGAGGACTGGACCTGGTCCAGGAGCGAGAGGACGCGCAGGGCCGCCGTCGCCGACTCGTCGGGGCGGCCGTCGCGGGCCAGGTCGTCGGCGAGTTCGGCGGTGTAGAGGGCGATGTTCCGGGTGAAGTGCGGGTTCTGGAGGGCGGTGGCCCGGCGGGCGTGGCGGGTCGCGCGGCGCCAGTCGCCGAGGGTGGACCAGCACTGCGCCTGCAGTCCCTCCAGTTCGGCCTCCCCGTAGAAGCTCATCCACTCGGGGTCGGCGTCGCAGTGGCCCCGGTCGAACAGGGCCCGCGCGCGGGCGAGGGCCTGCTCGCAGCCGGTGCGGTCGGCGAGCCCCGCCCAGCCGCCGGCCTCGCGCAGGGCGAGCAGGGACATCAGGCGGGCGGAGCCCACGGGGCGGCCCACGCGCTGGGCGGCCTGCGCGGCGCGGACCGCCTCCCGGGGCCGGCCGGCGTCCCGGGCGAGGAACGCGGTGTTGCAGAAGGCGTGCGCCTCCAGCGCCGGGTCGCCGGTGACCCGGGCGGTGGCCAGGGCCTCGGCGTAGTGCGAGCGGGCGTCGTCGAAGCGGCCCGAGTCGTGGGCCAGCCAGCCGACGGAGATGGCGAGTTCACCGGCGCCCGAGTGCAGCCGCTCCGCGGTCGTCTGCCGGGTCGCGCCGGCGTCCAGGAGCGCGTAGGCGGCGCGCAGGGGCGCCGCCGCGCGCTGGTACAGGCCGTCCGCGCCGTGCCGGTCGTCGAGCAGCCGGATGCGGCGGACGGCCTCCTCCAGAGCGGAGGCCTCACCGGTACCGGCGCGCCGCGGGGGCCGGACGGCCGCCGCGGCGTCGGTGGCGAACCCGAGCGGGCCCAGAGTGGCGGCGGCGACGGTGGCGCCGGTGCCGGACATGAATGCGCGACGCAGCACGTCGCTCTCCTCGTGGTTCAGGTGGTCGTTCTCGTACGGCTCGTGCGGGTCGTACGGCTCGTGCGGTTCGCCGTACGGCTCGTACGGCTCATACGGCTCGCACGCCCCCCACGTCTCAAGCGGGCCCGGTGACCTCGGCGGGGGCACGACCGGGTCGTCCGGCGCCGGACGTGCCGCGCGTCCGCGGACGGACGAGCGCGGCGCGAACCCGAGGTCGGTGAGCGTGCGGCCGGGGAACATGTGCAGGAACACCCGTTCGTAGGCGTAGTTGGGGCAGCGGATCTCACCCGCCTCGACCCTGCCGACGTAGCGCGCGTCGCAGCTGACCCGCTCACCGATCTCGCAGGCGGCGCGCCGTACCAGCGCGGCGAACTCCGCCGGTGAACGGTGGCCGCGCAACCGCCGGAAGGCGAAGTTGGGCCGGGGTGGCTGGTCGGGCTGTGACGAGGTCTCGGTTGACAGCGCCATGGCCGGGTCCTCTCGTGCGAACCGTCGAACCATGCCGGAGCCGGGGCGGATTCGGACGAGTTGCCCGCAAGACGCCCTGGTTCCGGCGGGCAAGAACGTACCTGCTGTACCGGACCCGCTACGCGGTGTTTGGCTACAAACCGGATATCTCATCCACGATCTGCCATGAACTGCCATCCTTTGCGGCGCACTTCCGCCGTAGCCGTTGACGCGCTCGCGCGTTGGACTCCATGGACCGCAACAAGGCAGTGTGGTGGAGGCCGGCATGGAGACCAGCCAGAGCAACGATCCTTGTATGTCGTTGTCGTGGGCGCGTGGGACGGGGGCGCCCGGCGGCCCGCCGCTGTGCGACCTGGTGACGGTGCCGACCCGGCAGGGTCTCGAGGCGGTCGACATCCTGCGCCGCGGCATCGGGGAGACCGTCGGGCCCGTGCTGCACGACGACGGCTGCGACACCCTCGGCTTCCTGGTGCCGGCCGGTACGGCCGCCGGCTGGGACGTGCCCGGCAGCACCTGCACCAGGACCGACGGGCGCGGACTGCGGCTGGACCCCGAACCCCCGGTCGAGGGCTCCGACTGGCTGCTGCCGCCCGGCGGCGCCCACCCCGCCACCGACCCCGCGGTGCTGCGCCGGGCCCTCGGCGAGGCGGCCCGCATGATCGAGGCCGCGGACAGCTGCCGCTGAGGTCCGGCACGCACGGCCGAGGTCCGGCACGTGTCGTTCACCGCCCCGCTCGTACCGCCGAGGTCCCGCACGGCGCGCCTCCCCGGTGCCTGCGAAAATGGTCCGATGGGCAGGTCCAGGAACACCCGGCGCGGCGCGGCGGCCGCCGAGGCCGTGGCGGAAGAGGTCGACGGCGGACTCGCGCAACTCATACCCGACCGGGACCGCCCCCGGGCCTGGACGCTGCTGATCGACGGCGCGCCGCAGTCGCACGTCGACCTCGACGACCCGGCGCACCTGTCCTTCGAGTACCAGCGCCGCCTCGGCCATGTCATCGACCTCGCCGCCCCGCCCGGCAGACCGCTGCGGGCCCTGCACCTGGGCGGCGGCGCCTTCACCCTCGCCCGGTATGTGGCCGCCACCCGGCCCCGCTCCACCCAGCAGGTCGTCGAGCGGGACGCGGCCCTCGTCCAGCTGGTCCGCCGCGCCCTTCCGTTGGACCCGGGCGCCCGCATCCGGGTGCGGACGGCCGACGCCCGCGAGGGCCTGGCCAAGGTGCCGGACGGCTGGGCCGACCTGGTCGTCGCCGACGTCTTCAGCGGCGCCCGGACCCCCGCCCACCTCACCTCCACCGAGTTCCTCGACGAGGTCCGCCGGACCCTCGCCCCCGGCGGTCTCTACGCCGCCAACCTCGCCGACGGCCCGCCGCTCGCCCATCTGCGCGGCCAGATCGCCACCGCCGCCGCCCGCTTCACCGACCTCGCGCTGATCGCGGACGCGCCCGTACTGCGCGGCAAACGCTTCGGCAACGCGATCCTCGTCGCCGCCGACCGGCCCCTCCCGCTCGCCGACCTCACCCGACGGGCCGCCTCCGACCCCCACCCCGGCCGGCTCGAACACGGCAGGCCCCTCATCGACTTCACCGGCGGCGCGACCCCCGTCACGGACGCCGCGGCCACGGCCTCCCCGGCCCCACCGGCGTCCGTCTTCCGCGACGCGCGGTGAACGGGATGAGCGCGGTGAACGCGTTGCCCCGGAGCGGTCAGTAGGTGCCCACGTCCACGTGCGGCGGGCCGTCGTGCCAGTCGCAGAAGACCGACACCCGGTCCGCGCCCCGGCTGAACTCCACCCGGATCCAGGTCTCCGTCTTCCACACCTGCATCGACCAGCCCGTCCCCGGCGTCGCCGAGACGAGGGTGGCGTCCGCCGACGCCAGCGCGAAGACGACATGGCCGCCGTCGGTGTCGTACGCCTTGACCCGGCCGGACGCCGACGCCGAGGGAGAGGGGGAGTGCGACGGCCGGTGGCTCGGCGGCGCGGACGTGCGCGAGGTGGGGGAGGGAGCGGGCGAACCGCTGTGCGACGGCGGTGGGGGCGGCGGCGGTGACGAGGGCGCCCCGGAGCGCTGCGCCGACACCTCGGCCGCGGTGATGGGCAGGGCGCGCGGCGGGTCGTACGCCGTGCCGGTCATCACCGTGTGGACACCCCACCACGACAGCGTGACCGCCGCGCCCGTCGCGAGCAGCCAGGCCAGTACGTGAACGAGTCCTCTGCGCATCGTCGGGCCATACTGCCCCACCTGTCCCACGGGTGTCCCGCGTCCCGTCGATGAGGGAGAGGTTTTCCACAACCGCCGAGTTGTCCACAGGCCCGGATGCGGCTCGCGCGGATGGCGTACGGTGCGGCGCATGGCAAGTGTGCTCGTGGTCGAGGACGACCAGTTCGTACGCTCGGCGCTCATCCGGCACCTGACCGACGCCTCGCACACCGTGCGCAGCGTCGGTACGGCACTGGAGGCGCTGCGCGAGGTCGCCCATCTCCGTTTCGACGTCGTCATCCTGGACCTCGGACTGCCCGACCTGGACGGCTCCGAGGCCCTGAAGATGCTGCGCGGCATCACCGACGTGCCGGTCATCATCGCCACCGCGCGCGACGACGAGTCGGAGGTCGTCCGGCTGCTGAACGCGGGCGCGGACGACTACCTGACCAAGCCGTTCTCCGTCGAGCACCTGTCCGCGCGCATCGCCGCCGTGCTGCGCCGGGCCCGGTCCGGCGGCGGCGAGGCCCCGCCCTCGCCCGTGCTGCGCGTCGGCGGCCTGACCGTCGACCCGCTGCGCCGGCAGGCCGACCTGGACGGCGCGCGACTGGACCTGACCCGCCGCGAGTTCGACCTGCTCGCCTTCCTCGCCGGCCGCCCCGGCGTCGTCGTCCCGCGCAAGGAACTCCTCGCCGAGGTGTGGCAGCAGTCCTACGGCGACGACCAGACCATCGACGTCCATCTGTCCTGGCTGCGCCGCAAGCTGGGGGAGACCGCCGCCCGGCCCCGCTACCTGCACACCCTCCGGGGTGTCGGGGTGAAGCTGGAGCCGCCCGCACCGGGGGAGCCGCCACGATGAGATGGGCCCTGGTCAAGGTCTGCCTGGCGGTCACCACGATGGTCGTGGTCGCCTTCGCCGTCCCGCTCGGACTCGTGGTCAAGGAGATGGCCCGCGACCGCGCCTTCTCCAATGCCGAGCGGGAGGCCGCAGCCGTCGCCCCCGCGCTGTCCATCACCACCGACCGGGACAAACTGGAGCGGGTCGTCGCCTCCGCCGGCGCAGGTTCCGGGATGGCCGTCCACCTGCCCGCCGACGGCTCCGGACCGGCCGTCGACATCGGCCGGCAGCGCGCCGCCGGCCGTGACGTGACCGCCGTACGGAACATGGGCCGCGCCTCCACCACCTCGGTCAGCGGCGGCTTCACCCTGCTGCAGCCGGTCGCGCTCGGCTCCGGCGCGATCGCCGTCGTCGAGGTGTACGTGCCCGAGTCCGAGGTGAGCAACGGCGTCGGCACGGCGTGGGCGGTGCTCGCCGCCGTCGGCCTGGCGCTGATCGTCGGCTCGGTCGCCGTCGCCGACCGGCTCGGGGTGCGCATGGTGCGGCCCGCGCGGCGGCTGGTCGAGGGCGCCCACGAACTGGGGGAGGGCCGGCTCGGGGCCAGGGTCCCGGAGGACGGTCCGACCGAACTCAGACTGGCGGCGGTCGCGTTCAACTCCATGGCCGACCAGGTCGTGCAGCTCCTCGCCAACGAGCGGGAACTGGCCGCCGACCTCTCGCACCGGCTGCGCACCCCGCTGACGGTGCTCCGGCTGAACGCGGCCTCCCTCGGCGCCGGTCCCGCCGCCGAGCAGACCAGGGCGGCCGTCGCCCAGCTGGAGCGGGAGGTCGACACGATCATCCGGACCGCGCGCGACGCCAAGCCGCAGACCGTGGCGGCCGGCGCCGGAGCCGGCTGCGACGCCGCCGAAGTGGTCCGCGAACGCATGAAGTTCTGGTCGGCGCTCGCCGAGGACGAGGGCCGCACGTGGCGGGTGGCCGGTGTGGACCGTCCGGTGCGCATACCCGTGGCCCGCGCCGACCTGGCCGCCTCCCTCGACGCCCTGCTCGGCAACGTGTTCCGGCACACCGCCGAGGGCACCGCCTTCGCCGTCGACGTGCACAACGGCGAGGACGCGGTGATCGTGCTGGTCTCCGACGCGGGCCCCGGCATACCCGACCCCGAGGCGGCGATGGCCCGCGGGCGCGGATCCGGCAGCGACGGCTCGACCGGCCTCGGCCTGGACATCGTGCGCCGCCTCGCCGAATCCACCGGCGGGGACGTCCGCATCGGCTCCTCGGTGCTGGGCGGGACCGAGGTGCGGATCTGGTTCCAGCTCGACGGACGGCGCCCGGCGCGCCTCGGACACCGCGTCCGCAGACGCCGTACGGGCAAACTGGTCTCTACCTTTAACCGCCCCCGATCCCTTCCTTAAGCGCACCCTAAGGACGCCAACCGCCGTCCGCATCAAGCCGATTGTCCGATTCCGTATCGCTAACGTGCTGCCGCACCCCACAGGGCTGTGACATCCCCTGTTACCCCCCTCCAGTGAGCAGTGAAGGCAGGCACGCGCATGAGCACGCACCGGCGCAGGATCAGCGGCAGGAACAAGGCGATAGGCGGCGTGGTCGCCGCGGCGGTGGTCGGCGGCGGCGCCCTCCTGCTCACCGGGACCGCCAACGCGGCCGGGGTGAACGCCGCGTACACGAAGACCAGCAGCTGGTCGACCGGCTACACCGCGCAGTACGTCGTCACCAACAACAGCGGCCAGGCCGAGAAGGACTGGACGCTGGAGTTCGACCTGCCGGCCGGCACCAAGCTCAGCTCGCTGTGGAACGGCGAGTCGAGCGTCAGCGGCCAGCACGTCACCGTCAAGCCCGCCACGTGGGACACCGCCGGCCTCGCCCCCGGCAAGTCCGTCACCGTCGGCTTCGTCGTCAGCGGCACCGGCGACCCGGCCCACTGCCTCGTCGACGACACCAAGTGCTCCGCGGACGACGGCCCCACCCCCGAACCGAGCGGCCGCCCCACCGACGCCCCGACGCCCACCCCGACCCCCAGCCACAGCGCGACCCCCACCCCCACGCCCTCCCACAGCACCGGCACGGGGACCGGCACCACCTCCTCGGCCGGCTTCTCCCCCTACGTCGACACCTCCCTCTACCCGGCGTTCGACCTGCTCGGCTCCGCCGACGCCACCGGCGTGAAGAACTACAACCTCGCCTTCATCACCGACGGCGGCGGCTGCACCCCCAAGTGGGGCGGCGTGACCGACCTGAACAGCGACGGCGTGGCCTCCCAGATCGGCGCCCTGCGCGCCAAGGGCGGTGACGTCCGCGTCTCCTTCGGCGGTGCCTCCGGCTCCGAACTGGGCACCACCTGCTCCTCCGCCGACCAGCTCGCCGCGGCCTACGGCAAGGTCATCGACGCCTACAAGCTGACCAAGGTCGACTTCGACATCGAGGGCGGCGCGCTGCCCAACACCGCCGCCAACACGCGCCGCGCCCAGGCCATCGCCAAGCTCCAGGCGCAGCACCCCGGCCTGGACGTCTCTTTCACCCTCCCCGTGATGCCCCAGGGCCTCACCCAGGACGGCGTCAACCTGCTGTCCAACGCCAAGGCGAACGGTGTGAAGACGAGCGCCGTCAACATCATGGCCATGGACTACGGCGCCTCCTTCAACGGCGACATGGGCGACTACGCCATCCAGGCCGCCACCGCCACCCAGGCCCAGGTCAAGAGCGTGCTCGGGCTGTCCGACAGCGCCGCCTGGAAGGCGGTCGCGGTCACCCCGATGATCGGCGTCAACGACGTCTCCGCCGAGGTCTTCAAGGTCGACGACGCCACCCAGCTGGTGAACTTCGCCAAGTCCAAGGGCCTCGGCTGGCTGGCCATGTGGTCCGCGACCCGCGACAAGGCCTGCGCCGGCGGCACCAAGCCCACCGCCGACGCCACGTGCAGCTCCATCAACCAGGACAAGTTCGCCTTCTCCAAGGCGTTCGGAGCCTTCAACTGAGCTGAAGGACACAGCAGACGGGGCGCGGCACTCCCCTAGGGTGCCGCGCCCCGCCCCCCCGTTCGGGCGCCCGTCAGGCGGCGCAGGTCAGGCCGTGCCCCTCAGGCCGTCTCCACCGCGGGCAGCACCCCGGTGCGGGCGGCCCCGGAGTACCAGCGGGCGCTCGACTTGGGCGTCCGCTCCAGCGTCGCGTAGTCCACGTAGACCGCGCCGAACCGCTTGTCGTAGCCGTACGCCCACTCGAAGTTGTCCATCAGAGACCACAGGTAGTAGCCCCGCACGTCGGCGCCGTCCGTGATGGCCCGGCGGACGGCCGCGAGGTGGCCGTGCAGATAGGCGATGCGCTCGGGGTCGTGGACCTGGCCGTCGGCGTCCGGCTTGTCGTCGTAGGCGGCGCCGTTCTCGGTGATGTAGAGGGGCAGACCCGGAGCCTCCCGGGTGTAGCGCATGATCAGCTCGTGCAGGCCCGACGGGTCGATCGTCCAGCCCATCTCCGTGCGCTCACCCGGCGTCTGGTGGAACAGCACGTCGTCGGCGCCGGGCCACGGGGAGTGCTCGCTGGCGCCGTGCCCGTCCGCGCGCGGGCCGGTCAGCCGCTCCGAGGCCGCCGAGACGAGCGCCGGGGTGTAGTAGTTCAGGCCCAGCGCGTCCAGCGGCACGTGGATGGTGTCCAGGTCGCCGTCCCTCACGTACGACCAGTCGGTGAGCTGGGCCGTCGCGGCGAGCAGCGACTCGGGGTACGCCCCGTGCAGCATCGGGCCGTGGAAGACGCCGTTGGCCAGGTCGTCGATCCGGCGGGCCGCCGCCAGGTCGGCCGGCTCCTGCGAAAGGGGCCGTACGACCGAGGAGTTGAGGCTGACCGCCACCTGGTTGCGGGCCGGCATCACCGACCGCAGGGCCGTCGCGCCCAGTCCGTGCGCCAGGTTGAGGTGGTGGGCGGCGCGCAGGGTGGCGGCCGGTTCGGTGCGGCCGGGGGCGTGCACACCGGAGCCGTAGCCCAGGAAGGCGCTGCACCAGGGCTCGTTGAGGGTGATCCAGTTCTCCACCCGGTCGCCGAGGGCCTCGCCGACGATCTGCGCGTACTCGGCGAACCGCAGGGCGGTGTCCCGCTCCGGCCAGCCGCCCGCGTCCTCCAGTTCCTGCGGCAGGTCCCAGTGGTAGAGGGTGACGGCCGGCTTGATGCCGTGGGCGAGCAGCTCGTCCACCAGCCGGCGGTAGAAGTCGAGGCCCACCTGGACCGCCGGGCCCCGGCCGGTCGGCTGCACCCGGGACCAGGACACGGAGAAGCGGTAGGCGTTCAGGCCCAGGTCCGCCATCAGCGCCACGTCGTCGCGGTAGCGGTGGTAGTGGTCGACGGCGACGTCACCGGTCTGGCCGCCGGCGGTCTTGCCGGGCGTATGGCTGAAGGTGTCCCAGATCGAGGGGGTACGGCCGTCCTCCCGCACCGCCCCCTCGATCTGGTACGCGGAGGTCGCCGCGCCCCAGAGAAAGGCGGGAGGGAAGGTCACGGGGGTAACGGGCTCAGGCATGGAAGCGCTCCCATTGGGGGTCGTGAAGACCGACGAGAAGAAGAAGGGGGTGAGGTGGGGGAGGGGGAAGGGGGCCGGAGCGGTGGTGGACCGGCGGCCCCTGAGGTCGTCGTACCGGGCCGGTCAGCCCTTGATCGCGCCCTGCATGATCCCGCCCACGATCTGCTTGCCGAACAGCAGGAAGGCGATCAGCAGCGGCAGCGTGCCGAGCAGCGCGCCCGCCATGATCACCGCCTGGTCCGGGACGTAGCCGGTGCCGAGGGCGTTGAGGGCCACCTGCACGGTCGGGTTCTGCTGGTTCAGGGCGATGATCGGCCACAGGAAGTCGTTCCAGGCGAACACGAACGTCAGCAGGCCCAGCACGGCCATCGCGGGCCGCGCCGCCGGGAACACCACGTGCCAGACGACGCGCAGGCTGCTCGCCCCGTCCACCCGGGCCGCCTCGATCAGCTCCGTCGGCAGCGCCTGCACCAGGTACTGCCGCATGAAGAACGTGCCGAACGCGGTCACCAGACTCGGCAGGATCACCGTCTGCAGCTGGTTGGACCAGCCCAGGTCGGACATCCACAGGTACAGCGGCACGACGGCCAGCTGCGGCGGGATCATCATCGTGCCGATCGTCAGCAGCAGCAGGAGTCCGGAGAACCTGAACCGCAGCTTGGCGAAGGCGAACCCGGCCAGCGTGGAGAACAGCACCGTGCTGACGGTGATCGTGCCGGCGACGATCACCGAGTTCAGCATCGCCGTGCCGAGACCGGCCTGGTCCCAGGCGGCCTGGAGGTTCTTGAACAGGTTGCCGCCGAACCACAGCGGCGGCGGGGTCTCGGCGAGCCGCCGGTCGGTGCGCGAGGCGGCGATCGCCGTCCACACCAGCGGGGCCAGCGACACCAGCGCGAACACGGTCAGCACGACGTACGTCACCGGGCCGGCGTGCAGCTGCTTGCCCGCGCCCGTCGCCCGGCGCCGCCCGGGCTTCTCCGTCGCCGCCTTGGGCAGGGTGAGTTCACTGGTGGTCATTGGGACTTCCTCAGCCGTCGGGTGAGCAGCAGATTGACCGCGGCGATGATCAGCAGGAGCAGGAACATCGTCCAGGCGATCGCGGACGCCTTGCCGAGGTTGCCGATGACCCAGCCCTGGTCGTACATGTACAGACCGAGCGTCTGGTACTGGTGCTCGGAGCCGCCCTTGGACCCGCTCACCCCGCCGAACAGCAGCGGTTCACCGAACAGCTGCGTGGCGCCGATGGTGGAGACGACGACCGTGAACAGGATCGTCGGCCGCAGCTGCGGGATCGTCACGTGCCGGAACTGCTGCCAGCGGTTGGCGCCGTCGATCGCCGCCGACTCGTACAGGTCGGCCGGGATCGCCTGCATCGCCGCCAGGTAGATCAGCGCGTTGTAGCCGGTCCACCGCCAGATCACGATGGACGACACCGCGAACTGCGAACCCCAGTCCGACTCACGCCAGTTGACCGGGTCCACGCCGAAGAAGTGGAGCACCCAGTTGACCATGCCGCCGTCCCACGAGTACAGCAGCGTGAACACCAGGGTCGCGGCCGCCACCGAGGTGGCGTACGGCGTCAGCATCACCACGCGCCACGCGGTGGAGCCCCGCAGCTTGTAGTTCAGCAGATGGGCGAGCCCCAGCGCCGCGAGCAACTGCGGCACGGTCGAGATCAGTCCGATGGTGAACGTGTTCTTCAGGGCGTTCCAGAAGAAGTCCGAGGACAGCAGGCGCTGGTAGTTGCCCAGCCCCGCCCATGTCTGGTGGTCCAGCGAGGACAGCTGCACGTCGTGCAGCGAGTACCAGGCCGTGTAGAGCAGCGGGATCAGCGAGAAGGCGCCGAAGAGGATGAAGAAGGGGGCCACGAACGCGTACGGCGCGGCCTTCATGTCCCAGCGGTACAGCCGGCGGCGCCACGAGTCGTCGCCCGCCGGAGCACCAGGACCGTGAGCGCCCCGGGCCGCGCCCGGCGGGGTGCCGGGCGCGGAGTCGGCGCTCGTCGCGGGGCGCGCGAGAGCCTGCTTGGAGCTGGTCACTGGCCGAGCACGTCCTTGATCTCGTTCTTCGCGGCGTCCCAGCCCTGCGAGGGCGACTTGCCCTTCTGCTCGACCTGGAGGATGCCGACGTCCGTCAGGGCGGAGTTGATCGGCTGGTCCTTGGTGCCGAAGTACTGCACCGGGATGGTCTTGGCCGAGGCGGCGAAGATCTGGGTGATCGGCGCGTTCGAGAAGTACGCCGTGGTGTCCGCGGCCGGCTTCAGGCTCGCGTACGCCGACGGGGTCGACGGGAAGCTGGCCTGCTTGGCGAAGACCTTGGCCTGCTGGGCCGGCGCGGTCAGCCACTTGGCCAGGGCGATGGCCTCCTTCTGGTGCTTGCCCGCCTTCGGCACACCGATGAACGAGCCGCCCCAGTTGGCCGCGGTCGGCGCCGCCGCCACGTCCCAGTTGCCCTTGCCCGAGTCACCGGACTTCTGCTCGATGTAGCCGATCATCCAGGCCGGGCAGGCCACGGTGGCGAACTTGGCGTTGGCGAAGCCCTGGTCCCACGGCTTGTCGAACTGCTTTAGCTTGGCCGACATGTCACTGGTGGCCACGCTCATCGCGACGTCCCAGGCCTTCTTCACGCCGGAGGACTTGTCCCAGATGACGTTGCCGTCCTTGTCGTAGTACCGCTCGCTGCCGCCACCGAGGGCCGCGTTGTAGACGGAGGAGGCCGAGTCCACGAACTTGGTGCCGTCGGGCGCCTTCTTCATGTACTGCTTGCCGACGTCGACGTACTTCGCCCAGTCGCCCTTCCACTCCTTGGCGAGCGTCTCCCGGTCGGTGGGCAGCCCGGCCTTCTTGAACAGGTCCTTGCGGTAGCAGATGGCCATCGGGCCGACGTCGGTGCCGAGCCCGATGAGCTTGCCGTCCTTGGTGGTGGCCTGGGCGTTCTTCCAGTCCAGCCACTGGGACTTGTCGACCTCCTTGCCGAGGTCGACGAACTTGTCCGCCTGCGTCTGCACGGCCTCGGTGATGTTGCCGACCTCGATGGCCTGGATGTCGTCCGTGCCGGAGCCGGCCTGGAGGCGGGTGAGGACCTTGGGCCAGTAGACGTCGGTACGGGTGGTGACGTTCTCCTTGATGTTGATGTCCGGGTGGAGCTTCATGTACTCGTCGTAGAGGCCGGACTGCTTGTAGCCGAAGACGCCGAAGGTCCCGACGGTCAGCGTGATCTTGCCCTTGCCGTTGCCGCCCGAGGCGTCCGACGAGCCGTCGTCCGAGTCGTTGGCGCAGCCGGCCAGCAGCCCCGTGGCCAGAGCGGCCACGGCCGTGAAGGCCACCAGCCGGTGGGACCGGCGGATGCTCGTGCGCATTGCGTCCTCCTGTTGCCTGACGTGCCGACCCCCCGGCCAACTGCGTGGAATTGGGCCCGTTCGTGCTGGCTGCGGCTCGGGCGGGGAACGTGCGGGTTGTGTATGTGCCAGGGTCTGTGGGAGCGCTCCCACAAGTGATGTGTTGAAGAGTCGCCGGTCCGGGACGGGGTGTCAAGGGAGGGAACGCGGCGATATCTCTTCGAGACTTTTCCTCGCGCGGCCTCCGGCTCGGGTGTCCGGCACCGACTCTGCCCGCTCGGGGCGGGGTGGGGTAAGGGGCGTTCACGGGCTCGTGCCGACTCGTCGCTGATAGGGCTTCCCGCCCGATGGAGTACGGTCCGCATGACCAGGTGGAGCGCGACGTGCCAAGGGTGCCGTTCCAGCAGCTCGCGGGGATCTTGCGCGCACGCGTGAAGCGGGGCGACTCGAGACCAGACCCGACCGCGCCATGCCCAGCAAGAACACCCTCGCCGACGCGTACGGGCTGTCCCGCCACCACCGTCCGCCGCGCGATCGCCGCACTCACCGAGGAAGGACTCGTCTACGCCGTATCAGGGCGTGGGACGTGCGTCGTCGGGCAGCCACCCGGAGCGCCGGCCCCGGACGCGTGAGGAAGCCCCGCCCGTCCGCCACGGGGGAACGACGGACAGACGGGGCGGCATTGGATGTCAGCCCACGGTCACACCCAGGTGAGGCGTTGCCCGTCGGGGCCTACGTACAGCCGCATACGGTCGGCAGGCGGGCGCCCGTCCGCCTGCCACTGCGTGACGCGCCTGGTGATGTCGTCCCACAGACGCGCCGTGCCACCCTGCCGGACCATCCACCGCGCGCCGTCGCGGAAGACGACCGCCCACGCGTCGGCGTCCACGTCGATCACGACGTGTTCCGTCCGGCCGTCCCGTTCCAGCGTGAACCGCTGTGCGCGGGGCGCGGCGAACTGCGCGACGAACCGGGCCGTCCAGTCGTCGAGCGCATCCGCGCCCAGTTCGGCGGGCGCCGCGTCGCCCTCGCCGAGGTTCGGCAGGACACCCAGCGGGGGCGGGAGGTGGGGACGGGCCAGCATGAACGAGACCTGTCCGCCGAGAACCGGGCCGCTCGCCGTGCCGTCGTCGGCGACCGTGAGCCGGACGAGTTCGGACGCGTGCATCCAGCCGCCGACCGTGACCAGGACCTCACCGCCGGGCCGGGTCTGCGCGAGCCAGTCGGCCGGCACCGTGAGCACGCCGCACGTAGCGATCACGCGGTCATACGGGCCGCCCTCTTTGTAGCCGGCCAGTCCGTCACCGACCACGCGGGCAGGCCAATACCCTGCGCCCGAGAGGGCCATTCCGGCGCGGGCGGACACCTCCGGGTCGACCTCGACCGTGGTCACGTTGTCCTCGCCGACGACATGGCACAGCAGCGCGGTGGAGTAGCCCGTGCCCGTGCCGATCTCCAGCACGCGCGTCCCCTCGGTCGCCCGCAGGTCTTCGAGCATCCGCACGACCAGACTCGGCAGGGTGGACGACGACGAGGGGGCGGCGGAGACGCGTCCCTCGACCTGGTCGGGGAAGACGCCCCCGGCCACCTGTGTCACGAGGGTGTCGTCTTCGTAGATCCGGGCGAGTCCGTCCGGGCCGTCCCCGGACTCCGGGCGGTACCAGCCGCCCTCTTCGTACTCGAACCAGCCGTGCGCGAGGAACGCCTCGCGGGGTACCGACATGACGGCCGCTTCCCATTCGGGGCCGCGCAGGATGCCGGACCTGGACAGACGCCGCGCGAGGACGGCCCGTAGACGTTCCGACGGCAGGGGGTCACTCATGCTGACTCGCTCCGTTCTCCAACAGGTCTGCGATTGCGTGTGTGATCGGCAGTCCGGCCGCGTCTTCGAGCCACGCCCATTGGCCGTTGGGGTTGCACTCCAGAAACCACCATTCGCCGTCGCCGGTCACGGCGAAGTCGAACGCGCCGAAGTTCAGTCCGAAGGCGGCCAGGAACCGCAGCAGCGCCCCGTGTATCTCCTCCGGGCAGGCGACCGGCTCATAGACGAGGCTCTGGTACTCGGCCCGCCAGTCCACGACTCCGGGCGGCGCGGTGATCCGGGCGCTGAACACCCGCTCGCCGACGACGACGGCCCGCACGTCCGCCGCCTTGGGCACCTGCGCTTGGAACAGGTGCGCGCTGCGGCTCACCGCGCTGTCGATCTCGCCCGCCTCGACCGGGGCGGCCCAGATGCCGGCGGGCTCGCCCCCGACCTCGTACGCCCCCGCGTGCAACGGCTTGTAGATCGTGGGGTGGCCGGCGCAGAACGCCTTGGCCTCCCCCGGGTCGTTCGTGATGAGGGTGGCCGGGACCGTGAGCCCGACCCGGGTTGCCACGTCGAGCTGCGCGGGCTTGTACTCCGTCCGCGCGATGGCCTGCGGGTGGCTCAGGTACAGGCACCCCGGCAGCGCGCCCAGCACGCCGCCCAGGCCGCGCCGGTTCTCCTGCGCGGCGAACCGGGCCGCCTGTTCGCCGCTCCTCGTCGGGTAGGGACTCGGCCGACGGTGGTACAGGGCGCGTACGGCGGACAGGTCGGCCGTGCGTTCCCCGACCGTCAGCCGGCCACCCCATCCTTCCCCAGACCCCGTCCGGGAGGTGTCCCCAGCCCCCACATGCGCGGCGAGAGCCACGCGCGCGGGGAAGTCGCGCCCCGGATCGAACCGGAGGACGGGCACCCGGCGCCGGTTCAGTTCCGCGATGACCAGATCAGCGGTCGCGTCCTCGTACTCCGTGCAGACCAGCACCGGGCGCCCGTTCATGGCGCTACCCCCTAATCCTGTGTCGCGTCGTGGCCGGAGTCGGCATCCACCTTGCCGTCCTTCCCGACCTGCGTGGGCGGGTAGGTGTTCACGCTCGTACCGTGCTTGCCGAGTTCGGCCGGCGTCATCGCTCCGCCCTCCCCGACCCATCGGCCGGTCTGGGTGGCCGGGTCGATGCCCGCGTACCGCCATGGCGAGGGAGCACCGTTGCGCAGCGGTGTCATACGGCGCAGCCCCCATGGGGCCGGCGTGGTGCTCTCCGTAATTGCGAGGCTCGTCTGCAAGTCTCCTCCTTGGTCGCTTCCTACGGTGGTGTCGTCGTGCGGACCCCACCCCGGCCGGCGCTCGACCTGTCCAAGGGTTGCGGGCGGATGATCCAGCCGGGGCGGGGGTGGTGCCCGCCCCTACCGGGGGTGGTGTGGGAAAACCGTGAACAGGTCATCCCCGGCAGGGGCGGAGTCTTCACAGGTAGAGCTGTCGTTTGCAGCCCCGGCAGTACGTCTTGTCGTCGCGCTTCTCGGTCTGCCGGTGCTCGCACGCCATGGTCTTTGTCTCGGTCATCGCGCCTTCCCGGCGGACAGGCTCAGGGGGTACGGGTCCCGCTCGCGGCGCGGTTGCCGGTGACGGCCGCCGGAACCGCCCCCGGGCAACGCGTGCGGCGGGGGCACGTGGGCGGGAACGGCGAGAGCACCGGACCGCACGGCGCGGTCGCGCCTGTCCCGGTCGTGTGTCTGCGTTCGCACCATGTGGTCAAGCTCCGCCATACACGGGCCGCAGGCGTACACGTCGCCCGTCGCCCCGGGCGTGGCCACGGAGCCGACCCACAGCACGGCCACGCCCTCACGGCGGCAGTACAGCCAGCACGCCCCCGTCAGCCACGCGTTCCCGTCGCCGACCTGTGCGACCAGGGGCCACGCGTCACGCCACGGGCGCTCTGAGGACGGGGCGAACATCACGCCGTACCCCCGTCCGCTTCCACCGGTTCGGCCAGTTCCGCCGGGGGCCGCATCACCGCGTAGTCGCCGAAGTTCCTGCGGTAGTGCCGGTGCCCGGTCTCCTGCGTGTGCTTGCGCTGCCACTCCTCGACCGGCCCCGGGCCGCTCTGCGTGCCGGACTCGGCCCCGCACTCGGATTCGTCGCCGGCCACGCAGCGCGCTTCGTATTCCGGCTCTGCCGTCTGGTCCTGCTCGATGGTGAACGGGATATAGCGGAACACGCGCAAGATCACCGTGCCGCCCCCTGCTGCTCGCCCGCGTTCGCCCGAAGCGCGGCGGCCAAGGCGCGTGCCGTGGCCACGTTGCAGCGCCCCAAGTCGATCAACGCGAGCGGCGCAGACCCGGCGCACGAAACGGCGTCGAGCCCGAGGGAGGGCAGTCGCACCCCCGTCGACTTGAGCGCGTCGCGCAGTTCGTCGCGCGCCCGTTCGGCGTCTCTGACCTTGTCCGTGGCCGTCTGCTGACTGCCTGCCGTCGTCATGTCTGCCACTCCGTACACCGTTGGTCGCTCGTCCCTCATGCGGGGCGAGTACTTACGTTGTGTAGTCCCAGCATCACCGGCGCGACGTACTCTCAACAGGTCAAAAGGGTTTCCAAACCACATGGAAAGAAGGGGAGTTGAACGCATGTCCGAACCATCACCCGACCTGATTGGTGAGCCCGCGAACGGCCTTGAGTGGTTCGGACGTGAGGTGGAGGCGGCGCTGGCTCACAAAGGCGCCAGCCAGCGCCAACTGGCCGACGCCACGGGCTACAAGGAGCCGTACGTATCCAAGGTCAAGAACGGCAAGGCGCTGCCGTCGACTCACTTCGCCGAATGGTGTGACCGGTTCTTCAACACGTCCGGCTACTTCGCCCGCCTGCTGGTCCGGGTCAGCGAGCGCGGACACCCCGGCTGGTTCGTGCCGTACATCAACCTGGAGAAGCAGGCCAGCCGGATCGAGGACTACTCCAACGCCCTGATCATGGGCATCTTGCAGACGTGGGAGTACGCGGAAGCGACGTTCCGGGCCACGCACCCGCGGGAGGCCGACGACCAGATCAAGGCCAGGGTCGAGGCCAGGCTGGCCCGTCGAGCGGTCATGGAGCGCGACGCACCGCCCCTGCTCTGGGTGATCCTGCACGAATCGACGCTGCGCACAGTGGTGGGCAGCCGGGCCGTCATGGCCGACCAGCTCCGCCACCTTGCCTCAGAGGGGGGAAACCCCCACATCACGCTTCAGGTTCTTCGCTTCGACGCGGGTGCCCCCGCGTCGTCCCTACCGTTTAACCTGCTGACATCAGACGATGGGGCGACAGTCCTGTACTCGGAGAGCAGGGGGCAGGGGCACGTGACGGACTCCGCCACGGCGGTGGACACGGCGCGCACGGCGTACGAGCGTCTGCGGGCGTCGGCTCGCGACCCCGAGGAGTCCCTTGCTCTGATTCGAGAGATCGCGGAGGAGTACGCCAGATGAGCAGCACGCACGGCCCCCGGCCCCTGCGGTGGGTCAAGAGCACGTACAGCGGTGGCGAAGGCGGCAACTGCATCGAGTGGGCGTGGGTCAAGAGCACGTACAGCGGTGGCGAAGGTGGCCAGTGCATCGAGTGGGCGCCGGAGCACGCGGCGGCCACGGGTGAGTTCCTGGTCCGTGACAGCAAGGACCCGAACGGCCCGCACCTGGCCCTGACCCGTGGGGGGTTCGCCGGGCTCGTGGAGTTCGCCAAGCAGCACGGATGACCCGCGCCCCCACCAGCCCTGAGTAACCCGGCCCTCGCCACGCGGCGGGGGCCGGTGCCTATCGGTACCGAGGGGCGTGATCCGCGCGCCTGCCTACCTCGGTCGCTCGTCGGCGCCGAGGGGGTGACCAAGACGAGTTGGCACAGACGCAGCATGGTTGACCCGCGCGTTTCCGTCTGCCAATACCGAGGGGTCGCGCAAGATGGTGAGAAACGGGAAACGTCGCGTGCCGGGACACAAGTTCGACAGACGTGGTCTGTTCGCCTGCACGCGCGGTCCGGGAGCTCTGCTGGGCACCGCCGGGCGAGGCGGGTTGCCGGTACCCAGCGGGGCGCGTAGAGGTGGGACCGGGTCGCGCGGGTCCGGCGGGCGAGCGCGCGAGACCGGGCTTCGGGCCGGGCGTGGGGCCCGGCTCCCGTACGGGGCAGCCCTCGCACCGGCCGGGGCTGTTAGATTCCAGGCCAGCCGGGATGCAGGTGCCGGTGTTGGTGTCGAGGGAGGCGGAACCCATGGCAAGCCACGGGGTGCGGGGCCGGAGCGGGGGGCGGCCGACGCTCGAAGAGGTCGCCGCCCGTGCCGGGGTCGGCCGGGGCACGGTCTCGCGGGTGATCAACGGCTCGCCCCGGGTCAGCGACGCGACCCGCGCGGCCGTCGAGGCGGCCGTCGAGGAACTCGGCTACGTCCCGAACACCGCCGCCCGCGCCCTCGCCGCCAACCGCACCGACGCCATCGCCCTGGTCGTCCCCGAGCCGGAGACCCGGTTCTTCGCGGAACCGTACTTCTCGGACATGCTGCGCGGCGTCGGCGCCGGACTGTCCGACACCGAGATGCAGCTGCTGCTGATCTTCGCGGGCAGCGACCGGGAGCGGCAGCGGCTGGCCCAGTACCTGGCAGCGCACCGCGTCGACGGCGTCCTGCTGGTCTCGGTCCACGCCGACGACCCGCTCCCCGACATGCTGGCCCAGCTGGAGATCCCGGCGGTCATCAGCGGCCCCCGCTCGGGCGGGGAGACGCTCACGTCGGTCGACTCCGACAACTACGGCGGCGGCCGGTCGGCGGTGGAGCACCTGCTGAGCCGGGGCCGGCGCACGGTCGCGCACATCACCGGGCGCCTCGACGTGTACGGTGCCCAGCGCCGCGTCGACGGCTACCGCGACGCCCTGCGGGACGCCGGCCACCGGGTCGACGAACAGCTCATCGAGCAGGGGGACTTCACCGAGGAGGGCGGCCGCCGCGCGATGACCACCCTGCTGGAGCGCCACCCCGGCCTGGACGCGGTCTTCGCCGGCTCCGACGTGATGGCGGCGGGCGCCCGCCAGGTGCTGCGCGAGCGCGGCCGCCGCATCCCGGACGACGTCGCCCTCGTCGGCTACGACGACTCCGCCATCGCCCGCCACATGGACCCGCCCCTCACCAGCGTCCGTCAGCCCATCGAAGAAATGGGCCGCGCGATGATCGACCTCCTCCTCGCCGAGGTCGCCGACCGCCGCCCGGCGGCCTCGCGCGGCTTGGAGCGCCGGCACGCGGTGCTGCCCACGGAACTGGTACCACGGGCGTCGTCGTAGAGGGTGCGCTACTCGCGGTGGCAGCGGGCCCGGACGAGGACCCTGCCTTCCCCGACTGCCGAAACGGACGTGCCTCACCCGTCCTCGCCCTCTGTTGCGAGAGCGGACAGCTCCTCCATGCTCCTGGTGATGAGCTCGCTTCCTTCGCGGACGCGTTCGGCGGCGGCGAGCAGCCGGGCAGCGTTGGCGGGAGAGCGGAACAGGTAGGCGGTCTCCTCCACGGATCCCCAGTCGTCGGCCACCATGGCACGGTACCGGCCGCCGGAGTTGCGCCGGCACAAGGGACCGGGGTGCGCGCGGTGTTCAACGTGCCTTTTGCCGCCTGGGTGCACTCCTGACCGTTACGCTCGCCCGGCATGAGCACCGAAGAGATGCGTGACGCCTCCGTGGTTGTGGCCCGCGACGCGAACGGCCTGGTGGCCGTGCTGAGCGCCGACTTTCCCCGCCACGGGGGTGACTTCCTCTTCCTCCCCGGGGGCCGTTTCGAACCCGGCGAGTCCCCGCTTGAGTGCGCCCGCCGCGAACTGCGCGAGGAAGCGGGAGTCACCGCCGAGCGGTGGCGTCCCCTCGGCGCGTACGCGATCTGCCTAGGTTCGACGGCCAGAGTCCATCTCTTCGAGGCCTGCGAGCTCACCCTCGGTGCCCAGGAGCTGACCGAGACGGAGCAGGACTTCAAGCTCATGTGGTGGCCGATGGATCACGCTGTCCAGGCCGCCCACGAGGGACGGTTCCTCCTGCCCGCCGGCCCGCTGGCTCTTCTCCTGGTCTACGACGCCTGTGTGCGGCGACCGGCAGGGTGACTGTGCACCCGCGTCACTGACATTCATGTTAGTGACATTGATGTCAGTAACATGAGGGGACCGCCGCTGTCGGGTCGCCGACCCGTACGTGCGTTTCTGGCTGCGTGGGTACTGCACGCGCATCGACGACGTCGAGATCGACATCGTCGGTGCGGACCGTCACATGGTGGCCAAGGAGATCCGCTTCGTCGGTTCGGTGAAGTGGCTGGAGAATTCCTCGTTCGGTCGGCACGACCTCGCGGCCCTGTACGCCCACCGGGCACCTCTGACGTCTGAGCCGGTCCCGGAGGGGGAGCCGGAGCGTCGTGCTCCCGCGCAGGCGCAAAGATCAAGCCCCTGACCTGTTCCCAGGTCAGGGGCTTGATCATTCAGGGTGAGTGACGGGACTCGAACCCGCGACATCCTGGACCACAACCAGGTGCTCTACCATCTGAGCTACACCCACCACGACCGGCGCTGGAAACTTTCGTTTCCCCGACCGGCCGAGAAAAAGTGTACAGGGTCCGAAGGGGTGCTCGCGCACGGCTTTTCGGTGGGCCGGCGGGCAGGGCCCGGGGGGCCTTATCGGGCAGGCAGGACGTGCCGCGCGGCGATCGACTTCGCCGTCTCGGAGTCGGGGCCGGGCTGGGGGACGAAGACGGCCTCGCGGTAGTAGCGCAGCTCGGCGATCGACTCGCGGATGTCGGCGAGTGCGCGGTGGTTGCCGTTCTTCTCCGGGCTGTTGAAATAGGCGCGCGGGTACCAGCGGCGGGCCAGTTCCTTGATGGAGGAGACGTCGACGATCCGGTAGTGGAGGTAGTCCTCCAGGGTCGGCATGTCCCGCAGCAGGAAGCCGCGGTCGGTGCCGACGGAGTTGCCGCACAGCGGGGCCTTGCCGGGTTCCTTCACGTGCTCCCGCACATAGGCGAGGACCTGCTCCTCGGCGTCGGCCAGCGTGGTGCCGCCGGCCAGCTCGGCCAGCAGCCCGGAGGAGGTGTGCATCTGGCGCACCACCTCCGGCATCGTTTCCAGCGCCCGGTCAGGCGGGCGGATAACGATGTCCACACCCTCGCCGAGCACGTTCAGCTCGGAGTCCGTGACGAGGGCGGCCACCTCGATGAGAGCGTCGTCGGACAGCGAGAGGCCGGTCATCTCGCAGTCGATCCACACCATGCGATCGTTCATGCGACCACCCTAAGGCTGACGTTCGCATTTGTGGCTCCCCCTGCCGGCCCCGGCATCGCGACGAGGGGGCGGGCAGATGCCCGCCCCCTCGCTCAGGGCCGTTGTCCGGTCAGCTCGCGGTGCGCGGTCCCGGCAGCAGGCTCACCGCGCCCGCCGCCTGCCGCCGGCTCTGCAGCGGCACCCCCGCGTCGGGGTGCAGCAGGGCCGGAACCGGGCCCACCGGACCGGGGCCGCCCAGACCGGGCGGGGCCGACGGGCCGGGCGACGGCACCGGTGCGTCCGCCTCACCGTGCCGGTCACCCTGCGGACGACGCGCCCGGTAGGCGGCCCGGTACGCCGCCGGGGACGAGCCGAGCTGGCGGCGGAAGTGCCCGCGCAGCGCGACCGGTGAACGGAAGCCGCACCGCCCCGCCACCTCGTCCACCGAGTAGTCCGACGTCTCCAGCAGGCGCTGCGCCTGCAGAACCCGCTGGGTGATCAGCCACTGCAGCGGCGCACTGCCCGTCAGCGAACGGAACCGGCGGTCGAACGTACGGCGGCTCATGTAGGCGCGTGCCGCCAGGGTCTCCACGTCGAACTGCTCGTGGAGGTGTTCCAGCGCCCAGGCGACGACCTCGGCCAGCGGGTCGGCGCCGATCTCCTCTGGTAAAGACCTGTCGAGGTAGCGCTCCTGACCGCCACTGCGGCGCGGCGGGACCACCAGGCGCCGGGCGAGCGCGCCGGCCGCCTCGTTGCCGTGGTCCGTGCGCACGATGTGCAGACACAGGTCGATGCCCGCCGCCGTACCGGCCGACGTCAGCACGTCGCCGTCGTCGACGAACAGTTCCCGCGGGTCCACGTGCACCGACGGATAGCGCTTGGCCAGCGTCGGCGCGTACATCCAGTGGGTGGTCGCCGGACGGCCGTCCAGCAGGCCCGCCGCCGCGAGGACGAACGCGCCCGTGCACAGCCCGACGATGCGGGCACCCTCCTCGTGCGCCCGGCGCAGCGCGTCGAGCGCCTCCTCCGGTGGCGGCGAGGTGATCGATCGCCAGGCCGGCACGACGACCGTCCCGGCGCGCGATATCGCCTCCAGTCCGTGCGGCGCGGTGAGTTCCAGGCCCCCTGTGGTCCGCAGCGGGCCTTCCTCACCGGCGCACACCAGCAGTCGGTAGCGCGGTACTCCGGCGTCCTGGCGGTCGATCCCGAACACCGAAAGTGGTATGGAGCTCTCGAAAATGGGGCCGCCGCTGAACAGCAGCACCGCGACGATCTCCTTGCGGCGTCGCCCGGAGAGTTTCCGGGCCGCGGCGTCCGGCACGGCAGTGGAGTCGTGGCTCATCCTGCTAAGCCCCCCTCGGTGGTCGCGGCTCCTCGGTTGTGTCGCACCTGCACGTTTCCCCTCGGTCCTGCACGAGTCCCCCGCCGTAAAGAAAGTCAAGATCGAATCTACTGGTTCCCGCGGTCCCGCGGTGACCAGTTCCGCACGCGGCACATTGTCGACATGACAACTTGGCGTGAAGCATTCGATCACGAAGCGTTGCACTCGCGGGGCCCGCAGGGAAGTACGCCTTGTCGCCGTGGCCAAACCGCGTAGGGTGCGCAGGGCCCCGCAGACCCTTTCCGTGCAGGTGGAACGGGGGTTGGGGGGTGGTTGGGGCGCTTCCCGGCCGGTATCGAGAAGTTGGCTGAAAAGATGCGTTCGAGGGTGCGGAAACCGGTCAGTCGACCGGTGTACGGCCCCTGGTGTGACGTCCGCCTCTTTGCGTGGCGCAACGCTCCGAGCGGCGCAGCAGCACCCGGCACACGGCGGTGACGGCGGCCAGTCCGAGGGCGGCGCCGGCCGCTCCGGCGAGCGAGGTGCCGTACCAGACGAGGACCAGCGGGACGAGGACGCAGCTGAAGGCGGCCCAGCGGATCACGTCGCTCACGGTGTCCGGCGCGGACTGCGGTTCGCGGGTGGATCCGGGTCCGGTCATCTCGTACTCCCTCGGCGGCGGCACACCGGGTTCAACGCCGGTTCGATCAGTCGGTCACCGCCGCATCAGCGAATCCTGTGCAAACCGCCTGTACGGGGCAGCAACCATTGCGTTACGTGCGCCTCTCGTGCATGCTCCGGTGAACCCCTGCGACACGGGGGCGTCCCGTCACGGAGCGTGCGCGGGATCTGGGCCGAGGAGGCGTGCCGCCGTACCCTTGGGGGTATGGGCTTGGGAAGATGTTTCCCGGACACAGCTCCTGTGCACACTGTCGTCCGTCCCGACAACAAGGATCACAACGCCGAGACAGCCATGGCCGGTCACGAATTCTTCGAACCCGCGGACCGCAAGCGACCGGTCGCCGATCCCACGGCGGCCGAGCCCCTGGCGGCGGAAGCGACGCGCCCTTCCTGCGATCCCGCCTTCAAGCACGGAGTCGTCGTCGGCTTCGACGGTTCCACCTCCAGTGAGCGTGCCCTGGCCTACGCGATCGGCGTGGCCCACCGCACCCGCTCGGGTCTGATCATCGTGCACGTGGCCAACCGGCTGCCCACCACGGTGTGGGCCGGCTGCGAACCCCCGGTGTTCGTGGACGTGCCGGACCACCGCACCGAGGTGCTCGGGCTGGAACTGGCGTGCGCGGACTATCTGGCCGAGGTGCCCTGGATCCTGGTCGAGCGCGGTGGCGACATCTGCCACGAACTCGAAGAGGTGGGGCGGGAGTACGAGGCGGACGCGATCGTCGTCGGGTCCACCCACGGCATCGTCGGCCGCATCTTCGGCTCCGTCGCGGGCCGGCTGGCCAAGCGGGCGCAGCGGCCCGTGATCGTCATTCCCTGAATGGTCGTCATTCCCTGAGCGCCGCGTCCCGCGGTTCGGCCCAACTCCCTTTGTGCAGCGTAAAACTACTCACCGGTAGAGGTGGTTTGTGCTCTTGTGAAGGGCATATATCGGTCACCGCGCAAAGCACATGCATGAAGGGAGCCCGCCGTGGACAACGACGTCTCTGCGGGAAGCGCAAGCACTACCGTGGTCGGCCGACTCGCCCTGGGAATCACCCTGTTGGCGTTCGGCATCGGTACGACCGGCGTGATCGACGGCGTGACGGCGTCCGACTCGGTTTCGCTGGCCCGCTATGTGGGCGGCGTCGCCCTGTTCCTCATAGGCCTGTTGGCCTTCCGCCTCGGTGACGGCGGGTCCGGTACGGGCTATGTGGCGCTCGGCGCCCTGTGGTTCACCTGGGCCGTCGCGGCCGGCGGCACCATGTCGGACAACGGGGCCGGCCTGTTCCTGGTCCTGTTCGCCCTCGTGGCCCTGACGTTGACCATGGCCGGCGGGGACAGCCTCGGCCAGCTGACGCACGGGCTGCTGTTCCTGGCGATGCTGGTGCTGGCCGTCGCGGCCTTCGCCGACAGCTCCACGCTGACGAAGGTGGGGGGCTGGGTCGCCGCGGTGGCCGGGGCGGCGGCGTGGTACGCGGCGACTGCGGCGTACGCGCACTGGCCGACGGCCCTGCCGGGGCGTGCGGCTCGGGGGGTGACGGCGGCCGGCTGAAGTACCGCACGTTGAAAGGACCCCCGCGTGTGTGGTGGCGACACGTGGGGGTCCCCTCTTTGCGCCTAAACCGGCGCCGCTCTCGCGGACCTGGTTGCTCGCCGTCGGGGTGCTCAATTGCGGCTTCGGCCGTAGGGCGGAAAAATTCCTACTCGACCGTTACCGACTTGGCCAGGTTCCTCGGCTTGTCGATGTCCCTGCCCAAGGTCAACGCCGTGTGGTAGGCCAGGAGTTGGAGGGGGATGCCCATGAGGATGGGGTCGAGTTCGTCCTCGTTCTTGGGGACGACGATCGTCTCGTCGGCCTTCTCCTGGTGGCGGTGGGCGACCGCGAGGATCTTGCCGCTGCGGGCCTTGATCTCTTCCAGGGCGGCGCGGTTCTTCTCCAGCAGGTCGTCGTCGGGGACGATCGCGACCGTGGGCAGGGCGGGCTCGATCAGGGCCAGCGGACCGTGCTTCAGCTCGGAGGCCGGGTAGGCCTCGGCGTGGATGTAGGAGACCTCCTTGAGCTTCAGGGAGGCCTCGCGGGCCACCGGGTAGCCCCGGACGCGGCCGATGAAGAGCATCGAGCGTGCCTGGGCGTAGCTCTCGGCCAGCTTCTTGATCTCGTCCTCCTGCTGGAGGATCTCGGTGATCTGCGCGGGCAGCTTGCGCAGGCCCTCGATGATCCGCTTGCCGTCGCGCACCGAGAGGTCGCGGGTGCGGCCGAGGTGCAGCGCCAGCAGGGCGAAGGCGACCGTGGTGTTGGTGAAGCACTTGGTGGAGACCACGCAGACCTCGGGGCCCGCGTGCACGTAGATGCCGCCGTCCGCCTCGCGGGCGATCGCCGAGCCGACCACGTTGACCACGCCGAGGACCCGGGCGCCCTTGCGCTTCAGCTCCTGCACGGCGGCGAGGACGTCGTACGTCTCACCGGACTGGGAGACGGCGACGTACAGGGTGTCGGGGTCGACGACCGCGTTGCGGTAGCGGAACTCGGAGGCGGGCTCGGCGTCCGCGGGGATGCGGGCCAGCTCCTCGATCATCTGGGCGCCGATCATGCCCGCGTGGTACGAGGTGCCGCAGCCGAGGATCTTCACGCGGCGGATCTGCCGGGCCTCGCGGGCGTCCAGGTTGAGGCCGCCGAGGTGCACGGTGGAGAAGCGGTCGTCGATGCGGCCGCGCAGCACGCGGTCCACGGCGTCGGCCTGCTCGTGGATCTCCTTGTGCATGTAGGTGTCGTGGCCGCCCATGTCGTACGACTCCGCCTCCCACTCCACGGTGGTGGGCTCGGCGGTGGTGCGGGTGCCCTCGGTGGTGTAGGTGCGGAAGTCGTCGGCCTTGAGGGTGGCCATCTCGCCGTCGTCGAGGGTCACTATCTGCCGGGTGTGCGTGACCAGCGCGGCCACGTCGGAGGCGACGAACATCTCCTTCTCGCCGATGCCGAGGACCACCGGGGAGCCGTTGCGGGCCACGACGATGCGGTCGTTGAAGTCGGCGTGCATCACCGCGATGCCGTACGTGCCCTCGACCAGGCGGAGCGCGGCGCGGACCTTCTCCTCCAGCGTCTCGGCCTCGGAGCGGGCGATCAGGTGGGTGAGGACCTCGGTGTCGGTTTCGGAGAGGAACTCGACGCCGTCCGCCTCCAGCTTGCGGCGCAGGTCGTCGGCGTTGTCGATGATGCCGTTGTGGACGACGGCGACCGTGGAGCCGGCCGACATGTGCGGGTGGGCGTTCAGGTCGGACGGGGCGCCGTGCGTGGCCCAGCGGGTGTGGGCGATGCCGGTCGTGCCCTTGAAGCGGGCCGGGACCTTGGCCTCCAGGTCGCGCACCCGGCCCTTGGCCTTCACCATCTTCAGGCCGGCCGTCTTCGGGGAGGTGACGACCAGGCCCGCGGAGTCGTAGCCCCGGTACTCCAGGCGCTGCAGCCCCTCCAGGAGCAGCGGCGCCACATCACGCTTCCCGATGTATCCGACAATTCCGCACATATAGAGGTATCCCCAAGTGTTCGGTTCGGCCGCGCCGTGACGGCGCGGTCAGCCGTAGACGATGCGCCGCAGTTGCCGGAGGGTCAGCTCCGGCGGTGCGACGGCCCGGTATTTCAGGTCCGCCCCGATCTGTTCGAAGATCGTCGCGTTCACCAGGCCCTGGGCCTGGAGCTCGCGGTGGCGGCGACGGACGTATTCCTCGGTCGTCTCGTCGAAGTAGGCGAGCACGTCCTGGACCACCCGCAGCGCCTCGCCCCGGCTGAGGGGCGTGGAGCGCGTCAGATGATCAACGAGTTCGTCGTGCACCCGGTAGATCCTGGGGTACTGGACGCCTCTTCGCAAGAATCCTGCCCGATATCGGGCAGTGGTGCGCTGATGTGGGACCGGGATGGGGTAGAGCGTCCCTTTCGTGCCGGTTTTTTCGCACGCTCACATCCGCTTGAGCACCGCCTGCTTGGCCATCGCGAACTCGTCCTCCGTCAGCACCCCGTCCCGGCGGAGCTCGCCCAGTTCCCGCAGCCGTCGCAGCAGTGCGTCGTGGGTGTCCTCGGCGGCGGGGCCCTCGACGGGGGCCGCCTTCGCGAGCGGCACCCGCTCGGGTTCCAGGTCCGTCCCGCCGGCCGGGGCCGAGGGGTGCGGTAGCCGGGCCTGGACGGCCGCCGCGACCAGGGCCATCAGCGGGTCCTTCTTGAAGCCCCACAACTCCACCGCGTGGGGGTCGAACTTCGGCGGTGCCGTCACGGTCGCGCCGCGCACGGTGAAGCGCAGGTGCCCGTTCTCCAGCCCCACCGCCGGCTGCCACTGGACGCCGGTGATCTCCGTGAGCGGGACGGTCCGGGGCCCGGCGGCGGCCTTGGCGTCCTCCGTCTTCCAGTTCCACTCCAGCAGCACCCGCTCGCCGTCGAAGGACGCGGTGCCGTCCCCGGCCGAGGCGGACAGCGGGACCGGCGGGCCGGGCAGCAGGTACTCGGTCACCGGCGCGGGGGAGACGGAGTCCAGCAGCAGAGCGGCGCGCACCTCTTCCGCGAGGTACTCGGCGACGCCGTACCGGTCGGACTCCACAGCCAGCTGATAGGGGTCCTGGGAGTCGGTGAGGCGGCCGGCCGTGGCCTGCAGCAGCGGATCGGCACCGGCGCGCAGCCGCAGGCGCAGCCGGCCCGCCCGGCGGCCCTGCTCGAACGACACCCCGGCCAACGCCCCGAGCGGTACGACGAGTTCGCCCAGCTCCGCGCGCAGCGGTCCGGTGTTCCGGTCCCGGCCGGGCGTCAGCCGCAGGGCGTCGCCGTCGAACGCCCAGGTGCCGTCCTTCTGGATGATTTCCGCCATGCGGGGATTGTTCCACCGGTTCTGCGGGAGAGTGGTCTCTACCACTTCTGAAGGGAGCGCATGTGACACGGCATCACCGCACGACTCCCCGAACGACTTCCCGCGCGACATCTCGTCCGACCGCTCGCGCGACGTCTCGTACGACCCCCCGTATGACCCGCCTCCTCGGGTCGCTGCTGCTCATGGCGGCCGCCGGCGCCACCACGCTGGGCGCCGCGCCCGCGCCGGCCCACGCGGCGGCCACGCCCCTGGACCGGGTGGTCCCCGCGCCCGCCTCGGTCACGCCCGGCGGATCGCCGTACCGCATCACGCGCGGCACCCGCGTCCGCGTCGACGCCTCCGGTTCCGGCTCCGCGTCGGGTTCCGGTGAGGTCCGGCGGATCGCCGAGTACCTCACCGGCGTGCTGCGGCCCTCCACCGGATACCGGCTGCCGATCACCGACCACGGCACCGGCGGCATCCGGCTCCGGCTCGCCGAGGGGCCGTTCGGCGCCGAGGGCTACCGCCTGCACAGCGGCTCGGCCGGGATCACGCTGACCGCGAGCGCGCCCGCCGGGCTCTTCCACGGAGTCCAGACCCTGCGCCAGCTGCTCCCGGCGGCCGTCGAGAAGAGGACCGTCCAGCCCGGCCCGTGGACCGTCGCGGGCGGCACCGTCGAGGACCGTCCGCGCTACGGCTACCGGGGCGCCATGCTGGACGTCTCCCGGCACTTCTTCGGTGTCGCCCAGGTCAAGCGCTACATCGACCAGCTGGCCCTGTACAAGATCAACGAACTCCACCTCCACCTCAGCGACGACCAGGGCTGGCGCATCGCCGTCGACTCCTGGCCGCGACTGGCGCCGTACGGCGGCTCCACCGAGGTCGGCGGCGGTCCTGGCGGGTACTACACCAAGGCCGACTACCGGGAGATCGTCCGCTACGCGGCCGCGCGGTATGTCGAGGTCGTCCCCGAGATCGACATGCCCGGCCACACCAACGCGGCCCTCGCCTCCTACCCCGAACTCAACTGCGACGGCACAGCGCCCCCGCTCTACACCGGCACCGACGTCGGTTTCAGCTCGCTGTGCGTGCCGAAGCAGGTGACGTACGACTTCGTGGACGACGTCATCCGCGAACTGGCGGCGCTCACCCCCGGCCGCTACCTGCACATCGGCGGCGACGAGGCGCACTCCACCAGCCACGCCGACTACGTCACCTTCATGAACAGGGTCCAGCCGATCGTCACCAAGTACGGCAAGACGGTCATCGGCTGGCACCAGCTGACCGGCGCCACCCCCGTGCCGGGCGCGCTCGCCCAGTACTGGGGACTGGACGGCACCAGCGCGGCGGAGAAGGCCCAGGTGGCGAAGGCCGCCCAGCACGGCACCGGGCTGATCCTCTCCCCGGCCGACCGGGTGTACCTGGACATGAAGTACTCCAAGGACACCAAGCTCGGCCTGGACTGGGCGGGCCTGGTCAGCGTGAAGCGGTCGTACGACTGGGACCCGGGCAGCTACCTCCCCGGCGCCCCGGAGTCGGCGGTCAAGGGCGTGGAGGCGCCCCTCTGGTCGGAGACCCTGACCACGTCCGCCGACATCGAGTACATGGCGTTCCCCCGCCTCGCGGGCGCGGCCGAGCTGGGCTGGTCCCCGGCGGCCACCCACGACTGGGACACCTACAAGGTGCGCCTCGCCGCGCAGGGCCCCCGCTGGGACGCCCTCGGCATCGGCTACTTCCGCTCGCCGGAGGTCCCCTGGCAGGGCTAGAGACACAGCGGTGACGGGCACCCCGGAGGACCGTACTCCGGGGTGCCCGTCCGTCCGTTCCCTCAGAACCCGGCGATCAGAACCCGGCGATCGGGTTCCGCAGGGTGCCGGCCAGCTGGAGCGCGCCGGACGGGTCGGTGAGGTCGACCATCTGCCGGTTGTCGCGCAACTGGAGCCGGTTCAGGCAGGACAGGGCGAACTCGGGGGTGAAGAGGTCGTACCGCCGGAACTTCTCCGCCAGTTCGGGCACCGTCTCCTGGTACTCGCGGGTGACCTCGGCGACCGTGCGCCAGAAGTCGTCCTCCGCCAGGACGCCCTCGGCGGCGAGCCGGGCCGCGAGGAAGCGGAAGAAGCAGTCGAAGACGTCGGTGAACAGGGACAGCAGTTTCCTGTCGTCGGGGACGTCGACGCGGACGCGCCGCACCTCCGGCGGCAGGACGGCGTCCGGGTCCATCACCGCGATCTCCTCGGCGATGTCCTTGAAGACCGCACGCCGTACCGCACCGTCCTCCAGCACGAGGATCACGTTCTCGCCGTGCGGCATGAAGACCAGGTCGTAGGCGTAGAAGCAGTGCAGGAGCGGGGTGTAGTAGGCCCGCAGGTACTGGCGCAGCCACTCGGCCGGGGCCTGACCCGAGCGCTCGATCAGGGCGCCCGCGAAGGACGCGCCCTCGTGGTCGACGTGCAGCAGCGAGGCCATGGTGGCGAGCGACTCGCCCTCCGCGAGCGTGGGGACGGGGCTCTCCCGCCACAGTGCGGCGAGCATCTTGCGGTACGGGGAGTGGCGGTCGGTGGCCCGCTCGTACTCCAGGTGCCGGTAGCCGACGGCCGCCCGCTCGCGGATGACCGCCAGGCCGGTCGACTTGAGCACGGGGTCACCGTCGATCAGCTGGGCGAGCCAGTCGTTGATGGCCGGGGTGGCCTCCATGTAGGCGGCGGAGAGGCCGCGCATGAAGCCCATGTTGAGCACGGACAGGGCCGTCTTCACATAGTGCTTCTCCGGGTGCGAGGTGTTGAAGAACGTCCGGATGGACTGCTGGGCCAGGTATTCGTCGTCGCCCTCGCCCAGGCACACCAGGTTGCGGCGGGCGACCTCGGCGGCGAACGTCACGCTGAGCTTGTTCCACCACTGCCAGGGGTGGACGGGGATGAACAGGTAGTCGGCGGGGACGAGGCCCTGTCCGGTGAGGACGGCGTGGAACCGGCGGACCGTGTCCCCGCCCAGCTCCTGCCGGACGAACGACTCGTAGGCGATGCCGGCGCCCGCCGTGAACGCGGCCCGCGAGCGGTGCGCGGCCAGCCACACCAGCCGTACGGGGCTCGCGGTCTCGGGGGCGTACGACAGGTACTCGTGGACGCCGAACCCGAGCCGCCCGTTGTTGGCGACGAAGCAGGGGTGCCCCTCCGTCATCCCGGTCTCGACGTCCTGGAACCCGGCCCGGACCAGCTCGGCGGCCGGGACGGGCGGCTTGGTGAGCTTGTAGCAGGTGCCGGACAGGGTGGAGGAGATCTCCTCCAGGTAGACGGGCAGGACCTCGTCGCCCAGCCCGAGCGACCGCCGCAGCTCGACGACGAAGTCCAGTGCGGCGAGGGGCAGTTCGGTGCCGGCGCGGTGCCGGGTGAGGGAGTCGGCGTCGATGTCCCAGTGGTTGAGGGCGCGCCGGGTGGCGGTGAAGCGGTACGTGGTGAGCCCGTCGTCGCTGCGGACGAGGTACCCCTCGCCGTCCGCCTCGGGTGTGATCAGCCGCTCGTGCGCGAGCTCCGCGAGGGCCTTGCGGACCAGGAGCCGGTTGGCGGTGTCCCAGCGCTCGGGGGAGAGGTGGGCCACGGCGTCGGCGTGGGGCGTGGGGAGGGGCGTAGGGAGGGGCGTGGGAAGGGGAGTGGGGAGGGTCATATGGAGACCGCCTTCTCGAACTGCTCGCGCGTGCAGAAGCTCAGCAACGCGGTCTTCTCCGGTTTGTGGACCTCCCGCTCGGGCACGAACCCGACGGCCGCGTTCAGGGCGTGTACGGCGGTGTTGCGGACGTCCGGCTCGACGACGACCCGGTGTGTCGCCGGATCCTCGAACAGGTGGGCCATGACGGCGGTGATGACGGCCCGGGTGAAGCCGTGCACGGGCGTGCCGGTGGCCGGGACGAGGAAGTGCATGCCGGTGTCGCCGGGCTGCGGCTCGTACAGGCCGACCAGTTCGCGCCGGGCGGGGTCGTAGCGCTCCATGAGGAAGGCCGGTGTGCCGTCCCGCAGGCCGAGGAGGGCGTGGTGGTGGTCGTCGGCGGCGATCTCCATGTAGGCGCGTTCGACGTCCTCCAGGCGGGCGTCCCCCATCATCCAGAACGCGGCCTTGGGGTGGGTGACCCAGGAGTGCAGCAGCTCGGCGTCGCTGAGCGGGTCGACGGGCCGGAACGCGAAGGCGGGCGGCGCGGCGGCGGGGCCGGTGTGGGCGGGGGTCATGCGGCGAACTCCTGGAAGGCGATGGACTTCTCGACCGGGTAGTACTCCGTGCCGAGCAGCTCGCGGATGATGCAGCTGTTGCGGTACGCGCCCATGCCCAGGTCGGGACTGGTGACGCTGTGGGTGTGCACGCCGGCGTTCTGCAGGAAGACGCCCCGGCCGGTGACGTCGATCGCGTAGTTGCGGGCGATGTCGAAGTTGCCGTGGGAGTCGCGGCGCAGCCGGTCGCGGACGGGGGCGAGGAACTCCGGCTCGGTGTACCGGTAGCCGGTGGCGAGGATCAGCCCCTGCGACGCGATCTCGTAGTCCTTCTCCTGCTCCTCCTGCCGGAAGGAGAGCGTGTACGTGCCGTTCTCGTGACGGGCTCCGGTGAGCGCCGAGTTGGTGAGCAGCCGGGTGGGCACCGGACCGGCGAGGTTCTTCTGGTACAGCAGGTCGAAGATGGCGTCGATCAGGTCGCCGTCGATGCCCTTGAACAGGCCCTTCTGCCGTTCGGTGAGCCGGTAGCGGGTGGCCTCGGGCAGGGCGTGGAAGTAGTCGGCGTACTCGGGGCTCGTCATCTCCAGGGTGAGCTTGGTGTATTCGAGCGGGAAGAAGCGCGGGGAGCGGGTGACCCAGTTCAGCCGGTAGCCGTGGACGTCGATCTCGCTCAGCAGGTCGTAGTAGATCTCGGCCGCCGACTGGCCGCTGCCGACCAGCGTGATGGACTCCTTGCGCTGCAGCTCCGCCTTGCCCCGCGCATAGCGGGAGTTGTGCAGGAAGTCGCCGCCGAGGCCCCGGCAGGCTTCGGGGACGTAGGGCGGGGTGCCGGTGCCGAGGACCAGGTGCCGGCCGCGGTAGGTGTCACCCGTGGCGGTCCGCACCACGTAGACCCCGTCCTCGTACGTCACCTCGGTGACCGTCGAGCCGAACCGGACGCTGCTCAGCTTCCCGGCCGCCCAGCGGCAGTAGGCGTCGTACTCCACGCGGAGCGGATAGAAGTTCTCACGGATGTAGAACGAGTACAGCCGGCCCTGCTCCTTCAGGTAGGCGAGGAAGGAGTACGGCGAGGTCGGGTCGGCGAGGGTGACCAGGTCGGACAGGAACGGGGTCTGGAGGTGGGCGCCGTCCAGGAACATGCCCGCGTGCCACTCGAAGCCGGGTTTGCTCTCCAGGAACACGCCGTCCAGCCCGTCGATCGGCTCGGTGAGGCAGGCGAGGCCGAGGTTGAAGGGGCCGAGGCCGATCCCCACGAAGTCGTGGGTGCGCGGGCTCGTTTCAGGACGCGCGGTCAAGGGACTCTCCCAGGTACTGCTCGGCGTGGCTGGCGATGAGGTCGAGGACGGCGGCGATGTCGTCCGTGGTCGTCTCGGGGTTGAGCAGGGTGAACTTCAGATAGTGGCGGCCGCCCGCCTTGGTACCCGCGACGACGGCGTCACCGGAGGCGAACAGGGCCTTGCGGGCGTACAGGTTGGCGCGGTCGATCTCCGCCGGGTCGGTGACGGCCGCCGGGATGTAGCGGAAGACCAGGGTGGAGAGCGCGGGTTCGACGATGACGTCGTAGCGCGGGTCGGCGGCGAGCATCCGCCAGCCCTCCCGGGCCAGGGCGCACACCTCGTCGAACAGCGCGCCGACGCCCTCGGCGCCCATGGTGCGCAGCGTCAGCCACAGCTTCAGCGCGTCGAAGCGGCGGGTGGTCTGCAGGGACTTGTCGACCTGGTTGGGGATGCGCTCGCGCGTCATGCGGCGCGGGTTGAGGTACTCGGCGTGATAGGTGGCGTGCCGCAGGGTGGCCGCGTCCCGGACCAGCACGGCGGACGAACTCACCGGCTGGAAGAAGGACTTGTGGAAGTCGACGGTGACCGAGTCGGCGCGCTCGATGCCGTCGAGGAGGTCGCGCCGGGTCGGGGAGACCAGCAGCCCGCAGCCGTAGGCGGCGTCCACGTGCATCCAGACGCCGTACCGGTCGCAGAGTTCGGCGATCCCGGGCAGGGGGTCGACGGAGCCGAAGTCGGTCGTCCCGGCGGTGGCGACGACGGCCATCGGAACCAGCCCCTCGGCACGGCACCGCTCCAGCTCGCGTGCCAGCGCGACGGTCCGCATCCTCTTGTCCCGCCCGACGGGCACGGAGACGACCGAGTCCTCCCCGAGCCCCAGCAGTCTGGCGGACTTCCGCACGCTGAAGTGGCTGACCTCGGAGGCGAAGACGCGCAGCCGGTCCGTCGCCTCCGCCTTGGCCTCCTCCCGCGCGAGGAGCAGCGCCTGGAGGTTGGACTGGGTGCCACCGGAGGTGAACACGCCGTCGGCGGCGGGGCCGAGGCCGATGCGGTCGGCCGTCCAGTCGATGAGCCGTCGCTCGATCAGGGTGCCGCCGGCCGACTGGTCCCAGGTGTCCAGCGAGGAGTTGACCGCCGACAGGACGGCCTCTGCCAGGACGGCCGGGATGACGACCGGGCAGTTGAGGTGGGCGAGGTAGCGGGGGTGGTGGAAGTACACCGCGTCCCGCAGGTAGACCTCCTCCAGCTCGTCGAGGACGGCGGCGGTGTCGCCGAGCGGCCGGTCGAGGTCGACGCGGTCGATGCGCGGGGCGAGGGCGTCGACGGTGACACCGGTGAACGGCCGGTCGGTGGTGGCGAGTCTGGCCGCCACCCGCTCGACTCCTTCGGTCACGGAGCGGCGGTAGTGCTCCGCGGTGAGGCCATTGAGCAGGTGAGAGCGCATGTGGGGGTCCTCCGAAGTGGGCTTCGACGGCTTTAACTTAGGTTAGCCTAACCTAAGTTTCTGATTCATGGGCATGCGTATGCCCCGACCGCCGTGCGGCCGGGGCCGGTTACTCGCCGGCCGCCCGCAACTGCTCCTCGGTCATCCCCTGCCGCCAGTACCCGACGAAGGTGACCCGGCGGCGGTCGACGCCCCGCTCGCCGACGAAGTGCCGGCGCAGTGCCTTCACCCGCCCGGACTCGCCCGCGATCCACACGTACGGCCGCTCGGCGTGCGGCAGCCGCGCCGCCCGTACCGGGTCGACGGCCATGGGGGCCCCGTCGTGCCGTACCAGCCAGGTGATCTCCGCGTCCGCCCTCGTCGCCACGTCCTGGATGTCCCCGGCGCGCGGCACCTCCAGCCAGGCACGCACCCGCGTCCCGGCGGGCAGGGCCTCAAGGATCGCGGTCGCCGCGGGTACGGCGGTCTCGTCACCCCACATCACCACCAGATCGGTCCCCTCCGGCGGCCGGAACCGGATCGCCCGGTTGTCGGCCACCACCGGACCGAGCACCAGCACCCGGTCCCCGGCGCCGGCCCGCCCGGCCCACGAGGACGCGGGCCCCACCCCGTGCAGCGCGAAGTCGACGTCGATCTCGTCCGGCTCCCGCCGCAACGCCCGCAAGGTGTACGACCGCATCACAGCCCGCACCCCCTCAGGCAACTCCCGCCACGCCTGCCACCACCCGTCCCCGAGATCGAGGGGAACGACGGGTTCGACCTGCCCCGGCTGCGGCAGAAAGAGCGACAGCGACTGATCGCACCCGAGCGACTGGAACGCTTCCAACTCCGGTCCACCGAAAGTAACCCGAACGAGAGAAGGTCCGAGCCGCAGAGTGCGGACCACGTGAAGCGAGAAGAACCGGTACGGCGATGCAACGGCGGTAGTCATAAGGGCTCCTGAATGGGCGGTGCATTTCAAGTACGGCGGCTACGGCGCGCCCCGAAGGGGCGCGGGGAACTGCGCGACAAGCCCCCACGCACCCGCAGAAATCAACGAACCTTCTTCGCCTTCTCCAGCGCTGCGGCCAACTCCGTAAGCAACGGAACACACTTGTCGTAAGACAAGATGGGCTCGGGCGACCGCCCGATAACCTGCCCCGCCCGCACCGCAGGCAACTTCCTCCACGTCCCCTTACTGATATCAGCGGGCTGAATCGCAGAGGACCGGTCATCCATCATGATGATGTCCGCCCGGTACTTGTCCACGTTCTCCCAGCTCAGCGACTCATACCACCCACCCCCCCGCTTCTTCGCACTCTCCGGCGGCTCCACGAAGTTCACCCCGAGCGCCTTGAAGTACTCCAGGTCGATGGACAGATGGGTACCGGACACATAAAAGAGCTGGTCGCTCGCGGACCCGGCCATCACCCTGATATCCGGCTTGGCCTTGGCCGCCGCCCGCAGCCGCCCCGCCGCCTCCTCGAACCGCTTCTTCGCGTCGACCGCCTTCGCCGCCTTCATGTCGCCGCCGAGCGACTCGGCCAGTGCCCACATGCGCTGGAGCGGCTGGGTGAGCTGACGGTCGTAGACGGAGATGCCGACGCTGGGCGCGAGTTGGGCGATCTTCTTCTTCGACTCCTCCGGGACGTACCAGAGGGTTCCGGCGTCGTCGAACATCGTGGAGATCAGCACGTCCGGCGCGAGGGAGGCGTACTTCTCGATGTTGAACTGCCCCCAGCTGTTGCCGAGGACGGTCACCTTGCTGACGTCCATGTCGCCGGCCTGGACGTCGGGCTTGCCGTCCTTGGTCGTCGTCGGGCCGAAGACGCCCTTGACCTGGACGCCGTAATCATGGAGGGCCGCGCCGACGCCGGTGAAGGCGACGATGTTCGCCGGGACCTTGTCCAGCTTCACCGTCGTACCGCGGTCGTCCTTGAAGCTCCAGGGGCCGGACGGCCCGCCCTTGGCCGCGGTCCCGGCACCGCCGCTGCCGCTTTTCTCGTCCCCGCAGGCGGCGAGCGCGGCGCCGAGTCCGAGGGCGCCGCCCGCGGCGAGGAGGCCGCGACGGGTGAGGGAGGGGGCAGGGCTACGGAACATGGGCATGGCTGCTTTCGACCGGGGCGGGACGCCCGCCGGACACGTTGAAGATAGGTTAGCCTAACCTCACTAAACGTCCAGAGGGTGTGGCGGCGATGTCGGCGCCCGGTGCCAGGATGATGTCCATGACGATCATCGAAGTGGCCGGCCACGAGGTGAGTGAGCGGCGGATCGAGCAGGCGCTGGAGGGCATCGAGCGGCGGGTGCACAGCCGCTGGCACACGATGCGCTACGACTGCTACGCGGACGAGGAACTGCGGGCCACGCGGGACGACCTCCTGGACCACGTCGGCGCCCGCACGCGGACGGACCCCCAGCTCGGCGCCGGCCCCTCGCGCCTCGCGCTGCGCACCGCGGCGGAGTGCGCCCTGGGCTACCTGGACCTCGGCTCCTTTCCCGACGGAGACCAGGAGATCCCGTTCCCCCTCATCCAAGAGAGCCTCAGCAGCGAGGATCTGGCTTTGGGCGAGGTGGTGGAGCACGCGTCCACCGCCGGGGGCTGGCTGGACGCCTTCGCGCTGTGCGTGGTCAGCGGCCTGGTCCGGGAAGGCGACCGCGCCATCGGGCTCGTCCTGCGGAACGACCACGCGCCCGCCATCCGCGACGGGGTGCCCTACTCGAAGCTGGACTCCGTCTCGGACCCGGGTGAGCTGGCGGAGATGGACACCCTCGCCTGCTATCTGACCGAAGCGTCCGGGCACCTGCCCCGGGACTGGCCGGCGCGGACGCTGTGCATGCCGGAGGTCGACGAACGCCTCGACGGCGCGCTGCTGCTGAACGCCCTCGGTGAACTGAAGCCGGACCAGCGGCTGTTGCGGGTGCTCCTGGAGGACAACCAGCCGGCGTTCGAGCAGGCGCTGGAGCGGCGTCTCGTCCAGCACCGGGAGAGCGTGCCCCCGGACGCGCCGCCCCGGAGCCTGCTCCCGCTGAAGACCATTGCCCTGGCGGCGCTGGCGGTCCAGGTGCACGGCTGGGACCTGAACGTCCGTTCGGCCTACCTGCCGCAGGGCCTGCTGAACGCCCCGGACGAGCTGGCCTCCGCCGGCTGACGGCGCCGACCGCCCGGGCGGTCCGGGCGGTCAGCCCGGTTCGGCGTGCCGGCTCGGCTCAGCCCGCGAGCCCCAGCTCGCGGGCGATCAGCATCCGCTGGACCTCGCTCGTGCCCTCGCCGATCTCCAGGATCTTGGAGTCGCGCCACATGCGGGCCACCGGGTACTCGTTCATGAAGCCGTAGCCGCCGTGGACCTGGGTGGCCTCGCGGGCGTTGTCGACGGCGACCGTGGAGGAGTACAGCTTGGCCATCGCCGCCTCCTTCTTGAACGGCTCGCCGGCCACCAGCCGGTACGCGGCGTCGCGCCAGGCGAGCCGGGCCGTGTGGGCCTTCAGCTCCATGTCGGCGATCTTGAACTGGATCGCCTGGTTGGCGCCGATCGGCTTGCCGAAGGCGTGCCGCTCCTGGGCGTACTTGACCGACTCGTCCACACAGCCCTGGGCCAGACCCGTGGCGAGGGCGGCGATGGCGATGCGGCCCTCGTCCAGGATGCGCAGGAACTGCGCGTAGCCACGGCCCTCCTCGCCGAGCAGGTTGGCCGCCGGGACGCGGACGTCCTGGAAGGACAGCTCTCGGGTGTCGGAGGCGTTCCAGCCGACCTTGGAGTAGGGCGCGGCGACCGTGAAGCCCGGAGTGCCGGACGGGACGATGATCGCCGAGATCCGCGGGCGGCCGTCGGGCTTGCGGCCGGTGACGGCGGTGACCGTGACCAGGCCGGTGATGTCGGTGCCCGAATTGGTGATGAAGCACTTGGTGCCGTTGATCACCCATTCGTTGGTGTCCGGGGCGAGGCGGGCCGTGGTGCGGGTGGCGCCCGCGTCGCTGCCGCCGTCCGGCTCGGTCAGGCCGAACGCGCCCAGCATCTCGCCCGAGCACAGGCGGGGCAGCCACTCGCGCTTCTGCTCCTCGGTGCCGAACAGGTGCAGCGGCATCGCGCCGAGGGAGACGCCGGCCTCCAGAGTGATCGCCACCGAGGAGTCCACCCGGGCCAGTTCCTCCAGGGCGATGCCGAGGGCCAGGTAGTCGCCGCCCATGCCGCCGTACTCCTCGGGGAACGGCAGGCCGAACAGGCCCATGCGGCCCATCTCGCGGACGATCTCGTAGGGGAACTCGTGGCGCTCGTAGAAGTCGCCGATCTTCGGCGCCACGACGTCGTGCGCGAACGCCTCCACCGTGCGGCGGAGTTCCTCCAGCTCGGGGCTGAGACGGTGGTCCATGCTGATCACTTGTCCTTGTGGGGCTGTGTCGTTGTGCCGAGGGCGCGGACGGTGCGGGACGGGCTGGGCCGGCCCAGCTGTTCGGCCATCCACACGCTCGTGGCGGTCAGACGGCCGAGGTCGACCCCGGTCTCGATGCCGAGGCCGTGCAGCATCCAGACGAGGTCTTCGGTGGCGAGGTTGCCGGTGGCGGACTTGGCGTACGGGCAGCCGCCGAGGCCGCCGGCGGAGGCGTCGACCGTGGTCACGCCGTGCTGCAGGGCCGCGTACGTGTTGGCGAGCGCCTGGCCGTACGTGTCGTGGAAGTGGACGCCGATCGTGTCCGTGCCCACGCCCGCCTCGTTCAACTGCCCGAGCAGCGCGCGCACATGGCCCGGGGTGGCCACGCCGATCGTGTCGCCGAGGCTCAGTTCGTCGCAGCCCATGTCGCGCAGGGCCGTGCAGACGCGGACCACCTGGGGGAGGGGGACGCCGCCCTCCCAGGGGTCGCCGAAGCACATCGAGACGTAGCCGCGCACACGTACCCCGGCGTCCTTGGCCTGGCGGACCACTGGCTCGAACACGGCGAGGGACTCCTCCAGCGTCCGATTGAGGTTGGCCTTGGCGAAGGACTCGGTGGCGCTGGCGAACACCGCGATGCCGCGGGCGCCCAGCGCGAGGGCCCGGTCCAGGCCGCGCTGGTTGGGGACGAGGACCGGCAGGTCCGCGTCGAGGCCGGAGACCTGCGGGAACAGGTCCTCGGCATCGGCCAGTTGGGGCACCCACTTGGGGTGGACGAAGCTCGTCGCCTCGATCGTCGTCAGGCCCGCGTCGGCCAGCCGGCGGATGAACTCCGCCTTCACCGGCGTCGGCACGGCCCCCTTCTCGTTCTGCAGCCCGTCGCGCGCGCCGACCTCGTAGATCCGCACCCGGGCGGGGAGGTCCGGGGCCGGGACGGTCATCGGCAGTCCGTCGGTGCTCACTGCGCCGCCTCCTCGGTGGGTGCGATGACGGCCAGCACCTGGTCCATCGCGACCGTCGAACCCGGGGTCACGTCCAGTTCGGCGACCGTGCCGGCGTGCGGCGCGGAGATGACGTGCTCCATCTTCATCGCCTCCACGACCAGCAGGCTCTGCCCGGCGGCCACCTCGTCGCCGACGGCGACCTTCACCACCGTCACCGTGCCGGGCATCGGCGCGGTGAGGGAGTCGGCGCCCGCGTGCGCGGCGCCGGTGAGGGACGCGGCCACCGGATCGTGGTCGCGGACCTGCCAGGCGTCGCCGTCCCGGCCCAGCCAGTCGGCGGCCCGGTGGAAGGTGTGCCGGACGCCGTCCAGGGTGACGGTCACCCGGTCGCCGGTGACGGTGTGCGCGCCGCGCGGGGTGTACGCCACCGGGTCCTGCGCCCGCAGGTGGAAGACGGGCGGCTTCGGGGTGCCGCCGAGACGGAAGCCGCTCGGCACCGAGAACGGGTCGGTCCAGCCCGCCGTGCTCGGCTGGAGGGCGTCCAGGCGGACGGCCGCCGCCGCCTCGTACACCTCCTCCGGTACGTCCGTGGAGACCAGGTCGTCCACCACCCGCTCGACCAGGCCGGTGTCCAGCGCGCCCGCCACGACCGCCGGATGGGCCAGCAGCCGGCGCAGGAAGCCCGCGTTGGTCTGCACGCCCAGCGTGACCGTGGCCGCGAGGGCCGACCGGAGCTTGCGCAGCGCGGTCTCGCGGTCGGGGCCGTAGGCGATCACCTTGGACAGCATCGGGTCGTACAGGCTGCCGACCTCGGTGCCCTCGCTGAGCCCGGAGTCGGTGCGGACACCGTCGCCCTGCGGCTCGGCCAGCGCCAGCACCGTGCCGCCGGACGGCAGGAAGCCGCGCGCGGGGTCCTCCGCGCAGATGCGGGCCTCCACCGCGTGCCCGGTGAGGGTGATGTCCTCCTGGGCGAAGCCCAGATGCTGCCCGGCCGCCACCCGCAGCTGCCACTCCACCAGGTCGACGCCGGTGACCAGCTCGGTGACCGGGTGCTCCACCTGGAGACGGGTGTTCATCTCCATGAAGTAGAACGACGACACGGGGGGTTCGGGGGGTGTCCCCCCGACAGGCACAGTGCCGCCCGGCACGATGAACTCCACCGTGCCCGCGCCCCGGTACCCGCAGGAGCGGGCCGCCTGCACGGCCGCCTCGCCCATCGCGGCCCGGATCTCCTCGTCGAGGAGCACACTGGGCGCCTCCTCGATGATCTTCTGGTGGCGGCGCTGCAGCGAGCACTCGCGCTCGCCCAGGTGGACCACGTTGCCGTGGCCGTCCGCCAGCACCTGGATCTCGATGTGCCGGGGGGTGTCCACCCAGCGCTCGACCAGGAGCGTGTCGTCGCCGAAGGAGGCGCGGGCCTCGCGGCGGGCGGCGGCGATCTCCTGCGCCAGCTTCTCGGCATCCCGCACCAGGCGCATGCCCTTGCCGCCACCGCCGGCCGACGGCTTCAGCAGCACCGGCGTCCCGATCTCGCGGGCCGCCTCGGCGAGCTGCTCGTCCGTCAGCCCGCTGCCGCTGGAGCCGGGCACGACCGGGACCCCGGCCGCCTTCACCGTCTCCTTGGCGCGGATCTTGTCACCCATCAGGGTGATCGCGTCCGCCGACGGGCCGATGAACACCAGCCCGGCCTCCTCGCACGCCCGCGCGAAGGCCGCGTTCTCGGCGAGGAACCCGTACCCCGGGTGGACGGCCTGCGCGCCGGAACGGGCGGCGGCCTGAAGGATGTTGTCGATGGACAGATAGCTCTCCGTCGCGGACGGCGGGCCGATCCGGACCGCCGTGTCGGCCTCGCGCACGTGCCGTGCGTCGGCGTCGGCGTCGGAGAAGACCGCCACCGAACGCACGCCCATGGCACGCAGCGTCCGCATCACCCGGACGGCGATCTCGCCCCGGTTGGCGACCAGCACTGTGTCGAACACGGTTCCTGTCCTCACATCCGGAAGACGCCGAACTGGGGGTCTCCCAGAGGCGCGTTGGCACAGGCGGTCAGGGCGAGCCCGAGCACCTGACGGGTTTCCAGGGGGTCGATCACGCCGTCGTCCCACAGCCGGGCGGTGGCGTAGTAGGCGTTGCCCTGCCGCTCGTACTGGGCGCGGATCGGCGCCTTGAAGGCGTCCTCGTCCTGAGCCGCCCACTCCTCGCCGCGCGCCTCCAACTGGTCGCGCTTGACGGTGGCGAGGACGGAGGCGGCCTGCTCGCCGCCCATGACGGAGATCTTGGCGTTGGGCCACATCCACAGGAATCGGGGGGAGTAGGCCCGGCCGCACATCGAGTAGTTGCCCGCGCCGTACGACCCGCCGACGACGACGGTCAGCTTCGGCACGCGCGTGCACGCCACCGCCGTCACCATCTTGGCGCCGTGCTTGGCGATGCCGCCCGCCTCGTAGTCCTTGCCGACCATGAAGCCGGAGATGTTCTGCAGGAACACCAGCGGGATGCCGCGCTGGTCGCACAGCTCGATGAAGTGGGCGCCCTTCTGGGCGGACTCGCCGAACAGGATGCCGTTGTTGGCGACGATTCCCACCGGGTGTCCGTGGATCCGGGCGAAGCCGGTGATCAGCGTCTGCCCGAACTCGCTCTTGAACTCGGCGAACCGCGAGCCGTCGACCACGCGCGCGATGACCTCCCGCACGTCGTAGGGGGTGCGGGAGTCCACCGGCACCGCGCCGTACAGCCCGGCCGGGTCCACCTTCGGCTCGACGGCCGGCACGACCTCCCAGGGCAGGGACCGCCGGGCCGGGAGCGTGGCGACGATGTTCCGGACGATCCTGAGCGCGTGCGCGTCGTCCTCGGCGAGGTGGTCGGTGACGCCCGAGGTGCGGGAGTGCACCTCGCCGCCGCCCAGCTCCTCGGCGGTCACGACCTCGCCGGTGGCCGCCTTCACCAGGGGTGGGCCGCCCAGGAAGATCGTGCCCTGGTTGCGGACGATCACGGCCTCGTCGCTCATCGCCGGCACGTACGCCCCGCCGGCCGTGCAGGAGCCGAGGACCGCCGCGATCTGCGGGATGCCGGCGCCCGACATGCGGGCCTGGTTGTAGAAGATCCGCCCGAAGTGCTCGCGGTCGGGGAAGACCTCGTCCTGCATCGGCAGGAACGCGCCGCCGGAGTCGACCAGGTACAGGCAGGGGAGGCGGTTCTCCAGGGCCACCTCCTGGGCGCGCAGGTGCTTCTTCACCGTCATCGGGTAGTACGTGCCGCCCTTGACGGTGGCGTCGTTCGCGACGATCACGCACTCGCGCCCGCTGACCCGCCCGATACCGGCGATCACACCGGCGGCCGGGGCCTGGCCGTCGTACATCCCGTCGGCGGCCAGCGGCGCCAGTTCCAGGAACGGCGAGCCCTGGTCGAGCAGGGTGTCCACCCTGTCCCTCGGCAGCAGCTTGCCGCGCGCGGTGTGCCTGGACCTCGCCCGCTCGCCGCCGCCGAGCGCCACCGCGGCCAGCTTGCCGCGCAGCTCCTCGACGAGGGCGAGGTGGGCCTTTTCATTGCCCCGCCAGGCCTCCGACGCGGGATCAGCCGCGCTGTGAAGCTCCGGTGCCTCGTGCATCCTGCGGTACCCCTCACCCAGTGGTCGACTGTTAATGAGCGTTAACCATTCCTCACAGGTTAACGACCGCTAACCTCCCTGTCTAGAATTGGCGGCATGGTCACCAGAACCGACGCCCCCACCCGGCGCGAGCAGATCCTGAAGGAGGCCGCCCGGCTGTTCGCCGAGCGCGGCTTCCACGGTGTCGGGGTCGACGAGATAGGCGCCGCCGTCGGCATCAGCGGCCCCGGCCTCTACCGGCACTTCCCCGGCAAGGACGCCATGCTCGCCGAGCTGCTCGTGGGCATCAGCGGGCAGCTCCTGACGGGCGCGAAGCGGCGCCTTGCGGAGGCGGAGGCGGCGGCCGGGGCGGAGGCCGACGGTGCGGCGGACCCCGCCGCGGTGCTCGACTCCCTCATTGAGGGCCACATCGACTTCGCCCTCGACGACCGCCCCCTCATCACCCTGCACGACCGCGAGCTGGATCGCCTGCGCGACAGCGACCGGAAGCTGGTGCGGCAGTTGCAGCGGCAGTACGTCGAGCTGTGGGTGCAGGTGGTGCGGGAGGTGTATCCCGGGCTGCGGGAGCCTGCGGCGCGGTCGGCCGTGCATTCGGTGTTCGGGCTGCTGAACTCGACGCCACACCTTGGTCGTGCCGGCACGATCCCTGGGCGGGGGGCCATGGCGGGGTTGCTGCACCGGATGGCGCGGGGTGCGTTCGCTGCGGCGGGCTGAGCCGGGAGGGGTGCGGGGCTTCGCCCCGTGCCCCCCTTTCGCCTTCCGGGTGGGGTGGCTGGTCTGTCGTCGGCGGCTGCGGGTGGGTCGTGGTTCTCGCGCAGTTCCCCGCGCCCCTGGGGGGTGTGCGTGACCGGGGTTACGAGGATCGGTTCTTTACTCCTTGTACTACTCGCCGGTACCTTTGTGTGAGCAAGCGCTTAGACAGGGGCTGTCCAGCCAAGGTACGTGGAGGTGGGCGTCAGTGCGCCGTACGGTTTTCAACGAGGATCACGAGGCGTTCCGGGAGACCCTTCGCGCCTTCATCGAGGCCGAGGTCGTTCCCGTCTACGACGAGTGGTTCGCGGCCGGGCAGGCCCCGCGCGACTTCTACTACAAGCTCGGTGAGCTGGGCATCTTCGGCATCAACGTGCCCGAGGAGTTCGGTGGCGCCGGCATGGACAGCCACAAGTTCGAGGCCGTCCTGTACGAGGAGACCGCGCGCGCGGGTGTGCAGTTCGGCGGCTCCGGTGTGCACGTGCTGCTCGCCCTGCCGTACATCAAGATGCTGGCCACGGACGAGCAGAAGAAGCGGTTCCTGCCGAAGTTCGTCACCGGCGAGGAGATGTGGGCCATCGCGATGACGGAGCCGGGCACCGGCTCCGACCTCGCGGGCATGAAGACCACCGCCAAGCTCTCCGAGGACGGCACGCACTACGTCCTCAACGGCGCCAAGACCTTCATCACCGGCGGTGTGCACGCCGACAAGGTCATCGTCTGCGCCCGGACCTCCGCGCCGACCGCCGAGGACCGCCGCCACGGCATCTCCCTGTTCGCCGTGGACACCAAGTCCGAGGGCTACTCCATCGGCCGCAAGCTGGACAAGCTGGGCCTGCGCACCTCCGACACCGCCGAGCTGGCGTTCGTCGACGTGAAGGTGCCGGTCGAGGACCTGCTGGGCGAGGAGAACAAGGGCTTCTACTACCTCGGCCACAACCTGGCGTCCGAGCGCTGGGGCATCGCCTTCGGCGCCTACGCGCAGGCCAAGGCCGCCGTCCGCTTCGCCAAGGAGTACGTGCGGGAGCGCACCGTCTTCGGCAAGCCGGTCGCCCACTTCCAGAACACCAAGTTCGAGCTGGCTGCCTGCCAGGCCGAGGTGGACGCCGCCGAGGCCGTCGCCGACCGCGCGACCGAGGCGCTGGACGCCGGTGAGCTGACCCCCGCCGAGGCCGCCTCCGCGAAGCTGTTCTGCACCGAGGTCGCCCACCGCGTCATCGACCGCTGCCTCCAGCTGCACGGCGGCTACGGCTACATGAACGAGTACCCGATCGCCCGCCTGTACGCGGACAACCGCGTCAACCGCATCTACGGCGGCACCAGCGAAATCATGAAGACGATCATCGCGAAGGACATGGGCCTGTAGGACCACGGGTCATCGCTGGCCTGTACAACTAGATCCCATGAGCCAGGCACTCCAGGATCTCCTCGATCTGCTCGACCTGGAGCAGATCGAGGAGAACATCTTCCGCGGCCAGTCCCGCTCCGCCGTCGTACCCCGCGTCTTCGGCGGGCAGGTCGCGGCGCAGGCGCTGGTCGCCGCCGGGCGCACGGTCCCCGCCGACCGGCCCGCCCACTCGTTGCACGCCTACTTCCTGCGCCCCGGCGACCCGGGCGCGCCGATCGTCTACACGGTCGACCGCATCCGCGACGGCCGCTCGTTCACCACGCGCCGCGTCGTCGCCGTCCAGCACGGCAAGCCGATCTTCCACCTCTCGGCGTCCTTCCAGACGTACGAGGAGGGCCTGGACCACCAGGCGCCGATGCCGGCCTCACCCGACCCGGCGACCCTGCCCACCTCGCAGGAACGCCTGCGCGGCTACGGCCACCTCGGCCCCGAGGTCGTCGAACGTTTCCTGGAGGCGCGCGAGGCGATCGACCTGCGCTACGTCGACGAGCCGCCGTACGGCAGCTTCGGCGAGCCGCGCGAGCCGCACTCGCAGGTGTGGTTCCGCACCAACGGCAAGCTCGACGACGACCCCTTGCTGCACGTCGTCCTCGCCACCTACGTCTCCGACATGACCCTGCTCGACTCGGTCCTGCTCGCGCACGGGCGCGGCGGCTGGGCCGTCGGCGACGTGGTCGGCGCCTCCCTGGACCACGCTATGTGGTTCCACCGCCCGTTCCGCGCCGACGAGTGGCTCCTGTACGACCAGGAGTCCCCGTCGGCCCACGGCGGCCGCGGCCTCGGCCAGGCCCGCATCTACACCCAGGACGGCCGCCTCGCCATCACGGTCATCCAGGAGGGCGTGGTCCGCGTCCCCCGCTGACCACACCGTCCAGGAGGGCATGGCCGGCGTCCCCCGCCGACCACCCCCTCCCCCGGGGGGCTTCAGTCCCTGCGGATCAGCTCCGGGTCGATGCGCCTGCCCACCAGAGGCAGGGTGCCCAGCGTCGCCGCGACCACCACGCCCAGTGCCGCGCACGCCAGCAGCGGGATCCCGGCGAAGTCCCAGCGGACCGCGCCGCCCCCGGTGACGAGATAGCCGGACTCGGCGAGCTTGCCGCTCACCAGGGCGAGGACCAGGCCGATGGTCAGCGGGAGCACCACCTGGGTGCTCTGCACCGCCCGGAGGGTGCGGGTCCGGGCCCCGATGAGGGTGATCGCCGTGATCTGCGCCCGGCGTTCGACGGCCCGGTCCGTCACGGAGACCAGGAACGCCCCGACGCCGATCACCATTCCCATGATCATGCCGAGGACCAGCAGCGTCTCGATGACCGCGATCTGCTGGAGGCTGTCGACGTTGACGCCGACCGGCTCCACGGCGACGGTGGGCGCGACCGCGCCGATGCCGTCGAGGACCGAGCGGACCGTGCCCGGGTCGGAGGTGCTGTCCAGGACGAACGCACCCGACTGCGGCCGGGCGCGCGCGGGCAGCGCCGACGGCGGCAGGATCACCGACGCGCCGCCCACCGCGGAGGGGTCGTAGGGGCGGAAAACGACCGTGGCGGCCGGGATCGTGAGCTTCAGGGACACCTGGCGCCGTCCCTCACGCAGGTGGAACGGGAACGCGGCTCCCGGGCGGATGTCCGGGTCGGCGGCGCTGTTCGGATCGACCAGGCGCATGACCCGCCCCTCCTCGCAGCCGTCGGCCCGCTCGACCAGCCGGGACAACTGGGCGCAGGTGGCGATCAGCGCGGTGGCCTGGGTCGGCACGTCCGATGCCCGGGGGTCGGTCCAGGAGTCCATCGTGACGGCGTGGGCGCGTACCCCCGGCAGTCCGGTCAGCCGGCTCTGCTCCTGCCCGGTGACGGCCGAGAGCGGCAGGGAGTAGTCCTGGACGGGATTGCTCGGCCTGCTGACCTCCTCGAACTCGATCAGCACGCCCTGGGCGAGGGACGCGGCGAACACGAGCAGCACGAGTCCGGTGACGACGCGCATGGTGCTGCCCGGTTCGACCTCGGTGCGGCGCATCGCCAGATTCAGCGTCAGGGACTGCGTGGTGCCGGCCACCTTCCGGGCGAGCAGGTACGACAGCCACGGGAGGGTCAGGACGAGTCCGGCGCCGGTGAGCAGCACGCCGGCCACGACGAGGAGCCCGTTCACGCCGTCGCTCGTGGCGGGGTGGCTCGTGAGCCCGGTCGCGCAGTAGCCCGTGACGACGCCGAGCCCGGTGACCAGCAGCAGGCCGCCCCACCTGCGCGGCGGCTTCGGTACGGCCGTCCGCCGTACCGCCAGCGGATCCGCCGCGGCCTTGCGGGCGCTCGCCCGGCCGGTGAACCAGGCCAGCGCCGGGCAGCCGAGGAGGCAGAGGGCGACAGTCGTCCAGGACAGGGCGCCGTCGGCCGGATACCAGCGCAGGGCGGGCAGGCCGGAGCGGGACATGACCTGGTTGAGGATCCAGTACTCCCCGAGTCCGACGAGTGAGCCGAGCAGCGCCGCGGCGACGGTCTCGGCGGCGTTCACGCGCTGGGTGCCCCGGGTGCTCAGGCCCAGCAGGCGCAGCGAGGCGAGCCGGCGGGTGCGGCTGGCCGCGGAGAGCCGGGCGCAGACCGAGAGGAAGACGGCCAGCGGGAGCAGGACCAGGGTGGCCAGGGCGAAGCGGAGGTTGGTGAGGGTGGAGGGGTCGACGACGGGGACCGGGGCGTAGGGGTAGCCGAAGGATTTCAGGGCCGCGGTGTCGGGATCGCCGGTGATCCGGGACCGGGTCGTGCCGACGTAGGCGTACAGCTCGTCGGGATCCGCGAGGCCGGCCGGGCCGATGAGGCCCTTCTCGCGGCCCGGCAGGAGTCCCTTGAGGGCGGGTTCGGAGCGCAGCAGGACGTGCAGCCGCGGGGAGACGAACAGCTGTCCGGGGCCGGGGAGTTCGCCGAGCCCGGGCGGCGGGGTCCGGTCGCCGTGGCTGCCCGCGGCGATGAAGACCCGGGTGAACGGACTGGATCCGTGCGGGTCCGTCCGCTCCAGGACGAGCGTGGCGCCGGGCCCCGCGTGCCGGGCCGACGTCGTCCGGGGCTCGCGGGCCGCGGCCCGGCCGTCGTGCGCGTCGAGGATCGCCGGGATGGTCAGGACGAGGGCGAGGCAGCACACACCGAGCGAACTGCCCGCCGCCATCAGGAAGAAGCGGACGCGGTTGCCCCGGCCGGCACCGGACAGCAGGCGCAGGCCGAGCAGGAGCTCCCTCACACCGCCTCCCGCGGGGTGAGGACGCCGTCGGCCATCGTGTAACGGCTGTCGGCCCGCGCGGCGACCGCAGGGTCATGCGTCACCAGGACGACGGCGGTGCCCTGGGAGCGTGCCAGGTCCAGGAACTCCTCCAGCACGGCGGAGGCGTTGGCGCTGTCCAGCGAGCCCGTCGGCTCGTCGGCGAAGACGACGGCCGGGCGGTGGACCAGCGCCCGGGCCACGGCGACGCGCTGGCTCTGGCCGCCGGACACCTGTGAGGGCCGCCGTTCCCGCAGCTCGCCGAGTCCGAGACGGTCCAGCACCACGCCTGCCGCCGCCAGTGCGGGCTTCTTGCGCTGCCCCGCGAGGCGGAGGGGGAGCGCGGTGTTCTCCTCGATGGTCAGTTCGGGCAGCAATTCCCCGTACTGGAACACGAATCCGAAGCTCTCCCGGCGCAGCGAACTGATCTGCTCGTCGTCGAGGTCCGCGAGCACCCGCCCCTTGAAACACACCCGCCCCCGCCCCGCCGGCAGAACTCCGGCCAGGCAGTAGAGCAGCGACGACTTCCCCGACCCACTCTGCCCGGTGATCGCGACCACTTCCCCTCGCGCGACCGACAGATGCGCATCGCGCACGGCGAGGTGACTGCCGTAGGAGAGGTCAACTCCCGTGGCAGACAGAATTTCTGACGTAGTGATGACTTCCCCCAAGAAGCGGATGGGCCCAGGTTCGCACCTGGGCCCCATGGTCTCACCGGTGGATCGCCGCTACCGCTTGTAGTGCTTGGTCACGGAGCAGTTGTCCGGGTGGAAGGAACCCTTGTCCCGGCACACGCGTATGTAGGCGTCCTCGGTGTACTGCTCGGCGCCGTCCCAGTTGTAGTAGTCCAGCGGCACGGTCTTCTTCTGCTTGCCGTTGTACCGGCTCCAGCTGTGGCCCTCGACCTTCACCTGCATGTACACGTTGTGCCCGTCACCCTTGTCGGTGTCCTGGAGCTTGCCCTTCCACTCGAAAGCACCGTGGTGCTGGCCCGACGGCCAGAACTTGTACTGCCCGGCGTAGAACTTGCCACCCCCGGTCGACAGGGTCGGAATGGTGTGCCAAGAGGCGGCGAACGCGGTTCCTGCCCCCGCAGCGAAGAGGGCCGCCGTGATGGCGCCCACTGCCAGCTTCCGCATGGTTTCTCCCGTTTTGTGTTCTGTTGTGGGCCCTGGCGGTCATGTCAGGGCCGCGTCGAAACTAGTCGACTCCCAGCAGAACAAGAGAGGAATTGCTGGTCCGTAGAGACCATTTTGAGGGGGTTCGCCGCCCAGAACTTTGCGATGATCTTGCTTGTTGTTGGGGTAGATCTGATCTTGAACCGAGCAGAGCCCGGGGCGGTCAGGCCAGGCCCGCCTCCGACAGGAGGTAGGCGGTCATCGGGTCGTAGTAGCGGGGGCTGACGACGTGGTCGTCCAGGGGGACGGCGACCTGGAGGGTGCCCTCGGACTCGGCGAGGAAGAGTGCCGGGTCGTTGCAGTCGGCGTAGCCGGCGGCGTCGACGCCGTGCTGGGCCGCGTATCCCGCCCAGCCGTGGTCGGCGACCACGAGGTCCGGCAGCGGGCGGCCCTCGCGCTCAAGTGCCGTCAGAATGGCGCGCATCGGCTCACCGGAGTGCGTGTGCCAGAGGCTGGCGCCGTGCTCCAGGACGGCCACGTCGGCGAACTGCATGACGTACCCCTCGTCCGTCTGCAGCCGGTCCGGGATGACGACGATCTCGCAGCCGGCGGTGCGCAGCGCGGCGGCCGTGGCGCGGTGCACGTCCAGCAGGCCGCCGGGGTGGCCGGTGGCGAACAGCACCCGCTGCCGGGCGTCGGCCGCCTTGCGCAGTCGGCGCCCGAGCCGCTCCAGGGCGTCGACCGTCAGCTCCGGGTCGATGGTGTCCTGCCCGTACCGGTGCTCCGGGTCGTCGCTGACACCCACCCGCTCCGCCATCACCGCGAGCACGTCCTGCTCGTCCGTCCAGCGCTCACCCAGCTCCAGGCCGAGCCAGAAGTTCCGGTCGCCGTTGGCCAGCCTGCGGTAGTGGGAGAGGTTGTTCTCGCGGGGCGTGGCGACGTCGCCCGCGATACGGGTCCTCACCAGGTGGTCGACGAGCTGGGCGCGGCTGGGTGTCCCGGATATCGGCATGCCTCCCATTGTGAGGCAGCCCACGGGGGCGCGTCTCCGCCATATCGAGCGCTGGGACACGACTCACTCGGCTCAGCACTCAGTGTTTCCGCAGCGCGAACCACAGTTCCATCCGTACGTCCGGATCGTCCAGGTCGGCGTCCAGCAGCGCCGCACAGCGGGCGATCCGCTGCCGCACGGTGTTGCGGTGCACCTGGAGCGCCACCGCCGTACGGTCCCAACTGCCGTGCAGCGACAGCCAGGTGCGCAGCGTCCCGGGCAGCGCCGGGTGGCCTGCGAGGGGTGCGAGGAGCGCCTGGGCGTGCGCCTCCGCGTCGGCCCCCGGCACCAGGTCGTCCAGGGCCGTGCGGTCGCCGTGCCGGACCAGGGGGGCGCGGGTGGCGCGGGCGCGGGCCAGGGCGTGCGCCGCCTGGGTGTCGGCCGCCGGCCACTCCGGCGGCTCGACGGCCGAGCTGACCCCGAGGGTCCAGCCGGGCTGCGGGCCGTTCGGCCGCCGCTCGGCCGGCACCAGGAGCCGTACGACGTCGTGCGCGAGGTCGAGCAGCGGGGAGCCCAGCGCCGCGCCCAGGGCGGAGGCGGCCACCGCGTCCGGGAGCCGGCGCTCCGGGCGGGCGTGCACGACGACCCACCGGCCCGCTCCGAGCAAGGGGGCGACCTCCTCGGGCGGCGCCCCGAGCAGCAGCCGTACGAGCGCCGAGGAGCGCGCCGTACCGGCCCCGCTGTGGTGCTCGCCGGTGAGGAGGGAGAGCAGCACGGCGGCGACGGAGGCGATGGTGTGGTCGCCGGGGTCCCGGTGGACGGTCGCCACGCCGAGGACGAAGCCGTCCCCGGCACCGAGGGCGTAGGCCGAGAGGTGGGTCTCGGCGAGGGTGTCGGTCGCGGAGGCGGGGGGCTGCGGGTGGTCCGGGCGGGGCCGGACGACCGCCGTCAGCTCCGCCAGGGCCGCGCCCACCTCCTCCGCCGGCTCCCGGCCCGCGCTCGCGACCTCCGTGCCGTCGGGGCCGTACAGGACCGCGCGGCCCGTAAGACGCTGGGCGAGCCGGCGCAGGACCGAGGGGACCGGGTCGGGCCGGGCGGCGGCCGCCGCGAGGCCCTGCTGGGCGTCGGTGACCCGGCGCAGTTCCGCCATGCGGGCGCGGGCCATCAGCTGCCAGACCGCGCGGGCCACCCCCGAGAACGTCGTCTGCGGCGGGACCTCCAGCAGCGGCAGGCCGTACGCCTCGCAGGCCGCGACGAGCGCGGGCGGCACCGTGTCGTGGAGCGGTGCGAGCCCGAAGCCGAGGGCGGCGCCACCGGCGGCGACGATCCGGGAGACGTAGGTGTCGAAGTACGACCCCGGGCCCGGGGCATCCGGGCTCGGGGCATCCGGGGCGGTGGCGTCCGGGCCTGGGGCGTCCGGGGCGGTGGCGTCCGGGCCCAGGGCATCCTGGGCGGCCGCTCTCGTCTCGGCGGTCCCCGTCCTGGCCGCTCCCGTCCCGGTCGCCCGCGTCCCGGTCGCCCCCGCCCAGGTCGCCCCAGGCCCGGTCGTTCTCGTCTCGGCCGGCCCCCCGACCGCCGCCCCCGTCCCGGTCGGCTCCCGGACCGCCGTGTCCGGGACGTGCACCCCCGCCGTCAGCAGCAGCTCGCCGCCCAGCAGGTACGGGTACGGGTCGGCCATCTCCGAGGCGTGGGCCGCGTGGATCACCAGGTCCGGGCCGGTGGGCCCGGCGATCTGCCGCAGCGCGAGGTCCTCCCGGCCCAGCAGCGCCGACAGCGGGATCCCCGGCGTGGGCGGGACGACAGGAGAGGCCGGGGAGGTCGGGGAGGCAGGATCCGGCATGGTGTGCGTTTCCTCCATCCGATACGGCTCGAATGGATGAAACGTACACTTCGCAGCCGCTTTCCGGCCACCTAGTCTCGTCGTCGAAGGCCCGACGGACGGGCCCGGCCGGCCAGAACACCCCGGCGCCCAGCGGCCCGGCGGCCCAGCGGCTAGGCGGCCCATCCGCCCGCCGGTCCGAACGCGCGTCCGAGCCGACACCGGCGGCTCACCAGTAGGGTCGGAACGAAGCAGCACAAGCGCGACGAAGCGCAAGAAAGAAGGCACACCCCATGAGCAGCAACGAGACGCCCCGCGGCCCCGTCGACTCCTCCCGCGTCCCGCGGTACGCCGGCCCGGCCACCTTCGCCCGGCTGCCCCGCCTCGACGAGGTCGGCACCGCTGACGTCGCCGTCGTGGGCGTGCCGTTCGACTCGGGCGTCTCGTACCGGCCCGGCGCCCGCTTCGGCGGCAACGCCATCCGCGAGGCCTCCCGTCTGCTGCGCCCCTACAACCCCGCGCAGGACGCCTCCCCCTTCGCCCTCGCGCAGGTCGCGGACGGCGGCGACATCGCCGTCAACCCGTTCAACATCAACGAGGCCGTGGACACCATCGAGGCCGCCGCCGACGACCTCCTCGGCACCGGCGCCCGCCTGATGACCCTCGGCGGCGACCACACCATCGCCCTGCCCCTGCTCCGCTCGGTCGCGAAGAAGCACGGCCCGGTCGCGCTGCTCCACTTCGACGCCCACCTCGACACCTGGGACACCTACTTCGGCGCCGAGTACACGCACGGCACCCCGTTCCGCCGGGCGGTGGAGGAGGGCATCCTCGACACCTCGGCCCTCTCCCACGTCGGCACCCGCGGCCCGCTGTACGGCAAGCAGGACCTCACCGACGACGAGAAGATGGGCTTCGGCATCGTCACCTCCGCCGACGTCTACCGCCGGGGCGCCGACGAGGTCGCCGACCAGCTGCGCCAGCGCATCGGCGACCGCCCGCTGTACATCTCCATCGACATCGACTGCCTCGACCCGGCCCACGCCCCCGGCACCGGCACCCCGGAGGCCGGCGGCATGACCTCCCGCGAGCTGCTGGAGATCCTGCGCGGGCTGGCCTCGTGCAACCTGGTGTCGGCGGACGTCGTCGAGGTCGCCCCCGCGTACGACCACGCGGAGATCACCTCGGTGGCGGCCTCCCACACCGCCTACGAACTGACCACGATCATGAGCCGACAGATTGCCGAGGCGCGCGAGAAGTGACGCACGACCACGACCTGGAACTCCGCCCGACGCCCGCCCAGACGGCCGCCGCCCTGAATCCACCCCCGGGGCGCATCGGCGGAGACCTGGTCGTGGAGACCCTGGCCGGGCTGGGCGCGACGACCGTCTTCGGCCTGCCCGGCCAGCACGCGCTCGGCATGTTCGACGCCCTCGGCCGCTCCCCCCTGCGCTACATCGGCCTGCGGGTGGAGAACAACGCGGGCTTCGCGGCGGACGCGTACGGCCGTGTCACCGGCGAGGCCGCGCCCCTGCTCCTCTCCACGGGCCCCGGCGCGCTCACCTCGCTCGCCGCGCTCCAGGAGGCGGCGGCCGCCTCCGCCCCCGTGCTGGCGATCAGCAGCCAGGTCCCGACGGCCGGCCTGGGCGGCGGCCGCCACGGCTACCTGCACGAACTCCCCGACCAGGCGGCCTCGTTCCGGGGCGTCGTCAAGTCGGTCCACACGGCCCGCACCCAGTCCCAGATCCCCTCCGCGATCGCCGAGGCCTGGAAGTCGGCGCTCACGGCACCGCACGGCCCGGTGTGGGTGGAGATCCCCCAGGACGTCCTGCTCGCACCGACGGAGCTTCCCGTCGTCACAGCCCCCGACGCCCTTCCGGACGACCTGGTCCCACGCCCCGAACTCACGGCCCTGGCAGCCCATTTGCTGTCTTCATCCTCCCGCCCGGCGATCATCGCGGGCGGCGGAGTGGTCCGCGCGGACGCCTCGGGCAAGCTGCGCGCACTGGCCGAGCGTCTGTCGGCCCCGGTGGTCACCACCTTCGGCGGCAAGGGCGCGTTCCCCTGGAACCACCCCCTGTCCCTCCAGTCCTGGCTGGAGGACCGCCACACCACGGACTTCCTGGAGGACGCCGACGTCCTGCTCGTGGTGGGCTCCGGCCTGGGCGAACTCTCCTCCAACTACCACACGTTCAAGCCCCGCGGCCGGGTCATCCAGATCGAGGCCGACCTCGGCAAACTGGAGTCCAACCACCCGGCCCTGGGCATCCACGCCGACGCCCGCCTGGCCCTCCAGGCCCTGCTGGAAACGGTCGACGAACGCGACGACCCGACCGCCCCCGACCGGGCCCAGGAGGTCCTGACCCGGGTCCACGCCCGCATCGAGGCCCAGGACCTCACCCTCGAACAGGCGGTCCTCGCCTCGGTCCGCCGTGCCCTGCCCGCCGCCTCCCCGTCCTTCTGGGACATGACGATCCTGTCCTACTGGGCCTGGTCGGCCTTCGACCCCCGGGGCGCCAACACCATGCACTCGGCCCAGGGCGCCGGCGGCCTCGGCTACGGCTTCCCCGCGGCCCTCGGCGCCGCCGCGGCCGACCCCACCCGCCCCGTCCTCGCCGTCTCCGGCGACGGCGGCGCCCTCTACTCCATCGCCGAACTCGCCACCGCCCGCCAGTACGACCTCCCCGTCACCTGGCTCATCATCGACGACGGCGGCTACGGCATCCTCCGCGAGTACATGACCGACGCCTTCGGCCGCCCCACGGCAACAGAGCTGACCCGCCCCGACTACGCGGCCCTCGCCGAGTCCTTCGGCGTCCCGGGCATCCGCACGACCCCGGACACCCTGGAATCCGACCTGGCGAAGGCCCTGGCATCCCCCGGTCCCTCGGTGGTCGTACTCCCGGCGGTGCTACGGATGTTCGCGGCTACGCATCTGGACCGGGGAGTTCCGGGCTGACGTGCCCAACAGCGGTCGTACGATCACCACATGACTACGGACGCGCGCATCGAGCAGGCCGGTCTCCTCTACGAACGCGCCGTCTTCGGTGGTGACAGCAGTGCGCCGGCGGCCGCGGAGGCCGGTCTCGACGCGGTCGAGGCCGACCTCGCTCTGGCGCGTGGCCGCCTGATCCACGCCCGCTTCCTGCAGGAGCGGGTGGAGAACGCACGAGAGCTGGAGCTGTTCGAGCGCGCGGCGGAGCTGTACGGGGCGCTCGGTGACGTGCGGGGGGAAGGAGAGGCCCTCTTCTGGATCGGCGCCTTCCATCAAGTCGTCCGGGACGACATGGAAGCCGCGGTAGCCGCTTTCCGACGCTCACTCGACCTCGCCAACCAGGCCGGGGACCGGCTGACGGCGTCCTACGCACTGCGGCACCTGGGCTTCACCGAGCACATGGCCGGCCGGCTGGAGGAGGCCCGGGGACACCTTGAGGAGTCCACGCGGCTGCGCCGGGAGCTCCAGTTCCTGCCGGGCGTCGCGGCGAACCTCATCGGCCTGGCCTACCTCGCCGCCCGACAGGACCGCCGAGCCGACGCGGCATCCCTCCTGAAGGAGGCCACAGAACTGGCCGAGGCCACGGATTCCGCCGGGGTACTGCACTGGGCGAGCGAAGCCCGCGAGGAACTCGACCTGGCGTGAGCCGCTGTCCGGCGCCAGGGGCCTCATTCTGCTCACCTTCGCCGCACGAGCTGGGCGGGCCATGGCGTATAATATCTGAGCCATATAACATTGAAGCTATGGCCGGTGAGCGGTACACCATCGAGATCGAGCCCGAGGTCCGCCTCTGGCTGGAGAACCTACCCGCCCACCACTACGTCATGGCCGAGCAGAAGGTCGACCGTCTCGCGGAGAACGCGACCACCCTCGCAGAGCCCTACTCCCGCCACCTCGGCGGCAAGCTCCGTGAATTGCGCTTCGACCTCGGCGACAACGCCCAGCGCATCACCTACTGGCTCGCGCCCGACCGGCGGGTCGTTCTGCTGACCGTCTTCCGCAAGTCGAAGATGCGGGAGGACGCGGAGGTCAAGCGCGCCCATGCCGTGCAGGCCGCCTGCGAGGCCGGCCACGTGCCGGCGAGCGAACACGACATCTACAGCCGCCCGATCAAGGAGGAGCTGTCATGAATCACGCCGAGTGGAAGACTCGCCGCCACCGCAAGCTCCTCAATGAAGCGGTGGAGGAGAACACGGAGTACGACCGCCTGTACGAGGAAGCCGAACTCGCTCACGACCTCGGCCAGTTGATCTACGATCGACGCACCGCCCTGGGCCTGTCCCAGACCGAACTCGCCGAACGCTGCGGCATGAAGCAGCCCCAGATCTCCCGGATCGAAGGCGGCGGTACCGTACCCACCATCCCGCTCCTGCGGCGTTTGGCGCGCGCCCTCGACGCCGACCTGACCATCGAACTCACTCCGCACCACCAGGCCGCTTGAACGCCCCCTGACAGCCGAAGTCCGGCGGACCTGGACGGATCGAGCGCGCCCCTGGTTTCAGCGCGTGCCGGGCTTGACCGCCGTGGTGAACGCCGACCAGTCGGTGGTGTTGAAGAGCAGCGCCGGGCCCTGGGGGGGCCTGGAGTCGCGGACCGGGACGCCGGCGGGGTGGTTGTGGAGGACTTCTAGGCGGCTGTTCGACTCGGTGCCGCTGTAGGACGACTTCCGCCAACCACTCAGGGCTCTCGCTTTCGGGATCGTGTGCTCAGTCATTGGTGTCCGTGGTCTTCGCCGTCTGAGGGGCGGCGTCATGGGTGCCCACGGTATGAGTGGCCCGCGGCTGCTGCCCTGGGCGGGCGAGGGCGGCAAGCCCTGTTATCTCATCGGCGATGGCGCCGGGTACCTCTCCCGCGTCGCCGACGGAGTCGAGAGCGTGCAACTCGCCATGACCCTGCCCGACGGTTCCGGTCGGCCGGTCTGACCGCGAGGCGTGCCGGCTCTCGTACCTGTGTATGCTCCCTCGAACTTCCGCTCGTGCGACGCGCGTGCAACCTTCTCGGTGCGCGGCGGGTCGAGGGAGGCGCAGGACCAAGCGCCGACCAGCGTTCATAGGGGGAACTTCGTGACATATCGGATATCGGGCCGTACGCGAGTGCTCGCGGCCACTGTTGGCACGGCGGCGCTCATACCCGCCCTGGCCGTCGCCGCCGCCACCCCGGCCTCCGCCGTGGCGGCCGTCAGTTGCACCTCTGCCAAAGCAGGCCTCGCGGCCAAGCTGCAGAAGGACATCACCGCCGCCATCGCCCATCGCTCCGGGACGATAGCCGTCGGGCTCTACGACCGGTCGACCAAGACCACCTGCACCCTGCAAGGCACCAGCTCCTTCGACTCGGCCAGCACCGTCAAGGTCACCGTCCTCGCCACGCTGCTGTGGGACGCCAAGAAGCACAACCGGTACCTGACGGACACCGAGGCCGACCTCGCCAAGGCGATGATCACCCAGTCGGACAACGACGCCACCAGCAAGCTCTGGAAGCAGCTGGGCATGACGAAGATCAAGGGCTTCCTCGCCGCCGCCGGCATGACGAAGACCGTGCCCGGCGCCGACGGCTACTGGGGGCTCACCCAGGAGAACGTCAACGACGAGCAGAAGCTGCTCAAGCTCGTCACCGCCAAGAACAGCGTGCTGAGCGACAACTCCCGCGCCTACATCCTGAAGTTGATGGGCCAGGTCGAGGCCGACCAGCGCTGGGGTACCCCGTACGGCGCCCCCTCCGGCGTCTCCGTGCACGTCAAGAACGGCTGGCTGCAGCGCTCCACGCACGGCTGGCGCGTACACAGCCTCGGCACGTTCACCGGCCACGGCCACGACTACATGATGAGCGTCCTCACCCACGGCAACAGCACCATGAGCTACGGCATCTCCACCATCCAGGGCATCGCCAAGGTCATCCACCGGGATCTCGCGGCCAGTTGAGCCCCACGGGTCAGGGTGCCGTCTACCCGGCGTCCACCCGCCCGATCTACGGTGGCGCCCATGCGCCTGAGAACCGTACTCGCCACCCTCACCGCCGGACTGGCGGCGGCCACCTGCCTGACCGCCGCCGGACCGGCCGCCGCATCCGACAATTCCCTTACAGGGCACTCCTGTTCCGCCGCCGTCCGCATCGACCGCTTCTCCGACGCGCTCGACAAGACGACGTACGACGGCACCTTCGTCGGCAACTTCTCCGCCCTCGCCGTGGACCAGGACGGCTCCCTCGCCGCCCTGGCCGACCGCTCCTCCCTCTTCAGCCTCGACCCGAGGACGCTGCGGCCCACCGCCGTCGTGCCGCTCGCCGACGAGCAGGGCGCGGCCCTCGACTCCGAGGGGCTCGCCATCGACCGGGACGGCACCCGGCTGATCACCTCCGAGACCGAGCCGTCCGTCCGCCGCTACTCACGCGACGGCACGATCCTCGACCGTCTCCCGGTGCCGTCCGACCTCCGGGTCGCCCCGGCCGGCCGCGCCACCGCCAACGAGACCTTCGAGGGGCTGACCCTCCTGCCCGGCGGGCACACCCTGCTCGCCTCCATGGAGGACGCGCTCGCCGGGGACAGCGACGGCATCGTCCGCTTCCAGACCTGGACCCGGCACCACGGCCACTTCCGGCTCGCCGCCCAGTACGCCTACCGCACCGACCCCGGCCTCGGCGTCCCCGAGGTGCAGGCCACCCCCGACGGCCGCCTCCTCGTCCTGGAACGCGGCTTCACCGCCGGCGTCGGCAACACCGTCCGCCTCTACCTGGCCGACCCCCGGCACGCCACCGACACCAGCGGCATCGAGAACCTGACCGGCCAGCCGGGCGTCCGTCTCGTCCACAAGCGGCTCCTCGCCGACATCGCCGACTGCCCCACCCTCGGCGCCACGGCGAAGCAGCCCCAGCCGAACCCCCTCCTCGACAACATCGAGGGCATGGCCGTCACGGGCCGTGACCGTACGGGCGGTCTCCGGGTCCTGCTGGTCAGCGACGACAACCAGAACCCGGCCCAGACCACACGGTTCTATAGCCTCCGGGTGCTGACAGCCCCGTAAGGGGCGCGGGGAACTGCGCGACCAGCCACAACAAACCCGCACCCGGAATACGGCCGAACCCGCGGAGCGTTGGCTCTTCCGGAAGACCAGGTCAAACGGAGGGCGCCAGCGTGACACCGCAACGGGGATGGGCGAGACGACTCGCGGGATACGCCTGGCGCTACCCCACGGACGTGATCCTCGCCCTCGGCTCCTCCCTCGCCGGCATGGCCGTCATGGCCGTGGTCCCGCTGCTCACCAAGGTGATCATCGACGACGTCATCGGCGCGCACACCCGTTCGATGGCTCCGTGGGCGGGCGCCCTGATCGGCGCCGCCGTCCTCGTCTACGCCGCCACCTACATACGCCGCTACTACGGCGGCCGGCTCGCCCTCGACGTGCAGCACGACCTGCGCACCGAGATGTACGGCACGATCACGCGGCTGGACGGGCGCCGGCAGGACGAGCTGTCCACGGGGCAGGTCGTCGGCCGCGCCACCAGTGACCTCCAGCTGATCCAGGGCCTGCTCTTCATGCTCCCGATGACCATCGGGAACCTGCTGCTCTTCCTGATATCCCTGGTGATCATGGCGTGGCTGTCCTGGCCGCTGACCCTGGTCGCCCTAGCCGTCGCCCCCGCGCTCGGCTACATAGCCAAGCGCAGCCGCAGCCGGCTGCACCCCGCGACCTGGTACGCGCAGGCGCAGGCCGCCGCCGTCGCCGGAGTGGTGGACGGCGCGGTCGGCGGGGTCCGGGTCGTGAAGGGCTTCGGCCAGGAGGAGCAGGAGACCGGGAAGCTCAGGGAGGTCGGCCGACGGCTCTTCGCGGGACGCCTGCGCACGATCCGGCTGAACAGCAAGTACACCCCGGCCCTCCAGGCCGTCCCCGCCCTCGGGCAGGTCGCCATGCTGGCGCTCGGCGGCTGGCTGGCCGTGCGCGGGCACATCACGCTCGGCACGTTCGTCGCGTTCTCCACCTACCTGGCCCAGCTGGTCGGCCCGGTCCGCATGCTCGCCATGGTCCTCACCGTCGGCCAGCAGGCCCGCGCCGGCACCGAGCGGGTCCTGGAGCTGATCGACACCGAGCCGACCATGGCCGACGGCACCCGGACCCTGCCGGCCGACGCGCCCGCGACCGTCGAGTTCGACTCCGTGTCCTTCGGCTACGACGACGAGCGGCCCGTGCTCGACGGGCTGAGCTTCGAGATACGGCAGGGCGAGACCCTGGCCGTCGTCGGCTCCTCCGGTTCCGGCAAGTCCACCGTCTCGCTGCTGCTCCCGCGCTTCTACGACGTCACCCACGGCGCGGTGCTGGTCGGCGGGCACGACGTCCGCGAGCTGACCTTGGAGTCCCTGCGCGCCGCGATCGGGCTGGTGCCCGAGGACTCCTTCCTCTTCTCCGACACCGTCCGCAGCAACATCGCCTACGGCCGCCCCGACGCCACCGACGAGCAGATCGAGGCCGCCGCCCGCGCCGCCCAGGCCGACCGGTTCATCCGCGAGCTGCCCGAGGGCTACGACACCAAGGTCGGCGAGCACGGCCTGACCCTCTCCGGCGGCCAGCGCCAGCGCGTCGCCCTCGCCCGCGCCATCCTCACCGACCCACGGCTGCTGGTCCTGGACGACGCCACCTCCGCCGTGGACGCCCGCGTGGAGCACGAGATCCACGAGGCGCTCAAGGAGGTGATGGAGGGCCGTACGACCCTCCTCATCGCGCACCGCCGCTCCACCCTGAACCTCGCCGACCGCATCGCCGTACTCGACGGCGGCCGGCTCGCCGACATCGGCACGCACGAGGAACTGCAGGAACGCTCGGCCCTCTACCGCCGGCTGCTCACCGACCCGGACGAGCTGGGCGGGGTCTCGCCCGGCCACACCCCGCCGGCCGAGCCGCGCGAGGACACCTCGGTGCGCGACGAGCTGGACGCCGAGTTCGACGCCGAACGCGGTCTCACTCCCCGGCTGTGGACCGGCGACCGGGCACCCAAGGACACCGCCCTCAGCGGCACCCCGGCCACGCCCGAGCTGCTGGCCCAGGTCGACGCCCTGCCGCCGGCCACCGACACCCCCGACGTCGACGAGACCGAGGCGGTCCGGCCCGAGGAGTCGTACGGCCTGCGCCGGCTGCTGCGCGGCTTCGGCCGGCCCCTGCTGCTCAGCCTGCTGCTGGTCGCCGTGGACGCGGGCGCCGGCCTGCTGCTGCCGGTGCTCATCCGGCACGGCATCGACCAGGGCGTCAGCAAGCTCGCCCTCGGCGCGGTCTGGACGGCGTCCCTGCTCGGACTGGTCACGGTGCTCGTGCAGTGGACGGCTCAGGTCGGCGAGACCCGGATGACCGGCCGGACCGGCGAGCGGGTGCTGTACGCGCTCCGCCTGAAGATCTTCGCCCAGTTCCAGCGGCTCGGCCTGGACTACTACGAGCGCGAGCTGACCGGCCGCATCATGACCCGGATGACCACGGACGTCGACGCGCTGTCCACGTTCCTGCAGACCGGCCTGGTCACCGCGTTCGTCGCGGTCGTCACCTTCTTCGGGATCATGGTCGCGCTCCTGGTCCTCGACGTGCAGCTCGCGCTCGTCGTCTTCGCCACCCTGCCCCCGCTGGTCGTCGGCACCTTCTTCTTCCGCCGGGCCAGCGTCAAAGCGTACGAACTCGCCCGTGAGCGGGTGTCCGTGGTCAACGCCGACCTCCAGGAGTCAGTGTCCGGGCTGCGGATCGTGCAGGCGTTCGGGCGCGAGGCGGACGGCGGCCGGCGGTTCGCGGAGCGCAGCGACAGCTACCGCGCGGCCCGCATCCGGGGCCAGTGGCTGATCTCGGTGTACTTCCCGTTCGTGCAGCTGCTGTCGTCGGTCGCGGCGGCCGCGGTCCTCGTGGCGGGCGCGCACCGCATCGAGGCGGCCACCCTGACCACCGGCGCCCTGGTCGCCTACCTCCTCTACATCGACCTGTTCTTCGCCCCCGTCCAGCAGCTCTCCCAGGTCTTCGACGGCTACCAGCAGGCCACCGTCTCGCTGGGCCGCATCCAGGAGCTGCTGCGCGAGCCGACGTCGACGAAGGCGGCCGAGCAGCCCCGCGACGTGCGCTCGCTCAGCGGGAACATCGCCTTCGAGGACGTGCACTTCGCCTACGGCGACGACGAGAACGCCCTGACCGGCATCGACCTGACGATCCCGGCCGGGCAGACCGTCGCCTTCGTCGGCGAGACCGGCGCCGGCAAGTCGACCCTGGTCAAGCTGGTGGCCCGGTTCTACGACCCCACCGCCGGGCGGGTCACCGTCGACGGCACCGACCTGCGCACCCTGGACCTGACCGCGTACCGGCACCGCCTCGGGGTCGTCCCGCAGGAGGCGTACCTCTTCCCGGGCACGGTCCGCGACGCCATCGCCTACGGCCGCCCCGACGCCACCGACGCCGAGGTGGAGGCCGCGGCCCGCGCGGTCGGCGCGCACGAGATGATCGCCACGCTCGACGGCGGCTACCTGCACGAGGTCGCCGAACGCGGCCGCAACCTGTCGGCCGGCCAGCGGCAGCTCATCGCGCTCGCCCGCGCCGAACTCGTCGACCCCGACGTCCTGCTCCTCGACGAGGCGACGGCCGCCCTCGACCTGGCCACGGAGGCCCAGGTCAACCAGGCCACCGACCGCCTGGCGGGCCGCCGTACGACGCTGGTCGTCGCGCACCGGCTGACCACCGCGGCCCGCGCCGACCGGGTGGTCGTGATGGACCACGGGCGGGTCGCCGAGGACGGCACCCACGAGGAGCTGCTGGCGCGCGGCGGCCGGTACGCGGAGCTGTGGCGGACCTTCGTCGGCGAGGCCGAACCGGAGGAGCCGGTCGGAGTGACCCGCTGAGGGCCGTGCAACCATCGGGAAGGGTGGGGCGTCCGTACATCTGTACGCGCGTCAGATACGCGCACGGCGGTGAGGGGCGGGAGACTGTGGACAGTGGTGCGATACGCCGGCGCCTCGCGCTCGGCGTGGCCGTCCTGACCGCCGCCGGCGCGCTCGCCCTCGCCGCCCCCGGCAGCGCCGAGGCCGCCAGCGGCTGCGCCGGGCGCCAGGTGCGGACCCTGTCCCTCGGCGGCGGCAGCGTGCACGTCTACAAGCGGGACAGCTACGTCTGCGCGGTCACCGTCGCCACGAAGCCCGGCGCGCGGCGCACCATGTCGGTCAGCATCCAGGCCCGCGGCAACCGGGCGGTCGTCGACCGGGGCCGGTACAAACTCCTCGCGGGCCCGGTCACCGTCCACGCCGGGCACCGCTGCGTCCGGGTCAAGGGGACGATCGGGAGCCGGTCGGTCAGCTCGGGGTGGATCCTCTGCTGAGGCCAGGGGTAATTGCGTTGAGCGGGACGGCGTGCGGGCTGGAGCCCTAGCCCGACGGCGCGACTCGGATGCTGTCGGCGGTTGGCGCCATCCGCAAGGCGTAACGACCGGCATCGTGGTCCGGGCTTGGACCTCCTCGTGGTGGCCTTATAGGGAGCATGATGAGTGGAAGATCGACGTGATGCGTCGGCAAGCCCATGGCCCGCTTGTCTTGCTCACACCGAACACCCGTACTGTGCTGCACTATTCTGGGTGGCGATGTAGGGCATCTCGCCCGTGGCGGCCCGGAGTGCGAAGTGGCGTGGCTAAAATTTGCTCGCCCGTCGATAGAGTTCGTCGGGCCTACCGCCGGGCGGGCGGGAAGTGAGGCCTGTGGAGGCCGTGTAAGACCGACCCTCACCGGTCGGCAGTGGCCTGTGAAGCAGGAACCCGAGGTGGTACCGCGCAGCGGTGCGGACCGGAATCTCTTGCCCTCGGCAGGAGAGGACGTCAAAACGCCCACATCGCCGAACGGGCCGTACCCGAATGGCGGCCCGTTCTGGAAGCGCTCCAGGAACTGCCGGAGATCGGCCCCGGCGGATCGGTCGGCTATTCGGGCTCAACATGGGCACCGCGATCGGCGTGCCCCTCGCCGCGGCCGAACCCCGTATCGCCGCCGCCGTGTTCGGCCTCTTCTGGCCCGACACCGTCGCCGAGACGGCGAGGCGGATCACCATCCCGGTCGAGTTCGCCATGCAGTGGGACGACCAGCACATCCCGCGCGCGTCCGCCCTCGCGCTGTTCGACGCCTTCGCCTCCAAGGAGAAGACCCTGCACGCCAACAGCGGCGCCCACAAGGAGATGCCCCGCTTCGAGGCGGACAGCGCGGTCCGCTTCTTCACACGGCACCTGGGGCCGGGGGCGGCGACGGCGGCCTGACGCCTGGTCCGTATGCGGCTCGCGGTTCCTGTGCGGTCCCTTGACGGAAAGAAACTTCCCGGATATTCGTGATCCCTGGAAGTTTCCTTCAGCGGTTCTCCTCCGGAAGGAGCGCACGTGCACGACACCAGCACGGGAAGAACGAGAACAACGGGAAGCACGGGAAGTACGGGCACGGGAGGCACGGGAAAGACCGGTCGGCCGTCCAGGCGCAGCGTCCTCGCCGCGACGGCCGGCCTCACCACCGCACTCGCCCTGCCCGCGAGCGCCCACGCCGCCGCCCCGAACGACCGCGAACTGCGCGCCCGGATCGCCCGGATGACGCTGGAGGAGAAGGTCGGCCAGCTGTTCGTGATGCGGGTCTACGGCGACTCGGCCACCGACCCGGACCAGGCCGACATCGATGCCAACCTCGACGAGATCGGCGTCCGCACGGCCGCCGAGCTGATCGCCAGGTACCGGGTCGGCGGCATCATCTACTTCACCTGGGCTCACAACACCCGCGACCCCCAGCAGATCGCCGCCCTCTCCAACGGCATCCAGCGGGCGTCCCTCGGTCTGCCGCGCGGTCTGCCGGTGCTCATCACCACCGACCAGGAGCACGGCATCGTGTGCCGGGTCGGCGAGCCGGCCACGCTGTTCCCGGGCGCGATGGCCATGGGCGCCGGGGGCTCGCGGTCCGACGCCCGCACGCTCGGCCGTATCTCCGGCGCCGAACTGCGGGCGATGGGCATCAACCAGGACTACTCCCCGGACGCCGACGTCAACGTCAACCCGGCCAACCCGGTCATCGGCGTACGGTCGTTCGGGGCCGACCCGGACGCGGTCGCCGGGATGGTCGCCGCCGAGGTGAAGGGCTACCAGGCGTCCCGGGTCGCGGCGACCGCCAAGCACTTCCCCGGGCACGGCGACACCGCCACCGACAGCCACACCGACTTCCCGGTGATCACGCACAGCCGGGAGCTGTGGGAGAAGCTGGACGCGGTGCCCTTCCGGGCGGCGGTCCGGGCCGGCATCGACGCGATCATGACCGCGCACATCCAGTTCCCGGCCCTGGACGACTCCGGTGACCCGGCGACCCTCTCCCACCCGATCCTCACCGGCATCCTGCGCGGCGAACTCGGCTACGACGGCGTCGTCGTCACCGACTCCCTCGGGATGGAGGGCGTGCGCACCAAGTACGGCGACGACCGGGTGCCGGTGCTGGCGCTGAAGGCCGGCGTCGACCAGCTGCTCAACCCGCCCTCGCTGGACGTGGCGTGGCACGCCGTGCTGAAGGCCGTCCAGGACGGCGAGCTGACCGAACAGCGACTCGACGAATCGATCCTGCGGATCCTGCGGCTGAAGGCGCGCCTCGGCCTCTTCCACCGGCCGTACGCGAGCAGCGCCGGCGTCGAGCGGACCGTCGGCACCCGTGCCCATCTGGCCGCCGCCGACCGGATCGCCGAGCGGACCACGACCCTGCTGGTCAACGAGGACGGCATCCTGCCGTTCGACCGCCGCACCCGGCGCAAGGTCCTCGTCGTCGGTGCCGACCCGGCCTCCCCGTCCGGCACCACCGGCCCGCCCACCGGTGTCCTGGCCGCCGCCCTCACCGAACTGGGCTTCACCGCGACCGCCCTGTCCACCGGTACGGCACCCTCCGCCGCGACGATCACCCAGGCGGTCGACGCGGCAGGGGACGCGGACGCGGTCGTCGTCGCCACGTACAACGTGACGGCGGGCAGCACGCAGCGGACCCTCGTCGAGCGGCTGACCGCGACCGGCCGTCCGGTCGTGGCGATCGCCGTCCGCAACCCGTACGACGTGGCCCAGCTCCCTGCGGTGAAGGGCTACCTGGCGTCGTACTCCTGGACCGACGTCGAACTGCGCGCCGCCGCGCGGGTGATCGCCGGACGCGTGTCGCCGCGCGGCACCCTGCCGGTGCCGGTACAGCGGGCGGACGATCCGGCGCAGGTGCTGTATCCCATCGGCCACGGGTTGACGTACTAGATGTACGCCCTACCTGGTCCGTAACGCCCCAAAAGGCGGAAATCGCCGCTCATGTCTGGCGTGGCCCGGCCACCGCGGGCCACGCTGGGCGGGGGTGAGTGGGGGATGGCGATGCGCGGGACCGCGGCGGACCGTCGCCCGCCGGCCGCGCCCGTCCTGGCGGGCTTCCCGCCGGCGGGCCCCGTCCTGGTCGCGGTCCTCGCCGTCGCGGCGCTCCTCCTGACCGGCTGCCGCAGCCCGGTGGGCGGCAGCCGCCCCGCGTCCCCGGCGTCCACCGCACCCGCCGGCTACGGCGCCCGGTTCCTCGCGGTCGGCGAGTGCAGCTCCTTCGGCACCACCAGCTTCACCGAGGTGCCCTGCGCGGGCGAGCGGGCCGCCGCCAGGGTCGTCGCCCGCTACGACGGCACGACCACCGACGGCCCACGCTGCCCGCCGACCACCGACTTCGTCCTGCACATCGGCGCACAGCGGACCTCCGGCACGACCCGCATCCCCCAGGGCTACGCCTGCATGCGCAACCTGGAACCACCGCACCCCGGCGACCCGGGCCACGGCGGGGGGCCGCGCACGATCGCCGGGGACTGCGTCTACGGCGCGGGCCGCGGCGCGGTACGCGAGACGGCGTGCGACGGCTCGGGGCGCCACCGGCCCCAGTACAAGGTCACCACCGCGACCACCACGCGCTCCCGCTGCCCGGCCGGCACGGTCCTGTACGTCGAACTCGGCGGCGCCCAGCCGGTGGGCTGCGCGCGCCGCATCGGCTGAACCGACGGCTACGCGGCCTCGCCCAGCAGCCGTACGAGGTGATCGCGACCGCCGGCCAGCAGTCCCGGGAGCGGGGCGGCGGCCTCGTACCACCGCTTCTCGTACTCCCAGCACAGCCAGCCGTCCCAGCCGTGCCGGGACAAAACGTCCACGCACTCGGTGAGCGGCAGCACGCCCGCGCCGAGCGGCAGCGGGGTGGTGTCCTCGGCGGAGGCGATGTCCTTGACCTGGACGTACCCGAGGTGCGGGGCGAGCGCCGCGTACGTCTCCGACGGCTGCTCCCCGCCCAGCCAGGTGTGCATCACGTCCCACAGGGCGCCCACGTGCGCGTGCCCGACGGGCCCGAGGACCCGGATCGCGTCGGCGCCGGTGCGGTGCGAGTCGTGGGTCTCCAGCAGGACGCGGACACCGAGCGCGGCGGCGTCCTCGGCGGCGGTACCCAGCCGCCGGGCCGCGATGGCGTCCGACTCCTCGCGCGGCCGCCCGAGGTCCGCGCCGGGGAACACCCGCACGTACGGGGCGCCCAGGTCGTGCGCCAGCCGGACGAGCTCCCGGATCTCACCGAGTACGCCGCCGTCGTCCCCGGGCGCGGCCACCCGCGCGTATCCGGCGACCCCCAGCACCTCCACCCCGGCCGCCCTGAACTGCCCTGCCACATCGGCACGTTCGGCTACCGCCAGCCCCGGATGCACCGCCTCCTCCGCGTGCGCCCGGATCTCGACACCGTGATACCCGTGCCCGGCCGCCAGAGCCACGACGTCCGCGACCGGCAGCCCGGGCACCCCCAGAGTGGAAAACGCCAGCTTCATGCAGAGCGACCCTACTCGCCGGCCGGGGCATCCGGAGTGATCGCCTGCCGCGCGGCGACGGCGTCCACACCGGTGGCCCGCAGCCGCCGTACGAGCAACTCGGCCTCGGGAAGCGCGCCGCCCGGCTCCCCTTCCCGTACCTGCTCCAGGAGGCCCTTCACCTCCGCGGGCCCGACCGGGAAACGGTGCCGCGGCACCCGCATGACGGCGACCCGGTCGACCTCGCCTCGTACCCGCACCACGGCCCGTCCCCGCTCGGCGAGCATCCGCTCCCGCGTCGCGTCCGGCAGCTCGCCACCGCACACGGCCATCCCCTCCCCGCACGCCGGGCACATCACTTCGGTGTCCCACCGCAGCGAGTCGTCGTCGCCCAGCACCTGCGTGCCGCATCACTCGGCCAGGGCCCCGCAGCGGGCGCAGGGCACCGGGCCGCTGATCGATTCGAGGATCACGGGACCCGTACCTCCCGGGCCGCCCGGAGGAGGGCGCCCTCGCCGCAGTCGAAGGGGATGCCCTGGAAGGAGGGGCCGCGGCGGAGTTCGTGGAAGCCGAGGGCGTGGTGGAGGTCGAGGGAGGCGGGGTTGCGGGCCGAGACGAAGCACCAGATCTCGGGGGCCCGGGCGAAGACCCGGGTCATGCGGGCGCGGGTGAGGGCCCGGCCGATCCGGCGCCGGCGCCACGACGGGGCCACGGTCACACCGGTCAGGTACCAGCCGCCGGGGGCGCCGTCCGCGGGGTGCGGAGGGAGGAGGGCGGCACTGCCGAAGCCGACGGTCTCCCCGTCCATGTCCGCCCGTACGACGACCGCATCCGTCCCCTCGACGAGTCGTCGCAGCCGGTCGGCCCACTGCTCCGCCGTGCCTCCTCTGACCTGTGCCTGGAGGGCGGCGAGGCGGGGGACGTCGGCTGGGGTCGCCTCGCTGAGCGCGGCGGTGACCGGAACGGGACGGGACGCGGGGCGGGGGACGTAGGGAGCGAAGGGGTCGGTCACGTCGACGGGCCTTCCTCGGCGGGGTGGGTGGTGTCGGGGGGCGCGGGAGTGCCCTGGGTCTTGGTGCCTTACCCGGTGCGGTGGGTGGCGTCGAGGGCGCGGGAGTGCGGTGGGCCCTTGTGCCTTCCTGGGCGGAGTGGGCGGGGTCAGGTGTCCTCGTGGCTTTCTCGGCGCAGCCGATGTCCCCGTCAGGCGCGCGGGAGCGCCGTGGGCCCTCGTGCCGTCGTCGGTGCGGCGGACGCTCCCTTACACGCGCGGGACCGCCGTCGACCCCCGGACCATCAGCTCGCCCGGGACCGTGGCGGTCCCGCCCAGGGGAGGTTCCTCGCGGTTCATGGCGATGCGGCCCGCGCGGGCGCCCGCCTCGGCGAGGGGCAGCCGTACCGTCGTCAGGGCGGGGACGGCGTCGACGCTGAAGGGCAGGTCGTCGAAGCCGGCCACCGAGACGTCGTCCGGGACGCGCCGGCCGGACTCGCGGAGCGCGGCGCAGGCGCCGAGCGCGACGGAGTCGTTCGCGGCCACCACAGCCGTCAGCGAGGGGTCCCGGCGCAGCAGCTCCAGCGTGGCCTCGTACCCGGACCGCCGGTCGTAGCGGCCGTGCACGGTCCAGCGGGCGTCCTCCTCGATGCCGGCCGCCTCCAGGGCCTGGCGGTGTCCCTCCAGCCGGTCCCGGGTCGTGGTCCGCTCCTCGGGGCCGGCGATGTAGCCGAGCCGCCGGTGCCCGAGGCCGGTCAGGTGCTCGGTGAGCTGCCGCGCCCCGCCCCGGTTGTCGAAGGCCAGCGCGACCGCGCCGGTGTCCGGCACCGGGGGCCGCCCGCACAGCACCACCCGGGTGCCGGCGTCCGCCAGCTTCCGCAGCTTCGCCGCGACGGCCGCCGCGTGCGGCTCGTCCTCCACGGCCCCGCCGGTCAGCACCACGGCCGCCGCCCGCTGCCGCTGCAGCAGCGTCAGATAGGTCAGTTCGCGCTCCGGCGACCCGCCCGTGTTGCAGACGACCGCCAGCCGTTCCCCGCCGGCCCGGCCGCCCGGCCCGCCGATCTCGCCCTGGATCGCGCTGGCCATGATCCCGAAGAACGGGTCGGCGATGTCGTTGACGAGGATGCCGACCAGGTCGGAGGTGGCGGCGGCGAGGGCGCTCGCGGGACCGTTGAGGACGTAGTCCAGCTCGTCGACCGCGCGCAGCACCCGGTCACGCGTGGACGCGGCCACCGGATAGTTGCCGTTCAGCACGCGCGACACCGTCGCGGGCGAGACCTGCGCGCGGGCCGCCACGTCCGCCAGGGTCACCGTCATGTCGTCGTCCTCCGGTCGCGCATGTTCGTCGTACGGGTCGTACGTCTTCCTGGACACGCCCGTCCCGGCCCCGGTTCCGCGGGCGCCGGCGGGGCGTGCCGAGCAGACCATACGGCCAACCACCCGGGTTGTTCGCCCCCTCGAACAACCTTGACTCGACCGGCCCTTGTCGGGACTGCTGCCGAGAGGCTAGCTTCGACAGTGATAGAAAGCGCTTGCTGCACGGCTGGAAGGGGCTCCATGTGACACGCGAGACGGTGCGTATCGCCATGAACGGCGTGACCGGACGCATGGGGTACCGCCAGCACCTCGTCCGGTCGATCCTGGCCCTGCGCGAACAGGGCGGCCTCGCCCTCGGCGACGGCACCGTGCTGTGGCCCGAACCGATCCTTCTCGGCCGCCGCGAGCACGCCCTGCGGGAGATCGCCCGCCGGCACGGCCTGGAGCACGTCTCCACCGACCTGGACGCCGTCCTCGCCGACCCCACCGTCCACGTCTACTTCGACGCCCAGGTCACCTCCGCCCGCGAGGAGGCCCTCAGGAAGGCGATCGCGGCCGGCAAGCACGTCTACACCGAGAAGCCGACCGCGACCGGCCTGGACGGAGCCCTGGAACTGGCCCGCCTGGCCCACGCCGGGGGCGTCCGGCACGGAGTCGTCCAGGACAAGCTCTTCCTGCCCGGCCTGCTGAAGCTGCGGCGCCTCGTCGACGGCGGCTTCTTCGGCCGGATCCTCTCCGTCCGCGGCGAGTTCGGCTACTGGGTGTTCGAGGGCGACTGGCAGCAGGCCCAGCGGCCCTCGTGGAACTACCGCGCCGAGGACGGCGGCGGCATCGTCGCCGACATGTTCCCGCACTGGGAGTACGTCCTGCGCGAACTGTTCGGCCGCGTCACCTCCGTCCAGGCCCTCACCGCCACCCACATCCCGCGCCGCCGGGACGAGCGAGGCAGGCCGTACGACGCCACCGCCGACGACGCGGCCTACGGCGTCTTCGAACTCGAAGGCGGCGCCGTCGCCCAGATCAACTCCTCCTGGGCGGTCCGCGTCCACCGCGACGAACTCGTCGAGTTCCAGGTCGACGGCACCGAGGGCTCGGCGGTCGCGGGCCTGCGCGGCTGCCGCGCCCAGCACCGCTCGGCGACCTCCAGACCGGTCTGGGACCCGGACGTCCCGGCCGCCGAGGTCTTCCGCGACCAGTGGCAGGACGTCCCGGACAACGGCACCTTCGACAACGCCTTCAAGGTCCAGTGGGAGCTGTTCCTGCGGCACGTTCACGCCGGCACCCCGTACCACTGGGACCTGCTGGCCGGCGCACGCGGCGTCCAACTCGCCGAGCTGGGCCTGAGATCCGCCGCCGAAGGCCGCCGTATCGAGGTCCCGGAGGTCACGCTGTGAGCATCCGGCTCCCGGACGGCACCGGCGCATGGCGCGCCTACGAGCCGCGCGGCGCACCCCTCGCCCTCACCCCCGGCGCCCCCCTCACCTCCCGTACGGTCTTCGCGGCGGCCCACGTCGTGGCCGACCCGTACGCCGACACCACCCCCGACGGCCCCGCCGCCGTCGACTGGGACGCCACCCTCGCCTTCCGCCGCCACCTGTGGTCCCACGGGCTCGGCGTCGCGGAGGCGATGGACACCGCCCAGCGCGGCATGGGCCTGGACTGGGCCGGCGCGGCCGAGTTGATCCGGCGCAGCGCCGCCGAGGCCGCCGCCGTGGGCGGCCGTATCGCCTGCGGAGCCGGCACCGACCAGATCACGTCGGGCTCGACGGCCGAGGTCCGCGCCGCCTACGAGGAACAGCTCGCCGTCGTCGAGGAGTCGGGCGCGCAGGCCGTCCTGCTGGCCTCCCGCGCCCTGGCCCGCGCCGCCACCGGCCCCGACGAGTACCTGGAGGTCTACGGCCACCTCCTGCGCCAGGCCGCCAGGCCGGTCGTCCTGCACTGGCTGGGACCGATGTTCGACCCGGCGCTGGAGGGCTACTGGGGCTCGCCAGACCTGGACGCGGCGACCGGCACCGTCCTGGACCTCATCGACGCGCACCCCGGCAAGGTCGACGGGATCAAGATGTCCCTGCTGGACGCCCGGCGCGAGACCGACCTGCGCCGGCGCCTCCCCGAGGGCGTGCGCTGCTACACCGGCGACGACTTCCACTACCCCGAGCTGATCGCGGGCGACGACCAGGGCTTCAGCCACGCCCTGCTCGGCGTCTTCGACCCACTGGGCCCCCTGGCGGCCGGGGCCGTACGCGCCCTGGACACCGGCGACACCGCGACCTTCCGGGAACTCCTCGACCCCACAGTCGAGTTGTCCCGGCACCTGTTCCGGGCACCGACCCGCTACTACAAGACGGGCGTGGTCCTCCTGGCCTGGCTGGCCGGCCACCAGGGCCACTTCACGATGATCGGCGGCCTGCAGTCGGCGCGCTCGCTGCCCCACCTCGCCCGGGCGTACGAACTCGCCGACACCCTGGGCCTGTTCCCGGATCCGGACCTGGCCGAGGCCCGGATGAGGATCCTGCTGTCGCTGTACGGAGGGATGTGATGAGTGCGGACCCGGCACCGGAGCGCTTCTCCGTCAACCAGATGACGGTGAAGCAGCTCTCCCTCCCCGAACTCGCCGACGCCTGCGCCGAGTCCGGCGTACGCGGGGTCGGCCTGTGGCGCGAGCCGGTCCGGCGCTACGGCGTCGAGGCGGCGGCCGAGCTGATGCGGGACTCCGGTCTGACCGTCACCACCCTGTGCCGGGGCGGCTTCCTCACCGCGGACGACCCCGTGGAGCGGCAGGAGGCCCTCGGCGACAACCACGCGGCGATCGACGAGGCCGCCACCCTCGGGACCGGCACCCTGATCCTGGTCTCCGGCGGCCTGCCCGTGTTCGGCAAGGACCTCCACGGAGCCCGTGAACGCGTCGCCGACGCGCTCGCCGTCCTCGCGCCGTACGCCGCGGACCGCGGGGTCCGCCTCGCGATCGAGCCGCTGCACCCGATGTACGCCGCCGACCGCTGCGTCGTCTCCACCCTCGCCCAGGCCCTGGACCTCGCGGAACGCTTCCCCGCCGGCCAGGTCGGCGTCGCCGTCGACACCTACCACGTCTGGTGGGACGACCGGGCCCCCGCCCAGATCGCCCGCGCCGGTGCGGCGGGCCGCATCCACGCCTTCCAACTCGCCGACTGGACCGTCCCCCTGCCCGCGGGCGTCCTCAACGGCCGCGGTCAGCTCGGCGACGGCACGATCGACCTGCGCGCGTGGAAGGAGCACGTGGACGCCGCCGGCTACACCGGCCCCATCGAAGTCGAACTGTTCAACGAGGAGTTGTGGACCCGCGACGGCAGGGAGGTCCTGACGGAAACGGTCGAGCGGTACGTGACGCACGTGGGCCGACGATGACGTGGAGGGCACCGTGGCGGCATGCAGGCCCGCCCCACGGGACGCACGTGGGCCGGTGATGACGTGGAGGGCACCGTGGCGGCATGTAGGCCCGCCTCATGGGACGGACGTGGGCCGGTGATGGCGTGGAGGGGGCTGTGGCGGCACGCCGGCCCGTCCCGACCGGCGCGGGAACCGCTGGTTCAGCGCAGCTTCTCGACCTCGGCCGCCGTCGGGTACGACTCCTGCGCGCCCCGCTTCGTGACCGCCGCCGCACCCACCCGGGCCGCGTAGCCGGCCGCCTCCCGGAGCGGGGCCCCCGCGCCCAGGCGCCAGGCCAGGGCGGCCGTGAACGCGTCGCCCGCACCCGTGGTGTCCACCGCGTCCACCTCCGGCGACGGCACCCGGGTCACCTCGGCGCCGTCGCAGACCAGCGCGCCCCGTGCGCCCAGTGTGACGACCACCGAACGCGGGCCCTTGGCGAGCAGCAGCCGGGCCCAGTCCGCCGGGTCCTCGCTGACGAGGGCCCCGCCGAGGATCACCCGGGCCTCGTGCTCGTTGACGACCAGCGGATCGCAGGCGGCCAGCACTTCGGTGGGGAGCGGGCGGGGCGGGGAGGGGTTCAGCACGAACCGGCTGTCCTCGGGCAGGTTCCGCACGACCTCGACGACCGTCTCCAGCGGGATCTCCAGCTGCGCGGAGATGACGTGGGAGGCGTACAGCAGGCTGCCCGCCACCCGGATGTCCTCCGGCGCGAGGCGGGCGTTGGCGCCGGGCGACACCACGATGCTGTTGTCGCCGGAGGGGTCGACGGTGATGAGGGCGACGCCCGTCGGCACGCCGCCCACCAGGACGCCCACCGTGTCCGCCCCGGCCGAGCGGAGCGAGTCGAGCAGCAGCCGGCCGTGGTCGTCGTCGCCGACCCGGGCCAGCAGCGCCGTACGCGCCCCGAGGCGGGCGGCGGCGACGGCCTGGTTGGCGCCCTTCCCGCCCGCGTGCACGGCCAGGTCCCCACCGAGCACGGTCTCACCGGCACCCGGCCGCCGCTCGACACCCACCACCAGGTCCGCATTGGCCGACCCGACGACCAACAGGTCGTAGTCGAACATGCACCCACCCACTCCCGTCACCGCCGAAGCCGGCCCGACCATCAGATCAGGAACACGAAGGCCAGGGCCAGCAGTGTGCCGAGGGCGACGAGCCCGCCGACGATCCCGGCAGCGATCGCGCCCTTCACAACGGCCGGCCTCGCCTCGCGCCAGCCCAGCTCGCGGGCCACGCCCCGGATCAGGCGGTGGCCGTCGGCGGACGAGAAACGGTACGGCTCGCCGCCGTCCGCGCCGCGGGAGGTGACGACGACGTACACGCTCCGCCCGGAGGTCACCTTCGTGGTCCGCTGCTGCCCGTCCGGGCCGGCCACCCGGCGGCCGGACGACCGGACGACGTCGGTCATCGTGAAGTCCCGCTCCCGCGGGCGCAGCACGACGCGGTACGTGTGCGTCTGCGGATACCGGCCGCGGACGCCGACGACGAGGTCGAACCCCTGGCCCGTCCGGGTCATGCGGTACGGCGTGTTCGCGACGGCCGTCTCGACGCGGGACTGGAACTCCCGGACGGTGTCGGCGCTGTTGGCTGCGGTCACGGGCACGCACAGTAACAGTGCTCGTTGTCAGTCCTCGCCGGTACCGTCGGATCATGGCTCAGGAGGCGGGGAGTTCCACGGGTGGCGAGCGGCGGTTCGCGGTGCTCGAAGGTGTGCTGGAGAGAGTCACCTACGCCAATGAGGAGAACGGGTACACCGTCGCCCGGGTGGACACGGGGAGGGGCGGCGGGGATCTGCTCACCGTCGTCGGGGCGCTGCTGGGCGCGCAGGTGGGGGAGTCGCTGCGGATGGAGGGGCGCTGGGGCTCCCACCCGCAGTACGGCAAGCAGTTCCTGGTGGAGAACTACACGACGGTGCTGCCCGCCACCGTGCAGGGCATCCGGCGCTATCTCGGCTCCGGGCTGGTCAAGGGCATCGGGCCGGTCTTCGCCGACCGCATCACCCAGCACTTCGGGCTGGACACCCTGCGGATCATCGAGGAGGAGCCCAAGCGGCTCATCGAGGTGCCGGGGCTCGGGCCGAAGCGCACGAAGAAGATCGCCGACGCCTGGGAGGAGCAGAAGGCGATCAAGGAGGTCATGCTCTTCCTGCAGACCGTGGAGGTGTCGACCTCCATCGCCGTGCGCATCTACAAGAAGTACGGAGACGCCTCCATCTCCGTCGTGAAGAACCAGCCGTACCGGCTCGCGGCCGACGTCTGGGGCATCGGCTTCCTCACCGCCGACAAGATCGCCCAGTCGGTGGGGATTCCTCACGACAGCTCCGAGCGGGTCAAGGCCGGGCTCCAGTACGCCCTGTCGCAGGCCACCGACCAGGGGCACTGCTACCTCCCCGAGGAGCGGCTGATCGCCGACGCGGTGAAGCTGCTCCAGGTCGACACCGGTCTGGTCATCGAGTGCCTCGCTGCGCTGGCCGAGCCGGGGGAGGAGGGGGAGGAGCCGGGGGTCGTACGGGAGAAGGTGCCGGGCGGCGACGGGGGAGAGCCGGTCACGGCCGTGTACCTCGTGCCGTTCCACCGGGCCGAGCTGTCCCTGGCCGGGCAGGTGCTGCGGCTGCTGCGTACCGGCGAGGACCGGATGCCCGCCTTCCGGGACGTGGACTGGAGCAAGGCGCTCGGCTGGCTGAAGTCCCGTACCGGCGCCGACCTCGCCCCGGAGCAGGAGGCGGCCGTACGGCTGGCGCTGAGCGAGAAGGTGGCCGTGCTGACCGGCGGGCCCGGCTGCGGCAAGTCCTTCACCGTGCGCTCGATCGTGGAGCTGGCCCGCGCCAAGCGCGCCAAGGTGCTGCTCGCCGCGCCCACCGGCCGCGCCGCCAAGCGGCTGGCCGAGCTGACCGGCGCCGAGGCGTCCACCGTGCACCGGCTGCTGGAGCTGAAGCCCGGCGGGGACGCGGCCTACGACCGGGACCGGCCGCTGGAGGCCGACCTGGTGGTCGTCGACGAGGCGTCCATGCTGGACCTGCTGCTCGCCAACAAGCTGGTCAAGGCCATACCGCCGGGCGCGCACCTGCTGTTCGTGGGGGACGTGGACCAGCTGCCCAGCGTCGGGGCGGGGGAGGTGCTGCGGGACCTGCTCGCCGAGGGCGGCCCGGTGCCGGCGGTCCGGCTGACGCGGGTGTTCCGGCAGGCCCAGCAGTCGGGCGTGGTGACCAACGCGCACCGGATCAACGCCGGTCACCATCCGCTCACCGACGGACTGAAGGACTTCTTCCTCTTCGTCGAGGACGACACCGAGGAGGCCGGCCGGCTCACCGTGGACGTGGCCGCGCGGCGGCTGCCCGCCCGGTTCGGGCTCGACCCGCGCCGCGACGTGCAGGTACTCGCGCCCATGCACCGCGGCCCGGCCGGCGCCGGTACCCTCAACGGCCTGCTCCAGCAGGCCATCACCCCGGGCCGGCCGGACGTCCCGGAGAAGCGGTTCGGCGGGCGCGTCTTCCGTGTCGGCGACAAGGTCACCCAGATCCGTAACAATTACGAGAAAGGGACGAACGGTGTCTTCAACGGCACCGTGGGCGTGGTCACCTCGCTCGACCAGTTCGAGCAGCGCCTGACCGTGCTGACGGACGAGGACGAGGAGGTGCCGTACGAGTTCGATGAACTGGACGAACTGGCGCACGCGTACGCGGTGACCATCCACCGCTCGCAGGGCAGCGAGTACCCGGCGGTGGTCATCCCGGTCACCACGGGCGCGTGGATGATGCTGCAGCGGAACCTGCTGTACACGGCGGTCACCCGGGCGAAACAGCTCGTCGTGCTCGTCGGTTCGCGCAAGGCGATCGGGCAGGCGGTGCGCACGGTGTCGGCCGGACGGCGCTGCACGGCCCTCGACTTCAGGCTCATCGCGAAAAATGATCGATCAAACGAGTCATGAAGGTCACAGAGCACTTCCGGTAGCCCCGCAAAGGGGGCAGGATGAGCAGGTTGGCGGCACTGAGTGCCGCCAATAGGCCCAATGGTCGACCCCGAGTGCACTCTCCTGAGCCAAATGGGGGATGGTAGAGACAGTCAGGGCACCTCGAAGATGAGGCACTACGTCGGTGAGGGAAGACGTGAGCGACAACTCTGTAGTACTGCGGTACGGCGACGGCGAGTACACCTACCCGGTGGTCGACAGCACCGTCGGTGACAAGGGCTTCGACATCGGGAAGCTCCGCGCCCAGACCGGTCTGGTGACGCTGGACAGCGGTTACGGCAACACGGCCGCCTATAAATCCGCCGTCACCTACCTCGACGGCGAGGCGGGCATCCTCCGCTACCGCGGCTACCCGATCGAGCAGCTGGCCGAGCGCTCCACCTTCCTGGAGGTGGCCTACCTGCTGATCAACGGTGAGCTGCCCACCGTCGACGAGCTCTCCACGTTCAAGGGCGAGATCACGCGGCACACCCTGCTGCACGAGGACGTCAAGAACTTCTACAAGGGCTTCCCGCGCGACGCCCACCCGATGGCCATGCTGTCCTCGGTCGTCTCCGCGCTGTCCACCTTCTACCAGGACAGCCACAACCCCTTCGACGAGAAGCAGCGGAACCTCTCCACGATCCGCCTGCTCGCCAAGCTTCCGACGATCGCGGCGTACGCGTACAAGAAGTCGATCGGTCACCCGTTCGTCTACCCGCGCAACGACCTCGGCTACGTCGAGAACTTCCTGCGCATGACGTTCTCGGTCCCCGCGGACGACTTCGAGCTGGACCCGATCGTCGTCTCGGCCCTGGACAAGCTGCTGATCCTGCACGCCGACCACGAGCAGAACTGCTCGACGTCGACGGTCCGCCTGGTCGGCTCCTCGCAGGCCAACATGTTCGCCTCGATCTCCGCCGGCATCAACGCCCTGTGGGGCCCGCTGCACGGCGGCGCCAACCAGTCCGTGCTGGAGATGCTGGAGGGCATCCGCGACTCCGGCGGCGACGTGGACTCCTTCATCCGCAAGGTGAAGAACAAGGAGGACGGCGTCCGTCTGATGGGCTTCGGCCACCGGGTCTACAAGAACTTCGACCCGCGCGCCAAGATCATCAAGGCCGCCGCGCACGACGTGCTGTCCGCCCTCGGTAAGTCCGACGAACTGCTGGACATCGCGCTGAAGCTGGAGGAGCACGCGCTCTCCGACGACTACTTCGTCTCGCGCAGCCTCTACCCGAACGTGGACTTCTACACCGGCCTGATCTACCGGGCCATGGGCTTCCCGACCGAGATGTTCACGGTCCTGTTCGCCCTCGGCCGGCTGCCGGGCTGGATCGCCCAGTGGCACGAGATGATCAAGGAGCCGGGCTCCCGCATCGGCCGTCCCCGCCAGATCTACACGGGCGTCGTCGAGCGCGATTTCGTGCCGGTCGAGGCCCGCTGAGCCTCGCTGGTCGAGGTTTGCTGACCGTCGCCGGTCGGGGCCCCTGGCCCTTGCCGGTCGAGGCCCGCCGACCTTCGGGTCGGCGCACACAGCGAAAAGAAGAAGGCGCCCCGGTCGCCAGTCCCCCCACGGGCCGACGACAGGGGCGCCTTCCCATGTCCCGGTACGGATTCCCCCCACGGGATCCGGCCGGGCGCTCGGAGAGGACAGCGCCTGAATTCGCTGTCTGAGCACGACGGGCGGACCCGCCGTGCTCCAGTGATGCGGTGCGAGGTGCCGGGACAGCGCACGCAGGGAGGGCCGCTCAAAGCTTCCCGGTGTACGTGCCCCGGCAACGCATCTCTGAGGAAGTCCCCCAAGACATCCCCAGATGCCAGTCAGCGCCCCCCAAGACGCCGAACTGACATCGCCAACTTAGACCTTCGAACCCCTTCGATGGTTACGTTCGCATCACTGTGATCTGCGTCTCTTGCATGTGTCCGTTAGATACGCAAGAGCCCCGATACGGTGATCAGGGCTCCCAGCGTAAGGATGATGCGCGAGCCTTGTGAAGAGCTTATGTGAGGCGCGCGCAGGACTCTAGGGGGACTCTTACATCGCCTGGGACGAACTCGGGAAGTCCTCCGGGCGATTCGGGCGATTTCAGCGGAACGTGCGCAGCCGCAGGCTGTTCGACACCACGAACACCGAGGAGAAGGCCATCGCCGCCCCCGCGATCATCGGGTTCAGCAGTCCCGCGGCGGCCAGCGGCAGCGCGGCCACGTTGTAGCCGAACGCCCAGACCAGGTTCCCCTTGATGGTGCCGAGCGTGCGCCGGGAGAGCCGGATGGCGTCCGCCGCCACCCGCAGGTCCCCGCGCACCAGGGTCAGGTCGCCGGCCTCGATCGCCGCGTCCGTGCCGGTCCCCATGGCCAGCCCCAGATCGGCGGTGGCGAGCGCCGCGGCGTCGTTCACGCCGTCGCCGACCATGGCCACGGTCCGCCCCTCGTCCCGCAGCCGCCGTACGACGTCCACCTTCTCCTCGGGGAGGACCTCGGCGATCACCTCGTCGATGCCGACGGCCCGGGCGACCGACTCGGCGACCGTCTGGTTGTCCCCGGTCAGCAGCACCGGCGTGAGCCCCAGGGCGCGCAGCTCGCGCACCGCCTCGGCGCTGGTCTCCTTGACCGCGTCGGCGACGGCGAGCACCCCGCGCGCCCGCCCGTCCCAGCCGGCGACGACAGCCGTACGGCCGTTCCGCTCGGCCTCCTCGGCGGCGCGGGCCAGCTCCGGCGGCAGCTCGTCGTACAGACCGCGCCCCACGGCCACCTCGCGGCCGCCCACGCGCCCGCGTACGCCCCGCCCGGGGACGTTCTCGAAGAGCTCGACCGGGGCGAGGGCCCCGGTGCGCTCCTCGGCGCCGGCCGCGACCGCGCGGGCCACCGGGTGCTCGGAGGCGTGCTCCAGGGCGCCCGCGAGCCGCAGCACCTCCGTCTCGTCGGTGCCGTCGGCGGCGTACACCTCCTGGAGGGTCATGCGGCCGGTGGTGACGGTGCCGGTCTTGTCCAGGACGACCGTGTCGACGCGGCGCGTGGACTCCAGCACCTCCGGGCCCTTGATGAGGATGCCGAGCTGGGCGCCCCGCCCGGTGCCGACCATGAGCGCGGTCGGCGTGGCCAGGCCCAGCGCGCAGGGGCAGGCGATGATCAGTACGGCGACGGCGGCGGTGAACGCGGCGACGGTGTCCCCGGTGACGCCGAGCCACACCCCGAACGTGCCGAGCGCGATCAGGATGACCACGGGCACGAACACGGCGGAGATCCGGTCGGCGAGCCGCTGCACCTCGGCCTTGCCGTTCTGCGCGTCCTCCACCAGCCGGGCCATCCGGGCCAGCTGGGTGTCGGCGCCGACCCGGGTCGCCTCGACGACGAGCCGGCCGCCGGCGTTGACCGTGGCGCCGGTGACCTTCGCGCCGGGGCCGACGTCCACGGGGACGGACTCACCGGTCAGCATGGAGGCGTCCACGGCGGAGACGCCCTCGACGACGGTGCCGTCGGTGGCGACTTTCTCGCCGGGCCGTACGACGAACCGGTCGCCCACGGCCAGCGCGGACACCGGTACCCGCACCTCGCGCCCCTCGCGCAGGACGGCGACGTCCTTGGCGCCCAGTTCCATCAGGGCCCTGAGCGCGGCGCCCGCGCGGCGCTTGGAGCGGGCCTCCAGGAAGCGGCCGAGCAGGATCAGCGCGACGACTCCGGCGGCGACCTCCAGGTAGACGGTGGACGAGCCGTCCATCCGCGAGACAGTGAAGCGGAACTCGTCGTGCAGGCCGGGCCGGCCCGCGTCACCGAAGAACAGCGCCCACAGCGACCAGCCGAACGCGGCCAGCGTGCCCACGGAGACCAGGGTGTCCATGGTCGCGGCGCCGTGCCGGGCGTTGGTCCAGGCGGCCCGGTGGAACGGCGCCCCGCCCCAGACCACGGCCGGCGCGGCCAAGGTCAGCGACAGCCACTGCCAGTTGTCGAACTGCAGCGCGGGCACCATGGCGAGCAGCACCACGGGGACGGCGAGCAGGGCGGAGACGAGCAGCCGGTGCCGCAGGGCGCCCAGCTCGCGGTCCTCGGCTGGTGTTCCGTCGCCCGGGGCCTCCGGTTCGGGTTCGGGCTGCGGCGGCGGGGGTTCCTCGGCCGTGTAGCCGGTCTTCACCACGGTGGCGATCAGGTCGGCGACCTGGACGCCGTCGCCGTAGCTGACCTTCGCCTTCTCCGTCGCGTAGTTCACGGTGGCGCTCACGCCGTCCATGCGGTTGAGCTTCTTCTCCACGCGCGCGGCACAGGAGGCGCAGGTCATCCCGCCGATGAGCAGTTCCACCTCGGAGGAGGGGGCTATCGCGCTCTCGGTGGCCGGCTGGGTGGTGGTGCTGGACATGTCCGGACTCCAGACATCGGACCGGGGCGTACGGAATCCAGTATGAGCTGGTCGGTACGGCCCGGTCGGGGAAAGGTTTCCGTCCGGGACCGGTCGCGGGCCGGACCCGGGAAGTGCGGGGCCTGCTCTCAGACCGTGCCGACGAGCTCGAAGCCGGCCTCGTCGACGGCGGCGCGGACGGCCTCCTCGTCGAGCGGGGCCTGGGACACGACGGTGACCTCGCCGCTCGCGGCCACGGCCTGGACGGAGGTGACACCGGGCAGCTGGGAGATCTCGCCGGACACGGAGCCCTCGCAGTGGCCGCAGCTCATGCCGCTCACTTTGTAGACGGCGGTGACGGAGCCGGGGGTGTCGGTCTGGGCGCTCATGTCGTTCTCCTCGTCGAGGCAGGTGGAGCTGATGGGGCTGCCGGGGTCCGCGAGGGAACCCCACGCTCCTCAGGTTATACCCCTAGGGGGTATTTCTCAAAGAGCGGTCCCCGGCGCTCGGCGAGCCGTACCGGGGCGGGGCGGACCCGCCCGCCAGGGCTCAGCCCTGGCTGAGGCGGTCGCCGACGAGGGGGTCGAGGTAGCGGACCAAAACGTCCTTGATCTCCTGGACGTACGCCTCGCGCTCGGCTCCCTCGTGGCGGACGACCAACTCCAGGCCGGCCTTGTAGATGCCCAGACAGACGTGGGCCGTACGGGTGATGTCGGCCGGGGGCGCGTCGGGCAGGAGCGAGGTGAGCAGGGCCTCGACGCGGCCGACCAGCGTCGCGTGCAGCTGGTCGTGGGCCTCGGCGATCCGGCCCGGGATGTCGGGGCCGTGCATCAGTGCGAAGAACACCGGGTGCTCGGTGTTGAAGGCCATGAACCGGTCGACGGCCGCGCCGACGGCCTCCTCCAGCGGGGTGACGGGGTCGACCGGCGCGAGCGCCTCGCCGTAGGCGTCCCGCATCTCGTGCATGAGCCGGTCACCCAGCTCGACCGCGATCGCCTCCTTGTTCGGGAAGAACTGGTAGAGCGTGCCCGGCGAGACCCCCGCCTCGCGGGCGATCGCGTTGGTGCTGGCGGCCGTGTAACCGGTCGTGCAGAAGACGGACGCGGCGGCCTCCAGCAACTGGGCGATGCGCCGCTCGCCGCGGGCCTGGCGGCGGCGCGGCTGCTCCTTCTCCGAGGTGTCGGACACGTTTGTCCCCAGCTCTCCGAACGCGATTGACAAATACGAGTGCCCACTCGCATTCTTGAGAAACGCGAGCGATCACTCGTGTTTGCCAGTCTATGTGGCAATGGACGACCCATGCTGCCCTGCGCCGCCGTGCGCGCGTACGGCGATCGCACTGGTCACGGTGAAGGGGACACCGCACGATGACCGAAGTCAACGAGGCACAGCCCGCCGGGCAGAGCCCCGCGCCGCCCCGTGGCTGGACCCGGTTCGTGACCGCCCGGCCCCGGCTGTCACTGCTCGTCGCCCTGGTGCTCACCGCTCTCGCGGTGCTGGCCGGCAGCGGCGTCGCCGACCATCTGGGCAGCGGCGGCTGGGAGGACCCGGCCGCCGAGTCGACCTACGCGACCAAGGCGCTGGAGCGCCAGTTCCCCGCCTCCCAGCCCAACCTCGTCCTCCTCGTCGACTCCGGTGGGGCCTCGGTCGACGACCCGGCGGTGGCCGCCGAGGGCCGCGCTCTCGCCGGGCGGCTGGCCAAGGAGAAGGGCGTGACCGGCGTCGGCTCCTACTGGCAGACCCATTCGCCCGCCCTGCGGGCCGAGGACGGCCACGAGGCGCTGATCGCCGCCCGCATCACCGGCGACGACAACGCGACCGGCAGGACCCTGGACCGCATCGCCCCTCGGCTCCGGGGTGTCCACGGGCCGGTGCGGGTGAAGGTCGGCGGCATCGTCGCGGTACGGCACGAGATGCAGACGACCATCAAAGAGGACCTGACCCGCGCCGAGATGATCGCCCTGCCGATCACCCTGGTCCTGCTGGTGATGGTCTTCGGCAGCGCCGTCGCGGCACTGCTGCCCCTGGGCATCGGCATCGTCGCGATCCTCGGCACCAACGCGGTGCTGCGCGGCCTGACGGCGTTCACCGACGTCTCCGTCTTCGCCCTCAACCTCACCACGGCCCTGGGCCTCGGCCTCGCCATCGACTACGCCCTGTTCATCGTCCGCCGCTACCGCGAGGAACTGGCCACCGGCGCCGACCCGCTGACCGCCGTCGGCACGACCCTGCGCACGGCCGGGCGCACCGTGCTGTTCTCCGCCCTCACCGTCGCCGTGTCCCTGGCCGCGATGATGGTCTTCCCGCAGTACTTCCTGCGCTCCTTCGCCTACGCGGGCATCGCGGTGGTGCTGCTCGCCGCCGCGGCCGCCCTCATCCTCCTGCCGGCCGCCCTGATCCTGCTCGGCCACCGGGTCAACTCCCTCGACCTGCGGCGCCTGTTCCGTCGCGGTCGCGCGCCGAAGCCTTCCGGCGCCGAGGGCACGGCCTGGGCGGGGGCCGCCTCCCTGGTGATGCGTCGCGCCCCGCTCTTCGCCCTCGGCACCACCGCCCTGCTGGTCCTCCTCGGACTGCCGTTCCTGGGCGTGAAGTTCGGTACCGCCGACGACCGTCAGCTGCCCGCGGGCGCCGAGTCGCACGTGGTGCAGCAGCATCTGCGCCAGGACTTCCCGGGCAGTCCCGGCGGCGGCCTCGACGTCCTCGCCGAGGGCCGGGCGACGAAGGCGCAGTACGCCGCGTACAAGCAGCGGGTGGCCGCCCTGCCCGAGGTGGTCCGCGTCGACGGCCCGCTGGTCAGGGGCGACTCCGCCTACTTCACCGTGCAGCCGAGGGGCGAGTCCGTGGACGGCCCCGCGCAGCGCCTGGTCGGCGACCTGCGCGCGCTGGACGCCCCGTTCGACACGAAGGTGACCGGTACGGCGGCCGTCCTGGTCGACTCCAAGCACGCCATAGCCGAACACCTGCCGTGGGCCGGGGCGTTCATCGCCGTCGTCACCCTGCTGCTGGTCTTCCTGCTCACGGGCAGCGTGGTGATACCCCTGCAGGCCGTCGTGCTCAACGCGCTCAGCCTGACGGCGATGTTCGGCGCGGTGGTCTGGGTCTTCCAGGACGGCCACTTCTCGGGCGCCCTCGGCTTCACCAGCCCCGGCTCCATCGAGACCACCCTGCCCGTGCTGATGTTCTGCGTGGCCTTCGGTCTCTCCATGGACTACGGCGTGTTCCTGCTGTCCCGCATCAAGGAGGAGTACGACCGCACGGGCGACCACAGCGAGGCGGTGCGCCACGGCCTGCAGCGCACGGGAGGGCTGATCACCGCCGCGGCGGTCATCCTCGCGGTGGTGATGGTGGCCATCGGCACCTCCCGGGTCACCAACACCAAGATGCTCGGACTCGGCATCGCACTCGCGGTGCTGATGGACGCGATGGTCGTACGAAGCCTGCTGGTCCCGGCGATCATGCGCCTCACCGGCCGCGCCACCTGGTGGGCACCGGCCCCCCTGCGCCGCTTCCACCAGCGCTTCGGCCTCAGCGAGGGCGAGAGGCCGACGGCGGCTCCGGCGAGGGAACGGGAGACGGCGGGGGTGTGAGGCCGCGGGGCAGCCGTCCGGTGTCGGGCTGTACGCCGGGTACTGGAGGGTGGGGGAGGGGCCATGGAGGAGCGGCCGCCGGGAAGGCCTCCGGTGTCCCCCTGCTCCACGGTCCCCCTCCCCTCCGATCCGCCGCCCCGGTGCTCGGCCGTGGCGGCGGAAGTCCAAGCGGGGGTCTGGGCCCCTGTGGGGACAGGGGAGAGGTCCCGGAAGGTGCCGGGCCGGTCTCGGACCTCCCCGGCCCGGCCCGGGCTCCCGGGACCTCTCCCCACTGGCGTGCGGACGGTGTGTGGGGTCACCGCCGTTCGCACATCCCCCCGTCGGATCGCGACCGGTCAGGTCATCGCGATCCGAGACCTTGCCGCAGGCGCAGGCCGAGGCGGCGGCGTCCGGCGAAGCCGAGCGCCAGGGCGAGCGCGGCACCCGCCGCACCCAGGCCCGCCACGGTGCCGGTGTCGGTGCCGCCGGCGGACGTGCCCGGCGTGCCCGACGCGACGGTGGACGTCTGCGCGCCGGCCGCCCGTGCGGCGGCCCGGCCGGACGCCTTGCCGAAGCCGCCCGCGTAGCCGTCGCGGTCGTACGCCGAGCCGGCCAGCCGGGAGCCGTACGCCTTGTGGACGTGGTGCTGGTACGCGGTCACGGAGGTGCCGTGGGCGCCGATCGCGGCCCGCGCCTCGGTGTTGAGCGGCAGCACCCGGTTGCCGCGCAGCACGTACCAGGCGTTGACCTGCGGCTCGCGGAAGACGGTGCCGTCGCCGTGCGCCTTGGCGGCGTACGAGGTCTCGTCGGCTCCGCTGGCGATGTTGACGACCTGCCAGCCCTTCGCGGTGGGCACGCTCCACACCGAGGCCCGCTGGCCGGTCGCCGAGACGGCCTCCGTGGCGACGAACGCCGGCTTGGCGACCGGTGCGTTCGCGCGGCCCGCGACGAAGTCGGCGTTCAGCGTGTACACGGTGGTGCCGGCGCCGGTGAGCCGCGGCGCGGCGGGCTTGCCGCCGACCAGGTCCGGGGTGGCGGCGTGGCTGCCGTGGTCCGGGTCGTGGGCGAAGAACCGCGTGAGCACGCCGAGCGTGGTGTCGTCGCCGGCGGCGGCCCGCGCGGAGGCGAGCTGGCCGGCGCTGTAGGCGTGCGGGACGGCCGGAGGCGTGGGGGCGGCGGTGGCCGTGGCCGCGCCGGTCAGCACGAGCGCGGCGGCGGCCAGCGTCCCGACTGCGGCCGGGCGGATCAGGGTGCGGGTCCGGTTCTGCTGCATGGCGCTCACGCCCCTATTCCGTAGAGCGTGTGGGTCCAGGAGAAGTCGGAGTTGCCGGCGTAGTAGCTGTACGTCGCCCAGTTGTAGCGGTAGTCGTCGGGCCACGGGTCGCCCCAGTACACCCAGCTCTTGGAGGTGTCGTAGCCGTACAGCACCTCCATGTGGCCGCCGCCGGAGCTCCACTGGATGCGGGTCTGCACCGGGCGGCCGGCGTTGATCTCGTTCTGCAGGCCGCTGTAGCTGATCCGGCCCTGGATGTAGCGGCCGGGGTTCAGGCCCATCCAGTCGTACGCCGTCTGGTCGTCGCCGAGGGTGGCCTGGTTGTTGGGGCAGTTCACACCCTGGCTGTAGCCGAACGCCGCGTCGCAGAAGGAGTTCTGGCTGTAGTCGTAGCCGAACCACGAGGCGATGGTGGCGCCGCTGGCCGCCCAGCACCAGTTGGTCTTCTGCTGCGACTGCATGCTGATGTCGAGCTGCTGGGCACCGCCGGTGGCGTACGCGGCGGTGGTGCCGGCGGGCTGGGCGGGGGCGGCGGAAGCCGTGCTCCCCGTGGCGAGCGACAGGGCGGTGGCCAGCAGACAGCCGGCCAGGGCGAGCCCGCGTCTGCGGCCGCGGCGCGGCGGGTGTGGGGTGGTGGAAGACATGGGGCGGTCCTCCCTGGTGAGGGGTTCGGCGGAAGGAGCGCGTCCGGACGCTTGAGGATGAGCATTCAACCAGTGGCGGTGTACGGTCAACGTCCGCCGTCCTGGGCTCGGCGCCGGTGTGAACAAGGGGCGTACGGGTGTGAACGGCACAGGTCTTACCGCTGGTAGCGTCGCGCCGCGGCAGGCCCGGCCGCAGTACCGGAAGTGAACATTCACGTCGCGCCGGAACGCGTGACGCCGCGGAGGGGAGGGCGCGCATGGCGCAGACGCCGAGCGACGGACGGGACACCTCCCGCCCCGCCGTCGAACCCGCGCCTGGCGCCGAACCCGCGCCCGCCGTGCCCGCTTCTCGGGCCGTGGCGCCCGCCCCCCGGACCGGTGCGCACCATCCCGCCCCGGCGGCCGGCTCCCGCGCGGCGGCCGAGGCGCGGCTCGCCGAGGCGCTGCGCACCGGCCCGTTCCCGGAGGCGCTGCGGGCCGCGCTCGCCGCCCGCGGCCTGGCCCTGCACCGGGTGCGGCACCGGCTGGCCCAGCGCGGCATCCACGTCGGCGTGACCAGCCTCAGTTACTGGCAGCGCGGTATCCGCCGGCCGGACCGGCCCGAGTCGCTGCGCGCGGTGAGCGCCCTGGAGGAGGTGCTGGAGCTGCCGGAGCACTCCCTGACCCGGCTGCTCGGCCCGCGCGCCGCCGCCGACCACCCGGTGGGCCGGCCGTTCCGGGTGCTGGTCGGGCCGGGCTCGGCCGTGGAGCGGCTGCTCGCCGAGCTGGAGGCACCCCGCGACGTCGGGCTGCACACCGTGCTGCAGTACGAGCGGGTGGAGATCGACGCCCGGCGACGGCTCGCCGCGCGGGAGGCGCAGCACGTCGTACGGGCCCACCGGGACGGCATCGACCGCTATGTGGCGATCCACTGCGGCGAACCCGGCTCCGACACCGGGGCGGTCCGCGTGCTGGGCCTGGACAGCTGCCGGGTCGGCCGGGTGCGGCGGGCACCGGACGCCGGGGTGGTCGTGGCGGAGCTGCTGTTCGACGCGCGGCTGGCGGTGGGGGAGACGGCGGTGCTGCGGTACCGGTTCGAGGACGGCACGGGTGAGCCGAGCAACGAGTACTTCCGCGGGTTCACGTACGCCGGGGGCAGTTACGCGCTGCAGATCGCCTTCGACCGGGCGGCCCTGCCCGTGCGGTGCCGGCGGTTCGGCCGGCCGTCGGCGCAGGTGCCGCCGGAGTACATCGCCGATCTGACGCTGAACGCGTACGGGACGGTGCACGTGATGGAACCCGCGGTTCGGCCCGGGCATGTGGGGGTGGGGTGGGACTGGGAGTAGGGGAGGGCGGGCCCGGCGGGAGTGTCGGGTGCGGGCCGGTGGGGGTTCTCGCGCCCACGCGGCGGAGCCGCACATCAGACACGCCCCGCGCCCCCAGACGGCGCGGAGACTCGGCCGGAGTTATCTGCGGCCCCTGTTGCCCGGCCGGGAGGCCACCCACGCTCGGACTGTGTCGGCGTACCAGTACGGCTTGCCGGATTCGACGTGGTCGGGCGGGGGCAGCAGGCCGTGCTTGCGGTAGGACCGTACGGTGTCCGGCTGCACCTTGATGTGTGCCGCGATCTCCTTGTACGACCAGAGCCTTCGGTCGGTCATCGGTTGCACCTCCCCGCGCGCGCCGCGGCGGCGGCCGGGGGATGGCCGTCGGGGGGCCGGGCGCTGCGCTGGCGATCACTACGCTGTTGCCCGGTGAACGACGCTGAGTGACCGCGGGGAAGCGGCTGTTGACCGGGTGTGACGCAGGAGCCGCGTATATGTGACACCTGTGACAGGAGGGGCGATTTTGTGACGCCGCTGCCGAAAAGCAGCGCCGGTCGCGTCTACGCCCCGCAGGACCGCAGGAAGGCGCGCGTACGCTGGGCGATCGGCAGCGGCCGGTCCGGCTCGCACGGGTACATGTCCTGCTCGACGATCGCGAACAGGTCGGTGTCCAGCCGCTGGGCCGCCTCCAGGACGGGACCCAGCGCGGGCACCCCGCCGGGCGGCTCGCACATCACGCCCTGCGCGACGGCCGGCCCGAACGGGGTGCCGTTCGCCCGCACGTCGGCCAGGATCTCGGGGTCGACCTGCTTGAGGTGCAGGTAGCCGATCCGCTCGCCGTAGGTCTCGATCAGCTTGACGCTGTCGCCGCCGCAGTAGGCGTAGTGCCCGGTGTCCAGGCACAGCGAGACCGAGTCGGAGTCGGTGCCGTCGAGGAAGCGGGTGACGTTCTCCTCGCTGTCGATGTGGGTGTCGGCGTGCGGGTGGACGACGATCGTCAGGCCGTAGCGCTCGCGCACCTCCCGGCCGAGGCGTTCGGTCTGCGAGGTGAGGTCGCGCCACTGCCCGGCGGTCAGTTCGGACGGCTCCAGCACCCGGCCGGTCTTGTCGTCCCGCCAGAAGGACGGGATGACGACGAGGTGGCGGCCGCCCATCGCCTGGGTCAGCGCGGCGATGTCGGAGACGTGCGCCCAGGTCTCGTCCCAGACCGCGGGGCCGTGGTGCAGGCCCGTGAACACCGTGCCGGCCGACACCTTCAGGCCCCGGCGGGCGGTCTCGTCGGCGAGGACGGCCGGATCGCTCGGGAGGTAGCCGTACGGGCCGAGTTCGATCCACTCGTAGCCCGAGGCGGCCACCTCGTCGAGGAAGCGCTGCCACGGGACCTGCTGCGGATCGTCGGGGAACCAGACGCCCCAGGAGTCGGGCGCCGATCCGATCCGGATACGGGACAGTGAGGAGGAAGGCGGCATCGACGTCATGGCCGTCAGCGTGCGGTCCGGCGGAGAGCGGTGTCAAGGGCTAGTCCGAATGTCCGGACAAAATATTGACAGGGTGGTGAGGGCAGGACTACAAACCGGGGGAGAGCCGTGACGAAGGGAAGCCGATGGCGTACGACCTGATCACCATGGGACGGATCGGAGTGGACCTCTACCCGCTGCAGACCGGTGTCCCACTCGCGCAGGTGTCGACCTTCGGCAAGTTCCTGGGAGGGTCGGCCACCAACGTCGCGGTGGCCGCCGCCCGCCTGGGCCGGAGCACCGCCGTGATCACCCGCACCGGGGCCGACGCCTTCGGTGACTATCTCCACGAGGCCCTGCGCGGCTTCGGTGTCGACGACCGCTGGGTCACCCCCGTGCCCGGACTGCCCACCCCGGTCACCTTCTGCGAGGTCTTCCCGCCGGACGACTTCCCGCTGTACTTCTACCGGCGGCCCAAGGCTCCCGACCTGGAGATCGACGCCGGCGACCTGGACCTGGCCGCCGTCCGCGAGGCCGGTGTCTTCTGGGTCACCGGTACCGGCCTGAGCGAGGAGCCCAGCCGGACGGCGACCCTCGCCGCCCTCACCCACCGCGCCAAGTCCGGAACGACGGTCTTCGACCTCGACTGGCGGCCCGATCTCTGGAGCAGCACAGCCCGGCCGGACCAGGATCAGGCCCGCTCCCTCTACGCCGAGGCCCTGCGCCACACCACCGTCGCCGTCGGCAACCTCGACGAGGTGGAGGTGGCCACCGGGGTCCGCGAGCCCCACGCGGCGGCCCGTGCGCTGCTGGACGCCGGCGTCGAACTCGCCGTCGTCAAACAGGGACCCAAGGGCGTCCTGGCCGTCCACCGGGACGGCGACTCGGCCGAGGTCCCCCCGCTGCCCGTCACCGTCCTCAACGGGCTCGGCGCGGGTGACGCCTTCGGCGGCTCCCTCTGCCACGGCCTGCTGGCCGGCTGGGACCTGGAGACCGTCGTGCGGCACGCCAACGCGGCCGGCGCCATCGTCGCCTCCCGGCTGGAGTGCTCCTCCGCGATGCCCACCCCCGACGAGGTGGCCGCCGCGCTCGACGCCGGAGCGGTCCGGTGAGGGCCGGCAAGGTCGCGGGCACGCACCGCCAGGGCGGGGACGGCGTGCGGCACGCGCGCGTGGACGTCGCCGAACTCGTCCGCATCCGCACCCACCACCCCGAGGCCATCGCCGAGGCCGCCGCCCGCCGGGCGCGCCGGCCGCTGCTGAACGAGGACGGCCGGCTGATGATCGTCGCCGCCGACCACCCCGCCCGCGGCGCCCTCGGCGTCGGCGACCGCGGGTTCGCCATGGCCAACCGGGCCGGCCTGCTGGAGCGGCTGTGCCTGGCACTGTCCCGGCCCGGCGTCGACGGCGTCCTCGCCACCGCCGACATCCTCGACGACCTGCTGCTGCTCGGCGCCCTCGACCACAAGGTCGTCATGGGCTCCATGAACCGCGGCGGACTGCAGGGCGCCCGCTTCGAACTGGACGACCGCTTCACCGGCCACCGCCCCGCGGACCTCCAGCGCCTCGGGTTCGACGCGGGGAAGCTGCTGCTCCGCGTCGACTACGACGACCCCGGCTCCCTGACCACCCTGGAGTCCACCGCCCGCGCCATCGACGACATGGCCGCGCGCCGGCTGCCCGTCTTCGTCGAACCGTTCCTCAGCCACCGCACCCCAGACGGGAAGCTGCGCAACGACCTGTCCGCCGGGGCCGTCACCAAGTCCATCGCCATCGCCTCCGGACTCGGCGGCTCCTCCGCCTACACCTGGCTGAAGGTGCCGGTCACCGAGAACCCCGACGACATGGCCCGGGTGATGGAGACCTCCACCCTGCCGGCCGTGCTGCTCGGCGGCGACATAGGGGACTCCCCCGAGGACCAGGACGCCGCCTACGAGAAGTGGCGCGGCGCGCTCCGACTCCCCACCGTGCGCGGCCTGGTCGTCGGCCGCTCGCTGCTGTACCCGGCGGACGGCGACGTGGCCGCCGCCGTGGACACCGCCGTAGGACTGCTGTGAGGGCCGCCCGTATGACCACCACCCACCCGCACCTGCCCCGCGGCGCCACCGCGAACGAGCGGTACGCCGTCGACATCGGCCCCGAACGGGCCGGCTGGGCCCACAGCAGCCTGCGCGTCGTGGAGTTGGCGCCCGGGGGTACTCATACGTTCGCCACCGGTGACAGCGAGTGGATCGTGCTTCCGCTCGAAGGCGCCTGTACCGTGCGAGTCGACGGAACGGAGGAAGGGCAGTCACCGCCGCCGGGAGAGTTCCAACTCCGGGGCCGCACCAGCGTGTTCGCGTCCGCGACCGACTTCGCGTACGCCCCCCGGGACGCCCGGGTCCAGATCGCCTCCGGCGCGGGAGGCCGCTTCGCCCTGGCAGGAGCGAAGTGCGAGCGACGACTCCCCGCCCGCTACGGCCCCGCGCCGGAGGTTCCCGTCGAGCAGCGCGGCAGCGGCAACTGCGCCCGTCAGGTGCGGGGCTTCGCCGCAGCCGACGCCTTCGACTGCGACAAGCTGATCGCCGTCGAGGTGATCACCCCCGGCGGCAACTGGTCCTCGTACCCGCCGCACAAGCACGACGAGCACCGGCCGGGCGAGGAGTCCGAGCTGGAGGAGATCTACTACTTTGAGATCGAGGGCCCGAACGGCCTCGGCTATCAGCGGGTGTTCCCGTCCCGAGAGGGCGGCACCGACGTCCTCGCGGAAGTCCGCTCCGGCGACGCGGTCCTCGTCCCCGACGGCTGGCACGGTCCGTCCATCGCCCAGCCCGGCCACGCCATGTACTACCTCAACGTCATGGCCGGGCCCGGGAAGACCCGGGAGTGGCGGATCCGCTTCCACCCCGACCACACCGAGACCACAGGGGGCTACCGATGACGATCCGGCTGACCGTCGCCCAGGCGCTGCTGCGCTTCCTCACCGTCCAGCACACCGAACGCGACGGCGAACGGCAGCGGCTGATCAGCGCCACCTGGGGCATCTTCGGGCACGGCAACGTCGCCGGAATCGGCCAGGCCCTCGTCGAGTACGCGGCCGAGATGCCGTACCACCAGGGCCGTAACGAACAGGCCATGGTGCACGCGGCGGTCGGCTACGCCCGCCAGTCCAACCGCCTGTCCACGCACGCGGTGACCACCTCCATCGGCCCCGGCGCCACCAACCTGGTCACCGGCGCCGCCCTGGCCACCATCAACCACCTCCCGGTCCTGCTGCTGCCCGGCGACGTGTTCGCGACCCGCCCCGCCGACCCGGTGCTCCAGCAGCTGGAGGTGCCGTACGCGGGCGACGTCTCCGTGAACGACACCCTGCGCCCGGTGTCGAGGTACTTCGACCGGATCACCCGCCCCGAGGCGCTGATCCCGGGCGCGCTCCAGGCGATGCGCGTGCTCACCGACCCCGTCGAGACCGGCGCCGTCACCCTCGCGCTCCCGCAGGACGTGCAGGCCGAGGCGTACGACTGGCCCGAGGAGTTCTTCGCGCCCCGCGTGTGGACCGTACGGCGGCCGGGCGCGGACCCCGCCGAACTCGCCGGGGCCGTCCGGGCGGTCCGGGCCGCCCGCCGCCCCCTCGTCATCGCCGGCGGCGGCGTCCACCACAGCCGCGCCGAACAGGCCCTCGCCGCGTTCGCCGGGGCCACCGGCATCCCGGTCGCCTCCACCCAGGCCGGCAAGGGCTCGCTGCGCCACGACCACCCCCAGGACGTCGGCGGCATCGGCCACACCGGCACCGCCACCGCCGACGAGCTGGCCCGCACCGCCGACCTGGTGATCGGCGTCGGCACCCGCTACACCGACTTCACCACCGCCTCCGGCACCCTCTTCCAGAACCCGGACGTCCGCTTCCTCAACCTCAACATCGCGCCGCACGACGGCCACAAACTGGCCGGGCTCCCGCTGGTCGCCGACGCCCGGAGCGGCCTGGACCGGCTCACCGAGGCCCTGGCGGCGCACGGCCACCGGGTTGCCGACGCCTACGTCGGCGAGTACACCGAGGACAAGGAGCGCTGGGAGCAGCGCGTGGACGCCTGCTACGAGGCCGGGGAGCCGGACGTCCGGCCCTCCCAGCCGCAGGTGCTCGGCGCCCTCGACGCGATCGTGGACGACTCCGACATCATCGTCAACGCGGCCGGCTCCCTCCCCGGCGACCTGCACAAGCTGTGGCGGGCCCGCTCCCGGGACCAGTACCACCTGGAGTACGGCTACTCCTGCATGGGCTACGAGATCCCGGCCGCCGTCGGCGTGAAACTGGCCGCGCCGGACCGGCCCGTGTGGGCGCTGGTCGGCGACGGCACGTATCTGATGATGCCGACGGAGATCGTGACCGCCGTACAGGAAGGCGTCGCGATCAAGGTGCTGCTGGTGCAGAACCACGGGTACGCCTCCATCGGCGGACTGTCGGAGTCGGTCGGCGGCGAGCGGTTCGGCACGGCGTACCGCTACACCTCGGCGGACGGCACCTTCACCGGTGCCCCGCTGCCCGTCGACCTGGCCGCCAACGCGGCCAGCCTCGGCATGCGCGTCCTGCGCGCCAAGACCGTCGGGGACCTGCGCGCGGCGCTCGCCGAGGCGCGGGCCGCCGACACTCCCACATGTGTCTACGTGGAGACCGAAACGTCCGACACTGTGTCGGGCGCGCCCGAAGCGCAGGCCTGGTGGGATGTTCCTGTGGCCGAGACCGCGACACGGTCGTCCGCGGTCAAGGCCCGTGAGCTGTACGAACGGCACGTCTCGACCCGACGCCGCCATCTGTGAGCAAGGAGTATCTGGGCATGACGAAGATCGTCAACCACTGGATCGGCGGCAAGACCGCCGAAGGCGCGTCGGGTTCGTACGGGCCGGTCACGGACCCGGCGACCGGCGCGGTCACCACGAAGGTCGCCTTCGCCTCCGTTGAGGAGGTGGACGCGGCGGTCGCCTCCGCCAAGGACGCCTACGCCTCCTGGAGCCGGACCTCGCTGGCCAAGCGCACGGAGGTGCTGTTCCGCTTCCGCGCGCTGCTGGACGCCCACCGTGACGAGATCGCCGAGCTGATCACCGCCGAGCACGGCAAGGTGCACTCCGACGCCCTCGGCGAGGTCGCGCGCGGCCTGGAGATCGTCGACCTCGCCTGCGGCATCAACGTGCAGCTCAAGGGCGAGCTGTCCACGGAGGTCGCCACGCGCGTGGACGTCTCCTCCATCCGGCAGCCGCTCGGTGTCGTCGCCGGCATCACGCCGTTCAACTTCCCGGCGATGGTCCCGCTGTGGATGTTCCCGATCGCCATCGCCTGCGGCAACACCTTCGTGCTGAAGCCGAGCGAGAAGGACCCGTCGGCCTCGGTGAAGCTCGGTGAGCTGCTGAGCGAGGCCGGGCTGCCCGACGGCGTGTTCAACGTCGTCCAGGGCGACAAGGTGGCCGTCGACCGGCTGCTGGAGCACCCGGACGTCAAGGCGGTCTCCTTCGTCGGCTCCACGCCGATCGCCCGCTACATCCACACCACCGCCTCCGCGCACGGCAAGCGGGTGCAGGCGCTCGGCGGTGCCAAGAACCACATGCTGGTCCTGCCCGACGCCGACCTGGACGCGGCGGCCGACGCGGCCGTGAGCGCCGCCTACGGCTCGGCCGGCGAGCGCTGCATGGCGATCTCGGCGATCGTGGCGGTCGGCTCCATCGGCGACACGCTGGTGGAGAAGATCCGCGAGCGCGCCGAGAAGATCAAGATCGGCCCCGGCACCGACCCGGCCTCCGAGATGGGCCCGCTGATCACCGCCGCCCACCGCGACAAGGTCGCCTCCTACGTGAAGGGCGCGGCCGACGAGGGCTGCGAGGTGGTCCTGGACGGCACCGGCTACACGGTTGAGGGCTACGAGGACGGCCACTGGATCGGCCTGTCGCTGCTGGACCGGGTGCCGATCACCGCGAAGGCCTACCAGGACGAGATCTTCGGCCCGGTGCTGTGCGTGCTGCGCGTGGACACGTACGAGGAGGGCGTGGCGCTGATGAACGCCTCGCCGTTCGGCAACGGGACCGCGATCTTCACCCGGGACGGCGGCGCCGCCCGCCGCTTCCAGCTGGAGATCGAGGCCGGCATGGTCGGCGTGAACGTCCCGATCCCGGTGCCGGTGGGCTACCACTCCTTCGGCGGCTGGAAGGACTCCCTCTTCGGCGACCACCACATCTACGGCAACGACGGCACGCACTTCTACACCCGCGGCAAGGTCGTCACCACCCGCTGGCCCGACCCGGCGGACGCCCCGGCGGGCGTCGACCTGGGCTTCCCGCGCAACCACTGAGTCGGTCGGCAGCACCTCTGCCGCTCTCCGTCAGGCCGTCCGGTATACGGACGGCCTGATTTTTTTCGCGAGCCAGCCTACGGTTCCCGTTTTCGGGGATGAAACGGATGATGAAGGCGTTTCGCGACCATGACCTTCGAAAACAAGGTCAGTTATCGCAATGGCTTGATGGATGCCCAAATAGCGTCTCGACGCCTGGGAAAGTGATGCGGTGAGCGAGGTGTCTGTACTGCGGATTCCGAAGGTAAACGGCCATTGACGCGATGGTTTTCGTCGGGGTTCCCTAAGGCTGCCGGGAGCGGACGAGACGACCGTACGACGAGCCGCCGGAGGCGATAGCGCTCCCGACCCCACCCTCACCCTCACCAGCCGATCGGACCCTGACGCATGACCGACACGCTCCGCCCTGTCGAGACCGGCCTCCCCGAGACCCCCGGCAGTCCCAAGACGCTCAAGCGCTCCATCGGCGTCGTCGGCGGCACCCTGCTCACGCTGTCCTGCGTCACCCCGGCCTCCACCCTCTTCGTGGTGGTCCCCGACCTGTTCGGCTCCCTCGGCACCGCGACCGCCCTCACGATCGCCATCGGCTCCCTCCTCTGTATCGCCGTGGCGTTCTGCTACTCGGAACTGGGCACCCTGATCCCCAGCGCCGGCGGCGAGTACGCCATGGTCTCCACGATGGCCGGGCGGCTCGCGGGCTGGCTGGTCTTCGTGCTCTCCCTGCTGGTCGTCATGATCGTGCCGCCGGTGATCGCGATGGGCACCGCCGACTACCTGGCGCCCCTCGTGCACCTCGACCCGGCGGCGACCGGCGCCGGCGTGATGCTGCTCGCCACCCTCGCCGGCCTGCTCGACCTGCGCGCCAACGCCTGGATCACCGGCATCTTCCTGGTCCTGGAGGTCATCGCCGCCGGTGTCGTCGCCCTGCTGGGCTTCACGCACAGCCACCGCGGCGCCGGAAGCCTGGTCTCCATGCAGGTGAGCGGCGCGCACGGCCACACGGACACCGTGACCGCCATGCTCGTCATCTCCGGCCTCGCCATCGCCCTCTTCGCCACCCAGGGCTTCTCGACCGCCGTCTACCTCTCCGAGGAGCTGGAGAACCCGCGCCGCAACGTCGCCCGCACGGTCCTCGCCACCCTCGCGATCTCCTCCGTGGTCATCCTCGTGCCGGTCGTCGCCATCACCATGGGCGCCTCCGACATCAAGGAGCTGACCAACGGCGACCTCAGCTCCATGGTCACCGCCTGGTCCAACAGCGCCGTCGGCACGTTCGTCAGCCTCTGCGTGGCTCTCGCGATCATCAACGCGGGCATCGTCATGGTCATCCAGAACTCCCGCGTGCTGTTCGCCTCCGCCCGCGACAAGGCCTGGCCCGAGCCGGTCAACAACGTCTTCTCCAAGCTCGGCCGCTTCGGCTCCCCCTGGGTCGCCACCCTCGCCGTCGGCGTCCCCGGCGCGCTGCTCTGCTTCGTCAACCTGGACACCCTGTACGGCGTCACGGGCGTCTCGGTGACCGGCATGTACCTGCTGGTCGCGATCGCCGCCCTGCTGTGCCGCCGCGGCTCCCACAAGCACACGCCCGCCTGGCGGATGCCCCTGTGGCCCGCGATGCCGATCCTGCTGATCGTCGTCCTCACCTACATCCTCACCCAGCAGGAGGCCACCTACCTCTGGTGGACCGGCGGCATCACCGCGGTCGCCACCCTCTACTGGGCCCTCTACCTCCGCCCCCGCCGCGAAACCCGCTGGCTGGTCTCCATCCCGGAAGACGCCCAGGCGTAACAACGGGGGGCGCCCCGTCAGGGGCGCCCGAAGGGGCGCGGGGAACTGCGCGACCAGCCACGAGGCACCCGCAGCCGGCAAAGCACGTGACCGACCGAGCTCTCATCCGCCCCCCCCCCAACTGTCAGAGACTCCCCGTACCGTTGAGGCATGGATCTTCGCCCGCGCCTGCCGCAAGGCCTGCTGAACGCGCCGCGCAGGCTACTCGCCGCCGCGGCAGCAGCCATCGTGCTCGGCGGCGCCGGCACCTGGACGGCCGCCGTCGCCTCCGACGACCCGCCCCCCGTCCACCGCACCGACCGGGTGATGGCCATGGACGGGGCCCGCATCGACACCTCGTACTTCACCACCCCCACGGCCGGCCGCCGCCCCGCCGTCCTGCTGGCGCACGGCTTCGGCGGCAGCAAGAACGACATGCGGCAGCAGGCCGAGGGCCTGGCCCGCGACGGATACGCGGTGCTGACCTGGTCCGCGCGCGGCTTCGGCAGGTCCACCGGGAAGATCGGCCTCAACGACCCCCGGCACGAGGTCGCCGACGTCTCCCGCCTCATCGACTGGCTGGCCGAGCAGCCCCAGGTCCGCCTCGACAAGCCCGGCGACCCGCGCGTGGGCGTCGCAGGCGGCTCCTACGGCGGCGCGATCTCCCTGCTGGCCGCCGGATACGACCACCGGGTCGACGCCATCGCCCCGGCCATCACCTACTGGAACCTGGCCGACGCCCTCTTCCCGAACGGCGTGTTCAAGAAGCTGTGGGCCGGGATCTTCTTCAACAACGGCGGCGGCTGCGCCCGCTTCGAACCCGCGCTGTGCCGGATGTACGACCGGGTCGCCGAGTCCGGGAAGCCGGACGCCGCCGCCCGGAAACTCCTGGAGGAGCGCTCGCCGTCCGCCGTCGCCGACCGCATCAAGGTGCCCACCCTGCTGCTGCAGGGCCAGACCGACTCCCTGTTCACCCTCGCCCAGTCGGACGCCGCCGAGAAGGCGATCCACGCGAACGGAGCCCCCGTCGACGTCGACTGGATCGCCGGCGGACACGACGGCGGTGACCTGGAGACCGGCCGCCTGCGGGCCCGGACGGCGGCCTGGTTCGACCGCTACCTCAAGGGCGACCAGAGCGCCGGCACCGGCCCCGCCTTCCGCATCACCCGCACCGGAGGCGTCGACTCCACCGACGGCGCCGCCCAGCTGCGCGGCGCGAGCGCCGACAGCTACCCCGGCCTGTCCGGCCACCCGAAGTCCATCGCCCTGTCCGGCGGCACCCAGCACATCACCAACCCGGCCGGCGCCAGCCCGCCCGCCATCTCCGCGCTGCCCGGCCTCGGCGGCTCCGGCGGGCTCACCCAGCTCTCCGCCCTCGGCATCGGCGTCTCCCTGGACTTCCCCGGGCAGTACGCCAGGTTCGACTCCGCACCCCTCACCCACGGCCTGCGGATCACCGGCTCACCGACCGCCACCGTCCACCTCACCTCCACCGCCGCCGACGCCGTCCTCTTCGGCAAGGTCTACGACGTCGGCCCCGGCGGCACCCGGGAGGTCCTGCCCTCGCAGCTCGTCGCGCCCCTGCGGGTCACCGGCGCCACGTCCGGCAAGGACGTCACCGTCACCCTCCCGGCCATCGACCACGACGTGCAGAAGGGCCACCGGCTCCGCCTGGTCCTCGCCTCCACCGACCTCGGCTACGCGTCCCCGGCCGCCCCGGCGACCTACACCGTCACCCTCAAGGGCGACCTGCGCGTCCCCACGGCCCCCGGCGTCAGCACCGCCGCCGCCCCGCTGCCCGCCTGGATCTGGTGGCTGCCCGGCGGCGGCGCCGTCCTCGCACTCGCCCTGCTGCTCACCGGCCGCCGCCGCACGGCGGCACCCGCACCCGACGCCGGCCTCGCCGACGTCCCGCTGCGGATAAGCGGCCTCAGCAAGCGCTACGCCCGCACCGGCGACCGGTACGCGGTGCGCGAGCTGTCCTTCCGCGTGGACAAGGGCCAGGTCCTCGGCCTGCTCGGACCCAACGGCGCCGGCAAGACCACCACCCTGCGCATGCTCATGGGCCTGATCACCCCGGACGACGGCGAGATCCGCGTCTTCGGACACGCGATCCGGCCCGGCGCCCCCGTCCTGTCCCGCGTGGGCGCCTTCGTGGAGGGCGCCGGCTTCCTGCCGCACCTGACCGGCCGGGAGAACCTGGAGCTGTACTGGAAGGCCACCGGCCGCCCGGCCGAGGACGCCCACCTCGACGAGGCCCTGGAGATCGCCGGCCTCGGCGACGCGCTGGCCCGCGCGGTGCGCACCTACTCCCAGGGCATGCGCCAGCGCCTCGCCCTCGCCCAGGCCATGCTGGGCCTGCCCGACCTGCTCATACTGGACGAGCCCACCAACGGCCTCGACCCGCCGCAGATCCGCGAGATGCGCGAGGTGATGATCCGCTACGCGGCCGGCGGCCGTACGGTCATCGTCTCCAGCCACCTCCTCGCCGAGGTCGAACAGTCCTGCACCCACCTCGTGGTGATGGACCGCGGCCGGCTCGTCCAGGCCGGACCCGTCGGGGAGATCATCGGCTCCGGCGACACCCTGCTCGTCGGCACCGGCACCCCCGTCGGCGACCCGGTGGTGGAGAAGGTGGCCGCGCTGCCCGGCATCGCCTCCGCCGTGCGCGCCGAGGACGGGCTCCTCGTCCGCCTCGACGCCGGTACCGGCGCCGCCCGCCTGGTCGCCGAACTCGTCCGGCTCGACGTCCCCGTCGCCTCGGTCGGCCCCCACCGCCGCCTGGAGGACGCCTTCCTCACCCTGATCGGAGGCTCCGCATGAGCACGCTCACCGAGCACACCGCCGGCGCCTCCGGCTACCGCGCCGGCCACACCCTGCCGCCGCGCGTGGAGCTGGTCCGCCAGCTCAAGCGGCGCCGCACCCTGGTCATGGGCGCCGTCCTCGCCGCCCTGCCCTTCGTGCTGCTGATCGCCTTCGCCGTCGGCGGCGACCCCGGCTCGCGCAACGGCCAGGTCACGCTGATGGACACGGCCACCGCGTCCGGCGCCAACTTCGCCGCCGTGAACCTGTTCGTCTCCGCCGGCTTCCTGCTGGTGATCCCGGTCGCCCTGTTCTGCGGGGACACCGTCGCGTCCGAGGCGAGCTGGTCCTCGCTGCGCTACCTGCTCGCCGCGCCCGTGCCCCGCGCCCGGCTGCTGGCCTCCAAGCTGCTCGTCGGCCTCGGGCTCAGCCTCGCCGCGATGGTCCTGCTCCCCGTGGTGGCCCTCGCCGTCGGTACGGCCGCCTACGGCTGGGGGCCGCTGCAGATCCCCACCGGCGGCGCGCTCGACTCCGGTACGGCGGCCCAGCGGCTGCTCGTCGTGGTGGCGTACGTCTTCGTGTCCCAACTGGTCACCGCCGGCCTCGCGTTCTGGCTGTCCACGAAGACGGACGCCCCGCTCGGCGCGGTCGGCGGCGCGGTCGGCCTGACCATCGTCGGCAACGTCCTGGACGCCGTCACCGCCCTCGGCCACTGGCGCGACTTCCTGCCCGCGCACTGGCAGTTCGCCTGGGCCGACGCCGTCCAGCCGCACCCCGAGTGGTCCGGCATGATCCAGGGCACGGCGGTCTCGGTGACGTACGCCGTGGTGCTGATCGCCCTGGCCTTCCGCGGCTTCGCCCGCAAGGACATCGTCTCCTAGGGGTCACGCCCCATTGACCTTTCCTTACTTGTGAGTAAGTTGACCCGGCGGTAAGCACCTTCGCCTCAGCCGCACCGGGGAGCCGTCATGGGCGTACGCAAGGACCTGAAACGGGCACGAAGGCGCACGGACCTGGCGGACCGGGGCGCCCCCGAGATCCTCCGGGACACCGACGGCACCGTGCGCGAGGTGCGCGCCGCGCCCCTGGCCCGGCCCCTCACCACCGGCTCCCTGGCCGACCTGCCGTTCGCGCACGCCGCCGAGACCCCGGACGCCGTACTGCTGCGCCGCCGTACCGCGGACGGCTGGCGCCCCGTCACCGCCGCCGCCTTCGCCGCCGAGGTCACCGCCGTCGCCAAGGGACTCATCGCCGCCGGACTCCAACCGGGCGGACGGGTCGCCGTGATGTCCCGCACCCGCTACGAGTGGACCGTCCTGGACTTCGCGATCTGGGCCGCCGGCGGCCAGACCGTGCCCGTCTACCCCACCTCCTCCGCCGAGCAGGTGGAGTGGATCGTCCGCGACTCCGGCGCCCGGTACGTCGTCACCGAGACGGCGGAGAACGCCGCCACCGTCACCACCGGCACCGCCGGCCACCCGGAACGGCCCCGCCTCTGGCAGATCACACCGGCACCGGACGCCGCCGCGCCGGCCGCAGGCACCCTCGCCGGTCTCACCGCCCTCGGCCGACACCTCTCCGACGAGGAGGTCGCCAAGCGCCGCGCCGCACTCGCTCCCGGCACCATCGCCACCGTCTGCTACACCTCCGGCACCACCGGACAGCCCAAGGGCTGCGTCCTCACCCACGCCAACCTGCACACCGAGGCCGCCAACACCGTCGAACTGCTGCACCCGGTGTTCCAGGCGGTCACCGGCCAGGCCGCCTCCACCCTGCTGTTCCTGCCGCTCGCCCACATCCTCGGCCGCGCCCTGCAGATCGCCTGCCTGATGGCCCGCATCGAGACCGGCCACTTCCCCAGCCTCAAGCCCGACGAACTGCGGCCCGCGCTCAAGGAGTTCCGGCCGACCTTCCTCGTCGGCGTGCCGTACCTCTTCGAGAAGATCCACGACACCGGGCGGGCGACCGCCGAGAAGATCGGCCGCGGCGCCTCCTTCGACCGCGCCGAGCGGATCGCCGTCCGCTTCGGTGAGGCGTACCTGAGGAAGTTCCTCGGCACCGGCAAGGGCCCCGGCCCCGGCCTGTACGCGGCCTGGGCGCTGTACGACCTGCTGGTCTACCGGCGCATCCGCAAGGAACTGGGCGGCCGCATGCGGTACGCCATCAGCGGTGGCTCCCCGCTCGACCGCGACCTCAACCTGTTCTTCTACGCCGCGGGCATCCTCGTCTACGAGGGCTACGGCCTGACCGAGACCACCGCCGCGGCCACCGTCGTACCCCCGCTCCGCCCCCGCCCCGGCACGGTCGGCCGGCCCGTTCCCGGCGCCGCCGTACGCATCGCCGACGACGGTGAGGTGCTGATCAAGGGCGGGATCGTCTTCGAGTCGTACTGGAAGAACCCGGCCGCCACGAAGGCCGCCCACACCGACGGCTGGTTCGCCACCGGCGACCTCGGCGCCCTCGACGACGACGGCTACCTCACCATCACCGGCCGCAAGAAGGACATCCTCGTCACCTCCGGCGGCAAGAACGTCTCCCCGGCCGTGCTGGAGGACCGGCTGCGCAGCCGCGCGCCCATCGGCCAGTGCGTGGTGGTCGGCGACAACCGGCCCTTCGTCGCGGCCCTGATCACCCTCGACCCGGAGGCCGTCGCCCACTGGCTCGCCGTCCACCGGCTGCCCGCCGGCACGCCCATGTCCGAACTGGTCCAGGACGACCGGCTGCGGGCCGCCGTACAGAAGGCCGTCGACTACGCCAACCAGGCCGTCTCGCGCGCCGAGTCCATCCGCGCCTTCGCGCTCGTCGAGGGGGAGTTCACCGAGGACAACGGGCTGCTCACACCGTCCCTGAAGGTGAAGCGGCACGCGGTGACCGCCGCCTACGCGGACCGCATCGAGGCGCTGTACCGGCGCTGAGCGCGAAAGGCGCACACACGACGGCGGCGGGTCACCGGAGGAACCGGTGACCCGCCGCCGCGGAGTACTCGCTCAGCCGTTGGCGGTGCCGTTGGCCGACAGCGCGGAGATGTCGTCCAGGATGTGCGAGAGCGAGTCGTCGCCCTTGGCCTGGGTGGAGTTCTCGGTGCACTGCTGGTTCTGCGGGTTGGACAGGACCGGGATGTCCTGCACGCCGACGTTGACCAGGGCCAGGATCGACTGGGCGTTGACCTTGGCGGGCAGGCCCACGCACGGCTTGTTCAGCGAACCCTGGACCAGCGAGAGCTGCGGGCTCTGGTCGCCGAGCGTGGCCGAGTTGCCGAACGACTGCGAGGCGCCGTTGCCGCTGAGCGCGGTCGTGCCGTGGTCGTCACCCAGGGCCAGGGCCTGGGGGGCGGCCACACCGGCGAGGCCGGCTACGGAGGCGGCGACAGCGGCGGTTGCCCACAGCTTCTTCATGTTCGTTCCCTTTCGAAAGGCGGACTCCGGGGAGGAGCTGCGTGATCGTCAACGGCCCGGGGGCCGGGCGGGTTGCGGGCTGTGCCCCGTTCGGCTCAGCGCAGTCCGATCAGTGCACAAGCGCCCCGGTGGGAGGGGCGACGGCCGGACCGGGGCAGGCCGACGGGCCGCCGGGAAGCCGGCGGCCCGTCGGCGTGAACCCGTGCGGGGCTCCGGAGGACCGGCAGGTCAGCCGTTGGCGGTGCCGTTGCCGGACAGCGCGGAGATGTCGTCCAGGATGTGCGAGAGCGAGTCGTCGCCCTTGGCCTGGGTGGAGTTCTCGGTGCACTGCTGGTTCTGCGGCGAGGACAAGACCGGGATGTCCTGCACGCCGACGTTGACGAGACCGACCAGCGACTGCAGGTTGGCCTTCGCCGGCAGGCCGATGCAGGGCTTGTTGAACGAGCCCTGGATGAGCGCCAGCTGCGGGCTCATGTTGCCGTACGTGGCGGAGTTGCCGAACGCCTGCGTGGCGCCGTTGCCGCTGAGCGCGGTCGTGCCGGTGTCGTTTCCGAGGGCCAGGGCCGGCGCGGCGGCCGCGGCCGAGACGCCGACGACGGAGGCGGCGACCGCGGCGGCGGCCAGAACCTTCTTGATCACGTGCTATTTCCCTTCAGGAGAAACCCCGTCCACCGGAGCGCCCGGATCAACTGTCCCGCGCCCCGAAGAGTTGCTGCCGTTCACTCCAACGGCCCACACGGGATGCGGAACCGATGGCGTGCGGCGGTCCCTTCCTTCCACCTTTTTCGCGGCGCCCAACGATCCGATCGGGTGATGACCCGAAACCAATCGGCCGCACCGCGGTTGATGCGGAGGCAAGAACGTGCGTCTTGGCGAGAAGCCGAGGAGCCAGGAAAGGAAAGCGAAATGCTGAAGAAGGCAATGGCCGCGGCCGCGGTCGCCGCGTCCCTCTGCGGTGTGTCGGCGGCGGCAGCCCCCCAGGCGCTTGCCCTCGGAAACGACACGGGCACGACCGCGCTCAGCGGCAACGGCGCCCACGAGACGTTCGGCAGCAACGTGACCAAGGGCGACATGAGCCCGCAGGGCACGCTGGTGCAGAGCTCGCTGAACAAGCTGTGCGTCGGCCTGCCGGCGAAGGGCAACGTCCAGTCCGTGCTCGCCGCGGTCAACGTCGGCGTCCAGGACATCCCGGTCCTGTCCGCGCCGCAGAACCAGCAGTGCGCCGAGAACGGCACGCAGGCGAAGAACGACGACCCGGCCTCGCACATCCTGGACGACATCTCCGTCCTGGCGGGCAACGGCACGGCCAACGGCTGACCCGACGCCCCGGGAGCACCGTCCGGGCGGCGTGCCGGTACACGCACCGCCGTCCGGGCGGCTTTTCCTTTGTCTCCACAGAACCGTTTCTTTGCAAACTCCGCCATCATGTCAATTCCCTGATGGCGTTCGAGTGAATTCCAGGACGACGCGCGTTCCTCGGTTTCTTCGTTTGTCTATCCCTCGTTCTACAGCCTGCCGGTCATGGTGCGAGCCGTTCCAGTTGTGCTCGCTCGGTTTCGGCCGTCATAGGGCATGACCGCGGAGAAGGGAACTTTCATGAAGAAGAGCGCTGCTGTCGTCGCCGGCGCCATCCTCGCCCTGGGCGGGGCCCTCCCGGCCTTCGCCGACGCCGGGGCCGACGGTGCCGCCGTCAAGTCCCCGGGTGTCGTCTCGGGCAACGTGGTCCAGGTCCCGGTCCACATCCCCGTCAACGTCTGCGGCAACACGGTCAACGTCATCGCCGCGCTGAACCCGGCGTTCGGCAACACCTGCGTCAACGACTGACGACGCGGCTGCACCACCAGCCCACCGGCTGACGGCCGGCCCTGGACCGACGATCCCCCCGATCCCGTGTTCCAGGGCCGGCCTTTCCACTTCTCCGAGCAGGAAGACAACGATGCGACAGACCCTCAGAAGGGGCATGGTCGCGGCCGCCGCTGCCGCGACCGGTGTGCTGTCCCTGTACGCCAACCCCGCGCTCGCCGACTCGGACGCGCACAGCCCCGCCCAGGCCCCGGCCGCCGCCGTGTCCGGCACCACCGCCCAGGCCCAGGCCCAGGCCCCGGCCGTCGCGCCGGCGAACACCGGCGCCGGCTCCGCCGCCGCGGACACCGCGCCGAACCCGGCCTCGGGCAACTCCGCCGCCGACCGGCCCGGTTCGACGGACAACGACGCCGGCCGCGCCCCCGACCGGCAAGAGCCCGCCGCGGACAACGCCCAGGGCGGCGACAACACGCAGAGCGTCGACCGTGCGCAGAGTGGTGGCGACCGGGCGCAGGGCGCCGAGCGCGGCACCCCTGCCGATCGGGCGCAGGGCGCGCGGCCCGGGACCACGGACGGCCGCGCCCAGGGGGACGGGCGGGAGAACGGTGGTGACCGCGCGCCGGCCGGTGAGCCCGAGAACGGTGGCCACCACGCGCCCGCAGGCCCGCGTGACAACGGTGGCGACCGCGCGCACGATGACCAACTCGGTGGCCCCGTTCGCACCGCTGACGAGTCGGAACACGGCGATCACCACGGAACCGGCGCCCGGACGCCGTCTTCGCGCGGCGCCACCGCCACACCGCCCCCCTACGGCGGCGAGGAGACGACCCCGCCCCCGTACGGTGGCGAGGAGACCACACCGCCCCCGTACGGCGGTGAGGAGACGCCCCCGCCCCCCTACGGCGGCGAGGAGACCCCGCCGCCGTACGGCGGTGAAGAGACGCCGCCCCCCGGTGGCCACGAGCACCACCGGCCGCCGAGCATGGCGCACACCGGTGGGCAGGGGCCGGCCATGCTGGCGACGTCGGCGGTGAGCGCCGCGCTGATCGCCGGCGGCGTGATGCTGTACCGCAGGGGCCGGCGGGCCACCCGTCACTAGCCGGTCCACGCCGCACACTCAGCCCTCCACCGCGTGCGGGACGTCCCGCGTCGCACGCGTACGGGCCGGTGGGACGGGCCATCCCGCCGGCCCCGTGTGGAGGCGGCGGCGCACCCCTCGAACCAGGGTGGCCGCCGTGAACGCGGCGCCCTGGACCGAGCGCATCGCCGGGCCGAACCCGGCGCACGTGACGGGACCGGCCAGGAACAGACCGGGGTACGACGACGCGAAGTCCGGGCCGGCCTCGGGCGCGCCGTCGGCCCCCGTGGCCAGCAGTGCGCGCAGGTCGGGGGAGAGCGGCCGGAGCCGGTCCCGGGTGGCGCGGAAGCCGGTCGCGGCGATGACGTGCCCCGTGTCCAGGACGCGTACGGCGCCGTCCCGGGACGCCGTTTTCAGGCGCAGGCCGCCCGGAACCTCGTACGCGGCGAGGACGTCGTGGCCGAGCAGCACCTCCACCCCCCGCTCCACCCGCTCGCGCAGCCACCAGGCGCCCCTCGGCCCGGACGCGGTGGCCGCGAGACGGGAGCGGGCCCCTTCGGGCAGGCGCCGGTGGAGACCGGGATACCCGGCGTGGAACCGGTTCAGCCGGCCGGGGCCCAGTGCGCTGCGCGGGGAGCGGGCCGCGCGCCACCAGGGCCGTTCCAGCGGCGCGGGCACATCGTCCCAGCGCAACCGGCCGGCCCGCGCCAGCAGCCGTACCCGGGTGCCCTGTTCGGCGAGGAGCGCGGCGGTCTCCAGGGACGACTGACCGGCGCCGACGACCGTGACGTCCCGGTCGCGGAAGCCGTCGAGGGCGGCGTGGTCACCGCTGTGCGAGACCAGCGCGGGCGGCAGGCCCCGCAGCGCCGCCGGGATCTGAGCGAACGGCAGCAGACCCACGGCCGGCGCGACCGTCCGCGCGGCCCGTGACCGCCCGTCCTCGGTGACGACCTCGAAGCCGCCCGCGCGGGGAGCCACCCGGGTCACGGTCCGCTCGTCGAGCACCGGCACCGCGTTCCGGGCGAACCACGTGCCGTACTCGGCGAACACCTCCAGCGGCAGCGGCTCGCCGTGCCGGGCGGTGACGCCCCGGAACGCGCAGAACACGTCGAGCCGCCAACGGCCCCCCCGGGTCGGACAGGTTGGACGTCCAGGGCTCCGACGTCAAAAACATGCCCGGGGGCGTGTGGTCGCGCCAGGTCGCCATGGGGCGCCCGAACACACGGACTTTCCCGGCGGCCGCCGCGTGCGACGCGATGGACAGGCCGTACGGGCCGGCCCCCACCACCAGCAGGTCGTCCATCAGCGACTGCTCGCTCTCTTCACTCGCGCGGGCCCTCGGGGGACCCGAAAGCGGTAACCGAGCTGGCGGAATTCATATTGATATGACTGAGTGTCAGTAGCCGGTATGGACCGGAATGTCGAAAGGTGAGTGGAGAAGGGAGCGGGAATGGCGACACGACAGCGCGGGGCCCGGTCCGGGCGGTCGGCGGTGGTGGTCGCGGCGGTCGTCGCGACGGCCGCGCTGGCGATCGGCCCCGGATTCGCCGTGAGCGCGGAGCCGGCCACCGGCCCGGCTCCCACACCGACACCGACACCGGCGGCCCAGGCCACCCCGGTACCGGCCACGACGACCCCGGCTCCCACGACCCCGGTTCCCACCACCCCGGCTCCCACGACTCCGGCCCCCGCCGAGAAGGCGCTCCCGCCCTTCGGTGCCTTCCTCGACTCCGGTCCGCTCGGCGTGGCCCGGATGGCCCAGCTGAGCCACTGGCTCGGCGGCACCGAACTGAAGGTCGCGCACACCTATCTGCCCGGCAACCGCTGGCGCGACATCGAGGGGGCGCCCGGCTTCCTGGACGTCTGGGCGCACTGGCGGCGCGAGAAGGCCGACCGGATGCTGGTGCTCAACGTGCCCATGCAGGAACGGAACGAGGACAACGTCCCCGACGGCCAGGTCCGCATGCTGCTCCGGCAGGGCGCCGCCGGGGACTTCGACCAGCACTTCCGCACCCTGGCCCAGCGGCTGGTAAACCTGAAGGTGCCGGACACGGTGATCGTGCTCGGCTGGGAGATGAACGGCACCACGTACACCCATCGCTGCGGACCGGATCCCGAGGCGTGGAAGACGTACTGGAGGCGGATCGTCACCACGATGCGCTCGGTACCGGGACAGAAGTTCCGGTTCGACTTCGCGCCGAGCCGGGGCCGGGACGCCGTCCCCTGGACCGACTGCTACCCCGGTGACGACACGGTCGACATCATCGGCATGGATTCCTACGACCAGCCGACGGGGCTGTCGTTCGACGAACAGGTGAAGGAGCCGTACGGCCTCCAGCGGCAGGTGGACTTCGCGAAGGCCCACGGAAAACCCATCTCCTATCCGGAATGGGGGCTCTTCCGCAACGGTGACAACGCCGAGTACATGCGGCGCATGCTCGCCTGGATGGACGCGCACAAGCCGGTCTACAACACGCTGACCGACTACTGCCCGCACGGCGTCTGGACCTGCGCGCAGAACCCGAGATCGTCCCAGGTCTACCGGTCCGCCCTCTACGGCCGCACCGAACTGCCCGCCACCGTCACGCCCGTTCCGACGCCGACGTCCAAGCCGGCTCCGGCCACCCCGACCCCCACCCCGAAGCCCCCGGCGAACTGCACGCCGATGGACCTCGGCGACTGGGTCGAGTACTGGCTCGGCGGCAAGCTCTGCTTCCGCGTCGACTGGTGGTCCCGCGACGACTAGTGCGCCTCCTTCTCGGGGCGCTGGTCCTGCCGGCGTTCGCGCCACCGGTGCAGCACCTCCTTGCCCCGTTGCCGGGCGGCCGCTTCGCACAACGCGGCCGACAGCAGCGGGGCGGTGCGCCGCCTGGCCAGCAACAGCCGTCGGCTGACGACCGGTTCGGGACGCCAGTGGTGCTTGTACGGCTCGTCGCCGCGCAGCAGGCTCAGCACCCGGGGCGGGCCGCCGCCGGTGTGCGCCGCGTTCTCGGCGCAGGCGTCCAGCAGCATCACGGCGACGTCCGCCCTGCGTTCCCGGAGCCCGGGGTGGGCGCCGTACAGATAGCCGCCCGCCAGGCTCCGGGAGAGCAGGGTCAGGTCGACGGCCGTCACCTCGTCGCCGATCAGGAACTCGGTGACGACCGCGCTCCCGGCGCGGACCATCGGTCCGACCGCACGGACCAGATGCTCCTGGAACCGGGGCCGCAGGTGCTCGGTCGTCACCTTCCGGTCCGCCCACTGCAGCCGGTGCAGTTCCAGCAGTCGCCGCAGGGCCGCGTCCACCTCCTCGGGTCCGGCTACCCGCCGTTCGACGCCCAGCGCGGACAGCTTGCGCAGCTTGGCCCGCACCCGCTGGGCCTTGTTCGACGGCAGCCGGGCGACCAGGCCGGCCATGGGCACGGCCGGCAGTTCCAGGCACAGCGAGTCCGGCAGCGCGTGGCGGGGGCCGAGCCAGGTGTCGTAGACCCGTTCGACGGCGGCGCCCGGCCGCACCTCGCGGAAGTCGATCAAAGCCGTGCGCGCCGCCTCCGCGAGGGCCCCGGTGAGCGCGGTGAGCGCAGGGCCGCCGCGGCCGGCGTCGCCGTCGTCGACGAGGACGTCCCCGAAGTCGGAGATCGCCCCGCCTAGCGGCACCAGCGCGGGCAGGGGACGCCGGACCAGCATCAGGGGTGCGGCGGCGAGCAGTTCACCACCGGAGCGGACCAGCAGCAGCCGCAGCCGGCCCGGCCTGCCGTACGACAGCCACCACGAGTGCAGCCAGGAGTGGCTCTGGAACGGGGTCGCGGCGGCACACCGCCCGTACAGCCGGGCCCACTCCGGAGCGAGCGCGGCGAACGCGGCCTCGTCGGTGACGAGTTCGGTGACAAGGCCGACGTCGGCGGGGTCTGCGGTGGTGCGCGGCGCGCCGGCCCGCGCGCCGGGTACGGCACGCCCCGAACGGGTGGCCGTCACAGCTGACCGTGGCTGTCGGCGGCGATGGCCGGGCCGGGCACGGAGGCGGCCCGCACCGGCTCCTCCTCGGGCCGCCGGGGCCGGACCAGCAGCACGAGCCCGCCGAGCAGCCCGCCCGCGCTCGCCCCGACCAGGCCGGTCACCGTGGGCGAGGCCGAGGCCGGCTCGGTCGGCTTCACCGCACGGGAGAACTGCAGGAGTTCGACGTGGGTGTCGGCCTTGGTGTCGTTGGCGTGCTCGGTGAGCGCGCGGGCGACCGCGTTGGCCATGGCGGCGGCCTGCGCGGGGTGGGCGGAGGTGGCGGTGACGGAGACCATCGGGGCGTCCGGCGAGGTCGCCGTGCGCACGCTGTCGCGCAGTGTGGCGACCGGCACCCCGGCCCGCACCTGCGCGTCGTCGAGCACCGCGAGCTGGGTGGCGACCCGGCCGTAGGCCTGCGCGAAGCCGAGCGCGGTGGCCGTGTCGGACTTCTCGGTGGGTACGGCGACGACATAGCTGGTGGCCGTGTACGCCGGTGGCTTGAGCACCCCGTACCCGCCGCCGAGCAGCCCGCCCGCGAGGACGCCGGCCGCGACCAGCGACCAGGGGGGCAGCGCGCGGAGACGGGCGAAACGGGTGCTGTGGTGGTGCTTGTTGTCGGTCATGACGGACTGACTCCCTCGGAGGATCGGGACGAAGGGACCGGGCGGGCGAGCGCCGTCGCGTAGACGTCCATGAGCCGGGCGGCGCTGGTGGCGATGCTGTAGTGGCGGGCCGCCTCGGGCACGGCGCGCGGGCCCGGACCGGCGGCCCGGACGGCGGCGAGCGCGCGGGCGTAGGCGTCGGCCCCGCCCCGCACCCGTACGGCGTGCGGGGTGGCCGCGGGCGGCAGATCCTCGATGGCGGGGCAGCAGGCGTACCGCACCGGCAGCCCGGCCGCGAGCCCCTCGACCACCGCCAGCCCGAAGGCCTCCTCCGCGGAGGGCGAGGCGAGGACGTCCATGGCGGAGGTCAGCGCGGGCAGATCGAGGTGGGGGGCGAGGGAGGGGGCGTGCGCGGCGGGGCGCCTGGTGAGCTGCTCCGGGGGGCCGGGTGCGAGGGGGGCGGGGACCCGGCCGGGCGGGGTGTCGAGCCGGTCCGGGCCAGGGGAAGTCCCCGTGCGGTCGATGCCGCAGAAGCCGCCGAAGCCGCCGGTGCCGTCGACGGCTCCGTAGGTGCTGCCCTCGGGTCCTGCGTCCGCCGGGGCCGCCTCCGTGAAGTAGGGCCGCTCGCCCGCGAACAGCACGCGGTCGGTGACGCCCGCTTCGCACGCGAGGCGGCGCAGGGCGGACTCCTCGGGGCCCCCGCCGACCAGCAGCAGGTGGCTGTCGGAGGGGAGTTGGGCGAGGGCGCGGATCAGGACGCCGAAGCGTTTGCCGGGGGCGAGGCGGCCGATGCCGCCGACGACGAAGGCGTCGTCGGGCAGCCCGAGGGCGGCCCGGGCGCGCCGCCTGCGCCCGGGGTCGTGACGGAACCGGTCCAGGTCGATGCCGTTGGGCACCACCTCGATGCGTGGCGCGGGCACGCCCCACCGGCCGAGGCGGGCGGCGACCGTGGGCGAGACGGCGACCGTGGCCCGGCCCAGCCGCTCCCCGGCCAGGTACAGCGCCCGCACCCCGGCGGTGAGCGGCCGGCCCTCCATCTGCGAGTCGCCCAGGGAGTGTTCGGTGGCGACGACGGCCCGGACCCCGGCGATCCGGGCGGCGATCCTGCCGTACAGGCACGCCCGGTAGAGGTGGGTGTGCACGAGGTCGTAGCGGCCCCGCCGGATGATGCGGACCAGGCGGGGCAGTGCGGCCAGGTCGCGGTTGCCGGCCATGCCGAGGTGCGTCACCCGTACCCCGTCGGCGGCGAGCCCGTCCGCCACCGGCCCCGGGTTGGTCAGCGTCACCACGTCGCAGTCGACCGGCAAGTGGCGTAGCAGCAGCCGCAGTTGCTGCTCGGCACCGCCGATGCCCAGCCCGGTGATGATGTGCAGCGCCTTCACCGCAGCCCCTCGACGGGACGGCGGCGCAACCGGTGCAGCCGGTACTTCAGGAACAGGCGCGGGGCGGTGTCGCTCTGCCCGACGTGCACCCGGGGCAGGGCGTACGGGCCGGTCAGCGGGCCGGGGTCGATGGCGCACGCGTACCGGTAGCCGGCCGCCCGTACGGCGGTCATGGCGCGCGGGTCGAGGGTGCCGTAGGGATAGCAGAAGCCGGTCACCGGGGCGCCGGTCAACTCGCTGAGCAGCGCCCGGCTCTCGGCGGTCTCGGCCGTGAGGGTGGCCTCGTCGGCGCGGGTGAGGTCGACGTGGGTGAGGCCGTGCGAGCCGATCTCCACGCCCGCCTCGGCGACCCGGCGGACACCGTCGGCGCTGAGCAGTGGCTTGCGCGGGCCCAGCGGGTCCCAGGCGTTGGCGCCGCCGAGCCGGCCGGGCAGCACGAACAGGGTGGCGGTGCACTGCCAGCGGGTCAGCAGGGGCAGGGCGTTGCCGAGGAAGTCGGCGTAGCCGTCGTCGAAGGTGAGCCCCACCAGGCCGCGTCCCTCGCCCCGGCCCCGGGCGGCGAGCAGTTCGGTCACCGACACGCCCTTGAGGCCCCGCGTCCGCAGCCACCGCAGTTGCCGCTCCAGTCTGCCGGGCGTGACCGTGATGCGGTACGGGTCGTCGGTGCGGTCGCCCACCGAGTGGTACATGGCGATCCACGGGACGGGGCCGGGCCGCGTCAGGGGCGCGGAGCCGGCGCACGAGGCGGACTCAACGGAGGACGGCATGGGCGAGCCTTCGGGTGCGGGTGCGGACGAATCGGAGTGCGGGAGCGAAGCCGTGGGCGCCCAGCGCCAGGCCGAGGAGGACGAACACGACGGTCACCGTGGCGGCCCCGGCGGCCAGGCCCGCGAGGGGTGCCGCGAACCGGCCCGCCACGAACGCCCCGGCGAGGCCGGCCACGGCGGCGGCCCGCAGCGGCCGGCTCAGCTCGCGCAGCACGCCCCGGACCCGGACCGGCACGCTGCGCGGGCCCATGCCGGCCAGCAGCAGACCGGCGGTGACGCTGATGCCGGCGGCGTTGGCGGCGGCGACTCCGGTGACCCCCCAGGGGCCGATCGTCCAGGCGCCGATCCAGGAGGTCACGATGATGCCGACGGTCATGGCGCCGACCGGGTACCAGGTGGCGCGGCCGGCCGAGAAGTAGGAGCGGACCAGCACGCCCGTGAGGGTCTGGCCCAGCAGACCGAGGGCGTACACCCGCATGACCCCGGCCGTCGCCGCAGTGTCCCGTGCGGTGAACTCGCCGCGCTGGAAGAGCAGTTCGACGAGCTGCGGGGCGCAGGCCACGACCGCCGCCGTGCCGAGCAGCACCAGGCAGGAGGCCAGCGCCAGGTCGCGCTCCACCCGGCCGCGGGCCCGCTCGGTGTCGCCGTCGGCCAGCGCGCGGGCCACCACCGGGAAGGTGACGGTGCACAGCATCATCGACAGCGTCATCGGGATCTGGGCGATCTTCTGGGCGTAGTTGAGGTGCGAGATGGCCCCGGAGGGCAGGTGGGAGGCGAGGAACCGCTCGATGAGGACCTGCGACTGCCGGCACAGCGCGAACAACAGCACGGTCGCCAGCAGGTTGACGTTCACGGGCCGCGTCCCGGCGTCGGCGGCGGCCGGCCCTTCGGCGCCCTTGCGCCGCAACTGCCGTACGAGCGACGGCAGCTGTACGAGAACCATCAGCACACCGCCCGCCGCCACCCCGAACGCCGCCGAGCGCACGCCCCAGTGGCCGCCGAGGGTGAACATCGCGGTGACGATGCCGACGTTGTAGGCGACGTAGATGGCGGCCGGTGCCAGGAAGCGGCGGTGGGCGCGCAGGGCCGCGCTGCAGAAGCCGGCGAGGCCGAAGCTGAGGACGCAGGTCGCGGTGAGCCGGGTGCAGTCGACCGCGAGGCCCGGGTCGGGCAGGCCGGGCGCGAGCACCTCGACCACCTGCCGGGCGCAGATGGCGAGCAGCGCGCCCACCGCGGCGAAGGCGAGCGCGAGGCGGGGCAGGATGCCGGCCACGAGGGAGCGCACGGGGTCGCCGGGGGCGCCCTGGGCCCGCCGGGCCAGCGCCCCGCTGAACGCGGGGATCAGCGCGAACGCCAGCCCGTCCTCGATCAGCAGCGTCGCCGCGAACTCCGGCACGGTCCAGGCCACCAGGAACGCGTCGGTATCCTCCCCGGCCCCGAACAACCGGGCGAGCGACTGGTCCCGCACCAGCCCCAGCACCGCCCCCGCGACCGACAGCGCGGCCGTGACAAGCGTCGCCCTGGCGAGGAAACCCCGGGTGAGCGGCTCGTGTTCGGGCCCGGCCGATTCCGGTGGCACGGAGGCCGGGGGCAGCGACGGCACCGCGGAGGCGGCGAGAGGCGGCGGGGCGGGCACGGACGCGACGAGCCCGCCGGCGGGCGCCGGCCCGGCCGGACGCACGACCGCGCGACCGGGCGTCGCACCCCGCGAACCGGGCGACGTGTCTCCCGGGCCGGTCCGCCCGACTCCCTTCGGACGGGTCCGCGCGTCTCCCCTGGGACCGGGCAGCGACTCTCCGGGCGGCCGGGTCGGGTCGGTGCGGGCCGGTGCGGGTGGCCCTTCGGGACCGTGGCCGGAACTGGCACCGGGGCCGGGACCGGAGCCGGTACGGGCGAAGGGACTTCGGCCGCGGCCAAGGTCGGCCACGGCACCGGAACGGGAACCGGCACCCGAACGGGAACCGGCACCGGCACTGGCACTGGCACCGGCATCGTGTCCATGGCCGCGACCGGAACCCGCACCGGTCCCGTGGCCGTGGCCGGGACCAGACTCGGCACCGGCACCAGCGCCAGCGCCAGCACCAGCACCAGCACCGGCACCGGCATCGTGTCCATGGCCGGGACCGGAACCCGCACCGGTCCCGTGGCCGTGGCCGGGACCAGACTCGGCACCGGCACCAGCGCCGGAAGCCGCACCGGTACCGGTACCCGCACCGGAAGCCGCTCCAGGGCGGGGTTCCGGTACCGGTTCGCGTCGGTTTCGGGAGGGCCTCACCCTCATCGGGTCACGGCCTTCCCGGGGCCGGGGACCGGGACGGGGGCGGTGTCCGGTCCGGGCGGGTCGGCGTGGGTGCCGCCGATCAGGGACCACCAGGCGATCAGGCCGAAGCAGACCGCGGTGAGCACGGTGGAGGGGCCGCCGATGTCGGCGTAGACGAAGTCGATCAGCTGCCAGGTGAGCAGGCCGCAGGCCACCAGCGCGCAGTCCAGGGCGGGGACGCGGGACCGCCGGGTGCGCCACAGGCCGCGCAGGGCGCACACCAAGAGGGCCAGCCAGGCGCCCCCGAGGCAGAGGAGGCCGATCAGTCCCTGCTCGCTGAGGACCAGCAGGTACATGTTGTGCGGGGAGAGCAGCGGCTGCTTGCGGAAGGCCGCGCCCGCGCCCCCCGTGTCGCTGCCGGAGGACAGCGCGAGCGAGGCGTGCCCGTCCCGGTACTCGGGGAAGCCCTTGAGGCCGACCCCGGTGAGCGGGTGCTGCCGCCACATGTCCGTCGCCGCCGCCCACATGGTGTACCGGTCGGTGACGGACTGGTCGGGCGCGTCGGTGACCTGGGTGATGCTGTCGATCCGCTCCTGCAGCATCGCCGTACCCACCCCGAGGCCGCCCACCAGCAGCACCCCGGCCGCGACGACGGCCGCCCCGATCTTCAGCGCCCGCCGCACCCCGGCCAGCACCAGCTGGACGGCGAGGGTCGCGGCGGTGGCGATCCAGGCGCCCCGGCTGAAGGACAGGGCCAGCGGCAGCAGCAGCGCGACGGCGCAGACCGCGGCGATCGTCCGTTCACGCGCCGGGGTACGGCCCAGCGCCAGGCCGACCGCGCACACCAGCCCGAACGACACGACGGTCGCCATGCCCATGACGTCCTGCGCGCCGAACGTGCCGACCGCCCGGATGTCCTCGCCCTGGTAGGAGGCGCCGGTGCCGGTGAGGTACTGGTGCACGCCGACCGCGCCCTCCCAGCCGGCGAGCGCGACGAACGCCCAGGCCAGCAGCCGGAAGTCGCGCCGGTCGCGGATGAGGAGCACGACGGCGGCGGGCACGAGGACGAAGATCTGCAGATAGCGGCCGAGGCCGTTGATCCCGGCCCCCGGCGAGACCGCGTCCATGGCGGCGAGCGCGAGTCCGGCCACCGGCAGGCCCAGCACGACGGCGGCGGTCCGGGGCAGCGGACGCCGCCGCGCACGCAGCAGCCGTACGACGGTGAAGGCGACCACCAGCGCGGACAGCGCGTCGGCGGGACCCGCGCCGCCCTCGCCTGCGGGCGCGACCGGCAGTGCCAGGAGCACGAGCACGGCGACCGCCGCCAGGACGGGGGAGAGGCGCGGGGGGAGGCGCAGGGGCGGTGACGGGGGCGGGGGCGGGGGCAGTGACGGGGGCGGGACCAGGCTCATCGGTCAGCTCCCCGTCGAGCGCACGAGCGCGGTCGCGGTGCGCAGCAGGATGCAGACGTCCTGCCAGAGGGACCAGTTGTCGATGTAGGCGTTGTCGAACCGCGCCCGGTCCTCGATCGAGGTGTCCCCGCGCAGCCCGTGGATCTGGGCGAGCCCGGTGATGCCGGTCCGCATCCGGTGGCGGGCCGCGTATCCCGGGTGGGCCTGGCTGAACTGGCCGACGAAGTAGGGCCGTTCGGGGCGCGGGCCGACCAGGCTCATGTCACCCGACAAAACGTTCCACAGCTGCGGCAGCTCGTCCAGCGACGTCGTGCGCAGGAACCGGCAGAAGCGGCCCATCCGGTGCTCGCCCGCCACGCTCCACCGGGTCGCCGACTCGTGCTCGTCGACCGGGCGGTGCGTGCGGAACTTCAGCAGCGTGAAGGGGCGCCCGCCCCTGCCGATGCGCTCCTGCCGGAACACCACCCCGGGGCCGTCGATGATGCGCAGGGCCGCCGCGCAGACCAGCAGCACCGGGCTGACCAGCATCAGCAGCGTCCCGGACACCAGGACGTCCAGCAGCCGCTTCCCGGCGCTGCCGTACCGCCGGGCGCCCAGGTCGACGCGGCGCACCGAGAACCCGGCGAGCTGGTGGTGCGTCTCGTACGCCGGGCGCTCCGGGCCGACCTCCCACAGCGTGCACCCCGACTCGGCGAGCGCCCGCAGCAGCGGCGCCTTCTCGCTCCGCACGGCCGGGTCCACGGTGAGCACCACGCGCACCCCGTTCTGGATGAGCGCCCGCTCCACCTCTTCGCCGCTGGTGAGGACGGGCAGCCCGAGGTCGTCCAGGCTGTTGGGGTGCTCGGCGACGACACCGACCGGGCGTACCCCGCAGCGCGGGTGCCGCAGCAGGGCGGCGCCGACCCGCTGCGCGGTCGCGGCCGGGCCGATGACGAGCGCGGTGCGCGGCCGGCGCAGCAGCGCGAGGCGGCGCCGCCAGTGCACCACACCCCGGCCGGCCGAGGCCGCCACGGCGTGCAGGGTCCAGCCGAGCAGCAGGGTCCGGGCGGACAGCGCGCGCCCGGGGTCGTAGGCGCCGAGCAGGGCGGCCACGGCCAGCCAGACGACCGCGATCCGGCCGCAGACGGACGGCAGTTCGTCGAGCACGCCGGACACCGGCCGCGCGCCGCGCGGGCGCAGCAGCAGCACCCCGGCCACCAGGACGGCGGCCGGCAGCGGATGGCGTACGGCGGTGTCGGCCGCCGCGGCGCCGGCCAGGGCGGCCGCCGCGGCCAGCAGGTCGGCGGCGAGCAGCGGCAGCGGTGACGCGGGCCGCGCGGGCGGGCGCCGCAGGGGGAGCCGGAAGCCGCGGGCGGGGCGGGTCGGCATGACCGAGACGGGCGAGAGTCCGTGGTCCCAGGGGTGGGCGCCGGGCGTGCCGGGGGAGGGGATGCTTTCCGCAGTCACGAGTGGATGGACTCCCTGCGCTCGGTGGGCACGGACGGCCGGGCGCCGAGGAGTTCGCGGTAGAGGTCCGCGACCCGCTGGGCGGTGTGCCGCACGTCGTGCGTGGACAGGACGTGCCGGCGGCCCTGGCCGGCGAGCGAGGCGCGCAGCGCCGCGTCGGGCAGCAGCCCGGTGACGGCCGAAGCCAGCGTCGCCGGATCGCCGGGCGGGACCAGGCAGCGCGCGGCGAGGGCGGACGGCAGGCTCTCGCGGGCGCCGTCGACGTCGGTGAGGACGACGGGCCGCTCGCAGGCCAGCGCCTCCAGCGGGGCGAGGGCCATGCCCTCCCACCGCGAGGGCAGCACCACCAGATCGGCCGCCCGGTACCAGGGCACGGTGTCGGCGACGGCCCCGGCGAACAGCACGGAGGGGTGGGCGTGGGCGCGCAGCGCGTCGTGGTCCGGGCCGTCGCCGACCAGCACCAGCCGGGCGTCCGGCACCTCGGCGAGCACCCGCGGCCAGGCCCGCAGCAGCACGTCCTGGCCCTTCTGCCGGCACAGCCGGCCGACGCAGACGACGAGCGGGGCGGCCGGGTCGAGGTCCGGCAGCAGCGCGGACCGGACGGGAGCGGCGGGCGCGGGGGAGAAGCGTTCGGGGTCGATGCCGTTGGGGATTACGGCGTAGCGGGCGCGCACCCCGGCGCAGACGCCGGTCGCGCGCTCCGCCTCGCTGACGCACACCACGCGGTCGGCCCAGCGCGCCCCCCACCGCTCCCAGCGCAGGGCGAGCGCCGCGGTGGCCCCGCCGACCGCCTCGAACGACCAGGCGTGCGGCTGGAACACGGTCGGGATCCGCCCGCGTACGGCGAGCCGGGCGGCGAGTCCCGCCTTCGCGCTGTGGGCGTGCACCAGTTCGGGCCGGACGTCCTCGATCAGCCGTGCCAGCCGCCGTACCTCGCCCGGCAGGCCCGGCCCCGGTGACCGGCCGGCCCGCCACAGGCGTACCTCGGTGCCCCGGTCCCGCAGGTCCGCGGCCAGGTCGCCCCCGGGGCAGGCCGCCGTGACCCGGAATCCGGCCGCGAGCTGGGCCTCCGCCAGGTCCAGGACGACCCGGGCGACACCGCCGTCGACCGGTTGTGCGAGGTGCAGGACCCGTGGCCGGGGGTCGGGTGCTGGCTGGTGCATTCGCGGATTACCTCGCTCACGGGGCGCACGGGACGGCGGTCGGGACGCGCTGCTACCGGGCGTCCACGGCGGCGAAGAGCGCGCCGGCCCACGCCGCGTCCCGGTGGGAAACGAGCCGTGGGCCCGGCTGGTCACCACCAGTCCGCGGGGCCGCCCGGAGATCGGACACGTCACACGTGCGGCGGAGGCGGCCGACGCGGGCCGGGCGTGCGGCGCCGGACGGGTGAACGGGGGGCGTGCTCCGGTGGCCGACCCCTCCGGCGTAGTCCGGCATCCGCCGTACGGGTGCCGTGGCCGGTGCGGTGATCGGGGGGCCGGGTACGCCGTCCGGCGTAGCGGGGGCGGCGCTCAGGGGGACGGGAACCGGCGGGAGGGCGAAGGGGGCGTCCGTCAGGGCGCGTTCACCGTCGTACGACACCGGGGCGCGCCCGGGGGCGGTCCGGGCGCCGGTACGAGCGCCGGTACGCGTGCCGTTACGGGCGCCGTTCCGGGCGCGGGCGTGGAGCGCGGTGCGGGCCGGAGCGGGGTCGGTGCGCGTCGTCCTGCGGGGGAGCGGACCAGGGGGAGTGCGCATGACCGGCGGTGCCCTTTCGCACGGGGCTGGAGAGGTCGGCAACTCTAGTGGCTATATGGACCAATCCGGAGAAACCGGGCAAGTGTGTCGGATCCGTGAAGGGGCCGATTCACGGTTCACCCCGTTGGCGGCACAACCCCGGAGCGCCCCACGCGTTGACACAACGCCGGGCACCCCGCCCGGATGTTTGTGTCGATCCCAAGGAGCACCTCTCCATGTCGCGTATCGCGAAGGGCCTGGTCCTGACCTCCGCCGCTGTCGCGGCCGTCGCCGGCGCCGCCGGTGTCGCCGCCGCCGACTCCAGCGCGAACGGCGCCGCCGCCCACTCGCCGGGCGTGCTGTCGGGCAACGTCGTTCAGGTCCCGGTCCACGTTCCGGTCAACGTCTGCGGCAACACCGTCGACGTCATCGGCCTGCTGAACCCGGCGTTCGGCAACACCTGCGTCAACGACTGACGTCGGGACGCGCCCCTTCCGCCGGCCGTCCGTCCGCGCCACTGCTGCGGACGGGCGGCCGGTCGCATGCGCGGGCCTGTCCGGCACAGGCCCTCCCCCCGGATGGATCACGCCGATTGCGGTCGACCGCTGGTGATCCCACGGTGGGCTCAGGTCCCCTGTGCTCATCGAAAGGAACACCCCATGCGTGGTCTGCCCGCGCGGCGTCTCGCGTCCAGCGCCCTCAGCGCCGCCCTCCTGGTCGGCATCACCGGCCCTGCCGCCCTCGCCGCCGACTCGGCCCGGGAGCGCGACCATGCCGTCTCCCGCGCGCCCGCTCACGGCGCGGACGCGCTGCTCGCCCAGGTCAGAGCCCATCTCGCCGCACAGCTGGGCCAGGCCAAGGTCCGCGCCGCGGTGCTCCGGGCGAAGGCCGCGGCCACCGCCAGGGCCCGCGGCACGGCCGTGGCCAAGGCGGGACCACTGGACGACCTGGACACCTTCCTCGACCAACTCGGCACCACGGTCGACGACCTGGTCGCCCAGGCGCTCAAGAACGGTGACCTGAGCGACGCCCAGACGCAGGCCTTCGTCGACGACCTGAACGCCGCCATCGGCAAGATCACCGCGTCGATCCCGGACGCCACCGACTCGGCGGACACGACGGACGCCACGGACACCACGACGTCCACGGCCTCCGGCACCGCGACCCTGACCGTGCCCGGCAAGAACGGCGACAGCCGCACCGCGCGCACCCCCCGGGACACCGGCTCCGACCTCCTCGGCTCGCTGCAGGACGCGCTGAACAACCTGCTCGGCGCCCTCACCTCCGGCAGCCTCGGCGGGCTGCTGTCCGCGGTCACCGGCCTGATCGGCGGCGTCGTCGGCCTGCTCACCTCGGCCCTCGGCTCGCTGACCGGCGGACTCCTCGGCGGTCTGACCAGCGGCCTGCCGTCCACGCTGCCCACCACCGTCCCCACCACCCTGCCCACCATGCCCTCACTGCCGGCGCTGCCGACGGGGTGACGCGCGGACCTCAGGGATTTCATATGTCTTGTCGGCAACGGGGTTTCCCGCCCGCCCGGAACTCGTTGGGCACGGCGTCAGAACGCCCTGCGGTGACGTGAGTTGCCGAAGAAAGGAACACGATGAAGTCCCTGAAGGCCGCCGCTGTCGTTGCCGGATCCGTGGCCCTCGCCGGCGTCGCCGCGCCCGCGTTCGCCCAGAGCGCCACCGATGTGACGCCCACCAGCCTCAACGGCGCCGTCAACCGGATCACCGAGGGTCCCCTCACCGTGCACGACGTGATGCCGCTGCAGCACCAGTCGGACGCCCTGGACACCGAGAACAAGGGTTCCGTGCTCAACACGGTCAAGGGCGCCACCACCGCCCTCAATCAGCACAACCCGCTGCTCGGCGGCCTGCCCCTGCAGAGCTGACGACGCCTCACCCACCGGGGCCGGTACCGCACCCGCGGCACCGGCCCCGGTGCTTCCCCGGCGCGTCGCCCGATCGTGTGGAGCCGAGACGGGCGCTGGTCCACACGGGTGAGAAGCCGCAGGGGCTGGACGGCCGCCGTCGATAGGGTCGCGCGGTGACCTCAACCCCCACCGAGAAGCGCCCCGCCGAAGCCGGCACGCTCGTCGTGCTGGCCTGGAGCGGCGAGGCCCCCGACGGATCCGACATGCCGTACCTGCTGGCCTACTCCCTCGGGGACGCCGAGGGTGGCCCGGAGGCGACCTCCGCCGCCGTACGGCAGCTGCTCGACCGCAACGGCCTGCCCGTCGGCGGCGACCTGGTCGACGGCACCGGCAAGCCCGGCCTGCCCGTCTCCCTGCTCGTCGAGGCCGGCCAGGCCGTCCTCAACATGCCGCAGCTCGTCGCCCAGTGCGACGCCCCGCCGGAGTGGCTCGCCGCCGTCAAGGAACGCGGCTACGCCTACCTGGTGTTCACCACCCGCGCCTGGCCCGAAGGTGAGCCCGGCAAGCCCGTCGAACCCGCCGCGCTCGCCGCGTTCGCCGGCGCCGAGGAGACCCTGACCGCCGCCGCGCACGTCGTCCTGCCGGCCCGCAGCCTGCGCGGCTGATGACCGGGACCCCGGCCGGCGGCAGACGGCTCGGCCCGCTGCTGGTGCTCTCGGGGGCGGCCGGGCTGCTGGCCTCCTGGGTCATCACCCTGGACGAGTTCAAGCTGCTGAAGAACCCGCGCTTCGTCCCCGGCTGCAGCCTCAACCCGGTGGTGTCCTGCGGCAGCGTCATGAAGAGCGACCAGGCCTCGGTGTTCGGGTTCCCCAACCCGATGCTGGGCCTGGTCGCCTACGGCATCGTCGTCTGCGTCGGCATGAGCCTGCTCGTCGGTGCCCGCTTCCCCGGCTGGTACTGGCTGCTGTTCTGGGCCGGCTGCCTGTTCGGCATCGGGTTCGTCTCCTGGCTGCAGTTCGAGTCGCTGTACCGGATCGACGCGTTGTGCCTGTGGTGCTGCCTGGCCTGGGCCGCGACCATCCTGATCTTCTGGTACGTCACCTCCGCCGTCGTACGCCACGGCTTCCTGCCCGCGCCCGGCTGGCTCAGGACCTTCTTCGCCGAGTTCACCTGGGTGCTCGCGCTGCTGCACGCCGGAGTCGTCGGCATGCTCGTGCTCACCCGCTGGTGGGACTTCTGGACGAGCTGACGATGACGAAAGCCGAGGAGGTGACGAGCCGATGAGTGACCAGACGACTATTGCTGCACTCGGGGGAATTGTGAACTGAAGGCCAATTCCGGCTCGTTACGCGGTACGGACGTCGAACCCAGCATCCTGCCCAGCATCCCGAAAGGCACCGTACCTGACATGAAGTCGACCACCCGAGGAACCCTTGCCGCCGTCGTCACGGGCATCGCGGCCGCCGTGGGCGCCACGGCCACGCCCGCCGCCGCCGCGGTGCCCACGGTCCCCGTTCCGGTACCGCTGGACGGTGTCTCGAAGTCCCTCCACACGGAGGTGCCGCAACTGGGCCTGGAGATGCCGCTGATCATCCCCGGCGCGCCGGAGGGCCCCCGCTACGTCCAGGGCCGGCTCCTGCCCGAGCAGGTGCTGCCGCAGGTGCCCCTCAACGGCGCGCTGCCCGGCGCGAACCTGCGCACCCCGCTGCCGCACCTCGTCGGCCAGGGCTTCGACCACCTCAGCCTCGACGCCCCCGCCTCCGCCCTGCGCGCCGTCAGCCCCGGCCTGGCCGCGAAGGCCCCGCTGACCCCTCCCAACCCCGGCAACGCCGGCCTCCCCGCCCTCACGACGCCCGCCCTCGGCGTCATCGCCCCCGTCCTGCAGACGGTCCCGGGCGCCGACCTGGGCCTCGGCCCGGGACTGTAGCGGGACGACCACCCACCGGATGGCCGTCCCCCGGTGACCCCGGCGCCCTTGATCCGGTTAGCGCTGGTGACAGCTGAACCCGGACGAGGAGTGAGCGATGGTCGTCGGTGTCGGTGGCGTGCCGGTGGGTGCCCAGCAACGGGGCGGAGCCAGGGCGGGGAAGCCCTCGCGCAGAGACGCGGCACGGGGGCTGTTCGCCTCGCTCGCCGCCCTGGCACTGGCCCCGGTCGTCGCCGCCTCCCGCCCCGCACCCCCACCGGGCGGCCTCCCCGGCGGCTCCTTCGAGGAGACGTACCGGGGCCGCCGCATCCGGGGCGTGCCCGTCCCGGCGGCCGGAGGGCCGGCGGCGGGAGGGCCGGCGGCGGGAGGGCTCGCGGCGGACGCCGACTGGCAGGTCACCGTCGACGACCGCCCCCTGCACCTGATGCGGCGCGCCGACGGCAGCTGGCTCAGCATGATCGACCACTACAGCTCGTACCCCACCCCGCTGGCGGCGACCCGCGCGGCCGTCGACGAACTGCGCGGCCGGCGGCTGCGGGACCTCGCGCCCGGCCCCAGCGGCGGAGCGCCGGGCCGCATGCACATGGGGGGTGACCATGGCGTACGTGCGTAAGAACGTCCGCAACCTCACCGGCGGCGAACGCCGGCGCTTCGTCAACGCGCTGCTGGAACTCAAGAAGCGCGGGCGGTACGACGAGTTCGTGCGGACGCACATCGACTACTACACCGCCGACGGCGAGACCGGACTGCGCGCCGCCCACATGGCGCCCTCCTTCCTGCCCTGGCACCGCAAGTTCCTGCTGGACCTGGAGCAGGCCCTGCGCGGTGTCGACGACTCGGTGACCGTGCCGTACTGGGACTGGACCCGGGACCGCACGACGACATCCGTGCCCTGGACGAACGACCTGCTCGGCGGCACCGGGCGGCGCTCGGACCGGCAGGTGATGAGCGGCCCGTTCGCCTACTCGGCGGGCCACTGGCCCATCAAGGTGGGCCTCACCGACGGCACGTTCCTCACCCGGGACCTGGGCCGCGCCGCCGCCCCCCTCCAACTGCCCACCCGGCGCGAACTGCAGAAGGCGCTCGACCAGAGCGCCTACGACGTCTCGCCCTGGGACTCCACCGTCACCCGCGGCTTCCGCAACACGCTGGAGGGCTGGGGGACCGGCCACGGCAGCGCCTCGTGGCGCAACCACAACCTCGTGCACCGCTGGGTGGGCGGCGCCATGGTGAGCGGCGCCTCCGTCAACGACCCCGCCTTCTGGCTGCACCACGCCTTCGTCGACCTGCAGTGGCAGCGCTGGCAGCACGCGCACCGCGAGCATCGCTACCTGCCGGCCGAACCGCCCGGCGTCCACGACAAGCAGCACGGCCGGGTCGTCGCCCGGCACGAGAAGCTCCCGCCGTGGAACATCACCCCGGACGAACTGGAGGACCTGAGCCGGATCTACCGCTACGCGTGAACCGCCCGTCCCGGGCGACGCGAGAGCCCCGGCACCTTCAGGTGCCGGGGCCCTCGCGACAGGGTCAGTTGCCGTAACCGCCGGGGGCGCCGGGGGTGCCGGGCATGCCGGGCATGCCGCCCTCGTCGTCGCCGCTGACGTTGGCGCAGATGTTGCCGAACGCCGGGTTCAGCGCACCGATGACGTCCACGGTGTTACCGCAGACGTTGACCGGGACGTGCACCGGAACCTGGACCAGGTTGCCGGACGCGACACCGGGCGAGCCGGCGGCCAGGCCGTGGGCGCCCGCGTCGGCCATCGCCAGACCGGCCCCGCTGATCACCACGGCACCGGTGCCGAGAGCAACGGCGGTTGCCTTCGCGATGCGAGACATCACGTTCTCCTTCAGTAGCTCGGAAAGCGCGGGGGCGAATCCAGCCACCGCACTCCCCCTTCAACGGCTCGGAGCGGGGGTGGTCACGGGTGATCAGCCGCGCATCACCCTTTCAACGGGCCGGGGCTTCCCCCGTGCGGCGGGTACGAGCCGGGGATCCCCCGGGGGAGGGCGGGCGCTGCCGGGGTAGGCGGGGGCGCGCTGCCGGGGACCTCGGCCGGGGTGGGGCCGGGCTCGACGGCACCGCGGTCGCTGAGGCCGGGCCCGCTGGAGGCCACCGGGCTTGCCGGGAGGGGACAAGACACGGTCGCGCTTGCCGGCGCCGGGCTCGCTGGAGCCCGCCGCGCTTGCCAGGGCCCGGCCCGTCGGAGGCCGCCGCGCTTGCTTGAGCCCGCGGGCTTTCCGGGGTCCGGCCCGTCGCAGGCCGCCGCGCTTTCCGGGGCGGATTCGACGGGGCCTCGCTTGCTTGAGCCCGCGGGCTTTCAGGGGTCCGGCGCGTCGGAGGCCGCCGGGCTCGGCGGAGCCGCGCGTGCCAGAGCCCGCGGGCTCGCCGGGGCCCCGTTCGCCGGAGCCCGCTGCTCGCCGGGACCCCGCTCGCCGGAACCCCCTCCGCCCGGAGCCCGCCGCGCTTGCCGGGGCCGGCCCGTTTGGGGCCGCCGGGCTTGCTGGGCCGGGCTCCACTGGACGCGCTGGGCTCGCCGGCAGGTGTCGGGCTCCGCATGCCCGGGGGCTCGGTATGGCGCATCCTGGGCGGGTGGAGCTGAATCGGGTGCGGTCCCGCTCGCGCGCTTCAGGACGCGTGCGCCTCCTCGGGCGAGGGGGCGCGATGTGACGCGGCCCGCGGGCGCCGGCCGGGGGGTGACGGCCTTCGACGGTGTGCCGGCGGCGCTCGTCGACGGGCGCGGCAGGATCGTCTGGTGGTCACGCTCCGCGGCGGAACTCCTGGGCTGGCCCGAGGCCGAGATCACCGGAACCCCTGCGCGGGACCTCCTGGCACCACCGGAAACCCCGGCGCCGCACCACCGCCCCCGTACGCGCCGGCTGCGGCACCGCTGCGGTGAGGTGGTCGAGGCCGACGTACGGATCGAGCGGGGGCCCGAAGGGGACAGCGCGTTCCTCGTCGCCGTACCACCGGACTCGCCGGCCCCCCTCGACGAGGACTCCGCCCTGGCACGCGCCCTCCTCGACCAGGAGCACATGGGCGCCGCGTTCCTCGACACCGGACTGCGCACAGTCCGTACCAACGGCACCTTCGAGGCTCTGTGGCCCGCCGGGACCGACTGGCTGGAGGAGCTGCGGGACGCCAGCGGGGGCGCGAGCGCGCGCTACCTCGTCCGCCGGGCCCTGGCCGGCGGCGCCCCGGTCGTCGGTGCCGAGTACCGGATCGGCCCGCCGGACTCCGAGCGGATGGTCTCCCTCACCTGCCTGCGCATCACCGATGCCCGAGGCAGGCCCTCGGGCGTCGTGGTCGTCGCCACGGAACTCACCGAGCAGTACCGCGCCCACCGCCGGCTCAGCCTGGCCTACGAGGGCGCCGTCGGCATCGGGGGCGCCCTCGACGTCGTGCACTGCGCCCGGGACCTGGCGTCCCTGCTGGTGCCCGCCCTCGGCGACTACGCCTCCGTGGACCTCAGGAAGGACGTCCTGGAGGGCTGGGAGCCGCTGGCCGGATACCACGGCCCGCAGGCGGAGCAGCTGCGCAGGGTCGCCGTACGGGCCGCCGACGGCGCGTGGCCGGCCGCGATGGTCCAGGTCGGCGAGTTCCTGCCGGAGATCCCGGACCGCCCGGAGTTCCAAGGGGTCGCCGTCGGCGAGGGGGTCGTCGTCTCCGATGCCGCGACCACCCGCCGGCTGCTCGGCGACGACCCGCACCTGCTCGCCAAGCTGATGCCGGACGGCATGCGCTCCTCCCTGGGCTGCCCGGTCTACCGGCGCGGCCGCATCCTCGGGTACGTCCTGGTCTACCGCACCACCGACCCGGAGCCCTTCGACTCGGGCGACACCCAACTGCTCAAGGACCTGTGCGCGCGCACAGCCCTGGCCATCGACCACGCGCTGCGCTTCACCCGGGAGCACCACACCGCCGTCGTCCTCCAGCGCAGCCTGCTGCCGCCGTCGGCCGGGGAGAGCGCGGCCGCCGAGACCGACGGCACCTACCTGCCGGCGAGCGGCACGGCGAGCGTCGGCGGCGACTGGTTCGACACCTTCCCCATGTCCTCGCTGCGCCTCGCCCTGGTCGTGGGCGACGTGATCGGCCACGGTCTGCGGGCCACCGCCACCATGGCCCGCCTGCGGACCGCCGTGCAGACCCTCGCCGACCTCGACCTCGCCCCCGACGAACTCCTCACCCACCTCGACGACCTGGTCATCCGCATCGGCGCCGAGGCCGAGGAACCCGACACCGTGGGCGCCTCCTGCCTCTTCCTCGTCTACGACCCCGTCAGCAGGGTCTGCCAGATGGCGTCCGCCGGACACCCCGCGCCCGCCATCGTCCGGCCCGGCCACGACGCCGAGTTCGCCGACTTGGTGCCGGGCCCGCCCCTCGGCGTCGGCGACAACCCCTTCGAGGTGTGCAGCGTCACCCTGCCGCCGGGCAGCGTGCTCGCCCTCTACACCGACGGACTGGTCGGCCGGGGGCTGACCGAGGGACCGGAACGGCTGAGACGGAGCCTCGGCACCCTGTGCGCCGACGGCCTCGGCCTCAAGGAGATCGGCACCCGGATCATCGAGCAGCAGCCGCCCGCCCGGGAGTCCGACGACGACATCACCCTCCTCCTCGCCCGCACCCGCGCCGTCCCCGACGAGGACACCGCCGAGTGGCGGTACACCGCCGACCCGGCGGCCGTGCACGACGCCCGCGACGACATCCGCGCCCAACTCGGCGCCTGGGGGCTCGAAGAGCACGTGTTCGCCACCGAACTCATCGTCAGCGAACTCGTCACCAACGCCATCCGCTACGCCGGCGCACCCGTCACCCTCCGGCTGATCCGCGAGCGCGTCCTCGTCTGCGAGGTGTCCGACCCCAGCAACACCCAGCCCCGGCTGCGCCGCGCCAAAAGCACCGACGAGGGCGGGCGCGGCCTCTTCCTGGTCGCCCAGATCGCCGACCGCTGGGGCAGCCGCTACGGCGTCCACGGCAAGACCATCTGGACCGAGCAGGCCCTCGGCGCCGGCCTCGGGCAGCCCCTCCGGCCCACCGGCACCGCCCGGAAAATCCCGTGAGATCTCCGGGCCCGCCGTCCTAGACTCCCGCGCCATGGACGCCGATACGGACAGGCTTACGGAAACCGGTGCCGACGTGGCCGAGCGGTCCCGGCAGGTGATCGGGCTGCTCGCCGACGAGCGCAGACTGCGCGCCCTCGCCGCGGTGGCGCTGGGCGCGGACAGCGCGGCGCGGGTCGCCCAGGCGGCCGGGCTCGGCGCGAAGGACACCGCACTGGCCCTGCTCCGGCTGCGTGAACAGGGCGCCGTGACCTGCACGGACGGCGCCGACGGCGGGCTGGCCGTCGGCTACGGCCTCTTCCGCGAGCTGGCCCGGCCGGCGCGCTCCGCCGAGGACCGGCCGGCCGACGGGACGGACGCCGTGCTGAACACCTTCGTCCGGGGCGGCCGGCTGGTCCGGCTGCCCGCGCAGTGGACCCGTAAGAAGCTGGTGCTGCGGCACATCGCCGAGGAGACCTTCGAACCGGGCGTGGAGTACCCGGAGCGGATCGTCAACGAGCGGCTGCGCGCCTGGTGCGACGAGTCCGACGACATCGACCATGTGACGCTCCGGCGCTATCTGGTGGACCTGCACCATCTGCACCGGAGCGAGGGCGTCTACCGGCGCCCCGAGGCCGCCTGACCGGCCGGGGTCAGCCGATCGTCCACTGCTGACGCGCGGATCCGCTGTCCGCCTCCTGGGTCACCGTGGCGGCGTCGGCCGTCGAAGCGGTGGTCAGGAGCAGTCCGCTGTGCACCGAGGCCACGGTCCAGGCGCCGTTCGGCAGGCGCTGGACCGTCCAGTGCTGGTTGCCGCCTCCGGTGCAGGTCCACTGGATGACCTTCGCCCCGGGGCTGGTGGAGCCGCCCGCCACGTCGGCGCAGAGTCCCGACTCGGTGTTCCTCAGCTCGTAGGAGCCGTCGGACTGCCGGGTGAACCGCCACCGCTGGTTGGCGCCGCCGTTCGCGGTCCAGGTGATGAGCTGGGTGCCCGCGGTGGTGCTGTGGTCCGGGTCGTCCAGTGCCTTGCCGCCCGTCACCAGGGTGTGGGTGCCGTCGAGCGACGACGGCGCGGGGCCCGTGGCGGTCAGCGTCAGGGTCTGCTCGGCCGCGGTGCGCCCGTCCCCGACGGAACTGCCGCTGGTGTCGGTCCAGAAGCGGGCCGGGGTGGTCTCGGCGAACCGGCCGGAGTCGGCGGACAGCCCGATTACCAGGCCGCTGTAGCGGTTGACGAGCCGGTAGGCGCCGGTGGCGGCGCCACCGGCCGTGGTGCCGGGGATCACCCACCACTGCCGGCCCACACCCGGGCCGCCGGAACCGGCGGCGGTCACCGTCGGCCGGGTGCCCCAGGCGCGCTGCGCCGTACGGGTGGAGTCGACGCCGAGCAGGTCACCCGTGGCGGCGTTGGCGATGCGGTACGAGCCGTCGCCGTCGGCGCTGAAGATCCACGACTGCAGGTCCGAGCCGGAAGCGGTCGCCGACGACGTGGTCGCGGAGCTGCCGGAGACCTGGGCGAGGACCCGGTCGTCGCCGCTCGCGATCCGGTACGCCTTGCTCGTGTCGACCGGAGCGGCCGGCGCGGAGGTGCCGATGCTGACGTTCACGTACTCGCCGGAGGAGCCGCCCGAGCAGCCGAAGGAGCAGTACGAGCGGAACGACTTGCCGACGATGCCCGTGGCGGTCCTGTTCGCGCTGTCCAGGAACCAGCGGTACCAGGACGCCGTGCCGTAGCCGCTGCCCGTGTCCCCGAGCAGCTTCCACTTCTGCGTGGCCAGGTCGTCCGTGGCGTAGAACCGCTGCGGCGCGTCGCCGCTCTGGTCCACGCCCTGCGGCTCACCGATGTACAGGCCCAGGTAGGCGTCGTAGGTGACGTCCATCACGAACAGCGGCGAGGTGGGGGGCGTGGTGCCCGCGGCGATCTGCTGGGCGGCGGTGCCGCTGTTGCCCGGGTCGTACTCCTTGTCCGTGGGCGTGTAGCCGGTGGTGTGGGTCGCGTCGACCGGCACCATGTTGCTTTCCCTGCCGCCCACTCCGGGCTGCGTCCAGGCGCCGTCGTACCACTTCTGCCAGGTGCCCGGCGCCATCTTCCCGGAGATCGGGGCGCGGGCCACGTGCTCGTGGAACGCCTTCCAGCTGCCGCCCTTGTCCACGATCCGGGAGCCGTAGAAGGCGTAGAACCAACCGGACGCGGTGTCCACGAACAGCCGGGGGTCGCCGTCACCGTAGTCGAACGTCTGCTGCGGGAAGGCGGTCGTGTCACCGCGCTTCGTGCTGTACGGCGAGGTGATGACGTGGTTCTTGATGGTCCACGTCCTGCCCTGGTCGGTGGAGACGGCGTAGTCGATGGCGTCGAAGTGGAGGCCGTCGCCGAAGGGCTGCGGGGTGAACTCGTTGTGCACCAGCCCGTACCAGTCGCCGGTGTCCGGGTCCACCCACACGTTCGTCAGGTCGCAGTAGTTCTTCCGTGCGTAGCCCGACCCCGAGGGGGCGTACGTCGCCGTCAGGCCGGTCGGGCTGTTGTCGCACCGCCAGGTGGTGTCGTTGTTCCGGTCGCTGGGGTTGGCCGGGTTCACCGCGTCGCTGATGGCCGACGTGCGGGTGGCGTCGTCCATGGTGGTGCCGGTGAAGAACGTCCACTGCCGGCTGTCGCTCGCGCCGTACAGGGAGTGGGCCTGCGCGAAGTGGAACGTGCCGTCCTTGTCGATGTACGGCGAGGCCGGCGTGTCGTCGGGGTGCGTCCAGGAGCCCTTCGCCCCGACGCTGACGGTGTAGGCGGGACCGGAGGCGGCGGCCGCGGGTGCGGCGGGGGCGGCCAGGGCGCTGCCGACGGTCACGGCGAGCGCCGTGGCGACGACCGCGCCGGCGAGTCTCTTCCGGTTTCTCGGGGGAGTGGACACAGGTGCTCCTCTTCTGTTTCCAGGTGGGGTTCGGGTGGTCAGTCGAAGGTCTCGACGTACTCCTCCGGCGGTCCGAGGGCGGGCCGGTCGTGCAGGGTGAGCCGGTCCCCGAACCGTTCGAGCTCCAGCACGGTCAGCGTGTTCTCGCCCCGGCGCAGCAGCGGGCCCGGGACGTACAGCGTGGTCTGCGGGCCGATCTCCCAGTAGCGGCCGAGGAGGGTGTCGTTGACCCAGACGAAGCCCTTGGCGAAGCCCGGCAGGCCGAGGAAGGTGTCGGCGGGCTCGTCCAGGATCAGCGGTGCCGTGGCGAAGCCCGCGCGGCCGTCGCAGGGCGCGGCCGTCGCGGCGCGGGCGGTGTCCGGCCCGCTCCACTCGTCGAGCGGCAGCCGGTACATCGTCCAGTTGTGCACCAGGCGGCGGTCCACCCGCACCCCGCCGAGGATGCCCTTGCCCTGCCCCAGCAGGGGCCCGTAGTTGATCCGGCCCTGGTTCTCCACCAGCAGTTCCAGGCGCACCCGCTCACCCCGGCCGGCCAGGGCGAACGAGGCGGTCTCCCGGTCCAGTACGGCGACGGGGGCGCCGTCGGCGAACACCTGGGCCCGGTCGTGCAGTCCGGTCACCGTCACCTCGTGCCGGCCCGGCGGCAGCAACGGCTCCGCGGCGTACAGCACCAGTCCGGAGGACTGGCCGAGTTCCTCGAAACTCAGCGGCGCCGCCGCCCGGACCGGTTCGGTCACCGACCGCAGCGCCGTCAGCAGGGCCGCCCGCCGGGTGACCGGCAGGTCGCGGGGCGCGAGCAGGGGCGGGTCGGCGGGCACCGGACGGGTGACGGGCGCGCCGGCCAGGGCGGCGAGCTGCTCGCGCACCGCGTGGAACTTGTCGGTGAGCGCGCCGTGTTCGGCGATCGGGGCGTCCGAGTCGTAGCTGGTGACGGTCGGCCGGAGCGTCTCGCCGTCGTGGTTGGCGCCGGCCCACAGCCCGAAGTTCGTTCCGCCGTGCGCCATGTACAGGCTCACCGAGCCGCCCGACCGGAGGATCCCGCCGACGCCCTCGGCAGCGCCTGCCGCCGGCCGGACGTGGTGCTTCTCGCCCCAGTGGTCGAACCAGCCGTTCCAGAACTCGGCGCAGAAGAAGGGCTCGCCCGGCCGCCGCGAGCGCAGCAGCGCGGCGGCCTGTTCCGGCCGTGACCCGAACGTCACGGCCGCCAGCTCGCCGGGCACCGTGCCCCCGTCCAGCATCAGCGGTGTCGGCCCGTCGGCCGTGTACAGCAGTTCGGTCACGCCCCGCTCCACCAGCGCGTCCCTCACCCAGGCGAGGTAGGTGTGGTCATCGCCGTAACTGCCGTACTCGTTCTCGATCTGCACGGCCACGACCGGGCCGCCCCGGGCCGCCTGTAGCGCGGCGATCCGCGGGACCAGCGCGTCGAACCAGCGCCCGACGGCCTCCAGGAACGGTCCGTGGGAGCTGCGCGGCCGCATGCCCGGGATGCCGGTGAGCCAGGCGGGCAGACCGCCGTTGTCCCATTCGGCGCAGATGTACGGCCCCGGCCGGACGATGACGTCCAGCCCCGCGTCGTCGGCCAGCCGCACGAACCGGGTCAGGTCGCGCCAGCCGTCGAAGCGCACGTCGCCCGGTGCGCGCTCGTGGAAGTTCCACGGCACGTACGTGTCCACGGTGTTCAGGCCGAGGGCCGCCAGCCGCTGGAGCCGGTCGGCCCACTGCCCGGGGTGGACCCGGAAGTAGTGCAGGGAGCCGGAGAGCACCCGGTGGGGACGGCCGTCGCGCCGGAGAGTCCCGTCGGCGAAGGTCAGGGCGGGCCGGGTGGCGGCCGCGGGACGCGGCAGGGACAAGGTCACTTGACGGCTCCTGCGGTCATGCCCGCACGCCAGAACCGCTGGAGTGCGAGGAAGGCGATCAGAAGCGGTACGACGGACACCAGGGAACCGATGACCACCAGCGGGGGAGGCACCGCCACATGGCTGGCGTTCCAGCCGACCAGGCCGACCGTGACCGGCTGCAGGCGGTCGTCGCCGAGGACCATCGCCGGAAGCAGGTAGTTGTTCCAGATCTCCACGAACTGGAACAGGAAGATCGTCACCAGCGCGGGCAGCATCATCCGTACGCCGATGGCCCGGAAGATGCGCAGCTCGCCCGCGCCGTCCAGCCGGCCGGCCTCCAGCACCTCGTCGGGCACGGTCTGCGCGGCGAACACCCGGGAGAGGTAGACGCCGAACGGGCTGACCACGCTCGGCAGCAGCACCGCCAGCGGATTGTCGATCAGATGGACGCCGGAGAACATCAGGTACAGCGGCAGCGTGAACAGCACCTTGGGCACGAGCACGGCCGCCAGCACCGCGCCGAAGATCGCGCCGCGGCCGGGGAAGTCGTACTTGGCGAGGGCGTACCCGGCGAGCGCCGAGAACGCCGTGCCGAGCAGCGCGCCGATCCCGCAGTACAGCACGCTGTTGAGCATCCAGCGCCAGAAGATGCCGCCGTCCTGGCCGCTCAGCCTGGCGATGTTGCCGAACAGCCCGAAGCCGTGGAACCACAGGCCGCTGCCGGAGAACTGCTCGCCGAACGGCTTGGTGGACGACACCAGCAGCCACCACAGCGGGAACAGGAAGTAGCAGGCCGACAGCCCCAGCAACGCCATGACGGCGATCCGGCTCGTCGCGGTGCCGTCCCGCCGTGCACGGACGGGGCGTGCCTTCGTGGTGATCGCGCTCATGCCCGCTCCTCCCGGCCCGTCAGCCTGAAGAAGACGAAGGACACGCCACCCACCAGCAGCGCCAGCAGCACGGACTGGGCGGCCGCGTACGGGTAGTTGCCGGCCGCGACCGCGCTCTGCGCCGACATGATCGGCGTGAACGTGGAGGACACCGAGCCGCCCGACACCGGCAGCAGGACCGTCGGCTCGTTGTACAGCTGCGCCGAACCGATGATGGAGAACACCGTGGTCAGCACCAGCGCCCCGCGGACGAAGGGGATCTTGACGCTCCAGGCGACGCGCAGCGCCGACGCGCCGTCCATCCGCGCGGCCTCCAGCACCTCCGCCGGGATCGACTGCAGCGCGGCATAGATGATGATCATGTTGTAGCCGGCCCAGCTCCACGTCACGATGTTGGCCACCGACCACAGCACCAGATCGCTGTCGAAGAACGGGATCGAGACGCCGAACGGGTGCAGCAGCCGGTTGACCGGGCTCGACTGCGCCGAGTACATGAACGACCAGACCAGCGCCGCGCTCACCCCGGGGATCGCGTACGGCAGGAAGCTCGACAGCCGGAAGAAGCCCTTGCCGCGCGCCGACTTGGAGTCGATCAGCAGCGCCAGGACGAGGGCCGCGCCCAGCATCACCGGCACCTGCACCACGCCGAACAGCGCCACCCGGCCCAGCGAGGACAGGAACGCGCCGTCCTCCAGCGCCCGGGCGTAGTTGCCGAGGGGATCGAACACCTTGGTGGGCGCGGTGAGGCCGAGCCCCGACCGGTGCACGGTGTACAGGCTGCTGACCGCCGCGTAGCCGATGGGCGCGACGTACATCGCCAGGAACAACGCGATGAACGGGGCGCAGAACAGCAGGGGGCGCAGCCGGCGCCGGGGCATCAGCGCGCGCGGCGGGGGCGGGGCCGGGGCCGGCGTGGGGCCGCCGGCCGGGCGGCTCCGGCCCCGGGCCGCCGCCGGAGCGGTTGCGTTGGTCACGGACTCGTTCCTCACTGTGGGTCTGTGGCGCCGGGGGGTGTGACTCGCAGGCCGGGGTCGCCCGGTCATCCGGTGATCTTCAGGCCCTGCTTGTTCATCTCGCCGACCGTCTGGTCCTGCGCCGTGTGCAGGGCGTCGGCGATCGTGCCCTTTCCGGCCCACGCCTTGCCCAGGCCGTCGTCGAGGTCGGCGGCCGTCTTCGTCATCAGCGGGCCCCACGTCCAGTCGGCGTTGACGTGCGCGGACGCCGCGGCGAAGACGTCGTAGATCTTCTGGCCGCCGAAGTACGCGTCGCCGCCCTTCAGTTGCGGCAGGTCCAGCAGGCTCTTGGCGGCCGGGTACAGCGCGGCCTTCTCGACCAGTCCGCCGAACGCGGAGCGGTCGGTGCCGAGCCAGTGCGCGAACTCCCAGGCGCCCTTCGGGTCGTCGCAGCCCTTGAGGACCGCGGTCGAGGACCCACCGGCGTTGCCGGCCTGCCGCGCCCCGTCGGTCCACTGCGGCAGCGGCGCCACGGCCCACTGGCCGGCGCCGTTCTTCGCGCCGCCCTTGATGACGCCGGCCTGCCAGACCGCGCCCACGACGGTGGCGATGTCACCGTTGCCAAGCCCCTTGTACCAGGCCTGGTCGTACATCGGCGCGCTGCTGATCAGCCCCTTGTCGGCCAGGCCCTGCCAGTAGTCGGCGACCTTGTCGTTGGCCCGCGAGTCCATGCTGACCTGCCAGGCGTCGCCCTTGATCCCGAACCAGCCGGCGCCGGCCTGCCAGGCGAGGCCCGCGTAGTCGTAGTCCAGGTACGGCGAGGAGATGTAGCGGTGCGGGCCGGAGGCGTGGATCCTCTCGGCGTCGGCCTGGTACTCGGCCCAGGTCGTGGGCGGCTTCAGGCCGAGCGAGCCGAACACCTTCTTGTTGTAGAACAGCGCCATCGGGCCGGTGTCCACGGGAGCGCCGTACACCGCGCCGCCCAAGGTCACCGACTTCCACGCCGCCGGCTGGTAGTCGCCCCGGTCCGCGGAGGCGTACGCGCTCACGTCGGACAGCGCGCCCTGGGCGGCGAAGCTGGGCAGGGTCTCGTAGCCGACCTGGGCGAGGCAGGGGGCGTTGCCGGCCTTCACCGCGTTGAGCATCTTCTGGTAGCCGCCCTTGGCGCCCGGCTGCACTTCCTGGTAGTCGACGTGGAGGCCCGGGTGGCTCTTGTCGAAGGCGGCGACGGCGTCCGAGTAGCCCGGCGCCCAGCCCCAGAATGTGATCGATGACGTGCCGGACGACGACGTCGATCCCGATCCGGATCCGGAACACCCCGTGGCGGCCAGGACCAGTCCCGCGGCACCCGCGATACCGGCGACGCGCATGATGGAACGCTTCACAGCTCCTCCTGAGGCTGGGTGGAGCGGAGGAGAGGCCTCCGCGAGGCCGCGTGCGCGGCGTGCGGCACTGGGCCCGAACGGACGGGCCGGCGCGCTGTTGGCCGAAACTATGGCAGAGAATGTTATCGATGCCAATGGGGGTGTTCGCTTTGGCTCCGGTGCTGGGTGAACCGCGTGCGGGCAGGGCTGTGGGCGATATCATCGGTGCCCGCGAGGAGGAAGGAACTCATGGCGAAGCAGAAGGCCGGGGTCGAGCGGCCGCCGGGCATGGCCGACGTGGCACGGGTCGCGGGTGTCTCGGCGCAGACCGTGTCCCGCGTGCTGTCCGACCATCCCAACGTGCAGGACAAGACGCGCGCCAAGGTCCTGGCCGCGGTGGACCAGCTCGGCTACCGCCGCAACAACGCGGCCCGCATGCTCTCCTCGGGACGCAGCCGCACGATCGGCGTGGTGACCCTGCAGACGAACTTCTACTCGCGGGCCGCGGTCACCTCCGGCATCGAGCACGCGGCCCAGGCCGCCGGGTACACGGTCAGCACGGCGACCACGACCTCACTCGACACCTCCGCCATCGAGGGGGCCCTGTCCCGGCTGGCCGACCAGGGCGCCGAGGGGATCATCCTCTCCGTTCCCCTCATCCACACCAGCCCCCGGATAGAGCAGCTCACCCGGGCCACCCCCACCATCACGATCGACGGTTCGCGCACCGATGCCACCGAGGTGGTGGCTATCGACCAGACGCTGGCCGCCCGGCTGGCCACGCAGCACCTCCTCGACCTGGGTCACGACACGGTCTGGCACGTCGCGGGCCCCGAGGAGTGGCTGGAGGCCGCGGCCCGGCGCGAGGGCTGGCGCAGCACGCTGGAGGAAGCGGGGCGCCCGGTACCGCCGCCTCTGGAGGGGGACTGGTCACCCGGCTCCGGTTACCGGAACGGACTCATCCTCGCCCGCATCCCGGACGTGACCGCCGTGTTCGTCGCCAGCGACGAGATGGCCTTCGGCGTCATCAGGGCCCTGCACGAGCTGGGCCGGCGGGTGCCGGAGGACATCTCCGTCGTCGGAGTGGACGACATCGAACTGGCCGAGTACTGCTCGCCGTCCCTGACCACGGTCGCCCAGCCGTTCGCCCGCATGGGCGCCCTCGCCGTGGCCCATCTGCTGCGCCTCATCGCCGAACCGGGCGCGATGCCCGAGCCGGCCTCGGTGGAGCCGCAACTCGTGGCCCGGGCCAGCACGGCGCCCGCGAAGGGCGGGGGAGCTGCCTGAGGGGCGCGGGCACCCGCGGGGCGACGCACGCTTGGCCCGCGGGCATCACGTGCCCCCACCAGGCCCCGTCCCTTCCTTCCCGCGCCGTACTCGCCGTCAGGCGCCCGGCCCGGCCTGCTCCTTCTTCCGCAGCAGCACCAGGACCCCGCCCCCGATCACGACCAGGCCGATGGCCAGGCCGGTGATCAGCGGGGTGATCGCGGAGCCGCCCGTGTCGGCGAGGTTGGTGCCGGTGGCCGCCTTGCCGCCCACCGTCGCGGGGCTGGGCTCGCTGAGGGTCTGGGTGCTCTCACCCGTGATCGCGCCCTGCGTCCGGCAGTCGAGGACCCCGGTGAAGCGCCGGATGAAGCCGTTGGGCCCGGTGATCGTGAAGTCGTAGGGCTGGTCCTCCTGGAGCGGGATGGTCACCGTGCGGGACGCGGCCGCCGGGATGGTGTGCTCGGTGCCCATCAGCTCGAAGGTGAAGGGCTGGTCGCCCTTGTTGACGGCGGTGATGTCCACCCCGCCCCTGGCGCAGTCCTTCCGGGCCGACAGGGCCGGTATGGCACCCTTCGAGGCCCAGGTGGCCGTCGTCGTCGCGGACACGGTGGACTCGCTGGAACCGGCCAGGATCTGCGTCTGGCTGCGGCTCTCGGCGGTGAAGGCGCGTCCCACCGGAACGGTCGTCGACGCCTGCACCGTCAGCTGGGCCGTCCCGGCCGCCGCGTCCTCCGGCACGTCGAAGTACAGCTCGCTGCCGTCCTTCACCGACGTGAGGACCTTGCCGGTCTTGTCGATGATCCGCACCCCGCTGGTGGCCGCGTCCGCCGGCGGGATCACCGTCACACCGCGCGCGTTGGTGTGCACGGTCACCGGGCCGAGCAGATCACCCGGACGGCCGGACACCGCGGGCGGGTCCAGTGTCAGCGACGCCCGGGGCTCGGCGCCGCCGCGGGCGCTCCGCTCCAGGTAGTCGGCGAGCTTCTCGGCGCGCGGGTCGACGGCGTCGACCTTCGCATGGTCCGAGTAGCGCCAGATGGCCACCTGGGTGCCGGCCGCCGCGTCCTGCTCGGTCAGGCCGCGCGCGCCCGCCTTCCGGGCCAGGGCGGCGAGATCGTTGACCTGCGGGTAGGAGTGCTGCAGGATCCAGCGGATCCGGCCCGCGTCCTTGTTGGCGCCCAGGGACGTGCCGCTCCACGGCGTCTCGTGGTACCTGGCGTCGCGCTGCGTCGGGTTCTGCAGATCGACGCAGTACGTCTGCAGGGTGCCGCCGCCGTCCACGGACATCTCGAACAGGCCCGCGGCCACCCGCTGGTCGCCGCCGTCCTGATGGATCACGGCCTCGCCGTACGTCTTGAGGCCGTTGATGGTGGCCGTCGCCCCGCCCTGGGTCTGGGTCTCAGGGGTCCCGTCGGCGAGGGCCGTACCGGCACCGGACAGCACGCCCGCGGCCGCGAGGCCGGACACCAGCGTCACCGCGGCGAGCCGGGTCACTCCGGCGGGCCGGAAGAGCCCAGAGAACGCAGCAAGCACAGAATTCCCCTTCGAGCAGGACCCGTTGGACGTGGGGGACGGTCCCACCAGCAGAATCGGCGGCCCCGAGGGGCACGCCCGGCATCCTATGATCACGCGGACGCGCCTTGCCGGTCAGATCGTCCGACGGGCGATCCGATCCGGAATCGTTATCCCGGCGCCCGCACTTGAGCTGCGACTTATCGACAAATCCACTGGTGAGCGGGGTGCGTTCGCCAGGCGTGCGCCGATAAGTCCCGTTGGGGATGGATGGGGAGGGCGGCCCGGGTTGCCCGACAGCCTCCTCTCCGCCCCTTGCCGCCCCTCGCCGCTCCCTGACGTCATGTCACTGCTGCTGGCTCACGCCGCGGTTGGTTCTGCTCCTGCTCCTCCTCCCGTTCCCGCTCCCGCGCCTGCTCCTGTTCGGTTTCCGGGGCCGGCGTCGGCGGTGGGGTCTCCCAGTTCGGCTCCGGGCGGGCCGCCGTCGCCGGTGACTCCGTCGGTGTTTCCGGCCTGGCCGCGCGGCGGAACACCGCGGTGCCGCGCGCGAGGTCGTGGCCGATCGCGACCGCGTCGATGTCAGCCGACGTCCAGGTCGGCTGCCCGTCCCGCATCTCCGAGCGCACCTTCAGCCGCCCCTGCACGACGACGGGGTGCCCCACCTCCACCGAGGCCATCAGGTTCACGGCGAGCTGCCGGTTGGCCCACACCGTGAAGAAGTTGGTGTGCCCGTCGGTCCAGGCGGCCTTCTCCCGGTCCCAGTAACGCGAGGTCACCGCCAGGCGGAACCGTGCCGACGGTCCCGCCGCCAGCTCCCGGTACACCGGCCGCGTCGCCACGTTCCCCACTACGCAGACAACTGTCTCGTTCATCGTCCGTACCCCTCCCTCGCCCGGCCCCTTCCGGCCGGGCGGACACGCGTACGGGCCCGTCCCGTACGGCTGCCGTCTCCGTCGTGCCGCCGCGTACGTCGCCGTCGTCGCCGTACGCACGCCACCGCACGCCCCGCCGATCGCGAACGCCGCCGGATCCCCGCTCCCGGGAACCGGCGGCGCGATCGCCGTGGGACCAGACTGCCTCCGTCGGGACGAGCCCGCTGAGCCCTGTGGACCACTCCTCACATGTGGAAAACTCCGTCACCCGGACGAGTGATCCGGGCGCAGCAGGAGCCGTCTCACCCCGTCTGGACCACCCGCCCGTACTGCTCCCGGACCTCCCGGTACCGCAGCAGCTCGGCCGCCACCGGATCCAGTACCCGGGCCCGCCCGCAACTCGCGGCGGCCTCCCGCAACCGGCGTTCCGCCTCCAGCCCGTAGCGCCGTGCCGGCCCCCGGGCCACCATCCGGCAGCCCCACTCCACCAGCGGCCCGCCGACGATGCCCGCCACCATCAGCAGCACCGGCACCCACAGGTTCGGCGCCATGATCCCGGCGATCTGGCCGGCCAGCCACAGGCCGCCCACGATCTGCAGCAGCGTCATCGACGCCTGGACCAGCACCGCCGCGGGCCACCAGCCCGGCCGGGGCGGCCGCCCCGGCGGCAGCCCGGCCCGCGACGCCAGCTCGTCCAGCGCCTCCGACAGGCCCAGGGAGCCCCGTACGGCGGCCTCGCGCACCGCCTGCGCCCATGGCGCGGGCAGCCCCGCCGAGGCCCGCTCGGACACCGTACGGACCGCCTGCTCCACGCGCTGGCGTGCCGTGGCCTCCTCGTCGGTCTGCGTCCGCAGCGCCATCCGGCCCGTCGAGGGTTCGCCACGGTTCTGGTACCAGCGCCACAGCCGCAGCCAGGGCGTGCCGCAGGCCCGGTTGGCGTTGCGCAGCCAGGCCCGTTCGGCGGCGTCACCGGCCGCCCCCGCGCCGACCGCGTCGGCGAGCCGTGCGGAGAACTCCTCCCGGGCGTCCTCGCTGAGACCGATGCGCCGGCCCGCCGCGTACACGGGCCGCAGGCCGGCCGCGGCGGCGTCCACGTCGGCGGCGATTCGGCGGCCCGCCGCGCCGCGTTCCGTCACGAAGTGGCTGAGCGAGTCGCGCAGTTCGCCGACGCCCTCGCCGGTGAGCGCGGACAGCGCGAGCACGGTCGCGCCCGGCTCCCCGTGCTCGCCGAGCGCCACGCCGTCCTCGTCGAGCAGCCGGCGCAGATCGTCCAGGACCTGGTCGGCGGCTTCCTCGGGTAGCCGGTCGACCTGGTTCAGCACGACGAACATGACCTCCGCGTGCCCGGCCATGGGCCGCAGGTAGCGCTCGTGCAGGACGGCGTCGGCGTACTTCTCGGGGTCGACGACCCAGATCACGGCGTCCACCAGCCGCAGCACCCGGTCCACCTGCTCGCGGTGCTGCACGGCCGCCGAGTCGTGGTCGGGCAGGTCGACCAGGACGAGCCCGCGCAACTGCTCCTCGGCCTCCGGGCTCTGCAGCGGCCGTCGGCGCAGCCGTCCCGGAATGCCGAGCCGGTCGATGAGGCTCGCCGCGCCGTCGCTCCAACTGCACGCGATCGGCGCGGCGGTGGTCGGGCGCCGTACCCCGGTCTCCGAGATGGCCACCCCGGCGAGCGCGTTGAACAGCTGCGACTTGCCGCTGCCGGTGGCGCCCGCGATGGCGACGACGGTGTGCCGCCCGGACAGCTTGCGCCGGGCGGCCGCCTCGTCCAGGACCCGGCCCGCCTCGGCGAGCGTGCCGCTGTCCAGCCGGGTGCGGGAGAGGCCGACGAGTTCCCGCAGCGCGTCCAGCCGGGAGCGCAACGGGCCGTCGTACGCCAGCGGGGCGGGGGCACGGGAGTCCCCGCGCCGCTTCTCCTGCGCCAGGGCCCGCTCGGAGGCGGCCGTGGTGGCGGGCGTGTTCTCGGTGACCCGGCGCGCGATGAGGCCGTCGTCCCAGGCGTCGCCGGCTTCGTCGGGACCCTGGGCGTCGCGGGTGGGGGAGGCGGCGTCCGGGGTGACGTCCGGGGTGACGTCGGTGTCCGGCTTGTCGGTGCCGGGACGGCCGGCGGCTGTACGCCCGCCGTCGTTGCCGGCCCCGAGGGCCTCGGCGCCTTCGCCGTGCCGGCTGTCCCGGCCGCCGCCCTTGCGGTCCTCGTGGCCCTCGCGGTCCTCGTGGCCCTCGCGGTCCTCGCGGCCCTTGCGGTCCTGGCTGGGCTCGTCGCCCGGCACGCGCGCGTGGGGCGCGTTCTCGCTGTCGTCGCCGGTCTTCTGCGCGGGAACGGGGTCGGCGCCGGCGTCGGCGTCCTCGTCCGCCTCGCGCGCGGCGGTCGGCTCGCCGCTCTCGCGCCCCAGACCGTCCTCCGGGCCCTGACCGGCGTCGCCCCCGTCCGAAACCTTGGCCCCAGCCCCAGCCCCAGCCTCAGCCTCGGCTTCGACGGAGGCGGTCACGCGGGCGGAGTCGTCGCCGCCGTCAGCGCAGCCGTCGGCGGGCTCGTCATCCTCCAGGAGGAGACTCCGCCCGCTCTCGCTGGAGGCCTCTTTCTCCCCCTCATCGTCCGCTCGACCGGTGAGGCTGATGAGATCCGTGCGCTCGACGCGTTCACGGCCGACGCGTTCACGGCCGACGTGATCGCGCTCGTCGCGCTCGGCGTCCGGCACATGAACGGCGTGATCGGTGTGATCGCTGTGGTCCCTGTGATCCGTGTGATCCATGTGATCGATCTGACCCATCTGGTCCATCTGGTCCGTGTGGTCCTGGTCAGTGACGGCGGTCACCGGTCACCTCTCCTTCAGCAGTACGGACAGCGCGGCGATGAGTTCGGCCTGCGGTTCGGGCTGGACGTCGAGGGCGTCGAGCGGGGCGAGGCGCCGCTCGCGTTCGATGTGCATGACGCGGTCCACGTAGTCGTCGAGGAGCCGGCCGGCCCGCTCGCGCAGCCGCAGCGCCCCGTTGGCGCCGATGCGTTCGCCGAGCCGCTCGCCCGCGTTCCGGGTGCGGCGGCCGCCGAGCAGCGCGGTGGCGACGAGCGCGGCGACCACCTCGGCGTCCGGGGCGACGCTCCGGTCCAGCCGGCGTACCTCGTCCTCGGCGTACTCCTCCAGCTCGCGCCGCCATCGCCGGACGGCGAGACCGATGCGGTGCTCGGCCTGTTCCAGGGACTGGTCCCGGTCGGCGAGTCCCGCGGTACTCGCGGCGGGCTCGCGGCGCCAGGCGTCGTCGACGCGCTCGTCGGCCGCAGTGACCGAGCACAGCAGCAGCGCGGACAGGCTGCCCACGAGGGCGTTCAGCAGCTCTCCCGCGGTGCAGTCCAGGGGGTAGGCGCGCCAGCGCTTGAGCGCGTCCCCGGCGAGCACGGCGCCGTTCTGGAGCCGGCCACGCACGCGTGCGTGCTCGGCGTCGTAGGCGCTGTCGACGGCGGAGGTGAGACGCAGCGCGGCCGAGTACTGGGCGGCGGTCGCACCGGCCAGCTCGGGCATGCGGGACTTGAGCGAGTCGAGCAGGCCGTGCACCGTGCGGGCCATGACCTGGTTGCGGGAGGCGGTGTCATGGGCGTGGTGCACCAGCCAGCTGCGCAGCGGGGCGACGGCCGTGGCGGGCAGCAGGCCCCCGCCCCAGGCCGACTCGGGCAGCTCGGGCACCGTGAACCGGGGTACGTCGCCCAGGCCGGCCTTGGTGAGAAGGGCGCCGTACTGCCGGGAGACCTCGGAGACGACCTGGTGCGGCACGCGGTCGAGGACGGTGACGAGCGAGGCGTCGTACTCCTTGGCGGTGCGCAGCAGGTGCCAGGGGACGGCGTCGGCGTAGCGGGCGGCCGTGGTCACCATGATCCAGATGTCGGCGGCGCAGATCAGCTCGGCGGCGAGGACCCGGTTGTCAGCGACGAGCGAGTCGATGTCGGGGGCGTCGAGCAGCGCGACGCCGCGCGGCAGGGTGTCCGCGGTCTCCAGGCGCAGTACACGCGTCGGGTCCTGGCCGGGCGGCAGCAGCAGGTCGTCGGCGGGGTCCTGATGGGGCACCCACGCGCGGGTGAGGCCGGGCAGCACCCGCTGGTCGCTGAACCAGTGATGGTCCTCCGGATGGCAGACCAGAACCGGCGTCCGGGTGGTCGGCCGCAGCACTCCCGCCTCGCTGACGCGGCGCCCCACCAGTGAGTTGACGAGCGTCGACTTGCCCGCGCCGGTGGAGCCGCCCACGACGGCCAGCAGGGGCGCGTGGGGTTGCCGCAGCCGCGGCACCAGGTAGTCGTCGAGCTGGGCGAGGAGTTCGTCGCGGTTGGCACGCGCGCGTGGGGCGCCCGCGAGGGGCAGCGGAAAGCGCGCGGCGGCGACACGGTCGCGCAGGGCGGAGAGCGTGTCGAGCAGCTGAGGCCGTACGTCCAAGGTCACCACATGCGAAGAATGCCCAATTTTAGGGGAATTCTGAAGCATATAGACATGTCTGCGCGCCGACGGGACACAACGGGCGGAAGGGATGACTGGGACGCGGGCACAGTCAAGGCATAACGAGTGCACAACACCCGGTGCGCCGACGGCCAAAAGCGGTGCACGATTCGTACCTGCCTGCGATTATCAGGACCGCTTCACCGAACCTCCACATCGAGCCACGGAGGCGAAGCGACAGGGGCAAGGAACGGGGAGCTTTATCCTTGTCCCGCACCAGGCCCCCGTAGCTCAGTGGATAGAGCAGGCGCCTTCTAAGCGCTTGGCCGCAGGTTCGAGTCCTGCCGGGGGCGCCCCCGCCCAGCCCTCCCACCGGGAGGGGCCAGACTCTGGAGCCGTCCGACTGCGAGCACGTGTCACGGCTGGCCGTGTCTCATACGTGTCGGAGTTCTGGGTGAGGCATCCCCTCGTGGGCGGCCGCTCAGCGAGATCACCGGCCGTTTCAGGCCGTCGCTTCAGATCGGGCAGCGGCCCATCGACGGGGGAGCGCAGGCCGATGCCGTGCTCATGCCACTCCATGCGGGCTCTGCAGCCCACCAGGCTCCGTTTCGACCGGCTTCAGCGCTCGCAACGCCACCGGGGCAGCCGTTGGGCTCGACCCCGGCCTGGCCCGAGTGCAGCCAGCCCATGAAGTTCGGCGGCTACGTCCTCGTCGAAGGGGAGGGCGATCGTCAGTGGACCTGCCGGGCGCTGTGGAGGTGTACCGGGCCGGCATGTCTGGTGGCGCTCGGACGGCCGGCCCGAAGAGCTGTTGGAGGCCTGCCTGATGTCCGAGCTGTTCCGCTGACATCCGACGCTGGCGCCGCCATCGCTGTACTCGACGCCTCGTTCACCGCGGCCGTCCCTGGTCAGGGAAAGCCGCGATCGGAGAGTCTAGGGGCATGCTGCTGCCGCTAACCCATGGGAAAACCGAGTTCATCGAGGTCGTGCGCATCACCGACCCTGTCAGGCATCTCACATCGGAGGACCTGGCCGGTGACACTGTCGCGGTATGGGAAGGAGATCAAGCCCAGCAGGCCCTGTCTCTGATCGCCGGCCTACCGGGGAGTGAGCTGTATCGCTGCTTTCTCCCGGGCTGGGGGATCCGGGCGCACGGCTCCATCGATCAGCTCTTCGAGATTGCCTTCTGCTTCCGCTGTCACGGGGGCCGTATCTGGGGGGCGGGTCTTCCTGTCGAACAACGCGGTCAGACCTTCGACGCAGAGAGTCCGGCCGCACTTGAACTGCTCCACCGATTCCGCTCCTGCCTGGCGGACTGACGTCTCGGGAGCTTGTGCGGCCAGGTCAGAGCAAGGGAGAGAAGTCGGCAGACTGGTCGAGGTGGAACGGTGAGCCCGCACGAGTCGGAACCCATTTTTGCCGTAGGGCAGCCGCGATGGCGTCGGCAACGTCGGAGAGCACCACTGGGTTGCCCGGGCGTTCGAGCCAGTTGCTGGTGTGAAGCTGATTCGTGGTGACGACCAGGGTCGTCCCAGGGTGTTCTGCATGCTCCACGGCGTATGTACAGGGCGACCAGCAGAGACCCTGACTGTATGTGGGTCTGCGTCGCAGCCGCCGGCGGTAGCTCGTGCCGTCGACGACTATGCGCCGTGAGCCCTTGCGGCCCATTGCTATGGTTTCTCCCCCAGTTGTCAGCATGCTAGTGGCCAACGCATAGCGGAGGCGCGGTGCGGTACTCGGGCCGTCTCTGGGCCGTCCGAGGGCACCCGACGCCGACCAGCAACGACAGAAGCCCACGACATCTGAACTGTTCAGAGCCGTGGGCTTCGTCAGGGCCGCCGGTCGGCGAGACCGTTGATCAGCAGACCGGCTACTGAGTGCCGTCTGCGGGTCTCATGAGGGCGAGTCGAATGAGTTCCGAAGTCGGCAGACAAGCCGTCGCGGGGCCTTTCGCTGGTCCGGGTGGGCGAACCCGGCCGCATGAGCCGCCGTGCCCTCTCGGGGACGAGGGCTGACTCCAGCGCTGACCGACTGCGAGCGTGTCTCCCGGGCGGCCGTATCTCATACGTGTCGAAATCCCGGAAGAGGCGTCCTCTACGGGCGTGTCGTTCGGCAGATCACCGCCGGCTTCAAGCCGTCGCTTCAGAGGCCGGTGGTTCCCGATCCGGATGCCGGCGGTTCCCGATCCGGTGGCAGCCTGTTGATGGATGACCGGCGAAACCCCTGCCGCGGAACCGACGCCGCGCGCTGCTCGGTGGGCGACAGGCGTCTGGGAAAACCCATTGCGGACCTTCCTGGGACGGTTTGAAACTGAGGTCCATGCGCGGATTCACCAGGACCGACAACGAATTCCTCGTCTCCTGCCTGGGCGATCCGCAGCGCACAGTGGCGGCCTACCATGCGCTGCTGCGGCGCGGCGAGGAGGCGACGAGTGCCACTCGCCGTGGCCTCCACCACGAGAATCCCGCAGCCCGTGAGGGCTGCTGCCGCCTCCTCGACCACCTGGTCGACACCGAAGAGCAAGTCGCTCCAGGACATCACCGCGGCGCACCACAAGGTGCAGAAGCCGGTGTTGCTGGCCGGGATCTCGCGGACGTACCAGCCGAAGGACGAGGAGGGTGAGCAACTGCCGCCCGAGTCGACCCGCGTGCAGGTCAAGGGCGAGGACGCGCTGAAGGAGATGGCCGCGTCGCTGACCCGCCTCTTCGATGTGACCGCCACCAAGGACTGGGCCAACTGCACGGCCCGCGCGGACGTCGTCGTGGACGACAGGACCGTCGTCGCCGACGTCCCGGTCAGCTATCTGCTGTTCCTGGAGAAGCAACTCACCGACCTGCACACCTTCGTCAAGAAGCTTCCCGTGCTGGACGCCGCCGAGTCCTGGTCCCTGGACCCCTCGACGGACTGGTGGAAGACCGACCCGGTCCGCACGATCCGTACCAAGAAGGTGCCGCGCAACCACGTCAAGGCCGAGGCGACCGAGAAGCACCCGGCGCAGGTCGAGGTGTACTACGGGGACGTCCCGATCGGTTACTGGACGACCGTGAAGTTCTCCGGAGCGCTCCCCGTACGGCGGGTCAACGAACTCGTCGAACGGGTCGAGAAGCTGCAGCAGGCGGTCAAGTTCGCCCGTGAGGAGGCCAACGGCGCCGAGATCACCGATCAGCGGGTCGGTGACGCGGTGTTCGGCTATCTGTTTGAGTGACGTCCAGTTCTGGTGACATCCAGTTCTGGTGACGTCCTGTTCGAGTGCCGCGTCGCTCGGACAGCATCATGAACGCTCCCGTGCGCGAGCGCGGGGGTGCGCCACTGGCGCGGGCCGGCATGAGGACCGGTTCGCGTACGGAGCGCAAGCTGAAACTGAAGTTCAGGCTGATCACGCGGTAACGGTGGAGGTTCGAGTCCTCCCCCCGGCACCACGCGCCGGGGTGGCCCAACATGGCAGAGGCAGCCGCGATCAAGCTCAGATTCTCGCTCCAGTCTCAGTATTGCCGCCGATCGCCGGGTCGACCGGGGACGGACGAGCGCCGTCGGATGCGAGTTCGACTCTCGCCTGCACCTCTTGCACGCTGCGGTAGTTCAAAGGAAGAACACGACGGCCTGATGACTGATCCGTCCTCTTGAACGCCGCCGGCGTGCGCAATTGGGTGGCATCCCCAGGGGCCCGGGAGCTGGATACGACTCCCGGGCTCCGCCACGTCCGGGAAGCGGCGGCGGCTGGATCAGGCGGGCGGCTGATCGTCTGTGGCCGAGCGGCGGCCCCCGTACGAGGCGATCAAGGCGTCGGCCACCTTCGCCGCGTCCGCGTCGGCCACCTCCGCCGGGTACTCCGGCAGCAGGTCGTCCCAGACGGGCAGCCAGGACCCGAACAACTGCGTCTGCCCCTCGGGCCGGGCGAAGAACCAGATGTGCAGGTGCGCGGCGCCGTCCCCGATCCGGTACACGTGGGCCCGGGAGATGTGCGGCAGTGCCTGTATGTGGCGGACGAGGTGCGTGCTGAGCACGCCCAGCTCGGCTGCCATCTCGTCGGACAGGTCCGCCATGTCGTAGTGGTCACGGGAATGCAGCATCAGCACCAGCGGCACGCCGACGCCCTTGATCCGGGACAGGCGCCAGCGTTCGTTGAACCAGACGCCCTCGTCCCGGGCGCGGCACACGTCGCAATGCGCCGGGTCCTCGCCGTGCCGTTCCGGCTCCGGCAGCACGGGCGGGCGCAGCGGCGAGACGCGGAGTCCGTCCGGTTCGAACGGGCTGATGTCCCAGCCGGTCATCCGCGCCAGCGGGAGCCGGCTCTCCTCGTCCGCCGCCGCACGTGCGTGGTCGTAGAACTCATCAGGTCGCAAGGGCATGATCGGAGACTAGCCGCGCAGGCGTCGATGGTCTGATGATCGGTGCGATAGGTCGGACAGCCAGTCAATTCGGGTAGTCGCTGGCAGTGGTGACTGCTGTTCCCGTCGTCACGACCGCGCGGTCGTAGAAGAGACCACAGTAGAAGAGACCACGGCGGAGACGACGGCGGTCGCCACGAGGCTGCCGATCATCACCATCCCCACGCCGATCACGAAGAGGCCGCTGGAGTCGTCCGACCAGTCATAGTAGGCGGCGATCGTGAGGCCCGCCGTGGTGCCGAGCACGGCGCCCGCGACGTAGGACCGGTACGCCGCCCAGCACACCGGCGCCAAGAGCGTCAGCACCAGCCCGATCACCTGCCACGCCTCGTACGGACCGGTCTCCGTGCCATCCGGCCGCACGTCGCGATGCTGGTCCCAGCCCAGCCAGGCAGCCCACCCCGCCAGCGACACTCCGGCCAGCAGGAGGATCGCCAGCAACTGAAAAGCAGGTTTCCTGAGTCCTTGTCCCATGGCCCAAGCGTTTCCGTTCACCCGGCCACCGACCAGAGCACAAGTACTCAGCTCCGCCCGAGTACCTCAGCCATGAGCGGCCCGACCGGGCGGCCAGGTCTGCGACCATTCCGGCATGCGTGAGCTGAGTCAACTGATCGACGTCGAGGAACCGGCCTGGTCCGAACTCGGGCGGACGCTCGAAGCCTGCCCGGTGCCCGTGGAGGTGCTGCCGTCCGACAGCGGTCTGGGACGGGCGTCGATTCTTCAGCTACAGGTCACGGCCAGGTCCTACCTGGGCGCGGTGGTGCTGCACTGCGGCGGTCTGCTGGTGGACGAGGGATGGCTGCGAGTCTTCGGCAGCCCGGTGAGTGGGGCCGCGCACGGGGTGCCGGGCCTTGCCCGGGTGAATCGGTTCCCCGCGACGTTCGACCCGGCGTGGCGGCCGGAAGCTGGTCTGGTGGTGGCACACGACGTGCTGGGCGAGGTCTTCGCTCTCAACGGTGCCGCCCCCGCCGATGCCGGCCGCCCCGGCGCACCTGGCGAGGTCGTCTACTTCGCTCCCGATTCCCTCCGCTGGGAGGCCCTAGGGGTGAGCCACTCGACGTGGCTGACCTGGCTGCTCTCCGGGGCGCTCGACGAGTTCTACGCCGACCTCCGCTGGACCGGCTGGAAGGAGGAGGTCCAGGCACTGAACGGCGAGCAGGGCCTCACGGTGTACCCGCCGTTGTGGTCTGCCGAGGCGCGCCAGGACGTCGCGGCGACCAGCCGTCGCGCCGTGAGCATGCGGGAGATACTCGGAGTCGCCCGGGACACGTGCCGACAGTTCGACGGGGTGGACCCAGGCTTCCTCGGCGTCGCGTGAGCAGGGCATCGTGTGAACAGGCGGCCTCGTCCAGGCGGCGGCAGCAGGCAAGAGGGAGGGGAGTCGGACCCGCTTAGGATCTTGTGGCATGGACATCGTCGAACTTGTCCTCATACTGGGCCTCTTCGCCGGAATCGTGAGCGTCCAGAGCCGTCTCTCCGGAATGGAGAGGCGACTGGTCCGTATCGAAGGCCGGCTCGCTCTGGTAGCCGACCGGCTCGGGCTGCAGGAGCCGGAGGAACAGTGCGCGCAGCGGGAGCGGATCGAGGCGCTGGTGCGCGAGGGCAAGCAGGTCGCGGCGATCAAGGCGTTCGGCTGAGACTTCCCGGAGCGATTGCTTGGCAGATGCCGGCGCAGCAACCGGATCGCAGGGGCGTGGTCGTAGTACTCGGCTACCTGTAGTGGCGTCTGCCCAGTCGAATCGGGCAATTTCCGGGTCTGCGCGGTACGCGAGGAGCACTGCCGTCGTGGCCACCATGAGCGGATCACCGCTCTGCAGCGCGGCATCTCCTTCCGTCCCAATCGCGTGTGTCAGCGGAGTCGCACCGTTGCCCTCGTCGGGGTCTGCACCGGCATCAAGCAGCCGAGCCAGCAGTGAATAGGGTCCCCGTCCTTCGGGGGTCAACGGCTATAACTAGCACTTCGTTACCGTCGACACTAACGTAGGAGGGAACCCATTCCGGACCTTGTGGTCCCAGGTAAGGTCTAATTCCCGACTCCAAGTCGGCCAGGTCGATTGTGGCTACTCCATTGACGGTACCTGGTTCAACTCCCACAAGGATGTAGCCAAATCCACCGGCCGTCTGTGAGCTTTTCTCTACCGATCTATTTGCCATGGCGAGAATATGGCGAGCGAGAGTAGCTTTGGTCTGCTTCTCGCTTAGGTTGTACTTCGACTTCCATTCGGTCCAGTCATTTTCATCGTGCTCACCGGCACCTTTCACCGCTTCGACTAGCGACCTCAGCTGCAGGGGGGTGCGAAAGGGCTTGCTCAGGCCGATGATTGCGGATCTGCGGTTGCTGTGGGAGTCCGCCGGTCGACACGGTCGGTGGGCTTGGCCACCCGGCAGGAGGGCAGGAGGTCGATGCGACGTTCGGGGCCGTCCCTGGGCCGTCCGACGCCCCCCGAGGTCACTCGACGACGACCGACAGTGACAGTCGAGCCGCGGCCGCCAGCCACGAACCCCCAGGTCACAGCCCCCCGACCATACGGGTTACCACCCAAGGGTGGCCGTCAGGCAAGATGGGGTGTATCTGCCCACTGCCAGATTCAAGCTGCCGGACGGTTTCTCTTGGCTGAGTTCATTTACACCATGCGCAAGGCGCGCAAGGCGCACGGCGACAAGGTGATCCTCGACGACGTCACCCTGAGCTTCCTCCCGGGTGCCAAGATCGGCGTCGTCGGGCCGAACGGCGCCGGTAAGTCGACCGTGCTGAAGATCATGGCGGGGCTGGAGCAGCCCTCCAACGGTGACGCGTTCCTGTCGCCCGGTTACAGCGTCGGCATCCTGCTCCAGGAGCCCCCGCTGAACGAGGAGAAGACGGTCCTGGAGAACGTCCAGGAGGGCGTCGCCGAGGTCAAGGGCAAGCTCGACCGGTTCAACGAGATCGCCGAGCTGATGGCGACCGACTACTCCGACGCGCTGCTCGACGAGATGGGCAAGCTCCAGGAGGAGCTGGACCACGCGGGCGCCTGGGACCTCGACGCCCAGCTGGAACAGGCCATGGACGCCCTGGGCTGCCCGCCCGGCGACTGGCCCGTCACCAACCTCTCCGGCGGTGAGAAGCGGCGCGTCGCGCTCTGCAAGCTGCTGCTGGAAGCGCCCGACCTGCTGCTCCTCGACGAGCCCACCAACCACCTCGACGCCGAGTCGGTGAACTGGCTGGAACAGCACCTCGCCAAGTACCCGGGCACCGTCGTGGCGATCACCCACGACCGGTACTTCCTCGACAACGTCGCCGAGTGGATCCTCGAACTGGACCGCGGCCGCGCCTACCCGTACGAGGGCAACTACTCCACGTACCTGGAGACCAAGGCCACCCGTCTCAAGGTCGAGGGCCAGAAGGACGCCAAGCGGCAGAAGCGGCTCAAGGAAGAGCTGGAGTGGGTGCGCTCCAACGCCAAGGGCCGCCAGGCCAAGTCCAAGGCGCGCCTCGCCCGCTACGAGGAGATGGCCGCCGAGGCCGACAAGATGCGCAAGCTGGACTTCGAGGAGATCCAGATCCCGCCGGGCCCCCGCCTGGGCAGCGTCGTCGTCGAGGTCGACAAGCTGAACAAGGCCTTCGGGGAGAAGGTCCTCATCGAGGATCTCTCCTTCACGCTGCCGCGCAACGGCATCGTCGGGGTCATCGGTCCGAACGGCGCCGGCAAGACCACGCTGTTCAAGATGATCCAGGGCTTCGAGACCCCGGACACCGGCAGCATCAAGGTCGGCGAGACCGTCAAGATCTCCTACGTCGACCAGAGCCGCGAGAACATCGACCCCAAGAAGACGCTGTGGGCCGTCGTCTCCGACGAGCTGGACTACATCAACGTCGGACAGGTCGAGATGCCGAGCCGGGCGTACGTGTCCGCCTTCGGGTTCAAGGGGCCGGACCAGCAGAAGCCGGCCGGCGTGCTGTCCGGCGGTGAGCGCAACCGCCTCAACCTGGCGCTCACCCTCAAGCAGGGCGGCAACCTGCTGCTCCTCGACGAGCCGACCAACGACCTCGACGTGGAGACGCTCTCCAGCCTGGAGAACGCGCTGCTGGAGTTCCCCGGCTGCGCCGTCGTCGTCTCCCACGACCGCTGGTTCCTGGACCGCGTCGCCACGCACATCCTCGCCTACGAGGGTGACTCCAAGTGGTTCTGGTTCGAGGGCAACTTCGAGTCGTACGAGAAGAACAAGATCGAGCGGCTCGGCCCGGACGCGGCCCGCCCGCACCGCGCCACCTACAAGAAGCTGACCCGGGGCTGATCTCGCACATGCGCCACACCTACCGCTGCCCGCTGCGCTGGGCGGACATGGACGCGTACGGCCACGTCAACAACGTGGTCTTCCTCCGCTACCTGGAGGAAGCCCGTATCGACTTCCTGTTCCGCCCGGACAAGGACTTCCAGCAGGGGTCGGTCGTGGCGCGCCACGAGATCGACTACAAGCGGCAGCTCGTCCACCGCCACGAGCCGGTGGACATCGAGCTGTGGGTCACCGAGATCAAGGCCGCCTCCTTCACCCTCACCTACGAGGTGAAGGACGGCGACCTGGTCTACGTCCGCGCCTCGACCGTCATCGTGCCGTTCGACTTCGAGGCGCAGCGGCCGCGCCGGATCACCGCCGAGGAGCGCGACTTCCTCGGCACCTACCGGGACGACCGCGACGAGGCAGACCAAGAGGCCGTCGCCGCATGACGGTGCTCCACCTCACCGACGACACGGAGGCCGCCGACCTCGCGGCCTTCCTCTCCCGGCTGCTCCACTACGACCGTTCCGCCGCCGTACGGCTCCAGGCCGCCGGGACCGCGCTCGCCGTGTTCGGGCGCCCGCCGTCCTTCGAGGTGCTCGCCGTCCGCGCGGTGCGGCTGGCGAAGCCGTACGAGAACGGGCTCGACGTCACCCTCGACGTGACCGTCTCCGCCGGCGAGCTGCTGGAGTCCGTGGACGAGCGCGCGGCCACGGCCGCCGTGCCGGGCGCGGTCACCGGGCCGCCGTGGGCCGGGCTGCTGCCCCCGCGCGGCGGCTGGCGCGCCGAACCCGGTCTGCCCGGCCCCGACGCGCTGCGGGCGGCGGTCGCGTCCGCCGTCGCCGAATTCCGCTCCCGTACGGCGGAACTGGCACCGGAGCTGCGGACCCGCCCGGAACTCGACCGCATCGGCCACGCCATCTGGTCCCGCGAGATCGCCCCCACCCGTCTGCCGGTACGGGCCCTGCACGCGGCCCAGTCCCTCGGCTTCCTCCGCCCGGGCACGGCCGCCGACGACACCGCGCTCCTCTCCTGCGGAACCTGGCTCAGGCTCCGCACGCCCTACGGCTCCGTCGCCGTCCGCCCGCCGGTGCCGGGGGCCCTCGGCTCACTCGGCGACCTCGGGGTCAGCGTGCGCTGACGCGCCGTGGCGAGCCGTATTCAGTTCCGGTCGACCGGCCAGATCTGGATGTGGTCGTCCTCCAGCTCCAGCGCCACCCGGTCGCGCATGTTCAGCGCGGCGGTGTACTCGGCGGGCAACTGGAGGCGGCCCGCCCGGTCGAGCATCGCGTACTCGCGGGCGACCAGTGTCTCGTGACCCGTGGTCGCGTCCACCTCGCTGCGGCGCAGGACCTCCGTGGAGGTACGGCCGTCTCGGATGGCGACCGTGCGGCGGACCTCGCCGGCCACCGCCTGGTCGTGGGTGACGATGACGATCGTGGTGCCCAGGGTCTCGTTCGCGGCGCGGAACGCCTCGAAGATCTCCGCGGCGGTGTGGGAGTCGAGTTCGCCTGTGGGTTCGTCGGCGAGCAGGACGGAGGGTGCGTTCGCGAGGGCCACCGCGATGGCGGTCCGCTGCTGCTGGCCGCCGGACATCTCGTGCGGGTGGCGGTCACGGCAGTCGGCCACCCGCAGCAACTCCAGGAGTTCCAGGGCGCGTTCGGTGCGGGCGCGGCGGCTCGTGCGGGTGCGGGGGCCGGTGCCGGCCAGCTGGAGGGGGAGGGCGACGTTCTGGGCGGCGGTGAGGTAGGGGAGCAGGTTGCGGGAGGTCTGCTGCCAGACGAAGCCGACGACCTCGCGGCGGTAGGCGAGGCGGTCGCGGGCGGTCATGGCGAGGAGGTCGCGGCCGGCGACGTGGGCTACGCCGGCGGTGGGGGTGTCGAGGCCGGCGAGGATGTTCATCAGGGTGGACTTGCCGCTGCCGGACGCGCCGACGAGGGCCATCAGCTCGCCCTCCCGGACGGTGAGGTCGAGGCCCTGGAGAGCCTGGACCTCGATGCCGTCGGCGGAGAAGATGCGGACCAGGCGGTCGCAGGTGATGAGGGTGTCTTCGCTGGTCATGAGGTCTCCTGCGTGGATGCGCGGTACTGCGGCCGGGCGGGGGTGGGTCCGCTTACAGGCGCTGCCAGGGTGCCGCTGCGCCCACCCGTGCCGCCCCCAGCGGCACGCATGCCCGCAGCTACGTGCGGACGTGCCCCGTAAGGGGCGCGGGGAACTGCGCGATCAGCCACGACGGGCCCGCGGCCGACGACGGCGCATCCGGTGACGGCGCGGCCCGTGCCGCCCCTCATCGGCCGTCCCCCGCCCGCAGCTCCCGTGTGGAGCCTCGGTGCACCGTCCACCACGCCTGGGTGGCCGCGACGGTCACCGACAGGGTGAGGACCAGGAGGGCCGGGGCGGTCAGGGACCAGGTGTCCGGGCGGAGGGTGGCCTCGCCGGCCGGCGTCTCCGCCGTGGCCACCGCGATGGTGGTGAGGTCGATGCCGGGGGAGAGGAGACGGATCGTCGCCCAGCCGGTCAGCGCGCCGCCGAGGCCGGCCAGGAGGGCGAGCGGCAGGGACTCCAGGACCAGCAGGCGCCGGGACTCCGCGCGGCTCAGGCCCATCGTGCGGAGCCGGGCCAGCAGGGCCGTGCGTTCCGGGGCCGCGCGCAGCAGGGACAGCAGGAGGGCGAGCAGCGCGTAGCCCGCGCCGGCCGCCACCGCCGCCGTGTACACGTGCTCCGCGCCGGTCTGGAGCGGCGAGTCGGCGTACCCGGCCCGCTCCTCGGCCCGTACCAGGACCGTGCCGGAGCCGTGGACGGCCTGGCGCAGCGCCCCCGCGTCCACCTGGCCGCCGCTGAGCAGCAGGGCCGTGGGACGGGCCGCCGCAGCGGTCAGCCCGGCACGGTCGACGACCAGGAAGTCACCGGAGACGGCCGGGGTGCGCTCGCGTACGGCGGTGATCCGCACGGTGACCGCGCTGCCGTCCTCCAGCCGGACCAGGAACGGACGGCGGGTGCCGTACGCTTCGGCGACGGACGGGGAGGCCAGGGCGGGGAGTTCGCCGTGCCGTCGCGTCAAGCCGCCTGCCTCGAAGGCGCCCAGCCCCGTGTGCGTCGCCAACCGGCCGTAGCTGTCCGGGTCCACGGCCGCCAGCGCCACCGAGTCCTGGCCGTCCAGCGGCTTCGCCTGGTAGTCGATGCTCACCGGGGCCACCCCGCGCACCCCCGGCACGTCCCGCACGCGCGCGTCGAGACCGGCGGGCAGGGGCGCGTCGGAGTCGACGCGGGCGTCCGCGCCGACGGTGAGCAGGGCCGCGCGGTCCCGGGTCGAGTGCACCCCGGAGAGGACCGAGCCGCCGAACGCGGCCGTGGTGAGCGCGGTCAGCAGGGCCAGCAGCGGCAGGACCGCCGACACGGAGGTACGGCTCGCGCGGGCCAGGGACAGGTGGGCCACCGCTCCGCGCAGCCGGCGGGCCGGGCGGCCCAGCCGGCGCAGGACGAACGGGTAGGTGCGCAGCAGCACGAGCGCCGCGATCACCCCGACCAGCACCGGCGCCACCGAGATCAGCTGGTCGCCCGTCGCACCACGCCGGCGCAGCGCCTCCACCGCCCCGGCCGCGAGGACGAGCAGCGTCAGCTCGGCGACCGTACGGCGCCGGGACGGCCGTACCGTCGCCACGTCCTCGCGCGGGCCGCCGGCCACCCGCACCGCGCGGTGCGCGAACGCGGCCCGCACCGGGAGGGCGGCGCAGGCGACGGCGGTGACGGCGAGGGCGGCGGCCACGGCGTATCCGGTCCGGCCCTCCGGGACCAGCGCCAGCGCCACGCCGAGGCCGAGCGCGCCCGCGGGTACGGCGACCACGGCCGTCTCCGCCAGCAGGCGCCCGGCGAGGCCGCGCAGCGAGACGCCCCGGGCGCGCAGCAGGGCGAGTTCGGTGCGGCGACGGTCGGCGGCCAGGCCGCCCGCCATCAGCAGGACCACGGCGGCGACCGTCCCGGTCCCGGCGGCGGCCACCGCGACCAGCGAGGAGATCCCGGAGCGCAGACGGGAGAAGCCGGCGAGCGCGTCGTCCAGCCCGGTGTCGACGTCGGCGCGCGGGTCGGTGACGGTCCGGGCCCGCTGCAGGCCGGGGCCCGACTCCAGGGCGGCGACGGCGGACTTCAGCCGGTCCAGGTCATGGGCGTGCAGACCGCCGAGGTCGGGGGCGAGGTTCCAGTACCGGGCGGGGTCACCCGCGGTGCCGAGCAGGGCGGGCGCGGCGTCCGGCGGGAGCAGCAGCGCGCCGAGCCAGTACTGGACGGGGTCCGGGCCCGGCGGGGGCACGGTCACCAGGCTCGGGTTGCGCAGCAGCGGCTGGGTGGACCAGTAGGCGCCGGCCGGGTCGCGCGGGGTGAGGATGCCGGTGATCCGCACGGCGAGCGGAGGCCTGCCGACGCCGGGCACGTGGATGACCGAGCCGGTCCTGATGTGCAGGCTCCTGGCGGTGGCGGCGGTGACGGCGGCCTCCACGCCGGGGGTGCTGTCGGTCACCGGGCCGGACGTGCGCGGCAGCCGTCCCTCCCGCACCCGGGCGTGCCCCGCGAGGCCGCTCTGCGCGACCAGCGCGACATGGGCGGGCAGACCGCTCGGGCGCGGGATCCACGGGTCGGGCACCGGCGGCTTGGTCCGGGTGCCGACGCCGTACGCCGACTGGTCCCGGTCCACGGACAGCGGGGCGCCCGCCGCGTCGAGCAGCTTCGCGTACTGCCGTTCCAGCGTGTCAGGCCGGAGCGCCGCCGCACGCTCGCCGGGCGCCGCGGTGAAGTCGGGCTGCGGGGCGGAGACCGTGATCGTGGTGTGGACGGGGCCGGCCTCCCGCAGGGCACGCGCCAGCCCGGCGTCCTCGTACCGGTCGACCGCGCGCGGGAAGACCCCGGCCAGGCAGGCGGTCACCGCGACCAGCAGGGCGAGCGCGAGAGCCGCCCCGGGGGCGGACCGCAGCCGCGTCCGTACCCAGGGCGCGACCACCACGGTGACAGCACGCCGCACCTCACTCACCCCCCTGGTCCCGCAGCGCCCGCGCCGGGTCCGCCCGGCGCAGCGACAGGACCGCCGTGACCGCCAGCGGGGCCAGCGAAACGACCGCCAGCAGCAACACGACCTGTCCCACCGGGAGTTGGACCACGAGGGGCGGGTCCGGCCGGGTGGCCTGGGTGGTGAGGACGATCAACGGCAGGATCGCACGGGCGAGTACGGCGCCCAGGGCCACGCCCACGGCGAGCGACAGCCCGACCAGGACCGTCTGTTCGGCGGCGACGGCGCGGGCCAGCCGCCGGCGCGGCACACCGAGCGCGCGCAGGACCGCGGACTCCGCGTCCCGCGCCCGCAGCGCCCCGGCGGCGGCCACGGCGAAACCGACCGCGGCGAGGGCGGCCGCCACCACGGCCGCCGCCGTGAACGCGGCCGTCGGGCCCGCGCCGAACGGGTCGTCGCGCAGCTCGGCGGCGATCTCGTCCCGCACCACGACCTGCCCGGGATCCATGTCGGGCAGCGCCCGCACCGCCGCCGCGACCCCGGCCGCGTCGCCCGGCGCGGTCCGCAGCCACCACTCGGTCGGCGTGACGCTGTCACCGTGGCGTGCCTCCAACGCCCGCTCCGCGGCGCGCAGATCGAGCAGTACGGCACCCCCGTCGCCGTCACCCGTGTGCTCGGCGTCGGCGGCCGTCGTCGGCAGCGCCCGCACGGACCGGACGATCCGCACCGGCAGGCTCTGGCCGCCGATCGTCACGTCCACCCGCTGCCCGGTACGGGCGCCCGCCGACGCCAGGAACAGGTCGGTCGCCACGGCGGTCACCTCCGGCGGCGCCGGGCGGGCGGCGCGCAGGTCGACCGTCAGGGAGGCCACGGTCCAGATGTCCGCGTCCGGGAGGTACCCGGTGCCGTAGGTGACGGTCAGCGGCCGGCCGGGCAGCACCTCGGGCCGGGTGGGGCTGGTCCTGGCGTTGGGCACGGCGGCGCCGCCCGCCTCGGCGGCCGTGGTCCAGCGGGCGGGCAGAGACAGCCTGCGGGTCTTGCCGTCGGCGCCCGTGGCCGCCAACTCCCGCACAGTGAAGCGGTGTCGCTCGGCGCGTTCGGCCGGCTGGCCCATGGTGAGCCGGAATCCGGTCAGACTCAGCGGGCCGGCCCCGGCGGGCAGTTCCAGGGTGAGGACGTGAGTGCGGCCGTCGGTGGGCAGCTGCCCGATCGGCAGGTCGTACGGCACCCCGTAGCGGTCCTCCAGCGTCACCGTCACGTCGGCGGTCGTACCGGGCCCGGTGGAGCTGCGCAGGCTCGCCGTCAGCCGCAACCGGGCCGTGTGGGAGGGGACTTGGGCCCCCGCTGGGGTGTCCTTGGGCGTGAGCCCGGTGAGCAGCCGCCGCGCCGGTACGTCCGCCAGGTCCCGGCGCATCAGCATCGTGTCCGCCGCGCGGGCGGTGTCCAGCGCGAGCACGGTCGCCGTACGGTCCCCGGAGAGCAGGTCCTGGGCGCGGACGGCGGGGGCGGCCGAGCGGACGTGGGGCAGGCCGGCGTACAGGTCGGTGCGGCCGAGGTCACCGTCGCCGTCCGCCAGCACCCGCACCGGCGCACCGGCACGGAAGTCGGCCTGGTCGTCCTGCGAGCGGCTCCAGGAGGAGGCCTGTCCGATGGCCAGCATGCCGAGCGCCACCGCGAGCACGAGCAGCAGCACGGGCCCGGCCCCGCGCGCGGTGCGCCGGCTGAACTGCCAGCCGACCAGCGCCGGCGTCAGTCCCCGCCCGGCCGCCGCGCGCCGCTCCGCGAGCCTGGCGACCGGCGGCAGCAGCCGCAGCGTCAGCACGGTCCCGGCGAGCAGGGCCAGCGCCGGCGCGGCGACGAGCAGCGGATCGATGCCGAGCACCCCGCCCCGTCCGGCCACCACGGCGCCCGACGTCTGCCGCCCCAACTGCCAGTAGGCGACGCCGGCCACGGCCAGCAGCGCGAGATCGGCGCCCGCCTGGAGGGGGCCGGGGACCAGGCCGGCGCCGGGGGTACGACGGGGACGGGCACCGGTTCCGGCGCGGATGGGGGAGCGCGTGCCGGGCGGGGCCGCCGGGCCGCCACCGGCTGTCCGCGCCGTCCGCGCCGTCCGCCACGGTGCCGTGGCCCGGCGGCGGACCGGTGTCGCGCCCCGCTTGCCGCCGGGACGCCCCGGCTCCCGTCCGGCGCCCAGGGTGGGCAGTGTCGCGGCCGTCGCGCAGGCCAGGGCCACCGCAGCCGCCACCAGCCACACCCAGAGGCGGCCGGTCGGGGGGACGTCCAGGTGGAGGTGGAGCCGGCTCAGCGGGCCCCGGGAGGCCAGCAGGGTGGTGAGCGGGGTGGAGAGCAGGGGCGCGCAGAGGGCGGCGGGGAGCGCGAGGAGCAGGGACTCCGTGGCGGCCAGGACCGCGAGCCGGGTCCGGGAGGCGCCCCGGGCCCGCAGCAGCCGGGTCTCGGCCGCCCGTTCGGTGCTGAGCAGCCGGGCCACGAGCAGCAGCGCGTACCCGGCGAGCAGGATCAGCTGGAGCGTGACGATCAGCAGGTTGGAGCGGGAGACGAGCAGGGAGCGGTCGATCCGGTCGAGGACGTCGGGCAACGAGGTCGACAGCGCGGTCATCCCGCTCAGCGCCGCCGACTTGCGCAGGCTGCCGCTGCCCGCGCGCGCGGCGTCCCGCAGCGCGCCGGTCCGCCCGGTCGTCAGCGTGCCGAAGTCGGCCGAGGCGAGCCAGGCGGTCGACCCGGTGCTCACCCGGCCGGCATTGAGCACCGACGGGTCCGTGAGCAGGGGGCCGTACATCGTGAAACCGGACGTCTTCACGCCGCGCCCGCGCAGGTCGTCCAGCTGCCAGTACGGCGCCGTCACCGAGAGCGGGCGGTACAGCCCGGTCACGCGGACCCGCACGGAACGGCCGCCGAGCTGGTCGGCCAGCGTGATCCGGTCGCCGGGCTCCAGCCGGAGCGGGGCGGACACGGCCTGCGGGATCGCCACCTCGGCCTCGGCACCGGCTCCGGCGGGCCGGGGGAGCCGGCCGGTGGTCATCCGCACCTGGGTGGGGTCCAGCGCCGCGAAGTACGTGAGGTCGGGATCGCCGGACCCGGCACCGGACCCGACGTTCGATCTCTCGCCGGCCGGGCGGAGCGAGCCGGGCAGGGCGTACGGCCCCGAGCGGCGCAGCGTCCGCACGGTCACCGGAAGCCCGTCGAACGTCTTCCGCGCCCCCGCCCGTACGGCCTGGTCGGCGGCCGTACGCCGGCCGGCGGGCACGTCGGCCTTGACGATCAGGGCGGTGTCGGCCGCGTTGCGCGGGTCGTCGAGCACGTGCCGCAGTGCCGCGTCGCCGATCGCGCCGGAGTACGCCGTGAGCGTCGCCAGCACCGTCGTGGTCAGCAGCACCGTGAGCAGCATCGCGCCGAGCAGCAGCCGGTGGGCCCGCGCACGTGAGACGACGAACCCCGTCACCCAGCCCCGCCCCCGCCCACCCTGTCGTCGCGGGTCCGTCGTGGACCCTCCGGATCATCCGGACCTCCGCGGGCGATGCTCGCAGAGACAACGGGCCCCGGGTAAGCGGTTGTCGACCGGTCTATACCGGATCGTGACCGGAATCCGGTGCCGTACGGCCGGAATCCGACGTTCAGCGACCGGGTGCGGTCAGCCCGGTGCGTTGATCATCGACGCGGCCGCGTAGGTCAGGTAGTTCCACAGCGTCCGCTCGTGCTCCTCGGACAGCCCGAGTTCCTCGACGGCCACCCGCATGTGCTTCAGCCAGGCGTCGTGCGCGGCCCGGTCCACGGTGAACGGGACGTGCCGCATGCGCAGCCGGGGGTGACCGCGCTGCTCGCTGTACGTCGTCGGACCGCCCCAGTACTGCATGAGGAACAGGGTCAGCCGGTCCTCGGCCGGGCCCAGGTCCTCCTCCGGGTACATCGGCCGCAGGAACGGGTCCTCGGCGACACCCTCGTAGAAACGGTGGACGAGCCGGCGGAAGGTCTCCTCCCCGCCGACCTGCTCGTAGAAGGTCTGCTCCTGAAGCGTGCCGCGCCGAATCTCATTCACGTGGTCCATGGTCTCAGACCGGGTGACCGAGGACTCCGGACGTAAGACCGCCCGGCCCCGGCCGCCCTACTGTGGACCCATGGGCGCCTACGACGCGGAGACCGACCGGCTCGCCGCCGAGGCGCGGGCCGCGCTGGTGCGGGAGATCGACGCCGACGGCGCCTTCGCGGAGGATCCCGTGTGGCGGCAGGCGTTCGCCGCCGTGCCTCGGCACCTGTTCGTGCCGTACTACTACGTGGGCGTCCGGGGCGGCTACGAGCGCCGTTGGGGCGAGAGCCCGGACCGGGACGCGCGGGAACGCTGGGTACGCGGTGCCTACGCCGACGCCCCGCTGGCCACCCGGCTGCGCGACGGCGAACTGCTCTCCTCCAGCAGCCAGCCCTCCCTGATGGCGCGGATGCTCGTCGCGCTGCGGGTCGAGGACGGCCACCGGGTGCTGGAGGTCGGCGCCGGCACCGGCTACAACGCGGCGCTGCTCGCCCACCGGCTCGGCGACGACGACCTCGTCACCACCGTCGACCTGGAACCGGAGATCACCGAGTCGGCCCGGACGCATCTGGCCGCCGCCGGTCACCATCCGGCGGTCGTCACCGGCGACGGGGCGCGCGGGGTCCCCGAACGCGCGCCCTTCGACCGGATCATCGCCACCTGCGCGCTGCCCACCGTGCCGCGGGCCTGGCTCGCCCAGTGCCGTCCCGGCGCCCGCGTGCTGGTGCCGCTCGCCACCGGGCTGCTCGCGCTGACCGTGCGGGACGCCGGGCACGCCGAGGGCCGCTTCCTGTCCACACCGGCCTACTTCGTCCCGCTGCGCGGTGAGGGCCGCGCCGAGGCCGGCCCGGTGTCGCTGAGCGGGCTGCCGTCCCGGGCGCGCGAGCAGGAGTCGTTCCACTTCCTGCTCGGCCTCGCCGGGGCCGCTCTGAGCCCGCTGGACGCCTACGCCCTGTGGGAACGCACGGGCATGCCGGACCGCGAACGCTACGGCGTCACGATCGCCCCCGACCCCACAGACACCGGCCACGCACGAGCCTGGCTGGACGACCCGAACGGCCCGAACACCTGGCCCCTCCCGTAACCGCCCGCGTCACGGGGACGCGGTGCGACTGACTGGGCCCGACGGCGGTTGGCTCCGGGCGCCGCGCCACGCCGGCGCGGTCCGACTGACCGAGCGGTCCGACCGGCTCGGCCGGTCACTCGCCCGATCGTCCGACGTGACCCGTCCCGGCTCGGCCGCCGGCAGCGGGCCCTCGGGCCCGACGGCGGTCGGCCGACCGGTGGTCCATCGGTCCGGGCCGCCGCACGCCGTCAGCCGCGGCGGACCGTGATCGTCGTCCAGGCGCCCACGTGTACGCGGTCGCCGTCCTGTAGAGGCACGGGCACGAAGGGCTGGATCGGCTCGTCGCCGCCGTTGACCGTCGTCCCGTTCGTCGAGTTCTGGTCGACGACCGCCCAGGTGCCGTCGGGCTGCTGTATCAGCACCGCGTGCTGGTGCGAGACGCCCGGGTCCTCCGGCGGCACCGACAGGTCGATGTCCGGGGTGTCGCCCGTGGAGTGCCGGCGCCGCCCGATGGTCACCTGGTTGCCGGTGAGGGCGCGCTGCTGCTCGGGCGAGTAGGCGGGCAGGTTCAGGCCCGCCGCCTCCGGACCGGAGCGGTGCATCATCGCCATGAAGTACTCGCGGTCCGGGCCGATCGTCGCCGTCCAGCCGGCCGACGGCCGCGAGGCCTGCGGGAAGCCGGGAACGTTCGGGGCCTGGGGGGCACCGGCGGGCGGGTAGCCGTAGCCGCCGCCGGGACCACTGGCGGACCCGGACGGGCCGGGCTGCCCCGGCTGACCGGGCTGGCCGGTCGGCGGGGAGATCACCCAGTCGTCGTCTCCGCCGCCGAAGGCCGGGCCACCGGCCGGGGGCCGGCCGGTCTCCTGCGGGAACGCGGGCGGGGCGGGCGGCCCGGCCTGCTGGAACGCCTGCGGGGGGCCGCCCGCCGCGGCGCCGGGGCCGGGCGGGGTCGGACCGGGCGGCGGCGGAACCGGACGCGAGGGGTCGGCGCCGAACACCGAGGGGCCGGAAGCACCGGGCCCACCGGGCGGGCCGGGGGGAGTCGGGGCGCCGGGACCCCCGGGCTCACGCCCGAACGGCGGCGCACCGGCGGGACCACCCTGACCGCCACCGAACGGCGGCGGACCGGACGTGTCCCCTTGGCCGCGACCGAACGGCGGCTGGCCGGGGGTGTCTCCCTGGCCGCGACCGAAGGGCGGTGGACCGGATGTGTCCCCCTGGCCGCGGCCGAAGGGCGGCGGGCCGACTGGGTCGCTCTGCCCGCCACCGAAGGCGGACGGGGCGGACGGGTTGTTGCCGGGCCCCTGGCCGGGGCCGCCACCGAAGCCGGAAGGGCCACCGAAGCCGCCAGGACCACCGGGGCCGCCGGAGCCGTTGGGTGCGCCGGACGTCTGGCCGGGCACGCCACCGAAGCCGGGGCCACCAGGGCCGCCGGGCGCACCAGGTGCCTGACCCGGGACGCCCCCGACTCCCGGCGGCGGGCCGCCCGGACGGCGGGCGTCGCCGAAGCCGGACGGGCCCGCGGGGCCGCCCGGGCCCCCGGGACCCTGCTGGCCGGACGGGCCGGCCGAGGTCGGCGGCAGGCCGGACGGGCGGCGCTCCGAGGCGAACGGCGTCGGGCCCGAGGGCTCGCTGCCGAAGGACGGGATCGGCTCGGCGGGCCGGTTCACCTGCGAGGGCCGCGAGCCCTGGTACTCGTACCCGTCACCGCCGCCGTACGTCGCGCTCGGCGGCTGGAAGCGGGGCTGGGTCGGGCGCGGCGCCGCCGGGGTGTACGACGTGGCCGTGTTGGTCAGGAAGTTCCACCGGCACTCCTCGCAGAACGGCGCGCCGCCCTCACGGGGCGTACGGCACTGCGGGCACAGTTCCGGCTCCGGATCGGGCACGGCCGACAGATGCGGGCGGCCACCACCGGGCTGACCCGGGCCGCCGGGCTGGCTGGGGCCGCCGGGGCCGGGCGGGCCGGGCGGCGGGAAGCCGTAGCCGCCACCGGCTGTCGGCGGCGGGGGAGGGGGCGGAGGTACGGCACCGGCCATGCGGTGACCGCAGACCTCGCACCAGTCGTCGGAACCCGACTGGTGTCCGTTCGGGCAGGTCGGCATGTCGGCGCTTCCCCTTCTCCTAAGGGTCCGTGGTACTCGCTTGCAAGGGTCACTTCTTCACGCGAACGGTCTTGGTGGACCGGGTCTCGAGAGTCATCTCGTCGGCTTCCGCGACCTTCGCCTTCAACCGCACAGTACCTGTCGCCGCGTCGACCACGTCCACCACCTTCGCAAGCAGTTTCGCAGTATCCGCGTTCCCCGAGGCCCCGGCGAGCTGAACCGCCCGCCCCAGTTTGGCCGTTGCTCCGTCGAAATCGCCTGCTTTGCGCAGATCGAGCCCTTGCTGGATGACCTGTGCCAGTTCGGCCTGGCCGGTGTAGTGCGCGACCTGGGGATTGATCGAGGTCGAGGCCGTCATGTCGTCGGTCCACACGGCCCGTACGAGCCCCTGCGCCCCGAGGTTCTGTACCGTTCCATCCGCTTCCGGGATGACCAGGGAGACGCGCGCGGCCAGCATCTCGCGGCCGATTCCGGCCGGCGGGACCTCGACACAGAGGTGGTAGTCGCGGGACTCGTCGCCCCAGGAACCGGTCGGATAGTCCCCGGCGCGCGGCCCGGCCTCGGTACGACGGCCGGTCAACTCCTCTACCGTGGGCGCGACTTGCTTGACGAAGCGGATGCTCGTGCCGACCGGCGTCCACACTCTGAGCGCGACGTCGGCGACCTCCTTGCCCATGGCCGCCTCCATCATCCGCGTGAAGTCGGCGGCGAGCGCGGCCGGATCGGCCACGATGTCGGCGGTGCCGAGCAACGCGGAGGCGATCCCTGTGACTTCTTTCACTTCCCAGTCGGTGCCCACGCCCCGCGCGTCACACGTGAACCGGCCGGCGCACGCGTCGAGCGCGGACTTCAGGTCCGCGGGCGCCTCGTGCTCGTTGCGGCCGTCGGTGAGCAGGATGCCGTGCCGGATGGCGACGTCCGCCGAGGCCAGCAGGCGGTCGGCGAGCCGCAGCCAGGTGCCGATGGCCGTACCGCCGCCCGCGCTCAGCCGGCGCAGCGCCTCCCTGGCCTCGGCGCGGGTGCGCGCGTCGGCGACCGCGAGGCGCCCGCCGCCCGGATAGACCTCCGTGGCGACGTGCGTGCCGCCGATCACCGCGAAGTGGACGCCGTCGCGCAGGGTGTCGATCGCGGCGGCCGTGGCGTCACGGGCGTTGCGCATCTTGGCCGGCGGGTAGTCCATGGAGCCCGAGCAGTCCACCATGACCGCCACGGCCGCCGACGGGCCCTGCCCCGGCGCGTACAGGTGCGGGGCGGTGACGGCGCTGCCGATCGTGCCGCCGCCGGTCGCCGACACCGTGACGATCGCGTTGACCTCGCTGCCGCCCTCGGGCAGGTACTCGTTCTGGTAGACGTCCATCGAGAACTGCGGCACGTTCGACTTCGCGAAATTGGCCATGACTGATCGAATCCCCCTCGGATCCCCCTCGGACACCTGGCCGGTGTGAGGCGGTGACGTGGACGGTCCGGTCCCCTCCGGTCCGTCGGTGCTCTCCCCTGTCCGGCCTCAGGCCGATCCTGCCCCGTGCGGCGGCGCGGGGAACGGCAGGACCGCCACTGTTACGTTGTCGTGGCCCCCGCCGTCGAGCGCGTGTCCGACCAGGACCCGCGCACTGTGCAACGGGCGTTCGGCCGCGTCCGGGGGCACGACGTCGGCCATCTCCCCGGCCGTCTCGGCGTAGTTCCACAACCCGTCGGTGCAGACCACGACGACTCCGGGCCGGTCCGGTTTGAACGACGCGGTGTGCGGCTCCAGTTCGTAGGCGTCGGCGCCGAGCCAGCCGGTGATCGCGTGGGCGCGCTCGTCGGCGTAGGCCTCCGCCTCGCTCATCAGGCCCGCCGCGACCATCTGCGCGGCCCAGGAGTCGTCCTCGGTGAGCCGGGCCGCGGGCGTGCCGCGGTCGTCCGGCACCCAGTAGGCGCGGCTGTCGCCGACCCAGCCGACCACCAGGAGCCCGGCGGCGACCACCGCGCCGACGATCGTGCACGCCGGGGCGTTCTGGTGCGGGGTGTGCTCCCGCGCCGTGTCCGGTTCCCCGGCGAGGGCGTTCACGGCCTGCGAGGCGGCGATGATCGCCTCGTGCATCGCGGCCTGCGGATGCGTGCCGCGCGGCAGGGCCGCCAGCAGGGTCTCGCCCGCCGCCCGGGACGCGGCCAGGGAGGCCTCGTCGGGGCGGGTCGCCGAGGACACGCCGTCGCAGACGATCGCGAGGACGGCGGGGGTGCCGTCGGGCAGCGCGGCGGTGTCGACGGCGAAGGCGTCCTCGTTGCGGTGGTGGCGCAGCCCGCGGTCGCTGACGGCGGCCGCCGAACCCGACTCCCGCTCCATGTGGTCGCGTTCCCGTGGCTGGGCGTGCCCGCAGTTCTCGCAGTACCCGTCGCTGTCAACCCGCCCGGCCCGACAGGCGACACACACCTGCGCCGAACCATCGCCGGCGGCGGCCTCAGCCGAACCGTCGCCGACCTCAGCCGAACCGTCGGCGCCACCGGCCTCCGCCGAGCCGGTCCCGCCGGCACCGGCGCCGGTCCCACCGGTACCCGCATCGGCTCCGCCTGCATCGGCGCCGGCACCCGGGACGGCCGCCCGGGGGTCCGGCGCCTGGAGCGGATAGTCGTCGGGCTGCGGCGCACGGTCGAAGCGGACGCCGGGGGCCGGGACTTGTTCCGGACCGGACTCGGACGCACCCGGCCCACCAGGCGCACCCGACGCACCCGGCGTGCCCGAGGCACCCGGCCCACCCGACGCAGGCTGCTCGTCCGGCCCGTCCGGCGCACCCGCCCCGCCGCGCGCACCCGGCGTGTCCGGTCCGTCCGAGGGCTCCCCGCCCCCGGCCGCCATCAGCGGCTGCCCGCTCAGCGGGGAGCCCCCCGAGTCCGTGCCCGGCAGGTCGGTGGGCAGGTGGACGGGCGGCTGGGCACCCGAGCCGGCCGGTCGGGCGGCGGGCCAGTCCACATCGCCACCCTCCCCGCCCACGGCAGCACCGCCCACGGCAGCACCGGCCATGCCGACACCAGCCACGCCCTCGCCTGCACCGGCCATGCCGACACCAGCCACGCCCTCGCCTGCACCGGCCATCCCGGCACCGGCCGCGCCTGCACCGGCCATGCCGACACCAGCCACGCCCTCGCCTGCACCGGCCATCCCGGCACCGGCCGCGCCTGCACCGGCCGCGCCGGCACCGGCCATGCCGACACCAGCCACGCCCTCGCCTGCACCGGCCATCCCGGCACCAACCACGCCGGCACCGGCCGCGCCTGCACCGGCCATCCCGGCACCAACCACGCCGGCACCGGCCGCGCCTGCACCGGCCATCCCGGCACCAACCACGCCGGCACCGGCCGCGCCTGCACCAGCCACGTCCTCACCGGCCACGCCGGACCCGACGGCCGTGGCCGCCCCGGTCAGCGGGCCCGTGCCTCTTCCCGTGGCCGACCCTCGCGCCGCCGCCGACGCGGTCATCGTCAGCGTCGGGTGGTCCCGCGGCGGCTGCGGTACGACGGACAGGTCGTACCCGCACGCGCCGCAGAACAGGTCACCCGGTTCGAGCGGTTCCGCGCAGCTCGGGCACTTGGCCAGTGCGGCCTGCTGGGGCATCTGCGACATCGACTACACCCACGTCCGGGGGCGGTAACGGTTCGCCCGTTCCACCAGTTCGATCCTCTCCTCGCCGCCGGGCGCCAGCCGGGCCAGCGTGCGGTAGGCGCGCTCCAGGCCGAAGCGGAGGCCCCGCTCGTCCAGGCCGCTGCCGAGCAGTACCCGCCCACCGGTGGCCGGCCTGGCGCCCTCACCCGTGGAGAGTATCCAGTCCAGCGCGCAGCCGAGCACCTCGGCCGACAACTGCTCGCGCCGGGCCGGGTCCAGGCCGTACGCCTTGAGCGCCTCGACCTGGCCGGCGGCGGCGGTCAGGTCGTCCAGGAACGGTACGTCACCCGCGGCGGCGGTGCGCTCGCGCAGCCGGGCGCGGACGGCCGCCACCCGGGCCGCCGTGTAGTGGATGGACGACTCCGGCACCGACTCCAGCGTCCCCACGGCCCCGGTCCGGTCGCCGCCCGCGAGCCGCACCCGGGCCAGCCCGAAGGCCGCGCTCACGAAGCTCGGGTCGGTCGCCCACACCAGGTGGTAGTACTCGGCGGCGTTGTCCAGCTGCCCCAGCACCTCCGCGCACAGGGCGAGGGCCAGCTTGGGCGCGGCCTCGCCGGGGAAGGCGTCGTAGACCGCGTCGAAGGCGAGCGCGGCTCCCTCGAAGTCACCCGTCACCAGGGCGGCCACGCCCCGGTACCACACCACCCGCCAGTCCTCGGGCTGTTCGTCCTCCAACTTCGCAAGGGACATCAGCGCGGCCTGGTGGTCGCCGCTCTCCAGCCGGGCCCGGACCTGGCGCAGCCGGGTCTCGACCGTGCGCACCGGCGCCGCGTCCAGCGCGGCCAGCAGCTCGGCCGGCTGGGACGCCATCAGGCCGCCCAGGAAACCGGCGTTGGGGTCGCCCGGGTCGACCAGCGGGACGGGCAGGGCGAGCGCGGCGGCCGGCACGTCGACGGGTCTGACGAGGGACGCCGGAGGCAGTGCAGCCGGGGCGGGGGCGGCGCCGCGCGCGGTCGGCCGGGCGCCGAGCCGGGACACGTCACCGGCGGCCGACGGGAACAACACCGTGTCGGGCACCCGGACCTCGGGCCCGAACAGCGTCGACAGCGCGGGCCGCGCCTGCCCGCTCTGCAGCGAGACGACCTCCCGCAGTACCCCGGTCAGCTGCTCGGACATCTCCTGCGCGGAGGCGAACCGGCGGGCCGGGTCGGGGTCGGTGGCGCGGACCAGGAGCCGGTAGAACGACTCGTACCGGCGGAACACCTCGATGGTGTCCGGGTCGGGCAGGGAGTCCACGTAGACGTTCGTGTACCCCTGGAAGTCGAACGTGAGCACGGCGAGCGTACGGCCCACCGTGTACAGGTCGCTGGCAACCGAGGGGCCGACCTCGGCGACCTCCGGGCCCTGGTAGCCGACCGTGCCGTAGATCGCGGACTCGTCGTCGTCCATGCGGCGCACCGCGCCCATGTCGATCAGCTTCAGCTGGTCCTCGGTCTGGATGGCGTTGTCGACCTTGAAGTCGCAGTACAGCACGTTGCGGCTGTGCAGGTGGCCGAGCGCCTCCAGGGCCTCGATGCCGTACGCGCAGGCCTGCTCCACCGGCAGCGGGTCGCGGCGGCCGTCCGGGGTGCGGCGGGCGTTGGCGATCTCCTTCAGGGACTTGCCGCCCACGTACTCCATGACGATGTAGCCGTCGAGGGAGCCGGTGCGCTGGTCCAGGTGCTCCACGAAGTTGTAGATCCGCACGATGTTGGCGTGCTCGATCTCCGCGAGGAAGCGCCGCTCGGAGATCGCGGCGGCCATCGCGTCCTGGTCACCGGTGTCCAGCAGGCCCTTGAGCACCACCCACCGGTCCGACACGGCCCGGTCCACGGCGAGGTAGATCCAGCCGAGCCCGCCGTGCGCGAGGCAGCCCGCGACCTCGTACTGGCCGTGCACGATGTCCCCGGCCTTCAGCTTCGGCACGAACGAGTACGGGTGCCCGCACTTGGTGCAGAACCCCTCCGTGCGCCCCGGCCGCTCCCCGCGGGCCCGCCCCACCGGCGCCCCGCAGTCCGAGCGCGAGCAGAACCGCTTGCGCTCGGGCACCTCCGGGTGGTCCAGCACCATCGCGCGCGGGTCGGGCCGCGGAACCTGCGGCACGCTCACCAGACCGGCGCCGAGCCGCCCCCGCGTGGAGGTGCCGGACGCCGAACCGGAGCTGCGCACCGACACCGAGCGGCCGGTCGACGTGCCGGACAGCGACCGCGACAGCCGCCCCGACACCGAGCGCCGCGACTTCGACGACTGCGAGGACGTACGGGAGCTGCGCGCGCTGGAGCGCGAACCACTGCCCCGCGAGGAGCCCTTGGTCACGCCGGTGGGCGGCGAGCCGACCATGCCGCTCGTGGAGACCACCGGGGCGAGCCCGCACGTGTCGCAGTACAGCTCGCCGCCGCCCACGTCCTCGTACGACCCCTCGCAGCCCGGCCGCTGGCAGTTCTGCCCCGCCTGACTCATGACCGCTCCCCCCTGTCGTCCTCCGGCACGCGCGGGGTGCCAAGCAGTTCCTGGGCCGCCCGCTGGTAGCGCAGCACGGCCTGTCCGGCGACGCGCAGGTCGCAGGGCGCGCTCCACAGCATGCGCCGGGCCGTGTCGTACCGCTCGACGAGCAGCGGGTCCTCGGCGTACCCGAGGCGGGCCACCTTCGCCTTGTACGCGTCGAGCCGGCCGCGCAGCTCCGCCCGGACCGCGAGCGGCGCCGTGACCGCCGTCAACGACTCGCGGGCCCGCAGCAGTTCGTCCTCCGCCTGCTGCTCCAGGGCCTCCAGCAGCGGGGAGAGCCGGTGCCACTGGGCCTTCCTGCGGTACTCGGCGGCCGCCGCCAGCCGCTCCTGCAGCACGGTCGGCGGCCCGCTGACCACCGGCACCTCCGTCGCCGCGATCTTGGCGAGCACCTCGCCGCGCGCGGTGCGGGCCTCGGCGAGGGTGCGGTCCGCGCGGGACAGCACGTCCCGCAGCCGGATCAGCCGCGCCTCCGCGTCCTGCCGGACCGTCAGCACGGCCTCGATCTCGCGGCGCACGTCCTCCAGGGCGCGCGCCTCGCGGTCGTACACCGTGGTGTCCGGGCGGCCGCCGCCGGGCGCCGAACTGCCCTCGGCCGGCACCCAGAAGGCGAGCGGGTCGGACACCACGTCCTCGCGCAGCGCGGTCAGCGTCCGGGTGATGCGCTCCAGGTCGTCGCCCGCCGGGTGCTCGCCGGGGCGCACGCCCACCGAGTGCGCGAGCCGGCGGGTGCGCTGCAGTTCGGCGGCGAGCAGATCGATCCGGGCGGGCAGCGCCGACCACACCGCGTCGGCGGCGACGACCAGGTCCAGCGACGTCGCGTACAGCTCGTTCATCCGGTCCACCAGCCCGGTCAGCGAGTAGCTCTCGCTGAGCCGCCCGGCGCCGGGCACGGCGACGGTCTCGCCGCGCAGCAGCCCGGTCAGCTCCACCAGGTCGTCCCGGCTGGACCAGCGGCGCCGGGAGCGGATCTCCCGGGCGGAGCGCAGCGCGGCCGCGTACGCGTCGAAGCAGGACCACAGCAGCGTGATCGACGCGTCCGCGGCGGCCCAGCGCTCCTGGGTGACGCCGGTCAGCGCGGCGCCCTCCAGGAGCCTGCGGCCCGCGTGGTCCTGGAGGGCGAGCAGCGACGTCTCGATCGCCTCGTGCTCGGCGCCGAGCCGCGCCAGCGCACGGTCCACCTCGTCCCGGTCCATCACCGGCCCGGCGGGGTCCGTGACGCCCATCGATCACCTCTCGCTGCTGTGTGGCGGGCCTGGTGCGGCCCCGGTCGGTCGGCCTCGGGGTTCAGCTCGTGCGCAGGTACCGCGGCGCGGGTGGCTCGGACGGTCCCGAGTCACTCCCCAGTGTCGCCGACAGCCATGTGTCGTAGGACTTCTGCCAGCCGTTCGCCCGGTAGTCCACCAGGACGCGGTTGACCCGGCGTACCAGATCGGAGGCGTCCTTCTTCATCGCCACGCCGTAGTACTCGGTGGTGAACGGGGTGCCCTTCAGCTCGACCGTCGGGTCCTGGGCGGCCTGGCTCGCCGCGAGCGCGCCGTCGGTGACGACCGCGTCGACCTCGCCGAGCTGGAGCCGGACCAGGCAGTCCAGCTGGTTGGGCACGGTGGTGGACAGGTCCGTGGACGCGGGCAGCCGGCCGGACTCGCGGTCGGCGTCGAGCTTGGCGAGCGCGGTCGAACCGGCCGCAGTGCAGACCTTCTTGTGCGCGAGGGAGCCGTCGTAGCCGGTGATGGACGACGACTTGGGCGCCAGCACCTGCTGCCCGGTCTTGAAGTAGGGCGCGGAGAACGCGACCTGGTTCAGCCGGTCGCAGGTGATGGTCATCGTGCGCACCACCATGTCGACCCGGCCGTTCTGGATCGCGGGGATGCGCTGGCTGGTCGGTATCGCCTTGAACTGCACCGCGTCCGGGTCGCCGAGTATGTCCGCGGCGATCCGGTGCACGAGGTCGATGTCGAAGCCCTCCAGCTCCGCGCCCTCGGTGTTCGGGTTGCGGTAGCCCCAGCGGTAGCTGTTCTGGTCGATGCCGACGACGAGTTTGCGCTTGGCGCCGGTACGGGCCTTGATGGCGTCGATCGTGGGCCCGTCCGCGCCGGACGGCGCCAGCGTCTGGTTCTGCGCCTGGTCCTCCCGGCAGTCGCCGGCGCGTGCCTGCCGGCCGTTCGCCACACCCGGCCCGGCCGTCGCCTCCGCGTCCGGGGGCGAGGACTGGGTGCGGGGGAGCAGCAGGACGAACGCCAGCGCGAGCGCGCACAGCACCGCCATGGCGCCGACCCCGCCCCAGCCCCGCAGGGAGGCCCGTGTACGTGCCGCGTACATCGTCATGCCCCCTGTCACCGGTACTCCGAAAGCCTGCGCCCGATGCCGGCCACCGCGCCGGCCGCGCCGAGCACTCCCAGCACGGCCGCGCCGATCGGCAGCCCGGTCATCGCGTTCCGCCCGTCACCGGCCGCCTGCTGGAACTCGGCCTGCTCGTGGTCGATGGCCCCGGCGAGGTTCTTGTCGACGCTGTCGAAGCACGCGCCGGTAGCGTCCTTGCCGCCGATCACCTTGTCCAGCGCCTGCTGGTAGTTGCCGTTCTCGTCGTCCGCGCGGGCGGCGGCGTGCCGCTGCTTCCACACCGTCATGTTGCCCTGGGCGGCCCGCACCGGCCGGGTGCCGGCCGTGTCGTCGGCGAGCTTCCCGGCCGCGGTGAGGCCCTTGCCGAGGACGGCCATGTCCTGGTCGAAGTCGTAGTAGTAGGCGTCGTACGTCCTGCCGTCGACCGTGACGGTCTCGGCGCCGCGCGAGACCAGGCTCAGGTTCTCGTTGCCGCGCGCCTTCAGGGAGGCGATGCGGGCGTCGTGCAGGACGTTCAGGGAGCGGATCCCGTGGTCGTAGGAGCCGTCCAGCTCGGCGCGCGCCACCGCGTGGCCGATCACCAGCCACAGCAGGGCCACCGCGGTGGCGCCGGAGGCGGCCACCAGACCGTGGTTGAGGACGCGGTTGGTGCGCCGGTAGGTGCGGTGCTGGGCCCAGCCGAGCGCGGCCAGGGCGAGCACGCCGAGCGCGATCGCCGCCCACGGGTACGGCGTCGCGTTCCCGTAGTCGGCGTCCAGGCGCTGGTTCTCCTTGGTGTAGAGGTCCTCGGCGGCCGGGAGCATGTCCTTCTGCATCTTCTCGTTCGCGTACCGCAGGTAGGCGCCGCCGACCGGATAGCCCTGGCGGTTGTACGTCCGGGCGCGCTCGATCAGGCCCTTGTACTCCGGCAGCAGCTTGTTCAGCCGGGCGATGGTCGCCTCGGAGGACGAGCCCGGCTCGGCGTTGGCGGCGGCCGTGACCAGTCCCGAGGCGGCCGTACGGATGTCCTTCTCGTAGCGGTCGCGGGAGGCCGCCGTCTCCTGGCCGCCCGCCAGGAACCCGCTGGACGCGGCCGTGTTGGCGTCGGCCAGCGAGCGGTAGATGGCGGCGGAGCCGGAGCTGAGCGGCTGGCTGCGGTGCAGCACGTCGTCGGCGGCGGCCGCCCGCTCCGAGGTCTGCCACGCGGTGACCGCGCCAAACGCGACGACCAGCAGGGCGAGTACGGCACCGATGACGCGCAGCCGGCCCGGCTCGGTCGTCACGGCCGCCCGCAGCCGCTCGGCGCCCTCGGCGAGGGCGGTACGGCGGGCGGGCGGCGCGCCGGGCAGCGGGCCAAGGGCCCCGGCGGAGGCGGGCGGTGCGGGCTGGGGAGGGACGGCGGGCAGGGCGGGACCCGCCACTGGTGGCGCCGCGCTGTTCTTCGGCGGGTGTGTCACTCGACCTCCCCCTGGTCATCCGGTCGCCGCACAGTATCGCCCCCCGACGGGCATGCTGCACGGGCCTCAGGCGGAGGGGGCGTTTTCTCTCCGGCGCCCTCGCCCATGGAAACGCGGTGGGGACGCACCCGGTTCCCAGGGGCCGTGGTTCGGCTGCGGCGCCGTCGGGGCTGGTCGCGCCCACGCGGCGGAGCAGCACAGTGATACAGCCCCGCGCCCCTTTCGGGGCACTTGTCCCGGCGAGTTACCCAGTTCTCCCGGTCTCCCAGTAGGCCCTCGCCCGCCGCTGGGCCCCCGTCCCGGCCCCCAGCCGGTCAAGGCCCAGCAGGGCGGCGCCCAGCACCGGGCGGGCCGTGACGACCCGGACGTCCGCCTTCGGGGCCCAGCCGGCCAGCCGTTCCCGGATGCCGTCGTCCAGCTGGGCGTGACCCGCCGTCAGGACACTGCCCCCCAGCAGCACCGGGGTCTCCTCGTCCAGCAGGTCCAGCCGGGTCAGGGCCACCGTGGCCATGGTGGCCACCTCCTCGGCGAGCCGGCCCACGACCGAACGGGCCACCGGGTCGCCCTGCGCGGCCGTCTCGAACAGCACCGGCGTCAGCTCGTGCCGCCGCGCGTGCTCCACCTCCTCCAGGTGCAGGGCCTCGATCAGCGCGTACATCGTCGGCAGCCCGAAGTGCGCGGGCAGGGTGCGGGCCAGCGCGGTCGGCTCGCCCCGCCCGTCCTCCGCGCGCGCGGCGTGCCACAGCGCCTCCTCGGCCAGCCCCCAGCCGCCGCCCCAGTCCCCGGAGATGCGGCCCAGCGCCGGGAAGCGGGCGGTGCGGCCGTCGGGGCGCATGCCCACGCAGTTGATGCCGGCCCCGCACACCACGGCCACGCCCCGGGGCTCGGCGACGCCCGCGCGGAGGATCGCGAACGTGTCGTTGCGGACCTCCACCGACGTGCCCCACGCGCGCGCGTGCAGGGCGGCCGCCAACTGCTCCTCCTCCACCGGCAGATCGGCGTTGGCGAGGCACGCGGACAGGACATCGACCCCGGTGACGCCCGCCTCGCCGAACGCCCGCCCCACCGGTTCGGCGAGGGCGTCCAGCGCCGCCGCCACGCCCACCGTGGGCGGCCGGAAGCCGCCGCCGCGCGCGGTGGCCAGCACCTCCCCGTCGGCGCCGACCACGGCCACGTCGGTCTTGCTGTTGCCCGCGTCGATGGCGAGGACCCTCGCGGTGTCGGTTGCGGTCAGGCCCACGCGAGATGCTCCCGGTTGTGCGCGATCAGTCGGTCGGTGAGGGTGTCGGCGTAGGCGTACTGGCCGATCAGGGGGTGGGCGAGCAGGGCGCGGAAGACGCGGTCCCGGCCGCCGCGCAGGGCCGCCTCCAGGGCCAGGTCCTCGTACGCCGTCACGTTCGCCACCAGGCCCGCGTACAGCGGGTCCAGCTCGGGGACGGGCAGCGGGGCGGTGCCGGACGTGCCGACGGCCGCCTGCACCTCGATCACCGCGTCGTCCGGCAGGAACGGCAGCGTGCCCTTGTTGAGCGTGTTGACGACCTGGTACGGGCTGCCCGCGCCGCCGAGCAGGGCCGCCGCGAGGTCCACGGCCGCCTCCGAGTAGTAGGCGCCGCCCCGCTTGGCCAGCAGCGCCGGTTTCTCGTCGAGGGCCGGATCGCCGTACATGGCGAGCAGTTCCTTCTCCATGGCGGCGACCTCGGCCGCCCGGGACGGCTTGGTGCGCAGCTCGTCGACGACCTGGTCGTGCGCGTAGTAGTAGCGCAGGTAGTACGACGGGACGACGCCGAGCCGGTCCAACAGGGCGCGGGGCAGCCGCAGGTCGTCGGCGACGGTGTCGCCGTGCTCGGCGAGCAGCTTGGGCAGCACGTTCGCGCCCTCGGGGCCGCCGAGGCGCACCCCCGTCTCCCAGGTGAGGTGGTTCAGGCCGACGTGGTCCAGGTGCACGTCGGCGGGGGTCACCCCGAGCAGGGCGGCGAACTTGCGCTGGAGCCCGATCGCCACGTTGCACAGGCCGACCGCCCGGTGACCGGCCTGGAGGAGGGCGCGGGTGACGATGCCGACCGGGTTGGTGAAGTCGATGATCCACGCGCGCGGGTTGGCACGCCGGACCCGCTCGGCGATGTCCAGGACCACCGGGACGGTGCGCAGCGCCTTGGCGAGGCCGCCGGCGCCGGTGGTCTCCTGGCCGACGCAGCCGCACTCCAGCGGCCAGGTCTCGTCCTGCTGCCGGGCGGCCTGCCCGCCGACGCGCAGCTGGAGCAGCACCGCGTCGGCGCCGTCGACGCCCGCGTCCAGGTCGGAGGTGGTGACGATCCGTCCGGTGTGGCCCTGCCTGGCGAAGATGCGGCGGGCCAGTCCGCCGACCAGCTCCAGTCGCTCGGCGGCCGGGTCGACGAGGACCAGTTCCTCGATGGGCAGGGTGCCGCTGAGCCGGGCGAAGCCGTCGATGAGTTCGGGGGTGTAGGTCGAGCCGCCGCCGACCACGGTGAGTTTCACTGGAGGTGCCCTCGCTTTTGGAGTTGGGTGATGTCGTTCATCGGCCGGGGGTCCGGGGGTCGTCCCCCGGGAAAGCACGGCATACGTGGTTCAACCCTTCACTCCGGTGAGCGTGACGCCCTCGACGAACGCCTTCTGCGCGAAGAAGAACACGAGGATCACGGGGGCCATGACCAGCACCGTCGCGGCCATGGTGAGGTTCCAGTCGGTGTGGTGGGCGCCCTTGAAGGACTCCAGGCCGTAGCTGAGGGTCCAGGCGCCGGGATTCTCGGACGCGTAGATCTGCGGGCCGAAGTAGTCGTTCCAGGCGTAGAAGAACTGGAACAGGGCGACGGCCGCGATGCCCGGCTTCGCCATCGGCAGGACGACCTTCAGCAGCGTGCGCAGGTCGCCGCAGCCGTCCACCCGGGCCGCGTCCAGGTACTCGTTCGGGATGGTCATCAGGAACTGCCGCAGCAGGAAGATGGAGAACGCGTCGCCGAACGCCATCGGGATGATCAGCGGCCACAGCGTGCCCGACAGGTCCAGCTGCTTCGCCCAGAAGAGGTACATCGGGATGATGACGACCTGCGGGGGCAGCATCATCATCGAGATGACCAGCATCAGGGCCAGGTTGCGGCCCCGGAAGCGGAACTTGGCGAGCGCGTACGCCACCGGGATCGACGACACCACGGTCAGCACGGTGCCGAGACCGGCGTAGATCAGCGTGTTCTTCCACCAGGTGAGGAAGCCCGGAGTGTCGAGCACGGCCTTGTAGTTGCCCCACTCCCAGGTGTGCGGGATCAGGTCCCGGCTGAGGGCCTGGCTGTCGCTCATCAGCGAGGTGAGGAACACGAACACGAAGGGGAGGGTGAAGAACAGCGCGGCGGCGACCCCGAGGGAGTGGATCGCCACCCACTCCAGCAGCGCCCGGCGCTTCGCGGTCCGCTCGGCGGCGTACGACACCGGGGGCGCGGGCCGCACCGGCTTGTCCAGTACCTGGGTCATGGTCAGTCACCTGCCTGGATGAGACCGCCCCGGCGCCGCATCAACAGCGCGGTGAACGCCATCGACAGGGCGAACAGCACCAGGGCCACCACACACGCGGAGCCGTAGTCGAAGCGCTGGAAGCCGAGGTTGTAGACGAGCTGGGGGAGGGTGAGCGTGGACTTGTCCGGGTAGCCGGGCTCGAACTGGGTGCCGGCGCCCTGGATGACGCCGGAGGCGACCTTCCCGGCGATCAGCGGCTGCGTGTAGTACTGCATGGTCTGGATCACGCCGGTGACGACGGCGAACATCACGATCGGCGAGATGTTCGGCAGGGTGACGTACCGGAACCGCTGCCAGGGGGAGGCCCCGTCCAGCTCGGCGGCCTCGTACTGCTCGGCCGGCACGTCCAGCAGCGCCGCCATGAAGATGACCATCAGGTCGCCGATGCCCCACAGCGCGAGCAGCGTGAGGGCCGGCTTGGACCAGGTGGGGTCGTTGAACCAGCCGGGGGCCGGGACGCCGACCTTCTCCAGGATCGAGTTCACCGGCCCGGTCCCCGGGTTGAGCAGGAACGCGAAGGCCATGGTGGCCGCGACCGGCGGGGCCAGATAGGGCAGGTAGAACAGGGTGCGGAAGACACCCGTGGCTGTCTTGATCTTGGTGATGAGCAGGCCGACGCCGAGGCCGAAGGCGACCCGTAGCGTCACCATCACCACGACCAGCCACAGGGTGTTGCGCAGGGCGGGCCAGAACAGCGGGTAGTGCTCGAAGACGTACGTCCAGTTCTTCCCGCCGCTCCACGTCGGCGCCTTGAAGCCGTCGTAGTGCATGAACGAGAAGTAGACCGTGGAGACCAGCGGGTACGCGAAGAAGACCGCGAAGCCGATCAGCCAGGGCGACATGAAGGCGAGCGTGCGCAGCGCCTTCCGGCGGCGCCTCGACGCGAGGCTGCCGGGGCGCATCGACACCGACGGGATGGCACTCATGGCTACTTGGCCTGCGCGATATCGGTGTCGATCTGCGCGGCCGTCTTCCGCAGGCCGGCCTTGAGGTCCGTGACCTTGCCGCTCTCGTAGTCGTACCCGAACTGCTGGATCGTCACCAGGTACACCCCGCCGTTGATGGACGCCGGAGTGGTGGTGGACTGCGGGTCGGCGGCGATGTCCAGGAACGTCTTGAAGCGCGGGTCGTACTTGAGCTTGGGGGACTTCAGGGCGGCCAGCGTCGAGGGCACGTTGTGGATGCCGTTGGCGAAGCCGACCACCGCGTCGGTGTCGGTGGTGATGTACTTGACGAACTCCCAGGCCGCGTTCTGCTTGTGGCTGTTGGCCGCGATGCCGGCGATGGTGCCGGTGATGTAGCCCTTGCCGTACTGGTCGGCCTGGTCGTCGGGGACGGGCAGGGGGGCCACCCCGATCTCGAACTTCGGCTTGGCGTCCTCGGCCATGCCCAGGCGCCACTCGCCATCGAGCTGCATGGCGACCTGCCCGGTGTGGAAGGGGTGCTTGGCGCCCCACTCGTCACCGAGGGTGGCCCGGTACTTCTCCAGCCTCTTGAACCCGCCGAGTTCGTCCACGAGCCGCTTCTGCAGCTCGAAGCCCTTGGTGAACGCCGGGTCCTTGGCCAGGTTCGACTTGCCGTCCTTGTCGAAGTAGGTCGGCGAGAACTGGGCGAAGTAGTGCTCGGTCGTGGTCTCCCAGCCGTGGTAGTCCGGCATGAAGCCCAGCTGCTGGTAGCCGTCGCCCTTCTCGATCGTCAGCTTCTTGGCGTCGGCCTCGAACTCCGACCAGGTCTTCGGCGGCTGCGCGATGCCCGCCTTCTGGAACGCCGTCTTGTTGTAGTACAGCCCGTACGCGTCGCCCAGCAGCGGCACCGTGCAGCGGTCGCCGTCGAACTGGGTGTACTCGTTCATCGTCTTCGGGAACGTCTTCTCCGGGTCGATCGCCGACTTCTTGAAGAACGGGTTGAGGTCGACCAGCGCCCCCGAGGAGCAGAACTTGCCGACGTTGTTCGTCGTGAACGACGAGATCACGTCGGGCGCCTTGGAACCGCCGGTGCGCAGCGCCTGGTTGATCTTGTCGTCGGTCATGTTGCCGACGACGTTCACGTGGATGTTGGGGTGCGCCTTCTCGAAGCCGTCGACCAGGGACGTGACGGCCTTGACCTCGTTCGGCGCGCTCCAGGCGTGCCAGAAGTTGATCGTCGTGTCCTTGGTGGCGTCGTCGTTCGCGCCGGAGTCCGACTGGCCGGTGCAGGCGGTGGTCAGCAGGGCGAGCGACGAGGCGAGAACAGTCAGGGCGAAAGCCGTCTTTCGGGCAGCCGAGGGTATGGCTTCGGGCATGGCGGGATCTCCCAGGGACGGGGTGGGTGAACTGAGGGACTCGGGACTCAGGACTCAGGAGAGGGTGGGGGCCTCAGCGGGAGGTGTCGAAGACCTCGTCGCGGGTGGCCGCGAGGGCGCGCTCAAGGGCGCCGCGCAGGACCGGGTGTTCGAGGACGTCGCCGACGACGAGCCGGGGCCGGGCGGCCGCCAGCTCCTCCAGCTCGGCCTGGACAAGGCCGCGCAGCACCTCGCCGCCGGCCGTCAGCGCGGAGCCGCTGAGGACGACGAGTTCGGGGTCGAGGACGGAGACGAGCGAGGCGAGACCGGTGGCCAGCCGGGTCGCGTAGGTCTGCAGCAGCTCCCGGTAGGGGCCGCTCGTGTGGTCGGCGGCACGGGCCACCAGCTCGGCCGCGCTCTCGGTGTACGGCCCCTGGGGCAGGTTCTCGATGCCGAGTTCCCGGGCCAGCTTCGGCACCGCCTGGGAGCCGGCCAGCTCCTGGTAGCCGCCGCTGTTGGCCTTGGTGACCTGGCGCACCAGGGGCGTGCCCGGCACCGGCAGGAAGCCGACCTCGCCGGCGCCGCCGGTCCAGCCCCGGTGCAGCCGCCCGCCGAGGACCAGGGCGGCGCCGAGGCCCTCCTGGTTCCACAGCAGCACGAAGTCCGCGTGGCCCCGGGCGGCGCCGAGCCGGAGTTCGGCGACGGCGACGAGGTTGACGTCGTTCTCGTACTCGACCGGCATCGGCAGCGCCGCCGCCAGTTCGTCGAGCAGTGTGGGGGAGTGCCAGCCGGGCAGGTGCGAGGCGTAGCGCAGCCGGCCGGTGTTGGGGTCGAAGGCGCCGGGTGTGCCGATGACCAGGCGGTGCACGTCGGACCGGGCGAGCCCGGCGGCCTTGACGGCGCCTTCGAGGGCCTCGGTGACCTGCTGGAGGACGGGCTGGGCCGGGCGCCGGCCGGGGGTGGGCAGCTCGTGCTCGCCGACCGTGCGGCCGGTGATGTCGGCGACGGCGGCGCGGATGCGGTGCGGGGTGACGTCGAGCGCGGCGGCGTACGCGGCGGCGGGGTTGACCGCGTACAGCTGGGCGTTGGGCCCCGGCCGGCCCTCACTGGTGCCGGTGACCCGGACCAGCCCGGCCGCCTCCAGCCGGGCCAGCAGCTGGGAGGCGGTCGGCTTGGACAGGCCGGTGAGCTTGCCGATCCGGGTGCGGGAGAGCGGCCCGTGCTCCAGGAGGAGGTCCAGGGCGGCGCGGTCGTTCATGGCGCGCAGGACGCGCGGGGTGCCCGGCGTACCGGCCGTTCCTGCCATGTCTGTCGCCACCTGCCCTTCAACTGCTCAGCTTCTCAACATGATCACCGGAAGTCCACCGAGGGTGCCGGGGGAGGCTTCCGGGGGTGCCTCCGGTGATCACTGTTAGGAAAGTTTCCTATTCGGATGGGAGGAACGTAAGCCCAGGACGAAGGGGGAGTCAATAGACAACGAACGACAGCGCCCCCGAGGCAACGGAGTCGTTACCTCGGGGGCGTTCGTGTCGTGGGCCTCGGGGGCGTCCTGCCGTGGGCCTCGGGGGCGTCCCCGTCCTGGACCTCGGGGCCTCGGGGGGCCCTGTCGCGGCGAGGGGCCGCTACTCGGCGGGGACCGGCGGCCGCCCGGTGGTCACGTGCCAGGTCACTTGCCCGGCCCGGGCTGGGGTGCGATCGGCGCCGCCGCCCGCGACTGCGGGGACGTGGCGCTGGAGTACGCCGACGGCGGCGCGACCGACGCGGCCGGGTCCGGGGCGTCCTCCTCGTCCTCCACGGCCGTCGCCCCGCCCACGATGCGGATGCTCGCCGCGTCGAACGCCCGCTTGATCCGCCAGCGCAGCTCCCGCTCGACGGTGGTGGACTTGCCGGGCATGGTCCGGGCGGAGACCCGCACCACCATGGAGTCGAGCAGCACGCTGTCCAGGCCGAGGACCTCCACCTGGCCCCACAGCAGCTCGTTCCAGGGCTCTTCCTTGCTCATCTTCTCGGCGACCTCGGTGAGGGTCGCCTTCACCCGGTCCAGGTCCTCGCTCGCCTTCACGGTCACGTCGACCCCGGCCGTGGCCCAGCCCTGGGAGAGGTTGCCGATCCGCTTGACCTCGCCGTTGCGGACGTACCAGATCTCGCCGCCGTCCCCGCGCAGCTTGGTCACCCGCAGGCCGACCTCGATGACCTCGCCGGAGGCCACGCCCGCGTCGATCGTGTCGCCGACGCCGTACTGGTCCTCCAGGATCATGAACACGCCGGACAGGAAGTCCGTGACCAGGTTCCGGGCGCCGAAACCGATCGCCACGCCCGCCACCCCGGCGGAGGCCAGCAGCGGGGCCAGGTTGATCTTGAAAGTGGACAGCACCATCAGCGCGGCCGTGCCGAGGATCAGGAAGCTCGCCACCGACCGCAGCACCGAGCCGATCGCCGCCGACCGCTGCCGGCGCCGCTCGGCGTTCACCAGCAGCCCGCTCAGCCCGCCGCCGTCGCCCGACTGCGCGGACCGGTTCATCCGGTCGATGAACTTGGTGATCGCTCGTCGTACGACCGCTCTGAGCGCGAACGCGACCACCACGACCAGCAGGATCTGCAGGCCCATCGCGAGCCACGTCGACCAGTTCTGCTCGACCCAGCTCGCCGCGTTGTTCGCGCTCTCCTGGGCGTCCTGGAGCGACGGCACGGCCGGAGTCACCGACCCGGACGGCGTCGGGGACGGCGACGCGCCTGCGGCGAGCAGGACGGCGGGCAAGGACACGGCGGGTACCTCCATGGTGCATGCGCGGCCCGTGCCGGTGGGGCGGACGGTCGGGGTCTTCGCGGTCTTCCGGGGCGAAGCGGTCTCCCGGGCGGTTTCGGCTTCACCGGAGATCACGAAAAGGTCACCGGACGGACAGAGGCACCACACTAACGGGGCATTGCGTATGCCCCGTGCCGTTCCGGCCGCCGGGGGCGCAGGAGAGACGGGGCTCACCAGGGCGTGAACAGCACGGGGTCCTGGGGATGTATCAGGTGTGGTCGAAAACACTCCCAGCCCGTTACCGGGACATGGTGGCGCTTCCACCAGGCATGAGGGGAGACTGACTGCAGATCGTCCCGGCGCGAGCCACGCGCCGCCGACGCCCAAGGAGGCACCCGTGCCGCATGTCCTGGTCCTCAACGCGTCGTACGAGCCCCTCGGCGTCGTACCGCTCCGCCGCGCGCTCGTCCTCGTCCTGGAGAACAAGGCCGTCTCCCTGGAGGAATCCGGCGCCTATATGCACAGCGCGACCGTCACAGTCCCCGCACCCAGCGTGGTCCGGCTCAAGCGATTCGTGCGGGTTCCCTACCGGGGGCCCGTTCCTCTCACCAGGCGCGCGCTCTTCGCCCGCGACGGCGGCCGGTGCATGTACTGCGGCGCCGCCGCGACCAGCGTCGACCACGTCATCCCGCGCTCCCGCGGTGGGCAGCACGCGTGGGAGAACGTGGTGGCCTCGTGCCGCCGCTGCAACCACGTCAAGGCCGACCGCCACCTCGTCGAACTCGGCTGGCGCCTGCGCCACAAGCCCGCCCCGCCGACCGGTCTGGCCTGGCGCATCATCGGAACCGGCCACCGTGACCCCCGCTGGCTCCCCTACCTGCAACCGTACGGCGCGGACGACGCCCTGGCCCGGATCGACGGGATCTCGGCCTGAGACCGGGGGCTTCGCGTAGCGGGGGTGGGAGGAGCGACGCGGCCGGGTGGGGGTGGGGCCCTCCGCCCGCGCGGCGGTGGGACCCTTCGGCGGTGGGACCCTTCGCCCGCGCCGCCTGCCCATTGGAAGCTTTGGGACACCGCCCCCTCCGAACCCCCTGGTCAGACTCGCCGGCCGCCCGCCCATACCTGCCAATCAGTGGGCGGTCCGGCACTCGTCGGTCTTCGGGGTGGCCGTCACCAGGTGGGAGAGGTCCAGGAGTGCCTCGTCGGTGGGGACGCCGCCCGGGCGGATCGCGACCTGGGTCGCCGGTGTGCGGCCGAACGTCACGAGGACCTGCCGCTCGGGAGTCGACTGCCGGGCGTCGAGCACCCAGTCCACACCGTCCGCCTCGAAGCACGGGTCCTTCGTCACCGTGGGCGCCGTGACACCGCAGCGCAGGATCACGTCCTGGCCGCCCCACACGACCACCCCCGCGAGCCCCACGGACCGGCGCTCCTTCCCCGCCAACCGCTCGGGCGCCTTCCGGGTGACCTGACGGCAGTGCGCGTCCCCGGCACCCTTCGCGGCGGTCAGGCCCCGGGCCGGGTCGGTCAGCCGGTGGGCCGTCACCGCGCCGGCCGTGGCCAGGAGTACGGCGCCGGCGGTGGCGGTCAGGGTGAGGCGGCGCGAGAGCCTCACGGGCGGCGGACCCGGTCGTAGACGAGGGCGAGGGTGCCGTCCTCGCCCGCGGACTGGCCGGCGAGGGTCCAGCGGCCCGCGGGCAGGCCGTCGTCGAAGAGGCGGGGGCCGCCGCCGAGGACGACGGGGAAGACCGTGAGCGCCAGGCGGTCGACCGCGTCGGCGGCCAGCAGCGCCTTGATGACGCTCGGGCTGGAGACCACGAGGATGTCACCGCCTTCGGTCGCCTTCAGGTCCCCGACCACCTCGGCGGCCGGCTTGTCGGCGATCGTCGTCCGCTCCCAGGGCGCCTCGCCGAGGGTCGAGGAGAGGACCACCTTGTCGGTGCCGACGAGCCACCGCGCGAAGCCCTCGTCGCGCGGGTCGGCGCCCTCCATACCGATGACGGTGGGCCAGAAACCGAGGAACCCCTCGGCGTTGACCCGGCCGAGCAGGGCCGTCGTGGCGGGCTCCCACAGGCTCGTCAGGTGGTCGCGGGCGACGTCCGAGACGGCGTACGGCATCACCCAGCTCATGTCCAGCGGGTTGCCGGGCGCGGCGTAGCGGCCGTCGAGGGAGAGGGCCAGGTTGGTGACGACCCTGCGGCCGCGAACTGCTCGGTCATTCCGTGCTCCTCGTGTCGGTGCTGTCGGGGTCGGTGCTGTCGGGGTCGTGCGGGTCTTCGGTGAGGATCGAGGCGAGCCTGTCCAGGCTCTGGCCGAAGCCGATCTCGATGCCGGCGACGAAGTCCGCGGCGTCGATCGTGCTGTCCGTGACGCGCCAGTGGACGTCGAGCTCCGAGCCGGTGGCGGTGGGTCCGAGGGCCATGTCGACGTGGGCGGTGAAGGCGACGCCGCCGTCGGGGAGCAGCGGGGAGAGCCGGTAGGCGAGCCGCTCACCGGGGCGTACGTCCTCCACGACGCCCTCCGCGCGGCCGGCGACCGGGTCCGCATCGCCGGTGTCCTCGGCGTCGCGGTACTCCTGGACGATCCGCCCGCCGGGCCGCGCCTCGAAGACCAGCTCGGAGACGCGGAGGTCCTCCGGCGTCCACCAGCGCGCGAGCGGACCGGCCTCGGTCAGATGGCGCCAGACCCGCTCCGGGCACTCCGTCAGCGAACGGTGGAACGTGAACGAGCGGCCGTCGGCCCACCCCGGCTCCGTCGCGGCGAGCCGCTCCGCGTGGAGGCCGCGCCCGTAGCGCTCGTACGTCGCGTGCGGGCCGCCTGCCTGTTCCGTGCTGTCGGCGAGAGCGCCGAGTACGGCCGCGAGCTCCCGCAGGGGGCCGGGCCGGAGCGCGTAGACGCGGCGCTGCCCGGTGCGCTGGGAGGTCACGACCCCGGCGCGCTCCAGGGTCTGCAGGTGCTTGGTCGTCTGCGGCTGGCGCGCCCCGGCGAGCTCGGCGAGCACGCCGACCGGGCGGGGCCGCTCAGCCAGCAGACCGACGAGCCGCCAGCGGGCCGGGTCGGCCAGTGCGGCGAGGAGTGCGTCCATAGGGCACGAGTATTCCCGACTAAGAATATTCGCGTCAAGGAATATGTTGGCCTCCGCGACTGGTGCGCCCCTGGGCGGAGGGGCGGTCCGCCGAGCGGGGGAGCGGGGCTGGCCCGGGGGCGGACGCGGTGGGGCGCGCGGGCGCCGGACGAGGGGTGCGGCGGAGGGAGGGCGCGGTGGAGCGCTGGGACCGGATCGGGCGTGTGGCGGGGTACGGGTCGGCGGCGGCCCTCGTGCCGTACCTCGTGATCAAGGTGTCGTGGGTGGCCGGTTCGGCACTGGGGCTGCTGCCGGTCGGGCGCGGGTTCAGCCTGGGCGGGTGACTCGTGCTCAACACCGTCACGATCGGACTGGCCGCGGCCGGGATCGCCCTGGCGCTGCACGCCACGGCCGTGCTGACGGGGGCCGGGATCGTGTGCACGCTGGTACGCGGTGCCGGCGGTGCCGGCGGTGCCGGCAGTGCGTGCGGTAGCGGTGCCGGCGGTGGCCGCCTTGCTCGAAGTGCCCGCGATACCTGCGGTGACCAGCCCGCCCCTGACGGCCGTCGGCCCGGTGCGGTCCCGCCCGTTGCCTCCCCGCCTCCGGGGGCCGGGGAGGCGGATGGCATGGTCGGCCCATGAGACTCTTCAGAGCCGTATGCCTGGTGGCCCTGGCCCTCTCAATGGGCGCCGGATGCACGGCAGTTCACCTGGACGACGGGCGGGCGCCGGACCCGCGGGAGACGTTCGCCCCCGCCGACCGCAAGGCCATGCCCGATCTGACGGGCACCGCGATCGACGGCCGGCCGATCGCGGTGCACGACTACCGGGGCAAGGTGCTCGTCGTCAACGCCTGGGCCTCCTGGTGCGGTCCGTGCCGGGCCGAGGCCCCCGACCTCTCCGCCGTCCACACCGCACTGCGCGCGCGGGGCCTACGCGTGATGGGCGTCGACACCGACGTCTCCCGGGCGACAGCTGCCTCCTTCGCCCGCGAGCATCACCTCGCCTACCGCAGCCTGCACGACCCGAAGACGACTCAGCTCCTGCGCGTCCCCAAGGGCCTGGTGAACCCGCAGGGCTACCCCTACACGCTGGTCGTCGACCGGAAGGGCCGGATCGCGGCGGCGTGCATCGGCCCGGTCAGCCGGACCGAACTGACCCGCCTGGTCGAGCCGTTGCTGTGAACGGCGCGACCGGGCGGGCCCGCGTGACGGATCAGCCGGCCGCCGCGAACGAGGCGGCGAGGCGGGGGACATAGTCGGCGAACGCGGCGGACCAGCAGCCGTAGTCGTGGCCGCCGTCGCAGGTGGGGGAGAGCGAGGAGCCGTCGCCGTAGTCGACGTACCGGCTGGGGATTCCCAGCTGGTCCAAGCGGTTCTTGACCGTGCTGGAGGCGATCTCGGTGAAGTGGTCGATCGGGCCCTGGTTCCCGGTGTAGAGGGTGATGTCGCCGCCGTTCAGGCGGGCCAGGTTGGTGGTGGAGGCCGGGTCCACCTGGTTCCAGACGTGGTCGTCGAAGACCGCGTACGGTGAGCCGAAGATCGCGTCGCTGTCGATGTACGGCCCGTACCCGGTGCACTGTCCGGTGCCGGACGGCGTGGAGGTGCTCACGGCGCACCACGCGCCGGTCACGTTCAGCTCGGTGGCGAGGACCGCCCCGCGGACCGCCGGCATGCCGAAGTCGATGCCCCCGGACAGGCTGGCGACGTGGCCGAAGAGGTCGGGTCGGAGTTCGCCGTAGTGCAGGGCGCCGAAGCCGCCCATCGACAGGCCGGCGACCGCCCGGTGGGCCCGGTCGCCGATCGTGCGCAGGTTGGCGTCGACGAAGGGCACGACCTGGTCGAGGTGGAACGTCTGCCAGTTCGCCGCGCCCATGGCCGTGTGCTGCATGACCCAGTCGGCGTACCAGCCCTTCAGGCCGCCGTCCGGCACCACGGTGATCATGGAGTCCGAGTGCAGGGCCGGCGCGGCCGCGGCGTCGTCCACGGTGCCGCCCCCGCCGTGCAGGAAGTACAGGACCGGCCAGCGCCGGCCGGGCTGCGTGGCGTAGTCCTGGGGCAGGAAGATCCGGATCTTGTGCTGCCCGGACAGCTCGGGTGTGGTCACGGTCAGCGTGAAGTCGGTGCTCGAGTGCACCGCGGGCGTGCCGACCTGCGTGAGGCCGTACCCGTCGGTGAAGACGGGTGCGGGGACGGGCGCGGGGCCGTCGTCCGCCGCCGCGTGGGCGGGCGCGGTCATGAACAGCGCGGTCACGGCCATGGCCGCGGCGACGACGGCGGATCGGGCGGCCAGGGCGGATCGCGTGCGCCGGAGTCGGCCGGCCAGGCGCCGGGTCAGTGGGAGCGGTGTCATCGGAAGTGGTCCCTTCAGAGCGCGCAGTACGCGTCGGCCGTCGCCTTGGCGGTGTCCTGCTGGCCCCGGGTGCCGGCCAGCAGATGGAACTCGTTGTTCACGCGGACGACCTGCTGCGAGCCGTCCTCGCTGCTGTACCAGTCGCTGTAGTAGCCGAGGACGGCCCCGTTGTGCCCCCACGCCCAGCGGCCGCAGGGCAACTTGAGGTGGGCGATGCCCAGGCCGTAGGCGGCGCTGCCGTCGGCGTTCGCCGGGACGGTGGTCTTCAGCTCCGCCTCCTGCGCGGGCGGCAGCAGCCGGCCGGTCAGCAGGGCGCGGGAGAAGGTGGCCAGGTCGTCCAGCGTCGACACGATCGCGCCCGCCGGCCCGAACGCCTGTACGTCGGAGGCGGTCACGTCCCGGATGCCGATGCTGACCACCGGATACTCGTACCCGTGGAGGTAGTTGCCGTGCAGGGCCGGGTCGGCGGTGGGGAACGTCGTGTCGTGCAGGCCGAGCGGCTCGATGACCCGCTGCCGGATCTCGGTGGCCGCGTCGTTCCCGGTGACCGCCTTGATCACCATCCCGGCGAGCACGTAATTGGTGTTGGAGTAGCCCCACTTCTCGCCGGGCGCGCTGGTGGGCTTGTGCTGCGCGAGTCCGATGTCCACCAGCGACTGCGGCGGCCACGCCCGGTCCGGCTGGGTGTTGAGCGCGTACGTCAGGGCGAACGACGTGTCCTGGGCGTAGTCCGGCAGGCCCGAGGTGTGGTTCAGCAGCTCACGGATCGTGATCTTCGAGCCGTCGTAGCCGTTCGCGTCGACCGCGCCGGGCAGCCACCGCTCGACGGAGTCGTCCAGGGACAGCCGGTGCTCGGCCTCCAGCTGGAGCAGGACGGTGGAGGTGAACGCCTTGGTGTTGCTCCCTATCCGGAACTGCGCCTTGGGATCGGCGGCCACACGCGTGGAGAGGTCGCCGACGCCCGCGTGCACGTACGCGGCCGTGTCGCCCTGCCGCACCAGGCCGATCACCCCGGGATAGCCGTCGGTGACGCCCTGCTGGGCACCGCTCTGCAGAATGGCGGCAGCGGAATCGGTCGTGGAGGCGGTCGCGGTATCGGTACCGGTCGAGGTGACGGCCGCCGTATCGGCCGCGTTGTCGGTCGCGGTCGCGGCGCTCGCCGGGACGGTGCCGGTCAGGGCGGCGAACGCGACGATCGCGCCCACGGCGGTCAGACGGAGGGACTTCAACGGAATCGGGCTCCTTCGGGAGGCGGCTCGGCAGGGCAGCGGTTCGGGTCCGCGTCCGCCCGCTGGTGATCGGGCCCGGCGCCGCGAACCGGGGTGGAGGCGATGCTGCCGACGCGGTGCCGGGACGGACAGGACGAGCGACCGGCCACATGTGACCGGCTGTCAGGACAGCCTGTTGAACAGCGTGTTACGGCGTCCCGGGACCGGCGGCGGACGGGAAGGTGGCCGCCGTGTAGCGGCGCTGCCGCTCGCGGAACGTGCGGCCGAGGTGATGCTGGAGCCGGGCGTGGCGGAACTGGTAGACCGCTCCGGTCTGCCGCAGCACCCCGCGGTGGTAGGCGTCGTCCAGGAACGCGGCCGTGTCCCAGGGCAGCCGGCCGGTCAACGGCAGCCAGACCCGCGTCAGTACGACCCACTGCCCCCAGGCGGTGAACGCGAGCACGTACGAGACCCCGCCGCCGACGCCGCCGACCGCGCCGATGAGCAGGCCGTCGGCCAGACGCCAGTTCAGCGGGCCGAGCACCCCCTGCAACAGCGCGACCACCAGACTCCCGCTCCCGGCGATCGCCACGGTGAGCGCCGGTGCCACGACGAGGAACTGACGCGCCACGGTGGCACGGTTCGCGGCCAGCAGGCTCACCGGTGTGGCCGCGGCGGTCACGTCCACCGGCGCCTCCAGCGCCGCGACGAGTCCGAACACCAGCGCCGCCGCCGAGCCGAAGATCAGCCCGAAGCACACCATGTTGATCAGCGTGCTCTCGACCGTGCCGGCGTCGGCGAGCGGCGTGCCCCGGAACACCGCGCGCTCCAGGGAGAGGGCGCACGCGTAGCCGACGCCCATGACGAATCCGCCCAGCAGCCCGTCCCGGAACCGGGCCGCGAAGGTACGGACCGGGCGGCGGCCGAGTCCACCGCGCAGGCCGGGCTGCCGCAACCGCACCCTGGCCGGCTCGAACGCCGTACCGCCCCGGACGGAGATCACCAGGGCGTACGCCGACCCGAACGCGAGCCCTGCCACGGGGCCCATCAGGCACCCCTGCAGGAAGGTCTCACCGGCCCCGGTGCCGGTGTTGAGGAGACCGACGAGCCAGTCGGCCACCGCGACGCTCAGCGCCGTCGCCACCACCACAGCGAGGACGCGCGTCGAGCGCGGTAGCGAGTCGCCTATCCGCCACCAGGCGAGGTCCTGCCGGTCACGGTCGCGCCCGACCAACTGCTGGGCCAGGTAGCCCAGCCAGCGCTCCGCCCGTCCCGCGTCCCAGCCGGCCGGCCGGGGCCGGTGGCCGGCGGCGTCCCGCTCGGGTGCGTGCCGCCGGTAGCTGGCGGGCACGAACCCCGCCAGCAGGTGCTCCTCCAGGGACCTCACCGTGGGAAACCGCGCGGCGTCCAGCAGTTCGGCGGGGTCGCGGTCGGGCACCTCGCTGTACATGGTGCGAGCGAGGACGACCATCAGCGGGGTGGTCAGCACAGCGGCGAGGCGCTCGGCCGCGGGCGCCGCCGGGACGCCGAGCTCCTCCAGAAGACGGTCCCACAGCCCCGAGCCCGGCCCGGGCCCCGGCCGTACGGTCGTATCGGCGCTGCCCGCGTCACCGCCTGCGTCAGCACCCGCCCCGCGCGCGCCGGCCCCCTGTACCGGGCGGGCGGTTCTCGGCAGGTAGCCGACGAGGTCCTCGTGGGTGAGATCGGTCAGTTCTAGGCCGGCCGCCCACAGCAGGGGTGCGTGTGCCGCGCGGACGGCCTCGGCGAACTCGTCCGGGCGGCTGGTGAGCACCAGCGGCAGGGACGTCGCGTTGAGCGACTCCAGCGCCTCCTGTCGCAGGCCCTCGGCGATCTCGTCGAACCCGTCGAGGACCGGCAGGACGAGGTCGGCGTCGACCAGCGCCGCGGCCAGGGTCGCCCCGCGGGGGCCGCGACGGGCCAGATGGGGGTGGTCGCGCAGCAGCCGGCCGATCAGCCAGTCCCGCAGCGCGGTGGTCGTCGGGTCCCAGGAGCCCAGGCCGAAGACCACCGGCACCCGGCCCTGGCCGCCCGACGCCTCAAGGTGGTCCAGCACGAACCGGATGGTCAGGATCGACTTGCCCGACCCGGCCCGGCCGAGAACCACCAACCGCCCGGACGAGATCCGCCGGTACACCTCCGCCACGCTCCGCAGGTCACCGCTCAGATCCACCTCACGCGGCACCGCCCCGGGACCGAGACGCTGGATGTTGTCCGAACGATCCGTCACCCCCGCGGGCGCCGGCCGCCACCGCACCGGCAGCGGGAACGGATCGTGGACGCGTCGCTGCGCCTCCTCCCGCCGCAGGCGCCGCCGCACCTCGGTCGCCAACTCCCGCGTCATGTCGGCCAATCCGCCGGACACCACCGGGTCGGGCGCCCCCACCGGCAACGGCACAGGCGCTGTCACCGATTCCGGCACCGGCCCCGGCCCCGGCCCCGGCACGGATACGTCCACGACCACACGCGGCGTCGGACGAGTGAGCCCGTCGCCCCTGTCGCCTCCGTCACCGCCGTCGCCTTCCCCGCCGCCCCCGCCACCCCCCTCCCGCGACCGCGCCAGCAGCGCCACCAGGCGCTCGCGGTCCTCCCGGCCGAGGTCGAGCGCGTCGGCCAGCAAGTTCACCGTGCCCAGCCGGTGATCGGTGGAGCCCCCGCTCTCCAGCCGGCGGATCGTGCGGACGCTGACCCCGGACCGTTCCGCCACCTGCTCCTGCGTCAGGCCCGCCTGCGCACGCAGCCGGCGTAACAGCGTGCCGAGCTGATCTGTCACCGAGACGCCTCCCTACTCGCCAGTAAGAACCTCGGTGAGCGTACCGGCGGCACCGGCCACCGATGGCCGGTCCCCTGACCTGTGCGAAGAACATGACACACGCCACGATCAGTGCTCCGCGACACGTGAGGAATCGAGGTGCGATACCGCTACTGGTGCGGCGAATGCGGCTTCAGGACGGCCTGGCTTCCCGAGTCCGACGGTGAACGGCAGCAGATCGAGCACTACGCCGGGAAGCACCCCGGCACGCCGCCCGGCGGCCACGTCGAGTCCTCGCGCCGGAACCCGGACGGCGGCCCCGGCTGCGTCCACCTCCTCGCGGTCGTCGTCCTGCTGCTGCTCATCGCCGCCGCCTGCCACCGCTAGCACCGAACGCAACGCCCGTACGCCCAAGGGCTGAACGCCCCACGACCGAACCGCCCCACCACCCGCGCCCGAATCCACGAAGGAGACCCATGTCCACCTCACCCCGGCCGTCCCGCGGCATCACACGCCGGTCGCTGCTCCGCTCCGGATCCGGTCTCGCCCTGGGCGCCGGTCTCGCCGTGGGCGCGGGCGTGGCCGGTGCCACGCCCGCCGCCGCGACCAACGGTGTGGGCCAGACCGGCGCGCCCCTGTGCCAGCAGCCCGGCGACTCGGCGAGCCGGGTCGGGCTGGGCAGCGGGGACCTGGCCATCCCGTACTACCGGGAGCACGACAACACCTGGGGCTACGTGTTCGGCGACTCGTTCGACAGCGCCAACACCTACCTCGGCTCCCCGGTGATGCTCAACCAGGCGTCCTACGACCCCTCCGGATCGCCCATCTCCTTCACGTGGGCGATGCCGGACGGCAGGGCCACGCAGCTGTTCGACTACGCGCACAACGCCGACAACGGCTACGGCACCGAGAGCACCCGCATCCCCAACGACTGCATCGAGTTCGGCGGCCGTACCTACCTCCAGTACACGTCCGTGGTGCACGGCATCGGCGGTGACCCGCTGCCCGCCGGGGAGGACGGCTCGCTGATGTCGGGCGTCGCCTACTCCGACGACCACGGGCGGACCTGGACCGACTACCCGTACCACTGGGCGGGCCAGTACCAGGGCGTGAACCAGTCGATGTACGGGATGTGGTCCTTCGCCGGCATCGACCCGGACGGCTGGCTGTACATCTTCTCGAAGCGCTGGAACGGCACCCACAAGAACACCGCCGACCAGGGGGCGATCCAGCTGTTCCGGATCAACCCCGGCGACTTCCGCGCCGGCAACTTCGGCGCCCAGCAGAACTGGGCCTACAACGGCGGCTGGTACTGGGCGACCGACGGCACCCCGCCCGCCTCGCTGTTCGGGCCCGGCAACAACATCGGCGAGTTCTCCGTCAAGCGGATCGGCGACCGCTACTGCATGAGCTGCTTCGACGTCACCGACGGCGCGATCAGCACCCGCAGTGCCGCCCGCCCCGACGCCGTGTGGTCGGCGCCGACCCCGCAGATCGTCGGCAGCAACGCCTGGCCGCCCACCCACTGGGGCCGCCCCCAGGTGGAGAACCTGTACGGCGGCTACATCCACCCCGGCAGCGCCGGCCCGAACTCCCTGACCCTGATCGTCTCCCAGTGGACGGCCCAAGGCGCCTACCGCGTCCTGCAGTTCGACGGCATCACGGCCTGACGGCGCCGGCGCGCCCACCGGGCGCGCCGGACCCCCGGGCGGTTCGGTACGAGGGGCGGGCCCTGCCGGGTCTGTGGCTCCGAATGAGTGGACTCGCCGGTTCGCTTATCAGAAGAGAGCTTTTATGGCGAGTCGCCGGTGGTGATGTGGCCGTCCGAGTCCCTGACCCGTGACTGGAAGAGGCGCCCGACATGCGACGTACCCCTCCCCGCAGGCTGCTCGCCGCGACCGCTTTCGTGGCGTCCCTCGTGATCCCCACGGCGGCGGCCCCCGCCACGCTGGCCCACGCGACCGCCGTCCACCTGACCGCCGCCCGCGCCGCGGCGCCCGCGAGCGCGGTCCGGGGCAACCCGGACGACTGCCGTACCGGCAGGCTCAGCCCCGCCGTGAGCGGACGGCTGGACAAGACGATCGCGGAGGTCCGCAAGCAGGCGGCCATCCCCGGTGTCGTCGTCGGACTGTGGCTGCCCGGCAAGGGCTGCTACGTCCGCGCGACCGGAGTCGCCGACACCGCCACCGGAAGGCCGATGACCACCCGCCCCTACGTCCGGATCGGCAGCGAGACGAAGACGTTCACGGTCACCGCGCTGCTCGAACTCGTCGACCAGCACCGGATCGGGCTGGACGACCCGATCTCCCGCTATGTGCGCGGTGTGCCGAACGGCCGTCACATCACGCTGCGCCAGCTCGCCGAGATGCGCAGCGGACTGTTCCCGTACAGCGCCGACCCGGACTTCGTCCACGACCTGCTGAGCGACCCGGAGCGCTATTTCACCCCCAAGGAACTGCTCGCCTACGCCTTCAAGCACGAGAACACCTTCGCGCCGGGCGCGCAGTTCCAGTACTCCAACACCAACCTGATCCTGCTCGGCCTGGCGATCGAGAAGGTCACTGGCCAGCAGCTCGCCGAGGTCATCCACACCCGCGTGCTCCGGCCGGCCCGCCTGAACCACACACTGTTCCCGCACGGCCCCGAGTTCCCCGAGCCGCATCCGCGGGGCTACACCGACCAGACGCTGACCGGCGCGGTCGCCGACGCCACCGACTGGAACCCCAGCTGGGCCTGGGCGGCCGGCGCGATGATTTCCAACCTGCGCGACCTGCACCGCTGGGCGAAGATCGTCGCCACCGGCGAACTCCTCACCCCCCGGACCCAGGCGCAGCGCCTCAAGACCCTTCCGACCGGCTTCCCCGGCACCAGCTACGGCCTCGGCATCTTCAAGACCAACGGCTGGATCGGGCACAACGGCTCCATCCCGGGCTACGAGACCGTGACCATGTACCTGCCCTCCCAGAAGGCCACCATGGTCATCATGATCAACACGGACTCCACCAGCCAGGGCCAGGAACCCTCCACCCTCCTCGCCCGCGCGATCACCGGCATCATCACCCCGGACAACGTCTACGACGGCGCCGTCGCCTCCCGCTGAGCAGCACCCGTCTCCCGCTGAGCACCAGCCTCCCGAGGGGCCCCGTCATCCACGGGGCCCTTCGGCACGCGCCCCGCATCCGACGTACAGCGCGACCCCCACGACGAACGCCGCCGACGCCACCGCCCAGGCACCCGGTTGGGACCCCGGCTGCATCGGCCACGCCCACACGGTGACCCCGCGCCCGTGCGCCCCCGAGGAGCCCAGGTACACGGCGCTCACGTACCCGAACGCGGGCAGCCAGCTCAGACGGGCGCCGAGCAGTACCGACCCGGCGGACCATGCCGCCCGACAGCGTCTTCACCTTCGCGTCGATCCGGTCCCCGAGGCCGACCCGGGCCACCGCCCGCTCGACGGCCTCCGGGGCACGCGCGGCCGGCAGCTCCTTCAGCCAGGCCACGTACGCCACGAACTCCCGTACCGTGAAGCCGGGGTAGTAGCCGAACTCCTGCGGGAGGTAGCCGAGCCGGCGCCGGATCCCGGTCCGGCCGCCGTGCTCGGCGCTGTCCTGCCCGAGGATCTCCACCCGGCCGCCGGACGGCCGGGCCACCGTGGCCAGCACCCGGATCAGCGAGGTCTTGCCGGCCCCGTTCGTCCCCAGCAGCCCGTGCACACCGGTGCCGAGATCCAGGTCGACGGAGTCGAGGGCGAGGGTCTTGCGGTGCCGGACACAGAGCCCGGTCACCCGTATGGAACTCACGGTTTCTCCAGAAACGGACGTGCCGTCAGGGTCAGCGGTCGTCAAGGGCAGCGGTCGTCAAGGACGGGGGTGGCACGGGCGCCGGGGGCGTCAAGGACGGGTGCGTCACGGGCGGTGGAGGCGTCAAGGACGGGGTCTCAAGGTGTTTCTCCAGGGACCACGCGTCCGGTTCCGGCAGTGTGCCGTCGGCGTACCGGGCGGCCGTCCTCTCCGACGCGTGCCAGATGCGCGCGTTGTCGTCGGTCATGCGGTGCCTCCCAGCGGGGCCGGGGTCAACTGGGCGAGAACGGAACGCGGTTCGGCACGCGCGCGCCGGGCGCGGGACTTGACCGTGCCCTCGGGGATGCCGAGCAGCCGGGCCGCCTCCCGGGTGCTCAGCCCGTCGACGACGGTCGCCCGCAGCACCTCGCGCAGCTCGGGGGAGATCCGGTCCAGCGCGGTGCCGACATCGCCGTACTCCAGACCGGCCAGCACCCGGTCCTCGGCGGACGGCGCGGCACCGGCCTCGTGGCCGAGGTCCGCCGCCGTCACCGCGTCCATCGGGGCCAGCGGCACCCGCGCGGCCCGCTCCTGCGCCCGCAGCGCGTCCACCAGCCGCCGGGCCGCGATGGTCCACAGCCAGCCGCCGGCCTCCTCCCCGCGGTGCCCGGACGCCGAACGCCACACCGTGACGAACGTGTCCTGCAGTATTTCCCGGACGACCTCCCGATCGGCGCACCGCCGGCTCAGCCGCGCGTGCAGCCAGCCGGCGTGCCGGTCGTACAGGGCGGCCATCGCGGCCGGGTCCCCGCCGGCCACGGCCCGCAGCAGCGCCGCGTCCCCGCCCGCGTCGTCCGTCTCCCGGTGGCCCCCACGGGGCGGAACAGTCTTACAACCGGTCTATCGACCGTCCGGCCCCATCTGGATCACACCCGGCCACCCCACGGCGTGCGATCCCGGGCAGGTGCCGCCCGACCGAGTGAGAGTGCCCTCGCCGAGACGGGGTAGGCCTGCCGTATCCACCGGAATCCGACCACCGGAAACCGCAGCACGCGATGACCTACCCACAAGGAGCCACCGTGGCCGTGTCGACCCGCCTCCCGATCCCCGCCCCCTCCAAACCCGTGGCGGAGCCGTCCGCCTTCATCGAGGCACCGGGAGTGTGCGTCTTCAGCGCGGAGAGCGCCTACGCCGAGGCCCCGCTCACCAGCGAGCCGCCGCTACCCGCCGCCGAGCCCCTGACCAGCGAGCCGCCGCTCGCCGAAGCCACCCCGCTGACCAGCGAGTCCGACCCCGTCCCGGACTTCTACGGCCCGGCGCTGTAGATGGCCGAAGCCCTCTGCGACGCCCTCGACGGGGATCTCTGCCGGCTCGCCGCCCTGCACGGCGTCGCCACCTCCTACAGCCCCTCCCCGGACCGCACGGTCACCGTGTCCGCCTCCGCCGTGGTCGCCGCCCTGGCCGCCCTCGGCGTCGAAGCGGCCACCCCGGGCGCCGTACGCACCGCACTCGCCGAACGGGAGCGCGAGCTGCGCGAACGGCTCCTGCCGCCGACGATCGTCCGCTGGACCGGCGCCGCGGCGGTCCCGCCGACGGCCCTGCCCGCCGGCACCCGCCTGCGCGTGGAGACCGAGGACGGCGAGGTGTGGGAGGGCCCCGGAGACCTCCCCGAGGCGCTGCCGGAGGGCGTCCACCGGGTGAGTGCCACCGCGCCCGACGGGCGGACCGGTCACGCCCACCTCGTCGTCGCCCCCGACCGGCTGCCGGCCCCCGCCGGACGGTCGTGCGGCCTCCTCGTCCAGCTGTACTCCCTGCTCTCCCGCCGCTCCTGGGGCATGGGCGACCTCGCCGACCTCGCGGAGCTCGCCGCCTGGGCCGGACGCACCGCCGGCGCCGGCTTCGTACAGGTCAACCCGCTGCACGCGGCCGTACCGGGGGAGCCCACCGACCCCTCCCCGTACCGGCCGTCGTCCCGCCGCTTCCCCGACCCCGTGCACCTGCGCGTCGAGGAGATCCCCGAGTACGCGTACGCCGAGGACCGCGCCCGGCTCGGCACGCTGCTGGAGCGGGCCGAGCGGCTGCGCGCCGACGTCCTCGACAAGGGCGCCCTCATCGACCGCGACGCGGTGTGGGAGGTGAAGGGCGAGGCACTGGAACTGGTGCTCCGGGTGCCGCTCGGACCGGGCCGCCAGGCCGCCTACGACGACTTCCGCACCGCCCACGGCCAGGCCCTGGAGGACCACGCCACCTGGTGCGCCCTCGCCGAGACCCACGGCTCCGACTGGCACCGCTGGCCCGGCGGCCTGCGCGACCCCCGCTCCGCCGACACCGCCCGCGCCCGCGACACCCTCGCCGACCGCGTCGCCTTCCACTCCCGCCTCGCCTGGCTCACCGACGGCCAGCTCCGCGCCGCCCAGCGCGCGGCGAAGGAGGCGGGGATGGCCGTCGGGATCGTGCACGACCTGGCCGTCGGCGTGCACCCGGCCGGCGCCGACGCCTGGGCCCAGCAGGACCACTTCGCCGCCGGCATGTCGGTCGGCGCCCCGCCCGACGCCTTCAACGCCCGCGGCCAGGACTGGGGCCTGCCGCCCTGGCGCCCCGACCGGCTCGCCGCCTCCGGCCACGCCCCCTACCGCCACCTCCTGCGCGCCCTCTTCCGCTACGCCGGCGCCCTGCGCATCGACCACGTCATGGGCCTGTTCCGTCTCTGGTGGGTCCCCCAGGGCAGCGCCCCCACCGAGGGCACCTACGTCCGCTACGACGCCGACGCCATGCTCGCCCTCCTCGCCCTGGAGGCCTCCCGCGCCGGGGCCGTGGTGATCGGCGAGGACCTGGGCACCGTCGAACCGGGCGTGCGCGAGACCCTCCAGCGGCGCGGCGTGCTCGGCACCTCCGTCCTCTGGTTCGAACGCGACTGGGCCGGCGACGGCCGCCCCCTGCCCCCCGAACGCTGGCGCGCCGACTGCCTGGCCACCGCCACCACCCACGACCTGCCGCCCACCGCCGCCCGGCTCACCGGCGAACACGTCGACCTGCGCGACAGCCTCGGCCTGCTCACCCGCGCGGCCGCCGAGGAACGCGCCGAGGCCGCCGCCGACACCGCCGAATGGCTCGCCCTGCTGGGCAGCCTCGGCCTGCTCGACAGCCCGGCCGCCGGACCGCCCGGCTCCGACGAGGAGGCCGAGATCCAGGGCGTCCACCGCTTCCTGCTGCGCACCCCGGCCCGCATGATCGGCGTCTGGCTCCCCGACGGCGTCGGCGACCGCCGCCCGCAGAACCTGCCGGGCACCTGGGACCAGTACCCCAACTGGCGGCTGCCGGTCGCCGACGCCGACGGCCGCCCGGTACCGCTGGAGGACCTCACGGCATCGCCACGCCTGCGGGCCCTGCTGGAGGTCTGCCGACGGGCCGCGGGGGGTGCGGGGGGTGCGTGAACCGGTGCCTGGCACGTGCCACGCCGTCGGCCGCCGACCCGGTCACGGCCCCGCTACGCCACCCCGGGCGCGCGGCCGTTCCGGGCGTTCGCTAACTTGGGGACCGTGGACAAGAAGAACGCCCTGCGCGCCGGCGCCCTGGCCGCCGGTACGACGCTGATGATGCTGCTCATGTCGTCCCCTGCCCTCGCGCTGACCCGCGACGACGGTGACGACCCCGGCCCGGGTCTGAGCGCCATCCAGACCGTGGGCCTCTACGTGCTGATCCCGCTGGGCCTGTTCGTGGTGATCGCCGGCCTGGTCATGGTGCTGGACAAGTCCCACCGCAAGGCGGACACGACCTCGTCCAACATCAACGTCAAGGGCGACGCCCAGGCCAAGGCCTGAGCCCACCCCCGTCTCCGCCGCCGAGGGCGCCCGTCCTCCGGTCCGTACGCGCGCACGCCGCCGTAGGGGCCGGACGAGACCGGCGCCCTCGGCGTTTTTCCCTCGCGCGGCTCAGGGACTCGGCGCGGTCAGATACCGCTGCACGGTCGGTCCCACCCACGCCACGATCTCCTGCGGATGCAGCGCCACGGTCGGCGGCAGCCGCAGCACGTACCGGGTGAGCGCGAGCCCGAGGAGCTGCGCCGCACACAGAGCGGCCCGCACCGGGACCTGCTCGGGGTCGGGGCACGCCTGCCGGGCCACGGGCAGCAACTGGTCCCGGAAGATCTGCTGCATCCGCTCGGCCCCGGCCTGATTGGTGACCCCGACCCGCAGGACGGCCGTCAGCTCCTCGTTCTCCTCCCACATGCCGAGGAAGTGCGTCACCAGCGCCCGGCCGAACTCGTCGCGGGGTACGGCGCCCAGGTCCGGCATCCGCAGGTCGAGCCGCACGGCCGCCGCGAAGAGGCCCTCCTTGCTGCCGTAGTAGCGCATCACCATGGACGGGTCGATGCGCGCGTCCTTGGCGATGGCGCGGATGGTGGCCCGCTCGTACCCGTCGGAGGCGAAGCGCTCGCGGGCGGCGGCGAGGATCGCGGTACGGGTCGCGTCGCTGCGGCGGGGCGGGGAGGTCTTCGTGGTGCCGGTGCCGGTCATGCCAACGAGCGTAGGCCAACAGGTGTGGGTCAACAAGTGTGTGCCAACGGGTGTGGATAAGTGGGTGTGGGGCAGCGGGCGCTTGCCAGCGGGTGTGGATATGCGGGCGTGCGTCAATGGGCGCTTGCCATCGGACGCTTGCCAACGCGTGTGGGCCAACGACTGTGTGCCAACAGGTGTTGACATCACCCCCGCCCCGGTCCTACCGTTGCCAACAAGCGTTGACCAACAAACGTTGGCCCACAAGTGTTGGCGCCCCAGGAGGCCCTCATGACCGGCACCACTGGACACCACAGCACCACCGGCACCGGCAACACCCCCGCCCCCGCAACCACCCCCCGCGTCATCGTCACCGGCTCCGGCCCTACCGGCCTCCTCCTCGCCGGTGACCTCGCCGCCGCCGGTGTCCCGGTCACCCTCCTGGAAAAGCGCCCCCGCAAGATCAGCAACCTCTCCCGCGCCTTCGTCCTGCACGCCCGCACCCTCGAACAGCTCGACGCCCGCGGCCTCGCCGACGACCTGGAGGCCATCGGCCAACCGCTCCAGCAGCTCCGGCTCTTCGGCCGGCTCACCGTGGACCTCGCGGCCCTCCCTTCCCGCTTCAACCACCTCCTCGTCCTCCCGCAGTACGAGGTCGAGAAAGTCTTGCTGCGGCGCGCGGTCGAGGCCGGGGTCGACTTCCGGTACGAGACCGAGCTGACCGGACTGACCCAGGACGCGGACGGGGTGACGGTCGAGGTCTGCGGGCCGGAAGGCCGTACCGAGGAGCTGCGGGCGGCGTACGTCGTCGGTGCCGACGGGATGCGCAGCGCGGTGCGGGAGGCCGTCGGGCAGCCGTTCCCCGGCAAGTCGGTCATCCGGTCCGTCGTCCTCGCCGACGTCAAGCTCGCCGAGAAGCCCCCCACCCTCCTCACCGTCAACGCGGTGGGTGACGCCTTCGCGTTCCTCGCGCCCTTCGGGGACGGCTACTACCGGGTGATCGGCTGGCACCGCGGCCGCAACGTGCCCGACCACGAGCCGCTGGACCTGGCGGAGGTCAAGGAGATCACCCGGCTCGCGCTCGGCCGGGACTTCGGGATGCACGACGCACGCTGGATGTCCCGCTTCCACAGCGACGAGCGGCAGGCGCCCGCCTACCGGGTCGGCCGGGTCTTCCTCGCCGGGGACGCCGCCCACGTGCACACCCCGGCCGGCGGCCAGGGCATGAACACCGGCCTCCAGGACGCGGCCAACCTGAGCTGGAAGCTGGCCGCCGTCGTCACCGGCCACGCGGACCCGGAACTGCTCGACAGCTACCAGGCCGAACGCCACCCCGTCGGCAAGGCGGTGCTGCGCAGCAGCGGCGGGATCGTCCGGCTCGCCATGGCCAAGCGCCCCTGGACCCTGGCGGCCCGCGCCGCGCTCACCACCGTCCTGAACGCCGTCGGCCCGGCCCGCCGCAAGGTAGCGGCGCAGGTCACCGGCCTCGGCTACGCGTACGCCGCACCGAAGGGCGCCCACCGCCTCACCGGCACCCGGGTCCCGGACGTGCCCCTCGCCGACGGCCGCCGCCTCTACGAGGCGCTGCGCGGCGGCCGCTTCGTCCTGATCACCCCGGAGCCGTACGAGGACGGGCGCGCGGACCGACTGGCCGTGGCCCGCTGGGCGAGCGACCGCCGTACGACCGTCCGCCGTACGACCGTCCTGGTGCGCCCCGACGGGCACGTGGCCTGGGCCGCCGACTCCGCGGACCGCTCCTCCGTCGACGCGGCCCTCGCCCGGCACCTCGGGCCCGCCGCCTGAGACCGGGGCGGCTACCCGGCCGTCGAGCGCAGCAACTCCCGCAGCAGGCCGGCCAACTGGCCGGCCTGTTCGGCGTCGAGGGAGGCCAGGGCGGCGGTCTGCTCGGCGAGACCCGCGCCGACCGCCTCGTCGACGAGCCGCAGACCCTCCTCGGTGAGCGTCACCTGGAGGGCGCGGCGGTCGTGAGGGTCGGGGAAGCGGCGCAGCAGACCCGCCCGTTCCAGGCGTTCTGGCGCTGGCTGATCGCGCTCGTCGTCGTCGCCCCCTTCGGCGCCCCGCGGGCCTGGCGGCAGCGGCACCCGATCCGGCGACACGCCGGCTACGTGCTGCTCGCCTCGCTCCTCGGTGTGGCCCTCTGCAACACCCTCGTGAACCAGGCCGCGCTGACCACACCGGCCGCCACCATGGGCGTGGTCATGGCCGCGTCGCCGGTCCTCATGGCGGTGTTCGAGCGGCTGGGCGGCGCACGGCTCGGCGCACGCCGCACCGCCGGGCTGCTGGCCGCCGGCGCGGGCGTGGCACTGCTGGTCTGCGGAGGAAGCGGAGGAAGCGCGGGAAGCGGCGGAGCCGGGGTGGGCTTCGGCGCCGGTGGCCTGTGGATGCTCGCGGCCACCTGCTGCTTCGCCGGATACAGCGCGCTGCAACGCCGCAGGCCGGCCGGTACGGCACGTGCTGGCGGCCGTACGCAGAGGAGCTGAATCGGGCGCGGCGGTCGGCACCGTCCTGCACGCCCTGCGGACGGCGGTCGACCGGCGGCAGCCGTGACACCGTGCACTCCGGGCCGGCCGGGCACTCCGGGACCACCCGTCTCCCTTGACACGGTCTGCCCCCGAGGTTCCCATGGAGAGGCCCGACACCACTGCGCGGAACGGGAGTTGACATGCCGACGAAGATCGTGATCCGCCCGCTGGACAAGAAGGAGACCACCGGGGACAGCAACGCCAACGGCACCTGACCGGTGGTCCGTGCCGGGTGCCGGTGCCCCGTGCCTGGTCAGTGCGGAGGGGCCACCGCACCCGGGCATCGTCTCCTCGGGTCGCATGGAAGGATGGCGCAACCGACACATAACGAGGAGATGACCGCGTGCCTGGCACAAACCTGACTCGCGAAGAGGCTCAGCAGCGGGCGCAGCTGCTCACCGTTGACTCGTACGAGACCGAACTCGACCTCTCCGGGGCGCAGGACGGCGGCACCTACCGGTCCGTGACCACGGTGCGCTTCGACGTCGCCGAAACCGGCGGCGACAGCTTCATCGACCTGGTGGCGCCCGCCGTCCACGAGGTCACCCTCAACGGGGACGCACTCGACCCCGCCGAGGTCTTCCAGGACTCCCGGATCGCCCTGGCGGGCCTGCTGCCGGGCCGCAACGTGCTGCGGGTCGTCGCCGACTGCGCCTACACGAACACCGGCGAGGGCCTGCACCGCTTCGTCGACCCGGTCGACGAGCAGGCGTACCTCTACACCCAGTTCGAGGTGCCGGACGCCCGCCGCGTCTTCGCCTCCTTCGAGCAGCCCGACCTGAAGGCCACCTTCCAGTTCACCGTGACGGCCCCCGAGGGCTGGACGGTGATCTCGAACTCGCCGACGCCCGAGCCCACGGACAACGTGTGGGCGTTCGAGCCGACGCCGCGCATGTCGACGTACGTCACCGCGCTGATCGTCGGCCCGTACCACAGCGTGCACAGCGTGTACGAGAAGGACGGGCAGAGCGTGCCGCTCGGCATCTACTGCCGGCCCTCGCTCGCCGAGTTCCTGGACGCGGACGCGCTCTTCGCCGTCACCCGGCAGGGCTTCGACTGGTTCCAGGAGAAGTTCGACTACGCGTACCCGTTCAAGAAGTACGACCAGCTGTTCGTGCCCGAGTTCAACGCGGGCGCCATGGAGAACGCGGGCGCGGTCACCATCCGCGACCAGTACGTCTTCCGGTCCAAGGTGACCGACGCGGCGTACGAGGTGCGGGCGGCCACCGTGCTGCACGAGCTGGCCCACATGTGGTTCGGCGACCTGGTCACCATGGAGTGGTGGAACGACCTGTGGCTGAACGAGTCGTTCGCCACGTACGCCGAGGTCGCCTGCCAGGCCGCCGCGCCCGGCTCGAAGTGGCCGCACTCGTGGACCACGTTCGCCAACCAGATGAAGACCTGGGCCTACCGCCAGGACCAGCTGCCGTCCACGCACCCGATCATGGCCGAGATCCGCGACCTGGACGACGTGCTGGTCAACTTCGACGGCATCACCTACGCCAAGGGCGCCAGCGTGCTCAAGCAGCTCGTGGCGTACGTCGGCGAGGACGAGTTCTTCCAGGGCGTGCAGGCCTACTTCAAGCGGCACGCGTACGGCAACACGCGCCTGTCCGACCTGCTGGGCGCCCTGGAGGAGACCTCCGGCCGCGACCTGAAGACCTGGTCGAAGAAGTGGCTGGAGACCGCCGGCATCAACATCCTCCGCCCGGAGATCGTCACCGGCGCCGACGGCACCATCACCACCTTCGCCGTCCGCCAGGAGGCCCCGGCCCTGCCCGCCGGCGCCAAGGGCGAGCCGATCCTGCGCCCGCACCGCATCGCCGTCGGCCTCTACGACCTCGACGAGGCGTCCGGCAAGCTGGTGCGCACCCAGCGGATCGAGCTGGACGTCGACGGCGAGCTGACGGCCGTACCGCAGCTGGCCGGCAAGCGCCGTCCCGCGGTGATCCTGCTCAACGACGACGACCTGTCGTACGCCAAGGTCCGCCTGGACGAGCAGTCCCTCGCGGTGGTCACCGAGCACCTCGGCGACTTCGAGTCCTCGCTGCCCCGCGCCCTGTGCTGGGCCTCCGCCTGGGACATGACCCGCGACGGCGAGCTGGCCACCCGCGACTACCTGTCGCTGGTGCTGTCCGGCGTCGGCAAGGAGTCCGACATCGGCGTCGTGCAGTCGCTGCACCGGCAGGTCAAGCTGGCCGTCGACCTGTACGCCGACCCCGCCGCCCGCGAGGCCCTGCTCACCCGCTGGACCGACGCCACGCTGGCCCACCTGCGGGCCGCAGCACCGGGCAGCGACCACCAGCTGGCCTGGGCGCGGGCGTTCGCGGCGACCGCGCGCACCCCGGAGCAGCTGGACCTGCTGGACGCCCTGCTGGAGGGCACCCAGACCGTCGAGGGCCTGGTCGTCGACACCGAGCTGCGCTGGGCGTTCGTGCAGCGGCTCGCCGCGGTCGGCCGGTTCGACGAGGCGGAGATCGCCGGCGAGTACGAGCGCGACAAGACCGCCGCCGGCGAGCGGCACGCCGCGACCGCCCGTGCTGCCCGGCCGACGGCCGAGGCCAAGGCGGAGGCGTGGGCCTCGGTCGTGGAGTCCGACAAGCTGCCGAACGCCGTGCAGGAGGCGGTCATCGGGGGCTTCGTCCAGACCGACCAGCGCGAGCTGCTCGCGCCGTACGCGGACACCTACTTCGAGGTGCTGAAGGAGGTCTGGGACTCCCGCTCGCACGAGATCGCCCAGCAGATCGCCGTCGGCCTCTACCCGTCGGTCCAGGTCACCCAGGAGACCCTGGCCAGGACCGACACGTGGCTGGCCGCGGCTGAGCCGGGCGCGGCGCTGCGCCGGCTGGTCTCGGAGTCCCGCGCGGGCGTCGAGCGTGCGCTGAGGGCCCAGGCGGTGGACGCGGCGGCCGAGTAGGTCCCACCGGTGGGACAGTAGGTCCCCCTCTGGTTCCAGGGGGCCCGGCCATGCGCCGGCCCCCGCACCGGACACGCGAAGGGGCGGTCACGTGAACACGTGACCGCCCCTTCGACCGTGCCGGGCCCTGCCGGACCGGGCCGGGGTCACTTCTTCGAGGACAGCTCCGCCGCCACCAGCTCCGCGACCTGTACCGCGTTCAGGGCGGCGCCCTTGCGGAGGTTGTCGTTGGAGATGAACAGCGCCAGGCCGTTGTCCGCCGTCTCGTCACGGCGGATCCGGCCGACGTACGCCGGGTCCTGGCCGGCCGCCTGCAGCGGGGTCGGGATGTCGGAGAGGGCCACACCGGGGGCCGCCGCGAGCAGCTCCGTGGCGCGCTCCGGGGAGATCGGGCGCGCGAAACGGGCGTTGACCTGGAGGGAGTGACCGGAGAACACGGGGACGCGCACACAGGTGCCGGAGACCTTCAGACCCGGGATCTCCAGGATCTTGCGGGACTCGTGGCGCAGCTTCTGCTCCTCGTCGGTCTCGTTCAGACCGTCGTCGACGATCGAGCCCGCCAGCGGCAGCACGTTGAAGGCGATCGTGCGCTTGTAGACCCCCGGCTCGGGGAAGTCCACCGCAGCCCCGTCGTGGGTCAGCTTGTCCGCGTCGGCGGCGACCTTCTGCACCTGCCCGTGCAGCTCCGCCACGCCCGCGAGGCCCGAGCCGGACACCGCCTGGTACGTGGCGACGATCAGCGCTTCGAGGCCCGCCTCCTCGTGCAGCACCTTCAGGGCCGGCATCGCGGCCATCGTGGTGCAGTTCGGGTTGGCGATGATGCCCTTGGGGCGGTCGGCGATCGCGTGCGGGTTCACCTCGGAGACGACGAGGGGCACCTCGGGGTCCCGGCGCCACGCCGAGGAGTTGTCGATCACGACGGCGCCCTGCGAGGCCACCTTCTCGGCCAGCGCACGGGAGGTCGCGCCGCCCGCGGAGAACAGGACGATGTCCAGGCCGGTGTAGTCGGCCGTCGAGGCGTCCTCCACCGTCACGCCGTCCAGGATCGTCCCCGCCGAGCGGGCCGAGGCGAACAGGCGCAGCTCGCTGACGGGGAAGTTCCGCTCCGCCAGGATCCTGCGCATGACCGTGCCGACCTGACCGGTGGCTCCGACGATTCCGACCCTCACGGCGTCTCCCTCTGTATCTCTCGTGCTGCGTGCCTTCGCATGACCGGGGCTTTTCCATGATGCGGCCGACCCCGGTCCACCTGTCCAATCCTTTGCCGCGTCTGCCCGCAAAGTGGGACACGCTCCTGCGGCGTACGGTTCCGGAACTCCGTCGTACACCGTGCTGAGCTGCAGATGTTCCCTCGGCGGCGGCCTCCCGCCGGAAGCTGTGCTGTGCCCGCCCCTGCCCCGCCGCGCCCGGGTCACACGACGGTGTGACGTACGCCTCTCCGGGTTCTGGACGCCGGGCCGAACGTTCCCGCGTGTTCGCGCGTCGTAGGGGCGGACGCGGGAGGGGGTGGCGTGTGCTGCGCGGAGGGGCGCGCCGTGGTGCTCAGGCGTACGACGCCGGTGCGGACCGGGCCGGCGGGGATCCGCTGGACGCGGCACAGGAACGCCGGGTGCGGGCGGTGCTCGCGCTCGGGGGCGTGCCGCAGGCGGACCTGCCGGACGGGGTGCAGCAGGTCCGGCTGCGGCTGCTGGAGCGGGCCGCGAGCGGGCGGGAGGCGCCGCGGGACGTGTCGGCGTGGGCGGCGGTGGTCGCCTCCAACCTCGCCATGGACTGGCACCGGGCCAAGCGGCGCCAGGAAAGCCTGGGGGAGCGGCTGGCCTCGCTGCGGGAGCCCGCGCACCCCTCCGGGGAGGAGACCAGCGTGCTGTCCCTCGCCGTGGCCCAGGGGCTGGACGAACTCCCCGACGCCCAGCGGCAGGTGCTGGTCCTGCGCTTCTTCGCCGACCTGCCGGTGCGCTCGATCGCCGAGGAACTCGGCGTCCCCGAGGGCACGGTCAAGAGCCGGCTGCACACGGCGGTCCGGGCGCTGCGCGACCGGCTGCACGAGGACGAGGTGGTGTGAGATGGCCGTCCGAGACGGGGGCGTGGAGCCGCGCGAGTACGACGGCCCGGACGACGCCCTGATGGCCGCGATCACCGGCGATCCCCTGCCCGAGGCAGTGGACGCCCACCCCGACGAGACCTTCCGCTCCGCCCACCACGCCGCCGAGACCGACCTCGCGGTGCTGCGCGAGCACCTCACGTGGATCGCGGAGGCTTTGACGGGGGAGACCCTGAGGGGGGAGCCGCAGGTCGGCGGGGCGCGGGACGAGGTGCCGAGGGAGCGCGGGGCGCGGGCGGGGGACCCGCGGGATCGCGGTCCGCGCGGCGCGATGCCGGGGGGCGGCGGAATCCGGGGCGCGGCCGGGTCGGCCGCCGAGCGGGCGGCGGTGGCGGAGACGGGGCCCGTGCCGGAGACGCAGTCCGTGCCGGAGGCGGGGTCCGTGAGGGCGGAGGCCGGCCGGGGCGTGCCGGGGGTGAAGTCCCCGAGGCGGGGCCGGGACAGCAGGCGTCGGCCGGCGGCGCCGTCGCGGCCCGGTCGGCCCTCCGGGGCCCGGCGTGTCCTGCGTGTCGCCCTCGGATCGGTTGCCGGGGCCGCTGCCCTGGGCCTGCTCGCCGGGCTGGGGTGGCTCGCCGCGCAGGGCGGCGGGGGACCGGCCGACGGGGCCGACGCCAAGAGCGACTCGGGCGCGCGGGGCGGTGCGAACGGCGACGGAGCGGCGCCGGACGGCAAGGGCGTCGACCTCGCCTGCGCCCGGCTGGTCGTCGAGGGCAGCGTGGTCCGGGTGGAGCCGGGAGCGGACGGGGCGGACCGGGTCTCGGTGCGCGTCGGACACCGGTACCGGCCCGCCGACGGGCCGGCCGAGGTCTCCTTCCTCCTCGACGCCGGGGCGGACCCCGCGCCGCGCCGGGGGCAGCACGTGCTGGTGTCCGTCCCCCGGGGCACCGACCACGCGAACGTGTGGGCGGTGGGGGACAGCAGGGTCGCCGCCGACCGGGCCTGGATCAGCGACGCGCTGTCCGGTCCCGAACGGGCGTCCGGGCAGGCCGACTGCCCGTCCTGACACACCGGCCACGCACCCCCCTCAGCCCTCCTTCGAGCGGGCGTAGTGGCGGGACGCCTTGGCGCGGTTGCCGCACGCGGCCATCGAGCACCAGCGGCGGATGCCGTTGCGGGACGTGTCGAAGAAGTGCAGGACACAGCTCTCGTGGGCGCACCGGCGGATCCGGTCCGGCGCCTGGGCCAGCAGGTCCAGGTAGTTGCGGGCGGCCAGCCAGGCCGGCCCCCAGGCCGGGTCGGTGAACTCGGGCTCCTCGGCGGGGCCTTCGCCGGTCAGCCGTACCCGGACCCGCCCGTGCGCCAGCACGGCGTCGACCAGCGGGGCCCCCTCCGCGACCGGCCCGTCCACCACCGCCCGGAGCGCCTCGCGCGCCTCGCGCACATGGCGCAGCACGGCCGGATCGGCGGGGTGGGACGCGTCGAGCCCGTTGCCCGCCAGCCACACCGCCAGCCCGTCGGTGTCGGTGAGCAGGTCCTGGACGACGCCCTCCCTGTTCCAGCGCGTGTTGAGCAGGTCGAGCGCGAGGGGCTCTCCCGTGAGCGGGCGCGGGTCGCGGACGACAGGCATCAGACACTCCTTCTCGGATTCTCGGACAACCCCCGGCTAACCACTCAAGGGTAAGTCACCGGTTGACGCCCTCGCATCTAACTGTCTAACCTCATCTACGACGGTTAGACATGCCGAAGGGGAGAGACATGAGCTTGCGCACCGGCCACACCGGCCTGAACGTCACCGACCTGGACCGTTCGCTCGCCTTCTACCGGGACGTCCTGGGCTTCACCCTGCTCGCCGAGGGCAAGGAGGACGGCCGCCGCCACGCGTTCCTCGGCGACGGCGACGGCGACAGTGACGAGCCCGTCCTCACGCTCTGGCAGCAGGCGCAGGAGTCGTACGACGGCGACCGCGCCGGACTGCACCACCTGGCCTTCACCGCCGACTCGGTGGAGCGGGTCCGCGCCTACGAGACGGCGCTGCGCGCCGCCGGGGTGCGCTTCGCCCACGAGGGCGTCGTCGCCCACCGGGAGGGCTCCGCCTCCGGCGGGATCTTCTTCCACGACCCGGACGGCACCCGCCTGGAAATCTCCGTCCCCGACGGCGCGGAAGGCACCCCCGCCCCGCACGCCACCGCCCCGACCTGCGGGTTCTTCTAGCCATGGGGGTGTATCACGCCGGCTCGCTGGCCGTGCAGGAACGGGTCGGGGTCCGGGAGCGCGCTGAGCACGTGGGCCGTTCGCTCGGCCAGGGCATCAAACCGGTCGCCGCCGCGTTCCTCGAACTCCAGCCCCTGCTGGTCGTCGGCGCCGCCGACCCCGCCACCGGCAGGGTGTGGGCCTCGCCCCTCGCGGGCTCCCCCGGCTTCGTCCGGGCCACCGGGCCCCGGCAGATGTCCGTCCTCCGGGAGCCGGCCCCGGGCGACCCCCTCGCCACGGCCCTCACCACCCCGGACACCCCCGTCGGCACCATCGCCGTCGACCCCCGCACCCGGCGCCGTATGCGCCTCAACGGCCGACTGCGGCCCACGGCGCGGGGCTTCGCGGTCACGGCGGAGCAGGTGTTCTCCAACTGCCCGAAACACATCCAGCGCAGGGAGAGTTACGAGTGGGCCGCCGAGCGCAGGCCGGGATCGGTACGGCGATTGCGGCAACTCGACGCGGAACAGCGGGCGTTCATCGCCTCGGCCGACACCTTCTTCCTCGCCACCGTCCGCGGCACCGGCGCCGACGTCAGCCACCGGGGCGGCAACCCCGGCTTCGTGCGGGCCACTTCACCCGTGGACCTGACCTGGCGGGACTACCCCGGCAACGCCATGTTCCTCACCCTGGGCAACCTGAGCACCGACCCGCGTGCGGGACTGCTCTTCCTGGACTGGACGAAGGGCACCACCCTGCACCTCAGCGGCGAGGCGCGCACGGAGTTCGACGACGACGGCGAACGGACCGTCCGCTTCACCCTGACCGAGGCCGTGCACCGGCCCGCCGCCCTGCCCCTGCGCTGGACGGCACCGGAGTATTCACCGGCCAATCCCGACATCGCGCGCTAACGTCCCTGTAATGCGACGGAAGTTGAGGGTGGCGGCCTACGCCGTGTGTGTCCGCGACGGTCAGATCCTCCTCGCCCGCTCACCGGCCCCCGACGGCACCCCCGAGTGGGTGCTCCCCGGCGGCGGCATGGAGCACGGCGAGGACCCGTACGACACCGTGCGCCGCGAAGTCACCGAGGAGACCGGCTACCGCATCGAGGTGACCGGCCTCCTCGGCATCGACTCCCACCACGTCCCGATCCGGGGCCGCCTCGGCCGCCGCAGCGTCGACCACCACGGCGTGCGGATCGTCTACACCGGCGAGATCACCGGCGGCGACCTCCGCCACGAGGTCAACGGCTCCACCGACTTCGCCGCCTGGCACGACCTGGACGCCGTACCCGGCCTGGCCCGCATCCACCTCGTCGACACCGCACTCCGCCTGTGGCGCGAACGCCCGCCCTCGGGCCGCGCGACCACGGAACGGCCGGTGCCCTAGAACCCCGAGACGAGCACCCGGAGCCCCGCTTCCGTACGGCGATGGGCGTCACCCGTTGCCGCCGCGTTCACGCACGGGTCATCCCCGGTGCCGACCATCCAGAGCGAGCGGGGCGTTCGCGCCAGCGGTGGCCCCGCGACCACTGCCGACGCGTTCGCACCCGGGGAGATCGCGCCATGCCGCGCACACGCTCTGCCGCCGCCTCCGCCCAGGGGGCCCGCCGCCGTACCGTCCTCGCCGCCGCCGGCGCGGTCTCGCTGACCGCGGGCGCCGGCTACGCACTCCGCCCGGCTCACGGCCGGACCGCCGCACAGACCGCCGCCCACGCCGAAGCACCCTCGGGGGCCGGTGCCGGGCCCGCTCCCGCAGACCGCGCGGCGCACGCCGGTACGGCCGCCCGGAGGACCGGCCCCTCGACCCGGGGCACCACCCTGGAGTCGGTCGCCACTCCCAGGGGCGGCTCCGGCTACCGCCGCCTCGGCGACGGACCCGGCTGGCCCCGGGTCGTGCGCACCGACCTGGCGCACCCCCGGTCCGGCCGCGCGGACCGCCGTACGGCCCTCGCCGCGTTCGTCCAGTTCACCGACCTGCACCTGACGGACGTGCAGCACCCGTTGCGCGCGGAGTTCCTGCGCGCGGCCGACCCGCACGCCTGGCGCCCGCAGGAGGCGCTGACCGTGCCCGGCGCGGTCGCCCTCGTGGAGCGGGTCAACGCGCTGCGCGGCGCCCCGGTCACCGGCACCCCGCTCCGTTTCGTCATGACCACCGGCGACAACACCGACAACAACGCCCGCACCGAACTCGACTGGTTCATGAAGGTGATGAGCGGCGGCCGGATCACCCCGGACTCCGGGGACCCCCGGCACTACGAGGGCGTGCAGAACAGCGGGCTCCCCCTCTACTGGCAGCCCGGCTCCACCCGCCGCGACCACGACAAGGCGCTCGGCTTCCCGCACCTGACGGGATTCCTGGCCGCCGCGGTGCGCGAGGTGCGCAGCCCCGGCCTCGCCCTGCCCTGGTACTCCACGGTCGGCAACCACGACAGCCTCCCGCTGGGCTGCTACGGCTCACACGGGGACCCCTACCTCACCGAGGCGGCCATCGGCGGAAAGAAGCTGATGGACGTCACCGCCTCCGAGGCCAGGAAGCTCCAGGACGCCATCAAGAACGCCACCGACCCGAGGGGCGTCGCCTACCGCGAGTTCCTCAAGGCCCACACCCGCTCCCTGCGCGCGGTCACCCCGGACGAGCGGCGCGCCCCGTACACCCGGGACGACTACCTCAAGGCCCACCTCGACCCCGCCCACCAGGGGCACGGACCGGCCGGGCACGGCTACTCCCCGGCGAACCTGGACGCGGGCACCCAGTACTACGCCTTCCGGATCGCCGGCGACGTCATCGGCGTCAGCCTCGACACCACCGACCCGGGCGGCCACTACGAGGGCTCCGTCGGAACCGCCCAGCTGCGCTGGCTGCGGCGGACCCTGGACGGGAACAAGGACTCCTACGCGATCGTCTTCAGCCACCACACCAGCACCTCGATGACCAACACCCGCCCCGACCCGGCCCGTCCGGGAGAGCGGCGGCACGGCGGCGCCGAGGTGGTCTCGGCCCTCGCCACCCACGGCAGGGTGCTGGCCTGGGTGAACGGCCACATCCACCGCAATGTCGTCACCCCGCACCGGACGGCCGGCGGCCGCTCCTTCTGGGAGATCTCCACCGCCTCCCACGTCGACCACCCGCAGCTCGCCCGCGTCGTGGAACTGGTGGACAACGAGGACGGCACCCTCTCGCTCCACACCACCCTGATCGAGTCCGCCGCCCCGCACCGCGCGGACCACACCGACCTCTCGCAGACCGGCCTGGCCGCCCTCTACCGTGAACTCGCCTGGAACGCGCCCGGCGCCAACCGGACGCTCGCGGGCCGGCCGGCGGACCGGAACACCGAACTCGTGCTGAAGAAGGGCTGATACTCACTCAACCGGCCTACACCGGCGCAACCCCCGGCCGGCCGGGCGGGTCCCTCCCCGCGACCGCACCGTACAGCTGACTCTGGGGAACGACATGCGCGCACGCACGACACTGGTGGGCACCACCGCCCTGCTCCTCACGGCGGCCCTCGCCGGCCCCGCCGTCGCCGCCGGCCGGGCCGGAACCGTCGCCGAGGGCGGCCACTCCGGTACCCGTAAGGCGATCGAGGCGCAGGTCACCGCCGGGATTCCCGGCGTGACGGCCACCGTGCGGGACGCCCGCGGCACTTGGTCCGCCACGGCCGGTGTCGGTGACCTGCGCACGCACCGGCCGCGCTCCACCGCCGACCGCTACCGGGTCGGCAGCATCACCAAGACCTTCGTCTCGACCGTGATGCTCCAGCTGGAGGCCGAGGGCCGGCTCTCCCTGGACGACACCGTGGAGAAATGGCTGCCCGGGGTGGTCGACGGCCACGGCAACGACGGCCGCCGCATCACCCTCCGCCGGCTGCTGAACCACACCAGCGGTATCTACGACTACACCGTCGACCCCGGCTTCGACGCCGACTACTTCCAGAAGGACGGCTTCTTCGAGCACCGCTACGACGACGTCACCCCGCAGCACCTGGTGGCGATCGCCATGCGGCACGCGCCGGTCTTCGCGCCGGGCGCGAAGTGGGAGTACTCCAACACCAACTACATCCTGGCCGCCATGATCATCAAGAAGGTGACGGGGCACTCGTACGGCACCGAGATCACCCGCCGGATCATCCGCCCCCTGCACCTGCGCGCCACCTCCGTCCCCGGCACCCGGGTCACCGTCCCCCACCCGAGCAGCCGCGGCTACTCCAAGCTCGGCCCGTCGGCGGACGGACCGACGTACGACGTGACCACCCTCAACCCCTCCTTCGCCTACTCGGCGGGCGAGATGATCTCCGACTCCGCCGACCTCGACCGCTTCTACAGCGCTCTCCTGCGCGGCCGGCTGCTCCCCGCGAAGCAGCTGAAGGAGATGAAGACCACCGTGAAGATCGACGGCGTCCCGAACATCCGCTACGGCCTCGCCCTCACGGACACCAGGCTGTCCTGCGGGGTCCACGTCTGGGGCCACAACGGCGGCATCCAGGGCTCCGTCTCCACCGCGATGACTACCGCCGACGGCCGTCACTCCCTGGCCCTGAACTTCAACGGCGACTGGACGGGCGACCTGGACGCGGTGAGCGAGGCGGAGTACTGCGGCGGGTGAGCCTCCTCCCGGCGCCTTCCCCGGGCTCGTTTTGAACGCGTTCAAATCTGCGCTAGGGTCACTGTCACACCGTGAGGGGAAGTGGCCTAGTGAAGATCGTGATACCCGGGGGAACCGGCCAGGTCGGTACGGTCCTCAAGCGCGAGCTGACCGCGGCCGGACACGACGTGGTGGTGCTGACCAGGCGTCCGGCGACCCCGGGCGAGGTCGCCTGGGACGGCCGGACCCTGGGGCCGTGGGCCGGCGAGATCGACGGCAGCGATGTCGTCGTCAACCTCGCCGGCCGCAGCGTCAGCTGCCGCTACACCGCCACCAACCTGCGGGCGATGATGGACTCGCGGGTGGACTCCGCCCAGGTGGTGGGCGAGGCGATCGCCGCCGCGGCCCGGCCGCCGCGCCTCTGGCTGCAGATGAGCACCGCCACCGTCTACGCCCACCGCCACGACGCCCCCAACGACGAGCGGACCGGCGTGATCGGCGGCGCCGAACCGGGCGTCCCCGGCTACTGGGCCTACAGCGTCGACATCGCCAAGGCCTGGGAACGCGCCCAGGAGGAGGCGGACACCCCGCATACCCGGAAGGTCGCGCTGCGCTCCGCCATGGTGATGAGCCCCGACCGGGGCGGCGTCTTCGACGTCCTGCTGCGGCTGGCCCGGCTCGGTCTCGGCGGCCCGGTCGCGGGCGGGGCGCAGTACGTCTCCTGGATCCACGACCGCGACTTCGCCCGCGCCGTCGCGTTCCTCGCCGAACGGGACGACCTGAGCGGCCCCGTCAACGTCGCGGCCCCCGAACCGCTGCCCCAGCGCATGTTCATGCACGACCTGCGGGCCGCCTGGGGTGTGCCCGTCGGCCTGCCCGCCACGGCGTGGATGGCCGGGCTGGGCGCCCTCGCGCTGCGCTCCGACACCGAACTGCTGCTCAAGAGCCGGCGGGTCGTGCCCGGCCGCCTCCTCGACGCGGGCTTCGCCTTCGACCACCCGCGCTGGGACGGGGCCGCGGCCGACCTGGTGGCCCGCGTGCGCGCCGGACGCGTGAGGAGGGGCCACCGGCGTTCAGGTCCGGTGGCCCCTCCTCTCCCCTCCTGATGCCCGCTCCGGTCCGTCACTACCGGGGCAGCACCACGACATAGGCGGCCGGGTCGCGGTCGGCGGACGCCATCAGGGCCGTACGGATCACCGCCGCCTGTTGCTCCAGGGACTCCCGGAGCTTGCGGGGGGTGACGTGGACGACGGTGATGCCGAGCCGCTCCAGGTGCTCGCGCTTGCGCGCGTACTCCGACCACAGGGCGTCGTCGTCACGGCACGGCGCCCGCGTGTCCAGTTCCACGGCGACGGCCTGTTCGGGCCAGTACGCGTCGAGGCCGCCGAGGTGGGGGCCGCCGGGCAGGCGCAGGTCGACGTTCCAGACCGGGTCGGGGAGGCCGTACTCGCCGACCATCCGGTAGAGCCGGTCCTCGGCGACCGCCCGGCCCTCCGCCACCAGCGAGTCCACCGCGTCCACCACCTGGGGGCGGTTCAGCAGCTTCGCACCGGTCAGCTCCCGGACGACGGACGCCGGTTCGCAGTGGCCGCCGCGCACCGCCTCCGTGAGCAGGCGCCGTACCGCCTCCGCGTCGGTGAGGTCCGCCACCGCGTCCGCCAGCGCACGCGGCACCGGTGCGACCGGCAGCCCCGCGACCGCGCGGGGGGTCGGCAGGGCGGGGGTGCGGATGACGCGGACGTGGCCCGTGGAGCGCAGCCGGCGCAGCCGCGGGACCAGGACGTCGACGCGGTCCAGGGACGGCAGCGGCGGGGCGGCGGCGAAGCCGTACAGGGCGAGCGCGGCCATACCCGTGATCACCGCCTCGGGGTACGGCGAGTGGTGCGGGTCGTCGGCGGTGGGCTGGGCCGGGACGCCCGGCGCCGATTCGCGCGTCGCGTACAGCAGGGCCGCGTGCAGCCGCTCCTCGCTCGTCGGCGGCCCCGGGTGCAGCAGGACCACGTTGGGGAGCAGCAGCTGCCAGGGGCCGCCGGACCGGCACTGCTCGTTCAGCTCGGCCGTGGACACGCCGCGGGAGCGGAGCTGGGCGGTGGTCAGCACGCGGTGCCGGCCGTCGGCGAGGTGCCGGAGGGGGCGGGGGGAGAGCGGGGTGTTGTGCGTCATGGCCACCGGATTCCCGCGCCGGGACTCCCTCTTAACCGCTGTTACAGGGCTATCGACAAATACAGACAACACGGCGCTAAAGGCCAGGTGTTCGGGTGTCGAGTAGGCAGGGAAAACCCCTGGTCCAATCAGGTGAGGACCAGGGGTTACGGCTCCTATTGCCTGAATTCCGTAACGGTCACCGACCGGCCAGGCCTAGGCCAAAGGTCGGTGGGATCAGCGTTCAGGTGAGATCAGCCGCGCGATGCGATCAGCTAAGTGTGATCAACGGCCCGCGGCCGCCGCGTCGCACTCCTGTCCGCGCAGCGCCCGCGCCAGGTCGTCCCGGGCCTCCAGGACGAGCCGGCGCAGCGCCGGGGCCGCGTCCGCGTGGGCGGTCAGCCACGCGTCCGTCGCGTCCAGCGTCTCCCGCCGGTCCTGGAAGGAGGGGAACAGCCCCCGTACGACGTCCATGCCGATCTGGATCGAGCGCTCCTGCCAGATCCGCTCGATGACGGCGAAGTACTTCTCGGCGTACGGCGCGGTCAGCTCCCGCTGCGAGGGCTGGTCGAAGCCCGCGATGGTGGCCTCCACCAGGGCGTTGGACAGCGTGTCGGACTCCACGACCTGGGCCCAGGCCTGCGCCTTGACCGCGGCCGAGGGGCGCGCGGCCAGGCAGCGGACCTGGTGGCGCTTGCCGGACGCGGTGTCGTCGCGGGCGAGTTCGTCGGCGAGCACCCGCTCGTCCGCGATCCCGTGCGCGGTGAGCGGCTCCAGGAAAGCCCAGCGCAGCTCCTGGTCCACCTCCAGGCCGGGGATCGTCTCGGTGCCGTCCAGCAGGCCCTTCAGCAGGGCGAGCGCGGACTCGGTGCCGGCCGTGTGCGCGAAGAACCGGGCCCAGGCCAGCTGGTGCTCGCTGCCCGGTTCGGCCGCGCGCAGCTCCCGCAGCGCGCCCTCGGCGAGCAGCGCCCCGCCCGTGGCCCGCCCCTCGGGCGCCGTGTAGTGGAGGAGTGCGGACTCGGCCCACGCGTGCAGCATCTGGAGCACGCCGATCTCGGACTCGCGGCCCGCGAACCGCAGGACCAGCGCGGTGAAGTCCCGGGCCGGCAGCAGCGCGTCCCGGGTCATGTTCCACAGCGCGGACCAGCACAGGGCGCGGGCGAGGGGGTCGGTCAGGGCGCCGAGGTGCTCGCGCAGGGTCGCGAGGGACGTCTCGTCGAAGCGGGTCTTGCAGTAGGTGAGGTCGTCGTCGTTGACCAGCACCAGCTCGGGCGCCTCGGCCCCGGCCAGGCCGTCGACGACGGTGCGCGGTCCCTCGACGTCCGCCTCCACGCGCGCGTACCGCTCCAGGTCCCCGACGGGGGTACGGCGGTACAGGCCCACCGCCACCCGGTGCGGGCGCAGCTCGGGGTGTGACTCGGCGGCCTCCTGGAGGACCGCCAGCTCGGCGATCCTGCCGTCGGCGTCCAGCAGCACCTGCGGGGTGAGGGAGTTGACGCCGGCCGTCTGCAGCCAGGAGCGGGACCACGCGGTCATGTCCCGGCCGCTGGTCTCGGCCAGCACCGACAGCAGGTCGCCGAGGCGCGTGTTGCCGTACGCGTGCCGCTTGAAGTAGCGGCGGGCGCCCTCCAGGAAGGCGTCCTGGCCGACGTAGGCGACCAGTTGCTTCAGTACGGAGGCGCCCTTGGCGTAGGTGATGCCGTCGAAGTTGAGCTTGGCGTCCTGCAGGTCGCGGATGTCCGCCGTGACGGGGTGCGTGGAGGGCAGCTGGTCCGCGCGGTATGCCCAGGCCTTGCGGCGGTTGGCGAAGGTGATCCAGGCGTTGCCGAAGCGGGTCGCGCCCACGTTGGCGAAGGTGCCCATGAAGTCCGCGAAGGACTCCTTCAGCCACAGGTCGTCCCACCACTCCATGGTGACGAGGTCGCCGAACCACATGTGCGCCATCTCGTGCAGGATCGTGTTGGCGCGGCCCTCGTACGACGCCTGCGTCACCTTGCCGCGGAAGATGTACTCCTCGCGGAAGGTCACCATGCCCGGGTTCTCCATCGCGCCCAGGTTGTACTCGGGCACGAACGCCTGGTCGTACTTGCCGAACGGGTACGGGTAGTCGAAGTGCTCGTGGAAGAAGTCCAGGCCCTGCTTGGTGATCAGGAAGACGTCGTCGGCGTCGAAGTGGGGGGCGAGCCCCTTGCGGCACATCGCGCCGAGCGGGATCTCCAGCTTGGTCCCGTCGTCCAGGACCCGCTCGTAGGAGTCGGTCACGTAGTGGTACGGGCCCGCGACCACGCAGGTGATGTACGTCGAGATGGGCTTGGTCTCCGCGAACCGCCACACACCGCCCGCCCGTCGCCCACCACCACCCTTCTGCGGAAGCGCTTCGCGCCCTTCTTGAATCAGTTCACCGGCGCCGTTGCTCCACGCGGTCCAGCCCTCCGGCGCCCGCACCTCGAAGCGGTAGGGGGCCTTGAGGTCGGGCTGCTCGAAGTTGGCGAAGACGCGGCGGGCGTCGGCCGGCTCGTACTGGGTGTAGAGGTAGACCTCTCCGTCCTCGGGGTCGACGAAGCGGTGCATGCCCTCACCGGTGCGGGAGTACGCGCACTGGGCGTCGACCGTCAGCTCGTTCTCGGCGGCCAGGTCCTCCAGCGTGATGCGGGAGCCGTCGAAGACCTGGCCGGGATCCAGGTCCCGGCCATTGAGTGTGACGGAGGTCACGGTTGGGGCGACGAGGTCGGCGAACGACGAGGCCCCCGGCTCGCCGCAGCGGAACCGGATCGTGGTCACCGACCGGAACGTGCGCGGCTCGCCCTGCCCCTCTCCGACGGCGGAGCGCAGGTCCAGGGACACCTCGTACCCGTCGACGGACAGCAGGGCGGCCCGCTCCCGGGCCTCGTCACGGGACAGATTCTCACCGGGCACGCGCGCACTCCTTCGTGATCGCTTCAGGGGCTGAACAGGACCGATCCTGCCATGCGCACCTGACAGCGGGCACCAGGGAATGACGGCGGCCGCGGACAGGTTGAACGCTGCACAGACCTTTCCCGGCAAGGAGAAGCATGTCCGAGACCGCGACCACGCCCGGCAAGACCCCCGTGGACTTCTGGTTCGACCCGCTGTGCCCGTGGGCCTGGATGACCTCCCGCTGGGTCCTGGAGGTGGAGAAGGTCCGCGACATCGAGGTCCGCTGGCACATCATGAGCCTCGCCGTCCTCAACGAGGACAAACTGGACGAGCTGCCCGAGTCCTACCGGGAGATGCTCGCCACCAAGGCCTGGCAGCCGGTCCGCGTGGTCACCGCCGCCTGGCAGCGGCACGGCGAGGACGTCCTCGGCCCCCTCTACACCGCCCTCGGCGCCCGCATCCACAACAACGGCGAGGGCCCCACCCTGGACGCCATCGCCGGCGCCCTCGCGGACGTCGGCCTGCCCGCCGAACTGATCGACTACGCCGAGCAGAAGGACTTCGACTACGACGCCGAGCTGCGCGCCTCCCACAAGGAGGGCATCGACAAGGTCGGCCAGGAGGTCGGCACCCCGGTCATCGCGGTCCCCGGCGACGACGGCGAGCAGATCGCCTTCTTCGGCCCGGTCGTCACCCCCGCCCCCAAGGGCGAGGAAGCGGCCCGCCTCTGGGACGGCACCCTCGCCGTCGCCTCGGTCCCCGGCTTCTACGAGATCAAGCGCACCCGCACCAAGGGCCCGGACTTCAGCAATCTGTGACCCACCGCCGGCCGGCGCATGCCACGAAAGGGCCCCCGCGAGTCATGTCCTCGCGGGGGCCCTCTTTCATCCGCCTGCCCGCGTGAAGGGTGAGAAGACGATCACGAGGCAGGACGTGCGGGGCGGCTCGGGCGGGTTCAGGGGGCGAGCAGCAGTACGTCCGCGCGGGACTTCGCGGCCTCGTAACGGCGGGCCACGTCCTGCCAGTTCACGACCTGCCACATCGCCTCGATGAAGTCCACCTTCTGGTTCCGGTACTGGAGGTAGAAGGCGTGCTCCCAGGCGTCGAAGACCAGGACCGGCGTCGATCCCTGGCCGACGTTGCCCTGGTGGTCGTAGACCTGCTCCACGATCAGCCGGCCGCTCAGCGGCTCGTACGCGAGGACGCCCCAGCCGGAGCCCTGGGTGGTCGCCGCCGCCTTGGACAGCTGGGCCTTGAAGCCCGCGAAGGAGCCGAAGGACTCGGTGATGGCGTCCGCCAGGTCGCCCACGCCGTCGGCCGCGAGGGGCTCACCGCCGCCGTCGCCGGTCATGTTGTGCCAGTAGACCGAGTGCAGGATGTGCCCGGAGAGGTGGAACGCCAGGTTCTTCTCCAGGCCGTTGACCGAGCCCCACTGCTCCTTGTCCCGCGCCTCGGCGAGCTGCTCCAGCGTGTCGTTGGCGCCCTTGACGTAGGCCGCGTGGTGCTTGTCGTGGTGCAGCTCGATGATCTCGGGGCTGATCACCGGCGCCAGCGCGGAGTAGTCGTAGGGCAGGTCGGGCAGCGTGTAGACGGGCATGCGGGTCCCCTCCGAACCTCTTATTGCACATAGGTTGCAGCAACGAAAGACTAGCAACAATGCTGCGGGCCGGGGCAACGTCATGCGGACGGTGAGAATCCGGTCACCGGCCGCGGGAACGGACGGGACTTCTGACGGCCCTTTGGTGGAACCCGACAGACAGGTTGTCAGGCCCGGTGTAGTGGGCGGCACTTCACCTCAGTGATCAGTGTCACGCCGTACCGGGTGTCCTCTGCATCTTTTGTGTGAAGCCCACCAAGTCCCCGTTCCCCGCTTTGTCGAGCGCTGACGGTGATCGGCTCCAGGCCCCCGGGATAGCGTCGCGGTGTTCCCACCTGCCCTCACCCCACGGAGTCCCCATGAGCACCGCCACCGCAGGCGTCCGACCCGGCGCCGTCCTCGCCGACCTGCTGCCCACGTCCCGCGTGCGCGACGTCGCTCTCGTGCTGGGCGGCGCCGTGCTCACCGGTCTCGCGGCCCAGCTCTCCATCCACGTGCCGGGCACCCCGGTGCCGGTGACCGGGCAGACCTTCGCCGCGCTGCTCGTCGGCACCGCGCTCGGCGTCCGCCGCGGCCTGCTCTCCCTCGCCCTGTACGCGCTCGTCGGCGTGGCCGGCGTGCCGTGGTTCGCGGACGGCGGCTCCGGCGCGGGCGCCGTCTCCTTCGGCTACGTCCTCGGCATGGTGCTCGCCTCCGCCGTCGTCGGCGCCCTCGCCCGGCGCGGCGCCGACCGCTCCCCGCTGCGGATGGCCGGCACGATGATCCTGGGCGAGGCCGTCATCTACGCCGTCGGCGTGCCCTACCTGGCCGTCACCGCCCACATGACCGCGTCCGCCGCGATCGCGGCCGGCCTCACCCCGTTCCTCATCGGCGACGCCATCAAGGCCGCCCTGGCGACGGGTCTCCTGCCCACCGCCTGGAAGCTGGCCGACAAGCGCTGAGGCGGCGGTTCACGCGGTCGTTCATGTACGAGAGGCTCGCCGGGCGTTCCCCGGCGAGCCTCTCGCGTGTCCGACGGGTGGGTTCAGCCGGTGGTGACCTTCTCGGCCGGCCGGTCCGTCTCGACGGCTTGAGTGGTCCGCGCACGGCGGGACTCGACGGTCTGCTTCACCACCGCGACGACCAGCACGACCGCCGCCACGCCCAGCGACAGCAGTACGGTCGTACGGCCGCTGCTCGCGCCCTTGGTGTCGGTCAGCATGTAGCCCAGGACGAACACGATCAGCGCGGCCGCCGCCCAGGTCAGATACGGGTACAGCCACATCCTCACGACGAGCTTCTCCGGCGACTCGCGCTGGATGATCCGGCGCATCCGCAGCTGCGAGAAGCAGATGACCAGCCACACGAACAGGGCCACCGCGCCACTGGAGTTGAGCAGGAAGAGGAACACCGAGTCCGGGTAGCGGTAGTTGAAGAACACCGCGACGAACCCGAAGGCCACCGAGGAGAGGATCGCGGTCATCGGCACGCCACGGGCCGTGGTCCGCGCGAACGCCTTCGGCGCGTCGCCGCGCTCACCGAGCGAGAACGCCATCCGGGAGGCCGTGTAGAGGCCCGAGTTGAGGCAGGACAGCACCGAGGTCAGCACGATGAAGTTCATGATCTGACCGGCGTGCGGGATGCCGAGCGACTCCAGCGCGGCGACGTACGAGCCGTCCTTCTGGATGGCGGGGGAGTTCCACGGCAGCAGCGAGACCACGACGAGGATCGAGCCGAGGTAGAAGACCGCGATACGCCAGATGATGCTGTTGGTGGACTTGGTGACCGCGCGCTGCGGGTCCTCGGACTCGCCGGCCGCCAGCGTGGCGATCTCGCTGCCCATGAAGGAGAACACGACCAGCAGCACACCGGAGAGGACGGCGCCGGGGCCGTTCGGCAGGAAGCCGCCGTGCGAGGTCAGGTTGGAGAAGGACGCCGTGTCGGTGTGCGCGCCAGGCAGCACGCCGAAGATCGCCAGCACGCCGACGGCGATGAACGCGCCGATCGCGACGACCTTGATCCCGGCGAACCAGAACTCGAACTCGCCGTAGGAGCCGACGGAGACCAGGTTGGTGACCGTCAGCACGGCCATCACGATCAGCGCCCAGCCCCACTGGGGGACGGCGGGTATCCAGCCCTCCAGGATCTTCGCGCCGGCGCTCGCCTCGACGGCGAGGACGACGACCCAGAAGAACCAGTAGAGCCAGCCGATGGAGAAGCCGGCCCAGCGGCCCAGCGCGCGGTCGGCGTGCGCGGAGAAGGAGCCGGAGGTCGGGTTGGCGGCGGACATCTCGCCGAGCATCCGCATCACGAGGACGACGAGGGTGCCGACGAGGGCGTACGACACGAGGATGCCGGGGCCGGCGGTGGCGATGCCGGAGCTGGAGCCGACGAAGAGGCCGGCGCCGATCACGCCGCCGATGGCGATCATCGTGAGGTGGCGGTTCTTGAGTCCTGCCTGAAGTCCGGAACCAGGGGTCATGGACGGATTTCCTTTGCGCCTGGAGGAGCGTTTCCCGTACGAGCGGGGGTGCCGTGGTGGGGCGGTGTACGGGGTCTCGCACGAGCGGTGTACGAGGCGGCCCAGTGAATCTGAGGCGAACGAATTCGGGAACCTTTGAATCCAGATCGTTACTTGAGGTTTCCTTGAGGTTCCATGGTTTTTATGGTGTTCTCCCTGCTCGGCACCCGAAGCTGCCGCCTGGATGGGGGCGTGTCACACTCGTCCCATGCGCGTGTACCTCGGCTCCGACCATGCGGGCTACGAACTCAAGAACCACCTCGTCGAATGGCTGAAGTCGGCGGGGCACGAGCCCATCGACTGCGGGCCCCACATCTACGACGCCCAGGACGACTACCCGCCCTTCTGCCTCCGTGCGGCGGAGCGGGCGGCGGCGGACTCCGACGCCCTCGGCATCGTGATCGGCGGCTCCGGGAACGGGGAGCAGATCGCCGCGAACAAGGTGAAGGGTGTGCGCGCGGCGCTGGCCTGGAGCGAGGAGACGGCGGCGCTGGGACGGCAGCACAACAACGCCAACGTGGTGGCGGTGGGGGCGCGGATGCACAGCGAGGAGGAGGCGACCAAGTTCGTCGAGGTCTTCCTCAACACGCCGTTCTCCGGCGACGAGCGGCACATCCGCCGCATCGACATGCTGTCGTCCTACGAGACCACGGGCACCCTTCCCCCGATCCCCCCGCACCACCCCCAGCAGTAACCCTCCGGGGGTTCGGCCCCTTCGCCCACCCACCCACCCGACTCGGTCGGCCGAGAGGCGCCCCAACCCCCCTTCACCCCGCCGTGGGCCGGGTGACGTGGGATGTGGGCTTCGGCCTCCGGCCGGGTGAGGTGAGGCGGGGGCGTGACCCGCACGCCGAACCGGGTGAGACGCGCGCTCGGGCCCCAGCCACCCGGCCCAGCCAGTTCCCCGGCCTTCCGGCCTTCCGGCCCTGGCCCCGGCCTTCCGGCCCTGGTCCCGGCCTTCCGGCCCTGGTCCCGGCCTTCCGGCCCCGGCCTCGCGTCGACTCTGTCCCGGATGAGAGTGTGGGCTTGGCCCGCCGACCCGCCGACCCGCCGACCCGCCGGCCCGCCGAGTAGGCGGGGGGTACCTGTGTTGGGGCGGTGCCTTTGTGGCCTACCGAGTCGGGTGGGTGGGTGGGAAAATACTGGTTGGAAAGGGGAACCTCGTCTTGCCGGAAGGGCACACCATCCATCGGTTGGCTCAGGACTACGCCGACTGCTTCCAGAACACCGCCCCCGCGGTCAGCAGCCCGCAGGGCAAGTTCTCCGACGCCGCCGACCTCCTCACCGGCACCCCCCTCACCGCCACCGAGGCCCACGGCAAACACCTCTTCCTCCGGTTCCGCGAGGACCACTGGGTCCACATCCACCTCGGCCTCTTCGGCAAGGTCACCTTCGGCCCCACCCCCGCGCCCCCGCCGACGGACACCGTCCGGCTCCGCCTCGCGAACGACACCGCGTACACCGACCTCCGCGGCCCCACCGCCTGCGCCCTGATCACGCCCGCCGAGAAGCAGGCGATACACGACCGCCTCGGCCCCGACCCGCTGCGCGAGGACGCCGACCCGGCGGCCGCGTACCGGCGCGTCTCCCGCAGCCGTACGACCATCGCCGCCCTGCTGATGGACCAGAAGGTCATCGCCGGCGTCGGCAACGTCTACCGCGCCGAGGTCCTGTTCCGGCACCGCATCGACCCGTACCGCCCCGGCCGGGACATCACCCCGGCCGAGTGGGACACCGTATGGGCCGACCTCGTCGCCCTGATGCGCGAGGGCGTCCGCCACAACCGCATCGACACCGTCCGCCCCGAGCACACCCCCGAGGCGATGGGCCGCCCGCCGCGCGTGGACGACCACGGCGGCGAGGTGTACGTCTACCGCCGCGCGAACCAGCCCTGCCACCTCTGCGGCACCGGGATCCGCACGGCGGACCTCGCCGCCCGCAACCTCTTCTGGTGCCCGGCCTGCCAGAAACCCTCGGGGTCCGTCTAGGTCGTCCGTCCAGGGCGTCCGTCTAGAACCCGTGCGGCAGCCACGGCGGCACCGGCGAGCCGAACGCCACCGACGCCTCCGTCAGCGCGCCCGGCCGCAGTTCCCGTACCCGCCCGGCCGACGCCAGCGACAACAGCGAGACGCCGCCGAGATAGGCCGCGCCCAACTCCCGTGCCGACAGGGACAGTTCCGCCGGGTCCGCGGTCCGTTCGCAGGACGCTCCCTTCGTGTCACCGGTCAGCCGCCAACGCCCCTCGTTCCAGGGGCAGAACGCGTCCTCCACCTCCAGCACGACATCCACCGGCGTCTGGTACGTGCGCGCCGAGAGGGCCGTACCGACGTCGACGAGACGGACGTACAGCCCGTCCCGCAGGCGCGGTTCGCAGCGACGGGCGTCGGAGACCTGGTGCAGCCAGGAGTCGTCCACGGGGCGGGCCCGCACACGCAGCGTCGTCGTCAGGTCGATGTCCCACAGGAACCGCCACAGCGCCGCCTCGCTCGCCGGGTCCAGCGCACCGAGGTCCCGGAGGACCACGGTGCCGTGAGGCGCGCCGGCGGGCGACCAGTCCGGCTTGACCGCGTACCGCGCGTACCCCGTCACCTGGCCGTCCCGCTCAGCGACCACGCACTGCAGGGCCGACGCCCCGCCCCGCTCGCTCGCCGGGTCCAGCAGCCGTACCCGCTCCCAGCCCGGCTGCCGGGCCGGCATCCCCGGCCGGCCCGGGACCAGCGCGCCGTACACCGCCTCGCACGCGTCGAGGGCGTCGGCCGGCTCCTCGTACCGCAGGCGTACGGCGTCCGTGCCCGGCGGGACGGACAGCCGCACCCGGCCGGTGTCGATCTCGGCGGCGAGCCAGGTGGTGGCCGCGCCGTACCCGAACCGGCCGTAGATGGCGGGCTCGGAGGCCGTCAGGACCGCCAGCGGCTCGCCCCAGGAGCGCACGTCGTCCAGTTGCCGGCGCATCATCGAGGTGAGCACGCCCCGGCGCCGGTGCGTGGCCGCGACGCCGACCATCGTGACGCCCGCGGCCGGCACGAGGGCGCCGCCCGGCACGGTCACGCGGAAGCGGAACGCCCCCGACGTACCCACACACCGCTCACCGTCCCAAACCCCTAGGGAACGGTTGAAATCGGTCAGGGAGTGCCACAACTCCCGCTCCTCGGCCGCTTCCTCGACACCGCCGAAGGCGCGGAGCAGCGTGCCGTACCAGAGGTCCCAGTCGTCCTGCCGCAGCACCCTCGGCGCGGGCGTGAAATCGGTTGCCGCCATGACCCATGCCTATCAGGGCATTGTGGGACGAGCCAGCGAATTTCTCTCCGACGGCCCCGCGCGGGCCCTCCGTGCCGTTGACTATGTTGTTGAACGCTGAAGTTGAGCCTCGGACGGGGGACAAGTGGGACCTCCCGTGCCAAGTGGCCGGTCCGATGGATAGGGTCCCCAACTAATGGCAGCAGGACGAGAGCGGCGCGCGAAGGCCGATACGTTCACGGCCCGGTGCAGGAAGCAGTGGCACCGGGCCCGCGTCGGCCTGCGCCGGAGCGCCGTGGACTACTTCCGCGGCAACGGCTCCGACTGGATCGCCCTTGTCGGCCTCCTGCTCACCATCCCCGTTCTCACCGCCCTCACGCTCGCCGACTCGGTGTGGTGCTCCCCGGCCACCCTGGTCCTGCCCATCGTGGCCGGCGGCCTGCTGCTGCGCCCGGCCAGCCTGCTGGGCCTGTACGCGGCGGGGGCCACCGCGCTGATCGTGGAGTCGGTGCGGCTCGGCCCCTACACCGAGGGACCCAGCCGGGTCACCCCCGGCGTGGTCCTGGTGGTCGCCGCCTGCGGCTTCTTCGGGCTGCTGACGGCACAGTTCCGCAGCCGCGTCGGCGTGCCCTGGCGGCGCGGCGGCACCATGCTGTTCGACCTGCGCGAGCGCATCCGGGTGCAGAGCAAACTGCCGAAACTCCCGCAGGGCTGGCACCACGAGATGGCGCTCCGCCCCGCCGGCGGCCAGTCCTTCTCCGGCGACTTCGTCGTCGCCGCCCGCACCAACGGCGGCCGCACCCTGGAGGTCGTCCTCACGGACGTGTCCGGCAAGGGCATGGACGCCGGGTCCCGCGCGCTGCTGCTGTCCGGAGCGTTCGGCGGCCTGCTCGGCTCGCTCCCACCGCACGCGTTCCTCCCGGCCGCCAACGGCTACCTGCTCCGCCAGGAATGGGAGGAGGGCTTCGCCACCTCCATCCACCTGGTGCTGGACCTGGACTCCGGGGACTACGAGCTGTACACCGCCGGGCATCCGCCGGGCCTGCAGCTCAGCGCCGGCAGCGGCCGCTGGGAGGAGAAGGCCGCCGAGGGCCCGCTGCTGGGGGTCTACGACGGCGCCCAGTTCGACCCCGTGAAGGGCTCGCTGCGCCCCGGGGACGTGCTGATGCTGTTCACGGACGGCCTGGTGGAGACGTCCGACCGGGACATCGTCGAGGGCATGGACCGGCTCACCGGCGAGGCCGACCGCTATGTCGCCGGTGGCTTCCACGGAGCCGCCTGGCACCTCATCGAGGCGGTGGCCAAGGACGTCAACGACGACCGGGCGCTGCTGCTGATCTGCCGCGAGGCATTCGCCGCGGCCCGCTGAGAGAGGTGACCGTGCCCGCGCACCCGCCCCCGCTGCTCACCCTGGCCGAGGTCGAGGCCGTCGCACGCGCCGCCCACGAGGGGCAGACCGACAAGGCGGGACGGCCGTACGCCGAACACCTCGCGGCCGTCGCCGCCGGTGTCCGCGCCCGCGGGGGCGACGCCGACCAGATCGCGGCGGCCTGGCTGCACGACTCCGTCGAGGACGACGCGCTCACCGAGGAGTGGCTGGCGGCCGCCGCGCTGACCCCGCGCACCAAGGCGGTCGTACGGGCCCTCACCAAGCGGCCGGGGGAGGAGCCGGAGGCGTACGCGGACCGCATCCTCGCCACGCCGGGCGCCCGCCTCGTGAAGGAGGCGGACCTCGCCCACAACGCCGATCCCGGGCGGCTGGCGGTCCTGGACGAGGCCACGCGAACACGACTGACCGAGAAGTACGCGCGGATGCGCGCGCTTCTCGGTCTGACCGGCCAGATCAGTGAGGTCGGCCAGACCGGCCAGATCAGTGAGGTCGGCCAGACCGGCCAGACCGGGCAGGTCGGTCAGAAGTAGGGGCTCAGGCGCCGACGGGCTCGCGTTCGCGTTCCCGCTGCCGCCGGTCGGGGGCCGGTCCGCCGGTGTCCGGTTTGAAGACCCACTCCATCCGCGGCTCCATGGCGAAGCGGAACACCCGGCGCACGGGCGGGGTGCACAGCAGCGTGGCCGTGCACGCCGCGAGGACGGTGAGCAGGAGGACACCGAGCGGGCGGTGCAGCCACGGTGTCTCGAACACGCCCGCGTACTTGGCGCTCTTGACCACGAACCCGTGCAGCAGATAGGCGTACAGCGTGCCCGTGCCGAGCGCGGTGAACCAGGTCCTGCGGCTCGGCACCCAGGAGAAGAGGCACGCGGTCAGCAGCACGGCGCCGCCGAACATCACCGGCACCATGACGGGCCCGGCCCACCACGGCGCGCCCAGGTCCTGGGCGGCGGCGTCCCGGTAGACCCAGGAGGAGTTCACGCGGGGCACGACCCACCAGGCACCGGCCATCGCCAGCGCGAACACGGGAACCGACAGGATTCGCACCGACCGGCGGCGCACCATGCGGAAGTGCTCCGGCTTCAGGGTCATCCCCAGCACGAAACAGGGGAGGAACTGCAGAACGCGGTGCAGGTCCAGCTCCCCGCCGAGTACCGACGCCGTAGAGCCCAGCATGGCCAGGCCGATGGCGATCGGCAGGGGATGGCGCACCAGCTTCCAGACCGGGGCGGTCAGGCGCCAGATGAACAGGGCGCACAGGAACCAGGTCAGGTAGTAGGGGTTGAGCACGCTGATGTTGTGGTCGTCGGAACGGCCGGCGTAGATACGGAAGAGTGAGTAGGCCGTCTCGAAGATGACGTACGGCACGAGGACGCCGGTGATCAGCCGCTTGAGCCGGTCCGGGCGGAGGTCGAAACTCCGGGAGAAGTAGCCGGAGATGATGATGAAGGCTGGCATGTGGAAGGTGTAGACGACGTCGTACGCCGCCTGCAGCGTGCGGTTGCCGGTCTTGACCGTCGCCCAGGTGTGGCCGATCGCCACCAGCATGATCGTCAGGTACTTGGCGTTGTCGAAGAAGGCGTCGCGCTGCCTGCCGGGTCTCGCCACCGGCTCACTGGACTGCCGGGGACTGAGCACTGCACCCGGCAGGGGCTGTGCCTCAGGGAGGGTTCCGTGGCTCTGACCGGGGGGCGGGTCGGCGTCAAACATCTCAGGCACCCTAGCGTCGTGACGGGAATTCGTAAAACTCCCGAAGTCATTCCTGGTATCGCCTCCTGATACCCCGTTCTTGAGGGAACTTGCCTGTGAGATGAGTACGCGTCAGGGTCGTCAATTCGTCACAGATGTACCAATTAATCCGGACAGTTAGGGTGATTTGCACCCCTCGCTTCGGTAATTCGAATTGCCTGTGCACAAGATGTGTGGGCATGGAAACCAACGCCTTCAATTTCCCCTGATCTCACGCCCGGACGCCCGGTCGAATTTCCGTGCGACGCCGTGACGGGCGAGGACTCCTGGCCAACGTTGTGTCACGAGCCGCATACCGGGGCCCGGTTGGTGGCACGATGGTCCTGGCGGGGGTGCGCGGGGTCGTGCCCCTGGGCCGGGAGAGGGACCGACCAAAGGTGTGATCTGTTGTGGCCATTTCACTGTCCGTGGTGCTGCTTTTGGCGATCATCCTCGTCGTGCTGCTGAGGGGCGGCAGCATCAAGCCCGGCCCGGCCATCGTCGCCGTCCTGTTCGGCTTCTTCCTCGCCTCCACGGGCATGGCCCCGTCGATCAACCGCTTCCTGAACTCGATAGCGGACACGATCAACCAGATCAACTTCTGACCGGCGCCGAGACGGGCGCCCCGACCGCAGCGCCCGCTCCGGCGCGTGGCACGTGGGGGACACGACCGGCTCGGCCGGGCTGATCCGGGCCCTGGGACGCGATCAGGGCCAGGCCGGAGGGGTGATCCTCCGGCCGGGCCCTGAGTCGTCTGGAGCGGGCGACGGGAATCGAACCCGCGTAGCTAGTTTGGAAGACTAGGGCTCTACCATTGAGCTACGCCCGCAGCACGGCGCCGCAGGTCGGTGACCGCGGCACTGGAGTGCATCGTAGCGGGTCGCGCACCGCGGAGGCCAACGCGTTCGGGCGGTGTCGGCGTATCGCGTGCGGGGCGCCGGTAAAGCTGCCGACGCGGCGGTCCGGGCCATGTACCCTACGTGTCGCACCAGACGGGGTGTGGCGCAGCTTGGTAGCGCGTCCGCTTTGGGAGCGGAAGGCCGTGGGTTCAAATCCCGCCACCCCGACCACCGGCTCACTCGCCGTGACGCCCCACCGCGATGATCGCCTTTTGGGGCGCTGAGCGGCTGCGGTTACTATGCAAGCTGCGCGCCCGTGTGTCCTCGGCCCCATGGCCTACGAACTCCTCCGGGCGGCTAAATCCGCCGGACCTGTCAGGCCCCGGCAGAACCCGAGAAGTCAGCCACAAGGAGACCGAACCGTGAAGAGCGCCGTGGAGACCCTGAACCCGACCCGGGTTCGGCTCACTGTCGAGGTGCCCTTCGAGGAGCTCAAGGACAGCCTCGACGCGGCGTACAAGAAGATCAACCAGCAGGTCACGGTGAAGGGCTTCCGCAAGGGCAAGATCCCGGCCCGCGTCATCGACCAGCGGTTCGGCCGCGGTGCGGTGCTGGAGGAGGCCGTCAACGACGCGCTCCCGAAGTTCTACACCGAGGCGGTCAACGAGGCCGAGCTGAACCCCCTGGGCCAGCCCGAGGTCGACATCACCGAGCTGAAGGACGGCGAGACGCTGAACTTCACCGCCGAGGTCGACGTCCGCCCCGCCCTGGAGATCCCGGACTACTCGGGCATCGAGGTCGAGGTCGACGCCGTCGAGGTCACCGACGAGGACGTCGAGAAGTCGGTCGAGCAGCTCCGTGAGCGCTTCGCCTCCACCTCCCCGGTCGAGCGTGCCGCCGAGGACGGCGACGTCGTCACCATCGACCTGGAGGCCAAGGTCGACGGCGAGGTGCTGGAGGACGGCATCGCCAGCGGCGTCTCCTACACCATCGGCTCCGGCGAGCTGCTCGACGGCATCGACGACGCCGTCAAGGGCCTGTCCGCCGACGGCGAGGCGACCTTCACCTCCGAGCTGAAGGGCGGCTCCGCCGCGGGCAGGGAGGCCGAGGTCACCGTCAAGGTCACCCAGGTCGCCGCCCGCGAACTGCCCGAGCTGGACGACGAGTTCGCGCAGCTCGCCTCCGAGTTCGACACCCTGGACGAGCTGAAGGCCGACAGCCGCAAGCGCCTGGCCGACATGAAGCAGTACGACCAGGCCACCCAGGCGCAGGAGCGCGTCCTGGAGAAGCTCCTGGAGCTGGTCGAGGTCCCCGTCCCCGAGAAGCTGCTCGAGGACGAGATCAACACCCGCAAGCACAACCTGGAGCACCACCAGCTCGGCCAGATGGGCCTCACCCTCGACAAGTACCTGGAGATCCAGGGCAAGACCGCCGAGGAGTTCGACACCGAGACCCGCGAGGCCGCGGTCAAGGGCATCAAGACCCAGTTCGTCCTCGACGAGCTGGTCAAGACGGAGAAGCTCAACGTCAACCAGGAGGAGCTCACCGAGCACCTCATGCGGCGCGCCGCCTCCTCCGGCATGTCCCCCGACCAGTTCGCCCAGGCCGTCGTCGAGGGCGGCCAGGTTCCGCTCCTGGTCGGCGAGGTCGCCCGCGGCAAGGCCCTGGCCGTCGTGGTCGAGAAGGCCACGGTCAAGGACACCAACGGCGAGGTCATCGACCTCGACGACGACGAGGACGAGGAGACCGAGGCCGTAGAGGCCGAGGCCACCACGGACGAGCCGACCGAGGCCTGAGCCCCGGCGACGCTGAATGCCTGAGACGGGCCCCGGGGACGACCCCGGGGCCCGTCGTGCGTCTCCGGCCCGCCCCACCAACCCAAAGGGGCGCGGGACTGTGTCGATCTGCGGCTCCGCCGCGTGGGCGCGAGCAACCACAACGCGCCCGCACCCGAACACGCACCGCAGCCCCCTCGCCGCACCCGCACACCGCTACGCCCCCGGCGAACACCCCCTTCTCCGGGATTCCCCGAAGGGACCCGCGCGTTAGGGTCCATGAGTACGGGGGCAGGGGAGTCTCCTGAAGCCCCCGCACCAGACCCCGTAGGGAACACGTGAGACGGCTCCACGCCGTCGCAAGAGCGAGCAGGTGGATACGTGACGAATCTGATGCCCTCCGCCGCCGGCGAGCCTTCCATCGGTGGCGGCCTCGGCGACCAGGTCTACAACCGGCTGCTGGGCGAGCGGATCATCTTCCTCGGCCAGCAGGTCGACGACGACATCGCCAACAAGATCACCGCTCAGCTGCTGCTCCTCGCCGCCGACCCGGCCAAGGACATCTACCTCTACATCAACAGCCCCGGCGGCTCGGTGACGGCCGGCATGGCGATCTACGACACCATGCAGTACATCCCGAACGACGTGGTCACGATCGGCATGGGCATGGCCGCCTCGATGGGGCAGTTCCTGCTCACCGGTGGTACGGCCGGCAAGCGCTTCGCCCTCCCGCACACCGACATCATGATGCACCAGGGCTCCGCGGGCCTGGGCGGTACGGTCTCGGACATCAAGATCCAGGCCCAGTACCTGCTGCGCACCAAGAAGACCATGACCGAGCTGACGGCGCTGCACTCCGGCCAGACGGAGGAGACGATCCTCCGCGACGCCGACCGGGACCGCTGGTTCACCCCCGAAGAGGCCAAGAACTACGGTCTCATCGACGAGATCATCACGCACGCCTCGGGCATTCCGGGAGGCGGCGGCACCGGTGCCTGACCGGCCCGGCCACGCCACGCACCGCCACGACCCCAGCCCCCAGAACGCCACCAGGACGGTGAACACCCTCATGAGCAACTTCCCCGGCGCCGCCAGCGGCATGTACGAAGGGCCTCGCCCCGAGAGCCGCTACGTCATCCCGCGCTTCGTCGAGCGCACCTCCCAGGGCGTCCGCGAGTACGACCCGTACGCGAAGCTCTTCGAGGAGCGCGTGATCTTCCTGGGCGTCCAGATCGACGACGCCTCCGCCAACGACGTCATGGCGCAGCTGCTGTGCCTGGAGTCGATGGACCCCGACCGGGACATCTCGATCTACATCAACAGCCCGGGCGGCGACATGACCGCCCTGACGGCGATCTACGACACGATGCAGTTCGTGAAGCCCGACATCCAGACGGTGTGCATGGGCCAGGCGGCCTCCGCCGCGGCCATCCTGCTCGCCGCGGGTACGCCGGGCAAGCGCATGGCGCTGCCGAACTCGCGCGTGCTGATCCACCAGCCGGCGGGTTCCACCGGCCGGGGGCAGCTCTCCGACCTGGAGATCATCGCCAACGAGTTCACCCGGATGCGCCAGCAGCTGGAGGACATGCTCGCCAAGCACTCCAGCCAGCCGATCGAGAAGGTCCGCGAGGACATCGAGCGCGACAAGATCCTCACGGCCGAGGAGGCGCTGCAGTACGGCCTCGTCGACCAGATCATCTCCACCCGCAAGCTGAACAACGAGGCGGTCCGCTGACGCGGGAAGCCGTAGTCTCCGCGCCCTTGGCACGGCCCACATCACAGTGAACCGTGCCAAGGGGGGCCCGAACACCGGGCCCGGCAAGGTACCGTCGGACATAAGGCAGCACCAGGAGCCGCTGGAACCCGTGTCCAGGCGTCTCCCAGGCGAAGGGGAAGCACACCGTGGCACGCATCGGTGACGGCGGCGATCTGCTCAAGTGCTCGTTCTGCGGCAAGAGCCAGAAGCAGGTCAAGAAGCTCATCGCAGGGCCCGGTGTGTACATCTGCGACGAGTGCATCGACCTCTGCAACGAGATCATCGAGGAGGAGCTGGCCGAGACCAGCGAGGTCCGCTGGGAGGAGCTGCCCAAGCCCCGCGAGATCTACGAGTTCCTCGAGGGCTACGTGGTCGGCCAGGAAGCGGCCAAGAAGGCGCTCTCCGTCGCGGTGTACAACCACTACAAGCGGGTCCAGGCCGGCGAGAACGGCGGCGCGCAGGGCCGCGAGGACGCCATCGAACTGGCCAAGTCCAACATCCTCTTGCTCGGCCCCACGGGCTCCGGCAAGACCCTCCTCGCCCAGACCCTGGCCCGCATGCTGAACGTCCCGTTCGCGATCGCGGACGCCACGGCGCTGACCGAGGCGGGCTATGTGGGCGAGGACGTCGAGAACATCCTCCTCAAACTGATCCAGGCCGCGGACTACGACGTCAAGAAGGCCGAGACCGGGATCATCTACATCGACGAGATCGACAAGGTCGCCCGGAAGAGCGAAAACCCGTCGATCACGAGGGACGTCAGCGGCGAGGGCGTCCAGCAGGCGCTCCTCAAGATCCTCGAAGGCACCACGGCCTCGGTCCCGCCCCAGGGCGGCCGCAAGCACCCGCACCAGGAGTTCATCCAGATCGACACGACGAACGTGCTGTTCATCGTGGGCGGTGCCTTCGCCGGCCTGGAGAAGATCATTGAAGCCCGCGCGGGCGCCAAGGGCATCGGCTTCGGCGCGACGATCCTGTCCAAGCGCGAGCGGGAGGACAAGGACGTCTTCGAGGACGTCATGCCGGAGGACCTGGTCAAGTTCGGCATGATCCCCGAGTTCATCGGCCGCCTCCCGGTGATCACCTCGGTCCACAACCTCGACCGCGAAGCGCTCCTCCAGATCCTCGTCGAGCCCCGCAACGCCCTGGTCAAGCAGTACCAGCGCCTCTTCGAACTCGACGGCGTGGAACTGGACTTCGAACGCGAGGCCCTCGAAGCCATCGCCGACCAGGCCATCCTCCGCCAGACCGGCGCCCGCGGCCTGCGCGCCATCATGGAAGAGGTCCTGATGTCGGTCATGTACGAGGTCCCGTCCCGCAAGGACGTCGCCCGAGTCGTCATCACAGCCGACGTCGTCCACTCCAACGTCAACCCCACCCTGATCCCCCGCGACGCCCGGGGGCGGGGGACTGGGGAGCAGAAGACGGCGTAGACAGGGCATGGGAGCGTCCGGATATTCGACTCGCCTGCGGGTGACTGCCCGATGCTTGTCGCTGTACCTCTCCTGCTTGGTAGCGAAAGGAATCCCAGGGGGCGTCGATCCTAAAAGGCCCCGCAATGACGGGATGCTGACCCTTGGGGCGGGCTTGTAAAGGGCCGCCGTTCATGGCAAAGGCTCGGCCGGGAAAACCTAGCCGAGCCTTTGCTTGTATCAGTCGCTGCCAGCGTGCCCTCATATGTTGCGACAACTACTGGAAACTGCCTGTATCGGGAACATGCAGATGATCTGAGAAGACGCGGGCCACTGAGCTGCTGCCGTACAACGGGGCCGGGCAGCTACAGAATGAGCGTTCGTGACCAGGAGAGCAGCAGTGAGCGCCGACCATAACGTGGCCTACTCTGCTGGTGACCCATTCTTACCTACCCCAAGTGACGATGTCGCTGCCGTCACCGTGGCCGTAGATGTGGATCCAGGGATAGCGGTGAAGGGATCCGATGTCGAGGTGAGTCGGGTCGTACTTGAAGTCGCCCCTGCGCCAGGTCTGCAGGCCGCCGTGCTTGTTCTTGTGATATGTGTAGAATTCTGGTCCCTTGGAACCGCTGCGGTCCAGGCCCTCCCAGGACCAACCGAGCAGGCCGGCCCAGTCGTACACCTTGTGGTGCATGGTGGGTGACCCGTCGTGGCTGACGATACTGCTGCCTCGCGTGCAGAAGTGTTCTGACTCCTGGAAGTACGCATACCGTCTACCGTCAGCCGCGCGGAGGCTGTACGTGGCGCCGGGGTTCCAGCAGTAGGTTTTGCTGGCAGCGGCGGGGATGACGGCGGTCCTGGTCTCCGGGGCGGCCGGCTTGCTGTAGGCGGAGTCGACGATGGTGGTCGTCGTGGTCTGAGTGACAGACGTGGCGGAGGGAGTGACGGCCATCTTGGTGACAGTCTCGCTGACGGGATATCCGGCCCAGTAGCCGGATGTCAGCAGGTCGTTGATCTTCTTGGCCGACTCTCCATTATTACGGGCGGCGGCGAGGAAAGTCTTGGTCTCGTCGTAGGTGCGTGCCTCCTGGGGAGTGACAGGCGTGGGCTGGCCGGCGCGGAGCTGCCTCTCATAGGCCTGCTGGCGGGTCTCGTGCTGATGAATCCCCCGCTTGTTGTTCTGCTGATCGGCGCTGGCTGATGCTCCTGTGGTCAGCCCTACGACGGCGAAGGTGGCCAGTGATATCCCAGCCAGAGTGCGTATAGACGTACGCATGTTGAAGGTTCTCCCGTGGTCAGTGGGTGTGGCGTGCCAGGGATGAACCTAAGCCTGCTCCCGGTGCTTGCCCAGGGACTTGAGCAAGATCAGAGGCACGGAGCTGTGCGGCTGAGCCCCCGTCAAGCGGCGGGCCTGCTAGGAGGCTTGAGGCAAATCTACCGAAGGCGCTGAACGGAACGAGAAGTGGCCGCCCAGCGAAGGGCCGGGCGGCCACTCGCAGAACGCAGGCTACGCCGTGACACGCACGTCGTTGCGGAGCTTGGCGGCCAGGGCGGCGGCGTCGTCGAGCGAAGCGGCCTTGCCAACGGCGACGGACGCGACGTCGTACGAGATCACATACACGAGCGTGCTGTGGTCGCCCCAGATGCAGAACGGCATCTTTGTGGTCTTGCCGGATGATGTGGACTCCACGTACTGGCACTTCATGATGCCGTTTGAGAAGCCTGGCGGCTTGACCTCCTGCGGGCTTCCCACCAGCTTGCCATCGGAGGGGGAGTCCTTCGCGGAGCTCTCCTTCGACTTGGCGAACATTGCGTCGACAGCCTTTTCCGGGTCGTCGATCGTGCCGTACACACCGGCGAACATAAGGTTCTTCGCCGTAAGGCCTGATCCCGACGTGTAGGCGGCGCTGACGTCCTTGGGGCTCTTGACCCCCCAGGACTCCGCGTCCTTGACGTCGTCCTCGGTCATTGTGTCGGTCTCGCCGTTACCGCTCTTCTTATACTCTCCGCTGAGAACGGTCGCCTTCGCCACCAGTTTGTGCGCGCCGTCGTCCGTGATACCCCCGCTGGTGCTGCCACTCCTGCCCATCGCGAAGGCCACGCCCACACCGATCGCCACCACGACGGCCACGGCACCGATGATCAGGCCCGTCTTCTTACCACCGCCGCCGCTCGACATGGGCGGCTGCGAGGACACATAGGGTTGCTGACCGTATGGGCCTTGACCGTAAGGCTGCTGCTGTCCGTACGGGTTGGGCTGCTGCGGGACGCCCTGCGAGGCCTGGCCAGGGTAGCCGTATCCGGACTGAGGCGACGGGGCCTGCTGAGGGTAGCCATAGCCGGGCTGTGGGGTCTGCGGCGGCTGCTGGCCGTAGGGGCCGGGCTGGCCGTACGGTCCGGGTTGCTGGGGCTGCTGCCCGCCGTACGGGCCCGGCTGGTTGTAGCTCATTACTGGGTTCCCCTCCAGTTGCTCATGTGTTCCGAACATCTTGACGGAAGGGGAGCGAGGGCGGGGCGTCCGGGGGGGGGGATTGATGCCTAGTTATTGACAGGCTGTTCCAGATGTCAGACAAGCCGACTTGGCCCGGTTGGTTACTGCGAGTTGACGGACGCTGCATAGTACTGATTTGCCCAGATATATCCTCTGATGCCGTGTGACTGTCGTATCGCACGACTAGATGCTCCTCTAAGTCGTCTGGCCAGGTTTGCGACGGACACATGGACCGGGTATGTCACGGTGACCTGGACAAGATCGGGGCCCCCAATGAACTCTTCGATCTCCAGGTGGAGTTCTTGCGCGACTGAGCACATAGCACCCTCGGCGAGATCATGCATGTCGGATGTAAGGATCGGCTGGTGGAGCCTCGTCGTGAACGCCATGAAAGTGCGGAGGTTGTGCGACTGGGGAGGCGGACCTCCCTGCGGCGTGCCGAGGTCCGAGCGGCGCTTCCCTGCGGTTCCCTTCGAGGGGTGGGCCGCTCTCCAGGTGTCCAACTGTACTGGCGTCCACATGGGAGTCCGGCCGACGTGGACGGGCTCCGGAAACCCGTTTCCCTTCCTCGAGTTGAGGACGTACACGGCTTCCCGCGATATGCCGAGCCTCGCTGCGGCCTCTGCGGGTGTGAGTCGATCGTCTGTCATGGATTTCACGGTACGACAGACAAGTTCAACCTGTCTGTCGTACCGTGGGTGCGTCGGAGACCAAAAGTGAGGCCAGTTGGGCGGGTTGCGGGTGCGGATGACGGGGAAGAAGGTCGGGCGTCCAGGTGGGCAGGTCAAGGCTCCGGCTAATGCCGGTCGCAAGTACCGTCTGCATCCCACGCCACAACAGGCCGAGAAGCTCGGTAACTGGGGGCATACCTGTCGCGCCGTATGGAACGTTGCTCTGGAACAACGGCTCTACGTCTACGAGCAGCGGCGCAAGACCCTGCGCGCTGATGAACAGTGCCGCTACCTGACTCAGGCTCGTCACGACCTCGGCTGGATTGCTGCCCTTCCCTCCCAGGTACCCCAACAGGTACTCAGGCATCTGGACCAGGCGTATCAGAACTTCTGGAACCCGGAGCATCCAGCAGCATTTCCTCGCTTCAAGAAGCGCACGTCGCGCTTGGCGATCCCCTTCCCCGGACAGGCTGTCCGCGTGACCAAGCTGAACCGTAAATGGGCTTCTGTGCGCGTCCCGAAGCTTGGAGAGGTCAAGTTCCGGCTCACCCGCCCCCTTGGCGGTCGTATCAAGAACGCGGTGATCCGAAGGGATGCGACTGGACGTTGGTACATCAGTTTCGGCGTCCATAGTGGAACGGTCGCAATGCTGCCGAACAAGCAGCCGGCTGTGGGCGTTGATTTCGGTGTGAAGCAGGCGGCGTTTCTCTCGGATGAAACAGAGCCTCGGCTCATGGCGGAGTCGCTGACCAAAGGCGAGCAGCGGAGGCTAGTGGGGCTGGAACGGCGCAGAGAAAGGCAGATCCGGGAAGCCAAGAGGCACCGAAGGGGCAAGTACAGCAACCGACTGCGACGCACGCTCCGTGCCATCGCGGAGCTGAAGGCGCGGCAAGCCCGCCGCCGACTGGACTTCACGCACAAGCTCACCACGGACCTGGCCAAGAGCCACGGCTTGGTCGCCATTGAGGATCTTCGTGTGAAGCAGATGACGCGCAGCGCCAGGGGCACGCAGTGCGAGCCCGGCGCACAGGTCTCTCAGAAGGCCGGCCTGAACCGGGCGATTCTCGACAATTCTCCAGGTGAGCGGCGACGACAGCTTGCCTATAAGTGCCCGGCCTACGGATCCGAACTGGTTCTAGTGCCACCGGCCAGGACGTCGCAGACCTGCGGTGCCTGCAATCTCTGGAACCCCGCATCGCGGATCAACCGGGATACTTTCGTCTGCACAGGATGCGGGCACACGGATGACGCGGACCACAACGCCTCCGTCGTCATCCTCACTCGGGCCTGCCCCGATCGGATGGGCAAGACTTCTGCCGCAGGGCACTGCGGTGCACAGCACGCATCGACAGGCCGAGCCCGGCCTGCCATGCCCCGTACGGGTATACGGGGCGCACGCGTGAACCCCTGAACCCCTCGTCCGCTGTGGCTCGGCCATGCTCGGATATCGAGGGCTACAAGGAATCCCTGCAGGTCACTGCCGGGAGGATGCCAAAGAACAAACGCGTTTCGGGACCCTTCCATGACACCTCTAAACTGACCCCGTGACCGAGAACGCATCGCAGCAGCCACCCGCGCCCGACACCGAACTGCCGACCCAGTACGCGCCGGCCGACGTAGAGGGGCCGCTGTACGAGCGCTGGGTAGAGCGGGGCTACTTCGCCGCCGATGCCAAGAGTGACAAGCCGGCGTACACCATCGTCATCCCGCCGCCCAACGTCACCGGCTCGCTCCACCTGGGCCACGCCTTCCAGCACACCCTCATGGACGCCCTCACCCGCCGCAAGCGCATGCAGGGTTACGAGGCGCTGTGGCTGCCGGGCATGGACCACGCCGGCATCGCCACCCAGAACAAGGTCGAGCAGCAGCTCGCCGAGGAGGGCAAGTCCCGCCACGACCTGGGCCGCGAGGAGTTCGTCGAGCGCGTCTGGCGGTGGAAGGAGGAGTACGGCGGCAAGATCCTCGGCCAGATGCGGCGCCTCGGCGACGGCGTCGACTGGGACCGCGAGCGGTTCACCATGGACGAGGGCCTGTCCAAGGCCGTCCTCACCATCTTCAAGAAGCTCTACGACGACGAGCTGATCTACCGCGCCGAGCGCATCATCAACTGGTGCCCCCGCTGCCTGACGGCCATCTCGGACATCGAGGTGGAGTACCAGGAGGACGCGGGCGAACTGGTCTCCATCCGGTACGGCGAGGGCGAGGACTCCCTGGTCGTCGCCACCACTCGCGCCGAGACGATGCTCGGTGACACGGCCGTCGCGGTCCACCCCGAGGACGAGCGCTACCGGCACCTCGTCGGCAGGCGCATCAAGCTGCCGCTGACCGACCGGACCATCCCGGTCGTCGCCGACGAGCACGTCGACCCCGAGTTCGGCACGGGCGCCGTCAAGGTCACCCCGGCTCACGACCCGAACGACTTCGCCATCGGCCAGCGCCACGACCTGCCCGCCCTCACGATCATGGACGAGCACGGCGTCATCACGGTCCACGGCCCCTTCCTCGGCCTGGACCGCTTCGAGGCCCGCTCGGCCGTCGTCGGCGCGCTCAAGGAACAGGGCCGCATCGTCGCCGAGAAGCGCCCGTACATGCACTCCGTGGGGCACTGCTCCCGCTGCAAGACCACGGTCGAGCCGCGCCTGTCGATGCAGTGGTGGGTCAAGGTCGGCCCGCTCGCCCAGGCCGCCGGCGACGCCGTTCGCGACGGCCGGGTGCAGATCCACCCCGCGGACCTGTCGAAGCGCTACTTCGACTGGGTCGACAACATGCACGACTGGTGCATCTCGCGCCAGCTGTGGTGGGGCCACCGCATCCCGATCTGGTACGGCCCCGACGGCGAGGTCGTCTGCGTCGGCCCCGACGACGAGCCGCCGACCGGAGAGGGCTGGACCCAGGACTCCGACGTCCTCGACACCTGGTTCTCCTCCGGCCTGTGGCCGTTCTCCACGCTCGGCTGGCCCGAGCAGACCGAGGACCTGCGGAAGTTCTACCCGACCGACGTCCTGCTCACCGGCCACGACATCATCTTCTTCTGGGTCGCCCGAATGATGATGTTCGGCCTGTACGCGATGGACGGCAAGGTGCCCTTCCACACCATCGCGCTCACCGGCCTGGTCCGGGACGAGTTCGGCAAGAAGATGTCGAAGTCCAACCCGAACGCCGTCGACCCCCTGACCTGGATGGACCGCTACGGCTCCGACGCCGTCCGCTTCACCCTGGCCCGCGGCGCCAACCCCGGCACGGACGTGCCGATCGGCGAGGACTGGGTCCAGGCGTCCCGCAACTTCGCCAACAAGATCTGGAACGCGACGCGTTTCGCGCTGATGAACGGCGCGACGGTCGAGGGCCCGCTGCCCGCCCCGGAGCAGATGTCGGCCACCGACCGGTGGATCCTCTCCCGGCTCAACAAGACGGTCGCCGAAGTCGACGGGTTCTACGAGGACTTCCAGTTCGCCAAACTGTCCGACGCCCTCTACCACTTCGCGTGGGACGAGGTCTTCGACTGGTACGTCGAACTGTCGAAGACTGTGTTCCAGGCGGGCGGCGAGCCGGCGAAGGTCTCGCAGCGCGTCCTCGGCGAGGTCCTGGACGTGACGCTCAAGCTGCTGCACCCGGTCGTCCCGTTCGTGACCGACACCCTGTGGACCACCCTCACCGGCGGCGAGTCCGTCGTCGTCGCCGAGTGGCCGAAGGCTGTGTCCGTTCCTGGTGCTGACGCACCGGGCGGCTTCCGGGACGCGGCGGCCGAGCAGGAGATCTCCACGCTCCAGTCCGTCATCACCGAGGTCCGCCGGTTCCGCGCCGACCAGGGGCTGCAGCCGGGGCAGCGGGTGCCGGCCCGCCTGAAGCTGGACGGTACGGCGCTGTCGCCGCACGAGGCGGCCATCCGCCAGCTGCTGCGCCTCCAGCCGGAGGGTGACTCCTTCACGGCGACGGCGACCCTGCCGGTCTCCGGTGCCGAGGTCGCGCTGGACCTGTCCGGCACGATCGACGTGGCCGCCGAGCGCAAGCGGCTCGCGAAGGACCTGGCTGCCGCCGAGAAGGAGAAGGCCCAGGCCACGGGCAAGCTGGGCAACGAGGCGTTCCTGGCGAAGGCCCCGGAGAACGTGGTGGACAAGATCCGCACGCGCCTGGCCAAGGCCGAGGAGGACATCGCCCGCATCACCGCCCAGCTGGCCAAGCTGCCGCCGGCGTAGCGGCACGCCCCACAGGCCCCCGGAGCCCTCAAGGCCCCGGGGGCCTACGCGCACCCGGGCGCCGGACCAGGCGCCCCCGCTCAAAAGTCTCCCCCGCGCCCACCCGTGCCGCCCCAAGCGGCACGCATGCCCGCGGCTACGAAGGAACCGCGTCAACGCAGGGCGCCGTACCAGCCGACGGGACTGCACCCACTAAGGGGCGCGGGGCTGTGTCGATATGCGGCTCCGCCGCGTGGGCGCGACCAGCCACCACGCACCCGCACTCACCCACCACCCAAGGCACCCCCACCCAAAGGCACCCCCACCTTTGTCACCGCACGTCCGTAGACTGGCCCCGTGAGTGACACCCCCGGTACCGACCAGCCCGGCCCCTTCGACGGCCCCGACGGAGTCGACCGCCCCGACGGAGTCGACCCTTTCGACGAGATCGTCGAGGCGGAGACCACCCGCGACCCCGACCTCGCCGTCATCGAGGCCGGCAGCCGCACCCTCCGTACCCAGGGCGGCGCGCCGCAGGCCGATGTGCCGGCCCGCCCCGAGGACCCCGAGGTCGACAGGGCGCTGCGCGAGGTCGAGGCGGAGCTGGCCGGCCGCTGGGGCGAGACCAAGCTGGAGCCCTCCGTCAGCCGCATCGCCGCGCTGATGGACGTACTGGGCGAGCCGCAGCGGTCGTACCCCTCGATCCACATCACCGGGACGAACGGCAAGACCTCCACCGCCCGCATGATCGAGGCCCTGCTCGGCGCCTTCGAGCTGCGCACCGGCCGGTACACCAGCCCGCACGTGCAGTCGATCACCGAGCGGATCAGCCTGGACGGCGCGCCGGTCTCCGCCGAGCGGTTCGTCGAGACGTACCAGGACATCAGGCCGTACGTCGAGATGGTCGACGCGCAGCAGGAGTACCGGCTGTCGTTCTTCGAGGTGCTGACCGGCATGGCGTACGCCGCGTTCGCGGACGCGCCCGTCGACGTGGCCGTCGTCGAGGTCGGCATGGGCGGCTCCTGGGACGCGACGAACGTCATCGACGGTGACGTAGCCGTCATCACGCCCATCGGCCTGGACCACACCGACCGGCTCGGCGGGACCACCGGGGAGATCGCCGGCGAGAAGTCCGGCATCATCAAGCAGGACGCCACGGTGATCATGGCGCAGCAGCCGGTGGACGCGGCGCAGGTGCTGCTGAAGAAGGCCGTCGAGGTGGACGCCACGGTCGCCCGGGAGGGGCTGGAGTTCGGGGTGGTGGCCCGGCAGGTCGCCGTCGGCGGGCAGATGCTCACCCTGCGCGGCCTGGGCGGCGAGTACCACGAGGTGTACCTCCCGCTGCACGGCGCCCACCAGGCGCACAACGCGGCCGTCGCCCTCGCCGCCGTGGAGGCGTTCTTCGGGGTGGGCGCGCAGCGCGCCGAGCCGCTCGCCGTCGACACGGTCCGCAAGGCGTTCGCGTCCGTGTCCTCGCCGGGTCGCCTGGAGGTCGTACGGCGCTCCCCGACCGTCGTGCTGGACGCCGCGCACAACCCGGCCGGCGCCGAGGCGGCGGCCGAGGCCGTACGGGAGGCGTTCGACTTCAGCCGGCTGATCGGGGTGGTCGGCGCGAGCGGCGACAAGAACGTGCGGGGGCTGCTGGAGGCCTTCGAACCGCTCTTCACGGAGGTCGTCGTCACCCAGAACTCCAGCCACCGCGCCATGGACGCGGACGAGCTGGCCGCGATCGCCGTCGAGGTGTTCGGCGAGGAGCGGGTCCAGGTCGAGCCGCGGCTGCCCGACGCCCTGGAGGCCGCGATCACGCTGGCCGAGGAGGAGGGCGAGTTCACCGGTGGCGGCGTGCTGGTCACCGGCTCCGTCATCACGGTCGGCGAGGCCCGGCTGCTGCTCGGAAAGGGCTGAGAACGACATGCGTACGCTCTGCGCGTCGACCCTGATCGGCGAGTTCTTCATCATCGGGTTCGCCGGCCTCGTCGCCATGAAGGACCCCGACCTGTCCACGTCGACGGTGTGGCTGGTCAGCGGCATCGCGATGGTGCTGTGCGTGCTGCTGTGCGGCATGGTGACCCGGCCGGGCGGCGTCGCCCTCGGCTGGGCGCTGCAGCTCGCCCTGATCGCGTCCGGCGTCTTCGTCCCGACGATGTATTTCATGGGCGTGGTCTTCGCGGCGCTGTGGTGGGCATCGGTGCACTTCGGGAGGAAGGTGGACGAGGCGAAGGCGAGATTCGCGGCGGCCGCGGAATCCTCCTCCGCTTCCGCTGACGCTGCGTGACAATCGGGGCCCGTGACCTTGTAACCTCGTCCCACCGCACGTCAGTCGTAAGGAGTCACCCCGTGAGCCAGCGCACCCTCGTCCTCCTCAAGCCCGACGCCGTCCGTCGCGGCCTGACCGGCGAGATCATCAGCCGCATCGAGCGCAAGGCCGGCTGGCAGATCACCGCGCTGGAACTGCGCACCCTGGACCAGGACACGCTGGAGCAGCACTACGGTGAGCACAAGGGCAAGCCGTTCTACGAGCCGCTCGTGGAGTTCATGGCCTCCGGCCCGGTCGTGGCCATGATCGTCGAGGGTGAGCGGGTCGTCGAGGGGCTGCGCGCCCTGGCCGGCCCCACCGACCCGATCGCCGCCGCGCCCGGCTCCATCCGGGGCGACTACGGCGTCATCGTCCGCGAGAACCTGATCCACGCCTCCGACTCCGAGGAGTCCGCCGAGCGCGAGGTCAAGATCTTCTTCCCGGGTCGCGCGTAACAGCGACGATCGAGGGAACGAGCGCCCCCGAACGCCCGTCTCCACAAGCGCGGGGACACATCATCTGCTGACAATGGCGGAGACCCTCCCGCAGTGTTCGTGAAAGCGCGTCTACCATGGAAGCCTTCACGTCACAGCACCCACTTCGCCGTACCTGAAACGCCCTCAAAAGCTACCGGGGAAGGCCAGACGAATCCTGATGGGGAACTCAATGTCGTTCATCGGCCGTGACATGGCTGTCGACCTCGGGACCGCCAACACGCTGGTGTACGTCAGGGGTCGCGGGATCGTACTCAACGAACCGTCCGTCGTCGCGATCAACACCAACACCGGTGGCATCCTCGCGGTCGGTGCCGAAGCGAAGAAGATGATCGGCCGCACGCCGGGCAACATCGTCGCCGTGCGTCCGCTGAAGGACGGCGTGATCGCCGACTTCGAGATCACCGAGCGGATGCTCCGCTACTTCATCCTGAAGATCCACAAGCGGCGGTATCTCGCCCGGCCGCGGGTCGTCGTCTGCGTGCCCTCGGGCATCACGGGCGTCGAGCGCCGCGCCGTCATCGAGGCGTCCTCCCAGGCAGGCGCCCGCCAGGTGCACATCATCGAGGAGCCCATGGCCGCCGCCATCGGCTCCGGCCTGCCGGTCCACGAGGCCACGGGCAACATGGTGGTGGACATCGGCGGCGGCACCACGGAGGTCGCCGTCATCTCGCTCGGCGGCATCGTCACCGCCCAGTCCATCCGCGTGGCGGGCGACGAGCTGGACAACGCGATCATCCAGTACATCAAGAAGGAGTACAGCCTCCTGCTGGGTGAGCGCACGGCCGAACAGATCAAGATCACGATCGGTTCGGCGTACGACCTCGACGCCGACGAACACACCGAAGTCCGTGGCCGGGACCTGGTCTCCGGTCTGCCGAAGACCGTGGTCATCTCGGCCGCCGAGGTCCGCAAGGCGATCGAGGAGCCGGTCAACGCGATCGTCGACGCGGTCAAGACGACCCTCGACAAGTGCCCGCCGGAGCTGTCGGGCGACATCATGGACCGGGGCATCGTGCTGACCGGCGGCGGCGCCCTGCTGCGCGGCCTCGACGAGCGGCTGCGCCGGGAGACCGGTATGCCGATCCACATCGCCGAGGACCCGCTGGACAGCGTGGCGCTCGGCTCCGGCAAATGCGTCGAGGAGTTCGAGGCGCTCCAGCAGGTCCTGGACGCCCAGCCGCGCAGATGACGTAACTCTTCGATTCCGCCGTACGAGATGATCTCCACTCGTGCGGCGGATCGTTGATATAGAGGCATAAGCTCCCACAAATGGGCCCCTTGGGTTTGCGTTTCTTCGTTCGCGCACCGCGAGGGGGTCCGAGGAATTCCTACTTGAGGAAGGGCACGGCCGCCGCACGTGAGGGACACGAAAGAGAGCCGGCTGCTCCTGGTCCTGCTGATCGCCATCGCGTTCGCACTGATCACGGTGGACATCAGAGGGGGCCGGAACTCCCCGGTCGACGGTGCCCGGCAGGCCGCGGCCGCCGTGTTCGGCCCCGTGGAGAACGGGATGTCCTCGGTGGTCGACCCCGTCGGCAACGCCGTCTCCGCCATCCGTGACTCCGGCAGCCGCCACGACCGGCTCGCCGCGCTGGAGAAGGAGAACGCGGCCCTCAAGGCCAAACTCGGCAGCGACGACCGCAACCGCAGCCGTCTGAAGCAGCTCGACAAGATGCTGAAGATCGCCGGCGAGGGCCAGTACGGCATCAAGGGCGCCCAGGTCATCGCCATCGGCGCGGCCCAGGGCTTCTCCTGGACCATCACCATCGACGCCGGCGCGAACGACGGCATCAAACGGGACATGACCGTGCTCAACGGCGACGGTCTGGTCGGCCGCGTCACCACCGTCGGCCCGGACAGCGCGACCGTCCTGCTCGCCAACGACCCCGACTTCACCGTCGGCACCCGCATGGAGGGCAGCGACGAACTCGGCTTCGCCTCCGGCCAGGGCGATCGCCCGCTGCGCGTGGAACTGCTCAACGGCAAGGCCGAGGTGAAGAAGGGCGACCGGCTCGTCACCTTCGGCTCCGAGGCCGACCGGCCCTTCGTGCCCGGCGTCCCCGTCGGCGTCGTCTCCCGCGTCGACCCGTCCGGCGGCGGCCTGACCCGCACCGTCTACGTCACGCCGTACGTCGGCTTCACCAAGCTCGACATCGTCGGCGTCGTCGTCCAGGCCCCCAAGAAGGACCCGCGGGACGAGGTCCTGCCGGCCAAACCGAAACCCACGCCCCGGCCGACGGTGACCGTCACGGTCACCCCTTCGGCGAACGCCTCCGACGGCCAGCAGCAGCAAGAGCAGCAGTAGGAGCTGACTTCCCATGCGTGTCAACCGGATCCTGCTCTCCACCGCGCTCGTCGTCGTCGCGCTGGTGATCCAGGTGAGCGCCCTCGCCCGGCTCCACCTGCCGGGCGCCGTCCCCGACCTGCTGCTCCTCACCGTCCTCGGCCTGGCCATGGTCTACGGCCACGTCGGCGGCGCCCTCGTCGGCTTCGGCGCCGGCCTCCTCGCCGACCTCGCCCCGCCCGCCGACCACGCCGCCGGCAGGTACGCGCTCGTGCTGTGCGTCATCGGCTACGCGGCCGGCCTGATCAGACCGGAGAACGGCCGCCTGAAGTCCGCGACCGGCCCCATGGCCGTCGTGGTCGCCGCCGCGGTCGGCTCCACCCTGCTGTACGCCGGTGTCGGCGCCCTCGTCGGCGACACCGCCGCCCGCCATGTCGGCCTGACCGGGCTGCTGTTCTCCGCCGCCCTCTACGACCTGCTGCTCGCGCCCTTCGTGGTGCCGGGCGTCATGTGGCTGGCCCGGCGCTCCGACAACGACCCGCTCACCGAGACCGCGTCCACCGGCAAGTCCGGCGACATCTCCTCCGGCTGGCTCTCGTCCGGCACCGGCCTGCGCATCGGCAGCCAGCGCGGCGGCCTCGGCGCCCTCAAGGCCAAGGCCCGTACCCGTTCCGCGCGGGTGGGCCGCATCAAGGGGGTCAAGCGGCTGTGAGCACGGTCGAGTCCGACGCCGCGATCCCCGAATCGGCCGTGCCGAGTTCACTCGAACGGGTAAGCCGGGGCGGAACGAGCGTTCACAGGCTGATCGTTCATCATGCGTACGCACATCAGTGGGCACATCCGCAGGCACACCCGCACCGCACGCACACACCCACACGCCCGCAGCCTGAGAGGGGGAGGCAGCCGCAGTGACGAACATTCCCGAGACCGGCCGGACCCCACGGGTCCAGACCCGGCTCGTCGTCATCCAGATCCTCGTCCTCTCCCTGCTCGGCACCCTCGGCGGCCGCCTGTGGTACCTGCAGATCCGGGAGGGCGCCCAGTACCAGAAGGAGGCCTCCGGCAACCACGTCCAGCAGGTCGTCCAGCCCGCGGTGCGCGGCTCCATCCTGGACGCCCGCGGCGTGCCCCTCGCCGACAACGAGACCAGACTGGTCGTCTCCGCCTCCCGCACCGACCTGCTCAAGCAGAAGGACGACGGCAAGGCCGTCCTGACCAAGCTGGCCGGCGTCCTCGGCATGGACCCGCAGGAGGTCATGCAGAAGGTCCGGCTGTGCGACGCCAAGACCCCCCAGCCCTGCTGGAACGGCTCGCCCTACCAGCCGATCCCGGTCACCGACGAGGCCACCCCCAAGCAGGCCCTGCAGATCCGCGAGCGCTCCGAGGACTTCCCCGGCATCACCGCCGAGCCCGAGGCCGTGCGCCGCTACCCCGGCCCCGGCAAGTCCAACACCGCCCAGGTCCTCGGCTACGTCTCCCCGGTCACCGACGAGGAGCTGAAGAAGTCCGAGGACACCGACTCGCCGTACCTGCGCTCCGACATGGTCGGCCGCAACGGCCTGGAGCGGCAGTACGACAAGGCCCTGCGCGGCAAGGCCGGCGTCACCCGCTACGAGGTGGACAACCTCGGCCGGGTCATCGGCAAGGCCAAGTCGGACACCCCGGTCCCTGGTTCCAACCTGGTCACCAGCATCGACTCCCGCGTGCAGCGCGTCGCCGAGTACGAACTGGACAAGGCGATGAAGGCCGCCCGCACCCAGTACGACAGCATCACCGGCGAGAACTACAAGGCGGACTCCGGCGCCGTCGTCGTGATGGAGGCCAAGACCGGCCGGATCGTCGCCATGGCCTCCGCCCCCACCTACGACCCGAACGTGTGGGTGGGCGGCATCTCCGCCAAGGACTACAAGAAGCTCACCGGCAAGGACTCCGACTACCCGCTCCTCAACAGGGCCATACAGGGTCAGGCCGCACCCGGCTCCACCTTCAAGGTGGTGTCCACGGCCGCCGCCGTCCAGGCCGGCTACCCCTGGGACGGCGGATATCCGTGCACCAGCTCGTACTCGGTGGGCAGCCAGGTCTTCAAGAACTTCGAGGGCGAGAGCTTCGGCCCGATCTCCCTGGGCCGCGCCCTGGAGGTCTCCTGCGACACCGTCTTCTACGGCCTCGCCGACAAGGAGTGGAAGCGGGACGGCGGCATCAACCCCAAGAAGGGCGAGCCGAAGGACTGGTTCTTCAAGACCGCCCACGAGTTCGGCCTCGGCGCCAAGACCGGCGTCGACCTGCCCAACGAGGTCACCGGCCGCATCCCCGACCGCAAGTGGAAGCAGGACTACTGGGAGGCCAACAAGGACGCCTGGTGCAAGTACGGCAAGAAGGACGGCACCTACGTCGAGAAGATCGCCTGGGAGAACTGCCGCGAAGGCAACAAGATGCGTGAGGGCGACGAGATCAACTACTCCATCGGCCAGGGCGACACCCTGCTCACGCCGATCCAGGAGGCCGTGATGTACGGCGCCGTCGCCAACGGCGGCACCATGTACCAGCCGACCATCGGCAAGGCGATCATCAGCCCCGACGGCAAGACCGTCACCCCGATCAAGCCCACGAAGAGCGGCAGGCTGCCCGTCAGCCAGGCCACCCTCAAGGGCATGAACGAGGCCTTCGCCGGCGTCATCACCCGCGGTACCGCCGCCTGGAAGTTCGGCGGCTGGCCCCAGGACAAGATCCCGCTGCACGCCAAGACCGGTACCGCCGAGGTCTACGGCAAGCAGACCACCTCCTGGCTCGCCACGTACTCCAAGGACTACACGGTGATCATGACGATCGCCCAGGCCGGTACGGGTTCCGGAGCCTCCGGTGAGGCCGTCCGCAACATCTACAGCGCGCTCTACGGCGTCCAGGCCGACGGCTCCATCGACAACAAGGCCGCCCTCCTGCCCCACCCGCAGCAGGGCCTGCCGAAGGTCCGCACCGACGGCACCATCGCCTCGCCCAAGGTCAAGGGCGACCCCGCGAAGGACGTCGAGAACGCCCAGAAGAACAACGCCACCAATAGCCAGGACCAGCAGCCGGCCACCTCGCCGTCGCCCACCAGTACCAGCAACACCCGCAGGCGACCACGCAGAAGGCCGCGCCGGAGGGGAAGCCGGAGGACGCAGCCATGACCGGCACCAACAGCTTCTCCGTCTCCGGGTACGGCCCCGAGCGGGCCGGCTGGACCCGGGTCTTCGCCCGCGACTCGCTGACCCGCCGCCTCGACTGGCCCATGCTGCTCGCGGCGCTGGCGCTGTCCCTGCTGGGCTCCCTCCTGGTCTACTCGGCGACCCGCAACCGCACCGAGATCAACCAGGGCGACCAGTACTACTTCCTGATCCGGCACCTGATGAACACCGGCATCGGCCTCGCCCTGATGGTCGGCACCGTCTGGATCGGCCACCGCGCCCTGCGCAACGCCGTGCCGATCCTCTACGGCTTGTCCGTCTTCGGCATCCTGCTGGTGCTCACCCCGCTCGGCTCCACCGTCAACGGCGCCCACTCCTGGATCGTCCTCGGCGGCGGATTCTCGCTCCAGCCCTCCGAGTTCGTGAAGATCACGATCATCCTGGGCATGGCGATGCTGCTCGCCACCCGCGTCGACGCCGGCGACAAGAAGTTCCCCGACCACCGCACCGTGCTGCAGTCCCTCGGACTCGCCGCCGTACCGATCCTGATCGTGCTGCTCATGCCCGACCTCGGCTCGGTCATGGTCATGGTGATCATCATCCTGGGCGTGCTGCTCGCCTCCGGCGCCTCCAACCGCTGGGTCTTCGGCCTCATCGGCGCCGGAGCGCTCGGCGCCATCGCCGTCTGGCAGCTGCACATCCTCGACGAGTACCAGATCAACCGCTTCGCGGCCTTCGCCAACCCCGACCTCGACCCGGCCGGCGTCGGCTACAACACCAACCAGGCCCGCATCGCCATCGGCTCCGGCGGCCTCACCGGAGCCGGCCTCTTCCACGGCTCGCAGACCACCGGCCAGTTCGTCCCCGAACAGCAGACCGACTTCGTCTTCACGGTCGCGGGAGAGGAACTCGGCTTCCTCGGTGCCGGCCTGATAATCCTCCTCCTCGGCATCGTCCTCTGGCGCGCCTGCCGCATCGCCCGCGACTCGACCGAGCTGTACGGCACGATCGTCGCCGCCGGCATCGTCGCCTGGTTCGCCTTCCAGGCCTTCGAGAACGTCGGCATGACCCTCGGCATCATGCCGGTCACCGGCCTCCCCCTACCCTTCGTCTCCTACGGAGGCTCCTCGATGTTCGCGGTATGGGTAGCGGTCGGCCTGTTGCAGTCGATCAAGGTCCAGAGACCCATGTCGGCGTAAGTCTCTTGCGGTGGCGGGGCTGGCGTACGGGTGCCTTTGGAGCGGACGTCACCGGAGGCGCCCCCAAAGGGGCGCGGGGAACTGCGCGACCAGCCCCCACCGGCCCGCAGGCGACCCACGCGCCATAGGGCGAACCTCACGCCGGCAGGCTGGATGCCAACGACCAGCAGAACTATGGTCGATTCATGGCGGAAGCCCACCGTGAGATCGAGCGCAAATACGAGTCCAGCGACAGCGGCCTCCCCGACCTGACCGGCACCGCCGGCATCGCGGCCGTGCTCGACAAGGGCCTGGTCGAGCTGGACGCCACCTACTACGACACCCCCGACCAGAGACTGACCGCCGCGTCCCTCACCCTGCGCCGCCGCACCGGAGGCGCGGACGCCGGCTGGCACCTGAAGTTCCCGGTCGCCCCCGGCGTCCGGGACGAGATCCAGGCGCCCCTCTCCGACACCGTCCCCGACGGCATCGCCGCCCTGGTCCGCTCCCGGGTCCGGGGCGCCGAGCTGATCCCGGTCGTCCGGCTCCGCTCGGCCCGCGACGTGCGCCACCTCGTCGACGCCGACGGCACCCTCCTCGCGGAGGCCAGTGTCGACACGGTGACGGCGGACCGGCTCACCGCAGCGGGCGGCACGGCCCAGTGGACCGAGATCGAGGTCGAACTCGCCGACGGCGGTGACCCGGCCTTCCTCGACCAGGTGGAGAAGCGGCTGCGCAAGGCGGGCGTACGCCCTTCCGCCTCGGCGTCGAAGCTGGCCCGCGCCCTGACGGAGACCAGCGAAGACCGCCGTACCACCGGCCGCCGCAAGGCACCGAAAGACAAGGCGTCCAAGCCCCCGGCCACGGCGGGCGACCACGTCCTGCGCTACCTCCGCGCCCAGCGCGACGCACTCGTCGCGCTGGATCCCGCCGTCCGCCGGGACGTACCCGACTCCGTGCACCGGATGCGGGTCGCCACCCGCCGGGCACGCGGCACCCTGCGCACCTTCCGCGCGGTCCTCGACCGCACCGCCACCGCCCAGGTCGCCGTCGAGCTGAAGTGGCTGGCCGGCGAGCTGGGCGTCGACCGGGACCAGGAAGTGCTGGCCGAACGCCTGACGTCCGCCCTCGACGCGCTGCCGCCCCACCTGGTCCACGGCCCCGTCCAGGACCGCCTCGGCACCTGGGCCCGCGCCCGGCACCACAGCACCCACGGGCACGTCACCGCCGTACTCGACTCCCGCCGCTACCTGACCCTCCTCGACACCCTGGACGCCCTCCTCACCGACCCGCCCCTGCGCCGGGCCGCCGCGAAGAAACCGGAGAAGGTGCTGGACAAGGCCGTACGCGAGGACGTGGCGAAGCTCGCCGGACTGGTCGAACGGGCCATCGCCCGGCCGCCCGGCGAGGAACGCGACCTCGCCCTGCACGAGGCTCGCAAGAAGGCCAAGCGCACCCGGTACGCGGCCGAGGCGGCCGCCCCCGCCCTCGGTGATCCGGCGGACGCCCTCGCCCGCGCCGCCAAGGCCTTGACCACCCTCCTCGGTGACCACCAGGACGGCGTCATGGCCCGCCGTACCCTGCGCGAGCTGGCCGCGGTGGCGCACGCGGCGGGGGAGAGCACGTTCACGTACGGGGTGCTGTACGGCGGACAGGAGGCCCGGGCCGCGGCGGCCGAGGCGGATCTGCCCGCGGCCTGGGAACGGATCCGCTCGGGGGCGTACGGCTGACGGCTGACCGTGGCAGCAGACCGTGCGGGGGAGGGCCGCCGTCCGGGTTACGCTAGATGGTCACCCCTGTCAGCTCACGAAGGTCCGCGAGATGCCTGCCGAAGCCGCCGAGGCTGTTGAGTCTGTGTTTCCGCAGCTTGAAGCGCTGCTCCCGCATGTGCAGAAGCCCATCCAGTACGTCGGCGGAGAACTGAACTCCACGGTCAAGGAGTGGGACTCCTGTGACGTGCGCTGGGCACTGATGTACCCGGACGCCTACGAGGTCGGCTTGCCCAACCAGGGCGTGCAGATCCTCTACGAGGTGCTCAACGAACAGGACGGCGTCCTCGCCGAGCGCACCTACAGCGTGTGGCCCGACCTGGAGGCGCTGATGCGGGAGCACGGCGTCCCGCAGTTCACCGTCGACAGCCACCGCCGGGTGAAGGCCTTCGACGTGTTCGGCCTGTCCTTCTCCACCGAGCTGGGCTACACCAACATGCTCACCGCCCTGGACCTGGCCGGCATCCCGCTGGAGTCCAGGGACCGCACGCTGGACGACCCGATCGTCCTGGCCGGCGGCCACGCGGCGTTCAACCCCGAGCCGATCGCCGACTTCATCGACGCGGCGGTCATCGGCGACGGCGAGCAGGCCGTCCTCGACATGACGCGGATCATCCGCGAGTGGAAGGCCGAGGGGCGCCCCGGCGGCCGCGAGGAGGTCCTGTTCCGCCTCGCGAAGACCGGCGGGGTCTACATCCCCGCCTTCTACGACGTCGAGTACCTCCCCGACGGCCGCATCGGCCGCGTGGTCCCCAACAAGAGCGGCGTCCCCTGGCGGGTCTCCAAGCACACCGTCATGGACCTGGACGAGTGGCCGTACCCCAAGCAGCCGCTGGTCCCGCTCGCCGAGACGGTCCACGAGCGCATGTCGGTGGAGATCTTCCGCGGCTGCACGCGCGGCTGCCGCTTCTGCCAGGCCGGCATGATCACGCGCCCGGTGCGCGAGCGCTCCATCACGGGCATCGGCGAGATGGTCGACAAGGGCCTGAAGGCGACCGGCTTCGAGGAGGTCGGCCTCCTCTCCCTGTCCTCCGCCGACCACACCGAGATCGGCGACATCGCCAAGGGCCTGGCCGACCGCTACGAGGACGACAAGATCGGCCTCTCGCTGCCCTCCACCCGCGTCGACGCGTTCAACATCGACCTGGCCAACGAGCTGACCCGCAACGGCCGCCGCTCCGGCCTGACCTTCGCCCCCGAGGGCGGCTCCGAGCGCATCCGCAAGGTCATCAACAAGATGGTCTCGGAGGACGACCTCATCCGCACCGTCGCCACCGCCTACGGCAACGGCTGGCGGCAGGTGAAGCTGTACTTCATGTGCGGCCTGCCGACCGAGACCGACGACGACGTCCTGCAGATCGCCGACATGGCCACCCGGGTCATCGCCAAGGGCCGCGAGGTCTCCGGCTCCAACGACATCCGCTGCACGGTCTCCATCGGCGGCTTCGTGCCCAAGCCCCACACCCCCTTCCAGTGGGCGCCCCAGCTCTCCGCCGCCGAGACCGACGAGCGCCTCGCCAAGCTCCGCGACAAGATCCGCGGCGACAAGAAGTACGGCCGCTCGATCGGCTTCCGCTACCACGACGGCAAGCCCGGCATCGTCGAGGGCCTCCTCTCCCGCGGCGACCGCCGCCTCGGCGCCGTCATCCGCGCCGTCTACGACGACGGCGGCCGCTTCGACGGCTGGCGCGAGCACTTCTCCTACGACCGCTGGATGGCCTGCGCCGACAAGGCCCTCGCCCCCTCCGGCGTCGACGTCGACTGGTACACCACCCGCGAGCGCACCTACGAGGAAGTCCTCCCCTGGGACCACCTCGACTCCGGCCTCGACAAGGACTGGCTCTGGGAGGACTGGCAGGACGCCCTCGACGAAACAGAGGTCGACGACTGCCGCTGGACCCCGTGCTTCGACTGCGGGGTGTGTCCTCAACTGTCCACCTCCATCCAGATCGGCCCGACCGGCAAGAAGCTGCTCCCGCTGACCGTCAAGAAGTCGACTCCGACCAGCTGAAACAAGCGCCGGTGCCGAGCCGACGAGGAAGTGAGCGGTAGCCGCGCTCACGAGGACGAGCCGTCTTGGTGGTCCCTGGTCCATCCATCCAGGGACCAAAGCGTGCACGTCGGACGTCAGCCGCACTGAGCTACTTTTCGGTCAACTAACCAAGACCCAGCACGCATCCTCCCCCGTCCCGTCACTATGAAGGACATGGCGACTTCGGGGGCAAGAGCAAGGAGCAGTCGGCTCGGTGGCTTGAGACAGTGGTGGGGCGTGATCGTCGCCGCGCTGTTGATCGCTGCGTGGATCAACAAGGCGGCAGGGCCGCCGATCGTGGCTGCGCTGTCTGCTCTGGTCCTCATTTGGTGTTCTTCCAAGCACCCGTGACGTGCGGGGCACCTGTCAGGGGCAGGGAGGACGGCTGCCGGAACAACGCGACCGGCCTCCTCCTGGGCTGTCATATCCGCCAACACCGCTGGCAGAAGCTCAAGATGCTCATCCTTCGACGTCAAGTGCGCGAGTTCTGCTCCGGGCTGTTCTCGGACGGTAAGGCCACCCTCGTCACGCTGGCCGCGGTCGGTAGCTTCCTGTCCGGAATCGTGGCCTTCATCCCCGGAGTCGCGATCAGCTGATCCTTCTGACGTCCCAGGTGGCCTTTTTACGTGCCGGAATCAGACGGTTCGCGCGAAATCGTCCTCTCGGATCACTAGGCGTTCGCGTACGTCCTTCGGGATCAGTAGTCGGAGGTAAACCTCAGGGGCCCGGATTTTCGGCACCTTCGCGCGGGTGACCTCACAGCGGATTCCGACCCGGTGCAGGTCCGCGGACATGGCCTCCATGCCGCCTTCCTGCCAGTGCTCACGGAACGTCTTGCCGCCGTCGATGTTGACCCATCGGTCCTTCGTGGTCTCCGGGTCGATCGCTCCGAGTTCCGTGATGAACCTGTCGAGTGTTGCCTCCGCCTGCTCCTTTGTGAACTGTGTCCTCGTATACCGGCCCCCGGGTTCCAGCTCCTTCATATGCGAAGCGACGGACTCCTGCAGGCGCTTGATCTCCCTTCGTGCCTCCGTACCCTCCGCGTACTGGCGAACCTCGACGGGGAAGTCACCGAGAACCTTGAGCACGTCTTCCACCAGGCGCTGGTAGACCCGCTCGGGGTTGGGTGCTCCGAGGCCGCCGCTCTTGCAGTTGCGGCACCGCAGGTACTGGTAAGTCCCGTGCGTGTTGTTCGTGATCTGAACCGTCATGTTCGTCTTGCAGTCGGCGCACAGGAGGACCCCGAGGAACTGTGTCGCTCCACCGACACGGCGCGGAGGCTGGTTCTTCTTGCGTTTGTCGAGAGCGGCGCCGAGGGTCTGAAACTCCTCTTCGGTGAAGACAGGGGGAGCGATTCTGATCGGGCTGCCATCCCTGCCGAGTACTGGCTTCGAACGTCGCTGTCCCCCGTTCCTGTCCTGCTCCACGCGGTAGCCGAGGAGTGCGGGGTTGCGGAGGCGGCGGAGTAGCGTCGCCACGGTGAGCCCTTGGCTCATGAGGCCCGACCGCTTAAGGCAGCGCACCATGAACCGGGCCGAGCGTCCCCGCAGCGCCATCCGCCGAGCCCAGTGCAGGGCCTTGTGCGCCTCGGGATCGACGGCGAGAACGACCTTCCCCGTGTCGTCCTCGTCCGTGACGTAGCCGTACGTCGGCTTCCCGACGAGCCAGTTTTCCTGAGACCTCGCGTAGTCCCACAGGCTTGTGACGCGCGTGGAGGTGTTGGCCGCTTCGATCTCGGCGACGCCACCGATGATCGTGACCATGAACTTTCCGGCCGGCGTCGTGAGGTCAAGGCTGTCGTTCTTCGACACCAGGTTCTTTCCGCGCTTCCGGCTCCACTCGATCATCATCGAGAGATCGGACAGGCGACGTACGAAGCGATCGAGCTGCCAGAACAGGATCTCGTCGAACTCGGGGGAGCGGTTGTTCAACCAGTCGCCGAGTTCCTTGCGTTTCCATGGCGGAACCTTCGTCGCCGACACATTGAGATCCGAAGCGACACCAATGACTCGGCACCCCCGTTCTCTGGCGAGGACGCGGAGATCGAGCTCCTGACGTGCAGGGGACGTCGTCTCGTCCGTCAAAACCGATAACCGGATCGACAGGAGTGCCCGAGGAGCATCCTCGGGAAGCAGGGCCTCAGCCCGCTTCAGCTCCTCCAACAGCGCGAGGTCGGCTGCGGTCCAGTGGGCTTCCACGGTGCTGGCCGCGCGGTCTGCCGCAATTTTCCGCTGTGCTCGTTTCCTCATAGCGATCACGCTAGGCCCAATTTTCATTGTTTTTCCATGTATTCCAGAAGGACACCACTATCCAGGCATGCGGCCGCTCCTCACCCGCTTGGCGAAGTCCGGGTGCCGGGGTTCGGCGGGGTGGTGAGGATGGAGCGAAGGCCGGGCGTGGCCCTGTGGGCTCTGGAGCGCGAGGTGTTGGATCATGGCGGGTCGGAGTCGCGGGAGAAGGCTGGGCCGGCGGGGGCGGATGGGCGTCGCCGGGGTGTACCTCGGGGTGCTCGGGCTCGCCGTGCCGGGGTGCGCCGGGATGGATGCGGCCGCCGACAGTCCGTCGCCCACCGCCTCGCTCGCGGCCACGCCACCGAGGCAGCCGCCGCCCCAGCTGACCGAGGCCCAGGTGAACACGGCTGTCGGCAAGCTCGACGGGCTGGTGGAGAACGCCATGCGGGACACCGGGGTGCCCGGTGTCGCCGTGGGTGTCGTGTACCGGGACAAGGTCGTGTACCACAAGGGCTTCGGCGTCCGTGAGCTGGGCAAGAGCGCCAAGGTCGACTCGGGGACGGTGTTCCAGCTGGCGTCGCTGTCCAAGCCGCTGGCGTCGACTGTGGTGTCCGGGGCCGTGGGGCAGAAGGTCATCGGATGGGACGAGCGGATCGCCTCGCACGATTCGGGGTTCGCGCTCAAGGACTCGTACGTGACCGGCAATGTGACGGTCGCCGACCTGTTCTCGCACCGCAGTGGACTGCCCGACCACGCCGGTGACCTGCTCCAGGACCTGGGGTACTCGCGCGACGACATCCTCCACCGGCTGCGGCTGGAACCGCTCACCCCGTTCCGGGCCAGCTACGCCTACACCAACTACGGCCTCACCGAGGCGGGGGAGACGGTGGCCGGCGCGGCGAAGACAAGCTGGCCGAAGCTGGCGGACAAGACGCTGTTCGAGCCGCTGGGCATGGACCACTCCAGCTACGAGCGCGCCGACTACGACAAGGCCGGCGACAAGGCGTCCGCCCACGTCGAGGTCGACGGCCACTGGAAGCGCTCCACCACGGAGAACGCCGACAGCCAGGCACCCGCGGGCGGCGCCAGTTCGAGCGTCGACGACCTCGACAAGTGGATGCGCCTCCAGCTGGACGACGGGAAGTTCGACGGGAAGCAGGTGATCGACGCGGCCGCCCTGAACGAGACCCGCGTCCCGCACTCGATCGCCTCGCCCCCGCTCGCGTCGGCCGGGGAGCCCGGCTTCTACGGGCTCGGCTGGAACGTCCGCTACGACGAACTGGGCCGGCTGCGCCTCAGCCATTCCGGTGCCTTCGAGCTGGGCGCCGCGACCTCGGTGACGCTGCTGCCCGGCGAACGGCTCGGCATCGTCGTGCTGACGAACGGACAGCCCATCGGCGTGCCCGAGGCGGTGTCCGCCGCGTTCCTCGACATCGCCCAGAACGGCAGGCAGACCGTCGACTGGCTGCCGTTCTACCGGAAGGTGGTGCAGGCCGCCGCGTACACGGGCATCTCCCCGACGAACTACGCCAAGCCGCCCAAGAACGCCACACCCGCCAAGGCCGACGACGTCTACACGGGCACCTACGCCAACGACTACTACGGCCCGCTCACCGTCACGAGTGACGACAAGGGCCACTTCAGCATGACGCTGGGCCCGGACAAGATGTCGTTCCCCCTGACGCACTACACGGGCGACACGTTCAGCTACCAGACCCGGGGCGAGAACGCCGTCGGCCTCTCCGGCGTCACCTTCCACACCCGCTCCGGCAAGGCCACGAGCGTCACCATCGAGCACCTCGACGCCAACAAACTGGGCACCTTCACCCGCTGAGGTCGCTGAGGTTCTCCGCGCGGCCCCGCCGCCACCCGGACGGGTCGCCCGGAGTGCCGGCTCCCCGGGCCGCTGTCAGGCTCGGCTGTATGGCGATACCTAGAAGGGGCCGGGCGCGGCTCGTGTACGGAGTGGTGGGGCTGTGCGCGGTGCTGCTGGCGGCGGCGACCAGCGGGTGCAGTGTGGGGGCCGCCGACGCGGCCGGGAATCCCGTCGATCCGCGGATCCAGAAGATCATGGACAAGCCGGAGTACCGGCACGGGCAGTTCGGGATCCTGGTGGTCGACCAGGACAGCGGGCGTACCGTCACCTCGCTGAACCCCGAGCGGCTGTTCACGCCCGGCTCGACGACCAAGCTGTTCACGCTGTCGACCGCCTGGGACACGTTCGGCAGCGACCACCGCACCACCACGCCGGTGTACGCGCAGGGGAAGGTCGACTCCGGGGCGCTCGACGGGAACCTGGTGCTGGTCGGCTCGGGCGACCTGACGATGGGCGGCCGGACCAAGCCGGACGGCACGCTCGACTACCGGCCCGTCGACCACACCTACGCCAACGCCGTGCCCGGCCATGCCACGCTGACCCCGGAGAACCCGCTGGCCGGCCTGGACAGCCTGGCCAAGCAGGTGCGGGACGCCGGGATCACTCACGTCAAGGGGGACGTCGTCGTCGACGACCGGCTGTTCCGGCCGGACCCCGAACTCACCACGGACCCGACGCCGGTCATCATCAACGACAACGTCATCGACATCCTCAGCACCCCCACCACCCCCGGCCAGAAGGCCAAGTTCACCTGGCGCCCGCAGACCGCGCGGAACTCGGTGTCGTACGACGTGAAGACCGTCGCGAAGGGCAAGCCCACCAATATCACCGCCACCATGGGGGACGACGGCGTCATCAAGGTGACCGGGACGTTGGCCGCCGACGCCGACCCGTGGCTGGCCATCGCGCAGGTCCCGGACCCGGCGGCGTTCGCCCGCACCGCGTTCATCGAGGCCCTGGACCGGGCGGGCGTCACCGTGGACGCCGACGCGACCGGCCCCGATCCGGCGCCCCCGGCCCGCAAGCCGAGCGGCGACCCCGTCGCCAAGCTGGTCTCCGCGCCCTTCTCGCAGGAGGCCACGCTGATCCTGAAGGTCAGCCACAACCTGGGCGCGGACCTGATGGTGTGCATGCTCGCCGTCCAGCGCGGCAGCACGAACTGCGAGGACGGCTTCGCCTCCATCCACGCCTTCGACGACAAGGTCGGCGTCGACCCGGCCCAGGCGTCCCAAGGAGACGGGCAGGGCGGGGTCGACGCCGACCTGTTCACCCCCAGCGCCTTCATCCCGTTGCTGAAGTACTGGACGACCCGGCCGGAGGCCAAGGAGTTCCGGGAGGCGCTGCCCGTGCTCGGCAGCAGCGGTGACCTGGCGCTGTTCGGTACGGACAGCCCGTCCAAGGGCAAGGTGTTCGCCAAGACCGGCACCCGCGCGACCGGCGACGCCCTCACCGGTCAGGCGTTGGTCAACGCCCGTGCGATGGCCGGGTACCTGGACGTCGGCGGCGGCCATTACCAGCTGTTCGCCGTGATGTTCAACGACGCCCTCGTGGACTCGGAGGACGCGGTGCTGTCCATCGCCTCCGACGTGGCGCAGATTTCCGCGCTCCTCCAGCAGGACGGAGCGAAGTCGGAGTCCAGCAGCCCCTGAGCGTTTCCGTGCCGTGGCCATATGGTGACCGGTCGCGGGATCCGGTCGTACCGTCCGCCGCGTCTCTCTCGGCATGGAACTCCAGAAGTCGCCGTCCCCGCCGCAGCCGCAGGCTCCCGAGGGGTGTCTCGTCGTCGCCCTGCGGATCCCGCTGCGCGTCCTGACGTTCCTGGTGGTCCTGCCGGTGCGGCTCGCGTGGGACGCGCTCGGCGTCGTACTGGAGTTCCTGTGGCGGTATCTGGTCGCCCCCGTCGGACGGGTGACCGGCTGGGTGCTGTACGGGCTGTACCGGTATCTGCTCGCCCCGCTGGGCCGCGCCCTCGTCTGGATGTACGTCCACGTGCTCACTCCCGTGGGCCACGCCCTGAGGTGGCTGCTCGCACCGGTCGGGCGCGCCCTGGTGTGGCTCGGCGGCCTGCTCGCCTGCGGCCTCCGCGCGATCCTGCGCGGCATCGGCGCAGCCCTCTACTGGACCGGCCGCATCCTGCTCGTGCTGCCCGCGCTCGCCCTGTGGCGATGGGTCCTGAAGCCCGTGTGGCGCGTCGTCGCCGTCGTCGCCCGCGAGATCGGCGCGGCGCTCGGGCACGCCTGGCGGGTCGCCGGCCGGGTCGCGCGGGCCGTCGGCCGGGTCATCGGGACCCTCTTCCGGTGGATCTTCGTGGAGCCCGCGCGCTGGGCGTACCGGACGGTCCTCACGCCTGTCGGCCATGTCGTACGGGACCTCGTGCTGCGCCCCGTCGCCGGTGCCGCGCGCGTGGCGGGACGGGCCACGAGGCAGGTGCTGGCCGCCGTCCGCGAGAGCGCCCGGCAGGCCCGCGCCGACCTCGGCCGGATGCTGTTCGGCACCCCCCGGAAGCCGGAACCGGTCGGCCGGCGGGAACCCTCGGGCCCGGAGACACGTACTCTTGAGAGGAGTACGACCCCTCTCACGAAGGACTAGGACACTGGGCAAGCGACAGCCCGAAGGCCCGCCGCCCGCACCCGCGGTGCAGCGCATCCGACTGCGCTACACCAAGCGCGGCCGCCTGAGGTTCACCAGCCACCGAGACTTCCAGCGCGCCTTCGAGCGTGCGCTGCGCCGCGCCGAGGTGCCCATGGCCTACTCGGCGGGGTTCACCCCGCACCCGAAGGTGTCGTACGCCAATGCCGCACCCACCGGCACGGGCAGTGAGGCGGAGTTTCTGGAGATCGCGCTCACCGCACCGCGCGACCCCGAGACCCTGCGCGCCCTCCTCGACGAGTCGCTGCCCCCCGGGCTCGACGTCGTCGACGCGGTCGAGGCCCGCACCTCGGGCCTCGCCGACCGGCTCACCGCCTCCGTCTGGGAGCTCCGGCTGGACGGCGTCGACCCCATCGACGCCGCGCGCGCGGTCGAGGCCTTCACCAAGGCCGAGACCGTCGAGGTGCAGCGGATGACCAAGAACGGCGTCCGCACGTTCGACGCCCGCCCCGCCGTGGTGGGCCTGGAGAGCCTGCCCGGTGCGGAAACGCACAGTTCGCGGGCTGATAGGCCGACGGACCAGCCCTGTGCGATACTGCGGCTGGTTGTTCGGCACGTGACGCCTGCCGTACGACCCGACGACGTCCTGTCCGGTCTCCGCGCCGTGGCCGACCTGGCGCCGCCGGTCCCCGCAGCGGTGACCAGGCTGGCGCAGGGGCTGCTCGATGAAGAGACCGGCACGGTGACCGACCCGCTCGCGCCCGACCGCGAGGCAGCCCCGGCCCCCATGGCCGCACCGGCTGCCGCCGCGACGGCGCCGACGCCGGAAGGTTCCGCGTAGGGACGGACGTCGTAGCGCAGCCCTCGTACTCGGGAGCCACCTGGGTCGGGCAGCGCACCGACCAGAAGACTTTCGCCAGGCCGTGCACAACAAGGCGTACGGAACCGGCGAGACAGGACACAGAGAGCTCCCGTGCGGCGCCCGCGCCCCGGACGGCGGCCATCGCGCATCGCGCGGGCCGCGGACGTCAACGGCGTTCGGTCCACGCGACCGACGCCGGACCAGGCGCGGCGCCCGGGAGCCTGACGGGAGAAACGCCCGCATGCTCGAGCCGACCGAACCCGCAGAGGGTTCCGAACTCAACACCCCGAGCGACACCCTGCCGCCGCGCAGGCGTCGCCGTGCCGCCTCCCGGCCGGCGGGTCCGCCCGCCGGGGTGGAGGCCACGCCGGCCATACCGGCCGCCGAGGGCGACTACATCGCCGAGACTGGCGAGGAGGCGGAGGAGACCGCGGCCGTGGCGGCCCAGGCCGCCGAGCCGCAGACCGGTGTTCCGGCCGAGGAGCCGGCACCGGCCGCTCGTACCCGCCGCCGGGCCACGCGCCGTGCGTCCGCCCCGGCGGGAGCGCCTTCGGCCGCCGCCGAGACCGCCGAGACGGTCGTACCGGCCGCCGCCGAGGCCCAGCCCGAGGCAGTCGCGGAGGAGCCGGCGCCCGCCGCCCGTACCCGCCGTCGCGCCACCCGGCGCGCCTCCGCCCCTGCCGGGGCGCCAGAGACGGCCGAGACGGTGGCCGCCGGTGCCGCTGACGACGCCCAGACGGAGAAGGCCGCCCAGGCCGGAAGCGCCGAGAGCGTGACCGAGGCCGAACCCGCCGCGCGTCCGCGCCGCCGGGCCACGCGCCGCGCGTCCGCGCCCGCCGGCGCACCGCAGACCACCGAGGTATCTGAGGCCGGCACCGAGGCCGAGGCTCCCGCCGTGGAGACCGCCGCCGTGGAGGCCGCGCCCGCCGTCGAGGCGGAGACCGCGCCCGCCGGTCGCACCCGTCGCCGGGCCACCCGCCGCGCGTCCGCGCCCGCCGGGGCGCCCGCGGCCACCGAGGCCGCCGAGACAGTCGTACCGGAGGCCGCCGCGCAGCCCGCGCAGTCCGAGGAGGCCGGTGAGGCCGAGGCGGCTACCGCCGCGCCCACCGCTGCCGCCACCGACGAGGAGGCGCCGCGCCGGACGCGTCGTCGTGCCACGCGCCGGGTCTCCGCGCCCGCCGCCGATGTCGCCGAGCCGGCCGAGGACGCCGCCGGGACCGCCGAGGAGGCCGAGATCACCGAGCCCACCGAGCCCACGCGGGCCGCGCAGCGCGCCGGATCTGCCCCCGCCGAGCCTGCCGCCGCCGAGGCGGAGCAGGCCCCCGAGGAGGGTGCGGCCCCGCGTCGCCGGCGTCGGGCCGTGCGGCAGGCCGCGACCGGGTTCGCCGAGCCCGCGCAGACCTCCGCCGCCAAGCGCGGCGGGAGCGCCGAGGCGGGCGAGGACGAGTCGTCGCGCCGGCCGGCCCGGCCCGCCGTGGCCGTGTTCCAGCCGCCGGTGTTCACCGAGCCCAGGTTCCAGACCCCGGAGCGGGCCGCCGCGGAGGCCGCCGCCGAGGCCGCCGACGTGGAGGAGCCCCGGGAGCAGGCGGAACAGACGGAGCAGGCCGAGGAGCGGGCCGAGTCCGGTTCGCGCCGCCGCCGTCGCCGTAAGGGCGCCGACCGGGCCGAGGAGACCCAGGCCGCGGAGGCCGTCGCCGAGGAGGAGCCGCAGGACTCCGCCGGCGCGGAGGACGCCGAGGACGCCGAAGAGGCGCAGGACGGCGAGGACGGCGAGGGCGCCGAGGGCTACGAGGAGTCCGGTTCGCGCCGCCGTCGCCGCCGGGGCGGCCGTCGCCGCCGGCGTGGTGAGGCCGCCGACGACGAGGGCGTCGAGGGCGAGGACGCGGCCGCCGAGCAGGCCGCGCAGGACGCCGAGGACACCGCCGAGCAGGAGGAAGAGGACGCCGAGGACGCGCGCGGCGAGGAGTTCGGCGGGTCCAGCGCCGGGAGCCGTCGCCGCCGGCGCCGTCGCCGCCGTGCCGGGGACGGCACGGGCGAGGGCGAGGCGTCCGCCGACGACCCGGAGCGTACGGTCGTCAAGGTCCGCGAACCCCGCAAGGCCACCGAGCCGTCCGACGAGGTGCAGTCCATCAAGGGCTCGACCCGTCTGGAGGCGAAGAAGCAGCGCCGCCGCGAGGGCCGCGAGCAGGGCCGCCGGCGGGTGCCGATCATCACCGAGGCCGAGTTCCTGGCCCGGCGCGAGGCCGTCGAGCGCGTCATGGTCGTCCGTCAGCACGGCGACCGCACGCAGATCGGCGTCCTGGAGGACAACGTCCTCGTCGAGCACTACGTCAACAAGGAGCAGTCGACGTCGTACGTCGGCAACGTCTACCTGGGCAAGGTGCAGAACGTCCTGCCGTCGATGGAGGCCGCCTTCATCGACATCGGCAAGGGCCGCAACGCCGTCCTGTACGCCGGTGAGGTCAACTTCGAGGCGCTCGGCATGGCCAACGGGCCGCGCCGCATCGAGTCCGCCCTGAAGTCGGGCCAGTCCGTGCTCGTGCAGGTCACGAAGGACCCGATCGGTCACAAGGGTGCCCGTCTGACCAGCCAGGTCTCGCTGCCGGGCCGTTACCTCGTGTACGTCCCCGAGGGCTCGATGACAGGCATCAGCCGCAAGCTGCCCGACACCGAGCGGGCCCGGCTGAAGACCATCCTCAAGAAGGTCGTCCCCGAGGACGCGGGCGTCATCGTGCGCACCGCCGCCGAGGGCGCGAGCGAGGAGGAGCTGCGCCGGGACGTCGAGCGGCTGCAGGCGCAGTGGGAGGACATCCAGAAGAAGGCCAAGAACGGCGGCAGCTCAAGTGCGCCTTCGCTGCTGTACGGCGAGCCGGACATGACCGTCCGGGTCGTGCGGGACATCTTCAACGAGGACTTCTCCAAGGTCGTCGTCAGCGGTGACGAGGCCTGGGAGACGATCCACGGCTACGTCGCGCACGTCGCGCCCGACCTGGCCGACCGGCTGTCGAAGTGGACCTCCGAGGTCGACGTCTTCGCCACGTACCGGATCGACGAGCAGCTCGCCAAGGCCCTGGACCGCAAGGTCTGGCTGCCCAGCGGCGGCTCTCTGGTGATCGACCGGACCGAGGCGATGGTCGTCGTCGACGTCAACACCGGCAAGTTCACCGGTCAGGGCGGCAACCTGGAGGAGACGGTCACCAGGAACAACCTGGAGGCGGCCGAGGAGATCGTGCGCCAGCTGCGGCTGCGCGACCTCGGCGGCATCATCGTGATCGACTTCATCGACATGGTCCTGGAGTCCAACCGCGACCTGGTGCTGCGCCGCCTGCTGGAGTGCCTGGGCCGCGACCGTACGAAGCACCAGGTGGCCGAGGTGACCTCGCTGGGCCTGGTGCAGATGACCCGCAAGCGGGTCGGCCAGGGCCTGCTGGAGTCGTTCTCCGAGACCTGCGTGCACTGCAACGGCCGGGGCGTCATCGTCCACATGGAGCAGCCGACCGCCGCCGGTGGCGGTGGTGGCGGCAAGCGCAAGAAGCGCGGCGGCCGGGGCGGCGACGGGGCGGACCAGCACGAGCACGTGCACGAGACCGCTGCCGTGGCCGTGGAGACCGGTGAGGCCGTGGAGCCGGCGACCGAGACCGCGGTCGAGGTCGCGGCCGAGCTGGCCGAGCCCGTCGCGCTGCCCGCGCCGGAGTTCGAGCCGGACGAGGAGCTGTACAGCAGCGTCGCCGAGGCGGAGGCGGCGGCCACCCGTGGCCGTGGCCGGCGCCGGGCGAGCCGTCGTGCGTCGGCCCCCGCGGGCGCGCCGAAGGCCGCCGAACCGGTGACGGCGGAGCAGGCCGACTCCCCGAAGGCCGACTCCGCGAAGGCGAAGGGGAAGGCGAGGGCTCGCAAGGGCGCCGCCGTCGAGGCCGAGGCCCCGAAGACGGAGTCCGCTCTGGCCGCCGCCGCTCCGACCGCACAGGACGTCACCGCCGAGGCGGCGGCGGGCCCGGTGCGACCGGAGCCGGCCGCCGAGGCGCTGGCCGGGCCCGTGGCCGCCGAGGACCAGGTGGTTCCGGAGACGCAGGCCGCCGACGAGGCCGCCCCCAAGGGCCGTACGCGGCGTCGTGCGACCCGGAAGGTGTCGGCGCCCGCCGGTTCCCCCGCCGGGGCCGAGGCGGCCGTGGTGACGGTCGCCGAGACCGCTCCCGCGGCCGAGGTGCCGGTGGAGCAGCCGGAGGCCCCCGCGGCACCGGCCGCCGCCGCGGAGGCGCCCGCCGAGAGCGCCGCCCCGGCCCGCCCGCGCCGTCGCGCGGTCCGCAAGGCCACCGCGCCGACCGCGTCCGAGGAGGCGGCCGTCGTGGTCGTCCCGTCGGCCGCGCCGGAGCAGGACGGCCAGGCCGACGAGGCCGGCCAGGCGGAGCAGGAGGCCGCGCCGGCCAAGAAGACCGCCCGCAAGGCGGCCAAGAAGGCCACGGCGAAGAAGGCGGCCACCAAGAAGACCGCGGCCAAGAAGACGGCCGCCAAGAAGACGACGGCCAAGAAGGCGGCCAAGACCGCCAAGACGGCCGCCGCGAAGTCGGCGGCGAAGAAGACCACCACGGTCTCCGCGCCCGCCGACGAGGCCTGAGACGCGGGGCGTGCGGCCGGTCCGGCGTGACCGGCCGCACGCCCGGTTCTCACCAATGAGGTCGTGTGCCGGGTGACCGGCCGCGCGCCCGGCTCTCAGCCGTGAGGCGCCCGGCCCTCACCTGTGAGGCGCCCCGCCCTCACCCCTGAGGCCGTGTTCCGGGTGACCGGGCGCACAGCCGCGGGGCCCGGTTTGACCCCCTCGGCCGTGCCCCGTAACCTTGACCGTCGGCGTGTCGAGTGGCACGCCACATCCCCGTAAACCTCCTTCCTTCCGGGCGCTGCGCCTTCGCGGCGGTGCGGGCCGGAAGAGGTCGTCCATGTCGTTTCTGGGCGGCTGGCCTGCGGGGGTGCCGTTTCTTCGAGCGAAAGAGAGATCCGCGTGTACGCCATCGTGCGCAGCGGTGGTCGCCAGCACAAGGTTGCTGTCGGCGACATCGTTGAGGTTGACAAGATTTCCACCGCCAAGGTGGGCGACACGGTCGAGCTCTCGACCTTGCTCGTCGTCGACGGCGACTCCGTGACCAGCGACCCGTGGGTGCTGGCCGGCATCAAGGTCCAGGCCGAGGTCGTGGACCACCACAAGGGCCAGAAGATCGACATTCTGCGCTACAAGAACAAGACCGGCTACCGCCGTCGTCAGGGCCACCGCCAGCAGTACACGGCGATCAAGGTCACTGAGATCCCCGCGGCTGCGAAGTAAGGGACTGAGGAGACATGGCACACAAGAAGGGCGCATCGTCCACCCGGAACGGTCGCGACTCCAACGCCCAGCGGCTCGGCGTGAAGCGCTTCGGCGGTCAGGTCGTCAACGCGGGTGAGATCCTGGTCCGCCAGCGCGGCACCCACTTCCACCCCGGCGCGGGCGTCGGCCGTGGCGGGGACGACACGCTGTTCGCCCTGCAGGCCGGTGCGGTGGAGTTCGGTACCCACCGTGGCCGCAAGGTCGTGAACATCGTTCCGGTCGCCTGAAACAGGGCGTAGACCGAGCGTTTCGTTTCGCGAGGCGGACCTCACTTCCCGGTCGGGAAGCGGGTCCGCCTTTCGCGTGTTGATACAGGCAAGATCCTTATCTCTCTGGAGGCACCCCACCATGACCACCTTCGTGGACCGCGTCGAGCTGCATGTCGCCGCGGGTAACGGAGGCCACGGCTGTGCCTCCGTTCACCGGGAGAAGTTCAAGCCGCTCGGCGGCCCGGACGGCGGCAACGGCGGCCGTGGCGGCGATGTGATCCTGACCGTCGACCAGTCGGTCACCACACTCCTTGACTACCACCACTCCCCGCACCGCAAGGCCACCAACGGCAAGCCGGGCGAGGGCGGCAACCGTTCCGGCAAGGACGGCCAGGACCTGGTGCTGGCGGTGCCGGACGGCACGGTCGTGCTGGACAAGGCGGGCAACGTGCTCGCCGACCTGGTCGGGCACGGCACGTCGTACGTCGCCGCGCAGGGCGGCCGGGGCGGCCTCGGCAACGCGGCGCTGGCCAGCGCCCGCCGCAAGGCGCCCGGCTTCGCGCTGCTCGGCGTGCCGGGGGACCTGCACGACATCGTGCTGGAACTGAAGACCGTCGCCGACGTGGCCCTGGTGGGCTACCCGAGCGCCGGCAAGTCCTCGCTGATCTCCGTCCTCAGCGCGGCCAAGCCGAAGATCGCCGACTACCCGTTCACCACCCTGGTGCCCAACCTCGGTGTGGTGACGGCCGGTTCGACCGTCTACACCATCGCCGACGTGCCCGGCCTGATCCCGGGCGCCAGTCAGGGCAAGGGGCTGGGCCTGGAGTTCCTGCGGCACGTGGAGCGGTGCAGCGTGCTCGTGCACGTGCTGGACACGGCGACCCTGGAGTCCGACCGCGACCCGGTCTCCGACCTCGACATCATCGAGGATGAGCTGCGGCAGTACGGCGGCCTGGACAACCGGCCCCGGATCGTCGTCCTGAACAAGGTCGACGTCCCCGACGGCAAGGACCTCGCCGAGATGGTCCGGCCCGACCTGGAGGCGCGCGGCTACCGCGTGTTCGAGGTGTCGGCGGTCGCGCACATCGGGCTGAAGGAGCTGTCGTACGGGCTCGGTGAGCTGGTCGCGAAGGCGCGCGCCGCGAAGCCGAAGGAGGAGGCGACCCGCATCGTCATCCGGCCGAAGGCCGTGGACGACAGCGGCTTCACCGTGCGGCGCGAGGAGGTCGGCGGCGAGCCGCTGTTCCGGGTGCGCGGCGAGAAGCCGGAACGCTGGGTGCGGCAGACCGACTTCAACAACGACGAGGCCGTCGGCTACCTCGCCGACCGCCTGAACCGCCTCGGTGTGGAGGAGCAGTTGATGAAGGCGGGCGCCCGCTCGGGCGACGGCGTCGCCATCGGCCCCGAGGAGAACGCGGTCGTCTTCGACTGGGAGCCGACCGTCATGGCCGGCGCCGAAATGCTCGGCCGCCGCGGCGAGGACCACCGCTTCGAGGAGCCCCGGCCCGCGGCGCAGCGCCGCCGCGACCGTCAGGCCGAACGCGACGAGACCGAGCGCGAGTACGACGACTTCGAGCCGTTCTAGCCCGCTTTCTTCACCGAGGGAATCACCACCGCGGCAGCCGTGCCGGCCTCATTGATCGCCAATTCTCACCAAGAGAGTCATCTGATAGCTTAAAAGCGATCCCAAGGCCGGAACGGAGGTGCGAGGGGCTGGTCCGACCTGACCCGGTCTAGGGCGTTCCCTCGGATGCGATGCTGCAACTGCACAAGCTCGAGCGCTACAAGGACGATCAGGGAAATGAGATCGTCTACGACGGAGAAATCCGCGAGGACAAGATCGATATCCGGTTCAAGGGGTCGAACAATACCCTTGTGATCAGCCCCGAGGCGGATATACGGGATCTCCTCATCACCTTCACGGGAAACGACGGGAAGATCGAGATCGGCCCGACCACGAAGAAGCGCGCGGGTCTCCGCTTCGAATTGCGCTGCGGGCACGAGTCGCGGATCTGGATCGGTGAGAACGTCGGCTGCGCCGGCCGCACCTTCATCTCCGCCGTCGAGGGCGTGTCGGTGACGATCGGCGACGACGTCATGTTCGCCAAGAACATCGAGGTGCGCGGCGACGACACCCACCCGATCTTCGACGTGCGCACCGAGAAGCGCATGAACCCGTCCCAGTCGATCGTCGTGGGCGAGCACGTCTGGATCGCGAAGCACGCGGTCGTGATGGGCGGCGTCACCATCGGCAACGGTTCGGTGATCGGCTTCCGTTCCATCGTGACCTCGAACATCCCGAACAACGTCGTCGCGGTCGGGGCGCCGGCCCGCGTGGTGCGCAAGAACATAGCCTGGGAGCGCCCCGAGGTCGTGCCGCGCCGCCCCAACGAGCAGTACCCGCGCAAGGGTGAGAAGTCCCCGAAGTACTGGAACCTCACCGACGAGTCGGCCGTCCCGGCGAAGCCGGTGGTAGTACGGCAGCAGTCCGGCACGGGCGCGCGGCGCCTGGCCCGGCGCCTCCCGGCCCCGGTGAAGCGAGCGGTGCGGAAGCTGATGCCCTCCCGCTGAACCCCACACGGCCCCACAGCAGTTCACCCCGGTACGGATTCCTCCGTACCGGGGTGAACTGCTGTCAGACGCTTGCCGTGCGCCGCGGGCGCGTCACCGCGCCCCGGCGGCCGACTCCAGGTGGGTCACCATGCGGTGCAGCCCCGCGGGCAGGTCGACCACCGGGCTCCAGCCGAGGGCCGCCAGCTTCGCGCTGTCCAGGCCCTGCTTCTTGGTGAGGCTGTAGGAGCGTTCGTCGGACTCGTTGCTGAACCGCAGGCGCAGCCCGCGCTCCGGGTGCACTTCGGTGAACAGCTCGGCCAGGCGCCGGATGGAGACCAGTCCGGCCGGGTCCGCGACGTTGTACGCCACCTGGTCACCGCGGAGCAGCGCGTAGAACATGCCCGCGATGGCGTCGGCCACGTACGTGTACGTCCGCACGCCGGAACCGTCGCTGTTGAGCACGATGTCCTTGCCGTTCACCACGTTCGCGGCGAAGTCGGCCTGCACGCGGCCGTCGTCGAGCGCCATGCCCGGGCCGTAGATGTGACCGAACCTGACGGCACGGCAGGTGATGCCGTACTGGGCCTGGTAGGTGACGCAGATCGTCTCCGCGGCCCGCTTGCCCTCGGCGTAGCACGCCCGCGGGTTGAGGATGTCGAAGCCGCCGTAGCTCTGCTCGTCGATCAGCTCGGTCTCCAGGGCCTGGGCGCCGTAGACCTCCGCCGAGGACATCAGGACGAAGCCGCGGCTGCCCTTCTCCACGCACAGGTCGAGCAGGTTGAACGTGCCCAGCAGGTTCGCCTTGATCGTGCTGACCGGCTGGCTGCCGTGCAGGGCGGGCCGTGCGGCGCTCGCCCCGTGGATCACGTAGTCGACCGGGCCGTCCAGTTCGAGCGGCGCCGACACGTCCTGGACGACGAGGTGGAAGTCCGGGCGGTCGAGGATGTCCGCGAGCAGCCGCCGGGCCTTCTCCCCGTTGCGCACCAGACCGTGCACGGTGATGCCCAGCCCGTGCCTGTCGTTCAGCGCCAGCAGGGTGTAGACGGCGTACGACGGCAGCATGCCGCTGGCGCCGGTGACCAGCACGGAGCAGCCGGCCAGCTCACTCCACGGCAGGTCGCGGTCGAGGATCTCGTCGAGGTCGCGCGCGATGACGGCGCTGGAGACGGTGGTCACTGAACTCACATGCCTACGATCTGCTGGTTCTCGATGATCTCGAAGAACGTCCGGCAGAGGTAGAAGTCCTCGGCCGTGGTGATCTTTATGTTCGAGCGGGGGCCGACCACCCGGTACAGCTTGTGGCCGTACCGGTGCATCAGGGAGCAGGAGTCGATCGAGTCGTGCTCGCCCTCGGAGACCGCGCGGTCGTACAGCGAGAGGATCTGGCCGAGGCGGAAGCTCTGCGGGGCCTGCGCGGCGTAGATGTGGTCGCGCGGGATCACGTCGTCGACGTGCTCGGCCGCGCTGGAGACCACGGTCTCGTTGAACTTCGTGCAGGTGATGGCCGAGCCGTGCTCGTGCACGGTCTCGATGTTGGCGCTGATCAGCTTCCCGTCGATCAGCGGCCGCACGCCGTCGTGGATCAGCACGACGCTGTCCTCGGGGCACTCGGCGGCGACGGCCTTGAGCGCGTTGTGCCGCGACTCCTGGCCGGTCTTGCCGCCGTCGACGATCCACCGGACCTTCTCGATCTCGTACCGCGTGAGCAGCTTCGTCATGTGCTCGCGGTACTCGGGGAGGATCGCGATGGCGATCGCGTCGATGTCCGGGTGGGCCTCGAAGTGCTCAAGGGTGTGGATGATGATCGGCTTGCCGTGGATCTCGAGGAACTGCTTGGGCAGGGCCCGGGAGTTCATCCGCGACCCGATGCCGCCGGCGAAAAGCAATGCGATGTTCATGGTTCATGCCTCCGACTGGTCACTGAGCGGTTCGTCGCCCGGCGCCGTATCGTCCGGGGCGAGATCGAGCCACTGGTGATCTCCGCCCGTCTGCCTGTCACTGGGATCGCCGAGGATCAGCCAGTCGATCACCCGGTCCGCCGAGTTGGTGTCGACGAAGTCGAAGTTCTCCTCGCGGAACTGGGCCACCTTCGAGGTGTCGAAGTCCTCGTCCTGCAGGGCCTTGAGCAGTGCGTCGAACGTCACGCAGATCTTGCCGGGCGCGACCGAGTCGTAGTCGCGGTGGAATCCACGGATGACCGAGTAGCTGTCCTTGTCGTACGCGTAGAACAGGATCGGCCGGTCGAGCAGCGTGTACTCGTAGATGATGGACGAGTAGTCCGTGACGAGTACGTCGGTGACCTGCAGCAGGTCGTTGGTGTCCGGGAACGACGCGAAGTCCAGCAGCCGGTCGGAGTATTCCGCGGGTATCGGCACGGAACCCGGTATGAAGTGGTGCATGCGGAACAGGACGACGTACTTGTCCCCGCAGACCTCGTGCAGTTTCGCGAAGTCGATGCGGTCGTAGTCGTAATGCGCGTCGGAAATTCCCTTGCCGCGGAAGGTCGGCGCGAACAGGACTATCTTCTTGCCCTTGAGCTTCGGGTTGGCGGTGAAGAAGTCCTCGACGACCTTACGCGAACGCTCCTTGTCGAGGAACGTGTCTATTCGGGGCAGGCCGGTCGGTACGACCGCCGACTCCTCGATACCGAAAGCCTCGGCGTACACCGGCACCAAATGCTCGGAACCGGTGATCACGTAGGTGTACTTGCGGTGGGCGTTGGTCAGCTTCGGCGAACCGTAGCGCCCGAACCGGCTGTAGCCGACGGACTTGAAACCGCTTCCGGCGTGCCACAGCTGGATGATCTTCGTCTCCGGGGAGATGCCCAGCTGCGCGATGAGCCCGAAGTAGTCGTCCATCAGCACGACGTCCGACGTCGCGAGCAGGTAGATGAGACGCAGCGTCGTCCACTTGTTGGCCGTGGACGGGATCCGGAACGAGTGGTTGAACGTCCACTCCTTGTCGAGACCCCGCTCGATCATCCGGTCGTGGACGCGCGCCAGGTTGCCGCCGAGGCCGGTACGCATCTCGGAGGCGAACAGGATCCTGTTGCCGCGCGGCGGGTTGAGACGGCGCGAGAGCGAGTAGACGCGGTTGGCGAGCTTGCGGCGCCGGGCCCGCGGCAGCACCTTCAGTCCGATGCGCTTGCCGAGCGGCTTCTTCGGGCCCTTGTTCGGACCCTTCTTCTTCTTGGCCGGTCCGGCACTGCGGAACAACTGGTACGTCCGCATGAGGAACTCGGGGTTCTCGTCGTCGTCCGAGATTCCGAAGGCGATCACGTACGCGGTGCGGTTGCGATCGTAGAGGAAGGTGCGGGAGTCCACGTCCAGGCGGTCAATGGCCGTGAGGTCGAAGTCCGCGGCGGGCAGCCGCTCCTCGCCGGCGACCGGGACGACACGCCACGTGCCGTTGGGCACCTGACGGCGGTCCTGGAAGTTGGTGACGTTGATCTCCAACCGGTGCTGTTCGGCATCGATTTGCCGAGAATTCACCGGAAACTCGCGCTCACCGTCGACAATCAGGAAACGGAGAGTACTAGGATCTCCGGTGAAGTCCGAGACGACCGCGGTGAGAGAAAGGTGTACGCGCTCCCAGGAAATCGTCGCTATAGAGCAACGTGCCATCGTTGTCCTTCCGTCCGTGATACCGCCGCGCAACTGTGAGGGCCTGCGCGACGGCTACGGGGCCTGCCTGCGCGAGGTGGGGGGGCGACCGTGGGAGCATAGCGTACTGGCCCAGGGCAGCCCTAAGTCGTGACGGGGGCCACTGGTTCCCCCCTTGGCGGCTCAAAGGGCCGCGTTCCACAGGGTAATGCCCGCATACGTCGACGAGCGCCACGCCGCCGGGATAAACCGTTTTCACCAGGACACGGGCAAAGAGGGTTACCCGGCCCCGTCCCTATCGTCACCGGACTATCACGCTGCGCAATGAGTGGCCGCCGGCCTGGCCTTCCGCCGCGGCCTCTCCGGCCGTGCGCCGCACACATCTCGTTCACCGTGCGCACATTCCGTCAAGACCGGCCGCCCCGCGCACCGGAGACCGCCCGCCGCCGTGGCGCACGTCACGTGAGCGACGACACTCGACGGCACTCGACGCCTCGTCAGTCCCGTCCGGCGGCCTCCCCGTGAGCCGGGTCCGGGTGGCGGGGAGACTGCCGGACCCTGAGCCGGGTCCGGGTGGCGGCGCGAGCCGTCCGTGTACTGGACGAATGCACGCCGGCCGCCCTCCCTCACGTAGATTCGGCACGTGGACATGGGCGTGCAGTCGAACCGACACGAAGACCACGAAGACACGGGCAGCGAGGCGGCAGGGCCACGGCAGGCCGTGCGCGAGGCCCGCAGGGTCGTCGTCAAGGTGGGCTCCTCGTCCCTGACCACCGCCGCGGGCGGGCTCGACGCCGACCGCGTCGACGCCCTCGTGGACGCGCTGGCCAAGGTGCGAAACATGGAGGTGGCCCGCAGGGCCTCCGTTGAGGGTGGTGGTGGGCGACGGGTGGGCGGGGGAGAGAAGGAGATCGTGCTGGTCTCCTCCGGCGCCATCGCCGCGGGACTCGCCCCCCTCGGGCTGCGCCGCCGCCCCAAGGACCTCGCCCGGCAGCAGGCCGCCGCCAGCGTCGGCCAGGGCCTGCTCGTCGCCCGCTACACCGCCTCCTTCGCCCGGTACGGCGTCCGCGTCGGACAGGTGCTGCTCACCTCCGACGACATGAGCCGCCGCGCCCACCACCGCAACGCCTCCCGGACGCTGGACAAACTGCTCGCCATGGGCGCCCTCCCCGTCGTCAACGAGAACGACACCGTGGCCACCGACGAGATCCGCTTCGGCGACAACGACCGCCTCGCCGCCCTCGTCGCCCACCTCGTCCACGCCGACCTGCTGGTCCTCCTCTCCGACGTCGACGGCGTCTACGACGGCGACCCGAGCAGGCCCGGCACCTCCCGGATAGCGGAGGTGAGGGGGCCGGAGGACCTCGCCGGCGTCGAGATCGGCAGCGCCGGCAAGGCCGGCGTCGGCACCGGAGGCATGGTCACCAAGGTCGAGGCCGCCCGCATCGCGGCCGCCGCTGGCATCCCCGTGGTGCTCACCAGCGCCGTGCACGCGGCCGACGCCCTGGCCGGCGGCGACACCGGCACCTACTTCCACCCCGCCGGCAAACGCTCCGCCGACCGGCTGCTCTGGCTCCAGCACGCCTCCACCCCGCGGGGCGCGCTGACGCTGGACGACGGCGCCGTCCGCGCGGTCGTCGACCGACGCACCTCGCTGCTGCCCGCCGGAATCGCCGCCGTGGAGGGCGAGTTCAGCGCCGGAGACCCCGTCGAACTGCGGGACACCGCCGGGCGCGCCGTGGCCCGCGGGCTCGTCAACTTCGACGCCAAGGAGATCCCCCAGCTGATCGGGCGTTCGACCCGTGAGCTGGCCCGCGAACTGGGCCCCGCCTACGAGCGCGAGGTCGTCCACCGGGACGACCTGGTGATCCTGCACGGAGCGCGGGGCCGAGACCGCACGTGAACACGTGCGCGAACCCGCCCGCGCCGGAGCGGAACCGCCCGTAAACCGGGGAGGGACGACCGCCTCCGCCGGGGGACGTTCCGTAAAACCCCCACACTGAGCCCTGCGGCCTGCTCAACTTTGACTCAGGGGCGCGTGCGCCCCGGGAACGTGTTGAAGGGACAGGTTCCGTCAAGGGTTCTCGCGTGAAGGAGGCCGTCGTGAGACGAGTGCGCCCGGGGGCGGCGTCCCGCGGTGCTCTGACGAGCGTCGCGGCCGGGGACACCTACGAGGAGCCCAGGGACCTGCCCCGCCTGTGGCACGTCACCCTCAGCGTCTCCGGGGACAAGGTGCCCCTGCCGGATCTGCGGCGCGCCCTGGAGCAGCTCGCCCACGACCACCCCTTCCTGCTGACCAGCAGATACGCCGGCGACCACGCGGAGATCCGGTACTGGGAGGAGGCCCGCGACCTGCACGACGCCGCCGCCGTGGCGCTGCGGCTGTGGGGCGAGCACCGGCAGAGCGCGGGGCTGCCGGCGTGGGAGATCGTCGGCCTGGAGGTCATCGACCGGGAGACCTACCACCAGCGCATCGCCGAGGGCTACGGCCCGGCCCCGGCGACACCGGTGGGGGTCCACCCGTTCTGACGGCCCGCACCCTGGCCGTCCCGGTTCGGGGCGCCCTGAGCGGGCCGCAGGCGCTCCGGTCTGCCGGGTGCCAGTGCCCCGCGTGTGCGGTGTTTCGTCACGTCTCGCGGTGTGGGACGACAGCTGAACGGCTCCGCACGGCGCACTACGCTTCCCTCATGACCACGCTCTCGCCGTACGACTCCCTCTCCCCGGTCACCCAGGCCGCCTACCGGGCCAAGGCCGCCGCGGCCGACCTCGCGCCGCTCCCGCGCGCCGAGAAGGACGACGCGCTGCTCGCGATCGCCGACGCCCTGGAGGTCCGCACCAGCGAGATCGTCGAGGCCAACGCCCTGGACGTGGCCAAGGCGCGCGAGAACGGCACCAGCGAGTCCATCGTCGACCGGCTCACCCTCACCCCCGAGCGGGTCCGCGCCATCGCCTCCGACGTCCGCGACGTCGCGAAGCTGCCCGACCCCGTCGGCGAGGTCGTCCGCGGCTCCACCCTCCCCAACGGCATCGACCTGCGTCAGGTCCGCGTCCCGCTCGGCGTCGTCGGCATCATCTACGAGGCCCGCCCGAACGTCACCGCCGATGCCGCCGCCCTCTGCCTGAAGTCCGGCAACGCCGTCCTGCTGCGCGGCTCCGCCTCCGCCTACGCCTCCAACACCGCCCTCGTCCGGGTGATCCGCGACGCCGTCGGCGGCGCCGGGCTGCCCGCCGACGCCGTCCAGCTGGTGCCCGGCGAGAGCCGCGACTCGGTGCGCGAGCTGATGCGGGCCCGCGGACTCGTCGACGTCCTCATCCCGCGCGGCGGCGCCTCCCTCATCCAGACCGTGGTCAGCGAGTCCACCGTCCCGGTGATCGAGACCGGCACCGGCAACTGCCACGTCTACGTCGACGCCGACGCCGACATCGACATGGCCGTCGACATCCTGATCAACTCCAAGGCCCAGCGGCCCAGCGTCTGCAACGCCGCCGAGACCCTGCTGGTCCACCAGGACATCGCCGCCGAGTTCCTGCCGCGCGCCCTCGACGCCCTCGCCGACGCCGGGGTGACCGTGCACGCCGACCCGCGCGTGCTGGCCCACGCCAAGGACTCCAGGGCCACCGTGGTCGAGGCGACCGCGGAGGACTGGGAGACCGAGTACCTCTCCTACGACATCGCCGCCGCCGTCGTGGACTCGCTGGACAGGGCCGTCGAGCACATCCGGCTGTGGACCTCGGGCCACACCGAGGCGATCGTCACGACCTCGCAGCAGGCCGCCCGCCGCTTCACCCAGCTGGTCGACTCCACCACCGTCGCCGTGAACGCCTCCACCCGCTTCACCGACGGCGGCCAGTTCGGCTTCGGCGCCGAGATCGGCATCTCCACCCAGAAGCTGCACGCCCGCGGCCCCATGGGCCTGCCCGAGCTGACCAGCACGAAGTACATCGTCACCGGCGACGGACACGTACGCCGCTGAGCCGGGCCCGGCGCCCGGCCGCGCCGCCGGACCCCGTGCGGTCCGGCCGCGGAGACGTCTCGGCAGGCGGATGAATTTCCATACCGTCTGCCCAAATTGACCCCCCAGGTCTACTCTGGACCCGTGCCGGAGGACGTGGGGGGCACGCCGTTCCCTGACGGCTGGGAGCCCGACGACGACCACGACCGCGGAGTGTCGGACGAAGAGTTCGCCTCCGTGGTCTTCGACGAGGCCTTCGTACGCGCGGCCGTGATCCACGAGCCGACCGCGGTCGAGCGCCTCCTGGCGGCCGCCCAGGCCAGAGCCGAGGCCTCCGAGGCGGAGGCCCGCCGCGCCCGGACCCGGGCCGACCGCTACGACGAGGCGTACAGCCCCGACGGCGCGGGTTTCGGCCATGACCGCGACGACGACGAGCCGGACGACACCTACCTCCTGTCGGGCCACCGCGGCTTCGGCCCCTACGGCAGACAGGTCCGCTGGCACCGGCCCGTCGCCTGGGTCCTCGCGCTCGTCATGGGCATCGGCATGGTCGCGCTGGCCTTCGCCGCCGTCTACCGGGGCGCCTCCTCCGCGGACACCCGGGACCGGGAGCCGGCCCCCGCGTCCACCGGCCTGGAGCAGAGCGCGGCGGCTCCGTCGGCCTCCGCCGACTCCTCCCAGCCGGCCGTCCCGGCCAGCCCGCGCTCCCCTTGAGCGCGCTTGCGCGGATTTGCTGAGGACCTGTCAGAAGTTGTGGTGGAACAGGGCGTTTACCCTGGGCCCACGCGACCTACCCTGAAAGTATGGGCGGGCCTGGAGACCCACCGGAGGGGACACCCGAGGGCGGCCCCGGAGGTGCCGAGGACGAGTACCGATCCGTCGTGTTCGACGAGTCGTTCGTCCGCGCTGCCCGCCTCCAGGAATCCTCCGCACAGGAGCGTGTGAGCGACCACGCCCCCGCCGTACGCCGCCGCCCGCCCCTGCACCGGGGGCTGTCCCGGCAGGCACTGGTCCTGCTCCTGCTGATCGCGGTCGCCTTCGCCACCGCCGTCGTCATGGGCATCCGCCACCCGACCGGCATCCCGCAGGCCCGGCGGCCCGTGCAGCCCCTGCGGATGACCGTCGTCCCGCTCGCACCCCTCGGCACGGTGCCCGGCGCCGCCGATGTCGCGTCCCTGTACCGGCACAGCCCCGCCGCCGGCTTCGAGCCGGGCGCCGACGGGATCCCCTTCCCGGCCGTCCGGGCCACCGCGCACTTCTCCGACAGCCAGGTCACGGCCGCGCTGACCATCGCCCGGACCTACATCGTGCGCTCCTCCGCGAACCCCGACGTGGTCACCGGTCACCAGGTCCGCGGCGTCCGGGCCCTCCTCGACGGCGACCAGCTCGACCAGTTCGACCAGAGCTTCGACCATCCGGCGGCGGACGGCCGGCACAGCCCGACCGGCTGGGTGGTCCGCCTCGACCCCTCCCGGGTGGAACTGGCCGACACCGGCATCCGCGACCAGGGCACCCTGCAGGCCGTCGAGACGGACGCGGCCACCCTGGAGGTCACCGCCGACACCGTCGTCGTCTACGCCCTCCGCCCGGCCGGCGCCGGCGCCAGGGCCCAGGTGTCCCTGTTCACCGTCCGCCGCGCGCTGACGTTCCGCTTCGACCGCGACGACCTGCGCGTCGGCCAGACCCAGCTGACCGTCTCCGACGTGGAGGCCGGCCCCCTCTCGTGCGCCGACGACGCCACCGGCTACTTCCGCCCCCTCCTGGCCGGGACCACCGCACGTCCCGGCGCCCCCGCCGGCACCGACCCCTTCGCCCCGGCCGGCACCCCGTCCCTCTGCGGCACCCTGGCAACGACGGCGGAGCCTAAGGTGTGACGGGGGCGGCGGGCAGGGGAGGGCCGGTCCCCGGGCCGGGCCCCCAGGCGCGGCAGTCGCCGAAACCGCGGCGGGAGCCGGCCTCCGCGGACGGCGGCGCCTCTAGTTCTCGTCCCGCGGCGGGGTGTCCCCCGGTGTGTCCCGCGGGTCGCCCTTCGACGGCGGCGGGCTCGCGAAACCGTTGAAGCCCCGGCGGACCCGGCCGCCGAGATCGCCGGCGCCGCCCGCGAGGTCCGTGACCAGCTTCATCAGCGGGTCCTTGGACGTCTTCACGTCGCTCGCATAGCTCGCCGCCGACTCCCGGAACGAGTCGCTGACCTTGGTGTCCTTGTCCTCGGTGCGCCGCGGATAGTGGCCGTCCATGATCCGCTGGTAGTCCCGCGACTCGGCCCACTTCTTCAGCTCGGCCGCCCGGATCGTCGCGAAGGGGTGCGAGCGAGGCAGCACGTTCAGGATCTTCAGCACGGAGTCGCGCAGATCGCCCCCCGCCTCGTACTCCTCGGCCTGCTCCAGGAACGCGTCCACGTTCATCTCGTGCAGGTGGTTGCCGCCCGCGATCTTCATCAGGCCCCGCATCGAGGCCCGTACGTCCTGGCCCACCAGCAGCCCCGCCCGGTCCGCCGACAGCTCCGACTTGCGGAACCACTCCCGCAGCGCCGTCACGATCGCCATGATCGCCAGGTTGCCGAGCGGGATCCAGGCGACCTTCAGCGCCAGCGTCGTCAGGAACAGCAGGATCGTGCGGTACACCGAGTGACCGGACAGCGCGTGACCCACCTCGTGGCCGACGACCGCCCGCATCTCCTCCTCGTCGAGCAGCTCGACGAGCCCGGTGGTGACCACGATGATCGGCTCGTCCAGCCCGATGCACATCGCGTTCGGCTGCGGGTCCTGGTTGACGTACATCGGCGGGACCTTCTCCAGGTCCAGGATGTAACAGGCGTCCAGCAGCATGTCGTGCAGATGCGCGAACTGCCGCTCCGAGACGCGCACCGAGTCGGACAGGAACAGCAGCCTGAGGCTCCGCTCCGGCAACAGCCCGCTCAGCGCCTTGAAAACGGTGTCGAAGCCGCTGAGCTTGCGCAGCGCCACCAGCGCCGACCGGTCGGCCGGGTGCTCGTACGCACGCGAGGAGATCTCCGGGAAGCGCCTGCGCTGCCTGCTGGGCACGCGCTCGCGTCCCGTCTGCTCGTGGCTGTCGTCGGACATGTCTTCCCCCATGTGCGTGTGAGTTGCTCACTGTGCCCCCGAGGCGGGGCCCAGCCTAGGCGGAGATACGGTGGACGGGCAGTACAGCCGAAGGAGTCCACGTCATGGAGCACCACCCCGCAGCCACCTGGCTGACCGAGGCCGCCACGAGCGCCGTCCAGCAGCACGGGACGGGGAACCTGCTCCGGGTCGTCCTGGTCGTGATGATCCTGGGCTGCGCGCTGACCGCCTGGTTCCTGCTGCGCGGCTACAAGCAGAAGGACGACTGACCAAGGCCGAAAGTTCCCGCGGAAGAGCCCCGGGAAGAGCCCCGGGAAGAGCCCCGGGAAGAGCCCCGGGGAGATCCCCGAAAAGATCCCTGAGGAGACCCCCGCGACCGGTCGCCCGGCCCCCCGTCCGTCCCCAACGGCGGAGTCGGCGTGAGCGCCGCCAGGGCGCCCGCATACGATGAGCCGACATCTTTATCCCGCCCACACGCGATAGGTCCTGCCGAAGATGAGCTTCCACAGCACCGCTGCCCAGTTGGTCACCCTCGCCGCCGAGGGCGGAGAGCACGGCGGCCACCACGAAAGCCTCAACCCGGCCGTCACCGGCGGCAGCGCCCTCGCCGTCCTCCTGCTCTTGCTGTGGATCACCACCCGCTTCAACCGCGACCGCTGACCCGGGAGCCCGGCCCCGGCCGGGCAGCGCGGACCGGGCCGGTAGGGTCTGCACGCATGGGAGAGCAGGACATGCCTACCGGTCCGGCGAACGAGACGGCCGCACGCGCCGCCGGTGACGCGCTGAGCACCCCCGGCCACGCCGCCGGGAACGACGGCTCGGCCGCCACGGCGACGGACACGGCCGCCGAGGCGACGGACACGGCCGTCGGCACCGTGCGCACCCCGGCGTTCCGGCCGGGTCACGGCCCCGCCCGCACGGGCAAGCGCCGTCTCGGCGTCATGGGCGGAACGTTCGACCCGATCCACCACGGGCACCTGGTCGCGGCCAGCGAGGTCGCCGCCCAGTTCCAGCTGGACGAGGTCGTGTTCGTCCCCACCGGCCAGCCGTGGCAGAAGTCCCACCGCGACGTCTCCCCGGCCGAGGACCGCTACCTGATGACGGTCATCGCGACCGCCGAGAACCCGCAGTTCTCCGTCAGCCGCATCGACCTCGACCGCGGCGGCCCCACCTACACCGTGGACACGCTGCGTGACCTACGCGCGCTCAACCCCGACACCGACCTGTACTTCATCACCGGCGCCGACGCCCTCGCCCAGCTCCTGACCTGGCGCGACACCGAGGAGCTGTTCTCCCTCGCGCACTTCATCGGCGTCACCCGCCCCGGTCACCACCTGACCAACCCGGGCCTGCCGGAGGGCGGCGTCTCCCTCGTCGAGGTCCCCGCGCTGGCCATCTCCTCCACAGACTGCCGTGCGAGAGTCGCCAAGGGCGAACCCATCTGGTACATGGTGCCGGACGGAGTCGTGCGCTATATCGACAAGCGCGAGCTGTACCGCGGCGAGTGAGCCGAGAGGGGCACCGGTGAACGACCGATACGACGCGGGAGACGCAGGGTACGGCGCCGGCCCGTACGAGATCGTCGGCTACGACGAGTACGGGCAGCCGGTGTACCGGCAGGTCCCGGCACAGCAGCCTCCGCAGCAGCCCTACGACCCGTACCCCCAGCAGGGCTACGGCTACGACCCGTACGCCGCCGGCCGGCCGCAGCAGACGCCCTCCTCCGACCCCTACGCCACCGGTCAGCAGCCGTCCTACGACTCCTACGGCGCCCCCGCGGCACATGACCCCTACGGCGCCGGCACCGCACCGGGCGGCCAGGGCCCCGCCGCCCCGTACGACCCCTACGGGCAGGCGTCGAACAGCGGGCAGCAGCGCCGGGCCGCCGAGCAGACCGCCTACATCCCGCAGCAGTCCGGCCCCGTCGAGGAGCCGGAGGCACCGGCCGCCCGGCCCGGGCGGCCGGCGGAACAGGCGTCCGCCGCCGAACCGGAGTACCGCACCGAGCAGTTCGCCTTCGTCGAGGAGCCCGCCGACGACTCCGAGGACGTCATCGACTGGCTGAAGTTCACCGAGAACCGCACCGAGCGCCGCGAGGAGGCCCGCCGCCGCGCCCGGGGCCGGATCATCGCCCTCCTCGTCGTCCTCGCGCTCGTGGCCGTCGGCGGCGTCGGCTACCTCTGGTACGCCGGGAAGCTGCCCGGCCTGTCCTCCTCCGGCTCCAAGGCGGACACGGCCACGCCCGTGGGCGCCCAGAAGCGCGACGTGATCGTCGTCCACCTGCACGTCACCGGCACGAGCCGCACCTCGACCGCGCTGCTGGTCGACAACACCACCACCAAGCAGGGCAGCACGGTCCTGCTGCCCAACTCCCTCGCCCTCACCGGCGACGACGGCACCACCACGACCCTGGCGAAGTCCGTGGGCGGCGACGGCGCGTCCGGCACCCGCGACCAGCTCGACACCGTCCTCGGCACCAGCATCCAGGGCACCTGGCGCCTCGACACCCCCTACCTGCAGAACCTGGTCGAGCTGGTCGGCAACATCGACATCGACACCAACGCCGACGTGCCCGACCCGGACTCCAAGAAGAAGGGCTCGGCCCCGCTCGTCCACAAGGGCCAGGACCAGACCCTCAGCGGGAAGATGGCCGTCGCCTACGCCACCTACCGCGCCCCCGGCGAGGCGCAGAACGCCCAGCTGGAGCGGTTCGGGCAGGTCATGCAGGGCGTGCTGCGCAAGATGTCCACCGACCCGGCGGGGGCCACGACCACCGTGCAGACCCTCGCGCAGATCCTCGACCCGCCCCTCACCGACGAGGACCTCGGCGCCTTCCTGGCCAAGCTCGCCGACCTCGCCAAGGGCGGCGACTACAAGACGGCCCTCCTGCCCGTGCAGGCCGACGGCACCCTCAGCCCGCACACCAGCGACAGCGTGGTCAAGGACATCCTCGGCGGCACCGCCAAGAGCCCCGACGCCGGCTCCGCGGTCCGGGTCTCCGTGCAGAACGCCACCGGCGTCAAGGACGACACCGAGAAGGCCCGCGTGGTGCTCCTCAACGGCGGCTTCACCTTCCTGGAGGGCGGCTCGGCCGGCGGCACCCGGGCCACCTCGAAGGTCGTCTATCAGGACGCCGCCGACAAGGAGAACGCCACCGAGGTCGCCAAGACCCTCGGCCTGTCCACCGGTTCCGTGACCAAGGGCACCGTCTCCTCCGGCGCCGACGTCTCCGTCGTCCTGGGCGGCGACTACAAGCCCTCCTCCTCCTGACGGCGGCCGGGCAGCCCCGCGTGATCCGGTCATCACGTGGGGTGCGCCCGGCGGTCCGTGAGACCCTTGAGGTCTGGTGACCGCCGACGGGCCGTGCCCCGCGCGGCCGACCCCCGCCCCCAGCCGACCCCTGCCACCGACCGAAAGCTACGTAGTGACCGCCACCGACCGTTCCCTCGAGCTCATCAACACCGCCGCCCAGGCGGCGGCCGACAAGCTCGCCCACGACGTCATCGCCTACGACGTCAGCGACGTCCTGTCGATCACGGACGCGTTCCTGCTCGCCTCCGCGCCGAACGACCGCCAGGTCAAGGCGATCGTCGACGAGATCGAGGAGCGCCTGCAGAAGGAACTCGGCGCCAAGCCGGTGCGCCGCGAGGGCGACCGCGAGGCCCGCTGGGTCCTGCTCGACTACGTCGACATCGTCGTCCACGTCCAGCACAGCGAGGAGCGCGTGTTCTACGCGCTGGAGCGGCTGTGGAAGGACTGCCCCGAGCTCGAGCTGCCCGCCGACGCCAAGGCCACCCGCGGCAAGGCCGAGGAGCACGCCAGGCTGCAGACCGACGAGGCCGGCGAGGAGCCCGGCGGTGACTGGCGATGAGCGCCACCGGTGAGGTGAGCGACCGCAAGAGCCGGGGCCGCCGCGTCATCCTGTGGCGGCACGGCCAGACCTCCTGGAACCTGGAGCGCCGCTTCCAGGGCTCCACGGACGTCGCGCTGACCGAGACCGGTGTCGGCCAGGCCCGCCGCGCGGCCCGGCTGCTCGCCTCCCTCAAGCCCGACGCGATCATCTCCTCGGACCTGCGGCGGGCCGCGCACACCGCCACCGAGCTCGCCACCCTCACCGGCCTCGACGTCACCCGCGAGGAGGGCCTGCGCGAGACCTACGCGGGCGTCTGGCAGGGGCTGACGCACGAGGAGATCATCGCCCGCCACGGCGAGGAGTACGCCGCCTGGAAGCGCGGCGAGGCCGTCCGCCGGGGCGGCGGCGAACTGGAGACCGAGGTCGCCGACCGGGCCGCTCCCGTCGTGCTCCGGCACGCCGAGAAGCTGCCCGAGGACGGCACCCTCGTGGTGGTCAGCCACGGCGGCACCATCCGCACCACCATCGGCCGGCTGCTCGGCCTGGAGGCACCGCACTGGGAGAGCCTCGGCGGCCTCTCCAACTGCTGCTGGTCCGTGCTCGGCGAGGGCGCCCGCGGCTGGCGCCTCCTGGAGCACAACGCGGGCACCCTCCCGGAGCCCGTACTCGGCGACGACGACTGACGACGACTGACGACGACTGACGACGACCGGGGACGACCGGGGACGCCGGGCCCCCGGACCCCGGATTTCACTTTCTGGCAGGTCGCAGGCTAAAGTTCTTCTTGTTCGCCCCGCCGAGCGGGGCGAAACACCATGCGGCTCCGCCGCGTGGGGCCAGGGGCTATAGCTCAGTTGGTAGAGCGCCTGCATGGCATGCAGGAGGTCAGGAGTTCAATTCTCCTTAGCTCCACAGATCGGCACTCGGTCGAGTTGCCAAAGATCGGTGATGAGAATCCCGTCCCCCAGGGGGCGGGATTCTCTGCTTTCCCCCTGCCGGCGACCGTCACCCGGCTCGGCCGGCTGATCGCTTCGGTCGGCTGATCGATCGGGCGGCCTTCGGCACACTGTTCCTCAGCCGGCTTGAGTCACTCGGGGCCCCGCGGGCGTATACCTCTGCGGAGGCGCTGTCGGTGAGCGTGTGGGTGCCGGCGCGGACGGCCGCGGTGGGGGCTGTGTCCGGACTGGTACTGAGGCGTCGCTGACCGTATCGGCCCGGCCGTGGCAGAATCAAACGGCCGGAAGGGGGCGCGTCCCGACGGGAGGGAGTAGCGATGCCTGCGAGCATCCATGAGGAGGCCGACCACCTCCTCGGTGCGGCGTGGATACGGGACACGATCACCCGGCTCAGCTGCCCTTCCTGCGGTTCCGCGCACGTCGCCCAAGTCCTCGGCGACAACGGCGGGATCTCCTACGTGTGCACGGCCTGCGGCCACAGCTGGAGCTGATCGATGGGTGCACACAGGCGAAAGTGCGACTGGTGCGGGAGCGGTACGCCGATCGTCCGTGACATGGAGCCGGTCAATCCCGACTACCAGTACTGGTGCGAGGAATGCGCTCGGGCGCTGATCATAAAAGGCGACCCGATCGAGACGTACCGCGAGCTGGAGGGCGAGCCGATCTACGGCCGCCTGCTTGAGGAACACTGCACCCTCAAGAGGTTCTACTCCTTCGTCACGGCCTGACCCGGCCCCGGCGACCGGACCTCGGCAACGATGTCCGTAGGGGGCGGCCCTGGCGGCGAACCGGGACATCTCTCCCCGTATCCGCCCAGACCGGAAACCGATTTGGTACTGCACCCCGGTGACCGTGTAATGTTGGCGTCGCCGCCGGGGAAACCGGGCGGAGCGAAGCAAGGGGCTATAGCTCAGTTGGTAGAGCGCCTGCATGGCATGCAGGAGGTCAGGAGTTCAATTCTCCTTAGCTCCACAGAAGTCGAAGGCGGACCGTCCGAACGGATGGTCCGCCTTCGGCGTTTGCGCAGGCGTCGTACGAGGGCGTGTGAGGCCGTCGCCGTACACACGCGTGGGGGCCGCCCGAGACCCGGGCGGCCCCCACGCGTGTGTGGTCAGCGGCCGAGGGCGCGGCGCCCGCGGCCCTGGGAGAGCACCGGCAGGTTCCGGGACGGCGCCTGCCCGCGCGTGTCCTCCTCGATGCGCAGGGCCAGCGCGGGACAGCGGCGCACCGCGCGCAGCGCCTTCGCCTCCGCGTAGCGCGGTACATTGGCCTGGGCGACGGTCGGGAACCCGTCGGCGCCCAGCTCGAAGACCTCGGGCAGGATGTCGGCGCACAGCCCGTGGCCCCGGCACAGCGTCCAGTCGACGTAGATCTTCTGGCGGCTGGAGCCGGTCTCCTCCGCCTCCGCGCCGCCGGGGATGCCCGTCGGGGCCCTGCCCCCCTCGAAGAGCGGCAGAACGCCCTCCACGGGCCGTCCGCAGCCGTTCCCGAGGACATGGGCGGCCAGGTCGTCGGTGAACGCCTTGACGGTCGACTCCAGGAACATCGCGGAGCCGTCCGGGTGTGAACACGCCCCGCGCCGCTTCACGTTCTTCGCGACCTGCTTCAGCGCCTCCAGGGCGGCCGGGCCGCCGCCGTTCAGGATGTCCTCCATCCCGCGCGCGGCGGCGGGCAGTCCGAGGTAGCAGGGGCCGCACTGGCCCGCGCTCTCCTCGGCCAGCCACTGCGCCACCCGCAGCGACTCGCCCAGCGGACAGGTCTCCTGGCTGATCGGCAGGATGGCGCCCGCTCCGAGGGAACCGCCCACCGCGTCCAGCGAGTTGCGGGAGACGATCGCCTCGTTGACGGTCGCCGCGTCGATCCACTTGCCGTGGTAGCCGCCGGTGAGCACGCCCTGCGGCACCGGCGGGGCGCCGGCCAGCTGCAGCACGTAGCGCAGGGGGACACCCGTGGGGACCTCGATCACCATCGGGCGGGCGACCGCCCCGGACACCGTGAGCATGACGGTGCCCGGTTCGTCGTACAGACCGGTGTTGCCGTAGCGCTCCGGGCCGATGCGGGCGGCGATGGCCAGCTGTGCGAACGTCTCGGCGTTCGACAGGAGGGTGGGCGCGCCGCCGACGCCGTTGCGGGAGGCGCTGACCTTGCGGCCGGGCGGGATCGCCGGGCCGCCGTCGATCGAGCGGACCAGCGAGGAGGCGGCGCCGGTGACCATGCGCACCGGGTTGCGCTGCACCCACGCGCGGAGCGCCGATCTACGGGTGTTGCTCAGCCCGCGTTCGGCGAGCGCGGCCTCCATGGAGCGCTGGGTGGACTCCCGGGTGACCCCCACCACGAGCGTGCGGGCACCCAGGGCCTCGGCGCACAGCAGCGCCCCGTCCAGGATGAGGTGCGGGGCACGGTTGATGAGCACCGTGTCCTTGCGGCAGGCCGGTTCGTCCTCGCTGCCGTTGACGACGACGACGGGCCGCACCCCGCGCTTGATCGCGGACTCCGCGACCGAGCGGAGCTTCTTGTGGAACGGGAAGCCGGCGCCGCCGCGGCCCTTGAGGTTGATGCCCTCGGCGAGTTGGGCCAGCTGCTCGCCCCCCAGCGGGTCCAGCGGCCCGTGCACCTTCAGGTGCATGGGCAGGTCGAGCCGTTCCACGAGGTCGAACCCGGAGGTGAGCTGCGGCAGGCCGACCACGCGCACCTCTGGGACATCGGGCAGGGCCTCGTTCACCTGTAGCCTCCGGACGGCGTGTTCCAAGGTTCGCCCGAACCCGGAGCCTCGTAGGGGGCGCCGGGGGATGGTTCGGTGGCGGGACCGCTGTTGTACGTGTCACCCGAGTTGTACGTCCCGTAGAGGGTGTTCGTCTCACCTGTGTCGTACACATCACGTCCGCCGGGCCCGCCCGCGCCGGCAGTGCCGTAGGCCGGGATCGTGTAGCCCGTGTCCTGGAGCGGGTCGTACGCCGACGGCGGGGCCTCGCCGACCGGCGGCGGGGACGGGACCGGCCAGCTGCCCGAGGTGCTGGAGGGGCCGTCCACGCGCGGGACGGCCTGGGTGGCGGCCTGCGGGTCCGCCGGGAGGTCCATGCGGGCGGTCCGGCCAGCCGCGTACGGCTGCTGCCCCCGGCCCGGCGTGGACACGGCCCGGTAGGCGGCCGCGAAGCCGGACGCGGGCTCCGCGGCGGGGGTCGCGGGGGACTGGTAGAGCGGCATGCGGGAGGTCGCGGGGGCGGCGGGCGCCCGCTGCGGCTCCTGGCGGCTCCTGGAGCCCCCCAGGGAGGATTCCGCCACGCGCGCGCGTCCGGCGTCCAGATCGTCGAACTCCGGCCGCTCGGGGCCGCCCAGCAGGGCCATGAGCCGGTCGGCGACCTTGCGCTTGACCGGGCGGGGAGCGGAGCGCAGGGCGAGGCCGGCCATCACGCCCAGCAGCGACAGGCCGTAGAGGATCACGAAGACCGGCTTGGCGGTGCGGCCGGCGTACAGGCCGTGCACCAGGGCCGCGCACCAGGCCGGGTAGGCGAGCATGTGCATGGCCCGCCAGCGCGCCGCGACGGGCGCCGGTGCGGCGAAGTTGCTGCGCAGGGCGCCGGTGACACCCACGAAGATCATCAGCAGGCCGGCGAGCGAACCCAGCCCGATCAGGCCGCCGATGCCGGTGAAGCCGAGAGAGAACGGGACGATCGCGCCGATCACGCGCGTGTGGTCGAGGGCGATCTTCGTGGTGATGTGCAGCAGCAGGAACGCGATCGAGGCGACCGCGGTCGTCCGGTGCACCGCCTGGCCGATGATCCGCTGGCGGATGTCGAGGAGGATCCGGTCCTGCGCGACCAGACCCCAGATCACCGAGCAGCTGAGCGAGACGAGGGACAGCACGCCGGCGCCGAAGTTCAGGAACTCACGGAACTGGCTGCCTCCGACCAGCACGATTACGGGTATCAGCAACAGGACGACAGCGGTCGCCACCCCATAGGCCGACCGGCCCGGTTTGGGTAGCGAACTGTTACTACGACGAGGGTTCATGGGGGCAACTCCGAGCAGTTTCGGGAAAGCGGTCCCGCTGCCGAACTCTAAGGGGCGCCATACTGATCAGTACGGGGTTTGAGTTATTGCACTGTTATCAACGGACAATGTGATCGGGGCGATGTCCCCTTAGCGGCTGTTACGCGAAGTAATCACTGACCTTGGTTCAGTCCATGTTCTGGATCGATGGCATGTCCACATGCCATACGGAAGCGCGTCGCGGCTTGCTCAAGGGCTGCGGTACCCTAACGCCATGCGTGCCGTACGCCTTCTGCTTAGCGGGCCGCGCTGATCAGTACCGACCACCGGACGAGCCTGTGGTCGGCATCGGCGCGGCGACCCCTCCTGTGCGAGGGGCTTTTTCGTTTCCGCAGGCAGAGACGATCGATGGAGCTTTGAGGATCATGAGCGAGACGAACCCCGCTGCTGCCGCCGCCACGTCGGCGGAGGTCGCGCCGCACCGCTACACGGCGGCCATGGCGGCCGAGATTGAGGCACGCTGGCAGGACTTCTGGGACGCCGACGGCACCTACGCGGCGCCGAACCCCAAGGGCGACCTGGAGGGCGACCCGGAGGTGGCCGCCCGGCCCAGGAAGTTCATCATGGACATGTTCCCGTACCCCTCCGGTGCGGGCCTGCACGTCGGCCACCCCCTGGGCTACATCGCCACCGACGTCTTCGCGCGCTTCCAGCGCATGACCGGCCACAACGTCCTGCACACCCTGGGCTTCGACGCCTTCGGCCTGCCCGCCGAGCAGTACGCCGTGCAGACCGGCACGCACCCGCGCGTGTCCACCGAGGCCAACATCGAGAACATGAAGGCCCAGCTGCGCCGGCTGGGCCTGGGCCACGACAAGCGCCGGTCGTTCGCCACGATCGACCCGGACTACTACAAGTGGACCCAGTGGATCTTCCTGCAGATCTTCAACTCCTGGTACGACGACGAGGCGGACAAAGCCCGCCCGATCTCCGAGCTGATCGCCCGGTTCGAGTCCGGTGAGCGCGCGATCCCGGGCACCACGCGCGCGTGGGGCGAGCTGAGCGCCGCCGAGCGCGCCGACGTCCTGGGCGAGTACCGCCTGGCCTACGCCTCCGACGCACCGGTCAACTGGTGCCCCGGCCTGGGCACCGTGCTGGCCAACGAGGAGGTCACAGCCGACGGCCGCTCCGAGCGCGGCAACTACCCGGTCTTCAAGGCCAAGCTGCGCCAGTGGAACATGCGCATCACCGCCTACGCCGACCGGCTGCTGGACGACCTGGCGGAGCTGGACTGGCCCGAGGCCATCAAGCTGCAGCAGCGCAACTGGATCGGCCGCAGCGAGGGCGCCCGCGTCGACTTCCCCATCGACGGCGAGCGCATCACCGTCTTCACCACCCGCCCGGACACCCTGTTCGGCGCGACCTACATGGTGCTGGCCCCCGAGCACCCGCTGGTCGAGAAGTTCACCCCGGCCGCCTGGCCCGAGGGCACCCACGACGTCTGGACCGGCGGCCACGCCACCCCGTCCGACGCCGTCGCCGCCTACCGCGCGCAGGCCGCCGCCAAGTCCGACGTGGAGCGGCAGGCCGAGGCCAAGGACAAGACCGGCGTCTTCATCGGCGCGTACGCGACCAACCCGATCAACGGCGAGCAGGTCCCCGTCTTCATCGCCGACTACGTCCTGATGGGCTACGGCACCGGCGCGATCATGGCCGTCCCCGCGGGCGACCAGCGCGACTTCGAGTTCGCGCGCGCCTTCGAACTGCCCATCACGTGCATCGTGGAGCCGACCGACGGCCGCGGCACCGACACGTCGACGTGGGAGAACGCCTTCGCCTCCTACGACGCGAAGATCATCAACTCCGCCAACGACGACATCTCCCTGGACGGCCTGGGCGTCGCCGAGGCCAAGGCCCGCGTCACCGAGTGGCTGCGGCGCCGGGGCATCGGCGAGGGCACCGTCAACTTCCGGCTGCGCGACTGGCTGTTCAGCCGCCAGCGCTACTGGGGCGAGCCCTTCCCGATCGTCTACGACGAGGACGGCACCGCCCACGCCCTGCCCGAGTCGATGCTGCCGCTGGAGCTGCCCGAGGTCGAGGACTACAGCCCCCGCACCTTCGACCCGGACGACGCCGACACCCAGCCCGAGACGCCGCTGTCGCGCAACGAGGAGTGGGTCAACGTCACCCTGGACCTGGGCGACGGACCGAAGAAGTACCGCCGCGAGACCAACACCATGCCCAACTGGGCGGGTTCCTGCTGGTACGAGTTCCGCTACCTGGACCCGCACAACGAGCACCGGCTGGTCGACCCCGAGATCGAGCGGTACTGGATGGGCCCGCGCGCGGGGCAGCCGCACGGCGGCGTCGACCTGTACGTCGGCGGCGCCGAGCACGCCGTGCTGCACCTGCTGTACGCGCGCTTCTGGTCCAAGGTCCTGTACGACCTGGGCCACGTCTCCTCCGCCGAGCCGTTCCACAAGCTGTTCAACCAGGGCATGATCCAGGCCTACGTCTACCGGGACAGCCGTGGCATCGCGGTGCCGGCCGCCGAGGTGGAGGAGCGCGACGGCGCCTACTACTACCAGGGCGAGCAGGTCTCCCGGCTGCTGGGCAAGATGGGCAAGTCCCTGAAGAACGCCGTCACCCCGGACGAGATCTGCGCGGAGTACGGCGCGGACACCCTGCGCCTGTACGAGATGGCGATGGGCCCGCTGGACGTCTCCCGGCCGTGGGACACGCGCGCGGTGGTGGGCCAGTTCCGGCTGCTGCAGCGGCTGTGGCGCAACATCGTCGACGAGGACACCGGCGAGGTGACCGTCGTCGACACCGAGCCCGACGAGGACACGCTGCGCGCCCTGCACAAGGCGATCGACGGGGTCCGGGGCGACCTGGAGGGTCTGCGCTTCAACACCGCCATCGCCAAGGTCACCGAGCTGAACAACCACCTGACCAAGGCGGGCACGGCGGTACCGCGCACGATCGCCGAGCCGCTGGTGCTGATGGCCGCCCCGCTGGCCCCGCACATCGCCGAGGAGCTGTGGCGCAAGCTGGGCCACACCGGATCGGTGGTCCACGAGGACTTCCCGGTAGCCGACCCGGCTTACGTCGTCGACGAGACCGTCACCTGCGTCGTGCAGATCAAGGGCAAGGTCAAGGCCCGCCTGGAGGTGCCGCCGGGCATCTCCGAGGACGAACTGGAGAAGGTGGCCCTGGCCGACGAGAAGGTCGTGGCAGCGCTGGACGGAGCGGGCATCCGCAAGGTGATCGTGCGGGCGCCGAAGCTGGTGAACATCGTCCCGGCGTAACGGCTCGGGGTAGTCCCCTACGGGCAGGTTCGGGGTCTTTCCGGAACTCCGGGCCTGCCCGCAGCGTTTACGGTGGAGAGCGAAGCGGCGCATGCCGCACGGGCCCGAGGAGGAGCGTCGTGGAAACAGTGCTCACCGTGATCGCCGTGTTCCTCCTGCTCTTCTTCGGCCTCGGTGTGTACGCCCTGGTCAAGGCGATCGGTGCTGCCAAACGCGGCATGGACCGCACGGTCGCGCAGGCCCGCCGCACGGTCGAGGACCACACGCTGCGCGCCAAGTCCCTCGGCCGGCCGGGCCCGGCCGGTGAGATCGCCCAGCTACGGCTCGCCCTGCGCACCTCGATGCGGGCCACCCAGGACGCGCTGGCCGCGGGCGTCGCCGGGGACGAGTCGCTGAAGGAGTCCCTCGGACTCTTCGAGCGGCTCAGCGCCCACGGCCACGAGCTGGACCACGAGCTCAAGCGGCTGGAGTCCGACCCCGACCGGGCCACGCTCGCCGCCCGGCTGCCGGAGCTGCGCGCCCGCACCGAGCGCATCACCACCTCGGCAGACTCCCTGCGCTGGGCCGCCCACGACCGGGGCCGCCGCTTCGCCGACGACGACCTGGACGCCCTCAGCGCCCAGATCGACGTCGAGGCAGGGGCCCTGCGGCACTGGACCAGCGCCGAACCGGCCGACGGGCCGGCAGCGCCCCCGTGGCCCGGCGCCCCGGCGCCCGGAACCGCCTCAGGGCCGGCCGCTCCCACCTCCCCTCCACGGCAGACCCGGCAGGAGGCGTCCGAGCAGCGCGCCGCCCAGCGGCCCGCCGCACCCTCGATCGCGCCGTCGTCCCGGCCCACGCCCTACCCCTGGCAGAAGAACCCCCGCCCCGAGAGCACCACATGACCGGGCCGCCGCCGATGAGGTCGGTCCGGTCGGTCCGGTCGGCAGGGGCCGGGCTGCCGCCCCGGCACCACGGCAGGTAACCTCCAGCTCATGTCCCGCCATGTCGCGATCGTCACCGATTCAACGGCCTACCTGCCGCCGCGGACGATGGAGCGTCACGGCATCACCGCGGTGCCCCTGACCGTGGTCCTCGGCGACCAGGCACTCGAAGAGGGCACCGAGATCTCGACCCGCTCCCTGGCCCAGGCACTGCAGAAGCGGCGCCCCGTCACCACCTCCCGGCCCAGCCCCCAGACGTTCGCCGAGACCTACCGCAGGGTCGCCGACGCCGGCGCGACCGGCATCGTCTCGCTCCACCTCTCCGCCGAGCTGTCCGGCACGTACGACGCGGCGGTCCTGGCCGCACGCGAGGCACCCGTCCCGGTCCGCGTGGTGGACACCGGCATGATCGCGATGGCCCTCGGCTTCTGCGCGCTCGCCGCGGCCGAGGCGGCGGAGAGCGGCGGCACCGTGGACGAGGCCGTCACCGCCGCCGAGAAGCGGGCCGCGGGGACCTCCGCGTACTTCTACGTCGACACCCTCGACTATCTGCGTCGTGGCGGCCGCATCGGTGCCGCGCAGGCCCTGCTCGGCTCCGCGCTCGCCGTCAAACCGCTGCTGCAACTCGACGGCGGCCGCATCGAACCCCTCGAAAAGGTCCGCACCGCGTCCAAGGCCATCGCCCGCCTGGAGGAGATCGCCGCCGACCGGGCCGGCGGCGCCGAGGTCGACATCGCCGTCCACCACCTGGCCGCCCCCGACCGCGCCGCGGCACTCGCCGACCGGCTCCGGGTACGGGTTCCGGGGCTGACCGACCTTCATGTGAGCGAGGTCGGGGCGGTCATCGGTGCCCACACCGGGCCGGGGCTGCTGGGCGTGGTCGTCTCGCCCCGATGAGGTGAGATTCCTCGTCCCCTGCTGTCGGTCCATCACTCGCGAGGGTGATGAGGTTTTCCACAACCGGCCAGTTTTCCCCGGGAATTGACCAAGATCATCGCGAATTGGCGAAGTGCCTCATCCTCGGGGCATGGCACTTCGATCACGTTCCCGCACAGCCGTCCCGACCAGCGGCCCCGGCCGAGGTCCCGCCTCCGACGGCCGCATCCGGCACCGCGGCGCCGCCGCCGGACGCCGCCGCGCACGCCACCGCCAGCCCGCCCCGGCCGACGAACTGCGGCGCCGCGCCCAACTCCTCTTCGGCGAGCGGGCCGAGGCGGGCCGGGAATCGGGGAGCGGCCCACCGGCCGCCGATGAGCCGGCGCGCACGGAAGAGACGGACACGGTCACGGACCTCGACCCCGGCCCGCTCCCCGAACCGGCAACGGCCCAGCCGTCACGAGGCCGGCCGGCGTCCGCCGAGGCGGTGCCGCCGGTGCCGTCGGTGCCTGAGCGGCCGGAGACCGCCCTCCTCGGCCGGGGTGCGCGGGCCGGGCTGGCACTGCGCGAGCGGTTGCCGGTGTGGATGCAGGCCCGCTGCGGGGTGGAGCGCCGGGGTGTGGTCGCGCTCGCCGTGGTGCTGGTGGCCGCCGCGCTGTTCGCCGTGCAGCACTTCTGGGCGGGGCGGACCCAGACGGTGAGCGCGCCTCAAGTCGTACGGGCGGAGGTGCCGTTCAAGAGGAAGGGCGGTGCGGGCACGACGTCCATGGCGGTGGCGAGTCCGTCCGGGACACCGGGCAGGGAGATCGTCGTGGACGTCACGGGCAAGGTGCGGCATCCCGGCATCCGGCGGTTGCCGGCGGGCTCCCGCGTCGCCGACGCGCTGCGCGCGGCGGGTGGCCTGCGGCCGGGCGCACGGACGGAGAACCTCAACCAGGCCCGCTTCCTGGTGGACGGCGAACAGGTCGCCGTCGGCACCCCGGCAGCGGCCCCCGGCGGCACCGGACCGGCGGGCGCGGTGTCGGGTTCCGACCCCGGACCGACGGCCCCGGTGTCCCTCAACACGGCGACCGCGGCCCAGCTCGACACCCTGCCCGGCGTCGGTCCCGTCCTGGCCCAGCACATCATCGACTACCGCACCCGGCACGGCGGCTTCCGCTCCGTGAACGAACTGCGCCAGGTCGACGGCATCGGCGCCCGCCGCTACACCGACCTGCGAAGCCTGGTAACCCCATGACCGACGAACCGCCCCCGGCCCCTGCGGCAGCCGACAGGCCCGGCCGCCATCCGGTGTCCAACGGTCCTGCGGCAGCTGGCCGGCCCGGCGGTCGTCCGGTGTCCAACGGTCCTGCGGCAGCTGGCTGGCCCGGCGGTCGTCCGGTGTCCAACGGTCTTGCGGCAGCTGGCTGGCCCGGCGGCCGTCCGGTGTCCAACGGTCTTGCGGCAGCTGGCTGGCCCGGCGGCCGTCCGGTGTCCAACGGTCTTGCGGCAGCTGGCTGGCCCGGCGGCCGTCCGGTGCCCAACGGTCTTGCGGCAGCTGGCTGGCCCGGCGGCCGTCCGGTGTCCAACACCCCAGCGGCAGCTGGCCGCCGTCCGATGCTCACCGCCCTTGCGGCAGGTAGGTGGCCTGGCCGTCGACCGACGTCCACTGCCCCTGCGGCAGGCGGCCGGCCCGGCCCTCGACCGACGTCCACTGTCCCGCCACGGCGCAGGGCCGACCGTGCCCCGGAGCGAGGCGTCTCCTCACGGCGTGCGCTGACCCCTGCCCCGCCGGCACGCCCCTCTCGTCGTAGGTCGGGGCACTCCGGTTCCGCGTCCGCTGGGCCGGTGCCTCTCACCTCCGTGCTCCGTCGATCGGCGCGCAGAGCCGCTACTACCCCTCGGGAGCCCTCCCCGGCTCCGGGCCGGACCGTGCCCTCCAGCCCGTGGGGGTGTGCGACCGTAGGTCGCACGGCCACAGCGTCCTCGTCCGGGAACGTGGAAGCCGGGCGAGGAACGGCCCCCGTCGGCGCGCCGGTTCGTGGTGGCGCGGTGGGCGAGGGGGGCGCCTGCCCGCCGGCCGCCTCCGCGCGCAGCGCGGTGCATGCGGCTTCCGGTCACCGGCGGGGGGACGCTCATCCCCGGCAGGAGGGGCCGGTGGATCTGCGGCTGGTGCCGGCCGCGCTCGCGGTGTGGGGGACGGCGGCTCTCGTCCTGGTCCTGCCGCCCGGCTGGGCGATCGGGATCACCGGGGTCTGCCTGGTCGCCGGTGTGGTGCTGTTGTCGGCCGGGCGGCCGGGGCGGGTCCGGGCGCGGCTCGGGCGGGCGCGGGCTCCGGTGGCGGCCGTCCTGCTGTGTGTCGCCGCGGCCGCCGCCTCCGCCGGGTTGCACGGGGCGGACGTGCGGCGCGGGCCGGTGCCGGAGCTGGCGCGCCGGTTCGCGACCGTGACCGCCGAGGTAGAGCTGAGCGGCGATCCCTGGCTGAGCAGACCGCGCGTACGCGGCGATCACGCGGCACCGGTGGCGGTGCTGGTCCGCGGGGAGGTACGGGAGGTCGAGCAGCGCGACGGGACGGCGGTGCGCACCCGCAGTCCGGTGCTGGTCGTGGTCGACGCCGAAGTGCCGGCGCCACCTGGAGCCGGGGCTCGGGAAGCGCCGGAACCGGGCGCGCGCGGTGGGCGGTCCGGCTGGCTCGGGCTGCTGCCGTCCACCCGGCTCCGGGTGACCGGACGGCTGGCTCCCGCCCTGGCCGCTGGTGACCGGACCGCCGCGGTGCTGCGCGTGCGGAAGCGCCCGGCGCCGGAGATCGTCGCCGGGCCGAGCGGACCCCAGCGGCTGGCGGGGCGGCTCCGGGCCGGACTGCGGGAAGCGACCGCGGGACTTCCGGCGGACGCGCGGGCACTGCTTCCCGGACTGGTCGTCGGGGACACCTCACGGATCACGCCGGACCTGGACGACGCCTTCAAGGAGACGGACCTGGCGCACACCCTCGCCGTCTCCGGCAGCAACCTCACGATCCTGCTCGCCCTGCTCATCGGGCCGCCCGGCCTGGCCCAGCGGGCCGAGCGCCGCGGCCTCGCCCCGCGCCTCGGACTCTCCCTGCGGGCGACCGCCCTGCTCGCCGCGGTGCTGACCCTGGGCTTCGTCCTCGTGTGCCGGCCCGATCCCAGCGTGCTGCGCGCCGCGGCCTGCGGCGCCGTCGCCCTGCTCGCCCTCGCCACCGGGCGCCGCAGATCCCTGATCCCGGCGCTGGCCGCCGCCGTCCTGCTGCTGGTGCTGTACGACCCGTGGCTGGCCCGCGGCTACGGCTTCCTGCTCTCCGTGCTGGCCACCGGCGCACTGCTCGTGGTGGCGCCCGGGTGGAGCGAGGCGCTGCGGCGACGACGGGTTCCCGCGCGGCTCGCCGAGGCGCTGGGTGCCGCTGCCGCCGCGCAGGCGTGCTGTGCGCCGGTCGTGGCGGTGCTGTCGGCTCGGGTGAGCCTGGTCGCGGTGCCCTGCAACCTGCTGGCCGAGATCGCGGTGGCCCCGGCCACGGTGCTCGGGTTCGCGGCGCTCGCGGTGGCCCCGGCGGCCATGCCCGTGGCCAAGGCGCTGGCCTGGTGCGCGGGTTGGCCCGCCGCCTGGATCGCGAAGGTCGCCCGCACCGGGGCCGCGCTGCCCGGCGCCGGAGTGGACTGGCCGGGCAGCTGGGCGGGGGCGCTGCTGCTCGTGGCGGTCACCGCGGTGGCCGCCCTGGCCGGACGGTGGCTGCTGCGGCACCCGTGGTGGTGCGCGGCCCTCGGGGTGCTGCTCCTGCTGGTCGTGGTCCGGCCGGTCCCCCTGACCCGGGTCGTCACGGGGTGGCCGCCGCCCGGCTGGCGGTTCGCGATGTGCGACGTCGGACAGGGCGACGCGACCGTGCTGGCCGCGGGCCAGGGTGCCGGGGTGGTCGTGGACGCCGGACCCGATCCGGAACTCGTCGACCGCTGTCTGCGGGAACTGGGAGTCACCCGCATTCCGCTCCTCGTCCTCACCCACTTCCACGCCGACCACGTCGCCGGCCTGACCGGTGTGCTGCGGGGCCGCACGGTCGCCGCGATCGAGACCACCGGATTCGAGGAGCCGGCGCAGGAGGCCGAGTTCGTCGGAAAGGAGGCCGCCGCACGGCACATCCCGGTCAGCAGGGCCGTAGCGGGGGAGGAACAGCGCACCGGACCGCTCAGCTGGCAGGTGCTGTGGCCGCCGGCCGCACCGGCAGCCGAGCCGGACGGACCGAACGACGCCAGCGTCGCGCTCCTCGTCCGGACGGGAGGACTGCGGCTCCTGCTGCTGGGAGATCTCGAACCCCCCGCCCAGCAGGCCCTGCTGCACTCGCCGGTCGCCGCCGAACTGGGCGCGGTGGACGTGCTGAAGGTCGCCCATCACGGCTCGGCGTACCAGGACCCGGACCTGATACGGCTGGTGTCGCCCCGGGTGGCGTTGATCTCGGTGGGAACCGGCAACCCGTACGGCCACCCGGCACCGGCGACCGTCGCCGCGCTGCGGGCCGACGGCGCGATGGTGCTGCGCACGGACCGGGACGGGGCCATCGCGGTCAGCGGGAGAGGGGGAGCGGGCGGGGAACTGCGGGTGACCAGAGACTGAGGGACCCGGTGCGCCCAGACTGGGAGGATGAACCCGAGCCAGACCGATGCCTACCTTCGCCGTATCGGCGCCGCCCGCCCCGGACGGGCCACCGCCGACGCCCTGCGCGAACTGCACCTGTGCCATCTGCGGACGGTCCCCTTCGAGAACCTGTCGATCCACCTCGGGGAGGAGATCGTGCTGGAGGAGAAGCGGCTGCTGGACAAGGTGGTCGAGGCCCGGCGGGGCGGCTTCTGCTACGAACTGAACGGCGCGTTCGGCGCGCTGCTCGCCTCGCTCGGCTACGAGGTCGTACCGCTCGCGGGCCGCGTCCACGGGGACGAGGGCCGGCTCGGTATCCCCTACGACCACATGGCGCTGCGGGTGCGGTCGGTGGACGGCGCCGAGTGGCTGGCCGACGTGGGGTTCGGGGCACACAGCCACTACCCGCTGGCCTTCGCCGACCGCGCGGAACAGGCCGACCCCGGGGGAGTGTTCCGGCTGGCCGAGGCGGGGCCGGACGCGGACGGGGTGGTGGACCGGGACCTGGACGTCGTACGGGACGGCAGGCCCCAGTACCGGCTGGAGACAAGGCCCCGGGCGCTGGCGGACTTCACGGCCGGAGCCTGGTGGCACAGCACCTCGCCGCGCTCGCACTTCACGCGGTCGCTGGTCTGCTCACGGATCACCGGGGACGGAGGACGCGTCACGCTCAGCGGGCGCACCCTGACCACGACCGCCGCCGACGGCACGAAGGAGGCGCGCGAGCTGGAGGCCGACGAGGAGGTGCTCGCCGTGTACCGGGAGCGGTTCGGGATCGGGCTGACCACGGTGCCCGTGGTCCGGGAGGGCGGCCGGCACGGCTGAGAATGGGAACGTGAGCGATGTGAGACATGTGCTGGTGCTGCCCGACCGGGATGCCGCCGAGGAGGTGGCCGGGGTGCTCGGGGAGCGGTTCCGGGTGGACGAGGAGCCGCGGCTCGTCCGGGACGCGCTGGCCGGTGAGGACGACGCCGAGGACGCGCAGTGGCTCGTGCTGCTGCGCGACGAGGAGGGGCGGCTGGACCCCGGTGAGCTGGACGCGTTCGTGGGGGAGTGGGAGGGGTGGCGGGAGGAGCCGTGACACCCATGACACCCCGCTGTGCTGTCAGTGGGGCGTGCCATGCTTGTCGCGATGGCCAGGAACACTGCGAATGACGACCCTCTCGCCCCGGTGACACTCGCCGTGGGCCAGGAGGACCTGCTGCTCGACCGTGCCGTGCGGGAGGTGGTGGCCGCCGCGAGGGCCGCCGACGCCGACACGGACGTACGGGACCTGACCCCGGACCAGTTGCAGCCCGGCACGCTCGCCGAGCTGACGAGCCCGTCGCTGTTCGCGGAGCGCAAGGTCGTGGTCGTACGCAACGCGCAGGACCTGTCCGCCGACACGGTCAAGGACGTGAAGGCGTACCTCGGGGCGCCCGCCGAGGAGATCACGCTCGTGCTGCTGCACGCCGGCGGGGCCAAGGGCAAGGGGCTGCTGGACGCCGCGCGCAAGGCGGGGGCACGGGAGGTGGCCTGCCCCAAGATGACCAAGCCGGCGGACCGGCTGGCGTTCGTGCGGCAGGAGTTCCGGGGGTTCGGCAGGTCCGCGACGCCCGAGGCCTGCCAGGCGCTGGTCGACGCGATCGGCAGTGATCTGCGGGAGCTGGCCTCGGCGGTGGCGCAGCTGGTCGCCGATGTCGAGGGCACCGTCGACGAGGCCGTCGTGGGGCGGTACTACACGGGGCGGGCCGAGGCGTCGAGCTTCACCGTCGCCGACCGGGCGGTGGAGGGGCGTACGGCGGAGGCGCTGGAGGCGCTCAGATGGTCGCTGGCGACCGGGGTGGCGCCGGTGCTGATCACCAGCGCGCTGGCGCAGGGGGTCCGGGCGATCGGGAAGCTGGCGTCCGCGCGTGGGGGGCGGCCGGCGGATCTCGCGCGGGAGCTGGGGATGCCGCCGTGGAAGATCGATCGGGTGCGGCAGCAGATGCGGGGGTGGACGCCGGACGGGGTGTCCGTGGCGTTGCGGGCGGTCGCCGAGGCGGATGCGGGGGTTAAGGGCGGGGGCGATGATCCTGAGTACGCGTTGGAGAAGGCGGTCGTGGTGATCGCCCGGGCCGCCCGGTCCCGGGGGCGCGGGTAGGCCCACCGGGGCTTCGCCCCAGACCCCGCCAGGGGCTCCACCCCTGGACCCCGCCCCGCCCACCCACCACCCGACCCTGTGGGGCAAGAGCTGAACGAACGGCTCCGCCGGCCCGGTGGGCTGGAAACCGGCCGGAGGGCCGCGCCGCTCGGGGGTCAAGAGCTGAACGAAGAGCCGCGCCGGCCCGGTGGGCGGGGAGTGGCCGAAGGCCCCGTCGCTCCCCTGGGGAGGGGAGCGACGGGGCCTTCGGTTACAGATGGTGGCCTCGCACCCGCGTGGCGAACGCAGGCCGCGTGCGAGGTCGGGGTGCCGGACGGGAGCGGATGAGAGAGGGCCCGCTCTGGGTCCTTCCGGCGGTCAGATCAGAAAGGTGTTCAGCCCTTGAGGGTCGCGACCTTGGACGCCAGCGCCGACTTCTTGTTGGCGGCCTGGTTCTTGTGGATGACGCCCTTCGAGACGGCCTTGTCGAGCTGACGCGCGGCAGCGCGCTGGTACTCGGTGGCCTTCTCGACGTCACCCGCGGCAGCGGCCTCACGGGCCTTGCGGATCGCGGTCTTCAGAGAGGACTTGACGGCCTTGTTGCGCAGCCGGGCCTTCTCGTTGGTCTTGTTCCGCTTGATCTGGGACTTGATGTTCGCCACGAAGGAGCCTTTTCAGGTTCGAGTGCGGGGCCAGTGAAGGTCCCGCACCGGTGATCCAAAATTTCTCTGACGTGCCTCGCGCTGAGAGGGCATGAGGCACAGCCCCCCACAGTACCAGCGGCCCTCCGGACGGCCCAAAACGGTCCCCGGTCCCTGCGCGTGGGACCATGGAGGCTACGTATCGATCCGACCCGAGACCGTTACCCGGCGGATACCTCAAGAATCAGGACCCTGCGTGCCCGCGACCCCTAACCATGTGCCCGAGCCGAGCCGTACCGACCCGGCTCTGATCCGCAATTTCTGCATCATCGCGCACATCGACCACGGCAAGTCCACGCTCGCCGACCGGATGCTCCAGCTGACCGGTGTGGTCGAGCAGCGGCAGATGCGTGCTCAGTACCTCGACCGGATGGACATCGAGCGCGAGCGCGGCATCACGATCAAGTCCCAGGCGGTGCGTCTGCCCTGGGCCCCGACCGAGGGCCCCGACCAGGGCGCGACCCACATCCTCAACATGATCGACACCCCGGGGCACGTCGACTTCACCTACGAGGTCTCGCGGTCGCTGGCCGCCTGCGAGGGCACCATCCTCCTCGTCGACGCCGCCCAGGGCATCGAGGCGCAGACCCTCGCCAACCTCTACCTGGCGATGGAGAACGACCTCACGATCATCCCCGTACTGAACAAGATCGACCTTCCGGCGGCCCAGCCCGAGAAGTTCGCCGAGGAGCTGGCGAACCTGGTCGGCTGCGACCCCGCCGACGTGCTCAAGGTCTCCGCGAAGACCGGTCTCGGCGTGGACGCGCTGCTGAACCGGGTCGTGCAGGAGATCCCGGCCCCGGTCGGTGTCGCCGACGCGCCTGCCCGCGCCATGATCTTCGACTCCGTCTACGACTCCTACCGGGGCGTCGTGACGTACGTCCGTGTCATCGACGGCCAGCTCAACAAGCGCGAGCGCATCAAGATGATGTCCACCGGCGCGACCCACGAGCTGCTGGAGATCGGCACGAACTCGCCGGAGATGCTGCCGGCCGACGGCCTGGGCGTCGGCGAGGTGGGCTATCTGATCACCGGTGTGAAGGACGTCCGCCAGTCCAAGGTCGGTGACACCGTCACCAGCCAGAACAAGGGCGCCACGGAGGCGCTCGGCGGGTACAAGGACCCCAAGCCCATGGTGTTCTCCGGGCTGTACCCGCTGGACGGGTCCGACTACCCGGAGCTGCGCGAGGCGCTGGACAAGCTCCAGCTCAACGACGCCGCGCTGGTCTACGAGCCGGAGACCTCCGCCGCCCTCGGCTTCGGTTTCCGCGTCGGCTTCCTCGGCCTGCTGCACCTGGACGTGATCCGGGAGCGGCTGGAGCGCGAGTTCGGCCTGGACCTGATCGCCACCGCCCCCAACGTGGTCTACCGCGTGGTCATGGAGGACGGCAGCGAGCACACGGTCACCAACCCGAGCGAGTTCCCCGAAGGCAAGATCAACGACGTCTACGAGCCGGTCGTGCGGGCCACCATCCTCGCGCCGACCGAGTTCATCGGCTCGATCATGGAGCTGTGCCAGACCCGGCGCGGCACCCTGCTCGGCATGGACTACCTCTCGGAGGACCGGGTCGAGATCCGCTACACCCTGCCGCTGGCGGAGATCGTCTTCGACTTCTTCGACCAGCTGAAGTCCAAGACCCGCGGCTACGCGTCCCTGGACTACGAGCCCACCGGCGAGCAGACCAGCTCCCTGGTGAAGGTCGACATCCTGCTGCACGGCGACAAGGTGGACGCCTTCTCGGCGATCACGCACAAGGACGCGGCGTACGCCTACGGCGTCCGGCTCGTCGCCAAGCTGCGCGAGCTGATCCCGAGGCAGGCCTTCGAGGTGCCCATCCAGGCCGCCATCGGCTCCCGGGTGATCGCCCGCGAGACCATCCGCGCCATCCGCAAGGACGTCCTCGCCAAGTGCTACGGCGGTGACATCTCCCGCAAGAGGAAGCTGCTGGAGAAGCAGAAGGAAGGCAAGAAGCGGATGAAGATGGTGGGTTCCGTGGAGGTTCCGCAGGAGGCCTTCATCGCCGTCCTCTCCAGCGATGACAGCGCGGGGTCGGGCAAGACCAAGAAGTAACCGACGGTAAGAGGGGTCGGTGCCCGCAAACCGGGTGCAAACCGTGCGCAAGAGGGGCTCGCCGTGTGAAAGCGCGGCGGGCCCCTGCGCGCGCGTAGCGTCGCTCTGAGTGGAAAGTGACAGGCCGAAGCCCCTTACGCAGCGGCCGGTCGCCCCTTACCCTGATGCCTGCTCGATAGTTACTCGCGAGTTAAACAACGACGAGTCGAACAACGAACCCCAGCCCCACCCCGTGAGTCAGCCCCACCCGTGAGTCAACCCCGCCGCACTGAGCCAGCCGCACTGTCGCGGGCCCCGGAGGATGTCGTGAGCGACACACAGACCCTGATCGAGAACCGTCCGCCGTCCGTCGCGGCCCTCTTCCTGGAGCGCGTGGCGGCCACACCGGACGCCGAGGCCTACCGCCATCCGGTGCCTCCGGCTTCCGGCGAGGGCCCCGACGACTGGAAGTCGCTGAACTGGGCTCAGGCCGCCGCACGGGTGTTCGCGATCGCGGCCGGACTCATCGAACTGGGCGTCCAGCCCGAGCAGCGCGTCGCGCTCGCCTCCTCGACGCGCGTGGAGTGGATCCTCGCCGACCTCGGCATCATGTGCGCGGGCGGCGCCACCACCACCGTCTACCCGCAGACCAACGCCGACGAGTCCGCGTTCATCCTCTCCGACTCCGAGAGCCGGGTGCTGATCGCCGAGGACGCCGCCCAGCTCGCCAAGGCCGTCGAGAAGCGCGCCGAGCTGCCCGGGCTGACCAAGGTCGTCGTCATCGACGCGGCCGGAGTCGAGCCGGGCGACTGGGTGATCACCCTCGCCGAACTGGAGGAGCGCGGCACCGCCTACCTCCAGACGCACCCCGAGCTGATCAAGGAGCGGGTCGGCGCGATCACCGGCGACCAGCTCGCCACCCTGATCTACACCTCCGGCACCACCGGCCGGCCCAAGGGTGTGCGCCTGCCGCACGACAACTGGTCGTACATGGCGAAGGCGATCGCCGCGACCGGCCTGGTCACCATGGACGACGTGCAGTACCTGTGGCTGCCGCTCGCCCACGTCTTCGGCAAGGTGCTCACCTCGGGGCAGATCGAGGTCGGCCACGTCACCGCTGTCGACGGCCGCGTGGACAAGATCATCGAGAACCTGCCGGTCGTCCGGCCCACTTACATGGCGGCCGTCCCGCGCATCTTCGAGAAGGTCTACAACGGCGTCGCGGCCAAGGCCCGCGAGGGCGGCCCGGCCAAGTACAAGATCTTCCAGTGGGCCGCCGAGGTCGCCCGCGAGTACGCCAAGGTCACCCAGGACAACTTCCGGCGCACCGGCGTCCACTCCGCGCCCTTCGGCCTGGCCGCCAAGCACAAGGTCGCCGACACCCTCGTCTACGGCAAGCTCCGCGAGGCCTTCGGCGGCCGGCTGCGCGCCTGCGTCTCGGGCGCCTCCGCGCTCGCCCCGGACATCGGCTACTTCTTCGCCGGCGCCGGCATCCACATCCTGGAGGGCTACGGCCTCACGGAGACCTCCGCCGCCTCCTTCGTCAACCCCGGCGAGGCCTACCGCACCGGCACGGTCGGCAAGCCGCTGCCCGGCACGGAGGTGCGGATCGCGGACGACGGCGAGATCCTGCTGCGCGGCCCCGGCGTCATGCAGGGCTACCACCAGCTGCCCGAGAAGACGACCGAGGTGCTGGAGTCCGACGGCTGGTTCCACACCGGCGACATCGGCGAGCTGTCCAACGACGGCTACCTGCGCATCACCGACCGCAAGAAGGACCTCATCAAGACCTCCGGCGGCAAGTACGTCGCCCCGGCCGAGGTCGAGGGGCAGTTCAAGGCGGTGTGCCCCTACGTCTCCAACATCCTCGTGCACGGCGCCGACCGTAACTACTGCACCGCCCTCATCGCCCTCGACGAGATCGCGATCCTGCAGTGGGCCAAGGAGAACGGGCTGGACGGCGCGTCCTACGCCGAGGTGGTTGCTGCGCCGCAGACTGTGGAGATGGTCGACGGGTATGTCAGGCAGCTCAACGAGGGGCTGCAGCGCTGGCAGACCATCAAGAAGTTCCGGCTGCTGCCGCGGGATCTGGATGTGGAGCACGGGGAGATCACGCCGTCGCTGAAGCTGAAGAGGCCTGTGGTGGAGCGGGAGTACCGGCATCTGATCGATGAGATGTACGCGGGGGCGCGGGAGGCGTAAGGGGGCTGGGGGTACGTGGGGAGCCGCGGGTCCGTTGTGGTTGATCGCGCCCCCGCGGCGGAGCCGCATATTGAAAGCGGCCCCGCGCCCCTGGGTGGGTTGCGGCCGAGCGAGTTCCAAAGGTGACCGGTTCTGGCGCTGTCGTAGCACAGATTTCGGGCTTCGGTGTCCGGTTTCGTGACTCAGTGCTCATGTGTGGGGCCTGTCTGTCACGCTGGCCGCATGGACATGGCTGCCATACCGGTGCAGCGGGAGAGCGGTGCCCCCGGGCGTGAGGTGCGGGGGCACGCCGGGCTGCCTGGGAGTCCTCTCGCGCCGGGGGCCGCCCGGACGCTGGTGCGGGCCGCTCTCGCCGACGCGCCCGGGGTGTCCGGGCGGCTCGTGGACGATGCCATGGCCGTCGTCAGTGAGCTGGTCACCAATGCCGTCGTGCACGCCGGGACCGATGTGGAGGTGGACTGGCGGCTGGAGGGGAGCGGCGTGTTCGTCGTCGAGGTGCGCGACCACCATCCGGCGCGGGCCCCGCGTGACGCCGCCGGCGGCGAGGTGTCGTACGAGACGGCCGAGTACGGGCGGGGGCTGCGGCTGGTCGGCTCCCTCGCGGAGTCCTGGGGGGTCACCTACCGCACCGGTGCCAAGACGGTGTGGGCCAGGATCACCGGCGAGGGCGGCGTGCCCCCCGACGGGCCCGCGCTGGACGTCGCCGAGATCCTCGCCCCGCGCCCGCAGGGCCCCGGACGCGACCGGGACTGGCTCGGCCGGGGCGCGCTGTCCTTCCTCGCCGAGGCCTCCGACCTACTCGCCGGCCAGCTCGACGAGAACCTCGTCGCCGCCCTCACCGGCCAGCTGCTCGTGCCCCGGCTCGCCGACTGGTGCGCGATCTGGCTGGAGGACGAGGCGACCGCACGCGGCGGCGACGGCACCGGACCCGCCCGCGTCTGGCACGCCAGCGAGAACCTCATCGAGGAACTGCACCGGGCCCTGGAGAAGGAGCCGCCCCAGCACGGCGACGGGCTGCTCCGCTCGGGCCCTGAGCCGTACGCCTGGCCCGGCGACGCGCTCGGCCCGCAGCACGCCGACGGCACGGCGCTGGCGTACCGGCTGATCGCCGGCGGCCGTCCGCTGGGCACGCTGGTCATCGGCCGCTGCGGGCTGTCCCGCTTCCCCGACGAGGTCACCGGGCTCGTCGAGGACCTCGGCCGCCGGGTGGCCCTCGCCATCGGCGCGGCCCGCCAGTACGCCCGGCAGGCCACCATCAGCGCCGTCCTGCAGCGCGGCCTGCTGCCCGGCGCGGTCGCGGAGATCCCCGGGCTGCGCAGCGCGCTCGTGTACGAGCCGTGCGACAAGGGCGGCCCCAGCGGCGACTTCTACGACCTGTTCCCGGCGGGCGACGGCCGCTGGTGCTTCGCCGTCGGTGACGTGCAGGGGAAGGGACCGGAGGCCGCCGTCGTCATCGGGCTCGCCCGGCCCTGGCTGCGGCTGCTGGCCCGCGAGGGATACCGGGTCGCCGACGTGCTGGACCGGCTCAACCAGCTCCTCCTCGACGACGCGACCGAGGCGGCCGACGCCGCCGCCCGCGCGCTGGTCACGGCCGGCGGGCGGCCGCTGATCGCCGGGGACGGGCCGCAGACACGGTTCCTGTCCCTGCTGTACGGGGAGCTGACGCCGTACGAGGGCGGTGTGCGCTGCACGCTGGCCTCGGCGGGGCATCCGCTGCCGCTCGTCCTCAGCCCGGACGGGTCCGTCCGTACGGCGGCGCGCCCCCAGACGCTGCTCGGTGTCGTCGAGGACGAGTCGTATACGAGTGAGACCGTCGAACTGCGGTCCGGTGACAGTCTGCTGTGCGTCACCGACGGGGTGACCGAGCGGCGCTCGGGCTCTCGGCAGTTCGACGACGGTGATGGACTGGCGCGGGCGCTGGGCGGCTGCGCCGGGCTCAGTGCGGAGAGGATCGCTGAGCGGATTCGGCGCCTGGTGCATGATTTTGGCGGGGGGCTGCCTGAGGATGATCTTGCTTTGCTGGTGCTGCAGGCGGAGTGACGCCTCGGGCGCCGGTGTGGTGTGTCGGCTGCGGGGCGGTGGGGGTTCTCGCGCAGTTCCCCGCGTCCCTTTCGGGGCGCTGCTGTCGAAGGCGTTGCCTTCGCGCCCGAAGGCTGTGGGACTTCATGTCCCGTCCTTGTTGGACAATGGGCGGTATGCCTTCCGCACTTCCCGATGGTGAGCCTGTTCCCGGTGATGGGGCGCTGCCGGACTCCGCGCTCGCCGGGGTCGCCGGGCGGCCCCTCGGGTTCTATCTGCATGTGCCGTACTGCGCGACCAGGTGCGGCTACTGCGACTTCAACACCTACACGGCGACCGAGCTGCGCGGCACGGGCGGGGTGCTGGCGTCCCGGGACAACTACGCGGACACGCTGATCGAGGAGGTCCGCCTCGCCCGCAAGGTGCTCGGCGACGACCCGCGCGCGGTGCGTACGGTGTTCGTCGGGGGCGGTACGCCGACCCTGCTGGCGGCCGGGGACCTCGTACGGATGCTGGGGGCGATCCGCGACGAGTTCGGGCTGGCGCCGGACGCCGAGGTCACCACGGAGGCCAACCCCGAGTCCGTCGACCCGGCGTACCTCGCCACCCTCCGCGAGGGCGGCTTCAACCGGATCTCCTTCGGGATGCAGAGCGCCAGGCAGCACGTGCTGCGCGTGCTCGACCGCACCCACACCCCGGGCCGCCCCGAGGCCTGCGTCGCCGAGGCCCGCGCGGCCGGGTTCGAGCACGTCAACCTGGATCTGATCTACGGCACCCCGGGGGAGAGCGACGACGACTGGCGCGCCTCCCTGGAGGCGGCCCTCGGCGCGGCCCCGGACCACATCAGCGCCTACGCCCTCATCGTCGAGGAGGGCACCCAGCTCGCCCGCCGCATCCGCCGGGGCGAGGTCCCGATGACCGACGACGACGTGCACGCCGACCGGTACCTGATCGCCGAGGAGACCCTCGCGGCGGCCGGCTTCGACTGGTACGAGGTGTCCAACTGGGCCACCTCCGAGGCGGGCCGCTGCCTGCACAACGAGCTGTACTGGCGCGGCGCCGACTGGTGGGGCGCCGGACCGGGCGCGCACAGTCACGTCGGCGGCGTGCGCTGGTGGAACGTGAAGCACCCGGGGGCGTACGCGGCGGCCCTCGCCTCCGGGCGTTCCCCGGGCGCCGGACGCGAACTGCTCTCGGCGGAGGACCGGCGCGTGGAGCGCATCCTGCTGGAGCTGCGGCTCAGGGAGGGCGCCCCGCTGTCCCTGCTGCGCGAGCAGGGTCTCGCGGCCTCCAGGCGGGCCCTCGCGGACGGACTGCTCCAGCAGGGGCCGTACGACGACGGCCGTGCCGTGCTGACCCTGCGCGGGCGGCTGCTGGCGGACGCGGTGGTGCGGGACCTCGTGGACTGACGGAGCCGGCCCGCAGGGGGAGACTCAGGGCACGGTCACGAAGTCGATGAGGCGCTCCACCGACCCCAGCAGCTCCGGTTCCAGGTCCCGGTAGGAGCCCACGCGGGCCAGGATCGCCTGCCAGACCGCGCCGGTGTTGTCCGACGGCCAGCCCAGCGCCCGGCACACGCCCGTCTTCCAGTCCTGGCCGTGCGGGACGCGCGGCCAGCCGGGGATGTCCAGGGACGACGGCTTCACCGCCTCCCAGATGTCGATGTACGGGTGGCCCACGACCAGCGCGTGCTCGCTCGTCACCGACTCGGCGATCCGCCACTCCTTCGTGCCCGGCAGCAGATGGTCCACGAGTACGCCGAGGCGGGCGTCAGGGCCGGGAGCGAACTCGGCGACGATCGAGGGCAGGTCGTCCACGCCCTCCAGGTACTCCACGACCACGCCCTCGATGCGCAGGTCGTCGCCCCACACCTTCTCGACCAGCTCGGCGTCGTGCCGGCCCTCCACGTAGATGCGGCCGGCGCGGGCCACCCGGGCGCGGGCACCGGGTACGGCGACCGAACCGGACGCCGTACGGGTGGGACGCACCGGAGCGGAGGAGGACGACGGGCGTACGAGCGTCACCACGCGCCCCTCCAGCAGGAAGCCGCGCGGCTCCAGCGGGAACACCCGGTGCTTGCCGAAGCGGTCCTCCAGGGTCACCGTGGCCGCCTCGCAGCGGACCACCGCCCCGCAGAAGCCGGAGCCGGGCTCCTCCACCACCAGACCGGGCTCCGCCGGAACCTCCGGGACGGGCTTCGGTTTCTTCCAGGGGGGAGTGAGGTCGGAGGAGTACTGGCGCATTCGGATGACGATAGGAGAAGCGGCGCGCCCGCACGCACGACACGCCGAAGCCGGGCGGCGGCGCGGCTCAGCTCACGCCGAAACGCGCCGCCAGCGCGTCCCGTTGACGTCGCACGAAGGCCGCGTCCACCACCGCTCCGTGACCGGGGACGTACAGCGCGTCCGGGCCGCCCAGCGCCAGCAGCCGGTCCAGGGCGTCGGGCCAGCGGGACGGTACGGCGTCCGGGCCGGCCTGCGGCTCGCCCGACTCCTCGACCAGATCGCCGCAGAACACCACCTCCGGGTCGCCCGGCACCAGCACCGCGAGGTCGTGCGCCGTGTGGCCGGGTCCGACGTTGGCCAGCAGCGCCTGCCGGCCCTCGCCGAGATCGAGGGTCCACTCGCCGGACACCAGGTGGCGGGGCGTGGCGAGGGCGGTCACCGCCGCGTCGGCGTCCTCGGCCGGCAGGCCCTCCCGGACCGCGTCCGCGCGCAGCTCCCCGCGCCCGGCGGCGAACACCGCGTCCGTGCCGACCGCCGCGTACACCTCCGCTCCCGCGAACGAGGCCGCGCCGAAGACGTGGTCGAAATGGGGATGCGTCAGCGCGAGATGAGTCACACGGCCGCCGGCCAGCACCTCGGCCTGGGCGCGGATCCGCGTGCCCTCCGCGAGGCTCGACCCGGCGTCCACGAGGAGCGCCGCGCCCGCCCCGACGACCAGCCCCGCCGTGCAGTCCCAGCCCGGCAGCCGGCACCGCCCGACCCCCGCGCCCAGCCGTTCCCACCCCAGCCCTTCCCAAGTCAAGGTCATACCGCGACGCTAACTCCACGACCCCCGGAGCAGCACCGACCTTGCCCGGGGACCACCCCACGGCCGTACACTGGGCCGGGGAATGCTGGCACTCGCATGCGCAGAGTGCCAGGCGGAAGACCTGAAGGGCCGCGGGGACGACATGCTGGAGGTGTGCGCGGGTGCTGAGTGAACGCAGGCTGCAGGTGCTGCGCGCCATCGTCCAGGACTATGTCGGAACCGAGGAACCGGTGGGGTCCAAGGCGCTCACCGAGCGGCACAGCCTCGGCGTGTCCCCGGCGACCGTCCGCAACGACATGGCGGTCCTGGAGGACGAGGGGTACATCGCGCAGCCGCACACCAGCGCCGGGCGGATCCCCACGGACAAGGGCTACCGGCTGTTCGTTGACAAGCTCGCGGGCGTCAAGCCGATGACCGGGCCCGAGCGCCGGGCCATCCAGAACTTCCTGGAGGGCGCCGTCGACCTCGACGACGTCGTCGCCCGCACGGTGCGGCTGCTCGCGCAGCTGACCCGGCAGGTCGCCGTCGTGCAGTACCCGTCGCTGACCCGGTCCACGGTGCGGCACGTGGAACTGCTCGCGCTCGCGCCCGCGCGCGTGATGCTTGTGCTGATCACAGACACCGGTCGGGTCGAGCAGCGGATGATCGACTGCCCGGCTCCGTTCGGCGAGGCGTCTCTCGCGGACCTCAGGGCGCGGCTCAACAGCCGGGTCGCCGGCCGCCGGTTCACCGATGTGCCCCGGCTGGTCGAAGACCTGCCGGAGGGCTTCGAGGCGGAGGACCGCGGCACGGTCTCGACGGTGCTCTCCACGCTGCTGGAGGCGCTCGTCGAGGAGAGCGAGGAGCGGCTGATGATCGGCGGCACCGCCAACCTCACCCGCTTCGGGCACGACTTCCCCCTCACGATCCGGCCCGTCCTGGAGGCCCTGGAGGAGCAGGTCGTGCTCCTCAAGCTCCTCGGCGAGGCGAAGGATCCGGGCATGACCGTGCGCATCGGTCACGAGAACGCCCATGAAGGACTCAACTCAACTTCAGTGGTGTCGGTCGGCTACGGTTCGGGCGGCGAGGCAGTAGCCAAGCTCGGCGTGGTCGGACCGACCCGCATGGATTACCCGGGAACGATGGGAGCGGTAAGAGCGGTGGCACGGTACGTCGGACAGATCCTGGCGGAGTCGTAAGTGGCCACGGACTACTACGCCGTTCTCGGCGTGCGCCGCGACGCGTCGCAGGATGAGATCAAGAAGGCGTTCCGTCGGCTCGCGCGCGAGCTGCACCCGGACGTCAACCCGGACCCGAAGACCCAGGAGCGGTTCAAGGAGATCAACGCCGCCTACGAGGTGCTGTCGGACCCGCAGAAGAAGCAGGTCTACGACCTCGGCGGCGACCCCCTCTCCCAGTCGGGCGGGGCGGGCGCGGGCGGCTTCGGAGCAGGCGGCTTCGGCAACTTCTCCGACATCATGGACGCGTTCTTCGGTACTGCGTCGCAGCGCGGCCCGCGCTCGCGCACCCGGCGCGGCCAGGACGCGATGATCCGCATCGAGGTCGAACTGGACGAGGCGGCCTTCGGGACGACCAAGGACATCCAGGTCGACACCGCGGTCGTCTGCAACACCTGCAACGGCGAGGGCGCGGCCCCCGGCACGTCGGCCCAGACGTGTGACATGTGCCGCGGCCGCGGCGAGGTCTCCCAGGTCACCCGGTCCTTCCTCGGCCAGGTCATGACCTCCCGGCCCTGCCCCCAGTGCCAGGGCTTCGGCACGGTCGTGCCGACCCCGTGCCCGGAGTGCGCCGGTGACGGCCGGGTCCGCTCGCGGCGGACGCTGACCGTGAAGATCCCGGCCGGTGTCGACAACGGCACCCGGATCCAGCTCGCCGGCGAGGGCGAGGTCGGTCCGGGCGGTGGTCCGGCCGGCGACCTGTACGTGGAGATCCACGAGCTGCCGCACAGCACCTTCCAGCGGCGCGGCGACGACCTGCACTGCACGGTCACCATCCCGATGACCGCGGCGGCCCTCGGCACGAAGGTGCCGCTGGAGACGCTGGACGGCCTGGAGGAGGTCGACATCCGGCCCGGCACCCAGTCCGGCCAGTCGATCCCGCTGCACGGCCGGGGCGTCACGCACCTGCGCGGCGGCGGCCGCGGCGACCTCATCGTGCACGTCGAGGTGACCACGCCGACCAAGCTGGACCCCGAGCAGGAGCGCGTGCTGCGCGAACTGGCCAAGCTGCGGGGCGAGGAGCGTCCGCAGGGGCAGTTCCAGCCGGGCCAGCAGGGGCTGTTCTCCCGGCTGAAGGACGCCTTCAACGGCCGCTGAGACCCGGCCCGGAGCAGTGCCGTGAACCGGCCGGGGGCGGCGTCGCGAAGGCGTCCGTCCCGGCCCGCATGAGGCCCTGCCTGAGGCGCATGTGCCAGGGGAAAGGCCCGATTCGGACTTGTTCGGAGGACGTGACAACATGCGGTCATGTCCTCCGCACTGACCGATCTCTTCCCCCAGCCGATCGTGCAGGCCCCCATGGCGGGCGGCGTCTCCGTCCCGCTGCTCGCCGCCGCCGTCTGCGAGGCCGGCGGCCTCGGGTTCCTCGCCGCCGGCTACAAGACCGCCGACGGCATGTACCAGGAGATCAAGCAGCTGCGGAGCCTCACCGCCCACCCCTTCGGTGTGAACGTGTTCATGCCCCAGCCCGAGCACGGCGAGTCCGGCGCGGTCGAGGTCTACGCCCACCAACTCGCCGGAGAAGCCGCCTGGTACGAGACCGAGCTGGGCGACCCCGAAAGCGGCCGGGACGACGGCTACGACGCCAAGCTCGCCGTCCTCCTCGACAACCCGGTCCCGGTGGTCTCCTTCCACTTCGGCGTGCCCGAGCGGGAGGTCCTCGACGCGCTGCGCAGGGCCGGCACCTACACGCTGGTCACCGCCACCACCGCCGAGGAGGCCCGCGCGGTGGAGCGGGCCGGCGCCGACGCGGTCATCGCCCAGGGCGCGGAGGCCGGCGGCCACCAGGGCACCCACCGCGACCTCGCGGAGAACGGCGGCGGCACCGGGCTGCTCTCGCTGATCGCCCAGGTCCGCGAGGCTGTCAGCCTCCCCGTCGTCGCCGCCGGCGGCATCATGCGGGGCAGCCAGATCGCCGCCGCCCTCGCCGCCGGCGCGAGCGCGGCCCAGCTGGGCACGGCCTTCCTCGCCACCCCCGAGTCCGGGGCCCACGCCCTGCACAAACAGGCCCTCACCAACCCCCTGTTCACCCGCACCGAGCCGACCCGCGCCTTCTCCGGCCGGCCCGCCCGCGCCCTGGTCAACCGCTTCCTGCGCGAGCACGGCCCGTACGCCCCGGCCGCCTACCCGGAGGTCCACCACCTGACCGCGCCGCTGCGCAAGGCCGCGGCGAAGGCCCAGGACGCGCAGGGCATGGCGCTGTGGGCCGGGCAGGGGCACCGGATGGCCCGTGAGCTGCCCGCGGGCCGGCTGGTGGAGACGCTGGCCGCCGAACTCGCCGACGCGCGGACAGCGTTGTCGCGGGGCGGTGCCCGATGACCGCGCCGGTGTTCCTCGTCGACTCCCTGGACGGCGTCGGCCCCGGCTCGGTCGTCGACGTGACCGGCCCCGAGGGGCGGCACGCGGTCTCCGTACGGCGGCTGCAGCCCGGCGAGGAGGTCGTGGTCACCGACGGCCGGGGCAGGGGAGCGGCCGGGGTCGTGCTCAGCGTGTCCGGCAAGGACCATCTGGTCGTCCAGCCGCACACGTTCCCGGTGGAGGCCGAGCCCAGCCCGCGGATCACCGTCGTGCAGGCGCTGCCCAAGGGCGACCGGGGCGAGCTGGCCGTGGAGACGATGACCGAGGTGGGCGTCGACGCGATCGTGCCCTGGCAGGCGGCCCGCTGCATCACCCAGTGGAAGGGCGAGCGCGGCCAGAAGGCCCTCGGCAAGTGGCGGGCCACCGCCCGCGAGGCCGGCAAGCAGTCCCGGCGGCTGCGCTTCCCGGAGGTCGCGGACGCCGCCACCGGCAAACAGGTTGCCTCACTTCTCGCCGAAGCCGACTTCGCCGCCGTGCTCCACGAGAGCGGCGAGGAGCGCCTGGCCACCGCCGAACTCCCCGGCCGGGGAAACATCGTGCTGGTCGTCGGCCCCGAAGGCGGCGTCTCACCCGAGGAGCTGGCCCTGTTCGCCGAGGCGGGGGCCCGGCCCTACGTCCTGGGTCCTACTGTGTTGCGTACATCGACCGCCGGCACCGCCGCCGCGGCCCTGCTCCTGGGCCGCACCGGCCGCTGGTCCTGACAGCACCACACCACATCAGGGGGAAGCACCGTGGAACTCGCGCAAGTACGGCTCCTCGTCACCGACTTCGCCGCCTGCTACCGCTTCTACGCCGACGTCCTCGGCCTCAAGCCGCAGTCCGGCGCGACCGAGGGGCCGTACGAGAAGTTCAGCCCGCACGTCGGCTCCGCCGGCATCGCGCTGCAGGACCGCGCGATGATGGCCCAGGTCCTCGGCGAACTCGGCGAGACCGCCACCGGCCACCGCTCCCTGGTCGTCCTGCGCGTCGACGACCTCGACGCCTACACGACCGAGATCGTCTCCCGGGGCGCCACCCTGGTGCACGGCCCCGCCCCCATGACCGACCGCATGCGCGTCGCCCACCTCAAGGACCCGGAGGGCAACCTGGTGGAACTCCAGGAGTGGCTTCTGCTGCGCACCTGACGGCGACAGCGCACAGCAGCTCCGGATCGTCCACCTCACCGCCCGCCGGCCACCTGCTCCCCAACTCCTCGACGAAGGCCCGTACGACCGCCGGTTCGTGGAGATTGACCGCGTGCCCGTGGTCGTCGGCGACGAGCCCGAAGTGCCCGCCCCAGCCGCCGTCGAGGCTGGGCAGCGCGATCCGCACCGGGACACCGTCCCGGAACAGCGACAGCACCTCGGAGCAGGCAGGGCCGTCCACCCGGTGCCGGTGCCGGACGGTCCACCGGTAGACGGTCCCGTCCACCACCAGCCGCCTCAGTCTGGGTCTCGTGCTCACCGACTCACCCTAGAACAGGGCATGTTGCCCGTACGGGTGAGTGGCCGCTTGTGGTCTGTCGCTCGGGGGTCGGGGGTGGGACGCTGCTGTTCATGGGGGTATGGGGACGGTATCGGTGGTGGCCGCGCGGGGCGCGGGTGGTGGCTGTCGCGGGAGTCGTGCTGGTCGGGACGGGAGTTGTCGCCGCGTGTGATCCGGGTGGGCTGAGCTCCACCACGGCCGCGTACACCACCGACAAGACCGCGACCGACGAACTCAAGCGGCAGCACGTCAATGTCGCCTGGCTGACCTGCACGGGCCGGTACCAGGGCGGGCAGAAGGCGTACACGCCGGGGAAGACGCCCGCACCCACCCAGCGCACCGTGATCTCCGTCGACTGCCAGGGCCGCACCAAGGACGGACGGAAGATCACCGTCACCGGCAAGGTCACCAAGGCCGTCGACGGCGCCTGCGTGCGCGGCGACCTGACCGCCAAGGTCGCCGGCCGGCAGGTCTTCCACGTCAGCGGCCTCGGAGACTGCGGCGCCACCCCCGCCCCGACGCACCGCCAGCCCGGCACGCACGGGCCGGCCCCGGCCGTCACGGTCACCGTCACCCGCACCATCTGGTGCAAGGGCGACCCCACCTGCTGGCCGGTACAAGGCAAGTGATCGAAAACCGGTGCGCGGCGCACGGCCCGCCGCATAAGGTGACCGGGTGACTCAGGGCACTGCCACGGGACCCCTCGGCTACCTCCGACACCCGCACCCGCACGGCGACTTGGTGGCCTTCGTCGCCGAGGACGACGTCTGGCTCGCCCCCCTCGACGGCGGCCGCGCCTGGCGGGTCAGCGCCGACAACATGCCCGTCACCGTGCCCCGGATCTCACCCGACGGCACCCACCTCGCCTGGACCTCCACCCGCGACGGCGCCCCCGAGGTGGTCCTCGCGCCGGTGGACGGCGGCCCGGCCACCCGGCTCACCCACTGGGGCAACGGGCGCACCGAGACCCGCGGCTGGACCCCCGACGGCCAGGTCCTCGCGGTCAGCGCGCAGGGCCGCCCCAGCAACCGCCACACCTGGGCGCACGCCGTCCCGCTCGACGGCGGCCCGGCGGCCAACCTGCCGTACGGCCCCGTCGGCGACGTCGCGTTCGGCCCCGCCACCGTCCTGCTGTCCGCGCCGATGGGCCGCGAGGCCGCCCACTGGAAGCGCTACCGGGGCGGCACCGCCGGCAAACTGTGGATCGACCGCGCCGGCGACGGCGACTTCACCCGCCTGCACGAGGACCTGGCCGGCAACATCGAATGCCCCGTGTGGGCCGGCGACCGGCTCGCCTTCCTTTCCGACCACGAAGGCACCGGTGCCCTCTACTCCTCCCTCGCCGACGGCTCCGACCTGCGCCGCCACACCCCCCTCGACGGCTTCTACGCCCGCCACGCCGCCGGCGACGGCACCCGGATCGCCTACACCAGCGGCGGCCGGCTGTGGCTCCTCGACGACCTGGACGGCGCCGAACCCCGCCCCCTGGACATCAGGCTCGGCGGACCCCGCACCGACCTGCGGTCCTACCCGCTGACCGCGGCCCGCTGGCTCGGCGAGGCGTCCCCCGACCACACCGCGCGCGGCAGCGCCGTCTGCGTGCGCGGCGGCGTCCACTGGGTCACCCACCGCTCCGGGCCCGCCCGCGCCCTCGCCGCCACCCCCGGCGTCCGCGCCCGCCTGCCCCGCACCTTCCGCGCGGACGGCGAGGAATGGGCCGTCTGGGTCACCGACGCCGAGGGCGACGACGCCCTCGAATTCGCCCCCGCCACCGGCCTGACCCCCGGCGCCACCCCCCGCCGCCTCGCCGCCGGCCGGCTCGGCCGCGTCCTGGAACTCGCCATGTCCCCCGACGGCAGCCGCGCCGCCGTCGCCGCACACGACGGCCGGCTGCTCCTCGTCGAACGGGAGACCGGCGAGGTCCGCGAGGTCGACCACTGCGACGACGGCGAGGTCTCCGGACTGGCCTTCTCACCCGACTCCGGCTGGCTCGCCTGGTCCCACCCCGGGCCCCGCCCCCTCGCCCAGCTCCGGATCGCCCACACCACCGACCTGACCGTCACCGACGCGACCCCGCTCCGCTTCCACGACCACGCGCCCGCGTTCACCCTCGACGGCAAACACCTCGCCTTCCTCTCCGACCGCGCCTTCGACCCCGTCTACGACGAACACGTCTTCGACCTCGCCTTCGTCGCCGGCACCCGCCCGCACCTGATCACCCTCGCCGCCACCACGCCCTCACCGTTCGGCCCGCAGCGCCACGGCCGCCCCGTCGAGGCCCCGGACAAGGACGAGACCCCCGACAGCGAGGGCACCCCCGCCACCCGCGTCGACCTCGAAGGCCTCGCCGACCGGATCCTCCCCTTCCCCGTCGAGGCCGGCCGCTACTCCGGGCTGCGCGCGGCCAAGGACGGCGTCCTCTGGCTGCGCCACCCCGTGCACGGTGTCCTCGGCGCCTCCCGGGCCCACCCCGACGACCCCGACCCGCACACCGAGCTGGAGCGCTACGACCTCACCCAGCGGCGCCTGGAACACCTCGCCTCCGACGCCGGCCACTACGAGGTCAGCGGCGACGGCAAACGCGTCCTGCTGTGGACCGACGGCCGCCTCCGCGTCGTCCCCAGCGACCGGCGCGCCGGATCCGACGACGACGGCGACACCAGCCTCACCGTCGACCTCGCCCGCATCCGGCAGACCGTCGACCCGGCCGCCGAGTGGCGCCAGATGTACGACGAGACCGGCCGCCTCGCCCGCGACCACTTCTGGCGGCCCGACCTCGGCGGCATCGACTGGGACGCGGTCCTCGACCGCTACCGCCCGCTGCTGGACCGCGTCGCCACCCACACCGACCTCCTCGACGTGCTGTGGGAGGTGCACGGCGAACTCGGCACCTCCCACGCGTACGTCATCCCCGGCGGCCCGGGCGGCCACGGCCCCCGGCACGGCCTGCTCGGCGCCGACATCTCCCGCCACGCCGACGGCGGCTGGCGCGTCGACCGCATCCTGCCCGCCGAGACCTCCGACCCCGACGCCCGCTCCCCGCTCGCCGCACCCGGCGTCGCCGTACGCCCCGGCGACGCGATCGTCGCCGTCGCCGGACACCTCGTCGACCCGGTGACCGGCCCCGGCCCGCTCCTCGCCGGCACCGCCGGACAGCCCGTCGAACTGACGATCTCCCCGGCCGGCGGCGGCGAGCTCCGCCACACGGTCGTCGTCCCCGTGGCCGACGAGGAACCGCTGCGCTACCACGCCTGGATCGCCGGCCTGCGCGCCCGCGTCCACGAGGCGTCCGGCGGCCGGCTCGGCTACCTCCACGTCCCCGACATGCAGGCCCCCGGCTGGGCTCAGATCCACCGCGACCTGCGCGTCGAGGTCGCCCGCGAAGGACTCGTCGTCGACGTCCGGGAGAACCGCGGCGGCCACACCTCCCAACTCGTCGTGGAGAAACTGGCCCGCCGCATCATCGGCTGGGACCTGCCCCGCGGCATGCGTCCCACCAGCTACCCGATGGACGCACCGCGCGGCCCCGTCGTCGCCGTCGCCAACGAGTTCTCCGGCTCCGACGGCGACATCGTCAACGCCGCGATCCGCGCCCTCGGCATCGGCCCCGTCGTCGGCACCCGCACCTGGGGCGGAGTCATCGGCATCGACAGCCGCTACCACCTCATCGACGGCACCCTGGTCACCCAGCCCAAGTACGCGATGTGGCTGGAGGGCTTCGGCTGGGACGTGGAGAACCACGGCGTGGACCCGGACGTGGAGGTCGTCCAGAGACCCCAGGACTGGGCAGCGGGCAGGGACACCCAACTGGAAGCAGCAATCCAGCTGGCCCTGGAGACATTGGAGACACGGCCCCCGAAAACTCCTCCAACCCTCCCCACCTAAAGGGGCGCGGGGCTGTATCGATATGCGGCTCTGCCGCGTGGGCGCGACCAGCCCCCACCGGCCCGCAGCCAACCGACTACCATGCCCCTTATCGATCACCTGGACAGAGGAGTGCCGCATGACAGGCGAGGCAGAGAACGACTGCCTGTTCTGCAAAATCGTCGCGGGCCAGATCCCCGCGACCATCGTCCGAGAGACGGAAACCACCCTCGCCTTCCGGGACATAAACCCCCAGGCCCCCACCCACGTCCTGGTGATCCCCAAGGCCCACTACAAGAACGCGGCCGAGCTCGCCGCAGGCGCCCCGCAGCTCGCCGCCGACGTCCTCGCCGCCACCCAGGCCGTCGCCGACGACGAGAAGCTGGACAGCTACCGCACCGTCTTCAACACCGGCGCCGGCGCCGGACAGACCGTGTGGCACGCCCACGCGCACGTCCTCGGCGGCCGTGGCCTGGAATGGCCTCCCGGGTAACGAGCCGTGTCCGTCCGCGAATTGGTGGTCCTGGGCACCGCCAGCCAGGTGCCCACCCGGCACCGCAACCACAACGGCTACCTGCTCCGCTGGGACGGCGAGGGCATCCTCTTCGACCCCGGCGAGGGCACCCAGCGGCAGATGCTGCGCGCCGGGGTCGCCGCCCATGACCTGAACCGGATCTGCGTCACGCACTTCCACGGCGACCACTCCCTCGGCCTCGCCGGAGTGATCCAGCGGATCAACCTCGACCAGGTGCCGCACGAGGTCACCGCGCACTACCCGCGCTCCGGGCAGCGCTTCTTCGACCGGCTGCGGTACGCGACGGCCTACCGGGAGACGGTCCGCCTCACCGAGGCACCGGCCGACCGCGACGGCGTCCTCGCGGCGACACCGTCGTACACGCTCGAAGCCCGCAAGCTGTCCCACCCCGTCGAGTCCTACGGCTACCGGCTCACCGAACCCGACGGCCGCCGCATGCTGCCCGAGCGGCTCGCCGCGCACGGCGTCAAGGGACCCGACGTCGGCCGTATCCAGCGGGAGGGACGGCTCGGGGACGTCACGCTGGAGCAGGTCAGCGAGGTGCGGCGCGGGCAGCGGTTCGCGTTCGTCATGGACACCCGGCTGTGCGAGGGCGTGCACGCGCTCGCAGAGGACTGCGACCTCCTCGTCATCGAGTCCACCTTCCTCGACGAGGACGCGGGACTCGCCGCCGACCACGGCCACCTGACGGCCGGACAGGCCGCCGGCGTGGCCCGGGACGCGGGCGTACGGCACCTCGTGCTCACCCACTTCAGCCAGCGCTACGCCGACCCCGTGGAGTTCGAGCGGCAGGCGCGCGCCGCCGGCTTCGAGGGGGAGCTGACCGTGGCCCGCGACCTCGACCGCGTACCCGTACCGAAGCGCAGGTGACACGGCCGTACGATGCTTTGATGCCTCTCCCGAAAGCCGAACTGCACCTCCACATCGAAGGCACCCTGGAGCCCGAGCTGGCCTTCGAGCTGGCCGCGCGCAACGGCGTCGACCTGCCGTACGGGGACACCGACGACCTGCGCAAGGCGTACCAGTTCGAGGATCTGCAGTCCTTCCTGAACCTCTACTACGAGCTGATGGCCGTCCTGCGCACCGAGCAGGACTTCGCGGACCTCGCCGACGGCTATCTCACCCGGGCCGCCGCTCAGGGCGTGCGGCACGCGGAGATCTTCTTCGACCCGCAGGCGCACCTCGCCCGGGGCATCTCCATGGCCACCGTCGTGGAGGGGCTGTGGCGGGCGCTGGGCCGCAGCGAGGAGAACCACGGCGTCTCCACCCGCCTCATCCTCTGCTTCCTGCGCGACGAGTCCGCCGAGGCGGCCCTGCGCACCCTGGCCGCCGCCGAGCCCTACCTGGACCGGATCACCGGGGTCGGACTGGACTCGGCCGAGGTCGGGCACCCGCCGGTGAAGTTCCGCGAGGTGTACGAGCGTGCCGCCGAACTCGGGCTGCGGCGCGTGGCGCACGCCGGTGAGGAGGGCCCGCCGGAGTACATCACCGAGGCGCTGGACGTGCTCGGCGTGGAGCGCGTCGACCACGGGCTGCGCTGCGTGGAGGACCCGGCGCTGGTCGAGCGGCTGGTCCGGGAGCGGATCCCGCTGACCCTGTGCCCGCTGTCCAACGTCCGGCTGCGGGCCGTGGACAGCCTGGCCGCCCACCCGCTGCCGGCCATGCTCGACGCCGGACTGCTCTGCACGGTCAACTCCGACGACCCGGCCTACTTCGGCGGCTACGCGGGCGACAACTTCGCCGCCGTCCGCGACACGCTGGGCCTGACCGAGGAGCGGCTGCGCGAGCTGGCCCGCAACTCCTTCCTCGCCTCCTTCCTGGAGGACGACGAGGAGCGGCGGGCGCGCTACCTCGCCGAGGTGGAGGCGTACGAGTTCGCGGAGCCGGCCTCGTAGGCGCCCGGCCCGGCGGTGCCGTAGGCCTGCGGCCGGGGCACGGGGTTCTCCACCGGGATCTCGACCACCGGGATCTCGGCGACGGGGATTTCGGCCACCGGCAGCGTCCGCCGGCCCGTGCGCAGGGCGACCGCGGTCATCGGCACCGCCAGCGCGAGCAGTCCGGCCGCCAGGACGGCGCCCATCCCGGCGAAGCCCGCCCGCGCGGCCAGCACGCTGCCGGTGAGCGGTCCGGCCGCCGTACCCAGCGAGGACGCCGAGCCGACCAGCACCGCCCAGCGGCCGCGCGGGTCCAGGGCGGAGGCGAGCCCGATGACGTACGACAGCACGACCGGGTAGAGCAGGTTCCAGGCGATCTCGCCGCCGGCGAAGGCCCGCAGGCCGGTCGCCGACGCGCTGAGCGCGATACAGCCCGCGATCAGGGCCGTACCGCCGCCGATGGGCACCGCCAGGCCCAGCCGGGGCCCGAGCGCGCCCGCGGCCACCACCCCGAGCAGTCCGGCACCCAGCGCGACGGCGAACACCACGCCGACCGTGACCTCGCTGAGGTGCGCCTGCGCGAGACCGATACGGCCGCTCACCCCCCACAGGGAGTTCTGCGCCAGCGACCAGCAGGTCATCGCGGTGGCCAGCAGCAGCCCGGCCCGCCGGTGGGGGAGCCGGCCCCGCTCGGCGAGCGTACGGACGGGCGCCGTACGGCCGTCGAGGCGGCCGGTGAACGGCCACACGGCGACCGCGGTGAGGGCGAGCGCGGCGAGGGGCAGGGCGTGGCCGGGGCCGAGGTGGGGGATCGTCAGATAGAGCGCCCCGGCGAGGGCGGAGACGCCGAGCAGGCCCAGGGTCGTGACCCGGTGGGGGTCCCGCTGAGCGGCGATACCGCCGGCGGCGACCGCCGTGACCGTGCCGGAGCCGAAGCCGCCGGCGACCGCGCCCGCGACGACGGCCGGCACCGCGCCGGAGAGGGCGGCGCCGCCGTAGCCGAGCACGGCGAGGAGGAGACCGAGGCGGGCGAGCCGGCGGGCGCCGATCCGCTCCACGCGGGAGGCCAGCAGGAAGCCCGCCGCCGCCGAACCCAGCAGCAGCGCACTGCCGACGGCGCCCGCCTGGGTGGCGGTCAGCGGCAGACCCCGGTCCAGTCTGCCGATGGTGGTCGGCAGCAGGTACGGCGCGAGGTAACCGGCCGTGAAGAGGGCGACGAGGGGCCACGGAGTGGCGCGAGAGGCGGGCACGGGCGTTCCTGGGCAGGCTGAAGGGGGGGCGTCACGGCGGACGCGGCAGGAGGTGAGGTGCGACGGCCGTCGACGGACAGGCGGCGCGCGAGCAAGTTGTACCAAGCACGGAGTCCCGCGAAGAAGTCCGCCAGGAGTGATCTGGACCACTTTTTGTTTGGCGGTGGGGAGGCGGGGTATTCAGGCGCCTCATTTCGCGATCACGTTGACGTGGCGGGTTCGCGTACCTAATCTCTGTTCCCATACATAGACAAGTCTCATACATGGACAAGCGTCATCAGGGGAGATGGTCAGGGTGAGCGGCGACTCCAGCCCGCGCGACAGTGGCGACCGCGGTCCGCGCGAGGTGGCGCGGCGGTTGCGCGAGGGCATGGCGCGGGGCGTGCTGTCCTTCCCGCTGACGGCGTTCCACGACGACGGCTCCCTCGACGCCGACGGGTTCAGGTCCCACGTGGCCGACCGGCTCGCGGCCGGTCCCGGCGCCCTCTTCCCGGCCTGCGGCACCGGCGAGTTCTTCTCGCTGGACGAGGACGAGTACCGGCGGGTCGTCACGGTCGCCGTCGAGGAGACGGCCGGCCGGGTGCCCGTCGTGGCCGGGACCGGGTACGGCTGGGCGCAGGCCGCCCGGTTCGCCCGCATCGCCGAGGAGGCCGGCGCCGACGCCCTCCTGGTCATGCCGCACTACCTCGTCGCCGCCCCGCAGGACGGACTCGCCGCCCAACTGGAGCAGCTCGCCGCCCGCACCCGGCTGCCGATCGTCGCCTACCAGCGCGGACAGGTCGCCTACACCCCGGCCACCCTGCGGCGCATCGCGCGCGTGGAGAACGTCATCGGGCTCAAGGACGGCCACAGCGACCTCGACCGGCTCCAGCGGCTCACCCTCGCCGCGCCCGAGGACTTCCTGTTCTTCAACGGCGCCTCCACCGCCGAGATGCAGGCCCGCGCCTACGCCACCGTCGGCGTCCCCGCCTACTCCTCCGCCGTGCACGCCTTCGCCCCCGAGATCGCCGGCGCCTTCTTCACCGCCCTGCGGGACGCCGACCACGGCACCACCGACAAGCTCCTGCGCGACTTCTACATCCCCTTCGTCGAACTCCGCGACCGGGTACCGGGCTACGCCGTGTCCCTGGTCAAGGCGGCGGCCCGGCTGCGCGGGCAGCGCGTCGGACCCGTGCGTGCCCCGCTCACGGACCCCTCGCCCGCCGACCTCGCGGAGTTGCGCACCCTCCTCGCCGCCGGCCTCGACCTCGTGGGAGCCGCCCTGTGAACCTCACCGTCACGGACGTGCGGCTGACGCCGATCCTGGTCGCCGACCCGCCGCTGCTCAACGCCCAGGGCGTGCACCAGCCCTACACGCCCCGGCTGATCGTGGAGGTCGAGACCGCCGACGGCGTCACCGGGCTCGGCGAGACCTACGGCGACACGAAGTACCTGGAACTGGCGCGCCCCCTCGCCGAACGGCTCACCGGCCGCCCGGTCACGGATGTGAACGCCCTCTTCGGTGCCGGACTCGCCGGCGTCGCCGTCGACGCGACCCGGGTCGCCGCCGAGGTCGACGCCGGCGGGCTGCGGGGCGCGCAGACCGCCGACAAGCTGCGCCTGTCGGTGCTCTCCGCCTTCGAGGTGGCCTGTCTGGACGCCCAGGGCAAGGCGTTCGGCGTGCCCGTGCACGCCCTGCTCGGCGGCAAGGTCCGCGACTCGGTCGAGTACAGCGCCTACCTGTTCTACAAATGGGCCGCCCATCCGGCGGGCGTGACCGCCGAACCCGACGACTGGGGCGCCGCGCTCGACCCCGCCGGAGTCGTCGCGCAGGCACGGGCGTTCACCGAGCGGTACGGATTCCGGTCCTTCAAGCTCAAGGGCGGCGTGTTCCCGCCCGACGAGGAGATCGCCGCCGTCCGCGCCCTCGCCGAGGCCTTCCCCGGACACCCCCTCCGGCTCGACCCCAACGGGGCCTGGTCGGTCGAGACCTCGCTGAAGGTGGCGGAGGAACTCGGCGACGTCCTCGAATACCTGGAGGACCCCACCCTCGGCACCCCGGCCATGGCCGAAGTGGCGGCGAGGACGGACCTCCCGCTCGCCACCAACATGTGCGTGACCGCCTTCGGTGAGATCCGGGAGGCGTTCACCCGCGACGCCGTGCAGGTGGTGCTCAGCGACCACCACTACTGGGGCGGCCTGCGCACCACCCGTCACCTCGCCGCGCTGTGCGACGCCTTCGGCGTCGGGGTGTCCATGCACTCCAACACCCACCTCGGGATCAGCCTCGCCGCCATGACCCACGTGGCGGCCACCGTCCCCAACCTGCACCACGCCTGCGACTCCCACTACCCCTGGCAGTCCGAGGACGTCCTCACCGAGCGCCTCGCCTTCACCGACGGCCGCGTCACCGTCTCCGACGCACCCGGCCTCGGCGTCGCACTCGACCGGGAGAAGCTGGACCGGCTGCACCGCCGCTGGGCCGAGGACGACGGCGCCCTGCGCGACCGGGACGACGCGGCGGCGATGCGGGCGGCCGAGCCGGAATGGCGGACACCGGTGATGCCGCGCTGGTAGACGGCCTTGTCAGGGGCGCGATCTGGTGCACACTGGCCAGATCCGCACCATGCCAGGGAGCGCACCGTGACCACGCCGTCCCGTCCGTCCACCGGAGAGGAACCCGAGCACCTCACGCAGGCGGCGCGCGGCCGGACCGGGGTCGACCCGCTCGCCGCCCGCCGCACACCCGGCGACCCGCCCTGGGACGTCTACCTCACGGGCACCGTCTTCCTCGACATCATCTTCACCGGCCTGGACTCGGCGCCCGTCCGCGGCACCGAGTCCTGGGCCCGGGGCATGGGCTCCAGCCCCGGCGGGGTCGCCAACATGGCCGCCGCGCTCGCCCGGCTCGGCCTGCGCACCTCCCTCGCGGCGGCCTTCGGTGACGACCACTACGGCGAGTACTGCTGGGACGCCCTCGAACAGGGCGAGGGCATCGACCTCTCCGCCTCCCGCACGGTCCCCGGCTGGCACTCCCCGGTCACCGTCTCCATGGCCTACGAGGGCGAGCGGACGATGGTCTCCCACGGCCACGAACCGCCCCCGGAGGAACCCGCGCCGGACTGCCCGCCCCGCGCCGTCGCCGCCGTCGCCTCCCTCACCCCGGGCCGCGGCGCGCCCTGGGTCGCCCAGGCCGCCCGCCGGGGCACCCGCATCTTCGCCGACGTCGGCTGGGACGACACCGGTGCCTGGGACCTGGCCGGCCTCACCGACCTGCGGCACTGCGAGGCGTTCCTGCCCAACGCCGAGGAGGCGATGCGCTACACCCGCTCCGACTGCCCCCGCGCCGCCGCCCGCGCCCTGACCCGGCACGTCCCGGTGGCCGTCGTCACCCTGGGCGCCGACGGCGCGTACGCGGTGGACCGGCGCACCGGGGAGGACGCCGAAGTGCCCGCCATCGCCGTGGAGGCCCTGGACCCGACCGGCGCCGGCGACGTCTTCGTGGCCGGCTTCGTCACCGGCAGCCTCGCCGGCTGGCCCCTCGCCGACCGGCTGGCCTTCGCCGGCCTCACCGCCGCCCTGTCCGTCCAGGAGTTCGGCGGCTCCCTCTCCGCCCCCGGGTGGGCCGAGATCGGCGCCTGGTGGCGCGAGGTCCAGTCCGTCGACGCCCAGGACCCGGCCGCCCTGGACCGGTACGCGTTCCTCGAACACCTGATGCCCGAGGAACCGGTCCGCCCCTGGCCCCTGCGCCGCGCGGTCCCGACGATCGGCTTCCGGCACGCGCCCTGAACCGTGCTGTCGCTGACGGCATCCTGCCGAGCCTTGCTTCTGGGCCGACGAGTTGCGCAGCCGTCCCAGTGCCTTCGGTCTGCCGAGTCAGGGATTTGGTGGGCGGGATTCTCAGCCGGCGCTGACCGTCACCCGGACCGTGCCGTCGGGCCCGGCCAGCAGCACCGGCGTCGCGGCGCCTCCCAGGTCCGCCACGGCGGCCCGGTCCTCGGCGGCGACCTCCGCCGCCTCGCTGACCACCGCGGCCGCCTCCAGCGACTTCGCGCCCGACGCCACCGCCATGGCGACGGCCGTACGCAGCGCGCTCAGCTCCAGCGAGGCGAGCGAGACCGACCCCGCGACATACGTCCGCCCGGTCTCGTCCCGTACGGCCGCCCCCTCGGGCACACCGTTGCGGGCCCGCGCGGAACGGGCCAGGGTGACGATCTTGCGGTCCTCGGGGTCAAGCGCGCTGCTCTCGGTCATGGACAGAGCATACGAAGCCCGGACGCCCTCACCCAGCCACGGGGTACATCGTGCCGCGCCTGCCCTCCGGAGAGGCGAGCCACTCCAGCTTCGCGGCGGTGTTCGCCTCCTCCAGCGGCGTGTGCAGCACGATCGACAGGTCGGGCCGCGCCGGCACCTTCATCGCCGTGGACTCCACGACCAGCAGCCCGACCACCGGATGGTCCAGCTCCTTGCGCACCTGCCCCTGGTCCTCGATGTCCCGCTCGGCCCACAGCGCCACGAACTCGGGGCTCGCTGCGCTCAGCTCGTCCAGCACCGCCTGGTAGCCGTCGTCCTCCGGGCGCGCCGCCGTGGCCGCCCGGAACTGCGCGACGACCGTGCGCGCGTTCCGCTCCCAGCTCTTGCTCCGCGACCGGTACAGCGGGTCGGTGAAGAAGTCGACGAGGCAGTTCTGCGTGATGCCGGGCCGCATGCCGAGCACCAGCGCGGCCGCGTCGTTGTACATCACGCAGTTGTAGTACGCGTCCATGATGTGCGCCGGGTACGGCATCCAGGTGTCGATCAGGCGCCGCAGCCCCTCGCTCATGTCCCGCTTCCCGGGCGCCACTTCGGGCGCGGGCGGGTTGAGGCCGGCCAGCACGTACAGATGCCGGCGCTCGGCGTCGCTGAGCCGCAGCACGCGGGCCACCGAGTCCAGGACCTGCGGGGAGACGGAGATGTCCCGCCCCTGCTCCAGCCACTGGTACCAGGAGGCGCCTACCCCGGCGAGCACGGCGACCTCCTCACGCCGCAGGCCGGGCGTGCGGCGCCGGGCCCCGCCGCTCGGCAGCCCCGCCTCCTCCGGGCTCACCCGGGCCCGCCGGCTCATCAGGAACTCCCTCAGCTCCCGCAGCCGGCGGCTCTTCAGCTCGTCCTGAGCCACGTGACCGCTCCCCCCGTCGTGTCTGGTGGTGCCACCACCACCATAAGTTCCGACTCCCCACCATTGTTCCGGGCGCCGGATGCTCTTGCCATGGCGATCGACACCTCCACCCGGCCCACCACCGTCCCCGACGTCCAACCGCTCGACGACCCCAGGCTGTCGACGCGTGACAAGCTCGTCCTCTTCGTCCTGTGCGCGGCCCAGTTCATGGTCGCGCTGGACTTCTCCGTCCTGAACGTGGCCCTGCCCGACCTCGGTTCGGACCTCGGCATGAGCCGGTCCGCGCTGCAGTGGGCGGTCACCGCGTTCGCACTGCCCTCCGGCGGCTTCCTGCTGCTGTTCGGCCGGATCGGCGACCTGTACGGCCGCCGCAGGCTGTTCCTGGCCGGACTCGCCCTGTTCGGCGCCGCCTCGCTGCTGTCCACGCTGGCCTGGGACCCGGCGTCCTTCCTCACCGGCCGCGCGCTGCAGGGTCTGGGCGCGGCGGCGATCGTGCCGACCGGCATGTCCCTGCTGACCACCACCTTCCCGGAGGGCCCGGCCCGCGACCGCGCCCTCGGCATCTCGGGCACCCTGCTGTCGCTGGGCTTCACCGTCGGCATGGTCGCGGGCGGCGTCCTGACCGACGCGCTCGGCTGGCGCTCCACGATGGCGCTGCTGTCGCTGTTCGCGCTGATCGTGCTGCCGCTGGCCCCCGGTCTGCTGCCCGAGTCCCTCCCCCATAGCCTTAAGGGCATGGGAGGTGCCCCCATCCCGGAGCGCCCCCGCCTGGACGTGCCCGGAGCCGTCGCCGTCACCGGCGGCCTGCTCGCCCTGATCTACGCCCTGTCCACCGCCGCCGACCACGGCTTCGGCCGCGCCGACGTCATCACCACGCTGCTCGCCGGCCTCGCCCTGCTCGCCGTGTTCACCGTCGTCGAGTCCCGCTCGGCCGCTCCCCTGGTCTCGCTGCCGATGCTGCGCCGCCGCACGGTCGCGTGGGGCAACCTGGGCGGTCTGGTCACCTTCTCGATGATGTCGACGGTCGTCTTCGTCCTGACCCTGTACCTCCAGGAGACCCTGCGCCTGTCCGCCTTCGAGACCGGCCTGGTCTTCGGCGTCCAGGGTGTGCTGTCGGCCGTCGCCGGCACCCTCGCGCCGAAGGTCATCGGCCGCTTCGGCGCCCGCCGCACCCTGGTCGGCTCGCTGACCGGCCAGGGCGCGCTGATCGCGAGCCTGCTCCTGCTGAACGCCCACACCTGGTCGGTGTGGGTCGCCGTGGCCGGGGTGTCCCTGGCGAGCATGTGCCACCTGGGCGCGATCATCTCGTACGGCCTCACCGTCACCTCGGGTGTCCCGGACGAGGAGCAGGGCCTGGCCACCGGCCTGGTCACCTCCACGCAGCAGGTCGGCATCACCGTCGGCATCCCGCTGCTGGGCGTGCTGGCGACGACCTCCGACGACCTGCTGGCCGGCGTCCACACCGTCCTCGCCCTGGACGCGGCGATCGTCCTCGCCGCCGCCGTCCTGGTCGGCCTGGGCCTGCGCCGGAACGGGAGCCGGTCCTGAACAGCCCCCGGCCCTCGCTCAGTCCAGGGTCTGAACGATCTCGCTCCGCGCGGCCGTGTGCACCACACGGCCGCGCGCGCCGTTGACGAGCGGCAGGTACGGCGCCGGGTGCCCGCACTCGACATCGGCGACGATCGGCACACCGAGCGGGCCGAGCGCGTCCAGCACGGCCTCGTGCTGAGTGAGGGTCCGACTGTCCGGGGCGTGGGTCCGGCCGACGAGGACGGCGGCCGCGCGGTCGAAGAACCCGGCGAGGCGCATGCCGTGCAGGTTCCGGCAGATGGTGAACGCGTTGTCCTCGCAGGCCTCCACGTACACCAGCAGGTCGTCGTCCCCCGCGAAGCCGGCGGTGTCCAGGTACCGCGTCCCCGCGAAGTTGGCGAGCGTCTCGATGCAGCCGCCGATCAGCCGCCCCTCCACGTCCACGTCGCCGGTGCCGTCCAGCCGGGTCCAGGCCCCCTCCGCGTCCAGGGTGAGGTCGCGGACCTCCGGGTTCTTCGCCCAGTCGTCCCACCCCCCGGAGCGGTACCGGCCGGGCGGGGTCTGGCCGAACGGCTCGCCCTGCGGGGCGGCCACGATGTCCAGCCAGGACAGCAGCCCCTTGGGCGTCCGGTAGGGCGTGTCCATGAGGTTGTTGCCGTGCACCGTCGCCACGCCGGTCAGCAGCGTCAGGGGGGTGATGAGCGTCGACATGTCGGAGTAGCCGACGACCCAGGTCGGCTCGGCCGCCCCGATCCGCTCGAAGTCCAGCAGCGGTATCAGGTCGATCGCGGTCTCCCCGCCCCACGGAGGCACCACGGCCCGGATGGAGGGGTCGGTCAGCATCTCGGTGAACTCGGCGGCCCGTTCGGCGGCCGGGGCGCTGAGGTGCGTCGAGCCGTCCATGCACCGGCCGACGGCGACCTCGTAGCCGCGCTCCTCCAGGACGCGGACCGCCACGTCGAGCCGCCCGCGCAACTCCTCGGCGACCCCGCTGGAAGGCGAGGTCACACCGACACGGTCACCGGGGCGCAGAGGGCGCGGATATCGCACAGTCATGCGGCGGATTCTGGTGGGGGCCGGGAGGGGGCGGCAAACGGATTACGGCCGGTCAAGGCGCGTCACGGCTGGTCCGGGCAGGCGTCAAGGCCGGTCGAGGCACGCGTCAAGGCCGGTCCAGGCGCAGCCGCTCGGCCCTCGGCAGGCCCGCGACGACGAGGTCGTACGAGTCCTCGACCAGCTCCTTCACCAGCCGGTCCGGGAGGCCGCCGTCGACGGTCACGGTGTTCCAGTGCCGCTTGTTCATGTGGTACCCGGGGACGATCAGCCCCTCGTGCTCGGTGCGCAGCCGCATCGCGTCCTCGGGGTCGCACTTGAGGTTGACCGTCAGCGGGCGGGCGTCCAGCACCGACAGGGCGAACATCTTGCCCAGCACCTTGAAGACGGAGGCCTCCGGGCTGAACGGGAAGTCCTCCTCGGCCGCGTTGAACGACAGGCAGAGGGCGCGCAGTTGCTGAGGGGTCACTCGGCTCTCTCCTCCCCGGCCGGCCCGGTCGCGGGGGCCACCGGCTCCACCAGCACGGTCACGATCTTGTTCCGGCGGCCGGCCGCGGCCTCCGCCGTCAGCTTCAGTCTGCGCTCGTCGGGCAGTTCGACCTGGGCGGACGCGCCCGCGATGGGCACCCGTCCGAGTGCCTTGGCGAGGAGCCCGCCGACGGTCTCGACGTCCTCGTCGTCGTACTCCTCCAGCCCGTACAGCTCGCCGAGGTCGGTGATGTCCAGGCGGGCGGTGACCCGGAAGCGGTCGTCGCCGAGGTCCTCCACGGGCGGCAGCTCACGGTCGTACTCGTCGGTGATCTCGCCGACGATCTCCTCCAGGATGTCCTCGATGGTGACGATCCCGGCCGTGCCGCCGTACTCGTCGATGACGACGGCGACGTGCGTGCGGTCCTTCTGCATCTCGCGCAGCAGGTCGCCCGCGTTCTTGGTGTCGGGGACGAACGCGGCGGGCCGCATGGCCGTGGACACCAGGTCGTTCTCGGCGTCCCGGCTGATGTGCGTCTTCCTGACCAGGTCCTTGAGGTAGACGATGCCGACGATGTCGTCCTCGCTCTCGCCGGCGACCGGTATCCGGGAGAAGCCGGAGCGCAGCGCGAGGGTGAGGGCCTGCCGGATGGTCTTGTACCGCTCGATGACGACGAGGTCCGTGCGCGGCACCATCACCTCGCGCACCAGTGTGTCGCCCAGCTCGAACACGGAGTGCACCATGCGGCGCTCCTCGTCCTCGATCAGCGACTCCTGCTCGGCGAGGTCCACCAGGGCCCGCAGCTCGGCCTCGGAGGCGAACGGGCCGCGCCGGAAGCCCTTGCCGGGGGTGAGGGCGTTGCCGATGAGGATCAGCAGCGACGGGATGGGGCCCATGACCCTGGCGAGCGGCAGCAGCACGTACGCGGCCGCCGTCGCCGTGTTCAGCGGGTGCTGGCGGCCGATGGTGCGCGGGGAGACGCCGACGGCGACGTACGACACGAGGACCATGACGCCGATGGCGATCAGCAGGGCCTGGACGGTCGAGTCCCACTCCTCCAGGCAGGCGTAGGTGACCATGGCGGCGGCCGCCATCTCGCAGGTGACGCGGACCAGCAGGGCCAGGTTGAGGTAGCGGGTGGGGTCGGCGGCGATCTGGGCCAGCTTGGCGCCGCCGCGCCGGCCGGACTTCACGGCCTCCTCGGCGCGGAAGGCGGAGACCCGCGCGAGGCCGGCCTCCGCGCACGCGGCGAGCCAGGCGACCACGATCAGCGCGATCGCACCCATGACGATCTGCGGAGACATGCGGCCCGCTTACGAGACGGTCGGCGCCGGGGACGGCCCGGTCAGCCCGTGCTCGGCGCGCCAGCCGTCGACGATGGCGGCCTGGAGGCCGAACATCTCGGCCTTCTCGTCCGACTCCTCGTGGTCGTAGCCGAGGAGGTGCAGCACTCCGTGGACGGTGAGCAGTTGCAGCTCCTCGTCCATGGAGTGCTGGGTCGGCGCGTCCTCGCCCTGCTTCTTGGCGACCTCCGGGCAGAGCACGATGTCCCCGAGGAGGCCCTGCGGGGGCTCGTCGTCGTCCTTCGTGGGCGGGCGCAGCTCGTCCATCGGGAAGGACATGACGTCCGTGGGGCCGGGCAGGTCCATCCACTGGATGTGGAGCTGCTCCATGGCGTCGGCGTCCACGACGATCACCGAGAGCTCGGAGAGCGGGTGGATGCGCATCCGCGTGAGCGCGTAGCGGGCGATGTCGAGGATCGCCTGCTCGTCGACCTCGGTTCCGGACTCGTTGTTGACGTCGATCGACATGGTCGTGCTGGTCTACTTCCCCTTGTGCCCGTGCCCGGCGGCTCTGCCTCGGCCGCCCTTGGCGGCGCCGCCGTTCTCGGTGACGTGTCTGCTGTCGTACTTCTCGTACGCGTCGACGATACGGCCGACCAGCTTGTGCCGTACGACATCGTGGGACGTGAGCCGGGAGAAGTGGACGTCGTCGAGGCCCTCCAGGATGTCCTGCACCTGCCGCAGCCCGGACTTGGTGCCGCCGGGCAGGTCGACCTGGGTGACGTCACCCGTGATCACGATCTTGGAGTCGAAGCCGAGGCGGGTGAGGAACATCTTCATCTGCTCGGGGCTCGTGTTCTGAGCCTCGTCCAGGATGATGAAGGCGTCGTTGAGCGTGTTGTGCGTCAGCAGGTGGCCCTGGGTCACGTAGAGCGAGTCCTCGGCCGCCACCTGGATACAGACGGTCTCCTCCCTGCCCGCGGGCTCGATGCTGTCGATGAACCGCATGGGGCGTCCGCCGCCTCCGGCCGCGTGGTACTTGTCGCGCTTGCGAGCCAGGCGGAAGGGCTCGATGCCTTCGGGGAGGCGGATGTCGATGATGTGGGCGTCGCGGCGGTGGGCAGCGATCGCGGTGCTTGGGTTGCGCCCCTCGGCCATGCGACGTCGGGCGTAGGCCACTCCGCCCAGTGACTGTACTAGGGCGATCACATCGTCATGCAGGAGAATGGATGTTGTCGTGTACTGGATTCGGCACGTCCGGTCCTTCTGGGTGACCGGCCCGCCATCGGAGTCGAGGAGGCCTTGCAGAACGGCCAGGCGCACCTCAGCGGAGTTGTACAGGTAGTCATCCGGAACGAACTTGGTGTGCGATCGAGAGCCGATCAGATCCAGCTCACGCATGACTCGCGTGACCGGATTGGCCAGCGTCACCATGTCGCCCGGAGACTTGATCCTGTTGAGAACGTAGTCCGGCCCGCCTCGATGGCGCGCGACGACGCCCGGGATCGCGGTCTCCAATGCCACCACGAGTTCGGGATCCTCGGTGGCGAAGGAGGGAGTGGTCGATCCGGTGATGCAGCCGTCGCCCAGCAGCAGACCGAGCGCATACGGATCCATAGGGACCGCTCGCTCCGGGAAGCACGCCGGTGCCGTCAGCATGGGCAACTCGTAACGGCGATAGTGTGCCGCCCGCAGGTTGCCGATCATCTCCTGGGTCTCCAGGACCCGCCACGGCTTGTCGCGGCGCTTGTCGTCGCGCGTCCTGACCGTCCATAGGTGCTCGCCGCAGCAGAGGGTCCAGGAGCCGTCCTGAGCGGTGACACGGTAGACGTCTTTCTCGCCCTGCGGGTAGACGCCCAGGACCGGGGTCGGCTCACCATTCGAACCGATGACGAGATCACCGACCTGAAGATCGCCGATGGGGCGCCAGCCGTCCGGCGTCAGGACCTTCGTGAAGATCGGTTGCGCTCTCCCTCGCATATACGCCAGCGGCGCCACCTCGATGGTCCCCGCCGCCATCAGCCGGGGAATCGAGTCAGGGTCCAGCATGTCGTGCAGCGCGTCGTACAGCGGCCGCAGATACGGGTCGATCTTCTCGTAGAGCGTTCCGGGCAGGAATCCGAGGCGCTCTCCGGCCTCCACTGCCGGACGGGTCAGGATGATGCGGTTGACTTGCTTGGACTGCAGGGCCTGCACTGCCTTCGCCATGGCGAGGTACGTCTTGCCGGTGCCTGCGGGGCCGATACCGAAGACGATGGTGTGCTTGTCGATCGCGTCGACGTACCGCTTCTGGTTCAGTGTCTTGGGGCGGATCGTACGGCCGCGCGAGGACAGGATGTTCTGGGTGAGTACCTCGGCCGGGGTCTCTTCCGGGCCTTCGCCGTTCTCGCTCGCCCTCAGCATGGCGATCGAGCGTTCCACTGCGTCCTCCGTCATCGGCTGACCGGTGCGGAGCACCAGCATCATCTCGTCGAACACGCGCTGAATGAGTGCCACGTCGTGGGCGTCTCCGACGGCGCTGATCTCATTGCCCCGGACGTGGATGTCGGCTGCCGGGAAGGCCTTCTCGATCACGCGCAGGAGTGAGTCTCCGGACCCCAGAACGGTCACCATCGGGTGTTGAGCGGGGACGCTGATCTGTGCTTTTGCCTGCCCCTGGGCGGGGTTGTCGGCTGCGGGTGTCTGAGTCATGGGCCGGCGCAGGGCCTGCGGTTCCTCCTCGTCACGGCCGCGTAGCTGAGGGCGGCCTCGCACTGTCAAGAGTACGACGGGGGGATGGGGAGGCCGTAAGGCTTTTCGAAGGAGCCAGGGGCGGGGTGTGGACTCGCTTGCGTGCGGTGCCGAAGGAGTGGACGCAGCGGTTACGCAATGGGGTCGTCCGCTCGGCACAACGTAATGATGTGCACGCCATCTGCCCTGCCTGTGCGCGGCCGACTGCGCACCGACCGAACGAAAGGTCGGCTGGAATTCAACCTTGTGGGGGTCCGGGGCGTACGGGTCAATGAAGGCGTACCGTCCGACGACCCGTCAGATCCGCACCGCCGTGCCGCGTGTCCGCACCCACCCGCACGGCCTGCCGTTCGTCGGAGCGTGTTCCCGTCCATCCCCACATGGCATTCCCACAAGTGAAGGGAAGCGGATCCCCATGAGAGGCAAGCGAACAGTCACAGGTGCGGCCGTGGCGGCCGGGGCCCTCGCGGTCGCCGGGCTCGCCTTCGCACCCACCGCGGCCGCCGTCACCCCACAGACGGCGACCATCACGGCGAGCTGCGGCATCTTCGGCGGCGGCTCGGCCACCCTCACCGCCACCCAGAGCGGCACCTCGGCGACCATGACCCTCACGTCCAGTGCCATCAGCGCGCCCGTCGCGGTGGCGCAGGACTCGATCAGTTCCACCCTCACCCTGGTGAAGGCGGGCGGCGGCACCACCGCCTTCAGTGGGACGAAGAACCCGGCCATGGCCACCGGCGACCCGGTCAGCGTCGGACCCCTCAGCGGCACCGTCGCCTCCGGGGACAGCCTGGAGGCCTACGGCGGCTCGCTGAAGATGGTGATCTTCGGGGTCACGGTCACCTGTACGGCCACCGCCCCGCAGTCGCCCGGTCCGTTCGTGTTCGACTGAGCGAGACCAGAGCGCGGGACAGGTGAGTGATCTGTTCCGGTTCCTGCCGGAACTCCCCTGGATGCCGCAGAAACTGATACTCCGTCAGTTTTCTGCGGCATCTCCATTGACTTCTCACGCCCGCTCCACATCAATGCCCCCTGTCGGCGCAGACGAGCCGCTGCGCCAGCAACCCTCAGGAGGGGGCCCCATGGGTTCGACACCCCGAAGATCCCGACGGTGGCGCTGGGCGTCACTGTTCGGGGCGACCGCGCTCGCGGTCACCGCGGGCGGCGCGCTGGCCTGCCCGGCCGGCGCCGCCGCCACGAACGTGGACTTCGCCACGCACTGCATCCCGCCCGCCATCGCGGGCCTGCCGCCGATCGACGGCACCACCACCGCGAACGTGGCGGTGGACAACACCAGTCCGAAGGTCGGCGACACGGTGACCGTGACGTACACCGTGGTCACGGCCGCCGCTAGCAACCCCACCGACCTGGCGCTGCCGGCCGACATCATGACGCCGACCGGCAAGGTCACCCTCGGTGGCGCGCAGACCGGGGACGTGACCGTCGCCGGTCCCAAGAAGAACCCGCCGGTGCCGGGGAAGGCGGCCTTCCCGTCGTTCTCCATGACCGGCACGTTCACCGTGACCAAGGCCGGCCAGATCACCCTCGCGCCGGGCGACTACAACATCCACACCAGCTACATCATGGAGCTGGACACCCCGTGCACCGTCACCAACCCGCCCGCCCCGGCGTCCGAGACGATCACGGCGACCGACGGCACCCCGGCCAACACCCGGGCGATCTCCCTGAGTTCGGCCTCCGGTGACCCGGGCGCCAGTGTCACCGTGAGCGGCAGCGCCTTCACGCCGGGCGCGAGCGTCACGCTGGCCGGGCGGGCCGGGGACACACAGACCGCGGACACCGCGACCGTGACCGCGAACGACCAGGGCTCCTTCAGCGGTTCCCTCACCGTCAACGACAAGACGACGACCGGGATCGTGGCGTACGAGGGCGCCTCCTGGAACGCGGACACCGGCGCGGGCCCCGCGGCCTACGTCGTCAACGACGACACGCCCGTGCCGCCCGGCAGCCAGAAGCTGACCACCACCGTCAAGGCGGGCACCCTGTCGATGACCCAGGCCGGGGACGCCGTGGCCCTCTCGGCCGTCGACTTCGGCAAGGGCGGGGCCTCGACCGGCTCCCTGCAGACGGTGACCGTCAAGGACTTCCGCGGCGGCCCCGCGGGCTGGTCCCTGACCGGCAAGGTCACCGACTTCACCGGTCCCGGCGCCAAGATCGACGCGAGCAGGCTGAGCTGGACGCCGGCCTGCGCCACCAAGGCGGGCAGCCCCAGCACCTGCAACGCCGGTTCGGCGGGCGCCGTGGGCCTGACGGGAGCGACCCTGGCGTCGACCCCGGACGGCACGGTCACCGGCGGTGAGTTCACCGTCGACGCCGGACTCTCCCTGGACGTACCGGCGTTCACGCCTCCGGGCTCGTACTCCGGCGTCCTGACCCTCACCCTCACCTGACCCACCGGCCGGGCGCCCCGCCGTACGGCAGAAGCAACGCCGCCGTACCGCACCCGCGGGGTCCGCACCCGCCCGACCGCCTACCACCCGAGCCCACGGGGGGTCCGCACCCATGCGCAAGCCGTACGTCCTCCTCCTGAGCCTGCTCGGCCTGTTCCTCGCCGGCACCGCCGCCCCCACATCCGCCCACGCCGCCGACAACGGCAGCTGGTCCGTCTACCCGGTGGCCTCCAAGATCGCCGCGCGCCCCTACTTCTACCTCTCCGCCGACCCCGGGCAGACCGTCACCGACAAGGTGGCCGTCGCCAACAAGACGGGCCGGCCGCTCACCTTCCGGCTGTACGCCGCCGACGCCTACAACACCGCCCGCGACGGCGGCTTCGCCGTGCGCACGGTGAAGGAGACGATGCACGGGGTGGGCGCCTGGGCCCGGACCGCGAAGACCCGGATCACCGTGCCCGCGCACAAGACCGTCACCGTGCCGTTCACACTGCGCGTCCCCGAGGGCGCCGAACCCGGCGACCACCCCGGCGCGATCGTCGCCCTGGACGAACACGTCGACCCCGGCAGCGGCAGGGTCGCGCTCGGCGTGCAGCGGGCCGTCGGCGCCCGCGTCTACCTCCGGGTCGGCGGCCCCACACTCCCCGCGCTGTCCGTCGAGCACGTGCACATCGGCCACCACCAGCCGCTCGTCCCGGGCCTCGGCGACAGCACGGCGACGATCACCTACACCCTGCGCAACACCGGGAACGTCACCCTGCACCCGAAGGTGGACCTCAGGGCGCGCGGACTGTTCGGGCGCACGCTGCTCGACCGCGACCTCACCCGGGTCCCCTCCGAGCTGCTGCCGGGCCAGCACGTCACGCTCACCGAGTCCTGGCACGGCGCGCCCCAGCTGAACCGGGCCGCCGTCACGCTCACCGCGAGCGCGCCGGGCACCCGCCAGTCGGCGAGCGCGTCCTTCCTGGCACTGCCCTGGCTGGTGGTGGCCCTGGTGTTCGCCGCCGGAGTGGTGACGGGCGTCCTGCTGGTCAGAGCGCGTCGGGGCCGCGCTCGCCGGTCCGCACCCGTACGACGGTCTCGACGGGCAGCGCCCACACCTTCCCGTCCCCGATCTTCCCCGTCTGCGCGGCCCTGACGATCGCGTCGATCACGTCGTCGGCGACCAGGTCGTCGACGACCACCTCGATGCGGACCTTCGGCACCAGGTCGACCCGGTACTCGGCCCCGCGGTACACCTCGGTGTGGCCGCGCTGCCTGCCGTAGCCGCTGGCCTCGGTCACGGTCATGCCGTGCACGCCCAGCTCCTGCAGGGCGGTCTTGACCTCGTCGAGGCGGTACGGCTTGACGATCGCGGTGATGAGCTTCATGCCTGGGACTTGACCTTCTGCGCGGAGGAGACGACGGGGGACGCGCCGACCGGGGCGCCGTGCCCCAGGACCCCGTGATCGTAGGCCGTCTCGGCGTGCACCGTAAGGTCCAGTCCGGTGTACTCGTGCTCCTCGCTCGCCCGGAAGCCCAGCGTCCTGTCGAGCAGCTTGCCGAGGCCGTACGTCACCGCGAACGCGTACGCGGCCACGGCGAGGATCCCCACCAGCTGCCGGCCGAGCGGGGCGAGCCCGCCGCCGTAGAACAGGCCCTCCACGCGGCCGGTCATCGCCTTCTCGGCGAACAGGCCGATCAGCAGGGTGCCGATGATCCCGCCGACCAGGTGGACGCCGACGACGTCCAGGGAGTCGTCGTAGTTCAGCCTGAACTTCCAGCTCACCGCGTAACTGCAGACCACACCGGCGGCCAGGCCCACGACGAGCGCGCCGAGCAGCGAGACCGTGCCGCACGACGGGGTGATCGCGACCAGGCCGGCCACCGCGCCGGACGCCGCGCCCAGGGTCGTCGGGTGGCCGTCGCGCCGCTGCTCCACGAACAGCCAGCCGAGCAGACCGGTGCAGCCGGCCGCGAGCGTGTTGAGGAAGGCCGCCGCGGCGAGGCCGTTGGCGCCGAGCGCGGAGCCCGCGTTGAACCCGAACCAGCCGAACCAGAGCAGACCCGCGCCGAGGACCACCATGGGCAGGTTGTGCGGGCGCATGGCGTCCTTCTTGAAGCCCAGGCGCGGCCCGAGCACCAGGCACAGCGCGAGCCCGGACGCGCCCGACGCGATCTCCACCGGCATGCCGCCCGCGAAGTCCAGCGCCCCCAGTTTCGCGCCGATCCAGCCCCCCGGGCCCCACACCCAGTGGGCGATCGGAACGTATACGAGCAGCGTCCACACCGGCACGAACAGCAGCCACGCCGAGAACCTGGTGCGGTCGGCGACGGCGCCGCTGATCAGGGCGGCCGTGACGATGGCGAAGGTCAGCTGGAAGGTGGCGAAGAGCAGGGTCGGCACCGAGCCGTGGACGCTGCCCGGCCCGAGGTGCGCCATGCCCGCCTCGCCGAGGCCGCCGATCAGTCCGCCGCCGATGTCGTCACCGAACGCCAGGGAGTAGCCGCCGGCCAGCCAGACCACCGTGACCAGGGCGATCGACACGAAACTCATCATCAGCATGTTGAGGACGCTCTTCGTGCGGACCATGCCGCCGTAGAACAGGGCCAGGCCCGGCGTCATCAGCAGGACGAGGGCGGTCGAGGCGAGCAGCCAGGCGGTGTCGCCGGTGTCGAGGTGAGCGGCGGCGAGGGTCACGGGCGTCTCCAGCGGTGTGGGGGCCAGGGCGGGTTGCGAAAGTCCCGTCTGCCGCGCGACGCCATGCACGCACTCTCGCCGCACCGGGCCCTGACCCAAGTACATCCAGTACGAGGATCAGGGCCCGGCACGCCGAGAGCACGCACCTGACGCCGCGCGGCCCGCCCTCCGGGCGAACGACGGGACTTTCGCAACACGCCCTAGTCGGAAGCGTCACCGGCGTGCGTTTCCGGTCGCGTACGGGTGTGTTTCCGTGACGTTTCGTTGCGTGCGGGTTTCGTCAAGCTCACACCAAGAGCCGGTGGGGACCGCCGGTGCGGCGCGGCCCGGTGGATCAGGGAGAATGGGCGCCATGAGCGTGCGTACCCAGTCATCCGAGCAGCCGGCCGAGGCCGCCCACCGCGCCGGCTTCGCCTGCTTCGTGGGCCGCCCCAACGCGGGCAAGTCCACCCTCACGAACGCTCTGGTCGGGCAGAAGGTGGCGATCACCGCCAACCAGCCGCAGACGACCCGGCACACCGTACGGGGCATCGTGCACCGCCCCGACGCCCAGCTGATCCTGGTCGACACCCCCGGCCTGCACAAGCCGCGCACCCTGCTCGGCGAGCGCCTCAACGACGTCGTCCGCACCACGTGGGCCGAGGTCGACGTGATCGGCTTCTGCCTGCCGGCGAACGAGAAGATCGGCCCCGGCGACCGCTTCATCGCCAAGGAACTGGCCGGGATCAGGAAGACCCCGAAGATCGCCGTCGTCACCAAGACCGACCTGGTGGACTCCAAGACCCTCGCCGAGCAGCTGATCGCGATCGACGCCCTGGGCAAGGAGCTGGGCTTCGAGTGGGCGGAGATCGTGCCGGTGTCGGCGGTCGGCGACAAGCAGGTGAGTCTGCTGGCCGACCTGATCGTCCCGCTGCTGCCGGAGGGCCCGGCCCTCTACCCCGAGGGCGACCTCACGGACGAGCCCGAGCAGGTCATGATCGCGGAACTCATCCGGGAGGCGGCGCTGGAAGGTGTCCGCGATGAGCTGCCGCACTCCATCGCGGTGGTCGTGGAGGAGATGCTGCCGCGCGAGGACCGGCCCGCCGACCGGCCGCTCCTCGACATCCACGCCAACCTCTACATCGAGCGCCCCAGCCAGAAGGGGATCATCATCGGGCCCAAGGGCAAGCGGCTGAAGGACGTCGGCATTAAGTCCCGCAAGCAGATCGAGGCGCTGCTGGGGACGCCGGTCTTCCTCGATCTGCATGTGAAGGTCGCGAAGGACTGGCAGCGGGATCCGAAGCAGTTGCGGCGACTGGGGTTCTGAGTCTCCCACCCGCCCGACTCGCTTGGTCGAGCGGTGGCCGTCACGGGGCTCCGCCCCGGACCCCTGGGTTTCCGCCGCCCGTCCGGCTCGGGTGGCCGGGCATGTTCTGGAGGCCCACCACTCTCAGGAGCTGGAGTTTGTCGTGGGACTCCGTGCCGGGGCGGGCCGTGTGGATGATGAGGTGGTGCGGTGGCCGTTGCCGAGGAGGGCCTCGCAGTCGAGCTCCAGGAGGCCGACCACGGGGTGCTGGAAGCGTTTGGTGCCGGGACGGCGCAGCGACACCTCGTGCTCGTCCCAGAGGCGGGCGAACTCCGCGCTGGCCGACCGTAGTTCGGCGGCCAGGGCGGCCGGCTCCGGGTCGTCGGGGTGGGCCGCCGCCACCGCCCGGAGGCTCGCCACGTGATCCCGGGCGTGCCCCGGGAGGCCCTCCGGCGGGAAGAGCGCGCGGGCCGTCGGGTCGAGGAAGAAGCGCCGGGTCAGGTTCCGCTCCCGGGCCGGGCGGGCGGACGCGTCGCCGACGAGCGCCTTCGCCAGCGCGTTCTGCGCCAGCACCTCCCCGCAGTCCGTGACCACCTGCGCCGCCGCGTCGTGGAGCCGGTCCAGGACCAGCATCAGCCCCGGCCGGACGTGGGACGACGGGTCTGTACGCTCCCCGCGCCGACGGCCGCGCCTACAACATCGCCGACGACGTCCCCGTCACCGCCCTGGAACTCCACCAGTTGCTCGGCGCCCCGCTCCCGGACTCCGAGGAGACCGATCCCGATCCCTGGCACGGGCTCCTGTCCACCGACCGTATCCGCCGTGAACTGGGCTACCGGCCGTACTACCCGACCGTGTGGGCCGCCCGCGACGCCGGAGCGCTCTGACGCACCGGCTCACCGCACCCCGTGGATCCGGTTCACCAGCACCGCTCCCGCCAGCCCGATCACCGCGGCCACCAGGTACAGGGTGCGGTAGCCGCCCAGGTCGTTCACCAGGGGCGCGGCGAGGGCGGGGGCCGCGACCTGGGGGAGGGCGTTGGCCACGTTGATCACGCCCAGGTCCTTGCCCCGGTCCGCGGCCTTCGGCAGGACGTCCGTCATCAGCGCGAAGTCGACGGAGGTGAACACGCCGAAGCCGAGGCCGAGAACGGCCGCGGCGACGATCGCGCCGGGCCAGGTCTGCCACGCGGACAGGGCCGCCGTCGCCACCGCCATCAGCACCCCGGACCACACCACGAACGGCTTGCGCCGCCCCACCCGGTCCGACCACACCCCGCCCACCACGACGGTCGCCACCAGCGTCAGGCTGTTGACGGCTGTCAGCACCAGCACGCCCCGGCCGGGGTCGTCGTAGCGGACGCGGTCGCGCAGGTAGTAGAGGAGGTACAGCAGGACCAGGGAGTTGCTCAGGTTGATCAGGAAGCGGGTCAGCCACGCCCAGCCCAGGTCCGGGTGGCGGCGCGGACTCAGCCAGAATCCGGCCACGAAGGCCCGCCAGGACCAGGGCGGCCGGTCCTCCGGCGCGAGCCGCAGGTCGTCGTAGCGCAGCACGTACGGCAGCACGCCGAGCACCGTGAAGACCGCGCAGGCCACGTACCCGGCCGTGATCCCGCCGGCCGCCGTCGCCAGGCCCGTGCCGCCGACCACGCCGAGGATCTGCGCCGCCCCCAGCCAGCCGCCCACCGCGCCCCGTTGGAGCCGGGGCACCTGGTCGGGGACGGCCGCCGTGACGGCCGCGAACGCCGCGTTCAGGGTGAGCTGCGCCAGGCACCAGCCGGCCGCCATCGACCACGGCCCGCCCGCGCCCGCGAGCAGCAGCAGCGACAGCGCGCCCCCCGCCGTCCCGGCCACGATCCACGGCGTACGGCGGCCACGGCGGGCCGTGGTCCGGTCCGACAGAGCGCCGAACACCGGGTTGGCGACCAGCGAGACGACCGCTCCGGCACCGGTCACCCAGGCCAGCAGGGACTCCTTCGACATCCCGGCACCGGGCGCGAAGTCCTTCGCCTGGGAGGCGAGCAGGATCTGCAGCGGCCCGAACCAGCCCACCCAGATCGCCCCGTTGGCCAGCGACAGCGCCGCCGTCCAGCCCCGGCCGACCGGCAGCACCGGCTCGGCCGGCGCGCCCGGGGCCCGGACGGTGGTCATCCCCGCGCCGCCCGCAGCACGTCCCGGAACCAGTGGTAGGAGGCCTTCGGGGTGCGCGTGAGCGTCTCGTAGTCGACGTGGACCAGGCCGAAGCGGCGCGCGTAGCCCTCCGCCCACTCGAAGTTGTCCATCAGGGACCACACGAAATAGCCGCGCACGTCCACACCGGCCTCCGACGCGGCGTGCAGCGCCCGGATGTGGGCGTCCAGATAGGCGATCCGCTCCTGGTCGTCGACGCCCTCGTAGGAGCAGCCGTTCTCGGTGATGACGACCGGGGGCAGCCGGTCGCCGTAGCGCTCCCGGAAGCCGGTGAGCAGCTCGGTCAGCGCCTCCGGTACGACGGGCCAGCCGAAGTCCGTCACCGGGCGCCCCTCGATCTCCCGCACCGAGAAGGGGAGTTCGGCGGGCAGCGGCAGCCCGCCGTACTCGGTGTCGGTGCCCTGGGGTGCGCCCACCAGGCTCGGGGCGTAGTAGTTGACGCCGTACCAGTCGACGGGCTCGGCGATGACCTTCAGGTCGGCCGCCACGTCTCCCGGCATCAGTTCGCCCAGCCCGTCGGGGTACTCGCCCAGGATGACCGGCTCGGCGAACAGGCGGTTGAGCAGGGTGTCGTAGAACCCGGCGGCCGCCACGTCCTCGTCCTTCTCCGACGCGGCCCAGGCGGGGCCGTGGGAGTTGGCGATGCCGATGTCGCGGGCGCCGGCCGCGCGCAGGGCCCGTACCGCGAGCCCGTGGGCGAGGAGCTGGTGGTGGGCGACCGGCAGCGCGTCGAACAGCAGCCGCCTGCCGGGAGCGTGCGCGCCGAGGGCGTGCCCCAGCAGGGTGTGCTCGGCGGGCTCGTTGAGGGTGATCCACTTGCCCACCCGGTCGCCGAGCCGCTCGGCCACCACCGACACGTACGCGGCGAACCGCTCCGCCGTGTCCCGTTCCAGCCAGTCCAGCGAGGCGGGCAGGTCCCAGTGGAACAGGGTCGGCACGGGCGCCACCCCGGCCGCGCACAGCTCGTCCACCAGCCGGTCGTAGAAGTCCAGCCCGCCGGGGGAGTTCACCCGCGGCCAGGAGACCGAGAAACGGTACGCGTCCACGCCGAGAGCGGCCAGCAGGGCCACGTCCTCGCGGTAGCGGTGGTAGTGGTCGCAGGCCACGTCCGCCGTGGAACCGTCCTTCACCCGCCCCGGCTCGCCGGTGAACACGTCCCACACGGACGGCTCCCGCTCGTCCACCGCCCCCTCGATCTGATGCGCCGACGTCGACACACCCCACACGAAACCGTCCGGAAACCGCGGTATCGGCTTGCCCGCATCAGTCGCCATGCGCGGATCATCCTTACCCCGGGTAACGGAAGTCAACGCCCTGGAAGGCAATTAGCCTTCCAGGGCGTTTTCCTTATGATCACCGAATGATCGAAGGAAAGCTCGTACGACTCCGCGCCCTGCGCGCCGAGGACCTGGAAGCCCACCTGCGCTGGCGCAACGACCCCGAGGTGGTGCACTGGGCCACCGGCGGCCACCCGAACTTCGGGCCCATCAGCCGGGAGGCGCTGGAACGCTTCCACGAGGCCCAGCTGCGCCAGGACCCGCGCGAGACGGCGACGTTCACCGTCGAGAAACGCGACGGCGGCCGCGTGATCGGCATGGCCGACTACCGGGACCTCGACACCTTCGCGGGCCGCGCCACCGCCGGCATCACCATCGGCGAACGCGACCACTGGAACGGCGGCTACGGCACCGAGGCCCTCAGCCTCCTCCTGGACCACCTCTTCGGCCCCTGCCGCCTCCACCGCGTCGACCTCGACACCTGGAGCGGCAACGACCGCGCCATCCGCGCCTTCACCAACCTCGGCTTCACCGAGGAGGGCCGCCGCCGCAAGGCGATACGCGTGGGCACGGAATGGCACGACGAGGTGATGTTCGGAATGCTGCGAGAGGAGTGGATGAGTTCTTGAGAGCGCGAGTGGACCGCGCCCCAAAGGGGCGCGGGGAACTGCGCGACAAGCCACGATGGGCCCGCACCCAGCAGACCGCCCGCACGCCCCCTCAGCGAAGCATCACGCCCCCTCTTTCAAGAGGCGAGACACCAACTCCCGTTGGTCCGGCGTCAAATGGGGATCCGCCGCATACACCGTCCGTTCATCGACCGTGATCTCATAGTGGAACCCATCGGGTACACCCCGTTCAGGCTCACCCCGGCCGGAGGCCACCGCCCGCCCGGCCAGGGCCTCCCACTCCTCCGCGTCGCCCCGCCCGGCGGTCTCCACCTCGGCCCGCCGCTCGATCCCGGCGAACCCCCCACTGCGTCGTACTCGAATCCGCATGGGCCTTGTCTAGTACGGATCTACAGCGTCCGCACCCCGACCTGCTCCCACCCCTTCTGGACGGCCTGCAGTTCGTCGCCCGCGCCGTACCGCTCCCGCGCCGCCTTCACGGTCAGCGTGGCGAAGTCGGCGAACAGGGCGTCCTGGTGCAGCTCGCCGCCGGTCAGCACGTCGTACCAGATCTGCCCGGCCTTCTCCCAGGCGTTGCCGCCGATCGCCGTCGCCACCAGGTAGAATGCGTGGTTCGGGATGCCGGAGTTGATGTGCACGCCGCCGTTGTCCTGCCCGGTGCGGACGTAGTCCTCCATGGTGGCGGGCTGCGGGTCCTTGCCGAGGACGTCGTCGTCGTACGCCGTGCCCGGCGCCTTCATCGAGCGCAGGGCCTTGCCGGTGACGCGCGGGGCGAGGAGTCCCGCGCCGATCAGCCAGTCGGCCTCGGCCGCGGTCTGCCCGAGGGAGTACTGCTTGATCAGGGAGCCGAAGACGTCGGAGACGGACTCGTTGAGAGCGCCGGACTGCCCGTAGTAGTCCAGGTTGGCGGTGTGCTGGGTGACGCCGTGGGTCAGTTCGTGCCCGATGACGTCGACCGGGATGGTGAAGTCCAGGAAGATCTCGTTGTCGCCGTCGCCGAACACCATCTGTTCGCCGTTCCAGAAGGCGTTGTCGTAGTTCTCGCCGAAGTGCACGCTGGCGTCCAGCGGCAGTCCGTTGCCGTCGATGGAGTGGCGGCCGTAGACCTTCAGGTAGAGGTCGAAGGTGGCGCCGAGGCCCGCGTAGGCGCGGTTGACGGTGGCGTCCGCGCCGGGTTCGGAGCCCTCCTCGCGGACCTGGGTGCCGGGCAGGTCCTGCTGGTGCCGCGCGTCGTAGATGGTGCGGTGCGGCCGGTCCGCGGCGGCCCCGGCGGGCGCGGCGACGGCGGGCGCGCCGATCACGGTGGTCAGCCGCCGCTTGGTGCGCTGGTAGGCGTCGTGCTCCAGGGACCGGCGGGCCGGTCCGGACAGCGCGGAGTCCCCGTGCCGGGCGAGCTTGTCGAGGACGTGCGGCGGCACGATCGTGCAGAAGACGGGCTCAAGGCCCCCGTTGGTGGTCATGCCCGCACCATTGCACTGCGTGACGCGACTGTCACTACTCGCAACCATGATTGGTGAAATACAGGGACATTCGTGGTCGCGCACCGTCACTGAGTGGTATGCCACCGTGAGCGGCACGTGGCGTACCGCACTTTTCGTCCCATTTGCCCGCGCCATTCCGCATACTGATACAGGACCGCCGCACCCGGTACGACTCGGCTACGCTGCGGAGCATCATGCGTTTCGGGCTGCTTCTCCTTAGCTGCCGCGGCGAGGGCCTGTAGACACGGCCGACTCCCTCCCCGCGGTGCTCTGGCGTTGCGTCGTCGGCCGGCCACCCGGATCTCCGGACCACCGGACACCCTGAGGAGCCCACGCATCATGGCGAACCGCCAGCAGCCCACCTCCATGCCGATCCACAAGTACGGTCGCTACGACCAGGTCGACATCCCGAACCGCACCTGGCCGGAGCAGCGCGTCACCACCGCCCCCCGCTGGCTCTCCACCGACCTGCGCGACGGCAACCAGGCCCTGATCGACCCGATGTCGCCCGAGCGCAAGCGCCGGATGTTCGACCAGCTGGTCAAGATGGGCTACAAGGAGATCGAGGTCGGCTTCCCCGCCTCCGGCCAGACCGACTTCGAGTTCGTGCGCTCCATCATCGAGGAAGAGGGCGCGATCCCCGAGGACGTGACGATCTCCGTCCTGACCCAGGCCCGCGAGGACCTGATCGAGCGGACCGTGGAGTCCCTGAAGGGCGCCCGGCGCGCCACCGTCCACCTGTACAACGCGACCGCGCCCGTCTTCCGCCGGGTCGTGTTCCGCGGCTCCAGGGACGACATCAAGCAGATCGCCGTCGACGGCACCCGCCTGGTCATCGAGTACGCCGAGAAACTGCTGGGCCCCGAGACCGAGTTCGGCTACCAGTACTCCCCGGAGATCTTCACCGACACCGAGCTGGACTTCGCGCTGGAGGTCTGCGAGGCGGTCATGGACGTCTGGCAGCCCGGTCCGGGCCGCGAGATCATCCTCAACCTGCCCGCCACCGTGGAGCGTTCCACCCCGTCCACGCACGCGGACCGCTTCGAGTGGATGGGCCGCAACCTGTCCCGCCGCGAGCACGTCTGCCTGTCCATCCACCCGCACAACGACCGCGGTACGGCCGTGGCGGCGGCCGAGCTGGCCCTGATGGCCGGCGCCGACCGCGTCGAGGGCTGCCTGTTCGGGCAGGGCGAGCGCACCGGCAACGTCGACCTGGTCACCCTGGGCATGAACCTGTTCTCGCAGGGCGTCGACCCGCAGATCGACTTCTCCGACATCGACGAGATCCGTCGTACGTGGGAGTACTGCAACCAGATGGAGGTCCACCCGCGCCACCCGTACGTGGGCGACCTGGTCTACACGTCCTTCTCCGGCTCCCACCAGGACGCCATCAAGAAGGGCTTCGACGCCATGGAGGCCGACGCCAAGGCCAAGGGCGTCACGGTCGACGACATCGAGTGGGCGGTGCCGTACCTGCCCATCGACCCCAAGGACGTCGGCCGCTCCTACGAGGCCGTCATCCGCGTCAACTCGCAGTCCGGCAAGGGCGGTATCTCCTACGTCCTCAAGAACGACCACAAGCTGGAACTGCCGCGCCGGATGCAGATCGAGTTCTCCAAGCTGATCCAGGCCAAGACGGACGCCGAGGGCGGCGAGATCACGCCGAAGGACATCTGGGCGGTCTTCCAGGACGAGTACCTGCCCAACCCGGACAACCCCTGGGGTCGTATCCAGGTCAGGACGGGCCAGTCGACCACCGACACCGACGGCGTGGACACCCTGACCGTCGAGGCCACCGTTGACGGTGAGGACACGGTGCTGACCGGTTCCGGCAACGGTCCGATCTCGGCCTTCTTCGACGCCCTGGAGTCCATCGGCATCGACGTACGCCTGCTGGACTACCAGGAGCACACGATGAGCGAGGGCGCCTCCGCGCAGGCCGCCTCCTACATCGAATGCGCGATCGACGGCAAGGTTCTGTGGGGGATCGGCATCGACGCGAACACGACGCGTGCGTCGCTGAAGGCGGTCGTCTCCGCGGTGAACCGCGCGGCCCGCTGACCCCGCCCGACCGGGCCTTTTCGGTGCCCCGGCCGCCTCGTACGGCGGCCAGGGCACCGTCGCTTTCGGCCACCGCGCCCCCGAGGTCACGGAAAGGTCTCGTACGGGGTACTGACTCAGCCTCCGTGATGTGGCTAACATCACGCCAGCACGGCGATGTTGCCGTGCGGTTATGGAGGTGCGACGTGCTGCCAGTACGGGGACGAGACGACCGTGCCACCAGGGCTGTGCACATCCTGGGCACCCGCACCGCCTGGACGCCCGTCGGCGACGGCGAGTTCTACTGCCCCGGCTGCGGAGGCGACCGCAACTACCAGCGGCTGACCGGCCGTCGCCGCTTCACCCTCCTCGGCGTGCCCCTGCTGCCCCGCGGGGTGACCGGACCCGTCGTGGAGTGCGCGGCCTGCCGCCATCACTTCGGTACCGACGTCCTGGACCACCCCACCACCCGCCGCTTCTCCGTGATGCTCCGCGACGCCGTGCACACCGTCGCCCTCGCCGTGCTCGCGGCGGGCGGCACCGGCTCGCGCACGGCCCTGGAGACGGCCGCGTGCACGGTCCGCGCGGCCGGCTTCGACGACTGCACCGAGGAGCAGCTGGCCGCGCTCGTCGACGCCGTCGCCGCCGACACCGGCCGGGTCCTCGGTGAGCCGTGCGGCGCGAGCCTGGTGATAGAGCTGCACGAGGCCCTGGATCCCCTCGCCCCGCACCTCGCCCCGGCCGGCCGCGAGTCCCTGCTGCTCCAGGCCGCCCGCATCGCCCTGGCCGACGGCCCCTACACGCCCGCCGAACGCGACGCCCTCACCACGATCGGCGCGGCCCTGACCATCGGCACGACGGAGGTGACCCGCCTCCTGGCCGCGGCCCGCACCCCGTCCTGAGGCCCCGGCACCCGGGCTCGCGGACAGACTCCGGCCGAGTGTAGACGCGGGGAGTCACCCGGGGGACGCGAAGAGTGAAATTGCCGGGGGCAGGGGATCGACGGGACGTGGACGCGAAGAAACTCCCGGTCGGCTCCAGCGCCGTCGACACCCGCACCGGCCGCATCGGCATCGTCATGGGCCACGAGGGCCCCTACGTCCAGCTGCGGCCCTACGGCGGAGGCCGCGAATGGGACGCCGGCCCCGACGCCGTCCGCCGGGCCACCCCCGCGGAACGCAGGAGCGCCGCGGCGGCCCCCACCGAGTCCCGGGCACATGCCGGCGGCGCGGACGAGACGCCCTGAACGACCGGCCCCGGCCCCGAACGCCCGCGCGGACGGGCAGAATGGAGACATGACCCCGCCCCGCCCCGCCCCGCACACCCACCAGCAGAATCTGGGTGCGGCGTGAGCCTGTTCCGCGACGACGGCATCGTCCTGCGCACCCAGAAGCTGGGTGAGGCAGACAGGATCATGCTGTGGTCTTCCGGGGGACGACCCCCGTACCCCCGGCCGATGGTCCGTGGGGGCCGGTCATGAGCTTGTTCCGGGACGACGGCATCGTCCTGCGCACCCAGAGGCTGGGTGAGGCAGACAGGATCATGCTGTGGTCTTCCGGGGGACGACCCCCGTACCCCCGGCCGATGGTCCGTGGGGGCCGGTCATGAGCTTGTTCCGGGACGACGGCATCGTCCTGCGCACCCAGAGGCTGGGTGAGGCAGACAGGATCATGCTGTGGTCTTCCGGGGGACGACCCCCGTACCCCCGGCCGATGGTCCGTGGGGGCCGGTCATGAGCTTGTTCCGGGACGACGGCATCGTCCTGCGCACCCAGAAGCTGGGTGAGGCAGACAGGATCATCACATTGCTCACGCGGGGGCACGGGCGGGTGCGGGCCGTGGCGCGCGGGGTGCGGCGGACCAAGTCGAAGTTCGGCGCCCGGCTGGAGCCCTTCTCCCACGTCGACGTGCAGTTCTTCGCGCGCGGCAGCGAACTGGTCGGACGCGGGCTCCCCCTGTGCACGCAGAGCGAGACCATCGCCCCGTACGGCGGCGGCATCGTCGCCGACTACGCCCGCTACACCGCCGGCACGGCCATGCTGGAGACCGCCGAGCGGTTCACCGACCACGAGGGCGAACCAGCCGTCCAGCAGTACCTCCTCCTGGTCGGCGCCCTGCGCACCCTCGCCCGCGGCGAGCACGCCCCCCACCTCGTCCTCGATGCCTTCCTGCTGCGCTCCCTCGCCGTCAACGGCTACGCCCCCAGCTTCGGCGACTGCGCCAAGTGCGGAATGCCCGGACCGAACCGGTTCTTCTCGGTCGGCTCGGGAGGTTCCGTCTGCGTCGACTGCCGGGTGCCCGGCAGCGTCGTACCCTCGCCGCAGACCCTGGTTCTGCTCGGCGCACTGCTTACGGGAGACTGGGAGACGGCGGACGCGTGCGAGGCGCGCTACGTCCGGGAGGGCAGCGGCCTCGTGTCCGCCTACCTGCACTGGCACCTGGAGCGCGGACTGCGTTCCCTTCGGTACGTCGAGAAGTCGTAGAAGTCCTAGAAGTCGCAGAGGGAGACGAGAAGCACATGGTCGTACGCGGGATCCTGGGCCGGCAGCGCCGCGAGTACAGGGCGCCGGAGCCGCACCCGTCCGGCGCCCGTGCGCCGAAGCTCCCCGGCGAACTGGTCCCGGGCCACGTGGCGATCGTCATGGACGGCAACGGCCGCTGGGCGAAGGACCGCGGGCTGCCCCGCACCGAGGGCCACAAGGTCGGCGCCGAGCGCGTGCTGGACGTACTGCAGGGCTCCATCGAGATCGGCGTCCGCAACATCTCCCTGTACGCCTTCTCCACCGAGAACTGGAAGCGCTCGCCCGACGAGGTCCGCTTCCTGATGAACTTCAACCGCGACTTCATCCGCAAGACCCGCGACCAGCTCGACGCCCTCGGCATCCGGGTGCGCTGGGTCGGCCGCATGCCCAGGCTGTGGAAGTCCGTCGCCAAGGAACTCCAGGTCGCGCAGGAGCAGACCAAGGACAACGACCTGCTCACCCTGTACTTCTGCATGAACTACGGCGGCCGAGCCGAACTCGCCGACGCGGCCAAGGCGTTGGCCGAGGACGTCAAGGCCGGCCGCCTCGACCCGGCGAAGGTCACCGAGAAGACCATCCAGAAGTACCTGTACTACCCGGACATGCCGGACGTCGACCTCTTCCTCAGGCCCAGTGGCGAACAGCGCACCTCCAACTACCTCCTCTGGCAGAGCGCCTACGCCGAGATGGTCTTCCAGGACGTCCTCTGGCCCGACTTCGACCGCCGCGACCTCTGGCGAGCCTGCATCGAATACGCCTCCCGAGACCGCCGCTTCGGCGGCGCCATCCCCAACGAGGAACTCCAGGCCATGCAGGGCCGCCCCGAGGGCAACTGATCACGGACAGCACACCCGTGCCCCGTCAGGGGCGCGGGGAACTGCGCGACAGGCCACAACGCACCCGCACCCGAAAGCACACCGCACGGCCCCGGCGTTCCCCGGCCTAACCTGCGGAGCACTCCGCACAGGTACCGAAGATCTCCACCGTATGCGCCACATTCACATACCCGTGCTCCGCGGCGACAGCCTCCGCCCACTTCTCCACCGCCGGCCCCTCCACCTCCACCGCCTTGCCGCAGGAGCGGCAGACCAGGTGATGGTGGTGCTCCCCGGTGGAGCAGCGCCGGTACACCGACTCCCCCTCCGACGTGCGCAGCACATCGACCTCGCCGGCGTCCGCGAGGGACTGCAGCGTGCGGTAGACCGTCGTCAGCCCGACGGAGTCGCCCTTGTGCTTGAGCATGTCGTGCAGGTCCTGCGCGCTGCGGAACTCGTCGACCTCGTCCAGGGCCGCCGCCACTGCTGCCCGCTGCCGGGTCGCGCGGCCCTTCACGGGCGGTCCAGCGGTCGTCACGGGGTTGCCTCCTTCGATGGCTCGCGAGGGCTCCCGTGCCCATCGGGTGTCGTGAGCCGTCGCGCGTCTGCCCGGGCCATTGTGCCAGCCCAAACCGCCGGCGGTCAGACGCCGACCTCGTCGCCGGCCGCCCGCCCCGCCGGGATCGAGCACTCCGCGGGATCGCCGGCGGGCCGCCCCGCCGCGGCCGCGCGGGCGCGCCGCCGGGCCAGCGGGGTCGCGGCGACGGTGAGCGCGACGAACGCGGCGATGGTCAGCAGGACGATCGTCGCGCCGGGCGGCACGTCCTGGTAGTAGGACGTGACGGTGCCGCTGACGGTCACGGCCACCCCGATCACGACGGCGATCACGAACGTGGCCGTGAAGCTCCGCGCGAGCTGCTGCGCCGCCGCCACCGGCACCACCATCAGCGCGGACACCAGCAGCAGCCCGACCACGCGCATGGCGACCGTCACCGTCACCGCCGCCGTGACCGCCGTCAGCAGGTTCAGGGCGCGCACCGGCAGCCCGGTGACCCGCGCGAACTCCTCGTCCTGGCTGACCGCGAACAGCTGGCGGCGCAGGCCCAGCGTGACGAGCAGCACGAACGCGGCGAGCACACAGATCGCGGTCACGTCGGACCGTGCCACCGTCGACAGCGAGCCGAACAGGTAGGAGGTCAGGTTGGCGTTGGAGCCGCCCGGCGCCAGGTTGATCAGCATCACGCCGCCGGCCATACCGCCGTAGAAGAGCATCGCGAGGGCGATGTCGCCGCGCGTGCGGCCGTACCAGCGGATGAGTTCCATCAGGACGGCGCCGAGCACGGAGACGGCCGTGGCCATCCACACCGGGGAGGTGGACAGCAGGAAGCCGAGGCCGACGCCGGTCATGGCCACGTGCCCGATGCCGTCGCCCATCAGGGCCTGGCGGCGCTGGACCAGGTAGATGCCGACGGCGGGCGCGGTGATGCCGACCAGGACGGCGGCGATCAACGCGCGCTGCATGAAGGCGTAGTTCAGGAAGTCCATCAGGCCGGCCATCCCGTGCGGATCGGTTCGGTGCCCGCGGGTGCGTGCGGGTGGACGTGGTCGTGGCCGGGCAGAGCATGTTGCCCCACGGCCTTTGGGGGTGGTCCGTCGTGCAGGACGCAGCCGTCGCGCAGGACGACCGCCCGGTCGATCAGGGGCTCCAGGGGCCCCAGTTCGTGCAGGACGAGCAGGACGGTCGTACCGGCGGCGACCTGTTCGCGCAGGGTCGCGGCCAGCACCTCCTGGCTGGCCAGGTCGACGCCGGCCATCGGCTCGTCCATGATCAGCAGCTCGGGTTCGGACGCGAGCGCGCGGGCGATCAGCACCCGCTGGTGCTGGCCGCCGGAGAGCGCGGTGACGGAGTCCCCGGCCCGGTCGTTCATGCCGACCCGCTCCAGGGCGCGGTGGACGGCCTCCCGGTCGGACCGGCGGAAGGCGCCGAAGCGGGTGCGGGACAGGCGGCCGGCCGAGACGATCTCGGTGACGGTGGCGGGGACGCCGCCGGCGGCCGTGGTGCGCTGCGGCACGTAGCCCACGCGCGCCCAGTCGCGGAAGGCGCGGTGCGGGGTGCCGAACAGGGCGATCGTGCCGCTGTGGACGGGCACCTGCCCGATGAGGCTGCGGACGGCCGTCGACTTGCCCGAGCCGTTCGCGCCGAGCAGGGCGACGACCTCGCCGCGCCGCACGGTGAGGTCGATGCCGCGCAGGACGGGACGGGAGCCGAGGTCGGCGCGCACCCCGCGCAGGGCCACGACGGGTTCGTCCGAGGTGAGGGTCATGGTCCGGTCCTCCTCCATGCCGGTCATTCGGCGCCCAGGGCCTTGCGGAGCGCGGTGAGGTTGGCCTCCTGGACGGAGAAGTAGTCGGTGCCGCGCGACTTCCCGGTGATGATGCCTTCGAGGGGGTCGAGGACGTCCGTCTTCAGGCCGGCGTCGCCCGCGATGGTCTTGGCGGTCTTGTCGCTGACGAGGGTCTCGTAGAAGACGGTGGTGACGCCGTCGGCGCGGGCCATGTGCTCCAGGTCTCGCACCCGGGCGGCGCTGGGCTCCGACTCGGGGTCCAGGCCGTTGACGGCCTCCTCGGTGAGGCCGTAGCGCTCGGCGAGGTAGCCGAAGGCGGCGTGCGTGGTGATGAAGACCTTGCTCTTCGTGTGCGCGAGGCCGGTCCTGAACCGGGTGTCGAGGTCGTTCAGCTGCTTCACCAGGGCGGCGGTGTTCTCGCGGTAGTCGGCCGCGTGGTCCGGGTCGGCCTTCTCGAAGGCCTTGCCGACACCGGCGGCGACCTGGGCGTAGCGCACCGGGTCGAGCCAGATGTGCGGGTCCTTCGCGGCGCCCTCGGGGCTCGCGCCGCTGTCGTGGGCGGCGGCGTGCCCGCCGACCTCGTTGCCGTGTTCCTCCAGGGTGGTCAGGGAGGCCGCGTCGATCTTCGTCTGCACGGGGGACTGGGCCACCGCGTCGTCGACGGAGGGCTGGAGGTTCTTCAGGTAGAGGACGGCGTCGGAGTCCTGGAGGGAGGCGATCTGCTTCGGGCTCAGCTCCAGGTCGTGGGGTTCCTGGCCGGGGGAGGTGAGGCTGGTGACGTGGACGTGGCTGCCGCCGATCCGCTCGGCGAGGAAGGCCATCGGATAGAAGGAGGCGACGACGTCGAACCTGCCGGTGTCACCCGCGGCAGCGCTGTCGGTGGAGCAGGCGGAGAGGGTGCCGAGGCCGAGCGCGGTGACGGCGGTGACCGAGGTGAGGGCGGCGAAGCGTATGAGCCGTCGACTTCTGTTCATGACAGTCATTTTCAACTGACATGGAAACCATTGTCAACAAGCCCCTTCGCCGGGCCCCGATCCGCACATGATCGGTACCGATTTGGTTGAGGGGGAGCCCCCGCCGGTACCCTGAAGCATTCGCTGGAAGCATCTCGCTTCAACGCCCGTCGTCGTAATGAAGAGAGCACCGTGGCCGCCGACAAGATCGACACCATCGTCAGCCTGAGCAAGCGCCGTGGCTTCGTTTTCCCGTGCAGTGAGATCTACGGCGGACAGCGTGCCGCCTGGGACTACGGACCGCTGGGTGTCGAGCTCAAGGAGAACCTCAAGCGCCAGTGGTGGCGCTACATGGTGACGTCGCGCGAGGACGTGGTCGGTATCGACTCGTCCGTGATCCTGGCCTCTGAGGTGTGGGTCGCCTCCGGCCACGTCGCCACCTTCACGGACCCGCTGACCGAGTGCACCTCCTGCCACAAGCGGTTCCGTGCCGACCATCTGGAAGAGGCGTACGAGGCCAAGCACGGCCGCCTCCCCGAGCACGGCCTCGCCGACGTCAACTGCCCGAACTGCGGCAACAAGGGCCAGTTCACCGAGCCCAAGCAGTTCTCCGGGCTCCTCTCCACCCACCTCGGCCCGACGCAGGACTCCGGTTCCGTCGCCTACCTGCGCCCCGAGACCGCCCAGGGCATCTTCACCAACTTCGCCCAGGTGCAGACCACCTCGCGCCGCAAGCCGCCGTTCGGCATCGCCCAGATGGGCAAGTCGTTCCGCAACGAGATCACGCCGGGCAACTTCATCTTCCGCACTCGCGAGTTCGAGCAGATGGAGATGGAGTTCTTCGTCAAGCCGGGCGAGGACGAGAAGTGGCAGGAGTACTGGATGGAGCAGCGCTGGAACTGGTACACCGGCCTGGGTCTGCGTGAGGAGAACATGCGCTGGTACGAGCACCCGAAGGAGAAGCTCTCCCACTACTCCAAGCGCACCGCCGACATCGAGTACCGCTTCCAGTTCGGCGGCAGCGAGTGGGGCGAGCTGGAGGGCGTCGCCAACCGCACCGACTACGACCTCTCCTCCCACTCCAAGGCCTCTGGCCAGGACCTGGCCTACTTCGACCAGGAGGCCGGCGAGCGCTGGACGCCGTACGTCATCGAGCCGGCGGCCGGTGTCGGCCGGGCGATGCTCGCCTTCCTGCTCGACGCCTACGTCGAGGACGAGGCGCCCAACGCCAAGGGCAAGATGGAGAAGCGGACCGTGCTGCGGCTCGACCACCGCCTGGCCCCGGTGAAGGTCGCCGTCCTCCCGCTGTCCCGCAACCCCGAGCTGTCGCCGAAGGCCAAGGGCCTCGCCCAGGCGCTGCGCCAGCACTGGAACATCGAGTTCGACGACGCCGGCGCCATCGGCCGCCGCTACCGCCGCCAGGACGAGATCGGCACGCCGTACTGCGTGACCGTCGACTTCGACACCCTGGACGACAACGCGGTCACCGTCCGCGAGCGCGACTCCATGAAGCAGGAGCGGGTGTCCCTGGACCAGATCGAGGGCTACCTGGCCAGCCGCCTGCTGGGCTGCTGACGCCGAAACACGGGTACACGCCGGACGGCCGCCGAGTCACTGACTCGGCGGCCGTCCTTCTGCTCTCCTCGGGCTCCCGTCAACGGCCTTGCAGTGCCCTGACGTTGTCGCCGAAGGTCCAGTTCTTCGAGCCGTCCCAGTTGAGGGACCAGGTCATCAGGCCCTTGAGCGAGCTGCCGTACTGCCGCCAGGCCTGGGAGACGAGGGACGGCGACATGTAGCCGCCGCCGGCGCCGGGCTGGGCGGGCAGCCCCGGTACCTGCTTGTCGTACGGCACGCGGATCGTGGTCCCCTGCACCACCAGCCCCTTGTTGAGGCAGTCGGTCTGCGCGGTGAAGCCCTGTACGGTCCCCGCCGAGTAGGAGTCGCCGGAACAGCCGTACATGCTGCCGTTGTAGTACTGCATGTTCAGCCACCACAGCCGGCCGTTGTCCGCGTACTTCTTGATGATCGGCAGGTACGCCCCCCAGATCGAGCCGTACGTGATGCTGCCGCCGGTGACATACGCGGTCTCCGGGGCCATCGTCAGGCCGAAGTTCGACGGCATCCGGCTCAGCACCCCGTCGATGATGCGGATCAGGTTGGACTGGGACGTGGACAGCCGGCCGATGCTTCCGCTGTTGGTGAGGCCGGTCTCGATGTCGATGTCGATGCCGTCGAAGTTGTACTGCTTCAGGATCGGCACGATCGTGTCGACGAACCGGTCCGCCACGGCGCTGGAGTTGAGGTCGATGCCCGCCGCGGCCCCGCCGATGGACAGCAGGATCGTCTGCCCGGAGGCCTTCGCCGCGCACATCTCCGCCGGCGTCGGCACCTTCACCCCGCTGTCCATGCCGTCCTGCCACAGCGCGGTGCCGTCGGACAGGATGACCGGGAAGGCCGCGTTGAGCACGTTGTAGCCGTGCGCGGCGATGCGGGAGTCGGTGATCGGGGTCCAGCCGAAGGGCGGGTGGACGCCGTTGGCCGAACCGTCCCAGTTCTCCCAGTAGCCCTGGAGAACCTTGCCGGCCGGGCGGGACTTCACTGCGCAGGTGTCGGTTGTGGCGGAGGCGCCGGGCGCGGTGGTGGGGGAGGGGGCGGCGGTTGCGGCTGGCGCCACGGCGAGGGAGAGGGCGAAGGGCGCGAGGCAGGTGGTGGCCAGCGCGGCGGCGAGCAGACGCAGTCTGCGGCGAATCATGCGGAGCCTCCCGGTGGGGGTGCGGTGAGGACGGGGCGAGGCGGGTGGGTCGGCCGGTGGTCGGTAGATGTCGCATACATGACACTCCTCTGGTCCAGACCTCTAGTCAATAGGTCTGGACCAAGTCGAAGCCCACCCTCTCTCGGATGACAACTCACAAATGACGGATAACAGATATTGAAATCTGTCATCCGTCATGGCAGTCTGGACTCATGACCACGACGATGCGAACCCGATCCCTCGGAACCACCGGCCCCCAGGTCTCCGCCCTGGCCCTCGGCTGCATGGGCATGTCCGGGATGTACGGCGAAGCGGACCGCTCCGAGTCCGTCGCGACGATCCACGCCGCCTTGGAAGCGGGCGTGACCCTGCTCGACACCGGCGACTTCTACGGCATGGGGCACAACGAACTGCTGATCGCCGAGGCGCTGCGCACCGCCCCGCCGGCCCTCAGGGAGAACGCGCAGCTGAGCGTCAAATTCGGCGCCCTGCGTGACCCGGCCGGAGGCTGGTCCGGCTTCGACGGCCGCCCGGCGGCGGTGAAGAACTTCGCGGCGTACTCGCTCCAGCGCCTGGGCGTCGACCACATCGATGTCTACCGACCGGCCCGCCTCGATCCCGACGTGCCGATCGAGGAGACCGTCGGCGCCATCGCCGAACTGGTGGAGAAGGGGTACGTCCGCCACATCGGCCTGAGCGAGCTCGGTGCCGACACCATCCGCCGGGCCGCCGCCACGGCCCCGATCGCCGACCTCCAGATCGAGTACGCGCTGATCTCGCGCGCCCCCGAGAAGGACATCCTGCCCACCACCCGCGAACTGGGCATAGCCGTCACCGCCTACGGCGTCCTCTCGCGCGGGCTGATCTCCGGCCACTTCACGGCCGACCAGCAGTTCGCGGCGACCGACTTCCGCGCCCACTCGCCCCGCTTCCAGGGCGACAACTACCGGCACAACCTCACGCTGGTCGAGTCCCTCCGCAAGATCGCCGAACAGAAGGGCGCGACCGTCGCGCAGACGGCCATCGCCTGGGTGCTCTCGCGCGGCGAGGACATCGTCCCCCTGGTCGGCGCGCGCACCCGCGAGCGGCTGACCGAGTCGCTGGGCGCCCTGGACGTCACCCTGGACGCGGCGGACCTGGCGGCCATCGAGAGCGCGGTCCCGGCGGAGGCGGCGGCCGGCTCCCGGTACGCCCCGGCGCAGATGGCGATGCTCGACAGCGAACGCTGAAGGCCACTCCAGGTACGGTCTAGGACATGGCACCGACCGAGACCCTGACCGCCGAGCGCATCCTCGAAGCCACCGAGGAGGTGCTGCGCCGGCACGGCCCGGCCAAGGCCACCGTGGTCGACGTGGCCCGCGCGCTCGGCGTCAGCCACGGCAGCGTCTACCGCCACTTCCGCACCAAGGCGGCACTGCGCGAAGCGGTGACCAAGAGGTGGCTGGACCGCACCTCGGAGCGGCTCGCCGGCTTCGTCACCGAGGACCGTGACCCGGAGACCCGCCTGCGCGACTGGCTGGCCGCCCTGTTCGAGGCCAAGCGGCACAAGGCGGGCTACGACCCGGAGCTCTTCGCCACCTACACCGTGCTGGCCGACGAGAGCGGCGCCGCCGTCGCCGACCACGTCACCGACCTCACCGTCCAGCTGGCCCGGATCATCGCCACCGGCGCCGAGTCCGGCGACTTCGCCGCCCCCGACCCCACCGCCTCGGCCCGAGCCGTCTTCCAGGCCACCGGCCGCTTCCACGACCCGTGCTACGCCCGCGAATGGCAACACCCCGACATCGAAACCGAATTCGAGGCGGTGGTCGACCTCCTGATCCGCGGCCTGCGCCCGCAGTGATCCCTCCTCTTCGACCGCAACTGTATCGATAGCGCGAATGGAGGTGTCTGTGCTGTCGGAACATGTTGACAGAAATAGGTCGATCGAAGAGCTTGAGCGCTGCCGATGGCCGGATCCGTCGACGCCCAGTACGGCCTTGGTTCGCAGCGTTCATGAACTGCGGAGGCGTGCTGTTGGAGAACTCTCGGCGGAGGATCTGGCCCGGTTGATCGGGCAGGATGTGGGCCTTCGTTGGCTGCTTCCTGTTGCCCTGGATTTCCTTCGTGAGACGGCACCGCAGGAAGCGGCGGGTGGCTGGTATGACGACGACCTGCTCTCGGCGGTATTGACCAGGAGTGAATCCGTATGGAGGAGTGCACCGGAACTCGCCCGTCACCTGGATGAGACCCTGCGCATACTGACCGATCTCTCGGAGTGCGTGGGGCGGGAAGTGGAAGGCTTCCGAGCAGCTCTGTCGGACGTGCTGTGAGACCCTGCACCCGCATCGGATTCATTGCCCTGCTGGCGCTGACCATCACGGCTGCGGTTGCAGCGGGCTATGGCGGAAGGACGTGAGTCCGGTGAAGATGAGTCGCGCCGAGGCTGTTGCGCTGGTGCAGCGGATCATGGATGCCGATTACGCCTCGGACGAAGAGGTGGACCGCGGGCTCGACAGTCTTGACCGAGCTCTGGCCTGTCCGGCTGGATACGTCGGCAATCTGATCTTCTGGCCACCCGAGCGGGAGCTTTCCGCCGATGAGGTGGTCGACCAGGCCCTTGCGTATCGCCCTATCGCGCTCTGAAGAGGAACCAATGACCAACGGTGAGGCGCATGCGGCCCAGCTGCAGATCTACTCTGTGGAAGAGGAGAGTGCAGCGTCCGTCGTGTGCGTTGTTCGGTGCGTGGGTGGCGTGGTGCACTGGGGTCAGGAATTTCGATCTCTTGCCTGCGATAAGCCTGTGCAGCTCAGGCCTGTCATCATCGTTGACTGGATTCGTCGTTACGAACGGTCGACTGAGCTCCTGGATCCGCCCCACAGTGCGAAAGCCAGGTTGACGGGCGAAGGTGTGCAGGAACTCAAGAAGGGCGACGTCATCGCGGCGCACGAGTCCGGGGTGTGCGTCGGTGAATCGTCATGAGAGCACGGCCTCACGGACACCTGTGAAGCTCCGTGCGTTGATCCTCGGCATCAAGGCCGGGAAAGCTGACCGCCTGCCGTAGTGGGCGCCGTGCAGTGCCAGAAGTCCCTCATCAAGGGGGTCGGGGTCGGGTTGGACATGGCGACCTGGGTCAGGAGGATGGAGACCATCCCCGTGCTGGGGGCCAGGTGGGCTGTGGTGCCTGTGCCGCCTACCCAGCCGTAGCGGCCCGGGGTGTTCCAGGGGTGGGTGGTGGTGATGTCGACCTGGGCGCCGTAGCCCCAGCCCTCGCCCTCCAGGAAGAGGCGGCCGATGCGGCGTTGGGCCGGCGTGAGGTGATTAGTGGTCATGCGGCGGACCGCGGTGGCGGAGAGGAGCCGGCGGCCGTTCGTCTCGCCGCCGGACAGCAGCATGCGGGCGAAGGCGAGGTAGTCGTCGGCCGTGGAGGCGAGGCCGCCGCCGCCCGAGGGGAACGCGGGGATACGGCTCCAGTCGCCGTCAGGGGTGTCCATGACCTCCAGGGTGTGGTCGGGAGCCTGGCGGTAGGACGTGGTGAAGCGGTGGCGTTCGGCGGCCGGGACCTCGAACGCAGTGTCCTTCATGGCGAGGGGCTTGAAGATCCGTTCCGCCAGGAAGTCGGGCAAGGGGTGGCCGGACGCCCGGGCGATCAGGATGCCCTGGAGGTCGGAGGAGGTGCCGTAGAGCCAGGCCTCGCCCGGCTGGTAGAGCAGGGGGACCTTCGCCAGGTCGGTCAGCCAGGTGTCCGGGGCCGGGTAGGCGTGCGGGAAGCGGCCGTCCTTCTGCACCTCGAACAGCGCCTGCACCGCCGGGAGGGAGAAGTCGGAGGGGAAGCCCCACCCCGTGCGGGAGGTGAGGAGGTCCTCGACCGTGATGGGGCGGTTCGCCGGCACCAGGTCGTCGAGGGGGCTGTCGGGGGTCAGGACCGCCATCGGCTCGGCCAGTTCCGGAAGCCACTTCTCCACCGGGTCCGTCAGCCCGACCCGCCCCTCGTCCACGAGCATCAGCACGGCCGCGGCCGTCACCGGCTTGGTGAGCGAGGCGATCCGGAAGATCGAGTCCCTGGTCATCGGGGTGGGGCCGCCGGCCGCGGTGTGGCCGACGGCCACCACCTCGACGTCCTCGCAGTGGGCGAGCAGGCCCACCGCGCCGGGCACGGTGCCCTCGTCGACGTAGCGGTGCAAGGTGTCGTACAGCGGTGTGGTGGTCATGGTCCTCGGTCCCTGGGTCGGCTCCGTCGTCGTAGGTACGACTGGAGCCGCTCCGGAAACTCATCGGTCGCCACCGTGCATGCGGCCCGCCGAAGGAATTCAGTGGGAGGCCTCCCGGGGCGCCGACGGGTCCACCGTCGCCTGGTGCGCCTCGGCCAGGTGCTCCTCCGCCTTCAGCCACGGCAGGAACTGCGCGCCCTGCCGCCAGCCGCAGGTGTCGCAGCTGATCGTGCGCTGCACGCCCGTGCGCCGTACCCGGACCACGTGCTCGCGCCCGTGCTGGTCCCAGCGGCTGACCTTGCTCGTCTGGTTCTGCGGCATGACCCCGCTCCTCCCTGACTCCGGTGTTCCCGACGGCAAGGAGTGTGCAGCAAGTCCAACATCAACAGGGGGTGCCCGGAAGGGGAAATGAGCGGCGGTCAGCCGACCGTGCGGGGCAGCCGCAGGCTCAGCAGGCCCGTCAGGGCGACCCCGGCCAACTGCACGAACAGCGTGGTGAGCAGGGCGTCCCGCATGCCGAAGTGCGGGACGAGGGCGAGGAAGAGCGTGCCGAGCGTGGCCACGCCCAGCGCCAGCGCGGACTGCTGCGTGGTGACCATCACGCCGCTGCCGACCCCGGCCCGCGCCGCCGGCATCTCGGACATCACGATCCGCATGATGTTGGGGAGTTGGAGGGCCTGCCCGGCCCCGGCGACGGCCGTGCCCGGCAGCAGCGAGGCCACGTCCAGGTGGGGCCAGTCCCGCCACACCGCGAGCACGATCAGCAGCACGCCGACCGCCTGCACCGCGGCCCCGGCGGCGACGACCCGGGTGCCGTGGCGGGCGATCAGCCGCGGACCGGCGAGGGAGACGAACAGGAACACCACGGCCATCGGCGCGAGCGCCAGCCCCGCCGGCACCGGTCCGAGGCCCGCCCCCTGCTGGAGGGCCAGCGCGATGACGAACATGAACCCGCTGAACCCGATGGAGAACGGCAGCATCAGCACCAGCCCGCGCCGCAGCGAGGCCAGCCGGAACAGGCTGGGCGGCACCAGCGGGGTCCGGCCCAGCCGGTCCGCCCGGCGCTCGACGGCGTAGAAGGCGGCGGCCGCGAACGGGAACGCGGCCAGCGACAGCCAGGTCCACAGCGGCCAGCCCGCCGCCCGGCCCTCGGTGAGCGGGGCGAGCAGCGTCAGCAGGGACGCGGCGAGCAGCACGGTCCCGGGGCCGTCGACCGGCTCGGGGTGCTGCGAGCGGGTCTCGGGCACGAACCGCACGCCCATGACCAGCCCGAGCACCACCACCGGCACGTTGACGAGGAAGATCGCCCGCCAGCCGGTTCCGGCGAGGTCGGCGGCGACGAGGACGCCGCCCAGGATCTGCCCCGCCACCATGGCGAGGCCGGCGGTGGCGCCGTACAGGCTCATGGCCTTCGCCCGGCGCGCGCCGCTCGTGGTGGCCTGGACGGTGGCGAGGACCTGCGGCAGCATCGCCGCGGCGGACGCGCCCTGCGCGACCCGCGCCGCGACCAGGGTCCAGGCGTCCGGTGCCAGGCCGCAGGCCAGCGAGGTCACTCCGAAGGCGGCCATCCCACCGAGGAACAGCCGCCGCCGGCCGACCAGGTCGCCGAGCCGACCGCCGAGGACGAGCAGGACGGCGTAGGCGACGCCGTAACCGGCTACGACGAGTTCCAGTACGGCCTCGCCCGCGGCGAGATCGGCGCCGATGGTCGGCAGGGCCACGTTGACGATGAAGAAGTCGACCAGCGGCAGGGCCGCGGCCAGCAGAACGGTGAACAGCCCCGGGCCGCCCAGCGTGGGCGAAGCCGCCTCAGGAGCGCGGACGGCCGGGGTACTGACGGTGTCGGTCATGTCCCCGAGCCTGCGACCGGGCGCAGGGTGGTACCAGAGTGTCCTTGTCCTGGTACAAGAAGTACCTGGCAACAGGATCGGGCGCGGGGCACCCTGGAACCATGACGAGCCTGACGACCGTGACGAGCACGACCTCCGCGGCCCCCCGGCAGTCCGCGGCCCGGCAGTCCGGGGTGCGGCAGTCGGGGGTGCGGCAGTCGGGGGTGCGGAACCCGCCGTCCCGGACGCCCGCGGCTCCGGCGACTCCCGCGGCTTCCGCGACGCCCGCGACGCCTACGGCTCCGGCGACGCCTGCGGCTCCCGCCGCCACGGGCGTCCCCGCGGCGGGCGGTGCGGAGATCCGGCGGAACGAACTGGCCGCGTTCCTGCGCAGTCGCCGGGAGCGGATCACCCCCGAGCAGGTGGGGCTGCCGCGCGGGCGGCGCCGGCGCACGCCGGGGCTGCGGCGGGAGGAGGTCGCCCAGCTCTCCGCGGTCGGCGTCACCTGGTACACGTGGCTCGAACAGGCCCGCAACATCCAGGTCTCCGTGCAGGTCCTGGACGCCCTGGCGCGCACCCTGATGCTGGACGCCAGCGAGCGCGCCCACCTGTTCCAGCTGGCCGGTGCCACGGACCCGACCCCGGCCGCGAACTGCGCGGGCATCACCCCGGCGCTGACCGAGATCCTGCGCCGCCTGGAGCCGGTCCCGGCCTGCATCCAGAACAGCCGGTACGACATCCTCGCCTACAACCGCACCTACGGCCGCCTCCTCGGCGACCTCGACGCGATCCCGCCCGAGGACCGCAACTGCATGGTCCTCGTCTATACCAACCGCGACTGGCAGGCGTCGATCGTGCACCTGGAGGACAGCCAGCGCCTGATGGCCGCCCGGCTGCGCGCCTCCCTGGCCGGCCACCTGGGCGAGCCCGCCTGGAAGATGCTCGTCAAGCGCCTGGAGACGGAGTCCCCGGAGTTCCGCGAGAACTGGGAGCGCTACGAGGTCGTCGGCAACCGCACCAAGACCAAGGAGTTCCTCAACCCGTACGTCGGCCACCTCACCGTGGAGCACACGGACCTGTGGCTGAGCCCGGAGACGGGCGCCCGCCTCGTCACCTACACCCCGAAGAACGAGGAGACCCGCGCCCGCCTGGAGCGGCTCCAGGAACTGGCCGAGCGCGGCTGAGCCCCCGCCCCGCGAGCGAGCGGGGCCAGGACCAGCGTGGACCAGGGTCCGGACGACCCGGGGTCGGGAGGAGCGGGGCCAGGCTCAGGAACGGCCCGACGCCCCCACCGTCTGCCGTACCTCCGGTGACTCCAGGCGTTCCGCCGTGCGCTCGGCCGTGCGGTGGGCCCAGCGGCCGCTGGTGACGGCGCCCAGGACGAGGACCGCGAGGCCGCAGGCGGCGATGATCCACCAGCCGGGGCGGGCCGCCGAGACGAAGGCGTGCTTGTACGACGACGAGCCGATCCCGGAGGCCAGGATGGCGCCGACCACGGCGACGCCCAGCGTCTGACCGAGCTGCCGGCTGGTGGAGGCGACGGCGGCCGCGACTCCGGCCTGGGCCCGGGGCATGCCGGACACCGCCGTGTTGGTGATCGGCGCGTTCACGAAGCCGAAGCCGATGCCGAACAGGACGTAGCCGAGGAGCAGGGTGGCGTTGGAGGTCTCCGCCTCGAACGCGCCGAACAGCACCCCGCTGACGGTGATCGCGGCGCCCGCCACCAGCAGCGGCACGCGTGGTCCCCGGCTGCCGACCAGCCGGCCGGAGACCGGTGCGCACAGGAACGTCGGCGCGGCCATGGGCAGCATCCACAGGCCGGCGTGCAGGGCGTCCAGGCCGCGCACGTTCTGCAGGTACAGCGTCGACAGGAACAGGAATCCGCCCAGTGCGGAGAACGCGCTGATGGCGATCACGGTCGCCCCGCTGAACGGCGCCGAGTGGAAGAAGCGCAGGTCGATGAGGGGTTCGTCGCGCCGGGGCTCGTACCAGAGCAGACCGAGCAGGGCCACGAAGGCGATCGCGCCGAACGGGGCGACCGCGCCGAGGCCGGAGTCCGGTGCCTGGATGATCGCGTACGTCAGCGATCCGAACAGGGCGATCACCAGCAGTTGCCCGACGGGGTCGGCGCGGCGGGGCTTGGGGGCGCGGGACTCGGGGATGAAGCGCAGCGTGAGCAGGAGCGCGGCGACGCCGATGGGGATGTTGAGCCAGAAGATGGAGCGCCAGCCCACCGACTCCACGAGCAGGCCGCCGACCAGGGGGCCGGCCGCCATGGATATGCCGACCACCGCACCCCACACCCCGATCGCGCGGGCGCGCTCGCGGGAGTCGGTGAAGGTGTTGGTGATGATCGACATGGCGACCGGGTTGAGCATGGAACCGCCGACCGCCTGCACCATGCGGAAGACGATGAGGAGTTGCAGGTTCGGCGCGAGGGAGCAGAGCAGCGAGCCGGCGGAGAAGATGACGAGGCCCGCCATGAAGACGCGCTTGCGGCCGATCCGGTCGGCGGTCGAGCCGGAGAGCATCAGCAGGGAGGCCAGGACGAGCAGGTAGGCGTCGATGGTCCACTGCAGACCGGAGGTGCCGGCGTGGAACTCCCGTTGCAGGGAGGGCAGGGCGACGTTCAGGACGGTGTTGTCGAGGCTCACGATGAGCAGGCTCATGCAGCAGATCGCGAGCACGAGCAGCCGACGGCTGTGACTCAACTCGGGCATGCGGTTCATCGTACGCCGATTTCAATAGTGCGTCTAACTAATGACCCATGCACGCGTCATGACTTGGTCCGTAGGCCATGACGCCCGCTCCGGGCCGCTCACCGGAGTACCCGCCGGGCCCGCTCACCCGGGTACCAGGGGCAGCCTCAGCCCAAGCACCCCGAGTCCCGCCAGTCCCGCCGCCTGCGCCGCCAGGACCACCGCCAGCGCGTCCCGCATGCCGAGTCCCGGCACCAGCGCCAGGAACAGCGAACCCAGCAGCGCCACCCCGACCGCGAGGCCGGACTGCTGCAGCGTGGCCGCGAGCCCGCTGCCCGCCCCCGCCAAGCGCGCCGGGACCGCGGCGAGCAGGAACCGGAAGTACAGGGGCAGCTCCAGCCCCTGCCCCACCCCGCACAGGATCAGCCCCGGCGCCAGCACGAGCGGACTCAGCCGCGGCCAGGGGCCGAACAGCGCGGTCGCCGTCACCGTCGCCAGGCCGGCGATGTGCACCAGCGCCGCCAGCGTCACCGCCCGCCCGCCCAGCCGTCGTACCGCACGCGGCGCCAGCAGCGACGCGCCGAACTGCGCCACCCCCATCGGCACCAGCGTCACACCCGCCCGCAGCGCGCCGTAGCCGAGACCCTGTTGCAGCGTGATCGCGCTGACGAACATCCAGCCCGCGAAGCCCACGAACACCGGCAGCCCCAGCAGCAGCCCGCGCCGGACCTTCCGGGAGGCCAGCAGCGAGGACGGCAGCAGCGGGCTGCCCCCGGACCGCTCGCCCCGCCGCTCCACGACGGCGAAGCCCGCCGCCGGCAGCGGCGCCGCGCACAGCAGGAGCACCGACCACAGCGGCCACCCGGCCGCCCTGCCCTCGGTCAGCGGCAGCAGTACGGCGGTCAGCGCGGCCGCCAGCAGGACCGTACCGGCGAGGTCGGCGCGCGCGGGCCGCTCGGCCCTGCTGTCCGGCACCGACCGCAGCGCGCAGCCGAGGGCGGCCACCACGACCGGTACGTTCACCAGGAACACCGCACGCCAGCCGGTGCCCGCCGGGTCGGCCGCGACCAGCACCCCGCCCAGCACCTGCCCGAGGACCACCGACACCCCGCCGACCGAGCCGTACAGGGCGACCGCGCGGGCCCGCCGCGCCCCGCTCGTGGTGGCGTGCAGCGTGGCCAGCACCTGCGGCAGCAGCACCGCCGACGCGGCGCCCTGCGCCACCCGCGCGCCCACCAGCCACCAGGCACCGGGTGCCAGCCCGCAGGCCAGCGAGGTCAGACCGAAGCCGGCGACCCCCCACAGGAAGAGCCGGCGGCGGCCGTAGGTGTCGCCGAGCCGCCCGCCGAGGACGAGGAGGACGGCGTACGCCACCGCGTACCCGGACACCACCATCTCCAGGGTCGCCGGGGAGGCGTCCAGGTCATGCCGGATCGTCGGCAGGGCCACGTTGACGACGAAGAAGTCGACCATGGGGAGCGCGGCCCCGAGCAGGAGGGTGAGCAGCCCGAACGGGCTGAGGGGCGCGGTGGCGGGGGAGCCGTCCGTCGGCAGGGGGGTTCTCGTCGTCGTCACGGCACCGAGCCTCGCGGCGCACCCAGCCCGGTACCAGCCGCTGCTCATCCAGGTACCGGCACCAACTGGAACCGCCGCGCCCGTGGACGGCACCCTGGAGGCCATGACCACCGCGACCGTCACCGACGCGACCGTCACCACCGCGACCGTCACCGGCGCGACCGTCACCGATGCGGCGACCTCCGCCGCGACGACCACCGACGCGACGACCGTCACGCCGGGGGACCCCGGGCCGCCGCGCGAGGCGTCGGTACGGCGGCGTGAACTCGCCGCGTTCCTGCGCAGCCGCCGTGAGCGGGTCACCCCCGAGCAGGTGGGCCTGGTACGAGGGCCCCGCCGGCGCACGCCCGGTCTGCGCCGGGAGGAGGTGGCGCACCTCGCCGCGGTCGGCGTCACCTGGTACACGTGGATCGAGCAGGGGCGGGCCACGCACGTCTCCGCGCAGGTGCTGGACGCGGTCGCCCGGGCGCTGCTGCTGGACGCCACCGAGCGCGCCCACCTCTTCACCCTGGCCGGCACCGCCGACCCGCGCGCCGGGGCCGAGTGCACGGGCGCCCCGGCCTCGGCCCTCAGGATCGTCGAACGGCTCGCCCCCTACCCGGCGTCCCTGCAGAACGCCCGCTACGACGTCCTCGCCGCCAACCGCCCCTTCGCCCAGCTGTTCGGCGACCCCGCGGAGCTGCCCCCGGACGACCGCAACTGCCTGTGGCTGCTGGCCACCAGCGAGCGCTGGAAACGGGACTTCCTGGACCGGGACGAGATGCTGCGCGACATGATCGCCAAGTACCGGGCGGGCATGGCCGAGCATGTCGCCGACCCGCTCTGGCAAGGGCGGCTGGACCGGCTGATGCGGGTCTCGGCCGAGTTCCGGGCATTGTGGGAGCGGCACGAGGTGGCGCCGATGTCCCCGCACGTCAAGCGGTACCGGCACCCTGTGGTCGGGCTCGTCCGGCTGGAGCACCGCAACATGTGGCTGGCCCCGCAGGCCCCGGCCCGGCGGATCGTCGCCTACGTCCCCGCCGACGAGGACAGCGAGGAGCGGCTGGAGCGGCTGGCGGGGCTGTCGGGGGAGTGAGGGACAATGGGTACTTCCCGTGTCCGATCCCGTACGTCCGTACGTCCGTATCCGGAGCCGTCCGATGACCCACCCGCTCTCCATCGGCCCGCACGCCGTGGCGCCGCCCGTCGTGCTCGCACCCATGGCGGGGATCACCAACGCGCCCTTCCGGACGCTGTGCCGAGAGTTCAGCGGCGGCAAGGGCCTGTTCGTCAGCGAGATGATCACGACCCGGGCGCTGGTCGAGCGCAACGACAAGACCATGCAGCTGATCAGGTTCGACGCGAGCGAGAAGCCGCGCTCGATCCAGCTGTACGGCGTCGACCCGGCCACCGTCGGCAAGGCCGTCCGCATGATCGCGGAGGAGGACCTCGCCGACCACATCGACCTGAACTTCGGCTGCCCCGTCCCCAAGGTGACCCGCAAGGGCGGCGGGTCGGCGCTGCCGTACAAGCGGCACCTGCTGCGGGCGATCCTGCGCGAGGCGGTCTCCGGGGCCGGTGACCTGCCGGTCACCATGAAGATGCGCAAGGGCATCGACGACGACCACCTCACCTACCTGGACGCCGGGCGCATCGCCGTCGAGGAGGGTGTCACCGCCATCGCGCTGCACGGCCGTACGGCCGCCCAGCACTACGGCGGCACCGCCGACTGGGAGGCCATCGCCCGGCTGCGGGAGCACGTCCCGGAGATCCCGGTCCTCGGCAACGGGGACATCTGGTCGGCTCAGGACGCGCTGCGGATGGTCCGGGAGACCGGGGTCGACGGCGTGGTCGTGGGCCGGGGGTGCCTGGGGCGGCCGTGGCTGTTCGCCGATCTGGTGGCGGCGTTCGAGGGGCGTACGGAGTTCACCCGGCCGACGCTGGCCGAGGTGGCCGGTGTCATGGTGCGGCACGCCGCGCTGCTGGGGGAGTGGCTCGGGGACGAGTCCAAGGGGGTCGTGGACTTCCGCAAGCATGTCGCCTGGTACCTGAAGGGGTTCGCGGTCGGCTCCGAGATGCGCAAGAGGCTGGCCGTCGCCTCGTCACTGGCGGACTTGCGGGGCGGGCTGGACGAGCTGGACCTGGAGCAGGGGTGGCCGCTGGGCGCGGACGGGCCCCGGGGCCGTACGTCCGGCAACAACAGGGTGGTGCTGCCGGACGGGTGGCTCAGGGACCCGTACGAGACGGTGGGCGTCAGCGAGGAAGCGGAGCTGGACACGTCGGGCGGCTGAGCCCCAGCCCCGGGGCACCGCCAGGGACCCCGCCAGGGACCCCGCCAGGGGCTCCGCCCCTGGACCCCGACCTCGCCCGCCCACCACCCGACTCGGTGGGCTGAAAGGCTGCCCCGCCGGCTCGGTGGGCTGGGGGCTGGGCCGCCCGGCTCGGTGGGTTGTGCTGCGCGGGCGGGTCGGCGGTGGTGCTGTGGGGTCGGGCGGCTCGGTGGGCCGGAGGGCTGGGCCCCGGCTCGCGGGCTGGGGGTGGGGTCGGGCGGCTCGGTGGGTTGGAAGGTTGGGCCGCCCGGCTCAGTGGGCTGTGATGCGGAGTCGGGCGGGCGCGCGGTCAGTTCGTCTTGGGGTGGGGAGTCGAGCCGTAGGCCGTCAGGAAGCGGTCCCGGAAGGCGCTCATCTTCCAGACGGGCGCGTCGTGCGCCGGGCGCAGGCCGTCCGTCCAGCCCCAGCCGGCGATCTTGTCCAGCACCTTCGGGTCCTTCGCGACGATCGAGATCGGCACGTCACGGCTGGCGTGGTTGCCGCTGACCCGCGCCATCGGCTGGTGGTCGCCGAGGAAGACCAGGACGGTGTTGTCCTTGCCGTACCGCTCCAGCCACTCGGTGAGCGCGGTCACCGAGTACTGGATCGACTTGCCGTACTCCTGGCGGGACTTGGTGGTGTCCGCGATCACGTCGGCCGCCTTGTTGCCCGCCGCCTCGATCCCCTTGAAGATCGAGCCGTCGCCCAGCTGGTCCCAGCCGACCATCTTCGGGATCGGCCCCCACGGCTGGTGGCTCGACGTCAGGATGACGAACGACATCAGATCCTTGCCGTCGGCCCGCTTCTTCCCGTGCACCCGGTCCTGGAACTGCTGGAGCGTGTACTGGTCCGGCATCGTCGACCAGCTGAACTTCGGCCCCTTGTAGCCGAGCTGGAAGGCGTTGTAGACCCTGTCCAGGCCGTAGTACTTCTGCTCCGGCCAGCCCTTCTGCACGCCCGGCATCACGCCGACGGTGTCGTACTCACCGGTCTTCTTGAACGCCTCGGTCAGGCTGAGGTGGTCGCTGGCCATGACCGTGCGGTAGCGCTGCTGGTTGCTGATCCACAGGCCGGTCATGGTCGTGGAGTGGCCGAGCCAGCTGTTGCCGCCGTACGTCGCCGAGGTCAGCCAGCCGCTCTTGGCGTGGAAACCGGCCTTGGCGATCGCCTTGGTCCGCGCGTCGAGCGTCTTGTCGACGCCGGGCGCCTCGATCGGGTCCTCGATGGCGCTGCGGCCGTAGCTCTCGATGAACGTGAAGATCATGTCCTTACCGCGCAGGTCGGGCACGAGCTGGCTGGGCGGGGTGTTGCCGAACGCGTCGACCTTGGCCACCTTCCGGAACTCCGCCTCGTCCCGCAGGGTGTCGGACACCTGGTGCGCCTGCGCCTTCACCGCGGTCGCGGTGCGGTCCGAGGCGATCGGCACGCCCGCGATCTGGATGCCGAGGGAGGAGCAGGTGATCCAGACGACCCCGGCGACGAGGGTGCCCCGCGTGGCCAGACCGGTGTTCCGGACGAGCAGATTGCTCAGCCTGACCATGGAGAGCGCCAGCAGCACGAACAGCAGCAGCACGAGGACGATCAGGCCGGCCGTGGCGAGCAGCGTGGTCGTCCGGCCGAGCGAGTCCTCCAGGTACGACTGCGCGTCGCCGAGGAGGCTCCAGTCCAGGACGGGGTTGAAGCTCCGGCCCAGGTACTGCTTGAAGCCCATGTCGAGCACGTTCAGCACGGTCAGCGCGGCCAGCGCCACCCCGGAGACCGCGGCCAGCACGACCCTCGGCCGCCTGGGCAGCGCAAGCGTCAGCGCCGCCCCGATGATCGCCTCGGCCGGAATCCGCGTGAACTGGGCGAGCCTGAGCCCGACCACCGAGTTCGGCAGCACCAGCGCCGCGACGACCAGGGCCAGCGCCAGCACCGTCACACCGAGGGACACCGCCTGAGCGGCCGCCGGGTGCGCCTTCCGCCACCGCCGCCCCCGCGCCGCCGCGGCTGCCCAGGGGCGAGGGACGGGCCGGAGCGGACGGGGTGCGGGTGTGGTTGTGGGGGTGGGCGCCGAGACGTTGTCGCCTTCACCGGCCTCTGCCGGGCCGCCATCGGTGCCGGGTTCGTCGGCTCCGGACGGTTCGGAGGGGGTGGGGGGTGGTGCGGTGGTACTGGCAGGCGCCTGGCCGTCGGTGGGTTCGGTGGTGCCGGCAGGCGCGGGACCGTCGGCGGGCTCGGCGGGCTCGGCGGGTTCGGTCGGTTCGGTCGGTTCGGCGGTTTCGGTGGAGCCGGTGGGCTCTGCCGGTTCCGCGGAGGCCATGGCCTCCCCGGCCTCCCCAGCCTCCCCGGTCTCCTCAGGCTCCGTGCCCCCGGCGGCTTTCGCCGGCGCGCTGTCGCCGGTGTGGACATCCTCGGCCTCCCCGGGCGTGCCCGGTGGCCGGCGCGTGGTCGTGTGGTGAGGCAACCCGGAGGTCCTTCCGTGCGAGGCCCGCGTGGAAACGGGGGCTGAGCTGGGGCGGAACCCGGCTCGTCAGGCCCGCCGTGGTGTCGTACGGCTCCGTCGGCCGCGCTGTTCACGCCCCCTCGGCAAACACCCGGCAAACGCCTCGCCAAGACGCCGCCGCGTTCGGCCGCCGCGCTCGCCGTACGGCGGACCCGGAGACGGTCCGGAGCCGGTTCGACGACAGTGCGGAGACCCTCCGACGTCAGTCCAGCAGCCGTCCGCATGGTGAAATCCCGACCCGTGTGGCAGCGTGATTCTCGCCACCCTTGATAAGGGCTGCGCTCAGATGAGCGGATCTTGGGCGACTGCACTTCTCCAAGGGGTGGCACCGAGTGCCACCCCTTGATCGTTCATCGATCGAAAACAGATGGGCGGAGTGCCCGCTCATCTGAGCGAGAAACCCCCTCTTTGAGGGGTCATGCGTTCAAGAAGTGAAAACATGCGCCTGCTGCCGCTTGCCAAGCTTTGACTTTCGATCCACTGGCGGACGGGTGGTTACACGCGCATGACGCGCAAGTGGACGTACCCATGCACCTTCGATCTGGGTATGTTCCTCGCCGTCAGGGCAGCCACCGCGGCCTCAAGGAGTCGAGACCCGTGTCGGAAAACAAAGATCCCCACGTAGCGAAGTTCGTTTACGACTTCACCGAGGGCAACAAGGACCTCAAGGACCTTCTCGGCGGCAAGGGCGCCAACCTCGCTGAGATGACCAACCTCGGTCTGCCGGTCCCTCCGGGCTTCACGATCACCACCGAGGCCTGCAAGGTCTACCTGGAGAGCGGCGACGAGCCCGCGGCACTGCGTGACGAGGTGAGTGCGCACCTCGACGCCCTTGAGCAGACGATGGGCAAGAAGCTCGGCCAGGCCGACGACCCGCTGCTCGTGTCCGTCCGTTCCGGCGCCAAGTTCTCCATGCCCGGCATGATGGACACCGTCCTGAACATCGGCCTCTCCGACAAGTCGGTGCAGGGCCTGGCCAAGCAGGCCGGCGACGACCGCTTCGCGTGGGACTCCTACCGCCGCCTCATCCAGATGTTCGGCAAGACCGTCCTCGGCGTCGACGGCGACCTCTTCGAGGAGGCCCTGGACGCGGCCAAGTCGGCCAAGAAGGTCACCGTCGACACGGACCTCGAAGCGGCCGACCTGAAGAAGCTGGTCACCAAGTTCAAGAAGATCGTCAAGGCCGAGGCCGGCCGCGACTTCCCGCAGGACCCGCGCGAGCAGATGGACCTCGCCATCAAGGCGGTCTTCGACTCCTGGAACGGCGACCGCGCCAAGCTGTACCGCCGCCAGGAGCGCATCCCGCACGACCTCGGCACCGCCGTCAACGTGTGCTCGATGGTCTTCGGCAACCTCGGCCCCGACTCCGGCACCGGCGTCGCGTTCACGCGCGACCCCGCCAGCGGGCACCAGGGCGTCTACGGCGACTACCTGCAGAACGCCCAGGGCGAGGACGTCGTCGCGGGTATCCGCAACACCGTCCCGCTCGCGGAGCTGGAGCAGATCGACAAGAAGTCGTACGACCAGCTCATGCAGATCATGGAGACCCTGGAGAACCACTACAAGGATCTCTGCGACATCGAGTTCACCATCGAGCGCGGCCAGCTGTGGATGCTCCAGACCCGCGTCGGCAAGCGCACCGCCGGTGCCGCCTTCCGCATCGCGACCCAGCTGGTGGACCAGGGCCTGATCGACGAGACCGAGGCGCTGCAGCGCGTCAACGGCGCCCAGCTCGCCCAGCTGATGTTCCCGCGCTTCGACGACGACGCGAAGGTCGAGCAGGTCGGCCGGGGCATCGCGGCCTCGCCCGGCGCGGCGGTCGGCAAGGCGGTCTTCGACTCGTACACCGCCGTGAAGTGGTCCCGCTCGGGTGAGAAGGTCATCCTGGTCCGCCGGGAGACCAACCCCGACGACCTGGACGGCATGATCGCCGCCGAGGGCATCCTGACCTCGCGCGGCGGCAAGACCTCCCACGCGGCCGTCGTCGCGCGCGGCATGGGCAAGACCTGTGTCTGCGGTGCCGAGGAGCTGGAGGTCGACACCAAGCGGCGCCGGATGACCGTGCCCGGGGGGCACGTCGTGGAGGAGGGCGACGTCATCTCCATCGACGGCTCCTCCGGCAAGGTGTACCTCGGTGAGGTGCCGGTCGTGCCGTCCCCGGTGGTGGAGTACTTCGAGGGCCGGATGCACCCGGGCGCCGACGACGCCGACGAGCTGGTCGAGGCCGTGCACCGCATGATGGCCTTCGCCGACCGCAAGCGCCGGCTGCGGGTGCGCGCCAACGCCGACAACGCCGAGGACGCGCTGCGCGCCCGCCGCTTCGGCGCCCAGGGCATCGGCCTGTGCCGCACCGAGCACATGTTCCTCGGTGACCGCCGCGAGCTGGTGGAACGGCTGATCCTGGCCGACACGGAGGCCGAGCGCGAGGAGTCCCTCAAGGCGCTGCTGCCGCTGCAGAAGCAGGACTTCGTCCAGCTCTTCGAGTCGATGGACGGACTGCCCGTCACCGTCCGCCTCCTGGACCCGCCGCTGCACGAGTTCCTGCCCGACATCACGGAACTCTCGGTCCGCGTGGCCCTCGCCGAGTCCCGTCAGGAGCCGCACGAGAACGAGCTGCGGCTGCTCCAGGCCGTGCACCGGCTGCACGAGCAGAACCCGATGCTGGGTCTGCGCGGTGTCCGCCTCGGTCTCGCCATTCCCGGGCTGTTCACCATGCAGGTCCGCGCGATCGCCGAAGCGGCGGCCGAGCGCAAGAACGCCAAGGGCGACCCGCGCGCCGAGATCATGATCCCGCTCGTCGGCACCGTCCAGGAGCTGGAGATCGTCCGCGAGGAGGCCGACCAGGTCATCGCGGAGGTCGAGGCCGCCACGGGTACGAAGCTGAAGCTGGCGATCGGCACCATGATCGAGCTGCCGCGCGCCGCCCTCACCGCCGGCCAGATCGCGGAGGCCGCGGAGTTCTTCTCCTTCGGCACCAACGACCTGACCCAGACGGTCTGGGGCTTCAGCCGCGACGACGTCGAGGCGAGCTTCTTCACCGCCTACCTGGAGAAGGGCATCTTCGGCGTCAGCCCGTTCGAGACGATCGACAAGGACGGCGTCGGCTCCCTGGTCGCCGCCGCCGCGAAGGCCGGCCGCGCCACCCGCCCCGACCTCAAGCTCGGCGTCTGCGGCGAGCACGGCGGCGACCCGGAGTCCGTCCACTTCTTCCACGAGGTCGGCCTGGACTACGTCTCCTGCTCCCCGTTCCGCATCCCGGTGGCCCGCCTGGAGGCAGGCCGGGCGGCCACCCAGTCCGAGGGCAGCGACCACCGCTGACCCCGGCCGGGCCCGGCTACCCACGCCGGGCCCCACCAACCCCGGAGCCGCCGTCGGTCCCCGACCCTCAGACCGATCGGCGGCGGCTCCGGCGCCACGAGATGAAGGGGCGTCACCCTGTGCGGGGGTGACGCCCCTTCGGCGTGCCCGCGGCACGTCATCGCCCGTACGCAATGGCCCGTACGTCAGCGCCCGCGCGTCAACGCCCTCTTTCGTAATCCCCGCCCATGGTTGATCGTTGGGCCGTGCATCGGTCGTGAGTGCGTGAGCGGACGTCAGGGGGCACGGGATGACGATGAGGCGCAGGACGCTGCTGGCTGGGGGTACCGCGGGGGTCGCGAGTGGGCTGATCGCCGCGTGCGGGTCGAACACCGGGCGCGGTGGGGACGGCGGCGGCTCGGGTGTCGCGCTGTCGCAGTGGTACCACCAGTACGGTGAGCCCGGGACCGAGCAGGCCGTTCAGCGGTACGCCGGGGCGTACAAGAAGGCCGACGTCAGTGTGCAGTGGCGGCCCGGGAACTACGACCAGCAGACCGCCGCCGCCCTGCTGACCGACTCCGGGCCGGACGTGTTCGAGGTCAACGGGCCCACCCTGGACCAGATCCAGGGCGGCCAGGTCGTCGACCTCACCGAGCTGCTCGACGGTGTGAAGGACGACTTCAACCCGGCGGTGCTCACCCCGAAGACGTACGACGGGAAGGTCTGGGCCGTCCCGCAGACCATCGACATGCAGATGCTCTACTACCGCAAGAGCCTGCTGAAGGACGCCGGTGTCGAGCCGCCCACCACCCTGGACGCCCTCGTCGACGCGGCGCGGAAGCTCACCAGCAGCAAGGTGAAGGGACTCTTCCTCGGCAACGACGGAGGAGCCGGCGTGCTCGGCGGAACTCCCCTGTACGCGGCCGGACTCCAGCTCGTCACCGCCGACGGCACGGTCGGCTTCGACGACCCCGCAGCCGCCCGCACCCTCGGCAAACTGCACCAGCTGTACGCCGACAAGTCCCTCCTCCTCGGCGCCCCCGCCGACTGGTCCGACCCGTCGGCCCTCCTCCAGGGCCTGACCGCCATGCAGTGGTCCGGGCTGTGGGCGCTGCCGCAGATCCAGAAGGAACTCGGCGACGACACCGGCGTGCTGCCCTTCCCGAAGGACGGAGCCGCCGGCCGGCCCACCGTGCCCGTCGGGGCGTACGGCGCCGCCGTGAGCGCCCGCAGCAAGCACAAGGACGCCGCGAAGGACTACGTGAAGTGGCTGTGGGTCGACCACACCGACTACCAGGAGGACTTCGCGCTCTCCTACGGCTTCCACATCCCCGCCCGGATCTCCCTCGCCAAGAAGGCCACCAAGCTGCGCACCGGCCCCGCCGCCGACGCCGTCCGCTTCGCCACCGAGCACGGCTACGCCCAGCCGCTCCTGTGGACCCCGGCCGCCCAGACCGCCTACCAGGACGCGCTGAGCAGGATCATCAAGAGCGGCGCCCATCCGGAGAGCGAACTGCGCACCGTCGTACGGAAGGTGTCGGCCGAGCTGGATCGCGTGAAGAAGAACCGCGGGAAGAACCAGGCGAAGAAGACGTCGTGAGGCGGCGGCGCGCGCTCTGGTTCTGGGTGTTCGTCGGACCCTTCGCCCTCGGGCTCGCCCTGTTCACCTACGTGCCGCTGCTGTGGAGCGTCGGACTCAGCTTCTTCGACGCCCACAACACGGTCACGCCCACCCACTTCGTGGGGCTGGACAACTACACGGCGATGCTCGGCGACGACGCGTTCGTGGACAGCCTGAAGACGTTCCTCGTCTTCACCGCGTTCATCGTGCCCACGACGTACGTCGTCTCGCTCTCCCTCGCCCTCATGGCCAACCGGGTGCGCTGGGCGCGGGCGTTCTTCCGGTCCGTCTTCTTCCTGCCGGCCGCGTGCAGCTATGTCGTCGCCGCCCTGATCTGGAAGATGTCCCTGTTCAACGGGGTGCGGTTCGGGCTGGCGAACACCGTCCTCGGGTGGTTCGGCACCGACCCGCTGCCGTGGCTGGCCAGTACCGACCCACCCTGGTACTGGCTGGTGATCGTCACCGTGCGGCTGTGGCTGCAGGCCGGCTTCTACATGATCCTCTTCCTGGCCGGGCTCCAGCGGATCGACCCCGCGCTGTACGAGGCCGCCGCCGTGGACGGCGCCCGGCCCGGCTGGACCGTGCTGCGGCACATCACACTGCCCCAGCTGCGGGCCACCTCGGTCGCGGTGCTGCTGCTCCTCGTCATCAACGCCTTCCAGGCCTTCGACGAGTTCTACAACCTGCTGTCCGACTCCCGGGGCTACCCGCCCTACGCCCGGCCGCCGCTCGTCTACCTCTACTACACCGCCCTCGGGCAGGGGCAGAACCTGGGCCTGGGCAGCGCGGGCGCGGTGATCCTGGCCCTCGTCATCGCCGTCGTCACGCTGGGGCAGGCCCGCTGGCTGAAGCTGGGAAGGACGGACGCCGATGGATGACGCCCTGGTCCGCGCCGGACGGGCGGTGCGCCTGGTCCTGCTGGTGGTGCTCGCCCTGCTCTTCCTGATCCCCTTCTACCTGCTGGTGCGCGACGGACTGGCGAGCGAGCGGGACATCACCTCGCCGGAATGGACCTTCTTCCCCCGCGAGCTGCGGTGGGGCAACGTCCGCGAACTGTTCGACGACCCCTCCGTCCCGTTCGCCCGCTCCCTCCTCAACTCCGCGCTGATCGCCGTGGCGACGACCCTCGGCACCCTGCTCCTGGCCTCCCTCGCCGGCTACGGCCTCGCCCGCATCCCCTACCGCCACGCGAACAAGGTCTTCTACGGCATCCTCGGCACCCTGCTCGTCCCGGCCGCCGTCACCTTCGTCCCCAGCTTCGTCCTCGTCTCGTCCCTGGGCTGGATCTCCACCCTGCGCGGACTGATCGTCCCGACCCTGTTCTCCGCGTTCGCCTGCTTCGTCTTCCGCCAGTACTTCCTGGGCTTCCCGAGGGAGCTGGAGGACGCGGCCCAGGTCGACGGGCTCGGCTACTGGCGGACGTACTGGCTGATCGTCGTGCCGAACGCGCGGCCGGTGTTCGCGGCCGTCGGGACGATCGTGTTCCTCGGCGCCTGGAACTCCTTCCTGTGGCCGCTGGTGATCGGCCAGGACCGGGACGCCTGGACCGTCCAGGTCGCCCTGTCCTCCTTCACCACGTCCCAGGTGGTCCGCCTGCACGAGCTGTTCATGGCCGCCGCCGTCTCGATCCTGCCACTGCTGCTGGTCTTCCTGTGCTTCCAGCGGTGGATCGTGGCGGGGGTGGAACGCTCGGGTATCGACTGAACCCGTGCTGCCGTCCCGACTACAGCGCCCGCACCCCGTACGCCGCCACCCGCACCGACTCGTCGTCCAGGCACTGCCCGGTCTCCAGGTCGAAGCGCTGCTTGAGCAGCGGGGACGCCACGAACGGGCGCGTGTCGTGGGTGCCCGTCAGACCGCGGGAGAGGACGGCCGCGCCGGCGAAGGGGTCGCGGTTGTCGATGGCGTAGAGGCGGTCCGTGCGGTCGCGGAACACCGCCACCTGGCGGCCGTCCGGGAGAAGGGCGGCCACGCCGCGGCCGGGGACCAGCCGGTGCAGGTCGCACACCGTGTACCAGCTGTCCGCCAGCCGGAGCTGAACCTTCAGGTCGGTCGTCTCGGGGGCCAGGGTCATCGCTGGGCACTTCCTTCCAGGAGGTCGTCGGCGGGCCGCACGCCGATGGACAGCAGCGGCAGGTCGGGCTTCATCTGGTCGCGCTCGGGAACGAAGGCGACGACCGGGTCCGGGGTGTCCGGCGCGTTCACGAAGGACACGAACCGGGCCAGCTTCTCCGGGTCGTTGACGGTCTCGGCCCACTCGTCGCGGTAGTGCGCGACGTGGGAGCGCATCAGCCGCTCCAGCTCGTCGCAGATACCGAGCGAGTCGTGCACCACGACGTCCCGCACGTGGTCCAGGCCGCCTGGGATCCGCTCCAGCCAGGTCGAGGTGCGCTCCAGGCGGTCGGCGGTGCGGATGTAGAACATCAGGAACCGGTCGATGAGCCGGACCAGTTCGGCGTCGGACAGGTCCTGCGCCAGGAGGTCGGCGTGGCGCGGGGTGGCCCCGCCGTTGCCGCCGACGTACAGGTTCCAGCCGCTCGCCGTGGCGATCACCCCGAAGTCCTTCGACTGGGCCTCCGCGCACTCGCGGGCGCAGCCGGAGACCGCCGACTTCAGCTTGTGCGGCGACCTCAGGCCCCGGTAGCGCAGCTCCAGGTCGATCGCCATGCGCACCGAGTCCTGCACGCCGTACCGGCACCAGGTCGAGCCCACGCAGGACTTCACCGTGCGCAGCGACTTGCCGTAGGCGTGCCCGGACTCGAAGCCGGCGTCCACCAGCCGGGACCAGATCAGCGGGAGCTGTTCGACGCGGGCGCCGAACATGTCGATCCGCTGACCACCGGTGATCTTCGTGTAGAGGCCGAAGTCCCGGGCGATCTCCCCGATCACGATCAGCTTCTCGGGCGCGATCTCCCCGCCGGGGATGCGCGGCACCACGGAGTACGAGCCGTTCTTCTGCAGGTTGGCGAGGAAGTGGTCGTTGGTGTCCTGGAGGGCCGCCTGCTCGCCGTCCAGGACGTAACCGCTGGCGCCGATCGCGGGGGCGAGGGAGGCGATGACCGAGGCCACGGCCGGCTTGCAGGTCTCGCAGCCGTCACCGCCCCGGGCGCCGACCCGGCCGTAGCCGTCCAGCAGCTCCTGGTACGACGTGATCCGCAGCGCGAGGACGATCTCGTACAGCTCCTCGCGGGTCTGTTCGAAGCAGCCGCACAGGCCCTTGTCGACCTCGACGCCGGACGCCTCCAGCTCGGCGGTGACCAGCTGCCCCAGCACCTTGACGCAACTGCCGCAGCCGGTACCGGCCTTGGTGCACTTCTTCACCTCGGGCACGGTCACGCACCGGTGCTCGGTGACCGCGCCGCGGATCGTGCCCTTGCTGACGTTGTGGCAGGAGCAGATGATCGCGTCGTCCGGGAGTGCGGTGGGGCCCAGCTGGGCCCCCGAGTCGGCTCCGGCGGGCAGGACGAGCGACTCGGGGGAGACGGGGGGCACGGAGCCGGTGAGCGCGCGCAGCGTGCCGTAGGACTCGGCGTCGCCGACGAGGATGCCGCCGAGCAGCGTGCCGTCCCGGCCGATGACCAGCTTCTTGTAGAGGCCGGCGCGGGAGTCGGCGTAGACGACGTCCAGGCAGCCCTCGGCGGTGCCGTGCGCGTCACCGAAGGACGCCACGTCCACGCCGAGCAGTTTCAGCTTGGTCGACAGGTCGGCGCCCGTGAAGGACGCCTCGTCCTCCGCGATGGTCGCGGCGGCCGTCTCGGCCTGCTCGTAGCCGGGCGCGACCAGGCCGTACACCCGGCCGTCGACGGCCAGCGCGCACTCGCCGATCGCGAACACATGCGGGTCGGAGACCGTGCGGCACCGCTCGTCGACGGTGATGCCGCCGCGCTCGCCGACCGTCAGTCCGCAGTCGCGGGCCAGCTGGTCGCGGGGGCGGACACCGGCGCTGAACACCACCAGGTCGGTGGCGAGTTCGGAGCCGTCGGACAGCCTCATGCCGGTGACTGCACCGTCCTCGCCCACCACGATCTCCTGCGTGCCCACCCCGGTGTGCACGCTCAGGCCCATGTCCTCGATGGTGCGCAGCAGGGCCGCGCCACCGCCCTCGTCGACCTGCACCGGCATCAGACGCGGCGCGAACTCCACGATGTGGGAGGTGAGCCCGAGCCCCTTGAGCGCGCCCGCCGCCTCCAGGCCGAGCAGACCGCCGCCGACCACGGCACCGGTCGTCGCCCGGGACTTCGCGTACGCCTCGATGGCGAGCAGGTCCTCGATCGTGCGGTAGACGAAGCAGCCCTCGGCGTCCTTGTTCGGCACCGGCGGCACGAACGGGTACGAGCCGGTGGCCAGCACGAGGACGTCGTAGCCGACGACGAGTCCGGACCGGGCGGTGACCTTCCGGCCCTTCCGGTCGATGGTCTCCGCCGGGTCGCCGACGTGCAGTTCGATGCCGTGGTCCCTGATGAACTCCAGGTCGGTCAGGGATAGTTCGCCGGGCGTGCGGCCGGAGAAGTACGAGGTGAGCTGCACGCGGTCGTACGCGGGACGCGGCTCCTCGCACAGCACGACCACGCGGTGCGTGGCGGTCAGGCCGCGCTCGGCGAGCGCTTCGAGGAAGCGCTGGCCGACCATGCCGTGGCCGACGAGCACGATCGTGGGGGCGGCGGCCTCCAGGGTGGCCTCCGCTGTGGCCTCCGGGGTGGCGGTCATGTCAGGAGCCTCCATCGTTGGTGAGCAGGTGGAGCAGCGGACCGTCGTCGAGGGGGAGCGGCTCTGCTCCCTCCCAGGCGCGGGCGAGCGCGCCGACGGTGCCGAGTTCGCCGACGAGGACCCCGCCGACCAGCCGGTCGTCACGGACGACGACCTTGCGGTAGGTGCCCCGGGTGGCGTCGGCGAGCTGCACGACGTCGTCGCCGGGACGGGCCTCCGTCTCACCGAACGCGGCGAGGTCGAAGGGGCCGAAGGGGGAGTCGGGGGCGGTCGGATCGGCCGTGCCGGCCGTGCCGGCCGTGCCGGTCAGGGTCAGCCGGGTGAGGGAACGGGTGCCGGTGTACCGGGCGGTGGCGTCACCCGCGAGCAACTCCGCCAGCACGTCGGCCTGTTCGAGGGCGGGCGCGGCCAGGCCGTACACCGTGCCGTCGTGCTGCGCGCAGTCGCCGAGGGCGTGGATGTCCGGGTCGGAGGTGCGCAACTCGTCGTCGACGACGACGCCCTTGCGCACGGCGAGCCCGGCGGCCTCGGCGAGACCGGTGCGGGGGTGCACCCCGCAGGCGAGGACGACCAGGTCGGCGTCGAGCGCGTAGCCGTCGGCCAGTTCCACGGAGCGGACCGCACCGCCCAGGCTGCGCACGTCCCGCACCCGGCACTCGGTGTGCACCTCGACACCGAGGTCCGTCAGGTGCCGGTGCACCAGCCGGGACGCGTTCGGGTCGAGCTGGCGCTCCATGAGCCGCTCGGCCTGCTGGGCCAGCACCACCTGCGGCCCGCGCACGGCGAGCGCGCGGGCCGCGGAGACCCCGAGCAGACCGCCGCCGATGACGACCGCGCGCACCCCGGGCCGTACGGCCTTCGCAAGGCCCAGGCAGTCGTCCAGCGTACGGAACGCGTGGACGCCTTCAGGGAGTTCGTGGTCCTCGGTGAACAGTCCGCGCAGCGGCGGCAGCACCGGGTTGGAGCCGGTGGCCAGCACCAGCGTGCCGTAGCCGATCCGGGTGCCGTCGGCGCAGCTCACGGTCCGGGCGGCCCGGTCGATCGCGGTGACGCGGGCGCGGACCAGGCCGTCGGGGGCGGGGAGGGCGATCACCTCGGGGGCGTACCGGCCGGCCAGCACCTCGGCCAGCAGGACCCTGTTGTACGGCGGGTGCTCCTCCTCCCCGACGAGCAGCGCGGGCACGCCCAGCTCGCCGAGCCGCCGGGCGAGCCGTACGCCCGCGAGCCCGGCGCCGATCACCACCACACGCGCATTCGAGGTCATGCCAAGAGCGTGCGGGGCGGAGATTACCCCGTCGCATCACCTCTGTTACCCACGGGGAACGCTGCCCTCAGCGGGGGCGGAGCGGGGGTGTGAGGGGTGCTCTGCGGCTGGGACCGGTGAGGGGCCGGTGACGGACCGGGGTGGGGTTAACCGAACCCACCGGTTCAGTACGGCCACCATCGTGCGGGGCGCGTGCGCGCGGAAGTCTGAAGGCACCGGATCTTCACCGGCCGCCACTTCCAGGGGGAAGCCCGATGACGACCATGCACGGCACCCGTGCCGAGGACACCGCAACCACCCGTCGCCGGCTCACCGGCCCCGGAGTGATCGCGCGCATCCTCCGCGAGCCCTTCACCGCGCCCACCTGGCGGCGCGTCGCCTACGCCCTGCTCGCCCTGCCCGTCGGCGTCGCCTGCGTACCGCTGGCGCTCGCCGGCGCGCCGACGGCCCGCTGGCAGCGGGCGCTCGCCCACCGCTTCCTCGGCGCCGACCCGCGCGGCCGGGCTCGCGCCGGGCTGGTGCACGCCCTGCTCGCCACGCCGGTGAACCTGCTCGTCCTGGCCGTCACCCTCTACGGGTGGTCCATCGTCCCGATGAACCTCGGCTGGCCCCTGCGCGCCGGCTCGGACTACTCCACCGCCTGGGGCGGCCCCACCTTCGCCGGTGCGTGGGCGTTCCACGCGGTGCTGGGCGGCCTCGGCTTCCTGCTGCTCATGCCGTGGCCGGGCCGGGCGATGGCGGCGCTCCAGATCCGTATCGCGCACCGGTTCCTCGCCTGAGCAGCCCCACCGAAGACTCTCCTAAGGTCACCCCATGGTCCGCCTCCGTGCCCTCGCCGCCGCCACGTTCGGCCGCCGCGCCCTCGCCGCGCTGCTGTACGCGGTGCTGGCCTTCCCGCTCGCCCTCGTCGGCTTCGTGCTCACCCTGGCCGGGCTGCTGACCGGCCTCGTGCTGTCGGTGACCCCGTTCGGGCTGTGGCTGCTCGCCGGGACGGTACGCGGCGCCCTGGCGCTCGGCGCGCTGCAACGGCTGCTGGCCCGCCGCCTGCTGGGCCTGCGCATCGAGGAACCGGCCCCGCCCGGAGGCCGCGGCATCCTCGGCCGGCGGCGGGCCCTGCTCGGCGACCGGCCTGGCCGGCGGGCCGTCGGCTGCGCGCTGCTGACACCGTTCACCGCCGTCTTCGGCTACGCCGCCGTCCTCATCGGCTACGTCTACGGCGTCCTGCTCACCCTCTTCCCGGTGCTGAAGCAGTGGGACCGCAACACCGTGCACCACGCCGACGGCTCCGTCTCCCACGTCAGCCTGGAGTTCTGGGGCTTCCAGGTCGACACCTGGCCGCGCTGGCTGATCCCCTGCGCCCTCGGCCTGCTCCTCCTCGCCGTCGTCCCCTTTCTGCTGCGGCACGCCCTCGCACCGCACCGGGTCCTGCTGGCCGCGCTGCTCGGCCCCGACCCCGCGGACCGCCGTATCCGCACCCTGGAGGAGACACGCGCGCAGGCCGTCGAGGACGCGGCGGCCACCCTGCGCCGGATCGAACGCGACCTGCACGACGGCACGCAGGCCCGGCTGGTCGGCCTCGCCATGCACCTCACGATCGTCCGCGAACTGGTCACCGCCGGTGCCGCGCCCGACCGGATCCTCACCGCCGTCGACACGGCGCAGTCGACGGCCACCCAGGCGATCACCGATCTGCGCCACCTCGTCAAGGGCATCCACCCGCCCGTCCTCGACGAGGGACTCCCCGCGGCCCTCGCCACCCTCGCCGCCGACGTGGCGCTCCCCGTGGAGCTGCGCACCGACATCCGCACCCGGCCCAGTCCCGCCGTGGAGTCCATCGCCTACTTCTGCGCCGCGGAACTCCTCGCCAACGCCGTCAAGCACAGCGGGGCCGGCACCGCCACGGTCGACGTCACCGCCGACGACATCCTGCTGCGGCTGCGCGTCACCGACGACGGCCGCGGCGGGGCGGTGGTCGGCGCGGGCTCCGGACTCACCGGCCTGCTGGCCCGCGTCCGCACGGTCGACGGCACACTCACCTGCGCCAGCCCGCCCGGAGGGCCTACTGTGATCACGGTCGAACTGCCCCACACCTGAGGCCACCCCCCACCTGAGCCTGCCGCACCACCTGAAACGGAGCCGTATGCGCGTCGTCATCGCCGAGGACTCGGCCCTGCTGCGGGACGGCCTGGTGCAGTTGCTGGAGCTGCGCGGCGTCGAGGTGGCGGCGGCCGTCGGCGACCCCGAGACGCTGCTGGCGGCCGTCGCCGAGCACGCCCCCGACGTCGCCGTCCTCGACATCCGGCTGCCGCCCACCCAGACCGACGAGGGCGTACGGGCGGCCCTGCGGCTGCGCGCCGAACACCCGGGCACCGGTGTGCTGTTGTTCTCGCAGTACGTGGAGACGACGTACGCGGCCCGGCTGCTCAGCGACCCCGCCGGATTCGGCTACCTGCTGAAGGAACGGGTCACCGACATCGGGGAGTTCGTCGGCGCGCTGGAGCGGATCGCGGCCGGCGGTACCGCGCTGGACCCCGAGGTGGTCGCCCAGCTGTTCGGCGCCACCCGCCGCAGCACCGCCCTGGACACGCTGACGCCCCGCGAGCGCGAGGTGCTGTCGCTGATGGCGGAGGGCCGCACGAACCACGCGATCGCCACCGCGTTCACCGTCTCCGAACGGGCCGTGGAGAAGCACATCGCGAACATCTTCACCAAGCTCGACCTGCCGCCGTCGCAGTCCGGGCACCGGCGGGTGCTGGCGGTGCTGAAGTACCTGGAGGGCGCCCGCGCCGCCTAGGACGGGACCTTCCGGCTGCCCGTCAGATGGGCGAAGACCACCACGTTCCCCTGGTAGCCGGTCGCCTTGGTGTAGCCGCCCCCGCAGGTGATCACCCGCAGCTCGGGGCGCTTCGCGGCGCCGTACACCTTGTCGTCGGGGAAGTTCCGGGTGGAGTACACCTCGACCGCGTCCACCGTGAACACGGCGACCGTGCCGTCCTCGCGGTCCACCTCGATGCGGGCGCCGCGCTTGAGGGCGCCCAGATTGTAGAAGACGGCGGGTCCCTGGGCGTTGTCGACGTGCCCGGCGACGATCGCGGTGCCCGTCTCACCGGGCGCGGTGCCGGCCTCGTACCAGCCGGCGAGGTTCTTGTTCCCGGGCGGCGGCACGTCCAGGCTGCCGCCGGCGGTGAGGGCGAGCCCCATGAGCGGGGCGTCCACACGGATCGAGGGGATGCGGATGCGGGTCGGCGGCGACGCCGGCAGCGCGGGCGCCCCGTGCGCCGCCTCACCCGGCTCGGCCCGGCCCTCGGCGGCCGACGGCTGCGGCGGCGCGTGCGTGCCGGAACTGCCACCGAGCAGCCACACGCCCGAGGCGAGGGCGACGACGGTGACCGCGGCTATCGCGGTGTCCCCGATCCGGCGCATGGCGTACCCCTCTTCTGACGGTTCTCTGACGCGCGTACGACGACCCCGGCCGACGGAGTCGTCGTGGCCTCGGCCCCTCTGCCCCCTCCGGGCCGCGAGGGGCATCGGGCCCGGAGGGGGTGGGGTATGCGGTACCGGCGACGGACAGCGGAGGGTGTCCGTCAGATCCCGTCGCCTCTCGCCCGGCGATGCAGGAGCCAGGTACCGCCCGCGGCGGCGACGGCCAGAGCGGCCACACCAGCCGTGGTCTGCACGGGGTCGCGGCCGAGCCCGCCGCCGACCCCCGTCTTCAGGCTGCCGCGCGGCTGCACCTCTTCGCGCGCCGCGCTCAGCGCCACCACCAGGTCGCCCGTCACCTGCCGGTCGCCCTCGGCGCACCGGGCGACGATCTCGTACGTCCCCGGCTGCGCGCTCTCCGGCACCTGGAACCGTCCGACCGCCTCCGTCGTGTCGTCACCGGGCGCCATCGGAAACGTACCGGCGCCGACCGCGCCCGCGTTCCCACTGGCCGCGGCCTTCTTCCCGCATCCCGTGGTCGTCGCGGTGACGTCCCCGCCGGGCACCACGGTGGCCGGCGCCATCACCAGCGTCCCGGCACCGGCCCCGGTGTCCCCGCCGTACGCCGGCGCCGAGGCGAACCCCGCCGCGACCACGGCGAGCCCGGTACCGGCCAGCAGACGGGCAGTGCGTCCCATGGTGCTCCCCAGAGCTCGTCCGACTCTTCCTCCGACTCGTCGCAGGGACGGAGCCCCTGCCCCACCGAGCAAAGTCGCACTCGCCCCGCCCCGCCCCCCGAGATCCGGCCCCCACTGCGGAGAACGGGTGGCCCCCACGGCCCCCACACGGCCCAGAGGCCCCGGGGTTCGGGCAGGTCAGGGGCGTACGAGGCCGGTACGAGCCGAAAATCCGAAGAGAACACGAATGGGCGCCAGGCAGGTGTGAACGGGCGTCCTATCCAAGGGGGCTCAGCGCCTACGGGGCACCTGAGCGCAATCACCGGGCCCCATATTGCTCAGTCACCGAGGGGGGGACAGTCAGATTCAGGCCAGTGTCTTGATCTGGCCTTTCCCTTCGGCCGCTCTACGGCACCGGGCCATACGGACGAGATCGGGCGGCGTCGACGGCGATTTTCGGACGATTCCGAAAGATAAATGTTAGTAACTGTTCGCCTAAGTAGCCAATTTGGGCATTCCGCTCTTGATCCCTGCGTCAGGAACGTTGCAGAGTGCTTCACATGTCGTGCACTGAGTGACCAGTGATGTGCACGCGGTGTGTGGGGTGGGGGAATGCTGACTTCTGTGTCTGCGCGTGCGCGGATTCTGATCACGGTGCTGGTGCTGTCCGTCGTCGCGGGTGGTGGCTGGCTGATCCGGGTGAATGCCGGTCAGTCGGGCAGCGACGGGGGTGGCTACGCCTACCGTGGTCCGCAACCTGCCGCGCATCAGGAGGCGGTGACGCCGAAGGAGCGGCATGAGGAGACCTGGGGCCGGGCGAAGCCCGGCAAGGCGCATGCCCTGCCGTCGACGAAGAGTAGGCCGGCCACGGCCGCGCAGATCGCCCTGCTGAAGCGCAATCAGCGGCAATTGCACGCGATGGGTCCCAAGGCTCCAGGCCTGCCGCGACCGTCCCGTGGTTCGGCGCGGCAGGCAGTCTTCGCTGCTCGACCGGCTACGGCCACCTCGTCGTACTCCAGCGGCGCGCTCTATCAGGTGACGGCGGATCCGTTCGGCAACGCTGCCGCTCAGCAGGGCGGTTGGCTGATGGCGCTCGGCAACCACATCGGTGCCGCGGTTCCGGGGGAGCCGTTGCAGTTGTCGGCTGCCGTCTGGCAGTCGGGCGGTGCGGACAATGAAGTGCATCCTGTCAAGGTTCGCTGGAAGCTGGATGCGTACGACTGCCGTCTGAACAATGCTGATGTCAAGTGGTTCGACTTCGGGCAGACGGTGCAGGCGCCCACGCTGAACACCGGCAAGACGTTCCCGGTGGTCAACGCGTCGATCACGCTCCCGACGATGGAGTGCACTCAGCAGGTCCCCCGTTATGTCATCTGGCTGTGCACCACAGTCACCGACGACCCGGGCGCCACGGAGACCTGTGGTTCGTACAACGCGTACGACATCGTTCCGGAGTTGCCGGAGGGGGCGGCGTGCAGCGCGGTGTGTGGGGATGCGAGCGGTTCGGCGGGCACGACGGTAATGCGTGCGGACCCGGTGAACACGGCCACAGGTGCGTTCACCGAGTCCTACACCGATGCTCAGGTCTCTGCCCCGGGTGTGCCGTTCACTGTCGGTCGTGTGTATTCCTCGGACAACACGTCAACTGGCGCTTTGGGGAAGGGCTGGCAGCTTCCGTGGGAGACCCGGCTGCAGTTCGATGCCGATGGCAACGCCACGCTCATCGGCGAGGGCGGAAGTCGGCATGTCTACGCCAAGGAGTCGGGCGGGACGTTCGCCACGCCGGGTGAGGCCCGTTCGACGCTGGCCTCCGACGGCAGTGGCTACAAGCTGACCACTGCTGATCACTCGACCTACAGTTTCAATGCCTCTGGCCGGCTGACAGGGGAGGAGGACCGCACTGGTCGTGGCTTGACGATCTCGTACACCGGTGGCCGACCCTCGAAGATCACTGATGGTGCAGGGCGCGTCGTTGTTCTCGCCTACACAGGTGACCGGCTGCAGAAGGTCACACTCGCCGACGGCCGCGACGTCACCTACAGCTACACGGGTGAGCAGCTGACCGGTGTCACCGGCCTGGATGGCACCACGGAAACGTACGGCTACGACGGCGACGGGCGTCTGAACGCGGTCACCAACGCGCGCCACAAGAGGGTCACCTCCAACGAGTACGACGCGCAGGGCCGCGTGATTTCACAGACGGACGCCCTCGGCAACAAGACGCTCTTCGCGTATTCGAAGAACGGTGCTTTCGACCAGGTCGACGTAACGGCACCTGACCAGGGCGTGTGGACCGACATCTACTACAAGAACGTCCTGTTCACACAGATCGACCCGTTGAGCAACAAGAGCTACTACCGGTACGACAAGTTCTACAACCGCACCAGTGCAGTCGATGCGGAGATCCGCGAGGTCAAGTGGACCTACGACAGTGCGGGCCGGGTGAAGTCCCGGGTGAGCGGCGCGTCGGACGAGTACTGGACGTACGACAGCAGCGGGAACGTCGCCTCGCACCAGGACGGCGAGTACAACACGACCGACTTCGGCTACAACGCGCTGAACCAGCTCACCAGTGTTCAGGACCCGCTGGACAAGACAACGACGTACGGCTACGACTCGACGACACATCTGCTGGGATCGGTCACGACTCCGAGCGGCAAGACCACACGCTATGGCTACGACTCCGATGGTGATCTGACATCGGTGATCACGCCGAAGGGCAACAAGACTACCTACACCTATGACGCGTCGGGCCGCGTGCACACGGTCGTCGATCCGCGCGGCAACGTCAGCGGCGCCGATCCCGCCAAGTACACCACTGCCTTCACCTACGACGATTCCGACCGGATCAAGACCGTCACGGACGCACGCGGGCACACCACCTCATACGGCTACGACGGGGCTGGAGACCTCCACACCGTCACCGACGCTTTGCAGCGCACGACGGTCTACGCCTACGACGACGCCAATCGTCTGACCACGGTCACGTACCCCGCGCAGAAGACGACGCTCCTCGGCTACGACCCGGTAGGTCGGCTGACGAAGGAGACCGACCGCCGCGGTGCGACCGTCACCCATCGGTACGACAAGGCCGGCCACCAGATCCAGGTCGTCTCCGCGCGGGGCAATGCCACAGGTGCTGATGCGAAGAAGTACACGTGGACGTTCGGCTACGACAAGGTAGGCAACCGCAAGACCGTGACCGACCCGCTGGGCAAGACCACGGCCCTCTCTTGGGACGCGGACAACCGGCCGCTGTCCGTCACGGACCCGCTGAACCACACCCGCAGCGTCACCTACGACGAAGACGGCAACCTGGTCAAGACGACCGACGGCCTCGGCCACGGCACCACGCTGACCTACGACGAAGACAGCCGTCTGACCTCGTCGAAGACCTGGTCCGGCTACGTCACCCGCTACGAGTACGACGACGACGGCCACCTGACAGCCCAGGTCTCACCGGAGAACGAGCGCACGACCTACGGCTACGACGCCGATGGCGATCTGCACACGGTCGTCGATCCGCGCGGCAACGTCAGCGGTGCCGACCCGGCGAAGTACACCTGGACCTACGGCTACGACCCGGCAGGCAATCCGACTTCCGTCACCGACCCGCTCGGCCACACGAACACCACCGGCTACGACGCCGACGGCAACGTCACCTCAGTCACTGATGCACGCAAGAAGTCGACCGACTACGCGTACGACGAACTCAGCCGGCTGACGCAGGTCACCGCCCCGGACACCGGTGCGACCAAGCTCACCTACGACACCGCCGGATTCCTCTCCATCAGCACCGACGCCAACAACCACACCACCACCTACGGGCACAACGCCGAGGGCCAGCTGACCTCGGTCAAGAACCCGCTGGGCAAAACGGTCTCCTACGACTACGACCTCGACGGCAACCGGACCAAATACACCAACGCCCGTGCCCAGACGATCAGCACCAGCGTCGATGCCCGCAACCTGCCTACGAAGATCGCATACTCCGACGGCACACCGACGCAGTCGTACTCCTACGACGACGCAGGCCGCCTGACCGGCGTCACGGATGCGAGCGGCACCCGGGCGCTCACCTACAACGACGACAACAGGATCGCCTCGATCACGGCACCCGGAGCAGAAGGATCGTTCCGCTACCGGTGGAACACCGACGGCACCCTGAAGTCGCGTACCTATCCCGACGGCCGCACCACCAGCTACGACTACGACAAGGTCGGCCGGATCACGGCCCAGGAGACCGATAGCAAAGCCACCGCCTATGGGTACGACAAGGCGGGCAACCTCACGTCGGTCGCCCTGCCGACCACGACGGCCCGCAACGAGACCCGAACCTACGACGAGGCCGGCCGCCTGGCCTCGATGACCACACCGACTCTCAGCAACACCTACACCTACGACGAGAACAACCGGCTGATCGCCGACAAGCACGGTTCAGGTCACCCGACCCGGTACGCGTACGACGGCGCGGGCCGCATGACCCGCACGTGCACGGACACCTCGACGACGTCCTGCCTCACGGGGACGGCCGGTGCCACTTACACATACGACAAGGTCGGCAACCTCAAGACCGCGGCCAGCTCCAGCTCAACGACCACCTACGGCTACAACGCCGGCGATCAACTGCTGTCGACGACCAAGGGCGCCGCCACCACCAGCTACACCTACGACGCCGATGGCAACCAGATCAAGGACGACGACGGCACCTACGCCTATGACGCCGCCAATCGCGTCAAGTCGGCCAAGATCGGCAGCAACAGTTACACGTTCACCTACGATGCCGACGGCAACCGCACAGCAGTCAAGAAGAACAACGTGCTCGCGGGCACCTCGATCTGGGACATCAACAATCCCCTGCCCCAGATCGCCACGGATACCAGCGCCAACGGCACCCTGGCAGCCGACTACCACTACGACCCCAACGGCACGGCCCGCTCCATGGACCGCACCGTCGGTACCTACTACTTCACCCAGGACCGCCAGAACTCCACCAGCGCCGTCTACGACGCCGCCGGAGTCGACAACTACCGCTACACCTACAGCGCCTGGGGCAGCCCGACCGGCAAAGCCACCAAAACGGGGGGACAGGCCAGCCCCTACGGCTACACGGGCCAGTACAAAGACCAGTACCTCCCGGACCGGCTCCAGCTCCGGGCCCGCTCCTACGACACCACCCAGCGCCGCTTCACCACCCAGGACCCCGCCGCAGCCGCCGCGGACAACCCCAACCAGTCTCCCTACAACTACACCGACAACGACCCCGCCGACCTGGCCGACCCCACGGGCAACTGCCCGATGTGCATCGGCGCGGCCATCGGAGCCGTGGTAGGCGGAGGCGTCTACGCCCTCACCCACCAAGGCGACTTCAGCTGGGGCGACTTCGCCGCCGCCACAGCAGAAGGCGCCGTTGTAGGAGCGGTCGGCGGGTTCCTCGCCCCGGCCGGCACCAGCCTCGCCGCCCAACTCGGCCTCCAAGGCGGGCGCGCCCTCGCGGTCGCCACCTTCACCGACGCCGCCATCGGAGCGGGCTTCACTTGGGCCATCAACACCGCGCAGTGCCGATCCACGACACCCTCCGACCTCCTGGTCGGAGCCCTCACAGGCGGACTCGGTAACCTACTCAAACCCGCATGGGGCGCTTTGAGGGGCTTCCGCCTTTTTGCCCCCAAGGTCAAGGTCTTCGCCGGTGACCCTCCATTCCTGCTCTTCCGAGCACCGGCAAAGGGAAACCGTGCAGTGGAAGCCAACGGGCCTGACCCAGCGAACCACCCGGACTACCGATCTTCCGACGGTCATCTGCACAAGGGAACGGTATATCTGGGTGAAACCAGGAGCGTTGCAGAGCAGTATGCTCAGCAGGGCACGCATGAAAACGGATACCATGAGTTCGTGATGAAGCCTGGGTTCTTCAAAGCCTTCCCGCCCGATAGGTACCGGAGAACGCACGACAATAAGCCTGACGAATTCCAGTGGATCATCGAGCGGGAAAGGATTGAGGAATTCAATGAGTACATCGACAGTGTGACATGGTGGAATCATGAATGGGATCAAACTTGGACGGACGACGGGAGGACGCTCTGATGGAAAGGGAACAGGAATGGGAGTCACGTGGCCTCGGCCCGAGGCAACTCGTTCGGTGCATTGTCACCGGACATCGAGGTAGATTCGGTATTGATGTCCGGATTGTAAGTCCCTCAGTTGCCGCGCCGCGTGCTTTCGTTGACTTTGTCCTTCTAGCCGAGAGAGGAGTGCAGGTCACCCCCGTGGATTTTCCGGCGATCGGATCTGAAATTGAGGCTGTGACTGTCGACATCATGCCGGATGGTGAATTGCGACTGGATGCCAGACGTTCGGCCATTCAGAATGTGAAGTCGTAAATGTCTTGAATGACCCATGCGTTGGAGGATGTCTGATGGGCGCACGAGTCTCGCATTCGGAAATTTAGAAGTCGTAAAGGAGCATGAAATGGGAAGGAAAAAGCTACGAATGGGTACTGCTCTTGCAGTGGGAGTCGCAGCTTTGGCTGCCTCTTCGCCTGCTTTTGCCTTTAACGCTTCGACGGACGGCGCCTATGCGTGGACGTCGAATAGTGATCATTACGCGAACATCAAGGACACGGCTAAGGACGGCCATCCTGTCAAGGCGCAGTACTACCGCCTGTACAGTTCGGGCACGATGCGTACTCTCTGGGAGAAGCGTGGGTACGGGCACAGTAGTACAAGTGGCTCAGGGTCCTATGTACTGAAAATAAAGGCTTGCGAGTACAAGAATCGGTGGCCTGACGAATGTAGCTCCTGGGACGATGACTGAAATTTGCAACAGGAATCCGTCGCGCGAGTCGTGCCATTAGTATATCCAGACTATCAAGGGGGGGTATGCAGGTTAAGAGAATTGCTGCGGCTGCCATCGCGGTGGCAGCGCTTACGATGTCCACTCCAGCGTTCGCTGGGGAGATCGATGCGGCGACGGACGGCGCCTATGCCTGGACGTCGGGGAAACCCGGATATATACGTCGCTATGCGAATATCGAAGACACGGACAAGGATGGGCATTCGGTCAAAGCGCAATACTCATACCCGTATTTCAGTAGCACCGTTCGTACTCTCTGGGAGAAGGACGGTTATGGTCACAAGAACAAGAGCGCTTGGCATGGGAGTGAGATTTGGCGCATAAAGGCGTGTGAGGACATCAATCATTGGCCAGACGACTGTAGCGGTTGGGATTCGGACTGACCGATCTTGCAGACCAGGCGTGTAGCGCCCAAAGGGAGCCGCTCGCAAATCCGCTACTTCGGGGATTGCGTGCGGCTTCCGCGTTTTCGAGTGTGTAAATTGAAGGTAGGCATGCTGAAAGAGGCGGATTCGATGGTTCTGGAAGTGGCTGGACTGCGCTATCGGATCAAGGAGCGGATGATCCTTGATTCGGTTGACCTAAAGGTCCGGTCTGGAGAATCCGTCGCGATCTCAGGGCCGAGCGGTTGCGGCAAGTCAACTCTGTTGATGTGCGTACTTGGTCTGCTCAAGCCAGAAGCAGGAGCGGTGGTCGTCGATGGGGAGCGAATGGGCTCGCTATCCGGTCGGGAGCTGCTACGGCACCGGCGAGAGTCGATCGGTATGGTATTCCAATCGGGTGAACTTCTTCCTGAACTTACGCCGGTGGAGAATGTTGCAATGGCAGGCCTATTCGCAGGGAAGTCGCGCGCGGAGGCGTTCGATCGTGCTCGAGAACTGCTCAGCGAACTGAGCGTGCCTGTAAAAGCGGCCGACACGGGCTCTCTTTCGGGAGGCGAACGCCAGCGGGTCGCCGTGGCGCGTGCTGTCATGAATCGGCCCACGCTGCTTCTGGCCGACGAGCCCACGGGAGCCCTGGATTCCACGACTCGCGAGAGGGTCGCTGATCTGTTGTTCAGCCTGCCGTCTCGTTGGAACTGCGGCCTCGTGGTAGTCACTCATGACCGCACCGTCGCTTCCTGCGCCCAGCGCCGTCTCTTCCTCCATGATGGCCGACTTGTCCAGACTGAGGAGCCCGCGTCGGCAGGGGCGATGTCATGAAGAAGTACCCGATGCTCTTGCACGTTCTGCGAGTGGGCCGGACGGCATCGTTCTCCCCGGAGGGGGGACGCCTCCGTTCTTGGGCGATTGGAATAGCGACCTGTCTGCTGGCCCTCGCGCTCGGTGCGCTAGCCCTCGCGCATGCCACGTACCATGGCCGTGAGATGCGAGGCGCCGACCGCGCCCCACAGATCCTCAGCGAAAAGCAGCGAAGCGAGGCTGTGGCGTTGTGGTCCTGGGGTAGCGACGACGTCGATGGGCGTCAGCACACGGTGGTGTACATCGAACCGCTGAGGCCGAACGCGCCGCTGCCTCCAGGTCTCACCCGCTGGCCCGAGCCTGGCGAGGCGGTGTTGTCTCCCGCATTGCTCAAGGCGGGAAGCCGGGAAGGCATAGGAACGCGCTACGGCACCTTCGCCGGCACCATTGGCTCAGAAGGACTTGAGGCACCGGAGGAACGCTTCGCGTATGTCCGGCCGCGTGCCCAGCTGCTCGACCGCAAGGCCATGCACCCAGTCCGCGGGTTCGGGTCGAGTGGCGGTGGCATTGCCTCTCTCGGTGAGAGCATGTCCATCCCGGACTTTTCGGTGTTCGCCGCAGGACTGGCGGGATTTGCACTTATGCCTGCTCTCGTGTTCCTCCTGGCTGGCGTGCGCATCGGATCGGCCGCTCGGGAACGGCGGCTTGCATTGTTCGATGCCCTTGGCGCCGGGGCGATTTCGCAGACTGTGTTCACGCTGGGCGAAGTTGCCGTGCCCACCGCCTGCGGCCTCGCCGGAGCCACCGGGCTGATCAGTCCCACGTTGCTCACCGACGTACCTTTCCCCTGGACCGACTTCACACTCAGCGCTCAGGACGCCCGTCGCGCCTTGCCTTGGCTGGTGGTCGCGGGCGCAGTCACGCTCGTCCTGGTACTGGTCACGGCCGTAGTTCTTCACCCCCGTCGTCGTGCCGACTCCGGATCGACCCGTCCGGCGCCCCGATTCCAGCGCCAGCGTGGCTGGGTGCCCTGGCTCTTCCCATTCGCCATGCTCTTCGCTGTCCGGGGGTCGGAACTCGCCGGCGATGACCTTCGTCTGCCGGTGTACGCGTTGGGCGTGGCGGCGGTCCTTTTGACGCTCCCGTCCACGATCGCTGTGTTGACAGGGTGGGCCGGCGTACGAATCGCAAAGACGGGGAGCAAGCTGGGCCGTCCTGGAATGCTGATCGCCGGGCGCAGACTGGCCGCACAGACACGGGTGACCGCCCGTCTGGTCGCAGCGGTTGTCGTCATGATCGGAGTAGCGGCTCAGGCTCAACTCTGGACGGGGCTGCTGGGCGAGAACGCGGTGAACGCTACGGCTACGAGGGATCGCATAGGCACCTCACTGCTTGTCGTCTCGCCGCTTCCCGACGACAAGGAGCGTGTTCGCGACTTCGCCGGAGCCTTGCCCGCCGGTGTGCAACTGTTGCTTGTCGAGTCGACATCCCCCAGCGACAGCGCCGGGGTGAGTACCAGGTTCACCGGGTCCTGCACAGCGCTCAAGGCACTCAAGCTCCCTTGCGATGGCAAAACTGGGGAGAACGGCTCGGAAAGGCGGGTTCGGGACCCGAGGATTGCTCAGTTTCTTCGGTGGACTGGAAGTACAACAGCGGGCCGGATCACCGTACGGCAGGGCCGCGTGGATGATATCTCAACGGCTGCTGACGAGTCATCGACCCTGATCGCTGTTGACAAGTCAGGGGCAGACATGTCGATGCCGCGACTCCGGGAGATCGCACGAGCGCACCTCGACATGCGGGCCAATGCCGAGCCCCTCGGCAACAGTTGGCTCCTTGGTGCCAAGGACCTGGAGGCATCTGCTGCCTGGGTCAGGTTGCTCGGTCTGGTTGGCGCGTGCTTGACGGTACTCGCGATCGGCTTCACCACGCTCGCCGAATTCAGGCGCTTCGGCCGGGAAGTCGCCCCGCTGTCCGCGCTGGCCGGCGGCTATGGGATTTTTGGATCCATCGCCGCTTGGTCCTTGCTGTTTCCCACCGTGCTTGCGGCTGCGGTCGGGAGCACCATCTCGATGTGGCTGACCGCGCCCATCACAGTCGGCGGGCGCCAGCCTGTGCCCGACAGCCTCTACCTCGTTCTGGCAGTGGGGGCGAGCACGAGTGCCGCGTTGCTGTGTCTGTGGGGGTGGCGCTCCGCGACCCGAGTGGCCGTGAGCTGGCGGCCGGTGGCCGACTGAGCCGAGCGGGGGGAGGGGGCGCGGCTGGGTGCCGTTCCGTAGGGCCTCACGCGGACGCTAGTCGGCCAGTGTGAGGCTTGATCGGAAGGCCGTCCATGTCCCGGGCGAGACGAAGAGGGCGGGGCCCGAAGGGTTCTTCGAGTCCCGTATGGCCACGATGGGGACGATGTTGGTGGCGACTTCGACGCATTCGGCCTTCTCGTTGCTGTAGCTGGACTTGCGGTACTCGAAATCAGTCACGGCTCACAGTTCCTTGCGCAGGTCGTGGAGGAACGAGACCGAGCCCTGTTCGTCCAGTGCGAGCTCGGCGATCCGCTCGAACAGTTCATCGTAAGCTGCGGCGCTGTCGCCGCCTTCCACCCAGCGCTCGGCGAGCGGACCCTCCACATACACCACATCCATGGCGCCGGGTTCGGCGAACGACATGATGTTGAAAGAGCCGTTCAGGGCTGCATGCGTCCCAGCACTGAACGGGTAGATCCGGAGGCCCACGCTCGGCAGGTCGGCGAGATTCACGAGTTCTTCGATCTGCGCCCGGGCGGTCGGAGCGCCACCGGGAAAGTTCCGAAGAGCCGCCTCGTAGATTACCGCCCGTAGTGACAGCGCAGGCTTTTCTGTGAGCCGTCTGCGGCGGGCGATCCGGGCGGCGACGAACTCCTCGTCCGGCTCCGGGCCCTTCGTCACCTGCGCGGCGGGGTTCTCCCGCAACCCGCGGGCGTACTCGGGAGTCTGCAGTAGTCCTGGAATGAACGCCGGCTGCCATGCCCGGATTGTGGTCGCTGCGTTCTCCAGCGCGATGTATTCCTGCATGACGCCGGGGAAGGAGAACTCCTGCCACCAGCCCTTGGCTTTGCGCCGCTCACGGTCAACCTTCGCCAGCTCCAAGAGACTGCCGATCCTGCCAGGATCACGAATGCCGTACAGCTCACACAGGGCCCTGATGTCCGGATCCCGTACCGGCACCCAACCGCCCTCCAGCTTGGCGACCTTCGCTGTGGAGGCGGACAGCGCCGTCGCTGCCTGTGGCTGAGTGAATCCCGCCGCCGTGCGGAGCTTGAAGAGTTCGGCGCCGAGCCGGCGTCCGAGAACGCTGGTCGTGCTGTTGCCCTGCCGTGTCTGATCTACCGTCACTCGGTCGCTCCTTCGGTGCTGTCAGCCGTCAGTGTGCTGCGGGCGAGCCAGCACTGCAAACACGTTCGGTGGATATCTATCGGGAAGATGTTGAACGAAGTTGCGCCGGGGCTCTACCGTCGGTGACGAATCGATCGCCGAGTGACATCGGCTGGTGGTGCGCCGCCCAACCATGCCCGGAGACGTGACATGACCCCTTCCCAGCACCCCCGGCACCCCGAGACCCCCCTCCACTACGACCGCCTCGACTACAGTCCCCTTCCGCAGAGCGTCACCTTCGCCCGTCGCCGTGCCCACCGTCTCCTCGGCGAATGGGGCTGCTCCGAACTCGCGGCAGACGCCGCCCTTCTTGTCTCGGAGCTGAGTGGAAACGCGGTCTTGCACGGCTCCGTCCAAGACCGCCTCTTCCGTGTGGAACTCGCGCTCATGCCAAGCGCCGTCCGCATCGCCGTCACCGACCCGAAGGGTGAGTTACTGCCGAGCCCGCGCATGGCGGGGGAGGCCGAGATGTTCGGACGGGGGCTCCTGATCGTGCGGGAGGTCGCCGACCGGTGGGGCGTGCGTGAGCTGACGGTGGGGAAGGCCGTCTGGTGCGAGCTGGACGTCGGACAGCGGAACGGCCGCTCCGGTTTTCGGCAACCGGAGCGGCCGTGTGATGCGCGTCAGAGCACCGGGATCAGTTCACGTTGACCGCGCTCCAGGTCGCCGCCACCGCGTTGTACTCCGCGCTGTTCGCGCCGTAGAGGTCCTTGGCGGCGTTGAGGGTGGCCGTGCGGGCGCCCGCGTAGTTCGTGGAGGACGTCATGTAGACCGTCAGGGCGCGGTACCAGATCTTGCCGACCTTGTCGTGGCCGATGCCGGTGAGGGTGGAGCCGTTGTAGGTCGGGGAGTTGTAGCTGACCCCGTTGATGGTCTTGGGTCCGCTGCCCTCCGCGAGGAGGTAGGCGAAGTGGTTGGCGACGCCGGAGGAGTAGTGGACGTCGAGGTTGCCGACGGAACTGCTCCAGTAGTCGGCCGAGTTGCCGTCCCTGGAGGGCTTGTCCATGAAGCGGAGGGCGGGCTGGCCGAAGCCGGGCTTCACGATCTGTTCGCCGATCAGGTAGTCGCCCTTGTCGGAGGGGTTGTTCGCGTACCACTCCACCATCGTGCCGAGGATGTCGGAGGTGGCCTCGTTCAGGCCGCCGGACTCGCCGGAGTAGGTCAGGCCCGCCGTCTTGGAGGTGACGCCGTGGGTCATCTCGTGCCCGGCGACGTCGAGGGCGACCAGCGGGCCGAAGGTGGTCCCGTCACCGTCGCCGTACGTCATGCAGAAGCAGCTGTCGTCCCAGAAGGCGTTGTCGTAGTTGCTGCCGTAGTGGACGCGGTTGTACGACCCCTTGCCGTCACCGGCGATGCCGTTGCGGCCGTGGACGTTCTTGTAGTAGTCCCAGGTCTCGTTGGTGCCGTACTGGGCGTCGACGGCGGCCGAGGCGCGGTCGCTGTTGCTGCCCGTGCCCCAGTGGTTGTCGGCGTCCGTGAACAGGGTCGCGGGGGCGCGGACGAAGCAGATGCCGAAGAAGCACAGGTCGGTCTTGCCCTCGGCGTCCCCGGTGTACGTGTTGCCGCGGGTCGGGTCCTTGAGCTGGTACGAGGAGCCCGACTGGGTCGTCTCCAGCGGAACCGTCCCGCTGTAGAGGGACTCTCCGTCGCCGGTGGCCGTCTCGATGCTGTCCCAGGCGTCGATCTGGGCGCCGGTGCGGGCGTCGGTCAGCACCGTGCGGGCGACCGGGTTGCCGAGCGAGTCCTGTCCGACGGCGTTGGTGCGCCAGGCCAGCCGGGGCGTGCCGTGGAGGGCGTCGACGATCAGCTCGGGCTTGGCCTTCAGCCGGTGCAGCGTCTCGCCCAGGTTGGCGGCGCGCAGCGCGTTCACCGCGAGGTCGGCGGCCTTGGGCGCGGACAGCTTCGGGGTGATCGTGGGGAGGGAGATCGTGGCTCTGGTGGCCCGGTTGGCGCTGCGGTACGTACCGCCGGGGGAGAGGTGGACGACGAAGTCGCCGCCCAGCACGGGGAGGTTGTGGTAGGTCCGGTCGTAGCGGACGTGCTGCGTACCGTCCTTGTCGACGATGACGTCCCGGACGCTGGTGTCCTGCGCGGAGGTCAGGCCGAGGCTCGCGGCATGGGCCACGAGGGCCGACGCCGCGTTCTCGATCGCGGTGGCCCGGGTCGGCCGGGCGTCCGCGTGGGCTGCGGGGGAGAGGGCGGTGGCCAGCAGGGCGGCGCTGGTGGCGGCTATGCCGGCCGTGGCGAGACGACGGGATCCTCGGACGTGCCGTATCCGGCTCATCGGTCTCCTTGGGAAGGCGCCTTCGAGGCGTGGGGGTTGGCGCTGCTGTCTCCTGAGATTTAAGGAGGCATGACATGTCATGTCCATAGCGTCTTCATGGAGATGTGTGACGAGGTGGCGGGGGTAGGGGATCGTTTCCGTGATCGTTCCGGCGCCGCCCCCGTGACGGGGCCGCTGATCAGACGGCTTCCGACGGCCGCAGGGCCTGTGTCGGGCGGAGGGCCGCCTGTGCCGGCCGGAGGAGTTCCACCCGCACCGCGCACGTCTTGAACTCCGGCATCCGCGAGGTCGGGTCCAGCGCCGGGTTGGTGAGGTTGTTGGCGCGGCCCTCGCCCGGCCAGTGGAACGGCATGAAGACCGTGTCCGGGCGGATGGCCGTGGTCACGCGGGCCGGGGCGACGGCCCGGCCGCGCCGGGACACCACCGCCAGCGGGTCGCCGTCGGCCGCGCCGAGCCGCGCCGCGAGCCGCGGGTGCAGCTCCACGAACGGACCGGGCGCCGCCGCGTTCAGCTCCGCGACCCGCCGGGTCTGCGCCCCCGACTGGTACTGCGCCACCACCCGGCCGGTGGTCAGCAGCAGCGGATACTCCGCGTCCGGCTCCTCCGCCGCCGCCCGGTGCGCCACCGCGACGAACCGCGCCCGCCCGTCACCGGTGGCGAACCGGTCCAGGAAGAGGCGGGGGGTGCCGGGGTGGGGGGAGGCATCGTGACTGTCTGCCGCCGTGCCGTCCGGGCAGGGCCAGAAGACCCCGTCCTCCGCCGCCAGCCGCCGGTACGTGATGCCCGAGTAGTCGGCGGGGCCGCCCGCGGAGGCCCGGCGCAGTTCCCCGAACACCTCCTCCGGGTCGGTCGGGAAGCCCTTCTCCATGCCGAGGCGGGCGGCCAGTTCGTGCAGGACCTCCAGGTCGCTGCGGACCCCGTCCGGCGGGGCGACCGCCCGGCGGCGCAGCAGCACCCTGCCCTCCAGGCTGGTCGTCGTGCCCGTCTCCTCCGCCCACTGCGTCACCGGCAGGACGACGTCCGCCAGCTCCGCCGTCTCCGACAGGACGACGTCACACACCGCGAGGAAGTCCAGCGATCGGACGCGCTGCTCCACGTGCGCGGCGCGCGGGGCCGACACCACCGGGTTGGAGCCCATCAGCAGCAGCGCCCGGATGTCCGTGCCGAGGGCGTCGAGGAGTTCGTAGGCGCTGCGTCCCGGGCCCGGCAGGCTGTCCGGGTCCACCCCCCACACCCCGGCCACGTGCCGTCGCGCGGCCGGATCGTCCAGCTTGCGGTAACCGGGCAACTGGTCCGCCTTCTGGCCGTGTTCACGTCCGCCCTGCCCGTTGCCCTGCCCGGTCAGACAGCCGTACCCGGAGTACGGGCGCCCCGGCCGGCCGGTCGCCAGGCACAGGTTGATCCACGCGCCGACCGTGTCGGTGCCCTTGGACTGCTGCTCCGGCCCGCGCGCCGTCAGCACCATCGCGGACTCCGGCTCGCAGAACAGCCGCACCGCCTCGCGGAGTTCGGGAACGGACACCCCCGTGATCCGCTCCACCAGCTCCGGCCAGTGCGCCATCGCCGCCGCCCGCGCCTCCTCCCAGCCGGTGGTCCGGTCCCGGATGTACTCCTCGTCGGTCCGCCCCTCGGCAACCACCAGGTGCAACAGGCCCAGCGCCAGCGCCAGATCGGTGCCCGGCCGGGGAGCGAGGTGCAGGTCGGCCTGCTCGGCAGTCTTCGTGCGGCGCGGGTCGACGACGATCAACGTGCCGCCGTTCTCCCGCAGTTCGGTGAAGAACCGCAGCGAGGGCGGCATGGTCTCGGCCGGGTTGGAGCCGACCAGGATCACGCACCCGCTCCTCGGGACGTCCTCCAGCGGGAACGGCAGCCCCCGGTCCAGACCGAACGCCTTCGTGCCGGCGGCCGCCGCCGAGGACATGCAGAACCGGCCGTTGTAGTCGATCTGCGAGGTCCCCAGCACCACCCGCGCGAACTTGCCGAGCGCGTACGCCTTCTCGTTCGTCAGCCCGCCCCCGCCGAACACGCCGAGCGCGTCCGCGCCGTGCTCCGCGCGCGTGTCCCGCAGCGCACCGGCGATCCGGTCCAGCGCCTCGGCCCAGGACGCCTCCACCAGCCGGCCGCCCGACCGGACCAGCGGCGAGGTCAGCCGCGCGGCCGGCGACAGCACCTGCGCCGCCGTACGGCCCTTGCCGCACAACGCGCCCCGGTTCACCGGGAAGCCGGCCCGCTCGGTCACCTCGACGCCCCCCTGCGGGCGGGGCGTGAGGTTCATCCCGCACTGCAGGGCGCAGTACGGGCAGTGGGTGGGCGTCGAGGTGGTGTCCATGCCGCCCAGCCTGCGCGGGGAGTGTTACGTCCTGGGTCCGCCGCCGGTTACACGGCCGGGACGGCGACCTCCCCGCGCCGGCCCGCGAGCAGTGAGGTCCCGGGCCGTCGGCCAGTGAGGTCACCGGCCCGCGAGCAGCGAGGCATCGCTCACCGGCCCGCGAGCAGCGAGGCTCCCGCTCACCGCTCACCGCTCACCGCTCACCGCTCACCGCTCACCGCTCACCGCTCACCGCCCAGCGCCCGCGCCACCCCCGCCTCCTTCGGGCCCAGGAAGCGCGGATCGGGCTGGAACACCGCGTCCAGCGCCGCCTTGCCCGCCGCGAACACCTCGCGCGCCCCGCCGTAGTACCAGGTCACGTCGTGCTTGTCGGAGACCCCGACGCCGTACGAGTCCACCCCCGCGGCCTCGCACAGGGCCACCGCCCGCCGGATGTGGAAGCCCTGGCTGATCAGTACGGCCCGGTCCACCCCGAAGATCTTCTTGGCGCGCACGCAGGAGTCCCAGGTGTCGAATCCGGCGTAGTCACTGACGATCCGCCCGTCCGGCACCCCGTGCCGGGTCAGATAGGCGCGCATCGCGTCCGGCTCGTCGTAGTCCTTCCGGCTGTTGTCGCCGGTGACCAGCACGACCTCGATACGGCCCGCCCGGTACAGCTTCGCCGCCGCGTCCAGCCGGTGCGCCAGATAGGGGGACGGCTCCCCGTCCCACAGGCCCGCGCCGAACACCACCGCGACCTCGGTGCGCGGCACGTCCGCCGCCGTCCGCAGCCGGCCGGCCGTCGACACGTACAGCCAGGTGGCCGGAAGCAGCGCCAGCACGCACACGGCCATCACGGCCCGCACCAGCCGCCGCTGCCCCGAGCGGGTACGCGGCAACCGCGGTCGGCGGAACTTCATACGGCCCCCACTGATCGGTTACGACCATGGAGGACGCGGTCGGCGCCGTTCCGGTTTCGCGCCGCCCCGCCTCACACCGCACACCCGTACGACGTGAGCCCACGGAAAATGCCTGTGACGGCAGCGCAACGGGGGCGCAACGTCCCTCCGGCAGGCTGCCCGCATGACGGCGTCGAACAGCACCAGCACCCGAACCGGCACCGCACGTCTCCGCCGCCCCGCACCGCCCGCCCTGGTCCTCGTGGCCCACGGCAGCCGCGACCCGCGCGCGCTGCGAACCGTACGGACCCTGCTGGACAAGGTCCGCGAGCGCCGCCCCGGCCTCCCCATCCACCTGGGCCACATCGAGCTGAACGAGCCCCTGCTCCCCGACACCCTCGCCGCCCTCGGTACCGCCCCCGCCGTCCTCGTACCGCTGCTCCTCAGCCGCGGCTACCACGTCAAACGGGACATCCCCGAGCTGGCGGCGGCCGCACCGGCACACGCGCGCGTGGCGGCCCCGCTCGGCCCGCACCCCCTCCTGGTGGACGCCCTGCACACCCGCCTCCTGGAGTCCGGCTGGCCGACCGTCCTCGACCCCGCCACCCGCCGCACCGCCGCCGTCGTCCTCGCGGCAGCCGGCTCCCGCGACCCGGACTCCGCGACCGACACCCGCCGCACGGCCCGCCTCCTCGCCGCCCGCCTCGGCGTCCCGGTGATCCCCGCCTACGCCTCGGCCGCCACCCCGACGATCGACACAGCCGTACGAGCCCTGACCGCCCGAGGCCGCCCCCACATCGCCATCGCCTCCTACTTCACAGCCCCCGGCCACTTCGCCACCCAATGCGCAACCAAAACCCCTTGGCTGGCCTCGTCCCCCCTGGGCGCCCACGACGCGATGACCGACTTGATCCTGCACCGCTACGACGAGGCAAGGGCGAGCGCAGAGGTGCACCTCGCGTCAGCTTGAAAGGAGGCCGCAGTGCGGCGCCCCAAAGGGGCGCGGGGAACTGCGCGATCAACCACAACGCACCCGCACCCGCCCGAAAAGCAGCTCCACGCAGACGACTAGGCGCACCGCCAACCCCCAATTCTCACAGCCGCCCCGTACTGTCGACCCATGGAAGGCACCGCAGGTACTCTCACCGCATACGACCCGGCGTCAGCCGACCGCTTCGCCCCGGAACCCGACAAACGCCCAGGCCGCACCGCCTTCCAACGCGACCGCGCCCGCATCCTGCACTCCTCGGCCCTCCGCCGCCTCGCCGGCAAGACCCAGGTCGTCACGCCCGGCACCCGCACCCACGCCTGGGACGCCAGCCCCCGCACCCGCCTCACGCACTCCCTCGAATGCGCCCAGGTGGGCCGCGAGCTGGGCGCGGCCCTCGGCTGCGATCCCGACCTGGTGGAGGCGGCCTGCCTCTCCCACGACCTCGGCCATCCCCCCTTCGGTCACAACGGCGAACAGGCCCTGAACGAGTTCGCCGACGACTGCGGCGGCTTCGAGGGCAACGCCCAGTCGCTGCGCCTGCTGACCCGCATCGAACCCAAGCGCTTCACGCCCGAGGGCTCGGTCGGCCTCAACCTCACCCGGGCCGCCCTGGACGCCGCCACCAAGTACCCCTGGCCGCGTGGTGCCCACCCCACCGACCCGGCGTCCCCGAAGTTCGGGGCGTACGAGGACGACCGCCCGGTGTTCGACTGGGTCCGCGCGTACGCGCCCGGCACCCGCACCTGCTTCGAGGCGCAGGTCATGGACTGGTCGGACGACGTGGCCTACTCGGTGCACGACGTGGAGGACGGCCTGCACGCCGGTCACATCGACCCCAACTGCCTGCACGCCGAGCCCGAGCGGCAGGCCGTGTTCGAGGTCGCCGTCGGCCGGTACGTCCCGGCGGACACCGACCCCGCCGAACTCGCCGCCGCCCTGGACCGCCTCCAGGACCAGGAGTGGTGGCCGCACGGCTACGACGGCACGGCGGTCGCCCAGGCCCGCCTGAAGGACGCCACCAGCCAGCTCATCGGCCGGTTCTGCCTGGCCGCCGAGGGCGCCACCCGGGCGGCGTACGGCAGCGGCAGGCTCACGCGCTACGACGCCGAACTCGTCGTACCCCGCGAGGCCCGCCTGGAGTGCGCGGTGCTCAAGGCGGTCGCCGACCGGTATGTGATGCAGCGGGCCGAGCAGGAGCGGCTGCGCGCCGACCAGCGGGTCGTCGTCGCCGAACTCGCGGAGGCGCTCACCACCCGCGCGCCCGACGGGCTGGACCCGCAGTTTCGGGCGCTGTTCGACGGGGCATCGGACGATCACGCGCGCAAACGGGTGATCGTCGACCAGATCGCCTCCCTCACGGACGCCTCCGCCCGCTCGCTGCACGCGAGACTGACGGGGCATATGTGAGAGGAATGTGCCCCCGAGTGGCCTGATCGGGTCACTCCCCCTTCCCGCAACACGCCGCGTGCGGGACGCTCGCATGTGGCGGCACCCTTACGAGGAGGCATCAAGTGGTCGACGCGGATCAGACATTCGTCATCGTCGGAGGCGGCCTCGCCGGCGCGAAGGCGGCCGAGACGCTGCGGGCGGAGGGGTTCAGCGGCCGCGTGATACTGATCTGCGACGAACGCGACCACCCGTACGAGCGGCCCCCGCTGTCCAAGGGCTACCTGCTCGGCAAGGAGGAGCGCGACAAGGTCTTCGTGCACGAGCCCGCCTGGTACGCGCGCAACGACATCGAGCTCCACCTCGGCCAGACCGTCGACGCCGTCGACCGGTACGCCAAGACGGTCCGGTTCGGCGACGACGGCACCCTCGTCCACTACGACAAGCTGCTGCTCGCCACGGGCGCCGAGCCCCGCCGCCTCGACATCCCCGGCACCGACCTCGCGGGCGTCCACCACCTGCGCCGGCTCGCCCACGCCGAGCGGCTCAAGGGCGTCCTCGGCTCCCTCGGCCGGGACAACGGGCACCTGGTGATCGCGGGCGCCGGCTGGATCGGACTGGAGGTCGCGGCGGCGGCCCGGGAGTACGGCGCCGAGGTCACCGTGATCGAGCCGACGCCCACCCCGCTGCACGGCGTCCTCGGCCCCGAGCTGGGCAACGTGTTCGGCGCGCTGCACCGCGAGCACGGCGTCCGCTTCCACTTCGGGGTGAAGCTCACCGAGATCGTCGGCCAGGACGGCATGGTCCTCGCCGCCCGCACCGACGACGGCGAGGAGCACCCGGCGCACGCCGTCCTCGCGGCGATCGGCGCGGAGCCGCGCACGGGCCTGGCCAAGGCGGCGGGCCTGGAGCTGGCCGAGCGGGCGCACGGCGGCGGGATCACCGTGGACTCCCGGCTGCGGACCTCCGACCCCGACATCTACGCGGCCGGTGACGTCGCCTCCTTCCCGCACGCCCTCTTCGACACCCGGCTGCGGGTGGAGCACTGGGCCAACGCCCTGAACGGCGGCCCGGCCGCGGCCCGCGCCATGCTCGGCAAGGAGGGCACCTACGACCGCCTGCCCTACTTCTTCTCCGACCAGTACGACCTGGGGATGGAGTACAGCGGATGGGCGCCGCCGGGGTCGTACGACGAGGTGGTCATCCGGGGTGACGCCGGGAAGCGGGAGTTCATCGCGTTCTGGGTCCGGGAGGGCAAGGTGCTGGCCGGGATGAACGTGAATGTGTGGGATGTCACAGAGCCGATCCAGGCGCTGATCCGGTCCGGGGCGGCGGTGGACCCGGAGGCGCTGGCCGACCCGCACGTACCGCTCGACAGCCTCGTTCCCTGACCTCCCTCAGGGCCGGTGCTGTCACACCGTCCCCGTAGAATCACCTCGTGGCTGGACGGATCAACGACGAGGACGTGAAGGCGGTTCGGGACGCGGTTCCGATCGACGCCGTGGTCTCCGAGTACCTCCAGCTGCGAAACGCGGGCGGCGGGAACCTCAAGGGACTCTGCCCGTTCCACGACGAGAAGTCGCCGTCCTTCCAGGTCAGCCCCAGCAAGGGACTCTTCCACTGCTTCGGCTGCCAGGAGGGCGGCGACACCATCACCTTCGTGATGAAGGTGGACCACCTCTCCTTCTCGGAGGCGGTGGAGCGGCTCGCCGCCCAGGCCGGCATCACCCTGCGGTACGAGGAGGGCGGGTACAACCCGGCCCACCAGCGGGGCGAGCGGATCCGCCTGGTCGAGGCGCACAAGGTCGCCGCGCAGTGGTTCGCCGAGCAGCTCGCGAGCAGCCCCGAGGCCGAGACCGGCCGGGTCTTCCTCGCCGAGCGCGGCTTCGACCAGGCGGCCGCCGTCCACTTCGGCGTCGGCTACAGCCCCCAGGGCTGGGACCACCTCATCCGCTTCCTGCGCGGCAAGGGCTTCAGCGACAAGGAACTGCTGCTGTCCGGCCTCGCCCAGGAGGGCCGGCGCGGGCCCATCGACCGGTTCCGGGGCCGCCTGATGTGGCCGATCCGGGACATCGGCGGCGAGGTCGTCGGCTTCGGCGCCCGCAAGCTGTACGAGGCGGACACCGGCCCCAAGTACCTGAACACGCCCGAGACGCCGATCTACAAGAAGTCCCAGGTGCTGTACGGCATCGACCTGGCCAAGCAGCACATCGCCAAGGCCAGCCGGGCCGTCGTCGTCGAGGGCTACACCGACGTCATGGCCTGCCACCTCGCCGGGGTGACCACCGCCATCGCCACCTGCGGCACGGCGTTCGGCGGCGAGCACATCAAGATCCTCCGCCGGCTGCTGATGGACAACGGCTCGGCCCGCGTGATCTTCACCTTCGACGGCGACGCGGCCGGGCAGAAGGCTGCCCTGCGCGCCTTCGAGGACGACCAGAAGTTCGCCGCCGAGACGTACATCGCGATCGCTCCGGACGGCATGGACCCCTGCGAGCTGCGGCTCGCCAAGGGCGACGAGGCCGTCGCCGAGCTGGCCGAGCCCCGCACCCCGCTGTTCGAGTTCGCCCTCCGCCACGTCGTGAGCCGCTACGACCTGGACACCCCGGCCGGCCGCGCCGCCGCACTGGACGAGTGCGCGCCGATCGTGGCCCGCATCAAGAACAGCGGCGCGCAGCACGAGGTCGCCGTCGAACTGGCCGGTCTGCTCGGCATCCTCGACACCCAGTTCGTCGTCAAGCGGGTGGCCCAACTGGCCCGCTGGGCCCGCGAGCGCGGCGTCAAGGGCGGCGGCGGCCCGCAGCCGCCCCGCGGCCCGCAGCAGCAGTGGGAGACCGCCCCCCAGCAGCGGCCCGGCGGTCCGGCCCTCACCCTCCGCAACCCGGTCTACGCGGCCGAACGCGAACTCCTCAAACTCGCCCTCCAGCGCCCCGAACTGGTCTCCCCGGCCTTCGACGCGTACGGCGTCGACGAGTTCACGGCACCGCCCTACGCCGCCGTACGCCAGACGATCGCCGAGTCCGGCGGCGCCGAGTACGGCGTCCAGGACCCGCAGGAGTACCTGGTCCGGGTCCGCGAGGCCGCGGCCGACGACGCCGTCCGCGCCATGGTCACCGAACTCGCCGTCGAGCCGATCATGCGCCGCACCGTCGACGACACCTACGCCGGCACGGTCCTCGTCCAGATCCGCCGCCGCGCCGTCGAACGCCGCATCCGCGACATCCAGTCCCAGCTCACCCGCCTCTCCACGGGCGGCGACCCCGCCCAACTCGCCGCCGTCCAGAACGAGATGTGGGTCCTCCAACAGTACGACCAGGCCCTGCGCGAACGGGGCGCGGACGCGCTCTGAGCCGTCCCCGGGCACCGGCGGACCCGCGTGTCTGATCCCGTGCCGGCCTGTCGGTCACCGGCCGATCGATCACCAGTCGGTCACGAAGCGGATGCAAAAAGTCACCGCACGCCCCTCGTGGCGAGTATGTGTCTTACCCCACACTGGGGGCGGTGCCCGAGACCGCGGAGTGCGAGCCGTGGGCTCAGGCCGAAGTACCGCTGCCGCACACCTCCGCAGCGATCATCCTGGAGGTCGCCCCCGTGCAGACCCAGACCCTCACCCAGACCGACAGCAGCACCAGCGCCACCAGCACCGCCGAAGAACCGGACGCGGAGAGCGACGTTCTCGTGGCCGTGCCCCCGCAGAGCCGCGGCCCGCTCCACCCGGAGGCGGTCGCCGAGCCGGCGGAACCGCCCGCCGAGGCGCTGGCCGAGGAGCCGGAGGAGGCCGCCGGACCCGTCGAGGCGCCGGCCGCCGCCGCCCGCGCCGACACCAGCGGCCCCTCCGCCGACCTGTTCCGCCAGTACCTGCGCGAGATCGGCCGTATCCCGCTGCTCAGCGCCGCCGAGGAGGTCGAGCTCGCCCGCCGTGTCGAAGCCGGGCTGTTCGCCGAGGAGAAACTCCTCAACACACCTGATCTGGACAGCCAGTTGGCGCTCGACCTGGACCGGCTCGTCGTGCTGGGCCGGATGGCCAAGCGGCGGCTCATCGAGGCCAACCTGCGGCTCGTGGTGTCCGTAGCGAAACGGTACGTCGGCCGCGGGCTCACCATGCTCGACCTCGTGCAGGAAGGCAACCTCGGACTCATCCGCGCCGTCGAGAAGTTCGACTACGCCCGCGGCTACAAGTTCTCCACCTACGCCACCTGGTGGATCCGCCAGGCCATGTCCCGCGCCCTCGCCGACCAGGCCCGCACCATCCGGGTCCCCGTGCACGTCGTCGAGCTGATCAACCGGGTCGTGCGCGTCCAGCGGCGGATGCTGCAGGAGCGGGGCTACGAGCCGACGCCCGACGAGGTCGCGGCCCACCTCGACCTGCCGCCCGAGCGGGTCGGCGAGGTGCTGCGCCTGGCCCAGGAACCGGTGTCGCTGCACGCGCCGGTCGGCGAGGAGGACGACGTCGCGCTCGGTGACCTCATCGAGGACGGCGACGCCACGAGCCCCGTCGAGTCCGCCGCGTTCCTGCTGCTGCGCCAGCACCTGGAGGCGGTGCTGTCCACGCTCGGCGAGCGGGAGCGGAAGGTCGTACAGCTGCGGTACGGGCTGATGGACGGGCGGCCGCGCACGCTGGAGGAGATCGGGCGGATCTTCGGGGTGACGCGGGAGCGGATACGGCAGATCGAGTCCAAGACTCTCAACAAGCTGCGGGACCATACCTTCGCCGACCAGCTGCGCGGGTATCTGGACTGACGTCCCCGACCGACTGCGCTTCGTTGGCCGCGGCGCCGTCGTGGCTGGTCGCGCCCACGCGGCGGAGCCGCAGATCGACACAGCCCCGCGCCCCTTTGGGGCGCGGGGCTGCCTTGTGAGGGGGCCCCTCAGTCCACCTCCGCCACCGCCTGCGCGAACTGCGCCTTGTAGAGGCGGGCGTACGCCCCGTCGGCGGCCAGCAGCTCCGCGTGGGCGCCCTGTTCGACGATGGAGCCGTTCTCCATGACCAGGATGGTGTCCGCGTCCCGGATCGTGGAGAGGCGGTGGGCGATCACGAAGGACGTGCGGCCGTGCGCGAGCTTGGCCATCGCCTTCTGGATCAGCACCTCGGTGCGGGTGTCGACGGACGACGTCGCCTCGTCGAGGACCAGGATCACCGGGTCGGACAGGAACGCCCGCGCGATGGTGATGAGCTGCTTCTCACCGGCGGAGACGCCCGTGCCCTCGTCGTCGATCACGGTGTCGTAGCCCTCGGGGAGGGTGCGGACGAACCGGTCGGCGTGGGCGGCCCGGGCGGCCTCCTCGATCTCGCCCCGGGTGACCTCGCCCGCCCGTCGCCCGCCACCACCCTGACCGAGTGCGCTTCGCGCACCCCCCTTTACTCCAGCGCCGTAGGCGATGTTCTCCGCGATGGTGCCGCCGAACAGCCAGGTGTCCTGGAGGACCATGCCGATCCCGGAACGCAGTTCGTCGCGGGACATCTTCTGGATGTCCACGCCGTCCAGGGTGATCCGGCCGCCGGAGACGTCGTAGAACCGCATCAGCAGGTTGACCAGCGTGGTCTTGCCCGCGCCGGTGGGGCCGACGATCGCCACCGTGTGGCCGGGCTCCACCTTCAGCGACAGGTCCTCGATGAGCGGCTTCTCCGGGTCGTAGCGGAACGACACGTGCTCCAGTTCCACCCGCCCGCGCAGCTCCTCGGGCCGCAGGCCCGGCACCGGATCCGCCTCCTGCTCCTCCGCGTCCAGGAGTTCGAAGATCCGCTCGGCCGAGGCGACACCCGACTGCACCAGGTTCGCCATCGACGCCACCTGCGTCAGCGGCATCGAGAACTGCCGCGAGTACTGGATGAAGGCCTGCACGTCACCGATGGAGAGCGAGCCGGACGCGACCCTCAGGCCGCCGACCACGGCCACCAGCACGTAGTTCAGGTTCGACACGAACATCATCAGCGGCTGCATGACGCCGCTGTTGAACTGCGCCTTGAACGACGCCTCGTACAGTGCCTCGTTCTGCTCGGCGAACTGCTTCGCCGACTCCTGCTGCCGGCCGAACACCTTCACCAGGGTGTGCCCGCTGTACATCTCCTCCACGTGCGCGTTCAGCTTGCCGGTGGAGCGCCACTGCTGCACGAAGTGCGGCTGCGACCGCTTGCCCACCCGGGTGGCCACCACGAACGACAGCGGCACGGTCACCAGGGCGACCAGCGCCAGGATCCAGGAGACGTAGAACATCATGGCGAGCACGCCGATGATGGTCAGCAGCGCGTTGATCAACTGGCCCATCGACTGCTGGAGCGTCTGCCCGATGTTGTCGATGTCGTTGGTCGCCCGGGACAGCACCTCGCCGCGCTGACGCCGGTCGAAGTACGACAGCGGCAGCCGCGACAGCTTCGTCTGCACGGCCTCCCGCATCCGGTACATCGTCCGGTTCACGGCCAGCGTGACCAGCCGTGTCGCCACCGCCATCAGCAGACCGGCCACCAGGAAGGTGCCGAGCGCGAGCAGCAGGACGTTGCCGACGGCGGTGAAGTCGATGCCCTTGCCGGGCGTGAAGTCGGTGCTCTGCAGCATGTCCGCGACGGCGCCCTTGCCGTGCGCGCGCATCGAGTCGAGGACCTGCTCCTTGGTCGCCCCGGCGGGCATCTGCCGGCCGATGATCCCGCCGAACACCAGGTCGGTGGCCTTGCCGAGGATCTTCGGGCCGATCACGTTCAGGCCGACGCTGACCACCACGCACATCAGCAGACAGCCGATGACGAGGCGCTCGGGCCTGAACTGGCCGACGAGGCGTTTGCCGGACTCCTTGAAGTCCATCGAGCGCTGGTCGGGGCCGCCCCCGGCCATCATGCGTCCCATGGGCCCGGCCATCAGGCAGCCTCCGCTTCCGTGAGCTGGGAGAGCACGATCTCCCGGTAGGTCTCGTTGCCCGCCATCAACTCGTGGTGCCGGCCTGTGCCGACCACCCGGCCCTCGTCCAGGACGACGATCCGGTCGGCGTCCCGGATGGTCGCCACCCGCTGGGCGACGATCACCACGGTCGCCTCGGCGGTCTCCTCGGAGAGCGCCGCCCGCAGCGCCGCGTCGGTCGCGTAGTCCAGCGCGGAGAAGGAGTCGTCGAAGAGGTAGATCTCCGGGCGCTGCACCAGGGTGCGCGCGATGGCGAGGCGCTGGCGCTGGCCGCCGGAGACGTTCGTGCCGCCCTGCGCGATCGGCGCGTTCAGCCCGCCCTCCAGCTCGCTGACGAAGTTCTTCGCCTGCGCCACCTCCAGCGCGTGCCACAGCTCCTCGTCGGTGGCGTCCGGGTTGCCGTAGCGCAGGTTGGTGGCGACCGTCCCCGCGAACAGGTACGGCTTCTGCGGCACCAGCCCGACCGTCTTCGCCAGCAGCTCAGGGCCTAGCTCCCGCACCTCGACGCCGTCCACGAGGACCTCGCCCTCGGTGGCGTCGAACAGCCGCGGCACCAGGCCGAGCAGCGTCGACTTGCCGCTGCCCGTCGAGCCGATCACGGCGGTCGTCTCACCCGGCCGGGCCACCAGGTCGATGGACTTCAGTACCGGCTCCTCGGCACCCGGATAGCGGAACCCGGCGGCCCGGATCTCCAGGTGCCCGTGCCGGCGCAGCTCGGTGACCGGCGCCGACGGCGGCACCACGCTGGAGTCGGTCGTCAGGACCTCCTGGATGCGCTCGGCGCACACCTCCGCGCGCGGCACCATCATGAACATGAAGGTGGCCATCATCACCGACATCACGATCTGCATCAGATAGGCGAGGAACGCGGTCAGGTCGCCGATCTGCATCCCGCCGCTGTTGATGCGGTGCGCGCCGAACCACACGACCGCGATCGAGGACAGGTTCACCACGGTCATGACCATCGGGAACATCAGCGCGAGCATCCGGCCGGTGGCCAGCTGCATGTCGGTCAGGTCGCCGTTGGCCTTCCCGAACCGCTCCTGCTCGTAGCCGTCGCGGACGAACGCGCGGATCACCCGGTTGCCGCTGATCTGCTCGCGCAGCACCCGGTTCACCGTGTCGAGGCGGACCTGCATGGACCGGAACAGCGGCCGCAGCCGGCGCACGATCAGCGTGACGCAGATGCCGAGGACGGGCACGACCGCGACGAGGACGCCCGACAGCGGCACGTCCAGACCGAGCGCCATCACGATGCCGCCGACGCACATGATGGGCGCCGACACCATCAGCGTGAACGTCATCAGGGCCAGCATCTGGACCTGCGTGACGTCGTTGGTCGTCCGGGTGATGAGGGAGGGCGCGCCGAAGTGACCCACCTCACGCGCCGAGAACGACTGCACCTGGTCGAAGACGGCGGCGCGGACGTCCCGGCCCAGCGCGGCGGCGGTACGGGCGCCGAAGTACACGGCGCCCATGTTGCACACGACCTGCACCAGCGAGATGCCGATCATCAGGGCACCGAAGGACAGGATGTAGTCCGTGTCGCCCTTGACGACACCGTTGTCGATGATGTGGGCGTTCAGCGTGGGCAGGTAGAGGGTGGCGCAGGTCTGCAGGAACTGCAGCAGCACCAGCAGGGCGATGGGTTTCCGGTAGGGCCTCAGATAGGTCCGTAGAAGTCGTATGAGCACGCTGCGTCTCTCGGAGTCGGTCGGCGGGGGCCGGTCGGTGTGCCCCTGGCACCTATCGTCGGACACTCCACCCGCGTTACCTCAACCGATTAACCCAAGAGGCGGCCCATTGAGCTACGGGCGCAACGCGCGCCGCGAGCTACGGGCGCGCCGCGCGCGGGCGGCTCGTGGGTCGCCTCCGTCACCCGGCCGCGGGCCGCCCCCCCCGCCGCCCGGCCGCGGGCCGCACCGTCGCCTACACCCGGAACGCCCCGGGGTGGGTCTGCTCCCGTACGGACATGTACTGCTGGCGCACCGCCTGGCCCACGGGCAGTTCGTCGCCCGGCTCCAGGACCTGCGCCGCCGCGCCCTGCCAGGCCGGCGGGGTGCGCGGGTCGAGGGTGCCCTGCGACACGCCGAGCGCCCAGGCGGCCTGCCGCGCGGCACCGATCGCCGCGTAGTCGGCGGGCTGCGGTACGACGACCTGCGCGCCGAACAGCGCCGGCGCCGCCGCCTGCACCGCGGGCAGTTCGGCGGCCTGGCCCAGCAGGAAGATCCGCCGTACGTCCACGCCCCGGCCGCGCAGCACGTCCAGCGCGTCGGCGAGCCCGCACAGCATCCCCTCGAACGCGGCCCGCGCCAGGTGCTCGGGCTTCATCGACTCCCGCCGCAGCCCGGCGAGCGTGCCGGCGGTGTGCGGCAGGCTGGGCGTGCGCTCACCTTCCAGGTAGGGCAGCAGGACGAGCCCGTGGGCGCCCGGCGTCGACTTCATCGCCAGCTCGGACAGGCTCTCCAGGTCCGGCAGGCCGAGGAGTTCGGCGGCGCCGCGCAGGGCGCGCACCGCGTTCAGGGTGGTGACGACCGGGAGGTGCATGCCGGTGGCGTCGGCCAGGGAGGTGATCATCCCGGACTGGTCGGCGAGTGCCTCGGGGTGCACGGCCATCACGGAGCCGGAGGCGCCGAGCGAGACGACCGCGTCCCCGAGCCCGATGCCCAGCCCGAACGCGGCGGCCATGGTCTCCCCGGTGCCGGCGGAGATCAGCAGTCCCTCCGGTGTCGTACCGGCCGCGTCGGACGGGCCGATCACCTCGGGCAGCATGGCCTGGTGACCGAGCGCCAGCTCGACCAGGTCCGGCCGGTAGGCGCCGCTGCCCGCCGACCAGTACCCGGTGCCGGACGCCCCGCCCCGGTCGGTGGTCCGCCGCACCGGCCGGCCGAGCAGCTGCCACACCAGCCAGTCGTGCGCCTGGAGCAGTACGGCCGTACGGCGCGCGTTCTCGGGTTCGCTCTTGGCCAGCCAGCGCAGCTTGGTCACGGGCTGCGCGGCCTGCGGGACACAGCCCACGCCCTGCGCCCAGGCCTCCCGGCCGCCGAGGGAGTCGATCAGGTCGGCCGCCGCGACCTGCGCGCGCTTGTCACCGCCGACCAGCGCGGGGCGCACCGTGCCGCCCTGGGCGTCCAGCGGGACCAGGGCGTTGGGCTGCGCCGACACGCCGATGGCCTGCACGCCCTCCAGCAGACCGCCGCCCGCGGCCTCGCCGAGGGACAGCAGCCAGGCCTGCGGGTCGACGTCGCTGGGGCGGCCGCCGCCCTCCGGTGTGTCCACCGGGTGCGGGGCGTACCCCTGGCGCAGCACGGCGCCCGTGTCCGCGTCACAGACGACGATGCGCGTGAAATCGGGTGAGCTGTCCAAGCCGGCGACTATCCCCATACCGAGGATTTTGCCGTACCGCCGCGCTTGCTTCGGCCGGGGGCGCGTTGTCGCCGTGCGGCGGCTGTGCGTTCGGCGGCTGCGGGCGCGTTGTGGCTGGTCGCGCCCCGCGGCGGAGCCGCCGATCGATACAGCCCCGCGCCCTGGGGGGTTGCAGTGCACCGGTGCTGTGAAGCGCTGCCCCTACGTGTTGCTCGTGCCCCAGTCGTCGTCCGGGGTGCCGTTGATGTTGCGTTCGCGCAGGGAGCGGACGCGGTCGGCGACGGAGGCGGGGACGCGGTCGCCGACCTTGTCGCTCACCGTGTGGAAGGCCTTGCTGGCGTACTGGCGGCCCTGCTGGGCGGCGGTCTCGGCGGTGTTGCGGACCGCGGGATTCTCGGCGATCCGCTGGGCCGATTTCTTGAGCTGCTCGTAGCGCTCGCGGCCGGCCCTCGTGCCGAGTACGTAACCGAGGGCCAGTCCGGCGAGGAACGTGAGCCGGTAGCGCATGGCGGCCACCCTTCCCTGTTGTGTGGGTCTGCGGTGCAGGCGTCGGCGCCGGGGGGAGAACCGATTGGCGGAGCACCCCCCTGCTTGCGCTAATGTATGTGTCGCAGCGAGCGCCCGCCCCCTGGCGAATACCCAGGTAGGTACGTTCGATGCAACGAGGCGATCCTCCGTAGCTCAATTGGCAGAGCAGCCGGCTGTTAACCGGCAGGTTACTGGTTCGAGTCCAGTCGGGGGAGCTTCGGTCCTCCGTAGCTCAATTGGCAGAGCAGCCGGCTGTTAACCGGCAGGTTACTGGTTCGAGTCCAGTCGGGGGAGCGCGCGAACGAGGGCCCCTCAGGGGTCCTTTTTCATGTCCGTGGGAACCGCCGCGCCCGCCCGCGAAGTCTCAAGGTCAGGAAGCAGCGCAGAAGCCGGGCATCCGAAGCAGGAGATCGTATGAGCGGCTATGCTGCGGCAGACGGCGCGCACACATGTACGCGACACGCCGCTATGGGGCGGTAGCTCAGCCGGTTAGAGCAGCGGACTCATAATCCGTCGGCCGTGGGTTCGAGTCCCACCCGCCCCACCTCAGCAGGTGGCTGCAGGACCGTTTCTACCTGCGCCAAGGTATGAAGAAGGGCCGCCATGCCAGCGTGGCGGCCTTCTTCACTCGCTCAGACCAAGATGAAGAAGCCGGCAAGGTGAGGTCGGCGCTTGGTGGAGGGTGGAGTGGGCGTCGCTGTCGATGGCGAACCGCACCCCGTGACGCCTGGCCCGCAGGATGTCCTCGTCGCGCAGGTCGAGGCGGTCCGGTGGGCGTTGATCTCCAGGGCGGTGCCGGTGCGCGCGCACGCGGCGAAGACCTCGTCGAGGTCGGCGTCGATGCCCGGCCGTTTGCCGATGATGCGGGCGGTGGGGTGGCCGATGATGTTGATGTACGGGCTCTCGCAGGCCCGTACGATCCGTCGGGTCAGCGCCTCGCGGGATTGGTTGAAATGCGAGTGCACGGAGGCGACGCACAGGTCGAACCCGGCCAGGAACTCATCCGGCCAGTCCACTTCACCGTCCGGGCCGATGTTGAGTTCCGCCCCGGGCAGCAGCCGCATGCCACCGCGGCCGTCGCGATTCCCGCCGAATGCGCCGTCCAGTTCTCGCACCTGCTCACGCTGGGCCAGCATGCGTGCGTCGGTCATCCGCTGCATGGACAGGTCCGGTCCGTGATCGGTCACCGCGTAGTAGGCGAAGCCCCGCTCGGCCGCGGCGGCGACCATGTCTTCCAGCGGGGCGAGGCCGTCGGTGAGGTCGGTGTGGGTGTGCGGGTCACCCAGGAGGTCCGACTCCTCGTCCAGTTCGGGCAGTTCGCCGCGCAGGCCGGCCTCGGTCTCCCCGCGGTCCTCGCGCAGCGCCGGCGGGATCCAGGGCAGGCCGAGCCGGTCGTAGACCTCCTCCTCGGTCTCGGAGACGATCTTCTTCCCGCTCTCGGCGTCGAACAGCCCGTACTCGGACAACTTGAGCTTCTGGTGCACGGCCAGTTCCCGGGTCCGGATGTTGTGCGCCTTGGAGCCGGTGAAGTACTGCAGTGCCGTGCCCCAGGAGCCCGGCGCCACCACCCGCAGTTCGACGGGGAGCCCCTTGGCCGTGCGGATCGATGTCTTCTTCTCGCCGTGCGTGATGACCTCCGAGACGTACGCCAGCTCGGTGAACGCCCGCATGACCGGTACCGGCTTCCTGGCGGCCACGAGGATGTCGAGGTCGCCGATGGCCTCGCGGAGCCGGCGCAGCGAGCCGGCGTAGGCGCACCTCTGGCAGCCGGTGACCTGGGACAGCGCGCCGATGACGTCCTCGGCGAGGTCCATGGCGGCATCCAGCAGGACGCGGTCGCCGGAGGACCGCAGGAGTTCGATGCCGTGGAGGATGTTCTCCTCCGTCTTCGGGCCGAGGGTGGGAATGGCCGCGAGCCGCCGTACGCCGACGGGGATCCTCGCCCGCAGTTCCTCGACGGCGGGCACGTTGCCGGTGCGGACGTACTCGGTGATCTTCTCGGCGATCGACTTGCCGACGTTCGGGATCTCCAGCAGGGCCTTGAGGTCAAGGGTGGCCACGTCGGCGTGGTAGCCGCCCACCGACCGGGCCGCCTTCTCGTAGACGCGTGCCTTGTACGCGTCTCCACCGGTGATGGAGATCAGGTCCGCGTACTCGGCGAACAGCGCGGCGATCTCGTCGTTCGACCGGACCATGTCGTCCGGGTGAGCAGGCTCGCTCCCTTCAAACGAACCAAAGGCCCTGGCCAGGGGCGGCGGGCGGTGACCGGTGCGGCCGTGGGTACCCGGAAACCGTAGTGGCGGGAACCGGCTGTGCTGGGAGGTGCGGCGATGGGTGTGGGATACGGCGCCAAGGGGACGGTGGTGGGGCGGCTCGTCGAGGAGCATCTGGTGGCGGGGCGCATGGTGCCCGGTGAGGAGATCGGGCTGCGGGTCGACCAGACCCTCACCCAGGACGCCACCGGCACGCTGGTGATGCAGGAGCTGGAGGCGCTCGGCCTGGACCGGGTCCGCACCGAGGTCAGCGTGCAGTACGTCGACCACAACCTGCTGCAGACCGACGAGCGCAACGCGGAGGACCACGCCTTCCTGCGGTCGGCGGTACGCCGGTTCGGGCTCTGGTACTCCAAACCGGGCAACGGCGTCTCGCACCCCACGCACATGCAGCGCTTCGGCATCCCCGGCCGCAGCCTGGCCGGCTCCGACTCCCACACCTGCGCCGCCGGCTCGCTGGGCATGCTGGCGGTCGGGGCGGGCGGTCTCGAGGTGGCGCTGGCCATGGCCGGGCGGCCGCTGTACCTGCGCATGCCGGCGATCCGGGGGATCCGGCTGACCGGCGAGCTGCCCCCGTGGTGCAGCGCCAAGGACGTGATCCTGGAGCTGCTGCGCCGGCACGGCGTCAAGGGCGGGGTCAACCGCGTCCTGGAGTACCACGGCCCAGGACTGGCCGGGCTGACTGCGATGGACCGGCACGTCATCGCCAACATGGGTGCCGAACTCGGCGCCACCGCCAGCGTGTTCCCCGCCGACGACGCCGTGCGCGCGTTCCTGCGGGCGGAGGGCCGCGAGGAGGACTTCACCGAGATCGTCGCCGCACCGGACGCCCGCTACGACGAGGAGGAGGAACTCGACCTCGCCACGCTACAGCCGCTGATCGCCCGGCCGTCCTCGCCCGGCAACGTGGTGCCCGTGCGCGAGGTGGCGGGGGAGCGGGCCGACCAGGTGGTGATCGGTTCGTCCGCCAACCCCGGCCTGCGGGACTTCGCCGTCGCCGCCGCGATCGTCCGCGGCCGCCAGACCGCGCCCGGCGTGAGCTTCGACGTCAATCCGACCTCCCGGGAGATCCTCCAGGACCTCACCCGCATGGGCGCCGTCTTCGACCTGATCGCCGCCGGGGCCCGGCTGCACCAGGCCGGCTGCCTCGGCTGCATCGGCATGGGCCAGGCCCCGGCCGCCGGCCGCAACTCCCTGCGCACCTTCCCGCGCAACTTCCGCGGCCGCTCCGGCACCGAGGACGACGCGGTGTGGCTGTGCTCCCCGGAGACCGCCGCCGTGTCCGCGCTGACCGGTGTCATCACCGACCCGCGGGACTGGGCGGAGCGCGAACAGGTCGCCTGCCCGGCCGTCGAGCTGCCGGAGCGGGCCACGGTCAACACGTCCATGCTGGAACCGCCGCTGCCCCCGGACGAGGCGGCCGGAGTGGAGCTGGAGCGCGGGCCCAACATCTCCGCCCTGCCCCCACTCGATCCGATGCCCGAGACCATCGAGGCGCCGGTCCTGCTCAAGGCCGGCGACGACGTCTCCACCGACGAGATCTCGCCCGCCGGCGCCAAGGTGCTGCCGCTGCGCTCCAACATCCCCAAGCTCGCCGAGTTCACCCTCACCCGGCTCGACCCCGACTACCCGCGCCGGGCCGCCCCCACCCGGGACGGCGGAGGGCACTTCATCGTCGCCGGGGAGAACTGGGGGCAGGGCTCCTCCCGCGAGCACGCCGCGATCACCCCGCGCCACCTCGGTCTGCGGGTCATCGTCGCCAAGTCCTACGCCCGCATCCACTGGCAGAACCTCGCCAACTTCGGTGTCCTCGCCCTGGAGTTCGACGACCCCGCCGACTACGACCGCGTCAGCGAGGGCGACCGGCTCCGCCTCGACGACCCGCACACCGCCCTCGCCCCCGACGCTCCGCCGGCCCTGAGCCTGCGCAACACCACCCGCGACGAGTCGTACCCGGTCCACCACCAGCTGTCCGCCCGCCGCAGGGCGGAGGTGCTGGCCGGCGGGACGATCCCGGCGCTGGCCGGATCGCGGAGCGGGCCGGGGAAGCAGGACTGAGCGATGGCCCGGCTGCTCGTCCGGGGCGACGACCTCGTCGTACGGCTGGCGTGGTGGGAGAGGCCCCTCGCCCGGCACGGGGACGTCCGGGTGCCGCTCGCCGGGGTGAGCCGGGTGATCGCCGAGCCCGACTGGTGGCGTGCGCTGCGCGGGGCCGCCGGGCGGGGGGTGTGGGTGCCCGGGGTGCTGTGCCTCGGGGTGCGCGGTCACCACGGTGGACGGGACTTCGTCGCCGTACGGCCGGGTCGGCCCGTGGTGTGCGTCCTGCTGTGGCCCACCGAGGACTACGCGCTGCTCGCGGTGTCGGTTCCGGCGGGCGACGCCGACGCCGACGCCGTTGCCGAGCGGCTGCGCCGCCGCGCGCCGAGGGTCGATCTCTCCACCCGGGCGCGGCCGGCCCTCCCCGTCCCGGAGGAGACCGCCCCGCTCGGGGAACTGCCCCGGAACGGGTGAAAAACGTCATCGCACACGTTTCCGGTCGGAGGGGTTCGCGACGGACGATGGAAGAAGCGGACGGCGGTGAGCGAGATGCGGGGTACGGTCAGGATCGGCAGTGTGGGCGGGGTGCCGGTGCGCGCCCACTGGAGCGTGCCGCTGATCATGCTGCTCTTCGCGTACGGCTTCGCCGACCGGACCCTGCCCGTGATCGCGCCCGGGCTGCCGCCTGCGGCGTACGCGGCGGCCGGGGTCGTCGGCGCCCTCCTGCTGCTCACGAGCCTCGTGGTGCACGAGGCGGCGCACGCGCTCTTCGCCCGCCGGGCCGGTGTCCCGGTGCGGGACATGACCCTGTGGGCGCTCGGCGGGCTGACCCGGATGGACCGGCCCGCCACCGCGCGCACCGCGTTCGTCGTCGGCGTCAGCGGGCCGCTGGCCAGTCTGCTGCTCGGCGGAGTCCTCATCGGCGCCGCCGAGGGAGTCGGCCGGCTCGACTGGCGGCTGCCGGTCGCCGTGCTGGGCTGGCTCGGCGCCACCAACGTCCTGCTGGGCGTGTTCAACCTGCTGCCGGCCGCGCCTTTGGACGGCGGGCGGGTGCTCCAGGCCGCGCTGTGGTGGCGCGGCGGGGACCGGGAGCGGGCCATGCGGGCGGCGGGACGCTGCGGGCAGATCGTCGGCATGCTGCTGGCCGTGGTGGGCTGGGTGGCGTTCGTGCGGGGTGTGCCGGGCGGGCTGTGGCTGATCGTCGTCGCCCTGTTCGTGGCGGGCGCCGGCGCCGCCGAACGCCGGTGGGCCCAGCTGGCCATGGCCCTGCGCGGGGTACGGGTCGCCGAGGCGATGAGCAGCCCGGTGGTCACCGGACCCGACTGGCTGACCGTGGACCGCTTCCTGACCGACGTGGCCTCCGGCACCCGGCACTCGGTGCTGCCGCTGCTCGACTTCGAGGGCCGCCCCAGCGGCGTCGTACGACTGCGCCGGCTGGCCGCGGTACCCGCCGAGCAGCGGATGTCGCTCCCGGTACGGCGGCTGGCGGCCCCCCTGTCCCGGTGCACGCTCGCCACCGCGGACGAACCGCTCGGTGCCGTGCTGGAACGCCTGGGCTCCGGCGGCGGGCTGCCCGTCCTGGTGCTGGACGGCGGCCGGCTCGACGGCATCGTCAGCGGGCCCGACATCCAACGACTGAGCAGGCGTGACACGACCCACGGGAACCCGCGGGCGTTCCCCGGAAGTATCCAAGGGTGAGGTGAGCCAAATGAAAGCCGTCGTCTACGAGAAGCCCTTCAGCGTGACCGTCAGGGACGTCGACGATCCGCGGATCCAGCACCCCAACGACGTGCTGGTCCGCGTCACGTCCACCGCGATCTGCGGATCCGACCTGCACATGTACGAAGGCCGTACGGCGGCGCAGGCGGGCATCGTCTTCGGGCACGAGAACCTCGGGATCGTCGAGGAGACCGGCTCCGGTGTGACCTCGCTGTCCCGGGGCGACCGCGTCGTCATGCCATTCAACGTCGCCTGCGGGTTCTGCAAGAACTGCCTCGCCGGAAAGACCGGGTTCTGCCTGACGGTCAATCCGGGCTTCGCGGGCGGGGCCTACGGCTATGTGGCCATGGGCCCCTACACCGGCGGGCAGGCGGAACTGCTGCGGGTGCCCTTCGCCGACTTCAACTGCCTGAAGCTGCCGCCGGGCGAGGAGTTCGAGACCGACTTCGTCCTGCTCGCCGACATCTTCCCGACCGGCTACCACGGCTGCGAACTCGCCCAGGTGACCCCGGGGGAGAGCGTGGCCGTCTTCGGCGCCGGACCGGTCGGGCTGATGTCCGCCTACTCGGCGCTGCTGCGCGGCGCGTCCAAGGTGTTCTCCGTGGACCGGGTGCCCGAGCGGCTCGCCAAGGCGGAGGAGATCGGGGCCATCCCGGTCGACTTCACGAAGGGCGACCCGGCCGAGCAGATCAAGGAGCAGACCGACGGGGAGGGCACGGACAAGGGCGTCGACGCGGTCGGCTACCAGGCCCAGGCGCACGACGCCAGCCACGAGGAGCCGGCGGTCGTCCTCAACACCCTCGTCGAGACGGTCCGGCCGACCGGCATGCTGGGCGTGCCCGGCCTGTACGTGCCGTCCGACCCGGGTGGACCCGACGAGCACGCCAAGCACGGCCAACTGCTGGTCTCCATCGGGCGGATGTTCGAGAAGGGGCAGCAGATGGGCACCGGTCAGTGCAACGTCAAGCGGTACAACCGCCAGTTGCGCGACATGATCATCGCGGGGCGCGCCACGCCCAGCTTCGTGGTCTCCCACGAACTGCCGCTGGACCAGGCGCCGAGCGCGTACGAGAAGTTCGACCAGCGGATCGAGGGCTACACGAAGGTCGTCCTGCATCCCGGCCACGCCCTCGCGGCGTAACACGCGAGGGGGAAATGCGACAGGGCCGCGGTGCCCGTCCCCGAGGGACGGGCACCGCGGTCGCCGTCTGTCGTTTCAGCGCTGTGGTTCCGGCACCCGGGCGGCCGGGGAGTGGGCGTGGTGTGCGGCGGCGCCGCGGTAGGTGCTGATGCCGAGGGCCAGCAGCCAGTAGCTGAGGATCGCGCCCATCAGGGCCGTGGTGCCCCAGCCGTTCGCCGCGTAGAAGTGCGCGGGCGTGTTGCCGAAGAACAGGGACGGCACGAAGGCCAGGTTGACCGCGGCCAGGACGTACGCCGAGCGGCCGGTCCAGCGCGGCAGCAGGCGGGTGCGGGAGACGGTGAAGCCCACCGCGGTGAGGAAGAGGGCCAGCATGAGGCGGGAGATGGAGCCGTAGAGGATGTAGGTGCCGCTGACCGTGATGGTCGGATCGATCGGGTGGTCGGCGGCGATCACCGCGCCGGCCTCCAGGCCGCTGGAGACGAGGGTGACCGTCGCGTAGACCAGCCCGGTCGAGAAGGCCAGCGAACCGGCCCACTCGTACAACGGGTTCACGCACCGGACCAGTTCCCGGAAGGCCGTCACGAACACGACCAGGAGCGCCAGTCCGACGATCCCGATCAGCAGCCGGGCCAACACGTTCGCGTCCGGCGGCGGGCCGTCGTAGAGGAAGTACAGCGGCACCTCGACGATGAGGGCGGCGGCGGTGGCGATCCCGGCTAGGCCGGTCAGCCGCCGGGCGGTGATCTCGTTCATGGGTGTCCCCCCGGGTGGTGGTCACGCCGGCCCGTTCGCCGGCGCTCTGAATGCTGCTCCTCGCGCCGCCGTCCGTCGCTGGGCCTGGACACCCGATCGGGGGGTGGTCCTGACGACACCCCCAGGACCTTCACGTACCTCCTGAAATGTGACTCAGGTCACATAAAAACTACTTAAAAGGGCGGAGAATTGGTCAGGAGTGTCAGTTCCGCCTCGAAGGAGGACGAGTACCTCGAAGGAGGACGAGTAATGGACGTGACATTCGCCGCCTCGGCATTCCCACCGCTGGCACTCGGGTTCTTCGGTCTGGGTACCGGATACCTGATCTACGGCCCCCACGAATTGTTCGGCTACCCCAAGAGGAACGAGGCGGTGGACCGGGCGATCGGCGTCTGGGGAATCTGGATGCCGGGCCTGTGCCAGCTGGTCACCGGCGTGATCCTGTTCGTCGGGCTGACCTGGTTCCAGGTGTTCGCCAAGGAGCCGCCGCTCTACATGGCCGCGCTGGCGTTCTCCGCGTACGGCATCCACTGGTTCGCCATCGGCTGGAACCGCTACCGGGGCAACGACCCCCGCCCCAACGCCGGGATGTGCGTGGCCTACATGGTGATCTCCGCCATGGGTGCCACGGTGTTCTTCAAGGTCGCCGACTGGCCCGTCGGCCTGCTGTTCCTCGGGCTGTTCGCGATCTACTTCAGTGATTTCTTCGCCGCGGTCGGACTCAAACTGGGCGAACGCGCCCTGGGCTTCTTCCACCTGGTGACCGGCTGCTGGCTGATGTACCTCGCGTACGCGGCCGCGGTGAACTTCTCCCTCGGATACCACTGGGTCCTGTAGACGAGGAAACAGAGGGCTGAGAAACAGAGGTGCTGAGAAACAGGGGGCGCAGAAACAGCCTGCGAAGAAAGAGGCGACAGGCGCCGCAGACCCGCAACAGAGGCGATCATGGCTGACCGAATCAGCGACCCGACCGGCGCGCCCGACCCGGCCGGACCGACCCGTGCCCCGGAATCGGCCGAGGCACCCCCGCCCGGGCCGGCACCCGAGCCGGAACCGACCTCGTCCGGCCCGCTGAAGTCCAGCGTCGGAATGCACGGCATCACCGAATCCGCCCGGTACTCCCTCGCCGAGATGGGGCCCGGGAGAACCCTGCGCACCCTGAGCACACTGAACCACACCGACGGCTTCGACTGCCCCAGCTGCGCCTGGGGCGACCCCAGCCCCGAGCACCGCAAGACCGCCGAGTTCTGCGAGAACGGCGTCAAGGCCGTCGCCTGGGAGGCCACCCGCAAACGTGTCGACGCCGCCTTCTTCGCCGAGCACTCCCTCGCCGAGCTGCGCACCCGCGACGGCCACTGGCTGGAGGCCCAGGGCCGGCTGGCCCAGCCGATGCACCTCGCCCCCGGCGCCACCCACTACACGCCCATCACCTGGGAGGAGGCGCTCACCCGCACCGCCGACCGGCTGCGCGGCCTGACCGACCCCGACCGTGCCGTCTTCTACACCAGTGGCCGTACCAGCAACGAAGCCGCCTTCCTCTACCAGCTCCTGGCCCGCAGGCTCGGCACCAACAACCTGCCCGACTGCTCCAACATGTGCCACGAGTCCAGCGGCGCCGCCCTCGCCGAGACCATCGGACTGGGCAAAGGCGTCATCTCCTACGAGGACATCACCGAACACGCCGACCTGATCATCATCGTCGGCCAGAACCCCGGCACCTGCCACCCCCGCATGCTCACCGCGCTGGAGGACGCCAAGCGGCGCGGCGCCCGGATCATCGCCGCCAACCCGCTGCCCGAGGCCGGCTTCGGCCGGTACCACAACCCGCAGACCGTACGCGGCCTGGCCGGACCGGGGACCCTGCTCGCCGACCGCTACCTCCCCGTCCGCGTCAACGGCGACCTCGCCCTCTTCGCGGGCCTCAACCGCGCCCTCCTCGACCGGGAGGACGCCCGTCCCGGCACCGTCCTCGACCACGACTTCATCGACCGCTACTGCGACGGCTTCGACGCCGCCGCCGCGGCCTGGCGGAAGCTCGACCGGTCCCGGATCGAGGCCATGAGCGGCCTGTCCCGCCGGCTGATCGAAGCCTGCGCCGACGACGTGCTCGCCGCCGGCAGCGTCATCGTCTGCTGGGCGATGGGGCTCACCCAGCACCGCAACGCCGTGCCCACCATCCGGGAGATCGTCGACTTCCTGCTGCTGCGCGGCAACATCGGCCGGCCCGGCGCCGGCCCCGCGCCCATCCGCGGGCACAGCAACGTCCAGGGCGACCGCACCATGGGCATCTGGGAGAAGATGCCGGACGCGTTCCTCGACCGGCTCCGCGACGAGTTCGGCTTCGAACCGCCCCGCGAACCCGGCGTGGACACCGTCGACGCCATCCGGGCCATGCGCGACGGCGCCGTCGACGTGTTCGTCGGCCTCGGCGGCAACTTCGCCCAGGCCACACCCGACACCGACGTCACCGAGGCGGCCCTGGCGCGCTGCGGCCTCACCGTCCACATTGCGACGAAACTCAACCGGTCCCACGTCTGCCCCGGCACCGAGTCGCTGCTGCTGCCCTGCCTCGGCCGCACCGAACGCGACATCCAGGCCGGCGGCGAGCAGTTCGTCACCGTCGAGGACACCATGGCCATGGTGCACGCCTCGCACGGCCGGCTCCGTCCCGGCTCACCCCACCTGCGCAGCGAGATCGCGATCATCGCCGACCTCGGGCACGCGCTCTTCGGCGACGGCCTCGGGTGGCAGGCCATGCGCGACGACTACGCCGTGATCCGCCGCCACATCGAGCACGTCGTCCCCGGCTTCCACGCCTACGAACAGCGCGTACGGCAACCCGGCGGCTTCATGCTGCCCCGGGCGCCGCGCGACTCCCGCACCTTCCCCACCGCGACGGGCAGGGCCCGCTTCACCGTCAACCCGCCGACCGCCGCCGAGGCCCCGCCGGGCCACCTGCTGCTGACGACCGTACGATCGCACGACCAGTTCAACACCACCGTCTACGGCCTCGACGACCGCTACCGCGGCATCAAGGGCGGCCGCCGCGTCGTCTTCCTCAACCGGGACGACCTGCGCGACCTCCACCTGCACGACGGCGACCTCGTCGACCTGGTCAGCGTCAACGCCGACGGCGAACGCCGAGCCCCCGGCTTCCGCGCCGTCCGCTACCCGGTGCCGCGCGGCTGCGCCGCCGGCTACTTCCCCGAGACCAACGTGCTCGTCGCCCTCGACTCCACGGCCGAGACCAGCAACACGCCCGCCTCGAAGTCCATCGTGATCCGCGTCGAACCCGCCACCGCCCCGGCGACGGGCGCCCCGGCCTGACCGCAGCCTCAGGCCAGTCGGTGGTCCGCCGCCGCTCGGAGGGCCGTGCGCAGGTCCTCCGGCGGGGGCGGGCCGTCAGGCGTGGTGCTCGCGGTGACCGCGGCCGCGACCTCGCGCAGCTTGGTGTTGGACAGCTGCGAGGCCTCTCGCAGGATGTCCCAGGCCTGCTCAGGGGTGCAGGCGTGGGCCGCCATCAGGATGCCGCGCGCCTGGTCGATCACCGGCCGCGAGTCGATCGCCTGGCGCAACTGCTCTATCTCCAGCCGCAGCAGCCGTACCGTCTCCGAGCGTTCCAGGGCCACCGCCGACGCGGAAACCGTCTCCGAGCGTTCCAGGGCCACCGCCGACGCGGAAACCGTCTCCGAGCGTTCCAGGGCCACCGCCGGGGCGGAAGGGGAGCACACGGACGAGCCGGGCGGCTCCGGGGCCGGGAGGCCGGCCGGGGGGCCGGCCGTGTCGCGGCCCACCAGCTCCAGCACCCGGCGGGGCTGCCCCCGCCAGCCGGTCGCGGCCACCGGAACGCCGTACCTGCGGCCGTACGCCTCCAGCACGTCCAGGAACTCCAGGCCCGTCGTGTCCATGAACGACACACCCGCCACGTCCAGCTCCACCCGGCCGACCCCCGCCGGCAGCGCGTCCAGCGTCGCGGCGAGGGTGCCCGCACAGCCGAGGACGAGTTCCCCGCGCACCGTGAGCCGGGCCCGGCCCTCCTCCGTCCGGCCCTCGATGACCGGCGCGGCCGGCAGGCCGGTGCGCGGTGCGTCAGCCGCTGGGATCATCTCTCCGCCCTGTCGGTCCTCGTGCTTCCCCACCGGGTCGCCCTTCCCCCCGGTCGTCGTCGCATGCGGGCACCCGCACCGCGCGCCCGCGTGCGGCGGGGCTAGGGCGTGTTGCGAAAGTCCCGTCTGCCGCGCGACGCCATGCACGCTCCCCCAGCCTCCGGCCGGGGGGACCCCCAGAGCACGCACCTGACGCCGTGCGGCCCGCCCTCCGGGCGAACGACGGGAATTTCGCAACACGCCCTAGGCGTTCGCCTGCCCGGCGTGCCCCGGAGTACACCCGGAGGAATGACGGATTCCCTTCCGGGCAAGGTGAATAGCCGGGGAAACGGAGGAGCATACTGAGGAGCGTGATCCAGTGCGGCGCGGTGATGGCATGAGTGTCCCCGAGCCGGCGCGGCCCCCGGCGGCCGACGCCGTTCCGGTGCCCGGGGTGCCGCTGCCGCCGCGGCTCGAGGTCCACCCGCTGACCGGGCGGACCGGGGTCCGGGCGGCCGGCGAGGTGAGCCTGCGCACGCGCCGGATCTGGGAACGCGTGATGGAACAGGCCGTCTCCGAGGGCGAGGACGTGTACTACTTGGAGCTTTCCGCGCTGACGTTCGTCGACGTCGCGGGCGTCGGCGCGCTCGCGGACGCCGCCGGACGGCTCGGCACCGGCCGCCGGATCGTGCTGGACCGGCCCCCGCCCCTCCTGCGCCGCACCCTGCACCTGCTGTGGCCCGGCGTGCCGGGGATCGAGGTGGCCGCCCCATGACCGCACCGGCCGGCCCCTTCGACCCCGTGCACCCCGCCGACCCCTTCGACCACCCCGCGCTCTTCTACTCCGGCACCGCGCAGTACCTCGCCGGCACCGTCCCCTTCATCCGGGACGGACTCGCCGCCGGTGAACCCGTCGCCGTCGCCGTGCCCGGCGAGAACCTGCGGCTCATCCGGGACGAACTGGGCGCCGACGCCGACGCCGTACGGCTTCTCGACATGCGGGAGGCCGGCCGCAACCCCGGCCGGATCATCCCCGGCGTCCTGCGCGCCTTCGCCGACGCCCAGCCGCCCGGCCGCCGCGTCCGCATCATCGGCGAACCGATCTGGGTGGGCCGCAGCGCCGCCGAGTACCCGGCCTGCGCCCAGCACGAGGCCCTCATCAACGCCGCGTTCCGGGGCCGCGAGGTCACCATCCTGTGCCCGTACGACACGTCGCGCCTGACCGAGGACGTGCTCGCCGACGCCCACGCCACCCACCCCGTCGTCATCCCGGTGGGCGCCGGCGGCAAGCGGGCCAGCACGGCGTACGACCCCGAGCAGGTCGTCGCCCGCTACAACCAGCCCCTGCCGCCCGGCCCCGCGTTCGGGCCCGGCGTGCTCTCCGTGACCTTCGCCGAGGAGTCCCTCTCCAGCGTCCGGCAGCTCACCACCGTCCAGGGCTCCCGGCTCGGCCTGACCGGCGTACGCCTGGACGACCTCGCCCTCATCACCGCCGAACTCACCACCAACAGCGTGATCCACGGCGGCGGCACCGGCCGCCTGCGGCTCTGGGCCGAGAACGGCCACGTCCTGTGCGAGGTCTCCGACCGGGGCCGCCTGACCGACCCGCTGGCCGGCCGCCGCCCGGCCCGGCACGGCATGCGCGGCGGACGCGGACTGCTCATGGTCAACCTGCTGGCCGACCTGGTCCGCGTGCACAGCACACCGGCCGGCACCACCGTCCGCTGCTACCTCGAACCCCGCTGAGACCCCCAGCGCGACCCCGGCCGCTCGGCCGCCAGCGGACTCAGCGTCAGCGGTTCGATCCTGCCGTCCAGCATGGCGCCCAGCCCCTCCACGGCGCACAGTTCGGGCCGCTCCGCGATGTGCACCGGGATACCCGTCGCCTCGCGCAGCATGTGGTCCAGGCCCGGCAGCAGCGCGGAACCGCCGACCATCATGATCCCCCGGTCGGCGAGATCGGCCACCAGGTCGGGCGGGCAGTCCCGCAGCACCTTGCCGATCCCGTCCAGGATGGACGTCAGCGGCGTCTGGATGGCGTTGCGCACGGCGGCGGTGTCCACCCGCACACTGCGGGGCAGCCCCGTGGCGACGTCCCGGCCGTGGATCTCCGTCGAGACCGGCCCGTGCGGGGTCAGCCCGTTCCCGGACAGCGCCACGTGCAGCGGCCGTACCGACTGGCTGGGCAGCGTCAACGCGTGTGCGTGCCGCAGGTGTTGCACGATCGCGTGATCGACCGCCTCCCCGCCCACCGGAATCCGCTCGGCCGTCACGATCGACCCCAGCGACAGCACCGCGACCTGCGTCGCGGCCGCCCCGCACACCATGATCATGGTGGCCTCGGGCCGCTCCACCGGCAGCCCGCACCCCACCGCCGCCGCGATCAGCGTGTCCACCAGCTCCACCCGCCGCGCCCCGAGTCCCACCAGCGTCTCCACCGCCGCCCGCTGGGCCAGCGGATCCGCGTCGTGCGGCGTGCACGCCGCCGCCCGCAGCCGTGGCTTGCGGCGCAGCGCCCGGCGCATCTTGTCGCCCAGCAGGTGCCGCAGCATCCGCTGGGCCATCTCGATGTCGACGACCGTGCCGCCGGACACGGGCCGCACCACCCTGATGTAGTGCGGCGTCCGCCCCGTCATCTTCTGCGCGAACTCGCCCACCGCGATCAGCGCCCCGGTACGGGTGTTCACCGCCGCGACCGAGGGCTGGTCGACGACGAGACCGGCGCCCTTCACATACACCCGGGTGCGGGCCGCGCCCAGGTCGACACCGAAGTGGCAGCGGCGCAACTGCTCCAGACTGACGGTCACGGCGGATCCTCCCGAGTGCGTGCGCAGACTGAGCGGCGCCGCCGGAATGACGGGCCTTCACTGGCATCCTGCGCGGGGCCCGGGGACGGGCGCCTTCTGGAGGGGGCCGGGCGGGGTACCGCTGAACGGGCGGTTCCCGGGCGCGCCCCGGTCAGAGGGTGCGCGCGGCGCGAAGCAGAGGGAGGAGACTGGCGGGCTGGACCCGGAGGAACTGGACGCCGGCCTCCCGGGCCGCGTCCCGCTCGACGTCCAGCGAGCCGATCAGCAGGCCCGCGCGGCGGTCGGCGCCGAGCTGCCGCAGGGCGCCGAGGAGGGGCCGGGGGTCGGGGATCACAGGTGTGCCGAGCGGGTCCCGCCCGTGCACACCGCCGGGCAGGCAGTCCAGCAGACGGCGCCGCCGGAGGTACGTCGCCGCGGCACCGGCCGAGCGGTCGGTGACGACAGCCAACGGCATGCCCTCTCCGGCGAGGGTGCGCAGCAGCAGGTCGGCGTACCGGACCGGCTCCGAAGTCTCCGCCGCGGCCACTTCCAGGTCCGTCAGTTCCTGAGCCAGCCGCGGGTCCGCCAGGTGCCGCGCCGGGCCGCGCAGCAGTTCCAGCGGGTCCTCGCAGTCACCGGCCGCCGCGGGTTCGTACCGGTGGACGAGATGAGCGGCGTCCACGGCGAGCCGGGTCAGCGTGCCGTCGAATCCCAGGAGTACGGCGTCGGCGGCGCGCAGGGTCTGGGCGAGCGCGTGCTCGGGTCGCGTCAGCTGTGGGGGCAGGCCCGGGGCGTGGGCCGGAGTGAGGCGGACGGACCACTGGACGGTGTGCCCGGGGAGAGGCAGGTGGGCCAGCCGGGCGTGCAGCTCGGACTCCGCCTGGCCGGTGTGCGTGGGCGGGTAGGAGGTGCAGACGTCGTTCAGGCACTCGCGGAGGTGCCCGGTGAGGACGGCGGTGGCAAGCGAACCCTTGCCGGGGTGTACGGCGGCGATCGGGTCGGTGATCCGCCAGCTCGCCCCGCCTGCCACCCGGAACGTCGGGCTCCCGCCGACGGTGGGGCCGGGCTCCTCCACGTCCAGGCGCCGTTCGGTGAGGTCCACCTCGTAGTAGAACGTGGGGGTGGCGGGCCGCTGGATGGTGAGCCCTGGACCGTAGGCGGTGTACACGACGCTTCTGGTGCCGCCGGTGGGCGGGGGCAGCGGAACCCGGGCGGGCAACCGGAAGGGGCCCTGGACCGGATAGACGCTCTCGGTGGGCGGGACGTGCGCGAGCAGATACCAGCCGTCGTCCGGGGAGGCGGCGGTGATCATGCGCAGCGTGGGGCCCTCGTAGCCGCTGTCGGCCAGTTCCCGCCTGAGCGAGTCGGAGACGGCGACGAGGCCCTGGGCGCCCGCGTCGCGGACCCGGTCGACCCAGCCCGCCCCGGGCCGCCAGTCCTCACCGTCACCGCCCGGGGCGTGGACGAACGTCACCCGCCAGCCCCGGCCTCCCGTCTCGGTGACCCGGTCCCCGAACTCCCGCAAGGTGACGGCGAGGAGGGGGAGTTCCGACACTCCGACGCGCAGCAGCAGGGAGTAGCCGTCCGGCCGCTCCCACAGCTCGTAGTCGGCGGGGTCGAGTCCCCCGGCCACCAGCATCCTGGAGACCGCCCTGCCCAGCAGGGCCCGGTCGTCGGGATCGGGGGCCGCCCGGCCGCATTGGAACAGGACGGCGACACGGAAGCCCTCCGGCACCTCGTCCCGCGGCAGCGGCTCCGCATCCGCCTCCGGCGGGTCGTCGCCGTACAGGAGCGAGGGCAGGTCGTCCTCCGTGGGGAAGACGCCCTCCTCCGGGCGGTTCGGGTAGGGGGTGTACCGGGCCTGGTGCTGCCAGCCCGCGTCCTCGCCCGCGTCTTCGTCCGCGTCTTCGTCCGCGTCCTCGCCGTAGACGTAGTCGCCGCGCAGTTCGTGGCCCAGGGCCAGCAGCTCGGGGTTGTCCCCGCCGGACCACTCGTACTCCTGGAACACCTCCAGCGCCTCGTCGATGCGGCCCAGGTTCTGGAGGGCGACCAGCAGGAGCCGCCGGTAGTCCTCGCGGGCGGGGTGTGCGCGCAGTAGCTCGGCGAGATCCGCGGCGGCGCGGTCGTACTCGCCGAGTTCCAGGTCGAGTTCGGCCCGCCTGACATACAGGGCGTGCCGCAGCCGCAGCAGCCGGGTGCGGGCGGCGCGGGCGGCGGGGCCGGGGACGTCGGCGAGGGGCTCCTCACCGCGCCAGAGGGAGAGGGCCTGGTCCAGGAGGTCGCGGGCTTCGGGGAGGGAGCCGAGGTCGTCGTGGGCGTCCGGGCGGGAGCCGAGACCCATCAGGGTCGTGGCCGCCAGCTCCAGGGCCGTGCAGTCCGTCAGGTCCACCAGGTCGGCGCTGGTGTGCAGGGCGTATCCGTCGGGGAGGGTGGCCAGGGCGCCGGGACCGAGGGCGGTGGTCAGCCGGGCGGCGGTGCGGCCGAGGGCGGCGTCCGCGCCGCGGGGCAGCTCGCCGGGGTCCCAGAGTCCGGCCCGCAGGTCGGCGCGGCTCACCACGCGGCCGTTCCGCAGCAGCAGCATCGCCAGCATCGCCCGGTCGAGGCCGCCCAACTGCCCTGCCCGTCCCTCGCGTTCGACGGTCAGCGGGCCGAGGGCGCGATAGCGCCGTGGTGCGTACTCCGCCGAGGCCGAGGTCCGCCGCACCGCCCCGTCGGCCAGTTGCCGTCTGCCCTCCTCCTGCGCTTCGGGCGAGGACGACATCAGCAGGGTGAGGGCCGACGCGTAGTGCTGCCGCGACCGGGACGGCAGGTTGCGGAGCTGCCCGGGCTGGAAGGGTTGCCGCAATCGCGCGGTGCCCGCGGTCAGATGCAGCATCACCTCGCACAGGGCCCGCAGATCCTCCGCCACACCCCTGGTGCCGCCGGCCCGGCCGAGGGCGAAGAGAGTCAGTTTGGCGGTGCCGTCGGGCAGGAGCACGATGCGGGACATGCCGAGGCCGCCATGACTGAGGCCCGCCTCGTGCACCGCCCGGAGCGCCACCGCCAGTTGTCGGCCGACCGAAACCGTCAGCGGTACCGGCAGCTGATACCCGGGCGCGGCCAAGGCGTTCAGCGGAATGCCGTCCAGGTACTCCATCACCACGTACGGCACGTCGTCCTCGATCCCGAAGTCGTGGACGGTGACGATGTTCGGATGGTGCAGTGCTTTCAGGCGCTCGGCCGCCCACAGGAAGCGCGCCCGCCGGGCGGGGTCGCCGACGGCCGCGTGCAGCCGTACCGCCACCGTCCGGTCCCCCTCGCGGTCCTTGGCCAGCCACACCGTCCCGGTCGGCGTCAGCGGCCGGATCACCCGGTAACGGCCGCCCAGCGCCCGAGGCACCTCCGTCCTACCGGTCAGCCGCCGCACGCTCTCCGGCCGGACCGTCGCGAACGGGGCGCCGTCCGCCGTGGCCGAGCCGCTGGCGCCGGCCGCAGCCGGGGCCACGGCCCGGAACTCGCCCGGCGTGGTTCCGGCCCGTTCCTCGATGAACTCGCCCATCCGGGCGAGCAGTTGGCTGGTGCGGGCGCGGGCCGAGCGGGGCAGGCCGCGCAGCAGCAGGTCCTGGACGCCGGGCCGGAACGTGTACGAGCCCGGTGGGCCCGGGGCCGTGGTCAGCAGGCCGCTGAGGATCACCTCGGCCAGGTGCTGGGGGCGCGGATCGGGTTCGACCGCCCGTTGCACCAGGCGCATCACCGGCAGGTGGGGGCGGCCGAGGGCCAGATGGCCGGCCAGCCGGAAGGCCGCCCGGGAGGAGGTCGCGCGGAAGCGCAGGACCAGGTCCTCCGGGGACAGCCGGGCCAGGTCGGTCCGGGTCGCCGGGTCGGGACGGCGGCCGAGGAGGGCCGCCGAGCCCGGGAGGGCGACCCCACCGGGCGAGGCCAGCAGCTTCGCCCAGTTCGCCAGCCAGTCCGGCACCGGCTCCAGGACCGGCAGCGGGACGGCGTGCCGGTCGGCGTCGGTGTCGGGGTCGGTGTCGGGGGCGGTCGGATCGCCGTCGTAGGGAGTGAACGCCAGCGTGGCCGAGGGTGCGGCCCGGAACGGGGCCGTCAGCAGACCCGGCTCGGCCGGCAGGGCCGTGTCCCGCCACAGGTGCTCGGGCAGCGGCTGTACGACGGCCACGGGCATTCGGGACGCCCAGTGGCGCAGCGTCCGCTGCCAGCGGGTGCCCGCCTCGCCCGGCCGCCACTGCGCTCCCATGCAGTCGCTGACGACCAGCGTGACCGTGCGGCCGTCGGCGGGGGCGGGCACCCCGGGGGCGGTGCCGTCGGCACCCGCTGCGGCCAGGGTGATCGTGCGGAACACGCCCGACTGGGCGAGCGCGGTGTGCAGTTCGCGGACCAAGGGGCGCCAGACCGGCATGGTCGGCCCCGTGTCGTGCACCAGGTTCAGCCGCAGCCAGCGTTCGCGGGCGGGGCCGAGCACCGGCAGCCACCACTCGGGTGCGGCGCCGAGGCGGGCGATGCGGTCGGCCGTCGCCCCCTCGTCCAGCCGGTGACCGGTGGGGGCGTCCGTGTGCCGTTTGAGGGGGCGCAGAGCGCGCTGGAGGCCCAGCGGGTGCCGCAGCATCGGCGGTGCGGGCGCGAGGAGGGAGGCGTACGGGCCGGTCCGCGCGCCCGGGTCGGGCAGGTGCAGCGGGACGGGGTCGGCCGGTGCGGCGGGCGGATCCACGGGCGGGGTGTGGTCCGGGGGCGGGAGGGGCGGGACCGGGGGGTCCTGCGGAGTGTCCTCCGGGGATGTCCGCGGGGGCCGTTCGGGCTCGGCGGACAGGGCGGCGGCGTCACCGTCGGCCGGCGGCTCCATCCGCCGGGCCAGCCACAGCAGTTCCGCCAGTTCCAGCGGGGTGGGGCGCACGCCGCCGCCCGCCTCGGCCAGCACATCGGCGAGGCGGGCGAGCGGGTCCGGTGGACCGGCGTGGTCAGAAGGCATCGGGGCGGCGGGCCTCACCGAGGTACGGCATCAGCTGCTGGGCCAGCTCGTCCAGCGACTCGGCGGCCAGGTCGGAGGACCGGGCCAGGTAGATCGCGTTGAGCAGCTGGTCCGTGGCCAGGTCGCCGCCGCCCGCCCGGGCCAGGAAGCGGCCGATCAGGGTCTCGGCGTACGCGTCGGGCTCGCCGTCGAAGTGGGCGCGGACGATGCCGGCGAGCTGGGCGTCGTCGGGCTGGCGCAGCCGCAGGGTGACGCAGCGGCGCAGGAAGGCGGGCGGGAACTCCCGCTCGCCGTTGCTGGTCAGCACGACGAACGGAAAGGCCCGGCAGCGGACCCGGCCGCGCTCGACGGCGACCCGGTCGTGCGTGCCGTCCACCATGACCTCCGCGCGCCCGGCGGCGCCGCCGGGCGCGCGGACCAGCTCGGGGATCTCGTACTGGCCCTCCTCCAGCACGTTCAGCAGGTCGTTGGGCAGGTCCAGGTCGCTCTTGTCGATCTCGTCGATGAGCAGGGCGCGCGGGCGGCCGTAGGGGAGGAGCGCGGTGCCGAGGGGGCCGAGGCGCAGATGGTCCTCGATGCCGGACTCGGGCGCGCGGGCGTCGCCGGGCCCGGTGCGGGCGGCGGCCTGCCGGGCCGCGTACAGACGGGACAGCGGGTCGTACTGGTAGAGGCCGTCGTGCAGGGTGCTGCGGCTGGTGATGTTCCAGCGCAGGACCGGGCCGAGCCGCAGCTCGCGGGCCACCGCGTAGGCCAGCGAGGACTTGCCGGTGCCGGGCGGGCCGGTCACCAGCAGGGGGCGGCGCAGATAGAGGGCGGCGTTGACCAGCTGGACGGTCTGCGGGGTCGCGCGGTAGGTCGCGGCGCGGTGCGTGCGGTCGGGGGAGGTGGCCGCCGTGTCGGCGTCGTCGGCGGGCGTGTCCAGCGCGGGACCGCCGTCGAAGGCACGCCAGGGCGGCGGCGCGGGCAGCAGGTCGATGCCGTCGTGCGGCTCCTTCGTGCCGGTGTACACGGGCCACAGGGGCATGGGACGCGGTCCTTCTTCCGTGGGTTCTGCGGGTCTCAGGCGACGGGGGAGTGCAGGCTGGCGGCCGGCTCGGGGAAGCAGCGGGGGTCGTCCCACAGCAGCTGCACGTCATGCGCCCAGTGCCGCTCCGGCTCCGCCGCCGCCTCCTCGCGCAGCTCCTTGATCCGGTGCGGGAGTTCGGTCGCAGCGACCCCCTCGACGTGCGGGGACACGGCGTCGAGGAAGGCGGTGCCGGCACAGGGCTCGGTGTGCCCGGCGGAGCCGGCGCAGCCGGAGCGCGGCCACAGCAGGACCGGGACGGGCATGTTCAGGCTCACCTTGAACTGCTCCGGTACGGCGTCCGGCGGGGCGCCGAACCCGGCGAGGCCGGCGTCCTTCTCCCGCAGGCGCCGGCGCAGGCCCGCGGGTTCCTCCAGGGCGCCGCAGCCGACGCGGTGCAGGGGCGCGAACGGGTCCCGCGCCAGCTTCCGCCACTGCTTGCCGAGGTGGTGGCGCAGCCTCCCGTGGAGCCGCGAACGGTCGGTGACCACCACGGGGGCGGCGCACCCCAGCGGGGTGGAGTCGTCCGCCCGGCACGGCCACTGTGCCACGGGCAGGTTCAGCAGGTCCTCGGGCAGCACGAAGGCCAGCAACTCCTCGGCGCCGAAGGCGAGCTGGTCGTACGCCTCCTCGATGCCCGCCTGGATGTACTCCCGCATCTCGGCCCGGTCCAGCCGGACCCTCGCCACCGGACGGCGCCGGCCCTCGCGGTACGCCGACACGGAGACCGTGACCTGGTCGGCTCCCACGCCGCTGCGGTCGATCTCGACCAGGATCGGCGCCCAGTCGGTGGCGGGGGCGCCGGCGCGGGCGGTGGAGGTGGAGGCGCCGGCGGTAGGGGTGTCCGCGTCCGGCACGGAAGGCGTGCAGGCGGGGCCGTCCAGCAGGTGCGTGAGCCGGTCGGCGAACCGCCCCAGCGCCTCGGCCGGTTCGTCCACCTCCCACTGCACATAGGCGGCGGCCTCCCGTAGCGAGGGGAACCCGCCGGGCGGCACCTCCGGCCCGAAGTCACCGACGGCGTCCACGAACAACTGCTCCGGTGCGCAGGCCAGTTGGGCCGCCTCCGCCCGCCGCACCAGCCCGTGCAGCCGCCGCGCCAGGTGCTCGTACTCCACGCGGGCCGGGACCCGGTCCCGCAGGCCGGGCCAGTAGCGGGCCAGCACCTCGGTGGGCAGCATCCGGGCGACCCGGACGCCCTCCTCGCCCGCGATCTGGGTGACCATGCCGACGACCCGCCCGTCCTTCAGCGCCAGCGCCGCCCCGCTGAAGCCCGGGGCCAGCGGCTGACCGTGCCCGGTGACGGCCTCCAGCTGCAGCCACTGGTCGGCGATGCGGGTCGCGGAGACGGCACGGTACTCGGCGAGCTGGCCCTCGGGAAAGCCGTCCGGGAAGCCGTACGCCACCAACGGCGGTGCGGGCAGGCCCTGTTCGGAGCCGGGCGGGGCGAAGGCGGCGGGGCACAGCGGGACCTGGTCGGCCAGCCGCAGCACGGCGAGGTCGCCGGGGTCGGTGACCCCGCCTGCCCAGCCGCCGTCCACGGCCACGCTCGCGGTCACCCCCGGGAGGTCGGGTCGCCCAGGGAAGGACACGGTGATCCCGGCGTCCCTGGCCCGCACGACATGCGCGCAGGTCAGCACGGTGCTGGGGGCCACCAGAAAGCCGGCGCCGAGCACCATCCCCCCGCACTCGATCCGCGCGTGCCAGGTGGGGCCCCTCATGAGCGGGGGGAGGGTCCCGGGACGGGTTCCGCAGCGCCGCTGTCCGCGGAGGCCGCCGAGTCCGTCGAGTCCGCAGAGTCCGCCGGGTCCACCGCATCGGCCGAGGCCGCCGAGTCCGCCGAGTCTCCCGAATCCGCCGAGTCCGCCGAGTTCCACCCCAGACGCACCACCAGTTGACCCTCCGCCGCCCCCTTGGCGATGATCGCGCCGGCCTCCGCGCTCAGCTTCACGCCGAACTCCAGCTCGACGGAGTCGGGGCGCAGGGCGCCGTCCCGGAAGACGCTCAGGGCGGAGTGGGCCGCCGCGCGGACCGAGTCCAGCGCGCCCTCGAAGGTGCGGGTGGCCTGGGCGGCGGGATTCTCGCCGCGCGAGACGAGCCGGGTGCCGGTCGCCGGATCCGCCGTCTCCACGACGACGACCACGCCGTCGTCCGTGGTGAACTCCACCAGCTTGCCCATGACGCTGTCCGCCCCCCGTGCTGTCGTGCCCGGCCAACTCCATTGTGGCCGAAGGGGCGTGGCGATGTCCCGTACTGTTCCGCACTCCTCGCCCCGCCCAGATGGCGGCTGGCGGGAACCCGCCAGGACGCCTTCCCGCCAGGAACGCTCAACACCCCTTGCTCGGGCGGCACATGACACTCATCAGCAGCGCACAGCACACGAACGCACTCGGACAGACGTACCGCACCCGGACCGAGAAGAGGCGTGGATGACATCGATCGGACGCGGCGCCGCCCTGCTGTCGGCGGGGCTCGTGCTCGCCCTGCTGCCGTCGGGCCAAGCGGCGGCGATCACCGGCGACTTGAGCGGTTCCAGACCCCGGCCCGCCCCCTCCGGCCATGACAGCCCGCGCGGCCGTCCCACCACCGTCACCCTGCTCACCGGTGACAAGGTGACCGTCACCGGCCTCGGGCACGGCAGGCGGACGGTCACCGTCCAGCGGCCCCCCGGTGCCACCGGTGCCGTCCGGACCCGGTCGAGCGACGGCGACCTCACCGTCGTACCGGACGAGGCGCTGCCGTACCTGCGGGCCGGCACCCTGGACCGGCGGCTGTTCGACGTGAGCGGGCTCATCCGGCAGGGCCTCACCGACGCGAGGGCGAAGACGCTGCCGCTGATCGTGACGTACGGCAGGAGCGCCCGCGCGGCCACCCCGCCCGGTACCGAGCGGACCCGCACCCTGGCCGCCCTGCACGGGGCCGCCGTCGAGGCCGGCAAGGGGCGCACGTTCTGGCGGTCGTTCACGCACGGATCCGGTGTCGCCAAGGTCTGGCTGGACGGCAAGGTCAAGGGTGTCATGGCCGAGAGCAACGCCCAGATCGGCACCCCGTCGGCCTGGGACGCGGGCCTGACCGGCAAGGGCGTCACGGTAGCCGTCCTCGACTCCGGTGCCGATCTGAGCCATCCCGACCTCGCGGGCCGGGTCGCGACCAGCAAGAGCTTCATCGACGGCGAGGAGGTCGCCGACCGCAACGGCCACGGCACCCACGTCACCTCCACCGTCGGCGGCAGCGGCGCCGCGTCCGACGGCAAGGAGAAGGGGGTCGCGCCCGGGGCCACGCTCGCGGTCGGCAAGGTGCTCGACGACGCGGGCTCGGGCAGCGAGTCGCAGATCATCGCCGGCATGGAGTGGGCGGCCCGGGACGTGCACGCCAGGATCGTCTCCATGAGCCTCGGCTCGACCGAGCCCAGCGACGGCACCGACCCGATGGCCCAGGCCGTGAACACCCTCTCCAAGGAGACCGGCGCCCTCTTCGTCATCGCCGCCGGCAACACCGGCGCACCTTCCTCGATCGGCTCGCCCGGCGCCGCCGACGCGGCCCTCACCGTCGGCGCGGTGGACGCCTCCGACCAGGCCGCCTACTTCACCAGCGCGGGCCCCCGGTACGGCGACAACGCCCTCAAGCCGGACCTCTCCGCGCCCGGCGTCGACATCCTCGCCGCCCGCTCCCAACTCGTCCCCGGCGACGGCTACTACACCACGATGAGCGGCACCTCCATGGCGACCCCGCACGTCGCCGGGGTGGCCGCCCTGCTCGCCGAGGAGCACCCCGACTGGACCGGCGCCCGGCTGAAGGACGCCCTGATGTCCTCCTCGAAGCAACTCGATGCCTCCGCCTACCTCCTGGGCGCCGGGCGGGTCAGCGTCCCGGACGCGATCGGCGCCCGGATCACCGCCACGGGCAGCGCAGACCTCGGCTTCTACTCGTGGCCGTACGACGCGAACCAGCCCGTCACCCGCACCCTCACCTACACCAACTCCTCTGACGCGGACATCCGGCTGACGCTGTCCGTGCGCGGCGCCCCCGCCGGTGTCGCCACCCTCGCGGACTCCGCGCTCACCGTTCCCGCGCACGGCAGCGCGTCCACCACCGTCACCTCGGACGGCTCCACGGCGCCGGTCGGCGAGACCAGCGGGCAGATCGTCGCCGCCGACGAGACCGGCACGACCCTCGCGCACACCGTGTTCGGGCTGGTGAAGGAGGACGAGCGGTACACGCTCACCGTGCACGTCAAGGACCGCTCCGGGGCGCCCGCGGCCGCCGACCTCACCGTGCAGCAGCTCGCCGAGGGCGCCGACGCCTTCCCCGAGCACGTCGGCGACTCCGGCACCCTGAAGTTGCGCCTGAAGCCCGGCACCTACGCCGTGGCCTCCTTCCTCGACGTGCGCGGCAGCCACGGCGCCGACTCCCTGGGGCTCGGCTTCCTCGCCGCCCCCGGCATCACCCTCGACCGCGACCGTGAAGTCACCCTCGACGGCCGGACGTTGCGCGAGGTGAAGGCCGAGGTGGCCCAGCGCACGGAGACCCACCAGCTCCTCATGGAGTACGACCGCAAGGGGAACGGCGCCGACCTGTTCGGCGCCGTCCAGGTGCCGCTCACCTACGACAGCGTCTTCGCCGCGCCCACCAGGAAGGTCACGCAGGGCAGCTTCGAGTACCGGACGGTGTGGCGGCTCGCCAAGCCCCAGCTGGAGGTCCGGGGCATCGGTGAGGCGACCGTGCAGGCCGGCGGCACCCTGATCGAGGGCCGCACCAAGCTGCCGCTCGTGGACGTCGGGGACGGCCCGCTCACCGGTGTGGCCGGCGAGGCGGTCCTCGCCCGCCTCGCCGACGGCGCCGATCCGGCCGCGCTCGCCCAGGCAGCGCAGGACGCGGGCGCGAAGGCACTGTTCGTCACCGACGACGCGCCCGGCCGGCTGATGGCCTGGTGGGGCACCGACGACAACGCCGACCGGCCGCTGCAGATCGCCACGGTGAACGCGGCCGACGCCGCCCGGCTGCGGGCGGCCAAGCGCGTCGACATGTCCGGCACCCGCAACTCGCCGTACGTGTACGACCTGTCCGAGGGACACCGGGGCGCGATTCCGGACCGCGACCTCACCTACCGGCCCACCCGCCGCCAACTCGCCGCCGTACATGTCCGGTTCCACGCGGCCCGGCCCGAGAGCGGCGGCGAGTTCCGGTACTCGATCACCGGCACCTTCCCCATCGGCCTCGGCTTCCAGGAACGCGTCGACCTCCCCGCCGAGCGCACCGACTACGTGTCCACCGGCCCCGGCCAGCTCTGGCACGAGTCCGTCACCCTCCGCGACGGCGCCCTGGAGGAGCGCAGCGGCCTGGTCCGCTACGACGGCGGATCGCGCCCGGTGCTGGACTGGTTCCGGCCCGTGTGGCACCCGTGGCTGGGCACCGGACTCGGCTGGGGCCAGCAACGCACCGGAAACCAGATCCAGTTGAACACCCCCGGCTGGGGCGACTCCGGGCCCGACCACACCGGCTTCGGAGACGTGTGGACCGAGGGCAACGGCATGAGCCAGACCACCTCCGTCTACCTTGACGGCACCCTCGTCGACCGGAGGACCAGCTCGGGGGCGTACGTCTGGGACGCGCCCGCCGACGAGCACACCTACAAGGTCGTCACCGACACCGCCCTGGACCCCGGCCACTGGGCCCTCGCCACCCGGGGCCACACCGAGTGGACGTTCCGCTCGGCCGCCACCCCGGAGGACCACGCCACCTATCTGCCGCTGATCAACCTCGCCTTCGACGTCCCCACCGACCTCGCGGGCGCCGTGCGCGCCGGACACCGGCTGGGCGTCGGGCTCGGCGCCCAGTACGTGACGGGCGCCGCCGGCACCGGGACGCTCGGCGGCGGCCGGCTCGACGTGTCGTACGACGACGGCACGACCTGGCACCCGGTACGGCTCACCGACCGCCCCGGCGCCGCCTGGCACGGCACGCTCACCGTGCCCCGTAACGCCACGTCCGTCTCCCTGCGGGCCTCGGCCCACGACGACAAGGGCGGCTCGGTGACCCAGGAGATCATCCGGGCGGTCGCGGTGAAGTGACCCTGAAGGACTCCTAGGACCGGGGGTGGCCCGCGATCCCGCGGATCACCCCCAGTTCGAGCAGGTCCTGCGGCCGGATCCGCAGTTGATCGGCGGTCTCCTCGACCCGCTCCGGCGGGCGCTTGAGGATGGCCGCCGCCAGCTCCGGCGCGATCACCGAGAAGTAACTGTCCGGCGTGGCCCAGGTGTTGCCGGGCGCGGCGAGCGCGAGCGCCCCGCCCGAGCCGCCCTCGCCGATGACGAGCGTGGTGACCGGGGTCCGGGCGGCGGCGACCGCCCCGAACACGTCCGCGATCGCGGCCCCGGCCCCCTGCCGCTCCGCGTCGGCGTCGTTGGCCGCGCCCGGCGTGTCCACCAGGGTCAGCACCGGGATGCCCAGCCGGTCCGCGAGGCGGATCAGCCGGGCCGCGGTCCGGTAGCCGGCGGGCCGGGTGGCCGCCCCGGTCTGCGCCGCGTACGCCACCGTACGGCCGTCCCGCTCCCCGAACCCGCACAGCACGCCCTCGGCGTCCGTGCCCCCGCACCGGTCCCCGCTGAGCTGCACCCGCTGCTCGAAGTAGGCGTCCAGATAGGCGTGCGCCCGGGGCCGCCGAGCCGACCGGGCCCGTACGACGGCCTCCCACCCGGTGCCGGGCAGACCGGCGGCGCCGAGGGCGTCGGGGACGGGCGCCGGCTCGGCGCGGCCCGCGTCCGGGGTGGGAGCGCCGGGGCTCTGGGGCGCCGGAGCGGGATCAGCGCACGCCGCGTCCGCGTCGGGCACCGCGGAGCCGCCGGTGGTCGGTCCGGGCGGGGCGTGAGACGCCGGCGCCCGGCCGGCCGCCGGCGTGAGCAGCCGTAGCCACAGCCCCAGGGTGTCCCGCAGCTTCCCCGGCGGGACCACCGCGTCCGCGGAGCCCGCCGCCAGCTGGGCCTCGGCCGTGTAGGCCGCCGGGTCGGCGTCCGCGGGGCGCACCCGGGAGCCGGCGAAGCCGACCTGGGCGTCCGGGAGGGCCAGGGTGACGTCGGCTCCCGCGCCCAGCGTGGCCCAGCCGCCGCCGGTCGTGGGGTCCCGGAGCACGGCGATCTGCGGCAGCCCGGCCTCCCGGGTGAGCGTCGACTGGCGGGCCACCCGCTGGAGTTGGGTGAGCGCGAACATGCCCTCCTGCATCCGGCTGCCACCCGTGGCGACCAGCGGCACGACCGGCAGCCGGTGCTCCCGCGCGTGCGTGTAGGCCGCCTCCAGCCGGTCGCCGGTGCGTTCGCCCAGCGAGCCGCCGAGGAAGCCGAACTCGAAGGCGATCAGCACGGCCGGGGTGCCCAGGACGCTCGCGGTGCCGCAGACGACGGACTCCTCCTCGCCGGTCCGCTCGGTGGCGCGGGCGCGCGCGGCGTCGTAGCCCTGCCAGCCGAGCGGCCCGTCCGCCTTCGACTCCCGTTCGGGCGAGGGTAGTTCGCGGAAGGTCGCCTCGTCCGCGACCAGTGCGAGTATCTCCCGTGCCGACAGACGCTCAGCCATCGGCCAGCGCCCGCTTCATGATCTTCCCCATGTCGTTGCGGGGCAGCGCGTCCAGGTAGCGGACCACGCGCGGCCGCTTGTGCGGGGCGAGCCGCCGGGTCACGTGTTCCGCCAACTCCTCGGTGGACGGCGGCACTTCCCGGTCCACCGGAACGATCCAGGCCACGATCCGCTCCCCGAGGTCCGGGTCCGGCTCGCCGGTGACCGCGGCCTCCCGCACCCCCGCGTGCTCCAGCAGCGCGTTCTCGATCTCACCGGCCCCGATCTTGTAACCCCCGCTCTTGATCAGGTCGGTGGCCTTGCGGCCGACGATGCGGACGTACCCGTCGGCCTCGCGCACCGCCACGTCCCCGGTGCGGAACCAGCCGTCGGCGGTGAACGCGGCGGCCGTGGCGTCCGGCCGGTTCAGATACCCGGTGAACAGGTTCGGCCCGCGCACCTGGATCTCGCCGACGCTCTCCCCGTCGTACGCGGCGACCTCGGTGCCGTCCTCCTCCACCAGGCGCAGCTCGACGCCCGGCAGCGGCGGGCCCACCGTGCCCGCGCGGGCCTCGCCGTCGGCCCGCATCGCCGTGTTCATCAGGGTCTCGGTCATGCCGTACCGCTCGATCACCCGCCGCCCGGTGGCCGCCGCGATCCGCTCGTGGTCGTGCACGGGCAGCGCGGCCGAGCCGGACACCAGCAGCCGGGCCCGGCCGAGGGCCTTGGCCAGCTCGGGATCGTCCGGCAGGGCCTCCGCGATGCGGTGGTACATCGTCGGCACCCCGAACAGCATGGTCGCGCCGTCGGCCAGCTCCCGGGCCACGCCCTCGGTGCTGAACCGCCCCAGGTGCCGTACCGACCCGCCCCGCCTCAGCGGGCCCAGGATGCCCAGCACCAGCCCGTGCACGTGGAACAGGGGCAGCGCCTGCACCAGCACGTCGTCCCCGGTCCACTGCCAGGCGTCGGCCAGCGCGTCCAGCGTGGTGGCCAGGGCCCGGCGCGGAATGACGGCGCCCTTGGGCGGGCCGGTCGTGCCGGAGGTGTAGACGATCAGCGCCGGGTCCTCGTCGGAGTCGGAGAGGGAGACACCGGCGAAGGCTGTTCCGGCGGGCAGATCCCCGCTGCGCGGGCTGTCGACGTCAACGCGCTCCATATCGCCCACCACGGCGGGGAGTTCGGCGCCCGGAGCGGCGAGGATCATCCCCGGCGCGCTGTCGGACAGGATGTGGGCCAGTTCCTTCTCGCCCGACTTCGGGTTCAGCGGCACCGCGGCCACCCCGGCGAGCAGCGTGCCCGTCACGGCGACCGCGGTCTCCAGTTCCGGTGTCGCCCACACGGCGACCCGGCCGGTGCCCCGCACCCGTGCGGCGACCGCGCCTGCGGCGGCCCCGAGTTCGCCGTACGTCAACGACCGTTCGCCGAACCGCAGGGCGATCTTCTCGCGCGGGCCGTCCACCAGGGCGGGAAAGAGGGAGGACACGCGGCGCACTCCTTAGCCGTAGGAACGACAGACAACATCCTTCCTACACCAGGCGGGGCCACCGCTACCCGACAGTCACGGGTGGGTGGGAAGCACCACATCGGCCACCACACAGCTCACGTTGTCGGGGCCGCCCGCCGCGTTCGCCTCCTCGACCAGGGTCCGTACGGGATCCTCCGCCGCCAGCAGCTCCCCGATCCGCTCGTCCGGGACCACGCGGGTCAGCCCGTCCGAGCACAGCAGGTACCGGTCGCCGGCCCGGGCCTCCTGCAGGCGCACGTCGGGAACGGCCGCCGGTCCCGGAGCGCCCAGCGCCTTGAGCAGCATGGCCCGCTGCGGATGACTCTCCGCCTCCTCCGGTGTCAGCCGCCCCTCGTCGATCAGCGACTGCACCACGCTGTGGTCGTCGGTGATCCGGAACAGTGCGCCGTCCCGGAGTAGATACGCCCGCGAGTCCCCGATGTGGACGAGCGCCAGCGTCGACCCGGTCCACAGCAGCGCGGTCAGCGTCGTGCCGACGTCACCGTCGCCGTCCGCCAGGTCCTGGACGGCCTCGTCGGCGGAGCGGACCGCGTCCTCCAGCAGGTTCAGCACGCTCCCGGCGGCCAGCTCCTCGCCCTCGTCGAGGAAGCGCAGCGCCTCCACGGCGGCGCTGCTCGCGTGCGCCCCCGCCGGCCCGCACCCGTCGGCCACGGCGAGCAGCCGGCGCCCCGCGTACACCGCGTCCTGGTTGGCCGGGCGCACCAGCCCGCGGTCGGAGTGGGCGGAATACCGCAGTTCCAGCATGATGGTCGGTTCCTTTCTCGACTCTCCGGTCAGATGGTCGACGAGAACCGAGGCGAGATCACGCCGTACGGCGGTCTCGGCCTCCACCCGCGCCCAGTAGGCCCGGATCTCCCGCGCCGCGTCCTCCGCGCCGAGCGCGCACACCGTGCGGATCTCCGCCAGCGGCATGCCCAGCCGCCGCAGCCAGGCCACCAGCCGGGCCTGCCGCAGCTGGGCGGTGGCGTAGTAGCGGTAGCCGGTGTCCGGGTCGACCCGGGCGGGCCGCAGCAGCTCCAGCTCGTCGTAGAGCCGCAGCGCCTTCGGTGACAGCCGGCAGGCCCTGGCGAAGGCGCCGATCGTGAGCAGGTCCATGAACTCCTCGTTCCTCGCGTCCGCCACCGATGCTGGGGCTTCCCCGAAGGTGAAGGTCAAACGGGTGGCGCCGGTTCCCCGGAAATCCCGGTCGTGGCCCGGCAGGCGTCGGCGCAGGCCCGGACCAGTGGCCGGTCGGTGTCCTCGCGGCGCCAGGCCAGCGCGTAGCGGCTGGGGCCGAGGCCGCGGACCGGGCGGGTGGTGACGCCGCCCCGGGTGAGCAGCGGCGCGTTGCCCGCGGCCACCAGGCAGACGCCGAGGCCGGCGACGAGCGCCTCGTACGTCTCCTCGGCCCCGGCGATCTCCGCCCCGACGCGCGGGGCCCGGCCCGCCCGCGCGTCCAGCGCGAGCCAGTGGTCACGCAGCGGACCGGCGCTCCTCGGCAGGGCGAGGAACGGCTCGTCGAGCAGGTCGGCGGACCTGTTCGAGGTGCACGTCTTCGGCCCGGCGGCGCTGGTCCGGGCGGTGCTGCCGCACATGAGGGAGCGGCGCTCGGGCGCGATCGTGCGGATGAGCAGCATGGGCGGGCAGCTCTCCTTCGCCGGTTTCGGCGCCTACAGCGCGACGAAGTTCGCCCTGGAGGGCATGTCGGAGGCGCTGGCCGACGAGGTCGCCGAGTACGGCGTCAAGGTGCTCGTCGTGGAGCCGGGCGCGTTCCGGACCTCGCTGTTCGGCACCGGCCGGGCCGGGGTCAGCGGGGACAGCGGTCTGTACCCGAAGGTGGCCGTGACCCGGGAGGCCGTCGAGGGCGGCGACGACGGGGTGAGCGCGGTACTGGCCCACCTCGACCAGGTCCGGGACGAGGTGACCGCTTGGGAGAAGCGGACGAGGGCGACGGGGTTCGACGTCTGAGCGAGGCCGACGGGAGCTGGCGGGGCCCCGGCCTGCCGTCTCACCCGCGCAGCGCCGTCCGTTGCAGCAGCCCCCACGTGAACTCGGCGACCACCTCGTGCCGTACGCCGTCGCGGCCGGGTGCGGTGAAGGCCAGCCCCCACCGGGTCGGGGCCGTGCCCTCCAGGGGCCGGGCGGGGGCGAACGCGCGGGCGGCCTCGTCGACCGTGCAGGACCAGGGGGCGAGGTCCTCCAGGTGCTCCAGCCGGGGCGCGGGGGCGCCCGGGGCGCGGACCAGCCACTCGTTCCACACCGCGCCGTCGGGGGAGACCAGCACCTCGAACCGCAGGTCCGGCCAGAGCGGCAGCACCCAGCGGCGGGCCTCGCAGTCGACGTCCCCGAGGCGGCGGGGGACGACGGACTCCGGTTCGCCGAGGACGGAGCGGTACCGGGCGGCGGCGGAGCGGGACCGGGGCGAGCGGACCATCGCCTGCCAGCGCTTGTTCGTCTCCCGCAGGTCCGCGAGGGAGACGCCCAGCGTCCGCCGGGCGTCCTCCACCAGGTCCGGATTGTGGTCGGCCATGCGGCGCAGCAGCACCAGCTGGAAGTCGAGAGCCATGGCAACCATGGTGCCGGTCCGGGCCATTGCCGGGGCGCGCTCCCACTGGCTAGCCTGTGTTCGTCATGCCGGTCGCCTGTTGAAATCTCGAACACAGGCGCTTAGACCCAAGGGAGGGGGCCGGACGTGGGACGCCTCGTGCCTGCCGTGACCCGGGCTCTCGACATTCTTGAGCTGTTCCTCGACGGGGACGGGACGCTCTCCGCCCCCGACATCGTGCGCAGACTCCAGCTGCCGCGCACCACCGTGCACGAACTCGTCACCACGCTCGCCGCCCGGTCCTACATCGTGCAGATCCCCGGACAGCCCGGACGGTACCGGCTCGGCGTACGGCCGTACCAGCTCGGCAGCCGCTACGCCGAACAGCTCGACCTCGCCGCCGAGGGGCAGCAGGTGGCCCGCTCGGTCGCCGAGACCTGCGACGAGACGGTCCACGTGGCCATCCTCGACGGCACCGACGTCATCTACATCGCCAAGGTCGACTCCACGCACGCCGTGCGCATGGTGTCGGCGGCCGGGCGCCGGCTGCCCGCCCACTGCACGTCGGTCGGCAAGATGCTGCTGGCCGCGCTGCCGGAGCCGGAGCTGGCCGCGCGGATCCCGGACGGGGCCGAGCTGACCGCGATGACCCCCAACAGCATCACCGGCGCCGGGGCGCTGCGCGAGGCGCTGGCCGGGATCCGGCAGCGGGGGATCGCGGTGGAGCACCGCGAGTCCAACCCGGACGTGTCCTGCGTGGCGGCGCCGGTCCGCGACCGCACCGGGCAGGTCGTCGCCGCGCTGTCCATCTCCGTGCCGATGATCCGCTGGAGCGAGGAGCGGTGTGCGGAGCTGGAGCGGCTCGCCGCCAAGGGCGCGGCGGAGCTGTCGGAGCGGCTCGGGCACCGGGGCGGTGTGGCGTGAGCGGGTACAGCGGGTACGAGGTCGCCGTGCGGGCGGAGGCGGAGCTGGGCGAGGGCCCCACCTGGGACACGGCGACCGGCCGGCTTCTCTGGCTGGACATCCTGGGCATGCGGATCCACACGTACGACCCGTCGTCCGGGCGCCGGACGGTCCGTACGACGGAGCAGCACATCGGGGCGGTGAAGCCGCGGGCCGGCGGCGGTCTGGTGCTGAACCTGCGGGACGGCGTGGGGCTGCTCGACCCCGACGACACGTTCCGCTGGCTGCACCACGAGCCCGTGCCGGGCCGCCGCGCCAACGACGCCGCCGTGGCGCCGGACGGGTCGCTGTGGGCGGGCACGATGCGGTACGACGAGGCGGCCGGCGGTGGCACGCTGTCCCGGCTCACCGGGGCGGGCGACATGCGGACGGTCCTGCCGGACGTCACCGTCAGCAACGGCACGGGCTGGAGCCCGGACGGCCGGCTGATGTACTACGCGGACACCCCGACCCGGCGGGTGGACGTCTTCGACTACGACGCCGAGGGCATCCGGAACCGGCGGCCGCTGGTGGAGATCGAGGAGGGGGCCGGGTTCCCGGACGGGCTCACGGTGGACGCGGACGGGTGTGTGTGGGTGGCCCTGTGGAACGGGGGAGCGGTGCGGCGCTACACGCCCGACGGCGCGCTCGACCGGGTCGTTTCCCTCCCGGCCCCCCTCACCACGGCCTGCACGTTCGGCGGCCCCACCCTGACCGATCTCTACGTCACCACAGCCCGCGTCTCCCTGCCCCGCCCCACCCCCCTCTCCGGCTCCCTCCTGGTCATCCCCACCACAACCCAGGGCCTCCCCCAACCCCCCTTCCAGGGCTGACCGGTACGTAGCCGCGGGAGCGCCTACGCGGCGGCGACCGTACGGCTACATAGCTGCGGGCATGCGTGCCGCTAGGGCGGCACGGGTGGGCGCAGCGGCACCTGGCGAGCGCCGGTGGGTGGGTCTGCCCCTGGGTGCCGGAGTGGGCCGTTAGAAGAGGCCCGCTGCCTTGCGTTCCTCGGGGGTCAGGGGTGGGCCCGTGAGCGGCGGTTTCAGGGGGCCTACTGCTGCGGCCAGCAGCATCGTGGGGGTCAGGAGGGTGTGCGCGCCGCGCTCCAGGGACGTCACGTCCGTGACGCGGCGCGCGATGCGGCCGTTGCCGGTAGCCGTGTACAGCAGGCGCCCCACATACGCCGACAGCACCCGGTCCCGCACCGTCGGCCCCGTCGCCGTAGCCCCGGGGTGGAACACGTCCGACCCGATCGCGAGATCCCACGCCGCCCGCACCGTACGCCCCACCGCCCGCTGCAGGTGCCGGGAGAGACCGGGAGAGCCCGCACCCCGCTCGGCGATCACGTCCCGCAGGGCCAGTGCCGACTGCGCGGCCACCGACATGCCGTGCCCGTACACCGGGTTCAGCGCGCACACCGCGTCCCCGAGGACGACGAAGTTCTCCGGCCACACCGGCATCCGCTCGAAGAAGAACCGCCGGTTCGCCGTCGTGCGGGTCACCGCCACCTCGGTGAGCGGCTCGGCGCCGGCCAGCAGCTCCCCGATCACCGGGTGCCGCAGCCCCTCGCGGGCGTAGCGGACGAAGTCCCCCGCGTCCGGGGCCGGTTCACCGCCCTGCCGGATGATCAGCGTGACCATCCAGGTGCCGTCCTGCATGGGCATCAGCACGCCACCGGAGCCGGGCCGGCCACCCCGCGGGTCCAGCTCGATGTTCACCACGGGGAACCCGTCCCGCGCCCCCTCCGGCGCCCGGAACAACCGGCTGACGTACATCAGCCGGGAGTCGACCTCGCGCCGCTCGGGCTCGGGCAGCCCCAGTTCCCGCAGCCAGTGCGGCGCCCGCGACCCCCGTCCCGTGCAGTCCACGACGAGCGACGCGGTCACGGTCCGCTCGGACGACTCCCCACCGGAGGACGCCGGCCCGCGCAGCCGGACCCCCGTCACGGCCCCACCGGCCCCACCGGTCCCGCCGGCCGCGCCGACGAGGCCCAGCACCTCCGTCCGCTCCAGCAGCCCGATCCGCCCGTCGGCCAGCACCTGTTGCCGTACCACCCAGTCCAGCAGGTCCCGGCCGGCCGGCAGCATGAACGCCGACTCGGCCCACCGCCGGTACCAGCCGTGCGGGGACAGCGCCACCACGTCCGTGGTCACCGGCACCCGGTTCACCCCGGCCGCCCGCAACCGCTCGGTCGCCCCGGGCAGCAGCCGCTCCATGGCCCGGGCCCCGCCGGACCACAGCTGGTGCACGTGCCGCGCCTGCGGCAGCCCCTTGCGCGGCGCGGGCGTGTCCGGCAGCGCGTCGCGCTCGACGACGGTCACCCGGAACCCGGCCTGGTCCAGGGCGCTCGCGGCGAGCAGCCCGGCGAGGGAGCCGCCCAGGACGACGGCGGTGGGTATTCGATCACTCATGTACGGCAACGCTCTCTGCTGGGGCGTCCGCACGTGCGCGGACCGCCTCGATGTCGTCGGGACGGCGGAGGGCTCGGGAGACGGCCCCGATCTCCTGGAGGAGGTTCGTGGTGTCGGGCCCGTCGGCCGGCTCGGCCGGCTCCGGCGTACGGGCCTTCTTCTCGACGGCGTCGAGGATGCACACCGCGGCGGCCAGCGCCCGCGCCCGCTCCGGCGGATGCCCGAGACCGAGCGCGGCGTCGTACGACCGCCCGCCCAGCCCGGTGTCGATGTGCCGGGACAGCGGCAGCAGCACGTCCCGGATGAACGTCTCCCGCCGGGTCAGCCGCAGTTCGGGCGTCGCCCGCAGCACCTTCGGCACGCCGTCCCCGCTCGCCGAGCGCATCAGCCGGTACAGCGGCCGCAGTTCACGGTGGGCGAGCCGGATCCGCCAGCGGTCGTGCAGGTACTGCGCGGCGTGCGGGAGGATGAAGCCGACCGCGATCAGGATCGCCGACAGCGCGGCCACCGGCGGCGCGAGGTTCGTGCTCAGCCAGTCCAGATCCCGCCCGCACCAGCGCGCGGCGACCGCGGTCAGCTTGGACGCGTCGAAGATCAGGTTCAGCACGTAGCCGACGCCGAGCAGCTTCAGCCCCCAGCGCAGCCAGACGTCCAGGCCCTCCGTGCGCACCCAGTTCCACACCAGCCGGGAGGTGATCAGGACGGCGACGGCGTGCGCGACGAGGTAGAGGACGATCTCCTCGCGCATGAACGGGGTGTTGGCGTAGTACGTGTCCAGGTCGGTGAGCCGTTCCACGGGCGCGTCGGCGAGCAGGAACAGCACCCACAGGACGACGATCACCCCGGAGTACACCGACACCACCCAGCGCATCGCGCGCCGGGTGGCGGCCGAGCGGTCGGACAGGCCGTTGCGCCAGGTGATGATCAGCAGCAGACAGGAGCCGCAGAACGCGGTGAGGAGCGAATAGCACCACGGCGCCGAGATGTTGGTCACCCCGGTCAGCCGGTTGACGGCGGCGATCGTGGACGGCGCGCAGAACACGAACACCGTGCAGGCGAGGATCAGCAGACCGCCGACCGCACGCAGCAGCGGGTCCCGCCACAGCCGGATGATCGTGGGCAGCTTGATGACGAGCGCGGCGGTCAGCACCGCCGTGGGGATCCAGAACGAGATGTAGAACTCGCTGAGAAACCCCGAGGGGTCCAGCGCCAGCAGGGTCACCGCGCGGCTCCTCCCCGTCCGCGGTAGCCGAGGACACGCTGCACGGGATCCAGCGGGGCGCCGGGCCCGGTGCCGGAGAGGTGCGGCCGGAACAGGGTGGCCAGCCGGTGCCCGAAGTCGTCGGCCTCGGCCTCGTCGGCCTTCCGGGAGCCGTTGCGGGCGGCCACCGTCAGCGCCGTGTCCTGCCACTCGGAGGTGTCGCCGAGGGCCCGGGCGACGGCCGCCCCCGCGAGGTGGTGGTGCCGGTGCCCCGCGTGCAGGTGCCACAACTCATGGCCCAGGATGACCAGTTGCTGCACGGCCTCGGCCCGTTCCTCCACGATGACCAGGTCGAAGTCGTGGAACTCCACGCACAGTCCGGTCACCTCGATCTCGTCCGGGAAGCGCTCGAACCGCAGTTCCAGCGGCCGTCCGGAGCGGCGCGCGCTCATCTCCTCGCACAGCGCCCGGCACACCTCCCGCACCCCGGCCGGTGGTTCGGGCCGGGCGCGGACCGCCGCGGCGAGGTCGGCGGCGAGCAGCCGCTTCGCCGAACCCGGACGCGGCGGCTTTTCCGCACCGGGACGCGGCGGCTTTTCCGCACCGGGACGCGGCGGCTTCTCCGCATCCGGACGGACGTGACGCAGCCGTGCGGTCAGCCGTGCCGCCCGCTTCCGCGCGCCCGCGATGGTCATCGCACCCCCTCATCACCGCCGGTCTGCGGCTGGTTCGAGCGTACGCGCCCGGATGTGTTCGCGTCATGCGATCCGGTGACCGTGGTTCAACCGGGAACGACCACAGGCGCCTCAGCGACCGGGGGAGGGCACCGGCGTCACCGGGGTCCCGCCGGCCGCGTGGCCCAGCAGGGTCAGGCGGACCGTGCCCGGCCCGGACAGGGTGGTGAACTCCGAGAGGACCGCGAGCGCCAGGGTGTTGTCGCCCCGGGTGCGCAGGATGCCGCCCGGCAGCACGAACGTGTGCTGGGGGCCCACGTCGTTGATGTACTGGCCCAGGTTCCAGCCGTTGAGGAAGATCTGCGCACGGTAGGCGCGGTACCGGTCGTCCTCCAGCACCAGGCCGACCGAGGCGTCGACGTCGCCCGGCACGGACAGCCGGAACGACGTCCGGTACCAGGTGACCCCCTGCCGGCGCTCGGCCCGCGGGAACGTCACCTTCTCCCAGTCCCGGTCGTCCAGGCCGGGCAGGTGCCAGCCCTCCCGCTCGCCGTACAGCCCGCCGTTGTTCATGGGGCCGCGCACCGGGTCCGGGGCGGCCTCGCCCTGGATCCGCCACCGCACCTTCGGTGACGCGCCCTCGAAGGTGACCCCGGTGAGTCCGCGTGCCGCCTTGTGGGTGTCCTGGGCCTTGCCGTCCTCGTCGTGCTGCATCCGCCGCACCAGGACCGACAGCACGTGCCGGCCCGGCGAGCGCAGCCGCTCCCGCACGTCGAACTCGGCGGTCTCGGCCCAGGTGCCCTTGCGGATCGTGGTGTCCTTGTCGGGCACCGGCATGCGGTGGGTGCCCAGCGGTTCCCCGTCCAGCCACGCCATCAACAGGCCCTGCGTGCCGGTGCTGTGGGCGAGGGAGACCCGCTCGACGCCGGACGAGTCGGTGAACTCGCCCCGGTACCAGACGTCGCCGTAGTGGAAGCCGTAGTCGTCCGCGAACAGCACCGGCTGCCCCTTCGGCACGGGCGTGGTGCTGTACGACGACGTCCTGTCGGCAACCTTCCAGCCGGAGTCGTCGAAGCCGGGCCCGGCCTCCGGGTTCTCCGTCCGCATCCGCCAGCCGCCCAGCTTCGGCAGCCGCACCTCGGGAGCGGCGGGCAGCATCGCGGTGGACATCATGCTGCCCGACCCGGTGACCCGGGTGGCCACCGGGCGGCCGTTCCAGACGACGCTCGTGACCGCGCGCGGCCCCCACACCTCCAGGGTCGTCGCGCCGATGACGTCACCGGTCAAGTGCACCTCGGAGCCGCGCACCTCGGCGTGGCGCAGCAGCGCCGGGCCGTACACCAGGAGGGTGCCGGACGGGGTGTCGTACGGGAAGAGGCACACGGCGGTCGGGTCGTCGGCGAAGAGGAGCAGCAGCGGGACCTCGCTGTCGCCCTGCTCGACCATCACCCGGGTGAGGCCGCCCTTGCCGAGCGGCACGTTCACCCGCAGTTCGTCCCGGTCGAACACCCAGGCCGCCTCGGGGTCGAGCCGGTTGACGACGGGCTCCTGCCGGCACTTCAGGACCAGCTCGGCCATCTCACCGGTGTGCCCGGTGAACACCGCGACGTCCAGCCGCCCGGTGTTCAGGCGGGTCATGGGCTGCGCGTTGGAGTACTTCAGGGTCCGCCTGCCCAGCGACAGGCCGGTGGTCAGCAGCCGGGCGTCCTTGCCGGGAACGGTGAGCCGGACGGCGCCGGCGGCGGTCGGCAGGTCGGCGGTGACCGCGTCCGTGCCGTCGTTGCGGGCCACGTACACATGGGCGCCGGTCTCGGGGTTCCTCAGGTGGTACACCTTCAGCCCCTTCGCATGGACGTCCGCCGCCTTCTCCAGCCGGGCGAAGTCGGGCACGCGCTGCAGCAGATGCCCGATGGTGTGCATCGGGGCGATCTTCGGGGTGACGTTGCGGGCCTCGTCGATGGCGGCGCCGTAGTCGTACGACGTGTAGACGACCGGCGCGGGGAGCCAGCCCCACGAGGTGCCGCCGAACGTCATGTAGACGTTGTGCAGGGTGAGCCCGTTGGCGAGGTTCGTCAGGTAGAACCGGCGCTCGTAGGCGGCGTCCCGGGTGCGCCGGGCCTCGGCGTACCCCTTGCCGTCGAACCAGGACCCGCCCCACGGGTCGAACCAGCCGCCCCCGAACTCGGGCACGAACCCGGGCGTGTCCGGCGAGGCACTGGCCCCGCCCTTCGCCCCGCCGGGCCCGAACAGCCCCCAGTCCGGCGGCGTCGTGGACGGCGACGGGTACCCGTCGAAGCCGTACAGCCAGCCGCCCTTGTCCCCGCCCGTGTCGAACGAGCCCGGCACCCAGTAGCCGTTGCGTCCCTTGTCGTTGTGGAACAGCGGGACGTCGATCCCGTCCCGCCGCACCTTCTTGTACAGGTGGGACATGTAGTCCCGGCCCGTCGGCTCGCCGGTGTGGGAGTCGTACTCGTTCTCGATCTGGTAGAGCAGGACGGTGCCCCGGCCCCGGGTGAACAGGTGCCGGCGGGCGATCCGGTTCACCTCGGTCAGCCACGCGTCGACGTGCCCCAGGTAGGCCGGGTCGGCGGTGCGGGCCGTGCCCTTCGTCGCCGACAGCCAGCCCGGGAAGCCGCCGCCGTCGACCTCGGCGTTGATGTACGGGCCCGGCCGCAGGATCACGTACAGCCCGGTCTCGGCCGCCGTGCGCAGGAACAGGTCCAGGTCCCGGACGCCGGTGAAGTCGTACCGACCGGGCGCGGGGGAGTGGTAGTTCCAGGCCACGTAGATGCTGACCGCGTTGAAGCCGTGCGCCCGCATCTTCTGCAGGACGTCCCGCCACAGCGACGGGCTCGGCAGCCGGAACGGGTGCATCTCGCCCGACCACAGCACCAGGCGCCGCCCGTCGACCAGCAGCGAGTGCCGGTCGTAGCCCACGGTGTGCCGCTCCCCGTCGGCCTCCGGCGGACCGGACAGCGGGCCGGCGGGGCCGCCGCGCGCGGCGTAGGCCGAGGGCGCGCCGGTGCCGCCGCTCCCGCCCAGGGCGAGGCCGAGCGCGGCCGAGCCGGCCAGGGCGGTGAAAGTACGTCTGCTGAGCGCCAAGGGATCCTCCCGGGCGATCTTACGGGGCGCGGGCCCGGCCATTCTCCACGGAGGTACGGCCCACAATGGACGCATGAGGATCTCGGCACGCGCGGATTACGCGGTACGGGCGGTGGTGGAGCTGGCCGTACGCCAGGACGACGGCCCCGTGAAGGCGGAGGAGATCGCCTCCGCGCAGGACATCCCGCACAAGTTTCTCGAAGGGATCCTCACCGACCTGCGGCGCGCCGAGATCGTGCTCAGCCGGCGCGGCGGGGGCGGCGGCCACCGGCTGGCCCGCGACGCGGCGCGGATCACCGTGGCGGACGTCATCCGGGCGGTGGACGGCCCGATCGTCTCGGTCCGCGGCGAACGCCCCACGGGACTGTCGTACACCGGCACCGCCGAGCCCCTCCTGCCCCTGTGGATCGCCCTGCGCGCCAACGTCCGCCGCATCCTGGAGGGCGTCACCCTGGCCGACCTCGCGGCGGACCGCCTCCCGGAACCGGTACGGCGGCTGGCGGCGGAACCGGCGGCCTGGGAGAACCCGTAGGCGGCCGAGGTCGGGTGAGAACACCGGTATGAAGTGAAAACACCGAAGTGAATGGCCGGAGTTGGCCCTGCCGTGCCGTCCCACGGCTTCCTACGATGCGATCGCCTCCCGGTCTTCACAGGTTGCGCACAGTTCCTCCCCTGCACCACGGCACTCCCGGTGGGCCGGAGGCCGACCCCCCACTCGACGACAGGGAGAAACCCATGGCTGGAGGCCTGCTCGCAGGCGCGGGAGCGCTCGCGGCCCTGCTCACCACGGCGATGCCCGCACAGGCGGCGTCCCCGGTGGTGGACAACCCGCCCCCGGACAAGATCGTGATCGACATCGCCACGGTGAACGGCTCGGGCTGCCCGCAGGGCACCGCCGCGGTCGCCGTCTCACCGGACAACACCGCGTTCACCGTCACCTACAGCGACTACCTCGCCCAGGCCGGAGGAGACTCCGAGCCCACGGCGTTCCGCAAGAACTGCCAGCTCAACCTGATCGTCCACGTCCCCCAGGGCTTCACCTACGCCATCGCCAGCGCCGACTACCGGGGCTTCCTCGCGCTGCAGCCCGGAGCCTCGGGCACCCAGCGGGCCTCGTACTACTTCCAGGGCTCGTCGAACACCGCGTTCAGGACGCACCCGTTCAGCGGGCCCTACAACGACGACTGGGAGGCCACCGACGACACCGACTGGGCCCAGCTGGTCTGGGCGCCCTGCGGCGTCCTCCGCAACTTCAACATCAACACCGAACTGCGCGTGAAGGCGGGCACCGACACCGACAAGGTCAGCTTCATGACCATGGACTCGACCGACGGTGACATCAGCACCGTCTACCACATGGCCTGGAAGAAGTGCCCCGCGAACTGAGCCAGGGGGCCGGCCCGCGGCACCGCCGCGGGTCAGCCCGTCTGCCCCATCCCCGCCGCGTTCGGCCAGCTCTGGGCATCGGGCCAGCTCTGGGCGTCGGACCGGCCCTGCGCGTGCGGCCAGCCGGTCGCCGGGGCCGGGGTGAGTCCGGCGGACGCGGCGGGAACGGGCGAGCCGGGAGCGGTCATACCGCGAACCTGGGCGGCGGTGAGACCGCCCCGGGCGGGAACACCCGGCGGGGTAGGGCCGAGACCGACGGCGGGCGCCGGGACCGGTACGGCTCCCGGCGGGGATACGGGTACCGGCACCGGGGCGGGCACGAACGCCGGGGCCGGCGCGGGCTGCTGGGCCGCCGCCACGGGTTGCGGCACCTGGGGCACCGACTGCTGCACGGGCTGCTGCACTGGTGCTGGTGCTGGTGCTGGTGCTGGTGCCGAGGTCGCTGCTGGTGCTGCCGTCGGCAGCGGCATCCCTGGTGCCGGTGGGGCGGCGGCGGGGAGCGGCATGCCGGTGCCGACGGCCGGAGGGGGAACGGCCGCGGTGAGGCGCAGCCCGGACCCGTTGGACTCGTTCACCAGCCGGTCGACGGCCGCCGTACCCGAGCTGTAGCTGGTCCCGGTGCCCGGCTCGGGTACGGCGGCTCCCCTCCTGGTCCCGTAGAGCACCTGCTCCAGGCCGGACACCAGGCGACGCACGTCGGCCTGGGGGCGCACCACGAGTCTCAGGAAGCGGCTGGACGAACCGATCTTGTTGCCGCACTCGCGGACCAGGATCCGGTGCTCGGCGAGCATCCGGTCCCGGACCACGGTGCCCTCGGCGCCGACGGGAAGGCGCACGAAGAGGAAGTTCCCCTGCGAGGGGTAGACGGTGAGGCCGGGCAGGGCGGACAGCTGTCCGGACATCTCCAGGCGGTCCCGGCGCACCTGGAGCAGGCTCTGCGCGTACTCGGGCCCGTGCTCGCGCAGCATGAACACCATGTGCTCGGCAAGGGAGTTGAGGTTCCACTTCGGCAGCATGGAGCGGACCCGGCCCGCCAGCGCCGGGTTGGCCACCAGGTAGCCGAAGCGTATGCCGTGCAGGCCGAAGTTCTTGCCGAGGCTGCGCAGCACCACCACGTTGGGGCGCAGCAGGGCCTCCTGGACGACGCTGGGTTCCGTCTCCGCGTCGGCGAACTCCAGGAAGGACTCGTCGATGACGATGAGGTCCAGGTCGGCCATCGCGTCCATGAACCGCACCACGGACTGGCGGCGCAGGCAGCCGCCGTCGGGGTTGTTGGGGTTGCAGATCACGGCGGCCCGGGTGCCGCGGGCGCGGATGAAGTCGGCGTACTGGGCGAGGTCCAGGGCGAAGTCGCCCGCTTCCTGCAGCGGGAACATGTCGACGCGTTTGCCGGTCTCCATCGGCTGGTCGGTCCAGCGGCCGAAGCTGGGGACGGGGACGGCGAGCGACTCACGGACCAGCAGGTGGTCGATCCAGGTGATCAGCTCGGTGGAACCGTTCCCCATCGCCACGCACTGCGGCGGCAGTTGGAGCAGATCGCACAGCTCGGCGGTGATGGTCCCGGCGTCACTCGGGTAGTACGTGACGATCTCCCGCAGTCGGCCCGCCATCTCCTCGAACATGTCGGGGGTGGGGAAGTACGGGTTGCACGGAACGCAGAAGTCGACCGGGTCCGCCGCAACGGCGTCACGGAACAACGAGGTGACGTTCCCGGCCAAGAGGACCTCCGCTCAAGGACGACCCGCGCGGAGAAGCACGGGCCACCCTTGAGTACGGAGAACAGACGGCACCTGTTCAACACCGCTCACTGAAGCGCCCCAAAGGGGCGCGGGGCTGTATCGATTTGCGGCTCCGCCGCGTGGGCGCGACCAGCCCCCACGGCGCCGCAGCCGAACTACGACCCAAACGTATGCACAGTGACACTCCGATAAACGCCCCCCGGCCTCAACACGGTCGAAGGAAACCCCTCATGGTTAGGCGAGTCCGGAAAGTGCTGAGTCTCCAGCGCAAGCGCATCCCCCTGCCGATAGGCACGCCCCCTGGTCCCGACGAGCGTCCCGTCAAGAAAGTTCCCACTGTAGAACTGCAGCCCAGGCTGATCCGTAGCAATCCGCAGCACACGCCCGGAGCGCGGCTCCCGCAGCGTCACGACATGTTCCGGCCCCCCGGTGACCCCCTTGTCCAGCACCCAGTTGTGGTCGAACCCCTTCGCCTGCACCTGCTGCACGTGCCCCGCCCGCAGATCCCGCCCGATGGGCTTCGCGTGCCGGAAGTCGAACGGGGTGCCGCCGACGGCGGCGAGTTCCCCGGTGGGGATCAGGCCCGCGTCCGTCGGGGTGTAGCGGGACGCGGCGACGCGGAGTTCGTGGTCCTCGATGCTCCCGCTGCCCTCACCGGCGAGGTTCCAGTACACGTGACTGGTGAGGTTGACGATCGTCGGCTTGTCGGTGGTGGCCTCGTAGTCGATGCGCCACTCGCCCCGCTGGTTCAGCGTGTACGTCACCTTCGCCCGGAGCGTGCCCGGGTAGCCCATCTCGCCGTCGACGCTGGTGTAGTGGAGGTGGAGGCCGACGTCGGGGCCGTCGGTGAACGGCTCGACGTCCCACACGTGTTTGTCGAAGCCCTTCGCCCCGCCGTGCAGGCTGTTGACGCCGTCGTTGACGGAGAGCTGGTACTCCTTGCCGTCGAGGGTGAACCGGCCCTTGCCGATGCGGTTGCCGTAGCGGCCGATCAGGGCGCCGAAGTAGGGGCTCTTGGCCACGTAGTCGTCGAGGTTGTCGAAGCCCGCCACCACGTTGGCGTGCCGGCCGTGCCGGTCGGGGATCTCCAGACTCTGGACGATGCCGCCGTAGGAGAGGACCTTGAGGCGGGTGCCGCCGTTCTCCAGTGACCAGCGGTGGACCTTCGTGCCGTCGGCGAGCCTGCCGAAGGGCTCCCGCACCGGCTTCCGGCCTCCGTGACCGGTGCTCGCCCGGGCCGTGCCGGTGCCGAGGGCGGTGGTGGCGAGGCCCGCCGCCGCGGCGCCCGCGATGACCGTGCGTCTGTTCAGTTCCATTTCAGCTCCCTGTGGTCGGGCCGATCACGAACCGGACTTGCGCTTGTTCCACACGTCGAAGCCGACCGCCACCAGCAGGGCCAGGCCCTTGATGACCTGTTGCCAGTCGGTGCCGACGCTGAGGAGGTTCATTCCGTTGTTCAGCACGCCGAGGACGAGGCCGCCGATGATCGCGCCGAGGACGGTGCCCACACCGCCGCTCATCGAGGCTCCACCGATGAACGAGGAGGCGATGGCCTCCAGTTCGAAGTTGACGCCCGCCTTCGGAGAGGCCGCGTTCAGGCGGGCGGCGACCACCAGACCCGCCAGGGCCGCGAGCACGCCCATGTTCAGGAAGACGTAGAAGGTGACCTTCTTGTCCTTGACGCCGGACAGCTTGGCCGCCGGCAGGTTGCCGCCGATCGCGTAGATGTGCCGCCCGAACACCGCGTTGCGCATGATGTAGCCGTAGCCGACGACCAGCGCGCCGAGGACGATCAGGATGATCGGGGCGCCCTTGTAGCTGGCGAGCAGCAGGGTGAGGACGAGGATCGCGGCGACCAGGGCGGTCAGCTTGAGCAGGAAGAGCCGGGCGGGCAGCACGTCGAGGGCGAACTCCTGCTGCCGGCGCCGGTCGCGGACCTCCTGCCACACCACGGCTGCGATCAGCACCAGGCCGAGCAGCAGCGTGAGGTTGTGGTAGTTGGTGTCCGGTCCGGTCTCGGGCAGGAAGCCGTTGCCCATCTTCTGCAGGCCGTCGGGGAAGGGGCCGAGGGTCTGGCCCTTGAGGAGGATCTCGGTCAGGCCGCGGAACAGCAGCATCCCGGCGAGGGTGACGATGAACGACGGTATGCCGAGGTAGGCGATCAGGAACCCCTGGAGCGACCCGGCGACCGCGCCCACCAGCAGACAGGCGACCAGGGCGATCGGCCAGGGCACGTGGTGGCTGACCGTGAGCACGGCCGCGAAGGCGCCGACGAACGCGGTGAGCGAGCCGACCGACAGATCGATGTGCCCGGCGATGATCACCAGCATCATGCCGATCGCGAGGATCAGGATGTAGCTGTTCTGCAGCACCAGGTTGGAGACGTTGCGCGGCAGCAGCAGGTCCCCGTCGGTCCAGATCGCGAAGAGCACCACGATCAGGCCGAGCGCGATCAGCATGCCGTACTGGCGCATGTTGCGGCGCAGCCCGCTCAGCAGGACGCCGAGCAGTCCCGGGCCGGCGGCCGCCGGGCCGCTGCCGCCCGGCGGCGCGGGGGCCGGGCTCTTGGCGGTCACATCCGTGCTCATCGCGACACCTCTTCGTCCCTCTGCTCCTGCCGGTCCTGCTGGTCCGTCTGGTTCTGCTGGTCCTTCGTCATGTGGCGCATCAGCACTTCCTGTGTCGCCTCGGCCCGCGGCACCTCACCGGTCAGCCGCCCGGCGGCCATCGTGTAGATGCGGTCGCACATGCCGAGCAGCTCGGGCAGCTCGGAGGAGATGAAGACGACCGCCTTGCCCTCGGCGGCGAGCCGGTCGATGACCGTGTAGATCTCGTACTTGGCGCCCACGTCGATCCCGCGCGTCGGCTCGTCCAGGATCAGCACCTCCGGGCCGGCGAAGATCCACTTGCTGAGGACGACCTTCTGCTGGTTGCCGCCGGACAGCCTGCCCACCGGCTCGAACACGGTCGGCGCCTTGATGTTCATCGACGTGCGGAAGCCCTCGGCGACCTGCCGTTCCTCGTGCTCGTCGACCACGCCCCGCCGGGCCACCTTCCGCAGCGCGGTCAGCGAGATGTTGCGGTTGATGGTGTCCATCAGGTTCAGGCCGTAGTGCTTGCGGTCCTCGGTGACATAGGCGATGCCGTGTCCGACCGCCTCCGCGACGGTCCTGGTGCGGATCTCCCGGCCGTCCTTGAGGACCGTGCCGCCCGCGTACCGGCCGTAGCTGCGCCCGAAGACGCTCATCGCGAGTTCGGTGCGGCCGGCGCCCATCAGGCCCGCGATGCCGACGATCTCCCCGCGGCGCACCTGGATCGACACGTCGTCGACGACCTTGCGCTGCTGGTCGATCGGATGGCGCACGGTCCAGCCCCGGATCTCCAGTGCCGGTGCCGCGCCCTCCTCGGGTTCGTGCGGGGTGCGCTCGGGGAAGCGGCTGTCGAGGTCCCGGCCGACCATGCCGGCGATGATCCGCTCCTCGGTCGTCCCGGGGGCCTTCACGTCCAGGGTCTCGATGGACCGGCCGTCCCGGATGATCGTCACCGAGTCGGCGACCCGGCGGATCTCGTTCAGCTTGTGCGAGATGATGATCGAGGTGATGCCCTGCTTCTTCAACTCCAGGATCAGGCCCAGGAGTTTGCCGCTGTCCTCGTCGTTGAGCGCGGCCGTCGGCTCGTCCAGGATGAGCAGCTTCACCTGCTTCGACAGAGCCTTGGCGATCTCCACGAGCTGCTGCTTGCCCACGCCGATGTCGGCGACCCGGGTCTCCGGGTGCTCGTCGAGACCGACCCGGCGCAGCAGTTCGGTGGCGTGCCCGAGGGTCTCGGTCCAGTCGATGAGCCCGCGCCGGGCGTGCTCGTTGCCGAGGAAGATGTTCTCCGCGATGGAGAGGTACGGCACCAGCGCCAGCTCCTGGTGGATGATGACGATGCCGCGCTGCTCGCTCGCCCGGATGTCCCTGAACGCGCAGGGAGCGCCCTCGAAGAGGATGTCGCCGTCGTAGCTTCCGTGGGGGTGGACGCCGGAGAGCACCTTCATCAGGGTGGACTTCCCGGCGCCGTTCTCCCCGCAGATGGCGTGGACCTCGCCCTGCCGGACGGTCAGGGTGACGTCCGACAGCGCCTTGACACCGGGAAAGGTCTTGACGATCGAGCGCATTTCCAGGACGGGTCCCGCCATGGTCGTGCCTTCCAATCCGTAGGGGTGGCGGCTTACTTGAGCTCGGACGCGGTGTAGTAGCCGCCGTCGACCAGGACCTTCTGGTAGTTGGACTGGTCGACGCTGACCGGCTGCAGCAGGTAGGCGGGCACCACCTTCGCGCCGTTGTCGTACGTCTTCGTGTCGTTGACCTGCGGCTTCTTGCCCTTGAGCGAGTCGTCGACCATGCTCGCGGCGACCTCGGCGAGCTTGCGGGTGTCCTTGTAGACGGTCTGCGTCTGCTCACCGGCGATGATCGACTTCACCGAGGCCAGCTCCGCGTCCTGGCCGGTGACGACGGGCAGCGGCTTGCTCCCGGAGCCGTAGCCGTCCGACTTCAGCGAGGACAGCACGCCGATGGAGATCCCGTCGTACGGCGAGAGGACCGCGTCGACCCGCTGCGACTTGTACGACGAGGTCAGCAGGTCGTCCATGCGCTTCTGGGCGGTGGCGCCGTCCCAGCGCAGGGTGGTCACCTTGTTCAGCGCGGTCTGGCCGGAGCGGACGACGAGCTGCTTCTTGTCCAGGTACGGCTTCAGGACGCTCATCGCGCCGTTGAAGAAGTACTTGGTGTTGTTGTCGTCGTTGGAGCCGGCGAACAGCTCGATGTTGAACGGGCCCTTCTTTCCGCTGTCCAGGCCCAGCTTGTGCACGATGTACGTGCCCTGCAGCTCGCCGACCTTCTCGTTGTCGAAGGAGGCGTAGTAGTCGACGTTCTTGGTGCCGAGGATCAGCCGGTCGTAGGCGATGACCGGGATGTGGGCGTCCGCGGCCTCCTGGAGCACGTTGTTCAGGGACTTGTTGTCGATGGCCGCGATGATCAGGCCCTTGACGCCCTGCGTGATCAGGTTCTCGATCTGCGAGACCTGGGTGTCCGGGTCGTCCTCGCCGTACACCAGCTTCGTCTTGTAGCCCTTGGACTCAAGGTTCTTGACGACGTTGTTCCCGTCGGATATCCAGCGCTCGGAGGACTTCGTCGGCATGGCGATGCCGATGGTGGCGCCCTTGACGTCGCCCGTCTTCGCCTTGCTGCCGCCGTCGCTGTTCTGCCCGCAGGCGCTCAGCGTGAGGGCGAGCGAGGCGGCCGCGGCCGCCGTGGCGAGTGCTGCTCTGCGGTTGCGCATGATGATCAGTCCTTGTCGGTGTCGACGTCGATGGGGGATCGGCCGGGGGTGCTTTCCGGGTCGGGGAAGCGGTGGAGCGGGCCGGGGAGGCGGGAGCCCAGCGGGGCCATGCCGGTGTCCGCGCCGTGCCGGGCGAGCAGGTCCAGGGCGAGCCGGCCGCGCCGCACCCGCTCCCGGGCGGTGTCCAGGGTCAGGTCCCGCAGATGCCTGCCCCACGGGTAGATGCCGGGCGCCTTGGACAGGCCGAACTTCAGGTAGAGCGGTGCGCCGCGCCGGATCAGCTCGGCGACCTCGTACATCCGGACATAGCCGCCGAGGTCGTCCGGGGCCTCGATGTACATGTCCATGGGAGCGCCGGACACCCGGCGGATCTCGGTGAGGTGAGCGGGCGTCAGGTCGCTGGGCACGTTGACCGAGTCCGCGCCCAGCCGCTCGTACACCGCGTACGACGCCGGATTGACGGGGCCGATCAGCGCGGACACCTTCAGCGTGGTGCCGGCCGGGATGATCCCCCGCTGCCGGGCCCGGTGCAGGGTCCACAGCACGCCCTCGTCGGCCACCAGCAGGCACCGCACGCCCAACTCCGTCGCCCGGACGGCGTCCTCGACGCAGCCGGCGACCCCGTCGTGGCCGCGCACGCGCGGTCCGGCCCCCCGCGAGTCGGAGCGTACCGAGCCGCCGATGTCCCAGGTGCCGCGCGGGCCGGTGAACAGGCAGAGTTCGATGTCGCGTTCGGCGGTGGCCTCGACCATCTCGGTGATCTCGGCGTCGGTGAGCATCCACACGCCGCTGCCCTGACTGATCCGGTGGATCGGCACGTCCAGGCGCGAGGACTCCTTGAGGACGACCGCGAGCGCCTCGGGCCCCTCGCACGAGGGGACCTCGGTGCGCCAGCGGCCGCCGCCCGGGAAGCTGTGCGGGGAGGCGTCGGCGGGGTCGAGGGCGGGCGCGCCCAGACCGAGCGCGGCGAGCACCTGCTCACCGGGTCGGCGGGCCGCCGGGGCGGAAGCGTCGGTCGTCACTGGCTGTCCTTCGTGTTCGGAAGAGCGTGTTCGGAAGAGCGTGTTCGGGCGGGTTCGATATTTCGGACGTCGTTCGCGTCTTTGGGTAGGGAAAGTTCCCGAGTCTGGCGGTGAAGGAGGTCCTACGGCCGGAGCAGCACCTTGCCCACCTTCGGGTCACCGGCCCCCACCAGCTCCATGGCCTGGGCGAACTCGGTCAGCGGCAGCTCGTGCGTGACCAGCGGCAGCGGGTCGAGCAGCCCGGCGCCGAAGACCCGCACGGCATGCGCCCAGGCGGCCGGCGGGGCGCCGAAGACGGTGCGCACCTCCAGTTGCCGTACGACCAGAGAGGTCGGGTCGAGTCCGTCGGCGCCCGGCGCCGGGATGCCGGTCAGGACCAGCCGGCCGCCCCAGCGCAGCAGCGCGGCGGCGGTGCGCGCGGCGGACGCGGACCCGGCGGCCTCGATCACGACGTCCAGGTCGTCCGGCAACTCCTCGCCGGCGAGCCGGAAGTCGCTCGCCCCGAACGAGCGGGCCGGCGCCTCCCGTTCGCGGCCAGTGCCCACCACCAGCAGGCCGGCGGGGGACACCGCCCTGAGGAACCGCACGGCGAGCATCCCGAGCGTGCCCGTGCCGACCACGCCCACCCGCTCGCCCGGCCGGGCGTCCGCCTTCAGCGCGGCGGCCGCGACGCAGGCGGCCGGCTCCAGGAGGGCGGCGGCGGTGAGATCGGCGTCCTCGGGCAGGACGTGCAGCAGCCGGGCCGGCAGGGTGAGCGTTGTGGCCATGGCACCCGGCTGGGTGAACCCGGTCTCCTCGTAGCCGGCCGTGCACAGCGTGGTCTCGCCCGCGTGACAGCGGGCGCACACCTGGCAGTTGCGGAAGCCCTCCCCGACGACCTTGCGGCCGACCAGGGCCCCGGGCACACCGGCGCCCACCGCCCGCACCGTCCCGGACCACTCATGGCCGGGCGTCAGCGGGTAACGGACGTAGCCCTCGGGCCGGTTGCCCTGGTACACCTCGCGGTCGCTGCCGCAGACGCCGACCGCGTGCACGGCGACGAGTGCCTCCCCGGGGCCGGGGTCGCGGGGCGTGTGCCCGGCGATCCGGTGCCGGCCGGGCGCCTCGACGACGACGGCGACGCTCACCGCTCGCCCTTCGGGGCGCGCTTCTCCCAGCCTTCCGCCCACAGGTCGAAGTGGGCGCGCTGCTGCGGGAACTCGGCGGCCGCGTCGACGTCCAGCTCGACGCCGAGCCCCGGCGCGTCGGAGAGGTGGAAGCAGCCGTCCTCCGGGTTCACCCGCGGGGCGCCCTTGACCACCTTCTTGATCTCCGCGTCCGCGAAGTCGTTGAAGTGCTCAAGGATCTTGAAGTTCGGGGAGGTGAAGCCCACTTGGAGCGAGGCCGCGGTGAGCACGGAGCCGCCGACGTTGTGCGGGGCGACCAGCACGTAGTGGGTCTCGGCGGTCGCGGCCAGCTTCCGGGTCTCCCAGATGCCGCCGATGTGTCCCACGTCCGGCTGGATGATGTCCACGGCCTGGCTCTGGAACAGCTCGCGGAACTCGATCCGGTCGTGGATCCGCTCACCGGTGGCGACCGGGACGTCCACCTTCGCGGCGACCTTCTCCAGCGCCTTCATGTTCTCCGGCGGGCACGGCTCCTCCAGCCAGGCCGGGTTGAAGGGCGCCATCTCCTTGGCCAGCCGCACGGCGGTGGCGGGGGAGAAGCGGCCGTGCATCTCCAGCATCAGCTCGGCGTCCGGCCCGATCGCGTCCCGCACGGCCTCGATCAGCGAGACGGCGTACCGGGTCCGCTCGTGATCCAGCTCGAAGTGCCCCGTGCCGAACGGGTCGATCTTCAGCGCCCGGTACCCGCGCTCCATCACGCCCCGCGCGGCCTTGTGGTACGCCTCGGGCGTCCGCTCCGTGGTGTACCAGCCGTTGGCGTACGCCTTGACCTTCTCGGTGACGCTGCCGCCCAGCAGCTGCCAGACCGGCACGCCCAGCGCCTTGCCCTTGATGTCCCAGCAGGCCATCTCGACGACGGCGATGCCCGACATCACGATCTCACCCGCACGGCCGTAGTCGCCGTACTTCATCCGGCGCACCAGGTCCTCGGCGGCGAACGGGTCGGAACCGAGAATGTGGTTGGTCTCGGCCTCCCGGAGGTAGCCGAGCAGCGCGTCGGTGTGACCGAGCATCCGGGTCTCGCCGACTCCGGTGATCCCCTCGTCGGTGTGCACCTGGACGTACGTCAGGTTCCGCCACGGCGTTCCGACCACGTGCGTGCTGATTCCGGTGATGCGCACGGCAGTTGCCCCTCAGCTGTTCGACAGTGCTGTTCGGTGCTGTTCGATATTTCGTCACTCGTTCGAAATGTTGGCGTGACAGTAAGGAGGGTGCGGCGGGGGTGTCAATGGGGCGAACAGGTAACGGTTTCGGCAAGGCTTTCGAGAATTTCGTTCGCTCTCCCACCAAACCTTCACAGCGGCACCTAGGAACGTGACCCGCGGGGAATCTAGTCTTCCGGCGTCATGGACTTCTGCCACCCGTGCCAACGGCACCTCAACGGCGCCCTGGCCTGCCCGGGCTGCGGCGCACCGGCGCGGACCCCCGCGCCGGCCGAGGGTGTTCCGTTCGCGCAGGTATACGCGGCCGCGAACCCGGCGCCGGGCCACGGCGGGTACGGCGGGTACGGCGGGTACGGGGACTACGGCACCCACGGGGGCTTCGGCGCGGGCGCCTCGTACGAGGAGTACGGCGGCCGGTCGGAACCGGAGGAACGCCGGGAACCGGAAGCCCGTGAACCGAAGGAGCGGCGGGAACCGGAGCGGCGGGAACCGGAGCCGGACCGTGAGCCGGAGACGAGGGAACCGGAGGTGACGGGTGGCCGGGCCGCCGCCCGGCGCCAGGCCCGCGGCCGGAGGGACGCCGGGAGTTCCGCCGCTGCCGTCGGGAGTTCCGCCGACGCCGAGGCCGGCCGTCGCGACCGCAAGGCCGCCGCCCACCGCCGCCGTCGCCGCCGTACCGTGTTCATCGCCGCCGGCCTCGTCCTGGCGGCCGGTGCCATGAGCGTCGCCGAACTCGGCATCGACGCCCCCTTCTCCGACGACAAGCCCGCCGCGGCCGGGGACACCGCACCGGACGGCACCTCGTCCGACACGGCCCCGGGCCACACCGCGTCCCCCCTCGACGACACCGCGGGTGGCGGCGCGGCCCGCCGGCACGGCTCGGCCTCGCCCGGCGCGTCGGCCTCCGCTTCCGCCTCCGCTTCCGCCTCCACGTCCGCGAAGCCCGAGGACTCCACGTCCCCGGACCCGCAGGGCAGCGGGCAGCCCCAGCAGTCCGCCGGCACGGGTCCTGACCCGACCGGCGCCCCCACCACGGCCCCGGCCCCGCAGCCGAGTTCCGCCCCCGCCTCGGCTCCCGCGAGCTCCGCTCCGCCGCCGCAGCCGACACCGACGAGGACGAGGTCCTGCGACCGCTTCCTCTGGTGGTGCACCTGACCCCTCTCCCGCCTGGAGTCACGCCCCTGCGTTGAGTCGAACGGGCGTCTGGCGCCGTACCCGTTCCCGGAAGTGAGGAGAGCGGATGAGGCAGGAGATCAGCGTCCACGGCACGGTCGCCGAGGGCTTCGAGGCGGTGCGCGAGGAGTTCGCCGCGTTCGTCGCCTCCGAACAGAGCGACTACGAGGGCCAGTTGTGCGCGTACGTCCACGGCCGGCGGGTCGTCGACCTGTGGGCCGGCGAGGGTGCGGACGCGGACTCGCTGTACGGCGTGTTCTCGTCCACGAAGGGCGCCGCCCACCTCGTCGTGGCCCTGCTGGTGCAGGACGGCACCCTGGAGCTGGACCGCAAGGTCACCTACTACTGGCCCGAGTTCGCGGCCGAGGGCAAGGGCGCGCTGACCCTGCGCGACCTGCTGGCACACCGCGCGGGCCTGATCGGCACGGACACCGGGTTCACCCTGGCCGAACTGGCCGACGACCGCGCGATGGCCGAACGCCTCGCGGACCAGCGGCCGTTCTGGCGACCGGGCACGGCGTTCGGCTGCCACGCCCTGGTCCTCGGCGCGCTGACCGGCGAGGTCGTCCGCCGCGCGACGGGCCGTACGCTCCAGGAGGTGTACGAGGAGCGGATCCGCGCCCCCTACGGCCTGGACCTCCACCTCGGCCTGCCGGCCAGGTCGGACCACCGCTACCGCGGCGTGCGGCCCATGCGGCCGACCCCCGTACAGCGGGCGGCACTGGACGCGCTGCCGTCAGGCCCGCACACGCTCACGTCGATCGCCCTCAACGGGCACACGGCCGACCCGACCGACCTGGCGAACCTGCCCAACGAGCCGCTGATCCGCGCCAAGGGCCCGGCCTCGTTCGGCGCGGTCGCCTCGGCGCGGGGTCTCGCCGGGATGTACGCGGCGATGATCAGCGAGGTCGACGGGCAGGCGCCCCTGCTCAAGCAGGACACGGTCGCCGAGTTCGGCCAGCCGCACTCCGTGGGATACGACCTGGTGGCCCGCGCCCACAGGTCGTACGGCCTCGGCTTCCAGGCCACCTCCGACACCTGGTATCCGTTCCTCGGCGCCGGCACGATCGGCCACAGCGGCGCCTCCGGCTCCCAGTCCTTCGCCGACCCCCACACCGGCCTCACCTACGCCTACACCCGCCGCACCTGCGCCCACCCCCTGGGCCCGGCCCCGGAAAACGCCCGCCTGGCAGAGGTGCTGCACAAGGCAACACTGGCCAGTTGAAACGCCCCAACGGGGCGCGGGGCTGTATCGATGTGCGGCTCCGCCGCGTGGGCGCGACAAGCCACAACCCACCCGCGCCCGAAACTCAACAGAACCCGGCAGCCGCTCCCGACCTCAGACCAGCGTCACCGTGCTTCAGACGAGCGTCACCGTGATGTTGCCCCGAGTCGCCTTGGAGTACGGGCACACCTGGTGAGCCTTCTCCACCAGCTCCCGAGCCACCGCAGCGTCCACCTTCGGGATGCTCGCCGAGATCTCCACGATGATCCCGAACCCCTCCTCGTTCTTGCCGATCCCGACCTTCGCCGTCACGGTCGACCCGGAGACATCCGCCCCCTCCTGCCGGGCGACGACACCGAGCGCGCCCTGGAAGCACGCGCTGTACCCCGCCGCGAACAGCTGCTCGGGGTTGGTGCCGGCGCCGTTGCCGCCCATCTCCTTGGGCGGGTTGACGACGACGTCGAGCTTGCCGTCGTCGGTGGCGACCCGCCCGTCGCGGCCGTTCTCGGCGGTGGCGACGGCGGTGTACAGGACGTCGGACTGCTGAATGGGCATGCGGTTTCTTCCTCCTAGGTCCGCCGCGACTCGCGCCCACGATCGGCGACGGATTTCGGAAAGAAGTTACCGCATGCCGGAAACGACGCGGAAGCCCCTGCCGGCATCCGGACCGGGATCACAGCTTGACGATCATCTTCCCGGTGTTGTCGCCGCGCAGGACCCCGAGGAACGCCTCCAGGTTGTTCTCGATGCCCTCGACGACCGTCTCGCGGTACTTCAGCGCGCCCGAGGCGACCCACGGCCCGACCTCCTGGACGAACTGGGGCTGCAGGTCGTAGTGGTCGCCGACCAGGAAGCCCTCGATGCGGCCACGGGTCTGGATGAGCCGGGCGAGGTTGCGCGGGCCGGGGGCCGGCTCGGTGTTGTTGTAGACCGAGATCATGCCGCAGACCGCGATCCGGCCGCCCTGGTTGAGCGAGCCGATGGCCGCCTCCAGGTGGTCCCCGCCGACGTTGTCGAAGTAGACGTCGACGCCGTCGGGAGCGGCGGCGCGCAGCTGCTCGCTCACCGGCCCGTTCTTGTAGTTGAACGCGGCGTCGAAGCCGTACTCCTCGACCAGCAGCTTCACCTTCTCGTCGGAGCCGGCCGAGCCGATCACCCGCGAGGCGCCCTTGAGCTTGGCGATCTGCCCCACCTGGCTGCCCACGGCGCCGGCCGCGCCGGACACGAACACGGTGTCGCCCTCCTTGAAGGAGGCGGTGCGCAGCAGGCCCGCGTACGCGGTCAGACCGGTCATGCCGAGCACGCTGAGGTACGTCGACAGGGGGGCGGCACCGGCGTCGACCTTGACGGCGTGCTGCGCGTCGAAGGCCGCGTACTCGCGCCAGCCGAAGAAGTGCAGCACGTGGTCGCCGACGGAGATCCCCTCGGCGTTGGAGGCGACGACCTCACCGACCGCACCGCCCTGCATGACCTTGCCCAGCTCGAAGGGGGCGGCATACGACTTCGCGGCCGACATCCTGCCGCGCATGTACGGGTCCACGGACAGGAACAGGTTCCGCACCAGCACCTGGCCCTCGCCCGGGGTCGGCACGGGTGTCTCGACGAGTGCGAAGTCCTCGGGCTTGGGCCAGCCGACGGGACGGTTCAGCAGGTGCCACTCGCGGTTGATCATCATCGTTCCTCTCTGGTGGTTCAGGTGGTTCTCTCAGGTGGTTACGTCAAATTACTTCAGTAACTGAAACAACAGTGCATCTGAATATTTCATGTTGTCAAGTAAAGAGGTATCCTGGAGGCATGGCCACACCGCACATCGCCCGCCCCGACCAGCTGACCGTCGAGGTCGTCGAACTGATCGCCGAGGTCGTGGCCCGCTACCACGCGGACTACGACGAGGCCGCCGCCGTCCACGCCCTCACCGGCGCCCAGGCCAAGCTGCTCAGCCTGCTGTCCCTTGAGCCGCTGCCCATGCGCAAGCTCGCCCAGAAGCTCAAGTGCGAGCCGTCGAACGTCACCGGCATAGTGGACCGCCTGGAGTCCCGGGGCCTGGTCGAGCGCCGCCCCGACCCGGCCGACCGCCGGGTCAAGCTCGCCGCCGCCACCGAGGACGGTGTCCGCGTCGTCCGGGAACTGCGCGACGGGCTCCGCTTCGCCCACGCACCGCTGGCCGGCCTCTCCGACGAGGAGCGGCTGTCCCTGCGCGACCTGCTGCGCCGCATGCTGGAATCCTGAGGCTGGGTAAAGTCCTCCCCATGCGCGATCTCGGGGTGGGTTTCCGGTACCTGGTGGAGGGCCAGCGCTGGGTCGGCCGGCACGGCCGGAGCTACGGCTTCGGGCTGCTGCCCGGCCTGATCACCCTGGTCCTCTACGCGGCGGCCCTGGTCGCCCTCGCGGTGTGGGGCGAGGACGCCGTCGCCTGGGCGACCCCCTTCGCCGACGACTGGACGAGCCCCTGGCAGGGCCTGTTCCGCGGCTTCCTCACCGCCGTCCTCTTCGCCCTCGGCCTGCTCCTGGCCGTGCTCACCTTCACCGCCGTCACCCTGCTGATCGGCCAGCCCTTCTACGAGAACCTCTCCGAGAAGGTCGACGAGGACGTCTCGCCCGACGGCACCGCGCCCCGCTCCGGCCTGCCCCTCTGGCGAGAGCTGTGGATCTCCGCGCGCGACAGCCTGCGCATCGTGCTCCGCGCCGTCCTGTGGGGCGTGCTGCTGTTCGCCCTCGGCTTCCTGCCCGTCGTCGGCCAGACCGTCGTACCGGTGATCGGCTTCTTCGTCACCGGCTTCTTCCTCACCGAGGAACTCGCCGCTGTGGCCCTCCAGCGCCGAGGCGTCGAACTCCGCGCCCGCCTCACCCTGCTCCGCTCCCGCAAGACCCTCGTCTGGGGCTTCGGCACCCCGCTCGGCCTGGCCTTCCTGGTCCCGTTCGTCGCGGTGTTCCTGATGCCGGGCGCGGTCGCCGGCGCCACCCTGCTCGCCCGCGACCTGCTGGGCGAGGAGACCGCCGGCGCCGAGCCCGACCGGGAGGGTGCCGACGAGCCGGTCACCACCGGGGGCACCGACGGGCCGGTCACCCTCTGACCTGCGGCCCGTCACCCCTCCCCGGCCGCCGTCGCCTCCGCCGCCACCCGCGCGATCGCCCGCACCTGCTCGACGATGTCCATCCGGTTCCGCACGAACACCGGGTCCGTCACCGACCCCGACGCCGGGTCCGTATTCCCCGGCCCGAACTCCAGCACCGGCGTGTGGACATGGCCGCCGGGCAGCCGGCCGTGCAGCCCCAGCCGGTCCCGCAGCAGCGTCGCCCGATAGGCGATCTCGTTGGAGAGGTAGTCGCCGCCGCCCCCGGCCCGCGCCATCGAACCGGGAGTCGGACCGTCCGGCCGTACCACCGGCTCCGTGCCGCCCGCCGGGATCTCGGTCACCTCCGTGTGGTCGTACACCGGGAAACGGCCCGTGCGCGCGGCCGTGATCGCGCCGTACGGCAGGGTCGTCGTCGTCCACTGGGGCTGCGAGGCCGGGTCGGCGACCGGCACGGTCTCTGTGCGCGACACGTCGTCGTTGTCGGGGAACCCGCCCCGCCACGCCCCGTTGGTCCGCTCCACGTCGAACCGCCCTACCCGCCCCTGGCTCACCGTCGTGAACAGGTCGACCCGCGGCAGGTACGGTCGCAGCGCCCGCTCGACCACCCCGTCCGCGAAGTCCCGCCAGCGCACCGGGAACACGGCCGTCTCCACCCGCACCGGCCCCCGCGCCGTCTCGATCACCGTGCCGTCCAGCGCGAGCGCGGCCGCCCCCGACGGGTTGGAGATACGGATGTCCCGGTCCAGGGTGAAGGGATCGAAACCGGTGAGCAGCACCCGCCGCAGGTGCGGCCGGCGGGGGTAGCGGATGTCGGTCTGGCCGCGCGAAGTGCGCTCCAGCCCGTCGAGCAGCGCTGTCCGCCGGGACTCCGGAAGCCCGAACCGCGGCTCCCACGTCCGCACCTCCCGCGTCATCCCCAACCGCGCCCAGTACAACGGCCGGTCGTCGTCCCGGCTCAAGTCCCCGGCCACCGGACCCCGCCCCCGCGCCCGGTCCACGGCCCGCCGCCACAGCGAGGTCCCCTCGCGTACGACGACACGGCGGGCCTGCGCATAGGAGCGGGCCTGCTCCAGCGCGCGCGTGAACTCCGGGAGCACGGCGTCGAATCCGGAGCGCCGCAGGATCTCCTGCGGTACGGCCCCGTCGAGCCGCTGCTCCTCGACGGTGGGGGAGAGGGGCGCCGCTTCGGCGGCGGACGCTGTCGTCGTGGGTGCCGTCATCCCGGCCAGCAGGGCCAGACCGAGTACGGCGGTGCGTATACGCAGACCAGTCAAGGGAGTTCGGGTCCTTCCGTCGCTGTGGGGCGCGTGGTGCGGTGGACGCCAGGCAGTATCCCGTGCCGGCGGCGGACGGACGAGGGCGCGCCCGTTTGTGAAGGCTTCGTACGAACTCGCCGGGGACCGCTCCCACGCAGGCCGCGAGCCCGCCGCGCCGATTAACGTCAGTTCCGGGACAAGTCGCCCACGAACAGCCCCGGTCCGGGACCTGACCCCTGGACCGGGGCTCGTACCCCCGCCCCCCGACTCCCGCCCCGGCGGCCGCCGGACTGGCCCTGCCGGCCTTCGGGACCTTCTCGGCGGTGTGAACCGTCAGCGCGCCGAGAAGCCGTACACCGTCTCCGAACGGAACACCCGTCCCGGCCGGAGCACGGTGCCCGGGAAGCCGGGGTGGTGCGGGGAGTCGGGGAAGTGCTGGGTCTCCAGGGCGATGCCGTCGACCGGGGCGAAGGGCGCGGTCAGGTGGTCGGCGGTGTAGAGCTGGAGGCCCGGCTCGGTCGTCGAAATCGTCAGCGTCCGGCCCGACGCCGGGTCGTGCAGCTCGGCGACCGGCTCCGGACTCTCCGTCAGCCCCTTGTCGAGCACGAAGTTGTGGTCGTAGCCGGCGCCGGTCTCCCGGGGCTCACGGAAGTCGAAGCGTGAACCGGTGACGTCCTCCAGCGCGCCCGTCGGGATCGGGCCGGCGTCGACGGGCGTGTAGCGGGAGGCGGCCAGCCGCAGTTCATGACCGCCCGCGTACCCCGAACCGGCCAGGTTGAAGTAGCTGTGGCTGGTGAGGTTGATCACCGTCGGCGCGTCCGTCACCGCCTCGTAGGCGATCCGCAGCCCGCCCGACGCGTCCAGCGTGTACGTCGCCGACACCTCCAGACGGCCCGGGAAACCCTCCTCGCCGTGCGGGCTGACCCGGCTCAGCCGGACTCCGTGCGCGACCGGCTCCGCCGCCCACACCCGCTTGTCGAAGCCCCGCTCCCCGCCGTGCAGCGAGTGGGGACCGCTGTTGGGCACCAGCGCGTACGTGCGGTCGTCCAGCGGGAAGCGGGCGCCCGCGATCCGGTTCGCGTACCGCCCGACCAGCGCCCCGAAGTACGGCTCCGGGTGCGCGAGATAGCCGTCCAGATCCGCGAACCCCAGCACCACGTTCGCCGGACGGCCGTCCTGGTCCGGGACCTCGGCGGAGCGCACGATCCCGCCGTACGTCAGCACCTCCACCCGCGTCCCGGCGCGCTGAAGCGTCCAGCGGTGCACCTCGGTACCGTCGGAAAGTGTGCCGAAAAGTTCACCCATGTGGGAAACCCTAGAGCAGGGTCTCACCACTTGGCCGCGGTGATCGTGCGGTACGCGATCGCCGCCAGCCGGGCCTGGCCGTCCTTGCTCGGGTGGAACCAGTCCCAGTGACTGAGCTGGTCGGTGCTGAACCGGTAGTCGTGGACCGCGTTGTCGTCGAAGCGGCAGTAGCGGTCCTTGGCGCACACCTCCTGCAGCACCGTGTTGTACGCCTCCACCCGCTGCTGCACCTCGCCCCGGCGCACCGCGGCCGCGCTGGTCAGGTCGTCCGCGTCGGCCAGCATCGACGGGCAGATGCCCAGCTTCCACACCTCCTTGCCCAGCGGGTTCGTCCGGCCCTCCGACCACAGCCGCTTCAGGTTCGGCACGCTCGCCACGTACACCTGCGTCTTCGGCAGCGCCGAACGCAGCGTGTCCATCGCCTCCTGGAAGTCCGCCCGGAAGTCGTCCACCGGGGTCATCGCCGACGCCGACGAACGGCAGGCGTCGTTCGCGCCCGCCATCACCGTCACCAACTGGGGACCGCGGGTGGCCGCCTGCGCCATCTGCTGGGGCAGATCCGACATCCGCGCCCCGGTCACCGCGTAGTTCCAGCTGCGCTCGGCCGCGCCCCGCACCCCGAGCAGCCGCACGGCCAGGCTGTCCACCCGCGCGTCGCTGCCCGTCGCCCAGGACACCTCGGGGCAGTCCGACAGGACCGCGCACGCGTCGAAGCCGCGGGTGATGGAGTCACCGACCGCCGCGATGGAGTCCGGGCTGCGGTCCCACACCGGCGCCGCCTTCCGCGCCGCACGCGACGCGCCGCCGCCCGTGTCCTTCGTACCGGAGGAGCCACCGCCGCCGAACGCGTCACACCCCGCCGTCGCCAGAACGGCCGTCACCACGACGGCCAGCGCGGCTCGCGCGCGGTCGCTTCGGTTCCGCATCCCCTGGTGATCCCCTCGCTCGACGGTCAGTGCTCCCTCCCATAACAACGCGCGGGAGTTCCCACACCCGCCCCCTGGAACGGCGCACCCCCGTACAAGCGTCCCCCTGGGTGAATGGCAGAGGTTTCCTGGCACCGGGACCGACGGTACGTCACACTCCTCGCGCCCCCGCACGGTAGCCTCGCCATCAACGCGGCCGTCCCACCACTGCCGCCCCGCCAGTCCGCAAGATGTCCCGCTCTGCCCGGAGGTTCCGGTGACGACACGTGGAGTTCTGTACGTGCACTCCGCGCCGCGCGCGCTGTGCCCGCACGTCGAGTGGGCCGTCGCCGGGGTGCTCGGCACGCGCGTCAACCTCGACTGGATCCGGCAGCCCGCCGCCCCCGGCACCTGGCGCTCCGAGTTCTCCTGGCAGGGTGAGGTCGGCACGGCCTCCAAACTCGCCTCCGCCCTGCGCGGCTGGCACCTGCTGCGCTTCGAGGTCACCGCCGAGCCCTGCCCCACCGCCGAGGGCGAGCGCTACAGCTGTACCCCCGACCTCGGCATCTTCCACGCCGTCACCGGCATCCACGGCGACATCCTCATCCCCGAGGACCGCCTCCGCGCCGCCCTGACCCGCTCCCAGCGCGAGGAAACAGACCTCGAAGCCGACATCGCCAAACTCCTCGGCAAACCCTGGGACGACGAACTGGAACCCTTCCGCTACGCAGGAGAGGGAGCCCCGGTCCGCTGGCTCCACCAGGTGGTCTGACAGTTCTTGTGAACGCCCTGAAGGGCAGCGCCCCCCAAGGGGCGCGGGGCTGTTTCGATATGCGGCTCCGCCGCGTGGGCGCGATCAGCCACAACGCACCCGCACCAGACAACGGCGAAGGCCCGGCCTCCCCTCAAGGGAGACCGGGCCATTCAAGTTCAGGGAACCTACACGGTCCTGAACGCCAGCACGACGTTGTGCCCACCAAACCCGAACGAGTCGTTCAGCACCGCAATCCGCCCGGAGGGCAACGCCCGCGCCTCCCCGGTCACCACATCCGCGTTGACCTCGGGATCCAGCTCCGTCACATTGATCGTCGGCGGCGCGACCCGGTTCACCAGCGCCAGGATCGACGCCACGGTCTCGATACCGCCCGCACCACCGAGCAGATGACCCGTCATCGACTTGGTCGCGGAGATGGCCATGTGGTCGACGTCGTCGCCGAACACCTTCCGCAGCGCCTTGATCTCGGCGACATCCCCCTGCGGGGTGGACGTGGCGTGCGCGTTGACGTGCACGATCTCCGCCGGCTTCAGGTCCGTGTTGTCCAGCAGGTTCTGCAGCGCGTGCGCGATCCCGTTGCCGGACGGCTCCGGCTGCGTGATGTGGTGGCTGTCGGCGGAGATGCCCTGGCCGACCGCCTCGACGTAGATCTTCGCGCCGCGCGCCTTCGCGTGCTCCTCGGACTCCAGGACGATCACGCCCGCGCCCTCACCGAGGACGAAGCCGTCGCGGCCGGAGTCGTAGGGACGCGACGCGCCCTGCGGGTCGTCGTTGTTCTTGGACATCGCCATCATGTTGCCGAACGCGGCGATCGGCAGCGGGTGGATGGCGGCCTCGGTGCCACCGGCGACGACGACGTCCGCACGCCCGGTGCGGATCATCTCGATCGCGTAGCCGATGGCCTCGGCGCCGGAGGCGCAGGCCGAGACGGGGGTGTGCACACCGGCCCGCGCGCCCAGCTCGATACCGACGTTGGCCGCCGGGGAGTTGGGCATCAGCATCGGCACGGTGTGCGGGGAGACACGGCGTACGCCCTTCTCCTTGAGCACGTCGTACTGGTCCAGGAGCGTGGTCACGCCGCCGATGCCGGAGGCGATGACCGCACCCAGACGGTCGGGGTTCACGGTCGCGTCCTCGCCGGCCTTGGCGGTGAAACCGGCGTCCTTCCAGGCCTGCTGAGCGGCGATCAGCGCGAACTGCGCGGACCGGTCCAGCTTGCGGGCCTGCGGGCGGGGCAGGATCTCGCCCGGTTCGACGGCGATCTGCGCAGCGATCTTCACCGGCAGCTCCGCCGCCCAGTCCTGTTCGAGGCGGCTGACACCGGACGTGCCGGCGACGAGGGCCTCCCAGAACGAAGCTGCGTCGCCACCCAGCGGTGTGGTTGCGCCGATACCGGTGACGACCACGGTGCGATTGGTCGGGCTCATCGGGAATTCTTCTCCAACGGAAAACGGGATTCGAACGGCGCCACCGCCGGGTGGCGGGGCCTTGCGGCCTGGGCCTGGGCCTTAAGGGGGGCCCTTAGCCCTGGTGTTCGAGGATGTAGCTGGTCGCGTCGCCGACCGTCTTGAGGTTCTTGACGTCCTCGTCGGGGATCTTCACGTCGAAGCGCTCCTCGGCGGCGACGACGACCTCGACCATGGACAGCGAGTCGACGTCCAGGTCGTCGGTGAAGGACTTGTCCAGCTGGACGTCCTCGACCGGGATGCCGGCGATCTCGTTCACGATCTCTGCGAGACCGGCGACGATCTCTTCCTGGGTGGCGGCCATGTCAGGCGCTCCTTCTTCGATGTTCCAGACGGTTGGTGGCAATTGTCCCCGCTCCGGATCCAAGATCCGGCACGGAGTGCCTAGGGGAGGGTAACGACCGTGGCGGCGTACACGAGACCCGCCCCGAATCCGATGACGAGCGCGGTGTCGCCGCTCTTCGCCTCGCCGGTCGCCAGGAGCCGCTCCATCGCGAGCGGGATCGAGGCGGCCGAGGTGTTGCCGGTGGTGCGGATGTCACGGGCGACCGTGACGCGCTCCGGCAGTTTGAGGGTCTTCACCATCGAGTCGATGATCCGCATATTGGCCTGGTGCGGGATGAAGACGTCCAGGTCGTCCGGGCTGATCCCGGCAGCGTCCAGCGCCTGCTGGGCGACCTTCGCCATCTCGAACACGGCCCAGCGGAACACCGCCTGGCCTTCCTGGGTGATCGCGGGGAACTTGATGTTGCCGTCGCCGTCCAGGGGCAGTTCGGCGACGTCACCGACCCGGTAGCGGTCCCAGGAGACGGTCTGCTTGATCGTCTGCGACTTGTCGCCCTCGGAACCCCAGACGGTCGGGCCGATCGCCGGCTCCTTCGAGGGGCCCACGACGACCGCGCCGGCACCGTCACCGAACAGGAAGGCCGTCGCCCGGTCCTCCAGGTCGGTCAGGTCGCTCAGCCGCTCCACGCCGATCACGACGACGTACTCGGCGCTGCCCTCCACCACCATGCCCTTGGCGAGGGTCAGGCCGTAGCCGAAGCCCGCGCAGCCGGCCGAGATGTCGAACGCGGCCGCCTTGTTCGTGCCCAGCTTGTCGGCGATCTCGGTGGCGATGGCCGGGGTCTGCGCGAAGTGCGAGACGGTGGACACGACGACCGCGCCGATCTGCTCGGCGTCGATACCGGCGTCGGCGATCGCCTTGCCGGCCGCCTCGACCGACATCGCGGCCACGGTCTCGTCGGGGCCGGCCCAGTGCCGGGTCTCGATGCCGGAGCGGGAGCGGATCCACTCGTCGGAGGAGTCGATCTTCTCCAGGATCACCTCGTTGGGCACCACCCGGGTCGGCCGGTAGCCGCCGACACCGAGGATGCGCGCGTACGGGGAGCCCTTGCTGGGCTTGATCTTCGACATGATCTCTACGGCTCCTCAGTCGTCGGCGCCCGCTGCGGCGGCAGCGGCCTCGGTTGCGGCGGAGACCAGCTCGCGGGCGGCGGCGAGGTCGTCGGGGCTCTTCAGCGCCAGCGTCCGCACGCCGGGCAGGGCACGCTTGGCCAGACCCGTCAGCGTGCCGCCGGGGCAGACCTCGATCAGCGCGGTGACGCCCAGTTCCTTGAACGTCTCCATGCACAGGTCCCAGCGGACCGGGTTGGCGACCTGGCCGACGAGCCGCTCCAGCACCTCGGCACCGGTGGCGACGGCCCGGCCGTCCTTGTTGGAGACGTAGGCGGTCTTCGGGTCGGCGGGCGCGAGGTCCGCCGCCTTGGCCAGGGCCTCGACCGCGGGGGCCATGTGGTGCGTGTGGAACGCCCCGGCCACCTTCAGCGGGACGACCTTGCGGACACCCTCGGGCTTGTCCTCGTTCAGCGCGGCGAGCTGCTCCAGGGTGCCCGCGGCGACGATCTGGCCCGCGCCGTTGATGTTCGCCGGCGTCAGGCCCAGCTTCTCCAGGTGCGCGACCGACACGTCCGGGTCACCGCCGAGCAGCGCCGACATGCCGGTCTCGGTGACCGCGGCGGCGTCGGCCATGGCCAGACCCCGCTTGCGTACGAGGCCCAGCGCGGCGGTGTCGTCCAGCACACCCGCGAACGCGGCGGCGGTGATCTCACCGACACTGTGACCGGCGACCGCGCCCGGCGCGACGTCACCGAGGGCGGCCGCGGACAGGAGTCCGGCGGCGACCAGCAGCGGCTGCGCCACCGCGGTGTCGCGGATGGCGTCCGCGTCGGCCCGGGTGCCGTAGTGGACCAGGTCCAGTCCGATGGCGTCGGACCACGCGGCGACGCGGTCCGCGGCACCGGGGAGTTCGAGCCAGGGAGTCAGGAAGCCGGGCGTCTGGGCGCCCTGGCCGGGAGCGACGAGTACGAGCACTCTCACACTCTCTCTTGGGGACGGCCACGGCCGCCCGTGGGGACAGGGACGAAGAACACGAAGGGCTTTTGTGGACCCCCGACAAAACCTTACGGTTGGGAGTCTGCGTCGGCCAGGCGCCCCAGGATCAGCGCGATCCGCAGGGTGAAGGCGGATCGTACATCCGAGGGTGACCAGCCGGTGACGTCAGTCACACGTCGGAGCCGGTAGCGCACGGTGTTCGGGTGAACGAAGAGCATCCGGGCCGCGCCCTCCAGGCTGCTCGCCTGCTCCAGGTAGACACTCAGGGTCTCCAGCAGAGCCGAGCCGGCCTCCTCCAGCGGTCTGTAGATCTCCTCCACCAGTTGCTCGCGCGCGCTCGGATCGCCCGCCATCGCGCGCTCGGGCAGGAGATCGTCCGCCAGCACCGGCCGCGGCGCGTCCTGCCACGCCGAACACGCCTTCAGCCCGGCGGCGGCGGCCTGCGCGGACCGGGTCGCGGCCAGCAGGTCGGACACCACGGGCCCGGCCACCACCGGTCCGGCGGCGAACGGCCCGATCAGCGACTTGGCGACGGCCATCGGGTTGTCGCTGCCGCCGGCGATGACCACGAGACGGTCCCCGAGGACACCGGTGAGCACCTGCAGCTTGGCGTGCCGTGAGGCCCGCCGGATCGCCTCGACGGTCAGTTCGCTGTCACCGTCCGGCGCGGTGCCGAGCACCACGCACACGTGCTCGGGCGAGTTCCAGCCGAGCGCGGCGGCCCGGCTCAGCGCGCCCTCGTCGGCCTCCCCGCTGAGCACCGCGTTCACCACCAGGGACTCCAGCCGGGCGTCCCAGGCACCGCGTGCCTCGGCGGCCTGGGCGTACACCTGCGCGGTGGCGAAGGCGATCTCCCGCGCGTACACCAGCAGGGCCTCGCGCAGCACGCTCTCGTCGCCCGGGGCGGCCACCTCGTCGATGGCGCTCTCCATGACCTCGATGGTCGTGCGCACCATCTCCACGGTCTGCCGCAGCGTGATGGCGCGCGTCAGCTCGCGCGGCGCGGTGCCGAAGACGTCGGTGGAGATCGCCTGGGGCGCGTCCGGGTGCCGGAACCACTCGGTGAACGCGGCGATGCCCGCCTGCGCCACGAGCCCGATCCAGGAACGGTTCTCCGGAGGCATGGCCCGGTACCACGGCAGGGTCTCGTCCATGCGCGCGATCGCCTGCGCGGCGAGACTCCCGGAGGACTTCTCCAGCCGCTTCAGGGTCGCGGAGTGCGGGTGAACGGGGCGGGGCTCGGGGTCGGCAGGGCGGGATTCGGGTTCGGGCACGGGGACAAGACTGCCTTATCCGGACGGGACCGCGCGCCGCCGGGTGGGTGGCGAGGGCTACCGTGGTGCGCGTGATGGACGTACGGCGCGCCGGTGAGCGCTATCCGGGAGGGGAACCCGAGGCCGGCATCGAGACCCGGCACGCGTTCTCCTTCGGGCCCCACTACGACCCCTCGAACCTGCGCTTCGGCGCACTCATCGCCTGCAACGAGGAGCGGCTGGCGCCGGGCGCCGGGTTCGACGAGCATCCGCACAGCCACACCGAGATCGTGACCTGGGTGATCGAGGGCGAGCTGACGCACCGGGACTCCGCGGGCCACGAGACGGTCGTCCGGCCCGGCGACGTGCAGCACCTCAGCGCGGCCGGGGGTGTCCGCCACGTCGAACGCAACTCCGGTGACGGCCCCCTGACCTTCCTCCAGATGTGGCTGGCCCCACTCCGGCCCGGCGGCGAACCCTCCTACGAGATCATCCCGGGCATCGCCGACTCCACGCCGTACGCCGTCCCGGCCGCGGGCGCCATGCTCCACGTCCGCCGCCTGTCCACCGGCGAACGCACGGCCGTCCCGGACGCGGCGTCGGTGTACGTCCACGTGATCCGCGGCGCGGTGCTCTTGCTCTCGGAGACCCTCGCCGCAGGCGACTCAGCGAGGCTCACCGCTCCCACGGGGTTGGCCCTGCTGTCCCTGACCGCAACGGAACTGCTCCTGTGGGAGATGCCCCGATAACCCCCCCGCGCCGTCGTTCGCCTGCGGGCGCGTCGTGGCCGCTCGCGCAGTTCCCCGCGCCCCTTACGGGGCGCTGCCCCGCCTCCGCCGTCGCTGCCTGCGGGCGCGCGGTGGTTGCTCGCGCAGTTCCCCGCGCCCCTTACGGGGCGCTGCCTGGCCTGCGCCGTGTTCGCCTGCGGGTGCGTCGTGGCTGGTCGCGCCGACGTGGCGGAGCCGCATATCGATACAGCCCCGCGCCCCTGACGGGGCACGGCCCGCTCAGCGCGCGCGGCGGAGAGCGGCGCGGCACCCGACCCCCTAGCTGCGGGCATGCGTGCCGCTTGGGGCGGCACGGGTGGGCGCAGCGGCGCCCTGCGAGCGCCGGTGAGCTGACCCACACCCGGCCCACCCGAGCGGGGCTCAGCCGTGCAGCTCCCGCAGGATCGCGTCCGTGAAGGACGGCCACGCGTCGATCGCCCAGGGGCCGAAGGCGCGGTCCGTCAGGGCGACGCAGGAGACCCCCGCCTCAGGGTCGATCCACACGAACGTGCCCGACTGGCCGAAGTGCCCGAAGGTACGGGGGGAGGAGGAAGAACCCGTCCAGTGCGGCGACTTGGAGTCGCGGATCTCGAACCCGAGCCCCCAGTCATTGGGGTTCTGGTGCCCGTACCCCGGCAGCACCCCCTTCGTCCCCGGATACTGGACCGACATCGCCTCCGCCACAGTCCGCGGATCCAGCAGCGCCGGCGCCTGCACCTCCGCCGCGAAGCGGAGCAGGTCCTCCACCGTCGACACACCGTCCTTCGCCGGCGACCCCTCCAGCGACGTCGCCGCCATCCCCAACGGCTCCAGCACCGCCTGCCGCACGTACTCCGCGAACGGAATCTCCGTCGCCTTGGCGACATGGTCCCCGAGCTGCTCGAACCCGGCGTTGGAGTACAGCCGCCGCTCCCCGGCAGGGGCCATCACCCGGTGCTCGTCGAACGCCAGCCCCGAGGTGTGCGCCAGCAGATGCCGCACCGTCGACCCGGGCGGCCCGGCCGGCTCGTCCAGCTCCACCGCCCCCTCCTCGTACGCCACGAGCACCGCGTACGCCGCCAGCGGCTTGGTCACCGAGGCCAGCGGAAAGCGGTGCCCGGCGGGCCCGTGGGTCCCGAGGACGGTCCCGTCGGCCCGTACGACCCCCGCCGCGGCGGTGGGAACGGGCCAGTTCTCGATCAGCGCCAGACTCTGCAACGACATGCCGGCGAGCCTAATCGGAATCAGAGATCCAGCCGCATCGAGGGGTCCGGCTTCCGCATGAATCCCAGCGAGGCGTACAGCGGCTCGGCCGCGGCGGACGCGTTGAGGTCGACCTGCGCGGCGCCCTGCTCCCGGAACCACGCCAGCAGTTCCTCCATGCACGCGCGCGCGTACCCCCGCCGTCGTACGTCCGGATCGGTGGCGACGCTGAAGACGTGCCCGACCCGGCCGTGCGGATTGCCGGCCCGCCCGATCCGGTACTCCAGCGACCCGGCGGCCAGCGCGCCGAGGGCCCCGGGCCGCTCCGGATGGTCGATGACGTACGCCACGAAAGCCCCGACCCGGCCGGCCCCGGCCCCGCCGCTCTCGGCGAGCCGCCCCCGCAGCGTCGGCAGGGAAGCCGTCTGCCAGTCCGTCGCCCCGCCCTCCCCTCCCTCGAACACGGAGTCGATCATGACCTGGCGCAGGCGCAGCACTTCCACGGCGTCCTCGGGCAGGGCCCGGCGTACGAGACTCATGTCCCTCACGCTAGCCAGGCGTCCCCGGCCCGTCCCCCGTATTTCTTACCGGGTTCCGCTTGCCTGGAGTGCACTCGAAGGCCATAGCGTGGGGGCCATGACGGTGATGCAGACCACGCCCGCGGACACCGACCGGACCACCCCGGCCCGCCTCTGCTCCGGCCCTCCCCGGCGCCATCCCCGCCCCGACGGCAAGGACCAGTACACGATCAGCGAGGTCGTCGCCTGCACCGGCCTGACCGCGCACACCCTGCGCTGGTACGAGCGGATCGGCCTGATGCCGCACGTCGACCGCTCCCACACCGGCCAGCGCCGCTACAGCAACCGCGACCTGGACTGGCTGGACTTCGTCACCAAGCTCCGCCTGACCGGCATGCCGGTGGCCGACATGGTCCGCTACGCCGAACTGGTCCGGGAGGGCGAGACGACGTACGCAGACCGCCGCGACCTCCTGGAGTCGACCCGCCGGGACGTCCTGAACCGCATCGCCGAACTCCAGGACACCCTGGCCGTACTGGACCTGAAGATCAGCTTCTACGCCCAGGGAGGCGCGAAGCGCTAGTCACAACTCCGCCAGCAGTTCCGCCTTCTTGACGGAGAACTCCTCGTCCGTCACCAGCCCCGCCCGGTGCAGCTCGCCGAGGTGCCGGATGCGTTCGGCGATGTCGGCGGGGTCGCGCCGGGCCGGCGCGGGTATCGCCGGGACCGGCCCCCGCGCCCGGACCGCGGCCAGGACCGCCGCGGCGAACGGCAGCGACTCGTGGACCGGGCCGTAGCCGAGCCCGAACACCACCGCGGCCGGATCCTGGTCGGCCGGCACGGCCTCGCCGGAGGCGTCGCGGGGGAGGAGCCGCAGGTGCCCTTCGAAGACCTCCGGCGAGCGCCACTCCACCCCGCCGAGGTCGGCGACGGTGAAGCTCCGGTCGCCGCCCTTCCACTTGGCCGAGGACGCGCCCGTCCAGGACCAGCGGAACTGCACGGCCGTACCGTCGAAGGACGCCTTCGCGTCGTACGCCTTGAACTGCAGCGGAGCCTCGGGAGCCGCCACCAGGTAGCGGTCGGCCGGACCGGACTCGGTCAGCAGGCCCTTCAGCTCGTCCACGTAGTACTCGGCGAGCGTCTCCCGCCCGGTCGGCAGCACCAGGCGGTACGGATCGCTGCCCTCGCGCAGCTGTCCGGCCGCCGCGTCCATCAGCGGATCGGCGCCCGGCCGCGGCCGGGCCCGCAGGACCACCGTGCCGCGCCTGCCCGGCGTGAGCGTCACCTCGTCGAGCGCGGCCAGCGGCACGCGCCGCTCGCCGAGCGCCTGGAACAGCCTGGGTGTCCGAATCCCCCGTTCGTAACGGATGAGCACGGAGTCGGACTCGAACTCCCAGGCGGCATGAAAACCGGCCAGTACGTCACCCATGCGGCTCATCGTATGCGGCACGTGCCCCTCCGTCGCCACCCGCGCAGACCGCACTTCCTGCTGTTTCTACGCGCGTTCGCCCGTTTCTACGCGTGTCCGGTCAAAGCCTCGCCGGAAACACCGGCGAGGCACGCATCGTCTCCGTGGGCGCAGCTCACCGCGCCGTACGCGCCGACCGCCACGTCGGCCAGGTTCTGCAGGCTGTCGGTTCCCGGCTGGAAATAGCCGCTGTGCCCCTGAGCGTCACGCGAGGACAGCAGACGCGCGCCGTACCCCGAGGACATCGGATCGGCCCCGTGGCCGAGCCCGCCGACCTCCAGGTACGGAACGTCCTGCACCCAGTCCGTGGCGTCCCGCATGGCCCACAGCCGGGCCGAGGTGTGCAGGTGGGAAGCCTTCGAGACGCGCAGGCCGGGGCTCGCGGCCACCGCGATGTCGGTCACCCGGGCGGGCATGTCGTGCGCGGCGACCCCGCAGAGCACCGAGCCGTAGCTGTGGCAGACCGTCGTCACGGGGGCGTGGCCGGGCAGGGCGCGCAGCAGCGCGTTCAGCCGTACGGCGCCCTCCTCGGCGCGCATCGCGGTGGCCGCGTCGACGCCGAGCCCGGCGGGGGCGGTGTAGTCGGCCCAGGCGATCACCGCCGTACGCGTGCCGGGGCGTGCCGTGCGCTCGGCCGCGTACAGCGCCTCGGCCATGCCGACCGGGGCGCTGTACTGGCGGTACGTCTTCTGGAAGGTGAGCAGGTCGGTGTCGACGCCGGGGACAACGACGGAGATCCGCTGCGCCTTGGTGAGGTTCCCGAACACCTCGGCGACCCGGCCGGTGCCCTTCGGGTCGAACGCGAGGATCTGCCGGTGGTCGCGCATCAGCGACTCGTACCGGTGCATGCGCCGACTCGCGTCCTGGTGCCCGACCGCGGTGAGGCGTTTGTCGTGCATCCGCTCCCGCTCGGCCCGGCGTGCCTGGCCGAGCGCGATGTGGTTGGCGCGGTAGCGCAGGGTGACCGGCGCGCCGTTCATGTTGCCGACGGCGAGCGGATAGCGGTGGGCGAGGCGGTCGCGGTCCCGGGGGGTGAGCGAGGCGAAGAAGCGGGTGAGCCGCGCGGGCGCCGCCTCGGGGTCCGGCAGGTGCAGCCCGTGGATGCTTCCGTGCTCCCACTTGGCTATCGAGGCCTGCAGGGCGGACGGCGGACGGTGACTGCGCAGGGCGGTCCAGCCGGTCGTCGCGAGCATCACGAACACGACGGCCAGGGCCAGCAGCGCGCGCCAGACGTTCAGTTGCGGGGAGGTTTCGAAGGAAGTCACTGGGAGGACACACTAGGAGAACGGGAGGGTCTCGGGGTAACCGAGTGACAGGGATCACGTTTCACCCGATCCATGGATCACGTGAGCTCCGGCAGCGGTCACCTGCCCAACGGCTCAGCCCGTCCGCCAGTTCCCCGTCAGCGCCGGGCCCACCTGATCGAGGTACGACGCGGTGAGCGCGCGGATCGCCTCCAGGCTGAAGTCGTCGCCCGTGCTCCACTGCCGTTCGGTGACCCGGATCACGGCCCCGAACACCGCCACGGCGAGCCGCGGCCGCGGATCGGACGCCGCGTCCACACCCTCCCGCGCGGCGAGTTCACGCGCGATGGTCTCCTCCGTGGCGGCGGAGCGGCGCAGATGGGCGGCGAGCAGGGCGGGCGTCGACTCGATCGTCCGGTACATGCGCAGGTACAGCTCCACCGGCACCGCCGACTCCACCGTCTCGCGGATGGCGTCCCAGCCCTCCAGCATCGCCTGCCGCAGCGCCTCCATCGGCGCCTCGTCCGCGGGGCGCTCCCGTACGGCCGCCACGAAGTGAGCCTCCGTCATCTCCTGTACGGCGAACGCCACGTCCTCCTTGCCGGCGAAGTAGCGGAAGAACGTGCGCTGCGACACGTCGACGGACTCGGCGATCTCGTCGACGGTGGTGCGCTCGTAGCCCTGGGTGGTGAACAGTTCGAGAGCGGCCCGCAGCAGCGCCTCCCTGGTCCGCCGCTTCTTGCGCTCGCGCAGCGTCTCCGGCGTCTCCAGCGTGTCCATGGCCTCTCCTGTACGGCGTCCTTCCCGTTCACCCTATGTCCATGTGATGTCAGTTACCGACTAGTGAAATGGTTTGTCAACTGTCAGTGGCTGTCACTAGCCTCGAAGTATGACTAGTCAGACCACCATCGACACGACCGGTCCGGGGGACGGCGCGGCAGTCGAATCGGAGCCGGCCGCGGCCGCGGGGCTGCGCGGGCACCCCTGGCTCACCCTGATCACCGTCGCCGTAGGGGTCATGATGGTGGCCCTGGACGGCACCATCGTGGCCATCGCCAACCCGGCCATCCAGAAGGACCTGCACGCGAGCTTCTCGGACGTGCAGTGGATCACCAACGGCTACTTCCTGGCCCTCGCGGTGTCCCTGATCACCGCGGGCAAGCTCGGTGACCGCTTCGGCCACCGGCAGACGTTCCTCATCGGTGTGACCGGCTTCGCCGCCGCCTCCGGTGCCATCGGCCTGTCGAACAGCATCGCCGCGGTCGTCACCTTCCGCGTCTTCCAGGGCGTGTTCGGCGCGTTGCTGATGCCGGCCGCGCTCGGCCTGCTGCGGGCCACCTTCCCGGCCGAGAAGCTCAACATGGCGATCGGCATCTGGGGCATGGTGATCGGCGCGTCCACCGCGGGCGGCCCGATCCTCGGCGGTGTCCTCGTCGAGCACGTCAACTGGCAGTCGGTGTTCTTCATCAACGTGCCCGTCGGCGCGCTCGCCCTGCTGCTCGGCCTGCTGATCCTGCTCGACCACCGCGCCGCTCTCGGGCGGAGCCCGGAAAACGGGCACAGCGCCCCCCGCTCCTTCGACCTGCCCGGCATAGCCCTGCTGTCCGGTGCGATGTTCTGCCTGGTCTGGGCCCTCATCAAGGCCCCGGCCTGGGGCTGGGGCGACGGCAGGACGTGGGCCTTCATCGCCGGTTCGGTGCTGCTCTTCGCCCTCTTCGCGTTCTGGGAGACCAAGGTCGCGGAGCCGCTGATCCCGCTCGGCCTGTTCCGCTCCGTCCCGCTCTCCGCGGGCGTGCTGCTGATGGTGCTCATGGCCATCGCCTTCATGGGCGGCCTGTTCTTCGTCACCTTCTACCTGCAGAACGTGCACGGCATGAGCCCGATCGACGCCGGCCTGCACCTGCTGCCGCTGACCGGCATGATGATCGTCGGCTCCCCGCTGGCCGGAGCGATGATCACCAAGCTGGGCCCGCGCATCCCGCTGGCCGGAGGCATGGTGGCCACCGCGGTCGCCATGTACGGCATGTCGACGCTGACGGCCGGCACCGGCAGCGGTGTCATGTCGGTCTGGTTCGCCCTGCTCGGCCTCGGCCTCGCGCCGGTGATGGTCGGCGCCACCGAGGTCATCGTCGGCAACGCGCCGATGGAGCTGTCCGGTGTCGCCGGCGGACTCCAGCAGGCCGCCATGCAGATCGGCGGCAGCCTCGGTACGGCGGTGCTGGGCGCGGTGATGGCCTCCAAGGTCGACAGCGACCTGCCGGGCAACTGGGCCGGCGCGGGCCTGCCGAAGCTGACTCCGGCACAGCTGCACCAGGCCTCCGAGGCGGTCCAGGTGGGCGCGGCACCGGTGACGAAGGACATGCCGGCGGCGATGGTCGCGAAGATCACCGAGGTGGCGCACCACACCTTCATCTCCGGCATGAGCCTGGCCTCGCTGGTCGCGGCGGGCGTCGCGGCGGTGGCCGTGTTCGTCGCGCTGTTCACCAAGCGGGGTGCGAACGTCGAGTCGGGGGCGGGCGTGGGTCACATCTGAGCGAGGTTCCCCTATCAGGGTGACTCCGCTAAAGATCCCTCGCCTCGGGCGCGCGCCGCAGGTCACAGTGGGTCACGTCCTCCGCAGGGCCCTCCGGGCGGCGGCGGACGACCGGGCCACGGCGCGCGCCGCAGGAGGGGGGCGACGCGCGCCGGCCTCCGGCGGTTCCACGAACTCCGGCCCACTGCCGAGTGCGGGCACGCAGTGGCTCGTCGCGCAGTTCCCCGCGCCCCTTAGGGGTGGCTGCCCCGCCTGCGCCGTCTTGGCCTGCGGGCCGGTCGTGGTTGCTCGCGCAGTTCCCCGCGCCCCTTAGGGGTGGCTGCCCCGCCTGCGCCGTCTTGGCCTGCGGGCCGGTCGTGGTTGTTCGCGCAGTTCCCCGCGCCCCTTAGGGGTGGCTGCCCCGCCTGCGCCGTCTTGGCCTGCGGGCCGGTCGTGGTTGCTCGCGCAGTTCCCCGCGCCCCTCAGGGCCGCCGCGCCGTCTTCGCTCGCGGGCGCGCTGTGGCCGCTCTCGCCCGCGCGGCGGAGCCGTAAATCGGCACAGCCCCGCGGCCCTGACGGGGCGCTGCCCCCCTTGGCTGCGGGCATGCGTGCCTCCCCCAGTGCCTTAAGGGCCTGGGGGACCCCCAGGGCGGCACGGGTGGGCGCAGCGGCACCCTGCGAGCGCAGGTGAGTGAGACCGACCCCCGGCCGAGCTCAGCCCCGCTGCTCCTGGCGCTCCGCCGACAGCGCCGCCACCTCCGCCCGGAGCAACCGAATCTCCTCGGCCAGCGCAGCGATCGCCTCCGTCTGTCGCCGCTCCTCCACATCATCCTTCTCGAACCGCGCGATGAACCAGGCCGCGATATTCGCGGTGACCACACCCAGCAGCGCGATCCCGGACAGCATCAGCCCGACCGCGATCACCCGCCCCAGCCCCGTGGTCGGCGCGTGGTCCCCGTACCCCACGGTCGTCATCGTGGTGAACGACCACCACACCGCGTCACCGAGCGTCCGGATGTTCCCGTGCGGCGCCGTCCGCTCCACGGACAGCACGGCCAGCGACCCGAACATCAGCAGCCCGACCACGGACCCCACGACATACGTCGTCAGCCGGATCTGCGGAGCCATCCGCGCCCGCCGCCCCACCAGCAGCAGCGTCGACACCAGCCGCAGCAACCGCAACGGCTGCAGCACCGGCAGCACCACCGCGCACAGGTCCGGCCAGTGCGTCCGCACAAACTCCCTGCGCCGCGGAGCGAGCCCGAGCCGCATCAGGTAGTCCACGGCGAACGCACCCCACACCACCCACTCCACACCCGTACACACGACCGTCAGCCGGTGCCCCGCAGAGCTGTCCACGATCGGCACGGCATAGGCAACAGCGAACGCCAGAGCAAGCCCCAGCAACGGCCGCTGAGTACACCGCTCCCACCGAGCCTGCCCCGACAGATCGTCCATCAGCGCATCGTAGGACCAGGCAAGCGCCCCGAAGGGGCGCGGGGCTGTGCCGATATGCGGCTCCGCCGCGCGGGCGCGACCAGCCACAGCGCACCCGCACCCGCACCCGGCGACGCAAGCCGCACGAACCCGCGCCCTCACCTACCAGCCGGCCAAAGCCGAGCGCAGCGCTACGCGTCGCCGCCCGCCGCCCCCGGATCCGCCGCCGTCACGTCGAGGAGCTGGTACCGGTCGATCGCCTGCTTCAGCACGGACCGGTCGATCTTCCCGTCCCGCGCCAGCTCGGTCAGCACGGCCACCACGATCGAGTGCGCGTCGATGTGGAAGAACCGCCGCGCCGCGCCCCGGGTGTCGGCGAAGCCGAAACCGTCCGCGCCGAGCGACTGGTACGTCCCCGGCACCCACCGGGCGATCTGGTCCGGAACCGACCGCATCCAGTCGGACACGGCCACGAACGGCCCCTCCGACCCGCTCAGCTTGCGCCTCACCCACGGCACCCGCTGCTCCTCCTCCGGATGCAGCAGGTTGTGCTCCTCGCAGTCCACGGCCTCGCGGCGCAGCTCGTTCCAGGAGGTCGCCGACCACACGCCGGCCCTGACGTTCCACTCCTCGGCGAGGATCTTCTGCGCCTCCAGGGCCCACGGCACGGCCACACCGGACGCCATGATTTGCGCCGGGATGCTGCCGCCGGGCCCCTCGCCGAGCCGGTGGATGCCCTTGACGATGGCCTCGACGTCCACGTCGGCCGGCTCGGCCGGATGCCGGATGGGCTCGTTGTAGACGGTGAGGTAGTAGAAGACGTCCTCACCGTGCGGGTGTTCGGCGTCCCCGCCGTACATCCGGCGCAGGCCGTCCTGGACGATGTGCGCGATCTCGTAGGCGTACGCCGGGTCGTACGCCACGCACGCGGGGTTGGTCGAGGCCAGCAGCTGCGACTGGCCGTCCGCGTGCTGCAGCCCCTCACCGGTCAGGGTCGTACGGCCCGCGGTCGCGCCCAGGACGAAACCGCGCGCCAGCTGGTCGGCCATCTGCCAGAACTGGTCACCGGTGCGCTGGAAACCGAACATCGAGTAGAAGACGTAGACCGGGATCAGCGGCTCGCCGTGCGTGGCGTAGGCCGAGCCCGCCGCGATCAGCGAGGCCGTGCAGCCCGCCTCCGAGATGCCGTCGTGCAGCATCTGGCCGGTCGGCGACTCCTTGTAGGCGAGCAGCAGGTCCCGGTCCACCGACTCGTACTGCTGGCCCAGCGGGTTGTAGATCTTCGCGCTCGGGAAGAAGGAGTCCATGCCGAACGTGCGGTACTCGTCCGGCGCGATCAGCACGAACCGCTTGCCGATCTCCTTGTCCCGCATGAGGTCCTTGAGCAGTCGTACGAACGCCATGGTGGTGGCGATGGACTGCTGACCGGAACCCTTCTTCACGGTCGCGTACGTCTTGTCGTCCGGCAGCGGGAGCGGCTTGGAGCGCACCACGCGCGTGGGCACGTAGCCTCCGCAGCCCATGCGGCGGTCGTGCATGTACTGGATCTCCTCGGTGTCCCGGCCCGGGTGGTAGTACGGCGGCGGGCCGGACTCCAGCTCCTTGTCGGAGATCGGCAGGTGCAGGCGGTCCCGGAAGCGCTTGAGGTCGTCGACCGTCAGCTTCTTCATCTGGTGGGTGGCGTTGCGGCCCTCGAAGTTGGGGCCCAGCGTCCAGCCCTTGACCGTCTTGGCCAGGATGACCGTCGGCTGGCCCTTGTGCGCCTTGGCCGCCGAGAAGGCCGCGTAGATCTTGCGGTGGTCGTGGCCGCCGCGGCCCAGCATCAGGATCTGGTGGTCGGTCATGCCCTCGACCATCGCGCGCAGCCGGTGGTCGTCACCGAAGAAGTGGTCCCGGATGTAGGCGCCGGTCTCCGTGGCGTACGTCTGGAACTGGCCGTCCGGCGTCGTGTTCATCTTGTTGACCAGGACGCCGTCCCGGTCCTGCGCGAGCAGCGGGTCCCAGGTGCGGTCCCAGATCAGCTTGATCACGTTCCAGCCGGCGCCCCGGAAGACCGACTCCAGCTCCTGGATGATCTTGCCGTTGCCGCGCACCGGCCCGTCCAGGCGCTGCAGGTTGCAGTTGACCACGAACGTCAGGTTGTCCAGGCCCTCCCGGGCCGCGATCGACAGCTGCCCCAGCGACTCCGGCTCGTCCATCTCGCCGTCGCCGAGGAACGCCCACACGTGCGAGTTGGAGGTGTCGGCGAGGCCGCGCGCCTCCATGTAGCGGTTCATCCGCGCCTGGAAGATCGCGCCGAGCGGACCGAGGCCCATCGAGACCGTCGGGAACTCCCAGAAGTCCGGCATGGAGCGCGGGTGCGGATAGCTCGACAGGCCGTCGGGGTACTTCGACTTCTCCTGGCGGAAGCCGTCCAGCTGCTCCTCGGTGAGCCGGTCCAGCAGGTACGCGCGCGCGTAGATGCCGGGGGAGGCGTGGCCCTGGAAGAAGACCTGGTCGCCGCCCAGGCCGTCGTCCTTGCCGCGGAAGAAGTGGTTGAAGCCGACGTCGTACAGCGAGGCGGAGGACGCGAACGTGGCGATGTGGCCGCCGACGCCGATGCCGGGGCGCTGCGCGCGGGAGACCATCACGGCCGCGTTCCAGCGGGTGGCGTTCAGGACCTTGCGCTCGATCTCCTCGTTGCCGGGGAAGAACGGCTCGTCCTTGGTGGCGATCGTGTTCACGTAGTCCGTGCTGCGCATCTCGGGCACGGCCACGCGCTTCTCGCGGGCCCGCTCGATCAGCCGCAGCATCAGGTACCGCGCCCGCTCCCGGCCGCGCTCGTCGACGGCGGCGTCGAGGGAGTCGAGCCACTCCTGGGTTTCCTCGGGATCGAAGTCAGGAACCTGACTCGGAAGGCCGCCAATGATGATCGGGTTGCGATCGGATCCGGAAGCCACGCTGTTCCTTACCTGTCGGAGGGCCGCTTGTCTTCTCGTGTTTCTCGCGTTCGTGCTCGCCTACATCGTCCTCATGGTCCACCCCGGGGCGACGTACGTCATCTGTACCGGTCAAAACGCAACGATACGCCCGGGGTGTGACGTGGTTGGCAAAGCTGTTCGAGAGGGTCAGCCGGTCGAGGATTCCGAACCGTGCAAACCGGGCACATCGGTGTGATGTGGCGGGCGCGGAATCGGGGTACGGTGCCAGAAGTTGCGGCGACACGGCCCGGATCGTCACTGTTTCGGCGGTCTGGAGGGCCGGGTACTTGCGCGATCCGTCCCGCCCGTGTGGACTACGGCCAATGCTTCGCGCACGCGCGTGGCTGAGATATTCACCAAGACATGATCAGGAGGCAACCCGTGAGCGCGACCGCGGACCACGCGGAGGAGCGGACGAACCCTGCCGTCAGGCTGGGTTTCCAGCCCGGGCAGGTGGTCCAGGAGATCGGCTACGACGACGATGTCGATCAGGAGCTCCGCGAGGCCATCGAGGGCGCCGTCGAAGGCGACCTGAAGGACGAGGACTACGACGACGTGGCCGACGCCGTCGTGCTGTGGTTCCGTGACGACGATGGAGACCTGACCGATGCGCTGGTGGATGCCACCACGTACATCGAAGAGGGCGGCGCCATCCTGCTCCTCACGCCGAAGACCGGCCGTGACGGGTACGTGGAGGCGAGCGAGATCTCCGAAGCCGCCACGACCGCCGGCCTGACGGCGTCCAAGAGCGTCAGCGTGGGCAAGGACTGGAGCGGCTCGCGCCTGGCGACGCCGAAGGCGGCCAAGTCCAGGAAGTGACCCCCGGCTGAGCGCCGCCCCCCGGACGGGCTGGATTTCGCCCCGGCCCGTCCGGAGTCCCCGGTGATCGCTGCGTAGGCTGGTCGGGAGCGCGACACGCGCTCTCACCCGAACAGCCCACCGAAAGGGATGCACACATGGCGATCCAGGTCGGCGACAAGGCGCCCGACTTCGAGCTCAAGGACAACCACGGCCGCACCGTGAGGCTCTCCGACTTCCGCGGTGACAAGAACGTGGTGGTGCTCTTCTACCCGTTCGCCTTCACCGGCGTGTGCACCGGCGAGCTGTGCGAGCTGCGCGACAACCTGCCGAAGCTCGCGGACCGCGACACCCAGCTCCTCGCCGTCTCCAACGACTCCATCCACACCCTGCGCGTCTTCGCCGAGCAGGAGGGCCTGGAGTACCCGCTGCTCAGCGACTTCTGGCCGCACGGCAACGTCTCGCGCGCGTACGGCGTCTTCGACGAGGACAAGGGCTGTGCCGTCCGTGGCACCTTCATCATCGACAAGGAGGGTGTCGTGCGGTGGACCGTGGTCAACGGCCTGCCGGACGCCCGCGACCTCGGCGAGTACGTGAAGGCGCTCGACACCCTCTGAGCACTCCGCGGTCCGACACCTGCGAAGTTTCGGGTCCAGGGTCTGCGGGGGCGGGAACCCGTCACTAGGATCGGCACGTTGATCCCATATCCGAAAGCACGACGGGGCTCCCCGCCCCCGGACACCACTTGGAGGACTCGTGGGAGTCAGCCTCAGCAAGGGCGGCAACGTTTCGCTGACGAAGGAGGCCCCGGGCCTGACCGCCGTCATCGTCGGTCTCGGCTGGGACGTGCGCACCACGACCGGCACGGACTTCGACCTCGACGCCAGCGCGCTGCTGGTGGACAGCTCCGGCAAGGTCAGCAGCGACCAGAACTTCGTCTTCTTCAACAACCTCAAGAGCCCCGACGGCTCCGTGGAGCACACCGGTGACAACATCACCGGTGAGGGCGAGGGCGACGACGAGCAGATCAAGGTGAACCTGGCCGGCGTCCCGGCCGAGATCGAGAAGATCGTCTTCCCGGTCTCGATCTACGACGCCGAGAACCGCCAGCAGTCCTTCGGCCAGGTGCGCAACGCGTTCATCCGCGTCGTCAACCAGGCAGGCGAGCAGGAGATCGCCCGGTACGACCTCAGTGAGGACGCCTCCACCGAGACCGCCATGGTCTTCGGCGAGCTGTACCGGCACGGCGCCGAGTGGAAGTTCCGCGCCATCGGCCAGGGCTACGCCTCGGGCCTGCGCGGCATCGCCCAGGACTTCGGCGTCAACGTCTGATCCCGGCAGGGTTACGACGCCCTCACCGTCCGGCGCCGCACCGTTTGGGGGCGGCGCCGGACGCGCAGGACAACCAGGAAAGCATCATCAGGGGAGGACCAGCATCATGGGCGTCACACTCGCCAAGGGGGGCAACGTCTCCCTCTCCAAAGCCGCACCCAACCTCACCAACGTGCTGATCGGCCTCGGCTGGGACGCGCGCTCCACCACCGGAGCCCCCTTCGACCTGGACGCCAGCGCCCTGCTCTGCGGCGCCACGAACCGGGTCCTGGGCGACGAGTGGTTCGTCTTCTACAACCAGCTCACGAGCCCGGACGGCTCCGTCGAGCACACCGGCGACAACCTCACCGGCGAGGGCGAAGGCGACGACGAGTCGATCCTGGTCGACCTCGGCAAGGTCCCCGCCCACTGCGAGAAGATCATCTTCCCCGTCTCCATCCACATGGCCGAGGAACGCGGACAGGCCTTCGGCCAGGTCTCCAACGCGTTCATCCGCGTCGTCAACCAGGCCGACGGCCAGGAACTCGCCCGCTACGACCTCAGCGAGGACGCCTCCACCGAGACCGCGATGATCTTCGGTGAGCTGTACCGCTACCAGGGCGAGTGGAAGTTCCGTGCGGTGGGGCAGGGGTACGCGTCGGGGCTGCGCGGCATCGCTCTAGACTTCGGAGTCAACGTTTCGTAAAGCCGCCTACGGCGCGGGGGACACCCTCCCCCAGACTTCGTCTGGGAGGGACCCCCAACACACGATGGGGTAGCCAGTGCTTCTCAAAACCTTTGGCTGGTCGTTCGCGGTCACCGCGGTCGGTCTGGTCGCGGCGGCGTTCTACGGGGGGTGGACCGCCCTCGGCATCGTGGCGATCCTGGCCGTCCTGGAGATCTCGCTGTCGTTCGACAACGCGGTGGTCAACGCCGGAATCCTGAAGAAGATGAACGCCTTCTGGCAGAAGATCTTCCTCACGGTCGGCGTGCTGATCGCGGTCTTCGGCATGCGGCTGGTGTTCCCCGTCGTCATCGTCGCCATCACCGCCAAGATGGGGCCCATCGAGGCCGTCAACCTGGCGTTCAATGACAAGGACAAGTACCAGCAGCTCGTCACCGACGCCCACCCGGCGATCGCGGCCTTCGGTGGCATGTTCCTGCTGATGATCTTCCTCGACTTCATCTTCGAGGACCGGGACATCCAGTGGCTGCGCTGGATCGAGCGGCCCCTGGCCAAGCTCGGCAAGGTCGACATGCTGTCGGTCTGCATCGCCATGATCGTCCTGCTCATCACCTCCTTCACCTTCGCCACCCACGCCCACCAGCACGGCGGCGCGCACGTGGACAAGGCACAGACCGTGCTGATCGCCGGCATCGCCGGCCTGATCACGTACATGGTCGTCGGCGGCCTCTCCGGCTACTTCGAGGACCGGCTGGAGGAAGAGGAGGAGCGGGAGCACGAGGCCGAGGAAGAGGCCGCCCGCACCGGCAAGAAGCGCTCCGCGGTCGTCCTGGCCGGCCAGGCCGCCTTCTTCATGTTCCTCTACCTGGAAGTCCTGGACGCGTCCTTCTCCTTCGACGGCGTCATCGGCGCCTTCGCCATCACCAACGACATCGTCATGATGGCGCTCGGTCTCGGTATCGGCGCCATGTACGTCCGGTCCCTCACCGTCTACCTGGTCCGCCAGGGCACCCTCGACGACTACGTGTACCTGGAGCACGGCGCCCACTACGCCATCGGCGCGCTGGCCGTGATCCTCATGGTCACCATCCAGTACGAGATCAACGAGGTCATCACCGGTCTCGTCGGCGTCATCCTGATCGCCTGGTCCTTCTGGTCCTCCGTCCGCCGCAACCGCGCACTCGCGGCCGAGGAGGGGAACGCGGGATCGGACGACAAGGCCGAGGTGCCGTCCGGGGTCTGACCCTTACGGGCAACATCCGGGTCGTGACGGGGTGTGACAGCCCCCTCCGCGAGGAACGCTCTTGTCGGGGCGGCCGACACGGTCGGCCGCCCCGACGGCTTTACGGCATCGGGTGCATGGGGGGCGGGACATGGGATTCTTCGACGGGCTGCTGGGCGGACGCGCGACCGACTTCGACTCGGGCAGCGCCGCGACCAACTCCATCCAGCTCACCAGGCGGCATCCCCAGGTGTCCCTCACCAAGCAGGACGCCGCCACCGGACACCTGCGCATCAACCTGTCCTGGCGGATGCGCACCTCCGACTTCGACGACAACCCCCGCAGCAGCCTCTTCCGGCACCCCTTCAAGGCCCTCAAGCCCCCGGAGATGCTCGAACACGGCCAGAGCATGGTCAACGTCGACCTCGACCTCGGCTGCCTGTACGAACTGACCGACGGCACCAAGGGCGTCGTCCAGCCCCTCGGCGGCTACCTCGGCGACGTCAACGCACCGCCGTACATCAAGCTCAGCGGCGACGACCGGTTCGGCTCCGGCTCCGGCGAGACGATGTACATCAACCTCGACCACCGGGACTCCATCAAACGCCTCCTGGTCTTCGTCTACATCTACGACCAGACTCCCGCCTTCGACCGTACCCACGCGATCGTCACCCTCTACCCCAGCAACGGCCCCCGCATCGAGATAAGCCTCGACGAACGCCACCCCCAGGCCCGCTCCTGCGCCGTCGTCCACATAGAAAACGTCAAGGGCGAACTGGTCGTCCGCCGCGAGGTCAAGTTCGTCTACGGCTTCCAGGGCGAACTGGACCGCCTCTACGGCTGGGGCCTCACCTGGGGCAGAGGCTACAAAACAAAGGCGGACAGATAAGGGCCCCGTAAGGGGCGCGGGGCCGTATCGATATGCGGCTCCGCCGCGTGGGCGCGACCAGCCCCAACGCACCCGCACCCGCGAGCAGACCGGGACCCCCACCCCCGTAGGCGAATGCCCCCTCACCGCCCGATGAACTGAGGCCCCTGCGGCGGCAGCCGAAACTCCCCGTACCTCGCAGAAGCCGCCGCAGCCGCAGGCTCCCCCTGGGGATACCCATACGCAGGCGACACGACCGGAACCGCCGGAGGCAACGGCTGCGAGGTGGTCTCCGGCAACGCCACCGACCCCACAGCCGACGGCTCCTCATCCGGCAAGGCCCCCGCCGGCAAACCCCCCGCCGGCAAGGCGTTCTCCGACTCGTCCACGGAGATCCCGAAATCCGTGGCCAGCCCCTTCAACCCGTTGGAATACCCCTCACCCAGCGCCCGGAACTTCCACCCCTCCCCGCGCCGGTACAGCTCACCGCAGATCAGAGCGGTCTCCGCCCCCGTCTCCGGCTTGATCTCGAAGCGCGCCAGCGGCTCCCCCTCGGCGACCGCGGCGTCGTACAGGAAGATGCACAGAGCAGGCACCCGGTCGAAGGACACCCCGTCCGCCGAGGCGACCAGCAGCACCCGTCCGACCCCGGGCTCCATGCCGGAGAGGTCTGTCTGGATCGTGTCGGTCAGCCCCTCGGACACCCGCTTCTTGCCGAGCCGCCACACCTTCCCGGACGGATGCCGGGGCTGGTTGTAGAAGACGAAGTCCTCGTCCGAGCGCACCCGGCCGTCGAGGCCCAGCAGCAGCGCCGACGCGTCGACGTCCGGGACCCCCTGCCCCGGCGTCCAGCGCAGCACGGCGCGCACCGTGGTGGCGTCCAGCGGGACGTTCGACCCCTTCAGCATGGCGTGCGTCATGCGGTCATCCTGCCCTCTCGGTCCTGGCCACGACAATGCGGGGGGTGCCCGGGCCGGCACCGGTTGGTTACGTGAAATTCATGCCCGAGGGGAACCCGGTGCACGGGTCCCTACGTACTATTACCGGCCACCCTTTACCGAATCCACAGGCTGACTTGGGCCTTCGAGGGAGTCCTATGCGTCATTTCGGGCACATCGCCCCCGAGGTGCGGCAGCGTATCTTCCACCAGGAGCCGGGCGCCTTCACGGCCGACTCACCGGCCCGGCTGCTCTCCGCCGCCCTGGGGGCCACGCTGTACAGCCCGGCCACCCGCCCCCGGCTCGCCGACGACATCGTCAAGCAGGCCGGCCGCGGTGTGGTCTCGATGGTGCTCTGCCTGGAGGACTCCATCGACGACGCGGACGTCGCGGCCGGCGAGGAGAACCTCGTCCGGCAGTTCGCCGACCTCGACGCACGCACCGGCCTGGAGCCGCCCCTCCTCTTCATCCGGGTCCGCGCCCCCGAGCAGATCCCGGACCTCGTCCGGCGCCTCGGCCCCACCGTGCGGCTGCTCTCCGGCTTCGTCCTGCCCAAGTTCACCGAGGAACGAGGCATCCCCTTCCTGGAGGCCCTGGCCGTCGCCGAGGCCGCGAGCGGCCGCCGGCTGTTCGCGATGCCGGTCCTGGAATCGCCCGAGCTGCTGTACCGCGAGTCCCGGGTGGACACCCTGGAAGGCATCTCCCGCGCCGTCGGCAAGTACCGCGACCGCGTCCTGGCCCTGCGGCTCGGCGTCACCGACTTCTGCTCCTCCTACGGCCTGCGCCGCGCCCCCGACATGACCGCGTACGACGTCCAGATCGTCGCCTCCGTCATCGCCGACGTGGTGAACATGCTGGGCCGGGCCGACGGCACCGGATTCACCGTGACCGGGCCCGTGTGGGAGTACTTCCGCGTTTCCGAACGCATGTTCAAGCCGCAGCTCAGGCAGAGCCCCTTCCTCCAGGTGCGCGCCGTGGAACTGCGCGAGAAGCTCATCGAGCACGCCATGGACGGGCTCCTGCGCGAGATCTCCCTGGACCAGGCCAACGGTCTGCTCGGCAAGACCTGCATCCACCCCTCCCACGTCCTGCCCGTGCACGCGCTGTCCGTCGTCAGCCACGAGGAGTTCAGCGACGCCGCGGACATCCTCCGGCCGGAACGCGGCGGCGGGGGTGTACTCCGTTCGGCCTACACGAACAAGATGAACGAGGTGAAGCCCCACCGTGCCTGGGCCGAGCGGACCCTGCTGCGCGCCGAGGTGTTCGGCGTGGCGAACGAGGACGTCGGCTTCGTGGAGCTTCTCGCCGCCGGAATAACCGGCTGACCCCCTTCCCAACCCAAGGAACGCATGAACAACGCAGTGAACGACGGGGACTGGTCCGGAAACTGGGTCGCCGAGCGGCTCGGAGTCGGACTGGAGGGCGACGACGGCCTGCCGGCCATGCTCGGACTCGCCCTGCGCCGCAACCCCAAGCGTGCCCACCTCCTGGTCTCCAACGTGCTGGGCAAGCACGTACCCCAGTCGCCGTCCGTCGTGTACGGCCACGGGGTCGCCCTCGGCCGCCGGGTCCGCGAGATGCTCGGCGAGGCGGAGGCGGCCACGGCGGTCGTCCTCGGCTACGCGGAGACCGCGACCGGCCTGGGCCACGCGGTCGCCGACGGGCTGGGCGCCGCCCCGTACCTGCACTCCACCCGCCGCCCCGTCCCGGGCGTGACCCGCGCCGGCGGCTTCGAGGAGTCCCACTCCCACGCGACCTCGCACCTGCTGCTCCCCGAGGATCCGGCGCTGCTGGCGGGGGAGGGGCCGCTGGTTCTCGTCGACGACGAGTTCTCCACCGGGAACACGGTGCTGAACACCATTCGTGACCTGCACGAACGGTATCCGCGTCAGCGGTATGTGGTGGTGGCGCTGGTCGACATGCGCGGTGCGGAGGATTCCGGGCGGTTGCGGTCGTTCGCGGGGGAGGTGGGGGCCCGGGTGGATGTGGTCGCGGCTGCGTCCGGGGTGGTGCGGTTGCCTGCCGGTGTGCTGGAGAAGGGGCAGGAACTGGTGGCTCGGTTCGACGCCGGGTGCGGGGCCGATGTGGCTGGTCGCGCCCACGCGGCGGAGCCGCGCAATGTCTCGCCCCGCGCCCCTGGAGGGGCGCACCAGCCAAGCCATCTCGTGAAGCGTGCCCACCTCCACTGGCCCCCCGGCCTGCCCGATGGTGGGCGGCACGGGTTCACGCCCGTCCACCGGGCCCGGCTGGAGGCCGCGCTGCCCGGGATGGCCGCACGGCTCGCCGAGGCGCTGCCCGCCGGTGTCCGTCGGGTGTTGGTGCTCGGGTTCGAGGAGTTGATGTACGCCCCGTTGCGGCTGGCGTGCGGGCTGGAGGAGGTGACGGGGGCCGAGGTGCGGTTCTCGACCACGACCCGCTCGCCCGTCCTCGCCGTCGACGATCCCGGTTACGCGATACGCACCCGGCTGGTCTTCCCCGCCCACGACGACCCGGCGGACGGCCCCGGCGAGCGGTACGCCTACAACGTCGCCGGCGCGGGCTTCGACGCCGTCGTCGCCGTCGTCGACTCGGTCGCCGACACCCCCGCGCTGCACGCGCCCGACGGCCTCCTGGCCCGCCTCGCCGACCAGGTGCCGCACGTCCTGCTCGCGGTCGTACCGACGTACGTCCCCGAGCCACACCCCTCTCCCGAAAGGCCGGTCATGCTGCCCGAGCCCCTCCGCGGCCCCGCCTTCTCCTCGTACGCGCCCGACGAGGTCGGCTGGCTGCTGCAGGACCTCTCGGACGTGCCGCTGGAGGCGCCGACGGAGGAGCGCGAGGAGGCCGTGCAGAGCGGCGGGGCGCACTACGCCGAGTCGCTGCCGGTGGAGTACCAGCCGACCGAGCAGTACCAGGAACTGTTCCACGCGGCCCTGCGGGTCTCGGCCGCCCGCATCGCCCAGGCCACCGGCGTCGTCACCGAGACCGTCCTCGCCGAACGGTCCCCGCGCCCGGTGCTCGTGTCGCTCGCCCGCGCCGGCACCCCCGTCGGCGTGCTGATGCGCCGCTGGGCCCAGTACCGGCACGGCCTCCAACTCCCGCACTACGCCGTGTCGATCGTGCGCGGCCGGGGCATCGACGCCAACGCGCTGCGCTGGCTGGCCGCCCACCACGACCCGCGGGACGTCGTCTTCGTCGACGGCTGGACCGGCAAGGGCGCGATCACCCGGGAACTCGCGGAGGCGGTGGAGGAGTTCGAGGAGCGGGAAGGCATCACCGGATTCGACCCGGAGATCGCGGTCCTCGCCGACCCCGGTTCCTGTGTGCGCACCTACGGCACCCGCGAGGACTTCCTCATTCCCTCCGCCTGCCTCAACTCGACGGTTTCCGGCCTGATTTCACGTACGGTACTGCGCGCGGACCTGGTCGGCCCGCATGATTTCCACGGCGCGAAGTTCTACCGCGAACTCGCCGGAGCGGATGTGTCGGCGGCCTTCCTGGACGCCGTCTCGGACCGCTTCACCGAGGTCGCCGACACGGTCGACGCGGCCGTCAAGGAACTGATGGACGGGGACCGCACACCGACCTGGGCGGGCTGGCGGGCGGTCGAGCGGATCAGTGAGGAGTACGGCATCCACGACGTCAACCTCGTCAAGCCGGGCGTCGGCGAGACCACCCGGGTGCTGCTGCGCCGGGTCCCGTGGAAGATCCTCGCCCGCGCGGGTGCCGGCGCCGACCTGGACCACGTACGGCTGCTCGCGCGGCAGCGCGGGGTGCCGGTCGAGGAGGTGGGGGAGCTGCCGTACTCCTGCGTCGGACTGATCCACCCCCAGTACACGCGGGGCGCGACGGGCGCCGACGGCCGGGCGGTGAACGTCTGATGCCGGTGCTGGTGGCGAGCGACCTCGACCGTACGCTCATCTACTCCTCGGCGGCCCTCGCGCTGACCATGCCGGACGCGCGGGCGCCCCGGCTGCTGTGCGTGGAGGTCCACGAGGCCAGGCCCCTGTCCTACATGACCGAGACGGCCGCCCAGCTGCTCACCGACCTCGGCGACGCGGCGGTCTTCGTGCCGACGACGACCCGGACCCGTAAGCAGTACCAGCGCATCAACCTGCCGGGCCCGCCGCCCAAGTACGCGATCTGCGCCAACGGCGGCCACCTCCTGGTGGACGGCGCCACCGACCACGGCTGGCACGCCGGGGTGCTGTCCCGGCTCGCCGAGGAGTGCGTGCCGCTGGCGGAGGTCCGCGAGCACCTGGCGCGCTCCGCCGACCCCGCCTGGGTGCGCAAGCACCGGGTGGCCGAGGACCTGTTCGCCTACCTGGTCGTCGAGCGGGAGCTGCTGCCGGAGGACTGGGTGAAGGAGCTGGCGGTGTGGGCGGAGAATCGTGGCTGGACGGTCTCGCTCCAGGGCCGCAAGCTGTACGCCGTCCCCAAGCCGCTCACCAAGAGCGCCGCCGTCCGCGAGGTCGCGCGGCGCACGGGGGCGGAGCTGACGCTGGCCGCCGGTGACTCGCTCCTCGACGCCGACCTGCTGCTCGCGGCGGACCGGGGCTGGCGCCCCGGCCACGGGGAACTGGCGGACACCGGCTGGACGGCCCCGGCGATCAGCGCACTGCCCGAGCGGGGCGTACTGGCCGGCGAACGCATCGTAAGAGAGTTCCTGCGAGCGGCCCGCGGAACGCCGGAGTGGGGCCAACAGCCGTAGACACGCGCGCGGGTGGCCACCGGCCGTTGGCCTTCGGGTGTTGGCCAACGGCTGGTCGCCTCCAGGTGTTGGCCTCCGGCCGGTGGCCTCCGGATGTTGGCCAACGGCCGTTGGCCATCGGGGGTTGGCCTCCGGCCGGTGGCCTCCGGGTGTTGGCCACCGCTCGTTGGCCACCCGGTGATGACCACCGCATGTTGGCCACCGCCCGTTCGCCAACACTCGTTGGCCAACCGATGTCGGCCAACACCCGTTGTGTCCGGTTTCAGCCGCAGCAACCCCCGCCGCAGCACCCGCCGCCGGACCCGCCGCCGGACCCCGCGCCCGGTGCCGGAGCAGGGGCGGATGCGGAGGACACGCCGCCCACGGCTACCGTCGACAGCAGCTTCACGGTGTCGTCGTGGCCCGCGGGGCAGGCGGCGGGGGCGGCCGACTCGGCCATGGGGCGGCTCAATTCGAACGTGTCGCCGCAGGTCCGGCAGCGGTACTCGTAGCGTGGCATGTGCACAGGTTAGTCTCCGCCCAGACGCGGGCGGCTCAATGTTTCATGAGTGTTCTATTCCATCGGCCACGTGTGCGGAGTTTTTGAAAACACTGCTGATAATTTGTGAACGCCGCCGCGAGGAAGCTCAGCTCAACCCGCGCGAGCACGATCGAGTGGGGAGGGGGACGCCGTGAACGATGCGTCGCGGCGCGGGGACGATGCGAAGAGCGAGGGCCGCAAGGGCAGGCCGTTCGACTCCGACGAGACCCTGCACCTGAAGGTGGACGCCCTCCGGGCGGACCACACCATGCAGCTGCGCATCCCCCTCCAGCCGAAAGGCCCCAAGAGTCCCAAGAGTCCCAAGAGCCTTAAGGGCGACGAAAGTTCTGAGAGTCCCGAACTGTCCGGCACGGCCGCGCGTTCGGAGTCCCCGTCCCCCTCCCCGTCCCCGTCCCCGACCCCGACCTCGGCCCCCGCCTCGGGCGGCCGCGCCGACCGCCGGCGCGACGCGCGCCCCTCGCTGCGCGAGCGAATACAGGAGCGAATAACCACCGTCGCGGCCCCCGTGCTCGCGACCCTCGCCCCCTACGCGCGCCGTCTGCAGCCGTACGCGCGCCGCCTCAAGCCCGTCTACCCGCGCCCCGGACGCACCGGCTGGCGCCGCTGGATGCCCTCCTGGCGGCAGTGGATCGGCGCCGTGCTGTCGTCGATCGTCATGGTCTTCCTGTTCCTCGTCGTCGCCTACGCGGCCACGGACATCCCGAAGAACCTGAACACCTTCGCCACCCAGCAGGACAACGTCTACTTCTGGTCCGACGGCACCCCCATGGCCCGCACCGGCTGGGTGCAGCGGCAGGCGATGCCCCTGAAGGACATACCCCCGGACGTCCGCTGGGCCGTGCTGGCGGCGGAGAACGAGAGCTTCTACTCGGACCCCGGCATCTCGTTCAAGGGCATCACCCGCGCCCTGTGGCGCACGGTGGGCGAGGGGGACACCGAGGGCGGCTCCACCATCACCCAGCAGTACGTCAAAAACGTATATCTCACCCAGAACCAGACCATCAGCCGCAAATTCACCGAGGCGATGATCTCGCTCAAGCTGGACAACCAGATGAGCAAGGACGACATTCTGGAGGGGTACCTCAACACCAGCTGGTTCGGCCGCGGCACCTACGGCATCCAGCGCGCCGCACAGGCCTACTACGGCGAGGACGTCAGCAAGCTCAACGCCTCCCAGGCCGCCTTCCTCGCCTCGCTCCTCAAGGGCGCCGGGCTCTACGACCCGACCCTCAACAAGGCCAACCATGCCCGCGCCGTGGAGCGCTGGAACTGGATCCTGGACCGCATGGTCAAGATCGGCAAGCTGTCACCGGCCGAGCGGGCCACGTACAAGACGTTCCCCGAGCCGCTGAAGACCAACCCGCTGTACGACACCGGCCAGCAGAGCGACTACCTGGTGGAACTGGCCTCGCAGTACGCCAAGAAGGCCGCGCACCTCACGGACCAGCAGTTCGACCTGGGCGGCTACCAGATCTACACCACCTTCGACCGCAAACGGGAGAAGGCGCTGACCGACGCCGTCACCAAGGCCCGCAAGCAGGCGAAGAAGGACACTCCCGCCGCCGCGAAGAACGGCCACTACGGCGCCGCCTCGGTGGACACCGACGGCCGGATCCTCGCCGTCTACGGCGGCCCCGACCACCGGAAACAGGGCTACAACGAGTCCAACGCCACGACCGTGCCGGCCGGCACCGCGTTCCTGCCGTTCGTGTACGCCGCCGGCCTGGAACACGGCGCGCACAAGACACGCACCGGCCCGGCCACCCCGGTCACCCCGGAGACGGTCTACAACGGTGACGACGCCGTACCCGTCACCACGCCCGAGGGGCCGTACTGGGACCGCAGCGGCAAGAAGGTCGCCGCGCACAACGACGGCGGCAGATCCTACGGCCCCATCACCCTGCGCCAGGCGCTCGCCCAGTCGGTGAACACGCCGTTCATGCAACTCGGCATGGACACCGGCCTGGACAAGGTGCGCGACACCGCCGAGGCGGCAGGCCTGCTGCACTCCAGCATGGGACCACAGGTGCCCGCCCTGTCCCTGGGCAGTTCCACGCCCAGCGCCATCCGGATGGCCAGCGGGTACGCCACGTTCGCCGCCGGGGGCAGGCACACCGAGCCGTACTCGGTGCGCCGGATCACCCGCAACGGCTCCGCGATCCCCCTGGCCACCCCGCGCCCGCACCGCGCGGTCGGCGCCCAGGTCGCCGCGGACGTCACCGACGCCCTCACCGACTCCCTCCGCGCCGCCCACCCGGCCGCCGCCGAACCGGGCGTGTCCGGCAAGGCGGGCGGCAACGAGAAGGACACCGCCTCCTGGTACGCCGGCACGGCCGACTCCGTGTCGACCGCCGTGGTCGTCTACCGGATGGACCTCGCGAAGTCCCTGGAACCGCTGCCCCTGCACGGACTGGCGGGCACGCCCGCCGACAGCGTCCCCTACGCCCTCTGGTCGACCGCGACGGGTCTCGGCTGATGCCCGGACCCCGACCGCCCGCACCCCCCTCCGCAGAATGAGCCGCGCATGCCGAGCATGAAGTCACCGACGGGCCGCCGCCGAGCCGCCGGCCGCCGCCGCGTCCCCACGGCCACCAACCCGCAGGTCCTCACGCTGGCGGCGTTCCTCGTCGTGGCCTCCCTGGTGGCCGGCTACCTGGTGCTGACCCGCACGGACAGCACCACGCCGACCGCCTCCGCCGGCAAGAACGGCACGGCGGCTCCCAGCCCGAGCGCGACTCCTTGGGACGGCAAGACGGACGTCCTCGGCGACGGGTCCACCTCCTACACCGGGCCACAGAAGGGGCAGTTGAAGGCAGAACCCCTCAAACCGGGGGAGAAGCCGCCCCAGTTCGTCGTGTTCTCCTGGGACGGCGCCCTGGAGGGCAGCGACCACCTCTTCTCGCACTACCGCGAGATGGCCCAGCAGTACAACGCCCACATGACCTTCTTCCTGACCGGCATCTACCTGCTGCCCAAGGACAAGAAGACCCTCTACCACCCGCCGATGCACGCGCCGGGCGCCGCCGCCATCGACTACCCCACCGACGAACACATCCGCACCACCCTGGAACAGCTCCGCCTCGCCTACGAGCAGGGCAACGACATCGGCACCCACTTCAACGGCCACTTCTGCGGCCCCAAGGGCGGCGGCGACTGGAGCGTCAAGGAGTGGAAGAGCGAGATCGACCAGTTCTACTCCTTCGTGGAGAACTGGAAGACCAACACCGGCTACAAGGACATCCCGCCGCTGCCCTTCGACTTCAAGAAGGAGGTCGAAGGCGGACGCGCCCCCTGCCTGGAGGGCCAGCCGAACCTGCTCAAGGCCATCAAGAGCTACGGCTGGCGCTACGACGCCTCCTCGCCCGGCGACTTCCAGATATGGCCGGCGAAGAAGAACGGCATATGGGACTTCCCGCTGGAGATGCTGCCGTACGAGAACGGCAAGTTCCAGGGCCTGTCCATGGACTTCAACTTCCTCTACAACCAGTCGGGCGGCGAGACCAAGGGCGACCCGTCCAAGTACCCCCAGTGGGAACAGCAGACCGTCGACTCGTACATGGCCGGCTTCAACCGCGTCTACTACGGCAGCCGCGCACCGCTGTTCATCGGCAACCACTTCGAGGACTGGAACGGCAGCATCTACATGAAGTCCATCGACCAGATCATCCCGAAGATCTGCACCAAAAAGGGCGTCAAGTGCGTTTCGTTCCGGGAGCTGTCCGACTGGCTCGACGCGCAGAAGCCCGCCACGCTGCAACGGCTGCGCAGCCTCGACCCGGCGCAGTCGCCCGACTGGTCCCAGGTCGTCAAGTGACCCCTGTAACCACTCGGTTCCACTTGTGCACACCCTCTTCACAACCGCCGCGTACGTCATGCGAAGATGCCGTCTCCCGGTAGTCATACCGGCGTAGAGGGGAACATCATTGAAATCAAGAAGACTGAGCCATAAGCGGCGTCGTACCGCGATAGTCGGCGCGGCCGCGGCATCCGTGGTCGCCGGTGTGGTGCTGGTGCCCAACTGGAGCGCCGGCGCGGCCGTGACCAACGACCCGACCGTGGACGCGTCCACCAAGGCCACCTTCCAGAAGCTGGCCGACGCCGTGTTCACCGACCGCACCGAGGCCCTCGTGGACAACCACGGGCACGGCAACGGCAAGCATGGCAAGCAGCGGACCTCCGGCTTCCGCGGCCACGTCCGCCTGTCCGGCACCCAGTCCCGGCACGAGGACTCCGCCCTGGACCAGCTGCGCGGCCGCAAGTCCCGCCTCGCCGAACTCGGCGAGAAGTACAGCGCGGGCAGCACCACGGTCACGCTGGACGCCACCGAGGTGCACGGCCGCCGCGCCAAGGTCGCCGTCACCGAGACGACCTCGCTGACCTACGAGAAGCCCAAGCCCGGCGCGCCCAAGACCACCGGCTTCCAGGCCCACCACGAGCTGACGTTCAAGGCCGACCGGCACGGAACCTGGCAGCTGACCGGCGTCCAGGACACCGACGACGGCGTCGCCGTCAACCAGGTCGCCACGCCGCAGGTGGCCACGGCGGACACCGCCACGGACGACAACCCGCCCGAGGCGCCCCGCTCGTCCACCTCGCGCAGCGCGCCGGCCAAGCCGAAGAACCTCACCTCCGGTACGTACGACTACAAGGCCATGGCCGCGTACGCCAAGAAGTACTGGAGCAACTACAACCCGGACTACCCGAACTACAACGGGCACGGGGACGGCGGCGACTGCACCAACTTCGTCAGCCAGTCCCTCAAGGCCGGCGGCTGGAAGCACGTACCCGGCTACACGTACGACTTCCACAAGTGGTTCGGCAACGCCGACATCCAGTCTGACTCGTTCGTCGGTGTCAACGAGTTCTCGTGGTTCGCCCTGTCCTCGAAGCGGGTCACCCCGCTGCCCTACGTCTACCAGCTGGACGTCGGTGACGTGCTGCAGATGGACTTCAACAAGGACGGGTCCAAGGACCACTCCATGATCGTCACCTACCGCAGCCCGCAGGGCGTGCCGTACGTGTCGTACCACTCCACCAACACGTACAACCGGTCGGTGGCGAGCCTCATCGCCTCCTACCCGACCGCGGCGTACTACGCCTACCGGACCTGATCCAGGCCCCCGGGGCCACTGCCGTCCCGGCCGTCCAGCTCCCGCCGTTCGTGCGGGGACGGCTCGGGGTGCCGGGCCCGCCAGTACGGGTTGTCGTGCGGCAGGGTGGAACTCACCCTGCCGTACATCCCGAATGTCATCAGCAGCAGCCCGACGATAAAGCTGAACAGCACGTTCTGCATCTTGAACGCCAGGAAGTTGTAGCTGGTGTCGAGCAGGCCGAGGTTGAGGAAGCCGTTCAGGATGAACAGCACGCCGAAGACCATGTTCACCGTCGAGGCGACGTTTCCGCCGATCACCATGCCGACGAAGAGCAGGACGCCGACACAGATGGACAGCACGCTCAGCGTGCCGTTGGTGTTCAGGCCCGCGACGGTGTCACCGCCGGTGTTGAAGAACCCGATCTGGTCGATCAACCCGAGGATCCCGAAGACCAGCAGGAAGAGCCCTATCAGGCCCGCGCCGATCCGGTAGATCAGGTTCAGCCGGTGATCGACGGGCAGATGCTCGTCGAACCGGATCCGAGACCGGGGTTCCCGCGTGTGCGCTGCGTGCGTGGCCATATCCGCCTCCCTCGGGCGCTAGCGGAGGCCATCCGTCCGTTCCACCAAATATCCGCCTGCCCGCCCCACCCGGCAACATTCCACCCCTAACGGACGGCCCCCGGACCGGTCCGGACACCGGCGCCTGGGGCCGACGGCTCGGCGCAACGGGCCGACGGCTCGGCGCAACGTGGGCGGGGCTGCCGCGGGCCCCGCGCCGAACCGCTCCACCCGCGACGGGACGGCGCACTCCGCACTCCCCTCCGCCATTCCACCGCCCCGCCGTCACGCGCGAGGAGGCTGGGCTCAGGGCGCCCCAACGCCGCTGGGCTACTCACGGATGCGGCCGCCCTGCTCCGCCGCCCCGCCGTCACGAGCGAGGAGACTGCCCTCAGTGGGCCGGGCCGCCGCCGCGTTCCTCGCGGATGCGGCCGACCACATCGGTCACCGTGCGGCGTACGGCCTCCGTCTCCGTCAGGAAGTGCCAGTAGTCGGGGTGCCGGCCCTCCAGGCCGGCGACCGCGCGGTCCAGGCGCGCCACCGCCTCGTCCAGCGGACCGGCGTGCCGGGGATCCGGGGTCGTACGTCCCGCCATGGCCAGCCGCTGCGCGTCACGGATCGCGAACCGCGTCCGCTGGATCTCCTGCTCCGGGTCCTTCTGGACCGCGTTCAGCCGCGTCAGCCGGTCCCCGGCCGCCGACACCGCCTCGTCGGTCGTGTTCAGCAGCGCCCGCACCGTCGACAGCAGCGACGTGGCGTCCGGCCAGCGCTGCGCCTCCCGCGCCGACTGCGCCTCGCGCAGCTTCAGCTCGGCCTGCCGTACGCTCTCGCCCGCCTGCTCCGGCACATGCTGCAGATCCTGCCAGCAGGCCGCCGCGAACCGCCGCCGCAGCTCGCTCAGCACCGGCTCGACCTGCCCCGCGCGGGTGGTCAGCGCCTGCGCCCGAGTCCGCAGACTCACCAGCCGGTGGTCGATCTCGGCCGCCCGCTCCGGCAGCCGCTCGGCCTCCGCCGTGATCGCCCCGGCCTCCCGCTGCACCCGCTCTGCCCGCTCCAGCGTCGGGGCCACCCCGTGCTGCCCGGCCCCCTGGTTCAGCCGGGTCAGCTCGGGCGACAGGGCGGCAAGCCGGGCCGCCAGGTCGTCGGCCTTCAGCCCGTGCTGCCGTACGGCGTCCAGCGCGTTGCTCGCCGCCAGCAGCGCCTGCCGCGCCCGCTCCACCGCCGGAGCGATCCGCGCGAGCTGCGTCTCCGCCTTGCCCAGCAGCGGCCCCAGCGAACCGCCGAACCGCTCCAGCTCCTGCTTGACCCGGGCCAGTTCGTCCTTCGCCGCCGTCAGCTCACTCCGCGCACGGGAGGCGGCCGACGCCTCCAGATCCACCCGGTCCAGATCATGCGCGTCCACGGCCTGGATGTAGCGCTGGCTGACCTCGTCGATGCGCCGGCCCAGCGCCTCGAAGTCGGCGACCGCGCGCCGGGCCGCCGGGGAGTCGTCGACGGCCGTGATGGTCTCGACCGAGATCCGCAGGTCCCGCTGGGCGGTGTCCAGTTCGTAGAACGCGGCCGCGGCCGCGTCCTTCGCGGCCTGCGCCTCGGCCCGCTGCCCCTCGGCCCGCCCGCCGAACCAGCGCCGGGTGCCGCCCCCGGCGAACGCGGCGGGCAGCGCGAGCGCGGCCAGCACCGGCAGGCCCATCAGCACGAGGGCGTCACCGAGACCCGTGGAGCGGCGCCGGGGCCGCGGCCGTGCGGTCGGCGGCGGCCCCGGCCGCGAAGCCGGCGTCGCCGATGTCCCCGTCGTCACATGCCTCTCCCGTGCTGCGGTCCGCCCTGGGCGCTCTCATTCTCCCACCAGTAGAGGACGAACACACGAGCCGATCAGTTCGCCGTTCCCACCCTGCTTTCGGCGTCCGGTGCGGGGGCGGACGTGGTGTGCGGCGGTGCCGCCCGGGCCATGTAGGCTGTCGGTCTGTCGCGGGTGCGTAGCTCAGGGGTAGAGCGCCTGCCTTACAAGCAGGATGTCGGCGGTTCGAAACCGTCCGCGCCCACCAGGTGATCAGGGAAGACCCCGGACCGTGAGCGGTCCGGGGTCTTCGCGTTCGTGGGGTCAGCCGGACTGTTCCGCGGACTCCTCGTGGGCGTGCTTGAGCTTGGTGCGGGCGTCCACGCGTTCCGCCGCCGCTATCTCGGACCAGAAGCGGTGGGTGCTGACGAAGACCGCCAGTTCGTGTTCCCGGCGCCGCAGCTTCTCCACCTCGGCCTGTTCGTCCGCCGTCCAGCCGGGGGAGGCGGGGCGTTCCACCTTGCGCCAGCCGTTGTCGTCACTGAACGCGTCGGCGGGCTCGACGGACCACGGCAGGCGCTTGAGCAGGGCCGACAGCTCGGACCGGACCTGATGCAGCTCCTCCTGGCCGGCGAGGAGGTCACTGGGGAATCCGTAGGTCGTTGCCACACGGCAATGCTACGCCTGTTCGATTTTAGGTGGCGAGTTCGGCCACGAGGTTCACGCGAACGAGGGGGTCGGTCGACCCCGCGCCGGCGCGGTCGAACCTCGTGGCCGGACGGGAGCGGATCAGTGGCCGGCTGCCCGCAACTCGCTCACCAGGCGGGCCGTCACCGGCGCCGGGACGCCGTTCCGGTCCGCCGCGCGGAGCAACGCCCCGCCGATCGCGTCGAGTTCGAGGGGGCGGCCCGCCTCGGCGTCCCGCTGCATGGAGGACTTGGTGGCGGGCGGAAAGGAGTCGTACCGGGCGAGGGCCTGGGCCGGGTCGGCGGGGGCGCCGCAGGCGCGGCTGACCGCCGCCGTCTCGGCCACCAGGGCCTGGAGTTCGTCCCGGTGGCGGGTCCGGGCCTCGCCGAGCGGGAGGCCGTACCGCGTGGTCAGCAGGGCGAACGGGGCGAGGAACGCCATCTTCGCCCACAGGGCCGCCGTCTCGTCGTCGACGACGCGCGTGGCCGGGCCGGCCGCGGTGAGGGCGGTTGCCAGGGTGTCGAGGAGGGGCTGGGGCACGTCGTCGCCCGCGAGGTCGATCTCCGTGAACGGGCTGCCGTGTTCGATCTCGCCGGGGGCGACGCGGGTCGACTCGACGCGGATCACCGCCGGGGCCACGCGGTCGGGCCGGTAGCGGGCGCGCAGGGCGGCGGGGTGCTCGACGCCGTTCAGGAGTGGTACGACGAGGGCGTCGCCCAGAGCCGCGGCCGGGACGCGGCTCAGTGCGGCGTCCAGCGCGGTGTGCTTGACGGCGATCACGCAGGCGTCGACCGGTTCGCGCAGTTCGGTGTCCGCCTCGACCTGGGCGCCGAAGTCGCCGAACTGGCCGCTGCGGACCCGGATTCCGTTCGTGCGCAGGATGTCGGCCGTGCCGGCCCGCGCGAGGCAGATCACCCGGTGTCCGGCGCGGGACAGCAGGGCCGCGAGGAGGCCGCCGGTGCCGCCGGGGCCGAGGATGGCCACGGTGAGTCTGGTCGTCATGAGGAGGGTCCTCTCGTCGGTCGGCCCCGTGGATCGGTGGCCGCCTTCGAGGTGATCTTCGCAGCCGCGGGCGGGCTGGGCCAGACTGGGAGCATGTGCCGGAGTATCAAGACGCTACGACCGCCCGCGCTGGCCGAGGAGGCCACCGAGGAGGAGATCCGGGCCGCCGCACTGCAGTACGTGCGCAAGGTCTCGGGCTTCCGGGCGCCCGCCGCCCACAACCGCGAGGTCTTCGAACGGGCCGTGCAGGCCGTCGCCGAGGCCACGGCGGAACTGCTCGGCGGCCTGGAGGTCCGGGGACAGCCCGCGCGAAGCGCCGGGTAAGCGTGGAGGGGGAGGTGGGGGGGTGGGTGACTGGGCGCGGGGGGTGCGTGCGGCCGCAGGTGACCGATGCGTGCGGCGCCGGGTGACTGTTTGTGGGCGCCGGTGGCCACGTGCGGGGTGCCGGGCGTCGGCGGGCATGCGCGGAGTGCCGGGTGCCGGTGGCCACGTGCGGAGTGCCGGGTGCCGGAAGGCCGTGCTGGAGTGACGGGTGACTCACCGTGCCGCGCGGTGGCCACGTGCCGAGTCCGGGTGCTCGGCCGTTGACCGCGGCGCTGTTACGCCGGGCGTCGGCGCATCAGGTACGCCGCTGCTGCCCCCGCCCCGAAGAGCGCGGCGACCGAGACTGCCGTGGCGATCCAGGTCGGGCCCAGCCAGCGGGCGCCGTAGTAGCCGAGGGCCACGCTGTATCCGGCCCAGGACAGGCCGGCCAGGGCGGACCAGGGGACGAAGTCGCGGGCGCGGCGGTGGGCGGCGCCCGCGCAGAAGGAGACGACCGAGCGGCCGGCCGGGGCGAAGCGGGCCAGGACCACCAGGGCGCCGCCGCCGCGGGACAGCGCCTCGCCGAGACGTTCCTGCGCGGAGGTCAGCCGCCGGGAGCGGGCGATGGCGCGATCCAGTCGCTCGCCGCCCCGCCAGGCGAGGCGGTAGGCGACCAGGTCACCGAGGACCGAGGCGGTGGCGGCGGACAGGATGAGGGCCAGCACGTCGGGCACCTCGTGCGGGACCTGGCCGGTCGCCGCGCCGGTGCCCGCGGCCGCCGCCGTGGCCGCGGTGATCACGAGGACACCGCTCGGCAGCACCGGCACGAACACGTCGAGCAGCACCGACACGGCCACCATGGCGTAGATCCATGGTCCCGCGGCCAGTGACCCCAGGCTCTCCCACACGACGACTCCCCGTTGACTCCCCCGATGACAGCCATACAGCGTACGCCCGGGTTGTGACAGGAAGTGTGCGGGGGGCCGGTGCGATCGGGGCGCGGGGAACAGGCGCTCACCGCGCTCACGGGTCCCGTGCACGACGGCGCCCTTCTCCGGTGGTTGGAGAAGGGCACCCGTGGGGATGTGCGGGTCAGGCCGCGACCGGGGTCTGGTCCGCGACCGGCTGCTGGTCGGCCGCCGGCCGCGCCGTCGACGTGCGCTGGGTGACGAACCGGTCCAGGCCGAGGGCGCCGGAGCCGGTGAAGACCAGCAGGAAGAAGGACCAGCAGAACAGGACGGACATCTCACCGCCGTTCTGTATGGGCCACAGCGCGTGCTGCTGATGGACGTCGAAGTACGCGAACGCCATCGAGCCCGAGGCGAGCAGCGCGGCGCCGCGCGTGCCGAGGCCGAGCAGGACGAGGGTGCCGGCGACCAGCTGGATCACGGCCGCGTACCAGCCGGGCCAGGTGCCGGCCTCGATCGTGCCGCCGTGGGTGCCCATGGCGCCGCCGAGGACACCGAAGAGCGAGGCGGCGCCGTGCACGGCGAACAACAGGCCGACGACGATGCGGAACAGACCGATGGCGTACGGCTGAGCGGTGTTGAGGCGTGCGGTCATGAGGGGAGGTCTCCTCTTCGGTGTCGGACCGACCGGCCGGGGGCAGCCGGTCGTGGGGGCGGCGGTACCGAATCGGAGCCCAGGCTAGGCAGACCTAATTCATACTTGCAAGTTCAAGTTCTAGCCATGGTGTATGCCTGCCTCTGCGGTGCCTTGCCGGTGCCGATCGCCCTCTGTACGGACATCGAAGCCCAAGTCCCTTGTGCCGGACTTAACTTGAGACTTGAAGCGCTTTGTCGCGCAGAAGCCCGCGCCTCCCGGGGCGCGGGCGTCCGCAACGCGGGGCGCGCGCTCAGCAGTTCGCCAGGTATCCCTGCAACGCGCTCTTCTCGGCGGGGTCCACGGAGAGGTCGTAGTAGTACTTCACCTGCACCCAGGCGCGGACGTACGTGCAGCGGTACGCCGTGCGGGACGGCATCCAGGTGGCCGGGTCCTGGTCGCCCTTGGACTGGTTGACGTTGTCGGTGACGGCGAGGAGCTGGGGCCGGGTGACGTCGTTGGCGAAGGCCTGGCGGTGCGCGGTGGTCCACTTGCTCGCGCCGGAGTCCCAGGCCTCGGCGAGCGGGACGAGGTGGTCGATGTCGACGTCGGACGGCGAGGACCAGGTCGCGCCGTCGTACGGCGAGTACCAGCTGCCGCTCGTCGGGTAGCAGGACGAGTTGGTCGTGACGTTCGAGCCGTCGCGCTTGAGGATCCACTCGCGGGTGTTGCAGGTGCCGGAGATGGTGATCCAGGTGGGGAACTTGCTGCGCTCGTAGCCGGTGCGGTTCTCGGCGGCCACGGTGAGCTGGGAGAGGTAGCTCCGGGCGGTCGCGCCGCTGACCGGGGTGGGCAGGGCGGCGGAGGCGCTGGGGGAGTTGAAGAGGGCGGCGGAGGCGATGAGTCCGGTGAGGGTCGCGAGTATGCTGAGCCGTCGACGCGCGTAGACTTTCCGCATGTGAACTTCCTTGTGGGGTGGGGGTTTTGGCTGCGGGCAGGGGAATGCTCGCGGTGTCGTGTGACCGGGGAGTGAGCGCTCGGTTAGACGCTAGTGACGCGTTCATGACACGACAAGGTTCACGGCGGAACTTTCGCGTCCCTTACTATGGAGGCGCAGAAGGGGAGTAGCTCTTCGCCGGACCGTCGACATACTGCTCAGCCAGCCTGAGCCGGCGCCCGGAGGCGGATCCCGCGCGGACCGCCCAGCGAGACCTTCGGCAAGCAGTGCACACCCGTGCCTCCATGGCGCGAGTGCCGAGTGCGCTGCCGTGCCGAGGTGTCTGAGGACGAGCTACAGCACTCTCGGTGGGGCGGCCCCGACCGATTGAGGAACCTTGATCAGCATCACCGTGACGGCGCTCGTGTTCGGCGTCATCTTCCTCGCCGAACTGCCGGACAAGACCGCGCTCGCCGGTCTCGTCCTCGGCACCCGCTACCGCGCCTCGTACGTCTTCGCGGGCGTCGCCGCCGCCTTCCTGCTGCATGTCGTGCTCGCCGTCGCGGCGGGCAGCGCGCTGACCCTGCTGCCGCAGCGGCTCGTGCACGCGCTGACCGGTGTGCTCTTCCTCGCCGGTGCGGCGGTGCTGGCGCTGAAGCGGGGCGAGGAGGAGGAAGAGGTCCGCAAGCCCGCCGACCAGTCCTTCTGGAAGGTCGCGGGGACCGGGTTCACGCTCATCCTGGTCGCGGAGTTCGGCGATCTGACCCAGATCATGACGGCGAACCTCGCCGCCCGCTACGACGACCCGATCTCGGTCGGTCTCGGCGCGGTGCTGGGGCTGTGGGCGGTGGCGGGACTCGGGATCGTCGGCGGGAAGGCGCTGATGAGGAAGGTGCCGCTGCGGCTGATCACGCAGATCGCGGCGCTGCTGATGCTGGGGCTCGGCGTGTGGAGCCTGTGGGAGGCGGTCGCGGGCTGAGGGTGGGGAACCGGCCGGCAGGTGGTGGGATCCGGCGGATGCCCGGGTCTGCGGCGTGGGTCTCCGGCGGGTCTGCGGCGTGGGTCTCCGGCGGGTCTGCGGCGTGGGTCTCCGGCGGGTCTGCGGCGTGGGTCTCCGACAGGTCTGCGGCGTGGGTCGCCGACGGGTCTGTTGCGTGAGTCTCCTGCGGGTCGGCGGTGGGGCTTGCGGGGGGTGGTGGTGGCGAGATCCGGCCGGGTTTTGTACCGTAGAGAAACAAAGTGGTCCCCGCCTGTTTTCCCTGACCGGCGGGCGGGGCCCGTTTTGTCCTCGTCTTCATCCCTCTGGAGCTGCCGATGCCGGCCACCGCCCTCACCGCCCGCGCCCTCCTGCTCGACATGGACGGCACCCTCGTGAACTCCAACGCCGTCGTCGAACGTGTCTGGCGGCGCTGGGCCGAGCGGCACGGGCTGGACGGCGATGAGGTGCTGAACGTCGTCCACGGTCGGCAGGGGCACGCCTCCATGGCCGTCCTGCTGCCGGAGCGGTCCCGGGAGCAGAACCTCGCCGACAACGCGCGCATGCTCGCCGAGGAGACCGCGGATCTTGAAGGCGTGGTCGAGGTGCCCGGCGCGGCTGCCTTCCTCGCCGCCCTGCGCGGCCTCCCGCACGCCCTGGTCACCTCGGCGGACGTCGCCCTCTCCACCGCCCGCATGGCCGCGGCGGGCCTCGTCCTGCCCGAGGTGCGCGTCACGGCCGAGTCGGTGGGCGCCAGCAAGCCCGACCCCGAGGGCTTCCTGAAGGGCGCGGCGGAACTGGGTGTGGACCCGGCGGACTGCGTCGTCTTCGAGGACTCCGAGGCTGGCGTCGCCGCCGGCCGCGCCGCCGGAATGCGGGTCGTGGGCGTGGGCCCGCGCGCCGGCCTGTACGGCCCGGACGCGGTCGTACCGGACCTGACCCAGGTGCGGACAGAACCCGCCGCCGACGGCACGATCAGGCTGCACCTGGGCTGAGGCCGGGGTTCTTGCCGGGGGCGTGCTCTTCGGGACGGCGCCGACGACACGGCGGCGTACCCACCCCGAGCTGGGCCGCACGCCCCCCGCGACCGGGCCCGCCCTTCCTGTCGGGGGCTCGTTTCCGTCCGGCGGTGTGCCGGGCATCACCGCCGTCGGCGGCCCGCGCTGCCACTACCACGTCTCCGACTCCAGGCTGCGCCGCGTCGCCGGGCCGTAGACCCCGGACGTGTCGGTGCGGATGCCGCGGGCCTGTTGGTATCGGCGTACCGCGTCCTCGACCGTGTCGGTGTAGACGCCGTTGACCTGGTCGTCGTAGAGGTTCAGCTCCGCCAGGCGGACCTGGAGGTCGACGACCGCGGGACCCGTGTCGCCGCGCCGCAGGGCCGGGTCGGCCGTCGTCGTCGCCGTCACCGAGGGGGACGGGGAGGCCGTACGGCTGCCGCTGCGGGAGGGCCGGGGTGTCGGCTCGGACGGCGAGGGGGCGCTGGACAAGGTGCGCGGCGGCGGCGCCGGGGGCGCGGACCGCACGGGCGGCCGGGACGAGACGGCCGGGGCCGCCGACGACGGGGACGCCGAGCGCGACGGCGTCACGTCCGGGACGCTCTGCCGTATCTCCGGCGCGGCCTGCCCCCGGGTCGGTTCCGCGTATGAGAACAGCCCGCTCGCCACCCCGGCCGCCGCCACGACGACGACCCCCGCGCCCGCCGCGCACAGCAGAACGGCCCGGCGGGTACGACGCCCTCGCCCGGACCCGACCGCCGGACCCGCAGCCGGGGAACTGCCCGCTCCCGCCACCGGGCCTACCGCCCGGGAGCCGCCCGCTGCCGCCGTCGGGTCCGGCGCCGTCGGGCCGTCCGCCGCCGGGCCTACCGTGCCTGGTCCGCCGTCCGGGAGTCGTCGGCTCCCGCCACCGGGCCCGCCGCCGTCCGGGAGCCGCCCGCCGCTGCCCCCGGACCTGCCGCTGCCTCCGGACCTGCCGCCGCCTCCGGGCCCGCCGACCGGGTGCCGTCCAACCCCGCCTCCGCCCCCGACGTCGCCTCCCCGGCACCCGGCGGCGCCGCTTCCTCCCCGTCGGCAGTCGTCCGGGCCGGGCCCTCCTCGCCCACCGCCACGTACGGCCGTATCCGCAGGGGATCGAAGTCCTCCGCCGCCGCTGCCTCCGCCGTGCGGGAGGCGTGCAGGGCCTCGGCGGTGCGCTCTCCGCAGTCGCAGGACGGGGTGTTGGACGGGCCTCTGGGCGCACCGCACCGCGGGCAGCCCGGGCCCTCGTTCTGCGTCATCTCCGCGTCCCCTCCCCGCGCGAACCACAGAGATTATGCGGACTTCCTCCATATCCGCAGGAGTCAACAGGCCATAAACGGTGACACCGACCAGGATGGAAGAGGTGCACCCGAGCCCGGGAGGTCTCCATGGTCCTGGATACGCACGGCACGGACGAGGACGTCACGCGCTCCGAACACGTGTCCGGCAACGTGCTCGTCTCGATCGGCGCCCTCCTGCTCGGGCTGCTGCTCGCCGCGCTCGACCAGACCATCGTGTCGACCGCGCTGCCCACCATCGTCAGTGACCTCGGCGGTCTGGAGCACCTGTCCTGGGTGGTCACCGCCTATCTCCTGGCGTCCACGGCGGCGACCCCCCTGTGGGGCAAACTCGGCGACCAGTACGGGCGCAAGCGGCTGTTCCAGACGGCGATCGTCATCTTCCTCATCGGCTCCGCCCTGTGCGGGGCCGCGCAGAACATGCCCCAGCTGATCGCGTTCCGCGCCCTACAAGGGCTGGGCGGCGGCGGGCTGATGGTGCTGTCGATGGCGATCGTCGGCGACATCGTGCCGCCCCGCGATCGCGGGCGCTACCAGGGCCTGTTCGGTGCCGTCTTCGGCGCGACCAGCGTGCTCGGACCGCTGCTCGGCGGACTGTTCACCGAGCACCTCAGCTGGCGCTGGGTGTTCTACGTCAACCTGCCCGTCGGCGTCGTCGCCCTCGCCGTGATCGCCACCGCCCTGCACATCCCGCGCCGCGCCGCCCACCACGTCATCGACTACCTCGGCACCTTCCTGATCGCCTCCGTCGCCACCTGCCTGGTCCTGGTGGCCTCGCTCGGCGGCACCACCTGGGCGTGGGGCTCGGTGCAGATCATCGCGCTCATCGTGCTCGGGGTCGTCCTCGCCGCCTGCTTCGTCGGCGTCGAGCGCCGGGCCGCCGAACCCGTTCTCCCGCTCAAGCTGTTCCGGCTGCGCACCTTCACCCTCGCCGCGATCATCAGCTTCATCGTCGGCTTCGCCATGTTCGGCGCGATGACCTACCTGCCGACGTTCCTCCAGGTCGTGCACGGCGTCACCCCGACCATGTCCGGCGTCTACATGCTGCCCATGGTCTTCGGCCTGCTGCTCTCCTCCACCGTCTCCGGGCAGATCGTCAGCCGCACCGGCCGCTGGAAGGTGTTCCCGATCGCCGGCACCGCCGTCACCGCCATCGGCCTGCTCCTGCTGCACCAGTTGGACGAGCACAGCGGCACCGCCGAGATGAGCGCCTACTTCTTCGTCTTCGGCCTCGGCCTCGGCCTCGTCATGCAGGTCCTCGTCCTCATCGTGCAGAACGCGGTGGCCTACGAGGACCTCGGCGTCGCCACCTCCGGCGCCACCTTCTTCCGCTCCATCGGCGCCTCCTTCGGCGTCGCCATCTTCGGCACGGTCTTCGCCACCCGCCTCGCGGACAAACTCACCGCCGCCTTCCGGGGCGTCCACCTGCCCCCGGGCGTCAGCGCCGACACGCTGAAGGCCGACCCGCGCGGCATCGGCGCCCTGCCCCCCGCGCTGCGCCCCGCCGCGCTGCACGCCTACGCGGCCTCCATCACCGACGTCTTCCTGTACGCCGCCCCGGTCGCCGCCCTCGGCTTCGTCCTGGCGTGGCTGCTGAAGGAGGACCGGCTGCGCGGCTCGGTCACCGCGCCGGACGTCTCCGAGACGCTCGCGCCCAACCCCGTGGAGCGGTCCTCCTACGACGAGGTGTGCCGCGCGCTGTCCCTGCTCGGCACCCGCGAGGGGCGCCGCGAGGTCTACCAGAAGATCACCGACCGGGCCGGGTACGACCTGCTCCCCGCCGCCGGCTGGATGCTGCTGCGCATCCGCAAGTTCGGCTCCGTGGAACCGGCCCAGCTCGCCGAGCGCAGCCCCGTACCGCTCCAGGCGGTCATGGCCGCCGCCCGCCAGGTCGAGGAGCGGCACCTCGCCGAACGCCGGGGCCCGGACCTGGTGCTGACCGAGGCCGGCCGCGAGGTCGCCGAACGGCTCGCGACGGCCCGCGAGGAGTCCCTGGCCGAGCTGCTGGGCGACTGGTGGGAGCCGGGCCGCTCCACCGACCTCACCCAGCTGGTGCACGAGCTGACCGGCGAACTGTGCGGTTCGGAACAGGAGCGCCCCCACAACGGAACGACCGCCACGCTCAGTTGACCGGCCTCTGGGCCGCTCGTCCCGCCCGGCTGCTACAGCTCCTTGCGGAACCAGTGCTCGGCGTACGGCACGTCGTTGTGGGGCTCGGTCTCCGCGTAGCCGAGCCGGGCGTACAGGGTGCGGGCCTCCACCAGGTCGCCGCGGGTGTCGAGCACGATGTGCCTGGCGCCCAGGGCGCGGGCGGCGTCCTCGGCCGCGGTGACGAGCAGCGCCGCCCCGCCCTTGCCGCGCATCGCCTCGTGCACGAAGACCCGGGTCAGTTCCGCCGTGGCCGGGTCCAGCAGCCGTACGCCCGCGGTACCGCCCGGCGTGCCGTCGTACCGGCCGACCATCAACTGCCCGGTCGGCGGGGCGAGTTCGGCGCCCGTGTTGGCCGCGATCTCCCGCTCCAGCTCGTCGGGGCCGGTGCGGCGCCCCTCGTACAGCAGGTACCAGCGGTCGCTGACCTCCGTGTAGTACGCCCGCCAGAGGGCGGCGGCGACCGGTGAGTCGTACGGCTCCGGGGCGATGGTCCAGCTCATGCCGCCCATTCTCGGCGGCGACCCGGGACGCGGCGCAAGCGAATTGTAGGGCGGTCCGGGCCGGGTCGCGGGCCGGGGCACGGGCGGGCCGTTTGTGGGCGCCCTTCCGGGTCACCCGAACAGGGAACCGGCCAGGTGGGCCGGTCCGACCGGAAGGCAATCATGTCCACAGGCATGATCATCACAGTGATCGTGATCGTGGTGGCCGTGCTCCTCGTCGCGGCCGCCCTGGTCTGGGGCGCCCGCGGACGGCGGCGCGGCGGACCGAGCCTGAAGCGGCGCTTCGGGCCGGAGTACGAGCGGACCGTCGCCCGGCACGACGGCGACGCCGAGGCGGCCGAGCGAGAGCTGGCCGAGCGCGTCGAACGCCACGGTGACCTGCGGGAACGTCCGCTTGAAGGCGGCGAGCGGGAGCGGTACGAGGCCCGCTGGACCGCCGTACAGGAACACTTCGTCGACTCGCCCCGCCAGGCGGTGGCCGAGGCCGACCAACTGCTCGCCGAGCTGGCCGGGCAGCGCGGCTACCCGGGCGGAGAGCGCTACGAGGAGCAGTTCGCCGCGCTGTCCGTGCACCACGCCGGCCATGTGGACGGCTACCGGCGCGTGCACCGGATGTCCCACATGGAGACGGGGACGGGCGTGGGCGCTGGCGGCGGGGCGAACGCGGCCGGCGCCGGGACGGAGGAGATGCGTTCGGCCCTGGTCTCGGCCCGGGCCCTCTTCGACGATCTGACCGGGACCGGAGACGGCGACCACGGCCGGCACCGGGCGCACGCCGGCGCCGCGCCCCGCCCCGCCGGAGCGGCCGGCACGCCGTCGCACGGCCACCATCTGCCGTGGACCGCCGACAAGAGCCGTCCGAAGGAGAGCTGAGCACCATGGCCGAGGACAGGACGACCGGCCGTCCGGACCCGGACGGCGACTACGCCGAACGCGACACCGGCACCGGCGCTTATACGGACCGGAACACCGGTGACTACACCGAACGCGACGCGGGGGCTCCCGGCTCCCGCTCGGTGCGGCTGCCGGGCACGGTGGCCCCCGGCGCGGAGGGCCTGACGGCCGACGACCGCACACCGGGCCCGCCCGGAACCGGCCGCGGCACCGGCGCCCGCATGCCCGACGACGGCCTCGGCGCGCCCTCCCCGGGCCGGACCGCCGCACGCGAGAGCGGAACGACCGAGCCCCGCTCGGGCGACACCTGGCCCACGGCACCCGGCGCACCGGGAACACCCGACGCGATCGGCACCGACGGCTCCGCCGGGACCGGTGCCGCCGGGGCGCCGCTGCTGGCGCATGACGAGACCGACCAGTGGGAGCAGCGGCTGCGGCACGCCGTCACGGAGTTCGTGGACGAGCCGCGGGCCGCCGTGGAGGAGGCCGACCGGGCGCTGGAGGAGATCGCGGCGCGCTTCACCGACGCCGTGACGCGCAGGCGCCGTACCCTGCGCTACTCCTGGCAGGACACCGAGAAGCGCCGCCCGGGGTCGGACGCCGACACCGAGCGGCTGCGGCTCGCCCTGCGTGACTACCGGGAGCTGGCGGGACGGCTGCTGCACAACTGAGAGGAGCGGCGCGGCGGGGGCTCAGCCCGGTGCGCCCTCGGGGGTGGCGGCAGCCCTGCGCTGCCGCCACTCCCGTACGACCTCCTCGACGTCGTACGGCTTCTTGCCGAGTGGCGGGCCGGGCGGCGGCTTGAACATCATCTCGCGGATCTTGACGTTGACGTCGGTGATGATCTGCCGCACGATCCGCTCCGAGGGCGCCGCGTACGCCGCCACGAGCGCGTCCTCGGCCTCTTTGCGCAGAGCCAGCGCCGGCGGCAGCGCGGCCAGGCCCTCGCGGGCCATCTTCCGCTTGATCCACCACAGTTCGTCGTACGGCGACTCGATGTCCGTGGGCAGCGGCTCGCCCGCGCCGGGCAGCGCGTCGAACTCACCGCGCCGCTGGGCGTCCCGGATCTGTTTGTCCGCCCAGGACTCGAACGGAACGCCGGGTGGCTTTCGCTCGGTCATGAACCCATTGTGCCGGACGCGGCCCGGCCGGGCGTTTTATCATGCGGCGGCGGTGTGCCCGGACGGGCACCGCGCAGGGACGTTCTGACATTTCGCCGCATCAGGGGGACGCACGTGCTCGAACTCACCATGGCCACCGTCTCGGGGGCCGACGCGGGTGCCACCGCCGGTATGACGATGGCCGACGCGCCCAGCGAGCCGGGTGCCGTGCTGCGGGTGGGCCGGGACGCCTCCGTGTGCCGCCTGGTCACGCCGGACGACTGGCTGTTCGTCTCGCGCGTCCACCTGGAGTTCCGCTGCGGCCCCGACGGGACGTGGCAGGTGGGCTGGCTGCGCGGCTCCCAGGCCGAGCCGTCCTCCGAAGTGCGGCTGATCGTCGGGGAGTACGCGCAGACCCTCACCTACGGCGGCATCGTCGCCCTCCCGCGGGGCGGCTCCGGTGAACTCGTCGTCCAGGACCGCACGGCGCCGCGCAGCGTCAACGTGGGCTTCTACCACGAGAGTTGAGAGCCCCGGGGCCCCGCGTCCCGCTACGGCTGTGCCACTACGGGCGGCTACGCCAGTACCCGGGCCAGCGCGAAGCCGTCGTGGCCCTTGCTGCCGACGGTCTGGATCGCCGTCCCGGTGAGCCTCGGGTGGGTGGCGATCAGGTCGAGGGCGGCGCGGGTGCCGACGACGTCCGGTTCGGTGCTGTCGGCGTTCAGCACCCGGCCGCCGCGCACCACGTTGTCCAGGACGATCAGGCTGCCCGCCCGGGTGAGGCGGAGCGCCCACTCCACGTAGTGCGCGTTGTTGGCCTTGTCGGCGTCGATGAACACCAGATCGAAGGGGGCCGGGTTCTCGTCGGCGAGCTTGGGCAGCGACTCCAGGGCTGGGCCCACCCGCACCTCCGCGACCCGTTCCAGGCCGGCCCGGGCCAGGTTGCGCGTGGCCACCTCGGCGTGCTTGGCGCTGTACTCCAGGGAGATGAGGCGGCCGTCCTCGGGGAGGGCGCGGCCCATCCAGATGGTGCTGTAGCCGCCGAGGGTGCCGATCTCCAGGATGGTGCGGGCGCCCTGGACCTGGGCGAGGATCTGGAGGAGCTTGCCCTGGGCCGGGGTGACGGAAATGGCCGGAAGTCCGGCGGCCTCACTGTCCCGCAACGCCGCCTCCAGCGCCTCGTCATCGGGTGAGAGGTGTCCAGAGAAGTAGTTGTCGACGTCGTCCCACAGCTGCGACCCGCTCATGCGTCTGCTGCCTTTCCCGAGTGGTCCCGAGTGTCCCCGAGGCTACTTAGCACTTCTAACTAGCTGTGCTAACGAAGGTAGTCGGGGTTCGGTTCCCGTGTCACCCGACTTCCGGGTGCCCGCAACGGGTACCGTCGGAACTCAGCCGATCGGCTCAGGTGGGTGTACGGGCGGCGGTGGCCGCACCGGCCGCCGGGAGTGCCGTACGGCGAGCAGGACGGCCGCCGCGACCAGCAGGAGCAGGGCGCCGCCGACGGTCAGCAGCCAGGCCGGCACACCGGCGAACTCCCTCAACCGGTCCTCGTAGACGACCTGCTGGTACGGCGTGTCGGTGGCAGCCGGGCGCAGTTCGTGGTCGCCGGTGATGCGGGAGGGGTCGTAGAACTCCTGGCTGAGGGCCGTCAGATACGGCGTTCCGTGCGCGAGCGTGGCGAGGGGGCCGACGGGGTCCTTGAGGTCCTTGAGCCGGCCGGCGAACAGCACGCGGGGTGCGGTGCCGCCGATGTCGGAGACGGGGCGCATGCGGTGCGCCGCGAGCACGTAGAGGCCGAGGGTCTGCGGCGTGCGGGCCAGCCGGGACAGGCGCATCGGGTAGACGGCGCGGTCGCTGGCGAAGGTGAGGTGCAGGGGGTCGAGGGCGCCGTGCAGGGGGGTGCCGGCGGTCTCGGGGGCGAGGCGGACTGCCACGTACTCCCAGTGCTGGTCGACGTACGGCTGGAGCGCCGTCCGCAGCCGGTCGGGGAAGGAGAAGCCGTGGGTGCGCAGCCAGGTGTCGAGAGCGGCCGGGTCGGTGGCGGTGAGCCGAGCCACGTCGAACGGGCCGAGCCGCTGCCGGCCGACCACGTGCACGCCGCCGGCGCCGCCCACCGGGGGCGGGGCGGCCGCGACGCCGTCCGAGGTGTCGTCGAAGGGCCAGTCGCCGTGCCGGGGCCAGAAGTGCGGGCGGATGCGGTGCACGGGGGCGGTGGCGGCGGACAGCTGGTCGAACAGGTGGGGGTCGCCGAGGCGGACGGTCGCGCGGTGCGGGACGGGCATGATCCAGGCGGCGCGGCGGGTGTCTCCCTCGACCGTCAGCCGCATCACGATCTGCTCCTGGCGGCCGTCCCAGCGGAGCACGGACTGCTCCTCGGCGACGGCGATCCGCTGCCGGGCGTCGGGAATCATGGCACCGCAGCCGCACGCGTACGCCGGGGCGATGAGCAGGCTCAGCTGGATGCCGAGGAGACTGAGAACCACCACCAGCGCGCGACGCCTCCGCCGAACGTGTTCCATGAACCGTGCCACCCCTCCACCGCGCCGTTGCCAGGGCTACAGACGGCGCGGATGTGAAATCGGTTCCGCTGCTCCGGGTGCCCGGGGGTGGGGCCGCTCACCGGCGCTGCCAGGCGCCGCCCCAGCGGCACGATTGCCCGCTGCCCGGGGTTGGCCGGGGGTGGACTCGCTCACCGGCGCTGCCAGGGTGCCGCTGCGCCCACCCGTGCCGCCCCGAGCGGCACGCATGCCCGCAGCTACGCACGCACGCGCCCCGTCAGGGGCGCGGGGAACTGCGCGGCCGGCCACGGCGTGCCCGCGCCGGGCGGACGGACGGGCCGGGGCGGCGGCGCCGTACAACGGGCGGGGTGGCAACCCCCCTAGGGGCGCGGGGAACTGCGCGATCAGCCACGGCGTGCCCGCACCGGGCGGACGGGCGAAGGCATCAGCGGCGCCATGCAGCGGGCGGGGGCTGCAACCCCCGAAGTCACCGAGGCGCCGCGCCCAGCGGTCAGTGGGGCTCGATCGAGGGGGCGGAGCCCGGCAGGGGCCGGCCCGCGGACTCGGTCATGCGCCACACCGCGACCCCGCCCACGACAGCCGCGGCCATCATGTAGTACGCGGGCATCATCATGTTCCCGGTCGCCCCGATCAGCGCGGTCACGACCAGCGGAGTCGTCCCGCCGAACAGGGACACGGACACGTTGAACCCGATCGACAGGGACCCGTACCGCACCCGGGTCGGGAAGAGAGCGGGCAGCGCGGCCGGCATGGCCGCCGTGAAGCAGACCAGGAGGAGGCCCAGCGCCGCCATGCCCAGCCCCACCGCCAGCAGACTGCCCTCACGGATCAGCAGCAGCGCCGGGATCGACAGGAACAGGAACCCCGCGCAGCCCGCGGCGATGACGGGCCGGCGCCCGACCCGGTCGCTGAGCGCGCCGGCGAACGGCTGGACGATCATCATCAGGGCCATCACGCCGAGCACCACCAGCAGCCCGTGCGTCGCGTCGTACTTCAGCTCACTGGTCAGATAGCTCGGCATGTACGACAGCAGCATGTAGTCGGTGACGTTGAAGACCAGCACCAGGCCCATGCACAGCAGCAGCGACTTCCACTGACCCGTGATCATCTCGCGCAGCGGCACCTTCGGCCGGGCGGCCTCCGCCTTCTCGACCTCGGCGGCGAAGGCGGGCGTCTCCTCCAGCTTCAGCCGCAGGTAGAGGCCGATGACACCCATCGGACCGGCGACCAGGAACGGGATCCGCCAGCCCCAGGACGTCAGATCGTGCGTGGAGAGCAGCGCCGTCAGCAGGGTGACCAGGCCCGCACCGCCGATGTACCCGGCGAGCGTGCCGAACTCCAGCCAGCTGCCGAAGAAGCCGCGCTTCTTGTCGGGCGCGTACTCGGCGATGAACGTCGACGCGCCCGCGTACTCGCCACCGGTGGAGAACCCCTGCACCAGCCGGGCCGCCAGCAGCAGCAGCGGTGCGCCGACGCCGATCGCGCCGTACGAGGGGATCAGCCCGATCGCGAACGTGCCGGCCGCCATCATGATCATCGTGACGGCGAGGACCTTCTGCCGCCCCACCCGGTCGCCGAGCGGGCCGAAGACCATGCCGCCGAGCGGGCGGACCAGGAAGGCCGCGGCGAAGGCGCCGAAGGTGGAGAGCAGCTGTGTGGTCGGGTTGCCGGACGGGAAGAAGACCTTGCCCAGGGTGACCGCGATGTAGCTGTAGACGCCGAAGTCGAACCACTCCATCGCGTTGCCCAGCGCGGCCGCCTTCACGGCACGCTTGACGAGCGCGGGATCGGTGACGGTGACGTCGGAGGAGACCCGTACGGGCTTCCGGGGCTTCACCAGGGGCGGGGAGACGGCTGTGGCGGTCGCCAAAACGAGGCTCGCCTACCTTTCGACGGGGACAGGGGCGCGGCCCGGCGGCGACGGTGCCGGAAAGCGGGCCGAAAAGCGACCATAGGGTGTGTTCGGCGCATTACGCATCGTGCACAACTCGATGCATGGGGCAGCTAAACGGCGCCTGTCCAGGCCCGTCCGCCCGCCCCCGGGCCGGCATTCCGGCCGTCCGCTGTGATCCTTCTCGCGCACCCCGCCTGCAACCGCAGACCGCGCGGACTATCGTCATCCGGACAAAAGGAGACCTGCGTCAGGCGAAGCGGGGGTGCCCCGCGTCTCCCCCGGGGGGCGTGCGGCCCCTCCATGGGTTCGCTGGAGGAACCCGGCGCGCGGACGCGCCCGGGACGACGGGGCGGAAGGCCGACGAGGCGTGGTGAACGTGGAGCACAGCGGGCGACCGGCGGATGCCTTCGGGGCGACGGCGATCGGAGCCCGCCTGAGAGCGGCCCGGCTCGCCCTGTGGGCGGTGGCCGCGCTCCTCTCGGTGCGCCAGGTCGCCGCCGTCCTGACCACCCCGAGCGGCGAACGGCTCACCGACCTGGAGACCTGGGTCGGCCCGAACGGCGTCCTGCACGTCAAGGGCTCGCTGTACGACTCGACCCAGTTCACCGGCACCCCGTTCGCCGGGCTCGTCCTCAGACCCCTCACCCACGCGGCCGAACAGGCCCTCGGCTGGGGCTGGACCTTCGGGACCCTGCTCCTCGTCGTCGCCGTCGGCCTGATCGCCGCCCGCGCGCTGCCCCAGCCCGTCAGCCGCCGCACCTCCCTGCTGGCCGCGCCGGTCGCGGTGAGCCTGCTGATGCTCTCCCTGCCGGTCCGCAACGCGCTCTGGCTCGGCCAGACCAGCGTCCTGCCGGTGCTGCTGGTGCTGGCCGGCTGCTTCACCGTGCGCGGGCAGCGGCTGAGCGGGCTGTGCGTCGGCCTGGCCGCCGCGTTCCAGCCCACCGTGCTGCTCTTCGCCCCGCTGCTGTGGTTCACCGGCCGCCGCCGGGCCGCCCTGTCCGCGCTCGCCGCGTTCGCCGCGAGCACGGCGCTGGCCTGGGCCGCGATGCCGCACGACTCGTACACCTACTGGGTGCACCACATGGCCGGCGCCGGACTCGGCGGCGAGGCCGACGACCTCGCCAACCAGTCCCTGCACGGCGGCCTGCTCCGCCTCGGCCTGACCGGCCCCCTGGAGATCGCCGTCTTCCTGCTGCTGGGCGCCGCCGTCGCCGCCCTCGCCCTGCGCCGCGCCGTCCGCTACGCCCACGACGGCCAGCTCCTGCTCGCCGTCGCCGTCACCGGCTGCGCCGCCGTCGCCGCGTCCCCGACCGCCTGGCAGCACCAGCTGCTGTGGGTGCTGCTCGCGGTCGTCGGCCGGGTCGGCAGACGGGCATCCGACCGCTGTGTCTGGCCGCTCGCGGTCGTCCTCGTCACCACGCTTCCGGCGAAGATGATGCTGCCGAACATGCAGGTGATGTTCCCGCTGCGGGACAACCTGGTGCTGCTCGCGGCGCTGTCCGCCGCCGTCGCCGTACCGTTTCTCTCCCGTACTTCGCCGTACTACCAGGAGCCCCTGCCGACGCGGTACGCCCCGCCGGTCCCCGCCCGTTTCCGGCACGTGCCGCTGCTGCCGTTCCTGCGCCGCGTGCTCACCCGCCCCAACCTGCTGCTGGAACTGCTCCTCATCCGCGTCACCTACGCCGCGTACCAGCAGGTCAGGCTGGCCGCGACCGGCGGCACCATCTCCGGCGGCCGGATCCGCGCCGAGCACCACGGGCACATCGTGCTCGGCATCGAGCGGTTCCTGCACATCGACATCGAGCACGGGGTCAACCACGCCGTCGTCAACATCGGATGGCTGCGTTCCTTCTTCGACTACTACTACGAAACCTTCCACTTCGTCGTCCCGCTGACCGTCCTCGCCGTCCTCTACTCGCGCCGCCCGGTCGACTACCGCTGGGCCCGCTCCAGTCTCGGCTTCGCCACTCTGCTCGCCCTGGTCGGGTTCTGGCTCTTCCCGCTGGCCCCGCCGCGCCTGATGCCCTCCCTCGGCATCATCGACACCGTCCACGGCGTCCAGGACTTCTCCAAGCCGAACTACGGCACCCTGACCGCGCTGACCAACCAGTACGCGGCGATGCCCTCGCTGCACTTCGGCTGGGCGCTGTGGTGCGGCGTCGTCATCGCGGTCGTCGCCCCCCGCTGGTGGATGAAGGCCCTCGGCCTGCTGCACCCCCTCTTCACGGTCTCGGCGATCGTCGCGACCGGCAACCACTGGGTGCTGGACGCGGTGGGCGGGGCCGCGGTGGTGAGCGCCGGGTTCGGGCTGTCGTACCTCTGCCAGGGGCCGCGCCCGGAGATCGTCAAGGCGGCGGCGCTCCGCCGGGAACCCGCGGCCGAGGACGCGCCGGCGCCGCGCTGACGCCGGCGGGTCCCCGGGTGAGGCCGTGGTCAGTCCGCGCTGACCGGGAGTTCCTTCACGCCGTTGATCCAGGCCGAGCGCAGTCGGCGAGGGTCGCCGGCGAGTTTCAGGCCGGGCATGGCGTCGGCGAGGGCGGTGAAGATCAGGTCGATCTCCAGGACCGCGAGGGACTTGCCGAGGCAGAAGTGCGGGCCGCCGCCGCCGAAGCCGAGGTGGGGATTGGGGTCCCGGGTGATGTCGAACGCGTCGGGGTCGGTGAAGACGTCGGGGTCGTGGTTGGCGGAGGCGTAGAAGAGGCCCACCCGGTCGCCCTTCCTGATCCGCGAACCGCCCAGTTCGGTGTCCTGCGTGGCCGTCCGCTGGAACGCGTTGACCGGGGTCGCCCAGCGGACGATCTCCTCCGCGGCGCTCGCCGGGCGCTCACGCTTGAACAGCTCCCACTGGTCAGGGTGGGTGAGGAAGGCGTGCATGCCGTGCGTGATGGCGTTGCGGGTGGTCTCGTTCCCGGCCACGGCGAGCATCAGCACGAAGAAGCCGAACTCGTCGGAGCTGAGGTTGCCCTCGTCCTCCGCCGCCACCAGCGTCGTCACGATGTCGTGCGCCGGGCACCGCTTGCGCTCGGCGGCCATGTTCATGGCGTAGGCGATGATCTCGGTGGCCGACTGGGCGCCGACCTCCTCGGTGATGGCGTACTCGGGGTCGTCGTACGCGATCATCTTGTTGGACCAGTCGAAGATCTTGGAGCGGTCCTCCTGGGGGACCCCGATCAGCTCGGCGATGGCCTGCAGCGGCAGTTCGCACGCCACCTCGGTGACGAAGTCGAAGGGGCCGGAGCGGGCGCGGGCGCCCTCGACGATCGCCCGGGCGCGGGCGCGCAGGCGCTCCTCCAGGGCGCGGATCGAGCGGGGAGTGAAGCCGCGCTGCACGATCTGGCGGACCCGGGTGTGCTCCGGCGGGTCCATGTTGAGCAGGATCAGCCGCTGGGCGTCGATGGCGTCGCGTTCGATGTGCTCGTTGAAGCGGATGATCGCCGTGTTGAGGTACGAGGAGAAGATCTCCGGGTGCGTGGAGACGTACTTGACGTCCGCGTGCCGGGTCACGGCCCAGTAGCCGTCGTCGTCGAAGCCCGCCAGGCCGTGCGGCTGCGGGATCCAGCGGACCGGCTCGGCCGCGCGCAGCCCGGCGAACTCCGGGAGCGGCACGCGGTGGTGCAGCAGGTCGGGGTCGGTGAGGTCGAACCCGTCGGGCAGCGCGGGGCAGTGCATCGGGGGCTCCCGTCGTTTCGTTCTGACGGACCACCGTCTGTTCTGACGGCCCATCAGGAAGGCAGGGCTGTCGCGAAGGTAGTAACGGGTTCTACAAGCCGCAAGACATCCGGCGGCACCGAACGCATGCGAAATTCACGCGGATCACGACTTCGGGGCCTGCACGACCCTTGCGGCACCGGACGGTCTGTCAGCAGACTGCAGGCAGAACTAGTACGCGTTCTAGTTCTGCGTGGCGGGCGGGCCGGGACGTCTCCGCGCCGCGCGGGCGACCGAGGAGAGGACGCACCCCCATGGCCGCGGAACCCGTGATCGTCGAAGCCGTACGCACCCCGATCGGCAGGCGCGGCGGCGCGCTCGCCAATCTGCACCCCGCCTATCTGCTGGGCGAGACCTACCGTGAACTCCTCGGCCGCACCGGCATACCCGCCGACGCGGTCGAGCAGATCGTCGGCGGCACGGTGACCCACGCCGGCGAGCAGTCCATGAACCCCGCGCGCACGGCGTGGCTCACCATGGGCCTCCCCTACGAGACGGCCGCGACGACCGTGGACTGCCAGTGCGGCTCCTCGCAGCAGGCCTCGCACATGGTGGCCAACATGGTCGCCGCCGGTGTGATCGACGTCGGCGTCAGCTGCGGGGTCGAGGCGATGTCCCGGGTGCCGCTCGGCTCCGGCTCCAAGCACGGGCCGGGCAAGCCGTTCCCGGACGAGTGGAACGTGGACCTGCCCAACCAGTTCGAGGCCGCCGAGCGGATCGCCCGGCACCGCGGCCTGACCCGGGAGGACGTGGACGGTCTCGGCCTGCTCTCCCAGGAGCGCGCCGCGCACGCCTGGGCGGAGGAACGTTTCAAGCGGGAGACCTTCGCCGTGCAGGTGCCCACCACCGAGGAGGAGCAGCACGCCGGGCAGGGCATGTGGCGGCTGGTCGACAAGGACGAGGGACTGCGGGACACCTCCGCGCAGGCGCTGGCCGGGCTCAAGCCGGTGATGCCGAGGGCCGTCCACACGGCCGGGAACTCCTCCCAGATCTCGGACGGCGCCGCCGCCATCATGTGGGCGTCGAAGCGGATGGCCCGCGCCCTGAAGCTGCGGCCGCGCGCGCGGATCGTCGCCCAGGCCCTGGTCGGCGCCGACCCGCACTTCCACCTCGACGGCCCCATCGACGCCACCAAGGCCGTCCTCGGCAAGGCGGGCATGTCCCTGAAGGACATCGACGTCGTCGAGATCAACGAGGCCTTCGCCTCCGTCGTCCTCAGCTGGGCCCAGGTCTTCGACCAGGACCTGGCCAAGGTCAACGTCAACGGCGGCGCGATCGCCCTCGGCCACCCCGTCGGCGCGACCGGCGCCCGGCTGATCACCACCGCCCTGCACGAGCTGGAACGCACCGACAAGGAGTTCGCGCTGGTCACGATGTGCGCGGGCGGGGGACTGGCGACGGGGACGATCATCCAGCGGCTGTGAGGACACTGCCGCCGGCCACCGGACGGCTGACGGATGGGGCGGGCCGGGTCACTCGCGGCCCGACGTCACCACCGCCAGTACGGCCGCGGTCGCCGCTGCGACGAGCAGCGGCAACGCGGGGCCGTGGTGCAGGACCAGCCAGGCGCCCAGGCAGGCACCGGCGAGCATGGCGAGGCCCGCGCCCGCGCGGCGCGGCGAGCGCCGGCTCGTCGCGTCGCCGAGCCGGGACTCGGAGAACAGGCCGGTCAGCGTCATGGTGAGGACGGTGGTGTTCAGGTCCGCGACGCCCAGTCTGCGGACCGCCGCGCTGCGCAGGCCCATCGCGAACGCCGTCAGCGCGATCAAGGCGTAGCCGGTGCCGCTCCCGGGGCCGGTGGCGTCAGGCCGGGCGAAGGCGAGCGCCGCCGCGCCCCCGGTCAGCACCGCCTCCAGGGCCAGGGTCAGTCGGGCGCGGGCCCGCCGGGACTCCGTGCGGTGCCACGCCGCCACCCGCCCGGACGCGGCCGCGCCCAGCAGGAACCCGGCGAGCGAGGTCGCCGTGTGCCCGGCCGAGAAGCCGGGCGCACGGGCCGCGGCGAAGCCGAGGATGACCACGTTGCCGGTCATGTTCGCCGTGAACACCCGGCCGAGTCCGAGGAAGCTCACCGCGTCGATCAGGCCGCTGACCGCGGTCAGCGCCAGGAACACGGCCACCAGCGGCACCCCGCGCGCCTCCGGATCCGGACTCCGGGCCGGCGCCGGGTCCGGGTCTGGGTCCGGGTCCGGGTCCGGCGCCGGTGTCGTCGAGGGCGGCATCGTCGTTTCCTCCGGGCGGTCGGACAGGGCGTGATCAGTCCATCACTCCTGGAGCCGTACCGGGGCGACCCGCACCGCACCGCACGCGCCCCGCACACACGCGAGCACCCCCGTCCGTGGGGGACGGGGGTGCTCGCTGGGCGGGGTCAGGTTCCGCCGGTTCGTGCGCGGCCGGCTCAGTACCAGCCGTTGGCCTGCCAGAAGCTCCAGGCGGCGACGGGGCTGCCGTAGCGGGACTTCATGTAGTCCAGGCCCCACTTGATCTGGGTGGCCGGGTTGGTCTTCCAGTCCGAGCCGGCCGAGGCCATCTTCGAGCCCGGCAGCGCCTGCACCAGGCCGTAGGCGCCGGAGGAGCCGTTGGTGGCGGAGACGTTCCAGCCGCTCTCGTGAGAGACGATCTTGTTGAACGCGTTGTACTGCGCGGCGTCCGGGATCATCTTGTGCGCGATCGCCTGAGCGGAGGAGGCCGAGGTCGGGGCGGCCTGGGCGGGCGCCGCGCTCAGCGCCATACCGGCGGTGGCGGCGGCCAGGGCGGCGGCGGTGATGGCCTTCTTCGGGGTGGCGATGCGGCGGATGAAGGAGACGGACACGGAGAACCTCTTGCGTCGGGGACGGTGGATCGCCCGTATGCCGTGACCCTCGCGTCGTGCGGTGGCCGCATACGTCGGCGCCGCGGCCCGTGAGGGCTCGTGGCGCCTGGCGACGTCGTCCAGAGAAGCAGGCCGGAACCGGGTCCGCAATGACCCCTTTTACTAGTTGTGGCCGGATCGACGGGAATCGTCGGCCGTGTGGCGTGGCTCTCAATGCGCAGGTCAGCAAGGGTGCGCGAAAGGATGTATCGGACATTTAGGACTACGGCCCCGGGTCGTAGGTGACCTGCGTCATGTGGGGTGGTTCACCGCGCCGCTGACGGGCCGGGTACGAGCCCTCACGCAGCGGGTGCGTCGAATGTGACCGCGGTCTCGAAAGCGGCCCGCCGGGTGGCCCGGCGCAGCGCGCGCAGCACCGCCGGGCCGAGGGCGAGGGTGAGCACGACCGTGCACAGGGCCCGGCCCAGGTCCCAGCCGAGGGAGGTGGCCAGGCAGTAGGCGACGAACCGGGACAGGTTGGCGGCCACCGCAGCATGCGGGTCGAAGGCGATGTTCGAGGCCAGGGCGCCCATGAAGGGCCAGCCCGACAGGTTCATCAGCGTGCCGTAGGCGAAGGCCGCGAGGAATCCGTACGCCGCCAGCAGGAGCAGCTCGGCCTTCCCCCGGACGCGGGAGCGGCCCGGGAGCAGCCCCGCGCCCATCGTGAACCAGCCCATCGCCAGCATCTGGAACGGCATCCAGGGCCCCACCCCGCCGGTGAGCAGGGCGGACGCGAACATCGTCAGCGAGCCGAGGACGAAGCCGAAGCCGGGGCCCAGCACCCGGCCGCTGAGCACCATCAGGAAGAACATCGGCTCGATGCCGGCGGTGCCCGCGCCGATCGGCCGCAGCGCGGCGCCGGTCGCGGCGAGCACGCCCAGCATCGCGACGGCCTTCGGGCCGAGCCCCGACTCGGAGATCGTCGCCGCGACGACCGCGACCAGCAGCACCAGCAGCCCCGCGAACAGCCAGGGCGCGTCCTGGGCATGCGCGCTCAGCCGCGAGGTGGGCGGCGCGAGGAACGGCCAGAAGAAGGCGACGGTGCCGACGGCCGAGACGAGCACCAGAGCGGCGAGGGAACGGGGGCCGAGGGGAACGGGGCGGGCGGCTCGGAGCCTGGGGGGATTCATGCCAGTGCCTCCCGTACCTGGGCCACCGTGAGCCATTCCTGCGGGGCGAGGATCTTGGTGACCTGCGGGGCGAAGGACGGGGAGGAGACCACGACGTCGGCCGTCGGACCGTCGGCGATCACCTCGCCCTCGGCGAGCAGGACCACCCGGTGGGCGATCTCGGCGGCCAGCTCCACGTCATGCGTGGCCAGCACCAGCGCGTGCCCCTCGGCGGCCAGCCCGCGCAGCACGCCCACCAGCCGCGCCTTGGCCGCGTAGTCGAGCCCGCGGGTCGGCTCGTCCAGCAGGAGCAGCGGCGGACGGGCGGCCAGCACGACGGCCAGGGCCAGCGCGAGCCGCTGGCCCTCGGAGAGGTCGCGGGGATGGGTGTCGTCGGTGATGCCGGGCAGCAGCTCGGACACCAGGGCCCGGCAGGTGCCCGGCTCCGCCCCCGCGTCCCGGTCGGCCGCCGCGCACTCCGCGCCGACGGTGTCGGCGTACAGCAGGTCCCGCGGCTCCTGCGGAACGAGCCCGACCCGGCGTACGAGGTCCCGGGGAGCGGTCCGATGCGGTACGGCCCCGCCGACGCGGACACCACCGGCGCTCGGCTCCACCAGCCCCACCAGCGAGCCGAGCAGCGTGGACTTCCCGGCCCCGTTGCGCCCCATGAGGGCGACCGTCTCGCCGGGGGCGACCGTGAGGTCGACGTGCCGCAGTGCGGCGACCCGGCCGCGGCGGACGGCGAGGGCGGAGACTTCGGCGACATAGGGGGTGAGCGGGGCGGCGACAGCGGAGGAACGCCGCCGGAAGAGGCCCTTTCTGCGGGGCCGCTCGCCCGGCTGCCCGTCCGACGGCCTGGCCGCCCGCTCGGTCGAGGGCCCGGGCCCGGGCCCGGGCTCCGGCCCTGGCCCGCCACTCGGGAGCGTGGCGCTCCCGCCAGGGCTGGTACTGGGGACCCGAGCAACGGCGGCGCTGCCGGGTGGCGTTGCGGTCCCGGCGGGCGTGGTGTTCGGGGCCGGTGTGAGGTGAGGTGTGGGCAGGGTGGCCAGGCGGTCGCGCAAGGGGGTCGCTCGGCGGCGGGCGTCGCGGACCGTCAGGGGGAGGGGGGACCAGCCCGCCAGCCGGCCCAGGTCCACCACCGGCGGGTACACCGGCGACACGGCCATCACCTCGGCCGGCGTGCCGAGCAGCGGCGCGGCGCCACGGGCGGGCAGCAGGGCGACCCGGTCGGCGTACTGGATCACCCGCTCCAGCCGGTGCTCGGCCAGCAGCACGGTCGTACCCAGGTCGTGCACCAGGCGCTGCAGCACGGCGAGCACCTCCTCCGCGGCGGCCGGGTCGAGCGCGGAGGTCGGCTCGTCGAGGACCAGCACCCGGGGGTGCGGGGTGAGGACCGAGCCGATCGCGGCCCGCTGCCGCTGGCCGCCGGAGAGCGTGGCGATGGGACGGTCCCGCAGGCCGGCCAGCCCCAGCAGGTCCAGGGTCTCCTCCACGCGGCGCCGCATCACGGCCGGGGCGAGCCCCAACGACTCCATGCCGTAGGCAAGTTCGTCCTCCACCACGTCGGTCACGAAGTGCGCGAGCGGATCCTGGCCCACCGTGCCCACCACGTCGGCGAGTTCGCGCGGCTTGTGGGTGCGGGTGTCCCGGCCGGCCACCGTGACGCGTCCGCTCAGGGTGCCGCCGGTGAAGTGCGGGACCAGACCGCTGACCGCGCCCAGCACCGTCGACTTGCCGACCCCCGACGGGCCGACGAGCAGCACGAGTTCGCCCTCCGGCACCTCGAAGTCCACGCCCCGGACAGCCGGTTCGGCCGACCCCTCGTACGTGACGCTGACATCCTCGAACCGGATCACGACGGCTCCTCGGGGGACTGGGTCCTGGCGGGAACGATGAACGCGGGCAGCAGACCCAGCAGCACGGCCGCGGCCGGCCACAGCGGCAGGGTCGGCGCGACCAGCGGTACGACACCGGGGTGCAGCGCGTCCGGGTCCCGTACCGAGGCGAGCGTGAGCAGTGCGGCGACGGCGGCGCCCGAGCCGGCCACCAGCCAGGCGCGCGCGTCCCACCGGTCGGGCCGGTACCGGGTGCGCGGGGAGCGCCGGCCGCCGAGACGCAGTCCCGCGAGCGCGGCCACGACCCCGGCCAGCAGCACCGGGACGCCGTACGTGCCGCCCGCCGCGGTGAGCAGCCCGTACGTTCCCGCGCACACGCCGATCAGGCCGCCGAGGGTGAGGGCGGCCGTGGTACGGCGCACCGGGGCGGGGACCTCGGCGGTACGGCCGTAACCCCGGGCGTCCATCGCGGCGGCCAGCGCGACCGAGCGCTCCAGCGCGCCCTCCAGGACCGGCAGTCCGACCTGGAGCAGGCCCCTGAGGCCCCGGTCCGGCCGGCCGCGCAGCCGGCGGGCGGCGCGCAGCCGCTGGACGTCGGCGATGAGGTGCGGGGCGAAGGTGAGCGCGACGACGACGGCCACGCCGATCTCGTACAGGGCGCCGGGGAGGGACTTCAGGAGGCGGGCCGGATTGGCGAGGGCGTTCGCGGCGCCGACACAGATCAGCAGGGCGGCGAGGCGGAGACCGTCGTAGGCGGCGAAGAGGAGCGCCTCGGCGGTGACCTCGCCGCCGAGGCGGATGCCCTGCGCCCAGCGGGGGAGGGGGACTTCGGGGAGCGTGAGGAGGGGGTGCGTGCCGGGGATGGGGGAGCCGAGGGCGGTGGCGAAGAGGAGGCGGATGAGGAGCACGGCGAGGGCGAGTTTCGCGAACGCGGTGTAGGCGGTGGGGGAATCGGGGGTGCGGTGCGCCGCCACGACGTATCCGGCGGTGGCTATCAGGAGGGCGAGAAGCAGCGGGTTGGTGGTACGCGTGGCGGCGGTCCCGAGCCCGAGAGACCAGAGCCACCAGGCCCCGGGATGCAGTTGCGCTGCGCGCCGGCGTGACCCGGGTGCAGCCCCGGCGCCGCCGCGCCCACCCGTGCCGCCCCAAGCAGCACGCCTGCCCGCGGCTACGAAGCGCCCCGAAGCGCCACGGCGAACAGCACCCTCGGCCCCCACGTCCCCAGCGTCGCGCCTGCCCCCGGCTACAACGTGCCCCAAAGGTGCGCGGGGAACTGCGCGCTCAGCTCCGACGGACTCGCGGCCGACGGAGGACGTCACCTCCTCAGGGGTGCGGCTGCCCTCGGCCGGGGAGTGCCCCGAAGGGGCGCGGGGAACTGTGCGCTCAGCCCCGACGGACTCGCGCTCGACGGAGGACGTCACCTCCTCAGGGGTGCGGCTGCCCTCGGCCGGGGAGTGCCCCGAAGGGGCGCGGGGAACTGCGCGCTCGGCCCCGGCGGGCCCGCGCTCGACGGCGGACGGGCCGTCCCCAGGGGCGCGGGGAACTGCGCGCTCTGCCCCCGCGGGCCCGCGCTCGACCGCGGACGGGACGTCCCCGGGGGCGCGGGGAACTGCGCGGGTGGTGGCGTCCGGTGCGGGCTCAGGCGGCATCGCGTCGCCGTCGTCGTGCCTGCCACACCCCCGCGCCCGCGAGCAGGGCGACCACTCCGACGCCGATCGGCAGCCCCAGGGAAGGTCCGCCGGACGAGTGACCCGCGGTCGGGGACGGGTCCGTACCGGAGTCTTCGCCGGCGGCGACCTGCTCGCCGCACCCCTTCGCCGGGTACCCGGCGATGGCGCACAACAGGGCGTTGGTGTCGTACCGCAGCGGCTTGGCCACGGCCGCCAGCGCCTCCGCCGCCGTGGCGTCGCCGGACACCCGCGCGCACGCGGTACGCCCCCGCGGCGGCCGCTCACCGGACGGCGCGTCCGCGGCCGTACCGAAGTCCAGCACGAAGGCCACCCGCTTCGTCCCCCGCTTCGCGGGGGTCCCCGCGCAGATCGCCCCGAAGTCCGCCGCGCCGCGCGGGCGCACCGCGCTCGCCGAGTCCGGGCTCACCGCGAAGCGGAACCCCTCGACCGCGCCGTCCTCGGGGCGGGCGGTCGACGGACCCTCGGTGGCATAGGTCCACCGGCCACCGTCGCGCTCCCAGAACGACCAGTAGCGGTACCCCGCGGCCCGCGCCTCGACCGCCGCGCCGGCGACCAGCACCAGCGCGGCGACCAGCAGGACCCCGGCACGGCGGACGGCGGTCACAGCTGCCGCTGCTTCCGGCGGGCGCTCATCAGGAAGCCCACGCCGATGCCGCCGACGAGCCCGACGCCGACGATCCACCAGACACTGTTGCCGGAACCGTCGTCCGACGTCTTCTCCTCGTCGGCGTGCGACGACGCGGCCGCCTGCTTCTGCGGGGCCGGACCCGACGCGTTCAGCGCGCTCACCAGATCCGTGCCCCCGAAGTCCGCCGGGTCGGCGCCGACCGCGTGCGCGGCCAGGATCAGCTGGGCGTAGGCGGCCGGGCCGCTCTGCTTCGCCCAGGCGCCGGCGTTCTTCTCCAGCCAGGCGTACGGCTTCTTCGCCTGCGCGAGGTAGCCGTCCGCGGCGAGCGCCACGACCGTGTCCGCGGTGTTGCCGAAGTCCGGCTGGTCCGCGGCGCCGGGCAGGGCCGAGGTGAGGTGGCCGGTCCTGGCGACGGCGTCCGCGAGGTACGCGGCACCGTTGTCCGCGACCCGCGCCGGAGCCGGCTTCCCGGGGGCGCAGGCGGGAGCCTTGCCCCGGTCGGCCCCGGCCTTCACCCCGAAGCCCTTGCCGAGCGCGCCGACGACACCCGCGGCCGTGGCGTCCGCGTTGGCGGTGAGCTTGCCCTTCTTGGGCTGGTAGGCGAGGGCGCCGCCGCCCTTCCCCCCGCAGGGGAGAGCGAACTCGGCCAGCAGGTCGTACGGCGACTTGCCGCCCGCCCGCACCTGCCCCGGGTCCTCGCCGGCCGCGGCGAGCGCGCCGATGACGACGGACGTGGAGTTGCTGTCGCTGGGCCCGCCGGGCGTGTAGCCCCAGCCACCGTCCTTGTTCTGCACCGACTTCAGCCAGCCGGCCGCCTTCTCGACGGCCGCGCCATGCCCGCCGGTCGCCTTGAGCGCCTGTACGGCGACGGCGGTGCTGTTGGTGTCCACCATCACCTTGGCGTCACACGCCTTGCCGGGGTCCGCGCGGAACGCGGCGAACGCACCGTTCGCGCACTGCTGCCCCGCGAGCCAGCCGACGGCCGCGGTCGCGGGCCGGTAGCCGAGCGTGTCCTGGGCGAGCAGGGTCAGCGACTGGCGCCAGACACCGTCGTACGTCGGGTCGGTGGTGCCGTACAGGCCGGACGGGACCGTCACCTTCGGCGACGCGGACGGGGACGGGCCCGCGGCCAGGGCGGGCGCGGCGGACCCGGCCGCGGCGATCACGCCCACGGCGGCGAGGACCGCGGCACTGCGGCGGACGTACATGATCGGCGACTGCCTCTCCTCGGAGAGCCGGGCAGCGCACGGGAACACCCCGGGCGGCTCGGCTCCGTGAACCTCGACGGTGCCGTGCGCGGCGGAACGCCGACGCACGTGAGCCGGTCAAAATCCCGTACGGGGCAGTCCGGCTCACCGTCCACCGGGGACGGCTCACGGTTGCGGGTCAGCGCCGGAATTGCACCGGCTTCCCCCCGTACGAGTGTGATGACGACACCGCCACTTTACCGGCAGCCGAACGGACCCCGAGGAGTGGCTGTGGGCACAGCCGCCCGGTGACTAGGGTCACGGCCATGACGACGACGGGGAGACTGCTCGGCTCGGGCCGTTCGGCGGACGTGTACGAGATGGACGACGCGTGGGTGCTGCGCCGCGACCGGGAGGGGTGGGGGGACGCGGCCGCCGAGGGCGCGGTGATGGCGTACGTGCGCGAGCACGGCTATCCGGTGCCCCGCGTACGGCCCTCCGCGTCCCGCACCGACCTGGTCCTGGAGCGGCTGTCCGGTCCGACGATGCTCGCCGCGCTCACCTCGGGCCTCATCGCCCCGGCCGAGGCGGGCACGCTGCTCGCCCGGCTGCTGCGCCAACTGCACGCGCTGCCCGGCCGGAACCCGGCCGACCCGGCCGCGCGGGTCCTGCACCTCGACCTCCACCCGGACAACGTCATCCTCACGGCCGACGGCCCCCGCGTCATAGACTGGTCCAACACCGAGGACGGCCCACCCGGCCTGGACTGGGCCATGTCCGCGATCATCCTGGCCCAGGTAGCCGCAGACGACACCCCTCTCACCACCCCGGCCCACACCATCCTGACAACCTTGCTGAGGGACCCTTCCCCCCTCACCCAATCCACCCTCACCGAGGCCCGCAACCGCCGCGCGGCCAACCCGACGATGAGCCCGCGAGAACTCGAACTGCTCGGTCCAGCAGAAGAGTTGGTCAGACTCCGGGCAACGTTCTAGACACGCGGCCGGGGGACGCGCCCCGAAAGGGGCGCGGGGCTGCGTCCGATATGCGGCTCCGCCGCGTGGGCGCGACCAGCCACAACGCACCCGCACCCGAAAACGCACCGAACCTCAGCGGAGCGTCACGCCGCGAACGTCCGACTCGGCGGCGAAACAGTAGCGCTCAGATGGACCGCCAACCCCCGCAATCCCCCCTCGCACTCACCCGGGTCCGCCCCCACCACCACCCAGTGCGCCAGCCGGTCACTCGCGTCGGCGTGCGACGCCGCCCGCACCAGCCCGCCCGGCTGCCGGCTGAGCACCATCCGCTCGGCGGACGGCTCCTGCGCGGCGGCCGGGGCCAGCGCCAGGTGGGTCAGCCGGCCGGTGGCCGCCGGGTAGGCGAACTGGATCGCCGCGGCCCGCTGCCGGGTCAGCGACACGTCCGGCACACCGCCCGTGGCGACGGCGGCCGCCGCCCGCGCGAGATCGACGCCGGTGGCCCGCTCGACCAGCAGCGGGATCAGATCGCCGGGCAGGCACGGGGCGGCACCGATGACGCGGGGGCCGCGCGGGGTGACGCGGAGCTCGACGTGGAGGACACCGTGGGTGAGGCCGAGTGCCCGGCCGGTGCGCTCCACGGCCTGCCGCAGGAACGGGTTGTGCAGCAGGCCGTCATGGGCGTACACGATGTGCCGCAGCGGCTGCCGGGCGGGCGGCGGCCCCGGGGTCGTACGGGTGATCGCGACGATGTGGACGTCCTCGTCGTGGACGACGGCCTCGGCGGCGACCAGCGGTCCCTCCAGATCGTCGCGGCCGGCCGGCGGCACCCCGTGCCGGGCGAGCAGCGTGCGCAGCGCGGCCGGGTCGGCACAGGCCAGTGCCGTCTCGTACGGCAGGCCCGGCAGCCCCAGCTGCCCGGCGACGCGCGCGGCGGTGACCAGGTGCTCCCGCGACCAGGTCAGCACCCCGGCGACCCGCTGCCGGGCGGCGAACCGCGCCACCACACCGGCCGTGTCCGCCTCCCGGTCGGGGTCGGCCACGAGATGACCGGCCAGGAGGGGGAGCGCCCACGCGGGCGGGGCCGCGCCCACCAGTACGACCGGGTGTACGGCGGCGATCCGCGCCAGCGGGAACTCGCCGTACGCGGCCTGACGTCCGGCCCCGAGGAGCAGCAGGGGCGACGGCATCGGCGCCTCACCTTCGTGTGGGAGAAGCCGAACAGAGATACACCCCGGGTGCCGCTCCCCCATAGGCGGCACCCGGGGCGGGTCAGATCAATCTTGCTCTCTGTGCTGTGATCCTCACCCACCGCACCCTCAACTGTCAACGATTACTGCCTTCTTGCGCAGGGGGTGTTGCCTCTCTGGTGACGCGGCGAGGGACCGGGTAGCCTCGCGTCCACTTGAGCCACGGAACGGACGACGCGCCCAGGGGGGACCTCGGTGAGTGACGCCTACGCCCCGCTGGCCGACGTGCTGGACCGGCTCGGCGAGCTGACCGGGCGGCCCGGACGGCTGCCGGAGGCCCTGGACGTGTCCGACCTCTCGCACCGGACCGGCATCCCCGTCGGCGTCGTCGTCGACCTGCTCGGGGGCGGCCGCGCACCGGAGGTCGGGCTGGCCGAACGGGTGCGGCAGCGGCTGGACTTCATCCGGGAGACCCGGCGCCGTCCCGACGGCAAGCGCTACTCGCTGGACGAACTGGCCAGGATCGCCGGGACCAGCCGGCAGTGGCTGAGCGAGTGGCGCAAGAGCGGCATGCCGAGCCTGGAACACGCCGACCGGCTGCGCAGGTACTTCGGCCTGTCGGCCGGCTTCTTCACCGCGGACGAACAGGAGGCGCTGCACGAGGCGTTGCAGCCGGTCCTGCAGTCCCTGGAGGCCGAGGCGGACCCGCTCCTGCGACTGCGCGAGTGCGGCCTCGTCCGGCTCGCCGCCCGGGCGCCGCAGATGAACGCCCGCCAGCTCACTACCCTCGCCGACCTGGCTGAAATGATCATCACGGCCGAGCACACGGCGAACCCGCCCCACCCGGCGGCCTCGGCCTCCGCCTGACGCGCCTGACACCCGCGCCCACCTTCCGGATGGGCCCGCCGGCCGGTTCAGACGGCCACGTAGCTCACCGGGTCGCTGCCCGCGACCGGCTCCGCCCGGCCCTGTTTCACCAGGTGCCGCACGTGGGCCTCGGCCTCGGAGACCGCGATGTTCCGGGAGCCGTAGGGGATCTCGTCCCAGGGGCGGTTCCACCGCATGCGCTCGGCGAGTTGCCATGGGGTGTGCGGAGTGGAAAGGAGGGCGAGCAGGGCGGTGAGCCGGTCCTCGTGGTGCGCGAGAAGCTGCCGTACGCGTGCCGGCGCGTCGCTGAAGGCGTACTGGTGGGCCGGGAGGACCTCGGCGGGGGACAGGCGGGCGACGCGTTCGAGGGAGTCGAGGTAGTCGCCGAGGGGGTCGGTGACCGTCGTGTCGTCCGGGTCCTCGTACAGGCCGATGTGCGGGGTGATCTCCGGGAGGAGGTGGTCGCCGGAGAACAGGCGTCCGCGCCCCGGCAGTTGAGCGGGGTGCCCCTCCTCCAGGTGCAGGCAGACGTGGCCGGGGGTGTGGCCCGGGGTCCAGATCGCGCGCAGGCGGCGGCCGGGCAGGTCGAGGAGGTCGCCGGGGGCGATCTCCCGGTCGGGCAGGGCGGGGGCGAGGCCGGGCAGGGCGGTGCGGCCGCGCGGCGAGCGGAGCGGGGCGATGTGCTCCTCGGGCGCGCCGGCCGCGGTGAGCTTGGCCGCCATGTAGGTGAACCAGCGCTCGGCCCGCGTCTCCCGCGTCCGCCGCACGATCGCCGCGTCGGCCGCGTGCAGCGCGATCCACGCACCGGAGACCTCCCGCACCCGAGCGGACAGGCCGTGGTGGTCGGGGTGGTGGTGGGTGACGACCACCCCGTACACCTCCTGGACTGCCGAACCGCAGTCCGCCAGTCCGGCCACCAGCGCGTCCCAGGACGCCGGGTCGTCCCACCCGGTGTCCACCAGCACCGGACCCCGGTCGGTGTCCACGACGTACACGAGAGTGTGGCCGAGCGGGTTGTCCGGGATGGGCACCTGGACGGACCGCACACCCCCGCCGTGATCGAACGTCCTCGTCCTCGTCATCAGCCCTCCGCCCCACGCCGTGCCGGACACCCCGGTGCCACCCACGCCTCACGAGGCCACCGCCCACTATAACTAGAACTGGTTCCAGTGGATGCCCAAGTCGACTGTCTCCTCCGGAGGTTGAAGCGGCCCGGACATGCAAGCCTCTCCGGACCCCGACCTCCTTCCTGGACGCCGGCCCGCCGCTACGGCCCCGGCCACCGGCCCACTCCGACCTCCCCCGGGGCACCGGCCCACTCCGACCTCCCCCGGGGCACCGGCCCACTCGGACCTCCCCCGGGGCACCGGCCCACTGCGACCGTCGGCCGGGGCTCCGGCCCATTGCGACCGTCCCCCGAGGTGCCGGCCCGCTGCGACCGTCGGCCGGGGCTCCGGCCCATTGCGACCGTCCCCCGAGGTGCCGGCCCGCTGCGACAGCCCTGGGATACCGGTCCCGCCAGCCCCCCCCGCCTCGGCAGAATGGCCCCATGGACGCTGGACTGGCCGCGCTGCTCGGTGCCGCCGTGGGATCACTCGCCACCCTCGGCTCCGCGATGGTCACCGGTCGCGCGGCCGCGCGCTCGCAGTTCGCGCAGTGGCGCCGCCAGCACCGCCGGGACGCCTACGTGGACTACCTGACCGCGGTGTACGACCGGGACGTCGCCCTGGACGCGGTGCGCGAAGCGCTGTGCGCGGACCGGCCGGACATGGGGGAGGTCGACCAGCGGATGGAGCGTTTCCGCGCCCAGGCCCGTGCCGTGCACCGGGCCGCGGAGTCCGTCGTACTCGAAGGGCCGCAGTCGGTGGCGGAGGCGCTGCACCGCGCGGTGCACGCGGCCGAGGGCCTGGCCGAGGTCGTGCGGCGCATGGTGCGTGACGCCCGCGCGGGCGACGCCTCCCGCAAGGAGGCCGGCACCGCGCTCGCCGCCGAGCGGGAGCACCTGCTGTACGAGGCGGTGAAGGGCCTCCGCGCGGTGGCCGCGGACGTCCTCGGCGACCGCCGGGATCCCGCCTCCCGCTGACCGGTGGCAGCACGCCCCCGGACCCGGTCTGACATGCCACCGGCCCCGGGAAGACGCTGTTCAGCGGCATCAGCGGCATTCTCGTCCTGTCCGTGGACTCCTGGAACTAGAACTGATATCAGTTCTGACATCGTGTCAGAAGCCGTACGGCGGGAGGCGGGGCGGTCATGACCCAGCTCGTGGAACACGGACAGCTGTTCATCGGCGGGGAGTTGACGGACCCCCTGGGCACGGACGTCATCGAGGTCGTCTCGCCGCACACCGAGGAGGTCATCGGCCGGGTGCCGCACGCCTCCCGGGCGGACGTGGACCGGGCCGTGGCAGTGGCGCGCCGCGCCTTCGACGAGGGGCCCTGGCCGCGGGCGAGCCTGGACGAGCGGATCGAGGTCGTCACCCGGATCAAGGACGGCATCGCCGTCCGGCACGAGGAGATCGCCCGGGTCATCTCCGCCGAGAACGGCTCCCCGTACTCCTGGAGCGTCCTCGCCCAGGCGCTCGGCGCGATGATGGTGTGGGACTCGGCGATCAGGGTCGCCCGGGACGTCCCCCAGGAGGAGCGGCGCGACGGCGTCCTCGGGCCGATCCTCGTCCGGCGCGAGCCCGTCGGGGTGGTCGCCGCCGTGGTCCCGTGGAACGTGCCGCAGTTCGTCGCCGCCGCCAAGCTCGCCCCCGCGCTGCTGGCCGGCTGCACGGTCGTACTGAAACCGTCCCCGGAATCCCCGCTCGACGCCTACCTCCTCGGGGAGATCGCGCGCGAGGCCGGGCTGCCCGAGGGCGTGCTGTCGATCCTGCCCGCCGACCGCGAGGTCAGCGAGTACCTGGTCGGGCACCCCGGCGTCGACAAGGTCTCCTTCACCGGCTCGGTCGCGGCCGGCAAGCGCGTGATGGAGGTCGCCGCCCGCAACCTCACCCGGGTCACGCTGGAGCTGGGCGGCAAGTCGGCCGCGATCGTCCTGCCGGACGCGGACACCGCGACCGCGGTCGCCGGCATCGTCCCGGCGGCCTGGATGAACAACGGGCAGGCCTGCGTCGCCCAGACCCGCATCCTCGTCCCGCGCTCCCGCTACGACGAGTTCGCGGACGCCCTCGCCCAGGCGGCCGGTGCGCTCAAGGTCGGCGACCCGCTCGACCCCGCCACCCAGGTCGGCCCGCTGGTCGCCCAGCGGCAGCAGCGGCGCAACCTCGACTACATCCGGATCGGCCAGGAGGAGGGCGCCAAGATCCTCACCGGCGGCGGCCGCCCGGCCGGACAGGAGCGCGGCTGGTACGTCGAGCCGACCCTCTTCGGCGACGTCGACAACACCATGCGCATCGCCCGCGAGGAGATCTTCGGCCCGGTCATCTGCCTGCTGCCGTACGGCGACGAGCGCGACGCGCTGCGGATCGCCAACGACTCCGACTACGGCCTGTCCGGCAGCGTCTGGACCTCCGACGTAGAGCACGGCGTCGAGATCGCCCGGCAGGTCCGCACCGGCACCTACTCCGTCAACACCTTCAGCCTGGACATGCTCGGCCCCTTCGGCGGCTACAAGAACTCCGGCCTGGGGCGGGAGTTCGGGCCCGAGGGGTACGGCGAGTACCTCGAACACAAGATGATCCACCTGCCGGCGGGGGCATAGGGATGGGCGACCGCTGGCACGTCGAGGTGGACCGGTCCGTCTGTATCGGCTCCGCCCAGTGCGTCCACCACGCACCCGGCGGCTTCCGGCTCGACCCCGCCCGCCAGTCCCACCCCGTCGAGCCCGACACGGACGCGAGCGAACAGGTCCTCGCGGCGGCGGAGGGCTGCCCGGTCGAGGCCATCGTCCTCACCCTCACCGGCAGCGGGGAGCCGGTGTTCCCGCCCGAGGAGTGAGGGTGCGACCGAGTCCGGAATTCCCCAAAAAATACGGTGCTGAGGGGTTCCATACCGGCTTGCGCGTTCTATCCTGTAATCAGCCTACGAGACGAGTGAGGGAGTCCGACCGGAGTAGCCGACTTCGGCGAGACGCACAGGCATCCGCCGGGGCCGACAGCGACGGTAGGGCTGAGAGGCCCGAAGGCGGCCGCAAAGCCGGAGGGCGACCCCCAGAACCTGATCCGGACCATACCGGCGCAGGGAACCCGTCTCGTAGGTCTTCGCTGTGCGCCGAGTTCTCTTCCCGCGGCTTTCGCACCCCGCCGAGGTGGCGCCCCAAAGGGGCGCGGGGCTGTGACGATATGCGGCTCCGCCGCGCGGGCGCGACCAGCCCCCACCGGCCCGCAGCCGAAGAACTCAGCCCTCCGCCCCTTCGGTCAGGTCGATCAACCTGCACACCGTCTCGATATCGATCTTCACCTGCGCTATCGAAGCCCGCCCCGACAGCCACGTGATCAGCGCCGAATGCCACGTGTGCTCGATCACCCGCACCGCGGACAACTGCTCGGCGCTCGGTGCCCCCGCCAGCCCCATCGCGTCCAGGATGATCGCCGTGGTCTGCCGGGACACCATGTCCACCTCGGGCGACACACTCCGGTCGGCGAACGTCAGCGCACGCACCATCGCGTCCGCCAGATGCGGCTCGCGCTGCAGCGCGCGGAACGCCCGCATCAGCGTCTCCGCGACCCGCTCGGCCGCCGACTCGCCCGCCGGCGGCTTCTTCCGCAGCGTGCCGTGCATGTGCTCCAGCTGGTCCTGCATGGTCGCCACCAGCAGGTGCACCTTGGACGGGAAGTACCGGTACAGCGTGCCGAGCGCGACCTGCGAGGACTCGGCGACCTCGCGCATCTGCACCGCGTCGAAACCGCCCCGGCTGGCCAGCTGCGCGCTCGCGTGCAGGATCCGGCGGCGGCGGGCCTCCTGCCGCTCGGTGAGCGGCGGGGAGACAGGCCGAGAGGTACTGGCTTCCGCAGGCATGGGTCCCGTTCCGTGACAGTCGTGACAGTCGGTGAGGGCATCATCGGGGCACGTGATCATCCAGGATGGCAGGGGCCCGCGCCGTGGCGCGAATCACCTGATCCACTGCTCACAGCACCCCTACCTGCCGGTAGATTCAGAGCCTCTTGAACGATCAAGTCTGTAACTTGTTCTACATTAGCGTCCCGTCATAGTCTCGCGGGACCAGGCAGCGAGAAGGGGGCCCAGAGTGACCGCTGAGGCCAGTCAGGCGGGGCTCCGGCAGGACCTCGCCGCCGACGGCGGGCGACCGCTCCACATCGCGCTCCTCACCTATAAAGGGAACCCGTTCTGCGGCGGCCAGGGCGTCTACGTACGGCACCTCTCGCGCGAACTGGCCCGTCTCGGCCACCGTGTCGAGGTCATCGGCTCCCAGCCCTACCCGGTCCTGGACGAGGGCCTCGACGGCCTCACCCTGACCGAGCTGCCGAGCCTCGACCTCTACCGCCAGCCCGACCCCTTCCGCACCCCGAAGCGGGACGAGTACCGGGACTGGATCGACGCCCTCGAAGTCGGCACGATGTGGACCGGCGGCTTCCCCGAACCGCTGACGTTCTCCCTGCGTGCCCGCCGCCATCTGCGCGCCCGGCGCGGCGAGTTCGACGTCGTGCACGACAACCAGACCCTCGGCTACGGCCTCCTCGGCGACCTCGGCGCCCCGCTGGTCACCACGATCCACCACCCCATCACCGTGGACCGGCGACTGGAACTGGACGCCGCCGAGAACCGGCGGCGCCGCTACTCGGTGCGCCGCTGGTACGCGTTCACCCGCATGCAGAAGCGCGTCGCCCGCCGGCTGCCCTCCGTGCTGACTGTCTCCGGCTCCTCCCGCCAGGAGATCGCCGACCACCTCGGCGTCCGCGACGACCGCGTCCACGTCGTCCACATCGGCGCCGACACCACCCTCTTCTCGCCCGATCCGGCGGTGCCCGTCGTGCCGGGCCGGATCGTCACCACCTCCAGCGCCGACGTGCCGCTCAAGGGCCTCGTCTTCCTCGTCGAGGCCCTCGCCAAGGTGCGCACCGAACACCCGGACGCCCACCTGGTCGTCGTCGGCAAGCGGCCCACGGAGGGCCCCGTCGCCCAGGCCATGGAGCGGTACGGCCTCGAAGACGCTGTCGACTTCGTCAAGGGCATCTCGGACGCCGAACTGGTCGACCTCATCCGCTCCGCCGAGATCGCCTGCGTGCCGTCCCTGTACGAGGGGTTCTCGCTGCCGGCCGCCGAGGCCATGGCCACGGGAACCCCGCTGGTCGCCACGACCGGCGGCGCGATCCCCGAGGTGGCCGGCCCGGACGGCGAGACGTGCCTCGCGGTCCCGCCCGGCGACCCGGGCGCGCTGGCCGCCGGACTCGGCCGGCTGCTGGCCGACCCCGCCCTGCGGGCCCGCCTCGGACAGGCCGGCCGCGAGCGGGTGCTCGCCCGGTTCACCTGGGCGCGCGCCGCCGAGGGCACCGTCGCCCACTACCGCGAGGCCATCGCCCGCGCCGCGGGCACCCGCCGCTCCGCGCCCGGCCCGCACCAGCCGGCCCCGGACCCCGACCGGCCGGCTCCCGGCCCCGGCCACCCCGCGCCCCAGAATCCCGGCCGCTCCGCGGCCCCGGCAAGTGTTGCAGGCGTCTCCTCCGAAAGCAGGGCCACGTGCTGACCGTCGACTTCTCCCGGTTCCCGCTCGCCCCGGGCGACCGCGTCCTGGACCTCGGATGCGGTGCCGGCCGGCACGCCTTCGAGTGCTACCGGCGCGGCGCGCAGGTCGTGGCCCTGGACCAGAACGGGGAGGAGATCCGCGAGGTCGCCAAGTGGTTCGCGGCGATGAAGGAGGCCGGCGAGGCGCCCGAGGGAGCCACCGCCACCGCCATGGAGGGCGACGCCCTCAACCTCCCTTTCCCCGACGAGTCCTTCGACGTCGTCATCATCTCCGAGGTGATGGAGCACATCCCCGACGACAAGGGCGTCCTCGCCGAGATGGTCCGCGTCCTCAAGCCCGGCGGACGCATCGCCGTCACCGTGCCGCGCTACGGCCCCGAGAAGGTCTGCTGGGCGCTGTCCGACGCCTACCACGAGGTCGAGGGCGGCCACATCCGCATCTACAAGGCCGACGAACTCCTCGCCAAGATCCGCGAGGCCGGCCTCAAGCCCTACGGCACCCACCACGCGCACGCCCTGCACGCGCCGTACTGGTGGCTGAAGTGCGCCTTCGGCGTCGACAACGACAAGGCGCTACCGGTGAAGGCGTACCACAAGCTGCTCGTCTGGGACATCATGAAGAAACCGCTGGCCACCCGGGTCGCCGAGCAGGCGCTGAACCCGCTGATCGGCAAGAGCTTCGTGGCGTACGCGACCAAGCCGCACCTGCCGACCCTGCCGCGCCTCGCGGGGACCGAGGCGGCCGCCCGGTGACCACTCCCCGGACAGAACACCTCGTCCTGCCCGGGGTCCTCACCGCCGACGAGGCCGCCGCCACCGTGCGCGGCATCCTCGCCGTACAGCGGGAGGACGGCGCGATCCCCTGGTTCCGCGGCCACCACCTCGACCCGTGGGACCACACCGAGGCCGCGATGGCCCTGGACGCGGCCGGCGAACACGGGGCCGCCGAGCGCGCCTACGCCTGGCTGGCCCGGCACCAGAACGAGGACGGCTCCTGGCACGCGGCCTACGCCGACGGCGCCCACGACGACGTCACCGACGCCGCCCGCGAGTCGAACTTCGTCGCCTACATAGCCGTAGGCGTCTGGCACCATTACCTGTCCACCGGCGACGACACGTTCCTGGACCGCATGTGGCCGTCCGTCTACGCGGCCGTGGAGTGGGTGCTGCGGCTCCAGCAGCCCGGCGGCCAGATCGGCTGGCGGCGCGACGACGACGGCACGCCCACCGCGGACGCGCTGCTGACGGGCAGCTCCTCCGTCCACCACGCGCTGCGCTGCGCGCTCGCCATCGCCGAGCAGCGCGAAGAGCCGCAGCCCGACTGGGAGTTGGCGGCCGGCGCGCTACGGCACGCGATCCGCCGGCATCCGGAGCGGTTCCTCGACAAGGGCCGCTACTCGATGGACTGGTACTACCCCGTCCTCGGCGGCGCCCTCACCGGCGCGGAGGCCAAGGCCCGCATCGAAGCCGACTGGGACCGCTTCGTCGTCCCCGGCCTCGGCGTGCGCTGCGTGGTGCCCAACCCCTGGGTGACCGGCGGCGAGTCCAGCGAACTCGCCCTGGCCCTCTGGGCGATGGGGGAGTCCGACCGGGCCCTGGAGATCCTGCAGTCCATCCAGCACCTGCGCGACCCCCGGACCGGCCTGTACTGGACGGGCTACGTCTTCGACGACGACGCGATATGGCCGCGCGAGCTCACCACATGGACGGCGGGTTCCCTGCTGCTCGCGGTCGCGGCCCTGGGCGGCCACGAGGCGACGTGCGCGGTGTTCGGCGGGGAGGGTCTGCCGACCGGCCTGGACCCGGACTGCTGTTGAGCACGGTCGTGTGGAACCTCTCGCGGTCGTAGCTCGGCTGCGGGTCCGATTCGGCTGGTCGCGCTCACGCGGCGGAGCCGCACATCGACCCAGTCCCGCGCCCCTTTGGGGCGCTTCAGCGGGCCGTGCTTTTCAATGCCGGTGCAGCCGGTTGGCGATGGCGTGGCCCACGAACAGATACACCACCGCCGCCAGCCCGTACCCGGCGAGCACACGAGCCCACCCCGCGTCGAAGGTGAACAGGTCGTGGGACCAGCCCGCGAGCCAGTTCGCCGCGCTGTGCACACCCTGCACCAAGCTGTTGGCGGGGTTCGCGTCGAACAGGTCCATCAGGATCCACAGACCCAGGATGACAGCCACGATGTCGGCGGCGATCGCGACGACCGTCCCGGCCTGATTGGTGCCGTTGCGATATCGAGGGGACATGCTCTCCGCGTTGCCCGTAAACCCTCCGTGAAACCCGAACGGGTTCCCCCGGCTGGCGCACACGCGCACCGCGGGTGAGGCTTCCGGAGGAACTGCCCGCTCGGGGAGACATACCGGAGGACCCCGTGCCCGTACCGATACGGCGCCTCGCCGTGGCGCTCACCCTCTGCTGTGCCCTTCTCGTCGGCACCACGGCCTGTGGAAGCAGCGCGAAGAGCGGCACGAAGCAGTCCGCCGCGGTCGCCGCCGTCGACGCCGACACCCCAAGCCCGAGCACCTCCGCCGAAAAGCAGAAGTTCGCCAAGACCCGGTTCGTGCTGAACGCGGGCCTCGCCGCCGGTGCGACCTACCAGTGGATCGTGAAGCCGTGGAAGGCCGGCAAGTTCAAGAAGGGCGCCCACGGCCGCACGCTCGCGCTGGTCAAGGCCGGTCTCGCCGGTGCCTTCACCTACAACCGGCTCAAGGCCGCCGTGAAGAACGCCCAGGGCGATCCCACGCTCTCCAAGGCGCTCGCGCCGCTCAACGCCGCTATCGCCTCCCTGAAGGACCTCCCCTCCAAGCTCCGCAAGGGCGACGGCGACGCCGCGAAGTCCTTCGACGACGTCATCAACAAGGTCAAGGACGCGGGTAAGAGCGCCGGTGCCGAGGTGAAGGAGAAGGTGCCCTCGGCGAGCGAACTCAAGAGCGGCTCCTAGGAGTTCGGCGGGCCTAGGAGTTCAGCTCCGCCAGCACCCGGAGCGTGTGCGGGTCCGGTGACAGGGCGAGCAGGTCCGTCACCGGGCCCTTGCGCCACAACTCCAGCCGTTCGGCGATGCGTTCGCGCGGGCCGACCAGGGAGATCTCGTCGGCGAAGGCGTCCGGCACGGCCAGCACCGCCTCCTCCCGGCGCCCGGCGAGGAACAACTCCTGTATCCGCCGGGCCTCTTCCGCGTACCCCATGCGTGCCATCAGGTCGGCGTGGAAGTTCCGGGCCGCGTGTCCCATTCCGCCGATGTAGAAGCCGAGCATGGCCTTCACGGGCAGCAGCCCCTCGGCCACGTCGGCACACACCTTCACCCGGGCCAGCGGAGCCACCAGGAACCCCTCGGGCAACGCGCGCACCACGTCCCCGTACACCTCGGGCCGGCTCGGCGCCCAGTACAGCGGCAGCCAGCCGTCGGCGATCCGGGCGGTCTGCGCCACGTTCTTGGGCCCCTCCGCACCCAGCAGCACGGGCAGTTCGGGCCGCAGCGGATGGGTGATCGGCTTCAGCGGCCGGCCCAGTCCGGTGCCGTCCGCGCCCCGGTACGGCAGCGGATGGAATCGCCCGCCGCACTCCACCGGCCCCTCGCGCCGCAGCACCTGCCGTACGACGTCCACGTACTCCCGGGTCGCGGTCAGCGGCGACGCCGGGAACGGCCGGCCGTACCAGCCCTCCACCACCTGCGGACCCGACAGCCCGAGCCCCAGTAGCACGCGGCCGCCGGAGAGGTGGTCCAGGGTGAGCGCGTGCATCGCCGTGGCCGTCGGCGACCGGGCCGCCATCTGCGCGACCGCCGTACCCAGCTTGATCCTTGAGGTCTGCGCGGCGATCCAGGTCAGGGGCGTGAAGACGTCCGACCCCCACGACTCCGCCGTCCACACCGAGTCGTAGCCGAGCCGCTCCGCCTCCCGGGCCAGCGCCACGTGCTGCGGATCGGGGCCGCGCCCCCAGTACCCGAGTGCCAGACCGAGCCGCATGCCACCATCTCCTGACGTATCGTCAGTTCCTGTTGCCGCGCAGGCGACTGTACGACAACGGCCCCCCGCCCGGAAGGGCGGGGGGCCGCGTGCGACGGTCGTCCGGATCAGCCGCGCTGGATGCCGGAGGTGTCCTGCAGGACGCCGCGACGGCCGTCCTGGGTCTGCGCGATCAGCTGGGCGCCGCGCTGCTCGACGGCCAGGTACCAGGTTCCCGGGGCCAGTTCGGCGATCGGGGTCGGCGCGCCGTCCTCCCCGAACAGCGGCCGGGTCACCGGCACGGCGAACCAGAACGGCGAGAAGTCCCCGTCACCGGAGGCCGCCTGCGGCGCCGGAGCGGGAGCGGCGGCCTGCTGCGCGGGCGCCGGCTGCTGCCCGAACGGCTGACCCGCCTGCGGCTGGGCGCCGTACGGCTGCGGCTGGGCACCCGGGTAGCCGTAACCACCGGCCGGCTGGGCGCCGTAGGGCTGCGGGGCGCCGGGCTTGGCCGCGGGGACCAGGGGGGCCTGGAGGGCGGGCGCCAGCGGCGTGCCGAGGGCGGCGGCGGCCATGAGCAGCGTGGCGATGAGGGCGAGGATCAGGCCGGTACCGGCGTCCGGGCCGTCGCTGCTCGTGTTGCCGATGTTGTTCGCGCCGCCAGAGGGGTCGATGACGTTGCCGAGGGCGCTCAGCGCGGCGAACACCATGAAGGCGGCGCCGAACTGCCCGAGGTCCAGGCCGGCCACCTTGCGGGGCTGCGGCTGGGAGCGGCTCACGATGAGGAGCGCGGCGCCGATGATCCCTGCCAGGACGACGCTGAGCAGGACCGGTCCGCTCTCCCAGAGGTTCGGCATGCTGACGTCGCCGTCGCCGTCGTATGAGTAGTTGTCGAAGAACGACGCGATGAACAGCAATACCGCTGCCCCGATCACCACGCCGTCGCCTCTAGTGAGGGAGCGGATATTCACTTCAGGTCCTTCGTAGGTCGTCTCGTCGTCGGTAGACACTATCGTCAGCGTGATCCGGCTGTCCGGCCGGTTCCGCCCCTCGGTCACGACTCGCGCAGGAAACTCACGATTCCCTCAGAGATCCCTTGCGCCGCCTTCTGCCGCCAGGCGCCGCTGGTCAACAGTGCCGCGTCCTTGCTATCCCGCATGTTGCCGCACTCGATGAACACCTTGGGAACTGTTGACAGATTGAGACCGCCCAGGTCCGTACGCGTGACAAGACCGGTACCGCCGCCGAGGTAGTTGGAGGGCGGCTCGCCCGTCACGCGGACGAAGTCGCCGGCGATGCGCTCACCGAGTTCGCGGGAGGGGCCGACGATCGCCCGGGTGTCCGCGGCACCGGCGTGCACCGAGCCGGGCATGATGACGTGGAAGCCGCGGTTGCCGGGCGCCGAGCCGTCGGCGTGGATGGAGATGGCGGCGTCCGCGCGCGCGGTGTTGCCGATCCGGGCCCGCTCGTTGACACAGGGACCCCAGGCGGGGCTGCCGTCGTCATGGGTCAGCTTCACCGTGGCGCCCTCCTTCTGCAGGATCGCGCGCAGCCGGTGGGCGACGTCGAGGGTGAACCGGGCCTCCGCGTAACCGGCGTTGGTGGACGTGCCGGTCGTGTCGCATTCCTTCGAGTTCGTCCCGATATCCACCTGGCGGTTGATCTCGGACGTGTGCCGGAAGTTGCCCGGGTTGTGCCCCGGATCGATGACGACGACCTTGCCCTTGAGCGACCCGGACCCGGCGGGCACGCCGTCGCTCTGCGTCGCCGCCGGCCCCTTGCCGTCCTCCGAGGAGGAAGGTGAGGCGGACCGTGCGGCGTCCGACGGCGAGGACGACACGGCCGCGGAGGGAGCCGAGGAGGCGGACGACGCGACGGGACCCGCCTGCCCCGAGCCGCCCCCGGAGCCCCCGCCCACCGCGTCGTACACCACCCATCCCAGCAGCGCGCCGGGCACCAGCGCGGCCAGCGCCACGGTCAGCGGGGCACGGCGCGTCCGGCGCGGCCGCGGGGGATCGAAGTCAGGACCTACGTACGACACGCCAGCGACTCTAACCGGGCCGCTCAGATCCCCGTGCCGGTTCGCCGCAGCACGCGGAGCGAACCGGTGGCCGAGACCTCGGTGAAGGCGCCCGATTCCAGGGCGCGGAGGTAGATCCGGTACGGCGCCTGGCCGGTGAACTCGTCCTCGGGGTGCGGGAAGACGTCGTGGATGGCGAGGAACCCGCCCTCGGCGACGTGCGGCGCCCAGCCCTCGTAGTCGGCACTCGCGTGCTCGTCAGTGTGCCCGCCGTCGACGAAGACCAGGCCGAGCGGGGAGTTCCAGATCGACGCGATCCGCGGGGACCGCCCGACCAGCGCGACCACGTGCTCCTCCAGCCCGGCCCGGAACAGCGTGCGCCGGAACGTGGGCAGCGTGTCCATGAGGCCGACCTCGGGGTCGACGGTCTCCGGGTCGTGGTACTCCCACCCGGGCTGCTGCTCCTCGCTGCCCCGGTGGTGGTCCACGGTCAGCACACTCACCCCGGACTGCCGGGCGGCATCGGCGAGCAACACCGTGGACCGCCCGCAGTACGTCCCCACCTCCAGCAACGGCAGCCCCAGCCCCCCCGCCTCCACCGCGACCGCATACAACGCCAGCCCCTCATCCACAGGCATGAACCCCTTGGCCGCCTCAAAGGCCGCCACAACTTCGGGCTTGGGCACGGTGGACATGGCAGGACCTTCCGGTAGTACGAGCCAACGACCGCCCATGCTGCCCTACTCGCGGGTCACTTATCGACAGGGGGCAGGGGAAGCGCCCCCGAAGGGGCGCGGGGCTGTGCCGATATGCGGCTCCGCCGCGTGGGCGCGAGAAACCACGACGGACCGGCACCCGCGCACCAACAGAACCCGGCACCCCCTCAGGCGCTCACAGCCTCCCCCGGCAGGGAAAGGTCGAGGTCAACCGCCCTCTCCTCACCGGAGTGAACAGCGGCGGAGGCAAGCGGCCCATGGCCGGAGGCCTTCGCGGCCAACACGTAGGCCCCCTCCGCCGGCACAGCCACGGAGTAACTCCCGTCGGCCCCCGACACCGTCGCCCCCGCCTGCCGCCCCCGCCGGTCGATCAACGTCACCTTGGCCCGCGCCACCGGCGCACCCCCGGCGTCCAGGACCCGCCCCCGGAACCCCCGCAGCGCCGCCTCGGCGCGCTCGATCCCGGCCTCCTCCTCGCTGCTGGCCCGCAGCTGCGTGTGCTGCTGACTGGGCCGCGAGGACTTCGGCAGGAACAGGGCGAGCAGCAGCCCCGCCGCCACCGCGGCGGTCGCGATGAGGAACGACACCCGGAACCCGTGCATCGTGGGGATCTCGATCCCGCCCACGTTCTGGCCCGTGTTGGCCAGCACCATCCCGACGACGGCGCTGGAGACGGACGTACCGATGGACCGCATCAGCGTGTTGAGGCCGTTGGCCGCACCGGTCTCCGAGGCTGGCACCGCACCGATGATCAGCGCGGGCAGCGAGGAGTAGGCGAGGCCGATGCCGGCGCCGAGGATCATCGAGATGACGAGGCTCTGCCAGGCCGCGCTCATCAGGCCGAGCCCGGCGCCGTAGCCGATCGCGATGATGATCAGGCCGAGGATCAGGGTGATCTTGGGGCCGTACTTGGCGGACAGCCGCGCGTAGACCGGCGCGGTGAACATCATCGTCAGGCCGAGGGGCGCGACGAGCAGCCCGGAGACGACCATGGACTGCCCGAGGCCGTACCCGGTGGCCGTCGGCAGCTGGAGCAGCTGCGGCAGGACCAGCGAGACGACGAAGAACGCGACGCCGACCATGATCGAGGCGAGGTTGGTGAAGAGCACGGCGGGACGCGCGGTGGTGCGCAGGTCGATCAGCGGGGCCTTCAGGCGCAGCTCCAGCACGCCCCACAGGACGAGGACGACCGCGGAGGCGGCGAACAGGCCGAGCGTGGTGGCGGAGGTCCAGCCCCAGTCGCTGCCCTTGCTGATCGGCAGCAGGAAGAGGACGAGACCGGTGGACAGGCCGAGCGCCCCGAGCACGTCGAACGTGCCCTCGGCGCGCATCGGGGACTCCGGTACGACGAGGAGGGTGAGGGCGATGGAGACGACGCCGAGACCGGCGGCGCCGTAGTACAGGGCGTGCCAGTCGGCGTGCTGGGCGACCAGGGCCGCGGCGGGCAGGGCGAGGCCGCCGCCGACGCCGATGGAGGAGCTCATCAGGGCCATCGCCGAGCCGAGCTTCTCGCGCGGCAGCATGTCCCGCATCAGGCTGATGCCGAGCGGGATGGCTCCCATCGCGAAGCCCTGGAGGGTGCGGCCCACGATCATGGTGAGCAGGTCGCTGGTGAGCGCGCTGATCACGGCGCCCACGACCATCACGGCGAGGCTGGCTATCAGCATCCGGCGCTTGCCGTACAGGTCGCCGAGCCGGCCCATGATCGGGGTGGCGACGGCCCCCGACAGCAGGGTGGAGGTCAGGACCCAGCTGGCGTTGCTGGGGCTGGCGTCGAGCAGCTGCGGCAGGTCCTTGATGACCGGCACGAGCAGCGTCTGCATCACCGCGACCACGATGCCCGCGAAGGCGAGCACGGGGACCACGGCCCCGTTCACCGCCCGGGTGGGCTGTTCGGTCGTCGTGTCCGTCATGGTGTGAGGCCTCCCGCGTCGATAAGTGCTGGGTAAACCTCGTATGCACAGGCAACTATTCCGTTGCTTCGGGCCTCTAACGGATTCTTGACCGGTTCATGGGTTTCTGACCACTCGTCAGGGGCTGGTCACTTTGTGGAACACGTTCTACTCTGCGCGCCATGAAGGCTTACGTCGCCGGTGTCGGGATGACCAGGTTCGAGAAGCCCGAGACCCGCCAGTGGCAATACTGGGACATGGTGCGGGAAGCGGGCGGCAGGGCGCTCGCGGACGCCGGGATCTCCTACACCGAGGTGGAACAGGTTCCTGTCGGCTACTGCTTCCAGCCCTCCACCGCCGGCCAGCGCGCCGCCTACGAACTCGGGCTGACCGGCGTCCCCGTCTACAACGTCAACAACAACTGCGCCACTGGCGCGACCGCGCTCATGCTGGCCCGGCAGCTCGTCGAGGGCGGCGCCGCCGACTGCGTGCTCGCCCTCGGCTTCGAGAAGATGAAGAAGGGCGCGCTGGGCGGAGGCGCCGACGGCGGGGACTTCGCCACGTCACCCGTCGCCCGGCACTACGGCGTCATGGCCGCCCGGCACGGCTTCGAGGCGAGCCCGCCGACCGCCCAGATCTTCGGCGCCGCCGCCCGTGAGCACATGGAGCGGTACGGCACCACCGAGGCCCAGCTCGCCGCCGTCGCCGCCAAGAACCACCGGCACTCCGCGCACAACCCGTACGCCCAGTTCCGGGACGTGTACGACGTCGACGACATCCTCGCCGCCCGCACGGTGCACCGGCCGCTGACCAAGCTCCAGTGCTCGCCGACCTCGGACGGCGCGGCCGCGGCCGTGGTGGTGTCGGAGCGGTTCGCCGAGCGGCGCGCCCTGACCGGACTCGTCGAGATCGCCGGACAGGCCATGGCCACGGACACCGAGGAGTCCTTCGCCTCCGGCTCGTGCGTCGACGTCGTAGGACAGCCCATGTCCCGCGAGGCGGCCCGGCAGGCGTACGAGAGGGCGGGGCTCGGCATCGAGAACGTGGACGTCGTCGAACTGCACGACTGCTTCTCCGTCAACGAGCTGCTGACGTACGAGGCGCTCGGCATGTGCGCGCCGGGGGAGTCCGGCAAGCTCGTCGAGTCGGGCGCGACGACGTATGGCGGCCGGTGGGTGGTGAACTCCTCCGGCGGGCTGATCTCCAAGGGTCACCCGCTGGGCGCGACGGGCCTGGCGCAGGCCGCCGAACTGGTCTGGCAGCTGCGCGGGGACGCGGCGGAACGGCAGGTACCGGGCGCCCGCGTCGGCCTCGCCCACAACATCGGCCTGGGCGGCGCGGCGGTGGTGACCCTGCTGCGGGCGGTACGGGACGGGGGCTGACCCGGCGCCGCGACGGGGCTGGCCCGGCGCCGCGACGGGCGCTGACCCGGCCGTACCGCTGGGCGTCCGGTCGTACGACCCCGGACCCAGGACCGCGTCCGGCGAAATGCCGATGCAAGGACCGTAACCGGCTTGAGAGCATGACACTCATGCTCGAAGCCGCCGACACCTCGCCCGCCTCACCCCTCATATCCCGTCGTACGACACCCCCCACCTGGCTGGTGGTGGCCCTGGCCTGCGCCGGACAGTTCCTGGTCGTCCTCGACGTGTCCGTCGTCAACGTCGCCCTGCCGTCGATGCGGACCGACCTGGGGCTGAGCGCGTCCGGCCTGCAGTGGGTGGTGAACGCGTACGCCATCGCCTTCGCCGGGTTCATGCTCCTCGGCGGCCGGGCCGGCGACCTGTACGGCCGCAAGCGCATGTTCCTCGTCGGCCTCGCCCTGTTCACGCTGGCGTCGCTGGGCGGCGGCCTGGCCCAGGAGGGCTGGCAGCTGCTGCTGGCGCGGGCCGTGCAGGGCCTCGGCGCGGCCGTGCTGGCGCCCTCGACGCTGACGCTGCTGACCGCGGCGGTACCGGAGGGCCCGGCCCGCGCGCGGGCCGTCGCCACCTGGACCGCGGTGGGCGCGGGCGGCGGGGCCGCCGGGGGACTGGTCGGCGGGGTGCTGGTGGACGTGCTGTCCTGGCGGTGGGTGCTGCTGATCAACGTGCCGGTCGGCGCGGTCGTGCTGGCCGGCTCCGTGCTCTGGCTCACGGAGAGCCGCGCCGGGGACGGACGCCGGCTCGACCTCCCGGGCGCGCTGCTGGCGACGGCGGGACTGGCCACCCTGGCCTACGGCATCGTGCAGACCGAGGCCGAGGGCTGGACCGCCGCGGCGACGCTGGCACCACTGCTCGCCGGGCTCGCGCTGCTCGGCCTGTTCCTGCTCGTGGAATCCCGCACCGCGGCACCGCTGATGCCTCTGGGCCTGCTGCGGATCAGGTCGGTGGCCTCGGCGAACGCGGCGATGCTGGTGTCCGGCTCGGCCATGTTCTGCATGTGGTACTTCATGACCCTCTACGCGCAGAACGTCCTCGGCTACACACCGCTGGAGGCCGGGTTCGCCCTGGTGCCCAGCTCGCTGTCCGTCATCATCGGCTCCAAACTGGCCCCGCGCCTGATGCGGGTGGCGGGCGCCAGGACCGTGGCGACGTCGGGCACCCTGCTCGCGGCGGCCGGCTTCGCCTGGCAGTCCACGATGAGCCCCCACGGCGCCTACGTCACCGCCATCATGATCCCCGGCATCCTCATGATGCTCGGCGCCGGCCTGGCCGCGACCCCGCTCGCCTCCCTGGCCACCTCCGGCGCGGCCCCCGAGGAGGCCGGACTCGTCTCCGGCCTCATCAACACCTCCCGCACCATGGGCGGCTCCCTGGGCCTCGCGGTCATGTCCACCATCGCGGCGGCCCGCACGAGCCGCAACGCCCACACCGGCGCCGCCGAGTCCCTCACCGACGGCTACGCCCTCGCCTTCCGCACCAGCGCGATCCTGCTGCTGGCAGCAGCCGCCCTGATGCTGGCGTGGCTCCCGCGAAAAAATTCGCAGACGACTGCGAAGTGAGGCAACGATCCGGTGGGTCCGTGGACTCCTTTTGACATCTAGGAGGTGCCCATGGGGGATCGGAAGCAGGCTCGGAGCGAGGAGTTCCAGGGCTTTGTGGTCAGCCGCTGGCCGCGGCTGGTGCGTACGGCGTTTCTCCTCACAGGGGAGCAGCACGCCGCGGAGGACCTGGTCCAGACGACGCTCGAACAGGCTTTCGTGGCCTGGCGCAAGGTCGGCTCGGCGGACGATCCCGACGCCTACGTACGCCGCGTGATGGTCAACGCGCACGCGCGCAAGCACAGAAGAAGGCTCAAGGAGTTCCTGGCCCCGAAGGACGACTCCGGCCTGGTGCACGAGGTGGCCGACACCGGCGACGTGATCGGCCAGGCCGAGGACCGCAGCGCCCTGCTCACCGCGCTCGCCCAGCTGCCCCCGCGGCAGCGCGAGGCGGTGGTCCTGCGCTACTGGGAGGACCTGACGGAGACCCAGGCGGCCGCGGCGATGGGCTGTTCGGTCGGCACGGTCAAGAGCAACGCGGCCAAGGGGATCGCGAAACTCCGCACCATACCGGGCTTGGCCGACATGGTGACGCAGGGAGGGCGAAAGTGACGAGCGCGGACAGGGAGAGCAGGCACGACATGAAGCAGACGGACATCGCCCTCCTCCTCGCGGACGCCGCGGAGGACGTCGAGATCGGCATAGCCCCCGTGGACGCGGTCGTCCGGGGCGGCCGCCGCCGCAGGGCGCGGCGCTGGGCCGTGGTGGCGGCGACGGCTGTGGTCCTGGCGGGGTCGACCGGGGCGACGCTGGCGGTGACCGGGCTGCCGGGCCGCAACACCGCGGACGAGGCCAGCAGAGGAGCCTCGGTGGAGGAACGGCATGTGTACGAGCCGTGGATCACGCACATTGCCGTTGGTAAGTACGAGGGCAAGGGCTGGGGCGTGGGCATCAAGGTCTGGGGTCCGCCACGCAACCGGGCCGAGGCCGTCAAGCAGGTGAAGGCGCTGGCCGAATGGGGGCTCGTCCCCGCCGGCACGGGGAGTCCCTCCGATCTCATCGGCAAGACCAGCTACTACGTCACCAGCCACTACGACCAGCAGGGGATCAGGACGGTCACGTGGGACACCGTCGCGATGCCCCATCTCAAGGGCGCTGACCTGCGGGCTTTCCCGGCTCCCCTGACCGCGGACTCAGGCCCTTCGCGCCTGGTCGTGGGTCAGGTCGCGACGTCGGCCAAGCAGGTCACCTGCCACTGGAAGGACGGCAGGTCGACCGTGGGCAATTTGCTCCCCGACAACACCCCTAATGATCTGACGCAGGCGCAGATCAAGTCGGTGTACGGCTTCCCCGGGGCCAACTGGTTCGCGTGCGTGGCCCCCGGCGACACGACCTACAAGTCGGCGGAGGTGACCAAGTAGCCCTCGGGCCGGTTCACAGCCACCCCCGCTGCCGGGCCTCCCGGACCGCTTCCGTGCGGTTGCGGGTGGCTGTTTTGCCGATGGCCGAGGAGAGGTAGTTGCGGACGGTGGACTCGGACAGGTGCAGGCGGCTCGCGATGTCGGCGACCGTCGCGCCGTCCACCGAGGCCTCCAGCACCTCGCGTTCACGGGCCGTCAGCGGATTCGGTCCGGCGCTGAGGGCGGCGGCGGCCAGGGCCGGGTCCACCACGGTCTCGCCGGTGAGCACGCGGCGGATCGACGCGGCGAGTTCCTCCACCGGGCCGTCCTTGACGAGGAAGCCGGCGGCGCCCGCCTCCATGGCCCGGCGCAGGTAGCCGGGCCGGCCGAAGGTGGTCAGGATCAGCACCCGGCAGTCGGGCGCCCGCGTGCGCAGGTCCTCCGCCGCGTCCAGGCCACTCCTGCCCGGGAGTTCGATGTCCAGCAGGGCGACGTCCGGGCGGTGCAGCAGGACGGCGTCCACGATCGCGTCGCCCCGCCCGACCTGGGCGACCACCTCGATGTCGTCCTCCATGCCGAGCAGCAGGGCCAGGGCGCCGCGCATCATGCCCTGGTCCTCGGCGAGCAGCACGCGGATGTCGGTCACGTCCCGAGTCTAGCCATTCCAGCGGCTCGTTCTCGTCGTTCCACGGGTCTTGACGCGGACTCAGGATGCCAAAACAATCGCCTCTGAATTTCCCGCTATTCGTTCGGTATTTCGGCGAAGAAGGGAGTTCGGTATTTCGATCGAACGTTGTCCGGTATTTCGATCAGAGATCAGAGGTGCCCCGTGTTCCCCATAGCCCCCCGCCCGCCGCTCAGGCTCCGCCCCCACGCGCTGAGAAGCGCCGCGCTCTCCCTCCTCGCCGTCTGCGCCACCCTCGCCGGGCTGCTCCTCGGCGCCGGCGCCCCGCCCGCGGCCGCCGCGGGTTCGCTGCCCTGTGACGTCTACGGCGCCGCGGGCACCCCGTGCGTCGCCGCCCACAGCCTCGTGCGGGCGCTGTACTCCTCGTACGACGGCCCCCTGTACCAGGTGCGGCGCGCCTCCGACGGAGCCACCAGGAACATCGGTCCGCTGACGGCCGGCGGGTACGCCGACGCGGCCGCGCAGGACTCCTTCTGCTCCGGCACGACCTGCGTCATCACCGAGATACACGACCAGTCCCCCCGCCACAACGACCTCACCGTCGAGGGCGCCGGCGGCGCCGGCGCGGCCAACGTCGCCGCGCCCGCGGACGCGCTGCCGGTGACCGTCGGCGGCCACCAGGTCTACGGCCTGGAGATCTCCGCCGGCATGGGCTACCGGGACAACACCACCTCGGGCGTGGCCGTGAACGGGCAGGCCGAGGGGATGTACATGGTGACCTCGGGCACGCACGTCAACGGCCGCTGCTGCTTCGACTACGGCAATGCCGAGACCAACAACATGGACACCGGCAACGGGCACATGGACGCCATCAACTTCGGCACCGAATGCTGGTTCGCCCCCTGCTACGGCAAGGGCCCCTGGGTACAGGCCGACCTGGAGAACGGGCTGTTCCAGTCCGACGCCGGATACAGCAGGAACACCGCGAACACCGGCACCGGACCCGTCCCGTTCGTGACGGCCCTGCTGAAGAACAACGGGCAGAACCATTTCGCGCTGAAATACGGCAACGCGCAGTCGGGCGGACTGACCACCACCTATTCCGGAGGTGAGCCGACCCGGAGCGGCTACTCGCCGATGCACCAGGAGGGCGCCATCGTCCTCGGCACCGGCGGGGACAACAGCAACGGCTCCATCGGCTCCTTCTTCGAGGGCGTCATGACCTCCGGCATCCCGACGGACGCCGCCGACGACGCCGTCCAGGCGAACATCGTCTCCGCCGGCTACGGCGGCCCGACCGGCACCACCGGCACCCTGAACCCCGGCTCCGAGATCTCCCTTCGCGCGACGACCTCCTGCTGCACCGGCGACTACGTCCGGCACCAGAACGACGCGGCCGTCATCTCCCCGGTGACGTCGGGCAGTTCCGCCCTCGACAGGAACGACGCCACCTGGATCGTCCGCCGCGGCCTCGCGGACGGCTCCTGCGTCTCCTTCGAGTCCCGGAACTATCCCGGCGACTTCCTGCGCCACTTCGACTTCAAGCTGTCCCGGCAGCCCATGGACGGCACGGCCCAGTTCAGGGCCGACGCCACGTTCTGCCCGCAGAGCGGCAAGAACGGCTCGGGCACGTCGTTCGCCTCGTACAACTACCCGACGCGCTACCTGCGCCACTACGACTACAACGTCTACATAGCGAGCGACGGCGGCTCCAACGCCTGGGACAGCACAGCCTCCTGGGCCGCCGACGTGACATGGGCGGTCAGTTCGCCCTGGGCGCCGTAGCCGATCCGGCCGATCCGGCCGATCCGGCCGATCCGGCCGATCCCGCTGATCCAGCTATCCAGCCGATCCCACTGATCCGGCCGGTCCGGACGACGGCACTTCCGCCGGCTCCACCGGGAGTTCGGCGGTCACGGTGAAGCCGCCGCGCGGCGACGGGCCGGCCCGGAGGGAGCCGCCCGCCGCCGCGAGGCGCTCGGTCAGCCCCTTCAGGCCGGTCCCGCCGATGCCGCCGGACTCCCGGGGCGGGGCGACGGCCGTACCGCTGCCGTCGTCGGTGACGGTGAGCCGGACCAGCCCGGCGCTGCTCTCGACCGTGATCTCGCAGCGCCCGGCGTCGCTGTGCCGGACCACGTTGGTGACCGCCTCGCGCACCACCCAGCCGAGCAGCGCCTCCGTCTGCGGGGTGAGCGGCGTCCCCGACTGACGCACCACCGGTTCCACGCTGGCCGCCGACAGCGCCGAGCGGGCCCGGGTCAGCTCGGTGGCCAGACTGCCCTCGCGGTAGCCGGTCACCGCCTCGCGGATCTCGGTGAGGGCCTGCCGCCCCACCGACTCGATGTCGCCGATCTGCGACAGCGCGGCGTCCATGTTCCGCGGGGCCAGCCGCCGGGCCGCCTCCGACTTCACGACGATCACCGACAGGGTGTGCCCGAGCAGATCGTGCAGATCGCGGGAGAACCGCAGCCGCTCTTCCTCCACCGCGTTCCGGGCCAGCTCCTCCCTGGCCGCGCGCAGCTCCCGTACGGCCTCGGACAGGCCGAGGATCGCCGCGGTCACCATGCTGGACAGGAACGTGGCGTACGCGATGTTCACCCCGTCGGAGCCGTCGTGGTAGGCGGAGATCAGGCCCGCGTACACGGCCAGCAGGAGGCCCACCTTGCCCAGCCAGGGGCCGCGCAGCGTGGCGCCCGTGGCGAGGCCGAGCAGCGGGAACAGCGTCAGCCAGTTGCCGCCGTAGCAGAGTGCGAGCCCCGTGGTCAGCAGGGCCATCAGGAGGAGCGCCACCCGGGTGGGCACCGCCTCGCGCTTGCTCCGGTCGAAGGTGCGGAAGGTGACGTAGACGTACAGGACGCCGAAGGCGAGCAGGCCCGCGCCGCCGAGCCACGGCTCGGCGGCCTTGCCCTGCAGCACGTCGGACACCGCGCCGGAGACCATCAGCAGCCAGGGCAGCAGGGTGAACCCGGTGGGCGGCGGGCCCGGATGGTCCACCGCGGGCGTCTCGCCGTTCTTCCGGGCCGCCCGCTGCGCCGCCCGGAACCGCTCCATGTCCTCGCGCCAGCGCGCCCGCGCCTCCTGCCAGGCGGCAACCTGGCCCTTCACTCTCAGCCACCACGTCATGTCGGAATGTCCCCCGGTCAGATGGTCCCGCACCGCGCCGGTGCGAGAGCACAGCGTACGAACTCCCACGAGGCTAGGAGCGCGCGGCCCGCGCGCGGCAGAGGCGGATGTACGCAGCCGGGCGGGACAAATGTCACGGGTGCCGCCCGGCCCGCCCGCCCCACCGACTGATCTGACACAACGTCAGGAGCCTTCACAAGTGCCGAGCCCTCGGCTATACAGAGGGCGCCGGACTGGAACCCGTTCTAGATCCGCCCATGCGCGACCTCGGTGCGGCCGACGGTGCGGACGTCCGCACCGAGGTCTTGAGACCCGTCAGGAGCCCCATGCCCATCGACGCAGCCGCCGCCCTCGCCGCCGAGCCCCGGACCGGTGGGATCAGCTGGACCGCCAAGGACGTCCAGCTCTACCACCTCGGCATCGGCGCCGGCACCGACCCGGACAAGGAGAGCCCGGCCACCGACCCCGACGAGCTGCGCTACACCCTGGAGTCCCGGCTGCACGTGCTGCCGAGCTTCGCCACCGTCGCCGGCTCCGGCTCGCCCGGGGTGATCAGCGGCCTGTCCATGCCCGGCGTGGACGTCGACCTCGCCACGGTGCTGCACGGCGGCCAGACCCTCACGATCCACCGGCCCCTGCCGACCGCGGGCGCCGCCACCGCCACCGGCCGCATCGCCGCCGTGTACGACAAGGGCAAGGCCGCCGTCCTCGTGATGCGCACCGAGGTCGCCGACGCCGAGGGTCCCCTGTGGACCAACGACGCGCAGATCTTCGTACGCGGCGAGGGCGGCTGGGGCGGCGACCGCGGGCCCTCCGCCCGGCCCGAACCGCCCACCGGCGAGCCCGACCGGACCGTCGAGCGGCCCGTCCGCCCCGACCAGGCCCTGCTCTACCGCCTCTCCGGCGACCTCAACCCCCTTCACGCCGACCCGGAGTTCGCCAAGCTCGCCGGGTTCGACAAGCCCATCCTGCACGGGCTGTGTACCTACGGGATCACCCTGAAGGCGGTTGTCGACTCCCTCCTCGGCGGCGACGTGACCCGCGTGCGGTGCTACAGCACCCGGTTCGCCGGGGTCGTGTTCCCGGGGGAGACCCTGCGCGTCCGCATGTGGCGGGGCGACGGCCGGATCCAGGTGACCGTGAGCGCCGTCGAGAGGGAGGACGCGCCGGTCCTCGCCGACACCATCGTCCAGCACTCCTGAGAGGCCGTGCCCGAGAGGCCGTGCCTGAGAGGCCGTGCCTGAGGGGCCGTGCCTGAGGGGCCGTGCCTGAGGGGTCTGTGCCTGGCCGGCCCGTACCTGAGAGGCCCGTACCTGAGAAGCCCGTGAGGGGAGCCGCACCATGCGCGCAGCCGTACTGCACGAGATCGGCCAGGACAAGCTGGAGGTCCACGACGACGTCGAGGCCGTCGGCTTCGGCCCCGGCAGGGTCCGGGTCCGGATCCGGGCCACCGGACTGTGCCACTCGGACCTGTCCGCGATGAACGGCGTGCTGCCCCAGCCCGCCCCGTTCGTACCCGGCCACGAGGGCGCCGGCGAGATCATCGACGTCGGCGACAACGTCAGTCACGTGAAGCCCGGCGACCGGGTCGTCCTGTGCTGGCTGCCCGCCTGCGGCGCCTGCCCCGCCTGCAGACGCGGCCAGACCGAACTGTGCCTGGCCGGCTTCATGAACGCCGGCACCCCCAACTTCAAGCGCTCCGGCGGCGACCTGTTCGGCTTCGCGGGCACCGGCACCTTCGCCGAGGAGGTCGTCGTCGACGCGGGCTGCGCCGTGCCCATCCCCGACGACGTGCCCTTCGACATCGCCGCCCTCATCGGCTGCGGCGTCACCACCGGACTCGGCGCCGCCCTCAACACCGCCGACGTGGAGGCCGGTTCGTCCGTCGCCGTGATCGGCTGCGGAGGCGTCGGCATCTCCGCCGTGCAAGGGGCCAGGCTCAGGGGCGCCGCCGAGATCGTCGCCGTCGACCCGGTCGCCTCCCGGCGCGCGTCCGCCCTGAGGTTCGGCGCCACGAGGGCCGTGGCCCCCGAGGAACTGGCCGACGCCAAACAGCAGGTCACCGGGGGCGAGGGCTTCGACTACGTCTTCGAGGTCGTCGGCCGCTCCGCCACCGCCCGCACTGCCTACGAGAACACCCGGCGCGGCGGCACCCTCGTCGTCGTCGGCGCCGGCGCCATGGACGACCACCTCCAGCTCAACATGTTCGAGCTGTTCTTCGACGAGAAGCGCATCCTGCCCTCCATGTACGGCGGCGGCGACGTGCTGCGCTCCTACGAGCGCACGATCGCCCTGTGGCGGGCCGGCCGCATCGACCTGGAAGGGCTGATCACCCACCGGGTACCGCTGGCGGAGATCAACGAGGCACTGGACCAGATGCGCACCGGCACGGCCCTGCGCACCTGCATCGAGATCTGACGACGGACGGACACCTGCCATGACACGGACACCTGCCACGACACTGCCACTCGAAGGGCTGTCCGCCGTCGTCACCGGCGCGGGGCGCGGCCTCGGCCGGGCCGAGGCGCTGGAACTCGCCCGGCTCGGCGCGTCCGTCGTCGTCAACGACTACGGACAGCCCGGCCGGGACGGTTCCGGTGCCGCCTCCGCCGGTCCCGCCGAGGAGGTCGCCGCCGAGATCCGCGCGGCCGGCGGCCGGGCCGTCGCCCACACCGGTGACATAGCCGACCACCAACAGGCCGGGGAACTCGTCGGGTTGGCCGTCCGCGAGTACGGCAGGCTCGACATCCTCGTCAACAACGCGGGCATCCTGCGCGACCGCATGATCTTCTCCATGTCGGAGGACGAGTGGGACACGGTGATCCGCGTCCACCTCAAGGGCCACTTCAACACCACCCACTTCGCGGCCGCGCACTGGCGGGAGCGGTCCAAGGCGGCCGGGGCGCCGGTGTACGGCCGGATCGTGAACACCTCCTCGGAGGCGTTCCTCGCGGGCTCCGCCGGACAGCCCAACTACGCGGCGGCGAAGGGCGGGATCGTCGGCCTCACCACCTCCACCGCGCTCGCCCTCGCCAAGTACGGCGTCACCGCGAACGCGATCTGCCCGCGCGCCCGCACCCGGATGACCGAGGACGTCTTCGCGGGCTTCCAGGAACCGGACGCAGGCCGCCTGGACCCCCTCGCCCCCGAACACGTCGCCCCGCTCGTCGGCTACCTGGCCTCACCGGCCGCCGCCCCGGTCAACGGCCAGCTGCTCGTCGTCCACGGCGGCATGGTCGCGATCGTCGAACGGCCCCGGGTGCGGGCGAAGTTCGACAGCAAGCAGGAGACGTTCGGCTACGGCGAACTCGACGCGCTGCTCACCCCGCACTACGCGGACCGGCCGCCGGGGGAGACGTTCGCCGCCGCCGAGGTCCTCGCGCTCAAGCGGGAGTGACGGGGGTGACAGGGGTGTCGGGAGTGACCCCGGGGTGACACAGGTGAGGGGGCGTCCGCCGACCGGTGGACGCCCCCTCATGTGTGACCTGTACGACCGTCAGACAGCCGCCTCGGCCTTGTCGTCCGCCGGCTTGCGGTGCCGGCCGCGCGGGCTCGACTCGTCGTCCTGGGCCGCGACCGGACCCCGGTGCCGGCCGTGGCCGTCCACGTCGGAAGAGCCGGCAGACAGCGGTTGCGTCGTGCTGGTGTCGCTCATCGGAAGAATTCACCCCGTCAACATGATCTCTTACAGCCGGGCGAGTGTAACCGGCACACCTCGGGCCGAATCCAGGCGGGCACGCCGACCGGTGCTACTTCGTTACAAGTCCCCCCAATGGCGCCTGCTGCAACGGCACGGGACGCCTCGCGGCGGGCCCCGGCGGGTCCCTGTCCGCCGGTTCTTCGGACACGTCGGGGACCGGGGCCGGAGCCGGGGAAGCGCCGGACGCGTCGGCCTTCCCGCACGCGTCCCCCACGCCACCCGTCTCGGCCGGCGCCGTCAAGTCCCCCATACCGCAAGGGACCTCTTCCGCACCGCACCGCACCTCCGCCACACCGCACCGCACCTCCTCCGTGGCGTACGGCAGCCGCAGCACCCCGTCCCGCGTCCACAGACCCGCCCCCGTCAACCAGCCGTCGGGCGCCGGAAGGTGACGGACCCGCCCCCCGGCCGGCCGCCACACGCCGACCCAGCTGCCGAACGGCCCGTCGATCCGCAGCGCCACCGAGCAGCTCTCCGGCATCAGCACCTGCCCCGGCTGGATCGCGAACGGTGTGACCGCGCAGTCCGGGACGCGCAGGCTCTCCGGGGAGCGCACCGGCAGCGTGCTGCCGAGCACCCCCCAGCCGAGCCGTGCCCGCCCCGGGGACGGCGCGTCCGAGGAGATGAGCAGCAGCCCGCTGTCGGGATCGGCGAGCAGCAGCCGGTCGTCGCTGCCGGCCGCGATCTGCAGCAGCGGCGAGAGTTCCCCGCCGCGCTCCAGGTCCAGCACCACGGTCTTGGTCCGGCCGCCCAGCTCCCGGTCCAGCGCGAGCATCCGGCCGGCGCGGTCCAGCCACACCCCGCCCGAGCAGTGCCCCGGCACCTCGGTCAGCCGCTCCGGTCCGAAGGTGCCGCCCGCCACCAGCCACAGCGCCGTGGTCCGCGGGCCCGCGGCGAGGGCGTAGGCCCGCGTGCCGTCGGGGGCCGGGGGCAGCAGCGTCAGCCGGGTGCCGGGCTCCGGGCACTCCACCGCGCCCAGCGGCAGCTCGCCGGTGCCGGGCCCGGTCGGGTACAGCAGGGAGAACGCGTGCCGCTGCTCCACCAGCCGGTGGATGAGCACCCGCCCGTCGCCCATCGGCTGCACCTCGGTGCCGGGCTCCTCGGGCTGGTTGCCGGGCAGCGGCACCGCGTACGGCTCCGGGCCGTCCAGCGTCCAGCGCTCCGGGAACCAGGAGTCGCCGTCCCGGGCGAGGCGGGCGCCGTACGCGCCGTCCGCCGTGATGGCGCACCCGGCCTCCGGCGCACCGTCACCGGGAGCCGCTGACGGGGGTTCGATCGCACAGGCCGTCATGGTTCGGTCACCTCCGGCGACGAAGCTAGTTTTCGTACGCACGGGCGTGGGACCGGCCGACCCCACTTCACACATACGGGTGGTGCAGAAGCGATTCAGCTGAGGGTGCGGGGGCGGGTGTGCTGAGCCCGAGCGGTACGCCGGACGCGGTACGGCACCGCAGGACAGCCAGGTAGCCTTGGCCCGTGCCCCGTCTGTCTGAAGTCATCGCCGCGCTGGAGAACCTGTGGCCCGCCGAGCGTGCCGAGTCCTGGGACGCGGTCGGCACCGTCGTGGGCGACCCCGACCAGGAGATCACCCGGGTCCTCTTCGCCGTGGACCCCGTAGGGGAGATCGTCGACGAGGCGGTGAAGCTCGGCGCCGACCTGCTCGTCACCCACCACCCGCTCTACCTGCGCGGTACGACGACCGTGGCGGCGTCCACCTTCAAGGGCCGGGTCGTGCACACGCTGATCAAGAACGACATCGCGCTGCACGTCGCCCACACCAACGCCGACACCGCCGACCCCGGCGTCTCGGACGCGCTCGCCGGAGCGCTCGACCTCCGCGTGGTACGACCGCTCGTCCCGGACCCCACCGACCCGGCCGGCTGCCGGGGCCTCGGCCGCGTCTGCGAGCTGGACCACCCGCTCACCGTGCGCGAGCTGGCCGCCCGCGCCGCCGAGCGGCTGCCCGCCACCGCTCAGGGCATCCGGGTGGCCGGCGACCCCGAGGCGCTCGTCCGCACGGTCGCCGTCAGCGGCGGGTCCGGCGACAGCCTCTTCGACCACGTCCGCGCGGCCGGCGTGGACGCCTTCCTCACCGCCGACCTGCGCCACCACCCCGCCTCCGAGGCGGTGGCCCACAGCCCCCTCGCGCTGCTCGACGCGGCGCACTGGGCCACCGAGTGGCCCTGGTGCGAGCTGGCCGCGAGCCAGCTCGACGAGATCTCCGACCGCCACGGCTGGGACCTCAGGGTCCACGTCTCCAAGACGGTCACCGACCCCTGGACCGCCCACGCGGCGTCCACCGCCACCGACAACCAGTAGGAGCCCCCAACTGAACGCCGCGCCCGCCGACCAGATCCGACTCCTCGACGTCCAGGCCCTCGACGTCCGCCTGCAGCAGCTCGCGCACAAGCGGAAGTCGCTGCCCGAGCACGCCGAGATCGAGTCGCTGACCAAGGACCTCACGCAGCTGCGCGACCTGCTCGTGGCCGCGCAGACCGAGGAGAGCGACTGCGCCCGCGAGCAGACGAAGGCCGAGCAGGACGTGGACCAGGTGCGCCGGCGCGCCGCCCGCGACCAGCAGCGCCTGGACTCCGGCGCGGTCACCTCGCCGAAGGACCTGTCCAACCTCCAGCACGAGATCGCCTCCCTCGCCAAGCGGCAGGGCGACCTGGAGGACATCGTCCTGGAGGTCATGGAGCGCCGCGAGGGCGCGCAGGAGCGGGTCGCCGAGCTGACCGAGCGGGTCGGTTCCGTGCAGTCGAAGATCGACGACGCGACCGGCCGCCGGGACACGGTGTTCGAGGAACTCGACGCCGAGGCCTCCTCGGTCACCAAGGAGCGCGAGGTCATCGCCGGCTCCGTCCCCGCGGACCTGCTCAAGCTGTACGACAAGCTGCGCGAGCAGCAGGGCGGCATCGGCGCGGCCAAGCTGTACCAGCGCACCTGCCAGGGCTGCCGCCAGGAGCTGGCGATCACCGAGCTGAACGAGATCCGCTCGGCCGCGCCGGACACCGTGGTCCGCTGCGAGAACTGCCGCCGCATCCTGGTGCGCACGGCCGAGTCGGGTCTGTAGCCGGGGGCCCGGGCCGGTGCGGGAGTTCATCGTCGAGGCCGACGGCGGGTCACGGGGCAACCCCGGGCCCGCCGGCTACGGCGCGGTCGTGATCGACGCGGCGACGGGGGAGACCCTGGCGGAGGCCGCCGAGTACCTCGGTGTCGTCACCAACAACGTCGCCGAGTACCGCGGCCTCCTCGCCGGCCTGAGCGCCGCCCACGCCCTGGACCCCATGGCCCGCGTCCACGTCCGCATGGACTCCAAGCTGGTCGTCGAGCAGATGTCGGGCCGCTGGAAGATCAAACACCCCGACATGAAGCCCCTCGCCACCCAGGCCCGAGCCGCCCACCCCCCGACCCACGTCACCTACGAGTGGATCCCCCGCTCCCAGAACACCCACGCGGACCGCCTGGCCAACGAGGCGATGGACGCGGGCCCACCCCCCGGCACGGCAACCACTCACGCCGCCGGCGCAACCACGGCCACTCACGCCGCCGAAACCGCGACGGCGGACAGCGCCGCCCCCGAGCAGGCCCCCCCATCCCCGCTAGCCGCCGGCAGCGCCGCCGCCGAGTCGGCCTCCCCACCCCACGCAGCTGCGGGCAGCGCCGCTGCCGAGCCGCCCACCTCACCCCACGCAGCTGCGGGCAATCGTGCCGCTGGGGCGGCACGGGTGGGCGCAGCGGCACCTCACAGCGAGCAGCACCCATCCCCCCCGACCGACCCGCACCAGCACACCCCGGCCCACCGGAACCCCGCCCCAACCACCTCGCACCAGCACACCCCGGCCCACCAGAACCCCGCCCCGACCCAGTCCACCCGGGGTTGGTCCAAAGCCCCGGACCTCGGCGCCCCCACCACCCTCGTCCTCCTGCGCCACGGCGAAACCCCCCTGACCCCCCAGAAACGCTTCTCCGGCAGCGGCGGCACCAACCCCTCCCTCTCCGACGCCGGCCGCGACCAGGCCCACCGCGCCGCCACCGCCCTCGCCGCCCGCGGCACGATCCAGGCCGTCGTCGCCTCCCCCCTCGCCCGCACCCAGGAGACCGCCCGCATCGTCGCCGCACGCCTCGGCCTGGACGTGGAGACGGACGACGGCCTCAGGGAGACCGACTTCGGCGCCTGGGAGGGCCTCACCTTCGGCGAGGTCCACACCCGCCACCCCGACGACCTCACCGCCTGGCTCGCCGACCCGGAGGCCCACCCCACCGGCGGCGGCGAGAGCTTCGCCGAGACGGCCGTGCGCATCGCCGCCGCCCGCGACCGCCTGATCGCGGCTCGCGCCGGCCGCACGGTCCTCCTGGTCACGCACGTCACCCCGGTCAAGACCCTGATCCAGCTCGCCCTGGGCGCCCCACCGGAGTCCCTGTTCCGCATGGAACTCTCGGCGGCCTCCCTCTCGGCCGTGGCCTACTACGCGGACGGCAACGCGAGCGTCCGGCTCTTCAACGACACGTCCCACCTGCGCGCCTAGGCGCGCCCAGCGCCGCCGCGGCCCGCGCCAGCGCCTCCACCCGGCCCCAGTCCCCGGCGGCGACGGCGTCCGCCGGCACCATCCAACTCCCGCCCACACACCCGACGTTGGGCAGCGCCAGGTACTCGGGCGCGGTCGTCGGCCCGATCCCGCCCGTCGGGCAGAAGCGGGCCTGCGGCAGCGGCCCGGCCAGTGACGTCAGATACGCCGTCCCGCCCGCCGCCTGCGCCGGGAAGAACTTCATCTCCCGCACCCCGCGCTCCAGCAGCGCGACCACCTCCGAAGCGGTCGACACCCCGGGCAGGAACGGCACCCCGGCCCCCCGCATCGCCGCCAGCAGCGCGTCCGTCCACCCCGGGCTGACCAGGAACCGCGCCCCGGCGTCCACGCACCGCGTCACCTGCTCGGGGGTGAGGACCGTGCCCGCACCGACCACCGCGTCCGGTACCTCCTCGGCGATCGACCGGATCGCGTCCGGCGCGGCCGGGGTCCGCAGCGTCACCTCGATCGCGGGCAGCCCGCCGGCCACCAGCGCCCGCGCCAGCGGTACGGCCCGGGAGGCGTCGGACACGACCACCACGGGCACGACGGGCGCGAGATCCAGCACGGAGGCAGCCGAAGGGGAGGGCGTCATGCCCTCATCGTGCCGAGCCGCTGCACCACCCGCAACGAACGTTGCACATACTGCAATGCCCGCTCGATGTGCTCAGTGGATCTCGTCCACCAGCACATCCAGCGCCCACGGCTTCCCGTCCTTGCCCGGCGCCTCCGCCTCCACCACGTACCCCAGGTCCCGCAGCGCTTCCACCAGCTCCGCCGGCTTCTTCGGCGCGGTCCCGGCCGACAGCAGGCTCCGTACGATCCGGCCCTTGGTCGCCTTGTTGAAGTGGCTGACGACCTTCCGGGTCGGCGCGTGCAGCACCCGTACGGTCGCGGTCCGCCCGGCGACCTCGCCCTTCGGCTTCCACGCCGCCGCGTACGCCGCCGACCGCAGGTCCAGCACCAGCCCGCCGCCCGCGGCCTCCGGCAGCACCTCGGCCATCGGCGCCCGCCAGTGCCCCGCCAGCGCGCCGAGCCCGGGCAGCTTCACGCCCATCGAGCAGCGGTAGGAGGGGATACGGTCCGTGACCCGCACCGCCCCCCACAGCCCCGAGAAGACCAGCAGCGAGCCCGCCGCCCGCCGCTTCGCCGCCGCGTCCAGCGTGGCCAGGCCGAGGGCGTCGTACAGGACACCGGTGTAGATCTCCCCGGCGGGCCGCGCCCCGGCCGTCCGGAGTCCGGTGTTCTTCGCGACCTCCCCGCGCAGCCCCTCGCTCAGCCCCAGCACCTCACGCGCCTTCTCCTCGTCGGCGGCGCACAGCTCGACCAGTTCGTCGAGCACGGCCTCCCGCGCGGCCGAAAGCCCCGGCAGGGACAGCGACTCGGGCTTCAGCGGGGCGCCCTTCCCGGAGGGCGCCTTGCCTTCCGAGGGCGGCAGCAGGACCAGCACCAGGTACTCCTTCTCTTCGGCTCAGCGCCAGGGTACGGGGTGCCTGCCACCCGCCCCCGACCTACGCTCGGGAGTATGCCCCGCCGCCCCATCCGCGTGACCGGCACCCCCGAGGCCCCCCTCAGGGCCGCCCTCACCGCGCTCCGAGCCGAACTCGGCGTCCCGGAGACCTTCCCCGCCGAGGCGCAGGCGGAGGCCGAGCAGTCGGCGAAGGCCCCCGCCCTCACCTCCCACGACTCCCACGACGCCACCGACCTCCCCTTCTTCACTCTCGACCCTCCCGCCCGTCGCCCGCCACCACCCTTCCAAAGAGTCGCTGCGCGACCACCTCTTGATTCCACCGACCTCGACCAGGCCACCCACCTCTCCCGGCACGGCACCGGCTACCGCGTCCGGTACGCCATCGCCGACGTCGCCGCCTTCGTCGTACCCGGCGGCCACCTCGACGCCGAGACGCACCGCCGGGTGAACACCCTCTACTTCCCCGACGAACGCGTCCCGCTGCACCCCGCCGTGCTCAGCGAGGGCGCCGCGAGCCTGCTCCCGGACGGCGTCCGCCCGGCGGTGCTGTGGACGATCGACCTGGACGCGGACGGCCGTACCGGCGCTGTCGACGTACGCCGGGCCCTGGTCCGCAGCCGCGCCCGGCTGGACTACGCGACCGTGCAGCAGCGGATCGACAGCGGCCGGGCCGAGGAACCGCTCGCCCTCCTCAAGGAGATCGGCGAGGCCCGCGAGCGGCTGGAGGTCGAACGCGGCGGCATCTCCCTGAACGTGCCCGAGCAGGAGATCACCGAGCAGGACCACACCTACCACCTCGCCTACCGCGCCCCGCTGCCCGCCGAGGGCTGGAACGCCCAGCTCTCCCTGCTCACCGGCATGGCCGCCGCCGACCTGATGCTGGCCCACGGCACCGGCGTCCTGCGCACCCTCCCGGTCGCCCCGGACGGCGCCGTCGCCCGGCTGCGCCGTACCGCCGTCGCCCTGCACGTCGACTGGCCGCACCACCTGTCGTACGCGGGCCTCATCCGCGGCCTCGACCCGCACCGCCCGAACCACGCGGCCTTCCTCCAGGAGTGCACCACCCTCCTGCGCGGCGCCGGCTACACCGTCTTCCGGGATGGCGTCCTGCCCGGCATCACCACCCACTCCGCCGTCGCCGCCCCCTACGCCCACTGCACGGCACCGCTGCGCCGCCTCGTCGACCGCTACGCCTCCGAGATCTGCCTCGCCGCCGTAGCCGGGCAGGCCCCGCCCGACTGGGTGCTCGCCGCGCTCCCCGCTCTCCCGCACGAGATGGCCGACGGCGCCCGGCGCGCGGGCACGGTCGAACGGGAGTGCGTCGACATCGTCGAGGCCGCCCTGCTCAAGGACCGGGTGGGGGAGGTCTTCGACGGCTGCGTGGTCGAACTCTCCGACCACCAGCCGACCGTCGGCACCGTCCAGCTGGACTCCCCGGCGGTCATCGGCCGCATCGAGGGCGAGCACCTGCCGCTCGGCCGGCGCCTGCGGGTCCGCCTCACCCGGGCGGACCCGGGCACGGCGAAGATCCTGTTCGCACCCGCGTGAGCCCGCCGCTCTCGTGTCCGCCGACGGCGGCCGGGGCTCAGGGGGCGCCGACCGGGTCCCGCTCGCCCAGCCACTGACGCAGGGCATCGCCCAACTCCTGCGCCTTCGTGCCGTCCGTGCCCTCCGCGGTGTCCGCCGCCCAGGCCACGAAGCCGTCCGGGCGGACGAACAGGGCGGCGAGACGGGGCCGTTCCGGGCAGGCGACGGTGCGGACGTCCAGCCGGTCGGCGTACCCCTCGGCGCGGGCGCGCAGCGCGCCGTCGTCGGCGAGGTCGAGCAGCAGGGCGCGGCCGGTGTGCAGGTGGTCGCCGAGCCGGGTGCCGTCGGTCAGGGCGAGGTCGGGGGCGCTGCGGCCGGTCAGCGGGTGGCCGCCGGGAAGGTCGTAGTGCTGCCAGATGCCCGAGATCCGCGTGACCAGGTGGGTGGTGCCGTCGGTGGTGTGCGCCAGGTCGGTCATCACGCGGCGCAGGGCGCGGGCGTGCGGGTCGGGCCGCATCACCGCGATCTGCGCCCGGGTCCAGTCGAGCACCCAGGCGCCGATGGGATGCCGTTCGGCGGTGTAGCTGTCGAGCAGCGTCTCCGGCGCCCGCCCGGCCACCACGGCGGCGAGCTTCCAGCCCAGGTTCATCGCGTCGCCGATGCCGAGGTTGAGCCCCTGCCCGCCGAACGGCGAGTGCACATGGGCCGCGTCCCCGGCGAGCAGCACCCGGCCCTTGCGGTACTCGGAGACCTGGCGGGCGTTGTCCGTGAACCGCGTCGCCGAGACGACCTTCTCGACGCTCACCTCGGGCACCCCCGTCACCCGGCGCAGGCTCGCCTGCAACTCCTCGGCGGTGACCGCCGCGGACCGGTCGGCGGGGGGCCCGTCGAACTCCACGGTGAGGATGCGGCCGGGGAAGGGACCGTGGACGTACGTCCCCACGTCCGTGGTGTTCCAGCCGGGCAGGAGCCGCTCGTCGCCGGTCATCTCGACGATCGCCTGGTAGCCGGTGATCTCCGGGTCGGTGCCGGGGAAGCCGAACCCGGCGAGCTTGCGGACCGTGCTCCGGCCGCCGTCGCAGCCGACCAGCCAGCCGGCCCGCACCGGGCCCCTGCCCGTCCGTACGGTCACCCCGTCGTCGTCGGCCTCGAAGCCGGTCACCTCCACGCCCCGGCGCACCTCGACGCCCAGCTCGGCGGCCCGGCGGCCCAGGATCCGCTCCAGCTCGGCCTGCGGCACGACGAGGCCGGCCTCACGGGCGGGGCCGAGGTCGGCCCAGGCGGGGTCGGAGCCGTCGAACAGGTCCGCGCCCATCATGATCCCGGCGAAGTGGCCGAGGAACTTCGCCGGCGGACGGGCCGGTTCGCCCTTCTCCCCCTGACGGTCCCTGAAGGCGCGCAGGTGCTCCAGCGCCGCCTCCCACACCGCGTTCAGCTCCGGCAGCAGGCCCCGCCGGTAGAACGACACCGCGCTCGGCACGTTGACCGAGCCGGCCTTGATCGTCTCGTCCACCTCGGTGAGCCGCTCCACGGCCAGCACCCGAGCCCCGCCCAGCCGCAGCTCGCACGCGAGGAAGAGCCCCACCGGCCCCGCACCGGCCACCACCACGTCGTAATCCGTCACCCGCACAATGTAGTCACTAAATCTTTTGACTGGCTACACTTTCGGACTGTCGGGCCCCGGACTATCGTCCCCCCATGGACGAGTCCCCGCCCCAGGAGCCGCGGTCCCTGCGCGAACGCAAGAAGAGACAGACCCGGCAGCGGATCTCGGACATCGCCACGCTCCTGTTCCGCGAGCGCGGCTTCGACAAGGTGACCGTGGCGGAAGTGGCAGCCGCCGCTGGAGTCTCCACGATGACCGTCTTCAACTACTTCCCGCGCAAGGAGGACCTGTTCCTCGACCGCATCCCCGAGGCCGCCGCCCTGTTCGCCGGCGCCGTACGCGACCGCGCGCCGGGCGAACCCCCGCTCGCCGCGCTGCGCCGCCTCACCCTCCGCCTCCTCGACGAACGGCACCCGCTGGGCGGGGTGGGGGAGACGCTCCCGCCGTTCTGGCGGATCGTCGCCGCGTCACCCGCGCTGCGGGCCCGCGCCCGCGAGGGCCTCGACGAGGTCGAGACGGCCCTGGCCGCGGCCCTCACCGAAGCGGCCTCCGCCGACCCGGGCGTGCCGGCGGCCGACCCCGTCCTCCTCGCCGCGCTCACGATCGCCGCGTACCGCACGGTGGTCACCGCCTCCCTGCGCCGCCTGTCCGCCGGGGATCCCGTGGAGGAGGTGGCCGAGGACCACCGGGCGCGACTGGGGTCGGCGTTCGACGCGCTGGAGCGGATGACGGGCTAGGCCGGCGGGCCCGTGCGGACCGCACCGGCCGACCCGTGCACCGGCCGACCCGTGCACCGGCCGACCCGTGCACCGGCCGACCCGTGCGCCGGCGGGCCCGTGCGGACCGCACCGGCCGACCCGTGCGAGCCCGCGGGTATGGAAGTGCCCCCGCCAGGTGTTGCACCCCGTACGCGACTGACGGGCTTCGCTCGGTGGGCCGTCGCGACCGACGGGCTTCGCTCGGTGGGCCGTACGAAGAAGGGGGTGCCCATGGCAGAACAGGCGCTGTGGACGAGGGCCCGGCTGGGCCGCTGCGGCCCCCCGCTCGACCTGCTCACCGCGAACTTCCGCCGGCACACCTACGCCCCGCACGCCCACGACGAGTACACGATCGGCGTCTGCGTCGGCGGCTCCGAGATCATCGACTACCGGGGCGGCCACATCCGCACCGGCCCCGGCTCGATCGTCGTCCTCGACCCCGGCGAGATGCACACCGGCGGCCCCCAGAACGCCACCGACGGGTACGCCTACCGCGCCCTGTACGCCGACCCGTCCCTCCTGGCCGACGGCACCCTCGGCGGCCTCCCGCACTTCCGCGAGCCCCTCCTCGACGACCCAGAGCTGACCGCCGCCCTGTGCCGCGCCCACACCGAACTCAGCGCCTGCCCCGATTCGTTGGAGGCCGAGTCCCGCCTGCCCTGGCTGCTGACCGCCCTGGCCCGCCGCCACTCCACGGCACGTTCGGCGCCCGACCTCATTCCCGGCGCCGGGGCGATAGCGCGCACCGTCCGCGACCGCCTGGCGGACGAACTGACGGCACCCCCCTCCCTCGCGCTCCTCGCGTCGGACCTGGGCCTGTCCCGCTACCAACTCCTCCGGGCCTTCCGTACGACCATGGGCATACCGCCGTACGCCTGGCTCGCCCAGCACCGGGTGGCCAGGGCGCGGGAGCTGCTGGCGGCCGGACTGCGCCCCGCCGAGGTCGCCCCCCTCGTGGGCTTCGCGGACCAGGCCCACCTGACCCGCTGGTTCCGCCGGGTGCTCGGGGTGACGCCGGCGGCGTACCGCAACAGCGTTCAAGACTCACGCCGCTGACCTGTCCGAAACTCGCCGTATGACTGCACGCGGCTGGTTCCTGTTCTCCCTGATGGGAGTGATCTGGGGGATCCCCTACCTGATGATCAAGGTGGCGGTGGACTCGGTGTCCCCGCCCGTGGTGGTGTTCACGCGCTGCGCGCTGGGCGCGGCCCTGCTCCTCCCCTTCGCGCTCCGCCAGGGCGGCCTCGGCACCACGGTCCGCACCCACTGGCGCCCCCTGCTGGCCTTCGCGTGCCTGGAGATCATGGTCCCCTGGTTCACCCTGACCGACGCGGAACGGCACCTGTCCAGCTCGACGTCGGGCCTGCTGATCGCGGGCGTACCGATCGTCGGAGTCGTCGCCGCCCGCTTCTTCGGCCAGACGGAACGCCTGGGCCCCCGCCGCGTCACGGGTCTGGCCCTGGGTTTGGCTGGCGTCACGGTCCTCACCCTCCCGCACCTCACGGGCGGCGACACCCGCTCCCTCTTCGAGGTCTTCCTGACGGTGGTGGGCTACGCGACGGCCCCCCTCATAGCCGCGCGCAGCCTGAAGGACGTCCCGTCCCTGCACCTCACCGCGGCCTGCCTGACCCTGGCGGCCCTGGTCTACGCCCCGGCGGCGGCCCTCACCCGCCCTGCGTCCGTCCCCGCCCCCTCCGTCCTGGCCGCGCTGGCCGGCCTGGGCGTGATCTGCACGGCGGTCGCGTTCGTGGCGTTCCTGGAGCTGATCAAGGAGACGGGCCCGACGCGGGCGACGGTGATCACGTACGTCAACCCGGCGGTCGCCGTCGCGGCAGGCGCCCTCTTCCTGAACGAGAGCCTCACCCTCCCCGTCCTGGCCGCGTTCGCCCTGATCCTGGCCGGCTCGGTCCTCGCGACCGCCGCCGCACCGACCAGGCGCGGACGCCCGGTACCATGGTCCACACGGCAGACGAGCCGGGCGGACGGCCGCGTGGAATCCCCTTAGGGGACTCCCCGAGGAACGTCCGGGCTCCACAGGGCAGGGTGATGGCTAACGGCCACCCGGGGTGACCCGCGGGACAGTGCCACAGAAAACAGACCGCCGGAGACTTCGGTCCCCGGTAAGGGTGAAACGGTGGTGTAAGAGACCACCAGTGCCCAGGGCGACCTGGGCAGCTAGGTAAACCCCACCCGGAGCAAGGTCAAAAGGAAACACCCCGGTGTTTCTGCGCGGACGTTCGAGGGCTGCCCGCCCGAGTCCGCGGGTAGACCGCACGAGGCCGGTGGCAACACCGGCCCTAGATGGATGGCCGTCGCCCCGGCGTCCGCGAGGACCCCGGGGAACAGAACCCGGCGTACAGCCCGACTCGTCTGCCGCTATGTGCGCCTTGTCCCGGAAGGGGCCTCCGACCCGCGTCGGAGGCCCCTTCTGCTGCTCCACCGGTTGTCAGGGCAGCGGAAGGCAGGCCCAGACCGTCTTGCCCGACGGTGGGTACGGGGCGGTGCCCCAGCGGGTCGCCAGCGTGTCGACCAGGAGCAGGCCGCGGCCGGACTCGGCGGTGGGGGCGGTGTCGCGGGGCCGGGGCGGGCGGTCGCCCCGGGGGTCGGCGACCTCCACGCGGAGTGTGCGCGGGGTGTCCAGAGTGAGGCTGAGGCGGAAGCAGCGGCCTCTCACCCTGCCGTGGGTCACCGCGTTCGCGGCCAGCTCGGCGACGACGAGTAGCGCCGACTCGACAGGCGTACTGGAGGCCGGCCGGCCCCACTCCACCAGCTGATGAGCCGTCAACAACCTCGCCAGACGGGCACCGCGGGGCGTCGCGCTGAGGAGCTGAGTGAAGCGGGGCGGAGTGGGAGCGGTGAACCGGGGGGTGGAGATTTGTGACTTCATGTCACCGAGCGTGCTCGGCTCGTTCTAACCTGACCAGGAATTCCCTTGGTACGGAGGGTGTGCGTACCGGTACGGAACGTGTGCCGTACCGGGTGTCGGCCGTGACCTGGCAGGGCGGAGGACGGGGTGTCGGAAACACCGGAGCCGTACGACGACGGTGAGTTGAGCAGTGACCTGGTGCGGGCCATCGGCAAGCAGGTGAGGCTGCTGCGCGAGCGGGCCGGGCTCACCCAGAAGGAGTTGGGGGACCGGCTCGGCTACAGCGAGGACCTCATCTCCTCGCTGGAACGGGGCAGGCGCACGCCCCAGGCCGAGTTCCTGATCGCCGCGGACGAAGTGCTGGGCGCGGGCGGCATGTTGAAGGCCGTCATCGAGGACATCGAGAAGGCCAAGGCGCGGGCTCGGGTCCGGCATCCGGCGTGGTTCAAGGATTACGCCCGGCTGGAGCGGGAGGCCGTGGAGATCAACGACTACAGCTGCCATGACATCCCCGGGCTGTTCCAGACCGAGCGACGGATCCGGGCGCTGTACGAGATGCGGAAGCCTTTGCTGGACGAGGAGACCATCGAACTCCGGGTGGCCTCGCGGCTGGCGAGGCAGGAGATCCTGACCCACTGGCCGCCACCCATGATCAGCTGCGTCATCGACGAGTCCGTGCTACGACGGCCCCTTGGCGGCCCGGCGGTGCACATGGAGCAGTTGCAGCACCTGCTCCGGCTGGCTGGTCTGCGCAATGTGGAGCTGCAGATCATGCCGACCGAGCGGACCGAACACGCCGGAATGGGCGGGTCGTTCATCCTGCTGACACCCAAGGGGAAACGGCAGGTTGGGTACACCGAGGTGCAGGACTCCGCCCGCTTGTCCACTGACCCGGAGGAAGTACGTATCCTGGCCGCACGCTACGGAAGCATCAGGGCTCAGGCGCTCACCATGCAGGAGTCCATCGCCTTGATCGAGAGCATGCTGGGGGATTGATGAGCACCGCCGAGCCCGAGCACCTGGCCTGGTTCAAAAGCAGCTACAGCGGCAACGAGGGTGGCGCTTGCCTGGAAGTCGCACTTGCCTGGGTAAAAAGCAGCTACAGCGGCAACGAGGGCGGCGAATGCCTCGAAGCCGCCGCCACCCCCCACGCCGTCCACATCCGGGACTCCAAGGCCCCCGCCCGTGCCCAACTGCGCTTTGGCGCCCCGCAGTGGACCGCCTTCGTGAGGTTCGCCGGAACCCGCTGACGTCAGCGCGGAGCCTGGTCACGCGGCCCGAGCGGTCGCTGCCGTACGGCCGACAGGTGCTCCTCGAACACCGCCCGTGCCTCCGGTGTCAGCGTGCGGAGCGCCACCAGCGCGGTGATGGCCACGTCGCAGAGTTCGGACTGGACGTCGTCCCAGGTGTGGGTGACGCCCTTGCGGGGGTTCTGGCCGGTCGCGCCGATGACCGCCTCGGCCACCTCGCCGACCTCCTCGGAGAGTTTCAGGATGCGGAGCAGGACGCCTTCCCGGCCGGCGTGCGCGCGGGTCGCCTCCAGGCGGGTCCAGAGGTCGTCGACGGAGGTCCACAGGTCCGGGTGGTGTGTGTCGTCGGTCATGGCGTGCAGGGTGCCATGAGGGGGTGACATTCCGCTCCCGCGGCAAGCGTCAGTCCTCGAACAGGGGCTCCTGCTCCGGCTCCTCCTTGTGGTGGACCCGCCTCGCCCGCATGCCGATCACCACGGCCGTGGCCGCCGCCGTCACGCCCATCGCCGCCGGGACCATCCAGCCCCGGTCGACGACGTGGCCGAGGGCGTGGTCGAGGGAGTAGCGGCCGGGGCCGGTGATGGCGAGGCCGGCCGCGGCGAGGCCGAGGCTGGCCGCGTGCTCGTAGCCGCCCTCGGCGGCGAAGAAGCCGTTGGGCATGTGGACCGCCGACGCCCCGGCCATCGCGCCGACCGCCGCCGCGCCCGCCGCCGGGGTCGCCAGGCCCAGCGCCAGCAGGGTGCCGCCGCCCGCCTCCGCGAGGCCCGCCATCGTCGCGCTCGCCTTGCCCGGCGCGTAGCCGACGGACTCCATGAACTGGCCCGTGCCCTCCAGGCCGTGCCCGCCGAACCAGCCGAACAGCTTCTGCGCGCCGTGCGCGGCGAGCACCCCGCCGGTGCCCAGCCGGAGCAGCAGCAGGCCCAGGTCACGTCGGTTGGTCGCGGTCGCGGTCACGGTGACTCCCCAGCAGCAGAGACGAGTGGTGGTGGTCGGGAGACCAGTCGGTCGGGAGACCAGTTGTCCCCTCCCGCGTTTCCACCCTCACACCCCTCACACCATCGGGCGCGCCCGCGATGCCGTTCGGGTGGTGGGAGTGGCGGCGGCGGGGGAGCGGTGTGAGCCTGGCGCCATGCCGATTCAGCCAGCCAAGCTCTCGGACCCCTCCGTCCGCGCCTTCGTCACCGCCGTCAACGCGCACGACCGCGAGGGCTTCATGTCCCTCCTCTCGCCCGACGCCACCATGGCCGACGACGGCTCCGACCGTGACCTCGCCCAGTGGATCGACCAGGAGATCTTCTCCTCCCACGGCCACATGGACGTCGACAACGAGTCCAACGGCGGCCACTCCCTCATCGCCCGCTACCGCAACGACACCTGGGGCGAGATGCGCACCCGGTGGAGCTTCACCGTGGAGGATGATGGCCGGATCTCGCGGTTCGAGACCGGGCAGGCGTAACGGCGGAGACGGTGCGGCGAGCGTCGAGAAAATCGGTTCTTCATAAGACAGCAAAGTCCTGGCCCAATGAGGTGCTCCCCCTCGGAAGGCCCTGTTGGATGCGGTGTACGGTCCCGGGATGCGCGATTGTTCCCGGCTCAGCCGGCGTGCCGCCCTCGGGCTGACGGCCGCCGCCCTTCCCCTGTCCGAGACCACCCCCGCGGCGGCCGCCCCGGCCGCGGCCTCGACCGTCATCGGGGGCGAGCGGCTCGCCCGCGGCGGGGTCCAGCTGCGCGGTGCGACCGGACTGCCCAAGAAGCTCAACGCCCGCGCCTGGCTCCTCGCCGACTGCGACAGCGGCGATGTGCTCGCCTCGTTCAACGCGCACCGGCGCCTGGCGCCCGCGTCCACGCTGAAGATGCTGTTCGCGGACACCGTGCTGAAGAAGTTCGACCGTACCGACCGGCACAAGGTCACCGACGCAGACCTGGCGGACATCCCGGCCGGCTCCAGCCTCGTCGGCATCAAGCCTGGCATCACCTACACCGTCGAGCAGCTCTGGCAGGGCGTGTTCCTGCGCTCGGGCAACGACGCCGTGCACGTGCTCGCCCACATGAACGGCGGGGTCGCGCGGACGGTCGCCGAGATGCAGGCCAAGGCGGAGGACCTGCAGGCGCTGGACACCCACGTGATGAGTCCGGACGGCTTCGACCACAAGGGGCAGTACTCGTCGGCGTACGACCTCACGCTCTTCGCCCGCCACGGGCTGAAGGACCCCGACTTCCGCGGCTACTGCGGCACCCGGACCGCCGACTTCCCGGCGGGCGGGAAGAAGACGTTCCAGATCCAGAACACCGACCGCCTGCTGACCGGCGCGTGGGGACTGAAGACGTACGACGGCCTGATCGGGGTGAAGAACGGCTACACCAGCCACGCCGGCAACACGTTCACCGGCGCGGCCACGCGGAACGGGCGGACCCTGCTGGTCACCGTGATGCACCCGGCCGTCGGCACGAACGCCGTCTACGAGGAGACCGCCGCGCTGCTCGACTGGGGCTTCGGCAAGGGGAGTTCGGCGCAGGCGGTGGGCACGCTGGTGAAGCCGATCAGCGAGGGCGGGGCGCCGAGCGCGAGTCCGGCGCCCACGCGGAAGACGGCCCACGGGGCGGCCGGCGCCCCCGGCGCCTCCGGCGGCTCCGCGTCCGGCAGGCCGTCCACCTGGCGGCTGCTGGAGGGCGCCGCCGGCACGGTGGTGCTGCTCGGCGCCGGAACCTGGGCGCTGCGCCGGCGGCGCTCGGCGGCAAAGGCGACCGCGACGGCAGCCGCAACCGCAACGGCAACGGCAACCGCGGCGGGCTCGACGGCGGCGGGCTCGACCGGCTCGACGGCGACGGGCGGCACGCCTTCCCGTCAGGAACCGGAGTCCGGCGGCAAGCACCGGCGTTGAAGGCCGCGGCAGCCGTTCCACCCACCGGTGTGTACCCGCGTTCCGGCGCGGGTCCACCCCCAACCCCGGTCGGTGGAACGGCTGCCGACTCCCCCCTCGGTATGGCACGGAGACAAGTGCTCCAACTGTGAAGCTCTTGTGGAGGAAAGTTGACCATACCTCCCCGACCGGCCGCAATAGCACGGACGTTCAAATTCCGTTTGTGCCAAGCTGGTCGGTTCGCAGAGGGGAGGCGGGACCCGCGGCCGGCTCAGCCGCGCCCCACGTACGGCATCGCCGTCGCCAGCACCGTCGCGAACTGCACGTTCGCCGCCAGCGGCAGCTCCGCCATGTGCCGCACCGTGCGGGCCACGTCGGCCACGTCCATCACGGGCTCCGGGGCGACCTCCCCGTTGGCCTGCAGCGCACCCGTCTGCATCCGGGCCGTCATGTCGGTCGCCGCGTTGCCGATGTCGATCTGCCCGACCGCGATGTCGTACGGCCGCCCGTCCAGCGACAGTGACTTGGTCAGGCCGGTCAGCGCGTGCTTGGTCGCCGTGTAGGCCACCGAGTGCGGGCGGGGCGTGTGCGCGGAGATGGAGCCGTTGTTGATGATCCGGCCGCCGCGCGGGTCCTGGCCCTTCATCTGCCGGTACGCCGCCTGCGCGCACAGGAACGCCCCGTTGAGGTTGGTGTCCACCACGTGCCGCCAGGCGTCGTAGGGCAGGTCCTCGACGGGGACTCCGCCGGGCCCGAAGGTGCCCGCGTTGTTGAACAGCAGGTCGACCCGGCCGAACCGGGCGACGGTCGCCGCGAACAGCGCGTCCACGTCCGCCGGCCGGGACACGTCGGTGCGCACCGCGAGCCACGGGCCGCCCGGCGCCTGTTCCGCCGTCTCCTCCAGCGTGTCGGTGTGCCGGCCGGCCAGGGCCACCGACCAGCCGGCGCCCAGCAGTTCCACGGCGACGGCCCGCCCGATGCCGGAACCGGCACCGGTCACCACCGCGATCTTCGTCTGCCTGTCAGTCTTGGCCTCAGTCATGGCCGCAGGGTAAGCGGGAAGTCCGCCATGCGGAATCAGGTATCCGCCATACGGTCAGCCGCAGGGACGCGGCCACGGCCACCCGGCACCGGACACGGTCACCCGGCGACGGCCGGCACCCGCTCCTCCCCCGGATAGCGCACCCCGATCCGCTCCCGGATCGCGTCCAGCGTCCGCATCACCGCGAGACTGCCCTCCAGCGGCACCAGCGCCGACTCCCTCTCACCCGCCCGCAGCGCCCGCATCACCTCGACCGCCTCGTGCCGCAGGCTGGTGCGGGGCCCGTCGGCCGGGTCGGCGGTGAACTCCTCCGCATCACGGCCGTCGCGGTGCAGGACGAACCGCTCCGGGTGGAAGAAACCGGCCGGGACGTCGATCCGGCCGAGCGTGCCGGTGACCGACGCGGTCGTCCCCGTACCGCCCGTGATCGAACAGTGCACCGAGGCCAGCGCGCCGCTGTCCCAGGAGAGCAGGGCGCCCGTCTGGAGGTCGACGCCCTCCTCGGACAGCGTCGCGCTCGCGGCGATCCCGTCAGGCTCGCCCAGCAGTAGCTGCGCGAACGACACCGGGTACACGCCGAGGTCCAGCAGCGCCCCGCCGCCCATCGCCGGGTCCCGCAGCCGGTGCGCCGGCGGGAAGGGTCCCGCCAGCCCGAAATCGGCCTGCACCGTGCGCACCGCACCGATCGCGCCGTCGTCCACCAGTGCGCGCAGCCGCCGGACCAGCGGATTGCAGTACATCCACATGGCCTCCATCAGGAAGCGGTCGTGCTCCCGGGCCAGCGCCACCAGCTCCGCCGCCTCGCGCGCGTTCAGCGTGAACGCCTTCTCGCACAGCACGTTCCGCCCCGCCTCCAGGCACAGCCCGGCCGCCGCCCGGTGCGCCGCGTGCGGAGTGGCGACGTAGACGACGTCGACGTCCTCGTCCCGGGCGAGGGACTCCCAGTCGCCGTACGCCCGCGGGGCCCCGAACCGGTCGGCGAACGCACGGGCCGACTCCTGGCGCCGCGAGGCCACCGCCACGATCTCCGCGTCCGGGAGATCGACCAGGTCCGCGGCGAAAGCGGCCGCGATGCCGCCGGTCGCCAGGATGCCCCACCGCACGCTCTTTTCCGCCATCCCCGCCCCACCCTCGCTCATGTGTGCCTCGGCAGCCTGTACGAGCTGAGAGCATAGGTCCCGATTGGTTGAAACAGGGAGGGAAACATGCGCGAGCGCGCGCCGGCACCGGACAGGGGCGGTACGACGAAGGGCACGGCAAAGGTCACGCCTACGCCTGCGCCGACGACCACCGACCGCCGCCGTACCGGACTGCTCGTCACCCTCGTCCTCGGTGGCCTCACCGCCACGCCCCCGCTCGCGATGGACATGTACCTCCCGTCCCTGCCGGAGGTCACCCGCTCCCTGCACGCGCCCGCCGCCACCGTCCAGCTCACCCTCACCGCCTGCCTGCTCGGCATGGCGCTCGGACAGCTCGTCGTCGGCCCGATGAGCGACCGCTGGGGACGCCGCCGCCCCCTCCTCGCCGGCCTAGCCGTCTACCTCGTCGCCACCGCGCTGTGCGCGTTCGCGCCCACCGTGGAGACCCTGGTCGTCTTCCGGCTGGCCCAGGGCCTCGCCGGCGCCGCCGGGATCGTTATCGCGCGGGCCGTCGTACGCGACCTGTACGACGGCGACGCCATGGCCCGCTTCTTCTCCACCCTGATGCTGATCTCCGGGGCCGCGCCGATCGTGGCACCGCTCATCGGCGGGCAGATCCTGCGGGTGACGGACTGGCGGGGCGTGTTCGTGGTCCTCACCGTCGTCGGGGCCGCCCTCGCCACGCTGGTCTGGCTGCGGCTGCCCGAGACCGTGCCACCCGCCGAGCGGCATTCCGGGGGAGTCGGCGACGCCCTGCGCGCCATGCGCGGCCTCCTCGCCGACCTGCCCTTCACCGGCTACATGCTGGCCGGCGGCTTCGCCTTCGCCGCGCTGTTCGCCTACATATCCGCGTCCCCGTTCGTCATCCAGGAGATCTACGGCGCCTCCCCGCAGACCTTCAGCCTGCTGTTCGGACTCAACTCCGTCGGGCTCGTCGTCGCCGGGCAGATCAACGGCAAGGTGCTGGTCGGCCGGGTCAGCCTGGACAAGGTGCTCGCCGTCGGCCTCACCGTGATCGTGCTCGCCGCGACCGCCCTGCTGCTGATGTCCACCGGCGCCCTCGGCCACGTCGGCCTGGCCCCGATCGCCGCCGCCCTGTTCGTCCTGATGTCGGCGATGGGCATCACCCTCCCCAACGCCCAGTCACTCGCCCTCCTGCGCACCCGGCACGCCGCCGGCTCCGCCTCCGCGCTGCTCGGCACCTCCTCCTTCCTCGTCGGCGCGGTCGCCTCCCCGCTCGTCGGCGTAGCGGGCGAGCACACCGCCGTACCGATGGCGATCGTCCAACTGGCGGGTGCGCTGGTCGCCACGGCCTGCTTCGTGGGAATGTGCCGTCCCTGGAGGGAGACGGCCGCGCCGGAGGGAGAGCGGAACTGAGCGCACCGAGACTGCGCGTCGACACCCCGGACCGGGCCGGACTCGACGCCGGCCGACTCGGGCACCTGGTCGCCGAGGTGCACGGCCTCACCACGGGGGACCGCCCCTGGGCGGCCGGCGCCGTGGTGCTGGCCGGGCGCGGCCCCGTCACCGCGGTCGCCGAGGCCGCCGGCTGGGCCGTGCGGTACGCCTCCTACGACCCGCACACCGGCACCGGCGTCGAACTGCCGCCCGCCGCCCGGGTCCCGATGACCGTCGGCACGCCCTTCGACCTGGCCTCGCTCACCAAGCTGTTCACGTCCGCCGCCGCCGTGCAGCAGATCGAACGCGGCACCCTCGGCATCGACGCCCGCGTGGGCGCCTACCTGCCCGAGTTCACCGCCGCCGCGGAACACGGCGTCACCGTACGGCAGCTGCTCACCCACACCTCCGGTCTGCGCCCCGAACTCCCGCTGTACGACTGCCCGGACGACACCGCCCGCCTGGACCTGCTCCGCGCCGAGGCACCCACCACCCCACCCGGCACCTACGTCTACTCCGACCTGAACATGCTCCTGCTGCAGCTCGTGCTGGAGCGGATCACCGGCCGGACCCTCGACGTCCTCGTCCGGGACGGCATCACCCGCCCGCTCGGCATGACCGCGACCCGCTTCGGCCCCTGCCCGGGGGCCGCCGCCACCGAGGACCAGCGACGGCCCTGGGCCAAGGCGGACCGGGGCATGCTGCGGGGCGTGGTGCACGACGAGAACGCCTGGGCGCTCGGCGGGGTCGCCGGCCACGCCGGGCTCTTCTCCACGGCCCGCGACCTCGCCGTGTTCTGCCGCACCCTGCTCGCCGGCGGCGCCTACGGCCCCGCGCGCATCCTCGGCCCCGACTACGTCGACCTCCTGCTGACCCCGCCCGGCCTGGGCTTCGCCGTCGACCAGCCCTGGTTCATGGGCGAACTCGCGGGCCGGGGAGCGGCCGGCCACACCGGGTTCACCGGCACCTCCCTGGTCCTGGACCGCGCCACCGACACGTTCCTGGTCCTCCTGGCCAACACGGTCCACCCCCGCCGCCGCCCACCCGACAGCACCCCCCGGTCCACCACCGCGACCCACCTGGCCCGCGCGGTCCACAACACCTCCCCGGCTTGCGACCCGGGCCGGGACGGGGAGCCGCCGGGGGAGCGGGAGGGGCCGCTGCCGGAGGGGCGGGAGGGGCCGACGGGCCAAGGATGAGCCAGCCTGCCGCCGGTCGTGGCTTCACGATGACGGCCTGCGGCGGCATGGGGCCCCGGGCGGTCCCGCGCTCCTGCCGGCCCCGGGGTTCCCAGCGGCCCAGGGCTCCGGGCGGTCCAGGGCTCCCGGCGGTCCAGGGCCCCCGCGGTCCAGGGCTCCCGGCGGTCCAGGGCTCCGGGCGGTCCAGGGCCCCCGCGGTCCAGGGCTCCGGGCGGTCCAGGGCTCCCGGCGGTCCAGGGCCCCCGCGGTCCAGGGCTCCGGGCGGTCCAGAGCTCCCCGCCGTCCCGGGTTCCTGCCCGGTTCAGTGCGCCCCGGGCCCGCCATAGAATCGCCGGGTGAACGACCCCGTTGCCCCGGCCGAAGCGTCCGCCGAAGCGCCGCCCGCCGAAGCGTCCGTCGAAGCGCCGCCGGCCGAAGCGTCTGCCGATGCCCTGCGCAGGGCGCTGTCCGCGCTGCTCGACGGGCTGCCGCCCCGGCAGGCCACGGGTGCGGTGGAGCGGCTGATCGCAAACTACCGGGGCGCGACCCCGACCGACGCCCCGATCCTGCGGGACCGCGCCGACGTCGCCGCGTACGCCGCCTACCGGATGCCGGCCACCTTCGAGGCGGTGCGCTCCGCGCTGGAGGCGTTCGCAGAGGCCGTGCCCGGCTGGGCGCCCGGCAGCCACGTGGACGTCGGCGGCGGCACCGGCGCGGCGACCTGGGCCGTCACCGCCACCTGGGACGGCGTCCGGCCGGTCACCGTGCTCGACTGGGCGGAGCCCGCCCTTGCCCTCGGCCGGGAGCTCGCCGCCGCCAACCCGGCCCTCGCCGGCGCCCACTGGCAGCGCGCCCGGATCGGAGCGGCCCTCACCCTCGGCGGCACCGACCTAGTCACGGTGTCGTACGTCCTCAACGAGCTCGCCGACACCGACCGCGCCGCCCTCGTCGACGCCGCCGCGGCCGCCGCGCGGTCGGTCGTGATCGTCGAGGCCGGCACGCCCGCCGGATACGCGCGCGTCATCGAGGCCCGCGACCGGCTGGTCCGCGCCGGGTTCCGGATCGCCGCGCCCTGCCCGCACAGCGCCGCCTGCCCCATCGCCCCCGGCGCGGACTGGTGCCACTTCTCCGCCCGGGTCAGCCGCTCCTCCCTGCACCGCCAGGTCAAGGGCGGCTCACTGCCGTACGAGGACGAGAAGTTCAGCTACGTCGCCGCGACCCGCCTGCCCGCCGCCCCGGCCCCCGCCCGCGTGGTCCGGCGCCCGCAGATCCGCAAGGGCCAGGTGCTCCTCGACCTGTGCGAGCCCGACGGACGGCTCGGCCGTACGACCGTCACCAAGCGGCACGGCGACCTCTACCGGTCGGCCCGCGACACCGCCTGGGGCGACCCCTGGCCACCCGCGGACCGGCCGACTGACCCCCCGGCCCAGGTGTGAGGCGCATCTCCCCACGGCCCCCCACATCCGCGGTCCGGCCACCCCGAAGCACGCGAAGGTGGGACCATGGGGCATGCTGTGGGCACACCAGCGAGGCGAGGGGATAGATGAGCGCGACGTTCGGCGGTCGGAGTGGTCGGCAGGGCAAACTCTCCCAGTGGCTGTTCGGACGCCGCCCCAAGGAGGCAGCCGGCGACGACGGCCGTGAGGCCCTCCTGCTCGCCGCCGCCGCGGCGGGACTGCCCCTCGCGCCCGCCGCGCACCCCGGATCCGGCTACGGCTGCTCCTGCGACCGCGTCGGCTGCCCCACCCCCGCCCGGCACCCGGTGTCGTTCGCCTGGCAGACCCAGTCGACCACCGACCGCTCCCAGATCGAACGCTGGGCCCGGCACCAGCCGCAGGCCAACTTCATCACCGCGACCGGAATGACGCACGACGTCCTGGACGTACCCCTGGAGGCCGGCCGGGAGGCGCTGGAGCGGCTGCTGGAGGCCGGCGTCGAGGTCGGACCGGTCGCCGAGAGCGACGACGGCCGCCTGCTGTTCTTCACCCTCACCCGGGGCACCCCCGAGGACGAGGACGAGTGGTGGCCCTGCGAGCTGGACTGCCACCCCGAGACGATGGACGAGCACCCGGGGCTGCGGTGGCACTGCCGGGGGTCGTACGTGCTGGTGCCGCCCGCGCGGCTGCCCGGCGACGACGGGCGGGCCGTGCGGTGGGTGCGGGGGGTGGAGTTCGCGCTGCCGGATCCGCTGAGTCTGCTGGAAGTTCTCACGGACGCGTGTGCGCGATGCGGTGACCATGCTGGTGAGGCTTGGCCGTTGCGCCATTGAGGGTGCGCGTTGCTGCGCGGGCGCGGCTGGCGGGTGCGTTGTGGCTTGTCGCGCCCACGCGGCGGCAGCCGCACATCAGACACAGCCCCGCGCCCCTTTCAGGGGCGTTTTCCTGCGGTGGCTTTTTAGGCGCCCTGGGCTGATGTCAGGCCCTGTACTCGGCCGAGTAGGGAGATGGGGGCCGCCCCCGCCGGGTCCAGGGCTGTTTCGTTGGAGATGAACTCCATCGTCAGAGACTGTTTGATCTCGCCCTTGGTGAGGGCCTGGACGCTCTTGTTCGGGGTGGGGACCGAGGTGCCCGGAGCGGCGGTCTGCTTCTGGTAGTGGTGCGTGGTGAAGAAGACCAGCGCGCCGCCGTCCGCCGTGCGCAGCGCCAGCGGCGCGTAGTCACCGTTCGTCAGCGGCTTGTCGATGAACTGGGTGACCAGGCCCGGCTTTTGGGCCACCCGGGCGCGGTTCGCCCGCTCGACGCTGGTGAACGCGCCGTTCGCGAACGTCTTCCCGCCGTCCTCCAGATAGCCGGTGTAGGACTCGCTCAGTTTGCCGGGGGACACGGCGAGACCGGTCGAGTCGGCCGGTACCGCCTCCGCCCAGCCGTCCGCGTCCGTCTTGAACTTCGGTATGTCATCGGGCGCGACCAGCGTCAGGTACGCCACCTGCCAGGGGTCGGTGAGGTCGTCGCGGGTGAACACCAGCAGCCAGTGCGCGCTGCCGCCCTTGTTGCTCCGGGTGTCGGCGACGAACCAGCGGGGCCAGCCGGCCTTCTTCGGGATGGTGAACTTGGCGTCGGTCAGCTTGAGCGGGGTGTGGTAGGCGTTGCCGCTCGGGCTGTTGGCGTGCCCGGCCCGCAGTCGCGCGGAGTCGATGTCGGAGAGCGGCCCGGTGACGTAGTTCTCGTCCAGGGACGTGTCGTAGGCCTTGTCCGCCTTGTTGTACGCGGCGGTGAACGCGGCGAGCGCCTTGGCCGCCTCGGCGCGGGTGGCGGTCGGCAGCACCTCGCGCTCCCCGTGCACCACCACGCACCCGCTCGCCGTCAGCGACACGGCGGTCAGCAAGACGGCTATGAGTGCGTCGCGGCCACGCCTGCCAAGCCCCGGATGCCTGCCGAGCCCCGGACGTACGCGAAGCCCACGACGGCTGTGAAGCCCGAGTCGACTGCGAAGCCCACGTCGCCCGCGAAGCCCACGACGACTGCGATCCCTGCTCATGACGTGCCTTCACCTTCCCCTTCCCGGAGGCGAACCCTACCGGGACGGGGAGAGGGCCGGGTGGCCGGTTCCCTCACTCCGACGCCGGGACCCCGTCCGCGACGGGGGCGGCCTGCTTGCCCGGGCCGCCGCCGCGCAGGCGCGCGCGGAACTCCGGGGTGAGGAGGAAGACGCCCAGGGTCGGCACCAGGTACACCGCCCACAGCGTCAGCTGTACGACCGTCGGGTCCGGCTGGAAGTTGAAGACGCCCTTCAGCAGGGTGCCGTACCAGCTGTCCGGCGGGATCGTGTCGCTGATGTCGAACGCCAGGTGGTTGATGCCCGGGATCCAGTTGGCCTCCTGGAGGTCGTGGAAGCCGTACGCCAGCACGCCCGCCGCGACCACGACCAGCATGCCACCGGTCCAGGTGAAGAACTTCGCCAGGTTGATCTTCAGGGCGCCCCGGTAGAACAGCCAGCCGAGCAGCACCGCCGTGGCCAGGCCCAGCGCGACGCCGATCAGCGGGCGCGGGGTGCCGTCGCTCGCCGCGTGCACCGAGGCCCACACGAACAGCGCGGTCTCCAGGCCCTCCCGGCCGACGGCCAGGAACGCGGTGGCGACGAGGGCGCCGGTACCCAGCGCGAGGGCCGCGTCCAGCTTGCCGTGCAGCTCGGACTTCAGGTGCCGGGCGGTGCGCCGCATCCAGAACACCATCCAGGTCACCAGGCCGACGGCGACGATGGACAGCGAGCCGCCGAGCGCCTCCTGCGCCTCGAACGTCATCTCCTGCGAGCCGAACTCCAGCGCGCAGCCGAAGCCCATCGCGATGAGGACGGCGGCGCCGATGCCCAGCCAGATCGGCTTCAGGGCGTCCCGGCGGCCGGTCTTGACCAGATAGGCGATGAGGATGCAGACGACGAGGGACGCCTCCAGGCCCTCGCGCAGACCGATCAGGTAGTTGGAGAACACGGGCTACGCCTCCTCGGTGAACAGCGTGCGGCCCCACCAGTCGCCGGAGTCCCGGACGCCGGGCGGGATCGCGAAGACCGCCGAACCCACGTGCTGGATGTACTCGTTGAGCGCGTCGTGCGCGGACAGCTTGCGCTGCAGCGGGATGAACCCCTCGCGCGGGTCGCGCTGGTAGGCCAGGAAGAACAGGCCGGCGTCGAGCCGGCCCAGGCCGTCGGTGCCGTCGGTGAAGGAGTAGCCCCGGCGCAGGATCGTGATCCCGTGGTTGGAGTCGGGGTGCGCGAGCCGGACGTGCGCGTCGGGCTTCATCGCCTTCAGGAACGGCTTGTCGTGCTCGTGCGCCTTGCCGACGGGGGCGCCCTCGCGCTTGTCCCGGCCGAACACGTCCTCCTGCTCCTGGAGCGAGGTGCGGTCCCAGGTCTCGATGTTCATCCGGATCCGCCGGGCGACCAGGTACGACCCGCCGGTCATCCAGTCGGGTCCGTCGCCGTCTCCGACCCACACGTACTTCTTCAGCCGGTCGGTCTCGGTGCCCGCGATGTTGCGGGTGCCGTCCTTGAAGCCCAGCAGGTTGCGCGGGGTCTGCGCGTTCGGGGTGGTGGAGGAGGTCTTGCCGAAGCCGAGCTGCGACCAGCGGATGGCGACCGTGCCGAAGCCGATGCGGGCCAGGTTCCGGATGGCGTGCACCGCGACCTGCGGGTCGTCCGCGCAGGCCTGGACGCACAGGTCCCCGCCGCTGCGGGACTTGTCCAGGTTGTCCCCGGCGAACCGGGGCAGGTCGACGAGCGCCTCGGGCCGCTTGCCGTGCAGCCCGAACTTCTCGAACAGCGACGGACCGAAGCCGATGGTCAGCGTCAGCCGGGACGGCTTGAGGCCCAGCGCCTCACCGGTGTCGTCCGGCGGCGCCTCGGGCAGCCCGCCGTACGCGCCGTCGCCGACCGTCTTGCCGCCGGTCATCCGGTGGGCGGCGGCCGTCCACTCCTTCAGCATGCGGACGAACGCGTCGCGGTCGTCGGTCTTCACGTCGAACGCGGCGAAGTGCAGCCGGTCCTGCACCGCGGTGGCGATGCCGGCCTGGTGGGCGCCGTGGAAGTCCACCGCCGCGCCCATGTCGGCGCCGGCCGGGTCCGCGTCGCCGCCCGCGTCCGCCGCGGCCACCGCGCCGCCGGCCACGGCGGCACCGAGCGCGAGCCCGGCACCGCCCCAGCCGATCAGCGCGCGGCGCGAGGGACCGCCGTTCCCGGTCGCTTGCGTGTCCTGAGTGTCCTGCGTCTCGGTCATCGCCCTGCCCCCTTGCTTACTTCACGACCGCTGCGGCGAGCTTGGACAGCGGCTCGGCGAGCGCGTTCACCGCGTCGGAGAGCTGCTTGCGCTGTGCCTCAGTGACCTTGTCGTAGGAGACGAACTCGTCGGAGGACTTGCCCGTGCGGTAGGTGTCCAGCTGGGTGTTCAGGGCGCTGAACTGCTTGTCCAGCTCCTTGGTCAGCGCCGGGTCGTTCTTGGCCGCGACGGGCTTCAGCAGCTCGTACGCCTTCTGCGCGCCCTCGACGTTGGCCTTGAAGTCGCTCAGGTCGGTGTGCGAGTAGCGGTCCTCCTCACCGGTGACCTTGCCGGTGGCGACCTCGTCCAGCAGCTCCTTGGCGCCGTTGGCCATGGAGGTGGGGGTGATCTCGGCCTTGCCGACCCGCTGCTGCCAGTCCTTGAGGTCGGTGACGAGCTGGGCCGCGAGCGTCTTCTGCGCCGGGCCGATCTTCTTGTCCTGCCACAGCGCCTTCTCCAGCGCGTGCCAGCCCGTCCACTTCTGGCCCTTCTCCAGGCCGTCGGCGCGGGTGTCGGTCTTGGGGTCGATGTCCCCGAAGGACTCGGCGATCGGCTCGGTGCGCTCCCAGCCGACGCGGGAGGGGGCGTACGCCTTCTTGGCGGCTTCCAGGTCGCCGGCCTCGACGGCCTTGGCGAAGGTCTCCACCTTCGGGATCGTCGCGTCGGCCTGCTCCTGCGCGTACTCGCGGTAGGCGGCGACGGCCTTGTCCAGCGCGGGGTCCCGCTTCGCGGTCGCGTGGCCGCCGGTGACGGTGAGCTTCTGGCGGACGCCGTGGCCCTTCATGCCGGGCCGGCAGGCGATCTCGTACGACCCCGCCTTCACCTCGGCGGTCAGCGTGTACTTGGTGCCGGGGCCGATGTTCTCCTTCTCGGAGACGATCCGGTCGTCCGGGAAGAGGATCTCGACCTCGGTCGCCTTCGAGCCCGTGTTCTGGATCTTCAGGGTGACCTGGCCGGCCGGCACGGACTTCGCGGAGGTGTCGCACGTCGAGTCGGCGGCCGTGACCTTGATGGCTTCGCCGTCCTTGGCGTCGCTCTTCGCGGTGCAGGCCGAGAGGGCGGTCAGGGCCGCCACGGCGGTGGCGGCGGTGACGGTCAGTCGGACGGCTCGCATGCGGACTCCTGCGGAGGTGGTGTGGTGAGGCTGCCCTAACTTAACCCAGGCTTACCTCACTGCTACCCACCGGGGTGGGGATTCAGCTCCACGGAAAGATCACAGACACGGCTTGATGTCGACGGCTTGAAGAGAGCGCCAATAACCGGTAAGGGGCGCGCCAAGGGGTGGGAGGGTGGCCGGTATGGGGAACGGGATCGCACGCGGGGAAGCGCTGGGCGGCCGGCTGGTGCTGGAGATCGAGGGGCGGCCGGGCCCACCCGGGCTGCGCTTCGAGTGGGCGGACGCCGGCCGGCTGCTGCTCAGGCAGTCCGGGCGGCCGCTGCTGCTGGGCCGGACCGACGGCGACGCCTGCTGCCCGGAGCTGTATCTGCACCGCCTCGACGGCTACGGCTCCCCCCTGCCGCCCATCCGCTCCACGGAGGCGAGATCGGCGCGCAACTGGGTGCACGCGTACGCCCGCCACCTCGAACAGGCCGACGGCACCCCGCTGAGCGACGGCCGCTGGGAGTTCGCCCTGCGCACCGGCACCCCGCGGTACATCTGGACCTCCGACTTCGTCAGCGAGTGGCCAGGCGGTCGGCTGGGCCTGTACTGCGGCGGAGGCTGGAGCGGTGTCCTGCCCCTGCGCCGGCTGTCGTCACCCCAGGCCGGCCGGGTGAAGGCATACCGCAAGCACGCCCGCGAGGGCACACTCGCACCCGTGCTCCTGTGGTGGGTGTCCTTCCTGAACGGCTGCGTCCTGCTCGACGGCCACGACCGCGCGGTGGCCGCACTGGCGGAGGGCCGGACGCCCGACTGCGTCATGGTGACCCGGGTGGCCGACGGCGACGCGTGGCAGCGGAGCATCGCCTCGGTCCACGACGCCTACGCGCAGCAGCTCGCACAGTTCGCCACACGCCCACCCGGGCCGGGAACGGACCGCCAGCGAGCCGCCGTCGAGAAGGGCTACGGCGACACACTCGCGGAGCTGCCCTACTGCTCGGAACACACCCGAACCTGGGACCTCCCGGGCGGAGCCCCCGCCTGGGACGCGCTCGCGAAGGCCGCGATGTTTCAATTCCCGGGTGACTGACTACGACGTACTCCGCGTCTTCTGCGGCCCCGACGGCGGCTACGGCAACGAACTCGGCGTCGTCCGCGAGGGCTCCCACCTCCCCGAGCGGGGCGACCGGCAGGAACTCGCCGCCAAACTCGGCTTCAGCGAGACCGTGTTCGTGGACGACCCCGAGCGCGGCGTCATCGACATCTACACCCCCACCCTGCGCCTGCCGTTCGCCGGTCACCCCTGCGTCGGCACGGCCTGGCTCCTCGACGTCCCCGAACTGGTCACCCCCGCCGGCGTGGTCGGCACCCGCCTGGACGGCGAGTTCACCTGGATCGAGGCCCGCGCGGAGTGGGCCCCACCCCGCACCCTGCGCCAGTACGGCACGGCAGCCGAGGTCGACTTGCTCCCCGTCCCCCCGCCCGGCGACTGGCTCTACGCCTGGGCCTGGGAGGACGAGTCCGCCGGCCGCATCCGCGCCCGCGCCTTCCCCGGCCGCGACGACGGCATCACCGAGGACGAGGCCACCGGCGCCGCCGCCCTCCTCCTCACCGACCAACTCGGCCGCGCCCTCAACATCACCCAGGGCAAGGGCTCCCAGATCCTCACGGCACCCCAGCCGCACGGGTGGGTGGAGGTCGGGGGGCGGGTGATCCTGGAACGCTGACATCACCGGGCGTCCCGGTGCTACCAGCCGCGCACCGTGAAGATCATGGCGAGCCCGGCGACGAACAGCGTCCCTCCGCCGCCGCCCAGGAGGTACACGGCAAGGCGCTCGCCCTTGTACTCGATGTCCCCGCGAGTTCCGGTCTTGGCACGCTCGGGCCGGCTGGGATCGTAGATGGCCGCAACCACGTCGCCCGGCGAACCCATCGGCTCCAGGAGTACTTCGCAGAACTCGCCGCCGGCTTCGTCCCCCGGCAGCTTCACCGCGAAGAAGCACCGAAGCAGCAGCCCGCGTCCGGGCGCCGTACGGACGATGGTCGCCTCACCCTCGATCCCGTGCCGCTCCAGCCTGCGCAAGCGTCGGTAGTCCACAAAGCTCTGCGCCTGGATGAGCAGACCGCAGGTGCCCAGAAACACGAAAAATATGCCCGCGAGATCGACCGGGCCGCCTGGCTCCCACATTGTGCATCCCCCTCCGCGAAGCCCAAACCGGGTGAGGATGATTCAACAGGCAAGGGACACCTGGATCAACCGAACGGGCAACGGCCGCCGCGTCGCGAAGCAGGGCCGTCAGGGCAGCGAGGCCACGGCCGTCACGGTCCGGGAAGGCGAGTGACACGGCAGGCGTAACGAAGTGCACGTGGCGTATCGCGGGTGGACATGTCGCGGTATTAGCCCGGATCAGGATTTTCAAGCCCAGTTAATCGGGCGACTCCGCCCTCGCCTTCCGTCGCTTGCCTGTCCGGACGGGGCAAATTTCGGCGCGCCCCCGACATGCACAATATCCGCTCTACCAGTGGGAGTTGAGTACATGCCTCGCGCGCGGGGTGGGGGAGACGTGGTACGGCCGCTTTCGGCAGATCTGGGCGGCGTCGGGGTCTGAGGGCTTCGGTGGCCGCCTTCGCTGTTTTTGCGGCCGTGTTGTCGCTGCCCGCGCAGCAGGCGTCTGCGGCTCTGGGTGGGTCGGATCCGGCGCCGTTGTCGGAGGGGCAGCAGGCGTTGGCGGACGCGCAGGAGTCCGGTCAGCAGGTCGAGGTGATGAGTCAGCGCACGGACCGGACGACGGTGTTCGCCAATCCGGACGGCTATTCGTTCACGCTGCATGAGTCGAGTGTTCCGATTCGGGTGGCGACGGCTGGTGGTGGCTGGCAGGCGCCTGATGCCACGCTGGAGAAGCGGTCCGACGGGTCGGTGGCGCCGAAGGCCTCGGCCGTGGGGATGACGTTCTCCGGTGGCGGTGACAAGGCGCCGCTGGCTCGGATCACCGATGAGGGCCGGTCTTTGGAGCTGTCCTGGCCGGGCAGCCTGCCGGCACCGAAGCTCGACGGCACCAGCGCCGTGTACCCGGATGTCCTGCCGGGTGTTGACCTTCAGCTGAACGCGACGCCGGAGAGTTTCGAGACGGTGTTCGTGGTGAAGACGGCTGAGGCCGCGGCGAACGATCAGTTGAAGAAGCTGACGTTCGGGATGACGGCGGACGGCCTGGCTGTGCGTGAGGGCCCGTCGGGGAACCTCGCGGCGGTGGATGGCAGCGGCCTTACGGTGTTCAAGGCCCCCCCGGCCCAGATGTGGGACTCGGCGGGCCAGGCATCCGGGACGCAGCCGCAGCTGATGCGAACCGAGGCTGTCGGTACGGACGGTTCCGGGCCGGCCGGCACGTCGGTGACGGCGCCGGCGGACGCGGGTGTGGAACCCGGCCAGGGCGACACCGTGGCACGCATGGACATGGAGGTCGGCAAGAACTCACTGTCCGTCGTACCGGACGCGAAGATGCTCGACGAGACGGCCGCCTCGGCGTTCCCGGTGTTCATCGACCCGCCGGTGACCTGGGGCGAGTCGGAGCGCAACCTGCTGCGCAGTGACGGTTACGAGTCCTACGCGTGGGGCAACGGCGACGACGACCAGGGCAAGGGCGCGGGTAAATGCGGTACGTGGAGCGGCTACTACTGCGGTCCGGGGTATGTGCAGCGCCTGTACTTCGAGTTCTCCCCTGCGAATCTGAAGGGCAAGAAGGTTCTGGATGCCACGTTCCAGGTGACGGAGCCTTGGGCGTTCCAGTGTGATCCGCGTGTGGTGGATCTGGAGCGGACGAACAACATCTCCTCGTCCACGACGTGGTCGACGCGGCCGAAGCAGTTGGACCTGATGGTGGACCAGACCGTGTCGGCGGGGCGCGGGTCGTTGTGTGATCCGGACTCGCCGACGAAGCCGATCGAGTTCAACGACAGTGCCGCGGAGTCGAACGAGAATCTGACTCCGACGGTGAAGGATTTCGCGGCGGGCAAGTTCTCCCGTCTGACGCTGGAGCTCCGTGCGGCTGACGAGTCGGACACCTCGGCGTGGAAGCGGTTCAGGAACGACGCGGAACTCGTGGTGCAGTATGTGGGCCTGCCGGACAAGGCGACCGGGGTCGGGCTGAACGTGAACAGCAAGCCGGTGTGCGAGCACGACGAGTCGGACCCTCCTTTTGGCTGCCATTTGGCAGTCCATCACCAGTGTCAAAATAAACCCCAGAGGGCCTACCGGATTTGTTTCCGGTCGGGCCCCCGGGTTGTCTGAGGACAGTAGTTGACGGCAACGTCAGTGGACAGGTGCTACGCAAGGCGAAGGCGGGTCGTCTCCGTCGTCGCTCTCGACTCGGTCGCCGAGCGCGTATCCGAGGAGGTCAATGACTTGGCGCTGGAGGCGGAGTCGTACGTGGGCGTACAGCGTTGCGGTCACGCCGATGTGGGCATACCCCAGCAACTCCTTGATGACGTCGAGTTCGACGCCCTGTTCCAGTAGCAGGCTTGTCTGTTCGCGATACAACTCCAGGTACGGGTTCATCGAGTGGGTGGCGGATGGCGACTTGGAAGTTACAAACGTCACAGGATCTTCTCGCGACCGGGAACTGACGAGTTGATCCGGAAATCCTTGCTGATTACATGGTTGATCGGCAGGTGATGCACCGAATTGCGCGACTGTGCGAAATTATTTTTGACGCACTTGAGGTCGTCATTGGTGCAGAAGAGGGCGAGGCGGTCGCCGAAGAGGCGTACCACTACGAAGACCCAGCCTGAAGCCCGTTACTGTAGTCGAGAGAGACTAGCGGCTCTGCGGGAGCGTATTCGCACTGAACGCCGTGATTCTCATGGGCCCCACCGAGAAATCTCGGTGGGGCCCATGAGAATCACCCCGGGGTTCGGTAGAGACCCTGCTGATCAACCTTCCCGGAGCACGGGTCTACAGCGATGCGTAGACCCGTGGGCGAATCCGTTTGGGTGCAGTTCTTTCGAGGGCCTCTGGTGCTCCGACCTGCGCTTCGCCGCATGTCGGTCTATCCGCGATGTGCGGCGAACCCTGAGAAGAGTCGCGCTCCAGCCGGTTCGTCAGGGCAGGGTGAGGATGTCCGCGCCGGTGGCCGTGACGACCAGGGTGTGTTCGAACTGGGCTGTGCGTTTGCGGTCCTTGGTGACGACCGTCCAGCCGTCGTCCCACATGTCGTACTCGTGGGTGCCGAGGGTCAGCATGGGCTCGATGGTGAAGGTCATGCCGGGCTGCATGACCGTCGTCGCGTGGGGGCTGTCGTAGTGCGGGATGATCAGGCCGGAGTGGAACGCGGAGCTGATGCCGTGGCCGGTGAAGTCGCGTACGACGCCGTAGCCGAAGCGCTTGGCGTACGACTCGATGACCCGGCCGATGATGTTGATCTGCCGGCCCGGCCGGACCGCCTTGATCGCCCGGTTGAGGGACTCGCGGGTCCGCTCCACCAGCAGCCGCGACTCCTCGTCCACGTCGCCGACGAGATAGGTCGCGTTGTTGTCGCCGTGCACCCCGCCGATGTACGCCGTCACGTCCAGGTTGACGATGTCGCCGTCACGCAGGACCGTCGAGTCCGGGATGCCGTGGCAGATGACCTCGTTGACGCTGGTGCACAGCGACTTGGGGAAGCCGCGGTAGCCGAGGGTGGAGGGGTAGGCGCCGTGGTCGCACATAAACTCGTGGGCGACCTTGTCCAGTTGGTCGGTGGTGACGCCGGGGGCGATGAGCTTCGCCGCCTCCTCCATCGCCTGCGCGGCGATCCGCCCTGCGATCCGCATCGCCTCCACGGTCTGAGGGGTCTGCACCTCCGGTCCGGTGTACGGCGCCGGCGCGGGCTTGCCCACGTACTCGGGGCGGCGGATGTTTCCCGGGACCGAACGGGTGGGAGAAAGCTCCCCTGGTACGAGCAGCGACTGGCCAGACATGCCAGCGAGTCTAACCAGCGGGCATGGGGGAACATGTCGACGGCGAGAGGAGCTGATCATGGCCCTGTTCAAGAAGCGCACGGTGGGCAAGCCCGGCGAGTGGTACTACTGCCTGCGGCACAAGAAGGTCGAGGAGGGCCCCGAGTGCCCGGCGAAGGACCGCTTCGGGCCGTACGCCAGCCCCCAGGAGGCCGCGCGGGCCATGGACCTCGTGCGCGAGCGCAACCTGGAGTGGGAGAACGATCCGCGGTGGCACGATCGCGCGGAGGGTGATGAGGGCGAGAGCTGATCAGCCGGTGATCGGCTCGGCGACGTCCTTGGGGGCGGGTGGCGTGGCGGCCGCTCGGCGCTCTCGCATGCGGATCGCGTGCTCGTCCGTCCTGGCGTCGTACCTCATCAGGCCCGGCAGGCACAGCGCCAGCAGGCCGATCGCGCCCGCGCAGGCCAGGCCGCCGGACCAGACGGAGGCCCGTACGCCCGCCCAGGCGGCCACGCCGCCCGCGCGGACCTGGCCCAGCTGCGGGCCCACCGAGTAGGACAACAGTTCGATCCCGGCGAGGCGGCCGCGCAGCTCGTCCGGGATCGTCTGGTTCCACATCGCGGACCGGAAGACCCCGCTGACCATGTCGAAGGCGCCGCTCGCCGCCAGGAGCAGCAGTACCAGCCAGACGTTCCGGCAGAGTCCGGCCCCCGCGACCGCGACGCCGAAGCCAGTGGCCGCGAGGGCGACCATCCGGCCGTGCCGGTGGACGCGCGAGGTCCAGCCGCTGGTCAGGCTCACCAGCAGCGCGCCGGCCGGGAGGGCCGCGTACATCAGGCCCAGGGACCAGGGGGCGTCCAGGTCGTCCGCGAGGAACGGCAGCACCGCGAGCGGCATGGCGAGGAACATCGCCGCGAGGTCGACGGCGTACGTGCCGAGGAGGTCCTTGCGGCTCCAGGCGTAGCGGGCGCCCTCCGCGATGGCCTGCAGCGAGGGCTTCGCCGCCTCGTGGGAGGCGGGGGAGGGGGCGATGCGCACCATGAACGCCAGCGAGACGGCGAAGGTCAGCAGGTCGGTGGCGTAGGCCCAGCCGAGGCCCGCGTACGCGACGACCACACCGGCGAGGGCCGGGCCGGCGACTCCGCCGACGGTCCACCGGAAAGAGTTCAGGGAGGCCGCGGCGGCCATGTCGTCGTGGGCGACGATGCGGGGCCACAGGGAGTCCAGGGCGGGGCGCTGTACGGCGCCCATCGCGGAGGACAGCGCGGCCACGAGGTACAGCGGCCAGACAGCGGGGTGCGGGAGCAGGGCGTTGCCCAGCAGGGCCACGCTGAGCAGGCCCTGGCCGGCCTCGGTCCACACGATCAGGCGGCGCTTGTCGAAGGCGTCGGCGAGGGCGCCGCCGTACAGGCCGCAGAGGATCAGGGGGAGCAGTTCTACGGCGCCGATCGCGCCGACGGCTGCCGCCGAGCCGGTGAGGTCCTTCAGCTGGACGGGGAGGGCGACGAAGGTCAGGAAGCTGCCGAAGTTGCTGATCAGGCCGGAGAGCCAGAGTCTGCGGAAGTCGAGCGAGGCTTTCCAGGGGGCGAGGTCGGGCAGCAGGGTCACGGGGAGCCATGTTCGATCGCCGCCCGGCGGCAAGCAAATACTTTTCCCGCCCACCCACCCGACTCGGCCTGCTGAGAAGTGGGCCGAAAAACTACCAGGGCGCCGGCGGCGGCGCCGTCAGCGCTTCGGCGAGGCGCGTCAGCCGGTCGCGGAAGCGCCGGCGGGACCGCGGGGGCCCCGCGTTCTCCCCGGCCGCCGCGCTCACCAGGTGCTGGACGCTGTCCAGGTCCAGCTCGGCCCCGGCCGGCACGGCCAGCGTGTCGTGGGACATCGCCGCCAGCTCACCCCCGCCCGCCCCCAACGACAACACCGTCACCCCGGCCCGCCGCGCCGAATGCACCCACTCCAGCAACTTCACCGGCTCTGCCGACCCCGGCCCCTGCCCTGTTCCCGGCCCCTGCCCCGGACCTGTTCCCGGCCTCGGCCCCGAACCCGGCCTCGGCCCCGAACCCGGCCTCGGCCCCGAACCCGGCCTCGGACCCGGACCCGGCCCCGGCCCCGGCCTCGGACCCACACCTGACGTCGACCCCGGGCCCCAACCTGACAGCGACCCCGGCCCCGGCCCTGCTCCCGGCCCCGGCCCTGCTCCCGGCCCCGAACCCGACCCCGACCCGGGCCCCGAACCCGATGCGCGCCCCGGCCCCCAACCTGGCTCCGACCCCGGACCCAAGCCCGCCCCCGCCCCCGACCCCACTTCCCTCACCCCCGGCGTCACCACCAACAGCGTCTCGCCGCGGCGGGCCGCCTCGATTCGGCCCGGGCCGACCGCGAGGTGGGCCGGGTCGGTCGGGCGGGCGTGGTGACGTACCAGGGTCGGGGCGAGCTCGGGGGTGCCGGACCACGCGGCCTCGTCCACGAGGTGGGCGGCCAGGTGCCACGGCTCGTACTCAGCCGTGCCCACCAGCAGCAGGCCGCCGCCGTGCGCCACCACCGACCCCCGCAGCACCCCCGCGAAGCGGCGCGTGGCGTCCAGCCACTCGGTTCCGGCGAGCACTTCGCGCAGCAGCGCGACCCGTACGGCGTCCATGCGACCGCATCCTGTACCAACCCCGCGCCCGCCACCCGCCGTTCACCCCGAATTCGCCCGCCCCGGTGACGCTCCCCGCGGCGGCGCCGATCACCGTAGAGTCGGCGTATGACCTCAACGACCTCCAGCGAGACCGGCGGCGCGGCGCAGAAGGCCCCCGCCAAGGACCCCTGGGACCTGCCCGACGTCTCCGGCCTCGTCGTCGGCGTGCTCGGCGGCACCGGACCGCAGGGCAAGGGCCTCGCCTACCGCCTCGCCAAGGCCGGCCAGAAGGTGATCATCGGCTCCCGTGCCGCCGAGCGCGCGCAGGCCGCCGCCGAGGAACTCGGTCACGGTGTCGAGGGCGCCGACAACGCCGAGACCGCGCGCCGCAGCGACATCGTGATCGTCGCCGTACCGTGGGACGGCCACGGCGAGACCCTGGCCTCGCTGCGCGCGGACCTGGCCGGCAAGCTCGTCGTGGACTGCGTCAATCCGCTCGGCTTCGACAAGAAGGGGGCGTACGCCCTCAAGCCCGAGGAGGGCAGCGCCGCCGAGCAGGCCGCCGCCCTGCTGCCGGACAGCCGGGTCGCCGCCGCCTTCCACCACCTCTCCGCCGTCCTGCTCCAGGACCCGGACATCGACGAGATCGACACCGACGTGATGGTGCTGGGCGAGGAGCGGGCGGACGTGGAGATCGTGCAGGCGCTGGCCGGCCGCATCGCCGGCATGCGCGGCGTCTTCGCGGGCCGGCTGCGCAACGCCCACCAGGTCGAGTCGCTGGTCGCGAACCTGATCTCCGTCAACCGCCGGTACAAGGCGCACGCCGGGCTCCGCGTCACCGACGTGTGAGCCGGGGAGAGGGATGAGGGACACTGGTCGGCGAAGCGGTACGGCAGAGCAGTACCGCCGCAGTCCGACCCGTGTCCCCGACAGGAGCCCGACCCCCATGCCCCGGATCGCCCTCTACACCCTCGTCGTCTGCGTCCTCGCCGTGGCCGCCGCCGTCGTCTCCTTCGCCCAGGGCAGCTGGCTCGGGATCGTCTGGGTGCTGCTGGCGGGCCTCACGTCCAACATGACCTGGTACTACGTCAAGCGTGCCAAGGCGACGAAGTCCGTCACCGGCTGATCCAGCCCATCACCGGCTGACCCGCTACACGCCGGGCGTGCACATGTCCGGCGTGCCCTCCCAGAAGCGGTACAGCCAGTAGCCGCAGTCCGAGAAGCCCGTGTCCACGTGCAGGCCGCGCAGCACCGCGTCGACCAGGTCGAAGAACGCCAGGTTGATCGACGGCACCCACAGCAGCGCGAACACGAACAGCAGGCCGTACGGCGCGAAGGGCTGGATCTGGCGCTTGACGCCGTACGACAGCCAGGGCTCGATTACGCCGTAGCCGTCCAGGCCCGGGACCGGCAGGAAGTTCAGGATCGCCGCCGACACCTGGAGCAGCGCCAGGAACGCCAGCGCGTACCGGAAGTCGCTCGGTACGCCGTCCAGAGCGTGCAGCCAGAACGGGGCCGTGCAGACCAGGGCGAACAGGACGTTCGTCAGCGGGCCCGCCGCCGAGATCAGGCTGTGCCGCCAGCGGCCCCGGATGCGGTCCCGCTCGATGAACACCGCGCCGCCCGGCAGACCGATGCCGCCCATGATCACGAACAGCACCGGGAGTACGACGCTCAGCAGGGCGTGCGTGTACTTCATCGGGTTCAGTGTGAGGTAGCCCTTCGCGCCGATCGAGATGTCCCCGCTGTGCAGAGCGGTCCGGGCGTGCGCGTACTCGTGCAGGCACAGGGAGACCAGCCAGGCCGCCGTCACGAACAGGAACACCGCGACGCCCCGCTGCTCGGCGAACCCCGTCCAGGTCGCCCACCCGGTCACGCCCGTGACGGCCAGGATCCCGACGAACACGGGACTGACCCGGCGGTCGCTGCGGCGGGTGGCGGCGGTCGTCATGGGCGGGACTCCTGGGGTGCGTCGGTGGGGTGTGTCGGTGAGGTGCGCGGGGTCGACCGTACAGGTGCGGAGGGAAGGCCGACCGTACCCGGCCGGAGAACGGCGACCACCAGCGCGGCCCGGACCGGTCCCTTCGGCCGGAGATCGAGGTCCCCGTAGCCGACGGACCCTCACCCTCGACTCCTCCCGGTTCACGCGCGTCTGAAACCCGGAAGCGGTGACCCGGCGTCCCCGGTGACAATGGACCCCGTGCGATACCGCCTCCTCGGACCCACCCAGGCGCTCCGCCCCGACGGCACGGCCGTCCCCGTCGGCGGGGCGCGCCTGCGTGCCCTGCTGTGCGTGCTCGCCCTGCGGGCGGGGCGTACCGTGCCGACGGGAGTGCTCGTCGACGAGGTGTGGGGCGCCGATCCGCCCGCCGACGCGGCCGGTGCCCTCCAGGCGCTGGTCGGCCGGCTGCGCCGGGCCCTCGGCGCGGACGCCGTCGCCTCCGCCGAGGGCGGCTACCGGCTCACCGCCACCCCGGACGACGTCGACCTGACCCGTTTCGACCGGCTCACCGGCGACGGCCTGCGTGCCCTCGCCGACGGCGACGCGGCCAAGGCCGCCGCCGTCCTGGACGACTCCCTCGCCCTGTGGCACGGCCCGCCGCTGGCCGACCTGCCCGACCGCACCGCGGACGCCGCCCGCTGGGAGACCCGCCGCCTCGACGCCCTGCGCGGCCGGCACACCGCCGCCCTCGCCCTCGGCCAGGCCGAACAGGCGCTGCCCGAACTGGCCGCCCTGTGCGACGGCCACCCCCTGGACGAGCCTCTCCAGGCGCTCCGGCTGCGCGCCCTGCGCGACGCGGGCCGCCCCGCCGAGGCGCTGGCCGCCTACGAGGACGTACGACGGCTCCTCGCGGACCGGCTCGGCTCCGACCCCGGACCCGAACTGCGCGCCCTGCACGCCGCGTTGCTGACCGAACCCGAACCTGCGCCCAAACCCGCACCCGGCCCCGCCGCCCCGGCGCTCGGCAACCTGCCCGCCCGGCTCACCTCCTTCGTCGGCCGGGAGACCGACATCGCGGCCATCGGCGCCGACCTCGCCGCCGCCCGGCTGGTCACGCTGCTCGGCCCCGGCGGCGCCGGCAAGACCCGGCTGTCCCAGGAGGCGGCCGACGCCGTACGGCACACCGTCCGCGACGGCGTGTGGCTGGCCGAACTCGCGCCCGTGGACGACCCCGACGCCGTACCTCGGGCCGTCCTCACCGCGATCGGCGCCCGCGAGACGGTGCTGCACGGGGCGGGCGTGGAGACCATGCGTGCCGTGTCCGAGCGCAGCGACGACCCCGTCGCGCGGCTTTTGGAGCACTGCGCCCGGCGCCGCATGCTGATCATCCTCGACAACTGCGAGCACGTCGTCGAGGCCGCAGCCCACCTCGCCCAGCTCCTCCTGGCCCGCTGCCCCGGACTGACCGTGCTCGCCACCAGCCGCGAACCCCTGGGCGTGCCGGGGGAGTTGGTGCGGCCCGTGGACCCGCTCCCGGAGCCGGTCGCGCTGCGCCTGCTCGCCGACCGGGGCGCCGCCGCCCGGCCGGACTTCCAGGTGGCCGGTGACCCGGCGGCCTGCGCCGAGATCTGCCGCCGCCTGGACGGCCTGCCCCTGGCGATCGAGCTGGCGGCGGCCCGGCTGCGCATGCTGACACCCCGCCAGATAGCTGACCGGCTCGACGACCGCTTCCGGCTGCTCACCTCCGGCAGCCGCACCGTGCTGCCCCGCCAGCAGACCCTGCGCGCCGTCGTCGACTGGTCATGGGAGCTGCTCGACGCGGACGAACGCGAGGTCCTGGCCCGGCTGTCGGTGTTCGCCGGCGGCTGCGACCTGGCCGCCGCCGAAGCCGTGTGCGGGCCCGCCGCGCTCGACGCGCTCGGCTCCCTCGTCGACAAGTCCCTCGTGGTCGCCGCCCCGTCGGCGGACGGCGCGATGCGCTACCGGCTGCTGGAGACCGTCGCCGAGTACGCCGCCGAACGGCTCGACGAGACCGGCGACCGGACCGTCGCCGAGCGCGCCCATCTGACGTACTACCGTGAACTCGCCCGCACCACCGACCCGTTGCTGCGCGGCTCCGGACAGCGCGCCGCCATCGAACGGCTCCAGCTGGAGTACGAGAACCTGCGCACCGCCCTGCGGCACGCCGTCGCCGTACGCGACGAGCAGGAGGGCCTGTCGCTCGTGCTTTCCATGGTCTGGTTCTGGCAGATGCGCGACCTGCGCATCGAGACCCGCACCTGGTGCAGCGAGGTCATGGCGCTCGGCCCCGACCCGTTCACCGAGCCGGTGCGCCGCGCCGAGCCGGTCTGGCAGCGCTGCACCGACGTCCCGCCCCCGCTCACCGGGGAACTCCTCGCCGAGGCCCGGCGCGGCGTCCACCTCGCCCATCTCGCCTGCATGGACACCGAACTCGACCTGTGGCAGACCCCCGAGGCCCAGGCCAAGCTGCGCGTCATCACCCAGGTCTACGAGCCCGGCCTGCCGCAGACCTGCCGCACCCCGGGCATGGTGTGGTTCTTCGCCGAGATGCTCACCAACGGCGTGGACCGGCTGCGTGTCATCCTCGACGCCGCCGTGGAGACCTGCCGGAGCCTCGACGGCTACGAGTGGGAGCTGGCCGGGGCCCTCCAGTTGCGCGCCAACCTCCTCGCCAACCGCACCGCGTGGGCGGGCGACGCCGGCCGGGACGCCGACGAGGCCCTGGAGATCTACCAGCGCCTCGGTGACGTCTGGGGCGCCGCCGAGGCGCTGTCCGCCCGCGGCGAGGCCCATGAACGCAAGGGCGACCACCAGCGGGCCGTCTCCGCCTACTCGGCGGCCGTCGAACTCGCCGAACGCCTCGGCGCCCGCGCCCAGATGGCGGTGCTCAACGCCCGGCTCGGCAACGTGCTCATGGAGACCGGCGAGGCGGAGCGCGGTGAGCGGCTGCTGCGGGACGTCCTCGCCCGTGACGACGGCAGCGGCAGCGAGGCGCGGCCCGCCGCCCGCCTCTTCCTCGCCTGCTGGCTCTCCCTGACCGACCGGGCCGGTGAGGCCCGTGAGCAACTACGGCTGCTGCGCGAGGACTTCAGGATCGCCCACTTCGTCGTCTTCGACGCGCTGATCCTCAGCCAGGAGGCCTGGCTGGACGCGCTCGACGGGGCGCCCGAGGACGCCCGCACCCGCATCCGCGACGCGCTGCGGCTCGCCGGCGACCCGCTGTCCCAGGCCATCACCCCGCACCTGAACAGCATCTGCCTCACCGTCGCCGCGATGGCCCTCGCCCGCGTCGACGGCGGCGTTCGCGCCCGCGACGCCGCCCGCTGCCTGGCCACCGCGGACGCCCTGCTGCCCGACGGCCACGTCCCCTCCGGGGTGGAGCGGCGGGTGTACGACCGCACGGTGAGCCGGATCCGGGAGGCCCTGGACGAGGAGGCGTACCGGACCGCGTACGCCGAGGGCGGCGGCCTCTCCCTCGCGGAGGCCACCGCCCTGGTGTGAGCCGCCCACGGGCCGGCTCCGACGTCAGCTCTTCGTGCGGAAGGACGTCAGCTCTTCGTGCGGAACTTGTGGATCGCGACCGGCGCCATCACCGCGGTGATCCCCACGGACCAGGCCAGCGTCACCCACAGGTCGTGGGCGACCGGACCGCCCACCATCAGCCCGCGGGCCGAGTCGGCCAGCGTGGACAGCGGGTTGTAGTCGGTGAAGGTCTGGAGCCAGCCCGGCATCGACTTCGTCGGCGCGAAGATCGACGAGCCGAACTGCAGCGGGAACAGCACCAGGAAGCCCATGGCCTGCACGGACTGCGCGTTCTTCAGCATCACGCCGAGGGTGAGGAACACCCACATGATCGACGAGGCGAACGCCGCGGACAGCCCGACGGTCGCGAACAGCCCCGCCCAGTGACGGATGTGGAAACCGACCAGGACGGCGACGACCATCAGCACCGCCGTCGCGAACAGCATCCGGCCCAGCTCCACCGCGATCTTCGCGAACAGCACCGAGCCGCGCCCGATCGGCAGCGACCGGAAACGGTCCATGACCCCGCTGTTGAAGTCCTGGCTGAACCCGGTGCCGACGCCCTGGGAGAGGGTCATGCTCATCATCGCCAGCATGCCGGGGATGACGTACTGGACGTATCTCTCCTGACCGCCGCCGAGCGCCTGCCCGATCGAGCCGCCGAAGACGTACACGAACAGCAGGGTGAACACGATCGGCATCAGCAGCGCGTCGAACATCGACTCGGGGTCCTGGCGGATCCACAGCAGGTTGCGGCGGATCAGCGCGCCGGTGTGCCGCAGGTGGCCGCGCAGGGAGATACGGGGGTCGGCGGGGACGTGCGTGGTCGTGACGGCGCTCATACGGCGACCTCCTGGCGGGCGTCGGCGGGGACGGACTCCTGCGGGGCACTGGCACGGTGGCCGGTGAGGGACAGGAACACCTCGTCCAGGCTGGGCAGTTCGGTGGTGATGGAGGACAGGGTGATGCCGCGCGCGGTGACGGCGCCGACCACGGCGGTCAGCTGCTCGTCGCTGAGGATCGGCACCAGCAGCGTCCCGGTCTCGACGTCGACCGTGGTGCTCGCGAGGCCGGTGATGCCCAGCTCGTCCAGCATCCCGGCGAGCGGGCGCAGCTCCATCGGGTCCAGCGGCCGGACGCGCAGGCTGCGCCCGCCGACCCTGGCCTTCAGCTCCTCGATGCCGCCGTTCGCGATGACCTTGCCGCGGTCCACGACGGTCAGCTCGGAGGCGAGCTGCTCGGCCTCCTCCATGTACTGGGTGGTGAGCAGCACGGTGACGCCGTCGCCGACCATGGTCTTCACCTCGTCCCAGACCTCGTTGCGAGTACGGGGGTCGAGGCCGGTCGTCGGCTCGTCCAGGTACAGCACGGCGGGCCGGCCGATCATGGAGGCGGCCAGGTCGAGGCGGCGCCGCATGCCGCCGGAGTAGGTGCTCGCGGGGCGCTTGGCGGCCTCGGTCAGCGAGAACCGCTCCAGCAGCTCGTCGGCGCGGGCGCGGGCCTCCTTGCGGGGGAGGTCGAGCAGCCGCCCGATCATGTAGAGGTTCTCCCACCCGGGGAGCTTCTCGTCCACGGACGCGTACTGGCCGGTGAGGCCGATCACCCGGCGCAGCTGGCGGGGCTGGCGTACGACGTCGTAGCCGGCCACGGTCGCATGGCCGGAGTCGGGGGCCAGGAGGGTGGAGAGGATCCGTACCAGGGTGGTCTTGCCGGCGCCGTTCGGCCCGAGCACACCCATCACGGTGCCCTCGCGCACGTCCAGGTCGACGCCGTCCAGCGCCTTAGTCTCGCCGTAGTGCTTGACCAGTCCCCGTACGGTCACGGCGTGGTGTACGCCGGCGGGGTTGTCGTCGATGCGTGTCATGGAGACGACAGTGCCAGCGCCCGCCGACAAACAGCCGACAACGAACCGACAGCCACCGACAGCCACCGACAGCCACCGACAACTTCCCGACGATCAAAAGGCCGCCCCCGCCGACGGGGGACGGTCGGCGGGGGCGGCCAGGTGTTGCCGCAGTGGCTCAGTGGACGGAGTTCTCCTCCTGGGGGAACGTCCCGGAGACGACGTCCTCGGCGAACTCCTTCACCGCGTTCCCCATGACCTCACGCAGGTTCGCGTACTTCTTGACGAACTTCGGCACCCGGCCCGGCGTCAGCCCCAGCATGTCGGTCCACACCAGCACCTGCGCGTCCGTCTCCGGGCCGGCGCCGATGCCGACGGTCGGGATGTGCAGCACCCGGGTGACCTCGGCCGCCAGCTCCGCCGGAACCAGCTCCAGGACGACCGCGAACGCGCCCGCGTCCTGCACGGCCTTGGCGTCGCGCAGCATCTGCTGCGCGGCCTCCTCACCGCGCCCCTGGACGCGGTAGCCCATCGCGTTGACGGACTGCGGGGTCAGCCCGATGTGGGCCATGACCGGGATACCGGACTCCACCAGCAGCCGGATCTGCTCGTGCGACCGTTCGCCGCCCTCCAGCTTGACCGCGCCGACCCCGGCGTCCTTCACCAGCCGGGTCGCCGAGCGCAGCGCCTGCACCGGGCCCTCCTGGTAGGAGCCGAAGGGCAGGTCGCCGACGATCAGGGAGCGGGTCGTCCCGCGGACGACGGCCGCCGACAGCATGGTCATCTCGTCGAGGGTGACGGGCACGGTGGTCTCGTATCCGAGGTGGCAGTTGCCCGCCGAGTCGCCGACGAGGATCACCGGGATACCGGCCTCGTCGAAGACGGACGCGGTCATCGCGTCGTAGGCGGTCAGCATGGGCCACTTCTCGCCCCGCTCCTTGGCGAGGGCGATGTCGCGGACGGTGATGCGGCGCGTGCCCTTGCCCCCGTACAGCGCCTTGCTGCCGTCGGAGGGCTTGTTCTGGGCAGCCGAAAGCTGCGTCATTGCAACGCTCCTTCAGTCATCTCGAGGCGCCCTGACGGCGTCCCCGGATCCCCTCCATGGTGGCACCTCGTGTCAGGGAGGGCCAGGGGGCCCGCCTGTGATCCCTGAGGCGCGGCAAACTCCCCGGTGAGTAAGGTCTGGGTAAAGTAATTCAGATACGAGACGGTGCCGTATTGAAATGGCCGTAGGCTCGAACACATGACAACCTCCGCCCCTGCCTCCCGGATACCGGAAGCGGTGCACCGGCGCCGCTGGGCCATCCTCGGCGTCCTCATGCTGAGCCTGCTCATCGTGGTGCTCGACAACTCGATCCTGAACGTCGCCATCAAGACGATCTCCAGCCCGGCGCCCACCGGTCTGGGTGCCACCCAGAGCGAGATCGAGTGGGCGATCAACGCCTACACCCTGGTCTTCGCGGGTCTGCTGTTCACCGCCGGGCTGGTCGGCGACCGCGTCGGCCGCAAGAAGGTGCTGCTCGGCGGCATCCTGCTGTTCGGCATCGGCTCGGCCCTGGCCGCGGAGTCCGGCTCGCCGGACCAGCTGATCGCCTACCGCGCGGTGATGGCGCTCGGCGCGGCCTTCGTGATGCCCGCCACCCTCGCCGTGCTGATGAACGTCTTCGAGCGCGAGGAGCAGCCCAAGGCGATCGGCATCTGGGCCGGCGGTGTCGGCCTGGCCATCGCCATCGGCCCGATCACCGGCGGCGAGCTGCTGGACCACTTCTGGTGGGGCTCCGTCTTCTTCGTCAACGTGCCGATCGTGATCCTCGCGTTCGTGCTGATGCTGTGGCTGGTGCCGGACTCCCGCGACCCCAAGCCGGGCCGCCTCGACCCCATCGGCGTGGTCCTGTCCGTCGTCGGCCTGGTCCTGCTGGTCTACGGCATCATCAAGGGCGGCGAGCTGGCCGACTTCACCGACCCGAAGGTGCTCGCGGCCATCCTCGGCGGTGCCGCCGTGCTCGCCGCGTTCATCGTCTTCGAGAAGCGCAGCGACCACCCGTCGCTGGACGTCACCTACTTCAAGAACAAGGTCTTCTCGGCCGCCATGGCCGCCATCGCGCTGGTCTTCTTCGCGCTGATGGGCGTCACCTTCTTCTCCGTCTTCTACATCCAGAGCGTGCGCGGCTACTCGCCGCTCCAGGCCGGCCTGATGATGCTGCCGCTGGCCGCCGCGCAGATGATCTTCGCGCCGCGCGCCCGGCTGGTCGTCGACCGGTTCGGCAACAAGGCGACCACCACCGGCGGGCTGGTGCTGATCGCCGCGACCCTGGCCACGTTCGCGACCTTCGAGGCCGACACGCCGATCTGGATCCTGGAGGTCATCTTCTTCCTCATGGGCACCGGCATGGCGCACATCATGACGCCGACCTCCGTCGTCATCATGCAGGCCCTGCCGCGCGAGAAGGCCGGCTCCGCCTCCGCGCTCAGCAACACCTTCCGCCAGGTCGGCGGCGCGCTCGGCATCGCCGTCCTCGGCTCGGTGCTGTCCACGGCCTACCGCAACGGCATCGAGGGCAAGCTCGGCGCGCTGCCGCCGAACCTGCGGGACACCGCCGGCGAGTCCATCGAGGCCACCCTCGGCATCGCCGAGAAGCTCGGCCGGGGCGGCCAGGCGCTGATCACCCCCGCCAACGACGCCTTCCTGCACGCCATGCACGTCACCGCCCTGTGGGGTACGGGTGTCGCGCTCGTCGGCGCCGTGGTGGTCGCCGCGTTCCTGCCGGGCAAGCCGCCGGCCGGCCGGCAGGACGAGGAGGAGCCGCAGTTGGTCGCCGCGGGCGAGTGACGCGGCCCGGCCGACGGGGGAGCCGGCCACCGCGAGCGAGTGAACGACGGAGGCGTCACTACGGGGGGAGGAGGCGGCTGCGGGAGAATTCCCGCAGCACAGTGAAGGGACGAATGACGTGAGTCTTGCCGCCGGCCGGCCCCGCACGGACGGCCCCGCCCGGGGACGCCCCCGCAGCGAGGCGGTGGAACGGGCCATCATCGAGGGCGTGATGAAACTCCTGGAGGACGGCGTCCCCTTCGCCGAACTCTCCATCGAGCGCGTCGCCCGCACCGCCGGTGTCGGCAAGGCCACCATCTACCGCCGCTGGGCCGGCAAGGAGGAGCTCTTCGTCGACGTCGTCCGCGCCGCCGAACCCGCCGAGCCCGAACTCCCCGGCACCTCCATGCGCGACGACCTCGTCGTCCTGCTGGAGTCCCTGCGCCTGCGCGGTCTGGCCCACCGCTCCTCGGCGATCCTGCACAACGTCCACGCCCAGATCAAGAGCAGCCCCAAGCTGTGGGAGGCGTACCACGCGGGCGTCATACTGCCCCGGCGCAACCTCGGCCTGGAGGTGCTGCGGCGGGGTCAGCGCGACGGCGAACTCCGCACGGACGTCGACCTGGAACTGGCCAACGACATGTTCGTCGGCCCGATCCTCGTCCGCAGCGTCATGCGCCCCGACGCCGACCTGCCGGATGACCTCGCCGAGAGGGTCGTCGACACGGTCCTGGCCGGACTGCGCCCGCCCGACGCGACACGGCCGTAGTCGGGTCAGGTCCGCCTCACCGTCGCAGTCAGGTCCGCCTCACGGCCGTAGTCAGGTCCGCCTCACGGCCCGTCAGCCGAGGTCCACAGCCCGTCAGCTCGACAATGCCGTAGCGCCCATGTGCGCGTTTCGTCACAGACCCGCCCGCACCACCGGCCACCGGAACCCTCCGTACCGCCCTGTTCGTCCTCGACTTGCGTAGGGCCGTCATGGGACGGCGGGAACGGAACCGGTCATCCCCTAGGGTCGGACGGACACGGGGGAGCGAACGGTGTGTACGGCGGGCAGTGAGGCAGACGGTATGGCGCAGCAGGCGTACGTGACGGAGACGGACAACCCGGGCCCGGCGCCCGAGCGACCGGGAACCCGGCTGCGCCGCCTGGCATCGAGACTGCTCGACGGCTGGCGCGGCGACCCGCGCGTCTGGCGCCGGGGGATCGTCCTCGCTCTGCTCGCCCTGCTGCTCGCCCTGGTGATGGTGCTGCACGCGCACGTGCCCAACCGGATCGGCAACCTGGGCAGCCTCACCGAGACGTTCCTGCCCTGGTTCGGCGTGTTCATCCCGGTGCTGCTCGTCCTCGCCGTGGTGCGCAAGTCGGCGACGGCGCTGATCGCCGTCGTGCTCCCGGCCCTGGTGTGGCTGAACCTGTTCGGCGGGCTGCTCACCGCCAAGACGGACGGCGGCGGCGACTTCATGGTGGCCACGCACAACGTCAACGCCGACAACCCCGACCCGACGGCCACCGCCCAGGACGTCGCCTCCTCCGGCGCCGACGTGCTGGCCCTGGAGGAGGTGCCCGCCGCCGACGTGCCGGTGTACGAGAAGGCGCTGGCGCCGACGTACAAGTACCACGCGGTCGAGGGCACCGTCGGGCTGTGGAGCAAGTATCCGATGACGGGCGTGCGGGCCGTCGACATCAGGCTCGGCTGGAAGCGCGCCATGCGGGCCACCGTGGCGACCCCCGAGGGGCCGCTGGCGGTCTACGTCGCCCACCTGCCCTCGGTCCGGGTGAAGGTGGAGGCCGGCTTCACCGCCCGGCAGCGCGACCGGAGCGCGGACGCGCTGGGCCAGGCGATCGCCGACGAGCCGGTCAAGCGGGTGGTGTTGCTCGGCGACCTCAACGGCACGACGAACGACCGCTCGCTCAACGCCGTCACCTCCCAGATGCGCTCCACGCAGGGCGCCGCGGGCAGCGGGTTCGGCTTCAGCTGGCCGGCGTCGTTCCCGATGGCGCGGATCGACCACATCATGGTGAGGGGCGTCGACCCGGTCAGCTCCTGGACCCTGCCGCGCACCGCCAGCGACCACCTCCCGGTGGCCGCCCGTGTGAACCTCGACACGACCTCGTAACCCGCTGGAATGCTGGGCGTGAGAGACTTTGTTCCGTAGCTGAACATAAGCGTGACGGAACTCCCCGAAAGGTCTCTCCCTCCATGCCCCTGGCTCTGCTCGCCCTGGCCGTCGGCGCCTTCGGCATCGGTACCACGGAGTTCGTGATGATGGGCCTGCTGCCCGACGTCGCGGACGACCTGCACGTGTCCATACCGAGTGCCGGGCACCTGGTCTCGGCGTACGCGCTCGGCGTCGTCATCGGCGCCCCGCTGCTCGCCGCGCTCACCGCCCGGCTGTCCCGCCGCACGGTCCTCATCGCCCTCATGGCCCTGTTCGTCGCCGGGAACGCGATCTCCGCGCTCGCCCCCGGCTACGACTCCCTGCTCGCCGCACGTTTCCTCAGCGGACTGCCGCACGGCGCGTTCTTCGGCGTCGGCGCCGTGGTCGCCACCGGCATGGTCGCGCCGGAGCGCAAGGCCCGCTCGGTGTCCCTGATGTTCCTCGGGCTGACCGTCGCCAACGTCGCGGGCGTGCCCGTGGCCACGCTGATGGGCCAGCACCTGGGCTGGCGGGCCACCTTCCTCGCCGTCAGCGCGATCGGCCTCGCCGCGATTGCCTCCCTGGCCGCCCTCATTCCCCACGACCACGCGCACGCGGCCCCGGCGACCGGCCTGCGCGGCGAACTGGCCGCCCTGCGCTCCCTGCCCGTCTGGCTGGCCCTCGGTACGACGGTGGCGGGCTTCGGCGCCCTCTTCGCGGCCTACAGCTACGTCACCCCGATGCTGACCGACTCCGCCGGGTTCGCCGAGTCCAGCGTGACCCTCCTGCTGGCCCTGTTCGGCGTGGGCGCGACCGCGGGCAACCTGCTGGGCGGCCGCCTCGCCGACCACTCCCTGCGCGGCACCCTCTTCGGCGGCCTCGCCTTCCTCGGCGCCGTGCTCCTCCTCTTCCCCCTTCTCATGCGCGCGGAGTGGAGCGCGGCCCTCGGGGTGACCCTCCTCGGCATGGCGGCGTTCATCACCGGTTCCCCGCTCCAGCTGATGGTCATGGAGAAGGCCGCCGCCGCGCCCTCCCTCGCCTCCTCGGCCAACCAGGCGGCCTTCAACCTCGCCAACGCCGGCGGCGCCTGGATCGGCGGCGTCGCCCTGGCGGCGGGCTTCGGCAACACCTCCCCGGCCCTCGCCGGCGCGGCCCTCGCGGTCCTGGGGCTCGGCGTGGCCGCCGTGGCCTACGCGGTGGACCGGCGAGCGGCCGCCCCTTCCGCGGGCCGGGTCGTGACCGGGCACCTGCCCGCACCCCAGGACGCGGTACGGCACTGAGCCGGTCCGGCACTGGCCGGTCCGGCCTCAGTCGGCCACCTCGCACCACACCGTCTTGCTGTCGCCGGCCAGTTCGACGCCCCACCGGACGGCCAGCGCGTCGAGCAGGGCCATCCCCCGCCCCGACTCCGCCGCCGGCCCGGCGCACAGCAGGACGGGCAGGGCACGCGGATCGGGGTCGGTGACCTCCACGCGGGTACGACCCCGCCCCGGCGCCCCGATCACCCGGATCGTGACCGGCGTGCCCTCTCCCACGTGGCGGATCACGTTGGCCAGCAACTCCGTGGCGCACAGCTGCACATCGAAGCCGTGCTCACGCAGATGGTGACGCAACTCCGGCACGGCCTTCGGAGTCGCGAGCAGCCGCAGTTCCGGCACGGTCATCACTCGGCCGCCGCCTTCCGCAGCACGACGGCCAGCGCGTGCGCCGTGGTCGCGTTGCAGTTCCCGAGCGCGACGAGACCGGCGGGCGGCGCGTACGACCCGGCGAAGCTCGGCAGATCCGCCCGCAGCGAGGGCAGCACGATGCCGTGCAGGGCGAGGGCGGCGCGGAGGTTCTCCACGCAGAGGGTGATGTCGTAGGAGGTGGGGGAGGGGGGATTGGACATGGGGGGCGGCAGCCTTCTGTTCGATGCGGTCAGTGACGAACACATCACAGGCTGTCCCTCAACTCGCTAGCCTGTAAGAGAGTTCGCGTGAGCGACGCGAACAGCGGAATTGGCACAGTGAGTTACGGCGGTGAGCGCGCGTGGTCCGACGCAAGGACATCGACGGTTCGATGAGCGTCCCGGGCTTTTATGGCAAGGAGCTGCGCTGGAAGCGGGAGGAGGCGGGGCTGTCGCTGGAAGCGTTCCTGGAGGGCAGCTTCTACGGCAAGACCTACCTCAGCGACATCGAGCACGGAGAGCGACGGATGCCGGTCGACCTGGCCCGCCACGCGGATCGGGTACTGAAGACGGACGGGTTCTTCGAACGGCGCTGCGAGGATGTACGGAAGGCGCGGAGAGCGGGGCACGCCGCGTACTTCGAAAAGGTCCTGGAGGCGGAGAAGCATGCTCTGACCATCGAGGAGTGGTGCCCGATGCTGTTGCCGGGCCTGCTCCAGACCCCGGCATACGCGCGGGCCGTCATCCTGGCGGGCCTTCCGCTGTCCTCCGACGCCGAGGTGGAAGAGAAGGTCAGTGCCCGAATGGCGCGGGCGAGCCTTTTCGAGGCGGACCAGCAGACTCCCGAGTACTGGGTGATCGTTCACGAGTCACTCATCACCGAACCACTCCTGGGCGCCCAGGGCATGACCGAACAGCTGGACCACATCGCTGACTTGGCGGACCGGCGCAGGATCACTCCGCAAATCGTTCCGCGGAAGCAAAGGGCGTACCCCCTCATGGCCGCCGCGATCATGATCATGACGTTTCCGGACGCCCCACCACTGATCTACACCGAGGCGTCGTACAGCGGCGACACCGTAGACGATCCGGCCCTCGTGCAGCAGTACCGCAAGGCATACGATCGTCTCAGGGCCGTCGCGCTGTCACCGGACGAGTCCCTGGCCATGATCAAGGCAGCGGCAGAGGATTACCGAAATGGCGAGCAATCGCATCGACTTGAGTGACGCGCTCTGGTTCAAGAGCAGCCACAGCAACGGGGACGGCGGTGAATGCGTGGAGGTAGCCAGCGACTTCCCCGGCGCGGCCCTCTGGCGCAAGTCCAGCTACAGCAACGAAAGCGGCGGCAACTGCCTCGAAGTAGCCGACGACATCCCCGGACTCGTCCCCGTGCGTGACTCGAAGAGGCCGCACGGCCCCGCTCTCCTCCTCACGGCCGCCGCCTGGGCTCCCTTCGTCGCCGCGCTCAAGGCAGAGCCCGGCACGCACTGAACCCGGGAACACCTGGGCCCCGGCAGGGCAGCCTTCTCGGTGGCCGTGCCGGGGCGGTCAGTGGTGTTGCTAGATGTTCGGGTTGATCGGCGTGCTGCTGTCGGAGTGGTGCCAGTCGAACTGCTGGTAGATGCTCGCCGACGTGCCCTTGCCGGAGCCGAAGAGGTGGTACGAACTGCGGGGGAACGGCGCGCCGGTGGCCGCGAGGCAGGCGCCGGCCGCGTTGCAGACGGAGTGGTCGGTGCCCAGGGTCCAGCGCTGGTGCGTGTCGGCGCTGTTGCAGTTGCGGGCGACCGCGTCCGGGTGGTCGCTCGGGTCGGCGGCCCAGTGCGCCCACAGGCACCGCCCGTCGTTGGTGCTGTGGATCAGGCCGTTGCCGTCCCAGACCCAGAACTGGTTCCAGGAACCGTTGCAGGGCCGCAGGACGACCGGACGGCCGTCGCCGTTGATCTGGCGGTACTCGTCCATGCAGAAGTACGTGCCGTTGCTGGACGGCGGCTTGTAGAGCGCCGCGAGGAAGCCGTAGCCGGAGGGCTGGGGCTTGGCCGGGGTGGCTTCGGCGGCGGCCGGCAGGGCCATGCCCAGGCCGAGCGCGAGCGCCAGCGGGGCGACGACCCTCTTGATGAACCGTCTCATCGGTTTCCCTTCCGTACCCGATGTCGACGCGCCGGATGGCGTGTCGAGCCGGGAGCGGCCGGCGCACGGGCAGGCGCGGGCGTGCATGGTGGAGGGTGCGGCGGTCGTCGGCGGTTCCCCCGTCGCCGGCCCGGTCCGGTCCCCCCGCGCTGCCGCGGTCGACGTCCAGCGCTCCCGGAGCGTCGGCCGTGTCGGCCGACGGGCCCAGCCTCACGCCCCGGGCCGCACCCCGGCGAGCATCCCGAACGAACCCGAACAGTGGCCGCCGCCCGCTGCCCGCGCCTGGTGGAGTGCCGCGTGCTCCGGCCGGCCCATGGCCTGCAGAGCGTCCGCGAACCGCTGGTGCACGCACGCCAGTTGATGTGGATCACCCAGCGCCTCCGCCACGCTGAGCGCCTCGCCGTAGTACCGCTCGGCCGACGCGTGGTCGCCCGTACCGGCCGCCGCCGCACCGAGGGTCGTCAGCGCGAGGGCCTGGGTGGAGCGGTCCTCGGTGCCGATGGCGATGGCCAGCGCCGTACGGGCGTGCGCGGCCGCGCGGACCATGTCTCCGCCCTCCAGGCGGAGTTGAGCGAGCCGTGCCTCGAACGCGCCGTCCCAGAACGGTGTCGCGGGGGAGTCGTCCGGCGCGCCGGCCGCCGCTGCCGTCGCCGTACCGCCGTAGTGCTCGACCAGCCGGTCCAGGGCCTGGTGCCGGACGTCGTGCGGGTCCTCCGCGACGGTCAGGCGGAGCGCGAACGCGCGCTCGGCGGAGTCGAGCCGGTACCGCTCCCGGCCCCCGGCGACCGGCAGAAGCAGACGCTCTCGGCCCAGCAGCCGCAGCGAGGCCGCCGCCCGGGACACCGGCACCCCGCCGAGCGCCGCCGCCGCGCCCGCGTCGATCACATCGCCGGGATGCAGCGCGAGCAGCCGGAACAGCCGCTGGTCGGAAGCGGACAGCCGACGGTAGGCGGCCACCGGCTCCGGACGCCGTTCGGCGGCACGGCCGGTGAGGGAGCCGCCGGCCACGGGCGCGTCGGCGCACGCACCGGCCTGTGCGTGCGTCCGAGGCCCACCGGCCCAGCCGTCCGACCGGCACAGCAGACCCCGCAGTGCCCGCCGCCACCGTCCCAGCTCCGGAGCCGGGGCGCCCAGCGCGGTCACGATGTCGAGCACGAGGTCCATGTCGATACGGCGCCGCCCGGTGCGGAAGCAGTCGTAGACGGTGACCCGGCCCGGCGCGCACTCCGCCGCCGGTACCCCGCGGGCCGCACGGAGGGCGCTGATCCGCCGCACGAGTTCGGCGTACGAGGGGTTGCCGGCCCAGGCGCGCAGGGTCCGCAGGAGGTCCGCCAGTTCGTCGGTGGAACGGAAACCGTCGGCGTCGGGCACTGGTAAGAGGTCCATGCTCTTCGTCTCGTCGGTCGGGCACGATGGCACTGACGCACCGGAATGCGTGACACCGCTTCCGGTATTCGAACGTGTGCGCAGAGTAGCAGAGGGTGCCCGGCGGGGTGGGCGCTCGCGGCGGGCTGTTTCAAGCCCTCTTGGAGATCTCCAGCAGCAGCGGTCCGGTCGGCCCCGCGATGATGTCCTGCACGGTCAGCGGGTCCAGCGCCGCGAAGAACGCCTCCTGGGCGTGGCGGAGGGCGCCGCGCAGCCGGCAGCCGGGATTGAGCGGGCAGGGGGTGGCGCCCTCGCAGTCGACGACGTCGCCGTCACCCTCGAAAGCACGCACGAGCCGTCCCACGGACGCCGTACGCCCCTGCTCGGTGAGGCTGAGGCCGCCGCCGCGCCCCCGGCGGGCGTCCACCAGGCCCAGGTGCTGGAGTTCGGCGACGACCTTCGCGGTGTGCGTGTACGGCACGTCCATGCCCTCGGCGACCTGGCGGGTCGTAGGACTGGACCCGGTCGCCACCGCGAGCCGCATCAGGACGCGCAGGGCGAGGTCGGTGGAGCGCAGGAGCCGCATACCGCGAGCGTAGGTAATACGCATCCTGTATTCAACTTATCTGGAGCTGACATCCCCCCCCGGTGCCTTGCCGCACCCTTTCCCGCACCCTTTGCCCCGCCGGTCCACGGAAGCGGGGGCTTCCCCACTACGATCGGCACGCCTCACCTTTCCCGTGCCGTCCGTTTCCCCGAAGAGGACACCTGATGGGTTCCGCGAAGAACAGCAGCACCGCCGCGCGCAAGGCGCGCATAGAGGAGATGCGGCGGGCCGAGCGTGCCCGCGAGCGCCGCAACCGGATCCTCGTCGTCGCCGCGAGCGCGGTGGTCGTCGCCGGTCTCGTCGTCGGCGGTGTCGTGCTCCTGAAGGGGCAGTCGGACAGCGGCAAGGACTCCGTGGCGAGCGGTGACGACGCCAAGGGCGGCGGCAGCGCCGGGGACTCGGGCCACTTCGTCACCGGCAAGGACGGCGTGCGCACGTGGTCCGGCAAGCTGGGCCGCACCCACGTCACGACGAAGGTGTCGTACCCGATGCACCCGCCGGTCGGCGGCAACCACAACCCGGTCTGGCTGAACTGCAACGGCGACGTCTACACCCAGCCCGTGCAGGACGAGAACGCGGTGCACGCGCTGGAGCACGGCGCGGTCTGGGTCACGTACACCGGCAAGGCGAAGAAGGCCGACGTCGACGCTCTCGCGGCCAAGGTGAAGAAGACGCCGTACTCGCTGATGAGTCCGTACGCGAACCAGGCCGCCCCGCTGATGCTGTCGGCGTGGGGCCACCAGGTGACCGTGAAGAGCGCGAGCGACCCCGAGGTGAACAAGTTCTTCGCCGCCTATGTGCAGGGCCCGCAGACGCCCGAGCCGGGTGCCTCGTGCACCGGCGGGGAGATGAAGTGAGGCGGCGGCACGTCGGCTGGATCGCGTCCACGGCCGCGGCGGTGCTCGTCGCGGCCGGCGCGATCACCTACGCGGTCGCCGAGGACGACGGCTCCGCGGGCGCGAGCACGCCGGCCGCCGGCTCGGCGGACGCCGGGTTCGCCCGGGACATGGCCGTCCACCACCAGCAGGCCGTCGAGATGTCGTACATCGTGCGCGACCGCACGAAGAACGTCGAGGTCCGGCGGCTCGCGTACGACATCGCGCAGACGCAGGCCAACCAGCGCGGGATGCTGCTGGGCTGGCTGGACCTGTGGGGGCTGCCGAAGGTGTCCGCGGACCCGCCGATGACCTGGATGGGCATGGGGGACATGGCCTCCGGCAAGGACGGCGCGCTGATGCCGGGGATGGCCACGAACACCCAGATGAGGAAGCTGCAGACCCTGAGCGGCAAGCAGGCGGAGATCCTCTACCTGCAACTGATGACGGCCCATCACAAGGGCGGCATCCACATGGCCCAGGGGTGCGTCGACAAGTGCACCGTCGGCGTGGAGAAGCGGCTCGCGCAGGGGATGGTCGCCGGACAGCGGTCGGAGCTGGACGTGATGGCCGGAATGCTCAAGGAGCGCGGAGCCCAACCGCTCCCGTAATGCCCCCTTCCGTAGCGGCCCTTTTGTGACACCCGTTATCACCGTCGTACGGAAGAAAGGCTCAAATCACCCTCAAGTCCCCTGAAGTGACGGTTCCTTGGGTTTCTCTTGACCTTTCCGTTCCCCTGGCATGAACGGTTCATCGAGAGAGTGACCCCGATCGTGTGATCCATTCGCGGGCTCAAACCGCCGCGGGCCGGTGCGCGGATCCACGGAGTACCGACCACTACATGCATGCGAACCGCATCGCAGGGGGTTCTATGAGATCCAACCGCGCCACCATGCGCGCCGGCGTGAGCATGGCAGCGACACTGCCGATGATCGCCGGTGCCCTGGCGCTCGGCATACCCGCGGCCCACGCCGCGGACCAGCCGGCCCGCAACGCACTGGCGGGTACCAAGCCTGCCTGGGCCACGCCCAAGGCGGACAAGGGTTCCACCGCGAACAGCAACCGGGTCCACGCCCGGGTCTACCTCGCCGGCAGGGACGCCGCCGGACTCGCCGCCTACGCCAAGGCCGTGTCCGACCCCAGCTCGCCGCACTACGGCAAGTACCTCAGCGCCAAGAAGGCCCAGGCCCGCTTCGGCGCGACCAAGGCCCAGGTGACCGCCGTCAAGAACTGGCTGAAGTCGGCCGGTCTGACGGTCACTTCGGTCACCGACCACTACGTCGCCGTCTCCGGTGACGTCGCCGCCGCCGAGAAGGCGTTCGGCACCCAGCTGCACAACTACGCCAAGGGCGCCAAGACGTACCGTGCTCCGCAGCACAGCGCGTCCGCGCCGGCGTCCCTGAAGGGCGCCGTCCTGACCGTCACCGGTCTGGACAACGCCCCGCACAAATCGGACCGCGCCGACCAGCTCCCGCCGCCGGACGCCGTGTTCAAGAACGCCGGGCCGTTCTCCTCGTACTACGGCTCGAAGACCGCGAGCACGCTGCCCAGCGCGTACGGCCAGAAGATCCCGTACGCGATCAAGGGCTACACCGGCAAGCAGCTGCGCGCCGCCTACGGCGCCGGCAAGTACACCGGCAAGCACGTCCGCATCGCCATCACCGACGCCTACGCCTCGCCGACCATCGCGTTCGACGCGGGCATGTACGCGAAGAAGAACGGCGACGCCGCCTGGAAGACCAGCCAGCTGCACCAGGTGCTGCCGGCGAACTACACGCACACCGAGGAGTGCGGCGCGGCCGGCTGGTACGGCGAGGAGACCCTCGACGTCGAGGCCGTGCACGCGGTCGCGCCGGCCGCCGACGTCACCTACGTGGGCGCGGCGTCCTGCTATGACGACGACCTGCTCGACTCGCTCAGCAAGGTCGTCGACAACCACCTGGCCGACATCGTCTCCAACTCGTGGGGCGACATCGAGGCCAACCAGACGCCGGACCTCGCGGCCGCCTACGACCAGGTGTTCCAGCTGGGCGCGGTCCAGGGCATCGGCTTCTACTTCTCCTCCGGTGACAACGGTGACGAGGTCGCCAACACCGGGACGAAGCAGGTCGACACCCCGGCCAACTCGGCGTGGGTGACGGCGGTCGGCGGTACCTCGCTGGCGGTCGGCAAGCACAACAAGTACGAGTGGGAGACCGGCTGGGGCACCGAGAAGGCGACCCTGGCGGCCGACGGCAAGAGCTGGACCGGCTTCCCCGGCGCCTTCACCTCGGGCGCGGGCGGCGGCACCAGCAAGACCGTGCCGCAGCCGTACTACCAGAAGGGCGTCGTCCCGAACGCGCTGGCCACGGCGAACAACGCCGCCGGCAACCGCGTCGTCCCGGACATCGCCGCCATCGCCGACCCGACCACCGGGTTCCTCGTCGGGCAGACCCAGACCTTCCCGGACGGGTCGCAGCAGTACAGCGAGTACCGCATCGGCGGCACCTCGCTGGCCGCGCCGACCATCGCCGCCATCCAGGCGCTGGCCCAGGAGGCCGGCGGTGGCAAGGCGCTCGGTTTCGCCAACCCGGCGATCTACTCGAAGTTCGGCAAGAAGGGCGTCTTCCACGACGTCACGGACAACCCGACCGGCCACGGTCTGGCGAACGCCCGCGTGGACTTCGCCAACGGCTTCGACGCCGCCGACGGCCTGCTGACCTCGGTCCGCAGCCTGGGCAAGGACAGCTCGCTGTCCGCGGTGAAGGGCTACGACGACGTGACCGGCGTGGGCTCGCCCGCGGGCGGCTACGTGAAGTCGTACCGCCGCCACTGATCCACTGAGCGGCAGAAAAAGAGGGGCGTGAGGTGCCCGGCACCTCACGCCCCTCCTCTTACCCCTGGGCTTCCTTATCCCTGGGCGAGCCACAGGTCGGGACCGAACACCTCGTAGTGGATGTCGGCCGGGGCCACGCCCTTGCCGATCAGCTGGGTGCGCACGGCCCGCATGAAGGGCAGCGGCCCGCACAGGTACGCGCGCGTGCCCTCCGCCACGGCGACGTCCGCCAGGTCGACCAGGCCGGTACGGGCGCCGGGTGCGGCGTCCCGCTCGTAGAAGAAGTGAACCGAGGCGTCCGCGAGCTTGTCCGCGTACAGCGCGTGGTCGGTGCGCAGGGCGTGGTCGGCGGGGGAGCGGTCACCGTGGACGACGGTCACCGGCGCCTCGTACCCGTCCGCGGCGAGGGCGGCCAGCATGGCCACCATCGGGGTCACCCCGATACCGGCGGAGGCGAGCAGCAGCGGCCGCCCCGCGACGTCGCCGAGTACGAGGTCGCCGTAGGCCTCGGACAGCTCCAGCACGTCACCCACACGCACGCGCGCGTGCAGACGATTCGACACCTCCCCCTCAGGCCCCGAAGCCTCCTCCCGCACCCGCTTGACGCTGAACTGCCTCAATGACTCACCCGGCGCCCCCGACAGGCTGTACTGCCGTATCTGCCGGGCCCCGTCGGCCAGCTCGACGCGCACGGACACGTACTGCCCGGCGCGGAACTCCCGCACAGCACCCCCACCCACCGGACGCACCCGGAAGCTGACGACGTCAGCCGTCTCCTCGACCCGCTCCACGACCTCCCACGGCTGCCATCCCTGGCCGCCGCTCTCCTCGTAGAGCCGCTTCTCGATGGCGATGAGGGCGTTGGCCATCAGCCAGTACACCTCCGTCCAGGCGGCGGCGACCTCGGCGGTGACGGCGTCACCCAGCACCTCGGCGATGGCGGCGAACAGGTGCTCGTGCACGACCGGGTACTGCTCCGGGACGACGCCCAGCGAGGCGTGCTTGTGGGCGATGCGCTGGAGCATCTGGTCGGGGCGCTGGTCGGTGTGGTCGACCAGATGGGTGGCGAACGCGGCGATGGAGCCGGCGAGGGCCTGCTTCTGGGCGCCGGAGGCCTGGTTGCCCCGGTTGAACAGGTTCCGCAGCAGATCGGGGTGGGCGTCGAACAGCCGGGCGTAGAAGCGCTCGGTGATCTCGCCGATGGCCGCGCCGACGGCGGGAAGCGTGGCACGGACGGTGGCTGCGGACTGCTCGGACAGCATCGGGACTCCTCAAGGGGTCGATCGCTCAACTGATCGAACGCTAGGAAAACTTGCATCTGAAATGCAAATTATGGGGACGTGGTGTCGATCACGTGGAGAGGGAACCGGCCATTACATCCGGGCCCCTCCGAAGGCAAGATGGACACCAGGGCACACCCACCGGACGATCAAGGTCCGCAACGCGTATGAAACGCTGATGTGGTGTGATGCTCCTGTGCGCCCGACCGCCTCCCGCGACACCGGAGCAAAGGCGGCCTGACCAGCAAGGATGGGGAAGCGGAAGATGGACAAGCAGCAGGAGTTCGTGCTCCGGACGTTGGAGGAGCGCGACATCCGGTTCGTACGCCTGTGGTTCACGGACGTGCTGGGCTTCCTGAAGTCCGTGGCCGTGGCCCCCGCCGAACTGGAACAGGCCTTCGACGAGGGCATCGGCTTCGACGGCTCCGCCATCGAGGGCTTCGCCCGGGTCTACGAGTCCGACATGATCGCCAAGCCGGACCCCTCCACCTTCCAGATCCTGCCCTGGCGCGCCGAGGCCCCCGGCACCGCCCGCATGTTCTGCGACATCCTCATGCCGGACGGCTCCCCCTCCTTCGCCGACCCGCGCTACGTCCTCAAGCGCGCCCTGGCCCGCACCTCCGACCTGGGCTTCACCTTCTACACGCACCCCGAGATCGAGTTCTTCCTCCTCAAGGAGAAGCCCCTCGACGGCACGCGCCCCACCCCGGCCGACAACTCGGGCTACTTCGACCACACCCCGCAGGCCATCGGCATGGACTTCCGCCGCCAGGCGATCACCATGCTGGAGTCGATGGGCATCTCGGTGGAGTTCTCCCACCACGAGGGCGCCCCCGGCCAGCAGGAGATCGACCTGCGCTACGCCGACGCCCTCTCCACGGCCGACAACATCATGACGTTCCGCCTGGTCATGAAGCAGGTCGCGCTGGAACAGGGCCTCCAGGCCACGTTCATGCCCAAGCCGTTCTCGGAGTACCCCGGCTCCGGCATGCACTCCCACCTCTCCCTCTTCGAGGGTGACCGGAACGCGTTCTACGAGTCCGGCGCCGAGTACCAGCTCTCCAAGGTCGGCCGCTCCTTCATCGCCGGCCTGCTGCGCCACGCCGCCGAGATCTCCGCCGTCACCAACCAGTGGGTCAACTCCTACAAGCGCATCTGGGGCGGCTCCGAGCGCACCGCGGGCGCCGGCGGCGAGGCCCCCTCCTACATCTGCTGGGGCCACAACAACCGCAGCGCCCTGGTCCGGGTCCCGATGTACAAGCCCGGCAAGACCGGCTCGGCCCGCATCGAGGTCCGCTCCCTCGACACCGGCGCCAACCCCTACCTGGCCTACGCCCTCCTCCTCGCCGCGGGCCTCAAGGGCATCGAGGAGGGCTACGAGCTCCCGCCGGGCGCCGAGGACGACGTCTGGGCCCTCTCCAACGCCGAACGCCGCGCCATGGGCATCGAACCCCTCCCGCAGAACCTCGGCGAGGCCCTCACCCTGATGGAAAGCAGCGACCTGGCCGCCGAAACCCTCGGCGAACACGTCTTCGACTTCTTCCTCCGCAACAAAAAGCAGGAATGGGAGGAGTACCGCTCAGAGGTGACGGCCTTCGAACTCCGCAAGAACCTGCCGGTGCTGTAAGCACGGACAGCCTCGGCGCGAGAGCGTGAGCGGCTCGCGAAAAGGGTAGGGACCAGCCCATGGCGGCGGTCCTCAGCACAGGGTGGGACAGCGTGCGGCAGCGGGCCGGGCTCAAGGGCCACGCGCCCGCACCGGCGGAGCGGCTGACCGCACCGACGCGGGCCGAACTGCTCGGGCGGCTGCGCTGGGAAGTCATCCAGGGCCGCTCCCTGTTCCTCACCTACCCGCAGCTGCTCGACGGCGCCGTCTTCGCCGCGCTGCGGCCCGCCGTACTGCTCGACGAACTGGCGATCGGCGCCGTCGGCGGCGGCGCGGTCCTGCCGATCCGGGTGAACGCCAGGAACGCGGACCTGCCCCGGCAGCTGATCGCCATGCTCTCGACCGGTTTCCTCTTCTCCTCCCTCCCCGTGCCCGACGAACAGTGCCTGCGCCTCCAGCGGGAGCTGGCTGCCCGCGTGAACGGTGAGGCCGCGGCCTCGGAGGACCCGGCCGGCATGGCGGACCGCCTGCTGACGGCGACAGGCGTCCTCGACACCCGGTTACGGCAGCGCACCATCGCTCGGTGGGACGAGTGGCTCAAAGCTGCCGAGCACGGCCTGCTGGAGGTCAGCCCCCTGGTACCGGCCGACTACGCGACGGCGTACGCGCTGCGTCCCCCGCCGCGCCCGGAGGAACTCGCCAGTGACGAGGGCCGGGCCGTGCTCTTCTCCTGGACCGGCGGAGAGTTCGACGTGAACGGCCTGCCCAGCCGCAGCCGCCTGCACGAGAGCCTCGACCACCTGCTGCGCTCCGGTGACCCGGCGGCGCGGACGGACGCACTGACCCTGCGCGAGTCCTTCGACGAGGCGTACTACCGGGCCATCGCGGTGAGCGAGGGCTGCATGCTCGGGCTGACCTCACCGCGACGCGGTGTGCGGCGCGGGGAAGCGGCGACCCTGGCGGCGATGACACCGGTCGTGACCTATCCGACCCGGTTCGAACTACGGCTCGGCCTGATGAGCGGCGAGCAGTGGCGGCGCTACACGGACGAGGCGGCCGATGCCCTCGCCCAGTGGTGGAACGAGCAGGACCTCACCGCACTGCAAGAGGTGGGCGACCTGCTCGCCGGCCGGACGAAGGAGCCGCCGGCCGGCGGTGCGGACGTGCCCGTGACCCGACTCCAGCGGTTCGCGCGAGGCGCGCGCGGCACCACCGCCCAGATGGCCGCGGGCGGCGGGCTCAGCCTGGCGACCAGCCTGCTCGGCCAGGGGGCGACAGCAACCTTCGCCGCCGGTGCGGGTGGGGCGCTCGCACCGGTCGTCATCGCGGCCGTCACCGCCGGAGTGACCCGCCTGACCGACTTCCGGGGCCGCTACGACGTGATAGAGCTGCCCCAGGCGCCGGAGAGGACTCCCGATGGACACTGAGGCCCCACGCACCCGCACCCGCAAGGCCTACGCCGATGCCGACGGCGGCCGATGGTGCGAGGTCTACGTCGACACCTACCGCCTGCCGTCCGGCGCCGAGACAGACCGCCACCGCGTCCGCCTCGGCGGCGGCCGAACAGGAGTCGTGGTGCTGGCCCGCCGGGGCGAGGACATCCTCCTGGTGCGCCAGTGGCGACCGACGATCGGCCGGTGGGCCTGGGAACTCCCGCGCGGTTTCGGCGAGACCGATCCCGTCTCGGACGCGCTGCGCGAACTCGCCGAAGAGACAGGGCTGACCGGCTCCGCAGCGGCCGCGCCGGCGTACCTGGACGTCGACTCCGGCATGCTGGAGAGCGAGGTCGCCGTGGTCGAGGTCTCCGTTCCGGATGACCCGCCCCTGCAAGCCCGCCCGGCTGGTGACGGCGAGATCGCCGAAGCGCGCTGGTGGAGTCCACAAGACGTAGCACAGGCGATCCGCGCAGGAGAACTACGGGACGCCTTCACGCTGGCCGCACTGGGGGTGGCCGCTGCGGCCAGAGGCCGACCGGAGTAATGCCGCCCCTTCGGCGTCGCCCCGCACCCGCGTACGGCGGGAAGGGGACGTGCCGGGTGGTGTCCGCCCGCAGCGGCCGGCGAAAACTCCGTAAGCCTCTAGGCCGACAGCCCGCCGGACCGAGGACGGACACCACCCGGCGCGGCCCCGACCCACTCCCGCCCGGCGGGCGCAACGCGAACCCCCACGCACCCGAGCAGGCCGCCGCAGGCGTACGCACCCCCGACCCCCGGGGCGCGGCCCCGACCCACTCCCGCCCGGGGGCGCAACGCGAACTCCCACGCACCCGAGCAGGCCGCCGCAGGCGTCCACCCCGACCCACTCCCGCCCGGGGGCGCAACGCGAACCCCCACGCACCCGAGCAGGCCGCCGCAGGCGTACGCACCCCCGACCCCCGCGAGCAGGCATACGAACCCACGCACCCGCGCAGGCACGCGTACGCGGCGCCCCCGAAGCCACAACCGCCCCCGGCCGTTAGGCTCTGGCCAGGACCACCTTGATCCGAGGGGAGGCCACGGATGACGCCGGGCCGCAGAAGCAGCACGTTCACCCGCCTCCTGCGCCACGGCTTCACGGATCCCTCAACGGCCGAACGCCAACTGGACAGCCCGGAGCTCTCCCCGGTCCGCAACGACCCGGTCCTCCTGGAGGCCCTGGGCGCCACGGCCGACCCCGACCTGGCCCTGCACAGCCTCGTGCGCCTCCTGGAGGCCCAGCCCACGCCCCCGGACCGCCACGAGCTCCTCGACACTCTGATAGCGGCCAAACCCCTCAGAGACCGCCTCCTGGGCGTCCTCGGCGCCTCCGCCGCCCTCGCGGACCACCTCACCCGCCACCCCGCCGACTGGCAGGCCCTCGTCACCTACGAGCCCCAGGACCTCCATCCCGGCCTCCAGGAGTTCGAACACGGCCTGCGAGAGGCCACCGACCCCGTCACCCTCCGCATCGCCTACCGCCGCTGCCTCCTCTCCATCGCGGCGAGAGACGTCTGCGGCACCACGAACGTCGCGGACACGGCCGCGGAACTGGCAGACCTGGCAACAGCCACCCTCCGCACGGCCCTGGCCATAGCCAAGACCGAGTCCCCCGACGACGCGAAAGCCTGCCGCCTCGCGGTCATCGCGATGGGCAAATGCGGCGGCCACGAACTGAACTACGTCTCGGACGTGGACGTGATCTTCGTGGCCGAAGCGACAGAGCACACCCCCGAACCCCAGGCCCTCCGGGCCGCCACCGCCCTCGCCTCGCACATGATGCGCATCTGCTCGGAGACGACCGTCGAGGGCAGCATCTGGCCCGTGGACGCCAACCTCCGCCCCGAGGGCCGCAACGGCCCCCTCGTCCGCACCCTCAGCAGCCACCTCGCCTACTACCAACGCTGGGCGAAGACCTGGGAGTTCCAGGCCCTGCTCAAGGCCCGCCCGGTGGCCGGCGACCAGGACCTCGGCCAGGCGTACATCGACGCCCTGCAACCCCTGGTCTGGCAGGCCGCGGAACGCGACAACTTCGTGGTGGACGTCCAGAAGATGCGCCGCCGAGTGGTGGAGAACATCCCCGCGGCCGAGGTGGAACGCGAGCTCAAACTGGGCCCGGGCGGACTGCGGGACGTCGAATTCGCGGTCCAGCTGCTCCAGTTGGTGCACGGCCGCACCGACCCGGCCCTCCGCAGCGGCACCACCCTCGACGCCCTCCAGGCCCTCGCGGCGGGCGGCTACGTCGGCCGCGAGGACGCCGCCCGCCTCGACGAGGCGTACCGCTTCCTGCGCTCCCTCGAACACCGTATCCAGCTGTACCGACTGCGCCGCACCCACCTGGTGCCCGAGGCCGAGGAGGACCTGCGCCGCCTCGGCCGCTCCCTGGGCCTGCGCACCGACCCGGTGGACGGCCTGCGCCGCGAGTGGAAGCGGCACACCGGCGTCGTACGACGCCTGCACGAGAAGCTGTTCTACCGCCCCCTCCTGGACGCGGTGGCCCAACTGGCCCCCGGCGAGGTCCGGCTGAGCCCGGAGGCGGCGAGGGAACGCCTGGTGGCCCTCGGCTACGCCGACCCCGCCGCCGCCCTGCGCCACCTGGAGGCGCTGGCGTCCGGCGTCACCCGCAAGGCGGCCATCCAGCGCACCCTCCTCCCGGTGCTCCTGGGCTGGTTCGCCGACTCGGCGGACCCGGACGCGGGCCTGCTGAACTTCCGCAAGGTCTCCGACGCGCTCGGCAAGACGCCCTGGTACCTGCGCCTGCTGCGCGACGAGGGCGCGGCGGCGGAGAACCTGGCCCGGGTCCTGTCGGCGGGCCGCCTGGCCCCCGACCTCCTGATGCGCGCACCCGAGGCAGTGGCCCTGCTGGGCGAAACGACACCACGCCCTGAAACAACACCACGCCCCGGAACGGCACCACGCCCCGAAACCACACCCCACCCCAAAACCACCCAGCGACCCGCACCCGGCCGCACACCCGCACCCGGCCGCACACCCGCACCCGGCCGCACACCCGCACCCGGCCGCACACCCGCACCGCAACCCGCCCCCGCCCCCGCGACTGGCCCCGCCCCCGCGCCCCGTCCCGGGCCCGCCCCCACCCCCCGCACCGCCACAGGCTCCCTCGCCCCCCGCGACCGCGCCCACCTGGAACAGGAGATCATGGCCGCGGTGGGCCGCGCGGAGAACGCCGAGCAGGGCGTCACCGCGGCCCGAGGCGTCCGCCGCAGGGAACTGTTCCGCACGGCCGCCGCGGACATCGTCGGCTCCTACGGCACCGAGACCAGCCCAGCCGAGGCGGACGAGGGCGCCCTGGTGGACCGGGTGGGCGCGGCGGTCTCCGACCTCACCGCGGTCACCCTCGCCGGCACCCTGCGCGCGGTGGTCCGCGAGGGCTGGGGCGACACCCTGCCCACCCGGTTCGCGATCATCGGCATGGGCCGCTTCGGCGGTCACGAGCTGGGCTACGGCTCCGACGCCGACGTCCTGTTCGTGCACGAACCCGAGGACGGCGTGGACGAACAGCAGGCGGCGGCCGCCGCCAACAAGGTGGTCGCCGAGATGCGCCGCCTGCTGCAGCGCCCCAGCTCGGACCCGCCCCTGCTGATCGACGCCGACCTGCGCCCGGAGGGCAAGTCGGGGCCGCTGGTGCGCACCCTGAAGTCGTACGAGGCGTACTACCGCCGCTGGTCCCTGGTCTGGGAGTCGCAGGCGCTGCTGCGAGCCGAGCCGGTCGCCGGGGACGCGGACCTCGGCCGGCGCTTCACGGAGCTGATCGACCCGCTGCGCTACCCCGCCCAGGGCCTGGACGAGGACGCGGTCCGCGAGATCCGCCGCCTGAAGGCCCGCATGGAGTCCGAACGGCTGCCGCGCGGCGCCGACCCCAAGCTGCACACCAAGCTAGGCCCCGGCGGCCTCTCCGACGTCGAGTGGACGGTGCAGCTGCTGCAGCTCAGGCACGCCTGGCGGGAGCCGGCCCTGCGCACCACCCGCACCCGGGACGCCCTGGCCGCCGCCCGGGAGGCCGGGCTGCTGCCGGCCGAGGACGCGGCGACACTGGACGAGGCCTGGGTGCTGGCCACCCGGGTGCGCAACGCGGTCATGCTGGTCCGCGGCCGGGCCGGGGACACCTTCCCGACCGAGCCCCGCGAGCTGGCGGCCGTGGGCCGCTACCTGGGCTACGGCTCCGGTCACGCCGGCGACATGCTCGACGCCTACCGCCGTACGACCCGCCGGGCACGCACGGTCGTGGAGGAGCTGTTCTACGAGGACTGACGCCGCCCGGAGCGACCCTGCTCAGGGCGGCCCCGTCCGGAGCGGCCCGAAGCCGGCGCCGCCCCCGGCAGGGAGTACGGCAGGCTGCCGTACCAGAGGCGGGCCACCGCGAAGCCGAAGGCCAGGCAGAGCACACCCCCGACGGCGTCCAGCCAGAAGTGGTTGGCGGTGGCCACGATGACCAGCAGGGTCAGCGCCGGGTACACCAGCCCCAGCACCCGCACCCACGGCACCGAGGCCAGCGCGAAGATGGTCAGCCCGCACCACAGGGACCAGCCGATGTGCATCGAGGGCATCGCCGCGTACTGGTTGGACATGTTCTTCAGGTCACCTGAGGCCATCGACCCCCAGGTGTGGTGCACCAGGACCGTGTCGACGAAGTGCCCGCCGCTCATCAGCCGGGGCGGGGCGAGCGGGAACAGGTAGTAACCGGCGAGGGCCACACCGGTGGTCGCGAACAGCACCAGCCGGGCCGCCGCGTAACGCCCGGGATGCCACCGGTAGAGCCACACCAGCACACCCAGCGTCATGACGAAGTGCAGCGTGGCGTAGTAGTAGTTCATCCCAATGATCAGCCAAGTCACCGAGTTCGCGGCGTGGTTGACGGTCTCCTCGACGGCGATGCCCAGGGTGTGCTCCAGCCGCCACACCCAGTCGGCGTCGCGCAGCGCCTGCGCCCGCTGCTCGGGGACCGCGTTGCGGATCAGGGAGTACGTCCAGTAACTCGCCCCGACCAGAAGGATCTCGACCCACAGCCGGGGCCGCCGCGGCCGCCGCAGACCGCGCAGGAACCGCGTCCTGTCCCCGACCGCGACGGCCCGCGGAACGGTCACCTTCTCGCGACCTTCCGGCTCTGTCACGGTCGAGTCACTCATGGGCACTCAGTCTGCCAGAAAAGACCTCTTCGACCGATCATCCCAAGCGTGAGCGGATATCGCACATCCAGCGGTGTGCGTACCGGGATGTGCGTGATGTCCGGAAGGCTCGGGAATTCACCCGCGCACGCGGTCCCCCGGCGCCGAGGCGGTCGAACCGCGCACGACCAGCTCCGGCATGAACACGAACTCGCTGTGCGGCGCGGGCGTCCCGCCGATCTCCTCCAGCAGGGTGCGCACCGCCGCCTGCCCCATCGCCGGGACCGGCTTGCGGATCGTGGTCAGCGGCGGGTCCGTGAAGGCGATCAGCGGGGAGTCGTCGAAACCCACGACGGACACGTCCCGCGGCACCTCCAGACCCAGCTGCCGGGCCGCCCTTATCGCGCCGAGGGCCATCATGTCGCTGGCGCACACCACCGCGGTGCACCGGCGCTCGATCAGCGCGGTCGCGGCGGCCTGACCGCCCTCCAGGGTGTACAGCGAGTGCTGGATCAGCTCGGTCTCCACCACCTGGGCCGTCAGCCCCAGCTGGTCCTGCATGGTGCGGACGAAGCCCTCGATCTTGCGCTGCACCGGCACGAACCGCTTCGGCCCCAGCGCCAGCCCGATCCGGGTGTGGCCCAGCGACGACAGGTGTGTCACGGCCAGCGTCATCGCGGCCCGGTCGTCGGGGGAGATGAACGGCGCCTGCACCTGCGGCGAGAAGCCGTCCACCAGGACGAAGGGCACGCCCTGGGCGCGCAGCCGCTCGTAGCGGGCCATGTCGGCGGTGGTGTCCGCGTGCAGCCCGGAGACGTAGATGATGCCGGCCACCCCGCGGTCCACGAGCATCTCGGTCAGCTCGTCCTCCGTGGACCCGCCCGGGGTCTGTGTGGCGAGCACCGGCGTGTACCCCTGGCGGGTCAGCGCCTGGCCGATGACCTGGGCCAGGGCCGGGAATATCGGGTTCTCCAGCTCCGGGGTGATCAGGCCGACCAGCCCCTCGCTGCGCTGCCGGAGCCGGACCGGACGCTCGTAGCCGAGCACGTCGAGCGCGGCGAGCACGGACTGGCGGGTGGTGGCCGCGACCCCCGGCTTGCCGTTGAGCACCCGGCTGACGGTCGCTTCGCTCACCCCCGCCTGCGCAGCGATGTCCGCAAGCCGTGTGGTCACGGCACCGGACTGTACCGGCCGTCCCTCACCTTGCACACCAGCGGGACGCCGGGCACGGGCGGACGATCGGCCCGCCGTGGATTGCTGCGTCATCGCGCTCCCTCAAGTTTGTGACGGCAAGAGCTTGCAGAGTCTTGCACAAGTGTCGCCCAACCCCCTCAGCGGCTTCAATAGGCGGTCTCGGACGGGCCGAGGTCAGGTCACGGCGGGGTAACCATCGTGGGTTCTTGCACTTTTTTGCTGCAAGGTCTTTCGCAGCGCTTACAAGCGCGGTTAATCTCACCGTCGCCCGGCCGCCGCAACGGCGCAGTCGGCAAGTCGCAGAGGCGTCAGACGGGACCGCCTCCTGCTTCAACCCTCAAGGAGAACTCATGCGGCGTGGCATAGCGGCCTCCGCGCTGGTGGCGTCCCTCGCCCTCACGGCGACGGCGTGCGGCGGGAGCGACAGCGACAGCGGCAAGGCGGACGGCCCGGTGACCATCACCTGGTGGGACACCTCCAACGCCACGAACGAGGCACCGACGTACAAGGCCCTGGTCGAGCAGTTCGAGGCCGCGAACAAGAACATCAAGGTCAAGTACGTCGACGTGCCCTTCGACCAGGCACAGAACAAGTTCGACACGGCCGCCGGCTCCAGCGGCGCCCCGGACGTCCTGCGCTCCGAGGTCGGCTGGACCCCGGCCTTCGCGAAGAAGGGCTACTTCCTGCCGCTGGACGGCACCGAGGCCCTGGCCGACCAGGCCAAGTTCGAGCCGAACCTGATCAAGCAGGCCCAGTACGAGGGCAAGACCTACGGCGTGCCGCTGGTCACCGACACCCTCGCGCTGGTGTACAACAAGGCCCTGTTCAAGAAGGCCGGGATCACCACGCCGCCCAAGACCTGGGACGAGCTGAAGTCGGACGCGGCCAAGGTCAAGGCCAAGACCGGCGCCGACGGCTACTGGGGCTCCACCCAGGCCTACTACGCGCAGAGCTTCCTCTACGGCGAGGGCACCGACACCGTCGACGCCAACGCGAAGAAGATCACCGTCGACTCCGCCCCGGCGAAGAAGGCCTACGGCACCTGGCTGAGCCTGTTCTCCGGCAAGGGCCTGCACAAGGCCGACACCACCGCCGACGCCTACGCCCACATCCAGGACGCGTTCGTCAACGGCAAGGTCGCCGCGATTATCCAGGGACCCTGGGAGATCACGAACTTCTACAAGGGCTCGGCCTTCAAGGACAAGTCCAACCTCGGCATCACCACCGTCCCGGCCGGCTCCACCGGCAAGGCGGGCGCCCCGACCGGCGGCCACAACCTCGCGGTCTACGCCGGCTCCGACAAGGCCCACCAGGCCGCGGCGCTGAAGTTCGTGAAGTTCATGACCTCGGCGAAGTCCCAGGAGACCATCGCCCTGAAGAACTCCACCCTGCCGACCCGCTCCGACGCCTACACCGCGAAGGTCACGGCCGACCCGGGCATCGCCGGCTACCAGGGCGTCCTCTCCGCCGCCCAGCCCCGCCCGGCCCTGCCCGAGTACAGCTCCCTGTGGGGTCCGCTGGACACCGAGCTGCCCAAGATCGCCGGCGGCAAGGAGTCCCTGGACAAGGGCCTGAACAACGCGGAGCTGGCCATCGCCAAGCTGGTGCCCGACTTCAGCAAGTGAGCCCTCGTGGCCGCCGGATCCTCCCTGTACTAAAAGGGGGGAAGGATCCGGCGGCCACGGCCCCGCACCTCCCGGCCCGACCCGGTACCCTCCCGGCCCCACCCCGAACGTTCAGAAGGTGTCGAACCATGACAGTCGCCATCGACCGCGCGACCGGCAAGCGCCGCGGTGACCGCGCGCCTCGGCCCGGGCTGGGGCAGCGCATCAGGAACGGCTACCAGAAACACTGGTACGCCTACGCGATGATCGCCCCGGTGGTCGTCGTCCTCGCTGTCATCGTCGGATACCCGCTGGTCCGTGGCGTGTACCTGACCTTCACCGACGCCAACAGCCTCAACTCGGCGCGCACCATCGGCGTCAACCACATCGCCGCCACGTACAAGTTCATCGGGCTGGACAACTACAAGGACATCCTGTTCGGCCCGCTGTCGTACGACCGGTTCTGGTCGCACTTCCTGTGGACCGTCGTGTGGACGGCCTGCTGTGTGTTCCTGCACTACACGATCGGCCTCGGCCTGGCGCTGATGCTCAAGGAGAAGCTGCGCGGCCGCACCTTCTACCGGCTGCTGCTGGTCCTGCCCTGGGCCGTGCCCACCTTCGTCACCGTGTTCTCCTGGCGGATCATGCTCGCCGACTCCGGCGTGATCAACCAGGTCCTGCACGCGGTGCACCTGCCCCAGCCGCAGTGGCTGGAGGACACCTTCTGGCAGCGGTTCGCCGCGATCATGGTGAACACCTGGTGCGGTGTGCCGTTCATGATGCTGTCCCTGCTCGGCGGCCTGCAGTCGATCGACTCCACGCTCTACGAGGCGGCGGAGATGGACGGCGCCAGCGCCTGGCAGCAGTTCCGGCACGTCACCCTGCCGGGCCTGCGCTCGGTCAGCTCCACCGTCGTCCTGCTCGGCATCATCTGGACCTTCAACCAGTTCGCCATCATCTTCCTGCTGTTCGGTCCGACCGGCGCCCCCGACGCGCAGATCCTCGTCACCTGGGCCTACTACCTGGGCTTCGGGCAGCAGCCACGCGACTTCGCCCAGTCCGCCGCCTACGGCGTGCTGCTGCTGTCGATCGTGATCGTCTTCACCTCCTTCTACTTCCGCTGGCTGAAGCGCAATGACCAGCTCGCCGTCTGACGCCGCAGGAGCCGCCGCCATGAGCACCACGACCCTGGACACGACCGAGACCGCGCCGGCCCCCGCCCCCGCGGCCCCGCGGCGCACCCGCCGGCGCGGCGAGCGCGGCCCGGTGGCCACCCTCCTCCTGCACGGCGGCCTCGTCGTCGCGAGCGTCATCGCGCTCGCCCCGGTGGCCTGGCTGATCTTCCTCTCCCTCGGCCCCGACAAGGACGACTACCTGCACCCGGGCAAGATCCTCGGGAAGATCAGCTTCTCCAACTACAGCTACGTGCTGGAGCACACCGCGTTCTTCGACTGGTTCAAGTCGACGATGATCGTGGCCCTCGGCACCACCGTGATCGGCGTCTTCGTCGCCGCCACCACCGGCTACGCCGTCTCCCGCATGCGCTTCCCCGGCTACAAGTCGCTGATGTGGGTGCTCCTGCTCACCCAGGCCTTCCCGATCGCCATCCTGATCGTGCCGATGTACGAGATCTTCAGCGAACTCGGCCTCATCGACACCTACTGGGCGCTGATCGTCATCAACTGCACCACCGCCGTGCCGTACAGCGCCTGGCTGCTCAAGGGGTACTTCGACACCATCCCCTTCGAGATCGACGAGGCCGGCCGGGTGGACGGGCTCAGCCCCTTCGGCACCTTCTTCCGGCTGATCCTGCCGCTGGCCCGCCCGGGCCTGGCCGTCGCCGCCTTCTACAACTTCATCACCGCCGTCGGCGAGGTCGCCTTCGCTACGACGTTCCTGCTGGACGACTCCAAGTACACCTTCGCCGTCGGCCTGCAGACCTTCGTCAGCGAGCACGACGCCCAGTGGAACTACATGGCCGCCACCGCCGTCCTCGTCGCGATACCGGTCTCGGTCTTCTTCTACCTCGTCCAGAAGAACCTCGTCACCGGCCTCACCGCGGGCGGCACCAAGGGCTGACGCCCCGGGCCCGTCCACACGGACCAGGCGGCCGCGGTGTCCATCCGACCCCGCCGGCATCGCGGCCGCCTCGCACCCCCGGCCCGCCCGCAGGCCCGACCGTCGCCCATCGCCCCTCACCCATGACCCAGTCACGTACTCCGTTACGCATCAAGGACGCCATGAGCCAGCAGCACCCTGCCGCCCCGGCCCCCCACACCGCCGTAGCCACTGTCGCCGGACACCGCGACTGGTGGCGGGACGCGGTCATCTACCAGGTCTACCCGCGCAGCTTCGCCGACAGCAACGGCGACGGCATGGGCGACCTGGAGGGCGTACGCTCCCGCCTCCCGTACCTGCGCGACCTCGGCGTCGACGCCGTGTGGCTCAGCCCCTTCTACGCCTCCCCGCAGGCCGACGCCGGCTACGACGTCGCCGACTACCGTGCCGTGGACCCGATGTTCGGCAACCTCCTGGACGCCGACGCGCTGATCCGCGACGCCCACGATCACGGCCTGCGCGTCATCGTCGACCTGGTACCCAACCACTCCTCCGACCAGCACGAGTGGTTCAAGCGGGCGCTCGCCGAGGGCCCCCGTTCCCCTCTCCGCGACCGCTACCACTTCCGCCCCGGCAAGGGGAAGAACGGCGAACTCCCGCCCAACGACTGGGAGTCCATCTTCGGCGGCCCCGCCTGGACGCGGGTCACCGAGCCGGACGGCACGCCCGGAGAGTGGTATCTGCACCTCTTCGCCCCCGAGCAGCCCGACTTCAACTGGGAACACCCGGCGGTCGGCGACGAGTTCCGCTCGATCCTCCGCTTCTGGCTCGACATGGGCGTCGACGGCTTCCGCATCGACGTCGCCCACGGCCTGGTCAAGGCGGACGGACTGCCCGACCTCGGCGACCACGACCAGCTGAAGCTGCTGGGCAACGATGTCATGCCGTTCTTCGACCAGGATGGCGTGCACGCGATCTACCGCCAGTGGCGCACGGTCCTCGACGAGTACGTGGGCGAGCGCGTCTTCGTCGCCGAGGCCTGGACACCGACCGTCGAGCGCACGGCCAACTACGTCCGCCCCGACGAACTGCACCAGGCCTTCAACTTCCAGTACCTGGGCACCGAATGGGACGCCGAGGAACTCCGCGCGGTCATCGACCGCACCCTGGAGGCGATGCGCCCGGTCGGCGCCCCGGCCACCTGGGTGCTGTCCAACCACGACGTCACCCGGCACGCCACCCGCTTCGCCAACCCGCCCGGCCTCGGCACCCAGATCCGCACCGCCGGCGACCGCGAACTCGGCCTGCGCCGGGCGCGCGCCGCCACCCTCCTCATGCTCGCCCTGCCCGGTTCGGCCTACGTCTACCAGGGCGAGGAACTCGGCCTGCCGGACGTCGTCGACCTCCCCGACGAGGTCCGTCAGGACCCCGCGTACTTCAGGGGCGCCGGCCAGGACGGCTTCCGCGACGGCTGCCGGGTGCCCATCCCGTGGACCCGCGACGGTTCGTCGTACGGCTTCGGCAGCGGCGGCAGCTGGCTCCCCCAGCCCCCCGCCTGGGCCGAGCTGAGCGTCCAGGCCCAGACCGGCACCCCGGGCTCCACCCTGGAGCTGTACCGCGCCGCCCTCGCGGCCCGCAAGCAGCACCCCGACCTCGGCGCCGGCGACCGCGTCGAATGGCTGCGCGCCCCCGAGGGCGTCCTCGCCTTCCGCCGCGGGGAGTTCATCTGCGTGGCGAACACCACCGGCGAATCCGTGACCACCCCCGCCCACGGCCGCATCCTGCTCAGCAGCGGCGAGGTCGCCGAGACGGACGGCGAGGCGAAGCTCCCCGCGGACACCACCGTGTGGTGGACCACGGCCGACTGACGACCCGTCTGAAAGTTCTTGCAGCAACTTCACGCCGGCCCGCTGTCTTTCGGACAGCGGGCCTCTAGCATCTGCGTCACCGCAAGTTTGCCGCAAGATGCAGCAAGCTCCTTCAACGGTGAAGGACTCCCCACATGGCACGCAGAAGCAGAACCCTCCCCACGGTCATATCCCTCGCGGCCGCCGCCGCGATCGGCCTGTACCCGACGTCAGCCGAGGCCTCCCCGCCCGGCGCCAAGGACGTCACCGCCGTCCTCTTCGAGTGGAACTACGCCTCGGTGGCCCGCGAGTGCACCACCACCCTCGGCCCCGCCGGCTACGGCTACGTCCAGGTCTCCCCGCCCGCCGAGCACATCCAGGGCCCGCAGTGGTGGACGTCGTACCAGCCGGTGTCGTACAAGATCGCCGGCCGCCTCGGCGACCGAACCTCCTTCCAGAACATGGTGAACTCCTGCCACTCGGCAGGTGTGAAGGTCGTCGTCGACACCGTCGTCAACCACATGTCCGCGGGCAGCGGCACCGGCACCGGCGGCTCCTCGTACACGAAGTACGACTACCCCGGCCTGTACTCCGTCTACGACTTCGACGACTGCACCGCCCAGGTCACCGATTACCAGGACCGCTGGAACGTCCAGCACTGCGAACTCGTCGGCCTGGCCGACCTGGACACCGGCGAGGAGTACGTCCGCAGGACCATCGCCGGCTACATGAACGACCTCCTCACCCTCGGCGTCGACGGCTTCCGCATCGACGCCGCCAAGCACATCCCCGCCGAGGACCTGGCCAACATCAAGAGCCGCCTGACCAACCCGAACGCGTATTGGAAGCAGGAGGTCATCTACGGCGCGAACGAGGCCGTCCAGCCCTCCGAGTACACCGGCAACGGCGACGTCCAGGAGTTCCGGTACGCCTACGACCTCAAGCGGGTCTTCCAGAGCGAGAAGCTCGCCTACCTGAAGAACTATGGCGAGGGCTGGGGCTACCTGAGCAGCTCGGTCGCCGGCGTCTTCGTCGACAACCACGACACCGAGCGCAACGGCTCCACCCTGAACTACAAGAGCGGCGCCGACTACACCCTGGCCAACGTCTTCATGCTGGCCTACCCCTACGGCGCCCCGGACATCAACTCCGGCTACGAGTGGTCGGACGCCGACGCGGGCCCGCCGGACGGAGGCCAGGTGGGCGCCTGCTGGCAGGACGGCTGGAAGTGCCAGCACAAGTGGCCCGAGATCATCTCCATGGTCGGCTTCCGCAACGCCACCCGCGGCCAGTCCCTGACCGACTGGTGGGACGACGGCAACAACGCGATCGGCTTCGGCCGCGGCACCAAGGGCTACGTGGCCATCAACCACGAGACATCCGCCACGACTCACACCTACCAGACGTCCCTCCCGGCAGGCACCTACTGCAACGTGCAGAACAACACGACGGTGACGGTGAACGCCGGCGGGCAGTTCACCGCCACCTTGGGCTCCGACACGGCCCTCGCGATCTACGCGGGCAAGCCGAACTGCTGAGCCGGGCCTACTTCCACGTGTCGCTCGTCGAGTACCCGGACGAACCGCCCGTCGTGTAGGAGCGGTTCGTGCCGGACTCCCAGGTCACGTTGCCGGAGGCGTCCTTCTTGACGTACTTGTACGCGAAGGACGTGCTCCTGTGGACGATGGCCAGACGGCTCCACACCGGGTACGACGCGGAGGACAGCGGGATGGCGTCCGTGGGGTTCCAGGAGCCGAGGGAGGGGAGGGAGCCGACGACGTAGACGTTGGTGCCGAGGGTCGTGGTGGCCGTCTCGTTGAAGGTGACATCGGTGGCGTCGGCGCTCGCCAGGTTCCATGAGTTGTCCAGGGTGAGGGCCGAGGTGGTCGTGGTGGCCGAGCGGTTGGCGTTGGACTCCCAGGTGACGTTGCCGGAGGCGTCCTTGCGGATGTACTTGTACTCGAAGGACGTGTTCACCGGCACGCTCACCTCGCCCGACCAGACCGGGTAGCCGGTGGAGGACAGCTTGACCGCCTTCGAGGTGTCCCAGCCGCCGAGCGCGGGGATGGAGCCGACCACGTAGACGTTCGTGCCGGACGACGTGGACGCGTACTCGTCGAACGTCGCGCTCACCGTGTCACCGGAGCCGCTGCCCGTGCCGCCGCCCGTGCCCCCGCCGGTGTCGCCGCAGCCCACCGTGCAGGTGTAGGAGGAGTCGTAGAAGGCGACCGCGCCCTTCGCCGGGATGGTGAGCGAGGCGCTGCCGCCGGAGACGGCGACCTTGGTGGTGCCCCCGTCGATGACATCGCTGTACGTGCCGTCGGCCATGCCGGTCGAGAAGGTGTACGTCGCCGGTGAGGTGCCGTTGTTCAGCGCGAAGAAGCCCGCCCCGCTGCGTCCGAAGCCGATGACGGACGACGACTTGGTCTGCCAGTCGGACACGGCGGCCGTGTCGACGTGGTTGTGCCAGGCCACCATGCCCACCACGGCGGTGTCCCGGTCCAGGCAGTACCAGCTGCCGGAAGAGCAGTCCGTGTCGGACACGAACCCGGCCGAGTTCGGCGGCGCCTCGTCGCTCTGGGTCCACTTCCAGCTGGCGTACACGGTCGGCGTCGACCACTTGTAGGCGAGCTGGAAGAGGTTGGCGAGCTTGTAGGTGTCGCCGTCCTTGTACGACATGTCCGTGCCGTTGCGCGAGGTGTCGTGGTTGGTCACGAAGGACACCGAGTTCGCGGCGGGCAGGAGGCCGGACGAGGAGAGGGAGGCGAGGTCGCTGATGTTGCCCTGGAACGCGGACTTCATCTTGCTCGCGTAGGTGAAGTCCAGGACGTCACCGGTGCCGTAGTAGTCCGACGGCTGCGGGGTCGAGCCCGGGTAGATCTCCTGGAAGACGTACGGCGCAGGGCCGGCCGTCGTGGCCGTGAGCTTGGACTCGATGGCCGCGAGGTCGGTCGCCGGGATGTGTTTGGCCGCGTCCACCCGGAAGCCGTCGACACCGAGGGCGAGCTGGGAGTTGAGGTAGTCGGCTATGCCCGTGCGGACGTGGTCGGAGCCCGTCTTCAGGTCCGGCATGCCGAGCAGTTCGCAGTTCTGGACCTGGGTGAGGTTGGAGTAGTCCTGGATGGTCAGGTCGGAGGTGGGGCACTGCGAGGAGTCGTGGTAGTCCGACCGGTCCCACTCGGGGGTGTCGTACTTGGTGCTGAGGGTCGTGCCGTTGTAGCCGGTGCCGGTCTGCGCGGCCGTGTGGTTGATCACCGCGTCGGTGTAGACCTTCACGCCCGCCTGGTGGCAGGTGCTGATCATGGCGGCGAACTTGGCCTTCGAGCCGAAGCGGCTGTTCAGGTCGTAGGAATAGGGCTGGTAGACGTCCCACCAGTAGTAGTCGGACTGCTTGAGGGATTCCTCCGGCGGCGCGACCTGCACCGCGCCGTAGCCGGCCGGGCCGAGGACGTCGGTGCACTCCTGGGCGACGGAGTCCCAGTTCCACTCCCAGAGGTTGGCGATGACATCGCCCTTGGCGGTCGTGTCGGCCTGCGCGGACTGGGCCGGCAGGGCGACCACGCCCGCGAGTGCCAGCGCGCCGGCGGCCATGGCTCCGGCCGTACGGCGGACGAGATCCGGGGGTCGGTATCCGGTCATGTGCGGCTCCGAAATGTGTGTGGGGATTCAACCGTCGGTGAGCGTGCGGCAGTTGGGAACAGGGCGTCAAGGAGTCCGGTGAAACTTCTTGCTGTGAGTTTCAAGCCTCTTGCTGTAAGCCTTGCGTCGGCGATACGGTCACGCGGGCGCCCGGCACCGCACACCGTGCCGCGCGTCGGGGTCGGACCCGAACAAGCCGTATTCGCAAGGAGTCACCGCCTGTGATACCGAGATGGCCGGCGCCCGGAACGCGCCGCTCCCCACACGTGAGACGGGCCGCGGCCGTCGCCGTAGTCTCCCTCGCCGCAGCGCTCGTCCAGCCGCTCGCGGCCCGCGCGGCCACCCCACCGCCCGCGCCCCCCTCGGACGCGAAGCTCGCCGCGCAGCCGGCCCGGCACGACGACACGCGCGAGCAGTTCTACTTCGTCATGCCGGACCGTTTCGCCAACGGTGACAAGGCCAACGACCGGGGCGGCCTGACCGGCTCGCGCATGAGCACCGGCTACGACCCCACCGACAAGGGCTTCTACCAGGGCGGCGACCTCAAGGGCCTGACCAAGCGGCTCGACTACATCAAGGGCCTCGGCACCACCGCCATCTGGATGGCGCCGATCTTCAAGAACCGGCCCGTGCAGGGCACCGGGGCCAACGCCTCGGCCGGCTACCACGGCTACTGGATCACCGACTTCACCCAGGTCGACCCGCACTTCGGCACCAACCAGGACCTCAAGACCCTCATCTCCAAGGCGCACGCCAAGGGCATGAAGGTCTTCTTCGACGTCATCACCAACCACACCGCCGACGTCGTCGACTACGACGGCAGCTCGCACGACTACCTGTCCAAGGGCGCCTTCCCCTACCTGACCAAGGACGGCAGGCCCTTCGACGACGCCGACTACGCCGACGGGACGAAGAGGTTCCCGAAGGTCGACTCCGGTTCCTTCCCGTACACGCCGAAGGTCACCAGCGACAGCAAGGTCCCGGCCTGGCTGAACGACCCGACGATGTACCACAACCGGGGCGACTCCACCTTCGCCGGCGAGTCCGCGACCTACGGCGACTTCTCCGGACTGGACGACCTGTGGACCGAGCGTCCCGAGGTCGTGCACGGCATGGAGAAGATCTACGAGCGGTGGGTGAAGGACTTCGCCATCGACGGGTTCCGGATCGACACCGTCAAGAACGTCGACATGGACTTCTGGACCCAGTGGGCCACCGCGCTGGACACGTACGCCGCCCGGCACGGCCGCAAGCACTTCTTCATGTTCGGCGAGACGTACGACGCCAACACCTCGGTCACCGCGCCGTACGTCACCCAGGGCCGCCTGGACGCCACCCTCGACTTCCCCTTCCAGGACGCCGCCCGCGCCTACGCCTCCCAGGGCGGCAGCGCCAAGAAACTCGCCTCCGTCTTCGGCGACGACTACAAGTACACGACCGACAAGGCCAACGCCTACGAACAGGTCACCTTCCTCGGCAACCACGACATGGGCCGCATCGGGTACTTCCTGAAGCAGGACAACCCGAAGGCGACGGACGCCCAACTGCTCGCCAAGGACAGGCTCGCCAACGAGGTGATGTTCCTCAGCCGCGGCAACCCGGTCGTCTACTACGGCGACGAGCAGGGCTTCACCGGCTCCGGCGGCGACAAGGACGCCCGCCAGACCATGTTCGCCTCCAAGGTCGCCGACTACCTCGACGACGACGAGATCGGCACCGACCGCACCCACGCCAGCGACTCCTACGACCCGAGCGCGCCCCTCTACAAGGAGATCGCGGCCCTCTCCAAGCTCCGCAAGGCCAACCCGGCCCTGGAGGGCGGGGTCCAGACCGAGCGGTACGCCGCCGACGGCGCCGGGATCTACGCTTTCACCCGCACGGACGCCAAGACCGGCCAGGAGTACGTGGTCGCCCTCAACAACGCGGACGACGCGAAGACCGCGACCTTCAGCACCGGCTCGGCGGACATGTCGTACCGGGGGATCCACGGCACCGACGGCACCCTGAAGACCGACGGCGACCGCAAGCTCACCGTCACCGTCCCGGCCGGCACCGCCGTCGTCTACAAGGCCGGCGGTGCCCTCGCCGCCCCCACCGCCAAGCCCACCATCACCCTGAAGGCCCCCGCCGCCGGAGCCACCGGGACCGTCGAGGTGTCCGCCGGCACCGACGGCGGGCAGCTCAACCGGGTCGTGTTCGCCGCCCAGGTCGGCGACGCCCCCTGGAAGGTGCTCGGCTCCGCCGACCACGCCCCCTACCAGGTCACCCAGGCCCTCGGAGCGAAGGTGCCCGCCGGGACCGCCCTGCGCTACAAGGCCGTCGTCGTCGACTCGGCCGGGCACACCGCGAGCGCCACGGCGAGCAGCACCACCGGCACCCCGCCCGCGCCCGAGGTCCCCACGGCCTCCTCCCGCGACTACGCGATCGTCCACTACAAGCGCGCCGACGGCGACTACGCCGACTGGAACCTGTACGCCTGGGGCGACCTCGCGGACGGCGAGTCCACCACCTGGCCGGCCGGGCACCCCTTCACCGGCCGCGACGCCTACGGCGCCTTCGCCTACGTCAGGCTCAAGCCGGGCGCCACGAACGTCGGGTTCCTCGTCGTCGACAAGGACGGCAACAAGGACGTCTCCGCCGACCGGAGCATCGACGTCACCAAGACGGGCGAGGTCTGGATCGAGCAGGGCAAGGCCGACGTCCTCACCCAGCGGCCGGACTACCCGGCCCAGGACACCACCAAGGCCGTCCTGCACTACCACCGCGCCGACGGGAACTACGACGGCTGGGGCCTGCACGTCTGGACGGGCGCCGCGAACCCCACCGACTGGTCGAAGCCGCTGATGCCGGTCAAGACTGATGCCTATGGCGCGGTCTACGAGGTACCGCTCACCGAGGGTGCCACCAGCCTCAGCTACATCATCCACAAGGGCGACGACAAGGACCTGCCCACCGACCAGTCCCTGGACCTCAAGGCGGCCAACGGCCACGAGGTGTGGCTGGTGAGCGGCCAGGACAAGCCCCTGCTGCCGCAGCCCACGGGCAGCGCGGCCGCCCTCGACCTGACCACCTCCAAGGCGGTCTGGATCGACCGGGACACGGTCGCCTGGAACGGGGCCGACGGTGCCGCCTCCACCCAGCTGCTGTACTCCCACGACGGTTCGATCACCGTGAAGGAAGGGTCCCTGACCAGCGACGACGAGCGCTGGCTGCGGCTGGAGAAGACCACCCTCACGGACGCGCAGAAGGCGAAGTTCCCCTACCTGAAGGACTACACCGCCTGGTCCGTCGACCCGCGCGACCGCGACCGGGTCCGCGAGGCGCTCAAGGGCCAGCTCGTCGCCTCCCAGCGGGCCGCGAACGGCGCGGTACTGGCGGCGACCGGCGTGCAGATCGCCGGCGTGCTCGACGACCTGTACGCGGGCGCCACGAAGGCCCACCTCGGGCCGGTCTTCCACCACGGCAGGCCCACCCTGTCGGTGTGGGCGCCGACCGCCCAGTCCGTCCACCTCGACCTCGACGGCCGCAGCGTGCCCATGCACCGGAACGCGGCCACCGGCGTCTGGTCCGTCACCGGCCCGGCGTCCTGGAGGGGCAAGCCCTACCGGTACGTGGTGAAGGTGTGGGCGCCCAGCGTCCGCAAGATGGTCACCAACAAGGTCACCGACCCCTACTCGGTCGCCCTCACCGCGAACAGCGAGCGCAGCCTCGTCGCCGACCTCGACGACCGCTCCCTCGCCCCGAGCGGCTGGACGCACCTGCACAAGCCCAAGGCCGTACCGCTCAGGGACGCGCAGATCCAGGAGCTGCACATCCGGGACTTCTCCGTCGCCGACAAGACCGTCCCGGCGGGGGAGCAGGGCACCTACCTGGCCTTCACCGACAAGAACAGCGACGGCTCGAAGCACCTGCGGGCACTGGCCAAGGCCGGCACCTCCTACGTGCACCTGCTGCCCGCGTTCGACATCGCCACCATCCCCGAGAAGACGGCCGACCAGGCCACTCCCGACTGCGACCTGGCCTCCTACGCGCCCGACTCCGAGCAGCAGCAGGCGTGCGTGGCGAAGAGCGCGGCGAAGGACGCCTACAACTGGGGCTACGACCCCTACCACTACACGGTCCCCGAGGGCTCGTACGCCACGAACCCCGACGGCATCGCCCGTACGGTCCAGTTCCGCAAGATGGTGCAGTCCCTCAACCAGGACGGGCTGCGGGTCGTGATGGACGTCGTCTACAACCACACGGCGGCCGCCGGCCAGGCCGACACCTCCGTCCTCGACCAGGTCGTGCCCGGCTACTACCAGCGGCTCCTCGCCGACGGCTCGGTCGCCAACAGCACCTGCTGCGCCAACACCGCGCCCGAGAACGCGATGATGGGCAAGCTGGTCGTCGACTCGATCGTCACCTGGGCCAAGGAGTACAAGGTCGACGGCTTCCGCTTCGACCTCATGGGCCACCACCCCAAGGCCAACATCCTCGCGGTCAGGAAGGCCCTCGACGCGCTGACGCCGGCCAAGGACGGCGTCGACGGCAAGAAGATCATCCTGTACGGCGAGGGCTGGAACTTCGGGGAGGTCGCGAACGACGCCCGGTCCGTGCAGGCCACGCAGCAGAACATGGCCGGTACCGGCATCGCCACCTTCTCCGACCGGGCCCGGGACGCGGTCCGCGGCGGCAGCCCCTTCGACTCCGACCCCGGCGTCCAGGGCTTCGCCTCCGGCCTCTACACCGACCCCAACTCCTCCACGGCCAACGGAACCGAGGCGGAGCAGAAGGCCCGGCTGCTGCACTACCAGGACCTGATCAAGGTCGGCCTGACCGGCAACCTGGCCAAGTACCACTTCACCGACAGCGACGGCAAGGAGGTCACCGGCGCCGAGATCGACTACAACGGCCAGCCCGCCGGGTACGCGGACGCCCCCGGCGACGCCCTCGCCTATGTGGACGCCCATGACAACGAGTCGCTGTTCGACGCGCTGACGTACAAGCTCCCGAAGGACACCTCCGCCGCCGACCGGGCCCGGATGCAGGTCCTGGCGATGGCCACGGCGTCCCTCTCGCAGGGCCCGTCCCTCTCCCAGGCCGGCACCGACCTGCTGCGCTCCAAGTCGCTGGACCGCAACTCCTTCGACAGCGGCGACTGGTTCAACGCCATCCACTGGAACTGCGCCGACGGCAACGGCTTCGGCCGTGGCCTGCCCATGGCGGCCGACAACCAGTCCAAGTGGCCGTACGCCAAGCCGCTGCTGACCGGCGTCAAGGTCGGCTGCCCGCAGATCACCGGCGCCTCCGCCGCCTACCGGGACCTGCTGAAGATCCGTACGACCGAGAAGGCGTTCTCCCTCGGCACGGCGGCCCAGGTGCAGGACCGGCTCGCGTTCCCGCTGTCCGGGAAGGACGAGACGCCCGGGGTCATCACCATGACCCTCGGTGACCTGGTCGTCGTCTTCAACGCCACGCCCCAGAAGCAGGACCAGCGGATCCCGGCCCTGGCCGGCGCCCCCTACCGGCTGCACCCGGTGCAGGCGTCCGGCGCCGACCCGGTGGTGAGGACCGCCGCCTACACGGCCGGTTCGGGTACGTTCACGGTCCCGGCCCGCACCGTGGCGGTGTTCGTCCGGGCGGCCAAGTAGCTCAGGGCGCCAAGGAGATGAGCCGGCCGACCAGCTCCGCGAAGGGGCCGTCGGCCGGCTCGTCCTTGACCATGGTGCGCAGCAGCAGCGCCATCTCGTCGTCCTGGGCGGCGCTGACGGCGACCAGCGCGGCGAGGTCGTGGACGAGCTGCAGCTCCAGTTCGGCGCGGGGCACGCGCCGGCCGTCCAGCCAGATCAGGGCCGTCGACTCGACGAGCGAGATCCACGAGCGGAGCACCAGGTCCAGCCGCGGAGGTGCCTCGGCGACGTCCAGGTGCGCAAGGATCTGGCCATAGGCGGCCTGCCGCACGGAGTCGATGAGCGCGTTCGTGGCCGACGAACCGACCGCCGGGCCGCCGCGCATCAGGGCCGCGAAACCGGGCCCGTGCCCCTCCACGAAGTCGAAGAAGCGGCGCATCACCCGCAGCAGCCGGGCACCGAGGGAGCCCTCGTGCGGCTCGGCGAACCGGCCCGCGAGATCCTCGGCGGCACGCTTCAACGCGGCCTCGTACAGGCTGAGTTTGCCGGGGAAGTAGTGGTAGACCAGCGGGCGTGAGATGCCCGCCGCCGACGCTATCTCGTCGATGGAGACGTCGTCGGGGGAGCGCTGGCTGAACAGTTCGAGGGCGACCCCGATCAACTGCTGCCGCCGCTCCTCCACACCCATCCTGCGGCGAACCCCGGTACTCATGCGAACACCTTACCGATCGAAACCGGCCGTGAACGGCCCGGTTCCGTCCCGGTGTTGACACGTTCCGTCACATGTCGAGCACGAGCCGCTCACCTCGGGCTCGGGAGACACAGATCAGCATCGAGTCGCCACGCTCCGCATCCGTCAGCAGCTCGTCCCGGTGGTCCACCTCACCCTCCAGCACCCGCTGTTGGCAGGTCCCGCAGAACCCCTGCTCGCAGGAGTAGGCGGTGTCGGGCAGCTCCCGCCGTACGGCCGCCAGCACGGTCGAGCCGGCGGTCACCGCCACGGTCCGCCCGCTGCGCCGCAGTTCCACCTCGAACTCCGTGTTCCCGTCGGCCGACGTGCGCGGCGCGAACCGCTCCAGGTGCAGCGTGGCCCCGGCCGGCAGCCGCTCCTCCACCGCCGCCATCAGCCCCTCCGGGCCGCAGCAGTACACGGCGGTCCCGGCGGGCAGACCGGCGACCAGCGCGTCCAGGTCCGGGAGCCCGTCCTCGTCCTCGGCGACCAGCGTGAGCCGGTCCCCGGCGAGCTTGCGTATCTCTTCGAGATACGGCATCGAGGCCCGGGTCCGGCCGCCGTACAGCAGCCGCCACTCGGTGCCGTCCGGCAGGGCGCGCAGCATGGGCAGGACCGGCGTGATGCCGATACCGCCGGCGACGAAGACGTACGACTCCGCCCCGACCAGGGGAAAACGATTCCTCGGCCCGCGGACCTCCACCTCCATCCCCTCGGTCAGCTGCTCGTGCACCTCCCGCGAGCCGCCCCGCCCGTCCGCCACCAGCCGCGTGGCCACCGTGTACGAGGAGACGTCCTCGGGGTCCCCGCACAGCGAGTACTGCCGCACCAGCCCCGACGGCAGCACCAGGTCCAGGTGCGCGCCGGGCTCCCAGCCGGGCAGGTTCGCCCCCTCCAGGCGCAGTTGTACGACCCCGTCGGCGATCGTCTCCCGCGCGGTGAGCACGAGCCGCAGCGCACGGGAGCGGGGCCGCCCGGACACCGGCGGGTCCAGGGCGGGCAGCGGCCACAGCGGGGACGCCTTGACGCGGCGGCGCAGGGCCCGCCGGGTGAGCACGGCGGCGCCCGCGACGAGGGCGACGGTCAGCGGCCTCGGAGCCATCACGCCACCGCCTTGTCCGCCGCCAGGGCGGCGGGGGAGGAGGCCAGATAGGCGACCGCCTGCGCGGTGGAGCACTCCTGGGAGGGGTGGTAGTCGCGGCTGAGATAGCGCGGGATGGACTTCAGCATGGCACCGGTGGTGGGCAGCGTGCCCCGCCGGCCGCTCCGCCAGAACTCCCCGAACGACGCCTTGCCGTCGACGAGGGTCGGGTCGTTCTCCATGAAGAACCGGGCCCCGCGCTGCCACAGGAACACCAGCGCCGAGAAGGCCAGCGCCCAGGTCCGCGCGCGGCGCCGGTAGCCGCCGTCGACGTGCATGAACAGGTCGAACGCGACCGAGCGGTGCTCGACCTCCTCGGCGCCGTGCCAGCGCAGCAGGTCCAGCATGGTCGGATCGGCGCCCCGCCGGTCCAGCTCGGCCGCGTTGAGCACCCAGTCGCCGAGGAAGGCCGTGTAGTGCTCGATGGCCGCGATCAGCGCGACCCGCTCCAGCAGCCACCAGCGGCGCGGCCCGCCCGGCGGCAGCGTCCGGTCGCCGAGCAGCTTCTCGAAGAACCAGTCGACCTGTGCGGTGTACGGCGTCGGATCGAGCCCCTGCTCCCTGAGGTGCGGCAGCACCTCGTCGTGGGCCTGGGAGTGCATGGCCTCCTGCCCGATGAACCCGACCACGTCCTCGCGGAGCCGGTCATCCTTGATCAGCGGCAGCACCTGCTTGTACACGTGCACGAACCACCGCTCCCCGGCGGGCAGGAGCAGGTGCAGCACGTTGATGGTGTGCGTGGTGAACGGATCGCCGGGCACCCAGTGCAGGGGGGTGCCCTCCCACGAGAACGACACGTTGCGCGCCTTGAGCGCGATCCGCTCGTCCTCCCCGGACCGGGCCTGCGTGTTAGACATGGCGTCAATGTACTGACGAGTATCCCTGAGGGGAACCCCTCGGGGGCCTCTTATTGACACCAGTGTCAACGAGGAGAGTCGAGTACGTCGCCTGCTGGCCGGTGGGGGCTTGGCGCGCAGTTCCCCGCGCCCCTTCGGGGCGCTTCAGTGGAGGCCGCTGACGGAGCTACCGTCGGTCAACCGCCCCTTCAACTCGGCCTGAGTACCCTGCTGAGCCTTCACCGCGAGCAGCGCCCCCTGGCCGGAGGCCGTCACCCCACCGGACGTCGAGATCGACGCCATGTCCTGGTCCCCGGCCGCCAGCACGTACCACGAACCGGTCCCCGACTTCCACAGCACCCCGGCCAGCACATGCGGATCACGTGGCCCGCACGCCGCAACGTCCGTGCCCTTGGCCGTGACCGCCCCGACGGGTCCGCCCGGCGTCCGGAACTGGGCCAGCGCGACCGCCCCGGCGCCCCGCCAGGTGTCGGCCCGCGTGCACACCCACGTGCCCGTGCCGCCCGCCTCCGGCAACGGCTGCTCCGCGTACGCCCAGGCGTTCACGCTCCGCACGCCCGCCGAGCGTTCCGCCGCCAGGGAGCAGGCGAACGGCGCCCACCCCTGGAGCCCCTCCCTGCTGGTCGCCTCGCCGGGCGCGCCCGGCCGGCCCGCGGTGAGGTGGGCCGGCACCAGTTCGCCGAGGTCCGTGGCGAGCCGGGTGCCGGTGGCGTCGGTCAGCTCCAGCACCGTCCAGGACGTGCAGGTGCCGGGCTGCAGGGCGGGGCTGGCCAGGGGGGAGGTGACCCCGTCGCTGAGGGCGAGGGGCGTCGCCCCGGCGTCCGGCTTCATCAGGTCCCGCTTGGCCACCTTGGACACCCACGGGGCCGTCAGATAGCGGACGTTGCCGTCGGTGCGGCCCAGCACCAGCACGCTCGACTCGGCGGTGCTCGCCCCGTCGACCCGGGCGAAGTCCAGGGCGGCGCCCGCCGTGCCGTCCGTCGGCTCGGCGTACCGCGCGATGCGCAGACCGTCGTACAGGAGCACCACGCGCGCGTTGTCGACGACGCCCGCGTAGAGCAGCTGGGGCGGGCCGGCCGGGCCGCCCGTCTGGGTGCCCGGCGTCGCCGAGACACGGACCGTCTCACCGGGCCGGGCCCACACCGCCAGCGCCCGGCGCAGCAGGGCCGTGTCGCCGGTGAGCTTGCCGCGGGCGGGCCACACGGAGAAGTCGGTGCGCGCCGCCGACTCCCAGGCGGTCGGCGCCACCCGGACCAGCTTGCCCGGGTCCAGGGCGGCCTCGGCGGCGGGATTCTGGGCGTACACGGGCGCGGCCGCGCCGTCCGGGCCCCAGCCGCCGCCCGGCAGGGCGACCAGCGCGCCGCACACCGCGAGCGCCGCCGCGGCGGCGAGGACCGCCTTGGTGTGCTGGCGGCGCCGCATCAGGTCGGTGGGCCGGGCCTGCAGCGAGCAGGGGTCGAACTCGGGGGAGGTGAGCAGGTCGTACTGCTCGGGCACCTCGCCGGCCGCGGCGAGCGCCCCGCCCGCGTCGGTGACCCCGGCGGCCTTGAGGACCTTGCGGGTGTCGGAGTCCGACAGCTTCTCCAGTCCGCGCAGCACATAGGCGGCCCGGGCCGGTCCGGACAGGGTGGAGAGCACCTGGTCCAGGGCGAGTTCCTCGGCGCCGCCGGAGCGCGGGAACAGCCTCAGGCCCCACACCTGCGGCAGCAGCGGCGGGAGCGGGCCGCGCCGCAGCAGGCCCTTGCGGGACCGGGCGGCGTCCAGCGCCGAACGCACCACCTGCAGACGCACGAACGCGTACCCCGGGTCGCCGTCCCGGGCGGAGGCCTGGGCCGGGATCACGGACGCCTGCTTGCGCCCCCGGGGCAGCGCCCGCTGGGCCAGGGCGTGTGCGGTCAGCACCCGGCGGCCCCGGCCGAGGCCCGGTGGCAGCACCAGGTAGGCGAGCCGGACCAGCCGCGGGTAGTGCTCGACGAGCGCGGCCTCGGCCTGCTCGACATCGACGACCGGGCCGGAACCGGCGGGGGCGGGTGCCTGACGCTGGGCTACATCCTGTGACTGCACGTCCGGCAAAACGAGCGAGGCGTTGGTTGGTCACCGCCACGCGAGTGACTCACATCCGTTTCCTACCCGGCGCACACCCCGCCCGCTGCCGAAGCGCTGCCCGGTTCAGGCATCCGGGTCGACCAGCGCGCGGGCGTAGTTCGCCATCGACCGCCGGTAGCGCGGCAGATGGGGGGCGAGGGCGCCGAGCACCAGCGACAGGCCCTCGCGGTCGCGGCCCAGGCTGGACAGGCACAGGGCGAGACAGGCGCGCACCGCGTCGTCCAACTCGTCGGAGGGCGCGTCCAGTTCCGGGGTGAGCAGCTTGACACCCTCCTCTGCCTGCCCGATGTTCCGCAGCGAGCTGGACAGCTGGATCTTCGCGCGCCGGCCCCGGTAGCCGTCGAGTCCGCGCGCCAGCGCCTCCCGGTACAGCGGCGCCGCCTGGTCGGAGTGCCCCGTGGAGTCCCAGGCGCAGGCCCGCTCGAAGGGGCCCAGCGGGCTGTCGTCCGGCAGTTCGGCGACGAGGCCGTCGACGAGGGCGCGGAACTGGGCCGCACGCTCCTCGGGATACTCGCCGTCCTCGAAGGCGGCCCAGGCGGCGGCCTCACGGTCTTCCCAGTCCTTGTTCACCGGGCCACCCTCGCACAGTCGTGCGGCCACGCGACCGGAAATTGAGCGGAGCGGGCGCGGGAGCCGTATCCGAAGGCGCTGAGGCATGCTTGCTCCCAGGACCGGAGGAACAGATGAGGGTGACAAGGGCGCTGCTCGCCGCCACGGGTGCCGCCGTGGCCGTACTCGCGCTGGCCGGGTGCGGAGCCGGGGGATCCGGGGGGACGGCGGCCCAGAAGGTGCCGGCGACCGCCACCGGCAGCCTGGAGAGCCTGGCCGCCGAGGTGAAGTGCAAGCCGAACATGCAGACCGACGCGGACGAGATCCGCCAGGCGATCTGCAAGAACGGCGACGGCAGGTTCATCCTCGCGACCTTCGCCACCGACCGCGGGCTGCGCGAGTGGATCAACGACGCAAAGGACTACGGCGGGTTCTACCTCGTCGGCCGCAAGTGGGTGGCCGTCGGTGACGACGGCGTCGTCAAGGCGCTGCGCGGCACCCTCGGCGGGGACCTCGAGGTGGGCGTGAACCACGCGGCGCACGAGGGCCACGAGGCCCACGGCGGCTGACACCCCGCGGGAGCGCACGACGAAGGCCGGGGACGGGGGAGGGGTTCCGTCACCGGCCTTCCGGGTGACCCGGGGAGTTCAGCGGGGGTTCAGCGGGTCACGAGCAGTTCCGGCCGCGGTTGATGCAGTACGCGATCCTGTTGGCCAGACCGCCGGTCGTGACGCTGACGAAGTCGTCGTGATCGGTGATCGGCTTGTGCAGCTGCTCCGGGAAACTGTCCAGCGCGTACGTGTTCTTCAGCTGGCCGTTCTGGATGCTCGGCGGCTGCACGGCGTACACCAGGCGCATGGTGAGCTGCGGGATCGCCTTGAACCCGTTCTGGCAGTTGCCGCGCGCGTCGGCGAACACCACGTGGGTGCGGTGGTTGGCGCTGTCGATGTTCTTGCCGTCCCAGCAGTTGGGGAAGGCGAAGGAGCGAACCACGTCGCTGCCCTGCGGACAGATCGGGTACTTGTCGGTCAGCTGCACCTTGTTCTCGAAGCCGGTGCAGCTCCAGTGCGCGTTGGAGTTGGCCGGTCCGTTGGTGAAGGACTTCGCGTCACCGGTGATGATGCGCAGGAACTGCGGCATCGGGACGACCTTGCTGGTCGGGCTGCCGACGTACTTGATCTGGGCCTGCTTGGGCGTCACGATCTGGCCGGCGTTGCCCTCCTTGCCGCCGCCGTTCTGGTTCTGGTCGGCCTCCTGCGTGCCGTTCTGCAGGCGGATCACCGGCCAGAAGTACGCCGACAGGTCGTTCTTGTTCTGGCAGCTGGTGCCGCCCTGCAGGAACGTCTGGTTGCTGGAGAACGCGTTGACCTTCTGGTTGCCGACGTAGTCGTGCACGTGGTGGGCGCCGTTGGTCACGCCGGGCGCCGCGATCACGTTGTCGGAGTTGTGGTTCTTGTTCGCGTTCACCCCGCAGCGGGTGATGAAGGAGCCGGTCGAGGCGCCCCACCGCTTGGGCGGCTTGGCCTGGACGTTCGGCTGGACCTTCGTGATGTCGACGAAGTCGGCCGCGACGGGACCGTTGCCGCCCTGTCCGCCGATGTTCCCCTGCTGACCGCCGTTGCCGTTCTGCTGGCCTCCTTGCTGGCCCTGCTGACCCCCGTTCTGCTGCCCGCCGTTGCCGTCCTGCTGGCCGCCTTGCTGCTGGCCGTCCTGCTGGCCGCCGTTGGTCTGCTGGGCCGTGGTGCCGGTGCAGGAGGCGAGCTGGTCCAGGCTCTGCGGCGCGTTGCCGCCCACCCGGTTGATCTCCAGCTGGATCCGGTCGATGATCGCCTTCCGTCGGTCCTTGAGCGGGCCGAGGATGGTGTTCTGGACGAAACTGGCGTCCTGGGCCTGCGCCCTCCGCGTGGTCGCCAGCCGCTGGTAGGCGTCGGTGATCTGGCGGTCGAGGTTGCCCAGTTCCCCGGCGACCTCGGTACGGGCCTGCTCCGGCACGTTCGTCAGCTTCTGGCCGATGTCCGGACAGGAGATCGTCTCCACCTGCGCCGTCGCGGCCTTGGTCTGGTTGCCTCCCCACGCGCCGTTGTCCGACTCGTGCGCGGAGGCGTAGAAGTTCGCCCAGATCAGCCCGCCCCCACCGAGCGCCAGTGCCGCCGAGGCGGCTATGGCCTTGGTCGCCAGCGGCGTACGACGTTTTCTTGTGTTGCGTCCCATGGAACTCCTCTGACTTCCTTGCGGGGCAGCATCGAGGCGCCCGACAGGAGTGAAGCGGCTCCCATGGATACGGACGCGGCACCACAGGCGTTCACCCGTCCCACGGATTCAACGCCGGCACATGCCGCACAGCACCCCTCAACCCGCCGTTGACCAGGGCGGGTTGGGTCTGAAGTCACCGGTCCCGGTTGAGGTGCGCGAGGACGGCCAGGACGCGGCGATTGTCGTCGTCCGACACCTCCAGTCCCAGTTTGCCGAAGATGTTGGAGGTGTGTTTCGCGATGGCCCGTTCCGTCACCACCAGCTGGCCGGCGATCGCCGCGTTCGACCTGCCCTGCGCCATCAGCTCCAGCACCTCCAGCTCGCGCGGCGTGAGCCGGCCGAGCGGCCGGTCGTCGGCCGACCGCCTGGACAGCAGCTGCTGGATCACCTGCGGGTCCATCGCCGTCCCGCCCGCCGCCACCCGCCGTACGGCGTCCACGAACTGCTCGGCGTCGAACACCCGGTCCTTCAGCAGATAGCCGATCCCGCCGTTGCCGTCGGCGAGCAACTCCCGTGCGTACAGCTGCTCCACGTGCTGGGAGAGGACCAGGACGGGCAGCCCCGGCCGGTCCCGGCGGGCCTTGAGCGCGCACTGCAGGCCCTCGTCGGTGTGCGTGGGCGGCAGCCGTACGTCGACCACGGCGACGTCCGGCTCCAACTCGTCCAGCGCACGGGCGAGTTCGGGGCCGGACTCGACGGCGGCGGCGATCTCGAAGTCGTAGGCCTCCAGCATCCGGACCAGTCCGTCGCGCAGCAGGAACAGGTCCTCGGCTAGGACAACACGCACGGGATCTCCAGGGTCACCAGGGTGGGACCGCCGGCGGGGCTGCTGACGGCCAGGACGCCGTCGAATGTACCGAGTCGCCGTTCGACCCCGGCCAGGCCCGAACCGGCGCCGACCGTCGCGCCGCCCTTGCCGTTGTCGGTGACGGTGATGCGCAGCATGCCCTCGGCATGGTGCAGGTCGACCCAGATCCGGTCGGCTCCCGAGTGCTTGACCGCGTTGGTGAGCACCTCGCTGACGGCGAAGTAGGCGGCGGACTCCACGGGCGCGTCCGCCCGTCCGGCCAGGTCGACGGTCACCTCGGTGGGCAGGGGCAGCCGCAGCGCCAGCGCCCGTACGGCGTCGCCGACCCCGCGTTCGGCGAGCACCGGCGGGTGGATGCCGCGGACCAGGTCGCGCAGCTCGGCGAGGGCGTCCACTGAGGACTGACGGGTCTGGGCGAGGAGCCGCCTGGCCCTCTCCGGGTCCTTGTCGAGGAGCATCTCGATGGTGCCCAGGTCCATGCCCATCGCGACCAGGCGGGCCTGCGCGCCGTCGTGCAGATCGCGTTCGATGCGGCGCAGTTCGGCCGCGGAGGTGTCGACGGCGTCCCGGCGGGTCTCGGTGAGCACCCGGACCCGCTCGGTCAACTCGCCCTGGCTGGGGCCGAGAACACTCGCGGTGAGCCGGAAGTGGGCGGTCAGCACGCGCGGGGCGTACGGCGCGAGGAGCAGGAGGAGCGCGGCGGCCAGGGCGCCGGCACCGAACGCGGAGGTCTGGTCGGTGACGTGCACGAAGCCGTACCAGTAGCCGCCCCACGTGGACAGCGGCCGCCACAGCCCGGCCGCGACGGCGAACCCCTCCAGGGGGTAGAGCAGCAGGACGGCCGGCAGCAGCGCGGTGGCGAACCCGGCCGTGATGTCCACCGCCAGCCAGCGCAGGTCCCGCCAGGTCTGCGGGTCGCCCAGCATCCCGGCGGTGCGCGCCCAGGGGTTGCCGCCCTCGGGAAGCGGCCGGTACACCGCCGGTATCCGCACGCCGCACCACTCGTCGGCGAGCCGGCGGCGGGTGTCCGCCAGTGCCCTGACACCGGTCAGGACCCACGGGGTGGTGACGAGCCCGAGGCCGATCGGGATCAGCCCGAGGGAGACGAGGGAGAGGACGAGGAACAGGGTCGAGAAGGGCAGCACCACCAAGGCCAGCACGAGCCCCCGTACGGCGGCCGGCAGCACCTCGCGGGCGCGTCCCCGGCCGCCGTATCTCTTCGTGTCGGTGTTCATGCGGCCAGTCTGGCCGACACTCGACGCGGGTTCACTGGCCCGAGGCCCCCTCTGCGGGGGTGGTGCCAGGTACACCCCCGCCGCCGGCTCCAGCCAGTACCTTCGCCTCCAGCGCGGGATCCAGGCCCACCGGCGGACGGTCCGGCCGCAGCGGAGCCTCACCGCCGATCTCCGTCAGCCACCGCCAGGTGTCGGCGACGGTCTCGGCGGCCGGGCGGCAGCGCAGCCCGGTGGCCAGTGCCCGCGACACGTCCGCGCGGTGCGCCGCGTCGTACAGCTCACTTCCCGGCGGCACCCACACGGGCAGCTGCGTCCACGGCTCGATCCCGGCCGCCACCACCGCCTCCGGGTCCGTCCAGCGCAGGTCCGCGTCCGCGCCGGTGACCCGGACACACGCCTGGAGCAGCTCGCCCATCGTGGTGTGACCGGGCGGGCCGATCAGGTCGTACGGCCCGCCGAGCCCCTGTGCCACCGCGCCGAGCACCCACTCCGCGAGGTCGCGCGCGTCGACGTACTGCAGGGGCAGTTCACGCGGTCCGGGCGCCAGGACCGGGCCGCCGCGCGCGATCCGGGTCAGCCACCAGGGCAGCCGTCCCACGTTCTCGTACGGCCCGAGGATCAGCCCGGCCCGCACCAGCAGCGATGCCTCCGCGCCGAAGGCCTCCACGGCGGCCAGCTCACCGCCCCGCTTGTCCCGCGCGTAGTCCGTCGGCTCCGCGTCGGCGGCGGCGCCCTCGACCAGCGGCCCGTCCTCGGCGGGCCCGCCCACCGAGGGCCAGGGCCAGGCGTAGACGGACCGGCTGGAGATGTACGCGTACCGTCCGGCCCGCCCCCGCAGCAGCCGGGCCGCGTCCCGCACGGCGCGCGGCCCGGCCGACCAGGTGTCGACCACGGCGTCCCAGGTGCCGTCGGCTTCGTCGAGCGCGGCCAGTCCGCCGGGGGCGGTCCGGTCACCGCGCAGCGCCCGCACACCGGGCGGCGGCGCGTGCCGCCCCCGGTTGAGGACGGTCACCCGCCAGCCCCGCCCGAGCGCGGCCGCCACGACCGCCCGCCCCACGAATTCCGTACCACCCAGCACGAGAAGTTCCATGCGGTCGATCCTGCCCTCGACGACGCGGCGGAAGGCGGAACTCTGCTGACGGCAGAGCGGATCAACGCCCGCCGGGCGGGGTGTACTTGTAACCGACCCTGCGGACGGTCCGGATCGCCTCCCGGTGCCGCTCGCCCAGTTTCCGGCGCAGCCGGGCGATGTGCACGTCGACGGTACGGCCGTCACCGACGTGCCCGTACCCCCACACCGTGGTGACCAACTGATCCCGCGTGTGCACCCGATCCGGATACGCCACCAGATGCGCCAGCAGCTCGAACTCCAGATAGGTCAGCTCCAGCTCCCGCCCATCGACACTGGCGATACGCCGCCCGGCATCGATACGCACGAGCGGGTCGCCGACGGGCGGCGCGGGCAGCGGCGGCGGCTGCTCCTGGTCCGCCGGGACGAGCACCAGGTAGCCGACCATCGGCGGCCGGCCGGGGAGAGCGGGCACGGTGTGCTGAGGGGCGGGCAGCCAGGTGGCGCCGGGCGGCAGCAGGTCGGGGACGCTCACGGGGGAGGGGGACAGGGAGGAACGAGTGGTCGCCATGCGGGATCAGCTCTTTCGCGCGAGGAGGTCGTCTGTGGGACGTACGTCGTCTCGCGCGGGGCTCGGAGGAGGCGCTTACGCCTTCACCGGGTCCGCGCGTTCGTCGCGCGGCAACACACCCGGTCGAAGTCGTCATGCTGACGGGAGGGCCAGAACGGCTCAAGGTCACACCGACCCGTCACCCCAACCTCCCGAAACCCAACCATGCCCACATTGAACCAGACCCCACCTCAAGGCGGTAGCGCCCCGCAAGGGCGCGGGGCTGTGTCAAACTGCGGCTCCGCCGCGCGGGCGCGACCCGCCCGCAGCCAAAAGCCGACCGAACCCCCCTAAGGGGCGCGGGGAACTGCGCGACCAGCCACAAAGCCCCCGCACCCGGCAACGCGCAGAACCGGGCAGACGCGACCCCGCCCGGCACCGCACCGCAGGTACAGGCGCCCAGACCTAAACCTGCCCCACCTTCTCCAGCGCGGAGCAACACGTGTCGACCAGCAACCGTGTCACAACGTAAGGATCCACATTGGCGTTGGGACGCCGGTCCTCGATATACCCCTTGCCCTCCTTCTCGACCTGCCAAGGAATCCGCACCGAGGCCCCCCGGTCCGACACCCCGTACGAGTACCGGTCCCACGGCGCCGTCTCGTGCAGCCCCGTCAGCCGTTCGTCGATGCCGGCGCCGTAGTTCTTGACGTGGTCCAGCGGCTTGGATCCCTCGCCGAGGGACTCGCAGGCGGTGATGATCGCCTCGTAGCCCTCACGCATGGCCCTGGTGGAGAAGTTGGTGTGCGCGCCCGCCCCGTTCCAGTCGCCCTTGACCGGCTTCGGGTCCAGCGTCGCGGAGACACCGAAGTCCTCGGCGGTGCGGTACAGCAGCCAGCGGGCCACCCACATCTGGTCGGAGACCTCCAGCGGGGCGAGCGGCCCGACCTGGAACTCCCACTGCCCCGGCATGACCTCGGCGTTGATGCCGGAGATGCCGAGCCCGGCCTTCAGGCAGTTGTCGAGGTGGGCCTCGACGACGTCCCGGCCGAAGATCTCGTCGGCGCCGACACCGCAGTAGTAGCCGCCCTGCGGGGCCGGGAAGCCGCCCTGGGGGAAGCCGAGCGGACGAGTGCCGTCGAAGAACGTGTACTCCTGCTCGATGCCGAACACCGGCTCCTGCGCGGCGAACCGCTCCGCGACCTCGGCCAGCTCAGCCCGGGTGTTGGACGGGTGCGGGGTCACGTCCGTGTCCAGGACCTCGCACAGCACCAGGATGTCGTCGCCGCCGCGGATCGGGTCCGGGCAGGTGAAGACCGGCCTGAGCACACAGTCCGAGGAGTGGCCCTCGGCCTGGTTGGTGGAGGACCCGTCGAACCCCCAGAGGGGCAGAGCGTCGAGACCGGCCGGGCCATCCGTGATGATCTTCGTCTTGGAACGCAGCTTGGCCGTCGGCGCGGTGCCGTCGATCCAGATGTACTCGGCCTTGAAGGTCACGGGGCCACATCCTTCGGGGTGGGTCGGGCGCGGGTGCGGGGAGTGCGGCGCTGCGGCACCGGGGCGGCGTACCGAACTGCTCAGCAGCCTGTCAACAGGCCGTTTCCCGTCCATTGCCCGGGTGTGAACCCCGTGTTACCTGTGGACGCACGCGGTGCGCGCGCCGACGGCGCCGGTCCTGCTGTTCGTGGCCGCGAACAGCAGGACCCATGACCCGACGGAGGTGGTGGCCGCGGCCGACCGCCTCAGCTACTTCGCGTCCGGTTGACCCTCACCCCACCTTCTCGATCAGTGCCCGGCGGATCAGGAACTTGCCGGACTCCCGGACCTGCTCGAACGCGGAGTTGTTGAGCAGGACGCAGCTGCCGGAGACGGAGGTGACCTTCACCGTGGTCGACTTGTTGTTGTCCAGGTTGGTGACCTTCAGCGTCGTCCCCGCCGGGAACTGGTTACTGGACGCCGCCGGGGCGCCGCCCTCGCCGGAGAGCGTGACCGTGGACCCCTTGCAGACCTGCTGACCGGCACCCGCCTGCTGACCAGCACCAGCCTCCTGGCCGGCACCCGCCTGCTGACCGGTGTCCTGCCCGCCTCCGGCCTGCTGGCCGGCGCCCTGCTGGGCGTTCCCGCCCTGCTGACCGCTGCCCGCCTGTGCGTCGCTGCCCTGCCCCGACTGGGAGCCCTGAGCCGACTCCCCAACGGTGCAACCGGACGCCTTCTGCTGGACCTTGATCTGCGCGATGACCGCCTGCCGGTTGGCGATCCGGGCCGCCGACTGCGAGTCGGGGCTGGCCTGCTGACCGGCGATGAACCGCTCGTTGTTGCCGAGGGCCGTGGCCAGCCCCTGGCAGACGGTCGAGCCGTCCGCCGCCGACAGCGTTCGCGCGCCCGGCGGACTCTGCGCCGCGTTCGACGTGGACGCCAGCGCGAAGGCCCCGCCGCCCGCCACCGCCGCGGCACTGACGAGCAGCGCGATCTTCTTCTTCGTCCCGAGAGTTCTCCTACGCGACATGCGCGCCTCCTGAAGAGGTAGGGGAGCGTACGCCGCTATGTACGAGATGCCGAACGTGGTTACTCAGCGGTTCCGGGACTCAATCCAAGTAACCTGAATCACAGTGGAGTTGAGCGCGATTCAGCTCTTGGTGCGGGACAGCGCCTCCTGTACGGCGTCCTCGCTGCGGGCCACCAGGGCCGTTCCGTCGTCGGCCGTGATGATGGGCCGCTGGATGAGCTTGGGATGTTCGGCGAGGGCCGTGATCCAGCGGTCCCGCGACGCCTCGTCCCGGGCCCACTCCTTGAGCCCCAGTTCCTTGGCGTCCGCCTCCTGGGTGCGCGTGATGTCCCACGGCTCCAGCCCGAGCCGGTCGAGCACGGCCCTGATCTCGTCCGCGCTCGGCACGTCCTCCAGGTACCGCCGGACCGTGTACTCGGCCCCCTCGGCGTCCAGCAGACTGATGGCGCTACGGCACTTCGAGCAGGCCGGATTGATCCAGATCTCCATACCCCCACGGTACGCGAGGATTCCCCCGCGCCGGCGCACCGGGGACACCTTCGCCGGCCCCTCTGTTCGATTTTCTGCCGTCTCCCGGGCCCCTCGCGAAACGGCCGTGACACACCGCCAATTACCCAGCCGACCAGCCGATTTACCCGTCCGGGCGGACTGCTCGATGTCAGTGGTGGGCAGTAGACTGGAGTCAGTGTTCGAGAGCATCGCCGGGACGTCCGGCGCATGCTCTGATCGCGACAGGAGGATGCCCGTGCCCGCTGCCGCACTCAAGCCGAAGCCGTTGCCGACCCAGTCCACCGCCAGGCGTGCCGTCCGGCTGGACTCGCCGTACGTGCCGCTGGAGAAGCGCCCGCTGCCCGCCGGGCGGCCGCGCGAGTGGTACCAGACGCACAACCGCCGCCTGAAGGCCATGCGCCTCGCCATCGCCCTGCTGGACTCCGGGGTCTACCTGCCCGACCAGGCCCGCGACGAGACGATCCGGGACACGGCGGAGACGATAGGCGTGCACCCGCCGTCCGCCACGACGTGCCACATGGTGCGGGCGTTCATGCGCTACCACCGCTGACGCGACGGGTCTCCGGGGCGCCGGGCGCTCCGCCGCACGAGGCGGGGCACCCGGCGCCTCCCCGCACCGGCCGCCTCCCCGCACCGGCCGCCACCCCGCCGCCGTCGCCGGCCAACAGCACCCCTGGCAGGGCGGACGCACCCCCCGCCGGACGGCTCACGCGGACAACTCCTTCTCCAGCGGCGTCCGGAAACGCGGCGTGATCCTCGTCGTACCCGCCCACCCCCGCAGCCGCTCGGCCTCCGCCGCGACCGCCGCCACGGCCTCCGCGCCCACGCCGTCCCGCTCCGTGATCCGCCAGACGATCTCGCCGTCCGGACGCTGGGCCCAGCCGCCCACCACCCGGCCGTTCCACCACACCGTGGGCCCCACGTTGCCGCTGCGGTCGAAGAGCAGGGGGCGCAGAGCCGGGGCGAGATACCAGTCCCGCTGCTGCCAGCCCATCGCCGTCGGATCCAGGCCGGGCAGCAGGGCCGCCCAGGGCTCCTCCGGGGGCCGTACCGGAGCCGCGTCGCCGGCGGTGACGTAGCCCGTGCCCTCGTCCAGGGACACCTCCCGCGCTCCGATCGCCGCCAGGGCCCGGCGGACCTCCGTCACCCGCCAGCCCGTCCACCACTTCAGATCCGCCTCCGTCGCCGGACCGCACGCGCCGAGCCAGCGCTCCAGCAGCTCCGCCTGGGCCGCCGCCGGGTCCAGCTCCGGGTGCGGGGGCGCCACCGCCCAGCGGAACTGGGTGGACGTCCAGGAGCCCAGCGGGCGGCCACGGACCACCTTCCCCTCGACGCCCAGCACCCGCAGCAGGCGCGAGGAGACCGTGTGCACGCCCTCGTAGCTCTTTCCCGCCGCGTACGCGAACTGCTCGCGCAGGCGCGGCTCGTCCACCGCGAGCTCCGACGCCGTCGCCTGCCCCCGCCGGGCCAGCGCGGCCAGCGTCGAGGCCTCCACCTCCGTCAGCCAGGCCGCGTCCGGGGCGCCCGCGACGGCCATGTCCTTCACCAGTTTCGCCCGCTCCCGGGCGGCCACCGTCAGGCCCGTCGAGGCGTGGACGACCGCCGTCAGCTCCGTGGGGAACACGAACACCGTGTGCCGCATGCCGTGCATGCGCACGAGCGTGCGGTCCTCGTACAGCGCGCGCTCGGTCTCGGGCAGCGCCTTCGCCGGCTCGGCCAGCCGCGCCGCCACCGCCAGGTACACCGTCGCCGGATCCGTGCCGTGCAGCGCCACCAGCGAGCCCGCGACCTCCTCGGGACTCCCCGCCCGCACCCCACCCGCCAGCCGGTGCCGCAGGGCCAGCCGGGCCCGCCGCTCCGCCGCGTCGATGTGCCGCCGCTTGCTCTCACCCATGCCGGCCTCCACCCGTCACATCACGTCAGCTCCGACTCCTGCCCCCATCCTCTCCGACCCCACTGACAATCGGCCGTCCCGCCCGCGCCACCGTACGGAAAACCAGGTGCACGCCCCGTAATCGCCTCCCTACGCTGAAAGGGCGTCACGAAACCGGCAAACCGCACCCACGGAGGTCCGACATGCGCACTTTCGTCCTCGCCGCGACCGCCGTCCTGGTGGCCCTCGGCATCGAGAACCACGCCTGGTGGCTGGCCGCAGTCACCCTGTTGTGCCTGTACCTGAGACACGGCAGGGGCTCGCCCGGTACGGCCCCTCCCACCACCGGCACCCCCGCGCCCCCGCCCGACTCCTACCGCGCCTACCGCGACCGCCGGGACCGCCAGGCCAAGTGGGAGCGCCGCTACCGCCGCGAACGCCCCTTCGAGGCCCGGCGCCAGGAGCGTGGGCGGACCAAGTGAGGCCCGGCGCCCCCGGTCACAGACCGGGGGCGCCCCACACCGGGAACCAGCGGCTGAGGTCCTGCTCGATCCGCAGGTCGTTCGCGAGGGTCGCCTTCAACTGCAGCTCCAGCGCGTTGTCCCGGCGCTTCGCCCCGCCGGGCAGCGGGGCGAAGGGGTAGAACGCGCCGCGCTTGTACAGATAGACCAGGGCCAGGCGGCGGTCCCGGTCGTCGGTGAACGCGGCCAGGGAGCACAGCAGCTGGGGGCCAAAGCCGTTGACCTCCATCGAGGTGTTCACCGCGTGCAGGTCGGTGACCAGCTCCGGCAGCTCGTCGGGGGCGCGGTGGGAGACCAGCCACGAGTAGCCGTAGTCGTCCTGGCTGAACTCCACCGGGGGCCCGGTGCGGTCGGTGTCCGCGTCGAGCAGGGCCTGGACCTCCCGGTGGGTCTGCTCGAAGGCCGCGCCCTCCACCGTGGCGAAGCAGACCGCGCCGGCCCCGGTCGGTGTGAAGCCGGCCGAGGCCTGGAGCGTGATCGCCGCCGACGGCAGCGCGAAGAGCTGATCGAGGTCGGGCGCGACGGGTTTCGTACGGCCCAGCAGGATGTCCAGCAGCCCCAAGACTCAGCCCGCCTTCCCCGGTGCCGTCGCCTCGCCCAGTTCGGCGGAGATACGGCCCAACTGCTCCAGCCGCTGCTCCAGCGTCGGGTGCGTGGAGAACAGGCGGGCGATGCCGGGCTCGGCGCCCAGGGCCGGGGTGAAGTAGAACGCGTTGAACGCCTGGGCGGTGCGCAGGTCCTCGCTCGGGATGCGGGCGATGTCCCCGGTGACCTTGGTCAGCGCGGACGCCAGCGCCGAGGGGCGCCCGGTCAGATGGGCCGCGGCCCGGTCGGCGGCCAGCTCCCGGTACCGGGACAGGGCCCGGATCAGCAGGAAGCTGATCGCGTACACGGCGGCCGAGACACCCATCACGATGGCGAACACGGCCATCGTGTTCTGGTCCTTGCGGCCCCGGAACAGCTCCGAGTAGAACGCGAACCGCACCATCAGGCCCGCGATCACGCCGAGGAAGGACGCGACCGTGATCACGGCGACGTCCTTGTGCGCCACGTGCGACAGCTCGTGCGCGAGGACGCCCTCCAGCTCGCCCGGCTCCAGTCTGCGCATCAGCCCCGTCGTCACGCAGATCACCGCGTGATCGGGGTTCCGCCCGGTCGCGAACGCGTTCGGCATGTCCATCCGGGACACGGCGACAACCGGCTTCGGCATGTCCGCCTGCGCGCACAGTCGGTCGATCACCCCGTGCAGGTCCGGATACTCCTCGCGCTCCACGATCCGGCCGTGCATCGCGTACAGCGCGATGCGGTCGGAGAACCAGTACTGGGCGACGAGCAGCCCCGCCGCGACCACCACGACCAGCACCCACGACTTCAGCAGCACGATCAACGCGGCGACGAAGCCCACGTACAGCAACCCGAGCAGGAACAGCGTGACCCCCATACGCGCGGTCAACCGCCGGTCGCTCCGGAAGCGGCTCTGCATCTTGCATCACCCCGCAGTCAGGCACTCGTCCCGCTGTCCAGTGTGCACCTGCCGACCCCCATGAAGCGGTCCCGATCGCCCCTAGGGGCAGCAAAAGCTCCCGGTATGTCGCCACCCGTCGCCGACAGTCACCCCGGCCGCCCCGGCCGAGCGCCTCCCCGGGCTCCCGCGCCGTCCGGTCCGGCGCACCTCACGCCCGCCCCCGCCGTACCGCGAGCTCCGCGCGGGCCCGCAGCCGGTCGGGGGCCTCGTGCGGTGCGGCGCCGGCGGCGAGGTGGCGCGCGGTGAGGATGCCCTCTCGCAGGTCCGAGAGCACTAGTAGGGGGAGCTGAGCTGGGCGTAGCCGAGGAGCAGGATCACCGCGGCCACGCAGCCCAGGACGATGGCCGTGGACATCCAGGACGAGCGGCGGGGCGCCACCGGCTCGGGGTCGGCGCGGAAGGGGGCCGGGTCCGGCGGGTTCTCCTTCCAGCGGGCGGCCAGCATCCGGGCGCGGGCGGACGGCTCCTTGTGCTCGGCGGAGTTCGCCCACCGGTGATCGAACTCCCGCTCCCAGTCGTCCTGTTCAGTCATCCCCGTGCAACCTCTCTCGTCCGGCGGTCAGGGAGGATGATCCCCCGACAATAGGAAGTCTGGGAAGCGCAAAAGGTTGCACGCACCCCGGGAACGCGGGACGCCCCCGCCTCCGGAGAACCGGAGACGGGGGCGTCGGCGACGCACGGGGACGGCGACGGCACACGAGGCCGGGCCGGCCTCGGGCCGGATCACACGTCGAAGTACAGCTCGAACTCGTGCGGGTGCGGGCGCAGCTGCAGCGGGGCGATCTCGTTCGCGCGCTTGTAGTCGATCCACGTCTCGATCAGGTCCGGCGTGAACACGTCGCCCTGGAGGAGGAACTCGTGGTCGGACTCCAGGCGGTCGAGGACCGCGCCGAGGGAGGTCGGGACCTGCGCCACGTTGGCGTGCTCCTCGGGAGCCAGCTCGTAGAGGTCCTTGTCGATCGGCTCGGCCGGCTCGATCTTGTTCTTGATGCCGTCCAGGCCCGCGAGCAGCAGCGCGGAGAAGGCCAGGTACGGGTTGCCGGAGGAGTCCGGGGCGCGGAACTCGACGCGCTTGGCCTTCGGGTTCGAACCGGTGATCGGGATACGCATGGCCGCGGAGCGGTTGCGCTGCGAGTACACCAGGTTGATCGGCGCCTCGAAGCCCGGCACCAGGCGGTGGTACGAGTTCACCGTCGGGTTGGTGAAGGCCAGCAGCGACGGGGCGTGCTTGAGGATGCCGCCGATGTAGTAGCGGGCGGTGTCCGACAGGCCCGCGTACCCGGCCTCGTCGTAGAACAGCGGCTCGCCGTTGCTCCACAGCGACTGGTGCACGTGCATGCCCGAGCCGTTGTCACCGAAGATCGGCTTCGGCATGAAGGTCGCCGTCTTGCCGTTCTTCCACGCCACGTTCTTCACGATGTACTTGAAGAGCTGGAGGTCGTCGGCGGCGGCGAGCAGCGTGTTGAACTTGTAGTTGATCTCCGCCTGGCCGGCCGTGCCCACCTCGTGGTGCTGGCGCTCGACCTTCAGGCCGGACCGCTCCAGCTCCAGGGAGATCTCGGCACGCAGGTCGGCGAAGTGGTCGACCGGCGGGACCGGGAAGTAGCCGCCCTTGTAGCGGACCTTGTAACCGCGGTTGTCCTCCAGCGCACCGGTGTTCCAGGCGCCCGCCTCGGAGTCGATGTGGTAGAAGGACTCGTTCTCCGCGGTCCGGAAACGGACGCTGTCGAAGACGTAGAACTCGGCCTCGGGGCCGAAGAACGCGGTGTCGGCGATCCCGGTGGAGGCCAGGTACGCCTCGGCCTTCTTCGCCACGTTGCGCGGGTCACGGGAGTACTGCTCGCCCGTGATCGGGTCGTGGATGAAGAAGTTGATGTTGAGCGTCTTGTCGCGGCGGAACGGGTCCACGCGCGCGGTGGACAGGTCGGGGCGCAGGGACATGTCCGACTCGTGGATGGCCTGGAAACCACGGATCGAGGATCCGTCGAAGGCCTGCTCGTCGTCGGGGTCGAACGCCTCGGCGGGCAACGTGAAGTGCTGCATGACGCCCGGCAGGTCGCAGAAGCGGACGTCGACGAACTTGACGTCCTCGTCCGCGATGAACTTCTTGGCCTCGTCGGCGTTCTGGAACATCCAGCTCCTCCTACTCCCGACCGTCCCGCCGGGGTGGTAGATCGTTCGTGCGGCCAGTGCGGTGGCACACGCTGTCCTCGACCCTAGGGACGGGTGATTTCTCGGGCGTGACCCATTTGTTTCGCAGAAGTTAACCGGCCACCGTTCCACGTTAGCCCCGACACACCCCTCGGCGCCTCCGCCGCTTTCCGGGGCCGGTACCGTGGACGGGTGGACAACAGGCAAGCACTCGGATCGTGGCTCTCCGGGCCCCGCGCGGCCATGGAGGACGCCGGGGCCGACTTCGGTTACCGGGGCGAGCAGCTCGGTCTCCCCGAGGAGGGCCCCAACTCGATCGCCCGGCCCGGCAGGCGGCTCGGCGCATTGGCTGTTGACTGGGGTCTCTGTCTCCTGGTCGCAGACGGTCTGATCACGAACAGCTATCACGACGCTGCCCAGGTCTGGGCGCCGCTCATTCTCTTCGTACTGATGGTCCTCACTCTGGGTACCATCGGATTCACTCCGGGGAAGCGGCTCTTTAGGCTGAGGGTGGTTGCCCTGGAGACGGGGCGAGTGAGTCCGCCGCGCGCCCTCCTGCGGACGGTGCTGTTTTTCCTTGCCATCCCGCCGCTCATGTGGGACCGGGACGGGCGAGGCCTCCATGACCGCCTGGCGAAGACTGTAGAAGTCCGCATCTGAGAATCGTTTGTATACGTCGAAGAGGCGCCCGTGGAGTGTCTTCCGGGCGCCTCTTCGACGTGCGTTGAGTGATGCGTGCCCCAAAGGGGCGCGGGGAACTGCGCGACAAGCCCCCACCGGCCGGCGGAGAACTAACGACCCCGCGGCCCACCCTTGGGCATCCGCATCCCCTTCGGCATAGGCCCCTTCGGCAAAGGCATATTGCTCATCAGATCCCCCATGGCCCGCAACCGGTCATTGGTCGCCGTCACCTGGGGACCAGCCAGCACACGCGGAAACTTCAGCATCGTCGTGCGCAGTTTCTTCAGCGGGACCTGGCCCTCGCCGTTGCCCACGATCACGTCGTGCACCGGCACGTCGGCCACGACACGGTTCATCTTCTTCTTCTCGGCGGCCAGCAGGCTCTTCACCCGGTTCGGGTTGCCCTCGGCGACCAGCACGATGCCGGCCTTGCCGACCGCCCGGTGCACCACGTCCTGGCTGCGGTTCATCGCCACCGCCGGAGTCGTCGTCCAGCCCCGGCCGACGTTGTCCAGGACCGCCGCCGCCGCGCCCGGCTGGCCCTCCATCTGCCCGAACGCGGCCCGCTCGGCCCGGCGGCCGAACACGATCGCCGTCGCCAGGAGGCCCGCGAGCAGGCCCAGGATCCCGAGGTAGACCGGGTGGCCGATCGCGAAGCCGATCGCGAGGAGGACAACGAGGGTGCCGATGCCGACGGCCGCGAGTACAAGACCGATCTTTTTGTCAGCCTTGCGGGTCATCTTGTAAGTGAGGGCGATCTGCTTCAGTCGCCCCGGGTTCGCGGCAGCCGCCGCCGTTTCCTTCCTCGCCATGCCACGAAGTCTACGTGGCCCGGGGGAGTGAACACGACGGCAGTACCCGGCCGCGCGGGGAACTCAGGGGCGGCCGGCGGCCCGGTCCAGGACGCGCTGCGCCTCGACGCGGTCCTTGGCGCGGCGGCGGTCCTCCAGGACCGAGGTCCAGGCGTTGCGGCGGGCGGTGCGCTGGCCGCCGCTCATCAGCAGTGACTCCACGGCGCGCAGCGCGCTGGTGAAGGACGGAATGGCGGTGGCGCGAACGGGCGCGGCCTGCATGATCGGGGTCCCCCCTCGGGACTGGTGAACGTGCTGTGATTCCGGCGTGCGGTTTCGGTGCGTGAATCCAGTGTCACTGACAGGTGTTACCAGCGCATGACCGGACGGTCAAACACCCATGAAGGATCGGTTCCGCTCCCGGAAGCCCCGGGGAGCTCGCCGAAGACGCCGACGCGGCCCCGGCGGGTGCCCTCATCAGCGAGGACGGCCGGGACCGCGTCACCTCGGCCATTACTGGCCGGTAATTGCTTGTGCGTGAATTCACACAGCCTGGGAGGCGATGGAGGAACCCTCCCGCTGCGGAGCGGCTGATCGACGCTGCTCGATGGCCATCCGGTACAGCCGCCCCGCCCGGTAGGAGGAGCGGACGAGCGGGCCGGACATCACACCGGAGAAGCCGATCTGCTCGGCCTCCTCCTTCAGCTCGACGAACTCGTGCGGCTTCACCCAGCGCTCCACCGGGTGGTGGCGCACCGACGGGCGCAGGTACTGGGTGATGGTGACCAGCTCGCAGCCCGCCTCGTGCAGCTGGCGCAGCGCCTCGCTGACCTCCTCGCGGGTCTCGCCCATGCCGAGGATCAGGTTGGACTTGGTGACCAGGCCGTAGTCGCGGGCGTCGGTGATGACCTTCAGCGAGCGCTCGTAGCGGAAGCCGGGGCGGATCCGCTTGAAGATCCGGGGGACCGTCTCGACGTTGTGCGCGAAGACCTCGGGCCGGGAGGAGAAGACCTCGGCCAGCTGCTCGGGCACCGCGTTGAAGTCGGGGGCGAGCAGTTCGACCTTGGTACGGCCGTCCGCGCGGTCCGCGGTCTGCGCGTGGATCTGGCGGACCGTCTCCGCGTACAGCCAGGCGCCGCCGTCCTCCAGGTCGTCGCGCGCGACGCCGGTGATCGTGGCGTAGTTCAGGTCCATGGTGACGACGGACTCGCCGACGCGGCGCGGCTCGTCACGGTCCAGCGCCTCGGGCTTGCCCGTGTCGATCTGGCAGAAGTCGCAGCGCCGGGTGCACTGGTCGCCGCCGATGAGGAAGGTCGCCTCGCGGTCCTCCCAGCACTCGTAGATGTTCGGACAGCCGGCTTCCTGGCAGACCGTGTGCAGGCCCTCGCTCTTCACGAGGTTCTGCATCTTCGAGTACTCGGGGCCCATTTTCGCCCGGGTCTTGATCCACTCGGGCTTGCGCTCGATGGGGGTCTGGCTGTTGCGGACCTCCAGGCGCAGCATCTTGCGTCCGTCGGGTGCGACTGCGGACACGACCGGCTCCCTGTGACTTCGATTCTTCGGCGTACACCAGCGTACGCCCGTGCTGTTTGCGCCCTGCCAGGGAGGCCAACCCCACGACCGCAGGGCGCATTCCCGGGAGAGGGCCTACGCCGAGGCCTTCTCGATCACCCTCGGCCTGAGGTCCGCGTTCTCCAGGACGTCCTTCAGGTGCTTCTCCACCACCGGCAGGACCTCCTCGACCGTGATGTCGCGGCCCAGCTCGTTCGCGAGGGAGGCGACGCCCGCGTCGCGGATGCCGCACGGGATGATCCGGTCGAACCACTTGTTGTCGGGGTTCACGTTGAACGAGAAGCCGTGCATCGTGACGCCCTTGGCGACGCGGATGCCGATCGCCGCGATCTTACGGTCCTCGCGGCGCTGTCCGGCGTTGGAGGGCGCGTACTCCGGGCCGTTGAGGCGGGGGTCGAACTCCTCGTCCGTCAGGCGCGGGTCGAAGTCGAGGGACAGCCCGCCGAGCGCCGGGCGCTGCTCCACCGGGTCGCCGAGCACCCACACGCCGCTGCGGCCCTCGATCCGGGTGGTCTCGACGCCGTACTCGGCGCAGACGCGGATCAGGGCCTCCTCCAGGCGCCGTACGTGCGCGACCACGTCCACCGGGCGGGGCAGCTTCTGGATCGGGTAGCCGACGAGCTGGCCCGGGCCGTGCCAGGTGATCTTGCCGCCGCGGTCCACGTCGATGACCGGGGTGCCGTCCAGCGGGCGCTCGTTGTCCGCGGTGCGGCGGCCGGCCGTGTACACCGGGGGGTGCTCCAGGAGCAGCACGGTGTCGGGGGTCTCGTCGGCGAACCGGGCCGCGTGCACCCGGCGCTGCTCGTCCCAGGCCTCCTGGTAATCGACGGCGTCCGCACCGAACCCCATGCGGACGAACCGCAACTCACTCACGGCAAGCGCCTCCCTCAGCGACCGGCGTCAGGCGCGAAACGCGCCCACGCCACTGTACGTCCGCCCCGCGAACGTCAGCCCTGCGGTCAATCCTCACACGATCGGATGAATGAACGGGGAAGAGTGCGATCACCTGCTCACTCTCCGCTACATTCGCGCCGTTCGTGAGGCCAAAAGGGCAGCTCACAGGCAATCCCGGCACCTCAGAGGCCTGGAAGGCAGGAGACCGCACCGCACCATGACGGACCGACCCGCGCAGCGCACCCCCAACCGCCAGCTCGCCGCGCTCATCGCAGAAGCGGGGTTCTCCAACGCGGGTCTCGCCCGACGCGTCGACCAGCTCGGCCTGGAACACGGGCTCGACCTCAGATACGACAAGACATCCGTCACCCGCTGGCTGCGCGGCCAGCAGCCCCGGGGTACGACCCCGGCACTGATCGCCGAGGTGTTCACCCGCCGCCTCGGACGCCGGCTCACCGCCCAGGACCTCGGCCTGGACGCCTGCGCGCCGGTGTACGCCGGGCTGGAGTTCGCGGCGACCCCGGAGGAGGCCGTGGACATCGTCAGCGGGCTGTGGCGCAAGGACTCCGGCAGCCACGCCGAACTGCGCAAGATCGCGTTCACCCCGGCCGGGCTGGTCGTGCCCAGCCGGGACTGGCTGATCGGCAAGGCCGACGACCGGGTGGCCCGCGAGCGCACGCCCCGGGTGCCGGCGCAAAGCCGGCCGGGCCCGCACAAGCCGGCGCCCGGCCCCGGACGCGCCGAGTCCGCGCCCGCCCTGCCGCCCCGGCCGCGCGCGCAGGCCGAGCGGGGCGCGGGCCACAAGGTCAGCGGCGGCGACATCGCCGCGCTGCGCTCCGTGGGCGAGCTGTTCCGCACCCTCGACGACGCCTACGGCGGCGGCCACGCCCGGCAGGCCCTCGTGCGCTACCTGGAACACGAGTGCGAGCCCATGCTCCGCGGCACCTACGACGAGCCGACCGGCCGCCGTCTGTTCGCCGCGGCCGCCGACCTCACCCGGCTCGCCGGCTGGACGTCGTACGACATCGCCGCGCACGGACTCGCCCAGCGCTACTTCGTACAGGCGCTCCGGCTGTCCCAGGCCGCCGCCGACCGTGCCTACGGCTCCTACGTGCTGGTCACCATGAGCCGCCAGGCCGTGTACCTCGGGCACGGCAGGGAGGCCGTCCAGCTGGCCCGGGTGGCCCAGCAGGGGGTCGGCACCGGCGGCCCGCCGGTCGTGCAGGCGCTGCTGCACGCCGCGGAGGCGCGGGCGCACGGGGTGCTCGGCGAGGTGCGGGCGTGCACCGGCGCACTGGTCCGGGCCGAGCGCGCCCTGGAGGCGGCCCGGCCCGGGGACGAGGTGCCGCACTGGGCCCGGTTCTTCGACGAGGCACAGCTCGCCGACGAGTTCGGGCACTGCCACCGCGACCTCCAGCAGTTCCGGTCGGCCGCGCAGCACGCCGAACGCGCCCTGCGGCTGCGGGCCCCCGCGCACGCCCGCAGCCGCCTGTTCTGCCGCGTCGTCCTGGCCACCGCCCGCCTCGGCCTCGGCGAACTCGACCAGGCCTGCACCCTGGCCGCGGAGGCCGCCGGCCAGGCCGCGGAGATGCGCTCGGTCCGCGCGATCGAGTACGTCCGCGACTTCGAGCGCCGCCTGGAGCCCTACAAGGACGCCGCCCCGGCGAGGGGCTACCGGGAGAAGGTGGCGGCCCTGGGCTGAGAACCGCCCGGGGCCACGCCGCCAGGGGTCAGGCCGCCCGGGGCCACGCCGCCCGGGGTCAGGCCGCCCGGGGGAGGGTGGCGGGCGGGTCGGCCCGGTGGAGGGAGCCGGCCGCGCCGAGGTCCGTCAGGATGGCGGCGGCGGCGCGGTGGGCCGAGCGGAAGGCGCCCTGGACGGTACTGGTGTCCCGGTGGTCGCCGCACACGTACAGGCCCGCCAGGATCCGTACCGGCCGCCGCAGGTCGTGCGGGGGCCGCATCGCGGGCACCGCCTCGGGCGTGTGGCGGACGGCCAGCGTCTCCCAGCGGCGCGTCGAGGTGCCGTACAGGCGGGCGAGATGGATGCGGACGGCCGTGTCGACGCCGTCGGGCGGGGTGCCGAGGACGGTCGAGGAGATCAGCACCCGGCCCGCCGGCGCCCGGCTCGGGTCGACATTGCTGAGCACCGCCGTGTGCGCGACCGGCCCGCCCCGGTCGGCGTCCAGCAGCAGCGAGGTGCCCGTGGACAGCGCCGGGGCCGGATCGTCCGTGGTGTGGTGCAGCACCGTCACCGGATGGAAGTCGGGCACCCGCAGCCCCGGCAGCAGCTCGGCCGCGGCCCGCGCGTCCGTCGCCAGCAGCACCGCCCGGCAGCGGATCTCCCCGTGCTCGGCGGTGGTCACCGAGGTCGTGGACACGGAGGTCGCCCGCACCCCCGTGCGCACCGTGCCCGGCGGCAGCGTCCCCGCCAGGAGTTCCGGCAGTACGTCGGCACCGCCCTCCGGCACGCACAGCCGGCCGCTCGCGAAGGAGCGCAGCGCCAGGTCGGCGCACCGGCTCGACGTGGCCAGCTCCGGGTCGCACAGCAGCGCGGCGAGCAGCGGGCGCAGAAAGCCGTCGATCGTCCGGGCGGGCACCCCGCGCGCGGCGAGGGCCTGCGCGGCGGGCAGTTCGGGACGGGCCAGGACCCGCTCGACGGGCGTCGCGGCGATCCGCGCCAGCGCGGCGCCGAGGCGGGCCTGGTCCACGGCGCCGCCGAGGGGCGCGCTCGTGCGGCCGGGTACCGCCGCGGGCCCGCGGGGGGCGCTCGCCAGGGCGCGCACTACGTGAAGTGCGCCCCTCGCGCTCCGTCCGCCCGCCGGAGCGCCCGCGCGGTGCCTGCGGCCGTCGCGGTGCAGCAGCACGCCCGGCGCGAACCGGCGCAGGGTGAGCCCGTCGAGGCCGGGGGACAGGCGGAGTTCGGGGTAGGACGTGGAGAGCAGCTGTCCGATGCGGTCGAGCCGGAAGCCGTCGACCTTCTCGGTCGACATACGGCCGCCGACCCATGGGGCGGCCTCCAGGACCGTGGTCGTTATTCCTGCGCTGATCAGCCGATGAGCCGCGGAGAGACCGGCGATTCCGGCTCCCACGATGACGACGTCCACCTGGTACGCGGGCTCAAGCACGAGGCCCCCTCCTGTGGTTGCGCGGCCGGTGGAGACGTCATGCCCCCAACAGGCCCTAGGGATACCCGAGTTCCGGTCGAGGTTAGGCCCACGACCGGTCACAGACAGTCGCGCACCAACAGAGCACAGTCGCACACCGGTCGCATACGCTCACCCTCGATCCCCCGGCCCCCTCGACCCCGCTGCGCCGCCGCTCACCCTCCGCCCTCGTAACCGGGGCCACCTGTGACCCCGCTGCGCCGCCGCTCACCCTCCGCCCTCGCAACTCGGGCCCCCTCGACCCCGCCGCGACGGCGCTCAGCCCCCACGCGCGGCTCGGCGGTGCCGAACTGCCTCAACCCGGCGCTGTCTCACCCGGCACTGCCTTGCCCGGCGACGAGCCGGCGCCCCCGGCCCGCGGTGCCCAACCGCCGAGCCCCGCTGCACCCGGCCTAACCCGCGGAGCGGATCGCCGCGTCGATGGCCGGGAACGCGAACCTGAACCCCGACTCCAGCAACCGCTTCGGCACCACGCGCACACTGCCCAGCACATCCCCGGCCATCTCGCCCAGCACCGCCCGCAGGACCGGTGCCGGGACGGCGAACACGGTCGGCCGGTGCAGGACCCGGCCCATGGCCGCCGTCACCTCACGGTTCGTCAGCGGCTCGGGTGCCGTCAGGTTGAACGGTCCGGACAGGGCCTCGGTGTCGATGAGATGGCGGATCGCGGCGATCTCGTCGTGCAGCGCGATGTACGACCAGTACTGGCGGCCGTCGCCCAGCCGCCCCCCGAGCCCCGCCCGGAACAGCGGGAACAACCGCCCCCAGGCACCGCCCCCGCGCGCGATCACCAGCCCCGTGCGCAGGAACACCGTCCGTACGCCCGCCTCCCGCACCGGCTCCGCCGCCTCCTCCCACTCCACGCACACCGACGGCAGGAACCCGTCGCCCGGCGGGGCGTCCTCGTCGACGATCCGGTCACCGGTCTCGCCGTAGATGCCCATCGCGCTGCCGTTCACGAACACCCGCGGCGGTTCCGGCAGCGAGGCCACCGCCTTCGCCAGCGCCGCCGTACCCAGCACGCGGCTGTCCCGGATCCGCCGCTTGTACTCGGGCGTCCAGCGCCGGTCACCGATCCCCGCCCCCGCCAGGTTCACCACCGCGTCACAGCCCGCCAGACCCGCCGCGTCCACCCACTGCCGGGCGGGATCCCAGCGCACCTCGCCCGGGCCCGAGGGCGCCCGGCGGACCAGGCGCACCACCTCGTGCCCGTCCGCGGCCAGCGATCGGACCAGGGCGCTGCCGATGAGACCGGACGCACCGGCCACCGCGATTCGTGAACGCTCCATACGGCCATCCTGCCCGGCGCGCCTTAAGGTTGCCGTCATGCCGGACCCGTTCATACCCGTCGCCATCCGCGTGGCCCAGCCCGCCGACGACACCGCACTGAGCCTCCTCGACCGGGAGACCTGGTCGACCCTGCACGAGGTCATGCCCGAACCCCAGCCGCCGTACAGCCCGTTCTTCGGTGACCGGGACGACCCCCGCGACACCCTCGTCGCCGAACTCGGTCACCGGATCGTGGGCTACGTCCGGCTCGGCCTTTCGACCCCGCTCGCGTCCAACTCCCACGTACGGCAGATCCAGGGCCTCGCCGTCCACGACGACGCCCGCGGCAAGGGCGTGGGACACGCACTCGTCCGTGCTGCTGTCGCGGAGGCGCGCGACCGGGGCGCGCGGCGCATCACCCTGCGCGTCCTCGGCCACAACACCCCGGCCCGCGCGCTGTACGCCTCCGAGGGGTTCGTCGTCGAGGGCGTACTCCCGCAGGAGTTCCTGGTCGGCGGCGAGTACGTCGACGACGTCCTCATGGGACAGTCCTTGGGGGGCGGCGCGCCTACGACGTGACCAGGCGGCCCGTGTCCACCGCCGTCGTGGCGGTCGCCGCCTGCCGGGCGTCGCCCGCCACCTCGGCCGCCGTCAGCGCGTACCCCGTCTCCGCGTCCGAGGTGGAACGGGCGAAGACCATGCCGAACACCCGGCCGTCGGTGGTCAGCAGCGGGCCGCCGGAGTTGCCCGGCCGGACCGTCGAGCGGACCGAGTAGATCTCCCGGGTGACCGTGCGGTCGTTGTAGATGTTCTGGCCCGTCGCCCGGACCCGGCTCGCCACCGTCGCCGCCCGCAGGTTCAGGCCGCCGTCCTGCGGATAGCCCGCCACCACCGCCGCCGCGCCCCGCCGGGCGTCGTCGTCGAAGCGCAGCACCGGCGTGTGCAGCCCCGGCACGTACAGCACGGCCACGTCCCGGTCCGGGTCGAACAGCACCACCCGCGCCGCGTACGACGGCCCGACACCGCCCACCCGGACGCTCGGGTGGTCGATCCCGGCCACCACGTGCGCGTTCGTCATCACGTGCCGCGCCGCGTACACGAACCCGCTGCCCTCGCGGCCCTCACTGCCCGAGAGGCCCTCGATCTTCACCGTGCTCCGCTTGGCCGCCTCCGCCGCGGCCGGCGTCACACTGTCGCCGGAGGGCTCGGGCACCCGGGCCGCCGCCTCGTTCTCGAACGGGTTGAACACCTGCGGGAAGCCCGCCTGCGTGAGGGCGGACGTGGCCCGCGAGAACCAGGCGGGCGTGGTGTCCGGCATCGCCTCCTGCACCGTGCCCAGCAGGGCGGAGTTCCGTATCGCCGTGGACAGGGTCTGCGACGGGGTCGCCGCCAGGACGCTCGCCGCGACCCAGGCCACGACCAGCACCGCGACCGCGTTGGCCGCCGCCCCGCCGATCCCGTCCGCCACCCGCAGCGGCCCCCGGTCCAGCTCCCCGCGCAGCCGCAGCGCCAGCCGCCCCGCCAGCTCGTGCCCCACCACGCCCGGCACCAGCACCGTCAGCACCGCGAGCACCGTCGACGTCGTCGACCCGCGCGCGGCCAGGCCCGTCACCCAGGGCAGCACCCACACGCCGACGGCCGCGCCGCCCACGAACCCGGCCAGCGACACGCATCCGGCCACCAGCCCACGCCGGTACCCGGACGCCGCGTAGCCGACGATCAGCAGCACCAGCAGCAGGTCGAGCAGGTCCACTGAGCCGCCTTTCTCTCGGGCCCCTCACCACGAGCCGTACCGACCACGACGGGCGGACATGCCCGATGATCAGCCACGCGCGTGCGGCCGGCCACCGGGCCGCGCACCGGCCGCCGTGCGTGTACCACCAGAAACGTCCCGGACCGGAACAATGGTTCCACCACATGGCACAGCACACATCGCGGACGCGGTCGTACGACCCGACAGTGGGACCATGCGTGTCCTGCGAAGAGCGCGGGCGGGCCGGCGACGGCGCCGCGCGCACATACGCGGCGCGGTGCTCGTGCCGCTCGCCTGCCTGCCCGGCCTGGCCGCCGTCCTCGCCCTGGCCCTGTGCGCCCAGGGCGTGGAGCGGGCCGTCACGGTCCGCCTCGACCGGCCCGTCCCCTCCACCCGCCCGGCCGCCGTCGATCCCGCGGCCGCGCACCGGGCGCCCCGGCCCCGGATCGTGCTCCGCGCCGCCTGGCTCGACCCCGTCACCCGGCGCGACCAGCCGCCCCCGCGCTACGACGACAAGGTGGTCGCCGTCTTCGTCCACCACACCGACTCGCCCAACACCTACCGGTGCGCCGACACCCCCCGGATCATCCGGGACCTGTACGCCGGCCAGACCAGCGGCGCCCGCGACTGGGACGACATCGGCTACAACTTCCTCGTCGACCGCTGCGGCACCGTCTACGAGGGCCGCGCCGGGGGCGTCGACCGGCCGGTCACCGGCGCCCACACCAAGGGCTTCAACCACCGCACCGCCGGTATCGCCGCCATCGGCACCTTCACCGCCGGGGTGCCCGTGCCCCGGGCCATGACCGACGCGATTGCCGCCCTCGCCGCCTGGAAGCTGGGCCTCGCCGGCGTCGACCCGCGCGGCCGCACCCGCCTGGTCTCCACCAGCGGCCTCAGCCGCTACCGGGCCGGCACCACCGCCACTCTGCCCACCCTCGCCGCCCACCGGGACGCCTACATGACCAGCTGCCCCGGCGCCGCCCTGACCGCGCTGCTCCCGGAGATCAGACAGGAGGCGGCCCGTCTCCAGGGCCGGCCGGCCACAGGAACCTCCTGAGGCGGCACACGGCCCGCCATGCGCGCACGGGGTGACACGCGCCCCCAAGTCCGCCCGGTGGCAGGGAAATCGGGCTTGTTTGCAACTTGGCGCATGGATTCGGGAAGCCTAACCTTTTCAGGGCAAAGTCAGGCAGGAGTGAGTGACCTGCGGTCGGGTTGGTGCCGCGCACTGGCCACTCCCGCCGTCGTCCTGCGAGGGCCCGCGCGCGTGCGATACGGTGCGTGCGGACCGGCGAAAGCGGGAAATACGGGGGTTTCCAGGCATGGCGCACAGCCTCGCACCGTACGGTCGCGACCGCGGGGTGAGAGGGAGTCAGGGGTGGGCGACGGTGACCTGCTCGCACGGGGGTGGCGCAAGAGCAGTGCGTGCGATCCGTACCAGTGCGTGGAAGTCGCCCTGATGGACGGGGGAGTTCGGGTGCGTGTGTCGCATCGTCCGGACGGGCACGTGATCCCTTTTCAGGCCCGGGCCTGGGGGGAGTTTCTGCGCGCGTTATGCGGTAGAACCCTGGAGGGACCGGCGTGAGGAAGGACGTCCGGCCGGCGGGCCGGAGTGACGGCGGGGGACGGGGGGTCGCTGTGCTTCGACCGGGGCCGGCGGTGACACGACATCCGCGTCACCACCAGAGTCCACATGAGCTGCCTGGGGGCGAGATGGGGGATTCCGCACAGACGCCGCTTCCCGTCAAAGGCCCGGCCGGGCCACGCGGCAGACCGCTGTTACCGCTCGCCGTCCTGCTCGTCGTCGGCTTCGTGCTCTCCGGGGGGACGGCCACGCTGGTGGGGCTGCTGATCTCCCTGGCCGTGACGCCGGTGCTACGGCCCTGGGTGTGGGGGGTGGCCGGCGCGGCGACCGCCGCTGTCGCGGGCCTGCTGCTCGACCGCGGGACTACGGCCGCGGCCCGCCGCTTTCCGCAGCTGGCGGCTCGGCGGTTCCGGGGGCCTGTGTAGCGGGCGGGGTCCGCAGATGCTCCCTGAACCACCTGCGGACGCGCGCGCCCGCCCAGACGAGGAAGGTGCCGCTGGTGAGCCAGCCCACGCTCCACGTCACGGCGGTGAGCGAGGTCCCGGGGGCGATCCGCTGGGCCACGGCGTGGATGGTGAGGGCGACGATCCACAGGATGACGCCGGCCCCCAGCAGCATGGCGACGAGGCACCCGCATGCCTTGAGGAACCTCTTCAGGGCGAGGTCCGAGCCGAAGACCACGCGCATGAAGTAAAGCGCCAGGTCGAAGAGGGTGGGCTGCCGGTCCGGGAGGACGTCGCGCGGCGAGGGGATGTCCTGACCCTCCGCGCCGATGGCGGCGCCGGAGATGATCACGGTCGGCTGGATCGGCTCCAGCGCGCTCCCCGGCCCTGCCGGAGCGTCGCTCCCGCCGGGTATCTCCTGGCCGCGGGCAGCGGCCGGTGGCCCGACCGCGTCGGCCGTCCCGGCGGCCACCACGGTCTCCGCCACGGCAGGCTCCGCCACGGCAGGCTCCGCCACGGCAGGCTCCGCCGCCGCGGGCTCAGCCGTCGCCGGCCCGGCCACCGCCCGCTCCGCGGCCGGTGCCGCCTCCACGGTCGGTGTCGCCCCCGCGGCCGGTATCACCTCCGCGGTCACCGCCGGTCCCGTCGGCCCGCCCGGCTCGGCTTGTCCCTGCGCGTCCTGCGGCACAGGGGCGCCCGGGCGGCCAGGATCACCTGCCTGCCTTCGGCGTATGCGGTTGAAGACACCCGCCACGGGCCCTCTCCGATCTCTGCCCGACTGTCTCCAGTGCGGTGGGACGTGCTAGGACGGGTACTGCGCCAGCACCTCGTCGATGAACGCGGTCGCCTCGTCGCCCGACAGGGACTGCCTGCGGGACTCCGCGAACCGCGTCAGGTACTCGTCGACCGCGTGCTGGTCGTCGCGCGTGGTCAGCGCGCCGCTGGAGCTCTCCACGAACAGCACGTCGTCGCCGTCGCCGAACGTCAGCGCGATCGAGCCGTTGCGCAGCACCGGGTGCGCGCCCAGCGAGAAGGGCACCACTCCCAGGTCCACGTGCGCGATCCCGGCGACGGACTTCAGCCGCTCCAACTGCCCCCGCATCGTGGCCGGCCCGCCGACCCAGCGGCGCAGCGCCGCCTCGTCGACCAGGAACGACAGCCGGGGCTCGGACGCCTCCCGCAGCAGCCGCCGCTGCCGTTCGACCCGCAGCCGCACGATCGCGTCGGTCTCCTCGGCCGGCTGCCGGCCGTCCCCGGAACCGTTCCCGTCCCCGCTCCCGTCCCCCAGCAGGGCGCGGGTGTACTCCTCGGTCTGGAGCAGGCCGGGGACGAGCGTCGGGTCGTAGGCGAACAGTTCGCGGGCCGCGCTCTCCAGGCCCAGGTACGTGGCGAAGTGCGGGGGCACCACGTCCCGGTAGGCGCTGTACCAGGGCGGCCGTCTGCTGTCCCGGGTGGCCTGCTCCAGGTCCTGGCGGGTCGCCTCGTCCCGTACGGCGTACAGATCGAGGAGGGCGCGCAGGTCGGTGACGGACACGCCGACCGAGCCGCCCTCGATACGGATGACCTTCGACGGTGACCAGGCCAGGTGCTCGGCCACTTCGGGCTGGCTGATGCCCGCCTTGTTGCGATAGTTGCGCAGGGCGAGACGTACCCTGCGCCGTTCCAGAGCCGGATCTTTCGCTGTCATCTCCTCGCGTTCCTGATTCTTCCGAGGGTGACCGGGCACTGCCGCCGACGCGTCTGCCAGGTGGCAACTTGCCAGGAGGACATCGGCTTACTGGCGGCGGTGGCGGAGTGCGCCCAGCCTACCTCCGGCGCGCGTAAAGCGGGGAACACGCCCCCGGCGTACTGTTTCTGACGGTGTGTCCACTGGGGCGGGCGAGGCCCAGGGAGCAGAAGGAGCCGCAGTTCAGGGCGGGCGAGGGCGCCGGAGAAGCGCGGCGGTGTGCCCGATGGAACGTTTTCGGTCGTTCTCGGCGACCGAATCAGCCCTTGAAGCGATCCCAGAGTTTGGGATAGAGGTCGGCGAGGACCGATTCCTTCTCGAAGTCGACCGGGGTGCCCTGGGGCTCGGCGGGAGCCGGGGCGATGCCCAGGTCGGTGGCGACCGAGCCGGTCAGCTGCTCGTACGCCTCGTCCGCCGCGTACCCCAGCTCCTCGCCGTCGCCGTCGATCTCCTCGTCGAAGTCGTCGAGCAGGTCCGCCAGCGCGTCCGGCTCGTGCAGGGCGCCCTCGAAGACCTCCCGGCCCTGTCCGATGAGCCAGCACCGGAAGTAGTCGAACGCGTCGTCGCTCGCCCCGTCCAGCAGCACCCAGGCGGCACCCCACAGATCCCAGCGGTACGCGCGGTTGTAGCGGGCCTCGAAATGACGGGCGAAGTCCAGGACCAGCTCCGGCTCCAGCTCCAGCAGCCGGGACACGAGCACGTCGGCCTGCTCCTCGGGGTCGCCCTCGGCGGCCTCCCGGGTGGAGTCGATCAGCTCCCAGAACTCCGTCTCGTCCATCACCGCTCCAGCATCGGGCCTCAGCCGGTGGGGCGCACGCGGAGTGAGCCACTTGTTATGAGCGGTGCGGGCCCGGGAATCCGGGGGCGCGCCCGCGCCACGGACATGCCGACAGCGGCGGGGAGAGGGGTGCGCCCCCTCTCCCCGCCGCTGTCGGTGGTACGCCGGCCGGGACTACAGGCCGTACTTCTCGCGGGCTTCCTTCACCGACGTCGCCTTGACCTCGCCGCGCCGGGCCAGCTGGGCCAGGGCCGCGACGACGATCGACTCGGCGTCGACGCCGAAGTGGCGGCGGGCCGCCTCACGGGTGTCGGAGAGGCCGAAGCCGTCCGCACCCAGCGAGGACCAGTCCTGCTCCACCCACTGCGCGATCTGGTCCGGGACCTGGCGCATGTAGTCGGACACCGCGAGCACCGGGCCCTCGGCACCCTGCAGCGCCTGGCGGACGTACGGCGTCCGCTCCTCGCCGCGCAGCAGCGCCGCGTCGGCGTCGAGGGCGTCGCGGCGCAGCTCGCCCCAGGAGGTCGCGGACCACACGTCGGCGGCCACGCCCCACTCCTCGGCGAGCAGCCGCTGCGCCTTGAGCGCCCAGTGGATCGCCGTGCCCGAGCCCAGCAGCTGGATGCGCGGGGCGTTGGCCGGGGCGGTCAGGCCCGCCGACTCCGCCGTGTTGAAGCGGTACAGGCCCTTGACGATGCCCTCGTCCACGCCGGCGGCGGCCGGCTTGGCCGGCTGCGGCATCGGCTCGTTGTAGACGGTGAGGTAGTAGAAGACGTTCTGGTCCTCGCCCGGCTTCGCCTCGCCGTACATCCGGCGCAGGCCCTCCCGCACGATGACCGCGATCTCGTAGGCGAACGCGGGGTCGTACGACAGCGCCGCCGGGTTGGTCGCGGCGATCACCGGGGAGTGGCCGTCGGCGTGCTGCAGGCCCTCGCCCGTGAGGGTCGTACGGCCCGCCGTCGCGCCGACGAGGAAGCCGCGGCCGAGCTGGTCGCCGAGCTGCCACATCTGGTCGGCGGTGCGCTGCCAGCCGAACATCGAGTAGAAGATGTAGAACGGGATCATCGCCTCGCCGTGCGTCGCGTACGACGACGACGCCGCGATGAAGTCGGCCATGGAGCCGGCCTCGGTGATCCCCTCGTTGAGGATCTGGCCGTTCTTGGCCTCCTTGTAGTACATCAGCTGGTCGCGGTCGACCGGCTCGTACGTCTGGCCCTTGGGGGAGTAGATCCCGAGGGACGGGAAGAGCGACTCCATGCCGAAGGTGCGCGCCTCGTCGGGGACGATCGGCACCCAGCGCTTGCCGGTCTCCTTGTCGCGGACCAGGTCCTTGACCAGGCGGACGAAGGCCATCGTCGTCGCCACGCTCTGCGAGCCGGAGCCCTTGTCGAACGCGCCGAACGCCTTCTCGGCCGGGGCCGGCAGCGGCGCGACCGGGTGCAGACGGCGGGCCGGGGCCGGGCCGCCGAGGGCCGCGCGGCGCTCCTGGAGGTAGCGCACCTCGGGGGAGCCGGCGCCGGGGTGGCCGTAGGGGACCTGGCCGTCGGTGAAGTCGCTGTCCTTGATCGGCAGCTCCAGCAGGTCGCGCATCGCCTTGAACTCGTCCACCGAGAGCTTCTTCATCTGGTGGTTGGCGTTCTTCGACGCGAAGCCCTCGCCGAGGGTGTGGCCCTTGACCGTCTGGGCCAGGATCACGGTCGGCGCGCCCTTGAACTCGACGGCGGCCTTGTACGCGGCGTAGACCTTGCGGGCCTCGTGACCGCCGCGGGAGAGGTGGAAGACCTCGAGGATCTTGTCGTCGCTCAGCAGCTTCGCCATCTCCACGAGCGCCGGGTCGGCGCCGAAGAAGTCCTGGCGGATGTAGGCGGCGTCGCGGGTCTGGTACGTCTGCACCTGCGCGTCGGGTACCTCGCGCAGCCGCCGTACCAGCGCGCCCGTGGTGTCGAGCCGGAACAGCTCGTCCCAGGCGGAGCCCCACAGCGTCTTGACGACGTTCCAGCCGGCGCCGCGGAACTGGGCCTCCAGCTCCTGCACGATCTTGAAGTTGGCGCGGACCGGGCCGTCCAGGCGCTGCAGGTTGCAGTTGATGACGAAGGTGAGGTTGTCCAGCTCCTCACGCGCGGCCAGCGCGAGCGCCGCCGTCGACTCCGGCTCGTCCATCTCGCCGTCGCCGAGGAACGCCCACACGTGCGAGGCGGAGACGTCCTTGATGCCGCGGTTGGTCAGGTAGCGGTTGAAGCGCGCCTGGTAGATCGCGGAGAGCGGGCCGAGGCCCATCGACACCGTCGGGAACTCCCACAGCCAGGGCAGGCGCCGCGGGTGCGGGTAGGACGGCAGGCCGTCGCCGCCGGCCTCCTGGCGGAAGTTGTCCAGCTGCGCCTCGGTGAGGCGGCCGTCCAGGAAGGCGCGGGCGTAGATGCCGGGGGAGGCGTGGCCCTGGATGTACAGCTGGTCGCCGGAGCCGTCGCCCTCCTTGCCGTGGAAGAAGTGGTTGAAGCCCGTCTCGTACAGCCAGGCCGCGGAGGCGAAGGTGGCGATGTGGCCGCCGACGCCGTGCTTCGCGCCGCGGGTCACCATCGCCGCCGCGTTCCACCGGTTCCACGCGGTGATCCGGGCCTCCATGGCCTCGTCACCGGGTACGGCGGGCTCGGCGCCGGTCGGGATGGTGTTGACGTAGTCCGTCTCGAGGAGCTTCGGCAGCGCGACGCCGCCCCGCTCGGCGCGCTCCAGCGTGCGCCGCATCAGGTACGCGGCGCGGTGCGGGCCCGCTTCCCTCGCGACGGCGTCCAGGGAGGCCTGCCATTCGGCGGTCTCCTCCGGGTCACGGTCCGGGAGCTGGTCGAGCGCGCTCGGCTGGATGGCGTTGGGGTCGGTCATGTCGCCGCCTTCCTCAGTCGAAGGGGGTTCCCTCATCGGTAAGGGTTCGGGTGTGCCCTTGGTCTTTGGCAGGACAGGGCTAGGACCCCGGTTGGAGGTCCGTCGGCGACTGTAACTCCCTGATCGATGATCGATCAAAGGGTTGAGGGTCAAAACCTCTCGATCACGAGAAAGTCGGCACGGGGTGCCTCCGGCGGTGGCACCGGGTGACCTTGAAGTTGGGGTGTTCTGGCAGGTGAGCGGGGGTTGACTCGGGTGTGCGTTGTCAGGCGTCTGCGGGCGCGCTGTGGCTGATTGCGCAGTTCCCCGCGCCCCTGAAGGGGCGCGGGGAACTGCGCAAAAAAAAGGGGGTCTGGGGGCTTGCCCCCAGTGTCGGGAAGGGTAGGGGCGGCGGTGGCGAGGAACTCAGGCCCGCGGCGCGCACCCGAGCACGTGCGCCTTGACGAGCGCCGAGATATCCGGATCACGCCGCTTGAACGCCTGCACCAACTCCTCGTGCTCCTCGGCGTACGACTGCTGCACCGTCCCCAGCCACCGTATCGACAGCGCCGTGAACACCTCGATCCCCAGCCCCTCCCACGTGTGCAGCAGCACCGAATTGTCCGCGGCCCGCACCAGCTCCCGGTGGAAGCCGACGGTGTGCCGGACCTGCGCCGTCCCGTCGGCGTCGCGGTCGGCCTCGTACAGGGCCAGGACGTGCGGTTCCAGGGCCGAGCAGTCCACGGCGAGGCGGGCGGCCGCCAGCTCCGCCGCGATGGCCTCCAGGCCGGCCCGGACGGGGTAGCTCTCCTCCAGATCGGCCGCGCTCAGGTTGCGTACGCGGACGCCCTTGTTCGGCGCGGACTCGATCAGCCGCAGGGACTCCAGCTCGCGCAGGGCCTCCCGGACGGGGGTCTGGCTGACCTGCAGTTCCGTGGCGATCCGCCGCTCGACGATGCGCTCGCCCGGCTGCCAGCGCCCGCTGACGATCCCCTCCACGATGTGCTCGCGGATCTGTTCGCGCAGCGAGTGGACGACGGGCGCGGTCATGAGGGCTCCTCCCGGGGGCTGACGTTTAGACAATACGGCCGTGCGCGGCGCTGGGCGGGGTGGAGGGGGTGCTTTCACGCAGGTGAGATGAGTTGCACATGGGGTTTGGGGCGCGTGTGAACTCGGGGGGCTCTGTCGTTCGGCGGCTGCGGGTCGGGCGTGGCCTGTCGCGCAGTTCCCCGCGCCCCTTGGGAAGTCGCGGTCGCCCTGCGCCGAAAAGGCGACGCCCCGTCCGGATGGCTCCGGACGGGGCGTCGTAGCACCTGATCAGGAAATCAGAGACCGAGCTCGACCTCGAACTCGCCTGCCTCCAGGATCGCCTTGACCGCCGTCAGGTAGCGCGCCGCGTCGGCGCCGTCGACCAGGCGGTGGTCGTAGGAGAGGGTCAGGTAGGTCATGTCGCGGACGCCGATGACCGTGCCCTCCTCGGTCTCGATGACCGCCGGGCGCTTGACCGTGGCACCGATGCCGAGGATCGCGACCTGGCCCGGCGGCACGATGATCGTGTCGAACAGCGCGCCGCGCGAACCGGTGTTGGAGATGGTGAAGGTCGCGCCGGACAGCTCGTCCGGGGTGATCTTGTTGCCGCGGACCTTGCCCGCCAGCTCCGCCGTGGCCTTGGCGATACCGGCGATGTTGAGGTCACCGGCGTGCTTGATGACCGGGGTCATCAGGCCCTTCTCGGAGTCCACCGCGATTCCGACGCTCTCGGAGTCGAAGTAGGTGATCGTGCCCTCGGCCTCGTTGATCTTGGCGTTGATGACCGGGTGGGCCTTCAGCGCCTGGGCCGCGGCCTTCACGAAGAACGGCATCGGGGAGAGCTTGACGCCCTCGCGCGCGGCGAAGGAGTCCTTGGCCTGGGCGCGCAGCCGCATCAGGCGGGTGACGTCGACCTCGACGACCGACGACAGCTGCGCCTGCTCGTGCAGCGCCTTGACCATGTTGTCGCCGATGACCTTGCGGATGCGCGGCATCTTGACGGTCTGGCCGCGCAGCGGGGAGGCCTCCAGGCTGGGGGCCTTCTTCGCGGCGGGCGCGGCGGCGGCGGCCGGAGCCGGCGTGGCGGCCTTCGCGGCCTCGGCGGCGGCGATGACGTCCTGCTTGCGGATACGGCCGCCGACGCCGGTGCCCTTGACGGTGGACAGGTCGACGCCGTTCTCGGCGGCGAGCTTGCGCACCAGCGGGGTGACGTAGGCACCCTCGTCCGTGGCCTGGGCGGCGGGCGCGGCGGGAGCGGCCGGGGCCGGGGTGACCGGGGCCGGAGCCGCGGGCTGGGCCGGAGCCGGAGCAGCGGCGGCGGGCGCGGCCGGGGCGGCGGGAGCCGGAGCCGGGGCAGCCGGGGCGGGGGCGGCGGGCTGGGCCGGAGCCGCGGGGGCGGCCGGGGCCTCGGCGGCGGGCGCCGGGGCGGCCGGGGCCGGAGCGGCGGCGGGGGCGGCACCGGCGGCACCGATGACGGCGAGCTTGGCGCCGACCTCGGCGGTCTCGTCCTCGCCGACCACGATCTCCAGCAGCGTGCCCGAGGTGGGCGCCGGGATCTCGGTGTCGACCTTGTCCGTGGAGACTTCGAGCAGCGGCTCGTCGGCCTCGACGGAGTCGCCCACCGACTTCAGCCAGCGGGTGACGGTGCCCTCGGTGACGGACTCGCCGAGCGCGGGCAGGACCACGTCCGTGCCCTCGGCGGAGCCGGCGCCGGCGGCGGCCTCGGCGGTGGGGGCCGGGGCCGGGGCGGCCTGCTCGGCGGCGGGGGCCGCGGGAGCCGGCTCGGCGGCCGGGGCCGGGGCCTCGGCGGCGGCCGGGGCGGGCGCGGCGGCGGGGGCGCCGGAACCGTCGTCGATCAGGGCCAGCTCGGCGCCGACCTCGACCGTCTCGTCCTCGGCGACCTTGATGGAGGCCAGCACACCGGCGGCGGGCGAGGGGATCTCGGTGTCGACCTTGTCGGTCGACACCTCGAGCAGCGGCTCGTCGGCCTCGACGCGCTCACCCTCGGCCTTCAGCCAGCGGGTCACAGTGCCCTCGGTGACGCTCTCACCGAGCGCCGGAAGGGTTACGGAAACCGCCATGGTTTCGGTTGCTCCTAACGAATTGCGGAAAGTCTGTGTCGTCGCGCCCGATGGACTGAGGGCGTCAGTCGTGGGCGTGCAGCGGCTTCCCGGCCAGAGCCAGGTGAGCCTCGCCGAGCGCCTCGTTCTGCGTCGGGTGGGCGTGGATGAGCTGGGCCACCTCGGACGGCAGCGCCTCCCAGTTGTAGACCAGCTGGGCCTCGCCGACCTGCTCACCCATGCGGTCGCCGACCATGTGGACGCCGACCACGGCACCGTCCTTGACCTGGACGAGCTTGATCTCGCCCGCGGTCTTCAGGATCTTGCTCTTTCCGTTGCCCGCCAGGTTGTACTTCAGAGCGACGACCTTGTCCGCGCCGTAGATCTCCTTGGCCTTGGCCTCGGAGATGCCGACGGAGGCGACCTCCGGGTGGCAGTACGTCACCCGCGGGACACCGTCGTAGTCGATCGGAACCGTCTTCAGACCGGCCAGACGCTCCGCCACCAGGATGCCCTCGGCGAAGCCGACGTGCGCGAGCTGGAGCGTGGGGACCAGGTCGCCGACGGCCGAGATCGTCGGCACGTTGGTCCGCATGTACTCGTCGACGAGGACGTAGCCGCGGTCCATGGCGACCCCGGCCTCCTCGTAGCCCAGGCCCTGTGAGACCGGGCCGCGGCCGATGGCGACGAGCAGGACCTCGGCCTCGAACTCCTTGCCGTCCGCCAGGGTGACCTTCACGCCGTCCTGGGTGTACTCCGCCTTCTGGAAGAAGGTGCCCAGGTTGAACTTGATGCCCCGCTTGCGGAACGCGCGCTCCAGCAGCTTGGAGCTGTTCTCGTCCTCGACCGGGACCAGGTGCTTGAGGCCCTCCACGATCGTGACGTCGGAGCCGAAGGACTTCCACGCCGAGGCGAACTCGACGCCGATGACACCGCCGCCCAGGATGATCGCGGACTTCGGCACGCGGTCCAGGACGAGGGCGTGGTCCGAGGAGATGATCCGGTTGCCGTCGATGTCCAGGCCCGGGAGCGACTTCGGTACGGAACCGGTGGCGAGGAGCACGTGGCGCCCCTGGATCCGCTGGCCGTTCACGTCGACGGAGGTGGGGGAGGACAGCCGGCCCTCACCCTCGATGTACGTCACCTTGCGGGACGCGATGAGACCCTGCAGACCCTTGTACAGGCCCGAGATCACCTCGTCCTTGTACTTGTGGACGCCCGCGACGTCGATGCCCTCGAAGGTGGCCTTCACGCCGAACTGCTCGCTCTCGCGGGCCTGGTCGGCGATCTCGCCCGCGTGGAGCAGGGCCTTGGTGGGGATGCAACCCCGGTGCAGGCAGGTGCCGCCGACCTTGTCCTTCTCGATCAGGGCGACGTCCAGGCCCAGCTGCGCCCCGCGCAGGGCCGCGGCGTAACCACCGCTACCACCGCCGAGGATCACTAGGTCGAAAACGGTGCTGGCGTCGTTCGCCACGTCACGTCCTCCATGCATGTGCGCCTCACGCCGGTCTCCTGTGACCGGCGGGCGGCTGGTGTCCGGCCGCTTGATGCTTCGGCCCTTTGGTGGGGGCCCTGTCCTGCCGGGCTCCATCTTTGCACTTGTTCGACCCGTACGAGACGCGGGGCTGGAGTGTGAGACACCCCACGTACGCCGCGAAACCCAGGGCAGTGATCGAGATACGGCCAGGGCAGCGCCCCGAAAGGGGCGCGGGGAACTGCGCGACCAGCCCCCACGCCCCCGCGGCCGCCCTACAGACAGGACGGGCCACCCCAATAGGCGGCTCAGCCCAGCTCGCCGCAGGCGGTCAGCTCCGCGAGCCGCACCAGCGTACGCACGGCGGATCCGGTGCCCCCCTTGGGCGTGTACCCGAAGGGACCGCCCTCGTTGAAGGCGGGACCCGCGATGTCCAGGTGCGCCCAGGTGATGCCCTCGCCCACGAACTCCCGCAGGAAGAGCCCGGCGAACAGGCCGCCGCCCATCCGCTCGCCCATGTTCGAGAGGTCGGCCACCTGGGACTCCCCGGCCTTGCGCAGGTGCTCCGGCAGCGGCATCTGCCACGCCGGCTCGCCGACCTCCTCCGCGGCCTCGTGCACCGCCGCGCGGAACGCCTCGTCGTTGCCCATGATCCCGAACGTCCGCGTGCCCAGCGCCAGCACCATCGCGCCGGTCAGCGTGGCCACGTCGACGATCGCGTCCGGGTTCTCCTGCGAGGCCGCCCACAGCGCGTCGGCCAGCACCAGCCGGCCCTCGGCGTCGGTGTTGAGCACCTCCACCGTCTTGCCGCTGTACATGCGCAGCACGTCGCCGGGGCGCACGGCGGAGCCCGACGGCATGTTCTCGGCCAGCGCCAGCCAGCCGGTGACGTTGACCTCCAGGCCGAGCCGGGCGGCGGAGACGACCGCGGCGAACACGGCGGCGGCGCCGGCCATGTCGCACTTCATCGTCTCGTTGTGGCCGGCCGGCTTCAGGGAGATGCCGCCCGAGTCGTAGGTGATGCCCTTGCCGACCAGCGCCAGGTGCCTGTCGGCCTTCGGGTGCTTGTACGACAGCTTGACCAGGCGCGGGGTGGCCGCGGAGCCGCCGCCGACGCCCATGATGCCGCCGTAGCCGCCCTTGACCAGGGCCTTGTCGTCGAGCACCTGGACCTTGAAGCCGTGCTCCTTGGCCGCGGCCTGCGTGATCGCGGCGAACGCCTCGGGGGTGAGGTCGTTGGGCGGCATGTTGATCAGGTCGCGGGAGCGGTTCAGCTCCTCGGAGACGGTGACCGCGCGGGCCAGGGCGCCCTTGTGGGCCGCGTCCCGCGGCTTGCCGCCCAGCAGTGCCGCCTCGCCCAGCGGGGCCTTGCCGTTCTTCGCCTTGCCGTTCTTCGCGCCGTTCTCCCGCTGGGCGTCGTACGAGTACGCGCCCAGCAGCACGCCCTCGCCGATCGCGCCGATGGCACCGGGGCCGTCGACCGGCAGCGCGAACGCGGCCTTCTTCGACCCGGTGAGGGCCCGCGCGGCCACGCCGGCCGCCCTGCGCAGGGCCTCCGGGTCGTAGGCGTCGTCCTTCCCGGGCTCGTCGCCCAGGCCCACCGCCACCACGAGCGGGGCCTTGAAGCCGGCCGGGGAGGGGAGTTTCGTCAGTTCGCCCTCGGCACCCGAGGCGCCGAGGGTCTCCAGAACGCCGGCCAGCTTGCCGTCGTACGCCGCGTCCACGGCCTCGGCGCCGGGCGCGACGACGAGTCCCGCGGACCTGGATGCAGTGCCCTTGGCGACACCGATCACGATCGCGTCGGCCCGCAGGCCGGCCGCCGCGGCGGTGCTGAGAGTCAGAGCAGTCACGGTGGTGAATTCTCGCTTCCGATGTGAAGTTGCTGTGGCCGAATGGGGGTGGGTCGACCGGGCCCGAGAGCCGACCCTAGGTCCAGGCCATGGGGTGGGTGGCAACCGGGGCCTTCACCCTGCCGGCGAACACCCGCCCCGAGCCTACGCGCGTACGCCCCCGCACTCGTCCCTCCGGTACCGACACCGAGGCCCCCCGGGAGGTCCCGTTCTCATGATCCCGGCCGCCGACAGCGCGCCCCCAAAGGGGCGCGGGGCTGCGCTGATGTGCGGCTCCGCCGCGTGGGCGCGATCAACCACGACGCACCCGCAGACGCCACTCGACAGCCGCCCCCCGGACTCGCCGGCGTCCGCGCCTCACCCCAGCGCCAGCACCACCAGCGCCGCGGTCGCCGCCGTCTCCGCCAGCCCTCCGAACACATCCCCGGTGACCCCGCCGAACCGGTGCCGGCAGTGCCGTAGCAGGAGTTCGGCCGAGGCGAGCGCGACGATCACCGCGGCAGCGGCCCGCACCGCGGCGCCGCCGCCGAACAGCGCGCCCCCCGCCGCGGCCGCCCCAGCAACCACCACGGCCGCCACGGCCCAGGCCCACCCCCTCGGCACCACCCCGGCGACCGCCGCGCCCAGCCCCTCCGGGCGCGCGGCCGGTATCCCGGTGCGGGCCGCCAGGGTCAGCGCGAGCCGGGCCGCCGTCGCCGAGACGAGGGCGGCCAGCGCACCCCGCGCCCACGAGTCGTCGTACGCCCGGGCCAGCGCGGCGACCTGACCGAGCAGCACGAAGACCAGGGTGAGGACACCGAACGGCCCGATGTCCGACTGCTTCATGATCCGCAGCGCGTCCTCGGCCGGTTTGCCGCTGCCCAGCCCGTCCGCCGTGTCCGCGAGCCCGTCCAGGTGCAGACCCCGGGTGAGGGCGGCCGGCACGGCGGCGGTGGCGACCGCGGCCAGCCAGGGGCCCGCGCCCAGCAGGAGCAGCAGCAGTCCGAGCCCGGCCGCGCAGCCCCCGACGACCAGCCCGACCAGCGGGGCGTTCAGCATGCCGCCGCGCGCGGCCGCCCGGTCCCAGCGGTGCACCCGGACGGGCAGCACGGTGAGCGTGCCGAAGGCGAAGCGGGGGCCGTCGAACGACGAGGTCACGGGGGTCTCGGTCACCGGCGCAGGGTACCGGCCGGTCCGCGGGACCCTGCCCGCCGGTCCGCGGAGCCCCTCCCGGCGGCTGCGACTAAAGTTCGCATATGGGGCATTGGTGGGTACGGAACATCATCGAGCCGGGCAAGCTTCCGCTGCTGCTCGCCCTCGCCGCCTTCGTCCTCACCTTCTTCGTCACCCGCCTCATCACCCGGCTGATCCGGGCCGGCAAGGGGCCGTTCGGCAACGTCAAGGCGGGCGGGCTGCACATCCACCACGTCGTCCCCGGCATCCTCCTCACCGTCATCGGCGGTTTCGGCGCGGTCGCCAGCGACCGGCACGGGGCCGGCGGGGCCGTCGCCGCCGTCGTGTTCGGCATGGGCGCCGGCCTGGTCCTGGACGAGTTCGCCCTGATCCTGCACCTCGACGACGTCTACTGGACCGAGGACGGCCGCAAGAGCGTCGAGGTCGTCGTCCTCACCGCCGCCCTCGTCGGCCTCCTGCTCGCCGGCTTCTCACCGTTCGGCGTCAACGACCTCACGCAGCAGGAACTCGCCGACCGGGGCACGGCCATCTTCAGCGTCGCCCTGAACTTCCTGTTCTCGCTGATCGCCCTGAGCAAGGGCAAGACGCGCATCGCCGTGTTCGGCGTCATCGTGCCGCTCGTCGCGATCATCGGCGCGATCCGCCTGGCCCGCCCCGGATCGGCCTGGGCCCGCCGGTGCTACGGCCGCCGCCCCCGCGCCCGCGCCAAGGCCGCCCTGCGCGCCTACCGCCACGACCGCCGCTGGTCCGGGCCCCGCCGCGCCGTTCAGGACTGGATCGGCGGCAAGCCCGACCCGCGCCCGGCCCGCCTGCCCGACCGCCGGTGACGCCGCCACCACGACCGGATCCCGTACCGGCGCCGCACCCCGTACCAGGGCCGCGCCGCCGTCACCAGACAGAGCAGCCCTACGGCGATCAGCGCGGCCAGATGCTCCTTGCCCGCCAGGTTCTCCTTGACCAGCACCTCGACCACCATCGCCAGGGCCACCGCGCTCGCCGTGACGTAGGCGCCGTAGCGCCAGCACACGAACACCGCGAGCCCCACCACGGCCGCCGACGGGCCGGTGTCCACGACCTGCGCGTCCGAAGCGGGCAGCCCGAACGGGGCGTGCGGGCCGAGGGCGATGCCCACGCGCGCGTACAGCGTCCCCGCGAGCGTGGCGACGTAGGCGATGCCCATCGTCCGCCACCAGCCCAGGCCCACCTCGGCGACGCCGAACACCAGCAGGATCTGCGCCAGCGCGCCCCACACCGGCAGGTCCAGCGCCGGAACGAACAGCGACAGGGGAGTGCGCAGCAGGGCCTGCCACAGCGGGTCCTGCGCCCGTACGGCGCCCACGTTTTGCACGAACTCGAAACCCCACGGCTGGTTCTGCACGTACTGCAGGAGCGCCGTCAGGCACACCGCGCCGACCGTCATCGGGACCGCCCGCAGCCGCCGCTTCAGCAACGGCTCGCGCACGGTGACGTACAGCAGCCCCCACTCGGCACGAGCCCAGCGGGCCAGCGGGCCGGCGTGCGTTCCCATCAAACGGTCCTCATCCGGTGATCACCCGGTATTCCCTCATCGATGCGTGTCGAGATGCCGCCGATGCACCCACTTCGGCAGCCCCGGCGCTTCCAGGAAACCCTCGGCCCGCGCCGACGCGAGGCCGATGCGCAGCAGGTCCGCGCTCTTCTCGAAGAGCAGGAACCGGGGTTCCCAGATGGGCCGGTACTTGGCGTTGGCGCGGTACAGCGACTCGATCTGCCACCACCGGGAGAAGAAGCTGAGCAGCGACCGCCAAAGCCTCAGCACCGGGCCGGCACCGAGGCGCGCACCGCGTTCGAAGACCGATCGGAACATGGCGAAGTTGAGCGACACCTGAGTGATCCCGATCTCCCGGGCCCGCCGCAGGAGTTCGATGACCATGAACTCCATCAGCCCGTTGTCGGAGTCCCGGTCCCGCCGCATCAGGTCCAGGGACAGCCCGTGCGGGCCCCACGGCACGAACGACAGCAGCGCGCGCAGCCGGCCCTCGGCGTCCGTGCACTCCAGCATCACGCACCGGCCGTCCTCGGGGTCCCCGAGCCGGCCGAGCGCCATGCTGAAGCCGCGCTCGGTGGCCCCGTCCCGCCAGTCGTCCGCGCGCTCGATCAGATACGCCGTCTCGTCCGCCGGGATGTCCTCGTGGCGCCGGATCCGCACCTGGTAGCCGGCCCGCCGCACCCGGTTGTAGGCCTGCCGGACCGTGCGCATCGCCCGCCCCTCCAGGGTGAACTCGGCGACCTCCACGAGCGCCTCGTCACCGAGTTCCAGTGCGTCCAGGCCGTGCCGCGCGTAGACCGTCCCGGCCTCCTCGCCGGCCCCCATCACCGCCGGGATCCAGCCGTGCGCCCGCGCCTGGGCCAGCCACGGCGCGATGGCCCCGGGCCACGCCTCCGGGTCGCCCAGCGGGTCGCCGGAGGCGAGGCTGACCCCGCCGACGACGCGGTAGGCGACGGCCGCCTTCCCGGTCGGCGACCACACCACGCTCTTCTCGCGGCGCAGCGAGAAGTACCCGAGCGAGTCCCGCTCCCCGTGCCGCTCCAGCAGCTCCCGCAGCCGCTTCTCGTCGTCCTCCGTGAGCGGGTCGACGGCACGGCGGGAGCGGAACGCGGCGTAGAGGACGGCCAGGACGAGGGCCGTGCTGAGGACGTTGATCGTCACGTTGGCCCAGTTCGGCGGGTCGATGCCGGGGAAGCGGGACTCCTCGGCGGCCACCGACACCAGCCGCAGCGTGCCGTAGTGCCAGCGCTCCGGGAACGTCGAACGGGCCGCGTCCGGCGCCTGGTTGGTCACCGTCACCAGCAGGCCGGCCAGCAGCGAGCAGAGCAGCCCGCCGCCGAGGGCGACGGTCGCCGCGAGCCGGGGGTTGGAGCGGTCGCCCTTGGCGTAGAACTCTCCACGGCCGACGACCAGCGCGGCCACGAAGCCGGCCGTCAGCGCCAGGGAGATCCAGTTCTGCGCGTACCGGCGGATCTCCGGGAACGCCATGGCGAACGCGAACAGTGCGAGGAACAGCCCGCTCAGCACGAGGTTCAGGATCCAGGCGGCCCGCTTGCGGCGGCGCATGGTGATCGCCAGGAACGCGGTGAACACACCGGAGGCGAAGCCGGCGGTCAGCAGGTAGGGGGTGAAGAAGTTCTCCTGGTTGTGCCGGCGCACGTCCTGGCCCAGCGACACCCACACCGCGCTCAGGAAGTTGACGAACGCGACGGCACGCAAGTACCAGACGGCGAGGGCGGCGGCCCGGCGAGAGGCCCCACCCCCACCGGCCCGCCCCGGCTCGCCCCGCTGTTCCACCGCAATTCGGGCATCTCCCATAGGGGAGGATCATATGGGCGCCGTACCGGCGAACGGCTCTTTTCGGACCCGCGTAGCCCGCGTTACTCCGCTTCCGCCGCCTTCTCGCCTTCCGGCGCCTCGGCATCGGCCTTCGCCTCGGGCCGCTCCGGCAGCTCCGCGGCCAGTGCCGCCGCGCTGCGCACCAGCGGCAGGGCCAGCAGCGCGCCCACGCCCTCGCCGACCCGCACGCCCTGGGTCAGCAGCGGCTCCAGGGCCATCCGGTCCAGCGCCTTCGCCTGCCCGGGCTCCCCGCTGTCGTGCCCCGCCAGCCACCAGTCCGGCGCCCGGAAGGCGGCCCGCTGCCCGACCAGCGCGCACGCGGCCGCCACCACCCCGTCGAGGATCACGGGCAGCTTCCGCACCGCGCACTGCAGCAGGAACCCGGTCATCGCCGCCAGGTCCGCCCCGCCCACCGTCGCCAGCAACTGCAGCTGGTCACCGAGGACCGGCCGGGCCCGGCGCAGCGCGTCCCGGATCGCCGCGCACTTGCGCATCCAGACCAGGTCGTCGATCGCGAGCCCGCCCCGTCCGGTCACCACCGAGGCGTCGGTCCCGCACAGCGCCGCGACCAGCACCGACGCCGCCGTCGTCCCGCCCACGCTGACATCGCCGAGGACCACGAGATCCGTCCCCGAGTCGGCCTCCTCGTCGGCGACGGCCATACCGGCCCGGAACGCCGCGTCGGCCTCGTCCAGCGTCAGCGCGTCCTCGACGTCGATACGGCCGCTGCCGCGCCGCACCCGGTGCCGTACGACGTCCGCGGGGAACGCGTCCGGCTCGCAGTCCACGGCCATGTCGACGACGCGCACGGGCACGTCCAGGCGCCGGGCCAGCACCGCCACCGGACTGCCGCCCTCCAGCACCGCCCGCACCAGCTCCGCGGCACCGCCCGCGGGACGGGCGGAGACGCCCAGCTCGGCGATGCCGTGGTCGCCGGCGAAGAGCACCACGCGCGGCCGTTCCACCGGCCGTACCGGTACGGCGCCCTGCGCCGCCGACAGCCACTCGCCCAGTTCGTCGAGCCGGCCCAGCGCCCCGGGCGGCACGATCCGGCGCTCCCGGCGGGCCTCGGCGTCACGGCGTACGGCACCGTCGGGGCGCTCGATGAGATCGGAGAAGTCGTCGAGATCAATCCTGCTCATTCGCCGAACAGTACCGGCAGCGAACGAACGCTTTCCGCGTGCCGTCGCCACCACGCCGCCCTGACGTCGTTGCACCCCGGAGGGCTATCCCATACGTTCCGGTTTGCAGCGGAATGTCGTACAGGGAGCCGTCCATGCCACCCTCGCCACTCTCGCCCTCCACCACGGACACCGCGTCGCGCTCCGCCCCCGACCTGTTCCACGAACCGCGTCGCGAGGACTGCCCCTGGTGCGGCGCGCGCACCCTGCGCACCCGGCTGCGCACCACCGACCCGACCGGGCACCTGCCGGGCACGTTCGCCGTCGACGAGTGCCGGGGCTGCGGGCACGTCTTCCAGAACCCGCGGCTCGTCACGGAGGGGCTCGCCCTGCCCCACGGCGACTTCTACGCGGGCCACCTGGAGGACTTCGCGGCCCGCGTGCTGTCCGCCCGCGCGGTACGGCGCCGGCACCGGGCCACCGCCCACAAGCTGTCCGAGCTGCCCGAGCCGGAGAGCTGGCTCGACGTGGGCACCGGGTACGGCCACTTCCCCGAGGCGGCGAGGGAGTTCTTCGGCTACACCTCGTTCGACGGGCTCGATCCCTCGCCGCGCGTCCTGGAGGCCCGCGCGGCCGGGCGGGTGGAGGAGGCGCACGTGGGGCGGCTGGCCGGGCCGGGCATGACGACGCGGTTGCGGGGCCGCTACGACGTGGTGAGCATGTTCCACCACCTCCAGCACATGCCGGACCCGCGCGCGGAACTGCGAGCGGCGCTGGCCGTGCTGCGGCCCGGGGGGCATCTCGTCGTCGAAGTGCCGGATCCCCGCAGCGGGTTCGCCGCGCTGCTCGGCCGGCGGTGGCTGCCGTACGGGCAGCCGCGCCACCTCCATCTGGTGCCGGTGGCCAACCTGTGCGCGGAGTTGGAGTGCCGGGGGTGCAGGGTCCTGGTCGTCGACCGGGCCGCTCCCCACGTCCCCTACGATCTCTCGGCGGCCGTCAGCCTCGCTGTGGCCGGCGCGCCCCTCGCCGTTCGGGCGGCGGCGGCACCCTTCGCCACGGCAGCCTCCGTCCTCGACCTGGCGGTCTCTCCCCTGGCCCGCCACACCCCCCTCTCCAACGCGTACCGGGTCGTGGCCCGCAAGGAGCCCAGACCGACGCCGAAACCACGACCCGGCGCCGCCTGACCGCGCAGTTCCCCGCGCCCCTTGCGGGGCTCTGCCCTGCCTGCGCCGTGTTCGGCCGCGGGCTTGTCGTGCTTGCTTGCGCAGTTCCCCGCGCCCCTTGCGGGGTCCTGCCCTGCCTGCGCCGTGTTCGGCCGCGGGCTTGTCGTGCTTGCTCGCGCCGTTCCCCGCGCCCCTGAAGGGGCGCTGCCCTGCCTGCGCCGTCCCCGCCTGCGGGCGCGCCGTGGCTGGTCGCGCCCGCGCGGCGGAGCCGCATATCGGCACAGCCCCGCGCCCCTAGCTGCGGGCATGCGTGCCTCCCCCAGTGCCTTAAGGGCCTGGGGGGACCCCCAGGGCGGCACGGGTGGGCGGTGGGGGAGGCACCCGGCGAGCGCCGGGGAGTGTGATCTGCCCCCGGCCGGCCGTAGCAAAGGGTGCTGTTCAGCCCCGCAGGACCATCGCCTGGCCGGCCACCACCAGGAGGACCTCCTCGCACTCGGCGGCGAACGACGCGTTCAGGCGGCCCAGTTCGTCGCGGTAGCGGCGCCCGGAGGCCGTCGCCGGGACGATCCCGGACCCGACCTCGTTGGACACGGCCACCACCGTCCGCCGAGCGGACCGCACCGCCGCCGCCAGCTCGGCCACCCGCTCGCGCAGCGCCTTCTCCCCGCCGCCCGCCCACTCCGCGTCGTCCCACGCCCCCACCGCGTCCATCGCGTCCGTCAGCCACAGCGACAGGCAGTCGATCAGCACCGGCGGCCCCTCCTCGGCCAGCAGCGGCACCAGGTCCGTCGTCTCCGCCGTACGCCACGACCCCGGCCGCCGCTCCCGGTGCGCGGCCACCCGCGCCGCCCACTCGCCGTCCCCGCTCCGCGTGCCCCCGGTCGCCACGTACAGCACCTCGGGGAAGGACTCCAGCCGCCGCTCGGCCTCCACCGACTTGCCCGAACGCGCCCCGCCCAGCACCAGGGTCCGGCGCGGCACGTCCGGTACGTCCTCGTACGCGCCCACCACCAGCGTCGTTCCGTCGGGCACCGCGCGCGCCCCCGCCGCCGCGAGCCGTCGCACCGACTCGCCGCCGGACGGCACGTCGTGGTCGAGGTGGACGGCGACGACGTCCGTGGTCGGCCCGACCGAGCCCACCGCCCGCAGCCGGGCCAGCGCGTCCGGCCGCCCCACCACGTCCGCCAGGACCATCTGGTACGTCTCCGCCCGCGACTCCTCCAGTCCCGCGGGAGCGCCGCCCGGCGGCAGGTACAGCAGCCGCTGCCCGTCCGGCCCGGTCACCGCGTACCCGGTGCCGCCCGCGTCCATCGCCACCGCCCGCACCCGATGCCCCGTCAGCAGCGCCAACTCCCGGCCGTCCGGGACCCGGCCGGGCTGTGGCAGCCCGGCCGGCACCTCCACCGCCGGGCCGTCGTGCGGGTGCGACAGCAGCACCTGCCGAACCCCGCCCAGCGAATGACCGGCGCGGGCGGCCGCGAACGCCACGCCCGGCGTCAGGTCGAGCAGCAGCGCCCCGTCCACCAGGACGGCGGTGGCCGCCCGCGCGGCCGGCCCGAGCGCGGTCGCGCAGACGGCACAGGGACAGTCGGGGCGGGGCAGTCCCGCGGGGGCACCGGTGCCGAGCAGAGTCAGTTCCACGCCCCGATTTTCACCCGTCCTCGCAGGTCTTGCGCATCCGGCTAGGCTGGTCGGCAGTTGGATCAAAGGAGGCCCAGATGGCGGCATGGACGTGGCGGTTCGAGAAGGCCGACGGGACGGAGGTCCAGCCCGCGGTGCAGCCCGAGGAGTTCACCACGCAGGGGGACGCCGAGTCCTGGATCGGTGAGCACTGGAAGGAGCTGCGGGACGGCGGCGCGGACCAGGTGCGGCTCTTCGAGGAGACCAGCGAGATCTACGGCCCGATGAGCCTGCACGCCGACGCCGAGGACGCCTCGTAACACGTCCGGGCCTGGGTGAGCGGTGAGCGGCCCTCGCTGCTCACCCGGCGTCAGACCTCACTGCTCACCCAGTGTCACCTCGACGGTCGTCGTGCGGCCGTCGCGCAGGAACGTCACCTTCGTGTGCTGGCCCGGCCTCTCCGAGGCGAGGGCCTCGGAGAGGGACGTGATGGTGGTGATCGTCTGGTCACCCAGCCTGGTGATGATGTCCCCGGCCCGCAACCCCGCCTTGTCGGCCGCCCCGCCCCGCGCGACGCTGACCACCGCGACGCCGGCCGGCTGGTAGTCGCTGTCGACGACCGTCCGCGCCGTGATGTTGAGCGCGGCCCGCCCCGAGTCGACGACCTTGCCCTTCTGGATGATCTGGTCGGCGACCGTCTTCACCATCGACGCCGGGATCGCGAACCCGATGCCCGGCGCCGCGCTGCCGCCCAGCTGGGGATCGGTCGCCGCGAGCGTCGGGATACCGATGACCTGCCCGTCCAGATTGACCAGGGCGCCACCGCTGTTGCCCGGGTTGATGGCCGCCGACGTCTGCACCATGTTCGCGATCGTGGCGCCCGTTCCGCCGCCGCTGCTGCCCTCGCTGACGGTCCGTCCGGTCGCCGAGACGATGCCCTGCGTCACGCTGGACGACAGCCCGAGCGGCGAACCCATCGCCAGCACGATCTGCCCGACCGCGACCTTGTCGGTGTTCCCGAAGGACGCCGCCTTCAGCCCGTCCGGCACCTTGTCCAGCTTGATCACCGCGAGGTCCTGCTCCGGGTAGGAGTACACCAGGGACGCGGTGAGCGTGGTCTCGCTGTTCGCCGTGGTCACCTTGAACTTCTTCTCCGAGCCGACCACGTGCGCGTTGGTGACGATGTGCCCCTTGTCGTCGTACACCACCCCGGAGCCGAGGTCCTGGCTCGCCTGGATCTGCACGACCGACGGCAGGACCTCCTTGATCACTTTCTCGTACTGGCTCTGCAGGTCGCTCGCGTCCAGCGGCGCGGCCGCCGCCCGGGTGGCCGTGACGTCGTCCCGCGACGCGGGCGCGGGACCGGACCGCGAGCAGCCGGAGAGGAGGGCCACGGAGCACAGGAGCGCGGTGATCCAGGCGGCCCTCGGAAGAGCACGGGCAGGGGAAGCGTCCATGCCCCGAGTCTCGCCGCGGGCTGGTCGGACGGCTCTCCGGCTTCACCCGAACGGGGACCGCCGAGGCCCGGTGTCAGCCGCGCACTCCGCAGAGGTGCAGCAGCGCCGCCACCCCGCGGTAGGGGTCGGTGCGGCCGGCCTTCTCCTCGGCCGCGAGCAGCGCCCGCAGCTCATGCTCGCCCGGAACCTCGGTGCCGTCCGCCGCCGTGTCCGTGAAGACCCGCACCCCGTACCAGGCGTGCAGCGGCGCGTTGATCCCGGCTAGCGTCGCGGTGAGCGTGGCCAGCCGGTCGGCGCGGACGTCGAGACCGAGCCGGTTCCGGTACGCCGTCGTGTCGAACGCGGCCAGCGCGCCCGCCCAGTCGCCGGACAGCCCCGGCCGCATGGCCAGCGCGTCCCCGTTGCGGACCAGCAGGGACAGCAGACCGCCCGGCGCCAGCATCCGGGCCAGCCCGGCCACCATCGCGTCGGGCTCCTCGACGTACATCAGGACGCCGTGGCACAGCACCACGTCGAAGGCGCCCGGCAGGAAATGCACGCCGGTGTCCCGCCCGTCGCCCTGCACCAGCCGGACCCGCTCGCGGATGCCCACCGGCTCACCGGCCAGGGCCTCGCGGGCCGCCTCGATCATCGTCGGGTCCTGCTCGACCCCCGTCACCTGGTGCCCGAGCCGGGCCAGCCGCAGCGCCTGCGTGCCCTGCCCCATGCCCACGTCGAGCACCCGCAGCCGCTGCCCGACCGGGAACCGCCCGGCCAGCTGCTCGTCGAGCTGCCGGGCCACCAGCTCCTGCCGTACGACATCGCGCAGACCGCCCAGCCTGCTCAGCCAGGAAGCGGCCGCGCCCCCGGAGAACGCCTCTGTGCTCAGGGCCGCTCTCCGCGCTTGACCTGCGGCTTCGGCAGCCGGAGCCGGCGCATCTGGAGGGAGCGCATCAGGGCGTAGGCGACCGCGCCCCGCCGGTTCGCGTCCGGGAACCGCTCCGCCAGCCGCTTCTTCAGCCGGAAGCCGCTGACCGCCGCGTCCAGCACGATCAGCACGATCACGATCAGCCACAGCAGCAGCGCGATGCTCTGGATCGCCGGCACCCGCACCACGCTCAGCACCAGGATGACCACGGCCAGCGGCAGGAAGAACTCCGCCACGTTGAACCGGGAGTCGACCCAGTCACGGGCGAACCTGCGGACCGGGCCCTTGTCCCGGGCGGGCAGATACCGCTCGTCGCCGCCGGCGAGCGCCTTGCGCTGCCGGTCCATCGCCTGGCGGCGCTCCTCCCGCTGACGCTTCGCGGCGTCCTTGCGGTTCGTCGGAGTGCTGGCGACGCTGCGGCGCTGGGACTGGGCCTCACTGCGCTTGGGGGTCGGCCGGCCCTTCGGGGCCTGGGGGTCACGGGTCTGCTTGGAGTCGGTCAGCCCCGCCTTGGCGGCGGGGGCCTTCTCTTCCTTGGCGCGGCTACGGAACACAAAGACCAAGGGTAAGGGGTGCACCGGCATGGACCACAGCCCGCCGGGGAACGATCCGGCAACACCGGACGTCTGTACAGGGACAGAGGGTGCGTCGCGGACGGTTCACCCGCACGCCGACGGGGGATCACCTACTCCCTGCGCCGGAGCGGAGCGGTCCGCAGTCGTCCTTGGGGATGAGCGCATCCGTCCCCGAACAGTGCGGTAATGGAGTCAGGGCCCGTACTGTGGGTTCTGTCGCAGGATCTGTGAGCTGGAGTCCGTCAGAAGGGGGCGCGCGAAGCCCATGAGCGGTGTCATGAAGCGTATGGGGATGATCTTCCGCGCGAAGGCGAACAAGGCCCTTGACCGGGCCGAGGACCCGCGCGAGACCCTCGATTACTCGTACCAGAAGCAGCTGGAGCTGCTGCAGAAGGTGCGCCGGGGCGTCGCCGACGTGGCGACCTCCCGCAAGCGTCTCGAACTGCAGCTCAACCAGTTGCAGCAGCAGTCCACCAAGTTGGAGGACCAGGGCCGCAAGGCGCTCGCGCTCGGCCGCGAGGACCTGGCCCGCGAGGCGCTGTCCCGGCGCGCGGCGCTCCAGCAGCAGGTGACCGACCTGGAGACGCAGCACTCCACCCTCCAGGGCGAGGAGGAGAAGCTCACCCTCGCGGCCCAGCGGCTCCAGGCCAAGGTGGACGCGTTCCGCACGAAGAAGGAGACCATCAAGGCCACCTACACCGCCGCCCAGGCGCAGACCCGGATCGGCGAGGCGTTCTCCGGCATCTCCGAGGAGATGGGCGACGTCGGGCTGGCGATCCAGCGGGCCGAGGACAAGACGCAGCAGCTGCAGGCGCGGGCCGGCGCCATCGACGAGCTGCTCGCCTCCGGCGCGCTCGACGACCCCTCCGGCATGGCCAAGGACGACATCGCGGCCGAGCTGGACCGGCTCTCCGGTGGTACGGATGTAGAGCTGGAGCTGCAGCGCATGAAGGCGGAGCTGGCCGGCGGTTCGTCCTCGCAGCAGCAGGCGATCGAGGGCGGCACCGGGCAGGGGCAGTCCCAGCAGCAGCCGCAGGACACCCCGCGCTTCGACAAGCAGTAGTCCGGCGCCGGGACGGGAGCCGAGGAGGCCGACGTGATCGTACGGATCATGGGCGAGGGCCAGGTGACGCTGGACGACGCCCACTTCCCCGAGCTGAACAAGCTGGACGACGAGTTGCTGGCGGAGGTCGAGAACGGTGACGGGGAGGGTTTCCGGCGGACGCTGGGCGCCCTCCTGGACGCGGTGCGGCGACTGGGCGAGCCGCTGCCCGACGACTCGCTGGAGCCGTCCGAGCTGATCCTTCCCTCGGCCGACGCGACTCTCTCCGAGGTCCGCGAGCTACTGAGCGACGACGGTCTCATCCCGGGCTGACCCCTGGGCGGCACCTCGACCCTTCGCCCTCCGGGGCGGGGGTGGCTGTCGTACGGCGACTGCCGCCGCGTGGTGGCCGGTCGCGCAGTTCCCCGCGCCCCTTACGGGGCGCTGCCCCTGGCGTCGGCTTCGCAGCCGCCCCAGCCGCGGGCATGCGTGCCGCAAGGGGCGGCACGGGTGGGCGCGGCGGCACCCTGGCAGCGCCGGTAAGCGGACCTACCCCCGGGCGGCTTCGGCGGGCGGTGCCGAAGGAGCGCCCGTGAGTGTGCCCCACCCCGGTCGGCTGTGGCAGCGCACCCGTACATTCGGGGGGTGAGGACAATCGAACGGGCGCGGTGTGGGCTGCGGGCTCACCCCCTCGCGCTGGACGCGGCCATCGCCGCAGGCGTCCTCGTATGCATGGTCGCCGGCTCGTTCGTCGTGCCGGGCGGCGGCGGCCGGGGCATCAGCTGGGGCGTCCGGACGCCCGCGCCCCTCAGCCTCCTCCTCATGCTCCTCGGCGCAGCCGCCCTCGTGTTCCGGCGCCGCGCCCCGAAGGCTGTCCTCGCCGTCACCGGCGCCGTCTCCCTCGCCGAACTGGTCACCGCCGACCCCCGCGCCCCCGTGGCGATGTCCGCCGTCATCGCCCTGTTCACCGTCGCCGCCGCCACCGACCGCACCACCACCGTGCGCGTCGGCCTGCTCACCATGATCGTGCTGACGGGCGCCGCCATGCTCGGCGGCAGCCTGCCCTGGTACGCCCAGGAGAACCTCGGCGTCCTGGCCTGGACCGGTATCGGCGCCACCGCCGGGGACGCCGTACGCAGCCGCCGCGCCGTCGTGCAGGCCATCCGCGAGCGCGCGGAACGCGCCGAACGCACCCGCGAGGAGGAGGCCCGCCGCCGCGTCGCCGAGGAGCGGCTGCGCATCGCCCGTGACCTGCACGACGTCGTCGCCCACCACATCGCCCTCGTCAACGTGCAGGCCGGAGTCGCCGCGCACGTCATGGACAGGCGCCCCGACCAGGCCAAGGAGGCCCTCGCCCACGTCCGCGAGGCCAGCCGCTCCGCACTGAACGAACTACGCGCCACCGTCGGCCTGCTCCGCCAGTCCGGCGACCCCGAGGCCCCCACCGAACCCGCCCCCGGCCTCAGCCGCCTCGACGACCTCGCCGGCACCTTCCGCAGCGCCGGCCTGCCCGTGCAGGTGGCCCGCGCCGACGACGGCACCGCCCTCCCCGCCGCCGTCGACCTGGCGGCCTACCGGATCATCCAGGAAGCCCTGACCAACGCGCAGAAACACGCGGGCCCGAACGCCAGGGCCGAGGTCAGCGTCGTACGCGTCGGACCGAACATCGAGGTCACCGTCCTCGACGACGGACCGGGAGCGGACGGTGAACCCGGCGCGGGCGGCGGGCACGGGCTCCTCGGCATGCGCGAGCGGGTCACCGCGCTGCGCGGCACCCTGACCACCGGCCCCCGCTACGGCGGCGGCTACCGCGTCCATGCGATCCTGCCCGTCGAGACCCGCACGACGGCCCCGGGGGAGACCGCATGACGATCCGTGTCCTGCTCGCCGACGACCAGGCACTGCTGCGCAGCGCGTTCCGCGTGCTCGTCGACTCCGAGCCCGACATGGAGGTCGTGGGGGAGGCCTCCGACGGCGCCGAAGCGGTCCGCCTCGCCCAGGAACAGGGCGCCGACGTCGTCCTGATGGACATCCGGATGCCCGGCACCGACGGCCTCGCCGCCACCCGGCTGATCAGCGCCGACCCCGCCCTCGGCCACGTCCGGGTCGTCATCCTGACCACCTTCGAGGTCGACGACTACGTCATCCAGGCGCTGCGCGCGGGCGCCTCCGGCTTCCTCGGCAAGGGCAGCGAACCCGAGGAACTCCTCAGCGCCATCCGCGTCGCCGCCGGCGGCGAGGCCCTGCTGTCCCCAGCCGCCACCAAGGGCCTGATCGCCCGCTTCCTCGCCCGCGGCGACGACGGCGACGGCGCCGACCCGGCGCGCGCCGAACGCCTCGACGCCCTCACCGGGCGGGAGCGTGAGGTCCTCGTCCAGGTCGCGGGCGGCCACTCCAACGACGAGATCGCCGAACGCCTCGAAGTCAGCCCGCTCACCGTGAAGACCCACGTCAACCGGGCCATGGCCAAGCTGGGCGCCCGGGACCGGGCCCAGCTCGTGGTCATCGCGTACGAGTCCGGGCTGGTCCGTCCGCGGATGGACTGATCTCCACCCGCGTGTACTGCGCGCGGAGTAGGGCGCCGGTAAGGAAATGGACCTGGGGCCTACGGGTGAGGGCCCGGCCATGGCCCAGGGTGGTGGGGTGGGCGCGCACCTGTGCGGCCACCGTCCCGTGTCCCGCCCCGATTCAGCCGATCCCGCCCAACCCGCCGATCCCGTCGCTTCCGCCGACCCCGCCGATCCCGCCGATCCCGTCGCTTCCGCCGACCCCGCCGATCCCGTCGATTCCGCCGCTTCTGCCGCTCACAGGAGAGAGACCCCCAACGCCATGTCCTGGCTGTCCAGGTTCAGCCTCGCCCAACGGGCCCTGATCGGGCTCGTGTCCATCATCGCGCTCGTCTTCGGGGCCATCGCGATACCCCAGATCAAGCAGCAACTGCTGCCCACCATCGACCTCCCGGTCGTGTCCGTCCTCGTGCCGTACCAGGGCGCCTCGCCCGACGTCGTCGAGAAGCAGGTCGTCGAGCCGATCGAGGACAACCTCCAGGCCGTCGACGGCGTCTCCGGCGTCACCTCCACGGCCAGCGAGGGCAACGCCGTGATCATGGCGTCCTTCGACTACGGCAACGACAGCAAGCAGCTCGTCGCCGACGTCCAGCAGGCCGTCAACCGGGCCCGCAACCAGCTCCCGGACGGCGTCGACCCGCAGGTCATCACCGGATCCACCGACGACATCCCCACCGTGGTCCTCGCCGTCACCTCCGACAAGGACCAGCAGGCCCTCGCCGACCAGCTCGACAAGACGGTCGTACCGGCCCTGAAGAACATCGACGGCGTCGGCCGCGTCCAGGTCACCGGCGTACGCGACCTCCAGGTCACCGTCACCCCCGACAACGCCGAGCTCGCGCGGGCCGGACTGAACCCCGCCGCGCTCGGCGAGGCCCTCAAGGCGGGCGGCGCGACCGTCCCGGCCGGCTCCTTCGCCGAGGACGGCAAGAACCGCACCGTCCAGGTCGGCGGCGGCTACACCTCGCTCGAACAGATCCGCGACCTGATGGTCACCGGACAGGACGGCGGGAAGCCCGTACGCCTCGGGTCCGTGGCCACCGTGAAGGAGCAGCCGGCCCCCGCCGACTCCATCACCCGCACCGACGGCCGGCCCAGCCTCGCCGTCAGCGTCACCACCGACCACGACGGCAGCGCGGTCTCCATCTCCAAGGCCGTGAACGACAAGCTCCCCGACCTGCGCAAGGACCTCGGCTCCGGGGCGAAGCTCACCGTCGTCAGCGACCAGGGCCCGGCCGTGTCCAAGTCCATCAAGGGCCTGACCACCGAGGGCGCGCTGGGCCTGCTCTTCGCGGTCCTCGTCATCCTGGTCTTCCTGGCCTCGATCCGCTCCACGCTGGTCACCGCCGTGTCGATCCCGCTGTCGGTGGTCCTCGCGCTGATCGTGCTGTGGATCGGCGACCTGTCGCTCAACGTGCTGACGCTGGGCGCGCTCACCATCGCCATCGGCCGGGTCGTCGACGACTCCATCGTCGTCCTGGAGAACATCAAACGGCACCTCGGCTACGGCGAGGAGCGCCGCGAGGCCATCCTGGGCGCCGTCCGCGAGGTGGCCGGCGCGGTCACCTCCTCCACCCTCACCACGGTCGCCGTGTTCCTGCCGATCGGCCTGGTCGGCGGCATGGTGGGCGCGCTGTTCGGCTCGTTCAGCATCACCGTGACGGCGGCCCTGCTGGCCTCCCTGCTCGTGTCGCTGACGGTCGTGCCCGTACTGTCGTACTGGTTCCTGCGCGCCCCCAAGGGCACCCCCGAGGACGCGGACGAGGCCCGCCGCCGGGCCGAGGAGAAGGAGGCGCGGAGCAGGCTCCAGCGGATCTACGTCCCCGTCCTGCGGTTCGCCACCCGGCGCCGGATCACCAGTGTGCTGATCGCCGTCGTCGTGCTCTTCGGCACGTTCGGCATGTCCGGCCTGCTGAAGACCAACTTCTTCGACCAGGGCGACCAGGAGGTCCTCACCGTCAAGCAGAAGCTGAAGCCCGGCACCAGCCTCGCGGCCACCGACGCGCGGGCCAAGCGGGTGGAGAAGCTGCTGGCCTCGACCAAGGGCGTCAAGGACTACCAGGTCACCGTCGGCTCCTCCGGCTTCATGGCCGCCTTCGGCGGCGGCACCGACACCAACCAGGCGTCGTACCAGGTCATGCTGAAGGACTCGGCGTCCTACGACGACGTGCAGAAGCACATCGAGGACGGGCTGAAGAAGCTCGACGGCATCGGTACGACCACCGTGTCCGCCGGTGACGGCTTCGGCAGCCAGGACCTCAGCGTCCAGGTGAAGGCGTCCGACCCGGCGGCGCTGCGCACGGCCTCCGAGCAGGTCCGCGCCGCCGTCGCCGGACTCGACCACGTCACCGACGTGACCAGTGACCTCGCGCAGAGCGTGCCGCGGATCTCCGTGAAGGCCAACTCGAAGGCCGCCGCGGCCGGCTTCGACGACCAGAAGCTCGGGCTCGCGGTCGCCCAGGCCGTGCGCGGTTCGACGGCCGCGCAGGCCGTCCTCGACGACACCGAGCGCGACGTCGTCGTGAAGTCGGCGAAGCCCGCGACCACGCTGGCCCAGCTGAAGGCGCTGCGTCTCGGGCCGGTGAAGCTGGGGGACATCGCCACGGTGAAGCTGGAGCCCGGCCCGGTGTCGCTGACCCGGATCGACGGCCAGCGGGCGGCCACCATCACGGCCCGGCCGACCGGCGACAACACCGGCGCGGTGAGCACCAAGCTCCAGTCGAAGATCAAGGCGCTGAAGCTGCCGGCGGGCGCCACCGCGCAGATCGGCGGGGTCAGCTCCGACCAGGACGACGCGTTCAAGAACCTGGGCCTGGCGATGCTGGCCGCGATCGCGATCGTGTTCATGCTGCTGGTGGCGACGTTCCGCTCGCTGGCCCAGCCGCTGATCCTGCTGGTCTCCATCCCGTTCGCGGCGACCGGCGCGATCGGCCTGCTGATCGCCACGGGCACCCCGATGGGCGTCCCGGCGATGATCGGCATGCTGATGCTGATCGGCATCGTGGTGACCAACGCGATCGTGCTGATCGACCTGATCAACCAGTACCGGGCGCAGGGCTACGGCGTCGTCGAGGCGGTCGTCGAGGGCGGCCGGCACCGGCTCCGCCCGATCCTGATGACGGCCCTCGCGACGATCTTCGCGCTGCTCCCGATGGCCCTCGGGGTCACCGGCGAGGGCGGCTTCATCGCCCAGCCGCTGGCGGTGGTCGTCATCGGCGGCCTGATCAGCTCCACCCTGCTGACCCTGCTGCTCGTCCCGACGCTCTACGCGATGCTGGAGCTTCGCAAGGAGCGGCGGGCGAAGAAGCGGGCGGCGAAGAGGGACGCCAAGGAGGCGGCCTCCGCCCGGGAACCAGTGGGCGTATAGCTGCGGCTCGCTGTGGCCGGCCTGTCTTTCCCACCCACCGACCCGTTCGGTCGGTGAGTAAGCGGGGGCACGGCCGCCGGCCCGGTAACCGTGAACCGCCCGAAGCCCCGTACCGCGTGACGCCGCGGTACGGGGCTTCGTTCGGGGCCGGCGGGCGGCTGCGGGTCCGCTGTGGCCGGCCTGCCTTGCCCACCCACCCGTTCGGTCGGTGAGTAAGCGGGGGCACGGCCGCCGGCCCGGTAACCGTGAACCGCCCGAAGCCCCGTACCGCGTGACGCCGCGGTACGGGGCTTCGTTCGGGGTCGGCGGGCGGCTGCGGGTCCGCTGTGGCCGGCCTGCCTTGCCCACCCACCCGTTCGGTCGGTGAGCAAGCGGGGCCGGCAGTGGGCCCGGTGGGCGGGTGCGGGCGCTGTGGCCGGCTCGTTCTTCCCGCCCCACCACCCGTCCGGCCGGTGGGGCGGGACCGGAGCACAACCGGCCCGCAACGCGGGAAACGCACGAAGCCCCGTACTGCGTGATGCCGCAGTACGGGGCTTCCGTTCGCCTCAGGCCCCGCCCGGTACAGGGCCGCCGGCCCAGGCGCATCCGGCCTGGGGTCGGCCGGGGCGCGACTGTTGGTGGTGCCCGTTGTGGCCGACCGCGCGGGTGGGTGGGTGGGAGAGGCCGGTTACGGGAGGGCCAGCATGCGTTCCAGGGCCAGTTTGGCGAACGCCTCCGTCTCGGGGTCGACCTCGATGCGGTTGACCAGGTTGCCCTCGGCCAGCGACTCCAGGGCCCAGACCAGGTGGGGGAGGTCGATGCGGTTCATCGTGGAGCAGAAGCAGACCGTCTTGTCGAGGAACACGATCTCCTTGCCCTCGGGCGCGAAACGGTTCGCCAGCCGCCGTACCAGGTTCAGCTCCGTGCCGATCGCCCACTTGGACCCGGCCGGAGCCGCCTCCAGGGCCTTGATGATGTACTCCGTCGAGCCGACGTAGTCCGCCGCGGCGACCACCTCGTGCTTGCACTCCGGGTGGACCAGCACGTTCACACCCGGGATCCGCTCGCGGACGTCGTTCACCGACTCCAGGCTGAAGCGGCCGTGCACCGAGCAGTGCCCCCGCCACAGGATCATCTTCGCCGCGCGCAGCTCCTCCGCGGTCAGCCCGCCGTTCGGCTTGTGCGGGTTGTAGACCACGCAGTCGTCCAGGGACATCCCCATGTCCCGGACGGCCGTGTTGCGGCCCAGGTGCTGGTCGGGCAGGAACAGCACCTTCTCACCCTGCTCGAAGGCCCAGTCCAGCGCCCGCTTGGCGTTCGAGGACGTGCAGATCGTCCCGCCGTGCTTGCCGGTGAACGCCTTGATGTCGGCGGACGAGTTCATGTACGACACCGGGACCACCTGCTCGGCGATCCCCGCCTCGGTCAGCACGTCCCAGCACTCGGCGACCTGCTCGGCCGTCGCCATGTCGGCCATGGAGCAGCCGGCCGCCAGGTCGGGCAGGACGACCTTCTGGTCGTCGCCGGTGAGGATGTCCGCGGACTCGGCCATGAAGTGCACACCGCAGAAGACGATGTACTCGGCCTCCGGGCGCGCGGCCGCGTCCCGGGCCAGCTTGAAGGAGTCGCCCGTGACGTCGGCGAACTGGATGACCTCGTCGCGCTGGTAGTGGTGGCCGAGCACGAAGACCTTGTCGCCGAGCTTCTCCTTGGCCGCGCGGGCCCGCGCCACCAGGTTGGGGTCGGACGGCGAGGGCAGGTCACCGGGGCACTCCACGCCCCGCTCGCTCTTCGGGTCGGCCTCACGGCCGAGCAGCAGCAGGGCGAGCGGAGTCGGCTGTACGTCGAGCTCCGGGGTCTGGGCGGTGGTCACGACACGCACCCTTTCTACTTTTCGTCGAACTGACGCTATCTATCATAGCCGCTTCACGTCACTTTGACGATGGCCATAGTGTCGATGTGACATGAATCCCGATGACACGTTTTCCGCTTCCGCGGGCATGTGCGAGCATGAAGAAGGAACCCGACACCGAACGCCCGGCCCGGAATGAATCCGCGGCCCCGCCGGTTGCAACCGTCGGCAAGCAGTCTCCGTACAACCCGGGAGAGATGTAGATGTCCGTATCGGACGAGACCAGCACCGTCACCGACGGCATCGTTCTGACCGACGCCGCCGCGTCCAAGGTCAAGGCCCTGCTCGACCAGGAAGGCCGTGACGACCTCGCCCTGCGCGTCGCCGTCCAGCCCGGCGGCTGCTCCGGCCTGCGCTACCAGCTCTTCTTCGACGAGCGCTCGCTCGACGGCGACGTCGTGAAGGACTTCGACGGCGTCAAGGTCGTCACCGACCGCATGAGCGCCCCCTACCTGGGCGGCGCCACCGTCGACTTCGTCGACACCATCGAGAAGCAGGGCTTCACGATCGACAACCCGAACGCGACCGGCTCCTGCGCCTGCGGCGACTCCTTCAGCTGAACCGGCCCCGGCCGGACCACGAAAGGCGGCGACCCCTCCACCCAGGGGCCGCCGCCTTCGTACATCGCCGGCTTCGTACGTATGCCGGCTTCCTACGTATGCCGCCTTCGTACGTCCGCCGCCGAGGCGGGTCAGCGCACCGGCCCGGGGTGCTGCTGCGGGCGCAGCGCCCCAGGCTTCACCTGCGGCAGCTGCCGGCCGTCCGTGCCGAGCACCTTCCGGCCGTCCAGCGGCGCGTCCAGCCGTACCGTCTTCGCGTACTCCTTGGCGATCATGACGCAGACCTTGTCCGGCCACGGCGTCTCGGTCACCGTGACCGTCACCGCGCCCGCGCTCTCCTTCGCCGCGGCCTTGTAGTCGGCGCAGACCCCGCCCATGAAGCTCACGGTCAGGTTCCGCCGGTCGGCGAGGTAGCCCTCCACCTTCACGTCGTGCGTCTTCGGCGCCGCGCTCGGCGGGGCCGCCGGCGCGGTCGGCGCGGTCGGCGAGGCCAGGTACTGCGGGTCGACCGCCGGGTACGACACCGTCCCCGCGCCGTCCGCCGCCGAACCGCCCAGCTCGAACAGCCAGGACGGCACCAGCGTCTGCTTCCCGGCGACGGAGTGCGCCGCCAGCCCGAACACGGCCTTCTCGACCGGCACCGTGTTCCCCGCGGACTCGGACGGCACCGCCGTCGGCCGCCGGCACGGCTTCTCCAGCCGGTCCTTCGGCGGCACGGGGCTCGTACAGCCGCCGATGCCCATCCGGTGGTCGGACGTCGGCGCCCCGTTCAGCAGCGCCAGCGTCTTCTCCGCGCTCAGCACGGGATACGAGGGCCCCTTCGCCGGCGCCGCCAGCAGCCCATGGCCGCCGACGAGTTCACCCTGCTTGCTGATGGTCAGGCCGGTCGTCCAGCCGTACGTGGGCAGCCCGCCCACCACAGGATCGGCGTTCACCACCCGCTGGGCGCCCATGATCTGGCCCGCGTCGACCTTCGCGTCGTCCTGGCCCAGCGCCTTCAGCACCGGCGCCGCCGCCTTCTTCGCCGCCGCCTCGCTCACCGGGGACCCGGCAGGCCCGCCCGGGTCCTGCCCGCAGATGAGCTTCTTGCAGTTGTCGGTGCCCGGCGCGTACCGGCTGAAGGTCCAGCTGCCCGGCGCGTCCCGGTTCACCTGGAGACTCGGCCCGAAGCCGTCCTTGCCGCCGCCGACCCGCCAGATCCGCCCGTCGAGCACCGGCACGTCCTGCACGCCGAGCGCCCGGGCCAGCCGGGCCACCGCGTCCTGGCCGACCTCGCCCTTCGTCACGTACACCGCGGCCGATCCCGGCCCGTCCGGCAGCTCGCCCCTGGCCACGTACGTCACCCCGTACGGGTTCGGCTCGCCGGGCGCGATGCCCGCCGTGGCGCCGCCGCCGGACCGGCCGTCCAGGGCCAGCGGCGGGGGAGTGCCGTGCCCGCCGGCGGCACCCGGGGCCGTACGACCGTCCGACCCGCCGCTCGCGGCTAGGTACGCGCCACCGCCGCCGACCAGCAGCACGGCGGTGACGACGGACGCGACGACCACGGGAGTACGACGCCGTCCGGGCTTGGCCGACGTGTGACCGGCCCCGTCGACGCCGCCGATCTCGTGCACCTGACCGGCCGTGTCCTTGTCACCGGCCGTGTCCTTCGCACCGGCCGTGTCCCTTTCACCGGCCGTGCCGTCCGCCTCGGGCGTCCCGTCGTCCGCCGCCCCGGCCGCCTCGTCCTCACGCGCGCCCTCGGGGGTCTCGGGTTCCTCGGCGTTCTCGGGTCGCTCCCTGTTCACCGCATCGCTCCTCGCTGGTCGTGTCCCGCATCCCCGGCAACGGGGACGGCGATGGGACGCGCGAGGGGAGCGCACGGTTCCCCCGAAGCGTGCGCCCCGGCTCAGTCGCCGTAATCGGACATCGCGTCCAGCATCCGCGCGGACTTCACCGGCACGGTCACCCCGTGGATACGGGACGGCGACACGGGCCGGGACTTCACCCGTTCCGGCGCCGCCCAGTGCGGGACCATCCGGGCGCAGTCGCCGCGCAGCGAGGCCAGGTCGCCGTCCAGGTCCGCGGCCGTGCCGGGGGAGTTGACCTTGAGGTTCGTCATGCCCGCACCGTAGACACGCGGAGGCGGGCGAAGAAAGAGCTACTATCGGGTAGTTTTGTCAGCTTCAGTGACCGCCCGTGACCGGGTAGCGTGAACTGTCACCCTGCCTCCCTACAGGAGTATCGCCGTCGTGCGCATCGCAGTCACCGGCTCCATCGCCACCGACCACCTCATGACCTTCCCCGGCCGCTTCGCCGACCAGCTCGTCGCGGACCAGCTGCACACGGTCTCGCTGTCCTTCCTGGTCGACAACCTGGACGTGCGCCGGGGCGGCGTCGGCGCGAACATCGCCTTCGGCATGGGCCAGCTCGGCACCCGGCCGATCCTGGTCGGCGCCGCCGGCTTCGACTTCGACGAGTACCGGGCCTGGCTCGACCGGCACGGCGTCGACACCGAGTCGGTCCGCATCTCCGAGACCCTGCACACCGCCCGGTTCGTGTGCACCACCGACGCCGACCACAACCAGATCGGCTCCTTCTACACGGGCGCCATGAGCGAGGCCCGGCTGATCGAGCTGAAGACGGTCGCGGACCGGGTCGGCGGCCTCGACCTCGTCCTCATCGGCGCCGACGACCCCGAGGGGATGCTCCGCCACACCGAGGAGTGCCGCTCCCGCGCGATCCCGTTCGCCGCCGACTTCTCCCAGCAGATCGCCCGCATGGAGGGCGAGGAGATCCGGATACTGCTGGACGGGGCGACGTACCTCTTCTCCAACGAGTACGAGAAGGGGCTCATCGAGACCAAGACGGGCTGGACCGACGCCGAGATCCTGGCGAAGGTCGGCCACCGCGTGACCACGCTCGGCTCGCGGGGCGTGCGGATCGAGCGGACCGGCGAGCTGCCGATCGAGGTCGGCTGCCCCGACGAGGAGCGCAAGGCCGACCCGACGGGCGTCGGCGACGCCTTCCGCGCGGGGTTCCTGTCGGGCCTGGCCTGGGGCGTCTCCCTGGAGCGCGCGGCCCAGGTCGGCTGCATGCTGGCGACTCTCGTCATCGAGACGGTGGGGACGCAGGAGTATCAGTTGCGGCGGGGGCACTTCATGGAGCGGTTCACCAAGGCGTACGGGGACGCTGCCGCTGAGGAAGTCAGGGTTCACCTGGGCTAGGTCGTCTCCAAAGTGCCGGCGGGTGGGGGCTGGTCGCGCACACGCGGCGGAGCCGCATATCGACACAGCCCCGCGCCCCTTTGGGGCGCTTATGTGAGCCGGCGTACCAAGTAGGCGGAGCCTTTGCTCGCCCTCTCCTCTCCCACGTAATCCTGGCCCCGCATCTCGCACCAGGCCGGGATGTCCAGGCGGGCCGCCTCGTCGTCGGAGAGGACGCGGACCAGGCCGCCGAGTGGCACGGTGGGGAAGACCTTGGCGAGTTCGATGACGGGGATCGGGCAGCGCTTGCCGAGGGAGTCGACGACGAGTACGTCCTCCCGTACGGCGGTGGCGGGTGCCGGCGCTCCCAGCTTGTCCCGGACCGCCGCCACCGTGCCCGGCAGGACCTCCAGGAACCGTTCCACGTCGGCCTCGGCCGTGCCCGGCGGCAGCGACACCCGGACATTGCCCTCGCTCAGCACGCCCATCGCCTTCAGCACATGGCTGGGGGCCAGGGTGCTGCTCGTGCAGGATGAACCGGATGAAACGGAGAAGCCCTCCCGGTCCAGCTCGTGCAGCAGGGCCTCTCCGTCGACGTAGAGACAGGAGAAGGTGACGATCCCGGGCAGCCGCCGCTCGGGCTCGCCCACCACCTCCACGTCCGGCACCAGCTCCGGCACCCGGGTCCGGATCCGCTCCGTCAGCTCCCGCAGCCGCAGGGCCTCCTGGGCCGCCTCGGCGCGGACCGCTCGCAGGGACGCCACCGCCGCCACGATCGCCGGGATGTTCTCGAACCCCGGGGCCCGCCCCGACTCCCGCTCGTCGGACGGTCCTTGCGGGGCGAACCGCGCCCCCTTGCGTACGACGAGCAGCCCGACCCCCGCCGGCCCGCCCCACTTGTGCGCACTGGCCGTCAGCAGCGACCAGTCGCCCTCCACCGGGCCCCACCCCAGCGACTGGGCCGCGTCCACCAGCAGCGGCATGCCGGCCGCGCGACACACCTCGGCCACCTCCGCCACCGGCTGCACGGTCCCCACCTCGTGGTTGGCGGACTGCAGACACGCCAGCGCGGTGTCCGGGCGGAGGGCAGCCTCGTATGCCGACGGGTCCACGGCACCCGCCCGGTTCACGGGCACCCGCGTCACCGTCCCCCCGTCCGCCTCGAACACCTCCGCCGAATGGAGGACGGAGGAGTGTTCGACGGATGACACGATCAGGTGGCGTCCGACTCGCCGCCGCCCGGCCAACGCCCCCGCGACACCCGTGTGTACGGCCCGCGTCCCCGACGAGGTGAACACGACCTCGTCCGCCCGGCATCCGACAACCTCGGCAGCGGCCTCGCGGGCGGCATCCAGCAGCAACCGAGCCTTCCGCCCCTCCCGGTACAACCGCCCGGCATCCGCCCACCCCTCGTCCAGAGAGGCCAACAACCCCTGCCGGGCAACAGGATGAAGAGGAACACCGGAGGCAGCGTCAAAGTAGGCCATACGGCAACGTTAAGACCCCGGTCAGGGCGGCCGACCCAGGGGCGCGGGGCTGTGCCGATATGCGGCTCCGCCGCGGGGCGCGACCAGCCACGATGGTCCTGCGGCCGCCAATCAAGCGAACCACCCACTCCAGTAGGCACCCCTCCCCGCGACCCCTCGGAGAGGGTGGGCTAGGGTTTGGTCCGCATAAACATCCAAACCCCTGCCCGACGCAGGGCGGCGACCGACCAGCGAGAAGAAGGCCGCAGCCGACCGCGCGGGCGAGACTCTCGGGAAGGCGCTACGTGAGTCCCAACGGCTCCGACCGCTCGCCGCGGCGCCCGATGCGGCGGAAGCTGCTGCAGGCACTGACCGCGGGCCTGGTCCTGGCGACCGCAACCGGTTGCACATACAAGGACTTCCCCCGCCTTGGCATGCCCACCCCCACCACGGAAGAGGCTCCGCGGATCCTCTCCCTGTGGCAGGGCTCCTGGGCTGCCGCGCTCGCCGTCGGCGTGCTGGTGTGGGGCCTGATCCTGTGGAGCGCCATGTTCCACCGGCGCAGCCGCACCAAGGTCGAGGTACCTCCGCAGACTCGGTACAACATGCCGATCGAGGCCCTGTACACGGTGGTCCCGATCATCATCATCTCGGTGCTCTTCTACTTCACGGCCCGGGACGAGTCGAAGCTCCTCAGCCTCTCCGACAAGAAGCCCGACGTCACGGTCAACGTGGTCGGCTTCCAGTGGAGCTGGGGCTTCAACTACATCGAGAACGTCCCCGGTGTCACCGGTGACGCGAAGACCGACAAGAACCTGAACGCCATTCCGGACCGGTTCAAGAAGGCCTTCCCGGCGAACGCCGGCGGCGTCTACGACGTCGGCACGCCCGGCACGCGGAACCCGCAGACCGGCAACCCCGGCCCCACGCTGTGGCTGCCGAAGGGCGAGACGGTCCGCTTCGTCCTCACCTCGCGCGACGTCATCCACGACTTCTGGGTGATTCCGTTCCTGATGAAGATGGACGTCGTCCCGGGCCACACCAACGCCTTCCAGGTGACTCCCAACCGGGAGGGCACCTTCAGGGGCAAGTGCGCCGAGCTCTGCGGCGTCGACCACTCCCGGATGCTGTTCAACGTGAAGGTCGTCTCCCCCGAGCGGTACCAGCAGCACCTCAAGGACCTCGCCAAGAAGGGGCAGACCGGTTACATTCCCGCCGGCATCGCGCAGACGAGCCACGAGAAGAACCGGGAGACGAACAACCTGTGAGCATCCTCAACGAACCCCAGGGTGCCGCGGCGGCTGACTCGTACGAGAACGAGCTGCCGGTCAGGCGCAAGCAGCCCGGTAACGTCGTGATCAAGTGGATGACGACCACTGACCACAAGACGATCGGCACGATGTATCTGGCGACGTCGTTCGCCTTCTTCCTGATCGGCGGCGTCATGGCGCTGCTGATGCGTGCCGAGCTGGCCCGTCCGGGCCTGCAGATCATGTCGAACGAGCAGTTCAACCAGGCGTTCACGATGCACGGCACGATCATGCTGCTGATGTTCGCGACGCCGCTGTTCGCCGGCTTCACGAACTGGATCATGCCGCTGCAGATCGGCGCGCCCGACGTGGCGTTCCCGCGGCTGAACATGTTCGCCTACTGGCTCTACCTGTTCGGCTCGCTCATCGCGGTGGCCGGCTTCCTCACGCCGGACGGCGCGGCCGACTTCGGCTGGTTCGCCTACGCCCCGCTGTCGGACGCGATCCGCTCGCCCGGCATCGGCGCCGACATGTGGATCATGGGTCTGGCCTTCTCCGGCTTCGGCACGATCCTCGGCTCGGTCAACTTCATCACCACGATCATCTGCATGCGCGCTCCCGGCATGACGATGTTCCGCATGCCGATCTTCGTGTGGAACGTGCTGCTGACCGCGGTGCTCGTGCTGCTGGCCTTCCCGGTCCTGGCCGCCGCCCTGTTCGCCCTGGAGGCGGACCGCAAGTTCGGCGCCCATGTGTTCGATGCCGCCAACGGCGGACCACTCCTGTGGCAACACCTCTTCTGGTTCTTCGGCCATCCAGAGGTGTACATCATCGCGCTGCCGTTCTTCGGCATCATCTCCGAAGTGATCCCGGTGTTCTCCCGCAAGCCGATGTTCGGCTACATGGGTCTGATCGCCGCGACCATCTCGATCGCCGGTCTGTCCGTGACCGTGTGGGCCCACCACATGTACGTCACCGGTGGTGTGCTGCTGCCGTTCTTCTCCTTCATGACGTTCCTCATCGCGGTCCCGACCGGTGTGAAGTTCTTCAACTGGATCGGCACGATGTGGAAGGGCTCACTGAGTTTCGAGACACCGATGCTCTGGGCCGTCGGCTTCCTGATCACCTTCACGTTCGGTGGTCTGACCGGTGTCATCCTGGCCTCGCCGCCGATGGACTTCCACGTCTCCGACTCGTACTTCGTGGTGGCGCACTTCCACTACGTCGTCTTCGGCACCGTCGTCTTCGCCATGTTCTCCGGCTTCCACTTCTGGTGGCCGAAGTTCACCGGAAAGATGCTCGACGAGCGCCTCGGCAAGATCACGTTCTGGACGCTGTTCATCGGCTTCCACGGCACCTTCCTCATCCAGCACTGGCTGGGCGTCGAGGGCATGCCGCGCCGGTACGCCGACTACCTGGCGGCCGACGGCTTCACCACCCTGAACACGATCTCGACGATCAGCTCCTTCCTGCTCGGCCTGTCGATCCTGCCGTTCCTCTACAACGTCTGGAAGACCGCCAAGTACGGCAAGAAGGTCGAGGTCGACGACCCGTGGGGCTACGGCCGTTCGCTGGAGTGGGCGACCTCCTGCCCGCCGCCGCGGCACAACTTCCTCACCCTGCCGCGGATCCGCAGCGAATCCCCGGCGTTCGACCTGCACCACCCCGAGATCGCTGCTCTCGAACAGCTTGAGCACGCCGGTCACGGCGGCGCCGTCGCGGGCAGCAAGGAGGCCGCCAAGTGAAGATCCAGGGGCGGTTGTTCATCTGGCTGGCTTTCTTCCTCCTGGTCATGGCCGTCGTGTACGGCGTGTGGTCGAAGGAGCCGGCCGGCACCACGGCACTCTTCCTGTCCTTCGGCCTGACCATCATGGTCGGCTTCTACCTGGGCTTCACCGCCCGGCGGGTCGACGCGGGTGCGCAGGACAACAAGGAGGCCGACGTCGCGGACGACGCGGGCGAGCTGGGCTTCTTCAGCCCGCACAGCTGGCAGCCGCTCGCCCTCGGCATCGGTGGCGCGCTGGCCTTCCTCGGTGTCGCTGTCGGCTGGTGGCTGCTGTACTTCTCGGCGCCCATCATCCTGATCGGTCTCTTCGGGTGGGTCTTCGAGTACTACCACGGTGAGAACCGCACGCAGTAGCACGCGCCGAGCGCTCAGGGAGCCCGGACACTCCGTCAGGAGGTCCGGGCTCCCTCGTTTGCCGCAGTGCCCGTCGCTCGTCCGGGTCACTCGCCGCGCCGGTGCGCTCACCCGCTCATAGCGTGATCGCATGAACCACACTCCGCGAACCCGCACCGTCGTCAGCTGCACCCTGCTGGTGGCCGCCCTCGGCGCGGGCGTCACCGGCTGCGGTTCGGACGGCAACCCCCTGTCGGCCACGCCGTACGACGCAGCGGACCAGATCTCGTTCAACAGCTCCACGGACAACGGCAAGAAGGTCGACCCCGACAAGCCCCTGGAAGTGACCCTCAAGGACGACGAGGGCCGCATCACCGACGTCACCGCCCAGGACTCCACAGGCCGCTACGTGGCGGGCGAACTCTCCGCCGACGGCAGCCGGTGGCACAGCACCTCCCCGCTGGCCGCCAACGCCCACTACACGGTCCGGGTGAGCACGGAGGACGAGGACGGCGCCCCCGGCCGCGAGGTCCTCACCTTCGACACCAGCAAGCCGAGCAGCACCAAGCGCCTGAACGTCACGTTCGGGCCGGACGCGGGGGAGTACGGCGTCGGCCAGCCCATCACCGCGCAACTCGACCACGAGGTCAAGGACAAGGCGCAGCGGGCGATAGTGGAGCGGGCCCTACGGGTGGACTCCACGCCGGCCGTGCAGGGCTCCTGGTACTGGGTCAGCGACAAGGAACTCCACTACCGGCCCAAGGAGTACTGGCCCGCCCACGCCACCATCCGGGTGCACAGCAACCTGGACGGCCTCAAGATCAGCGACCGCCTCTGGGGCGGCAAGTCCAAGTCGCTGAAGATCACCACCGGCGACAAGCTGGTCGCCGTCGCGGACGCCGCCTCCCACGAGATGACGGTCTACAAGAACGACGAGGAGATCAACGAGATCCCCATCACCACCGGCAAACCGGGCTTCGACACCCGTAACGGCATCAAGGTGGTCCTGGCCAAGCAGTACTACGTCCGGATGCGCAGCGCCACGGTCGGCATCGCCGCGGGCAGCTCCGACTCCTACGACCTGCCGGTCTACTACGCCACCCGGGTGACGTGGTCGGGCGAATACGTCCACGCCGCCCCCTGGTCCGTCGGCTCCCAGGGCTACGCCAACGTCAGCCACGGCTGCACCGGTATGAGCACGTCCAACGCCGAATGGTTCTTCAACACCGTCCGGGAGGGTGACATCGTCAAGGCCGTCAACTCGGGCGGCGACGACATGGAGCCGTTCGGCAACGGCTTCGGCGACTGGAACGTCACCTGGAAGACGTGGCAGACGGGCAGCGCCCTGACCAAGACGGGCGCCACCACCCCCCAGGACACCTCCCGCCTCAAGCCCACCGCGGTGTGAACGCCCAGGAGGAGTACGGGGCCACTACGCCGCCGGCTCAGCAGCAGCCCACCCAGGGGAGCGGGGCTGTGTCGATGTGCGGCTCCGCCGCGTGGGCGCGAGGGGCCCCTACGCGACGGGCTCAGCAGCAGCCCACCCAGGGGCGCGGGGCTGTGTCGATGTGCGGCTCCGCCGCGTGGGCGCGAGGGGCCACCACGCAGCCGACGCCAGGGCAGCCGACCCAGGGGCGCGGGGAACTGCGCGAGAAGTCCCCACCGGGCCGCACTCGCGCACGACCTCCGCGCCCCGAGCTCACAGGCGCCCTATGCCCCGATCAGCCTCTTCTGCCGAAGCAGGGACGCCAGTCCGGACGCGAACTCCACCGGATCCACCGGCAAGGTCACCGCGACGTCGGCCCGGCTCCACGTCGCCAGCCACGCGTCCTGCGGCCGCCCCATCAGCAGCAGCACCGGCGGACAGTTGAACACCTCGTCCTTGATCTGCCGGCACATCCCCATGCCCCCCATCGGCACGGCCTCGCCGTCCAGCACGCACACGTCGATCCCGCCCTTGTCCAGCTCCGCCAGCACCGCGGCCGGGGTCGCGCACTCCACGAACTCCACCAGAGGCACGTCGGGAGCCGGCCGACGCCCGGCGGCGAGCCGCACTTGCTCGCGGGTGTTGGAGTCGTCGCTGTAGACCAGCACCGTGGCGGTCGGCTGCATTGTTCCTCCGGGACGTCAGCGTCGTACGGACAGGACGGACAGGGCCGTTTGGGCGGATGTTACTCCCCTGAAGACCACGTCAACACCGCTCCGACAGGGCCCAACACTCCGAACGGCACCCCCCGGGGTGAGGGCGGGATAAGCGACCGACATAATGTCGGTCGTGGCGACAGCAACGACAGTAGAAACCGGGCACGCGCACCCGTCGGTCAACCGGCCGAACCTCACCAGCGTCGGAACCATCATCTGGCTGAGTTCCGAGCTGATGTTCTTCGCGGCCCTCTTCGCGATGTACTTCACCCTTCGATCGGTGACCGGACCGGACCACTGGAAGTCGATGGCGGACGCGCTCAACGTCCCCTTCTCGGCGACGAACACCACGGTCCTGGTGCTCTCCTCCCTCACCTGCCAGCTCGGCGTGTTCGCGGCCGAGCGAGGTGACGTGAAGAAGCTCCGTGGCTGGTTCATCCTCACCTTCATCATGGGTGCCATCTTCATCGGTGGTCAGATCTACGAGTACACGGAGCTGGTGAAGAAGGACGGGATCTCCCTGTCCTCCGACCCGTACGGCTCGGTGTTCTACCTGACCACCGGCTTCCACGGCCTGCACGTGACCGGCGGTCTCATCGCCTTCCTGTTCGTCCTCGGACGGACGTACGCGGCGAAGAGGTTCACCCACGAGCAGGCGACCGCCGCGATCGTCGTGTCCTACTACTGGCACTTCGTCGATGTGGTCTGGATCGGCCTCTTCGCCACGATCTACCTGATCAAGTAACTCGGCGGGCCTGAAGACGGCCACCGATCCATCCCTGAAGCATCGACGCAGAAGATCCTGACACCGGGGTAATCCGTGAAAAAGCTCTCCGTACGACGACGCCATCCGCTGGCGGCGGTCGTCGTCCTACTCTTCGCGCTGGCGGCCACTGGGGGGCTGTACGCCGCGTTCGCGCCCGCGGGCAAGGCGCAGGCCGATGAGACCTCCCAGTCCCTCTCCAAGATCCAGGAGGGCAAGAAGCTCTACGAGGTCGGCTGCGCCAGCTGCCACGGCACCGGTGGCCAGGGCTCCTCCGACGGCCCGAGCCTGGTCGGCGTCGGCGCCGCCGCCGTGGACTTCCAGGTCGGCACCGGCCGTATGCCGGCCGCCACCTCCCAGGGCGCCCAGGTCCCGAAGAAGAAGGTCACCTACAACCAGGACCAGATCGACCAGCTCGCGGCGTACATCGCCTCGCTGGGCGCCGGTCCGAGCGTTCCGACCAAGGAGCAGTACGGTCCGGACGGCGCCGACATCGCCAAGGGCGGTGAGCTGTTCCGCACCAACTGCGCGCAGTGCCACAACTTCACCGGCAAGGGCGGTGCCCTCACCAAGGGCAAGTACGCGCCGTCGCTGGAGGGTGTCGCTCCGAAGCACATCTACGAGGCCATGCAGACCGGCCCGCAGAACATGCCGAACTTCCCCGACACCACGCTGACGTCCAAGAACAAGAAGGACATCATCGCGTACCTGCACGCGGTCGACAGCAGCGATACGACCAACCCCGGCGGTCTGGAGCTGGGCGGCCTCGGTCCGGTCAGTGAGGGCCTGTTCGCCTGGATCTTCGGCCTCGGCGCACTGATCGCGGTCGCCGTGTGGGTCGCCGCTCGGACCGCAAAGGCCAAGAAGTCATGAGTAGCCAAGACATTCCAGAAGAGAACCTGCCGGCAGAGCAGGAGCACGCGCACGGCGCCGTGGACGTCGCGGACGAGGAGAACCCCTTCTCCGACCCGGGGCTGCCGCCGCACGAGCACCGGATCCAGGACATCGACGAGCGGGCCGCCAGGCGGTCCGAGCGCATGGTCGCCCTGCTGTTCACGGTGTCGATGCTGGCCACCATCGGCTTCATCGCCTCGTACGTGTCGATCCCGGACGACAAGTCGATCTTCGTCTTCCCGATCGGTCACGTCAGCGCGCTGAACTTCGCGCTGGGCCTGACGCTCGGCCTGGCCCTGTTCTGCATCGGCGCGGGCGCGGTCCACTGGGCCCGCACCCTGATGTCCGACGTCGAGGTCGCCGACGACCGTCACCCGATCGAGGCCTCTCCCGAGGTTCGGGCGAAGGTCCACGCGGACTTCCGCGAGGGCGCCAAGGAGTCGGCGCTCGGCCGGCGCAAGCTGATCCGCAACACGATGTTCGGCGCGCTCGCCATGGTGCCGCTGTCCGGCGTCATGCTGCTGCGCGACCTCGGCCCGCTGCCGCACGACAAGCTCCGGCACACGCTGTGGGCCAAGGGCAAGCTCCTCGTCAACATGAACACGAACCAGCCGCTGCGTCCCGAGGACATCGGCGTCGGTTCGCTCACCTTCGCCAAGCCCGAGGGCCTGGAGGAGACGGACGAGGACTTCCAGAACGAGATCGCCAAGACGGCCCTGATGATCGTCCGGCTTCAGCCGGGCAACATCAAGGACAAGCGCGAGCTCGACTGGGGGCACGAGGGCATCGTCGCCTTCTCGAAGATCTGCACCCACGTGGGCTGCCCGATCTCCCTGTACGAGCAGCAGACGCACCACGTGCTGTGCCCGTGCCACCAGTCCACCTTCGACCTCTCCGACGGTGCCCGAGTGATCTTCGGCCCCGCCGGTCACGCCCTGCCGCAGCTGCGCATCGGCGTGAACGACGACGGTTACCTCCAGGCGCTCGGCGACTTCGAGGAGCCCGTCGGTCCTGCATTCTGGGAGCGCGGATGAGTACTGCAGCGAACGAAACGCCCCGCTCTCGCGGGAAGGCTCCGGCCGGCGAGCGCGTCGCCGACTGGGCCGACGGACGGCTCGGGATCTACTCCCTGGCCAAGTCCAACATGCGCAAGATCTTCCCCGACCACTGGTCGTTCATGCTCGGCGAAGTGTGCATGTACAGCTTCATCATCATCATCCTCACGGGTGTGTACCTGACGCTGTTCTTCCACCCGTCGATGAACGAGGTCGTGTACCACGGCAGCTATGTCCCGCTTCAGGGGCAGGCGATGTCCGAGGCGTTCAACTCGACCCTGCACATCTCCTTCGACGTGCGCGGTGGTCTGCTGGTCCGGCAGATCCACCACTGGGCCGCGCTGATCTTCCTCGCCGGCATGTTCGTGCACATGATGCGCGTGTTCTTCACCGGCGCGTTCCGCAAGCCGCGTGAGATCAACTGGCTGTTCGGCTTCCTGCTGTTCGTCCTCGGCATGTTCACCGGCTTCACCGGTTACTCGCTCCCCGACGACCTGCTCTCCGGCACCGGTGTCCGCTTCATGGAGGGCGCGATCCTGTCCGTGCCGATCGTCGGCACGTACCTGTCGTTCTTCCTCTTCGGCGGCGAGTTCCCCGGCCACGACTTCGTGGCCCGGTTCTACTCGATCCACATCCTGCTGCTGCCGGGCATCATGCTCGGCCTGATGGTGGGCCACCTGATCCTGGTCTTCTACCACAAGCACACGCAGTTCGCGGGTCCCGGAAAGACCGAGAAGAACGTCGTCGGCATGCCGCTGCTGCCGGTGTACATGGCCAAGGCCGGAGGCTTCTTCTTCCTGGTCTTCGGTGTCATCGCGGTCATCTCGGCGATCGCGCAGATCAACCCGATCTGGGCCATCGGCCCCTACCGTCCGGACCAGGTGTCCACCGGCGCCCAGCCCGACTGGTACATGGGCTTCTCCGAGGGCCTGATCCGCTTCATGCCGGGCTGGGAGATCAATCTGTGGGGCCACACGCTCGTCCTGGGCGTGTTCATCCCGCTGGTGATCTTCCCGCTGGTCCTGGTGGCCATCGCGGTCTACCCGTTCATCGAGTCCTGGGTCACCGGCGACAAGCGTGAGCACCACATCCTGGACCGCCCGCGCAACGCCCCGACGCGTACGGCGTTCGGTGTCGCCTGGCTGACGCTCTACTCGATCCTGCTCGTCGGTGGTGGAAACGACCTGTGGGCCACCCACTTCCACCTGTCGATCAACTCGGTCACCTGGTTCGTCCGGATCTTCTTCTTCGTCGGACCGGTCATCGCGTTCATCGCCACCAAGCGGATCTGCCTCGGCCTGCAGCGCCGCGACCACGAGAAGGTGCTGCACGGCCGCGAGACCGGCATCATCAAGCGCCTGCCGCACGGTGAGTTCATCGAGGTGCACGAGCCGCTCAGCCAGGAGGCCCTGCACACGCTCACCGCGCATGAGCAGTACGAGCCGGCCGAGATCGGCGCCACGGTCGACGAGAACGGCGTCGAGCGCAAGGTGAAGGCCACGGAGAAGCTGCGCGTCAAGCTCTCCGGTGCCTACTACGGCGAGGGGAACCAGATCCCCAAGCCGACCGTCGAGGAGTACAAGGAGATCACGAGCGGCCACGGCCACCACTGATCCCGCGTCGCCACGCCACAGCGAAGGGCCCCGTCCGGTGTTCGGACGGGGCCCTTCGCCCTGCCCGGGGCTGGATAGGGTGGAGCCGTACTTTCTTGTACGTCCCTTCGTGTACGTCCATGACACCAGGAGCGGCTGATGAGCGCTGTGACCCCCGCTGGAGGCGACACCGCGGCGGGCCGTTCCTGGCCCGCCCTGCTGAACGGCCTGCTGGCCGGCCAGGACCTGGCGGCCGACGACACCGCCTGGGCGATGGACCGGATCATGGGCGGCGAGGCGACGGACGCCCAGATCGCCGGGTTCGCGGTCGCGCTGCGCGCCAAGGGCGCCACCGTCCAGGAGATCACCGGTCTCGTGCGCACGATGTACGACCACGCGAACGTGATCGAGGTGCCGGGCGCCACCGTCGACATCGTCGGCACGGGCGGCGACGGCGCCAAGACGGTCAACATCTCCACCATGTCGTCGATCGTCGTCGCGGGCACCGGCGCGAAGGTCGTCAAGCACGGCAACCGGGCCGCGTCCTCCGCGTCCGGCGCGTCCGACGTGCTGGAGAAGCTCGGCGTCAACCTGGACCTGACCCCGCAGGGGGTCGTCCGGGTCGCCGAGGAGGCCGGGATCACCTTCTGCTTCGCGGTGAAGTTCCACCCGGCGCTGCGCCATGTGGGCGCCGCCCGCGGCCAGTTGGGGATCCGCACGGTGTTCAACCTGCTCGGTCCGCTGACCAACCCGGCGAAGGTGCGGGCGCAGGCGGTCGGTGTCGCCGTCGCGCACGAGGCGCCGATCGTGGCGGGCGTCTTCGCCGAGCGCGGCAACTCCTCGCTGGTCTTCCGGGGCGACGACGGCCTCGACGAACTGACCACCACGGCCACCTCGCGGGTGTGGGTCGTCCGGGACGGCAAGGTCACCGAGGAGAGCTTCGACCCGCGTGACGTCGGCCTCGACCTCGTCCCCGTGGAGGCCCTGCGGGGCGCCGACGCCTCCTACAACGCGGAGGTGGCCCGGCGCCTGCTGGACGGCGAGCGGGGCCCCGTCCGGGACGCCGTAGTGCTGAACTCGGCGGCCGCGCTGGTCGCCCTGGACCCGGGGCCCGGCACGCTGGCCGAGCAGATCCGGGCCGGCATGGACAGAGCGGCGGAGTCGATCGGCTCGGGCGCCGCGAAGCGCACCCTGGACCGCTGGGTGGCGGCGAGCAACGCGTAGTCGCCCCCGGACAGTCGCCCCCGGACAGTCGCCCCCGGACAGTCGCCCCCGGACAGTCGCCCCCGGACAGTCGCCCCCGGACAGTCGCCCCCGGACAGTCGCCCCCGGACAGTCGCCCCCGGACAGTCGCCCCCGGACAGTCGCCCCCGGACAGTCGCCCCCGGACAGTCGCCCCCGGACAGTCGCCCCCGGACAGTCGCCCCCGGACAGTCGCCCCCGGACAGTCGCCCCCGGACAGTCGCCCCCGGACAGTCGCCCCCGGACAGCCGCCCCCGGACAGCCGCCCCCGGACAGCCGCCCCCGGACAGCCGCTCGCGGCGGCCGGCCCCGGCACCGCCGGCCCGGCCGCCGCTCGCGGTGGGGCGGAACACCGGGGAGCGCCGCCGTGTCCCGTCATCCGGACAGAAGTTGCGCGCCGCCGATCAGCTCGGCTAGTTTCAGGCTCAGGTCATGAGTGACAGCCATAAGGCCCCGGCCGGCTGTCCGGCAACCCTCCTTCCGTGGCGGGGTGCCCCGGGTGAGGACCAGGTCGTGGGCAGCAAGGCTCACGGCAAGCGCGGACCCTCGCGTCACCAGGGGTCCTGGTCGTCGAGGAGCCTTCCGTGAGCAAGCGAATGCGATAGGGCGTAGAGCCCCGCCTCCGCACACCCCTTTTCACTTTCCCCACGCTTGAGCCGTACCCGCTCGCGTGGTGGTTCCGCCTTGCCTCTCACGGGAGTTCGCCATGTCCGTCTCCACCGCTGCCACTCACCAGGCCGTTTGTCCCCAGCTGCCCGTTCTGGGGCGGGATGTCACCGTCCCGCTCGTCACCGGCGGCGAGGTCACCTACGCGGCCCTCGACTACGCGGCCAGCGCCCCCGCCCTCCAGCGCGTCTGGGACGACGTGGCGGCCTACGCGCCGTACTACGGCAGCGTCCACCGCGGCGCCGGCTACCTCTCCCAGCTCTCCACCGACCTCTTCGAGAACGCCCGCTCGACGGTCGCCGAGTTCCTGGACTGCCGCGACGACGACCAGGTGGTCTTCACCCGGTCGACCACGGACTCCCTCAACCTGCTGGCCCGCGCCCTGCCCGCAGGCTGCGAGGTCTTCGTCTTCGAGACCGAGCACCACGCGTCCCTGCTGCCCTGGCAGGACGCCCGGGTCAGCTACCTCGACGCGCCCCGCACCCCGCGGCAGGCCGTCCACACCCTGGAGCGGGCCCTCGCCGACCGCGACCCGCACGGCCCGGCCCTGGTCTGCGTCACCGGCGCGTCCAACGTCACCGGCGAGCTGTGGCCCGTACGCGAGCTGGCGGCCGCCGCCCACGCGCACGGCGCCCGGATCGTCCTGGACGCCGCCCAGCTCGCCCCGCACCACCCGGTCTCCCTGCGCGACCTCGACGTCGACTGGGTCGCCTTCTCCGGCCACAAGCTGTACGCCCCGTTCGGCTCCGGAGTCCTGGCCGGCCGCGCCGACTGGCTGCGGGCCGCCGAGCCGTACCTCGCGGGCGGCGGCGCCAGCCGCACGGTGAGCAGGCGCCAGGACGGCGGCGTGGACGTGGAGTGGCACGAGAGCGCCGCCCGCCACGAGGCCGGCTCCCCGAACGTGATCGGCGCCTACGCCATCGCCTCGGCCTGCAAGGCGCTGACGGAGGCCGGCTGGGACACCCTCGTCGCCCGCGAGCAGCACCTCGTCGAGAAGGTCCGCACCGGTCTGGCCGGGGTCCCCGAGGTGAAGGTCCTCTCGCTCTTCGGCGACGACGCCCCGCGGGTCGGCGTGATCTCCTTCGTCGTCGAGGGCTGGAACAGCTCCCACTTCGCCGCCGCCCTCTCCGCCGAGTACGGCATCGGCGTCCGCGACGGCCTCTTCTGCGCCCACCCCCTGCTCCGCACCCTCCTCGGCACGTCCCCCCAGACCCAGGGCGAATGCGGCGCCCCCGAGGCCGCCCCCGGCGAGAAGTCCCTCAACGCCATCCGAGTCAGCTTCGGCGCGGGCACCCCGGACGAACACACGGACCGCTTCATCACAGCGGTACGAGAACTGGTGACCAACGGCACCCAGTGGACCTACCACACAGAAAACGGCCGCTGCGTCCCGGTGGCTTGATGCCAACTCCAGGGTTGCCGACCTCAGGGGCGCGGGGAACTGCGCGATCAACCACAACGCACCCGCACCCGCGCAGAAACCGCGCCCCGCGGACGCGTAGGCGACTAGGAATCCAATCCAATAGCAAACGCAGCCTCAAGATCATGCTGCGAGTACGTCCGGAACGCCACGTGCGTATCCGTCCCCTCCACCCCGGGAATCTTGCTGATCCGCCCCGGAATGACATCCGCCAGATCCTCGTGCCGCCGCACCCGTACCATCGCGATCAGGTCATACGTCCCGGTGACGGAGAACACCTCGCTCACCGACTCCAGCGAAGCGATCCGCTCCGCGATCTCGGGGATCCGGTCCACGCTGGTCTTGATCAGGACGATCGCGGTGATCACGGCTGGTTCTCTCCCTCGGGTACCGGGGCGGCTGCGCCCTTCACTCTAGTGGTACGGCCGTAGCGCCCCCACGCGTAGAGGAACCCCAGCCCGAAGCCGACCAGGTGCGCCAGGTACGCCACCCCCGGCCCCTGTGCCGACCGCTCCGCAGCCAGCCACTGCAGCCCCGCCCAGAACGGCAGCACCACCCACGCCGGGAAGCGCAGCGGCAGGAAGAAGAGGAACGGGAGGAGACTGGTCACACGGGCCCGGGGGAACAGGTACAGGAACGCCCCGAGGACCGCCGAGATCGCCCCGGAGGCGCCCACCAGCGGCTCCTGGGAGGTGGTGTTGGCGGCCGCGTAGCCCAGCAGGGCCAGGTATCCGCAGCCGAGATAGAAGAGGGTGAACTCCACCCGGCCCATCCGTTCCTCGGTCATCGCCCCGAAGACGAAGAGGAAGAGCATGTTGCCGAGCAGATGCACCCAGCTGCCGTGCACGAACAGGGCCGTGGCCGGGGTGAGCGCCTGCCGGACCGTTCCTTCGAACAGGTCTGCGGGGATCACGCCCCAGTGTCGGAAGTACGCCCGCTGCGCGGCTAGCAGCGCGTCCCTGGAGCCGTATCCCGGAGTCAGCCCGGAGGCCGGGCCCAGCACGAAGAGCAGGCAGCACAGGGCGATGAGGCCGTACGTCATCGGCGCCGGGGAGTGCCGGACCGCCCTGAGGGTCCGGCCGGCCGTCGCGCTCCAGTGGCTGATCATGAATACAGAGCATGACGTAACGGGACGCAACCCGACAGACCGCCTCGCCGCCGTGGACAGAAGGGCGGCGGGGACCCCGCAGGCCGTAGGGTTACGAGCCACACGCGCCCGGACCGGCGCGGACCGACACGACGAGGAGCGAACAGTCACGATGACGGTGCCCCTGCCGACCGCCACGACACGATGGCGCTGCACCCTCTGCGGCAATCTGACCCGCTTCGACGTCACGCGCTCGTCGAAGGTCGTCGAGTACGTCCACCTCGACCTGGCCGGTGAGCCGACGGTCGAGGAGCGCGAGGTGGTCAGTGAGACCATCGAGTCGGTGCGCTGCCGCTGGTGCAACGCGGTGGACCAGGTGGAACTCGTGGACAGGCCGGGCTCCGGCTCCTGAGGGGAGCGGGACCCCGCACAGCATTGGGGTGTGACGGATGGTGGAGACCGCAGGCGGGGGGCCGGGCGACGGCACCGCCGAGGTGCTTGACCGTCCGCTGCCCGACGGCGTGCGCCGCCGGGTCGTACAGATCGTCTCGGACGGCTTCGGCGGACTGACCGTGGCGGAACTGCCCGCCCAGTTGCGGCAGTACGCCCGGTTCGCCCCCAATCGGCGGACCAAGTTCGCGGGCAACGCGATGGCGGCCGCGCTGGAGACCGACGCGGTCTTCCGGCAGCGGATCGGGGAGAAGTTCAGAGAGGCGCAGCCGGAACTGTCCGGCGCCCTCGACTCCGGCTCGCCGCCCCCGGCCGCGGATCCGCTCGACGTGGCGGCCGCGGCCTATGTGCTGCGCCCCGCGGGCTGGGTGAAGCTGGTCACCGCGGCCGGCGAGGAGGCCCAGCGCGCCGACGCCGAGCGCGTCGGCGAGGAGAGCCGCGCCGAGCTGGAGCGGCTGCGTGAGGAGCTCGCGCAGGCCCGCGGCCAGACCCGCACCGAGACCGAACGGCTGCGCGCGGAGCTGGAGTCGGCGAAACGCGAGGCCGAGGCGCTGCACCGAAAGCTGCGGGCGGCGCTCAGCGACGTCAAGCGCGGCGAGGCCGCCCTGCGCAAGGCGCGGGGCGAGATCGACGCCGTACGGGCCGAGGCGCAGGCGCAGGTGTCCGCCGCGGAGAGCGAGACCCGGCGGCTCAAGGCCCGCCTGGGCGAGGCCGAGGCCGGCCTGGAGGCCACCCGGCGGGCCGCCAGGGAGGGCCGCAGCGTCGAGGACATGCGGGTACGGCTGCTGCTCGACACCCTGCTCGACGCCACCCAGGGGCTGCGCCGGGAACTCGCCCTGCCACCGGTGTCCGTGCGGCCCGCCGAGACCGTGGACGCGGTCGAACCGGGACGGATGACCCCGAAGGACATCGCGGCACGCGCCCTGTCCGAGAACGACCCGGCCATCCTCGACCAGCTGCTCGCGCTGCCGCAGGCCCATCTCGTCGTCGACGGCTACAACGTCACCAAGACCGGCTATCCGCAGATGCCGCTGGAGAAGCAGCGGCTGCGGCTGCTCGGCCAGCTCTCCCAGCTCGCCGCGCAGACCGGCGCGGAGGTCACCTGCGTCTTCGACGGCGCCGAGCTGGCCGCGCCGGTGCTGCTCGCGCCGCCGCGCGGGGTGCGGGTGCTGTTCTCCAAGCCGGGGGTCACCGCGGACGAGCTGATCCGCCAGCTGGTGCGCGCCGAACCGCCGGGCCGTCCGGTCATCGTCGCCTCCACCGACCGCGAGGTGGCCGACGGCGTGGCACGGGCCGGCGCCCGACCGGTCGCCTCTGCGGTACTTCTGAAGCGGTTGTCCTGAACGTTCAACGGGCATACTCAATGCCCGAATTGGCCGTATCGTCACGCAACGTAGTGTCAACCCGGCATCACTGCACGTACGTTGAGTGCAAAGAATGCATTGAGTGACCGTCTTTTTTGGCGTGAGGATTTGAACTGATCACAAGTAGGTCACTAGGGTCTGGGCTCGAACCTCCGAACGGGTGAACACTCACAAGAAGGAGTTCGTCCTCCGTGGCGTCCCACCGTCGACCCAAGCAGCCGAGTCGCACGCGCGTGACCGTGCTGACCACAGCGGCAGCAGCCGCCGTCGCACTGAGTGCGAACGCCGCGAACGCCGCGCCGAGCGAGAAGCCCAGCAAGAGCGAGGTCAAGGCCAAGGTCGACAAGCTCTACGAGCAGGCCGAGCAGGCCACCGAGAAGTACAACGGCGCCAAGGAGAAGCAGGAGAAGCTCCAGAAGGAGATCTCCACCATCCAGGACAACGTCGCCCGCGGCCAGCAGGACCTCAACAAGCTGCGCGACGGCCTGGGTTCACTGGCTACCGCCCAGTACCGGTCCGGCGGCATCGACCCCTCCGTCCAGCTCTTCCTGTCGTCCCACCCGGACGACTTCCTCGACAAGGCCTCCACGCTCGACCAGTTGAGCAGCCAGCAGGTCGAGTCGCTGAAGAAAATCCAGGACAAACAGCGCGAACTCGCCCAGGAGCGCTCCGAGGCCAGCGACAAGCTGAAGGACCTTGCCTCCACCCGCACGGAGCTGGGCAAGAAGAAGAAGGAAGTCCAGGGCAAGCTCGCCGCCGCGCAGAAGCTGCTCAACACCCTCACCGCCAAGGAGAAGGCGCAGCTCGCGGAGCAGCAGGCGCGGGCCAACCGCTCCTCCTCCGAGCGCGTGCACCTCGGCGACGCGCCGCCGGCCTCCGGCATGGCCGGGGCGGCCTTCTCCGCCGCCCAGAGCAAGATCGGCTCGCCCTACGTCTACGGCGCCTCCGGTCCCTCCTCCTTCGACTGCTCGGGCCTCACCTCCTGGGCCTACGCCCAGGCCGGCGTCTCCATACCCCGCACCTCCCAGGCCCAGGCCAACGCGGGCACGAGGATCTACAGCGTCAGCCAGCTCAAGGTCGGCGACCTCGTGCTCTTCTACGGCGACCTGCACCACATCGGCCTCTACGCCGGCAACGGCCAGGTGCTGCACGCCCCGCACACCGGCGCCAGCGTGCGCTACGAGTCGATCAGCAACATGCCGTTCCAGTTCGGCGTCCGCATCTGACCTCCCTCCCGTCGCCGTCGCCGGTACGGCCGTCGAACGCCGCGAAACCCTGACCAGGGGCGCCCGAACGGGCGAATCCCCCGGACCGGAACTGACCCCACGCCCCGCCCATGACCTGCGTCAGCGGCGGGGCGTCGCGTTGTTTCCCCCCGTTTGCCCCCTTGGCGTCTTTGGCCGGGGCCCCTCCGCACGGTTACTGTCTGCCGCGTTTCCCCGGCGCCGCGGCCTCCCCCGCCCCGGCGCCCGGGGAAGCGGTACCTGTCGTCAGCGGGAAGGACGCCCGTGGGGTCTCATCGCCGCCTTGCACCGTCCGGGTTCGACCGGGGCGCCGCCGCGGCCCTGTGCGTGATGTCGGCAGCGGCCGCCGCCCTCGGCGCCGCACCCGCCGACGCGGCGCCGCACGGCGGCACCAAGGCCGAGGTGGACCGCCTCTACCAACAGGCCGAGAAGGCCACCGAGGCCTACGACAAGGCCGGGGAGCGCGCCCACACCCTGCGCCGGCAGATCAACGACGCCCAGGACCGCATCGCCCGGCAGCAGCAGCGCGTCAACACCATGCGCGAACAGCTCGGTTCGGTGGCCGGCGCCCAGTACCGCTCCGGCGGCATCGACCCCACCGTCGCCCTGCTCTTCGCCGACGACCCCGCCGACTACCTCGACAAGGCCTCCACCCTCGACCGCATCGGCGCCCAGCAGGCCGGACAGCTCAAGGAGTTGCGGTCCGCGCTGCGCGACCTCTCCCAGGAACGCGCCGAGGCGGCCGGGAAGCTCGCCGAGCTGGAGAAGAGCCGCAAGGACGTCTCCACGCACAAGCGGGCCGTCGAGAAGAAGCTCGCCAAGGCCCGGCAGCTCATCAACTCGATGCCCGCCGCCGAGCGCGCCGCCTACGAGCGCGCCTCCCGCGGCGGCACCCGCGACCTGCCCGACCTGACCGGGGTCGTCGCCCCCGACGCCCGCGCCGCGGCCGCCGTCGCCGCCGCGCGCTCCGCCCTCGGCCGCCCCTACGTCTGGGGCGCCAACGGCCCCTCCGGTTTCGACTGTTCCGGCCTGATGCAGTGGTCGTACGCGCACTCCGGGATCCACCTGCCGCGCACCTCCCAGGAGCAGCGGCACGCCGGCCGCCGCGTCCCGCTCTCCCAGGCCCAGCCCGGCGACCTCGTCGTCTACCGCTCCGACGCCAGCCACGTCGGCATGTACGTCGGCCACGGGCAGGTCATCCACGCCCCCTACCCGGGCGCCGCCGTACGCTACGACCCGGTCGGCATGATGCCGATCTCCTCGGTCACCCGGCCCTGACCCGCGCCCGGCCCCGTACGATCGGAAAATGGCTGGTCGACGGCGGACGCGGGGAGCGATAGCGCTCTGCCTGCTGCTCACGCCCCTCGCCGGGTGCGGCGGCCCGACGACGGCCGACACCGCCCGCACCGGCGTGCAGCACGTCCTGGACCAGCGCTCCACGGCCCTGCTGCACCACGACGAGACCGCGTACGGCGCGACGGGCAGCCGCGCCGAGTACGCCCGCCTGCGCGCCCTGCCGCTGGCCGCCTGGGCCTACCGGGTCACCGGCGTCCGCACCACCGGCTCCGGCGCCATCGCCGACGCCGAGCTGAGCTACCGGGTCGCCGGCTACGACAAGGCCCCCGTCAGCGTCCACCGCACCCTCACCCTCGGCCGCACGCCCCACGGGCGGTGGTACGTCACCGCGGACCGGCCCGCCGAGAAGGCCGGCAAACAGCTGTGGGACGAGGGCACGGTGACCGCCGTCCGGGGCGCGCACAGCCTGGTCCTCGGCACCGGGCAGTCCGCCGGCACGCTGCGCGGCTACGCCCGGCTCGCCGACCACGCCGTCCCGGCCGTCTCCGGCGCCTGGGGCGCGGACTGGGCCCGGCGGGTCGTCGTCCTCGTCCCCCGCACGCTGCAGGGCATGGCCGGACTGCTCGGCTCGCCCGCCTCCGACTACCGGGGCATCGCCGCCGTCACCACGGGGGAGGTGGGGGGCTCGGGCAAGGCCCCGGCGGACCGGGTCGTCGTCAACCCCGAGGCGTACGCCGTCCTCGGTGACCTCGGCAAACAGGTCGTGCTCACCCACGAGACGACCCACGTCGCCACTCGCGCCCACACCACCCCGGCGACCCCGCTGTGGCTCTCCGAGGGCTACGCCGATTGGATCGGCTACCTCGACACCGGCCGCACGGCCGCCGAGGCGGCCCCGGAACTCGCCCGTGCCGTCCGGGCCGGCCACGCGCCGGCCGCCCTGCCCGCCGACGGGGACTTCGCCTTCACCGGCGACCCGGCGAAGCTCGCCCGGGCCTACGAGGGCGGCTGGCTGGCCTGCCGCATGATCGCCGCCCACTGGGGCAGGGCCCGGCTAGACGCGTTCTACCGTGCCGTAGGAGACCACGGAGAACGCGCCGGCGCGCTGCCCCAGGCCCTGAAGCAGGTCCTCGGCACGACCCCGGCCGCCTTCACGGCCCGCTGGCGCCAGTACGTGCGGGACCAACTGGGCTGACCCGCGCTCAGCGGGCGGCCGAGGCCGGTGATCGCCTCCCGCAGCCAGGCCCGCTCGGCCTCGCCGGTGGCCCTCGCCACCCGCAGCATGCCCTCCCGGAACAGGTCCCCGGCCTCCTCCGCGCGCACGGGCTCGCCGGCCCGGTAGAAGAAGCTCGCCGGGGCTTCGAGGAACGCCGGCCCCCGGCGCAGCACCTCCGCCTGCTCGGCAGGGTCGGGCAGGTGCCGCAGGAAGGCGAGGACGGTGTTACAGCGGACCGGGTCGGTGATCTCCACCTGCGCCGTCGCTGACCGATGGCACGTGTCCGCTCGGCGCCTTGATGCGCTCCCGTGGGGCTCGGGTGGGTGTGGGGAGGGCGTGGGCCGCGCAGCCCGGGGTGTTTTGCCTCGCCTTGTAGCCGGCCGGGTCGGGTGGGCGGGTGGGCAGAAGGAAGCGGCCGGTAGAGTCCGCGGCGATGGACAAGACCCTCATCGTGACCAACGACTTCCCGCCCCGCCCCGGCGGCATCCAGGCGTTCCTGCACAACATGGCCCTCCGCCTGGACCCCGAGCGGCTGGTCGTCTACGCCTCCACCTGGAAGCGGAGCCGGGACGGCATCGAGGCCACCGCCGCCTTCGACGCCGAGCAGCCCTTCACCGTCGTACGCGACCGCACGACCATGCTGCTGCCCACCCCCGGCGCCACCCGGAAGGCCGTCGGCCTGCTGCGGGAGCACGGCTGCACCTCGGTGTGGTTCGGGGCCGCCGCCCCCCTCGGCCTGATGGCTCCCGCCCTGCGGCGCGCCGGTGCCGAGCGGCTCGTCGCCACGACCCACGGCCACGAGGCCGGCTGGGCCCAACTCCCCGCCGCCCGCCAGCTGCTGCGCCGCATCGGGGAGTCCACGGACACGATCACCTACCTCGGCGAGTACACCCGCTCCCGCATCGCGACCGCCCTGACCCCGTCCGCCGCCGCCCGCATGGTCCAGCTCCCGCCCGGCGTCGACGAGAAGACCTTCCACCCCGGTTCCGGCGGAGCCGAGGTCCGCGCCCGGCTCGGCCTCACCGACCGCCCGGTCGTCGTCTGCGTCTCCCGCCTGGTGCCCCGCAAGGGCCAGGACACCCTCATCCGGGCGATGCCCCGCATCCTCGCCGCCGAGCCCGACGCCGTCCTCCTCATCGTGGGCGGCGGCCCCTACGAGGGCGACCTCAGACGGCTGGCCGCCGACACCGGCGTGGCCGGCTCCGTCCGCTTCACCGGCGCCGTCCCCTGGTCCGAGCTGCCCGCCCACTACGGCGCCGGCGACGTCTTCGCCATGCCCTGCCGCACTCGCCGGGGCGGCCTGGACGTCGAGGGCCTCGGCATCGTCTACCTGGAAGCCTCGGCCACCGGCCTCCCGGTCGTCGCCGGCGACTCCGGCGGCGCCCCCGACGCCGTCCTCGACGGAGAAACAGGCTGGGTGGTCCGGGGCGGCGAGCCCCAGGAGGCCGCCGAAAGGATCACCACCCTCCTCGCCGACCCCCAACTCCGCCACCGCATGGGGGAGCGAGGCCGACAGTGGGTAGAGGAACGCTGGCGCTGGGACCTCCTCGCCGAGAACCTGAAATCACTGCTGTAGTGCAGCGCCCCTCAAGGGGCGCGGGGCTGTATCGATATGCGGCTCCGCCGCGTGGGCGCGAACACCACACCCGACCCGCACCCGCCAACGCACCCAGAACCCCCATCCCATAAGGCGCCCACCCCCTTCCCGGAACCGAATAATCCGCCCATGCTCCCCGCATGACAGCAAACTTGACACAACGTCACCTGACGAGACGTCACATCCTCGGCATGGCGGCCCTCCAGACCGCCGCCACCCTCGGCTTCACCCGGATAGGACTCCAGTCCGCCCGCGCCGCCGAACCCACCCCCACCCAGTCGGCGCCGGCCATCGTCATCGGCTCCGGCTACGGCGGCGCCGTAGCCGCCCTCCGCCTCGGCCAGGCCGGCATCCGCACCCTCGTCCTGGAGATGGGCCGCCTCTGGAACACCCCCGGCCCGGACGGCAGGATCTTCTGCTCCACCACTGCCCCCGACCAGCGCTCCATGTGGTTCCGCACCCGCACCGAGGCCCCGCTCGCCACCTTCCTCTGGCTTGACGTGGTCAACCGGGACATCAGCCCCTACCCCGGCGTCCTGGACCGCGTGCACTACGACGCCATGTCCGTGTACGTCGGCCGGGGCGTCGGCGGCGGCTCCCTCGTCAACGGCGGGATGGCCGTCACCCCGGTCAGGTCCTACTTCAGCGAGCAGTTCCCGACCGTGGACGCCGACGAGATGTACGGCACCTACTACCCGCGCGCCCGCGCCATGCTCGGCGTCAACACGATCGACCCGGCCTGGTTCGAGTCCACCGAGTGGTACAAGTTCGCCCGCACCTCCCGCAAGGCCGCCGCCAACGCCGGACTGAAGACCACCTTCGTGCCGAACGTCTACGACTTCGGCTACATGCAGCAGGAGGCCGCCGGCACGGCCACCAGGTCCGCGCTCGCGGGGGAGGTCATCTACGGCAACAACCACGGCAAGCGCAGCCTCGACAAGACGTACCTGGCCGCCGCCCTCGGCACCGGGAACGTCACCCTCCACACCCTGGAACGGGTGACGTCGGTCCACCGGGCGAGCGACGGGTCGTACGTGCTGACCGCCGAACGGATCGACGACACCGGCGCGGTCGTCGCCACCACCCAGTACGGCTGCACGTACCTCTTCCTCGGCGCCGGCAGCCTCGGCACCACCGAACTCCTCGTCCGCGCCCGGGACACCGGCACCCTGCCCGACCTCGCCCCCGAGGTGGGCGCCGGCTGGGGGACCAACGGCAACGTCATGCTCGGCCGCGCCAACCACGTCTGGGACACCGTCGGCGCGAACCAGGCGACCATGCCGGTGCTGGGCATCGACGACTGGGCCAATGCCGACAACCCGGTCTTCGCCGAGATCGCCCCGCTGCCCATCGGCTTCGAGACCTGGATCAGCATGTACCTGGCGATCACCAAGACCCCCGAGCGGGCGTCGTTCTCGTACGACTCCGCCTCCGGCTCGGTGAAGCTCGGCTGGACCGCCGCCCAGAGCGCGGTGTCGGTGGCCATGGCCAAGAAGCTGTTCGACCGGATCAACCTGGCCAACCTCACCATCTACCGCTACGACCTATTCGGCTCCGGCAGCAAGGTGTTCGCCGACGACTTCACCTACCACCCGCTCGGCGGCTGCGTGCTGGGCCGGGCCACCGACGACTACGGCCGGGTGAAGGGATACCCGCGGCTGTACGTCACCGACGGCTCGCTCGTGCCCGGCTCGATCGGCGTCAACCCGTTCGTCACCATCACCGCGCTCGCCGAACGCACGATGGCGCGGGTCCTCGCCGAGGACACCGCGCCATGAGCCGTCGTACGGCCGCGGCCGGGCAACGGGCGCACTACTTCTGGTAGATCGCCTCGATCTCGTCCGCGTAGTCCTTCGCCACCACGTTCCGCTTCAGCTTCAGCGACGGGGTGAGGTGGCCCGACTCCTCCGTGAACTGGGAGGACAGAATGCGGAACTTCCGCACCGATTCCGCCTTCGACACCGCGGCGTTGCCGTCGTTGACCGCCGCCTGGATCGCCGCGTGCAGATCCGGGTCCTCGCGCAGCGACGCTGCGGTGGAACCCGCCGGCTTGCCGTGTTCGGCGGCCCACCGGCCGAGGAACTCGTCGTCGATGGTGACCAGCGCGCCCACGAACGGCCGCCCGTCGCCCACCACCATGCACTCCGCGACCAGCGCGTGCGCGCGGATGCGGTCCTCTATCACCGCCGGCGCCACGTTCTTGCCGCCCGCGGTGACGATGATCTCCTTCTTGCGGCCGGTGATCCTGAGGTAGCCGTCCTCGTCCAGCGTGCCGATGTCACCGGTGTGGAACCAGCCGTCGGCCAGCGCCTCCGCCGTCGCGCCCGGGTTGTTCCAGTACTCCTTGAACAGGTGCTCGCCGTGCAGCAGCACCTCGCCGTCGTCCGCTATCCGCACCACGGAGCCGGGCAGCGGCTGGCCGACCGTGCCGATCTTCTGCCGGTCCCAGGGGTTGAACGCGGTCGCCGCGCAGGACTCGGTCAGGCCGTAGCCCTCCAGCACCGTGAAGCCGATGCCGCGGAAGAAGTGGCCGAGCCGCTCGCCCAGCGGGGCGCCGCCGGAGATGGCGTACTCGCCCCGGCCGCCCAGCACCGCGCGCAGCTTGCTGTAGACCAGCTTGTCGAACACCTTGTGCTTGATCTTCAGGCCCAGCGGCGGGCCCGAGGGGGTGTCCAGGGCCTTGCTGTAGGCGATCGCGGTGTCCGCCGCCTTGTCGAAGACCGCGCCCTTGCCGTCCGCCTGCGCTTTGGCGCGCGCCGAGTTGTACACCTTCTCGAAGACGCGCGGCACGCCCAGGATCAGCGTCGGCCGGAACGCGGCCAGCTCGTCGGTGAGGTTCTTGATGTCCGGGACACAGCCCAGCTTGATCGGCGCCATCATCGGCGCGACCTGCACCAGCCGCCCGAAGACGTGCGCCAGCGGCAGGAACAGCAGGACCGAGCACTCGCCGGTGCGGAACAGCGGGCGCAGCCGCTCCACGACGTTCCCGCACTCGGCGAAGAAGCTGCGGTGGGTGAGCACGCATCCCTTGGGGCGGCCCGTCGTCCCGCTCGTGTACACGATCGTCGCCGGATCGTCGGCACGGGCGAGCGAACTGCGCTCCTCCACGGTCGCGTCCGCGACGCCCTGCCCCAGCCGGCCCAGCTCCTCGACGCCGCCGCCGTCGATCTGCCAGACGTGCTTGAGCGCGGGCAGCGTCTCGCGGACCGACTCCACGGCGGCCGCGTGCGCGTCCGTCTCCACGACGCAGGCGGTCGCGCCCGAGTCGGCCAGGATCCACTGCACCTGCTCCGGCGAGCTGGTCTCGTACACCGGCACGGTGATCGCGCCCGCGCTCCAGATCGCGAAGTCCAGCAGCGTCCACTCGTAGCGCGTGCGCGACATCAGGGCGACCCGGTCGCCCGGCTGCACGCCGGCCGCGATCAGGCCCCTGGCGGCGGTGTGCACCTCGGCGAGGAACTGCCGGGCCGTGACGTCCTGCCAGGTCCCGCCCACCTTGCGGGCGATGACGGCCACGTCGGGATGCTGCGCGGCGTTTCTGCGGACGATGTCGGTCAGATTGCCGTCCGCAGGGACCTCGTACAAAGCCGGAAGGCTGAACTCGCGCAAGACTGCTGCTCCTCATCGGGCGCCGGCGCCACGACATTGTGCGATGCGACGGTGCGGTCCATGGCTCGGGGAGGTGCTCCCGGATTCACATGTCCCTTCACATGTTGAAATCGCGAGCACGACTGGACTGCCCGGACGTTACCCGCCGGTATGGCCGCTGCGACAGGGGGTCCCGGCGAGATGTTCCATGCGTCACACGGGATGGCGTTCCATCGCCGACAGTAGTCCACGGCGAAACGGACCGGCGAGTAACCGGGCGGGCCGCCCGCCGGTGTTCACGGCATATCCTTCATGACCATGGCACCCACACCCACCGGCCACCGCGGAACCCGCGTCCACGTGGTCAGCGACGTGCACGGCAACGCCCGCGACCTGGCCCGCGCCGGCGAGGGCGCGGACGCCCTGATCTGCCTGGGTGACCTGGTGCTCTTCCTCGACTACGCCGACCACTCGCGCGGGATCTTCCCCAACCTGTTCGGCACGGAGAACGCCGACCGCATCGTCGCGCTGCGCACCGCCCGGCGCTTCGAGGAGGCGCGCGCCTTCGGTGCCCGGCTGTGGGCCGGCGTCGGCACCGACCGGGAGAGCCTGATCGAGAAGGCGGTGCGCCGGCAGTACGCCGAGCTGTTCGCCGCGTTCCCCACCCCGACGTACGCCACCTACGGCAACGTCGACATGCCTCCCCTCTGGCAGGAGTACGCCGGCCCCGGCACCACCGTCCTGGACGGCCAGCGGGTGGAGATCGGCGGCTGGACCTTCGGCTTCGTCGGCGGCGGACTGCGCACGCCGATGCGGACGCCGTACGAGATCGGCGACGAGGAGTACGCGGCGAAGATCGAGGCGGTCGGCGAGGTGGACGTGCTGTGCACGCACATCCCGCCGGAGGTCCCCGAGCTGGTCTACGACACCGTCGCGCGCCGTTTCGAGCGGGGCAGCCGGGCGCTGCTGGACGCGATCCGCCGCACCAGACCGCGCTACTCGCTGTTCGGGCACGTGCACCAGCCGCTGGCGCGACGCATGCGGATCGGGGCCACCGAGTGCGTGAACGTGGGGCACTTCGCCGGGACCGGTAAGCCCTGGGCGCTGGAATGGTGAGGGCGGAGGGCGGAGGGCGGCAAGGGTCCGGCGGACGGGGTGAAGGCGGCGGTTCGGGCACGCGATAGCCTTCACGCTGCACAGACGTGCGCACTCGGCGCACGGCGACTTCTCTCTACCGGCCCGCATCTGGAGGAGCCACGGCGATGGCGGAACACACCAGTTCGAGCATCACGATCGAGGCGGCCCCGGCCGATGTCATGGCGGTGATCGCCGACTTCGCGCGATACCCGGACTGGACCGGTGAGGTGAAGGAGGCGGAGGTGCTGGCGTCCGACGAGCGGGGGCGGGCCGAGCAGGTCCGGCTCGTCATGGACGCGGGGGCGATCAAGGACGACCAGACGCTGGCGTACACCTGGACCGGTGAGGACGAGGTGTCGTGGACGCTGGTGAAGTCCCAGATGCTGCGGTCGCTCGACGGGTCGTACTCGCTGGCGGCCGCGGGCGCGTCTTCTACCGAGGTCACCTACCGGCTGACCGTCGACGTCAAGATTCCGATGCTCGGCATGATCAAGCGCAAGGCGGAGAAGGTCATCATCGACCGGGCTCTGGCGGGCCTGAAGAAGAGGGTGGAGTCGGGGCAGTAGTTCTCTGCCCACCCACCCACCCGTTCGCCCAGCCGAGAAGCTCAGCCACCGTCGTGCTCCGGCCGCCATCTGACTGCGGGCGCGTCGTGGCTGGTCGCGCAGTTCCCCGCGCCCCTGACGGGGCACGTCCGCACCGCCCCGCCGTGCTCCCGCCCTCCCGCCGTGGCGAGGCGGGTGCCGCCCCTTCCCCCCCACCGCCGTGGGCAGGCGTTCCGCAGGGCGGGACGGGTGGGCACGGGCTGCAGTGCCGGGGGCCGATGCGGCGCCGGGCAGGGGGAGCGGGGCCGATAGCGTGGGCGTATGCGCTGCATTCTGATCATCGGGGCCGGCGGCAGTGGGCGTAGCACGGTTGCCGCCGCCACCGCGCTGGCCGCCGCTCGCGAGGGCACCCGTACCCTCCTGCTCAGTGCCGACCGCACCGACACCCCGGGTGCGGCACTCGGCGCGGCCACGGGGCCGACCCCGAGCGGCGTCACCGAGAACCTCACCGCCTGGCGGCCCGACGCCACCGACCGCTTCCGGCAGGACCTCACCGCCTTCCAGACCCGCGCCGCGAACGTCCTCGACCTCCTCGGCGCCGCCCGCCTGGACGCCGAGGAAGTCACCCCGCTGCCCGGCGCCGAGGAACTCTCCTTCCTGCGGGCCCTGCGCGACGCCGCCCTCTCCGAGCGCTACGACCTCCTCGTCGTCGACCTCCCGCCCCTCCCGCAGGCCCTCGCCCTCCTCGCCCTCCCCGAGGAACTGCGCCGCTACCTGCGCCGCCTCCTCCCGCCCGAGCGCCAGGCGGCCCGCGCCCTGCGCCCCGTCCTCGGCCGGCTGGCCGGCGTGCCCATGCCCGCCGAGTGGCTGTACGAGACGGCGGCCCGCTGGGACGTCGAACTGGCCGCCGTCCAAGCCGTCCTCACCGACCGGCACACCGCCGTACGCCTCGTCGCCGAACCCGGCCCGGCCGGCGCCGACGCCGTCCGCACCGCCGCCCTCGGCCTCGCCCTGCGCGCCCTGCCCATCGAATCCCTGATCGCCAACCGCGCCCTCCCCGAGACCGCCGACGGCCCCTGGCTCTCCGGACTCCTCGCCCAGCAGCGCAAGACGCTCGCCGAATGGCAGGACACCCCCGACACCCCGCGGCCGTACGACGGCCATACCGTCCCCCACCTGGGCCGCGACCCCCGCGGCCGCGACGACCTCGCCGCCCTCGCCGTCCCCGGCGTCAACCCCGCGCCCGCCCCGGTCGAGTGGCCCGTCACCGACCGGATCGCCGAGGACGGGGTGCTCGTCTGGCACCTGCCGCTGCCCGGCGCGATACGGGACGAGCTGGACCTCATCCGGCGCGGCGACGAACTGGTGATCTCCGCCGGGCCCTTCCGCCGTATCGTTCCGCTGCCCTCCGCGCTGCGCCGCTGCACCGTCGCCGGGGCCGCGCTGCGGGACGGCGAGCTGCGCATCCGGTTCGCGCCGGACCCCGGCCTGTGGCCGGGCGCGGGACGGTGAACGGCGTACGCCCATTCGGGTAACGTCGTAGAGGCGAACCGTAGTCAGGAGTCCGCCATGAGCGAAGAGCGCACCCCGTCCGACCCCGCGCCCGAGGCCGAGCCGCCGCGGGCGACGGACGCCGACGCCTGGGCCACCGCCTGCGCCGAGGACCTCGCCGCCGAGAAGGCCCGCCGCCGCGCCGAGCACGGCCCGCAGCCCGGCGCCGCCGCCGACGAACTGCGCCGCCTCGTGGACACCGTGGCCGACAAGCTGTCCGCGCTGCAGTCCCCGCTGCTCGGCGCGGTCGCCGGACCCGCCGCCCAGCAGGTCGTGCGCCAGGTCGTCCAGCAGGCCAAGGCCGCCGTCGAACCCGTCATCGAACGCAACCCGGACGTCTTCGACCACCTCGCCGCGGCCGGCACCGAACTGCTCGCCGCCTACCGCTCCGCCGTCCAGGCCCAGGAGCACCGCTGGACGTCCCGCGCGGCCGGCCCCGAGGACGGGTGGACCGAGCGCCGCGACGGCCGCGACGACGGCGAGGGCGACGGCCCCGGCGAGCGCATCGATCTGGACTGAAACCCTTCCACGGCAGGGCCTCGGGTACGGTGGCGGTAGCGGGGCTCGACCGAAACTGAGGGATTCATGGGACTCACCATCGGCGTCGACATCGGCGGCACGAAGATCGCGGCCGGCGTGGTCGACGAGGAAGGCAACATCCTCTCGACCTTCAAGGTGCCGACCCCCACCACGCCCGAGGCCATCGTGGACGCCATCGCCTCGGCGGTGGCGGGCGCGCGTGCGGGGCACGAGATCGTCGGCGTGGGCATCGGTGCGGCCGGCTACGTGAACCGGCAGCGCTCCACCGTCTACTTCGCGCCCAACATCGACTGGCGCCAGGAGCCGCTCAAGGAGAAGGTCGAGGCCCGCGTGGGTCTCCCGGTCGTCGTCGAGAACGACGCGAACGCGGCCGCCTGGGGCGAGTACAAGTTCGGCGCGGGCAAGGGCCACCGCAACGTCATCTGCATCACCCTCGGCACCGGCCTCGGCGGCGGCATCATCATCGGCAACAAGCTGCGCCGCGGCCACTTCGGCGTGGCCGCCGAGTTCGGCCACATCCGCATGGTCCCGGACGGCCTGCTGTGCGGCTGCGGCTCCCAGGGCTGCTGGGAGCAGTACGCCTCCGGCCGCGCCCTCGTCCGCTACGCCAAGCAGCGCGCCAACGCCACCCCGGAGCGGGCCGAGGTGCTGCTCTCGCTGGGCGACGGCAGCCCCGAGGGCATCGAGGGCAAGCACATCTCCATGGCCGCCCGCCAGGGCGACCCGGTCGCCGTCGACTCCTACCGCGAGCTGGCCCGCTGGGCCGGCGCCGGCCTCGCCGACCTCGCGTCCCTCTTCGACCCGTCCGCCTTCATCGTCGGCGGCGGCCTCTCCGACGAGGGCGACCTGGTCCTCGACCCCATCCGCAAGTCCTACAAGCGCTGGCTGGTCGGCGGCAACTGGCGCCCCGTCGCCGACGTCATCGCCGCCCGCCTCGGCAACAAGGCCGGCCTGGTAGGAGCAGCAGACCTGGCCCGAGAACCCGACCCGATCATGTAACCCCCACGTTCTGGTTCCGGCCCGGCACGCCCACCTCAGGGGCGCCGGGCCGCACCTTTTCCGCTCCGGCCCACCGTGCCGACCAGAGACGCGGGGCTGTGCCCATATGCGGCTCCACCGCGAGGGCGCGACCGGCGGACCGCACCCTTCTGCTCCGGCCCACCGTGCCGACCAAGGGGCGCGGGGCTGTGCCCATGTGCGGCTCCGCCGCGAGGGCGCGACCGGCGGACCGCACCCTTCTGCTCCGGCCCACCGTGCCGACCAAGGGGCGCGGGGCTGTGCCCATGTGCGGCTCCGCCGCGACGGCGCGACCAGCGGACCACACCTTCTCCGCTCCGGCCCACCGTGCCGACCAAGGGGCGCGGGGCTGTGCCCATGTGCGGCTCCGCCGCGAGGGCGCGACCGGCGGACCACACCTTCTCCGCTCCGGCCCACCGTGCCGACCAAGGGGCGCGGGGAACTGCGCGACAAGCCACGACGCACCGTCAGCCGCGCACGCACCCCGCGCCCCGCCCCAGTGGGCGTACATTGATCCACATGGAGCCGCTCCCCAACTCCCGCACGGACACAGACGGTTCACCCACCCTCCGCGTCCTCACCTACAACATCCGCTCGCTGCGGGACGACGCCGACGCCCTGGCCAGGATCATCGCCGCCTGCGCCCCCGACCTGGTCCTCCTCCAGGAAACCCCCCGCTTCTTCCGCTGGCGCAAGAAGCTGGCCGCCCTCGCCGCGGCCTCCGGCCAGGTCATTCTCACCGGCGGTGCCACAGCGGCCGGCCCCGCCATCCTCTGCAGCCTGCGCGCCACCGTCGAACGCACGGAGGACGTCCTCCTCCCGCTCACCCCCGGCCTGCCCCGCCGTGGCTTCGCCACCGCGGTCGTCCGCTTCGGCGCCGCCCGCCTCGGCGTCCTCAGCTGCCACCTCAGCCTCCAGCAGGCCGAGCGCCACGACCAGGCGGGCCTGCTCCTCGACCGGCTGGCCGGAATGGGCGTGGAGCACGCCGTCGCGGGCGGCGACCTCAACGAGCGCCCGGACGGCCCCGGCTTCCGCCGGCTCGCCGCGGACCTCCAGGACTGCCGGGCCACCGCCCCCTGGGGCGGCGAGCACACCTTCACCCCGTCCGACCCCCGCCGCCGTATCGACGCCCTCTTCGCCACCAAGGGCATCGAGGTCCTCGGCTGCGGCGTCCCCCACGGCCTGCCCGGCATCACCGAAGCGGACTTGAGGGCGGCCACGGACCACCTCCCGGTCCTGGCCGCCCTCAGAATCCCCACTGCCTGAAACCCGGCGCCTCAGGACGCGGCGGCAGCGCCCCGCTCAGACCACCGCTCCGCGCCCGGGGTCGTCGTCCCCGTCCTCGTCCGTCCGCATCCGCGCCACCAGCGTGGCGAACCCGCCCAGGAACCCGCCGATGCTCAGCGTCGCCAGCCACCACGTCATGTCCCAGCCGAGCAGCACGGCCAGCAGCAGCAGGACGGGGCCGCCGATGACACCCAGCCACGCGAACCGGGCCGTCGTGTCGGCGGACGGCAGCGGCGGCGGCTCGGGCGGCTCGAAGTGCCCCTCGTCGTCCTCGTCGAAGTCGTCGTCGGAGGGCTCCGCGACGCTGTAGTCGCGCGGGCCGCCGACGCCGGGCGCGAACGACACCGAGCTGCCCAGCGGCCGGGCGGCCCGTTCGTCGGGAGCGTCCGCGTCCCCCTCGGAGCCACCGGAGCCGGAGCCCTCCGGGACCTCGGAGTTCATCTCGGGCAGCGCGAGGTCCTCCACCGACTTGAACGGCTTCGATCCCGGCGGGTCCGGCGGCTCGTCGCCGTACCCCGCGACGATGGCCCGCCACACGGCGTCCTCGTCGAAGGGCACCCCCTGCTCGTCCGGCTCGCGATCCTCGCGGTCGGACCCGTGCTCAGCCAACTGCCGCCGTCCCTTCCTTGCCGACACCGGGTGCGAGCCGGCCGATGAAGGCGAGGCTCTCCTCGAAGATCCGGTCCGCGTCATGGTCCAACGTCGCCACGTGGTAGCTCTGTTCCAGCACCGTCTCCGTGACGTCCGTCGACGACACCCGGCTGAGGATCCGGGCCGAGTCCGACGCCGGCACCACATGGTCCCGCGCGCTGCGCACCAGCAGCAACGGCTGCGTCACCTGGGGCAGCTCGCGGTCCAGGCCACGCAGGAACACCCGCAGGGAGTGCGCGCAGTGCAGCGGCACCTTGTCGTAGCCCAGCTCGGCCGCGCCGGGCCGGGCGATGTCGCTCGCGATGCCCTTCGTCGTCCGGACGAGATGCCGGGCCACCGGAAGGGCGTACGCCGACAGGCCGTGCACCCGGTTCGCCGGGTTGACGACGACGATCCCGGTGATCGCGTCCCCGTGCCGGGACGCCAGCCGCAGCGCCAGCGCCCCGCCCATCGACAGGCCCGCCACGAACACCCGCGAGCAGCGCTCGGCGAGCAGGCGCAGCTCGCGGTCCACCTCCGCGTACCAGTCCTGCCAGCCGGTGACCTGCATGTCCTCCCAGCGGGTGCCGTGGCCGGGCAGCAGCGGCAGCGACACGGTCAGGCCGTGCGCCGCGTGGTGCTCCGCCCAGGGGCGCAGCGACTGGGGCGAGCCGGTGAAGCCGTGGCAGAGGAGGACACCCACCTCCCCGCCCTCGTGGCGGTACGGCTCGGCTCCGGGGAGAACCGGCACCTTAGGGGCTCCTGTTCCTGGTCAGGGCCGCTTCCGTGGCCGGAAGAGGCGTGCAGAACGGGCGGATGTGCTTCACGGTACGCGACCGCACTGACACCGACCAGGGTCGTCGGGCCCATCCGTGGCGCTCCGGGTTAAGGTCTGATCGACGGAAACGGGAGGCACGCGGGTGATGTACGGCGCGATGAAGGTCGCCATCGGAGGGCCGCTGAAGGTCGCCTTCAGGCCCTGGGTGGAGGGCCTGGAGAACATTCCGGCCGAGGGTGCCGCCATCCTGGCGAGCAATCACCTGTCCTTCTCGGACTCCTTCTTCCTGCCGGCCGTGCTCGACCGCAAGGTCACCTTCATCGCGAAGGCCGAGTACTTCACCACCCCGGGGGTCAAGGGCCGGCTGACCGCCGCGTTCTTCAAGGGCGTCGGCCAGCTCCCGGTGGACCGCTCCGGGGCGCGCGGCGCCGGCGAGGCGGCGGTGCGCAGCGGCATAGAGGTCCTGGAGCGCGGGGAGCTGTTCGGGATCTACCCGGAGGGCACCCGTTCGCCTGACGGCCGGCTGTACCGGGGCAAGCCCGGCGGTCTCGCGCGCGTGGCGCTCGCCACCGGCGCGCCCGTGATCCCCGTCGCCATGATCGACACCGAGAAGATCCAGCCGCCCGGCCAGGTGATGCCGAAGCTGATGCGCCCGGGCATCCGGATCGGCAAGCGGCTGGACTTCAGCCGCTACCAGGGCATGGAGCACGACCGGTTCGTGCTGCGCGCGGTGACCGACGAGGTCATGTACGAGATCATGAAGCTGTCCGGCCAGGAGTACGTCGACATCTACGCGACCGCCGCGAAGCGACGGATCGCGGATGCGGCGAAGGCGGCGAAGGCCGCCGAGAAGGCCAAGGAGGCCAAGGAGAGCGACGAGCCCGGGAGGACGGACGAGGAGCCGGCCACCTAGAGGCCGGGGCCGGGCGGGGAGCCGAGGGGGATCAGCCGTGCCCAAGCGCGAGCGTGTCATGCGGATGTCGGTCGAGCTGCCGCTGTGGCGCGCGCTCACCGGCTACCGCGTGCTGACGATGCTGTACGCCATCGGCCTGTGCGCCACCGCCTACGGCCACTTCACACGCCCCTGGGTCGCCGTCGCCTACTACGCCGTCCTGTTCGTGTGGACGCTCGCCACCCTGCCCCGGGTGGCGAACGCGGCCGCCTGCACCAAACGATTCCTCGCGGCCGACCTGACCGTCGCCGTCGTGGGCATCCTGCTCACCCCGCTCGCCGACAACCACGAGCGGATCGCGGGCGGCGGCCCGACCCTGCCGTCGATATGGACCGCCGGCGCTGTGCTCGCCTTCGCTCTCAAGGGCGGCTGGCGCTGGGCCGCCGTCGCCTCCACGGCCGTCGCCGTGGTCAACCTCGTCGAACGCGGCACCCCCGCCCGGGACACCGTGCACAACGTGATCCTCGTCTGGGTCGCCTCCATCGCCATCGGCTACGTCGTCGAGGTCGCCCGCGCCTCCGAGCGCACCCTCGCCCGCGCCCTGGAGATCGAGGCCGCCACCCGGGAGCGGGAGCGGCTGGCCCGGGACATCCACGACGGTGTGCTCCAGGTGCTGGCCATGGTCCAGCGGCGCGGCGCGGTCCTCGGCGGCGAGGCGGCGGAACTCGGGCGCATGGCGGGGGAGCAGGAGGTCGCGCTGCGCACCCTGGTCTCCGGCGGCCTCGTGCCGGTCTCCCGGGTGTCGGAGGACGCCGCCGCCGGAGCGGTCGTCCGGATGGTCGACGAACCCGAGGACGGCCAGGTCGACCTGCGCACCCTCCTCGCCCGGCACGCCGGCTCCCGGGTCAGCCTCGCCGAACCCGGCGCCCCGGTCCCGCTGCCCCCGGCGGCGGCGCGGGAGCTGGCCGCGGCGGTCGGGGCGGCCCTGGACAACGTGCGCCGGCACGCGGGAGAGGACGCCCGCGCCTGGATCCTCGTCGAGGACGAGCCCGGCGAGATCGTCGTCACGGTACGGGACGACGGGCCCGGCATCCCCGAGGGCCGGCTCGCCCAGGCCGAGGGGGAGGGCCGGCTCGGCGTGGCCCAGTCCATCCGGGGCCGGCTGCGCGACCTGGGCGGCACCGCCGAGCTGATCTCGGTCCCCGGACAGGGCACGGAAGTCGAACTGAAGGTACCCAAGGGCGCCGACCCGGCGCGGGGGAAGGCGGAGAAGCGATGAGCGAGCAGCGGGACCCGATCAAGGTCATGGTGGTGGACGACCACCCCATGTGGCGCGACGCGGTCGCCCGGGACCTGGGCGAGTCCGGCTTCGAGGTGGTCGCCACCGCCGGCGACGGCGAGCAGGCGGTGCGCCGCGCCAAGGCCGCCGCGCCCGACGTCCTCGTGCTGGACCTCAACCTGCCCGCGAAGCCGGGCGTCCAGGTGTGCAAGGAACTCGTCTCCCACAATCCCGCCCTGCGCGTCCTCGTGCTGTCCGCGAGCGGTGAGCACGCCGACGTGCTGGAGGCGGTGAAGTCCGGCGCGACCGGCTACCTGCTGAAGTCCGCCTCCACCGAGGACCTGCTGGACGCGGTGCGCCGTACCGCCGTAGGCGACCCGGTGTTCACGCCGGGCCTCGCCGGGCTGGTCCTCGGCGAGTACCGGCGGCTGGCCTCCGAACCCGCTCCCGCACCGGACGCGGACGAGCCGGGCGCGCCCCGGCTCACCGACCGGGAGACGGAGGTGCTGCGGCTGGTCGCCAAGGGCCTGAGCTACAAGCAGATCGCCGAACGCCTCGTCATCTCCCACCGCACGGTCCAGAACCACGTCCAGAACACCCTGGGCAAGCTCCAGCTGCACAACAGGGTCGAACTGGTGAGGTACGCGATAGAACGCGGGCTTGACGAGGAGTAAAGCGAACTCCCCGCCGTTCACCGGAATTGCCCTACCCGCCTCTCACGGTGTGACGCGAATCACCATTAGCGTGACTGTCCGTCAGCCTGTCCTCAGGCAACCGCGGCGAAGGGACATTTCCATGCGGGTCGGAGTACTGACCGGAGGCGGCGACTGCCCCGGGCTCAACGCCGTCATCCGGGGCATCGTCCGCAAGGGCGTGCAGGAGTACGGCTACGACTTCGTCGGCTTCCGGGACGGCTGGCGCGGCCCCCTCGAAGGGGACAGCGTCCGCCTCGACATCCCCGCGGTGCGCGGCATCCTGCCCCGCGGCGGCACCATCCTCGGCTCCTCGCGCACCAATCCGCTGAAGACGGAGAACGGCATCCGCCGGATCAAGGAGAACCTCGCCAAGCTGGAGGTGGAGGCGCTCGTCGCGATCGGGGGCGAGGACACGCTGGGGGTGGCGGCCCGGCTGTCCGACGAGTACGGGGTGCCGTGTGTCGGCGTGCCGAAGACCATCGACAACGATCTGTCGGCCACGGACTACACCTTCGGTTTCGACACCGCGGTCGGTATCGCGACCGAGGCCATCGACCGGCTGCACACCACCGCGGAATCCCATATGCGGGTGCTGGTCTGCGAGGTGATGGGCCGGCATGCCGGCTGGATCGCCCTCCACTCCGGGCTGGCCGGCGGCGCCAACGTCATCCTCATCCCGGAACAGCGGTTCGACCTCGACCAGGTGTGCTCTTGGATCACTTCCCGGTTCAAGGCGTCGTACGCCCCGATCGTCGTCGTCGCCGAGGGGGCGATGCCGAGGGATGGAGATGTCGTGCTCAAGGACGGGTCGCTGGATTCCTTCGGGCATGTGCGGTTGTCCGGGATCGGGGAGTGGCTGGCGAAAGAGATCGAGAAGCGCACGGGCAAGGAGGCGCGCACCACTGTCCTCGGGCACATTCAGCGGGGCGGCACCCCGAGCGCCTTCGACCGCTGGCTCGCCACCCGCTTCGGCCTGCACGCGATCGACTGCGTGCGCGACGGCGACTTCGGCAAGATGGTCGCTCTGCGCGGCACGGACATCGTCCGCGTCCCCATCTCCGAGGCCACAGCCAAGCTGAAGACAGTCGACCCCGCCCTGTACGCCGAGGTAGGAGTCTTCTTCGGCTGACCCACAGAGGGATTCCGCCCCCGCCGCCCCTACCCGTTCCTGTCCTGGGGGCTCCGCCCCCTGGCCCCCCTTCGCGCAGTTCCCCGCGCCCCTACAGGGGCGCTACCCCTGGTGGGGGCGTGTGGGGGTTGCTCGCGTCCCCGCGGTGGGGGCCCGCGCCCCTTCAGGGGCACGGGGAACTGCGCGAGGAACCCCCACCGGCCTGCACATCCGGGGGCGAAGGGGCAGCGCCCCTTGAAGGGACGGGAACGGGTAGGGGCGGCGGGGCGAGGAGGCTAGTTGCGTACCGGGCGCGCGGTGGACACCAGGTCGCCCACGATTTCCGGGCCGTTCAGGGTGAGGATGGACTCGGGGTGGAACTGCACCCCGGCGAACCCCGGCCCCCGCAGCGCATGCACCTCACCGTTCGAGCCGACGCTCACCTCCACCCCCCGCGCGGCCAACGCCCGCAAGGCACCCTCGCCGCACCGAGCCGTGAAGCTGTTGTAGAACCCCACCGTCTCCGGACGACCGAACAGGTCGATCACCGTCTGCGCCCCCTGATACGGCACCTCCTTGCGGACGACATCCAGCCCCAACTCCGCCGCGATCAGCTCATGCCCCAGGCACACCCCGAGCACCCCACCCCCGTGCTCCCGCAGCAGCACAGCCGAGGTCAGCTCCCGCAGGAACCGCATCTTCGGGTCGGCGAGATCGGACGGATCACCCGGCCCGGGCCCCAGCACCACCGGTCCGGCATGCGCGAGCACCGCCTCCCGCAGCCCCGGCTCGTCGTAGCGCCGGACGGTCACCTCCAGCCCGCCCGAGCGCAGCACGTGCGCGAGCATCGCCGTGAACGTGTCCTCGGCGTCCACCACGAACGCGTGCCCGGCGGCCCCGGCGGCCCCGGCGGCCGCCCCCGGCGCCTCCTCCCGCATCCGCAGCCAGAACGGCGCCAGCGCCGACCTGCGCCCGTCCAGCGCGGCCCGCACCCGGGGGTCGTCGGCCAGCCGGGGGCGCCGTAGCTCCTCGCGCGGCCGGGACGGACGTACCCCCAGGGCGGCCAGGACGCCCGCCGCCTTCGCATGGGTCTCGGCCACCTCGCCCGCCGGATCGGACCCGCGCACCAGCGTCGCGCCGACCGGCACCCGCAGCCGCCCGTCGGCCGAGATGTCGGCGGTGCGGATCAGGATGGGGGAGTCCAGCGTCCGCGCGCCCCCGGAGTCCCGGCCGAGCAGCGCCAGCGCGCCCGCGTAGTAGCCACGCCCGCCCACCTCGTGCCGCTCGATCACCCGGCACGCGTTCTGCACGGGCGACCCGGTGACCGTCGCCGCGAACATGGTCTCCCGCAGCACCTCCCGCACGTCCAGGGAGGACTTCCCGCGCAGCTCGTACTCGGTGTGCGCGAGGTGCGCCATCTCCTTCAGCCGCGGGCCGACGACCACCCCGCCCATGTCGCCGACGGTGCACATCATCTTCAGTTCCTCGTCGACCACCATCGACAGCTCCTCGATCTCCTTGCCGTCGGCGAGGAAGTCCAGGAGGTGCTCGGGCGTCGGCCCCCCGTCGGGATAGCGGTACGTCCCGCTGATCGGGTTCATCACCACGGTGCCGCCGGTCATGCGGACGTGGACCTCCGGGCTGGCCCCCACCAGGGTGCGCTCGGGCGTGTGCACGACGAACGTCCAGTACGCGCCCCGCTCGCCCTCCAGCAGCCGCCGGAACAGTGCCAGCGCGTCCGCCCGCCCGAACCCGGGGATCTCACCCTCGTACGTCCGCCGGATCACGAAGTTGGCGCCCTCGCCCCGGCCGATCTCCTCCCGCAGCACCCGCCCGACGATCTCGCCGTACTCCTCGTCGCCGACGTCGAAACCGCCGCCCTCGACCCGCACCGCGTGCCCCGGCAACTGCCCCAGCGCCTCGGCGAGCGGGATCTCGTACGACTCCTCGGGAGTGAGCACCAGCAGGGGCGTGCCGTCGTCGCGTACGTCGAAGCCGCGCTCGTGGATCTGCCGGAACGGGACGAGGGCCAGTCCCTCGTCGGGCAGGTCGGCCAGCCGGTCGCGGGGCGCGACCGGGCCGAGCAGCACCTCCACCGTCCGCTCGTCCCGGCCGGGAGTACGGCGGCGGAGCAGGGCGAAGGGGCGGGGGTCGTCCAGCAGGCGTGTCAGGTCCATGGTTCCTCTTGACGTCGAGTCGAGTGAGAGGAACGGCCCCGGAAACGCCGAAGGCCGCCCCTCGGGGCGGCCTTCGCGAAGTCGTGCGTACGCGCAGTCAGTGGGCCGCCGAAGGAGCGGTCCACCACCAGTTCCGGGTCGTGTGCGCGAACATGCCGGGAACCCTACCCCACGACCCGGCCGTCCACGGGGCAATCACCGCGTCTCACGTTTCGAGCAGGGGAAAAATGCGGCGACACGACCCCGTAGTGTTGTTGAGGTGACCGTGAACGCTAAGACCAGCCAGAGCGCTGGCAACACCTGGCGAGACCTGCCCGCGGCGCAGCAGCCCGAGTACCCCGACACCGAGGCTCTGCGCGCAGTGATCGCGGACCTTGAGTCGTATCCGCCGCTCGTCTTCGCGGGCGAGTGCGACCAGCTGCGCGCCCGGATGGCGGCCGTCGCCAAGGGAGAGGCGTTCCTGCTCCAGGGCGGCGACTGCGCCGAGGCCTTCGACGCGGTGTCCGCCGACCACATCCGCAACAAGCTCAAGACGCTGCTGCAGATGGGTGCCGTCCTGACCTACGCGGCCTCCGTGCCCGTGGTGAAGGTGGGCCGGATCGCCGGCCAGTACTCCAAGCCGCGCTCCAAGCCGACCGAGACCCGCGACGGCGTGACCCTGCCGACCTACCGCGGCGACTCGGTCAACGGCTTCGACTTCACCGAGGCCGCCCGGATCCCGGACCCCGAGCGGCTGAAGCGGATGTACCACGCGTCCGCGTCCACGCTGAACCTGGTGCGCGCCTTCACCACCGGCGGCTACGCCGACCTGCGCCAGGTGCACGCCTGGAACCAGGACTTCGTGAAGTCGTCCCCGTCGGGCCAGCGCTACGAGCAGCTCGCCCGCGAGATCGACAGCGCGCTGAACTTCATGCGGGCCTGCGGCACCGACCCGGAGGAGTTCAAGACCGTCGAGTTCTACTCCTCGCACGAGGCGCTGCTGCTCGACTACGAGTCGGCGCTCACCCGGGTCGACTCCCGCACGGGCAGGCTGTACGACGTCTCCGGGCACATGGTGTGGATCGGTGAGCGCACCCGGCAGCTGGACCACGCGCACATCGAGTTCGCCTCGAAGATCCGCAACCCGATCGGCATCAAGCTCGGCCCGACGACGACGGCCGAGGAGGCACTGCAGTACATCGAGCGCCTGGACCCCGACCGTGAGCCGGGCCGGCTGACCTTCATCGTGCGCATGGGCGCCGACAAGGTCCGCGACAAGCTGCCCGAGCTGGTCGAGAAGGTCACCGCCTCCGGCGCGACCGTGGCCTGGGTGACCGACCCGATGCACGGCAACACCTTCGAGGCGGCCTCCGGTCACAAGACCCGCCGCTTCGACGACGTCCTCGACGAGGTCAAGGGCTTCTTCGAGGTCCACAAGGAGCTGGGCACCCATCCGGGTGGCATCCACGTGGAGCTGACCGGCGACGACGTCACCGAGTGCGTGGGCGGCGGCGACGAGATCTTCGTCGACGACCTGCACCAGCGCTACGAGACGGCCTGCGACCCGCGCTTGAACCGCAGCCAGTCCCTGGACCTGGCGTTCCTGGTCGCGGAGATGTACCGGGACCAGTGATGATCTGGGGCGCGGATCACACCGGATCCGCGCCCCGGGCACTGTTGCGGCCCGCGGGGGGATGGGTAAGGTTAGGTTTGCCTCACCGGGAAACGGGATGGCAGTAAGAGAGTGATCCCGTCGGGAGGTGGACCCGCGTGTACGTCTGCAGTTGCTTCGGCATCACCGAGCAGCAGGTCAAGCAGCACGCGGAGGACGGCGCCTGCACCCCCCGCCAGATAGCGTCCGCCTGCAAGGCCGGCACCGACTGCGGCTCCTGCGTACGCCGCATCCAGTCCCTCCTCGGCCGGGGCGCCTGCCCCCGCCGAGAACTCGCGGACCAGGGCAGGCCGGCCCTCACGGCACTGGACGAGACCACGCTGGACGAGGCCGCCTAGCTTTCCGGCTGTTCGATCAGCTGGGCGATGTACAGGGCCTCGCCGAGCTTCTCCACCAGCTCCAGCTGGGTGTCGAGGTAGTCGATGTGGTGCTCCTCGTCGGCGAGGATGTCCTCGAAGATGTTCGCCGACGTGATGTCGCCCTTCTCGCGCATCACCTTGATGCCCCGGCGCAGCCGGTCGATCGCCTCCACCTCGACCTGCCGGTCCGCCTCGAACATCTCCTTCACGGTCTGCCCGACCCGCACGTGGAACAGCCGCTGGTAGTTCGGCAGCCCCTCCAGGAACAGGATCCGGTCGGTCAGCACCTCCGCGTGCTTCATCTCGTCGAACGACTCGTGCCGCGTGTACTTGGCGAGCTTCGTCCAGCCGAAGTTCTCCTGCATCTTCGCGTGCAGGAAGTACTGGTTGATCGCGGTCAGCTCGCCGGTGAGCTGCTCGTTGAGGAACTCGATGACCTCGGGGTCGCCCTGCATCGCAGCGGCTCCTTCCACACGGGGGACGGGGGAGGTGTGCCGCCGCATGATTGCACTGGGCGCGAAGATCGTCCAGTAAGTGCGTACTTAGTAAGTACGTGCGTCCTTGATGGGAGTTGTCCGGTTCGGGGAGTGGTGGTCAAGGGCACTGCCCGAGGTCTGTCAGGATGGAGACATGGGTCGACCGGTGGAGCGCGCGTCTGGAGCAACGGCAGGGTCCGAGCTTCCGCCGGGGCAGCGACTCCAGCGCGGCTGGCCGGTCACGCACTACGGACCCGTCCCGAAGTTCCGCCCCGAGCGCTGGGAGTTCCGGGTCTTCGGCGCCACCGCCGACGGCGACAAGCACACCTGGAACCACGAGGAGTTCACGGCGCTGCCGTACACCACCGTCACGGCCGATCTGCACTGCGTGACGAAGTTCAGCATGGTCGGCGCGGAGTGGGGCGGCATCCCCGCCCGGACCGTCCTGGAGCTGGCCCCGCCGGCCCCCGACGCCACCCATGTGATGGTGTGGGCCGAGTACGGCTTCAGCTCCAACCTGCGCCTGTCGGACTTCGCCTCCGACCGCGCGATCTTCGCCACCCACAAGGACGGCGAACTCCTCACCGCCGAGCACGGCTTCCCGGTCCGCCTGATCGTGCCGCACCTGTACGCCTGGAAGGGCCCCAAGTGGATCCGGGGCGTGGAGTACATGACCGCCGACCGCCGCGGCTTCTGGGAGGAACGCGGCTACCACAACGTCGGCGACCCCTGGAAGGAACAGCGCTACTCCTACCAGGAGGAACCGGGCGAGGGCCCGGAGCTGTGACCAGCCACCGGACCGTGCGCCGGCTCAGCCGTCCCTGAGCCTCTTCAGCCGCTCCACGTCCGCCGCGTGCCCCTCCTTGCCGCCGGGCGTCTCGATGACCAGCGGCACCCCGTCGGTGGCCGGGTGCGTCATCAGGGCCCGGAACGGCTCCTCGCCGATGTGGCCCGCGCCGATGTTCTCGTGGCGGTCCTTGTGCGCGCCGGCGACGTCCTTGGAGTCGTTGGCGTGGATCAGCTTCAGCCGGCCCTCGCCGACGGTCCCGACCAGCAGGTCGAGGGTCTGGTGCATGCCGTGCGGGCCGGTCAGGTCGTGGCCGGCGGCGAAGATGTGGCAGGTGTCGAGGCAGACCCCCAGCTTGGGGTGGGCGTCCAGGGCCTCGAAGTACGGCCCGAAGTCCCAGGTGCGCGAACACAGCGAGGCGCCCTGGCCGGCCGTCGACTCCAGCAGCAGGAACGGGTCGTCGTCGTGGGTCAGCTCGTCCAGCAGCGGCAGCATGTGCTGCCGTACCTGCTTCAGCGCCACGTCCCGGTCCCGGCCGCCGGTCGCGCTCCCGGTGTGCACGACCACGCCCAGCGCGCCGATCTCGCGCCCGCGCCGCAGCGAGTGCCGCAGGGACTCCACCGACCGCTCGACCGTCGCCTCGGTGTGCGAGCCGAAGTTGATCAGATAGGGGGCGTGCACGTACGCCGGGACGCTCTCCTCGGCGCAGGCCGCGCGGAACGCCTCGTCCTGCCGGGGATTGCCCGCCGGCGTCGCCCAGCCGCGCGGATTGGCGACGAAGACCTGCACGGTCTCGGCCTTCAGCTCACGGGCGTACGACAGCCCCACGGAGTGCAGGCCACCGGCCACCGGGACATGACCGCCGACGGGGTTGCGGGGGAGGGGCGAGGGACTCGGGCTCACCCGTTCAGGGTGTCATGCCCGCACCGGCCGCCGGACCTCCGCTCCCGGTGACGCCGGTCACCGGGCGGTGATCGTGATCGTCACCGGATGGTGATCGTGATCGTCGACCCCTTGGGCGCGGTGTCGCCGCCCTCCACCGACTGCTTCTTCACGGTGTCGCCGAACAGCCCGAGCAGCCCCCGGTCCTCGTCCACCTTGAAGCCGGCGCCCTCCAGCGCCTTGTGCGCGTCGTCCACGCTGTCCCCGGTCACGTCGGGCACCTCGACCATCTCCGGGCCCTTGGACAGGGTCAGCGTCACCGTGTCGCCCTCGGCGGCCTGGCTGCCGTCCCCCGGGCTCTGCCGGGCGACCTGGCCCTTGTCGTACTCGGAGTTGACCCGGTCGGGCGCGACCTTCACCTTCAGGCCGGCGTCCGTGAGGTCCTGCCGGGCGCTGTCCAGGTCCTCGCCGGTGACGTCCGGCACGTCGACCGGGCTGCCCTTGCTCACGGTGATCGCGATGGCCGACCCGGAGTGCCGCTTGGTGCCGGCCCCCGGGGTCGTACCGATCACGGACCCCTTGGCGACGTCGTCGCTGAACTCGCGGCTGACCATGCCAGGCTCCAGCCCGTCCGCCTTCAGCCGGGCCCGCGCCTTGTCCAGCGGCTGGCCCGCCACGTCCGGCACGTTCACCGTCTCCGGGCCGAGCGAGACGACCAGGGTCACCGAGTCGTTGTCCCGGATGCGGGCGCCCGGACCCGGGTCGGTCCGGACGACCTTGCCCCGGTCGACCGTGTCGCTGTACTCCCGCTTGACCTGCTTCACGTCCAGCCCCGCCGCGTGCAGCCGCTGCCTGGCCTGCGCCTCGGTCCTCGTCAGCAGCGGCGGGACCTTCGTGAACTGCCCCGAGTTGATGTACCAGACCCCGGCGCCCACACCGAACACGACCAGCACGGCGGCGAGGACGGTCACCACCAGCCGCCGCGACCGGCCCCGCCGGCGCTCGGGGACGGGCGGCGTCGCGAGCCGGGTGGTGTGGTCGGCGCCCGCGTCCCCGTCGTCGTCATTGACCGGGAGGGGCCGGGGCACGGTCAGCGAGCGCGGAATGACGCTCGTCCGGTCCTCGGCGTTGTCGTGGCCGTCGGTGAGCGCCTGCGGCGGCAGGGCGTCCAGCTGCTCGGCGCTGAGCGCCGCACGCGTCCGCAGCACCTGGCCGAGCAGCGCCGCCGCGTCCTGCGGCCGGCCCTCGGGGGTGCGCGCGGTGGCCGACGCGACCAGCTCGTCCAGCCCGCCGGCCAGCCCCGGCACCAGGGCGGAGGGCGGCGGCACGTCCTCGTGGATGTGCTTGTAGAGGATCTGCGCGGGGGAGTCCCCGGAGTGCGGCTTGTCGCCGGTCAGCATCTCGTAGAGCACGACCCCGCACGCGTACACGTCCACGCGCGGGTCGGCGGTGCCCTGCTCGATCTGCTCGGGCGCGAGGTAGGAGACGGTGCCGAGGACGGCGCCCGTGGTGCTGGTGACGGTGTCCACCGAGCGGACCAGGCCGAAGTCGGCGACCTTGACCCGGCCGTCGTCCCCTATCAGCACGTTCTCGGGCTTCATGTCCCGGTGCACGAACCCGGCCCGGTGCGCGGCGCCGAGCGCGGCCAGCACGGGCTCCAGGATGTCCAGCGCGGCCCGGGGCTGCAGCGCGCCGCGCTCGCGCAGCACGTCCCGCAGGGTGCAGCCGGCGATGTACTCCATCGCCAGGTACACGTACGACCCGTCGGTCCCCTGGTCGAAGACCTGCACCACATTGGGATGGGCCAGCCGGGCGACCGACTTGGCCTCCCGGATGAACCGCTCCACGAACGAGCCGTCGGCCGCGAGCGTCGGATGCATCACCTTGAGCGCGAGGACCCGGTCGAGGCGGGTGTCCAGGGCCCGGTAGACCGTGGCCATCCCGCCGACGGCGATCCGCGCGTCGACGCGATACCGGCCGTCGAGCACCTGCCCGACGAGGGGGTCCTGAAGGGTCGTATCCACCCGGCGAGTCTACGAGCCCCCACCGCCCCCACACCCCGCCCCACCACCCCCACCCCCCGACTGCAGCCGACCTGTAACGCACCCCACACACCCCCAGCACGCGGGAGGGGCCGTCGGAGACCACGCAAGCCGCCACGTCCGAACAGCGACCACATGACGGCCTTTCCTGCAGGAAGACGGTCTGGCACCTGAAGGGTCCCCCGGGCGGTCGGCCAGCCGAGAGGCCCCGCACGCAGACCCGGCCCCAGGCCGTGCCTGTCAAGGCGGCACACCCCCTCCGTCCGGGGGAAGCACAGCTCTCTTCGTCGGAGCACCTCACTCCGCCTGTGCGCAGTGGCCATGGCGACGCGCGCACGGGCGGCCGCCCCGTCACCACCTTCCGGCTCGACGTCGCCCGGCAACGCCGTCCACTCGACACCCACACCGGGCGGCCGCAGCCACACATACCCGTCGAGGTGATCCATGACGATCCCGCGCCGCTGCGGACGTGTGTCCTAGGCGGCCGGCCGATGGCAAGGCGGGGAATGGCGGGGCGACTCAACTGTGCCTCCTGGGCGGTGTCCGTATCTCGCCGTTCAGCGTCACGGCCCGCACCCACCGCAGACCAGGGTGAAGCTGTTCCGAGTGCGCATCCGGAACACCGCCCACCTGCCCCCTTTCACATTCCGCACCCACACTGTCACCGAACGCGACTACCGTGAACGGCAGATGACGTCCCCTCAGGGACGCGGAACGACCAGGGGGCCTCATGACCCAACCCGCCCGCGACCTCAACCCCGCCCGCTCGGCCCGCGAGCTCTACGGCGTCGAACTCCACCGCCAACGCGAGCTCGCCGGCCTCTCCCTGGACCGCCTGTCGGACATCGTCAACTACAGCAAGACCCACGTGCACGGCGTGGAGACGGGCGAACGGCTCCCCCTGCCCCCGATCTCGGAATAGCTGGACCTGGCCTTCGGCACGGGCGAGTTGTTCCAGGGGCTGTGGGGGACGGTGAAGAGGGAGCACACGGCTCATCGGTTCGATCATTGCCTGGAGTTGGAGGTGCGGGCGGCGCGGATCCAGGCGTTCGGGGCGAGCCTCATCCCGGGGCTGCCGCAAACGAAGGCGTATATGCGGGAGTTGTTTCTGCGAGCCGATCCAGGAAGGACCCCGCAGGAGATCGACGGCCTGGTAGCGGCCCGTCTGGGCCGTCAGGAGATCCTGCGACGCGACTGCCCACCGGACTTCTGGTGGATCCTCGGCGAGGCGACCCTCCGGCAGGCCGTGGGTGGGCCGGCAGTGATGCGTGAACAACTCACCTCGCTCCTGCCCCTGGTGTACGGGCGCCACACAACGATCCAGGTGGCTCCGTTCCAGTTGGGCGCCTGCGCCTTGATGAACGGCACCCTCATCATGCTCACGCTCCCGGACAACTCCACGACCGTGTACCACGAAGGGCCCTGGAACGGGGAGATCTACGACGACCAGGAGACCGTCCGCCGCTGTATGCGAGAGTACGATCGGATGAAGGCCTGCGCCCTCTCTCCACATGAGCCGGCGGCGTTGATCGAAGCAGCGATGGAGACATACGAGCCATGCGAGTCACCCGGGACCTGAACATCGCCCGCTGGCGCAAGTCCTCCTACAGCGGAGGCCAGCAGGGCGCCGAATGCATCGAGATCTCCGACGACTTCCCCGGCACTGTCATCCCCGTCCGAGACAGCAAGAACCCGACCGGCCCCGTCCTCCTGCTCGCCACCACCGCCTGGCGGCCGTTCGTCGGCGGTGTCGCTGACGGGACCCTGTAAGTCGTTCCGGGACCCGTTCGGAACAAGGCTACCGACGACTCTCCGTACCGAAGCGCCGAGCAGCCCAGGCGCCCGTCCGTGGAGCCGATCTTCTAGTCGAAATCGGGAATGCGGACACTCGACCGGGAGCGGCGTTCCTCGGCCGCAAGATCGACTGACAGGTATCCCTCACCGTCTGAATGCTGACGACGTCGACGGCTCAGGGCACCAGCCCGATGTCGCATCCGCGCAGCTGCGCTGCCTCCCACATGGCCGACCCAAGGCCACCCGGAGCGGTCCCGTCCGGGGTCCTCGAACTTGCGGTCCACCTCTCGCCACGCGGGTCCGCAGGAGATGACGAAGCTGTCTCCGTCCGGTTCGATCATCCAGGTGAAGTCCCCATCGTCCGGAGGGGCATCGAGGGGGCCGGAGAGATCACAGTCCATTGTCAACGGAGTTTGAGCGGTGGGACGGTGGGGTGCGTCACGTGGGGCCACGGAGCCGGGACGCTCTTCACGGAGGAAGAAGCCCCGCCAGGGGTTGGCCGGCGGGGCTCGACCTCATCCATCTGTCGAGGTCACTCTTCTGCCAAGGCAGCTCGCAGGTAGGCGATCAGATCACCGCTCGGCACCTCGACCCAGTCGGCCTCGGGCACCTCGACGCGCCTGACCACGTATCGTTCCCCGTTCTCGTCGTACACCAGAACCCGACGGCTCCATGCGTCCATCGCCTTTACACGCAGGCGCACGGCACCGTGCGTGATGGTCGGGAACATGTTCCGCAGCACCTCGTCCGCACGGAGGCGGCGCAGGAGATTCCATTGGTTCCGGTTGAAGTCGGACGACAGGAGTCTGGTCCACTGCGAGGTTGTGGGCTCTCCGCGTTCGAGCGCCCCGACGAATTCGTCGAGCTCCAAGAACCCGAATCTCTCCGCCAGCTCGTCGAACGGTATGCCTTCCCACCATGCGGCGACCGCTTCCACAAGCAGTCCGAGGTCATCCGTGGAGCCGATCTCCCAGTCGAAATCGGGGATGCGGACACTCAACAGGAAGCGGCGTTCCTCGGCCGCAAGATCGACCGACAGAAAACCCCTCGTCGTTTCGATGCTGACGACGTCGACGGCCCACGGCGCCAGCCCTGTGTCGCATCCGCGCAGCTGTGCTGCCTCCCGCATGGCTGGCCCGAGGCCACCCGAGGCGGTCACGTCCGGGTACAAATCTTTCCCAGGGGCGTTCATGTTGGTTGGATCCCTCAGCAGTGGTGGCAGTAATTGAATTTCCCCCCGTCTACGGGGTCAAGCTTCCCCAGCTTTGTCAGATCCGGCGCGTCTATCTTTCTGAGCTCCACGGTGTCATCGGCGCCCGTCGGAAAATAGAACTTCACCGAACTCCATGTGCGCTGACCATTGGCGACGGCTCTCGCGATCAAGGACATCTCATAGTCTGTTGCGGCTGCTCCGCCTTCACCACCCCTCAGGCCGCGCTCGGCGGCGGCCACGAAGTCTCCGTGCAGTTCCAGTCCCGTCATGTTGACGTGCAGCTCCACGTTCGGGTCGGCGATGGCCTTCCTCGCCAGTGCGGCGAAGTCCTCTGGGCGCGCGATGGAGAAGGTGGTGAACTTGTTCCCCGGAAGCCGAGCCCACGCGTCGAGCGCTCCATTTCTCTGCCACCCCAAGGCGACCTTGCAATTGTGAACAAGGACCGGGGTGGTGCCCGCGAGTACGAAGAACGTGTGCAGGTCGTCGACGGTGAGGTCGTAGACCGTGCGCGGAGTCAGGCCCGAGCGGTCGTGGAGGGCGGTCACCGGGTGGACGGAGCCGTCCGGTGTGCGCAGCCGGTCGCCGACGTGCAGGTCGGAAACCAGCGTCCACCCGCGGTCCACCACGTAGAACTTGTGGCCGACGGTGCTGGCCAGCTTCCCTCCGCCGGCAACGGTAATGTCCACCAGCTGCTGGGTGTCGTGCTTGTAGGTGTCGGTCACCTGCCGCGTCTGGAGCCGGCCGGTGACCGGCTCCATGGCCGCGAGACGGTCCCCTACACCTACCTGGCTGATGGGCCGACGTGAGCCGTCCGCCATGAGCACCTCGGTGTCGCCGGGGAAGCTGTTGACCTCGCAGGCTGTGCGAAACTCCTCGGAGATGCGCGCCGACCGCTCGATACCCGCCAACGCGTCCGCGTCGATACGCAGCGTGCGTAGCGCCTTCAGCGCGTCGGCGACTCCGATGCCGGTGCGCATGGCGGCATCGACGGCGCGCACTGCTTCCGCGATCGGCCGGACGGCTTTGCCTGCCAACAGGCTGGCGACGTCGAAGGCGGCCCAGCCACATCCACCCCAGTTGCCTCCGCCGCCCGAGATCCTGAGCATCGAGCCGATCTTCTTGCCGCAGTCGATCCAACTGCCGAAGAGGATGTCGGTCGGATCGATGTCCGCGTTGAATTCCGCAATCGTGATGGTGTGCGTGACCTCTTTGGTCATCTCCTCGGACGGCTGCTGGCCGAGGTACACCGCCGACTCGGAGGGGCAGAGGTTGTACGCCGGGTTGAGGTCCTCCCCGGTGCACAGGTACAGGTTGAGGATCGCCTTGTAGGTGATCTTCGCAGTGACGGTGCAGTTGCCCTTGTAGGCGATCCTGCTCTTCCAGTCGTCGCAGGCCGACGTCTTGGAGAGGGTCTTCGGCTCGCCGACGTTCTCATAGTGGTCGACGACATAGAACACGTTGCCGATGTGGCCGGCCGAGTCGAGGATGGTGCCCGTCTGGATCTGCTTCCCGTTCCCCTTGTTCTGGGTCTCGGTGGCGGCGTCTTGTGCTTCCTTGGCGTACTTGTTCGCGTCCTTGGCTGCCTGTTCGGCCTCTGTTGCGGCGGTGTCTGCTCGGTCGGCTGCGGAGCGGGCGTCCTTGGCGTCCTGTTGGGCCTGGGCTGCTGCGGTGCGGGCGGCGGAGGCGTCGAGTTCGGCGGTGTCGGCGGAGTCGCGGGCGTCTTTGGCGTAGCCCTCGGCCTTGCCGGCGGCCTTGTCGGCTGCGTCGGCGTCGTCGGTGGCTTGTTGGTCGTAGGTGATGGTGCGGGCCAGGGCGGCTGCTGCTTTGGAGGCCGCGGTGGCGGCGTCGGCCGCGTAGGTCAGGGCGTCCTTGGAGTAGGTGAGGGCGTCGGCGGCGTATCGGGCGGCGTTGGCCGCGTGCTGGTAGGCCTCCTTGGCGTCTCCCTTCGCCTGGTCGGCGAGGTTCTTGGCGGCGTCGGCCTCGGCCGTGGCGTTCTTGGCGTGGGCGTCGGCGACGGCTTGCTGCTGTTCGGCGATCGTCTTGGATGCCTGTCCGGTGAGGACGACCAGGCCGGCGGCGGAGTCGGTGGTGATGTAGGGGGAGCCGAGCTGGACGGCGTCGTTGGCCGGGGCGGCGACTTGCTGTGCCGACGTGCCGGCGTCCACGGCGGCCTGGGCGGTGACGTGGGCGTAGCCGACGGCTTTCGCCGCGGCCGCGACCGCGTTGCCGGCTTCCTGGTCCGCCTGGTCCGCCTGGGTTTTGGCGTCCTTGGCGTGTCCTTCGGCCTCGTTCGCGAGTTTGACGGCTGTTTTTGCCTGGGAGGAGGCGTCCTGGGAGGCTTTGATGGCGTCGGCGGCGGCGCTGGTCGCGGTTTTCACGTCCGCGTCGGCCTTGAGTTTGTCGGCCTGGGCGGCGTCGGCGTCGGAGCGGGCGCGTTTGGCGGCTGCTTCGGCGCGGGTGGCCGCGGCGTCGGCGTCGGCTGCCGCCTTGGTGGCGGCGTCGGCCGCGGACTGGGCCTTGGTCGCTGCGGTTTCGGCGTCGTCGGCGTGCTGGTCGGCGTCGTTGGCGGCGGTGCGGGCGGCGTCGGCCGCGTCGCCGGAGTCCAGTGAGTCGGCGTAGGCGTCCTTGGCGTCGGCCTTGGCGCGGGCGGCGTTGGCCTTCTGTTTGGCGTCCCAGGCGTCGTCGCGTTTGTCCCTGGCGTCGCCGGCGGCCTTGACCGCGTCGTCGCGCTTGGAGCCGGCCGTCTTCTCCGCGGCCTCCGCCTTGTCCTTGGCGTCCTTGGCCTTCGTCGCCTCGGACAGGGCCGTCGTCTTGTCGGTGGCGGCTTCCGCCTGTTTCGCGGCGGCGGTCTCCTTCGCCGCCTTGGCGGTCTTCTCCTCGGCCTCGGCGTCGAGGCGCCGGGCGTGGGCGTCGGCGGCGGCCGCCTTCGCGTCGCCCTCCGCCTTGACCGCGACCGTCAGCTTGCTCTCGGCGGTCTCCTTGTCCTTCTTCGCGTTGTCGCGGTGCACCTTCGCCGCGTCCGCCGCGGCCTTGGCCTGCGACTCGGCCGTCTTCGCGGCCTCCTTGCGGAACTCCGCCTTCGACTGCGCCGCCTGGGCGAGCGCACGCTCGGCGACGGTCTGGCTGTCGGCGGCCGAGGCGCGGGTGGCGGCCTCGGCCGTCTCGCCGGCCTTCACCATCGCCGCGAGCGCGGCCACGGCTCCCTTGGTCACCTGTGCTTTCTGCTGACCGACCAGCAGGCCGCGGCCCCGGGGAGCGCCGTTGGCGTCGGCGATGTCGTACGCGGCCTGCATGGCCTGGTCGGAGGTGGTGCCGGCCTTCTGTGCGGCGGTGAGCTGGGCCTTGAGGACGGCGAGTTGCGCCTTCGCTCCGGTTCGGGCGTCGGTGACGCCCTTCTTCGCCTTGCTGAACTGCGCCTTCGACGGGTACGAGAGGGTGTCGGCGCCTTGGTGGCCCTTGGGGACGAGCCGGAACTTCTGCCCGTCGCTGTTGTCGCAGCTCCACAGCCAGGAGTCCTTGCCGTTGGCGAACGAGTTAAGGTCCAGGCACTTGTCCGTAGCGGCATTGCGCAGCTCACTGGCGGCGTGGGCGTCGAAGTTCCACCGCTGGGCCGCCGAGCCGTTGCAGGTCCAGATCTGGATCTTGGTGCCGTTGGCGTCGTCGCTGCTCTTCACGTCCAGGCACTTCTGCGCGTTGATGTTGCGCAGGGCGTAGCCGCCGTCGTCGCCGAAGACCTGCCACCTCTGGGCACTGGTGTCATTGCAGGTGTAGATCTGGACGGGGGTGCCGTTGGTCTTCCCCGAGCCCTGCACGTCCAGGCACTTGCCCCTGGCGGCGACGACCTGGATGACCGCCGGGGAGTCGCCGACCCAGCCGAGGCCACCGGGGCTCCAGTAGTCCTGCCAGCGGGTGAGGTGGTCGGCGACCCAGGAGTGTCCCAGCATGGTGCTGAGCGCCTTCGCCCCCTTGGCGAGCGCGCCGACGGCGTCCTTGTTCGCGTCCAGGACCTCGTCGCGCTGGGTGGCCTGGGAGGCGACCTCCTTCTGCCACTCCTCGGCCGCGGTCGCCGTCACGTTGCCCAGCACACCGTCCGGGTCGAGCGGGTCACGCCAACCGCATGCGGCGAAACGGGACTTCACGTCCTCCACGGCTATGCGGTACTCCGGCGTGCCCGGCGCGGGAGCCACGTGCGGGAAACCGCCCGAGGAGAGGAACAGGCGGGCGTCGTCAGCCCCCGCCTTCGTGCCCGGTCCGCCGTGCATCCACTCGAACGCGTTGTGCTCGGCAAGGGCACGGTTCCACTCCGCGGTCGTCTTGCCGTCCGGGGCCGGATCCTTCCCGTAGAGGGGGGTGCCCAGCGCGTCGACGGCTGTCAGGGTGCTAGTGCCGGCCCTCGGGGTCTCGTCCTGGTAGAAGTCCTCGTCGCTCTGCCAGAACCTGTCGGCCACCCACGCGGACAGGCCCGTCTGGTTGTAGAAACTCTTGTCGCCATCAGGGGGTGAGTGGAACCCGGTCTCGGTGAACCCGGCGGGTGTCTCCAGGCCGGCCAGGGGCTTCTGCCAGCCATCCCGAAGCGCCGACAGACCGGCCATCTCCTTGTCCGCCGCGTCACGGTCGGCCTGATACGCCGTCGCGAGCGGCGTCTTCGCCCAGTTGTCCCGGTCGGCCAGGGCGTGCAGCATGTCGGCCGGCTGGTCGAGGCCGTTCTGCGCGGTGGAGGCCATCGACGGGCCGCCCAGGCGCAGTACGTCGGACATCAGGCACTGGTCCTGGCGCAACTGCTCGGCGCTCGTGTCCTGGTACCAGGGGTAGGAGTCGGCCGAGGGAGCGGTCACCGGGCTCGGCAGGCCACCAGGATGAACCGCCAGTCCGGCCAGAACCGCCAGAGCGGCGACCGAGGTGACGGCGGGCGTGAACTTTCGTGATCTTCGTGATGCGGGCAGGCGGAACCACGGTCTGGGGCGCAAAAGAGCAACCCTTCCTGCGGTCATGGGGGGCGCGGCCGGCGGTGCGGCCGAGGAGCAGAGGTACAGCCGGACGGACCTGAAACGCCCTCAGCAGATCGCTGAGGTGACCTCAGATGCGAGTGCCTTCGACTGACTCGCGGCATGCGGACGTCCGAAAAGACGGCAAGGACGGCAGGACGGCATGACGAAGCGACCCCTCCCCGTGAGCGACGGCGTTCCCCCGGTCGCTGACTGACGCACGTGCGGCTACGGACTGGTCAGGCCCTGATCACGTGCGGTGACAGCCTAGGCGAAAGAGTGCAAGGTCGTACAGAGGTTCGATACTGGGGGACCTGGTCCGCCGCGGGGGCGACGCCGCGCACAGGGCGCAGGGCGGTAGGGTGCTTGTCGCGGATCTGCCCGACGGCCGCGTCCGTGGGCTGGCGGGTCCGACCAGCCCACGACCGAGGTCCCGGTCTGGTCGGAGCGACCGGGCCACACGCGCGGCCGGAGTTGCCGCCTGCGGATTCGGGTCAGAACGCGGGCCGCTCCGGGTCAAGCACGGCCAGGCCAGCCGCAGGCGACGACGCTGAGGCGAAGTGGCGGCGCGGGATGCGTCCCGCCAGCCGTGCCAACCGCCCCGCGGTCACCGCGTGCCGCATCGCACCGGCCATCACCTCCGGCTCCTGCGCCCGCGTCACCGCGGAAGCGAGCATCACCCCCGCACACCCCAGCTCCATCGCCAGCGCCACGTCCGACGCCGTACCGGCCCCCGCGTCCAGGATCACCGGCACCCCCGCCCGCTCCACGATCAACTGGAAGTTGTGCGGGTTGCGGATCCCCAGCCCCGACCCGATCGGCGACCCCAGCGGCATCACCGCCGCGCACCCCACATCCTCCAGCTTCCGCGCCAGCACCGGATCGTCGTTCGTGTACGGCAGCACCGTGAACCCGTCGTCGACCAGCGTCTCCGCCGCCTCCAGCAACTCCACCGGATCCGGCAGCAGCGTCCGCTCGTCGGCGATGACCTCCAGCTTGATCAGATCCGTGCCCAGCGCCTCCCGCGCCAGCCGCGCCGTGAGCACGGCCTCTCCCGCGGTGTAGCACCCCGCGGTGTTCGGCAGCACCCGGATGCCCAGCCGCCGCAGCACGGACAGCACCGATCCGTGCACCCCGGGATCGACCCGCCGCATCGCGACGGTGGTCAGCTCGGTGCCGGAGGCGACCAGCGCCCGCTCCATCACGTCCAGGCTCGGCGCACCCCCCGTGCCCATGATCAGCCGGGACGAGAAGGACGTACCCCCGAGGACGAAGGGATCGTCGGCCATGGGTCAGCCTCCTTGAACGGCGGTGAGGACTTCGACACGGTCGCCGTCGGCGAGGACCGTGCCGGCCCACCGCGTGCGCGGGACGACGGTCTCGTTGAGCGCTGCGGCCACGCCGGACGGCGCCGGCGACAGGGACCGTACGAGCGAGTCGAGCACCGTGCCCGCGGGGACCTCGCGGCGCTCCCCGTTGACGGACACGGTGATGAAGGTGTGGACGGAGTCGACGGAGAGGTTCATGCGGACTGCTCCGAAAGGGCGACGGCGGCGGCGAAGCGCCGGGGCGTGAACGGGCGCGCTTCCTCCGGCAGCTCACCGGTGACCAGCGCGTGCGCCAGCACGTCCCCGGTGACCGGCGTGAGCAGCACCCCGTTGCGGTAGTGCCCGGTGGCCAGCAGCAGCCCGTCCAGGCCGCTCGGCCCGAGCAGCGGCGCGTTGTCGGGGGACGCGGGGCGCAGCCCGGCCCGGGTCTCGGTCAGCGGCAGTTCGGTGATCCCGGGCACCAGCTCATGGGCGTCGCGCAGCAGTTCGTACACCCCGCCGGCGGTCACCGTGGTGTCCCAGCCCAGTTCCTCGCTGGTGGCGCCGACGACCAGTTCGCCGTTCTCCCGGGGCACCAGGTAGACGTGGCTGCCGCGCACCACGGCCCGGACGGTACGGCTCAGGAAGGGCGCGAACCGCGGTGGCACGGTCAGGCGCAGCACCTGCCCCTTCACGGGCCGCACCGGCGGCAGCACGTCGTCGGGGACGCCGGGGAGCCGCCCGCTGAGGCTGCCGGCCGCGAGCACCACCTGTCCGGCGCGCAGCGCGGTGCCGTCCGCGGTGGTGACGCCGACGGCCCGCCCGCCGGCGAGGTCCAGCCGCTCGGCCCACACGCGGTGGAACACGACCCCGGCCTTCTCGCAGGCCGCGACCAGGGCCGTGGCCAGCCGCCGCGGATCGACCTGGTGGTCGCCGTCGACCCGCAGCCCGCCGCGCACCCCGGGTGCGAGCATCGGCTCCAGGCGCCGGCACTCCCGGCCCGACAGCCACACCGAGTCCAGCCCGGAGCGCTGCTGCAGGGCGTGCAGTTCGCGCAGGTGGGCGCGGTCGTCGGCGTCGAGGGCGACGGCGAGGGTGCCGCAGCGGCGGTGCCCCAGGTCGTGCCCGGTCAGCTCGGTCAGCTCGGCGGCGAAGCCGGGATAGCGCCGGGCGGACTCCAGGTTCAGGGCGAGCAGGGTCTCCTCGCCGTAGTGCAGTTCGGTGACCGCGGCCAGCATCCCGGCCGCGACGCGCGCGGCCCCGCCTCCCGGCTCGGGGTCCGCCACGGCCGTGGTGAGCCCGCGTTGCGCGGCCCGCCAGGCCGTGACCAGGCCGATGATCCCGCCCCCGATGACGAGGACGTCGGACGTACGTGACGACATGGGCGTCCAGCCCCTCCCTTCGCCGGCATGACCCGGATCAGGTTCGTACGGTCGGAGGCCGCCAGCCTCCCTCTCAGCCCGGTGCGTCCGGGCTCCCGCGAGTGCGTGTACGGGGGCCACCCTAGCGCCTCCGCTCCGGATCACGCCGGGCTAGGGCCTGTCCGGCGGATCATGCCGCAGACGCGGGGCTTGGCACGCGCATCTGCGGCGTTGTCGTCGGTTGCCGACGCTCCGCGTCGGCGCCCTCCTCCGCCTTGCAGCTGCACGCGCCAAGCCCCGCTCACCGGTGCTGATGAGGCCCGGCCGATTTCCTGCGACCTGATCCGCCGGACAGACCCTAGCCCTCCCCGGGCGGCCCCCGGTGACTGACGGCCTGTCAGTTGTTTATGGTGATCGGGTGACTGAGCAGACACGGGAAGAGGGCGGTTCGCCGGGGCGGCGCGTGGTCGTCGTGGGCGCCGGGATGGCCGGGGTGCAGACCGCGGTCGCGCTGCGGGAACAGGGCTTCACCGGCACCGTCACGGTCGTCGGCGCCGAGCCGCACCAGCCGTACGACCGGCCGCCGCTGTCCAAGGCCGTGCTGCTCGGCAAGGCCGAGGGGTCCGCCTTCGACGTCGACTTCGCGGCGCTCGACGTCGGCCTCCGGCTCGGCTGCGAGGTGCTCGGCTTCCGCCCCGCCGATCACGAGCTGGACACCGAGGCCGGTCCGGTGCCGTACGACGACCTGGTCCTCGCCACCGGTGCCGCACCGATCCTGCTGCCGGGCGCCGAGGGCGTGCCCGGCGTGCACCTGCTGCGCACCCTCGACGACGCCGAACGGCTGCGGCCGGTGCTCGCCCGGCAGCACGACATCGTGGTCGTCGGCGCCGGATGGATCGGCGCCGAGTTCGCCACCGCCGCCCGCCAGGCCGGGTGCGCGGTCACCGTCGTCGAGGCCGCCGACCGCCCCCTCGCGGGCGTGCTGCCCGCCGAGGTCGCCGCCCCGATGGCCGCCTGGTACGCCGACGCCGGCGCCGAACTGCGCACCCACGCGCGCGTGGCGCGCGTGGAACCCGGTGAGGTCGTGCTCGCCGACGGCTCCCGGCTGCCCGCGGGCGCCGTCGTCGTCGGCATCGGCGCCCGGCCCGCCACCGCCTGGCTGGCCGGTTCCGGCGTCGAGCTGGGCGCGCACGGGGAGGTCGTCGCCGACGACCACCTGCGCACCTCCGTGCCCGATGTGTACGCGGTCGGCGACTGCGCCTCCTTCCCGTCGGGCCGGTACGGCGAGCGGCTCCTCGTCCACCACTGGGACAACGCACTCCAGGGCCCGCGCACGGTCGCGGCGAACATCATCGGCCTCACCCCCGCGGCCTACGACCCGGTGCCCTATTTCTGGTCCGAGCAGTTCGGCCGCTTCGTCCAGTACGCGGGCCACCACACCACGGCCGACCGCCTGCTCTGGCGCGGCGACCCCTCCGATCCGGCCTGGACCGTCTGCTGGCTCCGCGAGGACCGCCTGGCCGCCCTCCTGGCCGTGGGCCGCCCGAGAGACCTGGCCCAGGGCCGCCGCCTGATCGAATCGGCCCGCCCCCTGGACCCGGCCGTGGTGGCCGACCCCGCGAAGCCGCTGAAGGGCGCGACGGTTTCCTGACCGGCGCGACCAGCCACGACGGTGCCGCGGAGGGCCACTGTCACACCCCGGCACTACCATCGACACGTGACCGAGATTGACGCAAAGATCGATGCTCTCGTCCCCGCCTGGCTCACCCTCCCCGACATCGCCGAGATGCTCGGTGTCGAGGTGACGCGTGTGCGGCAGCTGGTCAAGGAGGGCCAGCTCGTCGCCGTGCGCCGGGGCGAGAACAGGGCGCTGCACGTGCCCGCCGCCTTCATCGACGGGGACAAGGTCGTCAAGGGCCTCTCCGGAACCCTGACGCTCCTGCGGGACGACGGCTTCACGGTCGAAGAGATGATCGAGTGGCTCTTCACCCCCGACCCGACCCTGCCCGGCACCCCCGCGCAGGCCCTGAGCGAGAATCGCGGCACGGAGGTGAAGCGCCGCGCCCAGGCGCTCGCCGTCTGACCCGAGCCGTACCGGGGTGGCGCGTGGGCCTGCCCACGCGCCACCCGCACGGCACCCGCCGACACCGCCCCCGGGGGACCCACGCATGTCCGACACCGCCCGCACCGCGCTCGCCGACGCCCGCCTGTACCTCTGCACGGACGCCCGCCGGCGCCAGGGCGACCTGCCCGAGTTCCTGGACGCGGTCCTGGCCGGCGGGGTCGACATCGTGCAGCTGCGCGACAAGGGCATGGAGGCCGCCGAGGAGCTGGAGCACCTGGCGGTCCTCGCCGACGCCTGCGCCCGGCACGGCAAGCTGCTCTCCGTCAACGACCGCGCGGACGTCGCCCACGCGGCCGGCGCCGGCGTCCTGCACCTCGGCCAGGGCGACCTCCCGGTCCCCGCGGCCCGCGCCATCCTGGGCGACGACGTCCTGATCGGCCGCTCCACGCACGCCGAGTCCGAGGCCGCCGCGGCCGCCGCACAGAACGGCGTGGACTACTTCTGCACCGGCCCGTGCTGGCCCACCCCCACCAAGCCCGGCCGCCACGCGCCCGGCCTGGACCTGGTCCGGTACACCGCCTCCCTGGGCACCGACCGCCCCTGGTTCGCCATCGGCGGCATCGACCTCGGCAACCTCGACCAGGTGCTGGACGCCGGTGCCCGCAGAGCGGTCGTCGTGCGTGCGCTGACCGAGGCCGACGACCCCGGGGCCGCGGCGGCGGAGTTCGCGAAGCGGCTCCGGCAGGTGTGACGGCCGCGCGGCCGCACCCCGGGACCTTCCCCACCAGCCCCTTCGGGCCCTCCTGTCCACGTTTTTGTCCAAGGGGTGGACGGAGAACGGGCAAATCAGGCAAATTTCCCGCATCTGGTTGGGGGACCGTCCACCCCTGGTTAACCTGCGACTATGGCCCTCGGCACCGCATCCACCAGGTCGGATCACGCCCGCACCGTGCGCGACATGCTCGCGACCGGCAAGACGACGTATTCGTTCGAGTTCTACGCCCCCAAGACGTCCAAGGGCGAGCGGAACCTGTGGAACGCGCTGCGCCGGGTCGAGGCCGTGGCGCCCGACTTCGTCTCCGTCACCTACGGCGCGGGCGGCTCCACCCGCGCCGGCACCGTGAAGGCGACCGAGGCCATCGCCTCGGACACCACCCTCACCCCGATCGCCCACCTCACCGCCGTCGACCACTCGGTGGCCGACCTGCGCAACATCATCGGCCAGTACGCCGACGCCGGGATCCGCAACATGCTGGCGCTGCGCGGCGACCCGCCCGGCGACCCGATGGGCGAGTGGGTGCCGCACCCCCGGGGCCTGACCTACGCCGCCGAACTCGTCGAACTGATCAAGACCTCGGGCGACTTCTGCGTCGGCGTCGCTGCCTTCCCCGCGATGCACCCGCGTTCCGCGGACTGGGACGCCGACGTCCGCCACTTCGTCGACAAGTGCCGCGCGGGCGCCGACTACGCCATCACCCAGATGTTCTTCGACCCGGAGGACTACCTGCGGCTGCGCGACCGGGTCGCGGCCGCCGGCTGCGAGACCCCGATCATCCCCGAGGTCATGCCGATCGCCAGTGCGAAGACCCTCGCCCGGGTGCCGTCCCTCACCAACGCGGTGTTCCCGGATGCCCTGAAAGAGCGGATCCTCACAGCGAAGGACGATCCGGCGGCGGTACGCTCCATCGGTATCGAATTCGCCACGGAGTTCTGCGCACGCTTGCTGGCCGAGGGAGTGCCCGGTCTGCACTTCATCACGCTCAACAACTCCACGGCGACCTTGGAAATCTACGAGAACCTGGGTCTGCACCACCCCCCGCAGGCCTAGACCGGCCGTACCGCGATACGACACACTGCGGAGCGGCCACTGGGAGAGGGGCGTACATGGGCTGGACGGTCCTCTACATCGCGTTCGGCGGCGTCGCGCTGTGGCTGCTGGGCGAAGTGCTGTTGCAGTACAAGGCGCGGCTGCGCTGGCGGCTGCTCGCGTTCGTGGGCTTCCTCGGCGTCGTGCTCGGAGTGCTGATGCCCTCCGTCGTCGTCATCGGCATCGGAGCGATCGCCTTCGCGATCGGGCAGACCTACGTCACGCTGTCGTTCCGCCGCGGCTTCGCCGCCGGCTGGGCCGTGAAGCGCCCGGAGGACGCCGAGGGCGCGGGCGGCGGCAGCAAACGGCGCCGCGGCAGGCGCCAGGAGCCCACCCTGGAGGTCTCCGACCTCGAAGCCGCCGAGGGCACCGGCGACCGGGCCGCCGAGCAGAGCGCCGAGGCCCCCGCCCCGGGCACCGACGACGACTACGACCGCGACGACGTCTTCACCCCGGCCCGGCCCGCCGAGACCACCGCGGTCTACGAGCCGCAGCCCCTGCCCGACGACACCGGCTCCTACGGCGTCTACGGCGACACCGGCGCCTACGCGACCGCCGCCCAGCCGCAGGACCAGGGCTACGCCACGGCCGACCAGGCCTACGCCTACGACTACTCCGGCTACGGCCAGCAGGGCTACGGCTACGACACCGGCGGCGGCCAGCAGAGCTACGCCAACTACTCCGACCCGTACATCGGCAGCCAGTCCTACGGCGGCGGCTCCTACGACACCGGCTACGGCCAGCAGTACGGGCAGCAGACGTACGGACAGGACGCCTACGGCACCGGCGGCTACGGCGAGACCCCGGCCGACGGCGTCTGGGTACCGCAGCAGCGCACCGACGAGACCTACGGCGGCGAACTCCCGCAGGAACAGCCGTACCCCTACCAGCAGGACGGACTGCAGCAGCCGGGCGCCGGCTACGGCGAGCAGTACCGCTTCTGACGGCCCTGCCGCGCCCCGGCCTACCGGGAGCCGCGGAACTCCGGGCCCTCCACGACCAGTCCGGCGACCAGCGCGCCCGACATGCCCGCGTGCGGCAGACCACCGCCGGGGTGCGACCAGCCCCCGGCGGTGAACAGGTTCGGTACCACGGTGCTGTTGGCCGGGTACAGCGAGCCCCCGGCCGCGGCCAGGGAGGGCGGCGGGACGGCACCGCCGGCGGCCCCCGTCTCCCGCTCGGTGTCCACGGGCGTACGGACCTCGCGCCACAGGATCCGCTCGCCGAGTCCCGGCACCGCGCGCTCGGCGGCGGCGAGCATCCGGTCCGCGAAGGCGTCCGCCGCGCCCGGCGCCGCCCAGTCGTACCCCTGGGCGGAGGGCACGGTCGCGGTGAGCACCACCGACTCGTGCGCGTCGTCGGGCCGCAGGGCCGGGTCGCCGGGCCGGTCGACCCGGACCGTCGGGCGCTCCGGTGCCGTCCCCGCGCCGAACAGGCCCAACTCGGCGGTCGCCTCCGGCGAGTGGACCACCGTGCGGTGCGCGGCGTGCGGCTCGCGTGCGCCGCGCAGTGCCAGGCACACCACCACGCGGCCGGTGTGCGGGCCCTCGGCGCCGGGCCGGACCGCGTCCGGGCCGTACGGCTCGCGGCCGCCCAGCAGGCCGCCGAGCCGCCCGGGAGCCGGGCCGACCACGAAGTCCGCCTCGGTCACCGTGCCGTCGGCCAGCTCCACGCCCGCCGCCCGGCCGTCCTTCTCCACGATTCCCGTCACCTCGGCGCCGAAGGTGAACGCGACCCGGCGCCGCACGCACCGCTCGTACACCGCGCGCGCCAACTCCCGGATGCCGCCGCGCACATACCAGGTCCCGAACGCGTGCTCCATGTAGGGCAGCACCGCCGCGCTCGCCGGTGCCGCGACGGGATCGACCCCGTGCGCCAGCGCGTACCCCCCCAACAGGGCCGCGAGGCGGGGGTCGCGCAGCTCCCAGGCACCGATCTCGGCCAGGGTGCTCGCCCGGCGGGTGCGCAGCAGGCGCTTGTGCGGCACCGCCGGATACGGCTCCCGCTCGGTCAGCACCCGCCAGTCGGCCCACAGGGGCTCCTCCAGCAAGGGGCGCCGGGTGCGGTCCCACGCCTCGCGGGCCCGCACCAGGAAGTCGCCCCAGCGCTGTCCCGCGCCGGAACCGAGCGCCTCGTCCAGCGCCGTGACGACACCCGCGCGGGAGGCGTTCGGCAGGGACACCTCGGTGCCGTCCGCGAAGACGTGCCGTGACGCCGGGTCGACCTGGACCAGCTCGACGCAAGTCTCCAGCGACTCCTTGCCGGTCTTCACGAACAGGTCCCGGTACACGGCGGGCAGCGGCAGCAGACCGGGGCCGGTGTCGAAGCCGAACCCGTCCCGCTCGAACCGGCGCACCGCACCGCCGTACGTCTCCGTACGCTCGTACACCGCCACCCGGTGGCCCGCGACGGCCAGCCGGGCAGCGGCCGCCATCGCGCCCATCCCGGCGCCGGTCACCACAATCCGTGCCATGACCGCGACTTTATCGACCGCCACTGACAATCCCGTCCACGGGCGGGCCGGCGGACGGGACCAGGGATGCCTGGAGGGGGCCTACCAGGCGGGCGGCGGGCCCGGCGGGGCCGGCATCCGCGCGGCGAGCCGGCGCTCCTGCCGCCGCTCCGCCCGGCGCCGCAGGTAGCGGCGGATCCGCGAGACGAGGAAGACCAGCAGGACGAGCCCGGAGAGCAGGCACATCCCGGCGACGACCGCCGCCGCCACCGGATGGAAGATCGCGAACGCGACCAGTCCGGCCACCCCGAGGTCCTCGGCGATGCTCAGCACGATGTTGCTGAACGGCTCCGGCGAGGTGTTCACCGCCATCCGCGTCCCGGCCTTGACGACATGGCTGGCCAGTGCCGTCGAACCGCCGATCGCCCCGGCCGCCACGTCCGACAGCGAGCCGCTGTGCCCGGCGAGCAGCGCGCCGACCCAGGCGCCCGCCGCCGGCCGGACCACCGTGTGCACGATGTCCCACACCGAGTCGGCGTAGGGGATCTTGTCGGCGACGGCCTCGCACAGGAACAGCACACCGGCCGCGATCAGCACCTCGGGACGCTGCAGTGCCGCGGGCACGTCGTCGCTCAGGCCGGTCGCGCCGAACAGGCCGAGGAGCAGCACCACCGCGTAGGCGTTGATGCCGCTGGCCCAGCCACTGGTGAACACCAAGGGGAGTACGGACACGGACGCGATCGTAGCCAGGCGCGCGGGCCCGCGTCCTGGGTCCGGGTGCGGACGTCTGAGTACCTGTACCTAGGTGCGGAGATGAGTACCCGCGCGGATGGGCCGCGACCTGCGGGAACGGGAGAGTGGAGGCACGGCAAGCGGGAGCGGGCCCGGCACCGCCGACACGGGGCGGCGGAACGGTGCCCGCACCCCGGCCGCTCCTTCCGCCGATCCGTCGGCGGAAGCGAGACACGGGGAGACCCGGGGGACGACCGGAACGGGGGGTTCCGAGGGTGGACCGTACGGGGAGTGCGGCGACCCACCGGGGGAGAGTGGGCGGGGCGCCGGTCCGGCGACGGACCGGCGCCCTCGCCGTTCCTCCTGGAGGGGCGCCCGCTCAGGCCCTGCCGCTGACCCGTCCCTGGAGCAGCCGGGACAGCGCCGAGTGGACGTCGTCCAGGGAGCGCTCCGGCTGGAAGGACTGCCAGTCCAGGGCGGCCACCAGGACCATGCCGACCAGCGCCGCCGCCGTCAGGGGCACATCGATCTCGTCGCTGAACTCGCCGGCCGCCACGCCCTCGCGCAGCACGCCCTCGACGACCGCGACCGCCTCCTGCCGGACCACCATCAGCGTGGACTGCCAGGCCCGGTTGGTGCGCCACAGCTCGGCCACGTACAGCTGGGTGAACGCCGGGTAGCGGTCGATGAACACGAGTCCCGCCCGGACCATCGCGTCCAGCGCGTCCACCTTGGTGCCGCCCTCGCGCGCGGTGCGCTCGGCCGCCTCGCGCAGGGAGGCGGTGAGGAGGCCGACGCCGTGTCGCAGCAGCTCTTCGAAGAGGACCGACTTGCTCGCGAAGTTGTAGTAGACCGTGCCCTTCGCGACCCCGGCCCGCTCGGCGATCTCGTCCACGGTGGTGGCGGAGAAACCCTGTTCGGCGATGAGCGTGACGGCCGCCTCGTAGAGCTTCTGCCGGGTCGCCTCGCGGCGCGTGCCGCCGCCGGAGGTGGCGCTGCTGCTTTCCATGGCCCCGATTCTCACAGGTACGCGCGCGTGCCGGGCCCTCTTGGGGATCACAGGCTCAGCTCCGGATGCAGCCGGTCGAGGGTCCACACCTGGTGGCGGCGGGCCGACAGCGCCGTCAGCGCGAGGGCGCCCGCGGTGAACGCGGCCAGCACCGCGCACGCCTGCCACACCGGGCCGAGTCCGCCGCCCGTGATCAGCCGGCGCAGGGCGTCGACGACGTGGCTCATCGGCAGGAACGGGTGCAGCGCGTTGAAGAACGCGGGGCTGGTCTGCACCGGGTAGGTGCCGCCCGCCGAGGTCAGCTGCACCATCAGCAGCGCCAGCACGAGGATCCGGCCCGCGGCGCCGAAGCGGGCGTTCAGCCACTGGACGATCGCCGCGAAGCAGGCGGTGACCAGGCACAGGAAGCCGATCGTGCCGGCCGCGCGGGTCATCTGCAGGCCGATCGCCCAGTGCAGGACGGCCATCAGGGCGAGCGTCTGCAGCACGCCCACCGCGACCACCGGCAGCCAGCCCGCCAGCGCGGTCCGCCAGGCCGGCGAACCGACCGCCAGGGCTCGCCGGTTGAGCGGCGGGATCAGCATGTACGCCACCATCGCGCCGACCCACAGGGACAGCGGGATGAAGTACGGGGCGAAGCCGGTGCCGTAGTTGGGTGCCTTGTGCAGGTCGTGGGTGGCGAGCTGGACCGGGTCGGCCATCACGCCGGTGCGGTGCTCGCGGTCGTTCTTGTCGTAGTCGGGGATCTTCCTGGCGCCGGCGTGCAGTCCGCCGGCGAGCTTTCCGGAGCCGTCGGCCAGCTTGTAGATGCCGCTGTGCAGGGTGATGGAACCGGTCTTGGCCGTGCCGAGGCCCTTGTCCAGCTTCGTGGCGCCCGTCTTCGCGGTGCCGAGCCCGGTGTGCAGCTTCTTCGCCCCGTCGGCGACCTTCGCGGCGCCGTCGTTCAGCTTGTTGATCTTCTTGACGGCGTCGTCGACGTCCTCGTAGAGGTGCGGCGAGCGGTCGGCGAGGTCCTGGGCCTGCTTCTGGAGGGTGCCGAGGTTGTCCTTGAGCGTCTTCAGGTCGCCGTTCTGGTCGGCGATCAGCGTGTTGAGGTCGTCGGCGACCGAGGCCACGTCGGCGGCCGCCTGCTTGGCCTTCTTCAGGTCGGGACAGACGGGGTCGGGGAGCGTCGCCTTCTCGCAGCGGGCCTGATAGACCTCGTCGAGGGTGGTGGAGGCGGCGTGGGCGGTCTTGGCGGCGCCCGGGGCGAGCTTCACCAGTTCACCGAGGTTGTCCTTGACGGTCTTGGCGGAGTCCGCGACCAGCTGGGCGGTGTCCCCGATGGTCTTCTCGTTGTCCTTCAGATAGGGGCCGGTCCTGTCGAAGACGCCGTTCACCTTGTCGGCGAGCGCCTGGGTGCCGTCCGCGACCTGCTGCGAACCGTCCTCCAGTGTGCCCGCGCCGGTGTCCAGCTTCTTCAGGCCCTTGGCCAGCTTGCCGCTGCCCTTCTTGGCGTCCTTCAGGCCGTCGGCGAGGTCCTCGGAACCCTTCTTCGCCTTGCCCAGGCCGCCCTTGAGCTTGTCGGCGCCCTCGGCGGCCGTCACCGTCTTGCCGTGGATGTCCGAGAACGACACGAAGATCTTGTCCAGGAAGCCCCGGGACGCGTGCGTGGACGCCGCCGAGCGGACCTCGTTGAAGACGGTGCGGGAGATCTGGCCGACGATGTAGTTGTTCGCGTCGTTCGTCCGGACCTGGAGCGCGCCCGTCTCCGGGGAGTCGCCCGCGCTGGACGCGATCCGCCGGCTGAAGTCGGCCGGCATGGTCAGGGACAGGTAGTAGGTGCCGTCCTCCACGCCCCGGCGGGCCTCGGCGGCGCTCACCTCGTGCCAGTCGAAGGTCCGGCTGTCGCGCAGCCCGTCGACGATGTCGTCGCCCGCCGCGATCCTCTGCCCGTCGGCGGTCGCCCCCTTGTCGTCGTTGACCAGGGCGACCGGGATGCGGTCCAGCCGGCCGTACGGGTCCCAGAAGGACCACAGGTACAGGGCGCCGTACAGCAGGGGCAGCACCAGCAGCGCGACCAGGGCCGCGCGCGGGAGCCGGCCGCGGCCGAAGCGCCGCAGCTCAAGAACGGCCAGCCTCGGCGAGCGCATCGGAGTCCTCCTCTCCGGTGGAGGTGGCGTCGGTGGTGGTTGCGGCGGTGTCGGTCCCGGTGTCCGTGACGGCGTCCGTGTCCGTGTCCGTGTCGGTCTCCGTGTCCGTGGAGACGGTGACGGTGCCGGCGTCCTCGGGGGCGGTGCGGCACACGGCCACGACCGTCGTCCCCGCGCGCGTGAGGGACCGCAGCAGGTTCCACGCCTCCGTGCGCTCGGTGTCCGAGAGCTTCAGGTCGAGGTCGTCGACGCCGAGCAGCCGGGGCCGGCCGATCAGCGCCAGGGCGACGGAGAGGCGCAGGGCCTCCATCCGCTCCAGGTCCCGTACGGCCGTCCGGGAGCCCTTGGGCAGTGTCTCCGGGTCGAGTCCGGCGGCGGCCAGGGCCGCGTCGACGCGCAACCGGGCCCCGTGCGTCCGCTCGGGACGGGGCCGCAGCACCTCGCGCAGGGCGCCGCCGAACCTGCGCTGCAGCAGGGCCCGCTCGCGCAGGTGCTCGCCGACCGTCAGGGCCGGTTCCAGGTCGGTGACCCCGGCGACGTGGGCGAGGGCCGCGACGCGGCGCACGGCGGCCATCCGCCGGGGGAGCGGGAGGCCGCCCGCCTCGGCCGTCCCCTCGGTGGGCTTCATCCGGCCCGTGAGCGCGAGCAGCAGGCACGTACGGCCGGAGCCGGACGGTCCCTCGATCGCGATCAGCGAGCCGGGCTCCGCGTCGAGGGTGACCCCGCGGAAGGCCCAGCCCCGCGACCCCTTGAGCCCCAGGCGGTCGGCCCTGACCCGTACGCCCTCCACGCGGCCGCCCTCCACGCCGCCGCCCCCGCGATCCCCGCCGTCCATCCGCCCCGCCCTGCTTCCCGTGCCCGAGTATTTGAACTGACTGGTCAGTGCAAAAATACTCCCGAACTGTCGGTCGAGGCAAAAGCGCAGGTCAGAACGGATTGTCAGTGCCATACCTCACGATGGGCACATACGGCACCCGTGCCGTCACCCAGACGACAGGAGGTTCGTCATGGCCAACCCGTCCGCGGCCGCCGCCAGCCGGCGCCGCGCCACCGGCCCTGCCCCCTCACTGACCGGTCCGGCGAGCGACGTGCACCCCGTGCTCCGCCGGGCCACGGCCCCGCCCGCCGCCCTCGACCTGCTCGCCCAGGCCCGCGCCGGGCTGGACGAGGCAGCCGTCCTGGACACGCCGAACGAGCGCTATGCGACGGCCCACCTCGCCGCTCTGCGCACCGCCGCCGCCGTGCTCGCGGCCCGGGGCCGCCCCGATCCCGCACCGCGGCGCCGGCCCCGGATCCGCAGCGCCTGGGAGGTGCTGCCGGAGATAGCGCCCGAGCTGACCGAGTGGAGCGCCCTGTTCGCCTCCGGAGCCGCCCGCCGGGCCCGCGCGGAGGCGGGTATCCCGGGCGCCGCCGGCCGCCGGGACGCCGACGACCTCGTACGGGACGTGGCGATGTTCATCCGCCTCGTCGAGCGGATGCTCACCCTCCAGCCGGTCCTGCCCCAGCCCCGGCCGGACACCGGCCGGCCGGCAGCGCCCAGAGCCCGCGACGACCTCCCGGACGCGGGCTGACCCCGGACCGGCCGCAGGCTCGCCCCGTCCCGGCCCGCGCACCGTGTCCGGCGTGCGAGACGGACCCGGCGGCGTGCGGCCGCGATGACCAGGCAGGGCGGCGGAGGCAATAGGGTGGAGGTCGCTCAAGCTTCCGCCCTTCCGAGGAGTCAACGCCGTGTCGGACCCGATGCGCCCGCCCGTCTCCCCCCAGCACCCCCAGGCGGCGTCGCTGCGCTCCGACCCCTCCCGGTCCCGCGCCTCCCTGCGGACCGCCGTGGTGTGGGAGGTCCTCCAGGACGCGCTCGACCGCCGGGTCAAGTCCACCGGACGGGAGTCGCTGGACGTACTCGACACCGGGGGCGGCAGCGGCAACTTCGCCGTGCCCGTCGCCCGCCTCGGCCACCGCGTCACCGTCGTCGACCCCAGCCCCAACGCGCTGTTCGCGCTGGAGCGCCGGGCCGCCGAGGCCGGCGTCGCCGACCGGGTCAAGGGCGTGCAGGGCGATGCGCACGGCCTGTTCGACGTGGTGGAGCGCGGCGGCTACGACGTGGTGCTGTTCCACGGCGTCCTGGAGTACGTCGACGATCCGGCCGAGGGCATCCGCAACGCGGTCGCCGCGCTGCGCGAGGAGGGCGTCCTCAGCCTGCTCGCCGCGGGCCTCGGCGGCGCCGTGCTCGCCCGCGCCCTCGCCGGTCACTTCACCGAGGCCAAGCAGGCCCTGCACGACCCCGAGGGCCGCTGGGGCTCCGGCGACCCGATGCCCCGCCGCTTCACCGCCGACCAGCTCATCGCGCTCGTCGAGGGCGCCGGGCTCACGGTCGGCGCTGTGCACGGCGTGCGGGTCTTCGCCGACCTGGTGCCCGGCGTCCTCGTGGACACCGAGCCGAGCGCCCTGGAAGCCCTGTTGAAGCTGGAGGCCGCCGCGGCCGCGCTGCCCGCGTTCCAGTCCGTGGCCACGCAGCTCCACGTACTCGGTGAGACCGGCGGCGGCGCGTAGACCTGACCCGCCGCTGATCAGCGGCGGGACGGCGGATGGAGTACACCACAAGCCGCCCGAACGAGGGGTTTGCGCCGTATGATCGAGGTGAACCGCCCGGCATGACGGGTCGGCCGCCGGGGAATGGAAGCCTCAGCGAGCCGGGACGTGATGGCGGGCCCCGGTTGGCCGATTGGCGTAGAGGGGCGGGTTTCACGGGGTCGATTCCCTGCCTATCCTGAAGGGACCCCCCGGGTCGCCCCGGCGACTGCACGACGAGGAGGACTCCGTGCCGCTCTCTGACCACGAGCAGCGAATGCTTGAGCAGATGGAGCGAGCGCTGTACGCCGAAGACCCCAAGTTCGCGACAGCGCTTGAGGGAAACGGGCTGCGAACGTACACCCGGCGTCGGGTCTACCAGGCGGTCGCGGGCTTCCTCGTGGGTATCGCGCTCCTCATGGCCGGAATGGTCGCACAGCAGATCTGGATCAGTGTGGTCGGCTTCCTGGTGATGCTGGGCTGCGCCGTCCTCGCCGTCACCGGCTGGCGCAAGGCGCCCAAGCCCGGTGAACAGCCGGCGGCGGGTGCCCCGCGCCGCCAGGTGCGGCCCAAGCGCTCGATGATGGACCGGATCGAGGAGCGCTGGCAGCGCCGCCGCGACGAACAACAGGGCCGCTAGCGACCCGCTCCCGACATCCGTGAGGGGTGCCCACCACCAGGTGGGCACCCCTCACGCGTGTCCTGCCACCGCCACGGGCCCCTCCCCGAGGGGAGAGGGCCCGTGGCTCAGCCCTGCCGGCCCGGCTTCAGCCCTGCTGGCCCGACGGCCTCCGCAGGCTCGGCCGGGTCGCCGTCACCCGGGCCCTGACACCGGCCCAGCGGGCCGATGCCGCCCACAGCAGCCGCACCGCCGAACGCGGTGCGAACCGTGCCCGCAGCCGGCCGCGGCGGCCCAGGCCCGCGTTCAGCGCGGTGACCGCCCGGCGCACATCCTCCGCGAGCCCGGCGACCGCCCCCGGCCGGGGGGCGTACAGCACCCGCTCCACCGCGTCCGCCACCCGGTGCACCGCGGCCCCGGCCGCCGGATCGAGGCGGCCCAGCCGGACGATCCGGGCGGCCGTCCCGCGCGGCGTCTGCGACTCGTCCGGCGGGATGCCGGCGTCCCAGGCGCTGTCGGTCAGCTCCTGCCACACGGCCAGCGTGTGCGCGGCCGCGCCCTCCTCGGACCGCGCGTACCCGCCCAGCCGCAGCGACCGCACCCGCGACCGCCACAGCATCGGCGACAGCGGCACCGCGAGGACGGCCAGAACGGCGAGCCCGATCAGCGCGTACCACCACGGGGGAGTCCCGCCGCCGCCACCGGACGGCGCCGCCGCCGCGGACGGGCTCTCGCACCCGCCCAGCCTGCGCAGGCCCGCCGAGCAGCTCTCCGTCGGGGAGGCCGCCGCCGAGGGCGCCGAAGACGCGTTCCTGGACGGCAGCGCCGGGTCCGGCACCGCCGTGCCCGGCGAGTCCGACTGGGTGTACGACGGCACCGTGCCCCGGGTCGGAGTCGGCTCGAAGCGGGTCCAGCCCACGCCCTCGAAGTACAGCTCGGGCCAGGCGTGCGCGTCCTTCAGGCTCACCGACACCGTGCCGTCCGCCTGCGGGGTGCCCGGCGCGAAACCCACCGCCACGCGGGCCGGGATGCCCAGCGTGCGGGCCATCGCCGCCATGGCGAAGGAGAAGTGCACGCAGAAGCCCTGCTTCTTCCGCAGGAACGCCGCGATCGCGTTCGGGCCCCGGCCGACCTCCACCTGGGTGTCGTAGGTGAAGCCGCCCGACACGGCGAAGTAGTCCTGGAGCTTCACCGCCTCCTCGTAGTGGCTCGACGCGCCCGAGGTGACCTGTCGCGCGGTGTCGGCCACCACCTTCGGCAGCGCCGACGGCACCTTGGTGTACTCGCGCTCCAGGGCCGCGGGCGGCGCCGGGGCGTCGGCCAGCTGCTGCGCCGTCGGCCGCACGTCCAGGCTGGTCACCCGGTACTTCTCGCCGCGCGTCGTCTGCCCGTGGTCGCCGACCAGCGTCATGCCGACCGGCTCGTACCGCCAGCGGCCGCTGATGTCCACGCCGCTCGGCGGGTACGGCATGGGCAGCCAGTCCTGCGCGTACCAGTCCGCCGCCGTGATGGTCGTGCGCACCGTCGTCCGCTTGATGTCCGTGCCCAGGCCCACGGGTGCCGGGAAGGTGTGCGGCACACCGACGATGTGCCGCTGCGACGGCTTCCAGGTGGTGCCGTCGAAGTCGTCCAGCGAGACGATCCGCAGGTACAGGTCCGAGATGTCCTCGCTGCTCGTCCGCACCGAGAGCACCTGGCGGTCGTTGTCCGAGTTGAGGCTGTCCCGCAGCGACACCAGCGGGTTGACCGCCGAGATCGTGCCGCCGTCGCCGCTGCCCGGGCCCACGCCGGTCCCGGCCGCGTCCAGCAGACCGCCCTGCATCGCCGGCAGCGTGAGCGGCACCACCAGCGCGACGCCGAGCGCCACCGCGCCGATCCGGCGCCCGGTGCGCACCGGCGCCACCGCGCCCTCCGGGTCGCCCGGCGTCCGCGGCGCGCCGCCGAACACCCGGCCCCACTGGGCGAGCCGGTCCCGGCCCTCCGCGAGCAGCAGCATCAGATAGCCGCCCGCCGCGACCAGGAACCACAGCCAGTCCGCGCCGCCGTCGGACAGCCCGGCGGCCACCGAGTACAGCGCGAGTAGCGGCAGACCCGCCGGGGCGGCACTGCGGAAGGTCACCGCGAGGGTGTCCACCAGCAGGCCGATCAGCAGGACACCGCCGATCAGCATCAGCTTGATGCCGTCGGTGACCGGCGCCGGTATCGCATACCGGCTGACGTCGTCCGAACCCTGCTGGAGGAGGTCGGCGACGTGCGCGAACGCGTCCGGGCCGGGAATCAGCCCGAGGACCGCCTGCTCCCGGGCGAAGAACACCGTCAGCAGGAGCACGGAGACCAGGAGCTGCGCCGCCACCGTCAGGGGCCGGCCCAGCGGCACCCGGCGGGCGGCCATGCCCACCCCGGTCTGCACGGCGACCAGCAGGGCCGCCTCGAACAGCCAGCTCGGCTGGTCGACCAGGGGGAGCAGCGAGCACGACGCCATCAGCGTGGCCGCGGCGGCACACAGGGCCAGTCGGGCCCGCCCGCTCATCACAGTGCCTCCCCGCTCACGGCGGCCAGGCCCGACCGTTCCCGGTCCGCCCGCCGCCACAGTTCGTTCAGCGCGCCGCCGCGCGGCACGCTCAGCGCCGTCCAGCCGGCCTCGCGCAGCATCCGCAGCCGCTCCTCGTGCCGGCTGCCCGGCGCCGGCACGTCGGTGGGCTCCCGCACCCAGGTGTCCGGGTCCAGGACGAACGCGACGCCGCCGCCGCTGCGCCGGCGCATCCTGGCGACCGTCGCCGCCTGGTCCTCGTCCAGATCGCCCAGGAAGGCGATCAGGAGGCCCTCGTTCCCGCCGCGCAGCACGTCGTAGGCGCGGGACAGGCCCGTGCCGTCGGAGTGGTCGATCACCGCGAGGGTGTCCATCATCAGCCCGGCCGCGTCCGCCGTCTCCTGGCCGCCCGCGAACCCGTCGGAGCCCTCGCCGGGCACCGAGCTCCCGGTGTCCGTCAGCAGCCGCACCGAGAAGCCGCGTTCGAGCATGTGCACGAGCACCGAGGCGGCGGCGGACACCGCCCACTCGAAGGCCGAGTCGGGGCCCGCGCCCTCGTAGCCGATGCCCCGGGTGTCCAGCAGCACCGTGCAGCGGGAGCGGCGCGGCTGCTCCTCACGGCGCACCATCAGCTCGCCGTAGCGCGCGGTGGACCGCCAGTGCACCCGGCGCAGGTCGTCGCCGTACCGGTAGCCGCGCGGGATCACGTCGTCCTCGCCGGCGAGGGCCAGCGAGCGCTGCCGCCCGTCGCCGTACCCCTTGGCCTCGCCGCTGAAGCGGACCGTGGCCAGCGCCTCCACGCGCGGGACGACGGTCAGCGTGTCGTACGCCGAGAAGGAGCGAGTCAGTTCGCACATCCCGAACGGATCGCTGAGCCGCAGTTGCAGCGGGCCCAGCGGATAGCGGCCGCGCAGGTCCGAGCGGACCCGGTAGGACACCTCGCGGCGGCCGCCCGGCTCCACCCGGTCCAGCACGAAGCGGGGCCGCGGCCCGAGGACGTACGGCACCCGGTCCTGAAGCATCAGCAGCCCGGTGGGCAGCCGGGAGACGTTGTCCATCCGCAGATGCACCCGGGCCTCGCTGCCGGCCGGCACGCGCGCGGGGGAGAGGCGGCGGCTGCCGGCCACCCGGTAGCGGGTGCGGAACAGCACGGCCGCGCAGATCAGCGGCAGCGCGGCGAGCAGCAGACCGACCCGGAGCAGGTCGTTCTGCCCCAGCACGTAGGCGCACACCGCCGCGGCGATCCCGGCCGCCAGGAAGGACCGGCCGCGGGTGGTGAGCCCCGCCAGGGCCGTGCGGACGCCGCTCTTCTCGCCGCGGTCGGTCTCCGCCGGTCCCGTCCCCCCCGCGCTCATCACAGACCCCGCGGGGGCTGCTGCGGATACGCCGGCACGCCCCGGCCGAGGCCGCCGAACCCGCTCTGCCGGCCGGGCTCCGCGGGCACCGGGGTGCGCTGCAGGATCTCCTGCACCACCTGCTCGGCGGTGCGCCGGTTCAGCTGGGCCTGCGCGGTGGGCAGCAGGCGGTGCGCGAGGACGGCGACGGCGAGGGCCTGCACGTCGTCCGGCAGCGCGTACTCCCGGCCGGCCAGGGCCGCGGCCGCCTTCGCCGCGCGCAGCAGGTGCAGCGTCGCACGCGGGGAGGCGCCGAGTCTGAGGTCGGGGTGCGCGCGCGTGGCGGCGACCAGGTCCACCGCGTAGCGCCGGACCGGTTCGGCCACGTGGACGCCGCGCACCGCCTCGATCAGCTTCACCACGTCGTGCGCGTGCGCCACCGGCTGCAGGTCCTCCAGCGGGGACACCCCGCCGTGCACGTCCAGCATCCGCAGCTCGGCGTCCGCGCTCGGGTAGCCGACGGAGACGCGGGCCATGAAGCGGTCGCGCTGGGCCTCGGGCAGCGGGTAGGTGCCCTCCATCTCGACCGGGTTCTGCGTGGCCACCACCATGAAGGGGCTCGGCAGCTCGTAGGTCTGCCCGTCGATGGTGACCTGGCGCTCCTCCATGGACTCCAGCAGCGCGGACTGCGTCTTGGGGGAGGCGCGGTTGATCTCGTCGCCGATCACGATCTGCGCGAAGATGGCGCCCGGCTTGAACTCGAAGTCCCGCTGCTGCTGGTCCCAGATGGACACGCCGGTGATGTCCGACGGCAGCAGGTCGGGCGTGAACTGGATGCGCCGCACCGAGCAGTCGATGGACCGGGCCAGCGCCTTGGCGAGCATCGTCTTGCCCACGCCGGGGACATCCTCGATCAGCAGATGCCCCTCGGCGAGCAGCACGGTCAGCGAAAGCCGCACGACCTCGGGCTTGCCCTCGATCACACCCTCCACCGACCTGCGGACACGCTCCACAGTGGCGGTCAGATCAGTGAGGTTCGCTCGATCGTCATAGGTCGTCACCCGGCCCTCCTCGGCCCGTTCTTACTCCGGGCCGACGCTCTGCGATGCGAAACCGGCCCACCCCGAACACGGACACCACGCATGAAAGGTTCTACGCGTGACGCCACACCCCCGCATTCTTGCCGCCGTTACCGATTCGTGTCACTCGCCTGTGGACAACTGCCCGCACTATGTCGGTCTTGCGGCCTTTTCCACCGACGTTCTCGACGTCGCCGGTGGAAGGAGTGCGCAGGTGGGGGCTCGGGACGGGCCGGTACGGCGGGTCAGGCGGGGTCGATCTCGCGCAGCCGGCCGGTCTTCACGTCGAACACGAAGCCGCGCACGTCGTCGGTGTGGAGCAGGAACGGGGAGGTGCGCACGCGCTCCATGGACTGCCGCACGTCCTGGTCGACGTCCTTGAACGCCTCGACCGGCCAGACGGGACGCTGACCGACCTCCAGCTCCAGCTCGTGCCGAAACTCCTCGGTGATCATCTCCATGCCGCAGTTCGAGTGGTGGATGAGGACCACGCTGCGGGTGCCGAGCGCGCGCTGGCTGATGGCCAGCGAGCGGATCACGTCGTCGGTGACGACGCCGCCCGCGTTGCGCAGGGTGTGACAGTCGCCGAGGTGCAGACCGAGCGCGGCGTGCAGGTCGATACGGGCGTCCATGCACGCCACGACCGCGACGTTCAGCACCGGCCGGGCGTCCATCCCGGGGTCGGTGAACTTGTCGGCGTACCGCTCGTTGGCCTCGACGAGCCGGTCGATGGTGCCGTCGGATCCACTGGAAGCTGATGCAGAAGTCGTCATAGACATGACGCTACAAGCGCACCGCCCGGTGGGCCCGGTACCGGAGCGGACAAAAGAACGCCATCGTGGCTTGTTGTGAGCGACTCCACACGCTGGGCAAACCCGGCCGACCGGGTGAATACCGTCCCATCGCGGCACCTGGGGCACTCCCGCGGGCGACGCGCAGGTCGGTTGATTGACCGCGCGACACGGTGGACTAAAGTGACGCGAAGCGAGAGGCGAGGCCCTCCTCGCTGGTGACTTTCCCGCCAGACCCCGGCACGCGTCCGGCGGTCTTCCCACGTGCGCGGCGCGTACGTACGGCTCGGCCTCCTCCCGCTCCCGGCCGGCCGACGCCTCCGGCGCCGGCGGGCCCGCCCCTTGCCGAGCGGGCGGGGACCCGGCGGTGCGCACGACCGGGTCGGACCTGAGAGGCTACTTTGACCCAGAGTCGACATGTTCCGGTGATGCTCCAGCGGTGTCTGGACCTGCTGGCCCCCGCCCTGGAGCGGCCCGGAGCGGTGGTCGTCGACTGCACCCTCGGCCTCGGCGGCCACAGCGAGGCGCTGCTCGCCCGCTTCCCCGAGGCGCGGCTCATCGGCCTCGACCGGGACAAGGAGGCGCTGCGGCTCTCCGGCGAGCGCCTCGCCCCGTACGGCGACCGGGCCACCCTGGTGCACGCCGTCTACGACGAGTTGCCCGAGGTGCTGGACAGACTCGACCTCGCGCGCGTGCAGGGCGTGCTGTTCGATCTCGGGGTGTCCTCCATGCAACTGGACGAGGCCGACCGGGGCTTCGCCTACGCCCAGGACGCCCCGCTGGACATGCGCATGGACCAGACGACCGGCATGAGCGCCGCGGAGGTCCTCAACACCTACCCGGCGGGTGAACTGGTGCGCATCCTGAGGGCGTACGGCGAGGAGAAGCAGGCCAAGCGGATCGTCTCCGCGGTCGTCCGCGAACGCGAGAAGGAGCCGTTCACCAACAGCGCGCGGCTCGTCGAACTGATCCGCGACGCCCTCCCGCAGGCCGCCAAGCGCACCGGGGGCAACCCGGCCAAGCGCACCTTCCAGGCGCTGCGCATCGAGGTCAACGGCGAACTGTCCGTCCTGGAACGGGCGATCCCGGCCGCCGTGAAGGCGCTCGACGTCGACGGACGCCTCGCCGTGCTGTCGTACCACTCGCTCGAAGACCGGCTGGTGAAGCAGGTGTTCGCGGCCGGCGCCGCGTCCACGGCTCCGCCCGGACTGCCCGTCGTGCCCGAGCGCTACCAGCCGAGACTCAAGCTGCTCACGCGTGGTGCCGAACTTCCCACCGAGGAAGAGATCGCGCAGAACCGCCGGGCCGCCCCGGCACGGCTGCGCGGCGCCCAGCGGATCAGGGAGGACGTCGAGTGAGCGGATCGGGTCGGTCCGGTTCCCCAGCCCACCGCAGGTCCGGTGCGACCCGCGGGAGGCCCGGTGAGTAGAAAACCCCAGCTGAAGGGGCGGGCCGCCCGGCTCGCCCGGCTCTTCCCGGCCGGCCGCGCCAAGGCCGCCCGTGCCCCGTTCGTGCTCCTCGTCGTCCTGCTCCTCGGCGGCGGCCTCATCGGTCTGCTGGTGCTGAACTCGGCGCTCAGCGAAGGCTCGTTCAAACTCGACGACCTGCAGAAGAGCACCAAGAACCTCACCGACGAGGAACAGGCCCTCCAGCGGGACATCGACGCCTACTCGGCGCCCGACGCCCTCCAGCGCCGCGCCCGCCAGCTCGGCATGGTCCCCGGCGGCGACCCGGTCTTCCTGGGCCCCGACGGCACCGTGAAGGGCGTACCGAGCCCCGCCGCACCGGAGCCCGCGTCCCTCCACGACCCGGTGGCCCCCGAGGCCCTGCCGCCGGGCGCCACGCCCACCGCGTCCCCGACGCCCACGCCGAGCGCCACCACCCCCGGCCCCACGGCCACCCCCACGCCCACCGCTCCCGCGGTGACCCCCCTCAGCACCCCGGCGCAGCCCGCCCCGACCCCGACCCCCGGCAGGTGACGGAAGTGTCCGACAGGGAACCGCCGCGCCGCCGCGTGCCCAGGCCCGCCACGTCCTCCCCGCGCCCCCGGCCACGCCCGGACCGGGGCGAGCCCCCGCGCGCGCGGGGCGCCGTACGCAGGCAGCCCGGGCCCGGCGCCCGCCCGCCCCGCCGCCCCTCCTCCGCCTCGGCGGCCCGGTCCCCGGTCCGGCGTCCGCTCCGGCTCGGCAGCCCCCGCCCCCGGCTGCGCATGGTCGCGCTCGCCCTGACGCTGGTGCTGGCCGCCTGCGTCGTACGGCTGCTGCAGGTGCAGGCCGTCGACGCGAGCACGTACGCCGCGATGGCCGAGCAGAACCGGTACGTCGTGCACACGCTGGCCGCCGAGCGCGGCGGCATCACCGACCGCAACGGCGTCGCCCTCGCCGTCAGCGAGGACGCGTACGACATCACCGCCGACCCGACGATGTTCACCCGCAAGCAGCTGAAGATCGACGACGGCCCCGAGCAGGCCGCCGCGCTCCTCGCGCCCATCCTCGGGCAGAGCCGGCCCGCCCTGGTGAAGAAGCTGCGGCCCGCGAACAAGGCGTCCCGCTACGCGCGGCTGGCCGTCCGGCAGACCCCGCAGGTCTGGAAGCAGATCAAGGACCTGCGGGCCACCCTCGCCAAGAAGGCCGAGACGGACAACAACACGGCCAACGTGCTCGCCGGTGTCTTCGCCGACCCCAGCAGCAAGCGCGTGTACCCCAACGGCGACCTCGCCGCCGGGGTGCTGGGCTGGGTCAACGCCGACGGCAAGGGCGGCGGCGGCATCGAGCAGGCGCTGAACGGGGAACTGGCCGGCCAGGACGGCAAGATCCGCTACGCCCAGTCCGGCGGCCGTGAGGTGCCCACCGCGGGCTCCACCGAGACCCCGCCCGTGCCCGGCTCCGACATCGAGCTGACGATCGACCGGGACATCCAGTGGGCCGCGCAGAAGGCCATCAGCGAGCAGGTGAAGAAGTCCAAGGCGGACCGCGGCTACGTCATCGTCCAGGACGCCCGCAGCGGCCAGGTCCTCGCCATGGCCAACGCCCCCGGCTTCGACCCCAACGACCTCGCGCACGCCGACGCCGCGGCCATGGGCAACGCGGCCGTCCAGGACGCCTACGAGCCCGGCTCCACCGCCAAGGTGATGTCCATGTCGGCCGTGCTCCAGGCGCACGTCGCCACCCCGCTCACCCACGTCGTCGTACCGAACCGGCTGCACCGCGGCGACCGGCTGTTCTCGGACGACGTCGACCACAAGACCGAGTACCTGACCCTCAACGGGGTGCTCGCCCAGTCCAGCAACATCGGCACCATCCTGGCCACCGGCGAACTGGGCAAGACCCAGCCGGAGGCCAACAAGGTGCTCTACTCGTACCTGCGCGCCTTCGGCATGGGCAGGCCCACCGGACTCGGCTTCCCCGGCGCCACGGCGGGCATCCTCGCCCCGCCGTCGAAGTGGTCGACGTCGCAGCAGTACACGATTCCTTTCGGCCAGGGCTTCTCCCTGAACGCGATGCAGGCGGCGTCCATCTACTCGACGATCGCCAACGGCGGCGTGCGCGTCGAGCCGACCCTGGTGCGCGGCACCCGCGGCGCCGACGGGCGGTTCACCCCCGCCCCCCAGCCCGACAAGAGGCGGGTGGTCAGCGCGAAGACCGCCAAGGCCGTCGCCCAGATGCTGGAGTCCGTCGTCGACGACGAGCACGGCACCGGCAACAAGGCCCGCATCCCCGGCTACCGGGTCGCGGGCAAGACGGGCACCGCCAACCGCGTGGATCCGGCCACCGGCAGGTACCACGGCTACACCTCCTCGTTCGCCGGATTCGCACCCGCGGACAACCCACGCGTCACCGTCTACTGCGCCATCCAGAACGCCACCTCGGGCAGCTACTTCGGCGGCTCCATCTGCGGCCCGATCTACAAGCAGGTGATGGAGTTCGCCCTGAAGACCCTCCAGGTCCCGCCCACCGGCGCCGGTCCGGCGAACCTGCCCGTCACCTACAAGCCCTGACCGGCGGCCCGCCGTACCGCGCCCCCGCGCACCACGGAAAGCACTCGGAAGCACACGGAAAGCACCAGGAACGAGCCCGTGACAACGATCACCCCCGATCCCGGGAACCACGGCGCCCCCGCCCCCTCACTTCGCCCCGGAGCGGGTACGCCCGGTACGCTCACCGCCGTGCCACACGCTGATCAGTCCCAAACCACCCAGAAAGGCGCTTCCGTGACATACCCGGGACCGCCCCGACCGGTTCAGGTCACCGCCACACCCCTCGCGGAGCTGGCCGGTCAGCTGGGTGCCGCCGCTCCCGACGCCGCCGCCGGAGTCACGGGAATCACCCACGACTCGCGCGCCGTGCGCCCCGGCGACCTGTACGCCGCCCTGCCGGGCGCCCGCCTGCACGGCGCGGACTTCGTCACCCAGGCCGCCGGCCTCGGCGCGGTCGCCGTGCTGACCGACCCGTCGGGCGCCGAGCGCGCTTCGGCCACCGGACTGCCCGTGCTGGTCGTCGGCGACCCGCGCGCGCAGATGGGCGAACTCGCGGCCACCATCTACGGCCGGCCGGGCCGCGATCTGCTCCAGATCGGCATCACCGGCACCTCCGGCAAGACCACCACCGCCTACCTCGTCGAGGGCGGCCTGCGCACGGCGAAGTCCACCGGACTGGTCGGCACGGTCGAGATGCGCATCGGCGACGAGCGCATCAAGTCCGAGCGCACCACCCCCGAAGCCACCGATCTGCAGGCCCTGTTCGCGGTCATGCGGGAACGCGGCGTCGAGGCCGTCGCCATGGAGGTCTCCAGCCACGCGCTGGTGCTCGGCCGGGTCGACGGCTGCGTCTTCGACATCGCCGTGTTCACCAACCTCAGCCCGGAGCACATGGAGTTCCACTCCGGCATGGAGGACTACTTCCAGGCCAAGGCCCAGCTGTTCACGCCGGAGCGCAGCAGGCTCGGCGTGGTCAACCTCGACGACGACTACGGCCGCCGGCTCGTCACCGAGGCCACCGTCCCCGTCGTCACCTTCTCCGCCGAGGGCCACCCGGACGCCGACTGGCGCGCCGAGGACGTCCAGGTCGGCCCGGTGGACTCCACGTTCACCGTGCTCGGCCCGAACGGCGAGCGGATCGCCGCCAAGTCCCCGATCGCGGGCCCGTTCAACGTGGCCAACACCCTGGCCGCGATCGTCGCCCTCGCCGCGGCCGGCCTCGACCCGCAGACCGCCGCCGACGGCATCGCCGCCGTGCCGGGCGTGCCCGGCCGCCTGGAGCGCGTGGACGCCGGCCAGCCCTACCTGGCGGTCGTCGACTACGCGCACAAGACCGACGCCGTCGAATCGGTCCTCAAGGCCCTGCGCAAGGTCACCAAGGGCCGGCTGCACGTCGTCCTCGGCTGCGGCGGCGACCGGGACACCACCAAGCGGGCCCCCATGGGCGCCGCGGCGGCCCGGCTCTCCGACACGGCCGTGCTCACCTCCGACAACCCCCGCTCCGAGGATCCGCTCGCGATCCTCGCGACCATGCTCCAGGGCGCGGCCTCCGTGCCCGCGCACGAGCGCGGCGAGGTGCTCCTGTTCGAGGACCGGGCCGCCGCCATCGCCGCCGCCGTGGGCCGCGCCGAGCCCGGCGACACCGTGCTGATCGCGGGCAAGGGCCACGAGCAGGGCCAGGACATCGCCGGGGTGGTGCGTCCCTTCGACGACCGCCAGGTGCTCCGCGAAGCCATCCAGAACACCCAGGGATGAAAATCCTCGAACCCCAGGGGATGAACTTGTGATCGCCCTCTCCCTCGCCGAGATCGTAAGCGTCGTCGGCGGGCAGACGCACGACATACCGGATCCGTCCGTCCAGGTCACGGGACCGGTCGTCCGGGACTCCCGGGAGGTCCGGGACGGCAGCCTCTTCGTCGCCTTCGTCGGCGAGCGCGTGGACGGCCACGACTTCGCGGCGCAGGTGATCGAGGCGGGCGCGGCCGCGGTACTGGCCTCCCGCCCGGTCGGTGTTCCCGCGATCGTCGTGGACGACGTGCAGGCCGCCCTCGGCGCCCTCGCCCGGCACGTCGTACGCCGGCTCGGCGCGACCCTCGTCGCCCTGACCGGCTCGGCGGGCAAGACCAGCACCAAGGACCTCATCGCGCAGGTCCTGATGCGCCACGCGCCGACCGTGTTCACGCCGCAGTCGCTCAACAACGAGATCGGGCTGCCGCTGACCGCCCTGACCGCCACCGAGGAGACCCGGTTCCTCGTGCTGGAGATGGGCGCCCGCGGCCTCGGCCACATCCGCTACCTCACCGAACTGACCCCGCCCCGGATCGGCCTGGTCCTCAACGTCGGCACCGCCCACATCGGCGAGTTCGGCGGGCGCGAGCAGATCGCGCAGGCCAAGGGCGAGATGGTGGAGGCGCTCCCCGAGGACGGGGCCGCGATCCTCAACGCCGACGACCCGCTGGTGCGGGCCATGGCCTCCCGTACCAAGGCGAAGGTGGTCCTTTTCGGAGAGTCGGCCGAAGCGGACGTACGCGCCGAGAACGTACGACTCACGGACAGCGGACAGCCGTCGTTCAGGCTTCACACACCCTCCGGTGCAAGCGATGTGACGATGCGCCTGTACGGTGAGCACCACGTGTCGAACGCGCTCGCCGCGGCCGCCGTCGCCCATGAGCTGGGCATGTCCGCAAGTGAGATCGCCACCGCGCTCTCCGAGGCGGGCTCCCTCTCCCGCTGGCGCATGGAGGTCACCGAGCGCCCGGACGGCGTGACCATCGTCAACGACGCCTACAACGCCAACCCCGAGTCCATGCGGGCCGCCCTCAGGGCTCTCGCGGCCATGGGAAAGGGGCGCCGCACGTGGGCGGTGCTCGGCAAGATGGCCGAGCTGGGGGACGAGGCGCTCGCCGAGCACGACGCCGTCGGACGGCTCGCCGTCCGGCTCAATGTCGGCAAGCTCGTCGCCGTCGGCGGGGTCGAGGCCTCCTGGCTGCAACTGGGCGCATACAACGAGGGTTCGTGGGGTGAGGAGTCGGTGCACGTGTCCGACGCACAGGCGGCGGTCGACCTGTTGCGCAGCGAGTTGCGCCCGGGAGACGTCGTTCTCGTGAAGGCGTCCCGTTCGGTGGGTCTGGAGAGCGTCGCCGAGGCGCTGACCGGGACGGGTGCCGAGGGCGAGGTCGCCGCCCGATGATGAACCAGATCCTGTTCTCGGGAGTCATCGGCCTCTTCCTGACGCTGGTCGGCACCCCGCTGCTGATCAAGCTCCTCGCCCGCAAGGGCTACGGCCAGTACATCCGTGACGACGGCCCGCGCGAGCACGCCAGCAAGCGCGGCACGCCGACCATGGGCGGCATCGCCTTCATCCTGGCGACGGTCGTCGCCTACTTCCTGAGCAAGGTGATCACCGGCAAGCCGCCGACGTTCTCCGGCGTGCTGGTGCTCGGCCTGATGGTCGGCATGGGTCTGGTCGGGTTCCTCGACGACTACATCAAGATCGTCAAGCGCCGGTCGCTGGGCCTGCGGGCGAAGGCCAAGATGGCCGGCCAGCTGATCGTCGGCATCGCCTTCGCCGTGCTGTCGCTGATGTTCTCCGACGCGCGCGGCAACACCCCGGCGTCCACCAAGCTGTCGTTCATCACGGACTTCGGCTGGTCGATCGGCCCCGTGCTGTTCGTCGTCTGGGCGCTGTTCATGATCCTCGCGATGTCGAACGGCGTGAACCTCACCGACGGTCTGGACGGCCTCGCCACCGGCGCCTCCGTCCTGGTCTTCGGCGCCTACACGTTCATCGGCGTCTGGCAGTTCCAGGAATCCTGCGCCAACGCGACGACCCTGACCAACCCGGGCGCCTGCTACGAGGTGCGCGACCCGCTCGACCTGGCCGTGGTCGCCTCCGCGCTGATGGGGGCCTGCCTGGGCTTCCTGTGGTGGAACACCTCGCCGGCCAAGATCTTCATGGGCGACACCGGTTCGCTCGCCCTCGGCGGTGTCCTCACCGGCCTGGCCATCCTCTCGCGCACCGAGCTGCTGGTGGCCATCATGGGCGGCCTGTTCGTCCTCATCACCATGTCGGTCGTCATCCAGGTCGGCTCCTTCCGGCTCACCGGGAAGCGCGTCTTCCGGATGGCGCCCCTCCAGCACCACTTCGAACTCAAGGGCTGGTCCGAGGTCCTGGTGGTGGTCCGCTTCTGGATCATCCAAGGCATCTGTGTGATCGTCGGACTGGGCCTCTTCTACGCGGGATGGGCAGCGGAAAAGTGACCACCGGCTCGGCACCCCTCGACCTCCGGGGCAAGCACGTCACCGTCGCCGGACTCGGCGTCTCCGGTATCCCGGCGGCCAAGGTGCTGCACGCGCGCGGCGCGCGCGTCACGGTCGTCAACGACGGCGACGACGCACGCGCGCGTGCCCAGGCCGAGGAGCTGCGGGCGCTCGGCGTCACCGTGCGCCTGGGCGACGGGGCGACCCTCCCGGAGGGCACCGAGCTGATCGTCACCACACCCGGCTGGAAGCCCGACAAGCCGCTGTTCCTCGCCGCCGCCGAGGCCAGCGTGCCGGTCTGGGGCGACGTGGAGCTGGCCTGGCGGCTGCGCGGGCCCGACGCGGCGCCCTGGCTGGCCGTCACGGGCACCAACGGCAAGACCACCACCGTGCAGATGCTCGCCTCGATCCTGAAGGCGGCCGGGCTGCGCACCGCCGCCGTCGGCAACATCGGCGTCTCCCTGCTCGACGTGGTCCTCGGCGAGGAGACGTATGACGTCCTCGCCGTCGAACTCTCCAGCTACCAGCTGCACTGGGCGCCCTCCCTGCGCGCCCACTCCGCCACCGTCCTCAACCTCGCCCCGGACCACCTCGACTGGCACGGCTCCATGGAGGCCTACGCCGCCGACAAGGGCCGTATCTACGAGGGCAACCGGGTCGCCTGCGTCTACAACGTCGCGGACAAGCGCACTGAGGACCTGGTGCGCGAGGCGGACGTCGAGGAGGGCTGCCGGGCGGTCGGGTTCACCCTGGGCACCCCCGGACCCTCCCAGCTCGGCGTCGTGGAGGGCATCCTCGTCGACCGGGCCTTCGTCGAGAACCGGCACAAGAACGCGCAGGAGCTGGCCGAGGTCGCCGACGTCGACCCGCCGGCCCCGCACAACATCGCCAACGCCCTCGCCGCCGCCGCCCTCGCGCGCGCCTTCGGGGTGCCGGCCGCGGCCGTACGCGACGGACTGCGGGCCTTCCGCCCCGACGCCCACCGCATCACCCACGTCGCCGACCTCGACGGCGTCTCCTACATCGACGACTCCAAGGCCACCAACACCCACGCGGCCGAAGCGTCGTTGGCGGCATACGATCCGATCGTATGGATCGCGGGCGGTCTGGCGAAGGGCGCCACCTTCGACGAACTGGTCGCCAGGTCCGCGCCGCGCCTGCGCGCCGCCGTCCTGATCGGCGCCGACCGCGCCCTCATCCGCGACGCCCTCGCGCGACACGCCCCCGAAGTACCCGTCGTCGACCTCGAACAGACCGACACTGGGGCGATGCTCCGGGCGGTGACGGAGGCCAGGCGGCTCGCGCGGCCCGGCGACACGGTGCTGCTGGCCCCGGCCTGCGCCTCCATGGACATGTTCACCAACTACAACCAGCGCGGTGACGCGTTCGCGGCGGCGGTCCGCGAACTCGGCGCCTGACCCCGGCCGCCTGCCGGGCGGACTTTGGGAGGGACGCGTGGGACGGTCGACGTTCAGTGGAGGCGCCCATGCCCGGTAGCCGTACCGGACGCCCGCCCGTACAGCGGGCGTCCCGGCGCCCAGCGGTGGCCCGCACGCCGCGCGAGAACCCCTTCCAGCGGTTCCTCACGCGCGCGCGGAAGGCCTGGGACCGGCCGCTGACCGCCTACTACCTGATCCTCGGCGGCAGTCTGCTGATCACCGTGCTCGGCCTGGTGATGGTCTACTCGGCCTCCCAGATCACCGCGCTGCAGCTGTCGCTGCCCGGGTCGTACTTCTTCCGCAAGCAGGCCCTCGCCGCGCTCATCGGCGGCGCCCTGCTCCTCGCGGCCGCCCGCATGCCGGTCAGGCTGCACCGGGCGCTCGCCTACCCGATCCTGGCCGGCGCCGTCTTCCTCATGGCCCTGGTGCAGGTGCCGGGGATAGGGATGGCGGTCAACGGCAACCAGAACTGGATCTCCCTCGGCGGCTCCTTCCAGATCCAGCCCAGCGAGTTCGGCAAGCTCGCCCTGGTGCTGTGGGGCGCGGACCTGATCGCCCGCAAGCACGAGAAGAAGCTGCTGACCCAGTGGAAGCACATGCTGGTGCCCCTGGTCCCGGTCGCCTTCCTGCTCCTCGGGCTGATCATGCTCGGCGGCGACATGGGCACGGCGATCATCCTCACCGCGATCCTGTTCGGCCTGCTGTGGCTGGCCGGCGCCCCGACCCGGCTGTTCGTCGGCGTGCTCTCCGTCGCCGGCGCGATCGGCGTGCTGCTGATCAGGACCAGCCCCAACCGGATGGCCCGCCTCGCCTGCATCGGCGCCACCCGGCCCAAGACCTCCGGTGCCGACTGCTGGCAGGCCGTGCACGGCATCTACGCCCTCGCCTCCGGTGGAATCTTTGGCTCCGGGCTCGGTGCGAGTGTGGAGAAATGGGGCCAACTGCCCGAAGCCCACACCGACTTCATCTTCGCCGTCACCGGTGAGGAACTGGGCCTGGCGGGAACACTGTCGGTGCTCGCCCTGTTCGCGGCTCTAGGCTATGCGGGTATCCGCGTGGCCGGACGCACGGAGGACCCCTTCGTGAGGTATGCCGCGGGAGGTGTGACCACCTGGATCACCGCCCAGGCAGTGATCAACATCGGTGCGGTGCTCGGCCTGCTGCCGATCGCCGGTGTCCCCCTCCCGCTGTTCTCCTACGGGGGTTCCGCCCTGCTGCCGACCATGTTCGCCGTCGGGCTGCTGATCGCCTTCGCGCGGGACGAGCCCGCCGCACGGGCGGCGCTTGCGATGCGGCAACCTCGCTTTGGTAGAAAGCGGGCGGGAGGTTCCCGCACCGGGCGCACGTCCGGCCGGGAACCACGGAGATGGAACACGATGCGACGGCGTGCCACCACGGCGCGTTCGTCCGGAGAGCGGTGAATTTCGGTGCATGTCGTACTCGCCGGCGGAGGTACCGCGGGCCACATCGAGCCCGCGCTCGCCCTCGCGGACGCCCTGCGCAGGCAGGACCCGACCGTGGGCATCACGGCCCTCGGCACGGAGCGGGGCCTGGAGACCCGGCTCGTCCCCGAGCGGGGCTACGAGCTGGCGCTGATCCCGGCCGTGCCGCTGCCGCGCAAGCCCACCCCCGAGCTGATCACCGTCCCGGGCCGGCTGCGCGGCACGATCAAGGCCGCCGAGCAGATCCTGGAGCGCACCAAGGCGGACGCCGTGGTCGGCTTCGGCGGCTACGTCGCCCTGCCCGGCTACCTGGCCGCCAAGCGCCTCGGCGTGCCCATCGTGATCCACGAGGCCAACGCCCGGCCCGGACTGGCCAACAAGATCGGCTCCCGGTACGCGGCCCGCGTCGCCGTGTCCACCCCGGACAGCAAGCTGCGTGACGCCCGCTACATCGGCATCCCGCTGCGCCGCGCCATCGCCACCCTGGACCGCGCGGCCGCCCGCCCCGAGGCGCGCCACCGCTTCGGCCTCGACCCGAATCTGCCCACGCTGCTCGTCTCGGGCGGCTCGCAGGGCGCCCGCCGCCTCAACGAGGTGGTCCAGCAGGTCGCTCCCTGGCTCCAGCAGGCCGGTATCCAGATCCTGCACGCGGTCGGTCCGAAGAATGAACTGCCGCAGGTGCACCAGATGCCGGGTATGCCGCCCTATATCCCGGTAAGTTACCTGGACCGGATGGACCTCGCGTACGCCGCGGCCGACATGATGCTGTGCCGCGCGGGCGCGATGACCGTCGCCGAACTCTCCGCCGTCGGACTCCCGGCCGCCTACGTCCCGCTGCCCATCGGCAACGGCGAACAGCGGCTGAACGCCCAGCCGGTGGTCAAGGCCGGGGGCGGACTCCTCGTCGACGACGCGGACCTCACGCCCGAGTGGGTGCAGCACAACGTGCTGCCCGTGCTCGCCGACCCGCACCGGCTGTACGAGATGTCCCGCGCCGCCGGTGAGTTCGGCCGCCGGGACGCCGACGACCTGCTCGTCGGCATGGTGTACGAGGCGATCGCCTCACGCCGATAGGACCGTATGACGAAAGGGCAGTGAGGTGGCCGGACCGACTACCGCCGAGCGCGGTGAACGCCAGCAGGAGTCGTCCGGCCCGCCGCCCGCCCGCCGGTGGCGCAGGCCGCGCGTTCGTACGATCGTCATCCTGGCGGTGCTCGTCGTGCTCCTCAGCGCGGGCGCCCTCTGGGCGTTGTACGGCTCCAACTGGCTGCGCGTCGAGCGCGTCTCGGTCTCCGGCACCCGGGTGCTGACCCCCGCCGACGTGCGCGAGGCCGCCTCCGTCCCGGTCGGCGATCCCATGATCTCCGTCGACACGGACGCCATCGAGGCCCGGCTCCGCCAGAAACTGCCCCGCATCGACACGGTCGACGTCGTCCGGTCCTGGCCGCACGGGATCGGGCTGAGGGTGACGGAGCGTACGCCCGTGCTCCTCGTCCGCAAGGCCGGGAACTATGTCGAAGTCGACCACAAGGGCGTCCGGTTCGCCACGGTTTCACAGGCTCCGAAGAACGTTCCGCTGCTGGAACTGACAGCTTCCCGTTCGGGTTCGGCCGCCGCGAGTTTCCGGCGCTTCGGCACCGATCGGCTGGTGCGCGAGGCGGTCACCGTGGCGGGCGACCTCCCGGCCGCCGTCGCCCAGGACACCCGGACCCTCCAAATCCGCTCCTACGACGCCGTCTCGCTGGAGTTGAGCGGTGGCCGCACGGTGCTGTGGGGCAGCGGCGAGAACGGCCGCGACAAGGCACGGGTCCTCACAGCACTCATGAAAGCAGCTCCGGACGCGCGGCACTTCGACGTGAGTGTGCCCACCGCCCCTGCGTCATCGGGGAGTTGACGCACATCAGCGCAGGCCAGCACCCTGGTTGGGCACTGCTACGCCTGATCACATAGGGTGAAAAGAAAAACGGGAGGTTCGGCGTGTTCGTTGAACGGGCGCCACTTGTCGACTTAGTGTCCTGTTCAGAAGACTCCAGGGAACAGACACACTGGTAACCCTAAACTTCAGGGTTAGGGTTCGGGTCGGCGTTCGGACCGTCCCATTCGGCATCCGTCGTCCCGGCGCGGGACACCGCTCGGCGGCGACAACGTAATTCGAGGCGAGAGGCCTTCGACGTGGCAGCACCGCAGAACTACCTCGCAGTCATCAAGGTCATCGGTGTCGGCGGCGGTGGTGTCAATGCCATCAACCGGATGATCGAAGTCGGTCTCAAGGGTGTCGAGTTCATCGCCATCAACACCGACGCACAGGCGCTGTTGATGAGCGACGCCGACGTCAAGCTCGACGTCGGCCGCGAACTGACCCGCGGACTCGGCGCCGGCGCCAACCCGGCCGTCGGCCGCAAGGCCGCCGAGGACCACCGCGAGGAGATCGAGGAGGTCCTCAAGGGGGCCGACATGGTCTTCGTCACGGCCGGTGAAGGCGGCGGCACCGGCACCGGCGGCGCGCCCGTCGTGGCCAACATCGCGCGCTCGCTCGGCGCCCTCACGATCGGCGTGGTCACGCGCCCGTTCACCTTCGAGGGACGGCGCCGCGCGAACCAGGCCGAGGACGGCATCGCCGAACTCCGCGAAGAGGTCGACACCCTCATCGTCATCCCCAACGACCGGCTGCTGTCCATCTCGGACCGCCAGGTCTCGGTCCTCGACGCCTTCAAGTCGGCGGACCAGGTCCTGCTCTCCGGTGTGCAGGGCATCACCGACCTCATCACCACCCCCGGCCTGATCAACCTCGACTTCGCCGACGTCAAGTCGGTCATGTCCGAGGCCGGCTCCGCCCTCATGGGCATCGGCTCGGCCCGCGGCGACGACCGCGCGGTGGCCGCCGCCGAGATGGCGATCTCCTCCCCGCTGCTGGAGGCGTCCATCGACGGCGCCCGCGGTGTGCTGCTCTCCATCTCCGGCGGCTCCGACCTCGGCCTGTTCGAGATCAACGAGGCCGCCCAGCTGGTCAGCGAGGCCGCCCACCCGGAGGCCAACATCATCTTCGGCGCCGTCATCGACGACGCCCTCGGCGACGAGGTCCGGGTCACCGTCATCGCGGCCGGCTTCGACGGCGGCCAGCCGCCGGCCCGCCGGGACAACGTCCTCGGCTCCGCCTCCTCCTCCACCTCCGCGCCCCGCCGCGAGGAGCCCGCGCCGGCCCGGCAGCCCGAGAGCAGCCGCCCGTCCTTCGGCTCGCTCGGCAGCGTGACGCCGAAGGAGGAGCCGGAGCAGACGCCCGAGCCGGTGGCCGACGTCACCGTCACCCCGGCGGTCCCGCCCGCGCCGCGGACCTACTCGGACAGCTCGGCCGAGGAACTGGACGTGCCGGACTTCCTCAAGTGATAGGACAGCGCGAGAGCGTGAGCGGCGCGCACTTCGCCTTCACCGACCGGTGGGGCGGGGTGAGCGCCGCTCCGTATGAGGAGCTGAACCTCGGCGGGGCCGTCGGCGACGAGCCCGGAGCGGTCCGGACCAACCGGGAACTGGCGGCCACGTCGCTCGGCCTCGACCCCGCCCGGGTCGTCTGGATGCACCAGGTGCATGGCGCCGACGTCGAGGTCGTCGAGGCGCCCTGGGGTGACAGGCCCGCACCGGAGGTCGACGCGGTCGTCACCGCCCGCCGCGGACTCGCCCTCGCCGTCCTCACCGCCGACTGCCTGCCGGTGCTGCTCGCCGACCCGGTCGCCGGGATCGCCGGCGCGGCCCACGCGGGCCGGCCCGGACTGGTCGAGGGCGTGGTCCCCGCCGTCGTACGGGCCATGGCGGAACTCGGCGCCGACCCGGCCCGGATCGTCGCCCGCACCGGGCCGGCCGTCTGCGGCCGGTGCTACGAGGTGCCGGCGGCGATGCGCGCCGAGGTGGCCGCCGTCGAGCCGGCGGCGCACGCCGAGACGAGCTGGGGGACACCGGCCGTCGACGTGAGCGCCGGCGTGCGCGCACAGCTCGACCGGCTCGGCGTGCGCGACCTGGCGCACGCGCCGGTGTGCACGCTGGAATCGGGCGACCACTTCTCGTACCGCCGCGACCGCGCCACCGGGCGGCTCGCGAGCTACGTCTGGCTGGACTGATGAGGCATGACGGACCGTAAGACCGAAATCGCCACGAATCTGGCGCATGTGGAGGACCGCATCACCGCCGCCTGCGTCGCGGCCGGGCGCAAGCGGGAGGAGGTGACCCTGATCGTGGTCACCAAGACCTACCCGGCGAGCGATGTGCGGATCCTGTCGGAACTCGGTGTGCGTCTGGTCGCCGAGAACCGCGACCAGGACGCCGCCCCGAAGGCCGTCGCCTGTGCCGATCTGCCCCTGAAATGGCATTTTGTCGGCCAGTTGCAGACCAACAAGGTCCGTTCCGTGGTCGGCTACGCCGATGTCGTGCAGTCCGTCGACCGGGACCGGCTCGTCGCGGCGCTGTCGAGGGAGGCGGTGCGGACGGAGCGCGAGGTGGGCTGCCTGATCCAGGTCGCGCTGGACGCCGGCGCCGCGGAACGGGGCGAGCGCGGAGGCGTGGCACCGGGCGGTGTCGGGGAGTTGGCCGAGCTGGTCGCCGGGGCCCCCGGGCTGCGGCTCGACGGGCTGATGACCGTCGCCCCGCTCACCGGGGAGTACGCGGGACGCGAACAGGCGGCGTTCCAGCGGCTCATGGATTTGTCGACTGACCTGCGCCGAGCCCATCCGGCTGCAACCATGGTGTCAGCGGGGATGAGTGCGGACCTCGAGCAGGCCGTGGCCGCCGGAGCGACACATGTGCGCGTCGGCAGCGCGGTACTCGGAGTCCGCCCCAGGCTCGGGTAACGTCGCCAGGAAGTCGGACCACAGCAGAAAATATGGTCAATGCCGCCGATGACGGCACAACGACCACGTGGATCGCGGGCACTTGGCACGTCGTCAGTCGATCCACCACAGAGCGGAGGACTCAGAGCATGGCCGGCGCGATGCGCAAGATGGCGGTCTACCTCGGCCTCGTGGAGGACGATGGGTACGACGGCCGCGGATTCGACCCAGACGACGACTTCGAGCCCGAACTGGACCCGGAGCCCGAGCGGGACCACCGACGGCACGAAGTGGTGCACCAGTCTCATGGTGCACACCAGTCCCAAAGGGACGAATCGGTCCGGGTGGTGCAGCCTCCGGCGCCGCGCGATCCGGTCTCCCACTCCACGTCGCTCGCCGCGGAATCCGGGCGTCCGGCGCGCATCGCGCCCGTGGCGTCCATCACACAAGAACGTCAGTCCCTGGAGAAGAACGCACCGGTGATCATGCCCAAGGTCGTGTCCGAACGAGAGCCGTACCGGATCACCACGCTTCACCCCCGGACCTACAACGAGGCCCGTACCATCGGGGAACACTTCCGTGAGGGCACCCCGGTGATCATGAATCTGACTGAGATGGATGACACAGACGCCAAGCGACTTGTCGACTTTGCGGCCGGTTTGGTGTTTGGTCTTCACGGCAGCATCGAGCGGGTGACGCAGAAGGTGTTCCTGTTGTCGCCTGCTAACGTCGATGTCACGGCGGAGGACAAGGCCCGCATCGCAGAGGGCGGGTTCTTCAACCAGAGCTGAGACGTACCACCGGAAACAAGCACGGAACAGGGGAGAGGGAAAGCCAGGCCATGAGCGTGTTCGCGCAGGTGATCTACATCGCGCTGATGGTGTTCCTCATCGTGCTGATCTTCCGGCTGGTCATGGACTACGTCTTCCAGTTCGCCCGCTCGTGGCAACCCGGCAAGGCGATGGTGGTCGTCCTGGAGGCCACCTACACTGTCACCGATCCACCGCTGAAGCTTCTGCGGCGGTTCATCCCGCCGCTGCGTCTCGGGGGCGTGGCGCTCGACCTGTCCTTCTTCGTACTGATGATCATCGTCTACATTCTCATCTCTGTCGCTGGGAACTTCGTGAGATGAGGACGGACGAACCGGTCTTGCCGACTGCCGATGACTACGTTGAGGTGAAGAGATGCCGTTGACCCCCGAGGACGTGCGGAACAAGCAGTTCACGACCGTCCGCCTCCGAGAAGGCTATGACGAGGACGAGGTCGATGCCTTCCTCGACGAGGTCGAAGCCGAACTGACCCGTCTGCTCCGCGAGAACGAGGACCTGCGCGCCAAGCTGGCCGCGGCCACGCGCGCTGCTGCCCAGAACCAGCAGAACATGCGCAAACCTCCCGAGCAGGATCAGCCACATCCGCCGCAGCAGGGCATGCGAGGTCCCGGCGCGCCGGTGCCCGCCGGCATATCGGGCCCGCCGCAGCAGCAGATGGGCGGCCCCATGGGTGGCCCGCCCCAGCTGCCGAGCGGCGCCCCGCAGCTGCCCGCCGGCCCCGGCGGTCAGGGCGGCCCGCAGGGTCCCGGCCCGATGGGCCAGGGGCCGATGGGGCAGGGTCCGATGGGGCAGGGGCCGATGGGGCAGGGCCCGATGGGTCAGGGCCCGATGGGTCAGGGCCCGATGGGCGGCCAGCCGCCCATGCAGCAGCACCCGATGGGCGGCCCCATGGGCGGTCCGATGGGCGGCCCCGGTCAGGGCCCCGGCGGCGACAGTGCCGCCCGTGTCCTCTCTCTGGCCCAGCAGACCGCCGACCAGGCGATCGCCGAGGCCCGTTCCGAGGCCAACAAGATCGTCGGCGAGGCCCGCAGCCGCGCCGAGGGTCTGGAGCGTGACGCCCGTGCCAAGGCGGACGCCCTGGAGCGGGACGCGCAGGAGAAGCACCGCGTCGCGATGGGCTCCCTGGAGTCCGCCCGCGCCACGCTGGAGCGCAAGGTCGAGGACCTGCGCGGCTTCGAGCGCGAGTACCGCACGCGGCTGAAGTCGTACCTGGAGTCCCAGCTGCGCCAGCTGGAGACGCAGGCCGACGACTCCCTGGCCCCGCCGCGCACCCCGGCGACCGCCTCGCTGCCGCCGTCCCCGGCGCCCTCCATGGCACCGGCCGGCGCGAGCGCCCCGTCGTACGGCGGCAACCAGACGATGGGCGGCAACCCCGGCCCGTCGGCCCCGTCCTACGGCGGCCAGCAGCAGATGACCCCGGCCATGACCCAGCCCATGGCCCCGGTCCGTCCGCAGGGCCCGTCCCCGATGGGGCAGGCACCCTCGCCGATGCGGGGGTTCCTGATCGACGAGGACGACAACTGAGGGTCTTTTGGTAGACCGGTACGACAACGGCGTCGGCAGCGTCTGAGAAGTGGTTCGGCCTCTGGTTTCGGAGGCCGGGCCACTTTTCGTTGTGCGGGTGGGTAAACGCATCGTGCGCGGTTCCCCGCGCCCCTTGAGTTGCTGCTGAGCAACTCCTTCAGGGCGCGGGGAACCGCGCACGTCCACTGCACTGAGGGCGCCTCCTCGGCACCCCGTGCCTACGCCTTGCGCAGCCGGAACGTCAGGGACAGACCCTCGTCCACGAACGGCTCGCCGAAGCCGGCCCCGGCCTCAGCCTCACCCTGGCGGAAGTCGGTCGACAAGACCTCCTCGGCGATCAGAGCTGCGTGCTCGGTGAGCGCCGCGATCACCGCGGGGTCGGTCGACGTCCACCGCAGGGCGATGCGGTCGGCCACGTCCAGCCCGCTGTTCTTGCGGGCTTCCTGGATCAGCCGGATCGCGTCGCGGGCGAGTCCCGCCTGCCGCAGCTCCTCGGTGATCTCCAGGTCGAGCGCCACCGTGGCGCCGGAGTCGGACGCCACCGACCAGCCCTCGCGCGGGGTCTCGGTGATGATCACCTCGTCGGGCGCGAGGGTGATCGTCTCACCGTCGACCTCCACGGACGCCGTGCCCGCGCGCAGCGCCAGTGACAGCGCGGCCGCGTCGGCGTTCGCGACGGCCTTGGCGACGTCCTGCACCCGCTTGCCGAACCGCTTGCCCAGGGCCCGGAAGTTGGCCTTGGCGGTGGTGTCGACGAGCGAGCCGCCGACCTCGGAGAGCGAGGCCAGGGAGGACACGTTCAGCTCCTCCGTGATCTGCGCGTGCAGCTCACGGTCCAGCGTGTCGAACCCGGCCGCCGCGACCAGCGCGCGGGACAGCGGCTGGCGGGTCTTGACGCCGGACTCCGCGCGCGTGGCACGGCCCAGCTCCACCAGGCGCCGTACCAGCACCATCTGCCTCGACAGCTCCGGGTCGATCGCGGAGAGGTCCGCCTCGGGCCACGCGGCCAGGTGCACCGACTCCGGGGCGCCGGGGGTCACCGGCACGACCAGGTCCTGCCACACCCGCTCGGTGATGAACGGGGTGATCGGCGCCATCAGCTTCGTGACGGTCTCCAGTACCTCGTGCAGCGTGCGCAGCGCGGCCTTGTCGCCCTGCCAGAACCGGCGGCGGGAACGGCGGACGTACCAGTTCGACAGGTCGTCGACGAACGCGGACAGCAGCTTGCCGGCGCGCTGGGTGTCGTACGCCTCCAGCGCCTGGGTCACCTGGTCGGTGAGGGCGTGCAGTTCGGACAGCAGCCAGCGGTCCAGCAGCGGGCGCCCGGCCGGGGCCGGGTCGGAGGCGGACGGCGCCCAGGCGGACGTGCGGGCGTACAGCGCCTGGAAGGCGACCGTGTTCCAGTACGTCAGGAGCGTCTTGCGGACGACCTCCTGGATCGTGCCGTGGCCGACGCGGCGGGCCGCCCACGGCGAACCGCCGGCCGCCATGAACCAGCGCACCGCGTCCGCGCCGTGCTGGTCCATGAGCGGGATCGGCTGCAGGATGTTGCCCAGGTGCTTGGACATCTTGCGGCCGTCCTCGGCGAGGATGTGGCCGAGGCAGACGACGTTCTCGTACGACGACTCGTCGAAGACCAGGGTGCCGATGGCCATGAGCGTGTAGAACCAGCCGCGGGTCTGGTCGATCGCCTCGGAGATGAACTGCGCCGGGTACCGGCTCTCGAACAGGTCCTTGTTCTTGTACGGGTAGCCCCACTGCGCGAACGGCATCGAGCCCGAGTCGTACCAGGCGTCGATGACCTCCGGCACGCGTGCGGCCGTCTTGCCGCAGCCCTCGTGCGGGCAGGCGAAGGTGACCTCGTCGATGAACGGGCGGTGCGGGTCCAGGTCCGACTGGTCGGTGCCGGTCAGCCCGGTCAGCTCCGCGCGCGAGCCCACGCAGGTGAGGTGGTCGTCCTCGCAGCGCCAGATCGGCAGCGGGGTGCCCCAGTAGCGGTTGCGGGACAGCGCCCAGTCGATGTTGTTGTTCAGCCAGTCCCCGTACCGGCCGTGCTTGACGGTCTCGGGGAACCAGTTGGTCTCCTCGTTCTCCTGGATCAGCCGGTCCTTGACGGCCGTCGTACGGATGTACCAGGAGGGCTGCGCGTAGTAGAGCAGCGCGGTGTGGCAGCGCCAGCAGTGCGGGTAGCTGTGCTCGTACGGCAGGTGCCGGAAGAGCAGGCCGCGCTCCTTGAGGTCGGCGGTGAGCTGTTCGTCGGCTTTCTTGAAGAAGACGCCGCCGACGAGCGGGACGTCCTCCTCGAAGGTGCCGTCGGGGCGGACCGGGTTGACCACGGGCAGGCCGTAGGAGCGGCAGACCTTGAGGTCGTCCTCACCGAAGGCGGGGGACTGGTGGACCAGACCCGTGCCGTCCTCGGTGGTCACGTAGTCGGCGTTGACGACGTAGTGGGCCTCTGCCGGGAACTCGACCAGCTCGAACGGGCGCTGGTACGTCCAGCGCTCCATCTCCGCGCCCGTGAAGGACTGCCCCGTGGTCTCCCAGCCCTCGCCGAGCGCCTTCTCGACCAGCGGGGCGGCGACGACGACCTTCTCCTCGCCGTTCGTGGCGACGACGTAGGCGACCTCCGGGTGGGCGGCCACGGCCGTGTTGGACACCAGGGTCCACGGGGTCGTCGTCCACACCAGGAGCGCGGCCTCGCCGGCCAGCGGGCCGGAGGTCAGCGGGAAGCGGACGTAGACCGAGGGGTCGACGACCGTCTCGTAGCCCTGCGCCAGCTCGTGGTCCGACAGGCCGGTGCCGCAGCGCGGGCACCAGGGGGCGACGCGGTGGTCCTGGACCAGCAGGCCCTTGCCGAAGATCTCCTTCAGCGACCACCAGACCGACTCCACGTACTCCGGGTCCATGGTCCGGTAGGCGTCGTCCAGGTCGACCCAGTAGCCCATGCGGGTCGTCAGCTCGGCGAAGGCGTCGGTGTGCCGGGTCACGGACTCGCGGCACTTGGCGTTGAACTCCGCGATGCCGTACGCCTCGATGTCCTGCTTGCCGGAGAAGCCCAGCTCCTTCTCCACCGCCAGCTCGACGGGCAGGCCGTGGCAGTCCCAGCCGGCCTTGCGGGCCACGTGGTAGCCGCGCATGGTGCGGAAGCGGGGGAAGACGTCCTTGAAGACGCGCGCCTCGATGTGGTGGGCGCCGGGCATGCCGTTGGCGGTGGGCGGACCCTCGTAGAACACCCACTCGGGGCGGCCCGCGGACTGGTCCAGGCTCTTGGCAAAGATCTTCTGCTCGCGCCAGAAGTCGAGCACCGCGTGCTCGAGCGCGGGCAGGTCGACCTGGGCGGGCACCTGGCGGTACTGCGTCATCGATCTTCCTCCGGCGGATGTGCTGCCTTCCGTCGGAGGGACGAGAGCCGTGCTCCCGCGGTACCACCCTCCTTGGCTCCCGGTGCGTCGTGTGCACCGGTGAGCCCCCTCATTGGGGCGCGAGACCGGTTCTACTCGCCCTGACCGGCATGGCCGGGCTTTCTTCCGGCGGCTCCGGGGTGATCTTCACGTCGCGCTCGCCCCCGGGCTCACACCGTCCCCGGGTCGCTCTCGGCCGCGTACGCCGCTACTCGTCCCCATCCACGCTTTTCGCTCCGCCCAGTGTACGGCGCCGCACGGACAGCGGCCGACCGCTTTTCGGGAGGGCCGGGAACGGCGGCGGAAGCCAGGGCGAAATGACTCGAATGGCGCGATACGCGGCTTCTGTCTCTGCGGGCCGGCCCCGGCGGATTACCCGGCGGAGAGCTGGGCACAACGCATGCAGACCGCGTGCGCGGGGGCGTGGGGTGGGCGGATCGGGCGGCGTGCCCCGTTGCCGCGGTTCCCGAGTCGATTTATCGTCCCAGCACGATTCGCGTGCAAGATCACAATATGTGAAGGGGCCGCGGCCATGGTGGCGAAGAAGACCACGCTGACACCGGCGGGCCGGGCCGGGGGAGAGCCGCGGCCGGCCACCAAGAAGGCGGCGAAGAAGACGGCGGCCAAGAAGACGGCGGCCAAGAAGACGGCGGCCAAGAAGGCGGTGGCCGGGAAGACGGCGGCTGAGAAGACGGCGGCCGGGAAGACGGCGGCTGAGAAGACACCGGCCGCCAAGAAGGCGGCAGCCGGGAAAGCGACGGCCAAGAAGGCGGCGGCGAAGGAAACGGCCGCGAAGGAAACGGCCGCCGGGAAGGCGCCGGCCAAGAAGGCCGCTGCCGGGGAAACGGCCGCCAAGAAGGCGGCCGCGGAGAAGAACGTCGCCACGAAGGCCGCCGCGGAGGAGTCGGCCGGTGCGGAAGCGGGCAGGAAGACAGCCGCCGGCAAGAAGGCGGCCGGCACGAAGAAGGCGGCCGCCGGGAAAGCTGCCGTCGGCGGTGGTGCCCCTGCGGGGGCGACGGGGAAGAGCACGGCCAAGAAGGCGGGCGCGGCGCGGGCCGCGAAGCAGACGGGAGCCACGACGGTGGTTGCGAAGAAGACTCCTGGCACGGCCACGGCGGCGCAGGCCGTCCCCAAGGCGCGGATCGCCGCGGCGGACCCCGGCGAGCTGGCCGTACGCGCCGGCGAGGAACCGTGGACCCCGGAAGAGGTCGCGGAGGCCCGCGCGGAGCTGCAGTCCGAGATGGAGAGGCTGCGGGCCGAGATCAGCTCGTCCGAGGAGTCCGTCGCCGGGCTGATGCGGGACTCGGGCGACGGCGCGGGCGACGACCAGGCCGACACCGGCACCAAGAACATCACGCGCGAGCACGAACTGGCCCTGGCCGCCAACGCGCGCGAGATGCTCGTCCAGACCGAACGGGCCATGGACCGGCTGGACGCCGGCACCTACGGCCTGTGCGAGAACTGCGGCAACCCCATCGGGAAGGCCCGCATGCAGGCCTTCCCGCGGGCCACCCTCTGCGTGGAGTGCAAGCAGAAACAGGAACGCCGCTACTGAGCACGAGCGCCCATCGCGGCGTGCCGTAGTCTCGTCCTCAGTCAGGCACCTAGGTTGAGGGACTCACGTGGCAGAGGCGGAGAGCGTCATCGGTACGCCGGACACCCCGGACGACAGCGGCGAGCAGACGGCGGCGGCCGAGGCGCCCGCCGGCCCCGGTGCGTCCGGCGAGGGCGAGCAGCAGACCCCCGAGCGACGCGCCGGCCGCGGACGCCGTGTCGCGGTCCTGTTCGCGGTGGCCGCGTTCGCCTACGCCCTGGACCTCATCAGCAAGACGCTCGTGGTCAAGAAGCTGGAGCACCACGCGCCGGTCCAGGTGATCGGTGACTGGCTGGAGCTGCACGCGATCCGCAACCCCGGCGCGGCCTTCGGCTTCGGCGCGGCGTTCACGGTGATCTTCACGGTGATCGCGGCCGCCGTGATCGTCGTGATCATCCGCCTCGCCCGCAAGCTCTACAGCATCCCCTGGGCGATCGCGCTCGGCCTGCTCCTCGGCGGGGCGCTCGGCAACCTCACCGACCGGATCTTCCGCGCGCCCGGCGTCTTCGAGGGCGAGGTCGTCGACTTCATCGCCCCCAAGGGCTTCGCGGTGTTCAACCTGGCGGACTCGGCGATCGTGTGCGGCGGCATCCTGATCGTGCTGCTGTCCTTCCGCGGCCTCGACCCGGACGGCACCGTCCACAAGGACTGAGCGCCCGAGGTCCTTCGCCGGGGGTTATCCACAGGCTCGTGCGGGGCGGTCCGACCCGTCCGGCATACTCGACGGGTGAGCACGCTTCCCGAGATCCGAACCCTGCCCGTGCCCGACGGCCTGGAGGGCGAGCGCGTCGACGCCGCCATCTCCCGCATGTTCGGCTTCTCCCGTACGAAGGCGGCGGAGCTGGCCGCGGCGGGCAAGGTCCAGGTCGACGGGTCGGTGGTCGGCAAGTCGGAGCGCGTGCGGGGCGGCGCCTGGCTGGAGGTCGAGATGCCGCAGGCGCCCGCGCCCGTCCAGGTGGTCGCGGAGCCGGTCGAGGGCATGGAGATCGTGCACGACGACGACGACGTGGTCGTGATCGTCAAGCCGGTCGGCGTGGCCGCGCACCCCTCGCCGGGCTGGAGCGGCCCGACCGTCATCGGCGGCCTCGCCGCCGCCGGGTACCGGATCTCCACCTCCGGCGCCGCCGAGCGCCAGGGCATCGTGCACCGCCTGGACGTGGGCACCTCCGGCCTGATGGTGGTCGCCAAGTCGGAGCGGGCGTACACCTCGCTCAAGCGCCAGTTCAAGGAGCGCACCGTCGACAAGCGCTACCACACCCTCGTCCAGGGCCACCCGGACCCGACGAGCGGCACGATCGACGCCCCCATCGGCCGCCACCCGCAGCACGACTACAAGTGGGCGGTCACCGCCGACGGCAAGCCCTCCGTGACGCACTACGACCTCATCGAGGCGTTCCGCGCGGCCTCCCTGCTGGACGTGAAGCTGGAGACCGGCCGCACCCACCAGATCCGCGTGCACATGGCCGCCCACCGCCACCCCTGCGTCGGCGACCTGACCTACGGCGCCGACCCCACCCTCGCCAAGCGGCTGCGCCTGACCCGCCAGTGGCTGCACGCCGTCCGGCTCGGCTTCGAGCACCCGGGCGACGGCCAGTGGACCCAGTTCGCGTGCGACTACCCCGAGGACCTGCGCCAGGCGCTGGACCAGGTCCGCGAGGAGACGTACGCGTGAGCACGCCGTACGCGCTGCGGGTCGCCGAGGACCCCGCCGACCGGGACGCGTGCTTCGCCGTGCGCAAGGCCGTCTTCGTCGCCGAACAGGGCGTCCCCGAGGACATCGAGTACGACGCCTACGACGCCGTCGCCGTCCATGTGCTGGCGGTCCGCGCCGACGGCGTGCCGCTCGGCACCGGCCGCCTGCTCCACGGCGAGCAGGCCGCCGCGAAGACCGGCGGGGACGCCTCGGTGGGCTCCCTCGGACGGCTCGCCGTCACCCGCGAGGCGCGCGGACTGGGCATCGGCGTGGCCCTGGTGCGGGCCATCGAGGACGCGGCACGCGCGCGCGGGCTCACGGCCGTGGACCTGCACGCCCAGACCCACGCCCTCGGCTTCTACGAGCGCCTCGGCTACACGGCGTACGGACCGCAGTTCGACGACGCGGACATGCCGCACCGCGCCATGCGCCGCCCCCTGTAACCCCGGAGGGCCGGACAGGGCGGCGGGGCGGGGGCTGTGGCAGTCTTGAGGCCCGCTGTGTGATCGTCGACTCCCGGAGCGCCGGCCGTGGATCAGTTGGCCCTGCTGTTCGTGCTGCTGCTCGGGGCCCTGCTGAGCGTGCCGGTGGGAGACAGGTTCGGGCTGCCCTCGCCGGTGCTGATGACGCTCCTCGGCGGCGCGCTCGCGGTGGCCGACTTCGTGCCCGACGTGAACATCCCGCCCGAACTGATCCTGCCCGCGCTGCTCCCGCCGCTGCTCTACGCCGCCGTACGACGCACCTCCTGGCGTCAGTTCGCCGCCAACAGACGCCCGATCTTCCTGCTGGCCGTGGCCCTGGTGTTCGTGACCATGGCCTGCGTGGCGTTCGTCGCCAACGCGATCGTGCCCGGGCTGCCGCTGGCCGCCGCCGTGGCGCTGGGCGCGCTGATCGCCCCGCCCGACCCGGTCGCCGCGACCGCCGTCGCCGGACAGCTCGGGCTGCCCCGCCGGCTGGTGTCCATCCTGGAGGGCGAGGGACTGTTCAACGACGTCACGGCCATCGTGCTGTACCACGTGGCGATCGCCGCCGCCGTCAGCGGTGAGTTCTCGCCCTGGCGGGCCGGACTGGACCTGGTGCTGTCCGCGGTGGTCGCGGTCGCCGTGGGGCTGGCGCTCGGCTGGGGCGCGAACAAGCTGATGGACCTCCTCGGGGACGCGACCCTCCAGATCGGCCTGACCCTGCTGGTGCCCTACGTCTCCTACGTCGTCGCGGAGGAACTGCACGGCTCCGGCGTGCTCGCCGTGCTCACCACCGCGCTGTTCCTCGCCGAGTACGCCACCGACGCCGACGACGTGATGACCCGGCTGGCCGGGCACACCTTCTGGGACATCGTCGACACCCTGGTCACCGGCGTCGCGTTCGGCCTGATCGGTCTCGAACTGCACAACGCGATCCGGACCGCGTCCGGCAGGTGGGGCGAACTGCTCGGCTGGGCGGCCGCGGTCGTCGGTGTCGTGGTCGTCGTACGACTGCTGTGGCTGCTGCCGGCTACCTGGCTGACGAAACGGCTGCACGCCCGGCGGGACTACGACGAGGAGATCCCGGTCAGCTGGCGGGAGACCGTCGTCATGTGGTGGTCCGGGATGCGCGGGGTGGCCTCCGTGGCGCTGGTGCTGGCGGTGCCGCTGAAGACCGACGACGGGTCGCCGTTCCCCGACCGGGACGAGATGGTGTTCATCGCGTTCGGCGTGATCATCGCCACGCTGGTGCTCCAGGGGCTGACCCTGCCGTGGCTGGTACGGCGGCTCGGGGTGCGGGCCGACTCCGAGCGGGAGAAGGAGTTCGAGAAGGAACTGGCGGTGCGGGCGGCGAAGGCCGCGCGGCGCAGGCTGCGGGAGATCGAGCAGGTGGAGGAGCTGCCGGAGGAGCTGGCCGAGCAGATGATGCGACGGGCGTTCGACATCGGGATCCGGATCAGCCCGGACATCGGGGAGGAGGAGCGGCAGCAGCGGGTGCGGTCGCTGAAGCGGGTGCGGCGGATCCAGGGGGAGATGATGAGCGCGGCCCGCCATGAGGTGCTGGCCGCGCGGAGTGAGCCGGGGGCGGACCCGGAGATCGTGGACCGGGTGCTGCGGCACCTCGACGTGCGCAGCCTGCGGTGACCTTCTTCACCCACCCGCGCACCACCCGTCTCCGCGCGGTCAATTGCCCGCCTGGTGGTCGGCGTAGCGTTTCTGGAGGGGTACCTGGTTCGTGGCCGCGGTGGCCGCGGTGGCCGCCTGGGCCGTGTTGACTCGGGGCAGGGCGTAGGGGTGGTGCTCGGTCAGCCAGGTGATCATCTGTTCGCGGACCGCGACCCGGGCCGTCCAGATGTCGTCGGCGTCCTTGGCCGTCACCAGCGCCCGTACCTGAATGGTGTTCGGGGTGGTGTCCGTCACCACCAGGTTGTAGGCGCGGCCGTCCCAGGCCGGGCACGCGCGCAGGATGTCGCGGAGCCGCTCGCGCATCGCCTCGACGGGGGCGCGGTGGTCGAGGTGCCAGTAGACGATGCCGGTCATCTGCGGGGTGCCCCGGGACCAGTTCTCGAAGGGCTTGGAGGTGAAGTACGACACCGGCATGGTGATCCGGCGTTCGTCCCAGGTGCGGACGGTCAGGAAGGTCAGGGTGATCTCCTCGACGGTGCCCCACTCGCCGTCCACGACGACCGTGTCGCCGATGCGCACCATGTCGCCGAAGGCGATCTGCAGCCCCGCGAACAGGTTCGACAGCGTCGACTGGGCGGCGACCCCGGCGACGATGCCGAGCAGTCCGGCGGAGGCCAGCAGCGAGGCACCGGCGGCGCGCATCTCGGGGAACGTCAGCAGCATCGAGGCGGCGGCCACGACGATGACGATCGCCGACACCACCCGCATGATCAGCTCCACCTGCGTGCGCACCCGGCGCACCCGCGCGGGATCGCGGTGGGCGCGCGCGTACCGGCTGTACGTCGTCTCGACGACGGCCGACGCGATCCTGATCGCCATCCAGGCGGCGGACCCGATCAGCACCAGCGTGAGCGTCCGGCCCAGGGCGACCTGGTGGCGCTCCAGCAGCTGCGCCTGGTCGTAGGAGCCTCTGAGCAGGGCGGTGCACAGCACGAGCTGGTAGGGGATGCGGCCGCGGCGCAGCAGCCCCCACAGCGGGGTGTCGTGGTTCCGTTCGTCGGCCTTGCGCAGCAGCCGGTCCGTGGCCCAGCCGATGACCAGGGTGAGCACGAGCGCGGTGCCGAACACGATCAGCGGGCGGAGTACGTTCTCCATGCCTGGGCTCCTAACCGCCGTCCGGCGGCCATGAACATGTGACTTCCACCCGTTCCTGGGTACGGCGGCGCGGGCCGTGTCACACCCGGCTGGCACCATGGGCGCATGAACATCATGCTTTTCCACTCGGCCTATGGGCTCAGGCCCGCCGTGCGCGAGGCGGCGGACCGGTTGCGCGCGGCGGGCCACGAGGTGTGGACCCCGGACCTCTTCGAGGGGCGCACGTTCGACACGGTCGAGGACGGCATGGAGTTCAAGGACGCCGTCGGCAAGGACGAGCTGCTCAAGCGCGCCGTGCTCGCGGCGGCGCCGTACTCGGAGCGGGGGCTGGTGTACGCGGGCTTCTCGCTCGGCGCCTCCATCGCGCAGACGCTGGCGCTCGGCGACGAGAAGGCCCGGGGCCTTCTTCTCCTGCACGGCACGTCGGACATCGCGCCGAACGCCGAGGCGGACGAGCTGCCGGTGCAGCTGCACGTGGCGGAGCCGGACCCGTTCGAGACGGACGACTGGCTGAGCGCCTGGTACCTGCAGATGGGCCGCACCGGGGCCGACGTCGAGGTGTACCGCTACGCCGGGGCCGGCCACCTCTACACCGACCCCGGCCTCCCCGACTACGACACGGAGGCCGCCGACTCCACCTGGCGGGTGGCCCTCGGCTTCCTCGACTCGCTGTAGCGGGCGGAAGATCACACCGGGTCGTACGTCCGCTCGACCTTCTGGGTGCCGGTGCGGGTGCGGTAGGAGCGTTGCCAGGAGGCGGTCGCGTTCTTGTCCGTGCGGTCGGACAGGACGTAGTAGTCCATCTGGGCGCGGTCGGCGGTGATGTCCAGGACGCCGTAGCCGTGCCGGTCGGTGTCGACCCAGTGGACGTGCCGGTTGGCGGCGCGGATGACCGGTGCGGCGATCGCGGAGACGAAGCCCTCGGGGACCTTCACGATGTCGTCGAGGTTGTCGGAGGTCATCGAGGTGACGACGAACTCGGTGGCCGCCGACGCCGACAGCGGGTAGGTGCCCGCGTCGACGGGCACGTCGTTGGCCCACGCCATGTGGATGTCACCGGTCAGGAAGACGGTGTTGCCGATGGCGTGGGAGCGCAGGTGGGCCAGCAGTTCGCGGCGGTCGTCCGTGTAGCCGTCCCACGCGTCGGTGTCGAGGGCGATGCCCTCCTGCGGCAGCCCGAGCAGCTTGGCCAGCGGCTTGAGGAGGTCCGCGGTCAGGGAGCCCACGACGAACGGGGAGATCATCACGGGGTTGCCGACCAGCCGCCATTTGGTGTCGGACGCCGCCAGGCCCGCCTTCAGCCAGTCGAGCTGGGCCCGGCCGGTGATCGTACGGTCCGGGTCGTCGACCGAGCCGTTGCCCGTGGCGGCCTGCTGGGAGCGGAAGGAGCGCAGGTCCAGCAGGGACAGGTCGGCGAGCTTGCCGAACCGCAGCCGGCGGTAGGTGGTGCCGGCTATGGCCGGGCGGACCGGCATCCACTCGAAGTAGGCCTGCTTCGCGGCGGCCTGACGGTCCTTCCAGGTGCCCTCGGCGCCCTCGGTGTGGTTCACCGCGCCGCCCGACCAGGCGTTGTCGGCGAACTCGTGGTCGTCCCATATCGCGATGACCGGCGCCTTCGCGTGCAGCGCCTGGAGGTCGGGGTCGGTCTTGTACTTCGCGTGCCGGATCCGGTAGTCGGCGAGCGTGATGATCTCGTGGGTGGGCGCGTGCTCGCGGACGACGGTGCCCCGTGCCGCGTACTCACCGGACTTGTACTCGTAGATGTAGTCGCCGAGGTGCAGCCAGGCGTCGAGGTCGCCGCGGGCGGCGAGGTGGCGGTACGGCGCGAAGTAGCCCGCCTCCCAGTTGGCGCAGGAGACCACGCCGAAGCGCAGGCCGGTGACGGCCGCGTCCGCCGCCGGCGCGGTACGGGTGCGCGCGACGGGGGAGTCTGTGCCGCCGGCCGAGAAGCGGAACCAGTAGTCGGTGGCGGGGCGCAGGCCGCGGATGTCGGCCTTCACGGTGTGGTCGGAGGCGGCCGTCGTCGTCGTGGAGCCCTTGGCGACGATCGTGCTGAACGCCTTGTCGGCGGCGACGACCCAGCTCACCTCGGTGTCCGGCCCGGCCCCGGAGCCGGGCGTCGCCTCGGGGGTGGGGGTCACCCGGGTCCACAGCAGGACGCCGTCGGGCAGCGGGTCGCCGGAGGCGACACCGTGCAGGAAGGCGGGGGCGTCGGTGGCGGCGCGGGCCGGCAGCGCGGTGGCGAGGGGCGCGGCCAGCACAGCGGTCGCCGCCGCGGCCTTGACGACCGTACGGCGGCGTGGGGACAGCGAGTTGACGCTGTCGGCGAAGTCGGAAGCTCTGTATCGACTGGTCACGACCGATCAGGTTACTGATCGGTATGCGAAAGGGCGGGCGAACTCCGAAAGTTCGCCCGCCCTTCACGTGGAGGCCGGTCTTCAGCGGGGGACGGTGTCGGCGGCCTTGATCAGGGCATCGCTCTTGCCGCGCGCAGGGCTGGTCCACCGCGATCCGGCCCGGGGTCGTACCGGGTCAGCAGTGCTTCACCGTGCCCGACTTGAGGGCCAGGTGTCCGTTGTAGATCCATCCCTCGTTCACGCGGGTCCACTGGTTGCCGTACTGGTTGATGGTGTAGCACCAGGCGTTCAGGTTGTGGCCCGGCGCCATGCTCATCACGGCCGTGCACGCCGACCCGGGCTCCTTGTACGCCGTCGCGCCGCCCACGACCACGACAACCCCGTTGGATATGTTGCTCGCCGACACGTGATCGCAGGATGCGGCAGCCGCCGTGCCCGCGGTCGCCACGTTCACCGCGATGCCGCTCACGGCCAGCGCCGTCGCTCCCAGTACCGACGCCAGCTTCTTGTGGACTCCCATGTGTACCCCTCGTTCTGGTCAAGATCGTCTTGCGAATCTTGATCAAACCGGCAACCGGCGGAGCCCACCACGGGGTTTCCGGAAAAAATCTGGCCGAAATGTTCGTGGCGGAGCGCGATTTCAACCTCAAGGCGGACGTGTGTTGGCAGGACGGGGCCCACGGGACTCATGAGCGGAAACGGGGAGCGTCCCGGGCCTGAAGTCGGCCCGGGACACTCCCCGTTTCCGTGGGCCGCGGAACTAGGAGTTCAGAGCCTTCTGAATCGCGGTATTGAAGTCGGCGACCGACATGGGGGGATTCTTGCCGTCGCTGCCGGTGAGGACCTTGCCGTCCATGAGCAGCGTCGGGGTCCCCTGGAAACCGTACTTCTTTCCGTCCGTGTTGAACTTGTCGCTCATCACCAGGGCCCACTTGTCGTAGGTCCCCTTCTTCACGGCATTCTGGAACGCCGTGTTGTTCTTGAGGGCGCTCACTGTGTTCGCCACCTTGATCAGGTAGTCGTCGCTCTTGAACTTGTCGTCCTGCTCATCCGGGTGGTACTTCGTCGAGTAGAGAGCGCTCTTGTAGTCGAGGAAGGCCTCGGGGCTGACGTTCAGGGCCGCGCCCAGTGCGCTCAGCGCGTTCTTGGAGCCCTCGCCCGGGATGTTGTTGTCGATGAACGTGGCGCCGACGTACTGAATCTTGAACTTGCCGGCATCGAGATCCTTCTTGACCGTCGAGCCGACCGTCTGCTCGAACTGGGCGCAGACCGGGCAGCGCGGGTCCTCGTACATCACGAGGGTCTTCTTGGCGGTGCTCTTTCCGATGACGACGGTCGTACCGTCCGTCCCCGTGCTGTTGGCCGGCTTGACCAGCTTCTCCTTTTTCACCGCATCCCAGCCGCTGGGCTTGTTGGCCTGGACGACGGCGTAGCCGATGCCGCCTGCCGCGGCCAGGACGACGACGATCGAGGCGGCGACGATGCCCTGCCGCTTGGCCTTGTCGCGCTTGGCCTGGCGCTCGCGCTCCTGGCGCAGCCGCTCCCGGGCCGCGTTCTTCGAGGCCTGGCTGTTCCGCTTGCTCATCTTGGTGATCTCCATGGGGGACGCGCACACGTGGTACGCGGAATACGAAGGGGGACTGGTCGTGCTCAGGCGGAGGCCGGGGAGCACGGCGGTCCACGCCGTCCCAGGGAGTGGGCGAGGAGCAGGTCGCGGGCGGCGGCCGTTCTCGGGGCCGGGCGCGGCAGCCGGCGCGGCGCGGACACTCGTTCCGAGTCGGCGGCGGATGCCGGGAGCAGGGGGCGGACCGCCCTCAGAGCCGTCGCCGCGAGCGCGCGCAGCAGCTGGGTCAGGGCCCGCTCGCCCCGGCGCAGCCAGGCGGCGGCCAGCAGGCCGACCCCGACGTGCACGGCGAGCAGCAGCCAGGCCGCGGCGGGGCTCGCGTGGGCGAGCAGCGCGTCGGCGCGGGTCGCACCGCCGGTCACCTGCGCCAGCGGGGTGCCGACGGCGCCGCCCTCGCAGAGCACGTCGAAGCCGACCGCGTGCAGCGGGCCCGCGACCGGGCCGCCCGCCCTGCCGTAGCAGGCCTGCTGCCCGGTGGTGAACACCGTGTCCGCCGTCAGCTCCAGCGGGATCAGCAGGGCGGCGATCCGGGCGAAGCCGCGCTCCCGGCCGGCCAGCAGGTACGCCGTGGCGAACACGCCGGCGGCGACCGCGGCCACCGTGCCGAACGGCAGGGGGGCCTGGGACAGCAGCACGTGCGACGCGGTGCTGAGCGTCACGACGACGGCCGTGAACAGCGCCGCGCGCACGGCTCTGAGCTGGGTCCCGGATATGTCCATAGCGAGAGGACAGTGTGGCACGCCGGCCGTTAAGGGAGCCCTAAAGGGTGGCTGTGAGTCCGGGAAGGTTACAGGCCCGGAATCCGGCCGTTGCGGAACAGGTCGACGAAGACCTGGTGATCGGCGCGCGCGCGTGCGCCGTAGCTGTGCGCGAAGTCCACCAGGAGGGGTGCGAAGCCCTCCTCGTCGGCCGCGAGGGCCGCGTCGATGGCCCGCTCGGTGGAGAACGGCACCAGGGACTCGCCGGAGGTGTCGTCCGCCGCCGCGTGCATGGTGGCCGTGGCCCGGCCGAGGTCGGCGACGACGGCCGCGATCTCCTCCGGGTCGTCGATGTCGCCCCAGTCCAGGTCCACCGCGTACGGCGAGACCTCGGCGACCAGCTGTCCCGTGCCGTCCAGCTCGGTCCAGCCCAGCCACGGGTCGGCGTGCGCCTGGAGGGCGCGCTGGGAGATCACCGTGCGGTGGCCCTCGTGCTGGAAGTAGCCGCGGATCGCCGGGTCGGTGATGTGGCGGGAGACCGCCGGGTGCTGCGCCTGCTTGATGTAGATCACGACGTCGTTCTCCAGGGCGTCGCTGTGCCCCTCCAGCAGGATGTTGTACGACGGCAGCCCGGCCGAACCGATGCCGATCCCGCGGCGGCCGACGACGTCCTTGACCCGGTAGGAGTCGGGGTGGGCCAGGGAGGTCTCCGGCAGCGTCTCCAGATAGCCGTCGAAGGCGGCCAGGACCTTGTAGCGGGTGGCCGCGTCCAGCTCGATGGAGCCGCCGCCCGGCGCGAAGCGGCGCTCGAAGTCGCGGATCTCCGTCATCGAGTCCAGCAGCCCGAACCGGGTCAGCGAGCGGGCGTCGCGCAGCGCGTCCAGCAGCGGCCCCTGCGCGGTGTCCAGCGTGAACGGCGGCACCTCGTCGCTCTTGGCGCCCGTGGCCAGCGCGTGGATCCGCTCCCGGTAGGCCGCCGCGTAGATCGTCACCAGCTCGGTGATCTGCTCGTCGCTGAGCGCCTTCGCGTACCCGATGAGCGCGATCGACGCCGAGAACCGCTTGACGTCCCAGGTGAACGGGCCGACGTAGGCCTCGTCGAAGTCGTTGACGTTGAAGACCAGGCGGCCGTTGGAGTCCATGTACGTGCCGAAGTTCTCGGCGTGCAGGTCGCCGTGGATCCACACGCGCGAGGTGCGGTCGTCCAGGTACGGGCCGCCGCGCTTCTCCGCGTCGAGATCGTGGTAGAAGAGGCACGCCGTGCCCCGGTAGAACGCGAAGGCCGAGGCCGCCATCTTCCGGAACTTCACCCGGAACGCGGCCGGGTCGGCGGCCAGGAGCCGGCCGAAGGCGGTGTCGAAGACGGCGAGGATCTCCTCGCCGCGCTGCTCGTCGCTGAGCTGGGGGACCGACATCGCTGGGTGCCTCCTGGTACGGAACGGGTGGTGCGTGAACTTCGGATACGGGCCGGACACGGTTCCGACGGCTCTTCCGCCGTCTTCAACGGGCGACGCCACGCGGGAGTGCCCGGTTCCCGCACGACGGTACGTCGGGATGCCCCACGAGTGTCAGTGGCCGGGCATAGACTTCGACGCTGACCCCCAGAGCGTCCGCCAGCCCGTCGTCAGCCGACCGTCAGCATGTCATCCGCCCGTCGCCCAGAGTTTCCGTTGGAGGCCGAAACCGTGTCCAAGCCGCCGTTCACGCACCTGCACGTCCACACCCAGTACTCGCTGCTGGACGGCGCCGCGCGGCTGAAGGACATGTTCAACGCGTGCAACGAGATGGGCATGACGCACATCGCCATGTCCGACCACGGCAACCTCCACGGGGCGTACGACTTCTTCCATTCCGCGAAGAAGGCCGGAATCACCCCGATCATCGGGATCGAGGCGTATGTCGCCCCCGAGTCCCGGCGCAACAAGCGCAAGATCCAGTGGGGCCAGCCGCACCAGAAGCGCGACGACGTCTCCGGCTCCGGCGGTTACACCCACAAGACGATGTGGGCGGTGAACAGCACCGGCCTGCACAACCTCTTCCGCCTCTCCTCCGACGCGTACGCCGAGGGCTGGCTGCAGAAGTGGCCCCGGATGGACAAGGAGACCATCTCCCAGTGGTCCGAGGGCATCGTCGCCTCCACCGGCTGCCCCTCCGGCGAGGTGCAGACCCGGCTGCGCCTCGGCCACTTCGACGAGGCCCTCAAGGCCGCCGCCGACTACCAGGACATCTTCGGCAAGGACCGCTACTTCCTGGAGCTGATGGACCACGGCATCGACATCGAGCACCGGGTCCGCGACGGCCTGCTGGAGATCGGCAAGAAGCTCGGCATCCCCCCGCTGGTCACCAACGACTCGCACTACACCTACGCGCACGAGGCCGGCGCGCACGACGCCCTGCTGTGCATCCAGACCGGCAAGAACCTCTCCGACCCCGACCGCTTCAAGTTCGACGGCACCGGCTACTACCTGAAGTCCACCGACGAGATGTACGCCATCGACTCCTCGGACGCCTGGCAGGAGGGCTGCGCCAACACCCTCCTGGTCGCCGAGATGGTCGACACCGAGGGCATGTTCCTCAAGCGCGACCTCATGCCCAAGTTCGACATCCCCGAGGGCTACACCGAGGTCACCTGGTTCAAGGAGGAGGTCCGCCGCGGCATGGAGCGGCGCTTCCCCGGCGGCGTCCCCGACGACCGCCAGAAGCAGGTCGAGTACGAGATGGACATCATCATCCAGATGGGGTTCCCGGGGTACTTCCTCGTGGTCGCCGACTTCATCATGTGGGCCAAGAACAACGGCATCGCCGTCGGCCCCGGCCGAGGCTCCGCGGCCGGCTCGATCGTCGCCTACGCCATGGGCATCACCGACCTCGACCCGATCCCGCACGGCCTGATCTTCGAGCGGTTCCTCAACCCCGAGCGCGTCTCCATGCCCGACGTCGACATCGACTTCGACGAGCGCAGGCGCGTCGAGGTCATCCGGTACGTCACGGAGAAGTACGGCGCCGACAAGGTCGCCATGATCGGCACCTACGGCAAGATCAAGGCCAAGAACGCCATCAAGGACTCCGCGCGCGTGCTGGGCTACCCGTACGCCATGGGCGACCGCCTCACCAAGGCGATGCCCGCCGACGTCCTCGGCAAGGGCATCGACCTCAACGGCATCACCGACTCCTCGCACCCCCGGTACAACGAGGCGGGCGAGATCCGCTCGATGTACGAGAACGAGCCCGACGTGAAGAAGGTCATCGACACCGCCAAGGGCGTCGAGGGCCTGGTGCGGCAGATGGGCGTGCACGCGGCCGGCGTGATCATGTCCAGCGAGACCATCACCGAGCACGTGCCCGTCTGGGTCCGGCACACCGACGGCGTCACCATCACGCAGTGGGACTACCCGAGCTGCGAGTCGCTCGGCCTGCTGAAGATGGACTTCCTCGGCCTGCGCAACCTGACGATCATGGACGACGCCGTCAAGATGGTGAAGTCCAACAAGGGCACCGACATCGACCTGCTGTCGCTGCCGCTCGACGACCCGACGACGTTCGAACTGCTCCAGCGCGGCGACACCCTCGGCGTCTTCCAGTTCGACGGCGGCCCCATGCGCTCGCTGCTGCGGCTGATGAAGCCCGACAACTTCGAGGACATCTCCGCCGTCTCCGCGCTCTACCGTCCCGGCCCGATGGGCATGGACTCGCACACCAACTACGCGCTGCGCAAGAACAAGCTCCAGGAGATCACCCCCATCCACAAGGAGCTCGAAGAGCCCCTCAAGGAGGTCCTGGACGTCACCTACGGCCTGATCGTCTACCAGGAGCAGGTGCAGAAGGCCGCCCAGATCATCGCCGGCTACTCGCTCGGCGAGGCCGACATCCTGCGCCGCGTGATGGGCAAGAAGAAGCCCGACGAACTGGCGAAGAACTTCACCATCTTCCAGGCCGGCGCGCAGAAGAACGGCTACACCGACGAGGCCATCCAGGCCCTGTGGGACGTGCTGGTCCCGTTCGCCGGCTACGCGTTCAACAAAGCCCACTCCGCCGCCTACGGCCTGGTGTCCTACTGGACCGCCTACCTGAAGGCCAACTACCCCGCCGAGTACATGGCCGCGCTGCTGACCTCCGTCAAGGACGACAAGGACAAGTCGGCGATCTACCTCAACGAGTGCCGCCGCATGGGCATCAAGGTGCTCCCGCCGAACGTCAACGAGTCGGTGCACAACTTCGCCGCCCAGGGCGACGACGTCATCCTGTTCGGCCTCGAAGCCGTGCGCAACGTCGGCACGAACGTCGTCGAGTCCATCATCAGGAGCCGCAAGGCCAAGGGGAAGTACGTCTCCTTCCCCGACTACCTCGACAAGGTCGAGGCGGTCGCCTGCAACAAGCGCACCACCGAGTCGCTGATCAAGGCCGGTGCCTTCGACACGATGGGCCACACCCGCAAGGGGCTCACCGCACAGTACGAACCGATGATCGACAACGTGGTCGCGGTCAAGCGCAAGGAGGCCGAGGGGCAGTTCGACCTCTTCGGCGGCGGCGACGAGGACAGCAGCGAGCCCGGCTTCGGACTCGACGTGGAGTTCACCACCGAGGAGTGGGACAAGACCTACCTGCTCGCCCAGGAGCGGGAGATGCTCGGGCTGTACGTCTCCGACCACCCGCTCTTCGGCCTCGAACACGTGCTGTCCGACAAGGCCGACGCCGGCATCTCCCAGCTCACCGGCGGCGAGCACGCCGACGGCGCGGTCGTCACCATCGGCGGCATCATCTCCGGCCTCCAGCGCAAGATGACCAAGCAGGGCAACGCCTGGGCGATCGCCACGGTCGAGGACCTCGCCGGCTCCATCGAGTGCATGTTCTTCCCGGCGACGTACCAGCTCATCTCGACCCAACTCGTCGAGGACGCCGTCGTGTTCGTCAAGGGCCGCCTCGACAAGCGCGAGGACGTGCCCCGGCTCGTCGCCATGGAGCTGATGGTCCCCGACCTGTCCAACGCCGGCACCAACGCGCCCGTGGTCCTCACCATCCCCGCGACGAGGGTCACCCCGCCGATGGTCAGCAGGCTCGGCGAGATCCTCAGCCACCACAAGGGCGACAGCGAGGTCCGCATCAAGCTCCAGGGTCCGCGCAAGACCACCGTGCTGCGCCTGGACCGGCACCGGGTCAAGCCCGACCCGGCCCTCTTCGGCGACCTGAAGGTGCTGCTCGGCCCGTCCTGCCTGGCCGGCTGAACCGCACAGGCGGGAACCAGCTGAACCGCACGGCGGGGAACCGGCCGAGCCGCACGGGCGAGAAGGGGCGCACCCTCGACGGGTGCGCCCCTTCTGCGTGCCTGGGCCTGAACCGGCCCTTTAGTTGTGGCCGTAGCGCTTCGGCTGTTTACGGCCCGAGTCGCCGGGGTCACCGGGGATGTGGGACACCGGCGCCTCGTGCATGTCCGTCGTCTGCGACTGCTCGCGGGCGGGCATGTTCTGCGGGCCGCGGTTCTTCTGGGCGGGCTGCTTGCGGTTCTTGTTCTTGGCCATGGTGATCTGCCTCCTGAGGGGGATCTAGGGGCCAGGGCCGGATTCAGATTCACATACGCCGACATCGGGCGCATGTCGGATAATTACCGTGTGTGACAGGGAAGGTGGGTGCGCGAGATCCGCAAACGCCACGCCGAAGATCGAGTTCGGGCCGTTAACCCCCGCGCGGTCGGGCAGACTCGAAGGAAGTCCGAAGCAAAGCCTCCCGGGAAGAGGGTGAGTCGCGTGGACCGCTGCATCGTCCTGGTGGACGCCGGATATCTGCTGGGGGCCGCCGCCAGCCTTCTCGCCGGCGAGCCCTCCCGGTCCCGGATCACCGTCGACCACACCGCGCTGATCCAGGCCCTGCGCGAACGCGCGGAGTCCGAGACCGGGCGCCCCCTGCTGCGCATCTACTGGTTCGACGGCGCGCCCGACCGCGTCCCCCAGCCGGAGCACCGCCGGCTGCGCGTGATGCCCCGGGTCACCGTCCGGCTCGGCGCCCTCACCCGCAGCGACGGACGCTGGGCGCAGAAGGGCGTGGACGCCGCCATGCACGCCGAGCTGACCGAGCTGGCCCGCAACCGCGCCTGCTCCGACGTCGTCCTCGTCACCGGCGACGGCGATCTGCTGCCCGGCATGATGGCCGCCAAGGAGCACGGCGTCGCCGTCCACCTGTGGGCCGTACAGGCCGCCGACGGCGACTACAACCAGTCCGAGGACCTCGTCGCCGAGGCCGACGAACGCCGCGTGCTGGACCGGGCCTGGATCACCCAGGCCGTGCGCGCCCGGGAACTGACCGGCGTGTGCGCGCCACAGCCCGCGACCCGGCCCGAGATCGCCGCGATCCTCTCCGCGCCGCTGCCCGAGTCCGGGCTCTCCGCGGCCGGCGAACGGCCCGCCCCCGAGACCGCCCGCCCGCCGGCCGCCGCGGCGACGGAGAACGGCGCGCGGGAGCAGGTGCCCGCCGCCAAGGGCGTCCCCACGCCCAAGGACCTCGCCGCCCTGCGCGCGCCCGGCGCGCAGGCCGTGCAGCACCCGGCGACCGCGACCCTGCGCTGGTCCTCCGACAAGGGCTGGGTAGACCGGCCCGGCACGGTTTCCGAACCGCCCGAGATCGCCTCCATGCCGACGCTGGCCCAGCTGACCACCGCGGAGCAGCGCTGGGCCGACCGGGAGGAGGACATCACCACCGTCGGCGGCGACCCCTTCGAGGTGGGGCAGGTCTTCGCCCGCCGCTGGATGTCCCGGCTGGGCGACCAGAGCCATGTGCAGCGGCTGTCCACGATGTACCCGCGCATCCCGCACCGCGTCGACGGCGAGCTGCTGCGCTACGCCGCCCGGTTCGGCCTCCTCGCCCACAAGGACGACCAGATCGACGAGCACGACCGGTACGCCATCCGGGCCGGCTTCTGGCGCGAGTTCGACGTCCCGGCCACAGCCGAACCCGCGGGCACGCCGGACTGAGCCGCCCGCGACCGGGTGGCCCGGCCGGGGTGAGAGCCGGGGTGAGACCGGCACCGCCGGGTCGCGGGCCGGCGGCCGCGCTCCGCCGCGGGCGCGTTCGGGGCGGAGCGGGCCCGGCAGGCGGCCGAGCGGTCGCGGCGCGTGAGGGGGTGAGCGATCGCGCCACCCGTCGCGCCGCCCACAGCGGCTGAGCGCTGTCGCACAGGACCGCGTGGGCGTGCGCCCGTCCGGAGGCGGGGGCGGCCCGTCCGGCGGCCGAGCGGTCGCGCTGTGTGAGGGCGAGTGATCGCTCCACCCCTCGCGTTCCGTGCGGTGCGGTGGCTGAGCGCCGTCGCCCGGCCACTGCGCGGGTGCACTCGCCCCGGGGGCGTGGGAAGCGGCCCCAAAGGCGAGTAAAGGGGGTGGACCCCGTACCCTCGTGGTTTGTGAGTACGCGCGCGGGACAGGCACTTCGTGGTGACGAGGTCGTACGTGTGCGCGGGCTCGGCAAGACGTACCCGGCCGTGAAGGGGCGGCGCGGCGCGGCGGGGACACCCGAGGTGCGGGCCACCGACGAGGTGGCACTGGATGTGCGCCGCGGCGAGATCTTCGGGCTGCTCGGGCCGAACGGCGCCGGCAAGTCCACCCTCGTGCGGCAGCTCACGGGCCTGCTGCGGCCCGACACCGGCAGCGTGGAGATCCTCGGGCACGACATCGTGCGGCACCCCGAGCGGGCCGCCCGGCTCCTCGCCTACCTGGGGCAGGAGTCCTCCGCCCTGGACGAGCTGACCGTCTCCCTCGCCGCCGAGACCACCGGTCGCCTGCGCGGCCTGGACGCGACCCGGGCGCGGGCCGAGCGGGACGCCGTCCTCGACGAACTCGGCCTCACCCCGATCGCCGGCCGGGCCCTGAAGAAGCTGTCCGGCGGCCAGCGGCGCCTCGCCTGCTTCGCCGCCGCCCTCGTCGGCGAGCGCCCGCTGCTCGTGCTGGACGAGCCGACCACCGGCATGGACCCGGTGGCCCGGCGCGCGGTCTGGGCGGCCGTGGACCGGCGGCGGGCCGAACGCGGCACGACCGTGCTGCTCGTCACCCACAACGTCATCGAGGCCGAGACCGTGCTCGACCGGGTCGCCGTGCTCGACCAGGGCCGGGTCATCGCCTGCGACAGCCCCGCCGGGCTCAAGGAGCGGGTGGCCGGCGAGGTGCGTGTCGAGCTGGTGTGGCGGGACCGGGCGCCGCTGGACGTGCCCGAGGTGGCCGTCCTGCGGGAGCGTGCCGTGGAGTCCGGCCGGCGCTGGACGCTGCGGCTCGCCCCCGAGGAGGCCCGCGCCGCCGTCGCGACCGTGACCGGCGGCGCCGCCTTCGCCGCGCTGGACGACTTCACGCTCGCCACGCCCAGCCTGGAGGACGTCTACCTGGCGCTCGGCGGCGCGGCCCGGCAGGGTCTGGTGAGGACATGAGCGCGGGAGCCGCGGAATGCGTACGGGTGGCCGTGGGGAAGAGGAGCAGCTCGTCGTGAGTGTCGTATCCGCGGAGGTTCTGCCGGACGGTGCCCGGACCGTGCCCGGCACGGCACCGGGTGCCGTGGCCGAGCTGGGCCCGCGCGCCCGGCTGTGGCCGTCGCTGGTGGCCGTCTACCGGGCCCAGCTGTCCCGGGCCCGGGTCGCCAGGATCCCGTTGCTGTTCGTGGCGACCTTCCAGTCCGTCGGCATCGCCGTGATGATGCGGGGCGTCGTGGACAGCACGAGCGAGGCGCAGTCCGTGGTGGCCGGCTCGTCCGTGCTCGTCGTCGCCTACGTGGCGCTCAACCTGCTGTCGCAGTACTTCGGGCAGCTGCGGGCCAGCGGCGGCCTCGACCACTACGCCACCCTGCCCGTGCCGCCCGCGGCGGTCGTGCTCGGCGCGGCCGGGGCGTACGCGTCCTTCACCGTGCCGGGGACCCTGGTGACCGCCGTCTTCGGCTGCGTGCTGTTCGGGCTGCCGCTGTCCAACCTGTGGGTGCTGCTCGCGGTGATCCCCCTCGCGGGGGCCGCCCTGTCGGGCCTCGGCGCCGCCTGCGGGCTGCTCGCGCCCCGGCCCGAGCTGGCCACGCTGCTCGGTCAGCTGGGCATGTCGGCGGCGCTGCTGCTCGGCGTCCTGCCGGCGGACCGGATGCCCGAGGCCGTACGGCTGGCGCGGGACCTGCTGCCCTCCACCTACGGCGTGGAGGCCTACGCCCGGACATTCGGGGCACACCCCGACTGGGCCGTGGCCCTCGTCGATCTGGGGGTGTGCGCGGGTGTCGGAGTGGTCTCGCTGGCGGTGGCGACCTGGGCGTACCGCCGGGCCGCCGTCCGGTGACGCGGCGCGCCGAGCGGCCTGGCACGATGTCAGGGTGACCGCACCGCTGACTCCGCCTCCACCGCCGCACGAGCAGTCCTCCTCCCAGACCTGGCAGGCGCCGCCCGCCGGGACGGTCGGAGGCATGTACGAACAGGACGGCCCCGGGATGAAGACCGAAGTGCGGGAGGCCGCCGTGATCGCGGTGGCGGTGGCGCTGGGCGGTGTGCTGCTCGGGGTGCTGTGGTGGTGGCTGGCGCCGCACGTTCCCCTGGTCGGGCAGCATTCCGGCGACAGCTGGGTGGTGTATTTCAAGAACCCCGAGGACACCGAGGGCGAGCAGGCCATCGGCGTGGACGGAACGTTCACTCTGCTGGCACTGGCGTTCGGAGTCGTCAGCGCGGTCGCGGTGTTCCTGCTGCGACGGCGCGGCGGGGTGCCGCTGGTGGCGGCGCTGGGGCTGGGCGGCCTGCTCGGTTCGGTGCTGGCGTGGCGGCTGGGCGTGTGGATGGGGCCCGACACCGATGTGATCGCCCACGCGAAGGCGGTGGGGGCGGGGGTCGCCTTCTCGACGCCGCTGAAGCTGGGGGCGAAGGGGGCGTTGCTGGCGTGGCCGCTGGCCGCGGGGGTGGTGCATCTGGGGCTGACGGCGCTGTTCGGGCCGCGGGACCCTGAGCCGGGGGCTCCGGGTGAGGGTGGGTACGGGGTGCCGCCCGCGTAGGTTTCCCGCCCCCGCCGCCCGTACCCGTCCCGTCCTCCGGGGGCTCCGCCCCCGGACCCCCGCTATCGGCCTCCGGCCTCGTCCTCAAACGCCGGACGGGCTGGAGGTGCGGCCCACCGGTGCCATCGTCGCGCCGGTCAGTGCTGCCAGGGTTGCGGGGGCCAGCTCCACCTCCATGCCCCTGCGGCCGGCCGAGACGCGGATCGTTTCGTGGGAACGGGCCGAGTCGTCCAGGACCGTGGGGAGCTTCTTGCGCTGGCCGAGGGGGGAGATGCCGCCGCGGACGTAGCCGGTGGTGCGTTCGGCGAGGGCGGGGTCGGCCATCGTGGCGCGTTTGCCGCCGACCGCCGCCGCCAGGGCCTTGAGGTCGAGGGAGCCGGAGACCGGGACCACGGCCACCGTCAGACTGCCGTCGACGTCGGCCACGAGGGTCTTGAACACGCGGTCGGGGGAGACACCCATCGCCTCGGCCGCCTCCTCGCCGTAGGAGGGGTGGGCGGGATCGTGGTCGTAGGAGTGGACGGTGAAGTCCGCGCCCGCCGCCGTCAGCGCCACCGTGGCCGGAGTGCCGCCCGCCTGCTGCTTCTTCGCCTTCTTGGCCATCGATCCCTCAGTTCAGACTCGTCGGCGCCCGCGTCAGCTCGAACGCGGGCAGCGAGGGCAGGCTACGGATGATGGCCGTCTCCGCGCGCAGCAGTCTCAGCTCGTCCCGCAGCCGGGACGCCGTGTCCGGGGCCTGCAGCAGCCGCTGCTTCGTCGGCGTGTCCAGCACCATCGCGGCGGCCACCAGGTACGACACCACGCTCGGGTCGTCCGGCAGGTCCGCCCCCGTGGACAGCGAGCGCTCGCGGGCGCCCGCCAGCCGCTTCTGGTACTGCCGGAACGCCCGCAGGACGCCCTCGGCGAGCGCGCCGGCCTCGTCGCCGGGCTCCTCCGTCAGCTCCTCCAGCTCCGCCGTCAGGAACGGGCCCGAGGCGTCCACGGAGAGCAGCCGTACCCGGGTCGTGCCGGTCGCCAGCACCTCGAACGTGCCGTCGGGCCGCTCCCGCACGGTCGCCGCGTCCGCCACACAGCCCACCGAGTGGAGGCTCTTGAGCGGGTCGGGGCCGAAACCCGCGGCCGCGCCGCGGTCGGGCTGCGCAGTCGGATCGGGCATGCCCGGCTCACTCGGCGCCACCTCGTGGCCGTCGCGGATCGCCACGACGACGAACCGGCGCGGCTCGTCCTCGGGGGCCTTCAGGAGTTCGCGCATCATGGCGCGATAGCGCTCCTCGAAGACGTTCAGAGGAAGGACGAGTCCCGGGAACAGCGCCGAGTTCAGCGGGAAGAGGGGCAGACGGACGGTGGTCACGGCGCCCCAGCCTAATGGTCATCGGCCGCTACGGAGCCCCGCGGGCCCGCCGCGGGCACGGGCACCGGCCCCCCGCCGCCCTGCGCCGCCTCCTCCCGGTCCGCCGCGGCCAGTTCCTCGCGCAGCCGCAGGAAGTGGCCGAGCGGGTCGTCGGACTCCCGCTCCCACGGGAAGGACGTGGCGTACGGGCCCGTCAGGCGCAGTTGGACGAGGGCCTCGCGGCGCCTGCCGAGCCGGACGAGGACGCAGGCGAGGAGGTTGCGCGTCTCGGCCGCGCGGGGGTCGGCGGCCGGCAGCCGCGCGGACAGGGCGGCCGCGCGGTCGGTCGCCGCGTCCAGCCGGGCGCGCGGCACCTCGGTGCCGCCCCCGACGGTCAGGTAGCCGAACGCGGCCCGCACCGGCAGCGCCTGCACCAGCGAGTCCGCCGGGGCGTCCTGCGCGGCCCGGTCGGCGAAGTCGAAGCACTCACGATGCGAGCCCCGCCAGGAGGCGGCGAGGTAGCGCAGGGCGGCGACGTGGCAGCCGTAGTGGTGCGGGGAACGGCGTACCGCCGCCTCCCACAGCTCCCCGAAGTAGCCGTGCCCCGCCCGCGAGCCCCGCGCGTGGTCCAGGGCGATCCGCCACGGCACCGGGTCCCGGTCCTCGGCGCGGGCGGCGGCCGTGATCAGCGGGCTCACCTCGCGCAGCAGTTCCGCGCGGGCCGGCGAGGGCCAGGCCCGGTCCACGGCGAGCTGCGCCGCGACCAGCCGCAGCCCGGGGTCCCCCGGATCGGCCGCACCCCACTCCTCGAACCACTCCGGCCGCGACCGGGCGAACGCGGCGAGGCGCCGCGCGTACCGGTCCCGGTCCTCCCACTCCCGGGCACTCCGGGTGGTGGCGAGCAGCGCGGCGGCCGGCCCGTACTCACCCCGGCCGGCGGCGACCAGCGCGGGGGAGAGGCGGTCGTCGGCCCCGTCCAGCACGGGCTCGTCCTCGGCCGAGGTCCGGCCGGCGAGCCGCGAGGCACGCCGTACGGACCGCGAGGAACGGAGGAACGCGGGCAGCAGAGCCATGGTGTCGACCATTGAAAGTCCGCAGCTCACACCGACGCCAGAGCCTCCGGAAAACTCGTAGAAAGTTGTACAGGCAAAGGTCAAAGAGAGGTAAAGGGTGAGTGCGGCGAGGGGCGCTATTCCAGGTCCCTCCAGGGGGCGCCCCCTAAGGGGCGCGGGGCTGTATCGATATGCGGCTCCGCCGCGTGGGCGCGACCAGCCACGGACGGCCCGCACCCAACACACAACCGAACCGGCACAAGCAGCGCAGCTACCCGCGCCCACCCACAACGCGGACCCGACACTCACCCCCGCCGCAACAACCGAGTCGCGCCCGCCGCAACCGTCGTCGCCAGAATCCACCCCAACAGCACCATCACCGCAGCCAGCCACTGCCAAGCCCCCCGCAGCTGCCACTGCCCCGCCTGGCCCAGGTCGATCACCGGGAGCAGCAGGTCCAGCGCGAACAGCGCCGGGCTCCAGGCCGGATGCCCCCCGGAGTTGATCGGCGGATGGTCGGCGTGCGCGAAGGCGAGCGTGCCCGCCGCCCACAGCACCGCCATCCACACCGCCGCCCGGCCCGGCCGGTAGCCGTACGCCACCGTCCAGTCCTGGAGGTAGCCCCAGAACTTGCCGGCCAGCGGCAGCGTCTCGCGCCGCCGGCGCTGCCTGGCGAGCAGCACCTCGCGCGCGTCCTCGTCCTCCCCGGCGGCGCGCAGCACGGCCGCCAGCCGCTCGTACGGCTCCGGGTTGTACTCGGCGGTCGCCGCGGCCACCCAGTCCAGGCGCCGGTTCAGCGGGAACGGCCCGCGCGGCACCAGCGCCTCGTACGTGAAGCCGCCCATGTGCAGATTGCCGGGGCCCGGCCAGCTGCTCGCGCGGTCCACCAGGGTGACGATCCGCGCCCCGGACAGCAGCACCTTGCCGCGCTGCGGCCGGTCCCCGAGGAAGCGCAGCTCGGGCGTCTGCACCCGGCGCAGCGACAGGTCCTGGTCGTCGGTGAGGACGAACCGGGCCCGCTCCAGGTCCACGGCGTCGCCGAACCGCCCGTCGTCCAGCCGCACCCCGCCCCGGCACTCGAACCGCTGGACGCGCGTCCCGCGTGCCGGGGTCGTCCCGCTCAGCCGGGGGCTGCCGACGCCGGCCGGGGTCAGGTACAGGGTGCGCCCGACGGTCAGCTGCGGCGCGTTCAGCGCGAGACGGGCGTAGGGGTTGGCCAGTTTCGCCCCCCGCAGGCTCAGCGAGACACCGACCTTGGCGCTGCGCAGACTGAACTCGCCGTGCGACTCCAGCAGCTCGGCCTGCAGGTCCTGGCCGACGGTCATGCCGTCCGCCGCTATGGACCGGCCGCTGCGGTCCCGGTGCACGACCGCCTGGTTGAGCAGCAGATCGGTGCCGATGTGCGCGTCGGTGAGCCGTACCCCGTTGCGGAAGCGGCAGCGCGGCAGATGCAGGTCGCCCTCGGTGTGCACCCGGGCGGCCTCCAGGCGGGGCACCGAGCAGTCCACCAGGCGCACGGTGGTGAACCGGGCCTCGGGCAGCAGAACCTGCTGGTCGAAGCGGCAGCCGCGCATCTCGACGTACGGCGTGACCGTGCCGCCCGCCAGCTCCAGCGAGCCGGTGATCCGCACGCCCACGAGCTTCAGCGAGGACACCCGGCCCGCGAGCGCCGGCGGGCCGTCCAGCAGCAGCCAGCACACCACGCGCGCCCGCACGGAGCGCTCGGGGCCCCAGGGCTGCCCGCCGTGCGGGTCGTCCACCTCCGCGTCCCCGCTGCTCAGGTCGTACACGCTGCCACTGCGGAAGGCCTGCCACATGCCCGCCTCGACCGCGGTCAGGTCGTCCGGCAGGCCGTCGGGCAGGTCCCCGACGCGCAGGCCGGTTCCCTCGGTCACCGCTGCTTCCCTCGCTTCCCTCGATGTCCGACGCCGTCCCTCGACGGTCGTACAGCCGTGATGCCCGGTGAGTGACGGCCGGAACACAAGAGGTGAACGGGGACTCCCGGGTTTTGGCCAGGCTCTGTACCAGGCATTGGGCCGCGTTCCGTCCACGCTCTGTATCAGCCATTGATACGTGCGGACGGGTCGCGACCCCGGTCTGAGAGAATTGAGCACGTGATCTCCCGAATCGATCTGCGCGGCGACGCCCTCCCCGAGGGCCCCGCCCTGCGCGACCTGCTGCCCCGAGCCGACTTCGACGTCGCGGCCGCCCTGGAGAAGGTGCGCCCGATCTGCGAGGCCGTGCATCATCGTGGCGACGCGGCGCTGATCGACTTCGCGGAGAAGTTCGACGGAGTCCGGCTGGAATCCGTCCGGGTCCCCGAGCAGGCCCTCAAGGACGCCCTGGAGCAGCTCGACCCGGCCGTGCGCGCGGCCCTGGAGGAGTCCATCCGGCGCGCCCGCATGGTCCACCGCGCGCAGCGCCGCGCCACACACACCACGCAGGTCGTGCCGGGCGGCTCGGTCACCGAGAAGTGGGTGCCGGTCGACCGCGTCGGGCTGTACGCGCCGGGCGGCCGCTCGGTCTACCCCTCCTCCGTGATCATGAACGCGGTGCCGGCGCAGGAGGCGGGCGTCCCGTCCGTCGCGCTCGCCTCACCCGCGCAGGCCGATTTCGGTGGGCTGCCGCACCCCACGATCCTCGCCGCGTGCGCCCTGCTCGGCGTCGACGAGGTCTACGCGGCCGGCGGCGCCACCGCCGTCGCGATGTTCGCGCACGGCACCGAGTCCTGCCCCCCGGCCACCATGGTCACCGGCCCCGGCAACATCTGGGTGGCCGCCGCCAAGCGCTACTTCACCGGGAAGATCGGCATCGACGCGGAGGCCGGTCCGACCGAGATCGCGGTCCTCGCCGACTCCACCGCGGACCCGGTGCACGTGGCCTCCGACCTGATCAGCCAGGCCGAGCACGACCCGCTGGCCGCGGCCGTGCTGGTCACCGACTCCCTCGCCCTGGCCGAGGCCGTGGAGCGGGAGCTCGAACCGCAGGTCGCGGCCACCAAGCACGTCGAGGACCGCATCCGGCCCGCCCTGGCCGGCCGGCAGTCCGCGATCGTGCTGGTCGACGGCATCGAGGAGGGCCTGAAGGTCGTCGACGCGTATGGCGCCGAGCACCTGGAGATCCAGACCGCCGACGCCGCCGCCGTGGCCGACCGCGTCCGCAACGCCGGCGCGATCTTCGTCGGCCCCTGGGCCCCCGTCTCGCTGGGCGACTACGCGGCCGGGTCCAACCACGTCCTGCCCACCGGCGGCTGCGCCTGCCACTCCTCGGGCCTGTCGGTGCAGTCCTTCCTGCGCGGCATCCACATCGTCGACTACACCGAGGACGCGCTGGCCGAGGTCGCGCACCACGTGGTCACGCTGGCGGAGGCGGAGGACCTGCCCGCGCACGGCGCGGCGATCAAGGCACGGTTCGGGTGGAAGGTACCGGCGAGCAAGTGAACGACGTGAGCATCGACGATCTCCCCGTACGGGACGAGCTGCGCGGCAAGTCCCCCTACGGCGCACCCCAGTTGGACGTGCCCGTCCGGCTGAACACGAACGAGAACCCCTACCCGCTGCCCGAGGCGCTCGTCGAGCGGATCACGGAGCGGGTCCGCGAGGCCGCCCGGAACCTGAACCGCTACCCCGACCGGGACGCGGTCGAGCTGCGCACCGAACTGGCCAGGTACCTGACGAAGACCGGCGGCCACCCGCTCGGCGCCGAGAACGTGTGGGCCGCCAACGGCTCCAACGAGGTCATCCAGCAACTGCTGCAGACCTTCGGCGGACCCGGCCGCACCGCGCTCGGCTTCGAGCCGTCGTACTCGATGCACGCGCTCATCGCGCGCGGTACCGGCACCGGCTGGATCTCCGGGCCCCGCGGCGAGGACTTCACGATCGACCTCGCCGCCGCCGAACGGGCGATCGCCGAGCACCGCCCGGACGTCCTCTTCCTCACCACCCCCAACAACCCCACGGGCAACGCGGTCCCGCCCGCCACGGTCCTCGCGCTGTACGAGGCCGCGCAGGCCGCGAAGCCGTCCATGGTGATCCTCGACGAGGCCTACATCGAGTTCAGCCACGGCGACTCGCTGCTGCCGCTGCTGGAGGGCCGGCCGCGTCTGGTCGTCTCCCGCACCATGTCGAAGGCCTTCGGCGCGGCCGGCCTGCGCCTCGGGTACATGGCCGCCCACCCCGCCGTCGTGGACGCCGTCCAGCTCGTCCGGCTGCCGTACCACCTGTCCGCCGTCACCCAGGCGACCGCCCTGGCCGCCCTGGAGCACACCGACACGCTGCTCGGCTACGTCGAGCAGCTGAAGGCGGAGCGCGACCGGCTGGTCACCGAGCTGCGCGCCATCGGCTACGACGTCACCGAGTCGGACGCCAACTTCGTCCAGTTCGGCCGGTTCGAGGACGCCCACCGGGCGTGGCAGAAGATCCTCGACCACGGCGTGCTGGTCCGGGACAACGGCGTACCCGGGTGGCTGCGGGTGTCCGCCGGCACCCCGGAGGAGAACGACGCGTTCCTGGACGCGGTCCGTGAGCTGATGAAGGAGTTGTACGCATGAACCGCGTTGGACGCGTGGAGCGCACCACCAAGGAGACCTCGGTCGTCGTCGAGATCAACCTCGACGGCACCGGGAAGACCGACATCGCCACCGGCGTCGGCTTCTACGACCACATGCTCGACCAGCTCGGCCGGCACGGTCTGTTCGACCTCACCGTGAAGACCGACGGCGACCTGCACATCGACTCCCACCACACCATCGAGGACACCGCCCTCGCGCTCGGCGCCGCCTTCAAGCAGGCCCTCGGCGACAAGGTGGGCATCTACCGCTTCGGCAACTGCACGGTCCCGCTGGACGAGTCCCTCGCCCAGGTCACCGTCGACCTGTCCGGCCGCCCGTACCTCGTGCACACCGAGCCCGAGAAGATGGCGCCGATGATCGGCGAGTACGACACGACGATGACACGGCACATCCTGGAGTCCTTCGTCGCCCAGGCCCAGGTCGCGCTGCACGTGCACGTACCCTACGGACGCAACGCGCACCACATCGTGGAGTGCCAGTTCAAGGCGCTCGCGCGGGCGCTGCGCTACGCCAGCGAGCGCGACCCGCGCGCGGCCGGCATCCTCCCGTCGACGAAGGGCGCGCTGTAAACCCATGAACGGTCTCTCGACCCTCCTGATCGTCGTCGGCCTCTTCCTCGTCGGCGGGATCGTCTCCTTCGTCAAGCAGAAGATGCCCACCAGCCTCATCGTGCTGCTGTCGATCGGCGCGGCCATGTGCCTGGTCGCGGGCGTCATGCGGCTGGAGGTGTGGAGTTGAGCAGCCCCAAGCGGGTGGTCGTCTTCGACTACGGCTTCGGCAACGTCCGCTCCGCCGAGCGCGCCCTCGCGCGCGAGGGCGCCGACGTCGAGATCACCCGCGACTTCGACACGGCGATGAACGCCGACGGCCTGCTGGTGCCGGGCGTCGGCGCGTTCGCCGCCTGTATGAAGGGCCTGCGCGCGGCCCGCGGCGACTGGATCGTCGACCGCCGGCTGTCGGGTGGCCGCCCGGTCATGGGCATCTGCGTAGGCATGCAGATCCTCTTCTCGCGCGGCATCGAGCACGGCGTGGAGGCCGAGGGCCTGGACGAGTGGCCCGGCACGGTGGAGCCGCTCCAGGCCGACGTCGTCCCGCACATGGGCTGGAACACCGTCGACGCCCCGGCCGACTCCCGGCTGTTCGCCGGCCTGGACGCCGACGCCCGCTACTACTTCGTGCACTCCTACGCCGTCCACGACTGGACCCTGGAAACACACCACGCGGCGATGGCGGCGCCCAAGGTCACCTGGTCCACGCACGGCAAGCCGTTCGTGGCCGCCGTGGAGAACGGCGCCCTGTGGGCCACCCAGTTCCACCCCGAGAAGTCCGGCGACGCCGGAGCGCAGCTGCTGAACAACTGGATCGGAACCCTCTGATGGCTTCGAAGCTCGAACTCCTCCCCGCCGTCGACGTCCGCGACGGCCAGGCCGTCCGCCTGGTGCACGGCGAGTCCGGGACCGAGACGTCCTACGGCTCCCCGCTGGAGGCCGCCCTCGCCTGGCAGCGCTCCGGCGCCGAGTGGCTGCACCTGGTCGACCTGGACGCCGCGTTCGGCACCGGAGACAACCGTGAGCTGATCGCCGAGGTCGCGAAGGCCATGGACATCAAGGTGGAGCTGTCCGGGGGCATCCGCGACGACGCCTCCCTGGCCGCCGCGCTCGCCACCGGCTGCACCCGCGTCAACCTCGGCACCGCCGCGCTGGAGACCCCCGAGTGGGTCGCCAAGGTCATCGCCGAGCACGGCGACAAGATCGCCGTCGGCCTCGACGTCCGCGGCACCACGCTCCGCGGCCGCGGCTGGACCCGCGACGGCGGCGACCTCTACGAGACGCTGGAGCGCCTGAACAACGAGGGCTGCGCCCGGTACGTCGTCACCGACATCGCCAAGGACGGCACCCTTCAGGGCCCCAACCTGGAGCTGCTGAAGAACGTCTGCGCGGCCACGGACCGTCCGGTCGTCGCCTCCGGAGGCGTCTCCTCCCTCGACGACCTGCGCGCGATCTCCGGCCTCGTCCCGGCGGGTGTCGAGGGCGCGATCGTCGGGAAGGCGCTGTACGCGAAGGCGTTCACCCTGGAAGAGGCGCTGGAGGCGGTAGCCAAGTGAGCGATCTGCGACGCGTGCCGGGCGGCGGTCCCTGGGAGGAGCAGTTCGGCTACTCCCGTGCGGTGGAGCTGCCGAACGGCCTGGTGCTGGTCTCGGGCTGCACGTCCGTCGTGGACGGGCAGATCGCCGGGGGCGGCCCGTACGAGCAGACGGTGAACGCCTTCGGTGTCGCGTTCGCGGCGCTGGAGCAGCTCGGCCTCGGCCGGAAGGACGTCGTCCGCACGCGCATGTACATCACCCACGCGCGGGACGTGGACGACGTCGGCCGGGCCCACAAGGAGCTGTTCGACGCCGTCCGGCCCGCAGCGTCCATGATCATCGTCTCCGGTTTCGTCGACCCCAGCCTGGTCGTCGAGGTCGAGGTGGAGGCGTTCCGGGGAGGGGCGGCATGACGCTGGCCGTACGGGTCATCCCCTGCCTGGACGTCGACAACGGCCGGGTCGTCAAGGGCGTCAACTTCCAGAACCTGCGCGACGCGGGCGACCCCGTCGAGATGGCCAAGGTGTATGACGCCGAGGGCGCCGACGAGCTGACGTTCCTGGACATCACGGCGTCCTCGGGCAACCGCGAGACGACGTACGACGTGGTCCGCCGCACCGCCGAGCAGGTGTTCATCCCGCTCACGGTCGGCGGCGGCGTCCGCACCGCCGACGACGTGGACAAACTGCTGCGGGCGGGCGCGGACAAGGTGGGCGTCAACACGGCGGCCATCGCGCGCCCGGACCTCATCCGCGAGATCGCCGAACGCTTCGGCCGCCAGGTCCTGGTCCTGTCGGTCGACGCCCGCCGCACGGAGTCCGGCTCCTTCGAGGTCACGACCCACGGCGGCCGCAAGGGCACCGGCATCGACGCCGTCGAGTGGGCGCACCGGGCGGCCGACCTGGGCGCGGGCGAGATCCTGCTGAACTCCATGGACGCCGACGGCACGAAGGACGGCTACGACCTGGAGATGATCGCCGCCGTCCGCAAACACGTCACGGTCCCCGTGATCGCCTCCGGCGGCGCCGGCACCCTCGCCCACTTCCCCCCGGCGATCGACGCGGGCGCCGACGCGGTCCTCGCCGCCTCGGTCTTCCACTTCGGCGACCTGCGCATCGGCGAGGTCAAGGAAACCTTGCGAGGCGCTGGGCATCCCGTGCGGTAGTCCTGGGGTCGCGTCACTCGTCGTTCACGCGAGCGTCGTGCCGTGTGGGATCGCCGGGGTGTGCGGCCTCTGCTGCGGGCCGCTGCGCCGCGCCGAACTGCCGGGCTGAGCTGGGGCGCCGCGGCTCAGCGCGGCGGCCCGGTCAGCTGGATCAGGTTGCCGACGGTGTCGTCGAGGACGGCGGCCAGGACCGGGCCCTGCTCCTGCGGGGGATGCGTGAAGCGGACGCCCAGGGCGCGCAGCCGGCGGTACTCCGCGCGGAGGTCGTCCACGGAGAACACGATGCAGGGGATGCCGGCCTCGTACAGCGCCCGGCGGAACGGCTCCGCGATCGGCCCGTCGCCCGGCTCCAGCAGCAGCTGCACATCCGGCTGGGCGCCCTCACGCGCGCCGACCGTGACGAACAGGGCACCCCCGCCGAGGTCCCGGTGCAGACGTGTCTCGAAGCCGAGGACGTCCGTGTAGAAGGCCTGCGCCCGGGCCACGTCGTCGACGAACACGCCGGTCATCGCGACCTTGATCACGGCCGGGCCGCCCTTCTCAGATGCCCAGCTGCTTCGACTCGTGCAGCCGGGTGATCGCGTCCTTGTCGCCCTCCAGCTCCACGTCCGCCGCGCTCTGCCGCCCGTACGCGAACATCAGCAGCTCCGACGCCTCACCGGTCGCCGTGACCACCGGCGTACCCCGCCGGGCGACCGCCGTCTGCCCGTTCGTGCGGCGCAGCACCAGACCCGTCGGCAGACCCCGGCCCATCAGCCGGGCGGTGCGCTCCAGCCGGGACCACAGGGCCTCCTGGAACACGGGGTCCAGCTCGCGCGGGGACCAGTCCGGCTGGGCCCGGCGGACATCCTCCGCGTGCACGTAGAACTCGACGGTGTTCGCCGCCTCGTCGACCTGCTTGAGCTGGAAGGGCGAGAACCGCGGCGGCCCCGTCCGGATCAGCTGGATCAGCTCCTCGTACGGCTTCGCGGTGAACTCCTCCATCACCCGGTCGAGGCGCGACGCGAGCTGCTTGATCAGCGCGCCCCCGGCCGCGTCCGGGCGCCGCTCGCGCACCACCACGTGCGCGGCCAGGTCACGGGTCCGCCAGCCCTCGCAGAGGGTCGGGGCCTCGGGCCCGGCGGTTTCCAAGAGGTCGGCGAGCAGGAGCCGTTCACGCTTGGCGAAGGTCGACATACCGTCAGCCTACGACCGACCACTCGTCCCGCACAGTGGACACGGCCGTCACTGTCAGTGGCAGGCGGCAGAATGGGGACCATGACCAGTTCGCCCGCCCGTCGCCCGACCACCACCCCTGATGGAGGCGCTTCGCGCCGCAGTGCTCCGCCCACCAGCCTGGACCCCGAGATCGCCGCGCGGCTCAAGCGCGGTGCCGACGGGCTCGTCCCCGCCATCGCCCAGCAGTACGACACCGGTGAGGTGCTGATGCTCGGCTGGATGGACGACGAGGCGCTGCACCGCACGCTGACCACCGGCCGCTGCACCTACTGGTCCCGCAGCCGCCAGGAGTACTGGGTCAAGGGCGACACCTCCGGGCACGTCCAGTGGGTGAAGTCCGTCGCCCTGGACTGCGACGCGGACACGCTGCTGGTCAAGGTCGACCAGGTGGGCGCAGCCTGCCACACGGGCGACCGCACCTGCTTCGACGCCGACGTGCTGACCGGGGACACCGGGTCCGTCGCACCGGCCCGGAATCAGTAGGGTCTGCCGCCATGGACCTCGAGACGTTCCGCAAGCTCGCCGGCGACCGGCGGGTCATCCCGGTCACGCGCAAGCTCCTCGCCGACGGCGACACCCCGGTCGCGCTGTACCGCAAGCTCGCCGCCGAACGCCCCGGCACCTTCCTGCTGGAGTCCGCCGAGAACGGCCGCACCGCGTTCCAGTGGTCCCGGTACTCCTTCGTCGGCGTCCGCTCGGCCGCCACCCTCACCTCCCGCGACGGCCAGGCCCACTGGCTCGGCACTCCTCCCGTCGGCGTCCCCACCGACGGCGACCCGCTCGCGGCCCTGCGCGCCACCATCCAGGCCCTGCACACCCCGCACCAGGAGGGCCTGCCGCCCTTCACCGGCGGCATGGTCGGCTACCTGGGCTACGACATCGTCCGCCGCCTGGAGAAGATCGGCCCCGGCGACCGGGACGACCTGGGGCTGCCCGAGCTGACCATGCTCCTCACCAGCGACCTCGCGGTCCTGGACCACTGGGAGAACTCGGTCCTGCTGATCGCCAACGCGATCAACCACAACGACCTCGACACCGGCGTCGACGAGGCCTACGCCGACGCCGTGGCCCGCCTCGACGCCATGGAGGCGGACCTCGGCCGCCCGGTCGCCCAGCCCCCCGCGCTGCTGCCGCCCTCCGAGCTGCCCGAGTACACCGCCCGCTGGGGCGGCCCGGACTTCCAGGCCGCCGTCGAGGACATCAAGGAGCGCATCCGGGCCGGCGAGGCCTTCCAGGTCGTCCCCTCCCAGCGCTTCGAGACACCGTGCACGGCGAGCGCCCTCGACGTCTACCGCGTCCTCAGGGCCACCAACCCCTCGCCGTACATGTACCTGTTCCGCTTCGACGGCTTCGACGTCGTCGGCTCCTCGCCCGAGGCCCTCGTCAAGGTCGAGGACGGGCGCGCGATGGTCCACCCCATCGCCGGCACCCGGCACCGCGGCGCCACCCCGCAGGAGGACCAGGCCCTCGCCGAGGAACTCCTCGCCGACCCCAAGGAACGCGCCGAGCACCTGATGCTCGTCGACCTCGGCCGCAACGACCTGGGCCGGGTCTGCGAACCGGGCTCGGTGGAGGTCGTCGACTTCATGTCCGTCGAGCGGTACTCGCACGTGATGCACATCGTCTCCACCGTCACCGGCCGCGTCGCCGAGGGCCGTACGGCGTTCGACGTGCTCACCGCCTGCTTCCCCGCGGGCACGCTCTCCGGTGCCCCCAAGCCGCGCGCGATGCAGATCATCGACGAACTGGAGCCGTCCCGGCGCGGACTGTACGGCGGCTGCGTCGGCTACCTGGACTTCGCGGGCGACTCCGACACCGCCATCGCCATCCGTACGGCCCTGCTCCGGGACGGCACGGCCCACGTGCAGGCGGGCGCCGGCATCGTCGCCGATTCCGACCCGGTCGCGGAGGACACCGAGTGCCGCAACAAGGCGGCGGCCGTCCTCCGCGCGGTCCACACGGCCAACCGGCTCGGGTCCGAGAGGTCCTGAAGCCGTCCTGGGGCTGCGTTGACATGCCCCGGGTGACCGTTCGCCCAGGGGTCAGGCGATAGTGGAGTACGTGACTGCCGTACCTCACCCCCGTTCCGAAGCCGCCGCACCCGACCGGTCCGGCCGCCGGAGCCTCGCCCTCGCCCTGCTGTGCGGGGCCCTCGGCGCGGCCGTGGCCCTGCTCGCGACCCGGCAGCGCTGGGCGGCGGGCACCGCCTCGGTGGCCGGCGGCGCCTTCCCGCTGACCGCCAAGGGCAGCGACGTCACGGGCGTCCCCGCGGCCCTGGCCATCGTGGGCCTCGCCGCGCTCGTCGCAGTGTTCGCCGTGCGCCGGGCCGGCCGCCTCGTCGTCTCCGGGGTGCTCGCCCTGTCCGGCGCCGGCATCGTCGTCGCCGCGCTGCTCGGTGCCTCCGACAGCTCCGCGCTGGACGAGAAGGCCGCCCGGGCCAGCGGCGACACGTCCGCCACGGTCGCCACGCTCAGCCATACCGGCTGGCCCTGGGTCGCCGTCGCCGGCGGCGCCCTGATCCTGCTCGCCGGGCTGCTCGCCCTGCGCTACGGCAGCCGCTGGCCCGCCATGTCCGGCCGCTACGAGCGGGGCACCGACCGCCCCCGCCGCCGGCCCCGGCCCGCCGACCCCGAGCGCCCCGAGGAGATCTGGAAGGCCCTGGACCGGGGCGAGGACCCCACCGGCACCTGAGCCCGGACCGGCCGGCCCCGGCGGCCGACCCGGCACCCCGTGGGAGCGCCCTCGCCGCGGTGTGGCGAACCAGACGCGAACTGGAGGCCACCCCCGCTCACGGCACGCGCGGGCGTACGGGACAATGGACGACGAGCGTCCGGCTTCGGACAGTGCGGACGGGCTCGGAAACGCTACGACACGTACAAGCAACGAGGAGCAAGTCATGGCGGACAGCAGCCACGGTCACACCCCGGCCGCCTGGACCGGCGTCATCATCGCCTTCATAGGTTTCTGCGTCTCGGGCGCGTTCATGGTGATGGACCAGCCGGTCGGCTTCTGGGCGGGCATGGTCCTCGTGATCGGCGGCGCTGTCGTGGGCGGCATCATGCGCCTCATGGGCCTGGGCCAGCAGAAGCGCTCCGCCGTCGGCCAGCGCACCACGCCCGCCGCGACGCGCGAGCCGGCCGGCGCCGAGAGCTGACCGCGAGACGCCTCCCGAGGGGCGGTCCGGCATCCCACGAGGGGTGCGGGGCCGCCCCTCGCGCGCGTCCCGGGCACGGGCGGGGCAGAATGCCTGCGTGACCGCCGACAGCCGTACCCCCGCGCGCATGGCTCCACAGACCGCCGTACCCCTGGCGCCGTACGCCGCCCCGCAGCCGGGCCCGCATGCGGTTCCGCACCCGGGACCGTACGCCGTCCCCCATCCGGGCCCGTACGCCGACCGGCCGTACGCCGGCCCGTCCCAGGGCCCGCCCGGCTCCCTGTGGAGCCGGCTCGCCGTGCCGGCCGGGCTGCTCGCGGCCGTCGCCGGGGCGTTCGCCTACGTCGGCTCCGTCGACCCGAACCACCCCGGGCACTACCCGGTCTGCCCGCTGTACGCGTTCACCGGGCTGTACTGCCCCGGCTGCGGCGGTCTGCGCAGCGCGCACGCGTTCATCCACGGGGACTTCCTCGCCGCCCTGCAGGACAACGTGTTCGGCGTGGCCGCCTACCTCGGGTTCGCGGTGCTGTGGGTCGTCTGGGTGGTCCGCGCCGTCCGCGGGCGGCCGATGCGGCTGCAGCTCGGCACCCGGCAGATGTGGGCCGTCGGGGCGGTGCTGATCGTCTTCTCGGTGGTCCGGAACCTGCCGTTCGGCGGCTGGCTGCATCCTTGACGCGGCGGCGGACGTCCAGGTACTGGGACCGCCGTCCACCGGATGCGGGGCCTTTGCCGACCTCCGGATACCATCGCAGTGACCACGGGTTTTCACACCTTGAAGGAACAACCGTCTGAAAGGGGGCCGCTCGCGTGAGTGTGCTCGACGAGATCCTCGACGGAGTCCGTGCCGACCTCGCGGAGCGGCAGGCGCGCGTCAGCCTCGACGAGCTCAAGGAGCGTGCCGCCAAGGCCCGGCCCGCCAAGGACGGGGTCGCCGCGCTGAAGGGCGACGGCGTCAAGGTCATCTGCGAGGTCAAGCGTTCCAGCCCCTCCAAGGGCGCGCTCGCCGCGATCGCCGACCCCGCCGCGCTCGCCGGGGACTACGAGGCGGGCGGCGCCGCCGTCATCTCCGTGCTCACCGAGCAGCGCCGCTTCGGCGGCTCGCTGGCCGACCTGGAGGCCGTCCGCGCGCGCGTGGACATCCCGGTCCTGCGCAAGGACTTCGTCGTCACGTCGTACCAGCTGTGGGAGGCCCGCGCGTACGGCGCCGACCTCGTGCTGCTGATCGTCGCGGCGCTGGAGCAGCCGGCCCTGGAGTCGCTGATCGAGCGGGCCGGGTCCATCGGGCTGACCCCGCTGGTCGAGGTGCACGACGAGGACGAGGTCGAGCGGGCCGTGGACGCGGGCGCCCGGGTGATCGGCGTCAACGCGCGGAACCTGAAGACGCTGGAGGTCGACCGCGGCACGTTCGAGCGGGTCGCCCCGGAGATCCCGGACCACCTGGTACGGGTCGCCGAGTCGGGTGTGCGCGGGCCGCACGACCTCATCGCGTACGCCAACGCGGGCGCCGACGCCGTACTGGTGGGCGAGTCCCTCGTCACCGGGCGCGACCCGAAGGCCGCCGTGTCCGACCTGGTCGCCGCCGGCGAGCATCCCGCGCTGCGGCACGGGCGGGGCTGAGCGTTCGGTAGGCTGACGCCGATGAAGCTTCCGATCACCTCCCTGGCGCCGCGGGACCCGTATGCCCGCCTCGCCCGGGGCTGCCGCCCCCGCGGCTGCCGGGCTCCCGCACGGCGGGTGCACGGGCGCCGGGTGCGGTATGTGATCGGCGACGAGCCGGGCCAGGTGAACGGGATGCGATGGCGTACGGCCGCGTGCGCGCCCCTCGGGGGGCTCCGCCCCCCGAACCCCCCGGCCTCGCCCACCCACCACTCGACTCGGTCGGCTGAATGGGCACCGGCCCGGGTTCCCGCTCCGGTCGGCTGAATGGGCACCGGCCCGGGTTCCCGCCCCGGTCGGCTGAAAATGCAGCGGTCGGGCACCGCAGCGCACGCGTACCCGCAGTCCATGTTCCGTACGCCCCTGCGAGGTATCCGTATGTCCAGTGAGTTCTTCATCCCCGACCCGGAGGGTCAGGTCCCCACGCCCGAGGGCTATTTCGGCGCGTTCGGCGGCAAGTTCATCCCGGAGGCCCTCGTCGCCGCCGTGGACGAGGTCGCCGTCGAGTACGACAAGGCCAAGTCCGACCCCGAGTTCGCCCGCGAGCTGAACGAGCTGATGGTCGACTACACCGGCCGTCCCAGCGCGCTGACCGAAGTGCCGCGGTTCGCCGGGCACGCCGGCGGCGCCCGGATCTTCCTGAAGCGGGAAGACCTCAACCACACCGGCTCCCACAAGATCAACAATGTCCTCGGCCAGGCCCTGCTCACCAAGCGCATGGGCAAGACCCGGGTCATCGCCGAGACCGGCGCAGGCCAGCACGGCGTGGCGACGGCGACCGCCTGCGCGCTGTTCGGCCTCGACTGCACCATCTACATGGGCGAGATCGACACCAAGAGGCAGGCCCTCAACGTCGCCCGCATGCGCATGCTCGGCGCCGAGGTCGTCGCGGTGAAGTCCGGCAGCCGCACCCTCAAGGACGCCATCAACGAGGCGTTCCGCGACTGGGTCGCCAACGTGGACCACACGCACTACCTGTTCGGCACGGTCGCGGGCCCCCACCCCTTCCCGGCGATGGTCCGCGACTTCCACCGCGTGATCGGCGTCGAGGCGCGGCGGCAGCTGCTGGAGCGCGCGGGCCGCCTCCCCGACGCCGCCATCGCCTGCGTCGGCGGCGGCTCCAACGCCATCGGCCTCTTCCACGCCTTCATCCCCGACGCGGGCGTACGCCTCATCGGCTGCGAGCCCGCCGGTCACGGCATCGAGACCGGTGAGCACGCCGCCACCCTCTCGGCCGGTGAGCCCGGCATCCTGCACGGCTCGCGGTCGTACGTCCTCCAGGACGACGAGGGCCAGATCACCGAGCCGTACTCGATCTCGGCCGGCCTGGACTACCCGGGCATCGGCCCGGAGCACTCCTACCTCAAGGACAGCGGCCGCGGCGAGTACCGCGCGGTCACCGACGACGCCGCCATGCAGGCCCTGCGCCTGCTGTCGCGCACCGAGGGCATCATCCCGGCCATCGAGAGCGCCCACGCCCTCGCCGGCGCCCTGGAGGTCGGCCGGGAACTGGGACCGGACGGGCTGATCGTCGTCAACCTGTCCGGCCGCGGCGACAAGGACATGGACACCGCCGCCCGGTACTTCGGCCTCTACGACACCGACGCCGAGGTCGCGGCCGACGCGGCCGACACCGCAGAGATCGAGGGGGACGCCAAGTGAGCGGGAACATTCAGCTGCTGACCGACACCCTCGCCGCCGCCAAGGCGGAGGGCCGGGCCGCGCTCATCGCCTACCTGCCCGCCGGGTTCCCGACCGTGGACGGCGGCATCGAGGCCGTCAAGGCGGCCTTCGACGGCGGCGCCGACGTCGTCGAGGTGGGCCTGCCGCACAGCGACCCGGTCCTGGACGGCCCGGTCATCCAGACCGCCGACGACATCGCGCTGCGCGGCGGCGTCCGGATCGCGGACGTCATGCGGACCGTCCGGGAGGCCCACGAGGCCACCGGCAAGCCGGTCCTGATCATGACGTACTGGAACCCCATCGACCGCTACGGCGTCGAGCGCTTCACCGCCGAACTCGCCGAGGCGGGCGGGGCGGGCTGCATCCTGCCCGACCTGCCGGTCCAGGAGTCCGCCCTGTGGCGGGAGCACGCCGACAAGCACGGCCTCGCGACCGTGTTCGTCGTCGCCCCCAGCAGCAAGGACCAGCGGCTCGCGCAGATCACCGCGGCCGGCAGCGGCTTCGTCTACGCGGCCTCCCTCATGGGGGTCACGGGCACGCGCGAGTCCGTCGGCGCGCAGGCCCAGGACCTGGTGGAACGCACCCGGGCCACCGGCACCGACGTGCCGGTCTGCGTCGGCCTCGGCGTCTCCAACGCCGCCCAGGCCGCCGAGGTGGCCGGCTTCGCCGACGGCGTGATCGTCGGCTCGGCGTTCGTGAAGCGCATGCTGGACGCCCCCGACCACGCGGCCGGCCTCGACGCCGTCCGCGCGCTCGCCGGGGACCTCGCGAAGGGCGTGCGCGGACAGGCGTGACCGCGACGTAGGGGCTGACTTAACGGTCGGTACCTCTCCGTAACGGACATTCGGTCACTCGAACGGGTGGACCTTGGACCGGGGAGGCGCGCTGCGCCTTCCCGGTTCGTTCTGAGGGGTGTGAGCGAGAAGAACCGTGACGGAAAGCGCACCGCCCGGGAGCGGCTGGCGGTCGAGCGCGAGAAGCAGAAGTCCGCGGAGAAGCGGCGGCGCACGCTGATCGTGGGCGCGAGCGTGGTCTGCGTCCTCGGCCTCGCGGCGGTGATCGGCGTGGTCGCCGCGAACGCCGGCAAGGACAAGGGCAGCAGCGCCGGACCGGTCGTCGCGCCCTCCGGCGCGCAGGGCAAGGACAGCCTCGCCATCCCCGTCGGCAAGGACAGCGCCAAGTCCACGCTCACGGTCTGGGAGGACTTCCGCTGCCCGGCCTGCAAGGCCTTCGAGGCGGCGTACCGGCCGACGCTGCACGAGCTGGCGGACTCCGGCAAGCTCAGGATCGAGTACCACCTGGTCCGGCTGATCGACGGAAACACCAACGGCAAGGGCTCCCTGCACGCGGCGAACGCGGCGGCCTGCGCCCAGGACGCCGGAAAGTTCCGCGACTACCACGACGTGCTGTACGAGAACCAGCCCGAGGAGAGCGACGACGCCTTCGCGGACGACGCCAAGCTGATCCAGCTGGCCGGCAAGGTGCCCGGCCTGGACACCCCCGCGTTCCGGGCCTGCGTCAAGGACGGCAAGCACAACGCCTGGGTGAACAAGTCGCACCAGGCGTTCGAGGCCGGCAAGTTCGGCGGCACGCCCACGGTCCTGCTCGGCGACAAGAACATCTACCAGGACCAGACGATGACCCCGGCCAAGCTGAAGCAGATGGTGGAGGCGGCCGACCAGGGGTAAGGGAAATCCCGAGGATTCTCATGTCCCTGTTATGGAGCCGTAGCCGGGCTGGTTGCCGTCGCCCCCGCCCGGCACGGTAGCGTCGACCTTGCCATGGAACTTGCCTACATTCCCAGCCCGTCGCACGGGGTGCTCTACCTCGGCCCCATTCCGCTGCGCGGGTACGCCTTCTGCATCATCATCGGCGTCTTCCTCGCCGTCTGGCTCGGCAACAAGCGCTGGGTCGCCCGCGGCGGGCGACCCGGCACGGTCGCCGACATCGCGGTCTGGGCCGTCCCCTTCGGCCTCGTCGGCGGCCGGCTCTACCACGTGATCACGGACTACGAGCTGTACTTCAGCCCCGGCCGTGACTGGGTGGACGCCTTCAAGGTCTGGCAGGGCGGCCTCGGCATCTGGGGCGCGATCGCGCTCGGCGCGCTCGGCGCGTGGATCGGGGCGCGGCGCCGCGGCATCCCGATGCCCGCGTACGCCGACGCCGTGGCGCCCGGCATCGCCTTCGCCCAGGCCTGCGGCCGCTGGGGCAACTGGTTCAACCAGGAGCTGTACGGGCGCGAGACGCATGTTCCGTGGGCGCTGCACATCACCTCCTCCGAGGGCGGCCGGGTGCCGGGCTACTACCACCCGACCTTCCTGTACGAGTCCCTGTGGTGCATCGGCGTCGCCTTCCTGGTCATCTGGGCCGACCGCCGCTTCAAGCTGGGCCACGGGCGGGCCTTCGCCCTGTACGTAGCGTCCTACTGTGTCGGCCGGGGCTGGATCGAGTACATGCGCGTCGACGACGCCCACCACATCCTCGGCCTCCGCCTGAACGACTGGACCGCGATGATCGTGTTCCTGCTGGCGGTGACGTACATCGTGGTGTCCTCGAAGCTGCGGCCGGGCCGGGAGGCCGTGGTCGAGCCGGGTGCCTCCGGCGGTTCGGCGGAGGGGGCGGATGTCGCCGAGGGTGACTCCGTCGGAAAGGCCGGTGAGGAGCCCGAGTCCGAGTCAGGTTTCGAGCCCGAGCCCGAGTCCGATGCGGCAGAGGCCAAGGACGAGGCCGCTTCGGCGCCGAAGAAGAGCTGAGCGCTGCTGCTTGTACGACGCTGAGGGCGCCCCGGGTCACCCGGGGCGCCCTCAGCGTTCGCGAGGGGGCGGGTGCCGCCCAGTCCGGCACCGCCGGTCCACGCCGCCGTGGCGGGCCGCCGTCGCGGCGGGATGAAGATGAACGGAGTCGAGGGCGTTCATGGTCTGGTGGGGGCCAGGGAGAGGGTTCTGTGGGCTGTGGCTACTACTGCCGCGTCGATGAAGCGGCCGTCGGGGAGGGCTTGGGCGCCCTCGGTTGTCGTCGCCGCCTTGATGATCTCTTCCGCTTGTTCGATCTCGGCAGGGCCGGGGAGGTAGGCCTGGCGGATCACCGGCAGTTGGCGGGGGTGGATCGCCGCCCGGCCCAGGAAGCCGAGGGCGCGGCCGTGGGCGCAGCCGGCGGCGAGGCCGTCGAGGTCGCGGATGTCGGGGTGGACCGACTGGGACGGCGGGGCCAGGCCCGCCGCGCGGGCGGCGACGACCACGCGGGAGCGCGGCCAGTCCAGGCCCGCCTCACCCCGGACGCCCAGGTCGGCCCGCAGGTCCGCCTCGCCGAGGGCGATGCCCCGCACGGCCGGATGCGCGGTGGCGATCGCGTACGCCCGCTCGACGCCGAGGGCCGTCTCCAGCAGCGCGTACAGCGGGAGCGGGGTGGCCACGGCGACCCGCAGCACCTCCTCCGGGGACGTCACCTTCGGCAGCCGTAGCCCGGACAGGCCCCGCAGGGACGGCAGGGTGGCCAGTTCCGCCTCGGCCCACGGTGTGCCCAGTGCGTTGAGCCGGACGTGGACCGGGACCTGCTGGGCCTCGCCGAGCAGCTCGGCGGTGGCGGCGCGGGCGTACTCCTTGCGGTCGGGGGCGACCGCGTCCTCCAGGTCGATCACCACCACGTCCGCGCCCGCCGCCAGCGCCTTGGCCACGATGTGCGGGCGGTCGCCGGGGGCGTAGAGCCAGGTGAGCGGGAACGGGGTCACAGGGCGCCCTCCTCGCGCAGGGCGCGCAGCTCCGCCGGGGTCAGGCCCAGCTCGCCGAGCACGGCGTCGGTGTCGGCGCCGTGCGGCCGGCCGGCCCAGCGGATCGTGCCTGGTGTCGACGACAGCCGGAACAGGACGTTCTGCATGCGCAGCGGGCCCAGCTCGGGGTCGTCGACGGTGGTGACCGTGTGCAGCGCCTGGTACTGCGGGTCGGTCATGACCTCGCGGACGTCCTGGACGGGCGCCGCCGCCGCCTCCGCCTTCTCGAACGCCGTCAGCACCTCGGTGCGGGGCCGGGCGGAGATCCACGCGCCGACCGCCTCGTCCAGGACGCCGGCGTGCGCTGCCCGCTCGGCCCCGGTGGCGAACCACGGCTCGTCGATCAGCTCGGGGCGCCCCACCAGCCGTAGCACCCGTTCCGCCACCGACTGCGCGGAGGTGGACACGGCGACCCAGTGGCCGTCGGCCGTGCGGTAGGTGTTGCGCGGGGCGTTGTTCGCGGACCGGTTGCCGGTGCGCTCCTGGACGTAGCCCAGCTGGTCGTACCAGGTCGGCTGCGGTCCCAGCACGGCGAGGATCGGCTCGATGATCGCCATGTCCACGACCTGCCCCTCGCCGGTGCGCTCCCGGGCGGCCAGCGCGGTCAGCACCGCGTACGCCGTCGCCAGGCCCGCGACGGAGTCGGCGAGACCGAACGGCGGCAGCGTGGGCGGGGCGTCCGGCTCGCCGGTCACCGCCGCGAAGCCGCTCATCGCCTCGGCGAGGGTGCCGAAACCGGGCCGGTGCGCGTACGGGCCGAACTGGCCGAAGGCCGTGACCCGGGTCAGGACCAGCCGCGGGTTGGCCGCGGACAGCACCTCCCAGCCCAGGTCCCACTTCTCCAGCGTGCCGGGGCGGAAGTTCTCGACGATCACGTCGGCGGTGGCGGCGAGCCTCAGGAGGGTGGCACGGCCGCCCCGCTTCGACAGGTCGAGGGTGATCGCGCGTTTGTTGCGGCCCAGCACCTTCCACCACAGGCCGACACCGTCCTTCGCCGGCCCGTGCCCGCGGGACGGGTCCGGCCGCCCCGGATGCTCGACCTTGATCACCTCGGCGCCGAAGTCACCGAGCAGGGTGGCGGCCATCGGCCCGGCGAACAGGGTCGCCAGGTCCAGGACGCGCAGGCCGTCCAGCGGGGTGCCGCAGGTGCCCGTGTCCGTGTCTGGAGTCGTCGGGGTCGCGTTCATGCCGTGTACTGCGCCTCGATCTCGGGGCGGTACGGCATCGAAGCCGACGCGCCTTCCCGCTGCACGGAGAGCGCCGCCGCGGCCGCCGCCCAGGTCAGCGCCTCCCGCACCGGTTTCTCCTCGGCGAGGGCGACGGCGAGCGCGCCGGCGAAGGTGTCGCCCGCGCCCGTGGAGTCGACGGCGGTCACCTGCCGCGCGGGCACCACCAGCGGCTCCGTCCCCCGGGCCAGGTACAGGCTGCCGGCCTCGCCCAGGGTGACCACCACCTCCGGTACGAGATCGAGCAGGGCGGCGGCCGCGGCGCGCGGGTCGGTGAGTCCGGTGAGGGTGATCGCCTCGTACTGGTTGGGCACCAGCAGGTCGGTCACCGCGAGCAGTTCGGGTGGCAGTGGCTGGGCGGGGGCCGGGGTGAGGACCGTACGGACCCCGTGCCGGTGGGCCGCCTGGGCGCCGGCGACGACGGCGGCGAGCGGGATCTCCAGTTGCAGCAGCAGCGCGTCGGCGGACGCGAGGACACCCTCGTCGCCGGGGGAGAGGTGGTCGACCGTGCCGTTGGCGCCGGGGATGACGACGATGGAGTTGCCGCCCTCGTCGTCGACCACGATGTGCGCGGTGCCGGACGGGCCCTCGACCGTGCGCAGGAAGTCCGTGTCCACACCGGAGTGTTCGAGGGTGGCGCGCAGCCGCACGCCGAACGCGTCGTTGCCGACCGCGCCGATCATCGAGACGGTGGCGCCGGCGCGGGCGGCGGCGATCGCCTGGTTGGCGCCCTTGCCGCCGGGGATCGTACGGAACTCCCGTCCCGTGACGGTCTCGCCGCGCTGCGGGGCCTTGGCGACATAGGTGACCAGGTCCATGTTCGTGCTGCCGAGGACGGCGATGTGGGTCATGTGCGGGTCGCCTCCAGGTGGGTGAGGTGGGCGAGGGTGTCGAAGCCGGTGCCGTCGAAGTCGGCGACGGTGGTGGCGAGACGGTTCTTCAGCGGGGTCCGCCAGCGGTCGGGGAGCGCGGTGGGAGTGCCCGCGAGGAGGCCGGCGATGCTGCCGGCGGTCGCGCCGTTGGAGTCGGTGTCCCAGCCGCCGGACACCGCACGGCAGATGGAGCCGGTGAAGTCGCCGTTCGCGTGGGTGAGGGCGGCGGTGATCAGGGCGGTGTTGGGGAGGGCGTGCACCCAGTGGTGGGTGCGCGCGTAGGTGGCGTGCAGTGCGTCCACGACGTCGTCGAAGTCGGCGTGGCGCTGGGCCAGTTGTAGGGCGTGGTCGATCGCCCGCGCCAGCCGGGAGCGGGGCGGGACCACCGCGCGGCCCGCGCGGAGGCAGGCGTGGACGTCGTGGGTGCCGGTGGCGGCCGTGGCGATGGTGGCCGCGATGAACATGGCCGCGTAGACGCCGTTGGCGGTGTGGGTGAGGGTGGCGTCCCGGTGCGCCTGCTCGGCGGCGGCCGCGGGGTCGCCCGGGTTCGTCCAGCCGTGCAGGTCGGCGCGGATGAGGGCGCCGATCCACTCCCGGAAGGGGTTGCGGTGGAGGGCGGTGTGCGGGGGTTCGACACCGCTGAGGAGGTTGCGCAGGGCCAGGCGTTCGGCGGTGAAGGTACGGCCGGGCGGGAGTTCGTCGAGCCACAGGGTGGCCACGTCGGTGGTGGTGAACGTCTTCCCGTGGCGCTGGAGGAGGAGCAGGTTGAGGAGCGGGTAGTTGAGGTCGTCGTCCTCGGGCATGCCGTCGATGTTCTCGGCGAGGGAGGCGGGGGCCGAGCGGCGGTTCCAGGGGTGGGCGGCGAGGAGTTCGGCGGGGACGCCCTTTGCTGTGAAGTAGGTGGTCAGGGGCCAGTTGCCGGTGGCCTGTGCGAGGGCGCGGATGGCGTGGAGGGGGAGCTTCTCGACCGGTTTGCCGAGGAGGCAGCCGATGGCGCGGCCCAGCCAGGCGGCTTCCAGGGCGGGTTCCGGGGCGGATCCCGGGGCGGCCGGGGTGGGAGCTGGGCGGGGGTGGGTTTCGCTTGCCCGCGCTTGCGGGGTGCCTCCCCCACTCTCGGCTTCGCATGAGCGGGGGGACCCCCACCGCCCACCCATGCCGCCCCTTGCGGCACGCATGCCCGCAGGCAACGGGGTGGGCCAGGTGGCCTTGATCGCTGGGAGGTCGTTGGGTTCGGAATCCGCCAGTGTGCTGGGGAGGTCGGCCAGTTCCTCCAAGAGGTCTTCCGCGAGTTGGCGGAGGTAAGGGGAGGCGCGGGTCGGGGAGGCGCCCGCTGCGGGTGGGGCGTCGGGGCCGCCGGCCGCCCGCCATCTCGCCTCGATCCGGGACGGTTCGCGGCCGTCCAGGCGGGCCTGATGCAGTTCGTGGCCGAGGAGGTCCTCCGGCTGGACCCAGGTCAGTCGGAGCATCTCGGGTCCCCGAGCCGGGCGAAGGCCTCCTCGTGGGCACGGCGCCGACGTACGTCCCGTGCGAAGATCTCGTCCGTGACCTCGGTCAGGACCCGCGCCGGTGCCCACAGGTCCAGGCGGCTCGCCTCGGCCACCGGCTTCGACCACTCCTCGGGGACGGGCGAGCCCAGGGCACCCGCGAGGGCACCGGCCATGGTGGCGATGGAGTCGCAGTCGCGGCCGTAGTTGACGGCACCGAGGACCGCGTGCCGGAAGTCGCCGCCGGAGACGAGCAACATGCCCAGCGCGACGGGGAGTTCCTCGATGGAGTGCAGGCGGGAGGGGCGGCGGGCGCCGAGGGAGGGGGCGCGGTAGTCCTCGCCGACCGTGTCGTACGGGGTGACCGCCTCGCGCAGCGGGACGAGCGCCGACTCGAAGTCGCTGTGCCGCGCGGCCACTTCGCAGACCCTCTCGATCGCCGTCCGCGTCCCGTCCTTCGCGAGGGAGAGCGCGGCGGTCACGACCGAGTCCGGGGTCGCGCCGGGTGCCGTGGCCGCCGCGACCGCCGCCGCGAGGACACCGGCCGCCTCCCGGCCGTACGACGACTGGTGCGCACCGGCGACGTCCAGCGCCTCGGCGTACGCGGCGGGCGGGTTGGCCGCGTTGACCAGGCCGACCGGGGCCATGTACATCGCCGCGCCGCAGTTGACGATGTTGCCGACGCCCGCCTCCCGGGGGTCCACGTGCCCGTAGTGCAGCCGGGCCACCAGCCACTTCTCGGCGAGGAAGACGCGGTGCAGGGGGAGAGCCTCGGCCTCCAGCTCGGGGATCCAGCGCGGGTCGGTCATCAGGTCCGGGACGAGATGATCGGCCACGGCGTACGCGTCGAGGTGGTCGCGGACGCGGGCGTAGACCCGTACCAGCGCGTGGGTCATCAAGGTGTCGTCGGTGACGTGGCCGTCGCCCTTGTGGTACGGCGCGAGGGGGCGCGCGGTGCGCCAGTCCGCTCCGTGCCAGGGGCCGACGATGCCGTGCACCCGGCCCCCGTGGCGTTCGAGGATCTGGTCCGGTGAGTAGCCCTCCACGGGGCCGCCGAGCGCGTCGCCGACGGCGGCTCCGACCAGGGCGCCGGTGATCCGCTCGTCGAGCGTGCTCGGCGGCAGCGGATCACCGCCACCAGGCCCGCCGCTTTCATCTCTTTTGGGCGTCATGCCCGGAATCATCCTCCTGGTCGGGCCGGTTGTGCGGCTTCCAGGAGTTCGGCGAGTTCCACCAGGTCGGTGCCGGTGAGGCGGGGCAGGGTGCAGCCGGGCAGGGTGCGGCAGGCGTCCCGCCAGCTCTCCGGGATCGAGGCGCCGCCGCCCAGGGCGCCGGTGAGGGCACCGGCCAGGGCGGGGGCGGAGTCGGCGACCCGGGAGAGGCAGGCGGCGGCGGGGACGGCCTCGGCGATGCGGCCCCGCGCGGCCGTGGTGAGGGCGAGGGCGACGGGGACGGTTTCGGCGGCGGCGATGCCGTAGCTGTAGACATGGTCGACGATCTGGTGTTCCAAGAGGGGGATGAGGGCGAAGGGGGAGGGGCTGTCCTGGGCCAGGGCCATCGCGTTGCGGGCGTTGCGGCCGATCTCCGTCTCCAGGGGGAGTTCGGCGAGCGCCGCGAACACGCAGGCGTCCGTGTCCGCTCCGGCGAGGGCCAGCGCCAGGGCCGCCGCCATCGCCCGGGCACCGTGGACGCCGTCGCCGTCCTGGGTGTAGCGGGCGTCGAACTCGGCGAGGTCGGCGGCGCGGGCGGGGTCTCCGGGGTGGGCGACGGCGAGGGCGCAGGCGCGGACGCAGGCGGCGTCGTCGAAGTAGTGCGGGTTGTCGTGGCCGGTGGCGGGCGGGCGCAGTCCGGTCGCGAGGTTGCCGAGTCCGGCGCGGACGGAGATGCGGGCGCGCAGCGGAAGGACGGCGGACTCGATCTCGGGGGCGCGGTCCGCCGCCGCGGCGACCTCCGAGGCGACGGCGGTCCAGGTCAGGTCGATGGCGGCACGCATACGGCGGTCCCGGCCGAGGTCGCCGAGGATGCCGTCGTCGCCGGCCCGCAGGACCGCTTCCGCGGCGAAGGCGGCCCATTCGGCGTCGTCGGAGGGGCCGAGGCGGAGGGGTTCCGGGGGCTGGTTGAGGGCGATCGGTACGGGGAGGGTGGTGGTCGCGTTCTGCTCGGCGAAGGTGTCCAGTTCGCGGGTGAGGCGGCGGGTCCACTCGGGCATGCGGGCGGCGCGGTGGCGGGCGGCGGGCCAGCCGGCGGCGTCGCCCGCGGCGAGGCCGAGGAGCAGCCCCTCGATACGGCGAGTGTGTCCCGGGCCGCGCGTCACGACGCCCCCTCACTGTCCCCGTGCCCGGCGTTTCCGGCCCCCACCAGGGGGCTCCGCCCCCTGGACCCCCGGCCCTTCGCCCACCCACCACCCGACTCGGTGGGCCGGGCGGTGGCGGGCATCGGCTCGGTGGGCCGGGCGGTGGCGGGCATCGGCTCGGCGGGATGGGAGGCAAGGGGATCGGGGGCGAGGAACTCGGTGGGCTGGGTGCCGGGCGGCTGGAGTCTCGCGGGGGGAGTGGCTGAGGGCGGGGGGCCGGTGGGGGAAGTGGCCGGGGGTAGGGGGCCGGTGGCGGGAAGAAGGTCGCTGGGCAGCAAGGTCCCGGTCGACGAAGAGACGGAAGGCAGCGGGCCCGTGCGGAGGAGGTCGGGAGGCTGGGAGGTGGCGGGCAGTGGCTCGGAGGGGCTGTAGGTGGTGTGCAAGTGGGCGGGCGGGGGCGGCAGGGGATCGGGGGCGGCCGGGCGGAGCGTGGTCGCGGCCGGGCTGGGGCGGACGGCTGAGGGTGGGGGATCGGCGGGGTGGGAGGGCGCCGCGGCCGAGTTGGGGTGGGGACCCGGTGTCGGGGGCCTGGGGGCGCTTGGGTGGGCTTTGGGACGGGTCGAGTTGAGGTGGGAGGCCGGGGGCGGGGTGGGCGTGGCTGCCGCCCATTTGCCTCCCTCCTCCGGGACCAGGAGTTCGGCCACGTCCAGGATGTGGTGGCCGGACATGGAGGGGAGGCAGCGGCCTCGGGCGGGGCCGATCGCGGCGGACCAGTCGGGCGGGATCGCGGACTCGCCGCGGGTCGCGCCGGACAGGGCGCCGGCCACCGCGGCCGTCGTATCGGCGTCGCGGCCCATGTTGACGGCCGTCAGCACCGCCTCCCGGAAGTCGCCGTCGGCCGCCGCGTACGCGCCGAAGGCGAGGGCGACCGCCTCGGGGGCCAGATCGGTCCACGGATAGCCGCCGATGACCACCGCGGAGCGGACCGCGCGTTCGCCGCGGTGGGCGACCGCGGCGGCCCGGCGCAGCGAACGGGCCGTCCAGGAGTCCTCGGGGATCGCGGCGAGGGCCGAGGCGATCACCACCGGCGGCGGCGCGCCCGTCATCGCCGCCGCCACACCCGCCGCGACCGCCTGGCCGCCGTAGATGCCCTCGCCCCCATGGCTGACCGAGCCGTCGATCGCCACCAGCCGGGCCGCCTCCCCGGGGCGGCCCGCCGCGAAGACGCCGAACGGCGCCGCCCGCATCGCCAGTCCGTCGCTCCACGCGTGCCGGTGCTGCGCCGAGATCGGGGCGGCGAGCCCCCGGCGGAGGTTCTCCAGCGTGCCGCGTTCGCTGAAGCCCGCCCCGCGGAACGGCCCCTCCGCCCGGTCGGCGATCCACTCGTGCCACGCGGCCTCCACATGGGCCGGCGTCAGCGCCGAGCCGTGCCGGGCCAGCAGCAGACCCGAGAAGATCGCGTACTCCGTGTCGTCCGTGCCCGACGGCCGCTCGGCGACGTACCCGGTGATGCGGCCCCAGCGCGCCCGGATCTCGGAGGGCTTGAGGTTCTCCGCCGGAGCCCCGAGGGCGTCGCCGACGGCCAGGCCGAGCAGCGCGCCGCGGGCCCGTTCGCGGAGTCCGGCGGCGTCCCCGGGCGCCGGGACCGGGGGGATGCAGGCGATCGATGCCATGGCGGCCTCTCCTTCAGGGCTCCACGACCCTTTGCGGATGTGTCCCACGGCGGCGGGCGCCCCCAGCCCGCGCGCCCTCAGCGTCACCCGGTCGGCATCTGAGCATGCATGATCACGTATGAGCATCCAAGGAACATCCAGCGCCTCAGGAGAAGGTAAAAGCGCAGGTTAGTGGAGCCTTTCCTTGCTGGCGGCGCACGGATTATCGGCGTAGGTTCAGTGGAGTCGAAAAGTAGAACTCGTCCAAAGTTAGCTTTGGCTAAGCTTCCTGGGGGGCCGCATGGCCATCATCGAAACCGAGGCCGCGCTCCACGAAGCGCATCGTGACAACCACACGCACCGCGACGTCAACGGCGGCTGGCTGCGCCCCGCCGTGTTCGGCGCCATGGACGGCCTGGTCTCCAACCTCGCCCTGATGACCGGCGTGGCCGGCGGCGCCGTGAGCCAGCAGACCCTCGTCATCACCGGCCTGGCCGGGCTCGCCGCCGGTGCCTTCTCCATGGCCGCCGGCGAGTACACCTCCGTCGCCTCGCAGCGCGAACTCGTGGAGGCGGAACTCGACGTCGAGCGCCGCGAGCTGCGCAAGCACCCGCAGGACGAGGAGGACGAGCTGGCCGCACTCTACGTGTCCCGCGGCGTCGAGCCCGCCCTGGCCCGGGAGGTGGCCCGGCAGCTGTCCAGGGACCCCGAGCAGGCGCTGGAGATACACGCCCGCGAGGAGCTGGGCATCGACCCCGGCGACCTGCCCTCCCCGCTGGTCGCGGCCGTCTCCTCCTTCGGCTCGTTCGCCCTGGGCGCCCTGCTCCCCGTCCTGCCGTTCCTGCTGGGCGCCACCGTCCTGTGGCCGGCCCTGCTCCTCGCCCTCGCCGGACTGTTCGGCTGCGGCGCGGTGGTGGCCAAGGTGACCGCGCGGAGCTGGTGGTTCAGCGGCCTCAGGCAGCTCGCGCTGGGCGGCGCCGCGGCCGGTGTGACGTACGCCCTGGGCACGCTGTTCGGAACGGCCGTAGGATGACGCGACCGGAACCTATGCGTGGAGTCGTATAAGTTCCCATTTCAACGGCTCATTACTCGCTGGTTTCGACTGTGTGACCACCGGGCATGAGCCGTAAGCGCAGTGGGCAATGACGCCTGCCGCACACCCCTGGGGTGAGCGACGACGCTCCTCCCCGGCCCCCCTTCCCGGGCCGACGGACACCGATCCGACCGATCTCGTCCGGACCGGTCCACCACATACTTTCCGCCACCGCGCGGAGTCATCGCGCGAAGCCGCCGTGCGCGCGGCACCCATGCCGCGCACCGCCACGAAGCCGCACGCGATGTCCGCATGCTGGAACGGAGTATCCGATTCCCGAGATCCGCTCCATCATGTAACCTGCACCAACTTTCGCACTTCACGCAGAGGGCCAACGTCGTCCCTCGGCACCAGCACATGCCACATGACGACGACGGGAGAGCCGATGCGTACGCCGCGCCAGCCGTCCCAGCACTCCGTGAACGACCGCCCGAGCTGGTCTTTCATGGATGCTCGCCCTGCCGCGCAGGGTATGTACGACCCCCGCGACGAGCACGACGCCTGCGGCGTCGGCTTCGTGGCCACCCTCACCGGTGAGGCGAGCCACGCGCTGGTCGAGCAGGCGCTGACTGTTCTGCGCAACCTCGAACACCGCGGTGCCACGGGCTCCGAGCCCGACTCCGGCGACGGCGCCGGCATCCTCTCCCAGGTCCCCGACGCCTTCTTCCGCGAGGTGGCCGGATTCGAGCTGCCCGCGGCCGGTGCGTACGCCGTCGGTATCGCCTTCCTCCCGGAGGACGGCGCCCAGGACGCCGTCTCGAAGATCGAGACGATCGCGGCCGAGGAGAACCTCACCGTCCTCGGCTGGCGCGAGGTCCCCGTCGCCCCCGAACTGCTCGGTGCCACCGCCCGCTCCACCATGCCGGTCTTCCGGCAGGTGTTCGTCGGTGACGGTGCGAGCGAGGGCATCGCCCTGGACCGCAAGGCGTTCGTGCTGCGCAAGCGCGCCGAGCGCGAGGCCGGCGTGTACTTCCCGTCGCTCTCCGCCCGCACGATCGTCTACAAGGGCATGCTGACCACCGGCCAGCTGGAGCCCTTCTTCCCGGACCTGTCCGACCGCCGCTTCGGCTCGGCGATCGCGCTCGTGCACTCCCGGTTCTCCACGAACACCTTCCCGTCGTGGCCGCTCGCGCACCCGTACCGGTTCGTCGCCCACAACGGCGAGATCAACACCGTCAAGGGCAACCGCAACTGGATGCGCGCCCGCGAGTCCCAGCTGGTCTCCGACCTGTTCGGCGACAGGAACCTGGACCGCGTCTTCCCGGTCTGCACCCCGGACGCCTCCGACTCCGCCTCCTTCGACGAGGTCCTGGAGCTGCTCCACCTCGGCGGCCGCTCGCTCCCGCACTCCGTGCTGATGATGATCCCCGAGGCGTGGGAGAGCCACCGCTCCCTGGACCCGGCCCGGCGCGCCTTCTACCAGTTCCACTCCACGATGATGGAGCCCTGGGACGGCCCCGCCTGCGTCACCTTCACCGACGGCACCCAGGTCGGCGCCGTCCTCGACCGCAACGGCCTGCGCCCCGGCCGCTACTGGGTCACCGACGACGGCCTCGTCGTCCTCGGCTCCGAGGTCGGCGTCCTGGACATCGACCCCGCCAAGGTCGTCCGCAAGGGCCGCCTGCAGCCCGGCCGCATGTTCCTCGTGGACACCGCCGAGCACCGCATCATCGAGGACGACGAGATCAAGGCCGCCCTCGCCGCCGAGCAGCCGTACGCCGAGTGGCTGGAGGCCGGCGAGATCGAGCTGGGCGACCTGCCCGAGCGCGAGCACATCGTCCACACCCACGCCTCGGTCACCCGCCGCCAGCAGACCTTCGGCTACACCGAGGAGGAACTCCGCGTCCTCCTCGCCCCGATGGCCAAGGCCGCCGCCGAGCCGATCGGTTCCATGGGCACCGACTCGCCGATCGCCGCGCTGTCCGCGCGCCCGCGCCTGCTCTTCGACTACTTCACCCAGCTGTTCGCGCAGGTCACCAACCCGCCGCTGGACGCCATCCGCGAGGAACTGGTCACCTCGCTGCGCTCGTCGCTGGGCCCGCAGGGCAACCTGCTCGACCCGACCGCAGCCTCCTGCCGGTCCGTCGTGCTGCCCTTCCCGGTCATTGACAACGACGAGCTGGCCAAGCTCATCCACATCAACGCCGACGGCGACATGCCCGGCATGAAGGCCGCGACCCTGTCCGGCCTGTACCGGGTCTCCGGCGGCGGCGAGTCGCTCGCCGCCCGCATCGACGAGATCTGCGCCGAGGCCGACGCCGCCATAGAGAACGGCGCCCGCCTCATCGTCCTCTCGGACCGGCACTCCGACGCCGAGCACGCGCCGATCCCGTCGCTGCTGCTCACCGCCGCCGTCCACCACCACCTCATCCGCACCAAGCAGCGCACTCACGTGGGCCTGCTGGTCGAGGCCGGCGACGTCCGCGAGGTCCACCACGTCGCCCTGCTCATCGGCTTCGGCGCCGCCGCCGTCAACCCGTACCTGGCGATGGAGTCCGTCGAGGACCTGCTGCGCGCCGGCACCTTCATCGACGGCATTGAGCCCGAGCAGGCCATCCGGAACCTGATCTACGCCCTCGGCAAGGGCGTCCTGAAGGTCATGTCCAAGATGGGCATCTCCACCGTCGCCTCCTACCGCGGCGCCCAGGTCTTCGAGGCCGTCGGCCTGGACGAGGCCTTCGTCGAGAAGTACTTCAACGGCACCGCCACCAAGATCGGCGGCGTCGGCATCGACGTCATCGCCGAGGAGGTCGCCGCCCGCCACGCCAAGGCCTACCCGGCCTCCGGCATCGCGCCCGCGCACCGCGCGCTGGAGATCGGCGGCGAGTACCAGTGGCGCCGCGAGGGCGAGCCGCACCTGTTCGACCCGGACACGGTGTTCCGCCTGCAGCACTCCACGCGCACCGGCCGGTACGACATCTTCAAGAAGTACACGGACCGCGTGAACGAGCAGTCCGAGCGCCTGATGACGCTGCGCGGCCTCTTCGGCTTCACCTCCGACCGGCCCTCGATCCCCGTCGACGAGGTCGAGCCGGTCTCCGAGATCGTCAAGCGCTTCTCCACCGGCGCCATGTCGTACGGCTCCATCTCCCGCGAGGCGCACGAGACCCTCGCCATCGCCATGAACCAGCTGGGCGGCAAGTCCAACACCGGTGAGGGCGGCGAGGACCCGGAGCGCCTCTACGACCCGGCCCGGCGCAGCGCCATCAAGCAGGTCGCCTCCGGCCGCTTCGGCGTCACCTCCGAGTACCTGGTCAACGCGGACGACATCCAGATCAAGATGGCCCAGGGCGCCAAGCCCGGCGAGGGCGGCCAGCTGCCCGGCCACAAGGTGTACCCGTGGGTCGCCAAGACCCGGCACTCGACGCCGGGCGTCGGCCTGATCTCCCCGCCGCCGCACCACGACATCTACTCGATCGAGGACCTGGCCCAGCTGATCCACGACCTGAAGAACGCCAACCCCAAGGCGCGCATTCACGTCAAGCTGGTCTCCGAGGTCGGCGTCGGCACGGTCGCGGCCGGCGTGTCCAAGGCGCACGCGGACGTCGTGCTGATCTCCGGCCACGACGGCGGTACGGGCGCCTCGCCGCTCACCTCGCTGAAGCACGCCGGTGGTCCCTGGGAGCTGGGCCTCGCCGAGACCCAGCAGACCCTGCTGCTCAACGGGCTGCGCGACCGCATCGTCGTCCAGACCGACGGCCAGCTGAAGACCGGTCGCGACGTCGTCATCGCCGCGCTGCTCGGCGCCGAGGAGTTCGGTTTCGCGACCGCGCCGCTCGTCGTCTCCGGCTGCGTCATGATGCGCGTCTGCCACCTCGACACCTGCCCCGTCGGCATCGCCACCCAGAACCCGGTCCTGCGCGACCGCTTCTCCGGCAAGGCCGAATACGTGGTGAACTTCTTCAAGTTCATCGCCGAAGAGGTCCGCGAGCTCCTCGCCGAGCTGGGCTTCCGCTCCATCGAGGAGGCCGTCGGCCACGCCGAGGTGCTGGACGTCGAGCGCGCGGTGAACCACTGGAAGGCGCAGGGCCTGGACCTCAAGCCCCTCTTCCACGTGCCCGACCTGCCCGACGGCGCGGTCCGCCACCAGCTGATCGCCCAGGACCACGGCCTGGAGAAGGCCCTGGACAACGAGCTGATCAAGCTCGCCGCCGACGCCCTGGCCGCCTCGGACGCCACCGACGCCCAGCCGGTGCGCGCCCAGGTCGCCATCCGCAACATCAACCGCACCGTCGGCACGATGCTCGGCCACGAGGTGACGAAGAAGTTCGGCGGCGCGGGCCTGCCCGACGACACCATCGACGTCACCTTCACCGGCTCCGCCGGCCAGTCCTTCGGCGCGTTCCTGCCGCGCGGTGTCACGCTGCGCCTGGAGGGCGACGCCAACGACTACGTCGGCAAGGGCCTGTCCGGCGGCCGGATCGTCGTCCGCCCCGACCGGGGCGCCGACCACCTCGCCGAGTACTCGACCATCGCGGGCAACACCATCGGCTACGGCGCCACCGGCGGCGAGCTGTTCCTGCGCGGCCGTACCGGTGAGCGGTTCTGCGTCCGCAACTCCGGCGCCCTGGTCGTCTCCGAGGGCGTGGGCGACCACGGCTGCGAGTACATGACCGGCGGCCACGCCGTCGTCCTCGGCCCGACCGGCCGTAACTTCGCCGCGGGCATGTCCGGCGGTGTCGCCTACGTCATCGACCTGGACCGCGACAACGTCAACATCGGCAACGTGGACGCCGTCGAGGCGCTGGACGACACGGACAGGCAGTGGCTGCACGACGTGGTGCGCCGCCACGCCGAGGAGACCGGCTCGACGGTCGCCGAGAAGCTGCTCGCCGACTGGGACACGGCCGTGGAACGGTTCAGCAAGATCATCCCCAGCACGTACAAGGCAGTGCTCGCCGCCAAGGACGCCGCCGAGCGAGCCGGTCTCACCGAGACCGAGATCACCGAGAAGATGATGGAGGCGGCGATCAATGGCTGACCCGAAGGGCTTCCTGAACCACGGCCGTGAGGTCGCCAAGACCCGCCCCGTCGAGAACCGCGTCAAGGACTGGAACGAGGTCTACGTCCCCGGCTCCCTGCTGCCGATCATCAGCAAGCAGGCCAGCCGCTGCATGGACTGCGGCATCCCGTTCTGCCACAACGGCTGCCCGCTCGGGAACCTGATCCCGGAGTGGAACGACTACGCCTACCGCGAGGACTGGTCGGCCGCGCAGGAGCGCCTGCACGCCACCAACAACTTCCCGGAGTTCACCGGTCGTCTCTGCCCGGCTCCCTGCGAGTCGGCGTGTGTGCTCGGCATCAACCAGCAGCCGGTCACCATCAAGAACGTCGAGGTCTCGATCATCGACAAGGCGTGGGAGACCGGGGACGTCGCCCCGCAGATCCCGGAGCGCCTGTCCGGCAAGACCGTCGCCGTCATCGGCTCCGGCCCGGCCGGACTGGCCGCCGCCCAGCAGCTCACCCGGGCCGGTCACACGGTCGCCGTCTACGAGCGCGCGGACCGCGTCGGAGGCCTCCTCCGGTACGGCATCCCCGAGTTCAAGATGGAGAAGCGGCACATCAACCGCCGTATCGAGCAGATGCGCGCGGAGGGCACCCGCTTCCGCACGGGCGTCGAGATCGGCCGGGACCTGCTGGCCACGGACCTGAAGAAGCGGTACGACGCGGTCGTCATCGCCGCCGGTGCCACGACCGCGCGTGACCTGCCGGTCCCGGGCCGCGAGCTCAAGGGCATCTACCAGGCCATGGAGTACCTGCCGCTGTCCAACAAGGTCCAGGAGGGCGACTACGTCGTGTCGCCCATCTCGGCCGAGGGCAAGCACGTCGTCGTCATCGGCGGCGGCGACACCGGCGCGGACTGCGTGGGCACCGCCCACCGCCAGGGCGCGGCCTCGGTCACCCAGCTGGAGATCATGCCCCGCCCCAACGAGGAGCGGCACCCGACGAACCAGCCCTGGCCGACCTTCCCGATCCTGTACAAGGTCACCTCGGCCCACGAGGAGGGCGGCGAGCGGATCTACTCCGCCTCCACCACCCACTTCGAGGGCGACGAGGACGGCAACGTGCAGTGGCTGCACCTGGCCGAGGTCGAGTTCGTCGAGGGCAGGCTGACCCAGAAGCCGGGCACCGAGCGGAAGATCCCGGCCCAGCTGGTGACGCTGGCCATGGGCTTCACCGGCACCGACCGCGAGAACGGCCTGGTCGAGCAGTTCGGCCTGGACCTCGACGAGCGCGGTAACATCGCCCGCGACGCCGACTTCCAGACCAACGTGCCGGGTGTGTTCGTCGCCGGTGACGCCGGCCGCGGCCAGTCCCTCATCGTGTGGGCTATCGCGGAGGGCCGCTCGGCCGCCCGCGGAGTCGACCGCCTGCTCGCGGGCGCCAGCGACCTGCCGGCCCCGATCCGCCCGACGGACCGCTCCCTGATGGTCTGACGGCCCCGGATACGTCCCGTACAACGGCGTGCGGAACAAAGACGGCGCCTGCCCAACCGTCCCCGACCGGACAACAGGGCGGGCGCCGTCGCATGTCCGCAGCGCCTTTTGAGGAGCGCGGACTGTCTCAGGCCGCCCCGCCCGTCAGCCCCGTCACCTTCACCCAGGCCAGCACCAGCATCAGCATCAGCATCAGCAGGGCCACGCACACGCCCGCCTGGACGAGGGTGCGGCGGCCGTCCCGGGGCGCGTACGCGTACGCCAGCGTGACCACGCCACCCACCAGCAGCCCGCCGAGGTGGCCCTGCCAGGACGTCGCCCACGCCGAGAGCACCAGCCACAGCAGCAGACCCGTCATGTACTGGTTGACCGCCCGCATGTCGTAGCCCAGGCGGCGGCCCATCACCCAGTACGCGGCCCCCAGCCCGAAGATGGCACCGGAGGCGCCGACGGCCCGGCCGTCCGGCGAGATGAGCAGCAACAGGACCGATCCGCCCAGCGCCGACAGCAGGTACAGCGCGAGGTAGCGGGCCCGGCCCAGCTGCGCCTCCACGACCCGGCCGACGCCCCACAGCGAGACCATGTTCATCACGATGTGCAGCACACCGATGCCCTGGTCGGGCGGCAGGTGCAGGAACGCGCTGGTCAGCATCCGCTCCCACTGACCGCCGGCCACGCCCTCGACGTGCATCGACGCGGGATGGACGGACTGGTACACGTAGTGCGCCCCGTCCGCCCCCTTCAGCCCGATGCCCTGCATCCCGAACCGGTCCACGATCGACGGGCGGGCCAACTCGGCCAGGTAGACGAGGACGTTGAGCCCGATCAGCACGTACGTCACCAGCGGCACCGCGCTGACCCGCCCGCCGAACGCGGTCCGCGCCTGACGCACGGACCGGGCGCCCTCCTTCACGCACTCCACGCACTGGTGGCCGACGGCGGCCTCCCGCATGCAGGACGGGCAGATGAAGCGGTCGCAGCGGGTGCAGCGGACGTGCGACTCCACTCTCGGATGGCGGTAGCAGGTGGTCACGGCGGACTCGGCGGTCACGGCCGGCTCCTCGGGACGTTCGGGGACAGGACGAGCCGGTGGGGACGGCGCCGATCAACATAGCCAACGCCTGTGACAGGAGGGGATGCTGGGGCCCTGATCACGTACGCTCGGCCGGGACAGGTGGACGTGGGGGAGGGGCAGGGGCATGGCCGCGATCAGTCTCAGCAAGGTGGAGGAGACGGCGCCCGCGCTCGCCGGCGCCTACCGGTCGGCGGGGGTCTCCCTGCGCAAGCACGGCCTGGACGGGCTGCGCGCCGCCGTCTACCTCGTCGTCGACTACTCCGGCTCCATGAAGCCCTACTACCAGGACGGCAGCGTCCAGGCCCTCGCCGACCGGGTGCTGGGCCTGTCCGCGCACCTGGACGACGACGGCCGGGTCCCGGTGGTGTTCTTCTCCACGGACATCGACGCCGTCACCGACATCGAACTCGCCGACCACCAGGGCCGTGTCGAGCGGATCGTGGCCGGGCTCGGACACATGGGCAAGACCAGCTACCACCTGGCGATGGACGCCGTCATCGACCACTACCTGGACAGCGGCTCCACCGCGCCCGCCCTGGTCGTCTTCCAGACCGACGGCGGCCCCATCAACAAGCTCGCCGCGGAGCGCTACCTGTGCAAGGCGGCGAAGCTCCCGCTGTTCTGGCAGTTCGTCGGCTTCGGCGACCGGCGCAGCAAGCAGTTCGACTTCCTGCGGAAGCTGGACGAACTGGCCGTGCCCGGCAAGCGGATCGTGGACAACGCCGGGTTCTTCCACGCGGGCCACGAGCCGAGCCGCGTCTCCGACTCCGACCTGTACGACCGTCTCGTCGGCGAGTTCCCGCGCTGGCTGGCGTCGGCCCGCGCCGCCGGGATCGTCCCGTTCACCGGGAACTGAGCCCGTCCGCCAGGACCAGGTCCCGGCACTCGTCGGGCCTGCCCCACGCCGCGAGCAGCGCACGGGCTTTCGTCAGCCACAGCGACAGCCCGTACTCCGCCGTGTACCCGATCGCCCCGTGCAGATGGAGCGCCGTGCGGGCGGTGGTGTACGCCGCCTCGCAGGCCGTCAGCTTGGCGGCGGCCACGTCGGCGGGGCGCATCGTCAGGGCCGCCCCGAAGAGCAGGGGGCGGGCGAACTCCAGCGCGACCTTCGCGTCGGCCAGCTGGTGCTTGACCGCCTGGAACGAGCCGACGGGAACACCGAACTGGGTGCGCTGCCCGACGTACTCCACGGTCCGGTCGAGGAGGGCGCACCCCACGCCGAGGGCCTGAGCGGCGGTGGCCAGGCGTATCCAGCCGAGGGCGCGGCCGGCCGCGGGCGCGGGGGTGAGGAGTTCACCGCCGGGGGCGAGCGGGGTCAGCCGGCGGGCGGGGTCGAGGGAGGCGCGGACCGGGCCGGCGCCCGGGGACAGGCGCAGGCCGTCCGCGGTCAGGGACAGTCGCAGGTCCGCCGAGTCGCCGTCCAGGGCGTCCGTGCCGAAAGCCGCCACCGTCGCCATGGTCTCGCCGGCGGCCAGCCCCGGCAGGAACCGCTTGGCCAGGGCCGGTTCACGGAGCAGCAGGGCGGCGCCGACCGTCTCGGCCAGCGGCCCGGGTACGGCGTGCCGGCCCAGCTCGACGAAGGCGACGGCCAGTTCGACGGGCCGGGCGCCCGCCCCGCCGTACTCCTCCGGCACCGCGAGCGCGAACACGCCCGCGTCGCCGATACGGCGCCACAGCGACCGTCCGGGTCCGTGCTCGCCCCGGCTCCAGTCCCGGACGACCGGCTCGGTCCGCGCCGCTGTGAGCATCGCGCCCAGCGAGTCCGCGAAGGCGCGCTGCTCGGCGTCGAGGAGGAAGCGCATCAGCGGCGTCCCTTCGGCAGGCCGAGGAGGCGCTCGGCGATGATGTCGCGCTGGATCTCGTTGGTGCCGGCGTAGACCGGACCGGCGAGGGAGAACACATAGCCCTCCGCCCAGGCGCTCCCGGCCCGTTCGCCCTCCGCGCCGAGGACGTCGAGCGCCGTCTCGTGCAGCGCCAGGTCGTAGTCGGACCAGAACACCTTGTTCATGCTGGACTCGGGGCCGAGAGAGGCGCCATCCAGGACGCGGGAGGCGGCGGCGTAGGTGAACAACTGGTAGGCGCGGGCGCCGATCAGCGCGTCGGCCACCCGCGCGCGGGCGTCCGCCGGGCCGCCCCGCTCCCGCCACAGCTCGTGCAGCCGGGCGGCGGAGGCGAGGAAGCGGCCGGGGGAGCGCAGGGTGAGCCCGCGTTCGTCTGCCGCCGTGGACATCGCGATCCGCCAGCCCTGCCCCGGTTCACCGATCACGTCCTCGTCCGGCACGAACACCTCGTCCAGGAACACCTCCGCGAACGCCGGCTTGCCGTCGAGGCGGCCGACGGGGCGCACGGTGACGCCGGGCGCCCGGAGGTCGAACATCAGATACGTCAGGCCCTGATGGGGTCTCGGCGTGTCCGGGTCGCTGCGGAACAGGCCGAAGGCCCGGTCGGCGAAGGCGGCCCGGGAGGACCAGGTCTTCTGGCCGCTCAGGCGCCAGCCGCCGTCCGTCCGCACCGCCCGGGAGGTGAGCGAGGCCAGGTCGGAGCCCGCCTCCGGTTCGGACCAGGCCTGCGCCCAGACCACCTCGCCGCGGGCCATCGGCGCCAGCACGCGCGCGCGTTGCTCCGCCGTGCCGTGGGCGAACAGGGTCGGCGCGAGCAGGCTGATCCCGTTCTGCCCGACCCGGCCGGGCGCGCCGGCCGCCCAGTACTCCTCCTCGAAGACCAGCCACGCCAGGAGGGAGGCCGCGCGGCCTGCGAACTCCTCCGGCCAGGACACCACCGACCAGCGGTCCGCGGCCAGTTCGGCCTCCCACGCGCGATGGGCCGCGAAGCCCTCCTCGGTCTCCAGGGAGGGCAGGGGGGTGCGGGGCACGTGCGCCGTGAGCCAGGCGCGGGCCTCGGCACGGAACTCCTCGTCGGCCCCGGAGTGCAGCAGGTCCACGATCGCGGTCACCGTCCTTCCCTCTTCACGACACCGACTTCCCTAACAAGTGTTTGGTAGGTTAGCGTGGCCCCATGACAGGCGTCGAGAGTCCGGCGTACGAGCCCGGACACGAGCTGCTGAAGGGGCGCACCGCCGTCATCACCGCGGCGGCCGGCGCGGGCATCGGCGGGGCGACCGCGCGCCGCTTCCTGGAGGAGGGCGCGCGGGTGCTGATCAGCGACGCCCACACGCGCCGCCTGAAGGAGCACGAGAGCGAACTGGCCCGCCGGTTCCCCGGCGCGGTCACCGCGCTGCCCTGCGACGTCACCGACGAGACCCAGGTGCGGGCCCTGTTCGACGCGGCCGTGCGGGAGCACGGAAGGCTCGACATCGTGGTCAACAACGCCGGCCTGGGCGGCACCGCCGACCTCGTCGACATGACCGACGACCAGTGGTCCCGGGTCCTGGACGTGACCCTGGGCGGCACCTTCCGCTGCACCCGGGCCGCCCTGCGCGCCCTGCGCGGCACCGGCGGCGGAGTCATCGTCAACAACGCCTCCGTCGTCGGCTGGCGCGCCCAGGCCGGCCAGGCGCACTACGCCGCCGCCAAGGCCGGGGTGATGGCGCTGACCCGCTGCGCGGCCGTCGAGGCCGCCGCCTACGGCGTCCGCGTCAACGCCGTGGCGCCCAGCCTCGCCATGCACCCGCACCTGGCCAAGGTCACCTCCGCCGAACTCCTGGACGAACTGACCGAACGGGAGGCCTTCGGCCGGTACGCCGAGCCCTGGGAGGTGGCCAACGTCATCGTCTTCCTGGCGTCCGGCTACTCCTCCTACATGACCGGCGAGGTCGTCGCCGTCAGCAGCCAGCGCGCCTGAGGACGGGCAGACCACAATGGACCCGTGCCGACCAAGAAGAAGCCCCTGGTGACCGCCGCCGCGGAGCGCCGCGGTGAACTCCTCCACACCGCCGCCGAGGTGTTCGCCGAGCAGGGCTACAACGCCACCACCGTCCGGAAGATCGCCGACCAGGCCGGGATGCTCGCGGGCAGCCTCTACTACCACTTCGACTCCAAGGAATCGATGCTGGAGGAGATCCTGCGCACCTTCCTCGACGAACTGTGGAGCGGCTACGACACCGTCCTCGCCGCCGGACTCGGGCCCCGCGAGACCCTGCGGGCCCTCGTCACCGAGTCCTTCCGGGAGATCGACCGGCACCGCGCCGCCGTCGCGATCTACCAGAAGGAGTCCAGACAGCTCGTCGCCCAGGACCGGTTCGCGTTCCTCGCCGAGTCCCAGCGCCGCTTCGAGAAGGCGTGGCTGTCCACGCTGGAACGCGGCGTCGCCGAGCGGGTCTTCCGCGCCGACCTCGACGTCCGCCTCACCTACCGGTTCGTGCGCGACACCGTGTGGGTCGCCGCCTCCTGGTACCGGCCCGGCGGACAGCACAGCCCGGAGGAGATCGCCCGCCAGTACCTGTCGATGGTCCTGGACGGGATCGCCGTACGCACCTGACCGCATGTCCGGATCCACCCCTTTCCGTCGAGGGAGTCGCCATGGCCGAGGCCTACATCGTCGAAGCGGTCCGCACACCCGTCGGGCGGCGCGGGGGAGGGCTCGGCGGCGTCCACCCGGCCGACCTCGGCGCGCACGTCCTCACCGCGCTGGTCGAACGGACCGGCATCGACCCGGCCGCCGTGGAGGACGTCGTCTTCGGCTGCCTGGACGCCGTCGGACCGCAGGCCGGTGACATCGCCCGCACCTGCTGGCTGGCCGCCGGACTGCCCGAGGAGGTGCCGGGCGTGACCGTCGACCGGCAGTGCGGCTCCTCCCAGCAGGCCGTGCACTTCGCCGCGCAGGCCGTCCTCTCCGGCACCCAGGACCTCGTGGTCGCCGGCGGTGTGCAGAACATGTCCCAGATCCCCATCGCCTTCGCCTCCCGGCAGGCCGCCGAACCCCTCGGCCTCACCGACGGACCCTTCCTCGGCAGCACCGGCTGGCGCGCCCGCTACGGCGACCGGCCCGTCAACCAGTTCGCCGGCGCCGAGATGATCGCCGCCAAGTGGGGCATCAGCCGCGAGGACCAGGAACGCTTCGCCCTGCGCTCCCACCAGCGGGCCGTACGCGCCCAGGACGAGGGCCGCTTCAGCCGCGAGACCGTCCCCTACGGCGACGTCACCGCCGACGAGGGCCCGCGCCGCGACACCACCCTTGAGAAGATGGCCGCCCTCAAACCGGTCCTGGACGGCGGCACCATCACCGCCGCCTGCTCCTCCCAGGTCTCCGACGGCGCCGCCGCCCTCCTCCTCGCCTCCGAACGCGCCGTCCGGGAACACGGGCTGCGCCCGCGCGCCCGGGTCCACCACCTGTCCGTACGCGGCGAGGACCCCATCCGCATGCTGTCCGCGCCCATCCCGGCGACGGCACACGCCCTGAAGAAGGCCGGCCTCACCATCGACGCCATCGACCTCGTCGAGATCAACGAGGCCTTCGCCCCGGTCGTCCTGGCCTGGCTGAAGGAGACCGGCGCCGAACCGGACAAGGTCAACGTCAACGGTGGCGCCATCGCCCTCGGCCACCCCCTCGGCGCGACCGGTGTCCGCCTGATGACGACCCTCCTGCACGAACTGGAACGCACCGGCGGCCACTACGGCCTCCAGACGATGTGCGAGGGCGGCGGCCAGGCCAATGTGACGGTCATCGAACGCCTGTGAGGTTCCCTTCCGGGACCGGTGTCACCCCGGCCCGGCCCGGCGGCATTCCGCCCCTCGGCTCACCCCAGGCCCCGCATCACCTCCTCCGCCTCCTTCACGATCCGGTCCACCAGTTCCGCGCACGACGGCAGGTCGTCGATCAGTCCGGCGACCTGTCCCGAGGCCATCACCCCGGCGTCCGTACGGCCGTCCACCATCGCCGACTTCAGCAGCATCGGCGTGTTCGCGGCCAGCAGGACCTGGCTCCACGACAGGTCCTTGCCGTGCCGCATCGCCAGCCCGTCCCGCACCATCCGCGGCCAGGTGAGCCCTGACAGCCGCCGGAACCTCGCGGCCCGCCGGACCGCGTGGGCCAGCGCCCGGGTCCGCCCCGACCGCTCCAGCGCCGTCACCAGCTCCGAGCGCAGCATCCGGTGCGGCAGCCCGTCGACCGCCCGGGTGACCGTGACGTCCCGGACCGTCGCCGCCAGGTACCGGGCCTTCACCGCGTCCGGCACCGTCGAGTCCGAGGTGAGCAGGAACCGCGTGCCCATCGCCACCCCGGCCGCCCCGTAGGCCAGCGCCGCGACCAGCCCCCGCCCGTCGAAGAAGCCGCCGGCCGCCACGACCGGTATCCGCACCGCGTCCACCACCTGCGGCAGCAGCACCGTCGACGCCACCTCACCGGTGTGCCCGCCGCCCTCACCGCCCTGTACGACGACCGCGTCCGCGCCCCACGCCGCGACCTTCTCCGCGTGCCGCCGCGCCCCCACCGACGGGATCACGACCACCCCGCCCTCCTTCAGCCGGGAGATCAGCTCGGGCGAGGGTGCCAGCGCGAAGGACGCCACCCGCACACCCTCGTCGAGCATGATCTGCACCCTGTCGCCCGCGTCCCCCGCGTCGGCGCGCAGGTTCACCCCGAACGGCGCGTCGGTACGGGACCGCACCTCCCGTATCGCCTCGCGCAGCCGGTCCGGAGTCATCGTCGCCGAGGCCAGGATGCCGAGCGCGCCCGCGTTCGCCGCCGCCGACACCAGCCGGGGGCCGGCCACCCAGCCCATCCCGGTCTGCACGACCGGATGGCGGACTCCCACCAGCCGGGTGAGCGCCGTCTCTCTCATCCCCGCACCCCCTCCGGCACCTCACGGGCGCGCGCCCCCCGGGGGTCCAGCACCTCGCGGACCAGCCGCAGTTCCTCTCCGGTGGGCTCCCGGGTGCGCGGCACCTCGTCCGGCACGGCGAGCACGAAGCCCGTCGCCTCCCGCAGCTGTTCCACGCTCACCCCGGGATGCAGCGAGGCCACGCGCATCGAGTGGTCCGGGGTCGCGAAGTCGAAGACGCCGAGGTCCGAGACGACCCGGGGGATGCGGTGGAAGCGTGCCGTGACGCCGAGGCCGGCCGCCCGGTCGTAGCCCACCCCGCACACCATGTCCACCCGCTCCACGAACACCCGCCGGGAGTGTCTGGGGATCCAGTAACTCGTCGGGTTGTTCAGCGTGTTCAGGGGCGCACCCCGCACCCCCAGCAGCTGCCGGCGCGGCGCGGACCAGTCGCCGATGCACGAGATGTTCTGGTTGCCGTACCGGTCGATCTGGCTCGCGCCCATCATCACGTGCCGGCGCCCTCCCGCCACCAGCGCCAGGTGCTGCCGGTAGGGCAGCCAGCCCTCCGGGGTGCCGTCCGGGCGGACCAGCAGCGCCTCCCCGTCGGTCAGCAGCAGGTCGGGCGCGAAGGTGAGCCGGGCCAGCCGCGCCCCCAGCGAGGGGATCAGCCCCATCGGACTGGCCAGGATCTCCCCGGCCCCCCGCCAGGCCTCGGCGCAGGCGATCACGCAGTACTCGGCGCGGGTGACCGCACTCGCCCCGCAGTCCCCGTCAGCCGTTGCCTGAGACATCCGTGCCCTCCTTCCGCCACGCCTGGACCGCTTCTCGGTACGCCTCCTCGTCCCCGTCCAGGAACCGCGCCGCGAACTCGGGCCACGGCGTGGACGCGTACCTCCGCTGGAACTCCTCGTCCCGCCCGTAGTCCGGTGCGCAGGAGGTGAAGTGCGCGCCGTTCGGCGCCTCGACCACTCCCGTCACCGCCAGCCGTTTCACCAGTAGGGACTGCGGGCCCGCCTCCTTCGTCAACTCGGCCGTGTCGACGAGCCGTTCACAGGAGACGTAGGCCGCGTCCGCCGCCTCGCAGAACAGGTCGTCGAAGTACGGGTCGGGGCCCAGGTACTGGCCGTTGCCCAGCCGGTCGGCGCGGTTGACGTGCACCAGGGCCGCGTCCAGCCGCAGGGCCGGCATGGCCGCGAACGTCTCCCCGTCCTCGTACGGCGAGGTGACCGTCCGCAGACCGGGGTTCACCCGCGGCACGTCCGAGCCGAGGCCCGCCCGCACCGGCAGGAACGGCAGCCGGTCCGCCGCCGCGCGCAGCCCCGCCATGAACATCCCCTCGTCCACCTCCGTCAGTTCGAACGCGCCGCGCTCCCGGGCCGCCCGGTAGTGCGGCTCCAGCGGGACCGAGTCGAGCGTGACGAAGGCCGTGACCAGTCTGCGGATCCGGCCGGCCGCCGCCAGCATCCCGACGTCCGGGCCGCCGTACGAGACGACCGTGAGGTCCCCGATGTCCGACCGCAGCAGTGCTCTGACCAGGGCCATCGGTTTGCGGCGCGAACCCCAGCCGCCGATCCCGAGGGTCATGCCGCTCGCCAGACGGGAGACCACCTCGTCGGCGGTCATCGACTTGTCGCCCACCTACGCGCCCTCCTTCCCGAACGTGTCCCGGACCCGGTCGGCGAGCCCGCTGAGGTTGGCCTCGAAGGTGAAGCCCTGTTCGAAGCGGTAACTGCGGCGCACGTCGACCGGATCGATGCCGTTGATCGCGGACTTGGCCATGCGCAGCAGCCGGCCGTCCTTGGCGGCGATCTCCCGGGCCAGTTCCAGCGCGGCCGCCCGTAACTCACCGCCCGGCACCACCCGCCACACCGAGCCGTGCGCGTGCAACTCGGCCGCGCTCGCCGTGCGCCCCGTGTAGTACAGGGCGCGCATCAGGTGCTGCGGGACCAGCCGTGCCAGATGCGTGGCGGCACCCAGTGCGCCCCGGTCCAGTTCGGGCAGCCCGAACCTGGCGTCCTCGCTCGCCACGATCGCGTCCGCGTTTCCCGCCAGCCCTATGCCGCCGCCGAGACAGAACCCCTGGACTGCCGCGACCACGGGGGTGTCGCACTCGTACACCGCCGCGAACGCCTCCGCGCAGCCCCGGTTGGCGCCGATCAGCGCCTCCTGCCCGCGCGCCTTTATCTCCTTGATGTCCACGCCCGCGTTGAACCCCCGCCCCTCGGCGGCCAGCACGACGCACCGGACCCGCGGGTCCCGGCCCGCCGCGCGCACCGCCCCGGCCAGCGCGAACCAGCCGTCCACCGGCAGGGCGTTCACCGGCGGGACGTCGACCGTGACGAGCGCGATCCCCTTTTCCGGGACCGAGGTGGAGACACCCATGGAGACATCAGCTACCTTTCCATCAAACATTTGTTAGGTGTGACGCTTCGAAGCTAGCAGCCGCCACGGACAAGCGGGAGGCCCTGTGGACAACTCGGCGGACCAGGCCAACGACCCTGTGGAAAACGCCCTGCGGGACCCGTCACGGGACCCGTCACGGGGCTCCTCGCAGGGCTCTCCCCGGCACTCCCTGCGCGGCAGGACCGTCGTCGTCACCGGCGGCACCCGCGGGGTCGGCGCGGGCATCACCAGAGCCTTCGCCGAGGCCGGCGCGCACGTCCTCATCTGCGCCCGCCGGCCCCCCGAACACCCGCTGCCCGGCGTCGAGTTCACCCCCCTCGACCTGCGCGACCCGCCCGCCGTCCGGGCCTGGTTCGACGCGCTGCCCGGCCTCGACGTCCTGGTCAACAACGCGGGCGGCACCCCGTACCGCCTCCTCGCCGGGACGTCCGCCGAGCGGCACGCCCGGGTCATCGAGCTGAACCTCGTCACCCCGCTCACCGCGTCCCTCGCCGCCTACGAGCACCTCCGTCGCTCGCGCGGCTCGATCGTCATGATCGGCAGCGTCAGCGGCAGCCGCCCCTCACCCGGCTCGGCCGCCTACGGCGCCGCCAAGGCCGGACTCGCCGGACTCGCCGCCTCCATGGCCGTCGAATGGGCGCCCGAGATCCGCGTCAACACCCTCGCGGTCGGCATGGTCCGCACCGAACTGTCCGCCCTCCACTACGGGGGCCCCGAAGGCATCGCCGCCGTGGGGCGCACGGTCCCGCTCGGCCGGCTCGCCACCCCTTCCGACATCGGGGACGCCGCCGTCTTCCTCGCCTCCGATGCCGCCCGCTACATCAGCGGGGCGAGCCTCCTCGTGCACGGCGGCGGCGAACGGCCCGCCTTCCTGGACGCCGCGACCGTCAACAAGGAGAGCCCCGACCAAGGAGAGCTGACATGAGCGGACTCTGCGCGGGGCGCGTCGTGGTCGTCACCGGCGCCGGACGGGGCCTGGGCCGCGCCCACGCCCTCGCCTTCGCCGCCGAGGGCGCCCGGCTCGTCGTCAACGACCTCGGCGTCGGGCTGAACGGGACACCGGACGACGACAGCCCGGCCGCGTCCGTCGCGGCGGAGATCCGGGCCGCCGGCGGCGAGGCCGTCGCGCACGGCGGCGACATCGCCACCACCGAGGGCGCCGCCTCCCTGATCCGGACGGCCGTCGAGACGTACGGCCGCCTCGACACCCTCGTCAACAACGCGGGCTTCCTGCGCGACCGCATGCTCGTCAACCTCGACGAGGACGACTGGGACGCCGTGATCCGGGTCCACCTCAAGGGCCACTTCCTGCCGCTGCGGCACGCCGCCGCGCACTGGCGGGCCGAGGCCAAGGCCGGCCGCGCCCCGGCCGCCCGGATCGTCAACACCAGCAGCGGAGCCGGACTCCTGGGCTCCCTCGGACAGGGGAACTACAGCGCCGCCAAGGCCGGCATCGTCGGGCTCACGCTGGTCGCGGCGGCCGAACTGGCCCGCTACGGCGTCCAGGTCAACGCCGTCGCGCCCGCCGCGCGGACCCGTATGACCGAGCGGACCTTCGCCGAGACCATGGCGGCACCGGCCACCGGATTCGACGCCATGGCCCCCGAGAACGTCTCCCCCCTGGTGGTCTGGCTGGGCTCAGAGGCCAGCGCCGGCGTCACCGGCCGGGTGTTCGAGACGGAGGGCGGACGGATCACCGTCATGGAGGGCTGGCGCCCGGGCCCCACCGCCGACAGCGGCACCCGCCGCACCCCGTCCGACGCAGGCGCCACGACCCTGAAACTCCTGGCCGAATCGGAGCCCCCGGGCGCGGTGTACGGGTCGTGAGCGGTCACCGTGGGCCACCCGCCCACCCAGAAACCCGCTCTCGGGCAGGGCGGGCGTCGTGGGCCGCACGGAGTCCGTCCTGGGACCCGTTGCCCGTGCGGGCGGGCGTGGGCCGAGTCCGTCCTGGGACCTGTGCCCCGGGCGGCGCGGGCGTGCAGGCCGCACCGCTCCCGCACGGCACCCGCCCGCGGGCCCGCTCCTGGGCAGGGCGGGCGTACCGGGCGGACCGAGTCCCGCTTCGGACTCGTTCTTCGGGCACGGCGGGTGCGGGGGCCCTGGAATCGCGTTCCCCGGCCGGGCCGGTGCGGCCTACGTGTCGCACTCCAGCACCGTCCGGCACAGCCCGCACCGCGCCCGGACCCGGCCCCGCACCGGGACCCTGATCCGCTGGTGGCAGGTCGGGCACGGGAAGGACACCCGCAGAGCCCCGTCACTGTCGGCGCTGAACTCGTAGGGACCGCCCGGCTGCCCGGCCGGGGCGTGCCGTCGGTCGTGGGCGTAACGGCGCCGGCCCGCCCAGCCCGCCGCCGACAGCGGCGGCTGCCGCTCGTCCTGCCGGGCCAGGGCCATGCCCTTGCCGTACGCGGTGTACGCCTGCGGGCTGGTGAACCACACCGAGGGGTCCTCCTGGAAGAGCAGCGCCCGCTTGGCGAGGACGTAACCGAACTCCTCCGGAGTGAGGTACCCCAGCTTCTGGGAGGAGACCGCGTCCTCCCGGTACGCGTCCAGCAGCAGCCAGCCCGCGCCGAGGTACGTCGTCACCGTGTCCGTGAGGATCTCGTTGTCCGGCGTCCCCCGGAAGGCCAGGCCGAGGCGGTGCAGATAGACGTGCGCGACCTCGTGGGCGAGCGCCGCGCCGATGTCCCGGCGGTGCGTGCGGAACCGGTCGTTCAGCTCGACGAAGTACTCCGGGCCCGCCGCCAGTTCGACGTTCGCCGCGTGCGTCATCTCCCGGAAGCCGACGATCAGCCGGGCGTCCGGAAGCCGGAAGTGCCGCACCATCTCGTGGGCCACTCGCTGGGCGCCCAGATGCAGGTCGTCGGTGTCGCAGAACGCCACGTCGGCGGGGGCCACACTGGTCGAGAAGGTCAGGACGGTGTCGTACGACAGGCGTCTGTACAACGCCGTGAGGGCCGCCCGCACCGTCTCCAGATGCGGGAAGCCGTGCTGGACCGGTCCGCCGTTCGCCACGTCCGACCCCCAGAAGACGCCGGGAACACCACACCCACTGTAGGCGCGGCCGCCCCGGATTCCGCCGCCCGGCACTCCCCGCCCGCTCTCCGGGCCTCCCCGTCACCCGCGCGGCAGCACCCCGCACCTCGTACTCCCTCTCCCGTGGCAGCGGCCCGGGAACGTACAGCGACCGCCGCGGCCCCACCGACCAGTAGCGGCCCAGGCGGAACCCATTGACCCAGACCAACACGCGCGTACAGCCCGGAAGTTCGAGCCGCGCGGCACCCGCCCCGCGCACCACGCCGCTCCCCGGCCCCCGGGCGGACGATCGTCCACACCCCGGCCCGCCGGACCGCGTCCAGGAACAGGCCGTGCCCGCCTCCTGCTCGCGCACCCTGAAGGAGTGCAGCGCCCCCGGCAGCGGCCGTACCGGCCGCCCACGAGCGGCGAGCAAGCCCGGTTCCCCCACCGCCAACTCGCTCATGCGGCCCAGCCCCACCCCTGGCGGCCCCGTGCGCCATGGACGAAGATCGGCGCTGCCTGGACTCCGCACAGCCCGACACAGGACCGGGAGCAGCGCCGATGTACCACACCTGGATGCGGTTCTTCAGCCCCGGACCCGCCCACCACCGCCTCGGCCTGGTCTGTCTCGGCGTCGGACTCCAGTACGGCATCCTGCCCACCGTCGGCCCCCGCACCCTCCACCACCACGTGGCCGTCGTGATCGGCACCGGCCGCGGCTGGTACCAGGGCGCCGACGGCCGCCGTACGACCGTCGCCGCGCCCGCGCTGCTCTGGCTCACCCCCGGCACACCGCACCACTACGGGCCCGACCCGGACACCGGCTGGGACGAGGGCTTCGTCGACTTCACCGGGCCCGCCACCGCCACCTACACCGACCTCGGCTACATCGAGCCCCACCGGCCCGTCGTCGCTCTCTCCGACGCCTCCGGACCCCGCGCCGTCGTCGCCCGCATCGCCCGCGCCGCCCGCCGCGGCAACCCCCTGCTGGAGGTGGAGACCGCGGCCGCCGTCCACGAACTCCTCGTCGCCCTGCGCCGCGCCCGCGCCGACCTGGCCCCCGACGGCGACCAGGTCCTCCAGGCCCTCGCCCGCGACGCCTGCACACCCATGAGCGTCGCCGACCACGCCGGCCGGCACGGCATGACCCCCGCCGAGCTGCGCACCGCCGTCCGCCGCGCCGCCGGATGCAGCCCCAAGGACTACCTCCTCGGTATCCGCCTGGCCCGCGCCAAGGACCTCCTCGCCACCACCGACCTGCCCGTCGCCGCCGTCGCCCGCCGCGTCGGCTACGACGACCCCGCCTACTTCTCCCGCCTCTTCACCCGCCGCGTCGGCCTCGCCCCCGTCCGCTTCCGCGCCCAGCAGGGCCGCACCGTCCCCGGCGGCTGGAGCGACCGCGTCCCCGACCCCGACGACCCCCCGATGATCCACTCCCCGGACACACCAGGAGGACCACGCCTTTGACCCCCTAAGGTGGGCGCCCATGACCACCAGCAACACCGGTACCGGTGACGTCGACCCAGCGGTCCGCGAGGAACTGGAGCGGCTGCGCGACAGCATCGACAACATCGACGCGGCCGTCGTCCACATGCTCGCCGAACGCTTCAAGTGCACCCAGCGGGTCGGCCGGCTCAAGGCCCACCACCGGCTCCCGCCCGCCGACCAGGCCCGCGAGGCCCGCCAGATCACCCGGCTGCGCGCCCTCGCCGAGAACGCCAAGCTCGACCCCGCGTTCGCCGAGAAGTTCCTGAACTTCATCATCGCCGAGGTGATCCGGCACCACGAGCGCATCGCCGAGGACACCGTCGGCGGGCGCACGGCCACCCCGGAGCACTGAGGCGCGGCACGCGCGAAGGAGGGGGAGACGGGGCGGGGGCGCGGGGAGACGGGGGCGGGGGCGGGGGAACGGACATAAGCCGTGTACCGATCCGCCCCTGTCCGCTGTCGGTCCCATCAGGCAGCATGGCCTGCATGTCCGTACTCACGCGCGACGAAGCGCAGCTCCGAGCAGAGATCCTCGACGTCCACCGCTACACGATCGAACTGGACCTCACGACCGGGGAGGAGACCTTCGACTCCCGCACCGTGATCCGGTTCACCGCACGGTCCGACGGGGACACGTTCGTCGAGCTGAAGCCTGCCAGCCTGCGCACCGTCACGCTCGACGGACAGCCCCTCGACCCCGAGACCCTCGACGGCAACCGGCTCGCCCTGAAGAACCTCACCGCCGGCGAGCACGAACTCCGCGTCGACGCCGCCATGCGCTACTCCCGCACCGGCGAGGGCATGCACCGCTTCACCGATCCCACCGACGGCGAGACCTACACCTACACCCAGCTGTTCATGGAAGACGTCCAGCGCGTCTTCGCCGCGTTCGACCAGCCCGACCTGAAGGCCGTCTTCGAACTGACGGTGACCGCCCCCGAGGGCTGGACCGTCCTCGCCAACGGCATCACCGAACACGTCGGCGGGGGCCGCTGGCAGGCCGCCCCCACCCCGCTGATCTCCACGTACCTCGTCGCCGTCGCCGCCGGACCCTGGCACTCCGTGCGCACCGAACACCGCGGCCTGCCCTTCGGCATCCACTGCCGCCGCTCCCTCGCCCCCCACCTCGACGCCGACGCCGAGGAGATCCTCACCGTCACGCGCGCGTGCTACGACCGCTACCACGAGAAGTTCGAGGAGCCCTACCCCTTCGACTCCTACGACCAGGCGTTCGTCCCCGAGTTCAACGCCGGCGCCATGGAGAACCCCGGACTCGTCACCTTCCGCGACGACTTCGTCTACCGCTCCGCCGTCACCGACACCGAACGCCAGACCCGCGCCATGGTCATCTCCCACGAGATGGCCCACATGTGGTTCGGCGACCTCGTCACCCTCAGGTGGTGGGACGACATCTGGCTGAACGAGTCCTTCGCCGAGTACATGGGCTACCAGACCTGCGCCGAAGCCACCCGTTTCACCGACACCTGGACCGAGTTCGGCGTCTCCCGCAAGGCCTGGGGCTACGACGCCGACTTGCGCCCCTCCACCCACCCCGTCGCCCCCGAAGCCGTCGACGACACCGCAGCCGCGCTCCTCAACTTCGACGGCATCTCCTACGCCAAGGGCGCCTCCGCCCTGCGCCAGCTCGTCGCCTGGCTCGGCGAGAAGGACTTCCTCGCCGGCATCAACATCCACTTCCAGCGGCACAAGTTCGCCAACGCCACCCTCGCCGACTTCATCGACTCCCTCGCCGCCGCCACCGAACGCGACGTCCACGCGTGGGCCGACGCCTGGCTGCGCACCACCGGCGTCGACACGCTCACCGCGTCCACCGACACCCGCCCCGGCCAGTGGACCCTCACCCTCGACCGCGACGGCCACCGCCCCCACCGCGTCACCGTCGGCGTCTACGACCGCGACCTCGCCGACGGCCGCACCCTGACCCTGCGCGAGCGGTACGAGACCGACGTACCCCAGGACGGCGCCGCCGAGCCGCGCCCCGGCATCCGCCCCGCCCTGGTGGTGCCCAACGACCTCGACCTCACCTACGCCAAGATCCGCCTCGACGAGACCTCCCTCGAAACCGTCCTGCGCGGCCTGTCCGGCATCCCCGACGCGATCACCCGCGCGGTGCTCTGGAACACCCTGCGCGACATGGTCCGCGACGGCGACCTCGCCCCCGGCGACTACCTGGAGACCGTCGCGGCCCACCTGCCCGAGGAGACCGACCTCGCCCTCGTCCAGGGCGTCCTGACCTTCGCCGGCGCCCAGGTCGCCGACCGGTACCTCGACCCCGACCGCCGGCCCGCCGCCCTCAGCACGCTCACCGCCCTGTGCCGCGACCTCCTGCGGCGCACCGAGGACGGCGACAACCCGGGCCTGCGCCTGACCGCCGTACGGCACTGCATCGACAGCGCCGCCCACCCCGACACCATCGCCGCCTGGCTCGCCGACGGCACCGTGCCCGGCGGCCCGGAACTCGACCCCGAGCTGCGCTGGCGCATCCTCGGCCGGCTCGCCGTCCTCGACGCCACCGACGAGAGCGCCATCGCCGCCGAGCTGGAACGCGACCCGAGCGCCACCGGCCAGGAGGGCGCCGCCCGCTGCCGCGCCGCGCTGCCCGACGCCGACGCCAAACGCACCGCCTGGGACGCGATGTTCGCCGGCGACGAGCTGTCCAACTACCTGTTCACCGCCACCGCTCAGGGCTTCTGGCAGCCCGAACAGGCCGACCTCCTCGCCGACTACGTCCCGCGCTACTACGAGGACGCGATCGCCCTCGCCGCGCGGCGCGGCCCCGCCATCGCCGAGGCGGCCGGCCGGTGGGCCTTCCCCGCCCACGCGATCGACGCGGACCACCTGCGCCTCGGCGAGGCGTGCCTGCGCGACGGCGACGTACTCCCCGCCCTGCACCGCAAACTCGCCGACCAACTCGACGACCTCGCCCGCGCGCTGCGCGTCCGCGAGGCGTAGAAACCCCGCCCACGGCCCGCGCCCCCTCCCTCGGGCGCGCTTCCGGATGCGTCTTCGGGTGCGCTTTCGGGTGCGGGCCGGTGGGGCTTCTCGCGAAGTTCCCCGCGCCCCTGAAGGGGCTCTGCCCCACCGGCGCCGTGTCCGGCGGCGGGCACGGCGTAGCTTGTCGCGGGGGAGGGGGCGCAGGCCGCCGTACGCCCCCCCCGGGGGGAGGGGGCGTAAACCTGCTGTGCGCGCACACCGCGCCTCTGCCGGCGGCACGGCGGCGCAGACACACTCCCGTGCACGCGGGGCACTCACCGTCCACCCGAGCGGCGAGCCGTGGCAGCGCCGTCCTTTTGTGTTTTCCCCGTGCGCATTACCCCCTTTCGGGTGCGATCGTTGGGCTTTTCGGCCGCGTGGCCGCAAGTCGGGACAAGCTGGAAGTCTCCCTGGACGTCCCGCCGGTCCGCGCCCCGACAGGAGAGCCCATGAGCACGCCGCACCTCGCCTCAGGACCCGACGGCGCCGGCGCGCTGCGGCCGCTCCTCGACACCGTCCTCGACGCCCTCACCACCGGCGCCCGCGCGCGCGGCGGTCCGCTGCCCGCCGGGGGCCCCGAGGCCGTCGCCGCCCGCGTCACCGCCGCCCTCGGCGACGTCCTGCCCGACCGCGGTGAGCCCGACGCCCTGCGCACCCTCGTGCACGCCCTCGCGGAAGGCGCCGCCGACCCCGCGGACCCCCGCTGCGCCGCCCACCTGCACTGCCCGCCCCTCGCCGTCGCCACCGCCGCCGACCTGGCCGTCAGCGCCCTCAACCCGTCCTTGGACTCCTGGGACCAGGCCCCCGCCGCCTCCGTCCTGGAAGCCCAGGTCACCCGCGCCCTCGCCCACGAGATCGGCCTCGCCGACGCCCTCGTCACCACCGGCGGCACCGAGGCCAACGAACTCGCCGTCCTCCTCGCCCGCGAGACCCACGGCGCCGGCCTCCGGCTCGTGTGCGGCGCCAACGCCCACCACTCCCTGCCCCGCGCCGCCTGGCTGCTCGGCCTGCCCGACCCCGTCGTCGTCCCCACCCCCGGCGGCACCCTCGACCCCGCCGCCCTCCACCGGGCCCTCACCCCGCTCACCGGCCCTCTGCTGGTCGCCGCCACCGCCGGCACGACCGACGCCGGCCTCATCGACCCCCTCCCCGAGATCGCCGGGCTGTGCACCGCCCACGGCGCCCGCCTGCACATCGACGCCGCCTACGGCGCCGCCCTCACCTTCAGCGACCGGCACCGCGACAAACTCGCCGGACTCCAGGCCGCCCACACGGTCACCGTCGACCTGCACAAACTCGGCTGGCAGCCGATCGCCGCCGGCCTCCTCGCCGTCGCCCGCCCCCGCGAACTCACCGCCCTCCACCACCACGCCGACTACCTCAACGCCGCCGACGACACCGACGCCGGCCTCCCCGACCTGCTCGGCCGCTCCCTGCGAACCACCCGCCGCCCCGACATCCTCAAGATCGCCGTCACCCTCAAGTCCCTCGGCCGCACCGGCCTCGGCGCCCTCGTCGACCAGGTCTGCGCCCACGCGCGCGACCTCGCCGTACTCGTCCACAACCACCCCGGCTTCGAGCTGTACGGCCGCCCCGTCATCAGCACCGTCCTGTTCCGGCCGGCCCACGCCACCGACGCCGCCGTAGCCGCCGTACGACGGCAGTTGCTGCACGACGGCCGCGCCGTCCTCGGCCGGGCCCGCGCCGACGGCCGCCTCTGGCTCAAGGCCACCCTCCTCAACCCCCACACCCGGCCCGAGCACCTGGCCGGCCTGCTGAAACTCGTGGAAGGAACCACCCCCCGATGAACCCGACGCCCCTGACCCCACGCCACGAACCCGACACCCCCCGCGACCTCGTCGGCATCGGCATCGGGCCCTGCAACCTCTCCCTCGCCGCCCTCGCCCACCCCCTCACCGAACTCGACGCCGTCTTCTACGAACAGCGCCCCGCCTTCCAGTGGCACCCCGGACTGCTCATCGACGGCGCCACGATCCAGGTCCCCTTCCTCGCCGACCTGGTCACCCTCGCCGACCCCACCAACCCCTGGAGCTTCCTCAACCACCTCAGAACCCGCGGCCGGCTCTTCCCCTTCTACTTCGCCGAGCACTTCCACATCCAGCGCGCCGAATACGACGCCTACTGCCGCTGGGTCGCCCAGAACCTGCCCGGCCTCCGCTTCAGCCACCAGGTCGACGCCGTCCGCTGGAACCCCGAACGGGACGTCTTCGAAGTCGACTTCACCCAACTCGACAGCGACGGCGAGGCCGAAGCCCTCGGCCGCACCTACACCCGCAACATCGCCCTCGGCATCGGCACGGCCCCCCACGTCCCCGAGCCCCTCAAGCCCCTCGCCGACGCACCCGGTGTCGCCGTCCACCACGCCGCCGACTACCTCACCCACCGCGAGGCCCTCCTGAGCGCCGGGCACGTCACCGTCGTCGGCTCCGGACAGTCCGGCGCCGAGATCTTCCTCGACCTGCTCCGCCACCGCCCCGCCGGCCAGGAGAAGCTCCACTGGATCGGCCGCACCGAGGCGTTCGCGCCCATGGAGTACTCCAAGCTCGGCCTCGAACACTTCACCCCCGACTACACCCGCTACTTCCACGCCCTCGCCGAACCCGTCCGCGACCGGCTCGTCGCCGCCCAGTGGCAACTCCACAAGGGCATCGACGCCGGCACCCTCGCCGCCATCCACGACGAGCTGTACCGCCGCACCCTCGACGGCGGCTGGCCCGACGCCGTCCTCACCCCCGGCGTCCGCGTCCGCACCGCCGGCCGGCTCGCCACCACCCGCATCGAACTCCACCTGGAACACCTCCAGCAGGGCAGCCGGTCCCGCCTCACCACCGACGCCGTCGTCCTCGCCACCGGCTACCGCGACCGCCCCCTCGACCGCCTCCTCGCCGGACTCGACCCCTACCTGCGGCGCGACAGCGGCGAACGCCCCCGCATCGACGAGGACTTCCGCCTCGTCCTCGACCCCTCGGTCACCGGCGCCGTCCACGTCCAGAACGCCGAACTCCACACCCACGGCGTCGGCGCCCCCGACCTCGGCCTCGCCGCCTGGCGCAGCGCCACCATCCTCAACTCCGTCACCGGCAAGGAGCCGTACCCGCTGCCCGCCCGGACCGCCTTCACCACCTTCGGCCTCGACACACCCGAACGCGTGGTGCCCCAGACCCGGCAGCCGAGCCGCCTCACCCCGCTGGCCGACACCACGCACTAGAACGCGCCCGCCGCCAACTCCGGCCGCTCCGCCGCAACGCCGTGCCACAGTGGGGCACATGACCTCACCGTCGACCCCCGCCCACGGCACCCCCGACGCCCCCTTCCTCACGGTCCGCGGCGAGGCCGAACTCGACGCCGAGCCCGACACCGCGAGCATCACCCTCACCCTCACCGCCCGGGGCCGCGACCGCCGCACCACCCTCGACGACCTCACCCACCGCAACACCACCGCCCTCGGCCTCCTCACCTCCTACGGCGACGCCGTCCAGAACCTGTCCACCGGCGCCTTCTCCCTCGCCCCCGAACTCACCGAACGCGGCCGCGGCGAACGCGTCCGCCACTACCAGGGCCACGTCCGTATCAGCGCCGAATTCACCGACTTCACCCTCCTCGGTGAACTCACCACCCGGCTGGCCGACCTCGACCTCACCCGGGTCGACGGCCCCTGGTGGACCCTGCGCCCCGACGCCCCCGTCCACGCGGAGGCCCGGCGGCAGGCGGTCCGCGACGCCGTCGGACGGGCCCGGGAGTACGCCGAGGCCCTCGGCACCACCCTCGCCGCCCTCGTCGAACTCGCCGACACCGGCACCCAACCGCCCCGGCCGGGCCGGGCGGCCTTCGAACGCGGCGGCCGGCGTATGTCCTTCGCCGGCGGCGGCGAACCCCCCGAACCCCTCGACCTCGAACCACCCCGGCTGCACGTCACCGCACAGGTGACCGCCCAATTCACCATGGGCCCGCCCGTGCTCTGAAATGCCCACGCTCTCAAGGAGGCCTTACCGCCATTGCGGTCCGCCCATGCTCAAAGGAGCGGCCCGTCGCACAATTCAACACTTGTCAAGAACGCTGTACGGAAAGGTTGTTGAGCAGTCATGAAGGGCCAAATATCTACCCATCGGTAAGCCCTAGGCTCGTTGCATGCGCCGAGCAAAGATCGTCTGTACCCTGGGGCCCGCCACCGACTCGTACGACCAGATCAAGGCACTCGTCGAGGCCGGAATGGACGTCGCCCGATTCAACCTCAGCCACGGCAGCCACGCCGAGCACGAGGAGCGCTACCACCAGGTACGGAAGGCCTCCGACGAGACCGGCCGCAGCGTGGGGATCCTCGCCGACCTTCAAGGCCCGAAGATCCGGCTCGGCCACTTCGGCGAAGGCCCCGTACTCCTTGAACGCGGCGACTCCTTCACCCTCACCGTCGAGGACGGCGTCGAAGGCGACCGCCACCGGTGCGGCACCACCTACGCCGGCCTCGCCGCGGACGTCACCCCCGGCGAACGCGTCCTCGTCGACGACGGCAAGGTCTGCCTCGAAGTCACCGCCGTCGACGGCCCCCTCGTCCACACCCGCGTCGTCGAGGGCGGCATGGTCTCCGACCACAAGGGCCTCAACCTCCCAGGCGTCGCCGTCTCCGTTCCCGCGCTCTCCGACAAGGACGAGGACGACCTCCGCTGGGCCCTGCGCACCGGCTTCGACGTCATCGCCCTGTCCTTCGTCCGCAGCGGCAAGGACGCCGAGGACGTGCACCGCATCATGGGCGAAGAGGGCCGGCGCCTCCCCGTCATCGCGAAGGTGGAAAAGCCGCAGGCCGTCGAGAACATCGAGGAGATCGTCGACGCCTTCGACGGCATCATGGTCGCCCGCGGGGACCTCGGCGTCGAAATGCCCCTCGAACAGGTCCCCATCGTCCAGAAGCGGGCCGTCAAACTCGCCAAGCGCAACGCCAAACCCGTCATCGTGGCGACCCAGATGCTCGACTCCATGATCGACAACTCCCGCCCGACCCGCGCCGAGGCATCCGACGTGGCCAACGCCGTCATCGACGGCACGGACGCGGTGATGCTGTCCGGCGAGACGAGCGTGGGCAAGCACCCCGTCGAGACGGTGCGCACGATGGCCCGCATCGTCGAGGCGGCGGAGGAGGACATCCTCGCCAAGGGCCTCCCGCCCCTGACCGAGCGCAACAAGCCCCGCACCCAGGGCGGCGCCGTCGCCCGGGCCGCCGCCGAGACCGGCGACTTCCTCGGTGCCCGGTTCCTGGTCGCCTTCACCCAGTCCGGCGACACCGCCCGCCGCCTCTCCCGCTACCGCTCCCCGATCCCGCTCCTCGCCTTCACCCCCGAACCGGCCACCCGCTCCCAGCTCAGCCTCACCTGGGGTGCCGAGACCTTCCTCGGCCCCGCGGTGGCCTCCACCGACGCGATGGTCGACCAGGTCGACGAACTGCTCCTGAAGTACGGCCGCTGCGACAAGGGCGACGTCGTGATCATCACGGCGGGCTCGCCGCCCGGCGTCTCCGGCTCCACGAACATGGTCCGCGTCCACCGCATCGGCGAGGACGACCGCCCGGAGTAGCCGGTCGGCATGGCCCCGGGTACGCCGAAAGGCGGAGGACCACGCGAACGTGTTCCTCCGCCTTTTCTCGGTACCGGGTGCGGGATTCGAACCCGCAAGCCCTCACGGGCAGAGGTGTTTGAGACCTCCGTGTATACCGTTCCACCAACCCGGCGGGACTGGCTGGTCGGAAGCATACCGGGTCACCGCGGCCGCCCGCCTCTAGGTAGGCTGCATAAGCAGCAGAACCTGCCCGGCCCGCACCAAGGAGCCCCCGTGACCTCCCCCGAGTCGCCCCAGCCCGTTGACGTGCCTGATGAGGACAAGTCGCACGTGCCTCCGCTGACGACCCGTGTCGTCATCGCCGAGGACGAGGCGCTGATCCGGCTCGACCTGAAAGAGATGCTGGAGGAGGAGGGCTACACGGTCGTCGGTGAGGCCGGGGACGGTGAGCGGGCCGTGGAGCTGGCCCGGGAGCACCGGCCGGACCTGGTGATCCTGGACGTGAAGATGCCCAAGCTGGACGGCATCTCCGCGGCCGAGAAGATCGCCGAGGAGTCCATCGCCCCGGTGCTGATGCTGACCGCCTTCTCGCAGCGCGACCTCGTCGAGCGGGCGCGGGACGCCGGGGCCATGGCGTACCTGGTGAAGCCGTTCAGCAAGAGCGATGTCGTCCCGGCGATCGAGATGGCTGTCTCGCGGTTCACGGAGCTGAAGGAGCTGGAGAAGGAGGTCGCCGACCTCACCCTGCGGCTGGAGACCCGCAAGCTCGTGGACCGGGCGAAGTCGGTCCTGCAGACCGAGTACGGGCTGACCGAGCCGGCCGCGTTCCGCTGGATCCAGAAGACCTCGATGGACCGCCGCATGTCCATGCAGCAGGTCGCGGAGGCGGTCATCGCGGACAGCGAGGAGAAGAAGGCCGCCAAGAAGGACTGAGCCCGGCTGGACTCGGCCCGGCTGGACTCGGTCCGGCTGGATCGAGCCGGGCAGGACTCACGTCCCGGCACGGATGAGGCCCGCGCCCCGGAGAAGGGGGCGCGGGCCTCGTCGTGTGCGGCGGAGGGTGTTCAGTCCTCGCCGAGGTACGCCTTGCGTACCGATTCGTCGTGCAGCAGGTCCTGGCCGCTGCCGGACAGGACGATGTTGCCGACCTCCATGACATGGCCCTGGTCGGCGAGCGAGAGGGCCGCCTGGGCGTTCTGCTCGACCAGGAGGATGGTCGTGCCCTGGGACTTCAGCTCGGCGATGGTGGACATGATCTTCTGCATCATGATCGGCGACAGACCCATCGAGGGCTCGTCGAGCATGAGCAGTTTGGGCTGGGACATCAGGGCGCGGCCCATGGCGAGCATCTGCTGTTCGCCGCCGGAGAGGGTGCCGGCGGCCTGCTTGCGCCTCTCACCCAGGATGGGGAAGAGGTCGTAGGCGCGCTGGATGTCCTTCTCGATGCCGTCCTTGTCCTTGCGGAGGAAGGCCCCGAGCTGGAGGTTCTCGGCGATGGTCAGCCGCGGGAAGATGTGCCGGCCTTCGGGGGAGTGCGCGAGCCCGAGGGCGACGATCTTGTGCGCGGGGATGCTGGTCAGGGGCTTGCCGTCGAAGACGATCTTCCCCGAGGTGGGCTTGAGGAGGCCCGAGAGGGTGCGCAGGGTGGTCGTCTTGCCGGCGCCGTTGGTGCCGATGAGGGTGACGACCTGGCCGGCCTCGACGCTGAACGAGATGCCCTTGACGGCCTCGATCTTGCCGTAGGCGACCCTGAGGTCTTCGACCTCCAGCAGTGCGGTCACTGGGGCTCTCCCTTGGTGGTGCTGGTGCTCTCCTCGGCGGCCGTCTCGCTCTCGGCGGCGGGGGCGGTGTCGTCGCCGTTCCCGTCGCCGGCGCTGTCGTCGCCGCCGTCGGCCTCGGCCTCGGGAGCCGCCTCGGCGTCAGCCGTGTCAGCCGCTTCCGCCGCTTCAGCGGCGTCGGCCTCGGCCGCCTCGACCTCCGCCACCTCCGCCTGCCCGGGCTCGCCCTCGAAGGGCTCGCCGAGATAGGCGGCGACGACACGCTCGTCGGCCTGGACGACGTCGGAGGTGCCCTCGATGAGCTTCTCGCCCTGGACGAGGACGGCGACCCGGTCGCACAGGTTGAAGATGAACCGCATGTCGTGCTCGATGACGAGGACGGCGATGCCGCGGTCCCGGATGGCGAAGACGAGTTCCTCGGTGGTCCGGGTCTCCTGCGGGTTCATGCCCGCGGTCGGCTCGTCGAGGAGCAGCAGGCCGGGCTCGGAGGCCAGCGCCCGCGCGATCTCCAGCTTGCGCTGCTCGCCGTAGGGGAGGTTGCGCGCGAGGTGGTCGCGTTTGGCGTCGAGTCCGACGAACTCCAGGAGCTCCATCGCGCGTGCCTCGGAGTCCTTCTCGGCCCTGCGGAAGCCGGGGCCGCGCACGAGTGCCGACCACAGGCCTTCCTTGGTGCGGGTGTGCCGGCCGACGAGGACGTTCTCCAGAACGGTCATGTTGGCGAAGAGCCGGATGTTCTGGAAGGTACGGGCGATGCCGGCCTGGGTCACCAGGTGCGGCTTGGGCGGCAGGACCTTGCTCTCGTAGGCGACGGTGCCCTCGGTGGGGACGTACAGGCCGGTGAGGCAGTTGAAGAAGGTGGTCTTGCCGGCGCCGTTGGGGCCGATCAGGCCGACGATCTCGCCGCTGTTGACCGTGAAGTCGACGGACTTGACGGCGGTGAGGCCGCCGAAGCGCATCGTGACGTCACGGGCTTGGAGTACAGGTGTCGTCATGGTTCGTTACGCCCCTGCCTTGGTGCCGGCGGGTTCGTCGGTCAGGGTTTTCTGGTCGGGTACGTCGAGTTGGCCGATCTCGTGGAACTCCAGCTGGCGGCGGCGGTTGGCGATGATGCCCTCCGGCCGGAACCGCATGAGCAGGACGAGGGCGAGGCCGAAGGCGAGCAGCTCGTAGTTCTGCAGGAACTGGAGCTTCTCGGGGACCAGGTAGAGCACGGCGGCGCCGAGCAGCGGGCCGCTGACGGTGCCCATGCCGCCGAGGACGACCGCGGCGAGCAGGAACGCGGAGTTGGGCGGGGCGGCGCCGGCGAACTGGTAGGGTTGCGGGTTGACGCTGAAGTTGACGTGCGCCATGACGGTGCCGGCGAGGCCGGCGAGGGAGGCGCCGAGGGCGAAGGCGACCAGCTTGACGCGGAAGCCGTTGATGCCCATGGCGGTCGCCGCGGTCTCGTCCTCGCGGATGGCGATCCAGGAGCGGCCGATCCGGGAGTCGGCGGCGCGGGTGAAGACGAGGACGACGATCGCGGTGACGATCAGCATCAGGAACAGGTAGTTGGCGAACCGGCCGAGGTGGAATCCGGCGAAGTCGTGGGCCTCACCGAGCTGGAACCCGAAGATGTCCAGGTCGGGGATCTGGGTGATGCCGTTGGGGCCGCGGGTGACGTTCGGACCGGAGGTGCCGTCGAGGTTGTTGACGGTGATACGGAAGATCTCTCCGAAACCGAGGGTCACGATGGCCAGGTAGTCGCCGCGCAGTCGCAGGGTCGGTGCGCCGATGAGGACACCGAAGACCAGCGAGGCGGCCATGCCGGTGAGCGCGGCGGCCCAGAAGGGGAAGTGCACGCCGGAGACCGGGGAGTACTCGGAGCCGGAGACGATCGCGGCGGCGTAGGCGCCCACACCGAGGAAGGCGACGTAGCCGAGGTCGAGGAGGCCGGTGAGGCCGACGACGATGTTCAGGCCGAGGGCCACGGTCGCGAAGATGAGGATGTTGACGCCGACGTTGGCGTTGTGGTCCTCGCTCTGGGTGAACGGGAAGATCACGGCGGCGACGAAGCCGAGGGTGGCGGCGAAGCCCTTGTGCCGCGCGCACAGGGTGGAGTACCGCTCCAGGAGGCCGGCGTGGGTCAGGGCCCAGGCGCCGAGGCCGATGGCGATGAGGTAGCCGATGAAGGTCTCGCTGGCCTGGTTGTCGATGCCGATGCCGTAGGTGAAGACGACCAGCCCGATCCCGGTACCGACGGTGATGATGATCCGTTCCACCGCGGTCTTGGCGCGGGGCGTGCGGGGGAGCGCGGGCTTGGCCAGCCGCAGGAAGCGGAGCGCGTGGTGGAACACGCCGAGGAAGCGTCGTTCCGCCCAGGACGGCTTGGTCAGCGATTCCTCGGTCTTGCGGTCGAGGGTGAGGCCGAGCGCGCCGACGGCGAGGACGAGGGAGCCCACGGCGGCGACGAAACCGCCCGGGTCCACGTTGACCAGGCCGTTGAGGTCGACGGCGATCGCGATGACCGTGTACCAGACGACACCGAACGTGCCGAGTGCGAAGAGGGCCGGCGTGTTGTTGCTGCCGCTGGGGTTGATGCGCTCCAGTCCGCGGATGTTGTAACCGGCGAGCGTGTAGGCCAGGGCGATCAGCGCGCTGACCAGGGTGATCACCTGGAGGCCCGCGGGGTAGCCGTAGACGGTCAGGTCACCGGGGAAGTCGGAGGTCCAGGTCCACGACATGAACGTGGACGCGATGGTGACCACGGCGCCGGCCGCGGCCAGCGGGCGGGCGAGCGCGGGCGGCAGCGGGATGACGGGGGTCTTCTCGGTGTCGGTCATGCCGCTCACGCCCTGTCCGCGACGCGTTCGCCCAGCAGACCCTGTGGTCTGAAGAGGAGGACGAGGATGAGCAGGACGAAGGCCCACACCGGCGCCCAGCCCTGGCCGCCGAGCTGGTCCATGCCGGGGATGTTGGAGATGTAGGCGGTGGCCATGGCCTCGGCGATGCCGAGGACGAGACCGCCGAGCATGGCGCCGTAGACATTGCCGATGCCGCCGAGGACGGCCGCGGTGAAGGCCTTCAGACCGGCGATGAAGCCCATGTCGTAGGAGACGGACCCGTACTTGAGGCCGTACGACAGACCCGCGACCGCCGCGAAGAGACCGCCGATGGCGAACGCGATGACGATGATGCGGTTGGTGTCGATGCCCATCAGTTGCGCGGTGTCGGGGTCCTGCGAAGTGGCCTGCATGGCGCGACCGGTGCGGGAGAGCCGGACGAAGAGGGCCAGGATGGCCATGGAGATCGGGGCGGCCACGATCAGGAAGACGTCACCGCTCTGCACGGTGACGGACCCGACGTGGAACGGCCCGAACGGCAGCTGCGGGAAGACCCGGGCGCTCTTGGCGTGCGGGTACCAGTTGAAGACGGCCTGCTGCAGGGCGAGGGAGAGGCCGATGGCGGTGATGAGTGGTGCGAGGCGTGGCGCGCCGCGCAGGGGGCGGTAGGCGAAGCGTTCGGCACCGACGGCGATGAGGACGGAGACGAGTGCGCCGCCGAGGAGCATCGCCGGCAGGGCTATCCACATGGATATGCCGTGCGGGAGGGCGAGGTAGACCGTGAGGGCGCCGAAGCCTCCGGTCATGAAGATCTCGCCGTGGGCGAAGTTGATGAGCTGGACGATGCCGTACACCATCGTGTAGCCGATGGCGATCAGACCGTACATCGAGCCGAGGAACAGCCCGTTGGCCAGCTGCTGCGGCAGGGTGTTCACCGCATGGCCTCCATGTGGTGGGGAGAGTCAAGGGGGTAGAAGGCGGGCCGCGCGGTGACGGTGGTCTGCGCCGCGCGGCCCATGGTGGTGCGGGTGTTCCGGTGGATCTACTTCGGGTTGGCGACGCCGCTCTTGACGGACTTCCACTCGCCCTTGACGACCTGGTAGACGGTCAGCTGCTTGTTCGTCGTGTCGCCGTACTGGTCGAACGAGATCTTGCCGGAGATGCCGTCGAAGGAGGTCTTCTGGACGGCGTCCACGATCTGGGAGCGGGCGTCGGAGGGGACCTTGCCGTCCTTCACGACCTGTCCGACGGCCTTGATGATCGCGGTGGTGGCGTCGTAGGAGTACGTGCCGTACGTGCCGTAGTCACCGGGGTACTTCTTGGCCTTGTAGGTGGCCACGAAGTCCTTGGCGGCGGGCAGGGTGTCGACCGGGACGCCGATCGAGGTGGCGAGGTCGCCTTCGGCGTCCTTGCCGGCGGTCTTGATGTAGGTCGGGGTGAACATGCCGTCGCCGCCGAACAGCGGGATCTTGGCGCCGGCGTCCTTGAGCTGCTTGGTCAGCACCTGCGACTCGTCGTACTGGCCGCCGTAGTACAGGATGTCGGCGCCGGAGTTCTTGATCTTGGTGACGAGGGTGGAGAAGTCACGGTCGCCGACGTTGACGTGGTCGGTGCCGATGACCTTGCCGCCCTGCTTGGCGAACTGCTCCGTGAAGATCTTGGAGAGGCCCGCGCCGTAGGTCTGCTTGTCGTCGACGACGAAGGCCTTCTTCTTCTTGAGGCCGTTGTAGGCGTAGTCGGCGGCGAAGGCACCCTGCAGGGCGTCCGTGGTCGACGTACGGAAGTACGTCTTGAACGGCCGCTTCGGGTCCGTCTGCCAGTTCTTGCCCTGGGTCAGCTCGGGGGCGGTGTTGGCCGGGGAGATCTCCACCAGGTTGGCCGTGGCGAAGACCTGCTGCATCTGCGTGGCCACACCGGAGTTGAGGGGGCCGATCACGCCGAGGACGTCCTTCTCGGCGACGAACTGGCTGGCGTTCGACTGGCCGGTGGCCGGGATGGCCTTGTCGTCCAGGGCCTGGATCTTGAAGGTGACGCCGGGGACGGTGTGGTTCTTGTTGGCGTCGTCGACGGCTATCTGCGCGCCGTACTGGAGGCCGAGGCCCGTGGCCGAGTTCTGGCCGGTCAGGGGGGCGTCGACGCCGATCGTGACCGTCACGTTGCCGCTGTCGCCGCTCTTGCTGTCCTTGTCACGGGAGCCGCAGGCGGTGAGAGTCAGAGCTCCGGTGGTCAGCACGGAGGTAAGAATCACCAGAGAACGCTTACGCACAATCGATCCTTTCCGCAGGCACTCCCACCCCGTACGGGGTGCGACGGGTGCCGCGCCGGTACCGAACTCCCGATGGAGCGGTGACTGGCCGTGACTCTAAGCCCGGGGTGGAGGCCTGAGCATCGCTGTGCGCTGGCTTGTGACTTTCTTGTTATGACGACACGGATCACCGACTTCCGGACAGAGGGCTCTCAGCCGTTTTGGCGGAATTTCCGATCGGTCCACATTTTGAGAACCCGCACTTCCGGTCGGCCGTAGGGCCCGAACGGCGCTCTGCCCGGCCGCGGGGCCCGCGAGGGGGCCTGGAAAGGGTCCGGACGGACTCCCGGGTGGCGGAGGAAACGCCGGTGGTGTATCACGCGTGCGTCACTGAGTGTTACACCCGTAAAAGGGAGGGTCGTATTCGCCAATACCGGGCGGTCAGTTTCCGGAATCCGGTTGGGCCTGATCAATGATCGATCATTGTTCGTCACGTGTGACGCTGCGCGAGCGATGGCGGACGGTGGAATTCCGTTTGGTCGGGAAATGCCCTCCGTGGTGTCCGGGGCGGACGGGAGGCCGGGGATGCATGGTGAGAGTGCGGCCCAACCACCGCTGCTGCCAGGGGGGTTGGGCGGCTGCCGGGGGAACAGGGCGGCCCGGGGCCCGGCTTCGGGTCCTCGTCTCTTGTTATCGGGACGACGACGGCGGCGGACCGGGGCGGTGCCGGAGCGCCCCCGGGGTCGCGCCGGGGCCGCGCGGGATCGTCGGGGGCGGACGCGCGGCCGGGGCGGCCAGGAGGGGTGAGGCGCCTGCGGGTCAGGGCCCAACAGGCAACGCAGAGTCAGGAGGTGGCGGTCAGGAGGTGGCGGTCAGGAGGTGGCGTTTCCGCCGGCCTGGGCGCCGTCCGACGCGTTGAGGTCCCGCAGCAGGCAGGTCAGCCGGGCGGTGCACACGCGCCGGCCCTCCTCGTCGCTGATCACGATCTCGTACGTCGCGGTCGACCGCCCCCGGTGCACGGGCGTGGCCACGCCGGTCACCAGGCCGGAGCGGACGCCCCGGTGGTGCGTGCAGTTCAGGTCCACGCCGACCGCGATCTTCGAGCTGCCGCCGTGCAGCATGGAGCCGACCGAGCCCAGGGTCTCGGCGAGGACGGCCGAGGCGCCGCCGTGCAGCAGGCCGTAGGGCTGGGTGTTGCCCTCGACGGGCATCGTGCCGACGACCCGGTCCGCGGCGGCCTCCACGATCTGCACGCCCATCCGCGTGCCGAGATGGCCGGCGGAGAACAGGGCGGGGAGATCGACGCCGAGCGCGGCGTACTCGTCGATGACCTCCTGCGGGAACGTCACTTGCTGCTGTTCACCCATGGCCCGGCTCCGTTCGTCGTGCGGCCGGCTGCCCGCCGCCCGTCAGCTGTCTCTGTGCTGAGCAAACGCTCAGTCGGTCGCCGATTGTTCCAGACGGTCTCCCGGACGGCCTTCGAGGCGGACCACGACGGACTTGCTGGCCGGGGTGTTGCTGGTGTCGGCGGTGGCGTCCAGCGGGACGAGCACGTTCGTCTCGGGGTAGTACGCCGCCGCGCACCCGCGGGCCGTCGGATAGTGCACGACACGGAAGCCGGGCGCCCGCCGCTCCACGCCGTCCTTCCACTCGCTCACCAGATCGACGTACGACCCCTCGGCGATCCCCAGTGCCCGCGCGTCCTCGGGGTTGACCAGCACCACCCGGCGGCCGTTGGTGATGCCCCGGTAGCGGTCGTCGAGCCCGTAGATCGTGGTGTTGTACTGGTCGTGCGAACGCAGGGTCTGCAGCAGCAGCCGGCCCTCGGGCAGTTCCGGGTACTCCACCGGCGCGGCCGTGAAGTTGGCCTTGCCCGTGGCCGTCGGAAAGCGCCGCTCGTCGCGCGGGGCGTGGGGGAGCGCGAATCCGCCGGGGTGGGCCACGCGCGTGTTGAAGTCCTCGAAGCCGGGGACCACGCGGGAGATCCGGTCCCGGATGGTCGCGTAGTCCTTCTCGAACTCCTCCCACGGCACCGTGCTGCCCTCGCCGAGCACCCGGCGCGCCAGCCGGCACACGATCGCCGGCTCGGACAGCAGGTGCGGGCTCGCGGGCCGCAGTCGGCCGCGGGAGGCGTGCACCATGCCCATGGAGTCCTCGACGGTGACGAACTGCTCACCGCTGCCCTGCAGATCCCGCTCGGTCCGGCCGAGGGTGGGCAGGATCAGGGCGCGCGCGCCCGTGACGGCGTGCGAGCGGTTCAGCTTGGTCGACACGTGCACGGTCAGCCGCGCGCGCCGCATGGCCGCCTCGGTGACGTCGGTGTCGGGGGAGGCGGAGACGAAGTTGCCGCCCATGGCGAAGAAGACCTTCGCCTCGCCGTCGCGCAGCGCACGGATGGCCCGCACGACGTCGTAGCCGTGCTCGCGCGGGGGCCCGAACCCGAACTCCTTCTCCAGGGCGTCCAGGAAGGCGGGCGCGGGCCGCTCGAAGATGCCCATGGTGCGGTCGCCCTGCACGTTCGAGTGGCCGCGCACCGGGCACACGCCCGCGCCGGGGCGGCCGATGTTGCCGCGCAGCAGGAGGAAGTTGACGACCTCGCGGATGGTCGGGACGGAGTGCTTGTGCTGGGTGAGGCCCATGGCCCAGCAGACGATGGTCCGCTCGGAGGCGAGGACCATCCGGAGCGCCTGCTCGATCTCCGCGCGCGTGAGCCCCGTCGCGGCCAGCGTCTCGTCCCAGTCGGCGGTGCGGGCGGCGGTGACGAACTCGTCGTAGCCGTGGGTGTGTTCGCGGACGAACTCCTCGTCGACGGCGCCTTCCGTGTCCAGGACCAGCTTGTTCAGGAGGCGGAAGAGGGCCTGGTCGCCGCCGATGCGGATCTGCAGGAACAGGTCGGTGAGGGCGGCGCCCTTGAGCATGCCCTGCGGGGTCTGCGGGTTCTTGAACCGCTCCAGGCCGGCCTCGGGCAGCGGGTTGACGCTGATGATCTTCGCGCCGTTGGCCTTGGCCTTCTCCAGCGCGGAGAGCATCCGGGGGTGGTTGGTGCCGGGGTTCTGGCCCGCGACGATGATCAGGTCGGCCTGGTACAGGTCGTCCAGCAGGACGCTGCCCTTGCCGATGCCGATGGTCTCGGAGAGCGCGGAGCCCGAGGACTCGTGGCACATGTTCGAGCAGTCCGGCAGGTTGTTGGTGCCCAGCTCACGCGCGAACAGCTGGTACAGGAACGCGGCCTCGTTGCCGGTGCGGCCGGAGGTGTAGAACACGGCCTCGTCCGGCGAGGCGAGGGCCGTGATCTCCTCGGCGATGATGTCGAAGGCCCGCTCCCAGGTCACCGGCTCGTAGCGCTCCCCGCCCTCGGGGAGGTACATGGGGTGCGTGAGCCGGCCCTGCTGGCCCAGCCAGTACCCGCTCCGGGTGGCCAGGTCGGCGACGGGGTGCGCGGCGAAGAACTCGGGGGTGACCCGGCGCAGGGTGGCCTCCTCGGCCACCGCCTTCGCGCCGTTCTCGCAGAACTCGGCCTTGTGCCGGTGGTCCGGCTCGGGCCAGGCGCAGCCGGGGCAGTCGAAGCCGTCCTTCTGGTTCACCCGCAGCAGGGTCAGCGCGGTGCGCTTCACGCCCATCTGCTGCCTCGCGATGCGCAGGGTGTGCCCGATGGCGGGCAGCCCGGCCGCGGCGTGCTGCGGCTCCGCGACCTGCGGCGCGTCCTGGACCGGATCCCCCTTGGGCGGCTTCGTCGCCATCCCGTGCTCCCCTCCGCCGAGGCATGAAAAGTACGAGACCGATCCTCGCACGCGGCACTGACAACCGGACCCGCCGGGCCGCTGCCCGGCCCGTTCCGGGCCCGGCGGGGGAGCCGCCGGTGGCGCCGCGTGTGCTGCGCCGGGCAGCACCGCCGGCCGGCTGGGGCCCGCCGACCGCCCCGCGCTGGGCCCTTTTGGCCACCCTGCGCCGGGCCCGTCGGCCACCCTGCGCCGGGCCGCCTGCCACCCTGCGCCGGGCCCGTCGGCCACCCTGCGCCGGGCCGCCTGCCACCCCGCGGCGGGCCCGCCTGCCACCCTGCGGCGGACCCGCCGGCCGCCCTGCGCCAGGTCCGGTCGACGAGTGGTCCGGGCCGGAGTGTCAGTGGGCCGTGGCAGGATCGGGGGCGTGGCAGAGACAGCACCGAAGCAGACCGACCAGACCCCCGGCGGGTCCCGTCCCCGGCTGATGCTCATGGACGGGCACTCGCTGGCCTACCGCGCGTTCTTCGCGCTGCCCGCGGAGAACTTCACGACCGCGACGGGCCAGCCGACGAACGCGATCTACGGCTTCGCGTCGATGCTGGCCAACACCCTGCGTGACGAGGCGCCCACGCACTTCGCGGTGGCCTTCGACGTCTCCCGCAAGACCTGGCGCTCGGAGCGCTTCACCGAGTACAAGGCGAACCGGTCCAAGACCCCGGACGAGTTCAAGGGCCAGGTCCAGCTGATCGGTGAGCTGCTCGACGCGATGGGGGCCCAGCGCTTCGCGGTCGACGGCTTCGAGGCGGACGACGTCATCGCCACTCTCGCCACCCAGGCCGAGGCCGCCGGTTTCGAGGTGCTGATCGTCACCGGCGACCGCGACTCCTTCCAGCTGATCACCGACAACATCACGGTGCTGTACCCGACGAAGGGCGTCTCGGAGCTGACCCGGTTCACCCCGGAGAAGGTTTTCGAGAAGTACGGCTTGACGCCCGCCCAGTACCCGGACTTCGCGGCCCTGCGCGGCGACCCGTCCGACAACCTGCCGGGCATCCCCGGTGTCGGTGAGAAGACCGCCGCGAAGTGGATCAACCAGTTCGGTTCGTTCGCGGAGCTGGTCGAGCGCGCCGAGGAGGTCAAGGGCAAGGCCGGCCAGAACCTCCGTGACCACCTGGAGTCGGTCAAGCTCAACCGTGTGCTGACCGAGCTGGAGCGCGAGGTCGAGCTGCCGAGGACGGTCGCCGACCTGGAGCGCGCGGCGTACGACCGCAAGGCCGTCGCGCTGGTCCTGGACACCCTGGAGATCCGCAACCCGTCCCTGCGTGAGCGCCTCTTCGCCGTCGACCCCGGCGCCGAGGAGGCCGAGGCCACACCCGTTGTCGCGGAGGGTGTGGAGCTGGACGGCACGGTGCTCGGCACCGGCGAGCTGGCCCCCTGGCTGGCCGAGCACGGCACGGGGACGCTGGGCGTGGCCACCGTCGACACCTGGGCGCTGGGCACCGGCTCGGTCGCCGAGGTCGCGCTCGCCGCCGCCGGGGGAGCGGCCGCCTGGTTCGACCCCGCCGAGCTGGACGAGGCCGACGAGAACGCGTTCTCGGCCTGGCTGGCGGACGCCGGCCGGCCCAAGGTGTTCCACAACGCCAAGGGCGCGATGCGAGTCTTCGCCGAGCACGGCTGGAGCATCGACGGCGTCGGCATGGACACCGCGCTCGCCGCCTACCTGGTCAAGCCGGGCCGCCGCTCCTTCGATCTGGACGCGCTGTCCCTGGAGTACCTGCACCGCGAGCTGGCCCCCGCCGCCGCGGCCGACGGGCAGCTGGCCTTCGGAGCGGACGACGGCGCCGAGGCCGAGGCGCTGATGATCCAGGCCCGCGCCGTCCTCGACCTGGGCGAGGCCTTCGGCATCCGCCTTCAGGAAGTGGGCGCCGCCGACCTGCTGCGCGACGTGGAGCTGCCCACCTCCGCGCTGCTCGCCCGCCTGGAGCGTGCCGGTATCGCGGCCGACCGCGCCCACCTCGAAGCGATGGAACAGATGTTCGCGGGCGCGGTGCAGCAGGCCGTGAAGGAGGCGCACGCGGCCGCCGGGCACGAGTTCAACCTGGGCTCGCCCAAGCAGCTCCAGGAGGTCCTCTTCGGCGAGCTGGCCCTGCCGAAGACGAAAAAGACCAAGACGGGCTACACCACCGACGCGGACGCCCTGGCGTGGCTCGCCGGCCAGACGGACAACGAACTGCCGGTGATCATGCTCCGGCACCGCGAGCAGGCAAAGCTCCGCGTCACCGTCGAGGGCCTGATCAAGACCATCGCCGGAGACGGCCGTATCCACACCACCTTCAACCAGACGGTGGCCGCGACCGGCCGGCTCTCCTCCACCGACCCGAACCTGCAGAACATCCCGGTCCGCACGGACGAGGGCCGGGCCATCCGGCGCGGGTTCGTGGTCGGCGAGGGCTTCGAGTCGCTGATGACGGCCGACTACAGCCAGATCGAGCTGCGCGTGATGGCCCACCTCTCCGAGGACGCCGGCCTGATCGAGGCCTTCACCTCCGGGGAGGACCTGCACACCACGGTCGCCTCCCAGGTGTTCTCCGTCGAGCGGGACGCTGTGGACGCGGAGATGCGGCGCAAGATCAAGGCGATGTCGTACGGCCTGGCCTACGGCCTCTCCGCGTTCGGCCTCTCCCAGCAGCTGAACATCGAGGCGGCCGAGGCGCGTGCCCTGATGGACACCTACTTCGAGCGGTTCGGCGGGGTACGGGACTATCTGCGCCGCGCGGTCGACGAGGCGAGGGCGACCGGGTACACCGCCACCCTCTTCGGGCGCCGGCGCTACCTGCCCGACCTCAACAGCGACAACCGACAGCGTCGAGAGGCGGCCGAGCGCATGGCCCTGAACGCGCCGATCCAGGGCACGGCGGCCGACATCGTCAAGATCGCCATGCTCAACGTGGATCGCGCCCTCCGCGAGGCCGACCTCAAGTCCCGCATGCTCCTCCAGGTCCACGACGAAATCGTCCTGGAGATCGCCCCCGGCGAGCGCGCCTCCACCGAGCAGATCGTCCGCCAAGAAATGTCCACCGCAGTCCAACTCCGCGCCCCCCTCGACGTCTCAGTAGGCGCAGGCCCCGACTGGGAATCAGCAGCCCACTGACCCGCGCCCCTTAGGGGCGCGGGGCTGTGTCCATATGCGGCTCCGCCGCGCGGGCGCGCCCAGCCACGACGCCGCGGCAGTCGCACGGACCCCCGAACCGCGCCTCACGGGGCGGACAGGGGCGACCCCTCGCGCCCTGGGGCGGGCCGTGCCTTGAAGGGGCGCGGGGAACTGCGCGACTGCCGCGACGCCGCCGCAGCCGCACGACCACCTGCACCGCGCCTCACGGGGCGGACAGGGGCGACCCCTCGCGCCCTGGGGCGGGCCGTGCCTTGAAGGGGCGCGGGGAACTGCGCGACCAGCCGCGACGCCGCCGCAGCCGCACAACCACCCGCACCGCCCCCCCACCAGAGCGCACCGCCCCCGCAGCACCCCACCCAACCTCCAAACGCACCCCCACCCCCCGCACCCCCCGGCCAAACCCCCGGACGGGCCCTTCACTCACGTGGCCCCCGCCAAAACGCCCCCCGCCGCCCCCCGGCCGCAAGATGCGGGCATGGGTATACGCATGCTCCACCGCCGGACGCCCGAGGCGGGCACCCCGGCCCGGGCGGTCACCGCCTCGGCCCCGTTCGCCCCCGCCTCGCCGGTCCAGGCCTTCGCGGCCGACGCAAGCACCGCCCGCATCCCCGCCGACCTGGCCCTCACCGTCCGCAGAGCCGCCAAACGCCTCCGCCGCGAACTCGCCGGCCGAACCGCACCGGCCCGCCGCGCCCCCGACTGGCGCGCCTGGGCCGACCTGACCCGCGGCTACCTCGCGCTGCTGATCGCCCTGGTCCCGAGGTCGCGCCCGAGACCCACGATCACCGTCTTCGTCGCGGCCCCCCTCAGCGGACGACCGTCCGCCCCCGCGCGGAACCCGGGGTCCCGCCCGGGACCGGGGCCGGACGCCAGGCCCTGACCCCGAGGGCGTACAGCAGCAGCCCCAGCACGAGCCCGGCGCCCGCCCCGAAGCACAGGGTGGGCACCAGGTCCCACGGCCGGGCCGTCGAACCCCAGTACGCCCACCAGCGGCACGCCCGCTGCACGGCAGCGACCAGCGCGCAGCCGCCGACCACCGCACCGGCCCACCACCGGTCCCGTACGGACAGCACGGGCACCCCGGCCGGCTCCCCGTCGGGCGCCCGCCGCAGCGCCCGTACGGCGAACACGGCCAGCACCACCGCCGCCACCGCCGAGCTGCCGTACTGCAGCCAGAGGAAGCCGGGCAGGCCCGCGCGGTCCCGGGTGAGGGCCGGGACCAGCCGGACGCCCCAGCGGTCGTGGTGCGTGAACGCGTCCCACACGACGTGTGTCAGCGCGCCGAGCACGGCGGAGACGTACCACCACGCCACGGACCCGGCCCGCACGCGCGCGCGTGGCGCCCCGCAGCGCAGCAGCGCGGCCGGCCGGCCCTGCCGTGCCCGGGGCGCCAGCGCCACCAACGGCTCCCGCACCAGCAGCCAGAGCCCCACCAGAGCCCATGAGATGAGCGCGTCCACGCTCACGACACCGGCGAACGAGTGGGTGACGGAGCCGAATTCCATCCCGCCGGGCACGACACTCGCCGCGTAGTACGTCATGTCGGGCGCGAAGGAACCCGCGACGAGGACCGAGGCCACCAGCCGGCCCCGCCCGCCGCCGTCACGCCGGACCGCGGGCAGAACGGCGGCCGCATGGCTGAGAGTGAACGGCAACAGGTCCCCCTGGAACGGTCGTCGAACGGTCACCGGCCCTGCCACGGACCCGGCGGGCGGGCCTGGCGAGCGGGCCCGGCGACCGGACCGCCCAGTATGGCCGTCCGCCGCGCCGAACCGCGTGCCATGGGCGCCCCCCTGGACGGCAGTCGGCACACCCTGGCCGAACATAGGCGGCCAAGAGGTGAATACCGGGCGTGAACGACTGCCCCCGCCAAGCAAGTTGCCGTAGGGTCGCCTGGGTCGTCGCGCCGGGACGCGCGGTGGCACACACGTCACATCGCGGAAAAGGCGGAACAGGGGCAACCAGAGCACCGGGTCAACCGTCAGACCAAGGCGAGCACACAGACGGAGAAGGTCGGAACGGACGTTTCCGGACGTCCACGGGAGGGGTTCACTCTATGGCGGCGCATTTCGGCAGGCGGCTGCGCAAGGGAGCGGCGACCACGGCCGTGGCCGCGGCAGCGGTCGCGGCACTGTCCGCGTCCCAGGCTCCGGGAGCGACGGGAGAGGACCACGGCAGACAGGCAGCGGCCGGCGCCGCCACCTCCGCGCCGGACACCGGTGCCGACGGCAACGCCACGGGCGACTCGCCGTACTACACGGACCTGCCGCCGCTGAACAGCCCCGACCCCAGCCCGCCCGCCGCAACCGGCACCCCCGTCTCCCCGGGGGCCACCGAGGCGGGCATACCGGCCACAGTCCTGGACGCCTACAAGAGGGCCGCGACCGAGCTGCGCGGCTCCAAGCGGGGCTGCAACCTGCCTTGGCAGCTGCTGGCCGCCATCGGCAAGGTCGAGTCGGGCCAGGCCCGCGGCGGCAGGGTCGACGCCGACGGCACGACGATCGGCCGCATCCTCGGCCCGCAGCTGGACGGCAACGGCTTCGCGCTCATCAAGGACACCGATCACGGCGAGTACGACGGCAACAGCTCCTACGACCAGGCCGTCGGCCCGATGCAGTTCATCCCCTCCACCTGGCGGTGGGCCGGCCGCGACGGCAACGGCGACGGCAAGAAGGACCCCAACAACGTCTACGACGCCGCCCTCGCCGCCGGCCACTACCTGTGCCGCAACGACTGGGACCTCGCCCGCGAGGCCGACCTGCACAGCGCGATCCTCAGCTACAACGGCTCGCAGGAGTACCTGAACACGGTCCTGACCTGGCTGGAGTACTACCGCAAGGGCACCCACTCCGTCCCCGACGGCACCGGCGGCCTGCCGTCCCACCGCAGCGACACCCCCGCGGGCGACGACCCGCACACCGGCACCGGGAAGACGCCGAAGACCTCCCCGCCGTCCACGAAGCCCCCGAAGAAGCAGACTCCGCGCCCGCACAAGCCGGGCGGCGGCACCCACTCGACCGATCCGGCCCCGCCCACTCCGCCCGCCCCGCCGACTCCGCAGACGCCCACCGACACCGTGGACCACCTCCAGGACGCGGGTACGACCGAGCTCACCGCGATGGCGGGCGACGCGTTCACCCAGAGGATCAGCACCCGGGCCGAGACGAAGGCCGGCGCGGCCGTCGGCAAGGTCAGGGTCCGGTTCACCATCACCGGTGACACCGACGCCACCTTCACCGGCGGCGAGACCGTGGCCACCGTCACCACCGACGCCAAGGGCGTGGCACTCGCGCCGGCGCTCCAGGCGGGCGAGAAGACCGGCGACTTCACCGTGCACACCGCCGTCGTGGGCCGCTCCGTCAAGGGAGTCGACTACACGGCCACCGTCACCGCGCGCGCGGCCGACACCCTGGCCCGCACCAGCGACACCCCGCTGACCTGTACCCCCGGCGGCGAGTTCGCCGAACAGGTCCAGCTGAAGGCGACGTACAAGGGCGCGATCGCGCACGACGTCGCGGCCACCGCAACCCTCGTCAAGTCCACCGACGACCCCGCCGCCGAGCCGGTCGAGAACGACAAGGGCCCCTACTTCCAGGTCAAGGACCCCAAGGACGGCAGCACCAAGACCGTACGCACCCTCACCGGCCTCAAGACGGACGACAAGGGCCTGCTCACCCTGCCGAAGCTGTACGCGGACGACACCGCCGGCACCTTCCTGCTCCGCGTCACCACCACCGGCGGGGCGACGCTCACCGTCGAACTGACGGTCGCGGCCGCCGACACGGGCACCGGCACCGGCACGGATACCAGCACCGGCACTGGTACCGACACGGGCACGGGCACGGGGACCTCCACCAGCCCGTCGCCGGACCCGAGCCCGTCCCAGAAGCCGTAATCAGGCGACGCGGGAACCCCGCACGCGCGGCAGGGCGCCGACCGCCCGAGCGGTCGGCGCCCTGCCGCGTTCGTGGGTGCCGTCCCGCGCCCGGCCCTTCTCCTCCTGTCCGACGTGTTCTCATCTCGGCCGCCCCTTGCTACCGTGCCGGACCTGACGACCCGTCAGGACCCGTCAGGAACCGTCCGCCGGGAGGCCGAGATGCGCGCCCTGATCGCCGCCGCAACCGGTCTCGCCCTCGCGTTCGCCCTCGTCCTGACGATCACCGCCGTGGGCACGCCGACGGGCCGCACGTCCCCCAGGCCGCTGCTGACGACCGTGCCCGCACACCCCTAGCCGCGCCCGTCCGGGAGGGAGCCCGCCATGCGCCGCACGGCAAGCCTGGTCCTGCTCGCCTGCGCCGTGTTCTGCGCGGCGCTGTCCCCGCTGATGCGCTGGTACGCCTTTCCGCGGCTGGCCAGGATCCCCGCGAACCAGTACCAGGACATGGTCCTGGAGGCCAAGGGGGCGACCCTCCTCGACTACGGCACCATGCGCGCGAAGAAGGTCTCCGAGGTCACCATCGTGCAGACCCTCAAGGGCGACGTGGCGGCCGCGCAGCGGATCGAGCGGACGGCGGGACGGCCGGTCGTCGTCTGGGACTGTCTGTCCTACGTCCAGGGCCCCGACGGCAAGATGGTCTCCAAGGTCCCCGAGCGCTACATCTTCGACGCGCACAGCCAGGACCCCGTCCACGCCACCGGCGAGATGGTCGACGGCGACCCCGTCAGACGGGACGGCATCGAGTTCAAGTGGCCCTTCCTGACCCAGAAGCGGGACTACGAGTACTTCGACGCGCAGACCCGCACCACCAACCCCATCCACTACAAGGGGACGCGCACCTTCCGGGGCCTGAAGGTCTACTACTTCGAGCAGACCGTCCCGTGGACCAAGGTGCCCCTCCCGAAGAGCATGCCCGTCAAGGGCATCACCCCGGAGGCGGTGGCCAAGACCGGCACCACCCGCTGGTACACCACCGTCCGCAGGTTCTGGGTCGAACCGGTCACCGGGGCACCCGTCTACGGCGAGGAGCTCCACAAGGAGGAGCTGCGCGGCGGCACCCTGCTCGGCGGACGCGACAGGGTCACCGCGTTCGCGGGGGACGTGAAGATGCGCCAGGACTACATCGAGCACACGGTCGCCCTCGTCAAGCACAACCGCACACTCGTCCTGATGCTCACCTCGTACCTGCCGTGGGGTCTGCTCTCCCTCGGTCTGCTGCTCCTCGCCCTCTCCCTCTGGCTGGAGGCACGTGGGCGCCGCCCGGAGGACCCGGCGCCCACGGAGACTGCGACGCCCGAACCGGTCAGCGTCTGAGGCGATACCGGTCAGAGCCCGAGGCGACCGGTCAGCGCCTGAGGCGCGCGTTCGTGTGCCGGGTGGGCTCGGCGCCGGCCGGGTCCTCGGGCCACGGATGCTTCGGATAGCGCCCGCGCAACTCCGCGCGTACGGCCCGGTAGCCGTCCTGCCAGAAGGAGGCGAGGTCGGCGGTCACGGCGGCGGGACGCCCGGCGGGGGAGAGCAGGTGCACGAGCAGCGGAACACCGGCCACGGCAGGCGTCCGGTCCAGCCCGAACATCTCCTGCAGCTTCACCGCGAGCACGGGCCGCTCCGGGTCGCCGTAGTCGATCCGGATTCTGGACCCACTCGGTACGGCCATCCGCTCGGGCGCCAGCTCGTCCAGCCGGGCGGCCTCCCCGCTCGCCCAGGGCAGCAGCCGCGTCAGCGCCTGCCCGGCGTCGATCCGCGCGAGATCGCTCCGCCGCCGGGCCCGGCTCAACTCCGGCTCCAGCCACTCGTCCACGCGCGCGTGGAGCGCGCTGTCCGACACGTCGGGCCAGGGCTCCCCCAGGTGCGCCCGCAGGAACGCGATCCGCTGCCGCAGCAGTACGGCGTCCGCCGGCCACGGCAACAACCCGAGCCCCTCCTCCCGCAGCCCCTCCAGCAGCGAGCCCCGCACGAGCGCGGGGTCGGCTTCGCCGAGCGGCCGCACCGTCAGCTCGACGGCCCCCAGCCGCTCGACCCGCCGGGCTACGACGTCCCCCTCGGCCCACCGCACCTCGTCCCGCACGCCCACCAGCGCCGAGGCGGCGTCCCGGGCCACGTCCTCGTCCACGGCGACCCCGAGCCGCACCCGCCCGTGCGCCGTCCCGGCGCCCCGGCCGGCGACCGCGACAACGATCCACGGCGACCCCCGCAGCCCCGACCCCTCACCCACCTCGACCCGGGTCCCGGAGGCCATCAGATACGACCCCCCGTCCCACTTGGCCACCCGCTCGGGAAACGCCAGCGCGACGACCCTCCCGGCATTCGCCCGCGCGGGAGCGACCTCCGCGGTGGGGCTGCCGTTCCGCGCCCCACCCCCGGGCGCGTCGACCGGCGGGTGGGCGAACTCGGCCGCCGCGGACCGCAGCCGCCGTACCTCCGCACGCCACCGGGTGCCGTAGGCATCGTCCCCGCCCCGGGCCCGCCGCAGCGCCGCCTCCAGATCGTCGCCGTACTCCCGGGGAACCTCCTCGGACAGCAGGGCCACCACCTCGGCCCCTCCGCCGGACGTGTCCAGCAGTGCCCGCCCCAGCCGGGGATGCACCCCCAGCCGGGCCAGCCGCGTCCCCGCCGGGGTGGCGCGGCCGGTGGGCTCCACCGCGCCGACCGCCCGCAGCACCTCCCGGGCGGCGGCCATCGCGCCGGCCGGCGGAGCGTCCAGCAGCGCCAGCCCGGCGGCGTCGGGGTCGCCCCAGCAGGCCGCCTGGAGGGCGAACGCCGTCAGGTCGGCCACCTTGATCTCCGGCGCGGGGAAGGCCGGCCGGCGCCCGTCCTCGGCCTCCGCCCAGCACCGGTACACCGTGCCCGGCGCCTCACGCCCGGCCCGGCCCGCACGCTGCCGCCCCGCCGCGCGGGACGCCCGTACCGTGGTCAGTCCGCTCAGCCCGCGCGCGTGGTCCACCCGCGGCTCCCGGGCGAGCCCGGAGTCCACCACCACCCGCACCCCGGGCACCGTCAGGGACGACTCCGCCACCGACGTGGCCAGCACCACCCGGCGCCGCGTCCCCGGTGCCAGCACCGCGTCCTGCACGGCCGCCGGCGCGCGCCCGTGCACCTGGAGCACGTCCACGCCGCCGCCCGGGCCTCCGGCATCCCGCAGCTGTGCGGCCACCCGCGCGATCTCGCCCACGCCCGGCAGGAAACACAGCACGTCCCCGGTCCGCTCGGCCAGCGCCCGCCGGACCACCGACGCCACGTGCGCCAGCAGCGCCGGGTCGACCCGCATTCCGTCCGGCGGCCGTACCGGACGCGCGGGTGGCGCCCAGACCGTCTCGACGGGGTGCGCGGTCCCCGCCGCCTCCACAACCGGCGCCCCGCCGAGCAACCGCGCCCATCCCTGGGCGTCCGTGGTCGCCGACGCGGCCACCAGCCCCAGCTCCGGCCGCAGGGTCTGCCGTACGTCCCACAGGAACGCGGCCGCCGTGTCCGCGTCCAGATGCCGTTCATGGCACTCGTCGAGGACGACCACGTCGACGCCGGGCAGCTCCTGGTCCCGCTGGAGGCGCTGCAGCAGCACGCCGGTCGTCACGACCTCCACGCGCGTGTGCCGCCCCACGACCCGCTCGCCGCGCACGGTGTGGCCGACGCTCCGGCCCGGCTGCTCGCCCAGCAGCCACGCCATCCGCCGCGCGGCGGCCCGGGCGGCGATCCGCCGCGGCTCCGCCACCACCACCCGGCGCGCCGGGCCGCCCCCGACCAGGCCCGCCAGCACCAGCGGCACCAGCGTCGTCTTGCCAGTGCCGGGCGGGGCCACCAGGACGGCGGTGCCGTCCTCCTCCAGGGCCGCGGTCAGGACAGGCAGCGCGGAGCGTACGGGCAGTGCGTCCAGGGCGTCGTAACGGATCACGCCCCCCAGTGTCGTACGACCCGGAAATCAGCCTCTACGCGCGCGTGGGCCGTGCACGAGCCGTCACGCTCGTGTGCGCCATGCGTGAGCCGTCACGCGCGCGTGCCTTCAGTCCCGCTCAGTCCCGCTCGCAGACGAAGATCGCCGTTCCCGGGATCAGGTTGCCCCGCAGGGGAGACCAGCCGCCCCACTCCGAGCTGTTCCAGGCCGGCCACTCCGGCTCGACCAGGTCCACCAGCCGGAAGCCCGCGGCCACGATGTCCCGGATCCGGTCGCCGAGCGTCCGGTGGTGTTCCACGTACACCGCGCGGCCGGCGTCGTCCTGCTCGACGTACGGGGTCCGGTCGAAGTAGGACGACGCCACCGCGAGCCCCTCCGGGCCCGGTTCGTCGGGGAAGGCCCAGCGGATCGGGTGCGTCACGGAGAACACGAAGCGCCCGCCCGGCCGCAGCACCCGGCGCACCTCGCGCAGCACCTCCCGCGGATCCGCGACGAACGGCAGCGCCCCGTACGCCGAGCACGCCAGGTCGAAGGAGCCGTCCGCGAAGGGCAGCGCGGCGGCGTCGGCGCAGACCAGGGGAAACGGTCCGCCGATGCGCAGCGCGTGCTGCAGCTGCCGGTGCGAGAGGTCCAGGGCGACCGGACGTGCGCCCTGCGCGGCCAGCCAGCGCGCGCACTGGGCCGCGCCGGCCCCGATCTCCAGGACCTCCTTGCCCTTCAGCTCCTCGGGCGGCCCGAGGAGCTCGGCCTCCACCTCGTCCAGGCCCTCGGGCCCCCATACGAAGCGGTCGTCGCCCAGGAACGTGCCGTGCTCGATCTGGTACTCGTCGGCGTTGCGGTCCCACCAGCCACGGTTGGCCCGCGCGCTCTCCGCGACCCCGGCGTCACGCCGGGTGGCCTCGGGCTCGGGTGCCTCGGGGACGTACGGTTCCGGCTCTTGGATGATCGGCTCCCTCGTCGTACTCTTCCGTCCAACCGACGGGCCGCGGCGCGTGTCACGGAGGGGTTCCGTACGCCTGCACGGCGTGATGGGACGTTTCTTGTGCCGGGTATGCGGCGATCTGCCCCGGGTGTGCGCCTTCGCGCATTGACCCTGCTCGGCTGCCCCCGTATGCTACAAGTTGCGCTGCGGGCCTGCGCACCTCAGACGTAGCAGGCTGCGCTCGCATCTGTTGTATGTCCCCTCGGTTGTCGAGGCGCCGTCACCAGTGTCTGGTGGGGCGCTTCCTTGGCTGTCCGGCTTCTACAGAGCGATACGGGCTCCCGGCGTAGCAGTACCTACGACTTCAATGTCCGTACCGGAGCCCTTTCCCACATGACGAGCAGCACCGAGACCACCGCCACCACCCCGCAGGTTGCGGTCAACGACATCGGTAACGAGGAAGCCTTCCTCGCCGCGATCGACGAGACGATCAAGTACTTCAACGACGGCGACATCGTCGACGGCGTCATCGTGAAGGTCGACCGGGACGAGGTCCTGCTCGACATCGGTTACAAGACCGAAGGTGTCATCCCGAGCCGCGAGCTCTCGATCAAGCACGACGTCGACCCGAACGAGGTCGTCGCCGTCGGTGACGAGATCGAGGCCCTGGTCCTCCAGAAGGAGGACAAGGAAGGCCGCCTGATCCTCTCGAAGAAGCGCGCCCAGTACGAGCGCGCCTGGGGCACCATCGAGAAGATCAAGGAAGAGGACGGCATCGTCACCGGTACCGTCATCGAGGTCGTCAAGGGTGGTCTCATCCTCGACATCGGCCTCCGTGGCTTCCTGCCGGCCTCCCTCGTCGAGATGCGCCGTGTCCGCGACCTCCAGCCCTACGTGGGCAAGGAGCTCGAGGCCAAGATCATCGAGCTGGACAAGAACCGCAACAACGTGGTCCTGTCCCGCCGCGCCTGGCTGGAGCAGACCCAGTCCGAGGTCCGCCAGACGTTCCTCACGACCCTCCAGAAGGGTCAGGTCCGCTCCGGTGTGGTCTCCTCGATCGTCAACTTCGGTGCCTTCGTGGACCTGGGTGGCGTCGACGGTCTGGTCCACGTCTCCGAGCTCTCCTGGAAGCACATCGACCACCCCTCCGAGGTCGTCGAGGTCGGCCAGGAGGTCACCGTCGAGGTCCTCGACGTCGACATGGACCGCGAGCGTGTCTCCCTGTCGCTGAAGGCGACCCAGGAAGACCCGTGGCAGCAGTTCGCCCGCACCCACCAGATCGGCCAGGTCGTGCCCGGCAAGGTCACGAAGCTGGTTCCGTTCGGTGCGTTCGTCCGCGTGGACGAGGGCATCGAGGGTCTGGTCCACATCTCCGAGCTGGCCGAGCGCCACGTGGAGATCCCGGAGCAGGTCGTCCAGGTCAACGACGAGATCTTCGTCAAGGTCATCGACATCGACCTCGAGCGCCGTCGCATCAGCCTCTCGCTGAAGCAGGCCAACGAGTCCTTCGGTGCCGACCCGGCCTCGGTCGAGTTCGACCCGACCCTGTACGGCATGGCCGCGTCCTACGACGACCAGGGCAACTACATCTACCCCGAGGGCTTCGACCCCGAGACCAACGACTGGCTTGAGGGCTACGAGAAGCAGCGCGAGGAGTGGGAGCGCCAGTACGCCGAGGCGCAGACCCGCTTCGAGCAGCACCAGCAGCAGGTCATCAAGTCCCGCGAGGCCGACGCGGCTGCAGCCGCCGAGGGCGGGGACGCCGCGGGTGCCGCTCCGGTCGCGGGTGGCGGTTCGTACTCCTCCGAGGGTGCGGACACCTCCGGTGCGCTGGCCTCGGACGAGGCGCTGGCCGCGCTGCGCGAGAAGCTGGCCGGGGGCCAGAGCTGAGCTCCCCCAGAGGGGGCACCCCCAGCCGCTGAGGCTTAGCCGTTGAGGCTGAGGGGCCGTACCTTTTGAGGTACGGCCCCTCGGTGTTTTTTGGGGCGCCTGTTGTGTTCTGGGTGCGGATGAGTTGTGGCTTGTCGCGCCCGCGCGGCGGAGCCACATATCGATACAGTCCCGCGCCCCTTAGGGGCGCCTGCAGGTCGGCCGGCTCCTAGGACGTGACCGGGATGTTGGTCAGGCCCTTGCCTGCTGTCACGGTGTTGGAGTCGTAGACCGTTGTCGTGCAGGTCGGCTTGTAGTTGGCGGCGTTGATGGCCAGTTGGGTGTCTCCCGTGGCGCCCGTCAGGTCTGAGCTGTTGTTCCGGAACACCGTGCCGCAGCCCCAGCCGGAGCGTTGGGTGTGGGTCTGGTAGCCGTCGTTCGTGGTGTTCGCGCCGGTGTTGTCCTGGACGAGGACGTCGTTGCCCTTCACGTCGACCCAGGAGTCGTCGTAGTTCGCGTCGGTCAGCCCGCTGCCGTCGAAGACGTTGCCGATGATCTGCGCGCCGGTGGTTCCCTCCTTGATGTCGACGTTCTCGCCGCCGACGTCCGGCCCGATGGTGTTGTCGAGGATCCGCACGTTGTCGCTGCGGTCCGAGAGCGTGTTGGCCGTGCCCACGTAGACGCCCTCGCCCATGCCCCTGCCGTCGTTCCCGGTGTCGTAGATCGTCGAGTTCTCGATCACGCCGTCCGTGCTGGACTTGCGGAAGTGCACCCCCTCCATGTCCAGGCCGTGCACCGTCACGCCGTCGATCACGACCCCCGTGGCCGTGTCGATCACGATCCCCTTCTGGCCGCCGGTCACGGTCAGGCCGCTGACCGTCCAGTAGGAGGCGCCGTCGAGATGCAGGCCGTAGCCGCCGCCCGCGGTGAGTACGGCCCTGGGGGAGCCGGTGAGCGTGATGCGGGCGCCTGACGTGGCCGGCGTCGTCGCCTTGAAGTTGCCGGTGTAAGTCCCGTCGGCGAGGTGGATCGTGTCCCCGGGCCGCGCGTCGCCGAGCGCGGTCTTGAGCTGCGCGGCCGTGGAGACCTCGATGGTCGCGGAGGGGGACCTGGTGGGGGAGGCGGAGGCCGGGGCGGTGCTGGCCAGGAGGAGGAGGCCACCGGTGGCGGTGGCGAGCAGGGAGGTGAGCAGCGGGCGCTGACGCATGGGGGGTGCCTTCCTGTCGTGTTCCTTCGTGACTCCGTCAGGACTTCGCGCGGATGCAAGCGTTCATGAACCTGTATCTCGATCGTGTATGTGAACGCGTTCCTGGTGAAGGTACGGACCAGGTGACGAGGCGTCAAGGTGTGCCGCGCGAGATGCCTGATCAGAGGCCCGGCCCGGGAATGCCCACGCTCCAGGGGGCGTTGTCGAGTACGGACAAGAGGAGGAGCGGTCACTGTGCTTGATCCGCAGGGTTTGTACACGTGGGAGCCGAAGGGGCTGGCCGTCGTCGACATGGCGCTCGCCCAGGAGTCGGCCGGCCTTGTCATGCTCTACCACTTCGACGGATACATCGACGCGGGGGAGACCGGCGACCAGATCGTCGAGCGGCTCCTCGACGCGCATCCCCACCAGCTCGTGGCCCGCTTCGACCACGACCGGCTCGTGGACTACCGGGCCCGCCGGCCCCTGCTGACGTTCAAGCGGGACCGCTGGACCGAGTACGAGGTGCCGGCCATCGAGGTCCGCATCGTCCAGGACACCACCGGCGCGCCCTTCCTGCTGCTGTCCGGTCCCGAGCCGGACGTGGAGTGGGAGCGCTTCGCGGCCGCCGTGGGGCAGATCGTCGAGCGGCTCGGCGTCCGCCTGTCCGTGAACTTCCACGGCATCCCCATGGGGGTCCCGCACACCCGCCCCGTCGGCCTCACCCCGCACGGCAACCGGACCGACCTCGTTCCCGGTCACCGCAGCCCGTTCGACGAGGCGCAGGTGCCCGGCAGCGCCGAGTCGCTGCTGGAGTACCGCCTGCTGGAGGCGGGGCACGACGTGCTCGGTGTCGCCGCACACGTTCCGCACTACATCGCGCGTTCGCCGTACCCCGACGCGGCGCTCACCGTCCTGGAGGCCGTCACCGGCGCCACCGGCCTGGTCCTCCCCGGCGTCGCGCACGCGCTGCGCACGGACGCACACCGCACGCAGACGGAGATCGACCGGCAGATCCGGGAGGGCGACGAGGAGCTCACCGCACTCGTCCAGGGCCTGGAGCACCAGTACGACGCGGCGGCGGGCGCCGAGAGCCGTGGCAACATGCTCGCCGAGCCGGTCGACATCCCCTCCGCGGACGAGATCGGCCGCGAGTTCGAACGCTTCCTGGCGGAGCGGGAGGGCGAGGGCTGATCAGCGCCGCCGGAAGGCGCCCCACTCGGCAGCCGGCGAAGCACCTATGCTTCGGCTCATGCTGAAAGTGGGCCTGACCGGCGGAATCGGCGCCGGCAAGAGCGAGGTGTCCCGGCTGCTGGTGGAGCACGGCGCCGTACTGATCGACGCGGACCGCATCGCGCGTGAGGTCGTCGCTCCCGGCACGCCCGGCCTCGCGGCCGTCGTCGAGGCCTTCGGCACGGACGTCCTGACCGCCGACGGCAGCCTGGACCGGCCGCGGCTCGGCTCGATCGTCTTCGCCGACCCCGGGAGACTGGCCGTCCTCAACTCGATCGTGCACCCCCTCGTGGGCGCCCGCTCCGGCGAACTGGAGAGCGCCGCCGCCGAGGACGCCGTGGTCGTGCACGACGTCCCGCTGCTCACGGAGAACGGGCTGGCGCCGCTGTACGACGTCGTGGTCGTCGTCGACGCGAGCCCCGAGACCCAGCTGGACCGGCTGGTACGGCTGCGCGGGATGACCGAGGACGACGCACGCGCGCGTATGGCCGCGCAGGCGACCCGTGAACAGCGCCTGCGGATCGCGGACATCGTGATCGACAACGACGTACCGCTGGACGCCCTGCACAAGCGCGTCGGCGAGGTCTGGGACGACCTCACGCGCCGGGCACGCGAGTCCCGGTGACCCGCGCCCGGAGGTCCGGCACGGAATAGCGGCCCGGTGGTACGGCGTTGAACCACTTCAGAGAGGGAAGGACTTCGCCGTGCCCGAGACCAGCGGTTCCAGCGGACAGACCCCGGAGACGCATGTCATCGACTACCGCGCCGCCGAGCACCTGCTCAGCGCACGGGACCCCCGGGGAGCGGTGAAGCTGCTCGACGGGGTCATCGCCGCGCATCCGGAGAACACGGCCGCGCGTCTGCTCCGCGCGCGTGCCTTCTTCGCGGCGGCGCAACTGCGACCGGCGGAGCTGGAGTTCACGATCGTCCTGGAGCGCGAGCCGGACAACGCCTTCGCGCACTTCGCGCTCGCCCGCACCTATGAGCGGCAGGGCCGCCCCGACCAGGCCAAACGGCACTTCCGGCTGGCCGCGGCGCTGGACCCGAACCCCGAGTACCTGAAGGCGGCCCGGTTCGACTCCTGACGTCCCCGGACCGTCCTCGCCCTTCCCCCCTGCCCCGCAGGTCGACTACGGGTGAGCGCGTGGGCCCTGTGGGCGGGCGAGAGGTGTCACGGATGCCCGTGGCGCGGTGGCCGGCCGAACGGCCGCCTGTTCCGGTACGGCCGTCTCGGCCCGTATCGCAGGTCGCCGTCCACCGGCCGGTACGGCGGGATGTCCGGGCCGGGCTGGTAGTGCGGGCCCTGCCGGCGGTGCCGGACGATCAAGGCCAGGTCGATGGTGGCCACGAGCCACAGCGCCCCGCAGGCGGCCGCCCAGCCGGTGCGCCCGGCGAACGCGAACGCCGCCGTACCGAAGATCGCCCAGGCGACCCCCCACAGGCTCAGCCAGAACCGCGCCCGCAGTGCGCTGCGCGCGGTCGCCGGTTCACTGCCTGTACGCATCCGGATCATCACTCCCACTTGCAACGTACTCTTCGACGGGGACGTTCACCAACGACGGCCAGGCGCCCGAAGGGGCTCCCGAGAGGGCCCGGCAGATGCCGAACGACCTGGGAGACGCCGAGGGGGCCGGATCGACGCCGCGCGGACGTCCCCGCCAGGGAAACCGCGCACCTAGGGGGACCGCGCTGTGCTGCCGGACGCCGACGACCTGCCCGAACTGCTTCTCGATCTCAGTGTGCCGCACGAGGACATCAACGAACTCGTCGGGCTGCGGCGCACCCTCGCCGGGGACCCGGGCGCACTGAGACTCCTCCACGCGTGCGTGACGGAGCTGCTGGAAGAACCGGCGGAGACGGGCCGCACGCCCGATCTCGGCGACCTGTTCGCGGCGTCGCCCGCCGCACTGGGCGGTTCCTTCGCCGTCTTCGTCTTCGTCGCCGCCCTCCCGCACACCCTCGCTCTCCACCGGCGACGTGGCATCCCGGCCGAGGTCTCCCGCCGCACCCTGGCGGACCTGGGCCGGAACCTGACGGTGTACCGCCGACGGCACGGAGTGATCGGGCTGCACCACAAACGCTGGCTCGTCCGGCACTTCCGCGGCGAGCTGTTCCAGCTGGGCCGGCTGCAGTTCGAGCGGGCGCGGCTCGGACAGCGCGGCTCCACGGCGATCGCGGCGGCCGGCCTGGACGCGGCCCCGGGCATGCCCTGCCTGAACCTCCACATCCCCGACTTCCTCGGTCCCCTGACCCCGTCGGCCTGCGACCGTTCGCTGGACCTGGCCCGGGACTTCTTCGGCCGGCACTTCCCCGAGGAACGCGTCGAGACCGCCCTGTGCCATTCCTGGCTGCTGGACCCGCAGTTGAAGCGCTACCTGCCGGCCGAGTCCAACATCGTCCGCTTCCAGGAACGGTTCCGGCCCGCACGGGAGGACAACGAACGCGCCGACACCGAGCCCGTCCGGTTCGTCTTCGGGGATCCGGACCTGCCGGTGGCGGAGTTGCCGCGGCGCACCTCGGTGGAGCGGGCGGTCGGGGACCATCTGCGGGCGGGCGGCCACTGGCACATCGGACACGGATGGTTCCCGCTGGAGCTCGAATGACTCGAACGAGTGAACTGGCGGTGGGCGGGAACGGGCGGGCGGCGCCGGGCCGTTGTTCGGTCGACGGGACTAAAAGGCGGGAGCACGAGAGGGGGAGGACAAGCGATGCGTGAGGGATACGAGGGCACGGGACCCGGCGTGATCACCCCGGACGGCTGCGCGGTGGAGCTGTACGAACGGCTGCCGGTGGGCGACGAACCGGACATCATCGCCGCGGCGGTACCGGCCGGTGCGCACATCCTGGAACTGGGCAGCGGAGTGGGACGGGTGACCCATCCGCTGCTGGAGCGGGGGTTCACGGTCACCGCCGTGGACGAGTCGGCCGAGATGCTCGCCCGTGTCCGTGGCGCGCGCACCGTGTGCGGCCCGATCGAGGAACTGGACCTGGCCGAGAGGTTCGACGTGGTGATGCTCGCGTCGTTCCTCGTCCACGCCGGCGACATCGACGTGCGCCGGGGGCTGTTGCGCACCTGCGCCCGCCATGTGGCCAAGGGCGGCTATGTCCTCATCCAGCGGGAGGGCGAGGACTACCACACGGACCTGCCGAGAGTGCGCGTCGACCCGAGAGGCTTCACCGTGCGGATCGTCTCGGCGGAGCCGGTCGGCGACGGTGTGAACTCGGTCCGCGCCGAGTACGAGTTCCCGGACGCGGCCTGGACGCAGACGTTCCTGTCGAGACCCCTGTCCAAGGACGACTTCGAAGCAGCCCTGGCGGAAGCGGGACTGGAGGTGGACACGGATCTGACACCGGACGGGGTGTGGGTGAGGGCGGTGCCCCGAAATTCCTGAGACGGGGGGACCGTTCACCGATGAGTTCCCGGGCGTGGCCGGGTCCATCTCTGTGACAGCGAGCGAGAGCACCTCGCACACGTCACACAGCAGACCAGGAGCCTTCCATGTCCGAGACCACCGTCCCCGTAGTCCCCACCGCGCCGTCCGCCGCGAACGCTCCCTCCAGCCGGTCGGACCACGCCACCCGCTCTGCTGCCTCCGGGGCAGGGAGGCGTCGTGCAGGACGGGTCGCGCTCCGCTCCGTACAGGTGCTGCTCGCGCTGTTCTTCGGTCTGGCGAGCGCGCTGCCCAAGCTGATCGCACACCCCTCGGCCGTCGAGTCCTTCGACCGGATGGGCTGGGGCAGCGCGGGCATGTACACCATCGGCCTGCTCGAACTGGCCGGTGCGGTCGCCCTGTTGGTGCCGGTCCTGCAGTCGGTGGCGGCGACGGCGCTGAGCGCGCTGATGGTGGGCGCGTTCATCGTCCAGCTCACCGTCTTCGACGGGCAGAACGCGGCCACGCCGCTGGTCCTGATCGTTCCGCTCGCGCTGATCGCCTGGGCCCGGCGCGGTCACAACGCGGCCCTGCCGGCCCTCCTGCGCCGGACGGCAGGCCGGGCGCGACCGGCGCGATCCGCGTGACCTGTGCGATCCGCGTGACCGCACGGGAGACCGCCGGGCAGGGGCCGGCCGGGCCCCCGCGCCCGGCCGGCATCGCCCGGCGGTCTGCCGGGCAGGGGCCGGGCGGGACGCGAGTTCGTACCAGGCATTCGTAGCGGCAGGCGTCGTAGCGGCAGGCGTCGTTAGGCCGGGCCCAGGCCCTCCCCGGGGGCTACGGGCCCGTTCCTACAGGCACGTGCCGTCGGACGGAGGTTCGGCCGGCCCTCCCCCAGGGACTACCGGCCGGTTCGGCCGCCGCCCTGTCTCCTGGGCCGGCCGGCGCCCCGGGATTCGATGGGGCCGCCGGGCTCGCCGGGGCCACCCGGTCCGGCGGGCCCTCCGAGCCCACGGAGGCGTTCCATCTCGCGGCGGTCCCGCTTGGTGGGGCGGCCGGTGCCACGGTCGCGCAGGCCGGCGGGGGCAACGGCCTCGCGCGGCGGGGGAGGAGGGGAGTTGTCGACGTAGCACTGGACGGCGACCGGGGCACCGACCCGCTTGCGGATGAGGCGCTTGACGATCACGATCCGTTCCCGGCCCTCGTTCCGGAGCCGCACCTCGTCGCCGACGCGGACCGAGTAGGCGGGCTTCACGCGCTCGCCGTTCACGTGGACGTGTCCACCGCGGCAGGCTGCGGCGCCCAGGGAGCGGGTCTTGATCAGACGTACGGCCCAGATCCAGCTGTCGATCCGCACGGTCTCGCCCTGGGCCGGACCGGCGGCCTCGGCGGCGGCCACCGCGGCGGCGACCTTGGGGTCGACCGTGGGGTGGACACCTTGCTCGCCGCCGGTGCCCTCGGCGCTGCCACCACCGGCCGCAGCCTGGCCGGCACCCCGGTCCGCCGGTCCGCCGGTCCCGGGGTTCACGTTCCCACCCGCATCCTCCGTAGCCATGGCCCCGACCCTAACGCGCCGGGCCGGACCAGTGGGCCGGGCCGGCCGGGCATACGGTGGGCCTATGCACGACGACAGCGCTGGCCTGGCGCGGCTCGACCGGCGGGTCGCGGACTGCAGGGCCTGTCCGCGGCTCGTCGCCTGGCGGGAGGAGGTCGCCCGGACCAAGCGGGCCGCGTTCACCGACTGGACCTACTGGGGGCGGCCGGTGCCGGGATTCGGGGCGGCCGATGCCCGGCTGGTGATCATCGGGCTCGCCCCCGCGGCGCACGGCGGGAACCGCACCGGCCGCATGTTCACCGGTGACCGTTCGGGAGACGTGCTCTACCAGGCGCTGTACGACGTGGGCCTCGCCTCACAGCCCACCTCCGTCAGTGCCGACGACGGCCTGGAGCTGCACGGCGTCCGGGTCACCGCACCGGTGCACTGCGCGCCGCCCGCCAACAAGCCGACACCAGGGGAGCGCGACACCTGCCGCCCCTGGCTGGTCCAGGAACTCAAGCTGCTGCGCCCGACCCTCAAGGCAGCTGTCGTGCTCGGAGCCTTCGGCTGGCAGGCGGCGCTGCCCGCGTTCGCCGAGGCAGGCTGGACGGTGCCCAGGCCCCGGCCCGCGTTCGGGCACGGCACCCGGGTCGCCCTCGATGGCCTGGACCTCTTCGGCTGCTTCCACGTCAGCCAGCGCAACACCTTCACCGGCCGCCTGACCACCGAGATGCTGCGCGAGGTGCTGCGCACGGCAGCGGACGCGGCCGGCCTGCCGTAACCGGCCGCCGCGCGCCCCGAGCCGCCTCACGAAAACCCCGCCCGCGCCATTCGGGGGCGAGGTACCGCACCTTGGAATTCGCACCCCCTGGGATGTCACATCCGCGCATCCCCGACTCGTCCTCAATGACAGAAGCGAGAGAAGGGAAACGTGAGGATGAAATCCGTCATCGTGTGCGCCTCCGTGTCGCACGGCAACACGCGCCGTGTCGCCGACAGCATGGCCCGGGTGCTCGACGCCGAGGTCGTCTCCCCGGAACAGGCCGACCCGGCCGAACTGGCCGTAGCGGACCTAGTGGGATTCGGCTCGGGTGTCTTCTACGGCAGGCTGCACCCCAGCCTGACCGACCTGGTCAGGGCGCTGCCTGCCGGCACGGGCCGGGCGTTCGTGTTCGCCACCAGCGGGCTTCCCGAGCTGCCGCCGGCGCCGTTCACCCGTCCCGTGGTCCGGCTCCTGCGAGCCAAGGGCTTCTCGGTGGACGGCAGTTACACGTGCCGCGCGTTCGACACCTGGGCGCCGTTCAAAATCGTCGGCGGGATCCGCAAGCAACGGCCGAACCCCGGTGACCTGGCCGCCGCGCGGGCCTTCGCCGAACGGCTGCGGGACGGCCGGGGACCGGAGGCCTGATCGACCGGCGCCGGGGGTGTTTGCGCGGCGGACGGGACTGGAATGACAACGTCACTGCGCCCGAGCCGAGTTGGGCTAGTGTGGCTGGCTCAGTCCTCGTACCAGGGCCGGGACAGCGCGGTCCGGGCCGTCACCTCGGGGGAGAAACCATGGATCCCACTCTGCTCACCCTGGCCGGCGAAGCCGGCACGGCGGTGGTCACCCTCGCCGTCACGGAGGCCTGGCAGCAGGCGCGGGACGGCATCGTCACGGTCTGGCGCAGGTACCGCCCGCAAGCCGCGGACGAGGTCGGTGAGGAGCTGGAGACTTCGCGCCGCGCCCTCCTGGCCGCCGCGGCCGACGGCGACGACAACGACGCGGCGGCCGCCGGTCAGCGCATCGCCGACGCCTGGCAGCTGCGCCTCGCGGCCCTCCTCGCCGACCACCCCGGCGCCGCCGACGACCTGCGCACCCTCCTGGCCGCGCTGGACCCGGGCCCCGCCCGGCAGAACGTCCGGGGCGACGTCCGGCTCCAGGCGCGGGCGTCCGGCAGCGCCCGGATCTACCAGTCCATGGGTGACCAGCACATCACCGAACGATGAGCGCTCCGGACGAACCGGGCACGGAGGTCGGGAAACGGTCCGAACTCTGGGGCAGCGCGTCCGAGGAGGGGCGCGTCTACCAGGCCAGGGGCAGCCAGTTCATCACCAACCTGCACGTGTACGGCTGGGACGACGGCCCCGGCGACTCACTGGCCCGGGCCGTGGCCCGCGGCGACGCCCTGGAGTACATGCAGGGACGCGTCAACCACCTGATCCGCGGGCTCCGCACGACACAGGCCGAGTGGCAGGCCCGTCTCACCGAGTTGGAGGAGAGGGCGGAGCGCGCGCGGACCGAGGGGCGCGAACAGGCCCTCGCCGAGGTGCAGGAGCAACTGCAGGCCGCGGAACTGCGGGTCATCAAGGCGCAGCAGATGATGCGCGAGGCCGTCCAGGAGCGCGAACACACCGAGGCGCTGCTGGCGCAGGCCCAGGAGGAACTGGCCCGGCGGCGGCGTGCCGAGGAACAGCGGCGGCTGGAGGAGGAACGGGACCGCAACGAGCCGGACGCGGTCGCCGTCCCCGAGGAGGAGCCCTGGGACCCGGCGGAGCCGGCCGAGGAGAACGAGCAGTACGACGAGTTCCTGGAGCGGGTCGAAGCGGAACTCGGCGCCGTGCGCGACGATCTGCGCCTCCTGGGCGAGGGACTGCAGGGTGCCGACGGCGGGCCGGCCGAGAAGGACGTGCTCGCGGGCGAGTGGGTGCGCAAGCCGGTGGAGACGGACGAGGCGGCTCCGGCCGGCGAAGGGGCGACGGGGACGGGGACGGACGAGCCCAGCACCGGTACGGTGCACTCCGGCGGGGGCGCGGCAGGCGCGGGGCCGTCGGGCACCGGCAAGCCCGACCGGCAGCGGGCGCCCAGACCCGGGCCGCCCCGTCCCCTGCGGATCGGTGTCGTGTGCACGATCGTGGTCGCCCTGCAGCCCTGGGTGCCGCTGCTCGTCGTCACGTCGAACCGGGTGGCGTACGCGTCGCACCAGGCCATCTGGCAGAAGGCGGCGTTCACGGTCGTGACGATCCTGCTCGGCGCGGTGCTGCTCCTGGTCACCCTCGTCATCGCGTTCGCCGTCGTGGCCCTGACGCTGGAACGGAACCGGGAGGAGACTCCCGCCTTCTGGGGACTGGGGCTGTGCGTCGCCGCCGCGCTCGCCGGGCTGATCACCGCCTTCTGGTCCCCGCTCGCCTGGCCCGGCCCGGCCGGTGAGTGGGCGCACGGGATCGCGGCTCTCGGAGGCCTCGGATAGCCGCCCGGCGAGGCATGTCCCGGCAGGCCGCCGTTCACCGCCGCGCCGGTGCGAGCACGCGCCGTCCGCGTTGTGTTCATAACGAAGGCGGGCTCCCCGGCACCTTTCACCTCGCCGAAACGTGAACGTGCGGTCCGGTACGGGAACGCGCCGTATCGTGGCCTGACACCTGACACCTGACACCTGACACCTGACACCTGACACCTGACACCTGCGCCCTGACGCCCCGGTCACTGTCGTCCGAAGGCGAGGCGAGCGCCGCCCCGTTTCCCAGGCCTCGCCCAACCCCTGCCCCGCCCCCGCCCTCGCCCTCGTACGAACAGGAGTTCCGTGTCGCGCCCCGTCGTGCCTCCCTGGCTCGCTCACGCTCTGCGTGCCCAGCGCGGGCCCGTGTACTGGAGTGCCGTGTCGCGCGGTGCGCTGGCCGTGGGCCCGCTGGCGCTCGCCGGGGTGGCGAGTGGCCGTGTCGCCGCAGGTGTCGTGGCCGCCATCGGCGCGATGCTCGGCGGGGTCAACGACCGGCCCGGCAGCCGGCGGGCATCGGTCCAGAACCTCGGGGTGCCGGGGCTGGCGGGGGCACTCGGGCTGGCCGTCGGGACGTACGGCGGACAGGGCCTGGCCGCCGTACCGCTGACGCTGCTGCTCACCCTGCTCGGGCTGGTCGTCGGCGCCGTCAGTGCCGTCGGGCCCGTCGCGTCCGCCGCCGGTTCGCAGCTGCTCGTCATGGCCGCCGTCGGCGCGGGCATGCAACTCCCGGAGACCGGCTGGCAGTCGGCGCTCGCCTTCCTCGCCGGCACCGGCTGGCTGCTGGCGCTGCGCCTGCTGCTGCCCACGCCGGGCTCGCTCGCCGGGGACTTCCGGTTCGACGGGGAACGCGAGGCGGTGGCCGACGTGTACGACGCCGTCGCCGGCCTGCTCGACGCGGTCGGCGGCGACACCGCCCTGACCCGGCGGGCCGCGCTCACCGCCGCCCTCGATCACGCCCAGGACGCCCTCGCCGGACCCCGGATCCGGCGCTTCGCCAGTTCCGCCGCCGAGCGCAGGCTGCACGCCCAGTTCGCCGCCGCACTGCCCCTCGCCGAAGCGGCCACCGCGCTGGCCTGGGCCGGAAAGCCCGTCTCCGCGCGGGCGGCGCAAGGGCCCCGGCGGCTCGCGGCCGCCGTGCGCGGCAACACCGGCGCGGGACCGCTGCCGGCGCCGGTCCGGGCCGCTCCCGCGCTGCGCGCCCTGGACGACGCCCTGCTGCGGGCCGCCGAGGTGTTCGACCGGATGGACGAGGGGCAGGGCCTGTACCGCAGGCGCCGTAGCGTGCGGGCCGCCGTCCGGGCCGTGTCCGGCCCCGGCGGGCGGGAGTACGGGATGCGGGTCGCCCTCTGCTTCGGCGCCGGCGCGGCCATCGCCCAGGCGCTGCACCACGCCCACTGGGACGGGCACCACCCGCACTGGTACTGGCTGCCCATGACCATCGTCTTCCTGGTCAAGCCCGACCTCGGACCGCTCGCCTCCCGCGTGTTGTCCCGGGCCGCCGGCACGGTGCTGGGTGCACTGGTGTTCGCCTCCTGCGCCGCGCTGCTGCCCCGGCCGGCCGGACTCCTCGTCCTCGTGACAGTCTGCGGGGCGCTCGTCCCAGTCGCCACGCGGCACTTCGCGGCCGTGACGGCCGTCGTCACCGTCCTCGTCCTCGCCCTGATCATGGTGACCGGCGAGCCGCAGGCCTCCGCCGGCCGCATCGGAGAGACCCTGCTGGCCTGTGCGATCGTCCTCGTCGTCGGGCATCTGCCGATGCCGGGGGAGCGGGGCGGAGGGGTGCGGTCGCGGCTCGCCGTGGCGCAGGACGCAGCGCACGCCTACCTCGTCCACGTCCTCGGCGAGTCCGGCGACCGCGCCGAGCGGTGGGCGCTGCGCCGCGAGGCGTACCGCACCCTCGCCGAGGCCCGCACGGCCATCACGCTCTCGGCCGCCGAACTGCCCGCCCTCGCCCGGCACACCGAGGGCACGGACGCGGTCGCGGCCGTACTGGAACGGCTCGTCGACACGACGACCGCCTGCGCCGTCCATCTGGATGTGACCGGCCGACTCACCCCACGGCACGTCCGGCAACTGCACGAGGCGCTGGAGGAGTTGGAGGCGGGTCGACAGCGGATCACGGCGCCCGCCCGGCCCGCCGCACTTTAGACCGCCGGTGTCGTACGGGTGGCAGCGGACCAATGGTCACGATCCGTGCGTGATACGGCACATACGGTCGATCATTGGGACCGATCATGTCCGGTTCGCGTCGCAAAGTGAGCGGAGCTTCACCGTCCGCGCCGAACGGGTGTCGACAATGTCTCAGTACCGCCACTGAGCGAGCCGTTTCCCCTCTCCGGAGCGTTAACTCCTACAGGTACGACGCTTCTGGAGGTGCAGGATGGTGAACGGGCGAACGGTGCTCGAACGCTTTCCCGCCGGCGGCCCGCGCGGCTCCTGGCCCGCTGAGGAGTTCGCCCACGCGCGACGTCTGGAGGGCCTGCCGGCCGAAGTGGTCATGGACCTCGCGACGGACGCCTTCCTGGTGATCGTCCGGGGCGCCGCCGAGGCCGTGGAGTGACCTGTGCGAGCCCGGACCGCTGATCAGGCGGAGACCGCTCGCGACCAGTCGGGGGTCGTGCCCGTCACCCGGCACAGGGACAGGTAGAGCGGGATCGGCGGGGTGTAGGGGATCGTGCCCTCGGGGCGGTGGATGAGGCGGGCCGTGGCGGGCACGGGGGCGCCGGGCGCGTAGTGGGCCGGGGCCGGCCAGGGCAGGGCGTAGTCGGAGTCCGACGGGACGATCCACCACCAGTGCGCGCCATCGGCGTACACGCACCCCACGCGCGGCAGCCGCGGTACGACCAGTGGACCGAGGCGGTCGGGTACGGCCACCGCGTCGCAGCCCAGCGGAGCGGTCATGCCGTCGGGAACCGGCAGCCTTCGCACCCCGTCCGGCGTCTGCTGCCGGCGGCGCAACCGCACCAGCGTGCCCAGCCCGAGCGGCTGACCCGAGCCGAGCCCGTTCACGGCCGCCCCCACCCTCCGCGCTGCTCCCAGGGGCCCTCGTGCCGGGCCTTCGCGCGCTCCGCCCGCTCCTCCTCGCCCGAGCCGCCGTGCGAAGGGGCCGGCTTCGGGCGGGCACCCCAGCCCAGGTCGTTGCGCGGCTCGGCGGTTCCCCGGACCGCGTCGGTCTGGCGGGCCAGTTCGGCCCAGACCAGCAGCCCGGGGCCGCGTTCCTGCGCACCCCAGGACTCACACAGGGCGTCGACGAGGAGCAACCCCCTCCCTTGCTCCTCCTCGGGCCGCTGCGCCGCCGGCCGCGGCTGACCGGGGGCACAGCCCTCGTCGTGCACGGCTATGCGGACCGTGTCGTCGTGGTCGTGCAGCTCGCACACCACCCGGCTGCTCGCCGTGTGCACGATCGCGTTCGTCACCAGCTCGGATATGACGAGCGCCGCGGTGTCACAGGTGTCCGCGCATACCGACCAGCCGGTCAGCCGAGCTCGCGCCAGCCGTCTAGCCTGTGCGGGGGAACCCGGATGTGCGGCCAACTCGAAGCGGAACCGGCGCTCGGCAGCGCCCCCACCTGGGGTTGCCGCCCTTGCGGCACCGAGACCGGGACGGTCTGCGGCAGCGTCTGTTCCTAAGGGCGCGGACGGAATCACGTTTGCCACTATCTCCCCGCCGTGAACACTTGGCAAGTGTCACTCTGAAAAATGCAGAGTGCGGGGTGATGCGGTAAGGGGGCGTGGCACACTGCTCGCAACAGCATGTTGAGCGGCGCCAGTTGGGATCATCGACGATCAACCGATCATCGAATGAATCTTCGAATGGCGCCGCAGGGCTGTCAGGATCGATGTGTGGAGGTGGGAGCGTGAGCGAACCGCGGTCCGCGCCGACGGTGGGCCAGGTGGTTCTCGGCCGGCGCCTGCTGGACCTGCGGGAGCGCGCCGGGCTGAAACGGGAGGAAGCCGCACGCATCCTCCGCGTCGCCCCCGCCACCGTCCGCCGCATGGAGATGGCCGAGGTCTCCTTCAAAATCCCCTATCTGCAACTCCTGTTGAAGGCCTACGGCATCCCCGACGACGAGGCCGAACTCTTCGTCCAGCTCGCCGACGAGGCCAACAAGCCCGGCTGGTGGCAGCGGTTCCACGACATCCTGCCGGGCTGGTTCTCGATGTACGTCAGCCTGGAGGGCGCGGCCGCCCTCATCCGCTCCTACGAACCGCACTTCGTCCCCGGCCTGTTGCAGACCGAGGACTACGCGCGCGGAGTGCTCAGGTCCGGCGCCGTCGGCCAGACCAGCCCCGAGGACATCGAGCGCCACGTCGCCCTGCGCATGCAGCGCCAGGACCTGCTCACGCGAACCGACGCACCCCGGTTCTGGGCGGTGCTGGACGAGACCGTGCTGCGCCGGCCGGTCGGCGGCCCGGAGGTGATGCGCGCCCAGGTCGACAAACTGCTCGACGCCACGAGGCTGCCCAACGTGACGCTCCAGATCGCCCCGTTCGCGAGCGGTCCGCACCCGGGGACGTACGGGCCCTTCGTGCTGTTCCGATTCGCCATGTCAGAACTGCCGGACATGGTCTACAGCGAGTACCTGACCGGCGCCGTCTACCTGGACGCGCGCTCCGAGGTGGCGACCCACCTGGAGGTCATGGACCGCATGGCGGCGCAGGCCGCGACGGCACAACGCACGAAGGAGATCCTCCGGGATCTCCGCAAGGAGCTGTGAATGGATCGCATCAATCCCCGCGGTCGCGTCTACAACGGCATGCCCGCACGGGAGTTGGGCACCGAGGGCTGGCACAAACCCTGGAGCGGCGGCAACGGCGGAAACTGCCTGGAGGCGATGAAGCTGGCCGACGGCCGGATCGCCGTACGGCAGTCGACCGACCCCGACGGGCCCGCGCTGATCTACACCACCGACGAGATGACCGCGTTCATCGAGGGCGCCAAGGCGGGGGAGGCGGACTTCCTGCTGTCCTGAATGCGTTGACCTCCTGTTCTGTTGCTCTGCTGAACGTGCTGTGCTTGTAATTGATCATGTGACCTGGTGCTAGACCGTCATCGGGCGGTCGTACGCCGATATCGGGGCCGGCAGCCGTGCGCTGCCCGTCAGATAGTGGTCGACGGCCGCCGCCACGGCCCGGCCCTCCGCGATCGCCCAGACGATGAGCGACTGGCCGCGTGCCGCGTCGCCCGCGGCGAACACCCCGGGAACGCCGGTCGTGAAGTCGGCGCCCCGGGCGATCGTGCCGCGCGGCTCCAGCGTGAGGCCGAGCTGGTCGACGAGGCCGTCCGCCCGGTCGGGCCCGGAGAAGCCGAGCGCGAGCAGCACGAGGTCGGCGGGCAGGCTCCGGCCGCTGTCCGGCACCGCCCGGCGGCGCGCGTCGACCTCGACCAGGTGCAGCGCCCGCACATGGCCTTTGGTGTCCCCGTCGAAGCGGAGCGTGGAGGCCGCGAACAGCCGCGCGTCCGCGTCCGCCGCCGGCGCCGTCCGCAGATCCCGCGCCTCCTCGTGAGCGGCCGACAGCCGGTACAGCTTCGGATACGTCGGCCATGGTTCCGTGTCCTCGTCCCGCTCCGCACCCGGCTGCGCGTAGATGTCCAGCTGCGTCACCGACGCGGCTCCCTCCCGCACCGCCGTCCCCAGGCAGTCCGCGCCCGTGTCCCCACCGCCGACGATGACGACATGCCGGCCGGCCGCGGACAGCGGTGAGACCTCCAGGTCCCCCTCGCAGACCCGGTTGGCCAACGGGAGGTACTGCATCGCCTGATGTACGCCGTCCAGCTCGCGCCCGGGCACCGGGAGTTCCCGCCACGCGGTCGCCCCGGTGGCGATCACCACCGCGTCGTAGCGCGTGCGCAGATCCGTCGCCGGGACGTCCCGACCGACCGTCGTCGACGTACGGAACCTCGTCCCCTCGGCCCGCATCTGCTCGATCCGTCGTTCCAGGTGCCGCCGCTCCATCTTGAACGCGGGAATGCCGTACCGCATCAGCCCGCCGATCCGGTCGTCCCGCTCGTACACGGCGACCGTGTGCCCCGCCCGCGTCAGCTGCTGCGCCGCCGCGAGCCCGGTCGGCCCCGAACCGACCACCGCCACCGTCTTCCCACTGAGCCGCTCCGGCGGCCGCGGGGGCGCGAAGCCCTCCTCCCAGGCCCGGTCGGCGATGGCGCACTCGACGTTCTTGATGGTGACCGCCGGCTGGTTGATCGCGAGCACACACCCCGCCTCGCACGGCGCCGGGCACAACCGGCCGGTGAACTCGGGGAAGTTGTTCGTCGCGTGCAGCCGTTCGCTCGCCGCCCGCCAGTCCTCGCGGGAGACCAGGTCGTTCCACTCGGGGATCAGATTGCCCAGCGGACAGGCGTCGTGGCAGAACGGCACCCCGCAGTCCATGCAGCGGTCGGCCTGCTTGCTGACGATGGGCAGCAGCGCCCCGGGGACGTAGACCTCGTCCCAGTCCCGCACCCGCTCCCCGACGGGCCGCCGCGGCCACTCCTCGCGCGGCGTCGTCATGAACCCCTTGGGATCGGCCATGGTCGTCTTCCTCGCGTCCGCACACCAGGGGCACCCGGTGTACGACGGGCCGTGCGTCCTGCGAGCCGCACTCCTTTCGCCACGATACGTCCGCACCCCTGCCCTCGCCCCCGCAGAGCGGCGACCGCCGGCCGCTGTGCGGCGAGGACCAGCGAGGGAGGGGGCTCGGCGGGAGCGGGTCAGGTGAGGGCCAGGACATAGGAAACGGTGGCCGCCGCCGCTGCCGTCATGCGCACGTGATTCCAGAACGTCCACTGCCGTATGTACGCCGGCCAGTACTCGGCCGCCTCCGGGGACCCGGGGGGCCAGGCCGGCGAGCCGGTCGTTGCGCGGCACGTTCGCGGTCACCGTGACCACGAACGAACCGAACAGATACAGCGCACTGCCCCCTAGCAGCGCCGCCTTCCCCTCGCCCGGCCACACCACGAACGTCACCACGGCGATCATCACGGACACCACCGCCGTGCCGAGGAACACGCCCATGAAGGCCGGCCGCGGGGCGACCCGGTTGACCGAGTTCATCGCGGCGACGCCCTGCGCGGGCGGCAGCCCGGCCAGCCCGCTCATCACCAGCGTCGAGAACGCGCAGAACACCCCGGCCATCACCCCGGTCGTCAGCACGCCGACCACGACCAGCGCGAAGTACGGTCCGCCGATCACGCTCCCCACCTCGACCCCGCGCGCCGTGGTCCGGCCGTCCGGCCCGGATCCCCCGTGTCAGCCCACATCCGCCGCCTCCTCCCACTCCCGCACCACATCCCACACCGCCGCCGCGATCCGCCGCCGCGCCTCATGCCTCTCCACCCCGCTCATCAGCAACTGGTCGTACGGCGTGTCCACATGCCGCACGGACGCCACCACCGCGGAGATCACCGCCTCCCGCGACAGCGCCCGCCCCGCCGCGCTGCGCCCCACCCGTCCACTGCCCCGCACCGACGCGTGGGTCGCGATGGCTACGGCCCGGTCGGCCGGGCAGCCGGGCAGCAGCCGCAGGATCTCCGCTGCGAACGCCGCCGTGAACCGCTCGTCCTCCACCGCCCGGCGCCTCGCGTCCCGCGCCCGCCGCCGGCGCCGTACCTCGGCATCCGCGAGACACCGCGCCTCGGCCCGGGCCAGCGCGGCCTCCTCCACCAGCACGCCCTGCCGTTCGTACCGGCCTTTGCGCCGGTTGAACCGCACCACTACGGCGGACAGCGTGCTCTCCTCCCGCGACCTGCGGGTCAACGCGGTGTCCCCGCGCGGTAGGAACACCAGATGCCCGAGATCCGCGCAGTCGAGGCACCGCGGCGCGCCCTGCTCCAGGACGAGCAGCGGCAACGGCCCCCGCCGGCACCCGCGGCACCGGGTGTGCCTGAGCGGCCGCACGACCACAAGTCCGCCGAAGGAGCGAGAAATCACCGACCCTGCCATACGCGCTTCATTCCCCGCGTCCCTCGCCGCCTCCCGTCCCGCCGCTCTCCTCTCTCCGCGCCCGACCGGCGAGGCATCATGGGCCCTGTGCGACTCGAAGCGATCACCTGGGAGCGGCTCGGTGGGCTGCTCGCCGACCGGCTGACCGGCCTGAGCCCGGCCGACGGCGGCGACTGGCTGCGCGTCGGCGTCGACGGGGCCCCGGCCGCCCGCCCCCAGGACCTCGCCGAGCGCGTCGGGGAGGCGCTGCGCGTACGAGGGCGGCCCTCGCTCATCGTCGGCACCGAAGGTTTCCTGCGCCCCGCCTCGCTCCGGCTGGAGCACGGCCGACGCGACGCGGAGTCGTACTACGGCGGCTGGTTCGACACCGGCGCCCTGTGGCGCGAGGTCTTCGGACCGCTCGACCCCGGAGGGGACGGCCGCGTCCTGTCCGACCTCTGGGACCCGGCCACCGACCGCGCCACCCGCAGCCCCTACGTCCAACTCCCGCCCGGCGGAATCCTGCTGGTGCACGGCCCCCTCCTGCTGCGCCACTGGTTCCCCTTCGACCTGACCGTCCACCTCCTCCTCTCCCCGGGCGCCCTGCGCCGCCGCACGCCCGACGCCGAGCACTGGACGCTCCCCGCCTTCGAGCGCTACGACACCGAGACCGACCCGGCCGGCACGGCCGACGTCCTCGTCCGCGCCGACGACCCCCGCCACCCCGCCTGGAGCGGCTGACCGGCGCCGGCCGTGACAAGTGCCGGCTGTGAAGAGCGCCGGCCGTGAAGAGTGCCGGCCGTGATCAGCGCCGGTTGTGATCAGAGCCAGCCGTTGCGCCGGAAGCCCCGGTACAGCACCAGGCACGCCCCTGCTATCACGGCTATGACGAGGGGGTAGCCGAACCGCCAGTGCAACTCCGGCATGTGGTCGAAGTTCATGCCGTACACCCCGCACACCATCGTCGGCACGGCGATCACCGCGGCCCAGGCCGTGATCTTCCGCATGTCCTCGTTCTGCGCGACCGTCACCTGCGCGAGATGCGCCTGCAGAATGGAGTTCAGGAGTTCGTCGAACGCGGCGATCTGCTCCTTGGCCCTCATCAGATGGTCGAGGACGTCCCGGAAGTAGGCCTGTATCTCCGGGTCGACCACTCGGATGGGCCGGGTCGCCAGGTCCTCCACGGGACGGGCCAGCGGCACCACCGCCCGCTTCAGCTCCAGCAGTTCCCGCTTCATCTGGTAGATGCGCCCCGGGTCCGTCCGCGCACCGCTCTCGGAGAACACCTCCGTCTCGACCTGGTCGATGTCGGCCTGCACCGCGTCCGTGACGTGCAGGTAGTCGTCGACGACGTGGTCCGCTATCGCGTGCAGCACCGCCGCCGGCCCCTTCGCGAGCTGCTGCGGGTCCGACTCCAGCTCCTCACGCAGCGGGCCCAGGGAGCCGTGCCGCCCGTGCCGTACCGTGATGACGAAGTCCGCGCCCGTGAACACCATGATCTCCCCGGTGTTCACCACCTCGCTCGTCGCGGTCAGTTGCTCGTGCTCCACGTAGCAGACGGTCTTGAACACCGCGAACAGCGTCTCGCCGTACCGCTCCAGCTTGGGCCGCTGATGGGCCTCGACCGCGTCCTCCACGGCCAGTGGATGCAGGTCGAACAGCTCGGCGACGCCCGCGAACTCACCGTCCGTCGGCTCGTGCAGTCCCAGCCAGACGAAGCCCTCGCCGCTCTTGCGCACCATCCGGACCGCGTCCACCAGGTCCGCGCAGCCGGGGACCCGCCGGCCGTCCTGGTACATCACGCAGTTCACCACGGAGGAGCCCAGCGGCGACCGGGCGGGATGGCTCAGGTCCACGCGCGGCCGCCGCCGGGCCAGCCGCGCCACCTTGCGCAGGCCGCCGACCCTGCTCAGCCCCGTGACCTTGCGCAGATTCCCCGCCATTGACATCTCTGTCTCCCCTGGATCTCCTCGTGTGCATCCCCTCGCACCACGCTTCCGCGTCGTGGACCGCCAGTGTGCCAGCCAGGGCCGATCCGTGTGCGGGCCTGTGGGAACAGGAGATTCCGCTTTGTTCCCGCCTGTGGACAGAGAGCCGACCGGCCGGGTGCGCGGAGCGCTGAGATGATTCCGCCATGACGCCATCCGACGGTTATCTCCTCGACAACCAGCAGGCCGAGGCGGCAGAACGCTTCGAAGCCTTCGCCCACCTCTTCGACCCCACGACCTTCCGGCACATCGAAGGCCTGGGCGCGGTGACCGGCTGGCGTTGCTGGGAGGTCGGGGCCGGCGGCACTTCCGTGGTGTCCTGGCTCGCCCAGCGGGTCGGACCCACCGGGCAGGTCGTCGCCACCGACATCGACACCTCACGGCTCGTGGCGGCCGCCCGCCCGCCGGTCGAGGTGCGCGTCCACGACGTGAGCGCCGAGGAACCGCCGGGGGAGGGGTTCGATCTGGTGCACGCCCGGCTCGTCCTCGTCCATGTGCCGGACCGGGAAAGAGCCTTGAGGTCCATGGTCGAGGCGCTGCGGCCCGGCGGATGGCTGCTCGTCGAGGATGCCGACCCGGCCCTGCAGCCGCTGACCTGCCCCGACGAGTACGGTCCGGAGCAGCGGCTCGCCAACCGGCTGCGGCAGGGCTTCCGCAGCCTGCTCGCCGAGCGCGGCGCCGACCTGGCCTACGGCCGCAGGCTCCCGCGACTGCTGCGCGAGGCGGGGCTGCTTGAGGTCCACGCCGACGCCTACTTCCCCATGACCTCTCCCGCCTGCACCGCCCTGGAGTCCGCCACCGTCCGGCAGATTCGCGACCGGCTGGTGGCCGTCGGACTGGCCACCGACCAGGAGATCGACCGGCACCTGGCCAACGTCGAGTCCGGCGGCATGGACCTGACCACCGCGCCGATGATCTCCGCCTGGGGGCGCAAGGCCTGAGCCGACCCGTGGGGAAGACCTGCTGAACCGCCCGGCTGAACCGCCCGGCTGAACCGCCAGGCCGAACCGCCCGGCCGGGCGACGGGATGGGACGACCGGTCGGGGCGCACCCGCCTCGTGGCGGCCCCCGAGTTACGGCCTCCCTTCCGTCAGTTCGAGCCCGGATGGGGCGGTCTGCCGCCCACTCGTTCCACCGCCCGTGCCCCCGCCCGGCAGCCGCGGGCCGCCGCCTCCTCAGGGTCCGCCCCCGCGACGAGCGCGGCGAGGAACGCACCGGTGAAGGCGTCCCCCGCGCCCGTCGAGTCCCGGGGAGTCGCCGGCGCCGCCGGGACCCGCGCGAGCACGTTCCCGGCCCGCGCCACCAGCGCACCCCGCACACCCGACTTGGCCACGACCAGGGGGAACAGGCGGCTCAGCTTGGCCGCCGCGTCCGCCGGATCGGACAGCCCCGTCAGCAGGCACGCCTCGTCCCGGCTCGGCAGCAGCACGTCCAGCCCTTCCGCGAACGCCAGGAAACGGTCCACGCCCAGCTCCACGAGAAACCCCGCCGACGCCGGATCCATGCTGACCGGAACCCCACGCGCGCGTGCCGCCGCGAGCGCCACCGCCGCGAGAGCCCGGCTCGGCTCCGAGAACAGCAGGTAGCCCGACAGATGCAGCCGGGCGACGCCGTCGAGCATCGCGTCCGACCAGTCGTCCGGTTCGAGCCGCAGGGACGCACCGCTGTCCGTGAGGAAGGTGCGTTCGGCCGCCGCGCCCCCGTCGACCAGACAGATCACGGTGCCGGTCGCCGCCCGCGGGTCGACCACCAGACGGGGGCGCACCCCGGCCGCGACCAGCTCCCGCTCGTGCCATGCCGCCGAGTCCGCGCCGACCCGCCCCAGCAGGCGTACGTCCGCGCAGCCGGTGTGGGCGGCCCAGCAGGCCACGTTCGCGCCGGCCCCGCCCGGCAGCATCCGGATCGCGGCGACCGTGTCCGTACCGGTGGCGAGCGGCCCCCGGTGCCGGGCCACGACATCGGTGACGACGTCGCCGACGACCAGCAGCGCACCGTTCCGCCCCGACGTCACACTTTCGTCCACGCCGCGGCGATCCGTGCGGCCAGTCTTACATTGCCGCGCACCGCTGCGAGGTTGGCGCTCAGCGAGGCCCCGTCGGTGTGCCGCACCAGGTAGTCCAGCAGGAACGGCGTGATCGCCTGGCCGGTGATGCCCGCCTCCGCGCAGGCGTTCAGCGCGTCGGCGAGGACGCGCGCGTGGAGACCCGGATCGAGTTGCTCCGCCTCCGGAACGGGATTGGCGACGATCAGTGCCGAGTGGGGCGCGCGGAGCGCCTCCTGGGCCCGCATGACATCGGCGACCTGCTCAGGGCTGCTCAGTGTCCAGTCGACCGGGTGCCCGGAGTCGGCGAGGTAGAACCCGGGGAACCGGTCCGTGCCGTACCCGGCGACCGACACCCCCAGCGTTTCCAGGCGTTGCAGGGTCGCCGGCACGTCCAGGATCGACTTCACCCCCGCGCACACCACAGTGATCCGGGTGCGCGCCAGCAGACGCAGGTCGGCGGACTCGTCCTGCGTCACCGTCCACTCCCGGTGCACACCGCCCAGTCCGCCGGTCGCGAACACCCGCAGGCCCGCCAGCGCCGCGAGCCGCGCGGTCGCCGACACCGTCGTCGCTCCGCTCGCCCCGGTCGCCATCGCCAGGGGCAGGTCCCGGTGCCCCAGCTTGCGGATGCCGTCCTCGTTCGCCACCCGTTCCAACTGCTCCTTGTCCAGGCCCACATGAGGATGCCCGTCCAACACGGCGATGGTCGCGGGTACGGCGCCCTCCTGCCGTACCGACTCCTCCAGTTCCCTAGCCACCCGCAGATTGCGCGGCCGGGGCAGCCCGTGCGCGATGATCGTGGACTCCAGGGCCACCACCGGCCGCCGTGCGCCCAGGGCCTCCCGGACCTCTTCCGACACCATCAGCACCACGCACCGCCTCCTGTCCGTCGGTCCTTCCTCATCTCTGGCGGGCTCGGCACCGGTGTAAACGTGGGCCGCGCACTCCGCCGGCCCGAGGTGAACGGTCGCCGCAGCGGTACGCCGCCCGGGAGGCGCGGTTGCGATGCGTCGGGGACGCACGGTTGCGATGCGCCGGCGATGCCGCCAGCCTGGGCCGCATGACGAACTACCGCACCCGTCTCGACCACATCGTCCTGTGGGTGACCGATCCGGTCGCCGCTGCCGGGTTCTACGAGCGGACGGTCGGCCTGGAGCCCCTGCGCGTCGCCGAGTTCACGGAGGGAAAGGTGACGTTCCCCTCCGTGCGGGTCAACGAGGAGACCATCCTCGACCTCGCCCCGCGCACCGTCGCGGAGCGCATGAACATGCTGCCCGGCGCGGCCGACAGCGCCGGCCACCCCGTCAACCACGTCTGCCTGGCCCTGCCGGCCGGGGACTTCGACGCCCTGCGCGCCCGCCTCCACGAGCACGGTGTCCCCATGAGCGACATCGGCCACGACTCCTACGGGGCCCGGGGGAACGCCGACCGCAGCTTCTACTTCCGGGACCCCGACGGCAACATCGTCGAAGCCCGGCACTACGCGTAGCGGCCCGGCCCGAGGGGGCGACCGTCAGAACAGCGGCTCGGGCAGCACGCCCTCCAGGGCGAGCAGCTTCCGCTTGGTCTCCAGCCCGCCCCCGAACCCGCCGATACCGCCGTCACTCTCCACCACTCGGTGGCACGGCACCACCACCGGCAGCGGATTGGCCCCCATGGCCGCGCCCACCGCCTGGGCACCGCCCGGCTGCCCGACCCGGCCGGCCAGATCGCCGTACCCCACCACCGTGCCGTACGGCACCCCGGCGGCCAGTTCGCGCAGCACCTGCCGGTTGAAGCCGGAGATCAGCGACCAGTCCAGCGGCAGGTCGAAAGCGTGGCGCTCACCCGCGAGGTACTCCTCGACCTGGCGTATGGCCTCGGCCAGCAGCGGCGAAGCGGGATCCTCGACCGGCTCGCCGCCCAGCCGGGCCGCCAGCCGCTCCAGGGTGCGGTCGCGCACCCCGTCCGTCGCGTGGAAGACGACGTTGACCAGCCCGTCACGGGTCGCCACCAGCATCAGGGGACCGATGCCGGTGGCCACCACGGCCCACACCACCCGCTGCTCGTCCTGCCCATCCGTGTCCATGCGCCCACGGTACGGCCCACCACTGACAACGCCGTCCGCCCGGCCCCTTCGGCCCGCTCAGTGCGCGGCGTTCAGCGCCGCCCGCACCACGTCGGGCTTGTTGGTGATCACGCCGTCCACGCCGTACGCGGCGACCTTCGACGCGGTCGCCGCGTCATTCACCGTCCAGGCGAACACGCCGAGCGGCCTGCCGTGCGGTCCGTCGAGGGCGTGCACCGTCGAGACGTAGGCGCCGGTGAGTTTCCCGTACGAGGGATTGATCAGATCGGTGAAGTCCGCGTAGCCCTGCAGCTGGCCCACGGAGGGCCGGCCGAGGTAGGCGGTGGTGACCGCGGGCTCCAGCCGGTGGACGGTGCGGATGCTGTCCGCGCTGAAGCTCTGCACGATCAGACGCGCGCGGTGGCGCCCGTCCAGCCAGCCCTCGTTGTCGAGGAGCTTCATGGTCTGCTTCTCGATGCCCGGGTACAGCTCCGGGTTCTTGATCTCCAGGAGCAGTTTCTCGTGGTTGTGCTCGACCCGGCGCATGTACTGCGCGAGCGTCGGCACGCGCGTGCCCGCGAACGCGGGGGAGAACCAGCTGCCCGCGTCCAGCCGGGCGATCTCGGCGGCGGTGAAGTCCTTCACCTTCCAGGGGGCCCGGCCGGGGAAGACCTGCTCGACGTTCGTGGTGCGCTTCAGACTGTCGTCGTGGATGACGACGAGACTGCCGTCCTTGGTGCGCTGGACGTCGTTCTCCACCCAGTGGAAGCCCAGCGCGGCCGCCTTGTCGATCGAGGCCAGGGTGTTCTCCGGGGCGTACGCGGAGGCGCCGCGGTGAGCGATCACCGTCGGTTCGCCGGTATCGCCGGCCCGGGCGTCCGAGGTCGGGCTCATCAGGGCTGCCGTCCCCAGGACCGCGGTGGCCGTGACGGCAACTGCGCGCGCGTGCATGCGTCCTCCTCACGTCGGCGAACACGGACAGCTTCAGACTGACAGCAGAGCGTCAGTGCCGCCTGGGCGCAGGAGGTCCACAGGGGGCATACGGATGACCAGGAGTGCACACCGGTGCCGCACAACTGGGGCAAGCCCGTGTTTCTTTGCCGGAAAATCGTTCGACCATTCCGGCTCGGGTCATACTCTCTGCGTCAACCCTGGCCGCGGGGGCGGTCCGGGGAGGGGGAACATTTTCTGGCATTCCGGGATGTAAAAGGCGGAAAGGCAGCCGCACATGCAAGGCACGGTCGACGGATTCAGCTACGGGGCCGTCACGCCGCTGGTGGCCTACCTGATGGCCTGCCTCGGGGGTGCTCTCGGCCTGCGCTGTACCACCCGGTCCTTGCTGGTCAGGCACTCCCGCCGACCCGCCTGGCTGGCCCTGGGCTCGGCCGCCATCGGATCCGGCATATGGACCATGCACTTCGTCGCCATGATGGGCTTCACCATCGACGAGGCACCCATCCACTACGACAAGCCGATCACCTACGCGAGCCTCGGCCTCGCCATCGTCATGGTCGGCGTAGGGATCTTCATCGTCGGCTACCGGGGTGCCACCGGGACCGCGCTGTTCACCGGCGGCACAATCACCGGTCTGGGCGTCGCCTCGATGCACTACCTCGGCATGGCCGGCATGCAGTTCGACGGGCGGTTCACCTACAACACCTTCACCGTCGCCGTCTCCGTCGTCATCGCGGTCGTCGCCGCCACCGCCGCCCTCTGGGCTGCCGGTCAGGTCAGAGGCTTCCTGTGGAGCGTCGGAGCGAGCCTGGTGATGGGGCTCGCCGTGAGCGGCATGCACTACACCGGCATGGCCGCGCTCACCGTCCACCTGCACGGCACCTCCGACGCCGGCACGGGCGCGTCGGCGGCCTCCGCGCTCGCCCCGATGCTGATCGGCCCCCTCACGTTCCTGCTCATCGCGGGCATCGTGGTCATGTTCGACCCGCACATGGTCGCGGGCCGGCCCGACTGGACCCCGGTCGAACGCAAACCCGGCGTCCCGGCCGCCGCCGTCGCCTCCCACCTAGGACGCCGCCACCCGCTCCGCCCCGCCCGCCTCCCCTCCCGCCGGCCCGGCCACCACAGCCCGCGCACCCCGCAGAACCGCTGATCAGACCCCGTTGTCAGTGCGGGGTCGTACGGTGGAACCCATGCGGCCCGTTTCCCACATCGAACGCACGGTGGCGCCCTTCGAGGTCGTCAGCCCCTACCAGCCCAGCGGCGACCAGCCGACCGCCATCGCCGACCTGGCCCAGCGCATCCAGGCCGGGGAAAAGGACGTCGTCCTGCTCGGCGCCACCGGCACCGGCAAGTCCGCCACCACGGCGTGGATGATCGAGAAGCTCCAGCGCCCCACGCTCGTCATGGCGCCGAACAAGACCCTGGCCGCCCAGCTGGCCAACGAGTTCCGCGAGCTCCTCCCGAACAACGCGGTCGAATACTTCGTCTCGTACTACGACTACTACCAGCCCGAGGCCTACGTCCCGCAGTCGGACACCTACATCGAGAAGGACTCCTCGATCAACGAGGAGGTCGAACGCCTGCGCCACTCCGCCACCAACTCGCTGCTGACCCGGCGTGACGTCATCGTGGTCGCCTCGGTGTCCTGCATCTACGGCCTCGGCACGCCGCAGGAGTACGTCGACCGCATGGTCCCCCTCCGCGTGGGCGACGAGATCGACCGGGACCAGTTGCTGCGCCGCTTCGTCGAGATCCAGTACACGCGCAACGACCTGGCGTTCAGCCGCGGCACCTTCCGGGTCCGCGGCGACACCATCGAGATCTTCCCGGTCTACGAGGAGCTGGCCGTCCGCATCGAGATGTTCGGCGACGAGATCGAGGCGCTGTCCACGCTGCACCCGGTCACCGGCGAGATCATCAGCGACGACCAGCAGCTGTACGTGTTCCCCGCCTCCCACTACGTCGCCGGCCCCGAACGCATGGAGCGGGCCGTCAACGACATCGAGAAGGAGCTGGGGGAGCGCCTGGCCGAGCTGGAGAAGCAGGGCAAGCTCCTGGAGGCCCAGCGCCTGCGGATGCGCACGACGTACGACATCGAGATGCTCCGCCAGATCGGCACCTGCTCGGGTGTGGAGAACTACTCGATGCACTTCGACGGCCGCCTGCCCGGCTCCCCGCCCAACACCCTGCTGGACTACTTCCCGGACGACTTCCTGCTCGTCATCGACGAGTCCCATGTCACCGTCCCGCAGATCGGCGCCATGTACGAGGGCGACGCCTCCCGCAAGCGCACCCTCGTCGACCACGGGTTCCGGCTGCCCTCCGCCCTCGACAACCGGCCCCTGAAGTGGGAGGAGTTCCAGGAGCGCATCGGACAGACCGTCTACCTGTCGGCGACCCCCGGGACGTACGAGCTGTCCCGCGGGGACGGCGTCGTGGAGCAGATCATCCGCCCGACCGGACTCGTCGACCCGGAGGTCGTCGTCAAGCCCACCGAGGGCCAGATCGACGACCTGGTGCACGAGATCCGCACGCGCACCGACAAGGACGAGCGCGTCCTGGTCACCACGCTTACCAAGAAGATGGCCGAGGACCTCACCGACTACTTCCTGGAGCTGGGCATCCAGGTGCGCTACCTCCACAGCGACGTCGACACCCTGCGCCGCGTCGAGCTGCTGCGTGAACTGCGCGCCGGCGAGTTCGACGTCCTGGTGGGCATCAACCTCCTGCGGGAGGGCCTCGACCTGCCCGAGGTGTCCCTGGTGGCGATCCTCGACGCGGACAAGGAAGGCTTCCTGCGGTCGGGTACCTCCCTGATCCAGACCATCGGCCGCGCGGCCCGGAACGTCTCCGGCCAGGTCCACATGTACGCCGACAAGATCACCCCGGCGATGGAGAAGGCCATCGACGAGACCAACCGCCGCCGGGAGAAGCAGGTCGCGTACAACAAGGCCAACGGCATCGACCCGCAGCCGCTCCGCAAGAAGATCAACGACATCGTCGCCCAGATCGCCCGCGAGCAGGTCGACACCGAACAACTGCTCGGCTCCGGCTATCGCAACCTGAAGGACGGCAAGGGCGCCAAGGCGCCCGTCCCGTCGCTCGGCGACAAGGCGGCCAAGGGCGCGAAGGCCGGCCAGACCGCCAAGTCCGCGAAGGGCGGGGCCACAGTGCCCACGGACCGCCCCGCGGCCGAACTCTCCGAACAGATCGAGCAGATGACCGAACGCATGCGTGCCGCCGCCGCGGAACTGCAGTTCGAGATCGCTGCACGGCTGCGTGACGAGGTCTCCGAGATGAAGAAGGAACTGCGGCAGATGCGGGAGGCGGGCCTGGCCTGACCGGCCCTGCCGGACCGGACCCCGGCCGGCCTGCCGAGTGTTGCAACACCGCCACAAAGCACCAGCCGGGGTTCGGCACTGTCAGTGCCCCTGCGTAGGGTTCTGGACAACCGCGCACGCGCGGCAACAGGGGAACACCGAGAAGGGAATTCAGCCGTGACCGTCAACTTGACCAAGGGTCAGGCCATCAGCCTGGAGAAGAAGGACGGGGGCACCCTGACCGCGGTCCGGATGGGGCTCGGCTGGCAGGCGGCCAAGCGGCGTGGCCTGTTCGGCTCGCGCACGCGCGAGATCGACCTGGACGCCTCGGCGGTGCTCTTCGCCGACAAGCAGCCGGTCGACGTGGTGTTCTTCCGCCACCTGGTGAGCGACGACGGCTCCGTGCGGCACACCGGCGACAATCTCGTCGGCGGCGTCGGCCAGGGCGGTGACGACGAGGCCATCCTCGTCGACCTCCAGCGCGTCCCGGTCCACGTCGACCAGATCGTGTTCACCGTGAACTCGTTCACCGGCCAGACCTTCCAGGAGGTGGAGAACGCGTTCTGCCGCCTCGTCGACGAGACCAACGGCCAGGAACTCGCCCGGTACACCCTCGCGGGAGGCGGCCAGTACACCGCCCAGATCATGGCCAAGGTGCACCGCGCCGGTGCGGGCTGGACGATGACCGCCCTCGGCACCGCGGCCAACGGACGCACCTTCCAGGACCTGATGCCGGCGATCCAGCCGCACCTGTAGGACAAGCCGCCCGCGCAGAGGGCGGCCCGGCGACGACACCATGACGCAGGGGGCGACGGCGATGACCGCCGAACTGGTGCGGGGGCAGAACCATCCGCTGACCCAGCTCCGGCTGGAGATCCGGATCTCCGCCGGAGCACCGGTCCTCGCGGGAGCCACGCTCGGCGACGAGAACGGCGTCGTGCACGGCGCCGAGTGGGTGGCCCACCCCGGCGCCCCCGCCCTGCCCGGCATCGAGGTCTCCCAGCAGGCAGCCGCCGAGCACCGGCTGGCCGTCGACCTGGCCGCCCTGCCCGAGGCCGTGCACCGGGTCACCGTGCTGCTCGCCCTGCCGGACCAGGCGGGCGGCCCGGTCCGCTTCGGTGCCGTCGCCGCCCCGTGCGCGACGGTCACCGGCCTCGATGGCACCTGTATCGCCCGCTTCGCCCTCACCGGTCTGGACGCCGAGTCGGCCGTCGTCGCCCTGGAGCTCTATCGCAGACAGGGTGCCTGGAAGGTACGGGCGGTGGGGCAGGGCTACGCGGGCGGCCTGACCGCGCTCCTCACCGACCAGGGTCTGCCCGGGGCCGCTGAGCTCGCGGCGGTCGTCCAGGACGCGGTGGACCGGGGCCTCTCCCGCGCGATACCCGCACAGTCCTCGGCACCGCTCCAGGACCCGGTTCCACCCCACGCGGCGGACCGTATCCTGGGCGCGGCGCAGCAGGCGGACGCTCCGCCGCAACTGGGCCCGACGCAGCACGGGGGCGGCACGCTGCCGCGGCATCACGACGGCCTGACACAGCCTCACAACGGCCTGACACAGCCTCACAACGGCCTGACACAGCCTCACAACGGCCTGGCACAGCCTCACGACGGCCTGCCGCCGCAGGGCACAGTGCCGCTTCAGGAGGGCGTGCCCTCCCAGGACCCGCCGCCCGCGCCGGGCCGCGGGGGGCCCGTCGACTACACCCACCCCCGCCGCGGTCAGCCGAGTGCCCCGCTCTCGTCACCGGCAGCCCTGTCACCGGCAGCCCCGCCACCGGTAGCCTCGGCGCCGTCGGAGCCCGGCGGTCAGGCGGCGCGGCCCGTCGCGGGAGACGCGACCGGCTGGTCCATGGACGAGCGGCTCTACAACCAGGTGTGGGGCATGTTCGAGGACCTGGCCCGCACCACGGCCGCCTATCGAAGCGCCGTGGACTTCGCCGACTCCCGGATGGAGAAGGAACTCGACCAGGCCCTCGCGGACCCGCGCAAACGGCTCGGCGGGGCGGGGGAGGCCGCACGCGAGGCGGCCCACGCCCGGCGTTCACAGCTCGTCGATCAGGCGCGGGCGGTGCTCGACCGGGACCTCGCCCAGCTCACCGCCGAGGCGGAGGTCGTCGAGCCCGCCCTTCCCCCGGCGTACGCGCGCTGGGACAACCCCGTCTGGCACGCCTACCGTGTGCCCGACGAGCAGCCGATGGCCCTGCGGCTGGGCGATCTGCACCTGCCCGAGAGCGCCCCGCTGCGCATTCCGATGCTGGTGAGACTGCCGTTGGAGCGGGGTCTGTGGATCGACTGCGGTCCCGCGACGGCGCCCGACGGGACCTTCCTGGACTCGGACGAGGTGCGCCCGCTCGCGCTGCGGACGGCTGTGGCCCTCGCGGCCCGGCTGCTCGTCGTTCACCCGGCGGGGGAGTTCGCCGTCGAGGTCATCGACCCGGCGGGTGCGGCTGCCCGGACCCTGGAACCCCTGACGCGGTCCGGAGCACCGGTGACGCCCCCGGCCGCGGGCGCGGCAGGTGTCACAGACGTCCTGGAGCGGCTCACCCGCCGCGTCGACCTCGTGCAGATGGCGGTTCGCGGCGGCGCGGCCGAGTCCCTGCCGCCCGACCTGGACACGGCCCGGCAGTTGCTGATCGTCAACGACTTCCCGCACGGCTTCGACGACCGTGCCGTGACCCGGCTGCGTTATCTCGCCGACGAGGGCCCGGCCGTCGGGGTGCACTTGCTGATGGTGGCGGACCGCGAGGACGCCGCTGCCTACGGTCCCTTGCTCGACCCGCTGTGGCGTTCGCTCATGCGACTGACGCCCGTCCCCGACGACCACCTCGCCGACCCGTGGATCGGTCACGCCTGGACGTACGAACCCTCGCTCGTCCCACCGGACAGCGGGATCCTCGCGCAGGTGCTCGGGGAGATCGCCGCGGCGTACGTCAAAGACAAGTAAAGGCACTCCGAACTGCTAGTTTGGGTTTTTCTTTACTTTGCACTTTACCTTTCCTTGGTGATTGAGGTACTGTTTCCGCACGGAGGGGAGTACTCCCTGACTGCGGCGCACCCGTCAGTACGGATCGGTCCGATCCCGGGGCGTCGACCCGTTCCCGGGTGGAAGAGACCTCCGGCAGCGGTGACGCTGGCTTTGTTTGCCGTGACGTAATGCCGGAGGAGCAGTGAACGTTTCCGTGACCCTGTGGGTGCTCACCGTCGTAGGACTCGCCGCGCTGATCGCGGTGGACTTCTTCATCGGCCGCAAGCCCCACGACGTGTCGATCAAGGAAGCCGGGATCTGGACGGTCGTCTGGATCACCCTGGCCGGCCTCTTCGGCCTCGGCCTGCTCGTCTTCGGTGGCGGGCAGCCGGCCGGTGAGTTCTTCGCCGGGTTCATCACCGAGAAGTCGCTCAGCGTCGACAACCTCTTCGTCTTCGTCCTGATCATGGCGAAGTTCGCGGTGCCCTCGCAGTACCAGCAGCGGGTCCTGCTCGTCGGGGTGCTCATAGCCCTGGTCCTGCGGGCCGTCTTCATCGCCGCGGGAGCCGCGATCATCGCCAGCTTCTCCTGGGTCTTCTTCCTCTTCGGTGCCTTCCTGATCTGGACCGCCGTCAAGCTCGTCCAGGAGGCCCGCGCCGACGCGGAGGACGAGGAGTACGAGGAGAACAAGCTGCTCAAGGCCGCCGAGCGCAGGTTCGGAGTGGCCGACGGCTACCACGGCACCAAGCTGTGGATCCAGCAGAACGGCAAGCGCGTCATGACTCCGATGCTGGTCGTGATGCTCGCCATCGGCACCACGGACGTCCTGTTCGCGCTGGACTCCATCCCCGCGATCTTCGGCCTCACGCAGGACCCGTACATCGTCTTCACCGCCAACGCCTTCGCCCTGATGGGGCTGCGGCAGCTGTACTTCCTCATCGGCGGTCTGCTCAGGAAGCTGGTCCACCTGTCGTACGGCCTGTCGATCATCCTCGGATTCATCGGCGTGAAGCTCGTGCTGCACGCGCTGCACGAGTCCGGGGTGCACGTGCCCGAGATCAGCATTCCGGTCTCGCTCGGCGTGATCTGCGCGGTCCTGGCGGTCACCACGGTCACCAGCCTGATGGCCTCCCGTAAGCAGGCGGAGGCTGACACGGAGGCCAAGGACCGCGTGGACGCCTGACGCGGGAAGCCGACCCCTGGGCAGGGGGCATGACCCCGACATGGAGAAAGGAGCACGCATCCGAAAGGGACGGAATGCGAAGGAGGGGGCGGTCTGCCACCATCGCCCCATGATCACTCGGCTCAGGACGCTCACCGGCCAGTGGACGCTCCTCGTGCCGGTGCTCGCAGCCGTCCTCCTCCTCTTCACCTGGGGCCGGGAGCTGCCCGGCGCCGTCGTCGCATTGGTGACCGTGGTCCTCGCGGGATGCGTGCTGGCCGCGGTGCACCACGCCGAGGTGGTCGCCCACCGCGTCGGCGAGCCCTTCGGTTCCCTGGTCCTCGCCATCGCCGTGACGATCATCGAGGTGGCCCTGATCGTCACCCTCATGGCCGACGGCGGCGACAAGAGTTCCACCCTCGCGCGGGACACCGTCTTCGCCGCTGTGATGATCACCTGCAACGGCATCGTCGGGATCTGCCTGCTCGTCGCCTCCCTCCGGCACGGCACGGCGGTGTTCAACCCCGAGGGCACCGGCGCCGCCCTGGCAACCGTGGCGACGCTGGCCACGCTCAGCCTCGTGCTGCCGACCTTCACCACCAGCAAGCCGGGCCCCGAGTTCTCCGCCGTGCAACTGACGTTCGCCGCGCTGTCCTCGCTGGTCCTCTACGGCCTCTTCGTGGCGACCCAGACCGTACGGCACCGGGACTATTTCCTGCCGATCACGCGGCAGGGCGACGTCATCACGGCGGACGACCACGCCGAGGCCCCGTCCGCGCGCACCGCCTGGACCAGCCTCGGCCTGCTGGGCCTGGCCCTGGTGGGCGTGGTCGGCCTGGCGAAAGGCGTGTCACCCACCATCGAGTCCGGTGTGGCGGCGGCCGGCCTCCACCAGGCTGTCGTCGGCGTGATCATCGCCTTGCTGGTCCTGCTGCCCGAGACGATCGCCGCGCTCCGCTCCGCCCGCCGGGACCGCGTGCAGACCAGCCTCAACCTGGCGCTAGGCTCGGCGATGGCCAGTATCGGCCTGACCATCCCCGCCGTCGCCCTCGCCTCGATCTGGCTGTCGGGCCCGCTGGTCCTTGGCCTGGGATCCACCCACATGCTGCTGCTCGCGCTCACCGTGGTGGTCAGCTCGCTGACGGTGGTGCCGGGCCGGGCGACGCCCCTGCAGGGTGGCGTTCACCTGGTGCTGTTCGCCGCGTACCTGGAGCTGGCGATCAACCCGTAGCGTGATCAACCCGCAGCGCGATCGCCCCGTCGTGCGCTCCGGCGGCCGTGATAGACCGAGTCCGAGCAGCGGTCGTAGTCGTACGGCCACGAACGGACGGAGGAACCGTGCCCCGCACCCTGGCCAACGCCCCGATCATGATCCTCAACGGGCCCAACCTGAACCTGCTCGGCCGGCGCCAGCCCGAGATCTACGGCAGGGACACCCTGGCCGAGGTCGAGGCGATGTGCGCCAAGGCGGCGGCGGCACACGGCGGCACGGTGGACTTCCGGCAGTCGAACCACGAGGGCGAACTCGTCGATTGGATCCACGAGGCACGGCTCGGCCACTGCGGCATCGTCATCAACCCCGGCGCCTACTCCCACACCTCGATCGCGATCCTGGACGCGCTCAACACCTGCGACGGCCTCCCCGTCCTGGAGGTCCACATCTCCAACATCCACCAGCGGGAGACGTTCCGGCACCACTCGTACGTCTCCCTCCGTGCCGACGGGGTGATCGCGGGCTGCGGAGTGCAGGGATATGTGTTCGGCGTCGAGAGGGTCGCCGCGCTGGCCGGGGCGGCACAGGCGGACGCATAACCCCTGGGCGACTGCGCCCACCCCATGGGGTTACCAGCCGCGCGCGTGCCACTCCGGCAGATGCGGCCGCTCCGCGCCCAGCGTCGTGTCGTTGCCGTGCCCGGGATAGACCCAGGTCTCGTCCGGCAGCACGTCGAAGATCTTCGTCTCGACGTCGTGGATCAGGGTGGCGAACGCCTTGGCGTTCTTGAAGGTGTTACCGACCCCGCCCGGGAAGAGGCAGTCCCCGGTGAAGACGTGCGGGTGCCCGTGCGGGTCGTCGTAGACCAGGGCGATGGAGCCGGGTGTGTGCCCGACGATGTGGCGCGCCGTGAGTTCCACGCGCCCCACCTTGATCACGTCCCCGTCGTCCACCTGGACGTCGGTGGGGACCGGGATGCCGGCCGCGTCGTCCCGCCCGGCGTACGTACGCGCGCGCGTGGCGGAGACGACCTCGGCGAGTGCCTGCCAGTGGTCGCCGTGCTGGTGGGTGGTGACGACGGACGCGATGCCGTCGTCACCGATCATCCCGAGGAGCGTCCCGGCGTCGTTGGCGGCGTCGATCAGGAGCTGTTCGTCGGTGGCGCGGCACCGCAGCAGATAGGCGTTGTTGTCCATCGGGCCGACCGCGATCTTGGTGATCATCAGGTCCTTCAGCTCGTGCACGTCCGCCGGTCCGCCGACCTTGACCTCTCCGCTGTACGTCATGGCGATCAGCCTATAGCCGCCCGGCGGACGGGGCTGTTCGCGCCTGACGGCCGGGCCGTTCACGCGTCAGAGCGGAGGCAGCTGTGGAAGGTCGCCGCCCCGCACCGTGAGCCGGGAGCCGTCGCGACGCCCTGCCAGCCACCCGAGCAGGTCCGGGGCCGTCCCCTCGACCTCCACGGGCCCGCCCGGGGCGCCTCCGCCGGTGGTCCAGGCGCGGCCGGATCCGGATGTCAGGCCCGTCGAGGGCACGTCCTTGTGCCGGGCGAACCGCTGGGTCAGGAAGTCGATCTCCCGCTCCGTGAACTCCGCCGGGAGGTCCTCCAGCTCGTAGCCGATTCCGAGGTCCACGTGGTGCAGGTCCACCTCGGCCCACCGCCGGAACGGCACGCGGGCCGCGGAGTCGGTGACACCGTTGCGCAGCTCCACCGTGCGCGCCCAGTCCGCGGGCGCGGCCCCCAGCTCCTGGAAGCGGGCCGCGCTCTCGCGCAGGTCGGAGAGCTGGACGTCGAGGGAGCGTGCGGCGCCTTCCTCGATGTCGCCGTCGCGTGCCGCCGCGCTCGCGTACATCGGGCGGCCCTCCAGGACGTTCACGAGCGCGTCGGCGTTGCGGGAGAGGTGCGCGAGGACGTGCCCGCGCGTCCAGCCCGGAAGGCGTGACGGCTCGGCGAGTGAGGCGTTGTCCAGTTCGGCGACAGCGGTGAGGAGCCGTTCGGTCGCCTCGCGTACACAGTCCAGGTCATGAGCGTGATCAATCATGCACCTGACCCTAGTGCCGCCACACCTTCGGGTGAAGGTGGTGAAGCTCGTCCGCAAATCGAATGCGCGTGCTATATCGTCGAGGGCGGCGTCGGGCATGCTGGATGGCCGGGGATTGTTATGCCTCCCGGAATCCGACCGGCGTTGTCAGTGGCTCCCCCTAGTCTGAAGAAGCACGGGGGCCTCGCCCCTGTCACTTCTCTCAAGAAAGGTGCGGACCGGCGTGGCCGACCGTCTCATCGTCCGTGGCGCGCGCGAGCACAACCTGAAGAACGTCTCGCTCGACCTGCCGCGTGACTCGCTCATCGTCTTCACGGGCCTGTCCGGGTCGGGCAAGTCCTCCCTGGCCTTCGACACGATCTTCGCCGAGGGCCAGCGGCGCTACGTGGAATCGCTGTCCTCGTACGCGCGCCAGTTCCTCGGGCAGATGGACAAGCCGGACGTCGACTTCATCGAGGGCCTCTCCCCGGCGGTCTCCATCGACCAGAAGTCGACCTCGCGCAACCCGCGCTCGACGGTCGGCACCATCACCGAGGTCTACGACTACCTCCGCCTGCTCTTCGCGCGCATCGGCAAGCCGCACTGCCCCGAGTGCGGTCGCCCCATCTCGCGCCAGTCGCCGCAGGCCATCGTCGACAAGGTCCTGGAACTGCCGGAGGGCAGCCGCTTCCAGGTGCTGTCGCCGCTGGTGCGTGAGCGCAAGGGCGAGTTCGTCGACCTCTTGGCCGACCTGCAGACCAAGGGCTACTCCCGCGCGCGCGTGGACGGACAGACGATCCAGCTGTCCGAACCGCCGGCCCTGAAGAAGCAGGAGAAGCACACCATCGAGGTGGTCGTCGACCGCCTGACGGTCAAGGACTCCGCCAAGCGGCGCCTGACCGACTCGGTGGAAACGGCCCTCGGCCTGTCCGGCGGCATGGTCGTCCTCGACTTCGTCGACCTCCCCGAGGACGACCCCGAGCGCGAGCGCATGTACTCGGAGCACCTGTACTGCCCGTACGACGACCTGTCCTTCGAGGAACTGGAGCCGCGCTCCTTCTCCTTCAACTCGCCCTTCGGCGCCTGCCCCGAGTGCACCGGCATCGGCACGCGGATGGAGGTCGACCCGGAACTGATCGTCCCGGACGAGGACAAGAGCCTCGACGAGGGAGCCATCCACCCGTGGTCCCACGGCCACACCAAGGACTACTTCGGGCGTCTCGTCGGCGCCCTCGCGGACGCGCTCGGATTCCGCACGGACATCCCCTTCGCGGGTCTGCCGCAGCGGGCGCGCAAGGCCCTGCTGCACGGGCACAAGACCCAGATCGAGGTGCGGTACCGCAACCGGTACGGCCGCGAGCGGGTGTACACCACGCCGTTCGAGGGCGCCGTGCCGTTCGTGAAGCGGCGGCACAGTGAGGCCGAGAGCGACGCCAGCCGCGAGCGCTTCGAGGGCTACATGCGCGAGGTGCCCTGCCCCTCCTGCGAGGGCACGCGGCTGAAGCCGATCGTCCTCGCGGTCACCGTCATGGGGAAGTCGATCGCCGAGGTCTCCGCGATGTCGATCAGCGACTGCGCGGACTTCCTGGGCGAACTGAAGCTCAACGCCCGCGACAAGAAGATCGCCGAGCGGGTGCTGAAGGAGGTCAACGAGCGGCTGCGGTTCCTGGTCGACGTCGGCCTGGACTACCTGTCGCTGAACCGGGCGGCCGGCACCCTCTCCGGTGGCGAGGCCCAGCGGATCCGCCTGGCGACCCAGATCGGCTCCGGCCTCGTCGGCGTCCTGTACGTGCTGGACGAGCCGTCCATCGGCCTGCACCAGCGGGACAACCACCGGCTGATCGAGACCCTGGTCCGGCTGCGCGACATGGGCAACACGCTCATCGTCGTCGAGCACGACGAGGACACCATCAAGGTCGCCGACTGGATCGTGGACATCGGCCCCGGCGCGGGCGAGCATGGCGGCAAGGTCGTGCACAGCGGATCCCTGAAGGAACTGCTCGCCAACACCGAGTCGGAGACCGGCCGGTACCTCTCCGGACGCAAGGCGATCCCGCTCCCGGACGTACGACGGCCGCACGACCCGAGCCGCAAGCTCACCGTGCACGGCGCCCGCGAGAACAACCTGCAGGACATCGACGTGTCCTTCCCGCTCGGGGTGTTCACAGCCGTCACCGGCGTCTCCGGATCCGGCAAGTCGACGCTGGTCAACGACATCCTGTACACGCACCTCGCCCGCGAGCTGAACGGCGCGCGGACCGTTCCCGGGCGGCACACGCGCGTGGCGGGCGACGACCTTGTCGACAAGGTCGTCCACGTCGACCAGTCGCCCATCGGCCGCACCCCGCGGTCCAACCCGGCGACGTACACCGGTGTCTTCGACCACGTCCGCAAGCTGTTCGCCGAGACCACCGAGGCGAAGGTCCGCGGCTATCTGCCCGGCCGCTTCTCCTTCAACGTCAAGGGCGGTCGCTGCGAGAACTGCGCCGGTGACGGCACCATCAAGATCGAGATGAACTTCCTCCCGGACGTCTACGTGCCGTGCGAGGTCTGCCACGGCGCCCGCTACAACCGGGAGACCCTGGAGGTCCACTACAAGGGCAAGTCCATCTCCGAGGTCCTGAACATGCCGATCGAAGAGGCCATGCACTTCTTCGAGGCGGTCCCGGCGATCTCCCGCCACCTCAGGACGCTCAACGACGTCGGACTCGGCTACGTCCGGCTCGGCCAGTCCGCGACGACCCTGTCCGGTGGCGAGGCCCAGCGCGTGAAGCTCGCCAGCGAACTGCAGAAGCGTTCCACGGGACGCACGGTGTACGTGCTGGACGAGCCCACCACGGGGCTGCACTTCGAGGACATCAGCAAGCTGCTGACGGTCCTGGCCGGCCTGGTCGACAAGGGCAACACGGTCATCGTCATCGAGCACAACCTCGACGTGATCAAGACGGCCGACTGGGTCGTCGACATGGGTCCGGAAGGCGGTGCCGGCGGCGGTCTGGTGATCGCGGAGGGCACGCCCGAGGAGGTCGCCGGGGTTCCCGCCAGCCACACCGGCAAGTTCCTGCGCGAGATCCTGGGCGCCGACCGCATCAGCGACGCGCAGTCCGTGAAGGCTCCGCGCTCCACGGCGGGAAGGAAGACCGCGGCCGGGAAGACGGCGGCGGCCAAGTCGACGGCGAAGAAGACCGTCACGGCCAAGGCCGACGGTGAGGCCGTCACGGCGAGCACGGCAGCCAAGAAGGCCGCCGCCCCCGCCACGAAGAAGGCGGCAGCGACGAAGAAGACGACGCGCGCCCGCAAGGCGTGACGGCGACGCCGGACCTGCCCTGACACTTCATCCATTCGAGTGACGCCTCGCCGGAACCACCGGCGAGGCGTCACTCGTTCTCCGATCAGCCACCCCGGCTCCGCCGTCCGACGGCCCCACGGACCACGGTGCCGGCCGATCCTTGACAAGAGAAGAGCAAGAGACGAGCGGCGGTCGCACCCGCCGCCGACTGCTCACACCTCGCCGAGTTCGGAGGCGTACGGCGGCTGCGCCCCCGCCCGTGAGCAGGTGACCGCGGCCGCACGCGCCGCGAACCGCAGCAGGCGCGTCCAGCCGTCCCCGCCCAGGGCGGCGAGCGCTCCCGGAGAGAGCGCGTCCTGGGCGCGAAGTCCGTGCAGCAGGGCCGCGTTGACCGTGTCACCGGCGCCGATGGTGTCCACGACATCGACCTTCTCACCCGGTACGGAGTACTCCCCGCCGTGCCGGGTGAACACGGTCAGGCCGTCGCCGCCCCGGGTGACCACCACGGCCGTCGGTCCCGCGGCCAGCCAGTCGCGGGGGGCGCCACCCAGCCACTCCGCGTCCTCCGCGGACAGCTTCAGCAGCGTCATCGAGGGCAGCCAGCTCTTGAACCGCGCCCGGTAGGCGTCCGCGTCCGGGATCAGTCCCGCCCGGACATTGGGGTCGAGGGCCGTGAACAGGCCCTGTCCGGCCGCTGTCCGCATCAGCTCCTCATAGGCACTCGCTCCCGGTTCCAGGACGAGCGAACAGGTGCCGAAGGACACCGCCCGGGCCGCGGCGGGCAGCGTGGCCGGAGCGGTGAACAGACGGTCGGCGGTGCCGTCGACGTAGAAGGAGTAGGCCGCCGAACCACCGGCGTCGAGGGTGGCGACAGCGAGGGTCGTCGGCTCAGGGCCGCGCTGCACGGCCGAGACGTCCACTCCCTCCCGTCGCAGCCCGTCCAGCAGGGCTTCGCCGAAGGCGTCCTGTGAGGCGCGCGAGCAGAAGGCGGTCGGCGTACCGAGGCGGCCGAGGGCGACGGCGGTGTTGTACGGCCCTCCGCCGAGCGCCGGCTTCAGGTCCGCCAGGGCGCCCGGGCCCTGCGGTACCAGGTCGATCAGTGCCTCACCGGCGACGACGATCACGAGGGGTCCTCTTCTCGGACAGCTGGGTCGGTTTCGGTGACGCCGGTCCCGTCGGCGTCGCGTTGCTCCTCCGGGCAGCCGCAGGACGTGCGGTGGACGAACGTGCACGGCAGCCGCACGGTCCGGGCGGGCTGATCCGGTGCGGCAAGGCGGTTTAGCAGGACCCGTACGGCGGTGGCGCCGATCTCCTTGCCGGGCTGGGCGACGGCGGTGAGCCGGGGCGAGAACAGGTCGGCCCAGGCGAAGTCGTCGAAGCAGCACAGGGCGATGTCGTCCGGTACGGACAGGCCCCGTCGGCGCAGGGCTCGGAGTGCGCCGATGGTCATGGCGTCGTTGGCGGTGACGAGGGCGGTGGGCGGATGGGCCAGGGACAGCAGGGCGTCCGTGGCCTGCGGGGCGCCGGCCGAGTCGGAGTCGCCGGTCACGACGAGGCGTTCCTCGTGGGGGAGACCGGCCGCGGCGAGTCCCTGCCGGTAGCCGGTGACCCGCTCGGCGGTGGTGCTCAGCCCGGGCAGCCCCGCGATCAGCCCGATCCGGCGGTGGCCCAGCCCGGCGAGGTGGGTGACGAGCCCGGCCATGGGTGCGGCGTTCTCACCGCAGACCTGGTCGAAGCCAGGGGCACCGGCGTCGGCACCGGGGGTACCGGCCCCGTGGGCACCCGTGTTATCCGGGTCGGCCGGGACGTTTACCACCCGGTCGAGGAACACGGCCGGCACGGCGTGGCGGCGGAGGTAGGCGACGAGGTCGTGCGGCTGTGCGGAGGGTGCGACGATCATGCCGTCCACGCGGCGCTCGTGCAGGAACTCGACGACCTTGCGCTCGTGCAGGGGATCATCATGCGGATCCGCGACGAGCAGACTGTAGCCCGCCTCCAGAGCGGCGGCCTCGACGCCTTGCAGGATCTCCGTGAAGTATGGGTTGCTGATCACCGGCACCGCCAGACCGATGGACCGGGTACGGGAGGTCACCAGGGAGCGGGCCAGGGTGTTGGGCGTGTAGCCGAGGGCGTCGACGGCGTCCAGCACGGCCTGCCGGGTGTGGGGCAGTACGGGGCGCGTGCCGTTGAGCACGTGCGAGACGGTGGCCACGGAGACTCCGGCGCTCCGGGCGACGTCGGCCATGGTGGGCATCTCGTACCCCTTTCCGAGTCGCCGCAGTTCCCTCCGGCCGGGAACGTATCCCATCGGGGCCCTCGGCGTAAACGCTTGCGCAAGCGTTTACGCTCCCGCGGCGCAATCCTCTGCGGCACACCGCCGCGATTCCCGGCCGTAACCGCCCCGACCCGCCCCGGGGCCGGTCGATCTGCCCCGGTATCGTCGGCGTGCACGCCCCTCCCCGACCCCTGGAGACCAGATGTCCGCCGGATCTGCCGCGAGCCGCCGTACCGTCCTGAGGGGAGCCGCCGCGGCGCCGGTCGCGGGGCTCGCGCTGGCCGCTTGCTCGGCCCCGGGCAACGGCACCTCGGCCGATCCCACGCCGACCTCACCGGTCGACCTCGGGGCGGAGACCGAGATCGCCAAGGGCGGGGCCAAGCTCTTCCGGGACCACAACGTGGTGGTCAGCCGGGACGCGAAGGGGGCGCTCAAGGCGTACAGCACGATCTGCACGCACGCGGGGTGCGCCATCGACCGGCTCCAGAAGACGACCCTGACCTGCCCCTGCCACGGCAGCGAGTTCGACGCGGTCACCGGCAAGGTGGTCCAGTCGCCGGCCACCGAGCCGCTGCACGAGCTGCCGGTCACCGCGAAGAACGGCAGGATCATCGCGGGCCCGGGGGCCTGAGGAACAGGCCAACGGCCCGGACGGGCCCTGCTCCCGCCCGGCCCCGCCGACGCCCTCACTCCCGGGCGGCGGTTCAGCCGCCCGCTCCGCTCACTCCCAGTCCCAGGCGATTCCCACGAGGCCGGGGCGGACCCGGGGTTCGACCACGTGGACGCTGTGGTGCGGGCCCGTGACGGACAGTTCTTGACGGCCGCCGCGCGGAGCCGCGGGGGAGTGCTGGGTGAAGTGGTGGCAGCGGGACGGCAGTGCCCCGGCGTCGAAGCGGACCTGGAGCGCGTACTGGCCACCGGGAAAGCCGAACCCGTGGAGGTACTCGCGGCAGACTCCGGCCGTGCCGTCCTCGATGCCGTAGCGGAACAGGAAGGTGTCGCCCGAGCGCAGCCGGGTGCCGAAGAGCAGCTCGGCCACCAGAACGCCCGTGTCCTGGTCCCAACGGACGCGCCCGGTACGGCAGTTCTCCAGGGCGTGCACGTTCATGAGCTGCGGGCTGCAGCCGGGGTCGCCGTGATAGACGGCCACGAAGCGGTCGATGCCGTCGCGGTGCGCGCGCACGATGTGGTGCGACTCCCGGCCCGCCAGCTCGCGATGGGCGCCGATCCGGACGCGCTCGTGGTGCCCCAGGGTGTGCAGTCCGCCGTCGAGGGCCCAGCCCAGCTCGCTCTTGAGCCGGCCCAGGACGTCGGAGGCCGCCACCAGGGAACGGTACGAACGCGCCGCCGGACGGCGGGCGGCAGCGCGCTCGCCGGACGCCGCGAGGAGCCGGATCAGCGACTCGTCGGGCAGTTGGAGGATCTCCTCCAGCGCGCGCACGGCACGCAGGGACTCGGGGCGCTGCGGGCGGCGGGCGCCCTGCTGCCAGTAACTCAGGCTCGTGACGCCGACCTTGACCCCGTGGCGCGAAAGGTGGTGCTGCACGCGCTGGAGCGGCAGTCCGCGGGCGGCGATCGCGGCGCGCAGCGCCACGTGGAAGGGACCGCCCCGCAGAACCGTGTCCAGTTCCGCGGGGGCGGCCGGGGTGACGTCCGTGTGCTCTGTGACAGACAGCATGCACAGGAGCCTTTCTGTGAGTGTCACGACGGCTGGTCAGACCGTTGGCGCGGGCCGGGGCCACCCCCGTGGGCGCCCTTCCGGGCGTACGCCGCATGCGTCCGGCGGCGTGCACGGCCCCGAGTTCCCCCGCATTGAAGCGTGTTGACCATGCCCCGACAACACTTCGGCCCACACCTGGCCGAGCCTCGACCCCCGGCACACCGGACACGGGCCGGTCCGGGACTCCCGGCGGAGCTCACGCGCGGCCGGGAACCTCCGCCACTGGACTCCCACTGGACTCCCGCCGGACTCCCGAGGGGCGCTCGCGGGACGCTTCCGCCGGCCGGTACTCCGAGCCGGTGAAGGCGCCGGTCGGGCGTTGTCCACAGGCCCGGCGCGGTGTCGGTGCCCGCCAGTAGGGTGTGAGACATGGCCGATCCCTCCAGCTACCGCCCCAGGCCGGGTGACATCCCGGACTCCCCCGGGGTGTACAGGTTCCGTGACGAGCACCGCCGGGTGATCTACGTCGGGAAGGCGAAGAGCCTGCGCCAGCGCCTGGCGAACTACTTCCAGGACCTGGCGAACCTGCACCCGCGCACCCGGACGATGGTGACCACCGCCGCGTCCGTGGAGTGGACCGTGGTGTCCACGGAGGTCGAGGCACTGCAGCTGGAGTACTCCTGGATCAAGGAGTACGACCCCCGGTTCAACGTCAAGTACCGCGACGACAAGAGCTACCCGTACCTCGCGGTGACGATGAACGAGGAGTTCCCCCGGGTCCAGGTGATGCGCGGTCACAAGAAGAAGGGCGTGCGGTATTTCGGGCCGTACGCGCACGCGTGGGCCATCCGGGACACCGTCGACCTGCTGCTGCGGGTGTTCCCGGTGCGCACCTGCTCGGCGGGCGTCTTCAAGAACGCGGCCCGCACCGGCCGGCCCTGCCTGCTCGGCTACATCGGCAAGTGCTCCGCACCCTGCGTCGCCCGGATCGCCCCCGAGGACCACCGCGACCTGGCCGAGGACTTCTGCGACTTCATGGCCGGCCGCACCGGCGCCTACCTCCGGCGCCTGGAGAAGCAGATGATGGAGGCGGCCGAGGAGATGGAGTACGAGCGGGCCGCTCGCCTGCGCGACGACGTCGAGGCTCTGAGGAAGGCCATGGAGAAGAGCGCGGTCGTGCTCGCCGACGCGACCGACGCGGACCTCGTCGCGGTCGCCGAGGACGAGCTGGAGGCCGCCGTACAGATCTTCCACGTGCGCGGCGGCAGGGTGCGCGGCCAGCGCGGCTGGGTGACCGACAAGGTGGAGGAGATCACCACCGGCGCCCTCGTCGAGCACGCCCTGCAGCAGCTCTACGGGGAGGAGAGCGGGGACGCCGTCCCCAAGGAGGTCCTCGTCCCGGCGCTGCCCGAACCGGTCGAGCCGGTCCAGGAGTGGCTGACCGGCCGCCGTGGCTCGAACGTGTCGCTGCGCATCCCGCAGCGCGGCGACAAGAAGGCGCTCATGGAGACCGTGCAGCGCAACGCCCAGCAGTCACTCGTCCTGCACAAGACCAAGCGTGCCTCCGACCTGACCACCCGTTCGCGCGCCCTGGAGGAGATCGCCGAGGCCCTCGACCTGGACAGCGCCCCGCTGCGGGTCGAGTGCTACGACATCTCCCACCTCCAGGGGGACGACGTCGTGGCCTCCATGGTCGTCTTCGAGGACGGGCTGGCCCGCAAGAGCGAGTACCGGCGCTTCCAGATCAAGGGCTTCGCCGGGCAGGACGACGTGCGCTCCATGCACGAGGTGATCACCCGCCGCTTCCGGCGCTACCTCGCCGAGAAGGAGCGGACGGGGGAGTGGGCCGACGGAGCCGACGGAGCGGAGACCGCCGACGGAGCCGGGACGGACGCCGGCGCCGGGACCGTGCTGCCCGACGGCGACCCGCTGGGCGGCTCCCTCAAGGACGACGAGGGCCGTCCCAAGAAGTTCGCCTACCCGCCCCAGCTCGTCGTCGTCGACGGCGGCCGGCCGCAGGTCGCCGCCGCCCGGCGGGCCCTGGACGAGCTGGGAATCGACGACATCGCGGTGTGCGGTCTCGCCAAGCGCCTGGAGGAGGTGTGGGTGCCCGGTGAGGACGACCCCGTGGTCCTGCCCCGCACCAGCGAAGGCCTCTACCTGCTCCAGCGCGTCCGTGACGAGGCCCACCGCTTCGCGATCACCTACCAGCGGGCCAAGCGCGCCAAACGCTTCCGCACCGGCGCCCTGGACGACGTGCCGGGCCTCGGGGAGACCCGCAAGCAGGCCCTGATCAAGCACTTCGGCTCGGTCAAGAAGCTGCGGGCCGCCACCATCGACGAGATCCAGCAGGTCCCCGGCATAGGCCGCAAGACGGCCGAGACCATCGCCGTGGCCCTCGCCCGGGCGACCCCGGCCGCACCCGCCGTGAACACGGCGACCGGAGAGATCATTGAGGAGGAGGAACCCGAAACGACGGCGGGTTCCCCCGGGGAGCCCGTCACGGCGGGCCACCCGGACGAACGACGGGGGCAGGAGACATGAGCGAGCACGACGCACGGCCCGCAGCGGAGCGAGAACAGACGCACCCGGAAGCGGACGCGGTTCAGGAAAACGGAGCACAGGTGAGTACGGACGTCACGCCGGCCATGGCCCCCGAGGCGGCCATCCCCGAGCTGGTGATCATCTCAGGCATGTCCGGAGCGGGCCGCTCGACGGCGGCGAAGTGCCTGGAGGACCTCGGCTGGTTCGTCGTCGACAACCTGCCGCCCGCCCTCATCCCCACCATGGTGGAACTGGGCGCCCGCTCCCAGGGCAACGTGGCCCGGATCGCGGTCGTCGTCGACGTACGCGGCCGGCGCTTCTTCGACAATCTGCGCGAGTCCCTCGCCGACCTGGAGGCCAAGCACGTCACCCGGCGGATCGTCTTCCTGGAGTCCTCCGACGACGCGCTCGTGCGCCGCTTCGAGTCCGTGCGCCGCCCGCACCCCCTCCAGGGCGACGGCCGGATCGTCGACGGCATCGCCGCCGAGCGCGAACTGCTGCGCGAGCTGCGCGGCGACGCCGACCTGGTGATCGACACCTCCAGCCTCAACGTGCACGAGCTGCGCGCCAAGATGGACGCCCAGTTCGCCGGCGAGGAGGAGCCCGAGCTGCGGGCCACCGTGATGTCCTTCGGCTTCAAGTACGGCCTGCCCGTCGACGCCGACCTCGTCGCGGACATGCGGTTTCTGCCCAACCCGCACTGGGTCCCGGAGCTGCGGCCGTTCACCGGCCTGAACGACGAGGTCGCCGCCTACGTCTTCAACCAGCCCGGCGCCAAGGACTTCCTCGACCGGTACGCCGAACTGCTCCGGCTCATCGCGGCCGGCTACCGGCGTGAGGGCAAGCGGTATGTGACCATCGCCATCGGCTGCACGGGCGGCAAGCACCGCTCGGTCGCCATGTCGGAGAAGCTCGCCGCGCGCCTCGCGGCCGAGGGCGTGGAGACGGTGGTCGTGCACCGGGACATGGGACGGGAATGACAGAACGTACATCGCGGCTGAGCAGGCTGCGCCGGGCGGTGCCCGAGGCCCGCGGAGGCCGCTCCCGGCGGCGCGGGACCCAGCCCAAGGTCGTCGCGCTCGGCGGAGGCATGGGCCTGTCCGCCTCGCTCGCCGCGCTGCGCCGGATCACCGGTGACCTGACCGCCGTCGTCACCGTGGCCGACGACGGCGGTTCCAGCGGGCGCCTGCGCGACGAGCTGGGCGTGCTGCCGCCCGGCGACCTGCGCAAGGCGCTGGCCGCCCTGTGCGGGGACGACGACTGGGGGCAGACCTGGTCCCGCGTCATCCAGCACCGCTTCCAGTCCCAGGGCGACCTGCACGACCACGCGGTCGGCAACCTGCTGATCGTCGCCCTGTGGGAGCAGCTCGGCGACCACGTCCAGGCCCTGGACCTGGTCGGCAGGCTGCTCGGCGCGCACGGGCGGGTGCTGCCCATGTCCGCCGTGCCGCTGGAGCTGCAGGCCCTGGTCAAGGGGCACGACCCGACACGCCCGGAGGACGTGGACACGGTCCGCGGGCAGGCCACGGTCGCGCTCACCCCGGGCGAGGTGCAGTCCGTGCACCTGGTGCCGCACGACCCGCCGGCGGTGCCCGAGGCCGTCGAGGCGGTCCGGGACGCGGACTGGGTGGTCCTCGGCCCCGGCTCCTGGTTCTCCTCGGTCATCCCGCACCTGCTCGTCCCCGAGCTGCTGGACGCCCTCACCGAGACCAAGGCCCGCCGCGTGCTCTCCCTGAACCTCGCGCCGCAACCCGGAGAAACCGAGGGCTTCTCCCCGCAGCGTCATTTGGAGGTTTTGGGGCGACACGCCCCTAAACTCGCCCTGGACGTGGTGCTGGCCGACGAGGCCGCCGTGCCCGACCGCGAGTCGCTCGCCGAAGCCGCCAAGCGGCTGGGAGCCGCGGTCGAGCTGGCTCCGGTGGCCCGGACCGACGGTTCGCCCCGGCACGACCCGGAGCTGTTGGCCGCCGCGTACGACCGTATTTTCCGGATGCATGGAAGGATCGGCCCATGGCGATGACGGCAGCGGTGAAGGACGAGGTCTCCCGGCTCCCCGTCACCCGGACCTGCTGCAGGAAGGCGGAGGTCTCCGCCATTCTGCGGTTCGCCGGCGGCCTCCACCTGGTGAGCGGGCGCATCGTGATCGAGGCGGAGCTGGACACCGCGATGGCGGCCCGCCGTCTCAAGCGGGACATCCTGGAGATCTTCGGCCACGGCTCCGAGCTGATCGTGATGGCCCCCGGCGGACTGCGCCGCGGCTCGCGGTACGTGATCCGGGTCGTGGCCGGCGGCGACCAGCTGGCCCGGCAGACCGGCCTGGTCGACGGCCGGGGCCGGCCGATCCGCGGGCTGCCCCCGCAGGTCGTCTCCGGGGCCACCTGTGACGCCGAGGCGGCGTGGCGCGGGGCCTTCCTGGCGCACGGCTCGCTGACCGAGCCCGGCCGCTCCTCCTCGCTGGAGGTGACCTGCCCCGGCCCGGAGGCCGCGCTCGCCCTCGTCGGCGCCGCCCGCAGACTGTCGATCGCCGCTAAGGCCCGCGAGGTCAGGGGCGTGGACCGGGTCGTCGTCCGCGACGGCGACGCGATCGGCGCCCTGCTCACCCGCCTCGGGGCGCACGAGTCCGTGCTGGCCTGGGAGGAGCGCCGGATGCGCCGCGAGGTGCGGGCCACGGCGAACCGGCTCGCCAACTTCGACGACGCCAACCTGCGCCGTTCGGCCCGGGCCGCGGTGGCCGCCGGCGCCCGGGTGCAGCGCGCCCTGGAGATCCTCGCCGACGAGGTCCCCGAGCACCTCGCGGCCGCCGGGCGGCTGCGCATGGAGCACAAGCAGGCCTCCCTGGAGGAGCTTGGCGCGCTCGCCGACCCGCCGCTCACCAAGGACGCGGTGGCCGGCCGGATCCGCCGCCTGCTGGCGATGGCCGACAAGCGCGCCTCGGACCTCGGCATCCCCGGCACGGAGGCCAACCTGACCGAGGAGCTGGCGGACAACCTCGCGGGCTGACGGCCCGTCAGCACACCGTACTCGACAGGTGAGCGCGCCCCCCTCTCAACGGTGCGCGCGAACCCCGGTCCACAGGTGAGCGGACCCGCTCACGAACGAGTGAAATCGGCGTCAAAAACGGGCGACATTCCGGAGCGAATTCGGGTGAATCGACGGCCGTTCCCTGGTGGTCCGTACCCCTACTGACGGGTACGGACCACCTGCCCGTGTATGCGGCATCTCGATGTCACTCAGGGGGCATCAGAGGGGTAGGGTCGGGGGTGGTCGGGGACATCCCAAACAGAGCTCGCCGGCACCGCATGGCCGGCGTACCAACGAGGAGATCGGTTCGTGACGATCCGCGTAGGCATCAACGGCTTCGGCCGTATCGGTCGCAACTACTTCCGCGCGCTGCTGGAGCAGGGCGCCGACATCGAGGTTGTGGCCGTCAATGACCTGGGTGACACCGCGACCACGGCTCACCTGCTGAAGTACGACACGATCCTGGGCCGCCTGAAGCAGGAGGTCTCCCACACCGCCGACACCATCACGGTCGGCTCCCACACCATCAAGGTGCTCTCCGAGCGCAACCCGGCCGACATCCCCTGGGGTGAGCTGGGCGTCGACATCGTCATCGAGTCGACCGGCATCTTCACGAAGAAGGAGGACGCCGCCAAGCACATCGCGGGCGGCGCCAAGAAGGTCCTCATCTCGGCTCCGGCCAAGGACGAGGACATCACCATCGTGATGGGCGTCAACCAGGACAAGTACGACGCGGCCAACCACCACGTCATCTCCAACGCCTCCTGCACCACCAACTGTGTGGCGCCGATGGCGAAGGTCCTCGACGAGAACTTCGGCATCGTCAAGGGTCTGATGACGACGGTGCACGCGTACACGAACGACCAGCGGATCCTGGACTTCCCGCACAAGGACCTGCGCCGCGCCCGCGCCGCCGCCGAGAACATCATCCCGACCACCACCGGTGCCGCCAAGGCCACCGCCCTGGTGCTCCCGCAGCTCAAGGGCAAGCTGGACGGCATCGCGATGCGCGTCCCGGTCCCGACCGGCTCGGTCACCGACCTCGTCGTCGAACTGGGCCGCGAGGTCACGAAGGAAGAGGTCAACGCCGCCTTCCAGAAGGCCGCCGAGGGCGAGCTGAAGGGCCTGCTCGAGTACACGGAGGACGCGATCGTCTCCTCCGACATCGTCAACGAGCCGGCCTCCTGCACCTTCGACTCGTCCCTGACCATGGTCCAGGACGGCAAGAACGTGAAGGTCATCGGCTGGTACGACAACGAGTGGGGCTACTCCAACCGCCTCGTGGACCTCACGGTCTTCGTCGGCGGCCAGCTCTGATCGCCGAAGATCGCAAGCGCAGGACCTCGCAGTGACAGCAGGGCTCGGGCAGCGCACCGTCGCGCTGACCGGGCCCTGTCTCGCGCACGGAACACGCCCTCTTACGATCAAGGGCACCACGAGCCCTCCTCAGGAGTCCCCTCAATGAAGACGATCGACGAACTTCTCGCCGACGGCGTAAGCGGAAAGCGGGTCTTCGTCCGCGCCGACCTCAACGTGCCGCTGGCCGGCACCACCATCACCGACGACGGCCGCATCCGCGCGGTCCTGCCCACCGTCGAGGCCCTCGCCGACGCGGGCGCCCGGGTGGTCGTCGCCTCGCACCTGGGCCGCCCCAAGGGCGCCCCGGACCCCGCGTTCTCCCTCGCGCCGGCCGCCGCCCGCCTCGGCGAACTCCTCGGCTCGGACGTGGCCTTCGCGGCCGACACCGTCGGGCAGTCCGCCCAGGACACGGTCGCGGGCCTGAAGGACGGCCAGGTGGCGGTCCTGGAGAACCTGCGCTTCAACCCCGGCGAGACCGCCAAGGACGACGCCGAGCGCGACGCGTTCGCCGACCGGCTCGCCACCCTCGCCGACGTCTACGTCAGCGACGGCTTCGGCGCCGTGCACAGGAAGCACGCCTCGGTGTACGACCTGGCGAAGAAGCTGCCGCACTACGCCGGCCACCTGATCAGCACCGAGGTCGGCGTGCTGAAGAAGCTGACCGAGGACGTGCGGCGCCCCTACGTCGTCGCGCTCGGCGGCGCCAAGGTCTCCGACAAGCTCGCCGTCATCGACGAACTGCTCGGCAAGGCCGACCGCCTCCTCATCGGCGGCGGCATGGCCTACACCTTCCTCAAGGCCCAGGGCCACGAGGTGGGCATCTCCCTCCTGCAGGAGGACCAGATCCCGGCCGTCACGGAGTACCTGCGGCGCGCCGAGAAGCAGGGCGTCGAGCTGGTGCTACCCGTCGACGTCCTGGTCTCCCGGGAGTTCCCGGACCTGAAGACCAAGGCTCCGGCCGAGTACACCGTGGTCGACGCGGACAAGATCCCCGCCGACCAGGAGGGCCTCGACATCGGCCCGAAGACCCGGGAGCTGTACGCCTCGAAGCTCGCCGACGCCGCGACCGTCTTCTGGAACGGTCCCATGGGCGTCTTCGAGCACCCCGACTACGCCGAGGGCACCAAGGCGGTCGCCCAGGCTCTCCTCGACTCCGACGGCTTCACCGTCGTCGGCGGCGGTGACTCCGCCGCCGCCGTGCGTACGCTCGGCTTCGACGAGAACGCATTCGGCCACATCTCGACCGGTGGCGGCGCCTCCCTCGAATACCTTGAGGGCAAGACGCTCCCCGGCCTCGCCGCACTGGAGGACTGACCGTGAGTACCCGCACGCCGCTGATGGCGGGCAACTGGAAGATGAACCTCAACCACCTCGAGGCCATCGCGCACGTCCAGAAGCTCGCCTTCGCCCTGGCCGACAAGGACTACGACGCCGTCGACGTCGCCGTCCTGCCGCCCTTCACCGACCTGCGCTCCGTGCAGACCCTGGTCGAGGGCGACAAGCTGAGGATCAAGTACGGCGCTCAGGACATCTCGGCGCACGACTCCGGTGCCTACACCGGCGAGATCTCCGGCCCCATGCTGTCCAAGCTGAAGTGCACCTTCGTGGCCGTCGGGCACTCCGAGCGCCGCCAGTACCACGCCGAGACGGACGAGATCGTCAACGGCAAGGTCAAGGCCGCCTACAAGCACGGCCTGACTCCGATCATGTGCGTCGGCGAGGAACTGGAGGTCCGCGAGGCGGGCAACCACGTCGCCCACACCCTCGCCCAGGTCGAGGGCGGCCTGAAGGACCTCCCGGCCGAGCAGGCCGAGACCATCGTGATCGCCTACGAGCCCGTCTGGGCCATCGGCACCGGCAAGGTCTGCGGCGCCGAGGACGCCCAGGAGGTCTGCGCCGCGATCCGGGGCAAGATCGCCGAGCTGTACACGCAGGAGCTGGCCGACCGGGTCCGCATCCAGTACGGCGGCTCCGTCAAGGCCGGCAACGTCGCCGAGATCATGGCGCAGGCCGACATCGACGGCGCCCTGGTCGGCGGCGCCTCGCTGGACGCCGACGAGTTCGTCAAGATCGTGCGCTTCCGCGATCAGTGAGCCCGTCCGTGAGTAGGCGGTAGCGACGATACGTCGTACTCTTGCGGGGGCACGGCCGCTGTGCTGTGCCCCCGTCGTCCATCCGAGTCCGAGGAAGTTGGTCCAGCCGTGGTTTTGGGGTTCTCGATCGCCCTGATCGTCTTCAGCCTGCTGCTGATGCTGCTGGTGCTGATGCACAAGGGAAAGGGCGGCGGCCTCTCCGACATGTTCGGTGGCGGCATGCAGTCGTCGGTCGGCGGTTCCTCCGTCGCCGAGCGCAACCTCGACCGGATCACCGTCGTGATCGGTCTGCTGTGGTTCGCGTGCATCATCGTCCTCGGCATTCTGATGAAGTCGAACGCCTGACCCCCGCGTCACAAACACATACATTCCGGTACGTAAGGCCCCATGGTCGGCACGCGCTCCCGAGCGCGGCCTATCATGGGGCTCGCGGCTGAGCGGGCCCTTGTAACTCCAATCACTGGACGCGCGTTGGGCCTTACGTAGACTGAGGCGCTCGCGGCGAAGCGGAACGCCGACTCGCTTCGCGGCACCATCACGCAGGGAGTTACGACCGTGGCAAGTGGCAACGCGATCCGAGGAAGCCGGGTCGGGGCGGGGCCGATGGGCGAGGCCGAGCGTGGCGAGTCCGCGCCCCGGCTGCGCATCTCCTTCTGGTGCTCCAACGGGCACGAGACGCAGCCCAGCTTCGCCAGCGACGCGCAGGTCCCCGAAACCTGGGACTGCCCGCGCTGCGGCTTCCCCGCCGGACAGGACCGGGACAACCCGCCGGACCCGCCGCGCACCGAGCCGTACAAGACGCACCTCGCGTACGTACGGGAGCGGCGCAGCGACGCGGACGGCGAGGCGATCCTCGCCGAGGCACTCGCCAAACTGCGCGGCGAGATCTAGTACTTGACCGGCCGGACGCCTGTGGCGCCCGGCCGGAGGCGTATCCGGCGGCCCCGGGGCCGCCGGTGCGCCGTTCGGGCTGCGCGCGCCGGCCCACGCGCCGCCGCCGTGCTCCGCCTGCCCTCACCGCGCCCGCTGATCAACTAGGTTGGGACGAGCAGCGGGGCAGCACGCAAGCGGACAGGCGCAGGAAAGAAGGCTGACGTCGACATGAACGCAGACGGCCGGGCACGGCTCAACCAGACGCCCGAGTGGACCGCGCTCGCCAAGCACCGGGAGGAGCAGGCCGGCGTCCAACTGAGGGAGCTGTTCGCCGCCGATCCCGGGCGCGGTACCGGGTACACGCTGCAGGTCGGTGACCTGTACATCGACTACTCCAAGCACCTGGTCACCGACGAGACGCTGCGGTTGCTGCGTGAGCTGGCCGCCGCCACCGACGTCTTCGGACTGCGGGACGACATGTTCCGCGGCGAGAAGATCAACGTCACCGAGGGCCGGGCCGTCCTGCACACCGCGCTGCGCGCCCCGCGCGGCACGGTGATCGAGGTCGACGGGGAGAACGTGGTCCCGGCGGTGCACGCCGTGCTAAACCGGATGGCCGACTTCGCCGAACGGGTCCGCTCCGGCACCTGGAGAGGGCACACCGGCAAGCGCATCAAGAACGTCGTCAACATCGGCATCGGCGGCTCCGACCTGGGCCCCGCGATGGCCTACGAGGTGCTACGGCCCTACACCGACCGCTCGCTGACCGTCCGCTTCGTCTCCAACGTCGACGGCGCCGACCTGCACGAGGCCACGCGCGACCTCGACCCGGCCGAGACGTTGTTCATCATCGCATCCAAGACCTTCACCACCGTCGAGACGATCACCAACGCGACCTCCGCCCGCTCCTGGCTGCTGGCCGCGCTCGGCGACGAGGAGGCGGTGGCCCAGCACTTCGTGGCGCTGTCGACCAACGCCGAGAAGGTCGCCGGGTTCGGCATCGACACGGCCAACATGTTCGAGTTCTGGGACTGGGTCGGCGGACGCTACTCGTACGACTCCGCGATCGGCCTCTCGCTGATGATCGCCATCGGCCCGGACCGGTTCCGGGAGATGCTGGACGGGTTCCACCTGGTCGACGAGCACTTCCGCACGGCGCCCGCCGAGGCCAACGCCCCGCTGCTGATGGGCCTGTTGGGCATCTGGTACGACAATTTCCACGACGCCCAGTCGCACGCCGTACTGCCGTACAGCCACTACCTCTCCCGGTTCACCGCGTATCTGCAGCAGCTGGACATGGAGTCCAACGGCAAGCACGTGGCGCGGGACGGCAGGGAGGTGGACTGGCAGACCGGGCCGGTGGTGTGGGGCACGCCCGGCACCAACGGGCAGCACGCCTACTACCAGTTGATCCACCAGGGTACGAAGCTGATCCCGGCCGACTTCATCGGTTTCGCCGAGCCGGTCGCCGAGCTGAGCGGTGAACTCAAGGCTCAGCACGATCTGCTGATGGCCAACTTCTTCGCGCAGACCCAGGCGCTGGCCTTCGGCAAGACGGCCGAGGAGGTACGGGCCGAGGGGGTGCCGGAGGAACTGGTGCCGCACAAGACGTTCCGGGGCAACCGGCCTACGACGACGATCCTCGCCCGGGAGCTGACGCCGTCCGTGCTGGGACAGTTGGTCGCCCTGTACGAGCACAAGGTGTTCGTACAGGGGGCCGTGTGGAACATCGACTCGTTCGACCAGTGGGGTGTGGAGCTGGGGAAGGTGCTGGCCAAGCGGGTGGAGCCGGCGCTGAGCGAGGGGGTGGCTGTGCCGGGGCTGGACGCGTCGACGCTGGCGCTGGTCGAGAAGTACCGGTCGCTGCGCGGGCGTTGACCATTCTTTCCCACCCGCCCACCCGACTCGGTGGGTCTCATAGGCACCCTCCCAGTCAGGGTGCCTCGGGCCGTCTACCCCACCGCGCTCAGTGTGTCCGCTGATCTGCGGCGGGTTGCCCGGGACGCCGGGAGGGTGGAGAGGGCGGCTGCTCCGAGGACGGCGCCCGCGGTCAGCAGGGAGAGGACCGTGGGCGAGGGGAGCTGGGCGATGCCCGCGCCGATGCCCGTGGAGATGCCCTGGGCGTCGATCAGGTGGCGGGCCAGCGGGAGGCCGAGGGCCGTGGCGGCGAGGGTCGCCGTCACGGCCGTGCACGCCGTCGCCGTGACGGTGATCGCCGTGATCTGGCGCGGGGACATGCCGATCGCCTTCAGCGCCAGCAGGTCCCGCTCGCTCTCGCGGACGGTGCCGCCGATGGCGGTGAGCAGTTCGACGATGCCGATGAGGGCGAGGACGGCGACCAGACCCGCGATGACCCCGCGCAGCGGGGACAGCCCGTCGGCCGGGTTGGGGACCGCGTGGACGTCCAGGTGCCCCTGCCCGGCCTGGCCCAGATCGGCGGCGACGCGGTGCGGGTCGGCGCCGGGGCGCAGCCGTAGCTGGTAGAGGGTCGGGGTGATCCCGGGGTCGTTGGCGCGCAGCGTGTCCAGCGAGGTGGAGATGACGCGGCCCGCGTTCTCCGGCTCGATGCTGCGGCCCACGATGTGCAGGATCTGCGGCTGGTCGCCGACGGTCATCCGGACCCAGTCGCCGACGTGCACGTCCAGCAGGGTCAGCAGCCCCTGGCCGGCGACCGCCTCGTCCGGACCCCGGGCGGGACGCCCCTGGGCCAGCGCGTACGGATAGGGGTCCTGGCGGGTGCCGAGGCCGCGCAGCGCGATCGTGCTGGTCTGGCCGGGCACCAGCGCCGCCACCTCGACGCCGGGGTAGGCGGCGGCCACCTGCGGGTCGTGCGTCAGCAGGGCCCGGGTCCGCGCGTCGCTCAGGTCGCCGTCGGAGCGGACGGTCAGGGCGGCCGACAGGCCGATGCGCTCGGGGCTGCTGTGGAAGCGGTCGATGGTGGTCCAGGCGCTCAGCGCGACCACGATCAGCAGCAGCGGCAGGGTCAGCCTGCCCACCGTGGCCAGGGAGCGCCGGCCACCGGTGAACGTCCGGTGGCAGCCGAGGACGAGTGCGGGGGGCAGCCGCAGCCCCAGCGCCTTGCGGGCCACTGTGGTGAGCCGGCCGCCCGCCACCGCGCCGGGCCGCTGTACCGGCACCGGCGGCACGCGGCCCGCCCGCCAGGCGGCGAGTCCGGTGACCGCAGCGATGAACAGGACCGCGCCGACCGGCACGGCCACCAGCGCCACGGTGTGACCGGGCAGCCCCTGCCAGACCCCGACCGCGTCGCCGAGCCGTCCGGGCACCTCGCCGCCCAGCCCCTTGATCAGGGCGGCGGCGGCCACGGCGCCCAGGACGGCGTACGCGACATGCTGGAGCAGGAAGATCCGCACCACCTGCGCCGGGGTGAAGCCGATCGCCTTCAGTACCGAGATGTCCCTGAGGTGACCGCGTATCCGGGTGCCGATCGCCCCGTGCACCGCGAACCCGGCGGCGGCCAGCGCGCCCAGCCCGAACACGCCCAGCACTTGTCCGAGCAGCCGGTTGTCGCCCTGGGCCGCGGCCTGCGCCTGCCGCCAGGTGGACACCTCGTCGACGGCGCCGGCGCCCAGCACGGTGACGGCACGCTGGACGGCGTAGTCCGTGTCGGCCGGGTTCTTCAGCCGCAGCCCGACCACCTGGCTGCCGGGATTGCGTACGGCGGCGGGCGGCGCCCACACCAGGCCCCGCTGCTCGCCGGGGCTGTAGCGCCGCTCGGGGCGGTCGGCGATGCCGACGACGGTCAGGGTCCGGGCCGTGCCGGGCAGGCTCAGGGTGTCCCCGGGCTCGGCGAGCAGGGCGTGGGCGAGTCTGCTCTCCAGCACCACGCCGTTCGGCTCGGCGGGCGTCAGCCAGTGGCCGGCGACGAGCAGCGGCCGGCCCACGGTGGGCCGCTCCGGCGTGCCGCGCAGCTCCACGGAGGCCCGGGTGCCGCGGGAGGAGACGGTCGCGGACTCGGCCGGGTAGGGCCCGGCGATGTCCTCGACGCCGTCCAGCCGGGTCAGCTTGGCGGTGTCGGCGGACGGCACGGCGTGGATCCACACGTGCGCGCCGCGGGACTGGGTGAAGATGCGTTCCCACGGGTTGGTGGCATAGCCGAACAGCGCCGCCGCCAGCAGCAGCGAGGCGACGATGCCGGCGGTGGCGAGCACGATGAACAGTGCCTCGCCGCGGTGCGTGCGCAGATCGGAGTGGGCCCAGCGCAGGGTGGCTCGCACGGCCCTCAGCCCCTCGTCCCGGCCGGCACCCTCGGCCCCGACAGGCTCGTCCCGGCCGGCACCCTCGGCCCCGGCAGCGCCCTCGTCCCGGCCGGCAGGCCCGGCCCGCACCGCTGTGTCCGCTCGCCGTGCACCCCGCTCAGTCCTTCAGTCTCAGCACGCCGGAGACGCCGGTGCGGCGGGCCGGGGCGGTGTCGAGGGCGGCGTCGTCGGCTATGCGGCCGTCGAAGAAGCTGATCACCCGGTCCGCGGCGCTGGCCAGCCGGGCGTCATGGGTGACGAGGACGATGCTCTGCCCGCGCCCGTGGAAGCGGGACAGCAGCCGCATCACCTCGCGGGTGCCCTTGCTGTCCAGGCTGCCGGCGGGTTCGTCGGCCAGCAGCAGCGGGGGATGGTTGACCAGGGCGCGGGCCAGGGCGACGCGCTGCTGCTCACCGCCGGACAGCTCGCCCGGCATGCTGCGCTCCTTGCCCTCCAGGCCCAGCTCGGCCAGCAGCGCCTCGCGCTCGGCGCGGGCCCGCTTGGGCGGGACGCCGGCGAGCAGCGCGGGCAGCTCGACGTTGTCGGCGACCGACAGGTTCGACACCAGGTTGAAGAACTGGAAGACGATGCCGATGGCCTTGCGGCGCTCCACCGCCCAGCGGGCCTCGCTGTAGGAGTCGGTGCACTCGCCGTCCAGCCAGATGCTGCCCGCGTCCGCGCGCTGCAGCCCGCCCAGCAGGTGCAGCAGCGTCGACTTGCCGGCGCCGGACGGGCCGGTGACGGCGACGAACTCGCCCCGCCGCACCGACAGGTCCACCCCGCGGACGGCGTGCGCGGGCGCGCCCTCGCCGTAGTGGGTCTTGGTCAGGCCCTCGGCCCGGAGCAGGGGGGTGCCGGGGCTGTCGTCGCTCATCGCAGCTCCTCCAGTTCCTCCTGGCACCGCTCCAGCCAGTCGAGGTCGGCCTGCAGGTGCAGCATCGCGCCCTCGATGAGCAGGTGGGCGATTCGGTTGTCCCGGTTCTCGGCCGCGGCCAGTTTCGACAGATTGCGCATGGTGGTGAGGTACTGGCGCCGTTGCTTGTTGATGAGGGCGATCTGATCGGCGAGACCGGACTGCGGGGCGAGCGCGAGCTTCATGAAGAACTCGTCTCGCACCCGTGGCTCGTCCTCGGTCTCCTCGAACCAGGCGTGCAGCGCCTCGCGCCCGGCATCGGTGAGGTGGTAGACCTTTTTGTTGGGCCGGCTGGACTGCTCGACGTCCTCGCCCTCGATCAGTCCCGACTTCTCGAGGCGGCCGAGGGTCACGTAGATCTGGCCGACGTTCGGCTGAGGGTACGCGGAGCCCAGCACTTGCTCAAGGTCCTGCTTCAGCTCGTAACCGTGCGCCGGTCCGCGAGCGAGGAGTGCCAGGAGGGGCAGCCGCACTCGTGCTCTCCTCCTAGTCTTCTGCCTATTGTGCTCCAGGCCCTAGTATCGCCCATACCTAACAGGTATACATGGCCTCTGACTCCCGGGCGAGGGTGCCCGTGGTGCCGGGTGTGCAAGGAGGAACCTATGCGGTGGATACACGCCGCCGGTAGGGGGCTCCTCGTACTCGCCGTCGTCCTGACCGGCTACGTCGCCTCGGGTGCCCGTGCCGACGAGGGCGGCGGGGGCGGCCGTGGGCCCCTGACCCTGGCTACCGCCGGGGATCTCACCGGCTACCTCGCCCCGTTGCTGCAGGGCTGGAACCGCACCCACCCCGGCGAGAAGGTCACGCTCGTCGAGCTGCCGGACTCCGCCGACGAGACCCGCGCGCAGATGATCACCGACCTGCGCGGCGGTGACCGGGGCCGCTTCGACGTCCTCAACATCGACGTCGACTGGACCTCGGAGTTCGCCGCGGCGGGCTGGATACGCCCGCTGCCCCGCGACCGCTTCCCGCTGGGGAGCTTCCTGCCGCCGGTGGTGGGGACGGCCACGTACAACGGCCGGCTGTACGCCGTCCCCTACGTCACCAACGCCGGACTGCTGCTGTACCGCAAGGACGTCCTGGCCAAGGAGGGCGTGCCGCCGCCGCGCACCTGGGCCGAGCTGGAGCACGACGCGAAGACCATCGCGCCGAAGTACGGACTCGACGGCTACGCGGGCCAGTTCCTGCCCTACGAGGGCCTGACGGTCAACGCGGCCGAGGCCGTGTACTCCGCGGGCGGCTCGATCCTCGGCGGCGAGGGCACCCGTGTCACCGTCGACTCGGCGGCGGCCCGCGAGGGCATCGGCTTCCTCGTCCGGGGCTTCAAGGAGGGCTGGATACCCAAGGCGGCCCTGACCTACAAGGAGGAGGAGTCCAAGCAGGCCTTCCAGGACGGCCACCTCCTCTTCCTGCGCAACTGGCCCTACGCCTACGCCGTGGCCTCCGCCAAGGGCTCCAGGGTCGCCGGCAGGATCGGCGCCGTACCGCTGCCGGGACCGGACGGACCGGGCACCAGTGTGCTCGGCGGCTCCAACCTGGCCGTGAACAGCCATGCCCGGCACCCGGATTCGGCCGCGCGGCTCATCGCGTACCTCACCAGCGCGCCCGTGCAGCGCGAGGTGCTGACCAAGGGCGCGCTGCCGCCCGTGCGCGCCGCGCTCTACAAGGATCCCGCTCTGATCCGGCAGTTCCCGTATCTGCCCACGCTGCGGTCCGCCGTGCTGTCGGCCGCCCCGCGTCCCAAGAGCCCGCACTACGACCAGGTCAGCCTGGTGGTGCAGGCCGTCGTGCACGACGCGCTGACCGGACACGAGACGACCGAGCAGGCCGTCCGCCGGCTCGCCCGCGAGCTGCACGCCATCGCGCGCCGGTAGCGCGTCGGCAGCCCACCGGCAGCTCCGCGGGCTTCGCTAGTTACTCGTTAAGTAACGCGAGCATCACGACTCCACTTGGTTAGTCACCATCTGTCCGTATTTCTCAGGGCAACCCTCCAGTAGGTTCCGTTCTTTTCCTTGACGCTGTCGCGACACCGATACCTAACATGCATGCATAACAGCTGCCCTTCGCAGAGACAGGCTCAATGGGTTGAACAGGCACCACTGGTGGCGGGACGCGGTGATCTACCAGGTCTACGTCCGCAGCTTTCTCGACAGCACCGGCGACGGCATCGGCGATCTCGCCGGAGTCCGCGCGGGACTGCCGTACCTCAAGAAGCTGGGCGTCGACGGCATCTGGCTCAGCCCGTTCTATCCCTCGCCGCAGGCCGACCACGGCTACGACGTCGCCGACTACTGCGACGTCGACCCGGTCTTCGGCGACCTCGCCGAGTTCGACCTGCTCATGACGGCGGCCCGCCGGCTCGGGGTCAGGGTGCTCCTGGACATCGTCCCCAACCACTGCTCCACCGAGCACCCCTGGTTCCGGGAGGCGCTCGCCGCCGCGCCCGGCAGCCCGGCCCGCGCCCGCTTCCACTTCGCCGACGGCCGCGGCCCGGACGGCGCGGAGCCGCCCAACAACTGGCACGCCATGTTCGGCGGCCCCGCCTGGACGCGCGTCGAGGACGGCCAGTGGTACCTGCACATGTTCACGCCCGAGCAGCCCGACTGGAACTGGCGCGACCCCGAGGTCGCGGCCGAGTTCGACCGCGTCCTGAGGTTCTGGCTGGACCGGGGCGTCGACGGCTTCCGCATCGACGTCGCCGCCGGTCTCTACAAGCACCCCGGACTGCCCGACTCCGACGATCCGGAGGCCGACGCCCGCACCCGCGACTCGGTCAACCCGCTCGCCTGGAACCAGCCCGAGGTGCACGACGTGTGGCGGCGCTGGCGGACCACCTGCGAGGAGTACACCGCACATGACGGCCACGAACGGCTCCTCGTCGGCGAGGTCTCCGTCCCCACCGCCCGCGAACACGCCCTCTACGTCCGCCCCGACGAACTCCACCAGGCCTTCTTCTTCGACCTGCTCGGCGCCCCCTGGGACCCGGCCGCCTTCCGCAAGGTCATCAGCGAGGCCATGCAGGACATCGCCGGCACCGGCTCCACGGTCACCTGGGTCCTCAACAACCACGACCAGGTCCGCACCGTCACCCGCTACGGCGAACCCACCCCGCAGGGCAGCGGCCTCGGCACCGCCCGCGCCCGCGCCGCCGCGCTGCTGATGCTGGCCCTGCCCGGAGCGGCGTACATCTACCAGGGCGAGGAGCTGGGCCTGCCCGAGGTCGTCGACCTGCCCGACGACGTCCTCACCGACCCGATCTTCCGCCGCACCGGCAGCCGCGCCCGCATCCGCGACGGCTGCCGGGTCCCGCTGCCCTGGTCCGGGCAGGCGTCCCCGTTCGGCTTCACCTCCGGCGCCGAGGGCGCCAAGCCCTGGCTGCCGCAGCCCGACTACTTCGCCGAGTACGCCACCGACCGCGCCCTCGCCGACACCCGCTCCTTCTGGCACCTGTACCGCGAGGGCCTGCACCTGCGCTCCGCCCTGCCCCAGCTGGGCGAGGGCAGCCTGCGCTGGCTGGACACCGAGCCGGGCGTCCTCGGCTTCGTCCGCGGCGACGGCCTGGTCTGCGCCGTCAACTTCGGTACGGCCCCCACGCCCGCGCCGGTCTCCGGCACCCCCCTGCTGTCCAGCGGGCCCTGCCCGGCCGGGGTGCTGCCCGGCTCCACGGCGGCCTGGTGGCTGACCGACCTCTGATCCCCGCCCCCTCCCGGAAACGCCGAACCTCCCGAACTCCCACTCTCCCGAAGGGACATCCGACGATGATGCGACGACGTACCACCCTGCTCTCCGGCTGCACCGCCCTCGTCCTCGCGCTCGGCGCCACCGCCTGCGGCAGCGGCGACCCCGTCTCCGCCGGCGGCGGCAAGACGCTCAGCGGCCAGACCGTCACCGTGGCCGGCGTCTGGACCGGCAGCGAGCAGAAGAACTTCCAGAAGGTCCTCGACGCCTTCACCGCCAAGACCGGCGCCAAGACGCAGTTCGTCTCCACCGGCGACAACGTCTCCACCGTCGTCGGCAGCAAGATCGAGGGCGGCAACGCCCCCGACGTGGTGATGGTCCCGCAGGTCGGCGTGCTCCAGCAGTTCGCGAAGAAGGGCTGGCTCAAGCCGCTGTCCACCACCGCCCAGCAGACGATCACCGCCGACTACGCGCCCGTCTGGAAGAAGTACGGCAGCGTCGACGGCACCCTGTACGGCCTCTACTTCAAGGCCGCCCACAAGTCGACCGTCTGGTACAGCCCCACCGCGCTCGCCCAGGCCGGCGTCAAGCCGCCCACGACGTACGACGCGATGCTGAAGGCCGGGCACACCATCTCCGACTCCGGTCTCGCCGCCTTCTCCGTCGGCGGCCAGGACGGCTGGACCCTCACCGACTGGTTCGAGAACGTCTACCTCTCCCAGGCCGGACCCGAGAAGTACGACGCCCTCGCCGCGCACAAGCTGAAGTGGACCGACCCGAGCGTGGTCAGGGCGCTCGGCACCCTCGGCAAGCTGTTCAAGGACAAGCAGCTCATCGCGGGCGGCCAGAAGGAGGCCCTCAACACCGACTTCCCGGGCTCGGTGGAGAAGGTGTTCGGCCCCAAGCCCGAGGCCGGCATGGTCTACGAGGGCGACTTCGTGGCCGGAGTCGCCCACGACCAGTACGGCAAGACCATCGGCAAGGACGCGAACTTCTTCCCGTTCCCCGCCGTCGACGGCGGCAAGGCGCCGGTCGTCAGCGGCGGCGACGCGGCCGTCGTCCTCAAGGACGGCAAGAACGCCAAGGCCGGCATGAAGCTCCTGGAGTACCTGGCCACCCCCGAGGCCTCGGCCGTGTGGGCGAAGGCCGGCGGCTTCCTCTCCCCGAACAAGAAGCTCGACCTCTCCTCCTACGGCGACGACGTCACCCGCGCCACCGCCAAGTCCCTGATCGACGCGGGCGACTCGGTCCGCTTCGACATGTCCGACCAGGCGCCCGCGGCCTTCGGCGGCACGAAGGGCGCCGGCGAGTGGAAGCTGCTGCAGGACTTCCTGCGCGACCCGTCGAACCCGAAGGCGACCGCGGCGAAGCTGGAGTCCGCGGCGGCCAAGGCCTACCAGAACTGAGCGCGCCATGACCGCCACCGCACACGTGAAGGACCGGGGCGGCGCCCACTCGCCGCCCCGCGTCCAGCCCGCCGCCCCCCGGCGGCGCTCCCGCCGCCGGGCCCGGATCGTCGCCCTCGTCTTCGTCTTTCCGGCGCTGCTGCTGCTCGGCGCGCTCGTCGTCTACCCCGTGCTGTTCTCCGTCGGCCGCAGCTTCTTCGACGCCTCCGGCACCCGGTTCGTCGGCGGCGACAACTACGCCGAGATGTTCCGCGACCCGGCCACCCTGAAGGCCATCCGCAACACCACGATCTGGGTGGTCGTCGCCCCGGCCCTGCTCACCGGCCTGGGACTGATCCTGGCCGTGCTCGTGGAGAAGGTCCGCTGGGCCACGGCGTTCAAGCTGCTGCTGTTCATGCCGATGGCGGTCTCCTTCCTCGCCGCCGGCATCATCTTCCGGCTCGCCTACGACCAGGACCCGCACAAGGGCGTGCTGAACGCGGCCGTCGTCTCCGTCCACGACGCCTTCAAGGGCACCTCGTCGTACCCGACGGCCCGGGCGCGCGACGGGCACGGTCTGGAGAAGGGCCGCGACGGCTCCTACCTGACGAACGGCAGCGTGTCGCCGGGCGACACGACGGCCCTCGGGCTGGTCGGCGTGCTGCCGGGCGACCTGCCCAAGGGCGCCGAGCCCGCCTACGGGGCCTCCCGGCGCCCGGCCGCGGCGGGTGAGGTGCGCGGGGTCGTCTACCTGGACTTCACGCTCGGCGGGGGAGGAAAGCAGGGCCGGGTCGACCCCAAGGAGAGCGGGCTGCCCGGCATGAAGGTGGAGGCACTGCGCGACGGGCGGTCCGTGGCCAGTACGACCACCTCGGCCGACGGCTCCTTCCGCTTCGCCGGGCTCGGCGCGGGGTCGTACACGCTGAAACTGCCGGAGTCCAACTTCGCGCCGCCCTACCAGGGCGTCTCCTGGCTGGGGCCGACCCTCGTCACCCCGGCGATCATCGGCGCGTACCTGTGGATCTGGACCGGGTTCGCGATGGTCCTGATCGGCGCGGGCCTGTCGAGTCTGCCCCGGGACGCGCTGGAGGCGGCGCGGATGGACGGGGCCAACGAGTGGCAGATCTTCCACCGGATCACCGTGCCGCTGCTGGCACCCGTGCTCACCGTGGTCTTCGTGACCCTCGTCATCAACGTGATGAAGGTCTTCGACCTCGTCTACATCATCGCGCCGGGCCCGGTGCAGGAGGACGCCACCGTGCTCGCCACCCAGATGTGGCTGGTCTCCTTCGGCGGCGGCAACAACCAGGGGCTGGGCAGCGCGCTCGGGGTGCTCCTGCTGGCGCTGGTGATCCCGGCGATGGTGTTCAACGTCCGGCGGTTCCGAAGGAGTCAGCGATGAACGCGGTGCGGAAGGGGCTCGGCAACGGGCTGGTGCAGGCCTTCCTGGTGGTGATCGGCCTCGTGTGGCTGACCCCGCTGGCGGGACTGTTCGTCTCCTCGATGCGGTCGGCCACGGACACGGCGAAGGGCGGCTGGTGGACGGCGCTGGCCGCCCCGGGGCAGCTGTCCTTCGACAACTACTCGGCGCTGCTGAAGAACGCGGGGATGACCCAGGCGTTCTGGAACACGGTCATGATCTCGGTGCCGGCGACCACGCTCGTCGTCGTCATCGCCGCGCTCGCCGGATACGCCTTCGCCTGGCTGGACTTCCCCGGCCGTGAGCCGTTGTTCCTGCTGGTGGTGGCGCTGCTGGTGGTGCCGGTGCAGATCGGTCTGCTGCCGGTGGCCAAACTCTTCGGGCAGCTGGGCCTGTTCGGCACGATTCCCGGAGTCGTCCTCTTCCACGTCGCCTACGGGCTGCCGTTCGCGGTGTTCCTGCTGCGGAACTACTTCGCGGAGATGCCGAAGGAGATGCTGGAGGCGGCGCGGATGGACGGGGGCAGCGAGTGGCGGATCTTCACGCGGCTGGTGCTTCCGGTGGGGCGGCCGGCCATCGCCTCGCTGGCGATCTTCCAGTTCCTGTGGGTGTGGAACGACATGCTGGTCGCGTTGCTGTTCGCGGACAGTTCTTCGCAGCCGCTCACCGTGCAACTGCAGTCGCAGATACGGCAGTTCGGCAGCAATATCGATGTGCTGGCGCCGGGGGCGTTTCTGTCGCTGATCGTGCCGGTGGCGGTGTTCTTCGCCTTCCAGCGGCACTTTGTGCAGGGCGTGATGGCGGGGTCGGTGAAGTAGGGGAAGGGTGGGGTGCGGTGGGGTTTCTCGCCCCCGCCGCCCCTACCCTTCCCGTCCTTCAGGGGCTCCGCCCCTGGGACCCCGATCGGCCTTCGGCCTCGTCCTCAGACGCCGGACGGGCTGAATCCTGCCTCAGCCGTGGAACGTGATGTAGCCGTTGCCGTCGCGGTCGTTGTGGGACGCGGTGTACGAGTGGGTGTCCGCGTGGGCGCCGGAGGGCTTGTAGAGGCGGATCGTGTCCTTGTCGTTGTTCCAGATGAAGTTGCAGTTCTGGCGGTAGGCGACGTTCTTCGCGTCCGACTCGGTGCCGTGGCCGCCGCGCAGCACCACGTAGTCACCGGGCTGGAGGTAGTGGTTGTGGACGAACGTGTACTTGTTGGTGCTGGTGGCGTCCCGGACCACGTAGCCCTTCAGGTTCACGGTCGCCGTGTGCGAGTAGTTCTTGATCGTCAGGTACTCGTTCCTGGTGTTGCCGTGGGTGCAGCTGTTGGAGTCCGTCCCGGGCGCGTTGTACTGGACGCCCTTGATCTTCAGGGCGGAGGAGTACTCGGTGGCCTGGGCCGGGGCGGCGGCCAGGACGGCGAGAGTGCCGGCCGCGGCGGTGGCGGCGAGTGCGGTGCGTATACGCATGAGGTCCCCCCTCAGTGGTGCGAATGGAGCGCTCGGAGCTTATACGACCGGTGGGGGAGATGTGGCCGGTATGTGCGGGAAACGTGAAGGAGGGGCGGCGGGAACCCGGTGGTTCCCGCCGCCCCTCGTGCTTCAGAGGGCGCGCCTCACGGCGACGCCGGAGGATACAGCGAACGCGGCAACTGCGAGGCCGCCGCCGCGTCCAGCAGCCACAGGGTGCGGGAGCGGCCGTACGCGCCGGCCGCCGGCGCCTGGATCTCGCCCGCGCCCGACAGGGCGATGGCCGCGGCCCGCGCCTTGTCCTCGCCGGCCGCCAGCAGCCACACCTCACGGGCGGAACGGATCGCCGGCAGGGTCAGCGAGATCCGGGTCGGCGGCGGCTTCGGCGCGCCGTGCACGCCCACCACCGTGCGCTCCGTCTCCCGGACGGCCGGCAGCTCCGGGAAGAGCGAGGCCACGTGGGTGTCCGGGCCGACGCCCAGCATCAGCACGTCGAACGCCGGGACCGCGCCGTGGTTCTCGGGCCCCGCGGCCTTGGCCAGCTCCGCCGCGTAGGCCTCGGCCGCCGCGCCCGCGTCACTGCCGTACGGCCCGTCGGAGGCGGGCATGGCGTGCACCCGCGCCGGGTCCAGCGGCACGGCGTCCAGCAGGGCCTCGCGGGCCTGCGTGACATTGCGCTCCGGATCGCCCTCGGGCAGGAACCGCTCGTCGCCCCACCACAGGTCAAGACGGGACCAGTCCACGGCGTCCCGGGCCGGGGCGGCGGCCAGCGCGGCGAGCAGCCCGTTGCCGTTGCGGCCGCCGGTGAGGACCACGGACGCGTGGCCCCGCGAGGCCTGCGCGTCCACGATCTTCGTGATCAGACGGGCCGCCGCGGCCTGGGCCATCAGCTCCTTGTCGCGGTGCACGACCAGCTGAGGGGTGCTCACTTCGCGCCCGCCTTCCGCGCCGGGACCTTCTTGGCGGTCCGGGAGGCCGCCTTCTTCGCGGGGGCCTTCGCGGCCTCCTCGACCGGCTCGGGCTCGGCGCCGGGCCCGGGGTCCACCCGGCCCGCCTCCGCCTCGGCGGCCGGACCCTCCGGGGTCACGCCGGTGAGCCGGTCCACGCCGTACCGCAGCGCCGAGGCGTAGGTGTCGTCCGGGTCCAGCCGGCGCAGCTCCTCCGCGATCAGCTCGGCGGTCTCGCGCCGCTTGAGCGCCACCGCGCGGGCCGGCTGGCCCTCGATGGCGAGCGTGGCCAGCGAACCGTCCGCGCGGTCCAGCACGATCGGCCCGCGGTCCGTGTCCATCCGTACGGCGGTCAGGCCCGGCCCCGCCGACGGCGACCGCTTCACGGGCACGGCCAGCCGGTCCGCGAGCCACATCGCCAGCAGCTCGCAGCTCGGGTTGAACTCCTCGCCCTCCACCTCGACGGCCGTGACCTCGCACGTCACCTGGTCCAGGGCCGCCGCCAGCATCGAACGCCAGGGCGTGATCCGGGTCCAGGACAGGTCGGTGTCGCCGGGCGTGTAGGCGTCGGCGCGGGCGGACAGCTCCCGCACCGGCTGCTCGGCGGCGTAGGAGTCGGTGACCCGGCGCTGGGCGAGCGCGCCGAGGGGGTCCTTCGCCGGGTCCAGCGGCGCGTTCACCGGCCACCACACCACCACCGGCGCGTCCGGCAGCAGCAGCGGCAGCACCACCGAGTCGGCGTGCCCCACCGCCTCGCCGTACAGCCGCAGCACGACCGTCTCACCGGTGCCCGCGTCGGCGCCCACCCGCACCTCGGCGTCCAGCCGGGACGAGGTGCGGTCGCGCAGGGTGCGCGACACGCGCTTGATGACCACCAGCGTGCGCGAAGGGTGCTCGCGCGAGGCGTCGTTGGCGGCCCGCAGGGCGTCGTAGGCGTTCTCCTCGTCGGTGACGATGACCAGGGTGAGCACCATGCCGACGGCGGGGGTGCCGACGGCGCGGCGGCCCCGCACGAGCGCCTTGTTGATCGCCCCCGCCGTGGTGTCGGTCAGGTCTATCTTCATGGCCGGCGCCAGCTCCGTCCCTCTCGTGCGAGCATCTCGTCCGCCTCCGCCGGGCCCCAGGTGCCCGACTTGTACTGCGCGGGCCGCCCGTTGCCGTCCCAGAACTGCTCGATCGGGTCGAGGATCTTCCAGGACAGCTCGACCTCCTCGGTACGCGGGAAGAGGTTCGCGTCACCCAGCAGCACGTCCAGGATCAGCCGCTCGTACGCCTCGGGGCTCGACTCCGTGAACGACTCGCCGTAGGCGAAGTCCATGGACACGTCCCGGATCTCCATCGAGGTGCCCGGCACCTTCGAACCGAACCGGACCGTGATGCCCTCGTCCGGCTGGACCCGGATGACGACCGCGTTCGAGCCCAGCTCCTCCGTCGCCGTGTGATCGAACGGGGAGTGCGGGGCACGCTGGAAGACGACCGCGATCTCGGTGACCCGGCGGCCGAGCCGCTTGCCGGTGCGCAGGTAGAACGGCACGCCCGCCCAGCGGCGGTTGTCGATGCCCACCTTGATCGCCGCATAGGTGTCGGTCTTCGACTTGGGGTCGATACCGTCCTCTTCGAGGTAGCCGATGACCTTCTCGCCACCCTGCCAGCCGGCCGCGTACTGCCCGCGCACGGTGCTCAGTCCCAGGTCCTTCGGCAGCCGCACGGCCCCGAGCACCTTGGTCTTCTCCGCCGCCAGCGCGTCCGCGTCGAAGGAGGCGGGCTCCTCCATGGCGGTGAGCGCGAGCAGCTGGAGCAGGTGGTTCTGGATGACGTCACGGGCGGCGCCGATGCCGTCGTAGTAACCGGCCCGGCCGCCGATGCCGATGTCCTCGGCCATGGTGATCTGCACGTGGTCCACAAAGGACCGGTTCCAGATCGGCTCGAACATCGTGTTGGCGAAGCGGAGCGCCAGGATGTTCTGGACGGTCTCCTTGCCGAGGTAGTGGTCGATGCGGAACACCTGGTCGGAGGTGAACACCTCGTGCACGACCCGGTTGAGTTCCTCGGCCGACTTCAGGTCGTGCCCGAACGGCTTCTCGATGACCGCGCGCCGCCAGGAACCGCCCTGCTGGTCGGCCAGCCCGTGCTTCTTCAGCTGCTGGATGACCACCGGGAAGGAACGCGGCGGCACCGACAGGTAGAAGGCGAAGTTGCCGCCCGTGCCCTGCGCCTTGTCCAGCTCCTCGATGGTGCCGCGCAGCCGCTCGAAGGCGTCGTCGTCGTCGAAGGTGCCCTGGACGAAGCGCATCCCCTGGATGAGCTGCTGCCAGACCTCCTCCCGGAACGGCGTACGGGAATGCGCCTTGACGGCGTCGTGGACCTCGGCGGCGAAGTCCTCGTGCTCCCACTCGCGGCGGGCGAAGCCCACCAGCGCGAAGCCCGGCGGCAGCAGGCCCCGGTTGGCGAGGTCGTACACCGCGGGCATCAGCTTCTTGCGGGACAGGTCGCCCGTGACCCCGAAGATCACCAGACCCGACGGCCCCGCGATGCGCGGGAGCCGTCGGTCGGCGGGATCACGGAGCGGGTTCGCTCCGGAACCTGCGAGAGGTGACAACTCAGCCCTCCGAGGGAGCGAGGCGCTTGAGCTCCGCCTCGGTCGACTTCAGCAGGTCCTCCCAGGACGCCTCGAACTTCTCCACGCCCTCGTCCTCCAGGACCTTCACGACGTCGTCGTAGGCGATGCCGAGCTTCTCGACCGCGTCGAGGTCGGCGCGCGCCTGCTCGTACGTCCCGGTGACCGTGTCGCCGGTGATCTCACCGTGGTCCTCGGTGGCCTCCAGCGTGGCCTCCGGCATGGTGTTGACCGTGTTCGGCGCGACCAGGTCGGTGACGTACATCGTGTCCGGGTACGCCGGGTCCTTCACGCCGGTCGACGCCCACAGCGGACGCTGCTTGTTGGCGCCCGCGTTCTCCAGCGCGTTCCACCGGTCGGAGGAGAACACCTCCTCGTACGCCTGGTAGGCGAGGCGCGCGTTGGCGATGGCGGCCTTGCCCCGCAGCGCCTTGGCCTCGTCGGTGCCCAGCGCGTCCAGGCGCTTGTCGACCTCGGTGTCCACGCGGGACACGAAGAAGGACGCCACGGAGTGGATCCTGGAGAGGTCCAGGCCGCGCTCCTTGGCCTTCTCCAGGCCGGTCAGGTAGGCGTCCATGACCGCGCGGTAGCGCTGCAGGGAGAAGATCAGCGTGACGTTGACGCTGATGCCGTGGCTGATGGTCCGGCTGATCGCCGGCAGGCCGGCCTCGGTGGCCGGGATCTTGATCAGCGCGTTGGGGCGGTCGACCAGCCAGGCCAGCTGCTTGGCCTCGGCGACGGTCGCGTCCGTGTTGTGCGCCAGGCACGGGTCGACCTCGATGGAGACCCGGCCGTCCTGGCCGTCGGTGGCGTCGAACACCGGGCGCAGGATGTCGGCGGCGTCGCGGACGTCCGCCGTGGTGATCATGCGGATGGCCTCTTCGACGGTGACCCGGCGGGCGGCGAGGTCGGAGACCTGCTGCTCGTAGCCGTCGCCGTGCGAGATCGCCTTCTGGAAGATCGTCGGGTTCGTGGTGACGCCCACGACGTGCTGCTGGTCGATCAGCTCGGCGAGGTTGCCGGACGTGATCCGCTTGCGCGACAGGTCGTCCAGCCAGATCGCGACGCCCTCCTCGGAGAGGCGCTTGAGTGCGTCTGTCATGGAATTACATCTCCTACGTGTCGTATATGAGCGTCAGCGCTGGGCGTCGGCCAGGGATTCCCGGGCCTTGGCGGCCACGTTCTCGGGCGTGAAACCGAACTCGCTAAAGAGGACCTTGCCGTCCGCGGACGCACCGAAGTGCTCCAGGGAGACGATGCGGCCGGCGTCCCCGACGTACTTGTGCCAGGTGAGTCCGATGCCGGCCTCGACGGCGACGCGGGCCTTCACCGACGGGGGCAGCACCGAGTCCCGGTACCCCTGCTCCTGCTCCTCGAACCACTCCACCGACGGCATCGAGACGACCCGGGTCGGCACCCCGTCGGCCTGCAGCTGCTCGCGCGCCCCGACGGCCACGTGCACCTCGGACCCGGTGGCGATCAGGATCACCTCGGGCTCGCCGCCCTCGGCCTCGAACAGCACATACCCGCCGCGGGCGGCGTCGTCGTTCGGCTCGTAGGCCGGCACGCCCTGGCGGGTGAGCGCCAGACCGTGCGGGGCGCCCTTGCCGAACTCCTTGGTGTAACGCCCCAGGATTTCGCGCCAGGCGATCGCGGTCTCGTTGGCGTCCGCCGGGCGGACCACGTTCAGACCCGGGATCGCGCGCAGCGACGCGAGGTGCTCCACCGGCTGGTGGGTGGGGCCGTCCTCGCCGAGGCCGATCGAGTCGTGCGTCCACACGTACGTGACCGGCAGGTGCATCAGCGCCGACAGACGCACCGCGTTGCGCATGTAGTCGGAGAAGACGAGGAACGTACCGCCGTAGATCCGGGTGTGGCCGTGCAGCGCGATGCCGTTCATCTCCGCGGCCATGGAGTGCTCACGGATACCGAAGTGGACCGTGCGCCCGTACGGGTTCGCCTCCGGCAGCGGGTTGTCCGCGGGGAGGAACGAGCTGTCCTTGTCGATGGTCGTGTTGTTCGACCCGGCCAGGTCGGCCGAGCCGCCCCACAGCTCCGGGACGATGGCGCCGAGGGCCTGCAGCACCTTGCCGGACGCGGCACGCGTGGCGACCGACTTGCCCGCCTCGAACACCGGGAGCTTGTCCTCCCATCCCTCGGGCAGCTCGCCGGCGCTGATCCGGTCGAAGTCGGCGGCGCGCTCGGCGTTGTTCTCCCGCCACAGCCGGAACGACTTCTCCCACTCGGCCTTCGCCTCACGGCCGCGCTCCAGGGCCTGCCGGGTGTGCTTGAGGACGTCGTCCTCCACCTCGAAGGACTTCTCCGGATCGAAGCCCAGGACGCGCTTGGTGGCCGCGACCTCCTCCTCGCCCAGTGCCGAGCCGTGCGCGGCCTCGGTGTTCTGCGCGTGCGGCGCCGGCCAGGCGATGATCGAACGCATCGCGATGAAGGAGGGCCGGTCGGTGACCGCCTTCGCCTCCTGGATCGCCGCGTAGATCGCCTGCGGGTCCAAGTCGCCGTCCGCCTTGGGCTGCACCCGCTGCACGTGCCAGCCGTAAGCCTCGTACCGCTTCACCGTGTCCTCGGACACGGCCGTCTCGGTGTCGCCCTCGATCGAGATGTGGTTGTCGTCCCACAGCAGGACCAGGTTGCCCAGCTTCTGGTGCCCGGCCAGCGAGGACGCCTCCGCGGAGATGCCCTCCTGAAGGCAGCCGTCACCGGCGATGCAGAACACGAAGTGGTCGAACGGGGAGGCGCCCTCGGCGGCCTCCGGGTCGAACAGACCGCGCTCGTAGCGGGCGGCCATCGCCATGCCCACCGCGTTGGCCACACCCTGGCCCAGCGGGCCCGTGGTGGTCTCCACACCCTTGGTGTGCCCGTACTCCGGGTGGCCGGGGGTCTTCGAACCCCAGGTGCGGAAGGACTTCAGGTCGTCCAGCTCCAGGCCGAAACCGGCCAGGAACAGCTGCGTGTAGAGGGTCAGGGACGAGTGGCCGGCGGACAGCACGAAACGGTCCCGGGCCACCCACTCCGGGTCGGCCGGGTCGTGCCGCATCACCTTCTGGAAGAGGGTGTAGGCGGCCGGAGCCAGGCTCATCGCCGTACCGGGATGGCCGTTGCCGACCTTCTGTACGGCGTCTGCGGCCAAAACGCGGGCGGTGTCCACGGCCCGCTGGTCCAGCTCGGTCCACTCAAGGTCTGTGGTGGTCGGCTTGGTGCTCACCCTGGGTCAGGGCTCCTCTCCACATGTCGGTCGCCGGTCCGCGGGGCACGCGCCCACCCCCGGCCGGCCGGTGTGCTTCTGCCCACCGGCCGCTGTCGAGCCTACCCTCGTGAGGACGTGCGTTTTTTCGAGTCATTCCAGACTGCCGGGACTCTTCACGATCCGCCTCCCGACTGGCCGACAACGCATTCGGCACATGAATACGGAGCCGCTCATCTGACCGCTCAATCGAGCCCGACCGCGCACGTCGGACGGCACCTTTCGCGCCCCCTTCCACGCCTCCTTCCACACTGTCTCCCGCAGCCCCCTCCAACACGAGCCACCCCCGCGAAGGCCGAGGTATGGGCAACGTCTAAAGTGGCGTGGTACGCGCGAGCCCCGACCGGGACTTCACAGGGGGGGCTCGCTGGGAGTCTCTGTCAGGGGTGTGCGTGACGGCCGTCGAATCCCGTCCTGCGGGCGTGCTCGCTGGTACGAGCCAGGGCCCGGTTCACCGGCCGTTCGGGGCCCGTGTCAAGGCGTTCGTGGCGCTGACCAAGCCGCGGATCATCGAGCTGCTGCTCATCACCACCGTTCCGGTGATGTTCCTGGCCCAGCAGGGCGTGCCGGACCTCAAGCTGGTCCTGCTCACCTGCCTCGGCGGCTATCTCTCCGCGGGCGGCGCCAACGCGCTGAACATGTACATCGACCGGGACATCGACGCCCTGATGGACCGCACCTCGCAGCGCCCGCTGGTCACCGGCATGGTCAGCCCGCGCGAGTGCCTCGCCTTCGGCATCACCCTCGCGGTCGTCTCGACCCTGCTGTTCGGCCTCACCGTCAACTGGCTGAGCGCCTGGCTCTCCCTCGGCGCGCTCCTCTTCTACGTCGTCGTCTACACGATGATCCTCAAGCGGCGCACCTCGCAGAACATCGTGTGGGGCGGCATCGCCGGCTGCCTCCCGGTCCTCATCGGCTGGTCGTCCGTCACCAACTCGATGTCGTGGGCGCCGGTCATCCTCTTCCTCGTCATGTTCTTCTGGACGCCGCCCCACTACTGGCCGCTGTCCATGAAGGTCAAGGACGACTACGCGCGCGTGGGCGTGCCGATGCTGCCGGTCGTCGCCTCCAACAAGGTGGTGGCCAAGCAGATCGTGATCTACAGCTGGGTCATGGTCGCCGTGTCGCTGCTGCTGACCCCGCTCGGCTACACCGGCTGGTTCTACACCCTGGTCGCCCTCGCCGCCGGCGGCTTCTGGCTCTGGGAGGCGCACGGCCTGCAGAACCGGGCGAAGGCCGAGGTGACCGGCGCGAAGCTGAAGGAGATGCGGCTCTTCCACTGGTCGATCACCTACGTATCGATCCTCTTCGTCGCGGTCGCCGTCGACCCCTTCCTGCGCTGAGCCCCGGCCCGGTCCTGGGCGGGCATACGTCACACCGCCCTGGCCTCGCCAGGTGATCTACCCGTGAGTAGCATCCTGTTCATGGCAGACACGCAGCAGGTTGACCCCAAGGCCGAGCGCAAGGCGGCCCGGCTGGCCCAGCAGATCGGCTCCTTCGCCAAGGCCCACGGAGGGGCCGAGGGCCAGGTCGCGTACCTCGGCGACCGCGGCGCCCGCATCGCCCTCGTCGGCGAGGACGGCACCTGGGGCAACCTCGTCGCCCCCACCACCACCATCGCCCAGCAGGCCCTGGCAAAGGCCGGCATCACGGTCCACGAGGACTTCGACGGCGAATTCGCGGCGAAGGTGAAGACGGGGTCGTACGAGTGGAAGAGGATGGCGGGCATCCAGCTCGGCGGTTAGCTCGGGCGGTTTCGGTGGTGTGCCGACCGCGGGTCCGTCGTGGCTTGTCGCGCCCGCGCGGCGGAGCCGCATATTGATGCGGTCCCGCGCCCCTTTGGTCGGCTGCCGCCACCTGAGTCCCATTCACCCGTTAGGACGTGTAAGCAGCACAGCGCGTCCAACGGGAGCCCCGGATGATCGAAACGCCGTCCCTCGTGGACCAGTACTGCCACGGAGTGCTCCGCACCGAGCTGGGCCTGGGCACCTTCGAGGCCCAACTCGCCCGCACGGAGGGCCCCCCGGCCCCCGGAACCACCCTCTTCGACACGCAGACCGGCTTCGCCGTGCGCCGCTGGTGCCCGCCCCTCCTCGGCCTGGAACCCCACTGCCCGCCGGCCCGCTATCTGGCCCGGCGCCGCGAACTGGGCACCCCGGAAGCGGGCCGCAGGCTGCTGCGCGGCAGCGGGATCACGACGTACCTGGTCGACACCGGCCTGCCCGGCGACCTCGTCGGCCCGGCCGAGCTGGCCTCCGCCGGAGCGGCCCGCGCCCATGAGATCGTGCGGCTCGAACAGCTCGCGGAACAGGTCGCCGACACCTCCGGGACCGTCGAGTCGTTCCTCGCCAACCTCGCCGAGTCGGTGCACGGGGCCGCCGCGACCGCCGTCGCCTTCACCTCCGTCGCCGGCCTGCGGCACGGCCTGGCCGTCGTGCCGGAGCCGCCCGGGCCGGGGGAGGTGCGGGGCGCGGCGGCCCGCTGGCTGGCCGGACGCCGGGTCGGCGGTGAGCTGACCGACCCCGTCCTGCTACGGCACCTGCTGTGGATCGCGGTCGCCTCGGGGCTGCCGCTGCAACTGCACGCGGGCCTCGGCGAGCCCGGCGCGCGCATCGACCGTACGGACCCGGTGCTGCTGACCGACTTCGTGCGGGCCACGGCCGGTCTCGGCACCGATCTGATCCTGCTGCACGGCTACCCGTACCACCGTCACGCCGCCCATCTGGCCGGTGTCTTCCCGCATGTGTACGCCGACTCCGGGGCCGCGCTCGTGCGGACCGGCGCCCGCGCGGCCACCGTCCTCGCCGAGATCCTGGAACTGGCGCCCTTCGGCAAGATCCTCTTCTCCAGCGGCGCCCACGGACTGCCCGAACTGCACGTCGTCGGCGCGCACCTGTTCCGCGAGGCGCTCGGCCGGGTGCTGGGCACGTGGGTCGCCGAGGGCGCCTGGTCGCTGACCGACGCCCAGCGGGTGGCCGGACTGATCGCCTCCGGCAACGCGCGCCGGGTGTACGGCCTGGAGGCCGCCTGAGCGGTGGCCTGCCTACGCGCGCGTGCCGACCGTCACCTCGGCCGACGGACCCGGCAGGGCCGGCGCCCCGTCGTCCGGGCGCTCCCGCAGCGCCAGCAGCACGCGTACGACGTAGATCCACACCAGGCAGGAGCCGAGCATGTGCAGGCCGACCAGCAGTTCGGGCAGGTGCGTGAAGTACTGGACGTAGCCGATGACGCCCTGGCAGAGCAGGACGACGAACAGGTCCCGGGTCCGCGACAGCGGCCCCTTCGGCGCGTCCACGGCCTTCAGGACGAACCACAGGGCGAAGGTGAGCGTGACGACGATCCACGCGAGCACGGCGTGCAGCTTGGCCACCGTCTCCCAGTCGATCGGGATGCGCTTGACCTCGCTGGAGTCACCCGCGTGCGGGCCGGCCCCGGTCACGACCGTGCCGACGGCGATCAGCAGCAGGGACGCGGTCACGAGGAACCACACCAGCTGCTGCACCGCCTTGCCGACCAGCGGGCGGGGCGGCGCGTCACCCTCGCGGGTGCGCTGCCACATCACCACGGCGACCACGATCAGCGCCGACGCCAGCAGGAAGTGGGCCGCGACGGTGTACGGGTTGAGGCCCACGAGCACCACGATGCCGCCGAGGACCGCGTTGCCCATCACCAGCCAGAACTGCGCCCAGCCCAGCCGGGTCAGAGCGCGCCGGTACGGCTTCTCGGACCGCGCGGCGATGATCGCCCAGCCGACGGCGGCGCACAGCACGTACGTCAGCATGCGGTTACCGAACTCGATGGCGCTGTGGTACGTGAGCGCGTTCGTCGGCGTCAGCGAACCGGTGGTGCACTCGGGCCAGGTCGGGCAGCCGAGGCCCGAACCGGTCAGCCGTACGGCACCGCCGGTGACGACGATGACGACCGCCATGACGAGGGCGGCGAGCGCCGCGCGCTGGACCGTCCGGGGCCCGGGGGTCCAGCGGTCTGCGATGAAGGCGAGCGGGTTGCGCACGGCCGCTACGGCGTCGGCGGGGGTCAGCTTTGGCACGCCCACCATGGTAGGCCGCGGCTTGTGCACGCTTTCACGAGGGTCGGGCGCGGCCTTCGTGGGCTGGTTCATCGGGCCCTCACTCCCAGCGGAAGAACTTCCCGGCCGCGGCCAGGGCCACGACCGCCCAGACGGCGAGGATCCCCAGGTCGCCCCAGGGCATCCCGGCCCCGTGCTGGAGCACGTCCCGCAGGCCGTCCGACAGCGCCGAGATCGGCAGCAGCCCGAGTACGTGCTGTCCGGCCGAGCCGAACTTCTCCAGCGGGACGATGACGCCGCCGCCGACGAGCAGCAGCAGGAAGACCAGGTTGGCGGCGGCCAGCGTCGCCTCCGCCTTCAGCGTGCCGGCCATCAGCAGGCCGAGGCCCGAGAAGGCGGCCGTGCCGAGGACCATCAGCAGCAGTACGGCGAACGGGTTGCCGTGCGGCGACCAGCCCAGGGCGTACGCGATCACCACCAGCATGATCACCTGGAGCACCTCGGTGACCAGCACGGACGCCGTCTTCGCGGTCATCAGGCCCCAGCGGGGCAGCGGGGAGGAGGCGAGCCGCTTCAGCACGCCGTAGCGCCGCTCGAAGCCGGTCGCGATGGCCTGGCCGGTGAACGCCGTCGACATCACGGCGAGGGCCAGGATGCCGGGTGCCAGGAAGTCGACGGACTTGCCGGCGCCGGTGTCGACGATGTCGACGGAGCTGAACAGCACCAGCAGCAGCGTCGGGATCACGACGGTCAGCAGCAGCTGCTCGCCGTTGCGCAGCAGCATCTTCGTCTCCAGCGCCGCCTGCGCCCCGATCATGCGGGTCAGGGGCGCCGCGCCCGGCTTCGGGGTGTACGTACCCGGCACGGTGGTCATGAGCGCAGCTCCTTGCCGGTCAGCTCCAGGCTGTGCTTTCCCGGGGGACAACCCCCGGACCCCCGGCCGATGTCAGTGCGGGGCGGGATCATGAGCGCAGCTCCTTGCCGGTCAGCTCCAGGAAGACGTCCTCCAGGGTGTGGCGTTCGACCGAGATCCGGTCGGGCATCACCCCGTGCTGGGCGCACCACGAGGTCACGGTCGCCAGCAGTTGCGGGTCGACCTTGCCGACGACCCGGTAGGCGCCCGGCGTCAGCTCGGCGGCCGTGCAGTCGGCGGGGAGCGCCTTCAGCAGGGAGGCCACGTCGAGGCCGGGGCGGCCGGTGAAGCGCAGGGTGTTCTCTGCGCCGCCCTTGCACAGCTCCTCGGGCGAGCCCTGGGCGATGACCCGGCCGCCGTCGATGATCGCCACGTCGTCGGCGAGCTGCTCGGCCTCGTCCATGTGGTGCGTGGTGAGGATCACGGAGACGCCGTCGGCGCGCAGGTCCCGGACCAGGTCCCAGGTGGCCCGGCGGGCCTGCGGGTCGAGGCCGGCGGTCGGCTCGTCGAGGAAGACCAGCTCGGGACGGCCCACCACGGCCATGGCGAGGGCGAGGCGCTGCTGCTGGCCGCCGGACAGCCGCCGGTAGCCGGTCCGGCCGCAGGAGTCGAGTCCGAGCCGTTCGATCAGGGCGTCCACGTCGAGCGGGTGCGCGTGCAGCTTGGCCACGTGCCGCAGCATCTCGTCGGCTCTCGCGCCGGAGTACACCCCTCCCGACTGGAGCATCACCCCGATACGGGGACGCAGCTCGGCGGACTGCCGGACCGGGTCGAGGCCCAGGACGCGCACCGTGCCGGCATCCGGCCTCCGGTACCCCCCGCAGGTCTCGACCGTGGTCGTCTTCCCCGCCCCGTTGGGACCGAGTACGGCGGTCACGCCCGGCTCGGCGACCAGGTCGAGGCCGTCCACGGCGGTCTTCGTGCCGTACCGCTTCACCAGGGCCTGGACCTGGACCACGGGCTCACTTCGCATGGCCCCAGAGTCTAGGGAGCGGCAGTGGATCTCATGCGGCCGGGGCCGGAAAGCCCTCCGCACGGGTCCGGTGCACCGAAAGCCACCGTTCGGCGTAGCCCACCGCGTCGGCCACGGAGCGTGATCATCGGTGACGGTCCGCGCGCGGGGGCCGACCGTGGCGAAGGCGGTCTGCGGTGCGCTGCCATGCCGGCGTCGGCCGAGGTGCCCGGGGCTGGGTGCCTCTGCTCGGCGTTGTCAGGTGCCGTCGCGCCCACCCGTGCCGCCCCAGCGGCACGACTGCCCGCAGCTAGGTAGGTCGAACGCCGGGCGGCAACCTCCAGCCCGTCCGGCGTTTGAGGACGAGGCCGTTCAGGCCGACAGGGGGTCCGGGGGCGCAGCCCCGGGGGGTGACCGCGGCGCGGGGCGGCCTGGAAGGCACCGCAGACAGGGGGCCGCCTGGTGCCACCGAATTGATCGATCAAAGATCGTTCTCGCAGGTCAGGTTAGGTGGGCCTAAGTGACGCAGCGCACCGCGCGGTGATCCGGACGCCGCTTGCCCCGGTCCGCGGAATTACGCAACAATGGCGTTGTGAAAAACGTCGGTGAGGCTCGGGAGACTCCCCTGGGGGCCCCGCAGGAGGACCTCGCGACCGGTGAGCGCTCCACGCGCAACCGCGTCGCGCGATCCATCCTGGACCACGGGCCCTCCACCGTCGCCGAGCTGGCCGGCCGGCTGGGTCTCACCCAGGCGGCCGTACGGCGTCATCTGGACGCGCTCGTCGCCGACGACGTCGTGGAGGCCCGCGAGCAGCGCGTGTACGGCACGCGCACGCGTGGCCGCCCCGCGAAGGTCTTCGCGCTGACCGACTGCGGCCGGGACGCCTTCGACCAGTCGTACGACAAGCTCGCCGCGGACGCCCTGCGCTGGATCGCCGAGCGCGAGGGCGGCTCGGACGCGGTCGCCGCCTTCGCTCGCGCCCGGATCGCCGCCCAGGCGGGCGCGTACCGCCGGGCGATCGAGGCCGCCGGACCCGACGGGCGCGCGGAAGCCCTGGCCAAGGCCCTGACCGCGGACGGGTACGCTGCTACGGCGCGCAGCGCCCCCCTCCCGCACAAGGGCGAGCAACTGTGCCAGCACCACTGCCCGGTCGCCCATGTGGCGGAGCAGTACCCGCAGCTGTGTGAGGCGGAGACCGAGATCTTCGCCGAGCTTCTGGGTACTCACGTCCAGCGACTGGCGACGATCGCCCACGGCGACGGCGTGTGCACGACGTTCATTCCCAAGATTTCCACTGACGCACCTGCAAGCACGGCCGGGAGGAACCCCGCATGACGCTCCCCACGGAGACTGCCCACCCCGAACTTGAGGGCCTGGGCAAGTACGAATACGGCTGGGCCGACTCCGACGTGGCCGGTGCCTCCGCCCGGCGCGGCCTGAACGAGGACGTCGTCCGCGACATCTCGGGCAAGAAGTCCGAGCCCGAGTGGATGACCAAGCTGCGCCTGAAGGGTCTGAAGCTCTTCGAGAAGAAGCCCATGCCGAACTGGGGCTCGGACCTGTCGGGCATCGACTTCGACAACATCAAGTACTTCGTGCGCTCCACGGAGAAGCAGGCGGAGTCCTGGGAGGACCTGCCCGAGGACATCAAGAACACCTACGACAAGCTGGGTATCCCGGAGGCCGAGAAGCAGCGCCTCGTCGCCGGTGTCGCCGCGCAGTACGAGTCGGAGGTCGTCTACCACCAGATCCGCGAGGACCTGGAGGAGCAGGGTGTCATCTTCCTGGACACCGACACCGCGCTGAAGGAGCACCCGGAGCTCTTCAAGGAGTACTTCGGCACCGTCATCCCCGCCGGTGACAACAAGTTCGCCTCGCTGAACACCGCCGTGTGGTCGGGCGGCTCGTTCATCTACGTGCCGAAGGGCGTGCACGTCGAGATCCCGCTCCAGGCCTACTTCCGGATCAACACCGAGAACATGGGCCAGTTCGAGCGGACCCTGATCATCGTCGACGAGGGCGCCTACGTGCACTACGTCGAGGGCTGCACCGCCCCGATCTACAAGTCGGACTCGCTGCACTCCGCGGTCGTCGAGATCATCGTCAAGAAGAACGCCCGCTGCCGCTACACGACCATCCAGAACTGGTCGAACAACGTCTACAACCTGGTCACCAAGCGCGCCGTGGCGTACGAGGGCGCGACCATGGAGTGGATCGACGGCAACATCGGCTCCAAGGTGACGATGAAGTACCCGGCCGTCTACCTGATGGGCGAGCACGCCAAGGGCGAGACCCTGTCCATCGCCTTCGCCGGCGAGGGGCAGCACCAGGACGCGGGCGCCAAGATGGTCCACATGGCGCCGAACACGTCGTCCAACATCGTCTCCAAGTCCGTGGCGCGCGGCGGCGGCCGCACCTCCTACCGCGGTCTGATCGAGATCGGCGAGGGCGCCCCGGGCGCCAAGTCGAACGTGCTGTGCGACGCGCTGCTGGTCGACACCATCTCCCGCTCGGACACGTACCCGTACGTCGACGTCCGCGAGGACGACGTCTCCATGGGCCACGAGGCCACCGTCTCCAAGGTCTCCGAGGACCAGCTCTTCTACCTGATGAGCCGCGGCCTGACCGAGTTCGAGGCGATGGCGATGATCGTGCGCGGCTTCGTCGAGCCGATCGCCAAGGAGCTCCCCATGGAGTACGCGCTGGAACTCAACCGGCTGATCGAGCTGCAGATGGAAGGCGCGGTCGGTTAAGACCGCCGCCCGTCATCGTCAGCAGACGTCACACTCAGAAAGAGAGCACTACGACAGCCATGGCTGAGGCCCAGAACATCCCCGTGGGGTCGACCACCGCGGGCTCGATCGCGGTCGCCGCGGAGTCGACCGTCGTCTCGCGCATGAGCGCGCCCCCCTCCTTCGACGTGGCGGACTTCCCCGTCCCGCACGGCCGCGAGGAGGAGTGGCGGTTCACCCCGCTGGAGCGCCTGCGCGGACTGCACGACGGCACCGCCGTCGCCGACGGCGACGGCGTGAAGGTCGACATCGAGGCCCCCGAGGGCGTCACCGTCGAGACCGTCGGCCGGGACGACGCGCGGCTCGGCAGGGCGGGCACCCCGGTGGACCGGATCGCCGCCCAGGCCTACTCCCACTTCGAGCAGGCCTCGGTCGTGACCGTCCCGAAGGAGACCGTCCTCACCGAGCCGATCCGCATCGCGGTGCACGGCCAGGGCGGCACCCGCTTCGGCCACCAGGTGATCGAGCTGGGCGCCTTCGCCGAGGCCGTCGTGGTCATCGACCACACCGGTGACGCGGTCCTCGCCGCCAACGTCGACTACCTGCTCGGTGACGGCGCCAAGCTGACCGTCGTCTCCGTGCAGGACTGGGACGACAAGGCCGTGCACGTCGCCCAGCACAACGCGCTGGTCGGCCGCGACGCCTCCTTCAAGTCGGTCGTCGTCACCTTCGGCGGCGACGTCGTCCGCCTGCACCCGCGCGTGGAGTACGCCGGCACCGGCGGCGAGGCCGAGCTGTACGGCCTGTACTTCACCGACGCCGGGCAGCACCAGGAGCACCGCCTGCTGGTCACGCACAACGCCCCGCACTGCAAGTCGAACGTCGCCTACAAGGGCGCGCTCCAGGGCGAGTCCGCCCATGCGGTCTGGATCGGCGACGTGCTCATCGAGGCCAAGGCCGAGGGCACCGACACCTACGAGATGAACCGCAACCTGGTCCTCACGGACGGCGCGCGCGTCGACTCGGTGCCGAACCTGGAGATCGAGACCGGCGAGATCGTCGGCGCCGGCCACGCCTCCGCCACCGGCCGCTTCGACGACGAGCAGCTCTTCTACCTGATGGCCCGCGGCATCCCGGAGCAGGAGGCCCGCCGCCTGGTGGTCCGCGGCTTCTTCGCCGAGCTGGTCCAGCAGATCGGTGTCGCCGACATCGAGGAGCGCCTGCTCGCCAAGATCGAGGAGGAGCTGGAGGCTTCGGTCGCATGACCTTCGTACGCGCCTGTGGGCTGAGCGAGCTGGAGGAGGACACCCCGAAGCGGGTGGAACTCGACGGCACGCCGGTCTCGGTCGTCAAGACCGAGGGCGAGGTGTTCGCGATTTACGACATCTGCTCCCACGCGAACGTCTCCCTCTCCGAGGGCGAGGTGGAGGACTGCCAGATCGAGTGCTGGCTGCACGGCTCCAGCTTCGACCTCCGCACCGGCAAGCCGTCCGGCCTCCCCGCGACGCGCCCCGTCCCCGTATACCCCGTAAAGATCGAAGGGGACGACGTGCTCGTCTCCCTCTCCCAGGAGTCCTGAGGCACCCATGGCAACGCTTGAAATCCGAGACCTGCACGTCACCGTCGAGGCCGACAACGCCACGAAGGAGATCCTCAAGGGCGTCGACCTCACCGTGAAGCAGGGCGAGACGCACGCCATCATGGGCCCCAACGGCTCCGGCAAGTCGACCCTCGCCTACTCGCTCGCGGGTCACCCGAAGTACACGATCACCGGCGGCACCGTGCTGCTCGACGGCGAGGACGTCCTGGAGATGTCCGTCGACGAGCGCGCCCGCGCGGGCCTGTTCCTGGCGATGCAGTACCCGGTCGAGGTCCCCGGCGTCTCGGTCTCCAACTTCCTGCGCACCTCCGCCACCGCCGTCCGCGGCGAGGCCCCCAAGCTGCGCACCTGGGTGAAGGAGGTCAAGGAGACCATGGAGCGCCTCCACATGGACCCGTCCTTCGCCGAGCGCAACGTCAACGAGGGCTTCTCCGGCGGTGAGAAGAAGCGCCACGAGATCCTCCAGCTTGAGCTGCTCAAGCCGAAGGTCGCGATCCTCGACGAGACCGACTCCGGCCTCGACGTCGACGCGCTGCGGATCGTCTCCGAGGGCGTCAACCGCGTTCGCGAGACCGGTGAGGTCGGCACCCTGCTGATCACGCACTACACGCGCATCCTGCGCTACATCAAGCCCGACTTCGTGCACGTGTTCGCCGACGGCCGCATCGCGGAGTCCGGTGGCGCTGAGCTGGCGGAGAAGCTGGAGAACGAGGGCTACGAGGCGTACACGAAGGGTGGCGTATCCGCGTGACACAGCTGCCGGGCCTCCTCGACACCGAGGCGATCCGCAAGGACTTCCCGATCCTGGACCGGGTCCTCCATGACGGCAAGAAGCTCGTCTACCTGGACAACGCGGCGACCTCCCAGACGCCGCGCCAGGTGCTCGACGTGCTCAACGAGTACTACGAACAGCACAACGCCAACGTCCACCGCGGTGTGCACGTGCTCGCCGAGGAGGCCACGGCGCTGTACGAGGGCGCGCGTGACAAGGTCGCGGAGTTCATCAACGCGCCCAGCCGCGACGAGGTGATCTTCACCAAGAACGCCTCCGAATCGCTGAACCTCGTGGCGAACATGCTGGGCTGGGCCGACGAGCCCTACCGCGTGGACCACGAGACCGAGATCGTCATCACGGAGATGGAGCACCACTCCAACATCGTGCCGTGGCAGCTGCTCGCGCAGCGCACCGGTGCGAAGCTGAAGTGGTTCGGCCTCGACGACGACGGCAGGCTCGACCTGTCCCGCATCGACGAGGTCATCACCGAGAAGACGAAGATCGTCTCCTTCGTGCTGGTGTCGAACATCCTCGGCACGGTCAACCCGGTCGACGCGATCGTGCGCCGCGCTCAGGAGGTCGGCGCCCTGGTGTGCATCGACGCCTCCCAGGCCGCCCCGCACATGCCGGTGGACGTGCAGGCGCTGCAGGCCGACTTCGTGGCCTTCACCGGCCACAAGATGTGCGGCCCGACCGGCATCGGCGTCCTCTGGGGCCGCCAGGAGCTGCTGGAGGACCTGCCTCCGTTCCTCGGCGGCGGCGAGATGATCGAGACCGTCTCGATGCACTCCTCGACGTACGCCCCGGCGCCGCACAAGTTCGAGGCCGGCACCCCGCCGATCTCGCAGGCGGTCGGCCTCGGCGCGGCGATCGACTACCTCAACTCGATCGGCATGGACAAGATCCTCGCCCATGAGCACGCGCTGACGGAGTACGCCGTCCAGCGCCTGGCCGAGGTCCCGGACCTGAAGATCATCGGTCCGGCCACGGCCGAGGACCGGGGCGCGGCGATCTCCTTCACGCTGGGCGACATCCACCCGCACGACGTGGGCCAGGTCCTCGACGAGCAGGGCATCGCGGTCCGGGTCGGCCACCACTGCGCGCGGCCGGTCTGCCTTCGGTACGGAATTCCCGCGACCACGCGAGCGTCGTTCTATCTGTACTCCACGCCGGCCGAGATCGACGCCCTGGTCGACGGCCTGGAGCACGTACGGAACTTCTTCGGATGAAGGGCTGAGGCGTGAAGCTGGACTCGATGTACCAGGAAGTCATCCTGGACCACTACAAGAACCCGCACGGGCGGGGCTTGCGGGATGGCGACGCCGAGGTGCACCACGTCAACCCGACCTGCGGCGACGAGATCACGCTCCGAGTGAAGTACGACGGCTCGACGATCCAGGACGTCAGCTACGAGGGCCAGGGCTGTTCCATCAGCCAGGCATCGGCCTCCGTGCTGAACGAACTCCTCGTCGGCAAGGACCTCGCAGACGCGCAGAAGATCCAGGAGACCTTCCTGGAGCTGATGCAGTCCAAGGGCCGGATCGAGCCGGACGACGCGATGGAGGAGGTGCTGGAGGACGCGGTCGCGTTCGCCGGCGTCTCCAAGTACCCCGCGCGGGTCAAGTGCGCCCTCCTGAGCTGGATGGCGTGGAAGGACGCGACGGCCCAGGCGCTGGACGGCGCCGGCACGGACGCCGAAAGGAAGACGGCATGAGCGAGACCGTGGAGATGAAACCGGCCTCGGAGGAGGAGCTCCGCGAGGCCCTGATGGACGTCGTCGACCCCGAGCTGGGCATCGACGTCGTCAACCTCGGCCTGATCTACGGCATCCACGTCGACGACTCCAACGTGGCGACCGTCGACATGACCCTGACCTCCGCGGCCTGCCCGCTGACGGACGTCATCGAGGACCAGGCCAAGTCCGCCACGGACGGCCTCGTCAACGAGCTGCGCATCAACTGGGTCTGGATGCCGCCGTGGGGTCCGGACAAGATCACGGACGACGGGCGCGAGCAGCTGCGCGCGCTCGGCTTCAACGTCTGAGACGCAGCGTCCGGCACAGAGCCCGCAAGGGGGCCGCGGCATCGCGCCGCGGCCCCCTTCGCCGTGCGGACGGCCTGTGTACGTCCCTTGCGTGTGTACGCCCCCTGCGCTCATGTGTACGCTCGTACACATGGGATACCTCCTGCTTGCCGGCGCCATCGCCGCCGAGGTCGCCGCGACGACGGCGATGAAGTACAGCGAGGGGTTCAGCAGGCTCTGGCCGTCCCTGATCACGGCCCTGGGCTACGTCCTCTCCTTCGCGCTGCTCGCCCAGACCCTCAAGACCGTCGCCATCGGCACGGCGTACGCGATCTGGGCGGGCGTCGGCACGGCGACGATCGCCGTCATCGGCCTGATGCTGTTCGGGGAGGGGCTCAACCTGGCCAAGGTGGCCGGAATCGTGCTGATCATCGGCGGAGTGGTGGTCCTGAACCTCGGCGGGGCGCACTGATGTCCCGCCGCTACGACCCCGGCAGGCGGCAGCGGATCATCGACGCGGCGCTGCGGGTGGTGGGGGAGAAGGGCATCGCCGGGCTCAGTCACCGCTCGGTCGCGGCGGAGGCGGACGTGCCGCTCGGCTCGACGACGTACCACTTCGCCACCCTGGACGATCTGCTGGTGGCCGCGCTGGAGCAGGCCAGCGAGGGCTTCGGGGCCGCGCTGGACGCGAGCGGGGTCCTGGCGGAGGGCGGCGGCGACCTGGCGGCGGGTCTCGCCCGGGCCCTCGGCGAGTGGCTGGGCGGCGACCGGGCGGGCGCCGAGCTGGAGTACGAGCTGTATCTCGCCGCGCTCCGGCGCCCCGCCCTGCGTCCCGTCGCCGAGCGGTGGACCCGGGAGACGGCGCGGCGCCTGACCGCGCGCACCGATCCCACGACCGCACGGGCCCTGCTCGCGCTCATGGACGGCATCTGCCTGCAAGCGCTGCTCACGGGCGGTTCGTACGACGAGGCCCACACGCGCACCGCGCTGTCCCGGCTGATCCTCCGAGGTGCGCCCGGCACGTGAGACGCGGTTCGCTCCCACGCCCCGGCCCACGTTAGGTTTTCCCACATGACCGACACGACTGCTTCCCGCACCACCGGTGCCGTGGCCGCCGGCCTCGCCACCATCGCCTCCGACGGCACCGTCCTCGACACCTGGTTCCCCGCGCCCGAGCTGGCCGACCAGCCCGGCCCCTCCGGTACCGAGCGACTGTCCGCCGAGCAGGCCGCGGAACTCCTTGGCGGCGGCGCCACGGCCGCCACCGGCCCGGACGCCCGCCGGGGCGTCGAGGTCGTCGCGGTCCGTACGGTCATCGCCTCGCTCGACGACAAGCCGATCGACGCGCACGACACCTACCTGCGCCTGCACCTGCTCTCCCACCGCCTGGTCAAGCCGCACGGCCAGAGCCTGGACGGCATCTTCGGGCACCTCGCCAACGTGGCCTGGACCTCGCTCGGCCCGGTCGCCGTGGACGACGTCGAGAAGGTGCGGCTCAACGCGCGTGCCGAGGGCCTGCACCTCCAGGTCACCTCGATCGACAAGTTCCCGCGCATGACGGACTACGTGGCCCCCAAGGGCGTCCGCATCGCCGACGCCGACCGGGTCCGCCTGGGCGCGCACCTGGCCGAGGGCACGACGGTCATGCACGAGGGCTTCGTCAACTTCAACGCCGGCACACTCGGCACGTCCATGGTCGAGGGCCGCATCTCCGCCGGCGTCGTCGTGGGCAACGGCTCCGACATCGGCGGCGGCGCCTCCACCATGGGCACCCTGTCCGGCGGCGGCAACGTCCGCATCACCATCGGCGAGCGCTGCCTGGTCGGCGCCGAGGCGGGCGTCGGCATCGCCCTCGGCGACGAGTGCGTGGTCGAGGCCGGCCTCTACGTCACCGCGGGCACCCGCGTCACCATGCCCGACGGCCAGATCGTCAAGGCCCGCGACCTGAGCGGCGCCTCCCACATCCTCTTCCGCCGCAACTCGGTCACCGGCGCGGTCGAGGCCCGCCCGAACAACGCGGTCTGGGGCGGCCTGAACGACATCCTCCACACCCACAACTGATCGACCCCCTCCCCACGAAGCGCCTCCACACCGAGTGGGGGCGCTTTCGTCATGTCACGGCGCGGCGAGCAGGGCCTCGTAGTGGGCCAGGAGGCGGGCGGTCGTTGCGGTGTCGGCGGGGCGCAGGGGGGTGCGGACCGGGCCGGCGGGGTGGTGGAGGTGGTTGAGGAGGGCCTTGGTGGTGACCGCGCCGGGGAGGGGGGTGTTCATCATCGCGTCGGTCAACGGGGTGAGGCGGAGCTGGAGTTCGGTGGCGCGGGCGGTGTCGCCCGCGTCGTAGGCGGCGAGGACGGCGGCGACGTGGGACGGGACCGCGTTCGCGATCGTGGACACGCAGCCGGCCGCGCCGACCGCGCGCAGCGCGAGGATGTGCTCGTCGCAGCCCGCGTAGTACGCCAGGTCCGTGCGGGCCAGGACCTTCTGGGTGCCGAGGACATCGTAGGAGCAGTCCTTGACCGCCACGATCCGCGGATGCGCGGCGAGCCGGATCATCGTGTCCGGCTCGATGCGGGTGCCGGTGCGGCCGGGGATGTCGTAGAGCATCACCGGGACCCGGCTCGCGTCGGCCACCTCCAGGAAGTGCGCCTCCACCGCGTCCTGCGGCGGCCTGCTGTAGTACGGCGTCACCACCAGCACCCCGTCGGCGCCCGCCTCGCCGGCCGCGAGGGCCAGCTCGACGGTGTGCCGGGTGTCGGCGGTGCCGACGCCCGCGACCAGCGGCACCCGTGAGCCGACCGCGTCCCGTACGGCCGTGATCAGCTCCGCCTTCTCCGCGTCCGTCGTGGTCGGCGACTCGCCGGTGGTGCCGCTGAGCACCAGCCCGTCGCAGCCCTCCGCCACCAGGTGCCGGGCCAGCCGGCGGGCCCCGTCCGGGTCCAGCGCGCCCTGCGCGGTGAAGGGGGTGATCATCGCGCAGAGGACGCGGCCGAAGGGCGGGCGGGGGCGGGGCGAGGGCGTGTCGGTCGTCATGAAAGTAGTGTCGGCAGGACCGATCGTGTAGCTCCACTTAATTCTTCTACGAGGTATTGATAAGCATTGCTGGGAGAGGTTGAGGCCCTGTGTCCAAGCCGGCCTCCGTGCGGCACCATGGAAGGAGGTCACACCGACGTCAGGTCATGGGAGGCACCATGAAGCTCGGCAAGGCACTGGCCACCGGGGTCGCGGAGGAACGCCCGCTCGCCCGCGAGGGGGAGCGTGACCTCCCGGAGGAGATCACCGCCACCGAACCGGCCGCCGCGGCCGAACCGGCCCGCGAAGAGGTCCCGGCCGCCCGATGAGGCTACGGCTCCCCGCGGAACGCCCGACGGAGCCGCCGACCGGATACAAGATCGCCCACCCGGTGCTGTCCCAGGACGGCACCCGGGCCGGGTTCACCGGTGTGTCACTGGGCGGCACGCTGCCGTACGGCGTCCTCGACGACGCGTCCTGCGTCTACGGCCGCAGGCACCGGACACCCGCGCGCCACTGCGCCTGCGGCTTCCACTGCCTGCACGACCGCACGGCCGCCGAAGCCCTGCTCTGCACCGCCGAGCACCGCACCGCCGTCCTGCTCGAAGTGGCCGTACTCGGCCGCTACATCCGCTTCGAACGCGGCTACCGCTCCTCCCGGCAGCGCGTGCGCACCGTGACCGTGGGCCCCTGCGCCTGCGGCGCGCCCGCCGCCGCCCTCGCCGACGCCGGCTGGGGCAGACCCGGCTGGCGGGCCCTCGCCCCCGCCTGCGCCGGATGCGTCCACGCGCGTCCGTCCCGCTCGCTCGCCGGATTCGCCCGGCTCGCCGGCGAGGGAGTGCGCGTCGTCGCGGGCACCGCCATCGGCGCACCGCCCGGCGAAGCCGACGCCGCCGGCGGCGACCTCGGGGTGCCCGAACTCGTCGCGGAGGCCGCCCTGTTGCAGGCACGTCTCGACTGGTTCCAGACCCAGCTCGCCCACCTCGGTGAACGCGGGGGCGGCTCCGCCGGGCAGGGGTGACGACCGGGGGTCTGGGTACCCGGGGGTCCGTACCGAGAGGAGGCGGACACCGTGACCGGGACCACGCACGTACGGCCCGCCGCTGACGGGCACCCTTCGGTGGGCGAGCTCGTCAGCCGGGCGACAGAACAGATATCCCTGCTCGCACGGCAGGAAGTGGCCCTCGCCAAGGAGGAGTTGGCGGAGAAGGGCCGCCGCGCCGGGCGCGGCGGCGGACTGCTCGGGGCGGCGGGCGCCGTCGGCTACGCCGGACTGCTCGTCCTGGCGGGGGCGGGCGTCGCCGCACTCTCACTGGTCCTGCCCGTGTGGGCGGCGGCGCTGATCATGACGGGCGTCCTCTTCGCCCTCGCCGGCCTGCTCGCGCTCACCGGGCGCGCCCAGCTGCGCCACGCCACACCGCCCACACCGCAGGCCACGCTCGGCAGCGTCAGGGCGGACGTCGAGGAGATCAAGGGAAGGGCACACCGATGACGGACAGGAGCGCGCACGGCTCGGGCGCGAAGGGCCCCGACGAGCTGCGCCGGCAGATCGAGCGGACCCGCGGCCAGCTGGGCCACACGGTCGAGGAACTGGCCGCCAGGGCGGACGTCAAGGGCCGGGCCCGGGCCCGCGCCGTCGACCTCATGGACAAGGCCGGCGCGATGACCGTGCAACTGCGCAGCAGCGCCGCCCAGGCCGGCCACAGCGTGCAGGACCGCGCCACCCGGGCCGGACACCTGGTCCAGGAACGGGCCGGGCACGCCGGCCACACCCTGGGCGACCGGGCCCATCGGGCCGGCCACGCCGTGCAGGACCGGACGGGCGGCACGGCGCACGGCCTGCAGAGCAGGGCCGGCAGCACCGTGCACAGCGTCCGCGACAGGGCCCGGCACGCGGGGCACGTCGCCGAGCGGCAGGCACCGCCGCTGCGGTACGTGTTCCAGAACCCCCGGCCCGTGCTGATCGCGGGCGCGGCCGTCGCCGTGGTCGTCACGGCCGCCGTCGCCATGCGGCGGAGGTCCACGGACAACGGCTGACCCCGTCCGCGGGACCACGGCCCGACCGGGCCCGGAACGGCGAACGTGCCCCCGGCCCGCCGCACGAGGCGGCGGGCCGGGGGCACAGGCACGGGCACCGGAGCACGCCGGCCCGGCGGGCGCTACGGACGGAACCGAAGCACCTGCGGGTCGTGGTCGCTGATCTGGTCGTGGAACTCCGCGTTGATGTGCACGCTGTCGTACGCGAAGTCGTGGCCGCGCCGGATCGACGGGCTGATCAGGATCTGGTCCAGCACCTGCTCGTTGCCCTGGTAGTCGTAGGTGTAACGCTCGCTCCTGGGCAGCGACTTGATCGCCGACCACAGCACGCCGTCGTCCTGGAGAATCTGCGCCGTGCCGGAGAACTCGAAGTCGTTCATGTCGCCGAGCGCGATGACGTCCGCGTTCTTCTGGACGGACAGGATGTCCTTCGCGAACGCGTTCACCAGCGTCGCCTGCGCGTGCCGCTGGATCTCCGAGCTGCGGGTGGGCGGCTGGTACTGCGAGGTCAGCCCCTGGTCGCCGCCCTTGGACGTGAGGTGGTTGCCGATCACGAAGACCGTCTTGCCGCGGAAGACGAACTGGCCGACCAGCGGCTTGCGGCTGTCCTTCCAGGCCGCGTCCGACGGCGCGATCCGGCCCGGGGACGCCGTCAGCTGCGCCTTGCCGTGCACCTTGGTGACACCGACGGCGGTGGTGGAGTCGCCGCCCGCGCGGTCCACGAAGGACACCCGCTGCGGGTTGAACAGGAAGACGTTGCGGATGTTGCCGCCCGGCTCGCCGCCGTCCTGGTCGTTGACCGGGTTGATCGAGCGCCACTCGTAGTGCGGGCCGCCGGCCGCGACGATCGCGTCGATCAGCTTGTTCACGGTCGTGCTCGCGTCGACCGTGCCGTCGTCCTTGGCGCCGTTGTCGTCCTGGATCTCCTCCAGCGACACGATGTCCGGGGACTGCAGGTTGTGCACGATCGCCGCGGCGTGCGCGTCGAAGGTGCCGTCGGACGGGTCGAGGTTCTCCACGTTGTACGTCGCCACCGCCAGCTCGCGGTGCGACTGCTTCCGGGTGGTCTCCCGCTGCAGGCCACCGCTCTTGAGCGTGCCCAGCTCGCTCGCGACGAGGGTGTAGCCGCCGTACTGGTTGAAGTCGAGCGGGCCGGTGGTGGTGCCGATGAGGGTGTCACCGACGTCCGCCTTCGGGAAGTCCGCGGTCGAACCCAGCGACTGGATCTGCAGCCGGCCGGTGTTCTGCCCGTCGTAGGAGCCGTACACCGTGCCGCCGCGCCGGTTGGCGTGCTCGTGCGGCTTCACCGTCACCCACAGCTCGCTGTACGGGTCGGTGCCCGTGACCACGCGGGCGTCGGCGACCTGGACGTTCATGCCCTCCAGGGACTCGTAGTAGTCCAGGGCGTACGTCGACGGCCGCAGCGGCAGCCCGTCGATGGAGCCGCCGGCGGCGGTGTCACCGGCCGGCGTGTACCGGGACGGCACCGAGCGGGCGTCGATCACCGTCGGCGCGGGGACCGCGTTGCCGGTGGACACCGTGGTGATCGCCGGCTTGCTGATCTCCGTCAGCGACTGGTTCCCCGAGGACGTGCCGCCCGGGACGTACTCCGAGACCGTGCCGGACACCGTGACCGAGTCGCCGACGGCGACCTTCGGGTTGGACCCGGTGTAGACGAACACGCCCTCGCTGGTCGCCGGGTCGTCGTCCGGGTTCGGGTCCTGGAACCAGAAGCCCTTCGAGGAGCCGTAGGAGCGCGTGGCCGTGACGATGCCGGGTACGTCCGCGACCTTCTGCCCGGCGAGCGGCGATATACGGGTCGTGCCCTGGATGTCATGGATGCGCACCGAGTCGGCGTGCGCGGGGGAGGTGAGGACGACGGCGGACGCCGCGCTGCAGACGGCGGCGACGGTGAGCGCGGCGAGGCGCGCGGAAGACCTGCTCGGCAAGGGATCCCTCCGGGGACGTGCGTGAGCGCCGGGACGAGGGTGGAACGGCTGTGTGCGGGGCTGGTAGCCCTGTGTGACACGCGTAGCGAAGAGTGAACAGTTGTCCCCCCAACTTCTACGCGCGTCAATCTCCTGCTTGGGCCCCGCAGTTGTCAAGGTTTCGGCCATGCACGGAAGCTGACGAGGAGATGAACCGGGCGGCATGGGTGGAAATCCGTCTAGGCTGAGCGGTTGAGTCGCCACGGCCGCGTCGTGCGTCCGAGTCCCGAGGAGAACCAGCCGATGTCAGACAGCTCCCCCCTGCCGCCCGTACGGCTGCACCCCGAAGCGGAGCTGGCGCGCGCCGCCCTGTCCACCCCGTTGCTCTCCCGCGCCGCCCGGCTCGCCCGCTGGGCCGGCCCCGGGACCCGCGTGGACGCCGGTGGCGGGCTGGTGGAGGAGCAGCTTCCGGCCGCCGCCGAGGAACTGGGGCTCACCGGCGACGACGCGGCCGCCTACGCGAGCGAGGCGTGGCGGGTCGCCCTGGACGCCGGGCTGGTGGAGATCGCCGACGAGGAGACCGGCACCGTCGCCGCCGGGCCGGAACTGGCGCGGCTCACCGGCGGATCCCCGCACGACGTCCTCGCGGTGTGGCTCGCCGGACTGGAGACGGTCGTCGCCGACGCGACCGTGCCCGACCTGGACGGGCTCGCCGAGGTCCTGGAGGAGGGCGGCGAGGTCGATTTCTCGTCACTCGACTGGGACCCCGAGGCCGAGGCCGAGTTCCTCGACGGCGTCCTCGGCAACCTCTACCTGCTGACGGTCAGTGAGGACGGTCCCGGCGAGAGCCCGGTGCCGCTGCCCGCCCTCGCCGCCTCCATGATCGTGCCCAGCGACATGGGCGAGCCCACCAACGACGTCCTGGAGCAGGTCTCCGACGCGATGATGCGGCTCGACGACCAGTTCCGGATGCTGGAGCCGGCCGGACTGGTGGAGTACCAGCCGGTCGACGAGGCCCTGATGGCCGACGCCGACGAGGAGCCCGCCGCACCCGTCGACGACACCGACGTCGCCCGCTACGGCATGGTCCGGCTGACCCCGCTCGGCCTGTACGGGCTCCGGGCACGGCTGCTGGAGGCCGGCGTCGAGGCGCCCGCGGTCGGCGAACTCGCCGAGAAGGGCGCCGACGCGCTGCTCTCCGGCACCGCCCGGTTCGGTCAGTCGGCCGCCCAGGCCGAGACCGAGCAGTGGCTGACCCGGCGCGAACCCCTCGCCGCCGCCGCCGAGTTGCTGGCCGCGGCCCGCGGCGCGGACATCGGCGCGCCGCTGCGCAGGCTCCGCTGCCAGCAGGCACTGTCCCTGGTCGGCGCGGAGGCCGAACCGGCCCTGCGGGACGTCCTCGACGACCCTGAACTGGGCGGCCTCGCCCGGGTGTGGCTCAGCGAACGCGGCACCCCGGACGTGCCCGCCCCGTCGGAGCAGCTCGTCTTCTGGCTGACCATCGACACGATCGCCGCCCAGCTGGCCGCCGAGGGCAACTCGGAGGAGCTGCAACTGCTCGTCGAGGGGCTGGCCGGCCAGCACAGCGGATTCTTCGCGGTCGCCTGGCGCGTGGACCACCCGGCGACCGCCGACGTCCTGGAGGCGATGGGGCGGCTCCACCCCGACAAGAAGGTGGCGAAGGAAGCGCGGAAGGCGGCCTTCAAGGCGCGGTCTCAACAGGGGGGTTGAGCGCAGGGGTTGCGCAGGGGTCGAGCGGACAGTCGAAGAAGGGCACCTCTTCGGCTCCGATAATTCGCTCGCCCTACCCGCGGCCCCTCTCCTAGAGTGATCCACGTCCAGGTGCGAAGGCAGGACCTACTTCCACTCTTAATGGGGAGGCCGCGGGTTCGAATCCCGCCACCGGCTCAACGGGCCGGTGTAGCTCAGAGGCAGAGCACCAAACGTCGGTTCCGCCGCCCTCGATCTCTGGACACCGAAAACTTCACGCACCTCCCGGTGCGCCGGAAGCGGCTCCTTCCCTTTCCTGGAATCACCTGCCGCGGCCGAATCGATCTCGGGGGGCGCGGCACATGGTGGGTGCCCGGTGCGCAGGCAGCGGTTACTTCATCGGATCGGACGGGTGCGGGTTCGAGTCCCGCCACCGGCTTTCAGCCGGTGTAGCTCAATGGGTAGAGCATCTGGCTAAAGTCCGCCGCCGACCCCGGATCTCGGGCACCTTCCATTTGCCGCGCCTCCCTCCGAAAAGCAAGCGAATTCGGGGGAATTCATCATGGCGCGATTCAACACGCGTGCCGCCAAGGCACAGCCCACCTCCGCGGTCACCACGACGGGCCGCGTCCTGCGGACCCACCAGGGCGGCCGCGGCCGGGAGCGCGACGCGCGCTCCGAGCTCTTCCTGCTCGCCGTCTCCAATTTCGTCGGGCGGGACACCTTCTACGAGAGCGGCGCCGACCGCGACGACCGGTTCACCCGCCTGCTCCGCGGCCTCGCCGTCAGCGACCCGTCCTGGACGGCCGGACTGCTGGCCTGGCTGCGCGGCGAGGGCAACATGCGCACGGCCTCGCTCGTCGGCGCCGCCGAGTACGTCCACGCCCGGCTGGCCGCCGGCGCGACCGACGGCCCGTCCAACCGGCAGGTCGTGGCCTCCGTGCTCCAGCGCCCGGACGAGCCCGGCGAGTTGCTCGCCTACTGGACGGCGACGTACGGCCGTGCCGTCCCCAAGCCGGTCAAGCGGGGGATCGCCGACGCCGTACGGCGGCTGTACCACGCCAAGTCCCTGCTGAAGTACGACACCGCGTCCAAGGGCTACCGCTTCGGCGACATCCTCAACCTGGTGCACGCGGCTCCCGGCCCGGACAAGCCGTGGCAGGGCGAGCTGTTCCGGTACGCGCTCGACCGGCGGCACAACCCGGACACCGCCGTGCCCCCGGCGTCGCTGCCGGTGCTCACCGCACACCGTGAGCTGATGGCACTGCCCGTCGAGGAGCGGCGGGCGGTCGTCACGGCTCCCGGTGGCGCCGAGCGGCTGGCGGCGGCCGGGATCACCTGGGAGGCGCTGGCCGGCTGGCTGCAGGGGCCGATGGACCAGGCGGCCTGGGAGGCCGTCATCCCGTCCATGGGTCCGATGGCCCTCGTCCGCAACCTGCGGAACTTCGACGAGGCGGGCGTCTCGGACGAGGTCGCCGCACAGGTCGCGGCGAGCATCAGCGACCCCGCGCAGGTGGCCCGCTCGCGGCAGTTCCCCTTCCGCTACCTGGCCGCCTACCGGCACGCGCCCTCGCTGCGCTGGTCCTACCCGCTGGAGCGGGCGCTCGGTCACTCGCTGGCCAACGTGCCCGCCCTGCCGGGCCGGACGCTGGTGCTCGTCGACCGGTCGGGCTCGATGTTCTGGTCGCCGGTGTCGGAGCGCTCGCAGCTGACCCGGGCCGACGCCGCGGCGATCTTCGGCACGGCCCTCGCGCTGCGGGCGGCGGACGCCGACCTCGTCGAGTTCGGCTCGACCAGCCGGGCGGTGGAGTTCCGCGCGGGCGAGTCGGTGCTGAAGATCCTGGAGCGCTTCGGGAACCTCGGTGGCACCGACACCACCGAGGCGGTGCGGCGGCACTACGCGCGGCACGACCGGGTGCTGATCGTCACCGACGAGCAGTACGCGCCGAACCGGCACGGGGACCCGACGGCGCAGATCCCGGCCCATGTTCCGGTCTACACCTGGAACCTGGAGGGTTACCGCGCGGGCCACGGTCCCTCGGGCACCGGCAACCGGCACACCTTCGGCGGCCTCTCGGACGCGGCCTTCCGCATGGTGCCGCTCCTGGAGGCCGCGAAAAACGCCGAGTGGCCCTGGCAGCCGTGAACTGCCGGCCCGCCCCCGGCACCACGGCCGGCCGGGGGCGGGCCACGCTCACCGAATTCAGCTGCGGTCAGCCACAGCGGACCCGCAGTTGAAGTCGGCGGCCCGCCTACAGTGCACGGGCCCCCGGGTCGACCATGTTGCGGACGGTTCGGGCCTTCACGAAGTCGCCCAGGGCCGTCATGTCCCACTCGCCGGAGAACTGGCGGACCAGCTTGGCCATCAGGACGCCTGTCTGGGCCTCGGCGTTGGTGAGGTCGAAGCGGACCAGTTCCTCGCCGGTGGCGGCGTCGAGGAGGCGGCAGTAGGCCTTGGCGACCTCCGTGAACTTCTGGCCGGAGAAGGAGTTCACCGTGAAGACCAGGCCGGTGACCTCCTGGGGGAGGCGGCCCAGGTCGACGGTGATGACCTCGTCGTCGCCCCCGCCCTCGCCGGTGAGGTTGTCGCCGGAGTGCCTGACCGCGCCGCCCAGGATCGACAGCTTGCCGAAGTAGCAGCTGTCGATGGCGTTGCGCTGCGGGCCGTAGGCGATGACCGAGGCGTCGAGGTCGATGTCCTTGCCGCGGAACGCGGGCTCCCAGCCGAGGCCCATCTGGACCTGGCTGAGCAGCGGCTGTCCGCCCTTGACCAGCGACACGGTCTGCTTCTTCTGGAGGCTGACCCGCCCCTTGTCCAGGTTGATCTTCCCGGCGCCCGGAGCGGGTGCGGCCGGCGCCGGCGGGGCCGCCGGGACCGGCGGAGCCGCCGGCTGCGGTGCGGCCACCGGCTGCGGCGCCGCGGCCGGTTCCTCCACCGTCACGCCGAAGTCGGTCGCGATGCCGGCCAGCCCGTTGGCGTACCCCTGGCCGACCGCCCGGGCCTTCCACTGGCCGTTGCGGCGGTAGATCTCCACGATGACCAGCGCGGTCTCCGCGCCGAGCTGCGGCGGGGTGAACAGGCCGAGGACCGAGCCGTCGGCCGCGTCCCGGATCGTGGCCGTCGGCTCGATGCCCTGGAAGGTCTGGCCCTGCGCGTCGGGGCTCGCGGTGACGACGATCTTCTCGATGTCCGGCGGCACGGCCGCGGTGTCCACCGTGATCGCGTCCGGCCCGGCACCGCCGCCGGACCGGTACGTCACGCCCGGCCCGGCCGGCTGGTTGTAGAAGATGAAGTCGTCGTCGGAGCGCACCTTGCCGTCGGCGGTGAGCAGCAGGCTCGACACGTCGAGCCGCACCGGCGCGGCGACGTCCACCGTCACGCGGGCGGCCGACAGAGGGATGTTCGAGCCAGGGGTCATAGCTGTCATGCCGGGTGAACGAACGACATCACTTTGCCGTTCCCTTACCGCCGGGCCACCCGCGAACCGTCCCCCGATCGGCGCAGACCGCCCCGGTACAGCACCGCCCGGTTCGGGCCACCCCCGCTCAGGGCACCACCACGATCTTGCGTCCCACGCCCGCCGCGAACTGCTCCAGCGCCTGCGGGTAGCGCTCCAGCGGGATGCGGTCGCTGATGAACACCTCCGCGTCCAGCACCCCGTTCGCGAACAGTTCCGCGGCCCGCTCGAAGCTGTGCAGGACGGCCATGGAGCCGGTGATGGTGATCTCCTGGTTGTAGATGCGGTACGGGTCGATCGTCACCCGGGTCGCGTAGTCGGCGACGCCGAACTGCAGGAACGTGCCGGCCTTGGCGACCCGGTCCAGGCCGTCCTGGATCGCGGCCGCGTTGCCCGTGGCGTCGACGACGACGTCCCAGCCCTGCGGCCGGTCCAGTTCGTCCGCCCCGGTGGCCGCGCCGGAGACGCCGAGCCTGCGGGCCGTCTCCAGGCGGGCCGGGTTGACGTCGACCATCTCCACGCTCGCCGAGCCGGTGCGCTTGGCCAGCTCCAGCATCATCAGGCCCATGGTCCCGGAGCCGTAGATCAGCACGTGGGCGCCGAGCCGGGACTGCAGCACGTCGTAGCCGCGGACCGCGCAGGACAGGGGCTCGACGAGGGCCGCGTCCTCGGTGCGGACGTGCTCGGGGAGCCGTACGCAGTTGGCGACGGGGGCGACCGCGTAGCGGGCCGCGCCGCCGGCCGTGGTCACGCCGATCGCGGCCCAGCGCTCGCACAGGTTGTTGTGCCCGGTGCGGCAGTGCCGGCACTCGTAGCAGTACAGGGAGGGGTCGACGGCCACCCGGTCGCCGGCCGCGAGTTCGGTGACCTGGGTGCCGACCCCGACGACCGTGCCCGCGAACTCGTGCCCGGGGACGATGGGCAGCTTGGGCGCGAACTCGCCCTGGAGGATGTGCAGATCGGTGCCGCACAGACCGCAGGCGGCCACCTCGACGACGACCTCGCGGGGCCCTGGCGTCGGGTCCGGGACCTCGGTGACGACGGCGCGGCCCACGGACTCGATGACGGCGGCCTTCATTTCACGGCTCCCAACGACAGGCCCTGGACCAGCTTGTCCTGGGCGGCGAACCCCGCGGCGAGCACCGGCAGGGAGATGACGAGCGACGCGGCGCACACCTTGGCCAGGAACAGGCCCTGGCTGGTGATGAAGCCGGTCAGGAAGACGGGGGCCGTCTCGGCCACCACGCCGGTCAGCACGCGCGCGAACAGCAGTTCGTTCCAGCTGAAGATGAAGCAGATCAGGGCGGTGGCCGCGATGCCCGGCAGGGCGATCGGCGCGACCACGCGCGCGAGGACCGTCGGCAGCCGGGCGCCGTCCACCGTCGCCGCCTCGATGACGGCGACCGGCACCTCGGCGAGGAAGGACTGCATCATCCACACCGCGATCGGCAGGTTCATGGAGGTGTAGAGGATGACCAGCAGCCAGATGTTGTCGAGCATCCCGGCGTTCTTGGCGAACAGGTAGATCGGCAGCAGGCCCGCCACGGCGGGGAGCATCTTGGTGGACAGGAAGAAGAACAGCACGTTGGTCCACTTGCGGACCGGGCGGATCGACAGGGCGTACGCCGCCGGGAAGGCCAGCAGCAGGACGAGGGCCGTCGACGCCACCGAGGCGACCGCCGAGTTGATCAGCGCGGGCCAGGGGCTCGCCCCGCCGCCGGTGCCGAAGAACTCGCGGTAGCCGTCCAGGGTGAGGGAGGCCGTGAAGGACGGCGGGTTGGTCGCCGCGTCGCTCTCCGAGTGGAAGGACGTCAGCGCCATCCAGGCGATGGGCAGGAAGAACAGGATGCCGGCCAGCCAGGCCACCAGGCCCAGACCGAGTCCGCCGCGCGCTCTGCGCCGAGGCGATGCGGTGCTCATGCGCGGGACACCTCCTCGCGGAACAGGGACGACACCACGCGCAGGGCGAAGGTCGCGATGACGATCGAGCCGATGACCACCAGGACCCCGGCCGCCGAGGCGAGGCCGTTCTCGTGGGCCTGGTAGAAGCTCTGGTAGACGGTGTAGGGCAGGTTCGCCGTGCCCAGGCCGCCGGACGTGATCGTGAAGACCGCGTCGAAGTTCTGCACGATGTAGATCGAGCCCAGCAGGGCGCCGAGTTCGAGGTAGCGGCGCAGATGGGGCAGGGTCAGGTGGCGGAAGATCTGCCAGTCGTTCGCGCCGTCGACCCGGGCGGCCTCGATCTGCTGCTGGTCGCGGCTCTGCAGGCCGGCCAGCAGGATCAGCATCATGAACGGCGTCCACTGCCACACCAGGGAGGCCTCGACGGCGAGCAGCGGGGTGTTGGAGATCCAGTCCGGCTGGGGACCGCCCACATAGTGCAACAGCCCGTTGAACAGGCCGTATTCGGGGTTGTAGAGCACGTGCTTCCAGAGCAGGGCGGCGGCCACGGGGACCACCAGGAAGGGCGCGATGAGCAGGGTGCGCACGATGCCCCGGCCGCGGAACCGCCGGTCCAGCAGCAGCGCCAGCGCCAGGCCCAGGACCAGGCTGGCCAGCACCACGCCGACGGTGAGCAGCACGGTCGTCCACACCGAGTGGCGCAGGTCGGCGTCGGTGAGTACCTGCTGGTAGTTGTCGAGGCCGGTGAAGCGGCGGGCCTTGGGGTAGAGGGCGTTCCAGTCGAAGAAGGAGATCACCAGCGTGGCCACGAAGGGCAGCTGGGTCACCACGATCATGAAGACCAGGGCGGGCAGGAGCGGGGCCCGGGTGGCCCAGGCGCGCAGCCGGGCCGAGGGCTGTTTCAGTGCTCTCACGGGGGTCGCGGCCACGGGGGCCGTGGTCGTCGCTGTCATCGTCCCTCGTACTCCTTGGAGATCTTCTCTGCGAGTGCCTGCGACTTGTTCAGGGCCGACTCGACGGACTGGCGTCCGGCGATGGCCGAGCTGATCTCCTGGGAGACCTTGGTGCCGAGGTCGGTGAACTCGGGGATGCCGACGAACTGGATGCCGGGCGCGGGCCGCGGCTGTACGCCGGGGTCGTTCGGGCGGGCGTTCTCGATGGACTCCTTGGTCATCTCCTGGAACGCGGCGGCCGACTTGCGGTAGTCGGCGTTGCCGTAGGTGGAGGCGCGCTTGCCGGCGGGGACGTCCGGCCAGCCGCTGGTCCGGCCGACCAGTTGCTCGTAGCCCTTGCCGGACGCCCAGGAGACGAACTTCCAGGCCTTGTCGGGGTTGTGGGAGGCCTTCTGGATGCCCCAGGCCCAGGTGTAGAGCCAGCCGGAGGACTTCGTCTTCTCGACGGGCGCGGGGGCGTAGCCGAGCTTGCCCTTGACCGGTGAGCCGGCGGCCTCCAGCAGGCCGGCCGCGCTGGTGGCGTCGTACCACATGGCGACCTTGCCCTGGGTCATGTCGTTCAGGCACTCGGCGAAGCCGGACTGGGCGGCGCCGGACTCGCCGTGCTGCCGTACCAGGTCGACATAGAACTTCGTCGCCTTGACGAACTCGGGGGAGTTCAGGTGGGCGTGCCACTTCGTGTCGAACCAGGTGCCGCCGAAGGTGTTGACCACGGTGGTGAGCGGTGCCATCAGCTCGCCCCAGCCGGGCAGTCCGCGCAGGCAGATGCCCTTCATACCGGGCCGGGCGCCGTCCGCCTTCGCGGCGAGGCCGGCGACCTGCTGCCAGGTCGGGTGGGCGGGCATGGTCAGGCCCTTCGCGGCGAACAGGTCCTTGCGGTACATCAGGAACGACGACTCGCCGTAGAAGGGCTGCCCGTAGAGCTTGCCGTCGTCCGCGGTGAGGGACTGGCGCATCGGCTTGAGGACGTCCTGCTCGTCGTACGAGGGGTCCTTGGCGACGTAGGAGTCCATCTCGTGCAGCCAGCCGTTGCGGGCGTAGATCGGTATCTCGTAGTTGGACAGGGTGGCCACGTCGTACTGGCCGGCCTGGTTGGCGAAGTCCTGGCTGATCTTGTCGCGGACGTCGTTCTCGGGCAGGACGGTGAAGTTGACCTTGATGCCGGTCTCTTTGGTGAAGTGGGCGGCGGTGAGCTTCTGCAACTCGGTCATCTGGGGGTTGTTGACCATCAGCACGTTGATCGAGTCGCCGCCGGAACCGGTCCCGCCCGCGCCGGCCCAGCAGCCGGAGAGCAGCGGGGCGAGCAGCGTCCCCGCGGCGGCCGCGGCGAGTGTGGCCCGCGGTGGCCGCCGTCGGTTCGGGATGCGCATGGATCGCTCCTGGGTACGTGAGGGAGACGGGGGAGGTAAGTGGAGTTAGGCGGATATAAGGGGCGGTCAGGGGCGGGGTGTGCCCCTGCGGGCGGTGAGTCGGTGGGTCAGACCCGGATGACCTGCGGGCCCAGCAGGGAGTAGCGGTGGGCCTCGGCCGTCGGGAGCAGGGTGCTGGTCACGATCGCCTCCAGGGCGCCGACCTCGGCGAACCGGCAGAAGCTGACCGCCCCGAACTTGGTGTGCACGCCCGCGAAGACGGTGCGCCGGGCCGCACGCACGGCCTGCGTCTTGACGTCGCTCACGGCGGGGTCCGGGGTGGTCAGGCCGTGTTCGCGGGAGATGCCGTTGGCGCCGATGAAGGCGAGGTCGAGGACGAAGCCGGAGAGCATCTTCGTCGTCCAGTGGTCGACGGTGGCCAGCGTCCCGGAGCGGACCCGGCCGCCGAGCAGGAGCACCTGGATGTTCCCGGCCTCGGCGAGGCCGCCCGCGACCGGCAGGGACGCCGTGACCACGGTCAGCGCGCGGTCCCTCGGCAGAGCCTCGGCGATGAGCTGCGGGGTGAAGCCCTCGTCGACGAAGACCGTCTCGGCGTCCCCGAGCAGCTCGGCCGCGGCGGCCGCGATCCTGCGCTTCTCGGGCACGTGGCTGGTGGCCCGGACGGCGAGCGTGGTCTCGAATCCGGCGCTCTCCACCGGGTAGGCGCCGCCGTGGGTGCGCCGGATGAGCCCGTGGTCCTCCAGGGCGCGCAGATCGCGCCGTACGGTCTCCTTGGCCACGCCCAGCTCGGCGGCGAGCGCGGTGACGTCGACGGATCCGGTGGCGCGCGCCGCCCGCACGATGTCGCGCTGGCGTTCCTCCGCCGTCCTCGTCCTCATGATCGTCACCCACTTCCCGCGGAACTGCCCGTTCGGGCTCCTGGGGGAAGTTCTACAGTGGGGCGGCGGCGCTGACCAGGTCTGTTGCGGGCCCGATACTGCCCGTATGGGCCCGTTCGCGGCGCGGTGTGCCCGGCGCGGACCTGCGGGGCTGCCGGGCGGGGAGTGCGAGCGGGCTGCCCGGATGCCCGGATACGGTGGCGGGCGGGACCGTCCGGTGCCCGCCCGCACGCGTGAGCGATCGTTTCGAGCCGTAGCCGTAGCCGTAGCCGTAGCCGTAGCCGTAGCCGTAGCCGTAGCCGTAGCCGTAGCCGTAGCCGTAGCCGCCCCGCCGCGGGCGGAGGGGTCTCGGCCGGGCGTCAGTACGGCCAGATCGGCGGGTCGGTCACGAAGTGCCCGCCCAGGTGGCTGTGGGCCGGGTCCGCGGGGTCCAGCTCGCCCTGCTCGGCGATCAGCTTCTCCGCGTACGGCTCGGAGTCGTCCCGGGGCTCGTACCCGAGCGCCCGCGCGCTCGTCAGGTCCCACCACAGGCGGGTGTTGGCCGAGGAGCCGTAGACCACGGTGTGGCCGACGCCCTCGGCGGTCAGGGCCGCGTGGAAGAGGCGGGCGCCGTCGGCGGGGCTCATCCACACCGACAGCATCCGCACGCTGGTCGGCTCGGGGAAGCAGGAGCCGATGCGCACGGAGACGGTCTCCAGCCCGTGCTTGTCCCAGTAGAACTGGGCGAGGTCCTCGCCGAAGGACTTCGACAGGCCGTAGAAGGTGTCGGGGCGGCGCGGGGTGTCGACCGGGATCAGCGGCTCGCCCGCGCGCGGGGCGGGGGTGAAGCCGACGGCGTGGTTGGAGGAGGCGAAGACGATCCGCCGCACGCCCTCCTGCCGGGCGGCCTCGTAGAGGTGCTGGGTGCCCTCGATGTTCGACGCGAGGATCTTCTCGAAGGGCGCTTCCAGGGAGATGCCGGCGAGGTGGATGATCGCGTCCGTGCCGCGCACGGCCGCGCGCAGGGCGTCCATGTCGGCGAGGTCCGCGGTGACGGCGTCCGGCGCGCCCTCGACGGGACGCACGTCGAACAGGCGCAGCGTGTAGCCGTACTCCGGCAGCAGGGACCGCATCAGGGTGCCGAGGCCGCCGGCGGCGCCGGTGAGCAGGACGGTGCGGGGAGCGGGCATCCTCGGTTCTCCTTGTGGCCAGCATTCACATACATGCACACGCTAGGGAGCCGCCCCGGCGGCGTCAAGTGTCGCGCGCGCCAGGGCGTTTCGCTCACCCAGGGCCCACAGGGCCGCTTGACCTGCCGTACGGGGCCCCGTAGCGTGCGCATGTTCATGAATGTGGACGTAGATCAGAAGAATGCATCAGCGTGAGCGAGGGAGTGCCCGTGAAGGCCTCGGCGTTCGTCTACCCCTGGGACGTGGTCGGCGATCCCGCGGCCCCCGGGCGGCTCGCCGCCCTCGGCGTCGAGCAGGTGACCCTCGCCTCCGCCTACCACTCCACCCGGGCCCTGACCCCCCGCCACCCCCGCCACCGCGTCGTCACCGCCGAGTACGCGGCCGTCCTCTACCCGCCCGGCGACCGCTGGTCCGGCCGCGGCCTGCGGCCCTGCCCCGCCGGCCGCTGGGCCCCCGCGGACGCCTACGGCGAGGCCGCGGCGGCCCTCGCGGAGGCCGGCCTCCCGGTGCACACCTGGGTCGTGCTCGCGCACAACTCCCGTCTGGGCGCCGAGCACCCCGACACCTCGGTCGTCAACGCCTACGGCGACCGCTACCCCTGGGCGCCCTGCATCGCCCAGCCCGCCACGCGCGCGTACCTCGTCGACCTCGCCGCCGAGGCCGCCGTACGCCCCGGCGCGCAGGGCACCGAACTGGAGTCCCTCGGCTGGTACGGCCTCGCGCACCTGCACGCCCACGACAAGACCGCCGGCGTCGCCCTCGGGGACGCCGGGCAGTACCTGATGTCCCTGTGCTTCTGCCCGTCCTGCCGCACCGGCTACGGCGCGCACGGCCTGGACGCCGACGCGCTCGCGGTGGCCGTGCGGGACGCGCTGGAGCCGCTGTGGCGCGGGGAGGCCGACGGCGGAGGCTGGACCGGCGTCGCCAAGCGGCTCGGCGAGGACACCGCGGCCGCCACGCGCGCGTGGCGTGAGCACACCGCGCGCACCCTCCAGGAGGAGGCCGTCGCCGCCGTACGCGCCGGCGCCCCACACGGCTTCCAGGTCCTGCTGCACGCCGACCCCGTCTCCCACCACTGCGGCGCCAACGCCGGCGTCGACCCCGCCCACATCCTGTCCGTCGCCGACGGCGTGGTCGTCCCCTGCACCGGGGGCCCGGACCTGCTGGCCCCGTTCGCCGCGCAGGGACACGCGGACGCCGTCCTGGCCGCCAACTTCACGATCGTCTCCGGCATGGGCGGCAGCCCGGCCACCCTCGCGGCGGACGCCGCCCGCGCCGGTGCGCACGGGGCGACGGAACTCCGCCTCTATCACGCGGGGTTGGCCTCCGACACCGACCTAGCGGCGGTCCGCGCGGCCCTGTCGGCGCGCTGAGCGAGCGGAACAGCCGTCGCCAGCAGCACCAGCCCGTACACCGGGCACAGCAGCCCGGGCCCGGCCATTTCGACCAGACCGGCCCCGGCGGCCAGCCCGAGCACGTTCGGCGTGAACAGCAGCGCGTTGGCGGTGGCCGTCACCCGCCCCAGCAGCGGCCCGGGCGTCGCACGCTGTACGGCGGTGAGCGCGGCGATCAGCACACAGGGCAGTCCCAGACCGCCCGCCGCGCTCGCCACCAGAGCCACCGGGGTCGAGGCGACGGCCCGCGCGGCCACCGCGAGAGCCGTCAGCGCGATCCCCGCCGCCGCGAACCGTCCCGCGCCGAGCCGGCGCAGCGCGGGCCCCGAGACCAGCCCCACCGCCACCGAACCCGCGCCCTGGACGGCGTACAGCACACCTACGAACGTCGGCGGGTGGCCGAGGCGGTCCACGACCGCGTACAGCGTCGTACTGTTCAGCGCGGCCAGCAGCATCGTCGTGCCGCCCGCCAGGACCAGCGGGCGCAGCGCCGGGTGCCCCCACAGATGGCGGGCGCCCTCGGCGGTCTCCGCCCACCAGCCGCCGGCGGAGCGGACCGGCCGCTCCTCGCGCACGCGCAGCAGCGCGCACAGCCCGGCGGCGGCGGCGAACGTGGCCGCGTCCAGACAGGCGACGCCCGCCCCGCCGTACACCGCGTACAGCCCCGCGCCCGTCAGCGGGGCCACCAGCTTCATGCCCTCCGTGAGGGTCATGCGCAGCCCGTTGACGTCGGCGAGCAGCTCCGGGCCGACGGCGGCGGACAGCAGGGCGGACTCGGCCGCGTCCTGGACGACACCGGTCGCGCCGTACACGACCAGCACGGCGAACAGCAGCCACAGCCGGCCGGGGGAGTCCACCATGCACAGGGCGAGCACGGCACCGGCCAGGCCCAGATCGCCCGCCACGAGCAGCGTTCTGCGGCGGACCCGGTCGGCGAGCGTGCCCAGCGCCGGTCCGGCCAGAGTGGGCGCCCACAGGGCCGCCGCGCACAGCGCGGCCAGGCCGTCGGATCCGGTGAGGTCCTTGACCCACACGCCCGACGCCAGCCACAGCGCGGAGGTGCCGAAGCCGGACACCACCACGGCGGTGAGATACAGCCCCGCGTCCCGGTCGCGCACGACGCGGGCCACGGTCCAGGAAGTCGTCATGCACGCCGATCGTGGGTCTAAGGGGGGTGCTCCGGGATCGGGAAGACGCCGTAGATCCGGCTGCCGTCCGGGGCCGTTCGGAACTCTCGGCCGCGGCACCGATGAGTTCCGGCGGGCCGGCCGGTCAGCACTTCGTACCCCTACCGCTACAGCTACCGCGATCCCGAGGAGCACCGGATGACCGACACCCTTCTCGATCTCGGCCCGCAGGCCCTGATCGTGGCCCGGCTCGCCGAGAACGTCACCGACGAGCAGCTAACGGCCGCCACGCCGTGCCCCGACTACGCGCTGCGGAACCTGCTGGGCCATCTGCTCGGGCTGTCCGTCGCCCTCCGGGACGCCGCCCGCAAGGACCTCGGCGCGACGACCGACACGCCCCCGGCCTCCGCCGTCCCCGACATCGGCCCCGACTGGCGCGCGGAACTGCCCAAGGCGCTCGACGAACTCGCCGAGGCGTGGCGGGACCCGGCCGCCTGGACCGGCGCCACCCGCGCGGGCGGCGTGGACCTGCCGGGCGCGGTCGCGGGGGCCGTCGCCACCGACGAACTCGTGATCCACGGCTGGGACCTGGCCCGCGCCACCGGCCAGGACTACGCCCCCGACCCCGCCGCCCTGGAGTCGGCCCACGGCTTCCTCCTGGCCGCCGCCGACGGCCCGAACGGCGGCATCTTCGGACCCGTCGTGCCGGTTCCCGCCGAGGCGCCGCTGCTGGACCGCGCGGTGGGGCTGAGCGGCCGCGACCCGGGGTGGCGTCCCTGAGGCCGTAAACCGTCACCGGTGAGCGCGCGCCGTCGTACCCTCCCTGCATGCCGCTCACCCTGACCGTCCTCGGCACCGCCTCGCCGCACCCCGGCCCGGACCGGCCCTGCTCCGGCTACCTGCTGAGCGGCGGCGGCGCCGAGGTGTGGGTGGACGCGGGGCCCGGTACGTTCGCCGCGCTGCAGCGGCACACCGACCCCGCGCGGCTCACCGCGATCTGGATCTCCCACCTGCACGCGGACCTCCCCCAGTCTCGGCTTCGCTCGACCGGGCGGTGCCCCCATCGCCGACCTGCTGGCCGCCGCCTACGCCTTCGCGTTCGGCGGCATGACCCCGGCCGCGCCCCTGCCCGTCTACGCCCCGCAGGACTGCGGACGGCGGCTGGCGGGCTTCTTCGGGCGGTCCGACGTGGAGTTCCTGAAGGACGTCTTCGACTTCCGCGCCCTGTACGACGGCCATGACGTGCGGCACTGGAACCTCCGGCTCACCGCACGGGCCGTCGCCCACGACACCGAGTCGTACGGGCTGCGCGCCGAGTGCCAGGGCAGCGTGCTGGCCTACTCCGGGGACAGCGGGCCCTGCCCGGCGCTGGGCGAACTCGCCTCCCGCGCCGATCTGTTCCTGTGCGAGGCGGACGTCGACGGGCATCGCGACGGCGCACAGTTCCCCCCGGTGCACCTGACGCCCGAGGACGCCGGCCGCATCGCCCGCGAGGCACGCGTACGTGAACTGCTCGTCACCCACGTCGGACCGTGCCTCACCCGGGAGGCGGCCGCCGCCCGCGCCGCCGAGGCCGCGGGCCGGCCCACGCACGCCGCCGTCGAGGGCGGGAGCAGGACCTTCTGAGCCCGCCCTGGCTGACGTCCGCTCAACTCCCTTCGCAGCCGAGTGCGGGCCGTCCGGAGCATGGCTTGATATCGATCGCGCAACGGTCCTCGCGCACGACCGGGTGACGCGCGTAGAAACCTGTCATGCATAAAACACTGCGGATCGCGGCGGCCACCGCCGCATGTGCCATCGCCGGCACCGCCCTCTACGGCGCGGGCGCGGCCACCGCCGGCCAGAGAACGGCGAACTCGACCCACGAGCCCTACAACATCGGGGTCCTGGTCAAGGACATCGACACCTACTACGGCACCCACGCCGACAGCGACGGTGTCTACCAGGCGTCCCCGGACAGCCCGTACGCCAAGGACCTGGCGGCCATCGACCGCGCCGCCGAGCGCTACATCGACAAGGCCGCCCGCAAGGCCCACCACCGGGGCGAGAAGCCGGCCGTCGTCTTCGACATCGACGACACGCTGCTCCTCAGCCTCGACTACGAGAAGCGCTACAACTACACGTACAACCCGGCCACCTGGAACGACTACGTCAACCGGGCCGACCGCCCCGCCGTCTTCGGCAGCCCCGAGCTGGTGCGCTACGCCCGGTCCAAGGGCGTCGCGGTGTTCTACAACTCCGGGCTGAGCGAGTCCCAGCGCGCCGGGGCCGTGGAGAACCTGAAGAAGATCGGCGCCGACGTGAACCTCGACGCCGGCCACATGTTCCTCAAGGACAAGGACAACCCGCCGGCCTACCTCGCCGGCTGCGCCACCCCGGGCACCTGGAACTGCACCACCGTGCAGTTCAAGTCCGGCACCCGCAAGCACATCGAGCACGACCTCGGGTACGAGATCATCGCCAACTTCGGCGACCAGTACTCGGACCTGGACGGCGGCCACGCCGACCGCACCTACAAGCTGCCGAACCCGACGTACTTCGTCAGCTGAGAACCGCCGTCCCGCCGCCCGGCCGGCTTCCCGGCCGGGCGGCGTCCGGTCTGCCTCAGCTCTTCAGCGCGGCCCGCATCATCGCCTTGGCCACCGGCGCGGCCAGCCCGTTGCCGCTGACCTCGGAGCGCGCCGCGTCCGACTGCTCGACCATCACGGCGACGGCGACCTCCTTGCCACCGGACTTCCCGTACGACGTGAACCAGGCGTACGGCGTCTTGCTGTTGTTCTCGCCGTGCTGGGCGGTGCCCGTCTTGCCGCCCACCGTGACCCCGTCGATCAGCGCGTTCGTGCCCGTACCGTCCTTGACGACCGTCTCCATCGCCGACCGCAGTTGCGCGGCCGTGCGCGAGCTGACGATCCGCGTGGTGTCCGTGTCGTCGCCGTAGTCCTTCAGCACGGACCCGTTGCCGTCGGTGATCCGCGACACCATGTGCGGGGAGAGCAGCTCGCCGTCGTGCACGATCGCCGCCGACACCAGCGCCATCTGCAGCGGCGTGGCGGTGACGTCGAACTGGCCGATGCCGGACAGCGCGGTCTGCGCCTTGTCCATCCCGGACGGGTACCCGCTCGTGTACGCGCGCACCGGCACGTCCTGCTTGTCGTCGTCGAAGCCGAACTTCTCGGCCATCGCCCGCACCTTGTCCTGCCCGAGGTCGACGGCCATCTTGCCGAAGACGTTGTTGCAGGAGTACTGCAGCGCCATCCGGATCGTGGCGTTCTCGCAGGGAGCGGACTTGTTCTCGTTCGTCAGGGGCACCGTCGTGTCCGGCGCCGTGTACGGGTCGGGGCTGTCCGTGTGCTGGTTCACGTTGTCGTACAGCCCGTCCTCCAGCGCGGCCGCCGCCACGACCAGCTTGAACGTCGAGCCCGGCGGCAGCGGCTGGCGCAGCGCGCGGTTGGTGAGCGGCTTGTCCTTGTCGTGGGTGAGCCGCTTCCACGCGGAGCCCGCCGTGTTGGCGTCGGTGAGCGTCGAGGGGTCGTACGACGGGGTCGACACCACCGCCAGGATCTTCCCGGTCTTCGGGTCGATCGCGACGGCCCCGCCCTTCTTCCCGCCCAGCGCCTCGTACCCCGCCTTCTGCACCGCCGGGTCGATCGTGGTGAGCACGTCACCCGGCTCGGCGCGCTTGCCGGTGACCGTGTCCAGCACGTTCTTCAGCCGGGTGTCCGTGCCGTTGAGCAGATCCTGGTAGATGCCCTCCAGTTGCGTCGGCGCGTACGCCTGCGAGGCGTAGCCGGTCACCGCCGCGTACAGCGGGCCATCGGTGTACGTCCGCTTGTAGGCCAGGTCACCGCCCTTCGTGCGGGCCGAGCCGGTGACTGGCTTTCCCGCCACGATGATGTTCCCGAGCGGCTGTGAGTACGTCTGGATCACGTTCCGCCGGTTGTCGTTGTCTTCCGCGAGGGCCTTGCCGTCGTAGAACTGCAGCCAGGTCGCCCTGATCAGCAGAGCGAACACGAGCAGCAGTGTGAAGACGGACGCCCGCCTGATCGTCTTGTTCATCCCGCAGGTGAAGACGAGCCGGACGGGGGCGATCGTTCCCGTACGCCCGCATTTCTCATCGCGCGTTCAGGAAGCCCGCCTCGTACGCGGCGATCACCGCCTGGGTGCGGTCCCGGGTGCCGGTCTTGGCGAGGACGGCCGCCACGTGCGTCTTCACCGTGGCGGGACCCACCGCCATCAGCCGGGCGATCTCCGCGTTGGTGAGCCCCGCCGCCAGGTGCCGCAGCACCTCGCTCTCCCGGCAGGTGAGACGGCCCACCCAGGCCGGGGGCGCCGCCGAGCGCCGGGCGTGCTCCGCCGCCAGGGCGCGCACGGCCGACGGGAACAGCAGGCTGTCGGTGCGCGCGACCAGTCGTACCGCCTGGACGAGCGCGTCGGCCTCGGCCCGTTTCAGCAGGAAGCCGGCCGCTCCGACGCGCAGCGCCTCGTACACGTACGCGTCGTTCTCGAAGGTGGTCACGACCACGATCCGGGGCGGGTCGTCCAGGGTGGCGAGGATCTGTTCGGTGGCCCGGATTCCGTCGGTCTCCGGCATGCGCACGTCCATCAGCACCACGTCCGGCCGTACCGCGCGGACGACGGACACCGCCTCCGCGCCGGTCGCGGCCTCGCCGACGACCTCCAGGCCGGGCTCGGCGGACAGGATGGCGCGCAGCGCGGTGCGGACCATGCGCTCGTCGTCGGCGAGGACGACACGGATGGCGGGCGGGGTCATGCGGTTCCCTTCAGCGGCAGTCGGACGTGCAGGCGCCAGCGGTCCCCGGCCGGGCCGGCCTCGGCGGTGCCGCCGAGCAGCCGGACCCGGTCGGCGATGCCGCGCAGGCCGTGTCCGCCGCCGGGACGGGGAGCGGGGGCGGCGGGAGGGGCGCCGAGCGGGTTCTCCATGGTGAGTTCCAGCTGGCCGTCGGCGGTGGTGGTGAGGGTCAGGGCGACCGGCCGGCCGGCGTGCCGCAGGGCGTTGCTGAGGCCCTCCTGCACGATCCGGTACGCCTCCCGGGAGACCAGCGGCGGCAGGGCGGCCGGGTCGGTGCCGACGGTGGCCGTCACCCGCTGGCCGGCCGCCCGGGTCCGGCTGAGCAGGCCTTCCAGGTCGGCCTCCAGGGTCGGCGCGGGCGCCGTGCCGGGCGCGTCCCCGTCCCGCAGCACGCCCAGGACCGCGTCCAGTTCACCGACGGTGCGCCGGGTGGTGTCCTCGATGGCGGCCAGCGCCTCGCGCACGAACTCCGGGTCGCTGTCCAGGACCCGGCGGGCGGCGCTCGCCTGGAGGGTGACCGCGCTCAGGGCGTGGCCCACACAGTCGTGCAGCTCGCGGGCGAGCCGGTTGCGTACGGCGAGATCGGCGGCCCGCGCCTCCGCCGCCGCCAGCCGGTCCTCGGGGGTGGGCCCCAGCAGGGCGGGCGCCCAGCGGGCCAGCAGCGCCCCGCAGCCGGCGGCGCACGCGGCCAGGGCGAGCAGCATGGCCAGTCCGGCGACCGGGGAGAGCGCCAGCGCCCAGCCGTGGTGGACGAAACCGGGCAGGGCGAGCGGGCTGTCGTGCATCGAGGCGAAGACCGGCAGCACCATCAGGACCAGCGCGAACGGCGGCACGGACAGCGACATCCCGGAGATGATCCCGCCGAGCCCCAGGTGCAGCGTGAACCAGGCGGCCGTACGCCCACGCGCGGCCCGCGTCCGGGCCGGCCCGTGGGCGAGGGCGTCCCCCTCCACACCGCACAGGGCACGGACGGCCGCGGACTCCAGCGGCCGGGTCAGCGGGAACACGGAGGTGGCCGCGGCGAGCGGCAACCCGACCGCGAACGAGCCGAGTTGGAGGGCGAGAGAGCCGAACACGTCGTCCGTGCCGGTGAGCGGCCCAACGATCACCGAGCCGACGAAGACGTACGGCATCGCGAGCGCGCCGCCCAGGATCAGATGGATCCAGCGCCGCCGCGCCCGCCCTCCGAACAACAGCCGCAACGCCCCCGTCACCGGCGCGGGGGCCGTGGGGGCGAGGGCAACCGTGTTCCGTGCGGGGTCGGTTGAGGGCGGCATGCACCCATGCTCCCGCGCCGGCCCGTGTGTTCACGTCCTGCTCGCCGGTGATCTCCCTCCGCCGGACGGGGGAGGAGGGGGAAACGGATCGGGGCGCGGCGGGGTCAGAGACGGCGGGTGGCCAGGGTCAGGCGGTCGCGGGCGTCGAAGAGGGCGTCCTTGATCATCTGCTCGTGGGACGGGGTCAGCCGGGCCACCGGGACCGAGCAGCTGATCGCGTCGCGGGCCGGGGTGCGGTACGGCACCGCCACGCCGAAGCAGCGCAGGCCGAGCGTGTTCTCCTCGCGGTCGACCGCGAAGCCCTGCTCCCGTACCTGGTGCAGTTCCTCGATCAGCTTCTCGCGGTCGGTGATCGTGTGCTCGGTGAGGGCCGGCAGCGTCTCCGGCAGCAGCTTGCGCACCTGCTCGTCGGTGTGCGTGGCGAGCAGCGCCTTGCCGAGGGACGTGGAGTGCGCGGGCAGCCGACGGCCGACCCGGGTGAACGGGCGGAGGTAGTGCTGCGACTGCCGGGTGGCCAGGTACACCACGTTCGTGCCGTCGAGACGGGCCAGGTGGATGGTCTCCGTCGTGTCGTCGGAGAGCCGGTCCAGGGTGGGACGCGCCGCCGCCACCACCTCGTCACCGTCGATGTAGGACGTGCCCACCAGCAGCGCGCGCACCCCGATGCCGTACCGCGTGCCCGTCGCGTCCGTCTCCACCCAGCCCAGCTCCACCAGCGTCCGCAGCAGCATGTACAGGCTGGACTTGGGGTAGCCGACCGCCTCCTGGACGGCCGCGAGGGAGTGCATACCGGGGCTGCCGGCGAAATACTCGAGCAATTCCACGGTCCGCACAGCGGACTTGACCTGCGCGCCGCCTGTCTCGCCTGCCGACATCGCCCTTGACCCCTTCGTTGGACGGCAAATAGTCTCCGAGCAGCACATTCATCATCAGAGACAGTGTTCAGTATATCGAACGCGGCTGATACTGGCCTAGACAGTGCGGCACTACTTGGAGGGACCCGCGGTGGCAGCAGCACCAGTGTGGAGTGTCGACCCGCGCACCGGGAAGCAGCGTGAACAGGTTGCGGTGGAGGCCACAGCGCAGGAGGTGGACGCGGTCGTCCGCGCGGCCCACGCCGCGCGCGGCGCCCTCGCCGACCGTGCCGTCCGCTCCGCCTTCCTGCGCTCGGCCGCCGACGGCCTGGAGGGCGCCCGCGACCAGCTCGTCGAGGCCGCCGACGCCGAGACCGCGCTCGGCCCCGTCCGGCTGACCGGCGAACTCGCCCGCACCTGCTACCAGCTGCGGGCCTTCGCCGACATCGTCGACGAGGGCGCCTTCCTCGACGTCGTCATCGACCACCCCGACACCACCGCCACCCCGCCGATCCCCGACCTGCGCCGCTACAAGGTCCCGCTGGGCGTCGTCGCCGTGTACTCCGCCTCCAACTTCCCGTTCGCCTTCTCCGTCGCCGGCGGCGACACCGCGAGCGCGCTCGCCGCGGGCTGCCCGGTCGTCGTCAAGGCCCACCCCGACCACCCGGCCCTGTCCGAGCTGGTCGCCAAGGTGCTGCGGCGGGCCGCCGCCGGGCACGGCATCCCCGAGGGCGTCCTCGGTCTGGTGCACGGCTTCGAGGCGGGCGTCGGGCTGATCGGGCACCCGCTGGTCGCCGCCGCCGGCTTCACCGGTTCCGTACGGGGCGGACGGGCCCTGTTCGACGCGGCGGCCGCCCGCCCGGTGCCAATCCCCTTCCACGGAGAGCTGGGGTCGCTGAACCCCGTCCTGGTGACCGAGGCGGCCGTGGCCGAGCGGGCGGAGGCCATCGGCGCCGGGCTCGCCGGGTCCATGACGCTCGGCGTCGGCCAGTTCTGCGTCAAGCCCGGACTGGTCCTCGTACCGGCGGGTGAGGACGGCGACGCCCTGGTCAAGTCCCTCACCGCCGCCGTGAGCGACACCGACGCGGGCGTCCTGCTCGACCACCGCATGCGGGACAACTTCCTCGCCGGGGTCGCCGAACGGGCACGGCTGGACGGCGTGGAGTCCCCGGTGACGCCGGGCGCGGGCGGCGAGCACACCGTCAGCGCCGGCTTCCTCACGGTCGCGGCCGGCCGGCTGGCCGAGGAGGGGGCGTACGACCTGCTCCTGGAGGAGTGCTTCGGGCCGGTCACCGTGGTGGCCCGCTACGCGGATCAGGGCGAGGCGACGGCGGTGCTGTCCCGGCTGCCCGGCAACCTCACGGCGACGGTGCACCTGTCCGAGGAGGAGGCGTCCGGCGGAGGCCGGGGCGCGGAGATCCTCGCGGAACTGACGCCGCTGGCGGGGCGCGTGCTGGTGGATGGGTGGCCGACGGGGGTTGCTGTGGCCCCGGCCCAGCATCACGGGGGGCCTTATCCCGCGACCACGTCGACGTCCACGTCCGTGGGGGGTACGGCCATCGAGCGGTGGCTGCGGCCTGTGGCGTACCAGAACGCGCCGGAGGGGTTGCTTCCCGCGGAGCTGCGGGACGGCAATCCACTGGGGGTGCCTCGGCGGTTCAATGGGGTTCTGGAGCGGTAGTGCGGGGGCGTGAGGGCTGACCTCGCGTGCAGGTGCGTTGTGGTTGCTCGCGCCCACGCGGCGGAGCCGCACATCGATACAGCCCCGCGCCCCTTTCGGGGCGCTTGTACCTGCCGGGGTTGGATAGTTATCTTGCGATAATCAGACCATGGACCTGGAGCTTCCTGAACTGCCGTTCCTGCTGCGGACGTACGGGCCCGGGGGGCACTGGCGGTATGAGGACGGGGTGCTGGCCGGGTGGGCCGGGGCTCGGCAGGACCGGTTCGTGACGCCTACCGGGGAGGCGCTGGACCCCGCCTCCGACGCGCCCCGGCTGCTGGGGGCGCCGGAGGGAGACTTCCAGCTGATCGCCCGGGTCACCGTGGGGTTCAGGGCGTCCTTCGACGCCGGCGTGCTCTACGTCCACGTCGGCGACCGCGCCTGGGCCAAGCTCTGCCTGGAGTACTCCCCGAAGGTGCCCACCGTCTGCACGGTCGTCACCCGGGGGCACTCCGACGACGCCAACTCCTTCACCGTGGACGGCAGTTCGGTCTGGCTGCGGATCAGCCGGACCGGCCGCGCCCTCGCCTTCCACGCCTCCCGGGACGGCCGCCGCTGGACCTTCGTGCGCCTGTTCACCCTCGGCGACGAGAAGGAGACGGAGTCGGCCCTCGTCGGCTTCATGGCCCAGTCACCGATGGGGGAGGGGTGTGTCGTCACCTACGACCACATCGAGTTCAGGCCCGAGTGGCCGTCCGATCTGCGGGACGGCAGCTGAGCGGCCCCCGCGCGGAACCGTGCCGGGCGCCGCCACGTCCTCCGTTGCATGATCAGTGACCGTGTGACCGGCAGCCGCGTGATCCGCACCGCCGTGGCCGCCGAGGCCGAGGCCATCGCCGATCTGCATCTGAGAGCCCGCTCGACCTACTACCCGGACGGCGTCCCCCAGGACGGCACGGACTGGGGCGCGGCCTGGAGAGGGGCCGTCGAGCGGCCCGACGGGCATGTGCTGTGCGTCGTCGAGCGGGGCGCGATCGTCGCGATCGCCTCCTTCCGCGTCCCGGAGGACGGCGGTGCCGACACCGTGAAGCTGTACCAGTTCCACGTCGACCCCGACCGCTGGCGCTCCGGCATCGGTACGGCCCTGCACGCGGCCTGCGTGGAGCAGTGGCGGGCCGACGGCAGGCGAGCGGCCGTACTCGACGTGCACGTGGACAACGAGCGCGCCCAGGCCTTCTACGCCCGCCAGGGCTGGATTCCCGACCCGGAGAACCCGCCGGCCGAGGACGACCACCACCTGTTCCTGCGGTACGCCGTGCCGGCAGCCGGGGAAGGAGCCGGGGAATGAAGGCGACTGTTTGAAGGTTCACGTACCGGGTGGAGAGAGCCTCCGCACCCGTACGACCTGGAGAAGAGCCGAGAGCATGCGCGTCGAGATCTGGACGGACATCGCCTGTCCCTGGTGTTACGTCGGCAAGGCCCGCTTCGACAAGGCGCTGGCGGCCTTCCCGCACCGCGACCGGGTCGAGGTGGTGCACCGCTCCTTCGAGCTGGACCCGGGCCGCGCCAAGGGCGACGTCCAGCCGGTCCTCGCCATGCTGACCAGGAAGTACGGCATGAGCGAGGCGCAGGCGCAGGCCGGTGAGGACAACCTGGGCGCCCAGGCAGCCGCCGAGGGCCTGGACTACCGGACCCGGGACCGCGACCACGGCAACACCTTCGACATGCACCGCCTGCTGCACCTCGCCAAGGAGCGGGGCCGGCAGGACGAGCTGGTCCAGATCCTGTACCGGGCGAACTTCGCCGAGGAGCGGTCGGTCTTCAGCGAGGGCGACGAGCGGCTGGTGGAGCTGGCGGCCGAGGCCGGCCTGGACGAGGCGGAGGTCCGCCGGGTGCTGGCCGACCCGCAGGCGTACGCCGACGACGTCCGCGACGATGAGCGCGAGGCCGCGCAGCTCGGCGCGAACGGCGTGCCCTTCTTCGTCCTCGACCGCGCCTACGGCGTCTCCGGCGCCCAGCCCACCGAGGTCTTCACCCAGGCACTGACCCAGGCGTGGGGCGAGCGCTCCCCGCTGAAGCTCGTCGACCAGGGCGACGCCGAGGCGTGCGGCCCGGACGGGTGCGCGGTGCCGGGGCACTGAGCAGCCAGGCACTGAGAAACCGCAGGTCGGCGGGGACGTATAAGGGAAACTGAGAGGAACTGCGTAAAAATCCGCAATGGACGGGGGGTTCCCGGGGCCGCACAGTGGGGTCATGGAGACCACGGAGACGACGTTCGACAGCCTCGTCCGCGCCGAGTTCACCCCGGCGGGCATCTACCTCAACACCGCGAGCAACAGCCTGCTGCCCGCGCGCAGCGTCGCCGCCCTGCACCGGGCGGCGCTTCTGCGGGCCGAGGGCCGGCCGCTGACCTCCCTGTACGACGACGTGGAGGCCTCCCGGGCCGCCTACGCGCGGCTCGCCGGGGTGCCCGTCGCCCGGGTGGCCGCGGGCGCCTCGGTCGCCGCGCACTCCGGCCTGATCGCCGCGTCGCTGCCGGCCGGCGCCGAAGTCCTCACCGCCGAGGACGACTTCACCTCCGTACTGAACCCGTTCCACGTCCGCGGCGACCTGAAGGTCCGCACGGTCCCGCTGGAGCGGATCGCCGAGTCCGTCCGGCCCGGTACCGCGCTCGTCGCGGTCAGCGCCGCGCAGTCCGCCGACGGACGTCTCGCCGACCTGCCCGCCCTGCGCGAGGCCGCCCGCGCGCACGGCGCCCGCACCTACGTCGACTTCTCCCAGTCCGCGGGCTGGCTCCCGATGGACGCGGACCGCTACGACTTCACGGCCGCCGTCTCCTTCAAGTGGCTCCTGGGCCCGCACGGCGCGGCCTTCCTCACCGTCCCCGAGGACCTCGGCGGGCTGACCCCCGTCCTGGCGGGCTGGGTGGCGGCGGAGGAGCCGTGGAACAGCTGCTACGGCCCCGTCACCGAACTCGCCCGCTCCGCGCGGCGGTTCGATGTCTCGCCGGCGCTGTTCACCTTCGCGGGGCTGCGTCCCTCGCTGGAGTTGATCGAGGAACTGGGCGTGGAGGCCGTGCACGCCCACGACGCCGGGCTCGCCGACCGGTTCCGCAGCGGGCTCGCCTCCCTGGGCCACGAACCGGTGCCCGCCCCCGGCTCGGCGATCGTCTCCGTGCCCGGACTCGGCGGCCGCCAGGAGGAGTTGAGCCGCGCCGGCATCGAGGTCTCCGACCGCGCGGGCAACCTGCGGGCCTCGTTCCACCTGTTCAACACCGCCGCCGACGTGGACCGCCTGCTGGACGCGCTCGCCGGGTGAGCGCAGGGACCGCGTGATCGCGCGACCGTGTGGCCGCGTGATCACGTGAACACGACCGGGCCGAGGCCCCCCGTCCCACACGAGGAGGCCCGGCCCGGTGATTGGGGGGTGTGTTACCTGACGGGCGTGAAGTCCCGCGCCCCGATGAACTCCGGCCGGCGGATCGGGGCCGCGAACGGCTCCACCGCCGTGTTCTCCACGCTGTTGAACACGATGAAGACGTTGCTGCGCGGGAACGGCGTGATGTTGTCGCCGGAACCGTGCATGCAGTTGCAGTCGAACCAGGTCGCCGAGCCGGCCTTGCCGGTGAACAGCCGGATGCCGTGCTCGCCGGCCAGGGAGGTCAGCGCCTCGTCGGACGGGGTGCCCGCGTCCTGCATCTGCAGCGACTTCTTGTAGTTGTCGGTGGGCGTGGCCCCCGCGCAGCCGAGGAACGTCCGGTGCGAACCCGGCATGATCATCAGGCCGCCGTTGGTGTCGTGGTTCTCGGTCAGCGCGATCGAGACGGACACCGTGCGCATGTTGGGCAGGCCGTCCTCGGCGTGCCACGTCTCGAAGTCCGAGTGCCAGTAGAAGCCGCTGGCACCGAATCCGGGCTTGACGTTGATCCGGGACTGGTGGACGTACACGTCCGAGCCCAGGATCTGCCGCGCGCGGCCCACGACCCGCTCGTCGCGCACCAGTCTCGCGAACACCTCGCTGATCCTGTGCACCTCGAAGACCGAGCGGATCTCCTTCGACTTCGGCTCCACGATGGAGCGCTCGTCGGCGCGGACCGCCGGATCGCCGACCAGCCGGTCGAGCTCACGCTTGTAGACGTCGACCTCGTCCGGGGCGATGAGCTGGTCGATGGCGAGGAAGCCGTCGCGCTCGAAGCCCTGCAGATCGGCGGCCGCGATCGGACCGGGCGTGTCCGGGGATCCCCAGACGACCGGGTCCTGGCGCGGGACGGTCACCTCGGTGGTGCCGCGGGTGGGATAGAGATCGGTGACGGTGCTGGTCATGCGGATCACACCTCCTCGGGCTCGGGTTCGGTGAGCAGGGGGTAGACGCCGTTCTCGTCGTGGTCCTCCCGTCCGGTGACGGGCGGGTTGAACACGCAGATGCAGTGGAAGTCCTCCTTGACCTTGAGCGTGTGCCGCTCGTGGCCGTTCAGGAGGTACATGGTGCCGGGCGTGATCGTGTAGGTCTTCCCGGTCTCGCGGTCGGTCAGTTCGGCCTCGCCCCGCGTGCAGACGACGGCCTCGATGTGGTTGGCGTACCACATCTGCGTCTCGGTGCCGGCGTACAGGATGGTCTCGTGCACGGAGAAGCCGACCCGCTCCTTGGCGAGGACGATGCGCTTGCTCTCCCAGGTGCCGGACTTCGACTTGATGTGCCGGTCGGTGCCTTCGATGTCCTTGAACGATCGGACGATCACGGTGCTGTACTTCCTCCTAGCTGGGTGGAACTGGCCGGGTGCGAGGGGTCAGGCGGTTTCCCGGACGGCGCGCGCCAGGATGCGCAGGCCCTCGTCCAGTTCCTCGGGTGTGACGGTGAGCGCGGGCAGCAGTTTGACCACCTCGCTCTCCGGGCCGGACGTCTCGATGAGCAGCCCGAGTTCGAAGGCGCGGCGGGCGATGCGCGAGGCGCGGTCCTTGGCGTGGAACTCCAGGCCCCACACCAGGCCCCGGCCGCGGTACTCCTTGACGTCGGCGAGGTTCTCCTCGGTGATGGAGATCAGCGCCTGCTCGACCTGCTCGCCGCGGGCCCGGGTCTGCTTCTCCATGGCGGAGCCGTCGGTCCAGTACGTCTCCAGGGCCGCCGTCGCCGTGACGAACGCGGGGTTGTTGCCGCGGAAGGTGCCGTTGTGCTCGCCGGGCTCCCACACATCCAGCTCGGGCTTGAACAGGCACAGCGACATCGGCAGGCCGTAGCCGCTGATGGACTTGGACACGGTGACGATGTCCGGCGTGATCCCCGCCTCCTCGAAGGAGAAGAAGGCGCCGGTGCGGCCGCAGCCCATCTGGATGTCGTCGACGATCAGCAGCATGTCCTGCCGCTCGCACAGCTCCTTGAGCGCGCGCAGCCACTCGGGCCGGGCGACGTTGATGCCGCCCTCGCCCTGCACGGTCTCCACGATCACGGCGGCCGGCTTGTTCAGGCCGGAGCCCTGGTCCTCCAGCAGCCGCTCGAACCACAGGAAGTCCGGGACCGTGCCGTCGAAGTAGTTGTCGAACGGCATCGGGGTGCCGTGCACCAGCGGGATGCCGGCGCCCGCCCGCTTGAAGGCGTTGCCTGTCACCGCGAGCGAGCCCAGCGACATGCCGTGGAAGGCGTTCGTGAACGACACGATCGCCTCGCGGCCCTTGACCTTGCGGGCCAGCTTCAGCGCCGACTCGACGGCGTTGGTGCCCGTCGGGCCCGGGAACATGACCTTGTACGGCAGGTCGCGCGGGCGCAGCACCAGGTCCTGGAAGGTCTGCAGGAAGGTCCGCTTGGCCGTGGTCGACATGTCCAGGCCGTGGGTGACCCCGTCCCGGGACAGGTAGTCGATGAACGCCCGTTTGAGCACCGGGTTGTTGTGGCCGTAGTTGAGTGAGCCGGCACCGGCGAAGAAGTCGAGGTACGCGTGGCCGTCCTCGTCGTACATCCGGCTGCCCTGGGCGCGGTCGAAGACGGCGGGCCAGCCGCGGCAGTAGCTGCGCACCTCGGACTCGACGGTCTCGAAGACACTCAGATCGGGCTGGGTGATGGTCACGGTGATTCGCTCCTCAGTGCGCGGTGGGGTCGGTCAGGGGGCCGATGCGGTACAGGACCTCGGGGTCGTGCGGGCCGTCCGGGAACACCTCGGTGGGGAACAGCACCTCGCGGGTCAGGCCGGCGCCGTGCCGGTCGGCGAACGAGGTGAAGAGGCGCTCGGAGGCCGTGTTGCCCGGCGTGATCGTCGTCTCGACGCCGGTGACGCCCCGCTCGGCGGCGAGGCGCGCGACGAGCCCGTCCAGCAGCGCGGCCGCTATGCCGTGGCCGCGGTACGCGGAGTCGACCGCCACCTGCCAGACGAGCAGGGTGCGGGGGTCCTCCGGCCGCACGTACCCGGTGACGAAGCCGACCGCCTCCCCGTCCGCGCCCCTCGCCACCACCGAGGTGCCGGCGAAGTCCCGGCACCACAGCAGATAGCTGTACGAGGAGTTCAGGTCGAGGGTTTTCGAGTCCTTGGCGATACGCCAGAGCGAGGCTCCGTCGGTCACCGCCGGTCGGTCGATGAGCAGGTCTGCTGGTGCGGCAGTCATGCGGCACGAATTTAGCGAGCGAAATTCAATAATGCACGGCCGTCATGATCGACAGGACCGTGAACGAGTGCGATATGCCGGAATTAGCCCACGTCAAACCGGGGCATAACGCTCCGTTTGTGGAGTACGTCACAGCCCGAAAAGTCGCCGGAAAACTTCCCGGTTTAGCCTCGAAAAAAGCGGGCAGAAGAAGACGGGAAGCTGACATGAAAGAATCCGGGGTATCCGGTGAATTGGCGGGAATTGGAAAACCGACGTGAATTCTGGCGCCCGTGGCCCCGTCGATTCCCTCACACGGAAATGTGATTTACGACGCGCTCCCGGCGCGGCCCCAGACCTGCTCCGCCTCCCGCAGGGCCGCCGCCTCGTCCACCGGGACGCCGACGCCGGCCAGGGACGCGGCGAGGGCCGACAGGGAGGCCCGTACCGTTTCCGGGGTCGCGGCGGGGCCGTAGTGGTTGACGCGGACCATCTCCTTCGCCAGGGCGCCCCCGCCGGCCGCCAGCGGCAGCGAGGGGTCGCCGGCCAGGGCGCCGGCCACCAGCTCCGACGCCACCACCCCGGAGGGCACCCGCAGGGTCGTCGCCACCGGCGCCGCGTCCCGCGCCTCGTACACGTACGGCTCCAGGCCCCCGCCCAGGGCCACCGCCCCGGCCCGCGTGGCCAGCGCCGCCGCGCGGTGGCGCGCCATCACCGTCTCGGCGCCCGCCTCCGCGATCCGCTCCAGGCAGGCCTCCAGGGCCAGCGTCTCCAGCTGGGCGGGGGCGTGCGGCAGCGCCGTACGGCCGGCGTCGATCCAGCGTTCCTTCCAGTCCAGCAGGGAGAGGTAGGAGCGGCGCGGGGCGTCCGGATTCGCCGCCATCCGGGCCCAGGCGCGCTCGCTCACCGAGATCGCCGACACCCCCGCCGGGCCGCCCATCGCCTTCTGCGCCCCGATCACGCACAGGTCCACGCCCCACGCGTCCGGCAGCACCGGCTCCGCGCCCACGGACGCCACCGCGTCCAGGTAGAACAGCGCCCCCTGCTCCCGCACCGCCTCGCCGATCTCCGCGACCGGGTTGGTGTTGCCGGTCGCCGCCTCGGCGTGCACGAGCGACACGAAGTCGATCTCCGGGTGCGCGGCGAACGCCTCCCGGACCTGCGCGGCCGTCACCGCCGTGTGGAACGGGACGGCGAGGTCGTACACCGTCGCGCCGCAGTCCCGCAGCCAGTCGCCGAACGTCTGCCCGTACGGGCCCGTGATCACGTTGAGCGCCACCGTGCCCGGGCCGGCCGCGCCGCGGATCGCTGCCTCCAGCGGCAGCAGCGCCTCGCCCTGCGTGATCAGCACGTCCTGCCGGGTGCCCAGCAACCGGGCCACCCGGTCCTCGACGACGGCGAACCGCGCGGCGCTCAGCGGGGGCAGGTCCAGAAGGGGGTGCGTCGTCAAGATCCTGCTCTCTTCCTCGTCGGATGTGGGACTTGTGTGGGGATCGACTCCATCGATCCTAGGTCGTAGCCCCTCACAACCATCGGTTTGGTTTGAGAGACTCAAACTCTTCCTTATAATCGGAAGCCTCAGACACCCCACAGGGAGACCTCCCCCCATGAACACGCTCCTCGGGCGCCGGACCCGCCTCCTGGCCGCCGTCACCGCCACGGCCGGACTCGCACTCGTCGCCGGCTGCTCCTCCGGCGGGGGGAGCGGAAAGACCACCGTCAAGGGGGTCCACCTCGTCAAGGCCGGTCAGCTGACCACCTGCACCCACCTGCCCTACCCGCCGTTCCAGTCGGAGATCGACGGCAAGGTGCAGGGCTTCGACGTCTCCCTCATCGATCTCGTCGCCAAGGACCTCGGCGTCAAGCAGAACATCGTCGACACGCCGTTCGAGAACTTCAAGACCGGCGCCTTCCTCAACTCCGGGCAGTGCGACCTCGCCGCCGCCGGCATGACCATCACGCCCGAGCGCAAGAAGAACGTCGACTTCTCCGACCCCTACTTCGAGGCCACCCAGGCCGTCCTCGTCGACAAGAAGAGCGGCATCACCTCGCTCGCCGACGTCAAGACCAAGGGCAAGAAGCTCGGCGCGCAGGCGCAGACCACCGGCGAGGACTACGCCAAGGGCAAGGGCTACGACCCGGTCTCCTTCGAGTCCTCCGACGCGGTCCTCAACGGCCTGCGCACCGGACAGGTCCAGGCCGTCATCATCGACTACCCCGTCGTCCAGGGCTGGCTGAAGGACAAGGCCAACGCGGACGCCTTCAAGGTCGTCGACAACCTCAAGACCGGTGAGCAGTACGGCTTCACGGTCAAGAAGGGCAACACCAAGCTGCGCGAGGCCATCAACAAGGCGCTCGGCCAGGCCAAGGCCGACGGCACGTACAAGAAGCTGTACGAGAAGTGGATCGGCCCCTACGACGCGTCCGCCGCCTCCCCGGCCGCCTCCTGACCATGGCCGACACCGAGGTACGACGGCAGCCGGTCAAGCAGGGGCTGACGCGCCGCCAGAAGCGCCGGCTGTCACGGGGCATCCAGTACGCCGTCTTCGTCGCCGCCGTGGCCGCCGTCGCGGCCACGGCGGACTGGGGACGGCTGCAGAACCAGTTCGCGCAGACGGACATCGCCGGGCAGATGTTCCCGGACGTCATCACGCTCGCACTGAAGAACACCGTGCTGTTCACGGCGACCGGCTTCGCCGTAGGGCTGGCCCTGGGCCTCGTCATCGCGCTGATGCGGCTGTCCTCCGTGGGCCCCTACCGCTGGCTCGCCGGCATCTACATCGAGGTCTTCCGCGGCCTGCCCGCCCTGCTGATCTTCGTGTTCATCGCGGTGGCGGTGCCGCTGGCCTTCCCGGGCACCGAGATCCCCGGCGGCACCTACGGCAAGGCCGCCCTCGGCCTCGGCCTCATCGGCGCCGCCTACATGGCGGAGACGTTCCGCGCCGGCATCCAGGCGGTGCCCAAGGGGCAGATGGAGGCCGCCCGTTCGCTGGGCTTCTCGCCCGCACGCGCGATGGTGTCCATCATCATCCCGCAGGCCTTCCGGATCATCCTGCCGCCGCTCACCAACGAACTGGTGATGCTGTTCAAGGACTCCTCGCTGGTGCTGCTCCTCGGCGTGACCCTGGAGGAGCGCGACCTGTCCAAGTTCGGCCGGGACCTGGCCAGCACGACCGCCAACTCCACGCCGATCCTCGTCGCGGGCCTGTGCTACCTGCTGGTCACCATCCCGCTCGGCTTCGTCGTGCGCCGCATGGAGGCCAAGGCCCAGGAGGAGATCAAGTGAGCCGTCCCGAGATACAGGTCCAGGGCCTGCACAAGTCCTTCGGCGACAACCACGTCCTGCGCGGCATCGACCTGGAGATCGGCCAGGGCGAGGTGGTCTGCGTCATCGGCCCCTCCGGCTCCGGGAAGTCCACCCTGCTGCGCTGCGTCAACCTGCTGGAGGAGCCCACCGAAGGCGCGGTCTTCGTCGGCGGCGCCGAGATCACCGACCCGGACGTCGACATCGACGCCGTACGCCGCCGTATCGGCATGGTGTTCCAGCAGTTCAACCTCTTCCCGCACCTCACGGTGACCGAGAACCTCACGCTGCCGCAGCGGCGGGTACTCAAGCGCGGCAAGGCGGAGGCGGGCCGGATCGCCGCCGAGAACCTGGCCCGCGTCGGCCTGTCCGACAAGGCGGACGCCTACCCCTCCGCCCTGTCCGGCGGCCAGCAGCAGCGCGTGGCCATCGCCCGCTCCCTGGCCATGGGCCCCGAGGTGATGCTCTTCGACGAGCCGACCTCCGCGCTCGACCCCGAGCTGGTCGGCGACGTCCTCGCCGTGATGCGGATGCTGGCCCGCGAGGGCATGACGATGATGGTCGTCACCCACGAGATGACCTTCGCCCGCGAGGTCGCCGACCGGGTCGTCTTCATGGACGGCGGCGTGATCGTCGAGGACGGCAGCCCCGAGCAGGTCATCGGCGCCCCCCGGCACGAGCGGACCCGCCACTTCCTCTCCCGCCTGCTCGACCCGGCGATGGCCGACGTCGAGGAGGAGACCTCGGACCAGGTGGGGAAGGCACAGGCGTAGCTCACCAGGCCCTGTCGTCAAAGTCCCGTCGTCGCCCGGAGGGCGGGCCGCGCGGCGTCAGGTGCGTGCTCTGGGGGTCCCCCGGCCGGAGGCTGGGGGAGTGCCGGCCCCAGATCCTCGTACTGGACGTACTTGGGTCTGGGGCCGGTGCGGCGAGTGGGGGCACCTCCCGGCCGGAGGCTGGGGGAGCGTGCATGGCGTCGCGCGGCTGGGGGCACCACCCGGCCGGAGGCTGGGGGAGGGACTTTGACGACAGGGCCTAGGGTGCGGTACATGAGCGATTCTGCGGTGCTGCACCTGAAGGGGCGGGTCCTGGCCGGACCCGAGGACGTCCGCGACGAGCTGTGGGTGGTCGGGGGACGGATCACCTACGACCGCCCGGCCGGCGCGCGGGACGTCACCACCGTCGACGGGTGGGTCCTGCCCGGCCTCGTCGACGCGCACTGCCACGTGGGCCTCGGCACCGAGGGCCCGGTCGACGCCGAGGCGGCCGAGAAGCAGGCGCTCACCGACCGCGAGGCGGGCACCCTGCTGATCCGCGACGCGGGCTCGCCCTCCGACACCCGCTGGATCGACGACCGCGACGACCTCCCGAAGATCATCCGGGCCGGCCGGCACATCGCCCGCACCCGCCGCTACATCCGCAACTTCGCCCACGAGATCGAACCGGAGGATCTGGTCGCCTACGTCGCCCGGGAGGCCCGGCGCGGCGACGGCTGGGTCAAGCTGGTCGGCGACTGGATCGACCGCGACCTCAGAGACCTCGCCGCCTGCTGGCCCCGCGACGCCGTCGAGGCCGCCATCGCCGAGGCACACCGGCTCGGCGCCCGCGTCACCGCGCACTGCTTCGCCGAGAGCTCCCTGCGCGACCTGGTCGAGGCCGGCATCGACTGCATCGAGCACGCCACCGGCCTCACCGACGACCTCGTCCCGCTGTTCGCCGAACGCGGCGTCGCCATCGTCCCCACCCTGGTCAACATCGCCACCTTCCCGCAGCTCGCGGCCGGCGGCGAGAAGCGGTACCCGGGCTGGTCGGCGCACATGCGGCGGCTGCACGAGCGGCGCTACGACACCGTGCGCGGCGCCTACGACGCCGGGATCCCGGTGTTCGTCGGCACGGACGCCGGCGGTTCACTGGCCCACGGGCTGGTCGCGGCGGAGGTCGCCGAACTGGTCACCGCCGGCATCCCGCCCGTCGAGGCCCTGGCCGCCACCAGCTGGGCCGCCCGGAGCTGGCTGGGCCGCCCGGGCCTGGAGGAGGGCGCCCCGGCCGACCTCGTCCTCTACGGGGACGACCCGCGGGCCGACGTGCGGGTGCTGGCGGCACCGCGACGGGTGGTGCTGAACGGGCGGGTCGTCGAGTAGGCGAGAGGGGCAGGGGGGAACTGCTGTGCCCGGTGATTCGAAGAGGCATGCGGATAATCCACTTACGGGTGAAGTAACCCAGGATCGCTGACCGTTCACCCACAGTGCGTACAAGGTTGACGGGTCCCAAGCAATTTTCTCTGGGGGTCCCACCGCCTTGAACAGCAACAACTTCCGTATGCCCGCACGCCGTCTCGCCACGATCGCGACGGTCACCGCCCTGACCGCCGCTCCCGCGGTCCTCGGCGCGGGCGCCGCGCATGCCACCGCCGACCACGGTCGCGCCTCCGCCGTCGTCCTGCGCACGGGGCTCGACGTGTCCCTGCTCAACAAGACCGTGAACGTCCCGCTCGCGGTCACCCTCAACGAGGTCCAGGCACCGCGCAGCGCCGACAAGACCGCCCTCACCGCCCGGCTCGACGGCGTCGACGCCGGCCGGCCGTTCAACGTCCTCTCCGCCCAGGTCGCCTCGGCGAAGGCCACGGCGACCGCCGAGCGCGCCGAGGGCTCGGTCCGCCTGGTCCACGCCAGGCTGCACGTCCCCGGCCTGCCCCTGCTGTCCCTGATCGAGGTCGGCACCGTCACCGCCAAGGCCACCTGCGAGGCGGGCAAGCGGCCGGTCGCCTCCGCGAACGTCCTCGGCACCGTCACGGCCCTCGGCAAGCGCGTCACCCTCAGCGCCGGCGGCCCGACCGAACTGAAGGTCCCCGGCGTCGGCGAGATCCGCCTCGACCTCGCCCAGCGCCGCACCACGAGCCGTACGGCGGCCGCGACGGCCCTGGAACTCAAGGTCTCCGTCAACCCGCTGAAGCTCAACGTGGCCGACGTGGAGGGCACCGTCACCCTGGCCAAGGCCACCTGCGAGACCCCGAGGCAGGCACAGGCCACGACACCGGCCTCCGCACCGGCGCACCACACCGTCCCGAGCCACGACCCGGCCGCGGACCCCAAGCCCCAGGGCGGCCACAGCGAGGCCGGCCTCGCGGAAACGGGCGGCAGCGCGGCCACGCCGTACATCGCGGGCGGCGCACTCGCCCTGCTGCTGTTGGGCGGGGGAGGGGTGGCACTGGCCCGCAGGCGCAGGAACTGAGGCCTCCCGGAAGCCAATTGGGCTGACGGATCGGTGGGCGGGTGCGAACGGGACTACGGCAGCACGGCCGACAGCGCCCGCAGGAACCCGCTCACCGTCCCCCGGTCCCGCACGGCCACCCGCACCCAGTCCTCCCCGAGCCCGGGAAACGTGTCCCCGCGGCGCACGGCGTAGCCGGCCTCACGCAACCGGTGCCGTACCCCCGCCGCCCCCGGAATCCGCACCAGCACGAACGGACCCTCCGCGGGCTCCACGACGCGCACCCCGCGGCCGGCGAAGTCCCGCAGCCCGGCCACCAGGTGCGCCCGGTCCGCCGCGATCCGGTGCGCCGCGTGCCCGGCCTCGGCCAGGGCCCGGGGCGCCACGCACGCCTCGGCGGCGGCCAGCGCCGGTGTCGACACCGGCCACAGCGGCTGGGCGCGCTCCAGCTCGGCGATCACGTCCGGCGGGCCCAGCACGTACCCGATCCGCAGCCCCGCCAGCCCCCACGTCTTGGTGAGGCTGCGCAGCACCACGAGACCAGGCACGTCCGTCCGCCCGGCCAGCGCCTCCCGCTCGCCCGGCACGGCGTCCATGAACGCCTCGTCGACCACCAGCGTCCGCCCCGGCCGGGCCAGTTCGGTGATCGACTCCGCCGGATGCAGCACCGACGTCGGATTGGTCGGGTTCCCGATCACCACCAGGTCGGCGTCCTCGGGCACCGACCCCGGGCGCAGCCGGAAGCCGTCCTCCGCGCGCAGCAGCACCCGGTCCACGGCGTGCCCCGCGTCCCGCAGCGCCGCCTCCGGCTCGGTGAACTGCGGATGCACGACCACCGGGCGCCGGACCTTCAGCGCCCGCGCCAGCAGCACGAACGCCTCCGCCGCGCCCGCCGTCAGCAGCACCCGCTCCACCGGCACCCCGTGCCGCGCGGCGACGGCCGCCCGCGCGGCCCGCCCGTCCGGATAGGCGGCGAGCAACGCCAGCGAACCGGCGATCTCCTCCCGCAGCCAGGCCGGCGGCGTGTCCGCGCGGACGTTCACGGCGAGGTCGACCAGCGCCGCCCCGTCGTCACGCACCTCGGCGTCCCCGTGGTGCCGCAGATCGTGCCCGCCGGCACCGGCCTCAGTGCGCATGGCTGTGGCTGTGCCCGCCGTGATGGTGGTGTCCGTGCCCGTGACCGTGGCCGTCGTCGTCGGGGTGGAAGTGCGGCTGCTGCGGCAGCCCCACCTTGTCCTCGAAGCCGGGCAGCGCGATCCGGTACACGCACGAGTCGCAGTTCATCCGCAGGTCGCCCTGCACGGCCTCCGCGTAGCGCTCCATCACCAGGTCCAGCAGCTCCGGCTCCGGCCCGATGACGTCCGCCGACCGCACCTCGACCTCCGGGTGCGCCGCCGCCCACTCCTCGGTCTGGTGCCGAACCCGGTCGGGGAGGATGCCGGTGAACAGGAAGTACGGCAGGACCACGATCCGCCGGGCGCCGAGGCGCGCGCACCGGTCGAGGCCGCTCGGCACGTCCGGCGCCGCCAGCGACACGAACGCCGTCTCCACCCCGGCGTACCCGCGCCCCTCCCACAGCAGCCGCGCCGCCTTGTGCACCTCGGCGTTGGCGTCCGGGTCGGTCGAGCCGCGCCCCACCAGCAGCACGGTCACCGTGGACCGGTCGCCGTCGCTGCCGGCCAGCGCCTCGTCGAGGCGCCGCTCCAGCACGCTCAGCAGCGCCGGGTGCGGGCCCAGCGGACGGCCGTAGGTGTAGGAGATGCCCGGATGCCGCTCCTTCTCCCGGGCCAGCGCGGCCGGGATGTCACCCTTGGCGTGCCCGGCGGACACCAGCATCAGCGGTACGGCCGCGAACCGCCGTACGCCCCGCTCCACCAGCTCGGCGACGGCGTCGCCCAGCGGCGGCGGGGACAGCTCGATGAACCCGCCCGCGACGGGGAGTCCGGGGTTGCGGCGGCCCAGCTCGCGCACGAAGTCGCGGAACGCCTCGGCTCCGGCGTCGTCCCGGGTGCCGTGACCGGCGATGAGCAGGGCGGGCGGCGTCGGGGTGGTCACAGGGTCTCCTCGGTCGAGTCGGTGCAAACACGTGGAACAGGTGGAACAGGTGGAACAGGTGGAACAGGTGAAACGGGGTGGTACAGCAGGGCGTTGAGGGCGGCGGCGGCCACGGCCGAGCCGCCCTTCTCGGACACGTTGCTCACGGCGGGCAGCCCGCTCTCCCGCAACGCGGCCTTGGACTCGGCCGCGCCGACGAAGCCGACGGGCAGGCCGATGACGAGCGCCGGGGCGGCGTCCAGGGTGAGCAGCTCCTCCAGCGCGGTCGGCGCACAGCCGATCACCCACAGGGCGCCCGGCCCGACCTGCTCGTAGGCGAGCCGCACGGCGTGCGCGGACCGCGTCAGCCCCGGGCCGGAGGCGGCGTCCTTCAGCCGGCACACGGTCTCGCGCCGGGTGATGCCGGCCGCGACCATCTCCACGTCCACGACGAGGGGCGCCCCCGCGTGCAGCGCCGCGTGCGCCTTCACCAGGTCGTCCTCGTCGGTCACCAGGTCGGTCGCGTACTCCAGGTCGGCGGCGGAGTGGATGACCCGCTCCACCACCGCCCGCGTCAGCGGCGGGAAGTGCGAGATGTCCAGCCGCGCCCGCAACCGCCGGAAGGACTCTTGCTCGATCGGGTGAATCACGCGGTTCACCAGGCCTCCCGCTGGTAGGGTCGCCGCGTGCTGCGCGAGAACCAAGCCGGCACAGCAACCTCCAATCTCTGGGGAAACCGGGCTGGTTCCAACCCGGCTGGTGTTGATCGCGGAAGCCTCGACCGCTCGCAGAGCGACCGAGCAGCGTGAGCCAGGAATCCTGCTCGTTCGCGAGGAGGAGGGTTCAATTGGGCTCCTCCTGCCAGCGGTAGCCGCGCGGGGTCACCATGCGCCCCGCGATGTTCCGGGTCGCCGTGTTGCCCACGGTCACGACCGTCATCATGTCGACCGTCGCGGGGTCCAGTTCACCGAGCGAGGTCAGCCGGCTGGACTCGTCCGGGCGCGAGGCGTTGCGGACGACCCCGACGGGCGTCACCGGTTCCCGGTGCTCCGCGAGGATCGCCAGCGCCTTCGGCAGCTGCCAGTCGCGGCCCCGCGAGCGCGGGTTGTAGAACGTCACGACGATGTCCGCCTCGGCCGCCGCCCGCACCCGCCGCTCGATGACCTCCCACGGCGTGTGCAGGTCGGACAGGCTGATCGACACGTGGTCGTGGCCCAGCGGCGCGCCCAGGATCGCCCCGGCCGCCAGCGCCGCCGTCACCCCGGGCACCCCGACCACGTCGATGTCGTCGGACGCCTCCGCGAGCGCGGGTGAGGCCATGGCGTAGACGCCCGCGTCCCCGCTGCCGATCAGCGCGACCGCGTGCCCCGCGCGCGCCTCGGCGACGGCGGTGCGGGCCCGCTCCTCCTCCGCGCCGAGCCCCGACTCCAGCACCCGGGTGCCCGGCCGCAGCAGGTCACGGATCTGGCCCACGTACTGGTCGAGCCCGACCAGCACCGAGGCCCGCCGCAGCTCCGCCTGCGCGCGCGGGGTGAGCAGGTCCCGGGCACCGGGCCCCAGCCCGACCACCGCGAGCCGTCCGCGCCCCGGACGCCGGACGACCGCGCAGGTCGCCATCGCCGACTGCCCGTCGGCCCGCTCCGACTTCCGCTTGGGCACGAGGAGTTCACCGCCGCGCACCAGCGCCGCGGCCTCCGCCACCGACGGGGTGCCGACGGCAGCGAGCGGCGCGTCCGACGGGTTCGGCACCTCGACGGCCGCCAGCTCGCCGGAGGTGTACGTCACCAGCGGCACCCCGAGCCGCTCGGCGGCGGCCAGCAGCCCCGGCTCCCCGGACTTCGCTTCCACGGTGGCGAGTTCGGCCACCGACCGCGGCGACAGCCCCGCCTCCCGCAGCACGCCCTCCACCAGCCCGAGGACCTCCTCGACCGGCGCGCCCTTGGACGCGCCGACCCCGACCACCAGCGACGGCGGCCGCAACAGCACCTCGCGCTCGCCCGGTTCGACGGCCCGGTCGGTGACCCGGATCGTGTACGACCCCTGCGGCGCGGTCGGCAGCGGCGGCAGCGGCCACGCAACCTCGGCGGCCAGGGCCACGGGTTCGCCGTCCAGCAGGGCCCGCGACACCGCCGCCACCGCCCCCTCGAAAGGCAGCCCGAGCGTGTCCAGGCCCGGCAGCCCGACGGCGTCCGTCGCCGTCGTCACCACCGGCTCGGCACCGAGCAACGCGCCCACCTCGTGGGCGAGTTCGTTGGCGCCGCCGCCGTGCCCGCCGGCCAGCGACACCGCGAACCGGCCCGCCTCGTCGACGCACACCACGCCCGGGTCGGCCGCCTTGTCGCCGAGGAGCGGCGCGAGCAGCCGTACCACAGCGCCCGTGGCCAGGAAGCACACCAACTGCTCGCACTCCGCGAACGCCGACCGGACGGCCTCCCCGACCGGACCGTCGTACACCCGCGTGCGGTCCGGCCAGGCGGCGGCGAGCCGGTCGCGGGCCACCGCCCCCGCCGCGGTGGCTGAAATGAGGCCGATCACTGCGCAACTCCTTCGTCGGACACGGGGGTTCTCTCGCCCCACAGCAGGAAAACGGGATTGGTCGCCGCGAGCCGGGACACCTCGCCCGGCAGCGGCGCGAGCCGGGACGACTGGAGCAGCACCCCGTCGCAGGCCAGCCCCGCACTCGTCAGCGCCTCGCGCGCCGCCGGCACCCGGTCCAGCGCGGCCATGGCGACCACCACCGCACGCCGGGCGCGGCGCGCGCACGCGGCGACGATGCCGGGCAGCTCACGGCCGCCACCGCCGACGAACACGGCGTCGGGGTCGTCGGCCAGACCGGACAGCACGTCCGGCGCCGCCCCGTGCACCGTGCGCACGTCGACGCCGTGGGCGCGGGCGTTGGCGCGGATCCGCTCGACTCCGTCGGCCGTCTTCTCTACGGCGACGACGGCCGCGCCGAGCCGCGCGCACTCCACGGCCACCGAACCCGAGCCCGCGCCGACGTCCCACACCAGGTCGCCGGGGCGCGGCCCGAGCCGGGCCAGCGCGAGCGCCCGCACCTCGAACTTGGTGATCATCGAGTCCCGGTGCGCGAACGCGTCCTCCTCCAGGGCCCACCGCGCGGGCGGCGCGTGCACCCCGGCGACGGTACGCACCGGGCCGAGCGCCCGCTCCTCGTCCAGGCACAGCACCACACTCACCGCCGCCCCCCAGTCCCGCCCGGCCGCCTCGGCCGGCGTGACCCGCTCCACACGCTCCCGCTCCGGATCACCGAGAGCGGTCGCCACGACGAGGACACGGTCCGCGCCGCCGGGCCGGGGGGAGCCGCCGGGCACCTGGCCCGTGCCGGTCTGCCTGCCGTAGCCGGGCTGCTGGGACCCGCCGGGCACCTCGCCCACACCGGTCTGCCTGCCCCGGCCGGGCTGGTGGTCCTCGCCGGACCTCTGGTCCTCGCCGGCCACTCCGCCTTCGGTGCGTACCCGGCCCTCGCCCGGCACTCCCCCCTCGCTGAGCGCCGCGCCCAGTTCGGCGGGGCCGGCGCCCGGGCCTGTCAGGACGGCCACCTTCGGGTGGGCGCGGCACAGGTTGACCGCGGTGCGCAGGTCGCGGCCGTGGGCGCTGACCACGACCGCGTCGTCCCACGGCAGACCGACGCGGGCGAACGCGGCCGCCACCGAGGACACCCCCGGCCGTACGTCCAGCCGTCCGGCGCCGAACCGCTCCGCCAGCGCCCGCACGATCCCGAAGAACCCGGGATCGCCCGAGGCGAGCACGACCACCGGCAGGTCCTTGCCGACGTACGTCTCCATGGCGTCCAGCGCGGGCGCCAGCGGCCCCAGCACGATCCGCTCCGCGCCCTCGGGCAGCGCGACGGCGTCCAGGTGCCGCCGCCCGCCGACGACCAGCGCGGCCCCCGCGCACACGCCGGGGGAAGGCGGCGCGCCGCCCGTCCCCGTGCCGACGACGGTGATCAACTGCTCGCACCCCGCTCACGCAGCGCGCGCCGCGCCTCCGGATCGGCCTTGCGGTAGCCGTGGAAGTGACCCGGGTGGTACAGGTGCGAGCGGGTGCCGTGGGCGGCCAGCGCCGGGCCGACCAGGAACAGCGTGTGCTTCCACAGCTTGTGCTCCTTGACCGTCTCCTCCAGCGTGCCGATCGTGCACCGCGCGACCAGCTCCTCCGGCCAGGTCGCCTGGTAGGCGACGACCACCGGGGTGTCCACCGGATAGCCGCCCTCCAGCAGCTCGCGCACCAGCTGGCCGCTGCGGGCCGCCGACAGGAACACCGCCATCGTGGTGCCGTGCCGGGCGAACTCGCGCACCTCCTCGCCGGGTGGCATCGGCGTCTTGCCGCCGCCCAGCCGGGTCAGCACGACCGACTGCGCCACCTCGGGGATGGTCAGCTCCCGCTGGGCCAGCGCGGCCACCGCCGAGAACGAGGACACGCCGGGCACCACCTCGGTCGCGATGCCTATCTCCGCGCACCGGTCCAGCTGCTCCTGCGTGCCGCCCCACAGCGCCGGATCACCGGAGTGGATCCGGGCCACCCGCAGCCCCTCGGCGTGCGCCCGCCGGTACACGGTGACGACGTCCTCCAGCGACATCGCCGCCGAGTCCAGCACCTCCGCACCCTCGCTCGCGTGTTCGAGAACCTCGGCCTGGACCAGGCTCGCCGCCCAGATCACCACGTCGGCCTCCGCGATGGCGCGCGCGGCACGGAACGTCAGCAGATCGGCGGCGCCGGGGCCGGCGCCGACGAACGTCACCTTGCCGGTGGGGGCATCGGCCATGGGAAGGGGTCCTCTCGTACAGGAAAGCGATTCGGGCGGATGTGTCATGGTCTGGGGCCCCGGCGACGGCACCGGATGTGCGCGAAGGCACCTTCATCGGATAGCAAGTCCCTATGGCGGTCTTCGTCGCGCTCGGCGCGTTCCTGATGACGCTGGCCGGCGGCTGGACGGCACAGCGCGTGACCGACCGTCGCCACCTGGTCCTGGGCCTCGCGGGCGGCCTGATGCTGGGCGTGGTCGGCCTCGACCTGCTGCCGGAGGCGCTGCGCGCGGCCGGCCGCGAGATCTTCGGCGTACCCGCCGCCCTGCTGCTGTTCGTGGCCGGATTCCTGCTGGCCCATCTGGTGGAGCGCACCCTCGCCGCCCGCCAGGCGGCCCACGGCGGCGACGAGCACCACGGCCACCGGGCGCCCGAGGTGGGCCTGACGGCGGCCGGCGCCATGGTCGGCCACAGCGCCATGGACGGCGTCGCGATCGGCGCGGCCTTCCAGGTCGGCGGCACCATGGGCACCGCCGTGGCGCTCGCCGTGATCGCGCACGACTTCGCCGACGGCTTCAACACCTTCACCATCACGAGCCTGTACGGCAACGCGCGCCGCCGGGCGATAGCGATGCTGGTGGCCGACGCCTGCGCACCTGTCGTGGGCGCCCTGTCGACCGCCTTCATCCACATTCCGGAAGCCGTGCTCGGCGGCTATCTCGGCCTCTTCGGCGGCGTCCTGCTCTACCTCGCCGCCGCCGAGATCCTCCCCGAGGCCCACCACGAACACCCCGCCCGCTCCACCCTGCTGTGCACGGTGGCGGGCGCGCTGTTCATCTGGCTGGTCGTCGGCGTCTCCAGCTGACCCCCGGCCCGGGACGCTCACAGCTTCCCGCCCCGCCCGCCGTCCCGCCTCGGCGGCGCGATCAGGGTCGACAGGTACGGCAGCGGCGCCCCGCCGAGTTCGCCCGCCGGACGCACCGACTCCTCCGGCAGACCCAGCGCCGACCCCCACACGGCGTCGTCGATCCGCCCGGTCTCCCGCAGCGCCTCGGCGACCTCGGCGGCCTGCCGCCCGAACTTGTACGCCACCACCGTGCCCGGACCGGCCAGCGCCTCCTTCAGCACAGTCGCCCCCGCCGTCACCGGCACCAGCGTCAACGGCTCGGTCCCCTCGGTCAGCACCGCACCCGACCGCGCGGCCAGGTCCTGCATGGCGGTGATCCCGGGCACGGTCTCCACGACGACACCGGGCACGACCTCCGCGATGGTCTGCGCGAGATAGGTGAACGTCGAGTACACGTTGGGATCGCCGATCGTCGCGAACGCCACCGACCCGTGCGCCCGCAGCAGCTCGGCCACCTTCGCGCCGGCCGCGTCCCAGGCCGCCTCCCGCCGCCTCCGGTCGGTCCGCTCGTTCAGCGCGAACACCACCCGGACGACCTTGTCCCCGGGCACGTAGTGCAGCACGGTCGCCTCCGCCCGCCCGCGCTCACCCGTGTCCATCACGGGGACGACGACGACCTCGGCGGCCCGCAGCGCGTTGACCCCCTTGACGGTCACCAGCTCCGGATCACCGGGACCGACCCCGACCCCGACCAGCCTGCTGCTCATGACGTCCGGCACCTCTCGACGAACCGACGGGCCACACCGGGCGTGGCCGCCCAGTGCGTGTGCAGATAACTCGCGTGCACGCCCTGCTGTACGAAACCCTCGACCCGCCGCACCGGCGAGGTGAGCCCCCAGGCCGGGGCCGCCCCGGCCCCCGGCTCGACCACGGTCCGGTGGAACTCGTGGCCCCGCGTCCGCGTCCCGGCCGCCGCGAGCACACTGTCCCCGACCGCCACGGCGTCCCGGTAGCCCAGGGTCAGCCGTTCCGTCATCCGCGCGGTCGCCTCCAGCACCCCGCACATCGGCAGCCCGTCCAGCTCCCGGCACAGATACAGCAGCCCGGCGCACTCGGCGGCCACGGGCGCCCCGGAGAGCGCGAGCCCGGCAACGGCCTTCCGCAACGGCTCGTTCGCCGACAGCTCGGAGGCATACACCTCCGGAAACCCACCCCCGATGACGAGACCGTCGGTGCCGTCGGGAAGCCCCTCGTCCCTGAGCGGATCAAAGGCGACCACCTCGGCCCCGGCCGCAGCGAGCAACTCACTGTGCTCGGCATAGGAAAAGGTGAAGGCCGGTCCGGATGCGAGGGCGACAAGGGGGCGCCCCGTCAGGGGCGCGGGGAACTGCGCGACCAGCCCAGACGCACCCGCAGCCGACAACGCACCCCGGGGGTTCTGGGGGGCGGAGCCCTCCAGGGACGGGACGGGAAGGGGCGGCGGGGGCGAAACACTCAAGGCCTCAGCCGCGTTCCAGGCGACCGCCCCCACAGACCCTGCCCCCCGCGCCAGCGCGAAAATCGCATCCAGATCGCACCCGGCCGCCACCACCGCCCCCATCGCGGCCACCGCCTCCACCGCCTGAGCACCCCGCTCCGCGACAGGAACCAACCCCAGATGCCGAGACGGCGTCGACACAGCCGCGCCCCGCCGCAACACCCCCAGCACCGGCACCCCCGCCGCGTCCAACGCCTCGCGCAGCAAAACCTCATGCCGCGACGACCCCACCTTGTTCAGGATCACGCCCCCGACCCGCACCCCCGGATCCCACGACGCGAACCCGTGCACCAACGCCGCCACCGACCGCGACTGCGACGACGCGTCCACGACCAGCACCACCGGCGCCCCCAGCAGCTTGGCCACATGGGCGGTGGACGCCAGCTCCCCCTGGCCGGCCGCCCCGTCGTACAGCCCCATCACGCCCTCGACGACGGCGATGTCACACCCGCGCGCCCCGTGCAGGAACAGCGGAGCGACCAGCTCCGGCCCGCACAGGTACGCGTCGAGGTTGCGCCCCACCCGCCCGGTGGCGAGCGCGTGGTACCCGGGGTCGATGTAGTCCGGCCCGACCTTGTGCGGGGACACCGCGAGCCCCCGCGCGGCGAACGCGGCCATCAGCCCCGTGGCGACGGTGGTCTTCCCGCTGCCCGAGGAGGGCGCGGCGACGACCAGCCGGGGAACGGCACTCACCACTCGATGCCCCTCTGGCCCTTCTGGCCCACGTCCATCGGGTGCTTGACCTTGGACATGTCCGTCACCAGGTCCGCGAGGTCCACCAGCTTCTCCGGAGCGTTCCGCCCGGTGATCACCACGTGCTGGGTACCGGGCCGGTCCCGCAGCACGGAGATCACCTCGTCGGTGTCCACCCACCCCCAGTGCATCGGATAGGCGAACTCGTCCAGCACGTACAGCCGGTACGTCTCGGCGGCGAGGTCCCGCTTGACCTGCTCCCAGCCCTCGCGGGCCTTCTCCTCGTTGTCCATCTGGGCGTCCCGCTGCACCCAGGACCAGCCCTCGCCCATCTTGTGCCAGTCGACCGAGCCGCCCTCGCCGGAGGCGCCCAGCACCCGCAGCGCGTTCTCCTCGCCGACCTTCCACTTCGCCGACTTGACGAACTGGAACACCCCGATCGGCCAGCCCTGGTTCCAGGCGCGCAGCGCGAGCCCGAACGCGGCGGTCGACTTGCCCTTGCCGACGCCCGTGTGCACGACGACCAGCGGCCGGTTGCGGCGCTGGCGGGTCGTCAGTCCGTCGTCCGGTACGACACTCGGCTGTCCCTGCGGCACTATGCGGCCCTCCTGTTGCCCTGAACGTCCTTCACCAGCCCGGCGATCGAGTCCGCCCGCAACTCGTCCAACGTCACCGCCGTACCGCCCAGCTCACCCGCGAGCTGCCCGGCCAGACCCAGCCGTACCGGACCCGACTCGCAGTCCACGACCACCGAGGCGACCCCCTCGGCCGCGAACAGCCGGGCCGCCCGCCCGGCCAGCGCGACCGGCTCCGGACCACCCGTGGCCCGCCCGTCCGTCACCACGACCACGAGCGCCCGCCGCGCCGGGTCCCGCAACCGCTCCACCCGCAGCACCTCATGCGCCTTGAGCAGCCCGGCGGCGAGGGGCGTGCGCCCACCGGTCGGCAGCGACTCCAGCCGCGCGGCGGCGGCATCGACGGACGAGGTCGGCGGCAGCACGACCTCACCGGCCGACCCCCGGAAGGTCACCAGCCCCACCTTGTCCCGCCGCTGGTACGCGTCCAGCAGCAGCGACAGCACAGCGCCCTTCACGGCGCTCATCCGCTGCCGCGCCGCCATCGACCCGGAGGCGTCGACAACGAACAGGACGACATTGGATTCGCGGCCCTCGCGCAGCGCCTGCCGCAGATCGTCCCGCCGGACCACAAGCCCCGGCCCGGACCGCCCCCGCGCCCGCTGGTGCGGCGCGGCCGCCTGCACGGTCGCCGCCAGGTGCAGCTTCGTCAGCGCGCCGCGCGGACGCCGGGCCCCGGTCGTCCGCCCCTGCTCGGTCCGCGCCCGGGACCGCCGCCCGGCCGCCCCTTCGCCGAGACCGGGCACGCTCAGCACCTTCGTACGGAACGGCTCGGCGGCCCGTACGGGCGACTGCTCCCGCCCACCGGAGGCCTGCGGCTCGCCGCCCTCACCGGCCTCGGGCTCGGCAGCGGCGCCACCGTCCTGCTGGGGACCGTCCTCGGGCGCCGGCTGCCCACCGCCCCCGTCCGGGCCGCCCCCGTCCGGGCCGCCGTCGGGGTCCGGATCGTCGTCCGGGGACTCCCCGGAGAACTCCTCCAGCGTCTCGTCCAGCTTGTCCTCGTCGAGCCCGGGCGCGTCGAAGGGGTTACGCCGCCTGCGGTGCGGCAGCGCCAGCAGCGCCGCCTGCCGGACGTCCTCGGCGAGCACGTCCGTCCGCCCGGCCCACGCGGCCAGCGCGGTCGCCGTGCGCGCCATCACGATGTCGGCGCGCATCCCGTCCACCTCGAAGGCCGCACAGGTCGCCGCGATCTGCCGCAGCGCGGCGTCACCCAGCCGCACCGACGGCAGCAACTCCCGTGCCGCCACGATCCGTTGCCGTACGGCGGCCTCCTCGTCGGCCCACCGGGCGGCGAACGCGGCCGGATCGTCGTCGTACGCCAGCCGCCGCCGCACGACCTCCACCCGCTGATCGGGCTCCCGCGAGGCGGCGACCTCCACGGTCAGCCCGAACCGGTCCAGCAACTGCGGCCGCAGCTCGCCCTCCTCCGGGTTCATGGTCCCGACGAGCAGGAACCGCGCCGCGTGCCGCACGGAGACGCCCTCACGCTCGACGTAGGACGCGCCCATCGCGGCGGCGTCCAGCAGCAGGTCGACCAGGTGGTCGTGGAGGAGGTTGACCTCGTCGACGTAGAGGATCCCGCGGTGCGCGTCGGCCAGCAGGCCCGGCTCGAACGCCTTCACGCCCTCGGCGAGCGCCCGCTCGATGTCGAGCGCGCCCACCAGCCGGTCCTCCGAAGCGCCGACCGGCAGTTCGACCATCCGCGCCGCGCGCGACTCGAACGCCCCCGGCTCGTGGGGGCCGTCAGGGCACGCGGGGTCGGGCGAGCCGGGGTCGCAGGAGAAACGGCACCCGGAGACGACGTCGACCTCGGGCAGCAGCGCCGACAGCGCCCGCACGGCCGTGCTCTTCGCGGTCCCTTTCTCACCCCGGACCAGGACTCCACCGACGACGGGGCTCACGGCATTGAGAAGCAAAGCCAGGCGAAGGTCGTCCTGACCCACGACAGCGGTGAAGGGATAGGGCGTGCTCACGCGGCGATCACTCCTTCGGATGACTCAGGGTGGAACGGTTCGCGGCCAGGGCGACGGCGGGTCGGATTGGTGGCGTGCTCCCCGCACGCGCGGGGGTGATCCGGCGCCGTTGTATCCGTGACGGCGGATCGCAGCCTCCTCCCCGCCGCTGCGGGGGTGTCCAGGGAGATCACGCGTCTCCCTCCAGATCTCCCTCAAGTTCGAGGTAGGTCGCCCGGAGCCGGTCCAGGGTCTCCTGGTCCGGCTCCGCCCAGAGCCCGCGGTCCGCTGCCTCCAGCAGACGCTCCGTGATGCCTCTCAGCGCCCAGGGATTCGAGCGCTTCATGAAGTCCCGGTTCTCCGGGTCGAAGACGTACTCGGCGCTGAGCTTCTCGTACATCCAGTCGTCCACCACGCCCGCCGTGGCGTCGTAGCCGAACAGGTAGTCCACGGTCGCAGCCATCTCGAAGGCGCCCTTGTAACCATGCCTTCTCATGGCGCTCATCCAGCGCGGGTTGACCACCCGGGCCCGGAACACGCGGTGGGTCTCCTCGCCCAGCGTGCGCGTCTTCACCTGGTCCGGTACGGCCGAATCACCCACGTAGGCCTCGGGGTTGGCGCCCGTCAGATGCCGGACCATGGCGACCATGCCGCCGTGGTACTGGAAATAGTCGTCGGCATCAGCGATGTCATGCTCTCTCGTATCCACGTTCTTCGCCGCCACCGCGATCCGCTTGAACGCCGTCTCCATGTCCCCGCGCGCCGCCCGCCCGTCGAGCCCGCGCCCGTACGCGTACCCGCCCCACACCGCGTACACCTCGGCGAGGTCGGCGTCGGAGCGCCAGTTGCGGGCGTCGATCAGCGGCAGCAGGCCCGCTCCGTACGCGCCCGGCTTGGAGCCGAAGATGCGGGAAGTGGCCCGGCGCCGGTCGCCGTGCCCGGCGGTGTCCTCGTCGGCGTGCGCCTTCACGAAGTTCCGCGAGGCGGGTTCGTCCAGCTCCGCGACCGCCCGTACCGCGTCGTCGATCAGCCCGACGACGTGCGGGAACGCGTCCCGGAAGAAGCCGGAGATGCGGACTGTGACGTCGATGCGCGGCCGGCCCAGCTCGGCCAGGGGGACCACCTCGAAGCCGGTCACCCGGCGCGAGGCGTCGTCCCAGACGGGGCGGCAGCCCAGCAGGGCCAGGATCTCGGCGATGTCGTCGCCCTGGGTGCGCATCGCGGACGTGCCCCACACCGTCAGCCCGACGGACTTCGGGTACTCCCCGGTGTCCGTCAGATACCGCTGGACCAGGGAGTCCGCCAGCGACTGGCCGACCTCCCAGCTGAGCCTCGACGGAATCGCCTTGGGGTCGACCGAGTAGAAGTTCCGGCCGGTCGGCAGCACGTTGACCAGGCCGCGGGTCGGCGAACCCGAGGGACCGGCCGGCACGTAACCGCCGTTCAGGGCGCGCAGGATGTGCCCGATCTCGTCCGTCGTGCGGGCCAGGCGCGGCACGACCTCGTCGCAGGCGAACTCCAGCACCGCGACCGCGTCCGGCAGTTCGGTGCCGAGCACGTCCCGCAGCAGGGCCGGTACGGCGACTCGCGCCCAGGCCCGCTCCTCCATGCCCTCGGCGAGCCGCCGGCACAGCTGCTCCAGCAGGTCGATCGTGTCGGCGGCCGTACGGGCCGGGCCGTCGGCCAGGTCCGTCAGCTCCACCGGCGCCTTCACCGGCGCGCCCGGCTCGGCCAGCAGCTCTTTCTCCACCAGCCCGAAGTACGCGGCCAGGGAGGCCCGGAGGCCGGGCAGGGCGTTGGCCTGGCCGCCCCACACCTGCGAGGCGCGCAGCACGGCCAGCACCAGGTTCACGCGGGGCTCGCCGACCGGTCCGCCGCCGAGGATGTGCAGGCCGTCGCGGATCTGGACGTCCTTGATCTCGCACAGGTAGCCGTCGATGTGCATGACGAACGAGTCGAAGTCGTCGTCGCCCGGCTGCTCGTCCACGTGCAGGTCGTGGTGCAGTTCGGCGGCCTTCACCAGCGTCCAGATCTGCGCCCGCACCGCCGGTGCCTTCGTCGGGTCGAGGTCGCTCACCAGGGCGTACTCGTCGAGGAGGTGCTCCAGTTTGGCCAGGTCCCCGTAGGTGTCGGCCCGCGCCATCGGCGGGACGAGGTGGTCGACGACCGTGGCGTGCCCGCGTCGCTTGGCCTGGGTGCCCTCGCCGGGGTCGTTGACGATGAACGGGTAGACGAGAGGGAGGTCGCCGAGGACCGCGTCGGGCGCACAGCCGCCCGACAGGCCCAGCCCCTTGCCGGGCAGCCACTCCATCGTGCCGTGCTTGCCCATGTGCACGATCGCGTCCGCGCCGAAGCTGTTGTCCAGCCAGCGGTAGGCGGCCATGTAGTGGTGGGAGGGAGGCATGTCGGGGTCGTGGTAGATCGCGATCGGGTTCTCCCCGAAGCCGCGCGGCGGCTGGATCATCACGACGACGTTCCCGAACTGGAGGGAGGCCAGCACGATGTCGTCGCCGTCGACGTACAGCGAGCCCGGCGGCTCGCCCCACGCCTCGGTCATCGCGTCCCGCAGCTCCGGGTCGAGCTTCTCGAACCAGGCCCGGTAGTCGGCGAGCGGCACCCGCGCGGGCGCGGCGGCCAACTGGTCCTCGGTCAGCCACTCGACGTCGTGTCCGCCGGCCTCGATGAGGCGGTGAATCAACTCGTCGCCGCCGGAGGGGTATTCGGTGAGCGAGTAGCCGTACTCCCGCAGCGCGTCCAGCACCCGGACCGCCGAGGCGGGGGTGTCCAGGCCGACCGCGTTGCCGACCCGCGAGTGCTTGGTCGGGTAGGCCGTGAAGACGAGGGCGATCTTCTTCTCGGCGTTCGGCTTGTGCTTCAGCCGGGCGTGCCGGACCGCGATCCCGGCGACGCGGGCGGCCCGCTCGGGGTCGGCGACGTACACGGGAACGTCGTCCGGGCCCTGCTCCTTGAAGGAGAACGGGACCGTGATCAGGCGGCCGTCGAACTCCGGGATGGCGACCTGCATCGCCGCGTCCATGGGGGAGAGGGCGGCGTCGGACGCGTCCCAGGCGCCGCGGGAGGAGGTGAGGCACAGTCCTTGCAGCACCGGGATGTCCAGGTCGGCGAGCGCCCCGATGTCCCAGGACTCCTCGTCGCCGCCCGCCGAGGCCTGCGAGGCGTGGGTGCCGCCGGCGGCGAGCACGGTGGCGACCAGGGCGTCGGCCCGGCCCAGCAGCTCGTACAGCCCGGAGTCCGCGCCGCGCAGCGAACCGCAGTACACGGGGAGCGCGTTGGCGCCCTGCGCCTCGATCGCCTCGCACAGCGTGTCGACGAAGCCGGTGTTGCCGCTCAGCTCGTGCGCCCGGTAGAAGAGCACGCCGACGGTCGGGCGGCGCTCCCGCACGGTGTACGAGCCGTGGAGGCCGTACTCCGGCATCTTGTGGGGCTCCTCGAAGCCCTCGCCGGTCAGCAGCACGGTGTCCGACAGGAACCGGGACAGCTCCAGCAGGTTGGCCGGGCCGCCCTCGACCAGGTACCTCAGCGCCTCGGCCACGACACCGGCCGGCACGGACGACTCGGCCATCAGCTCGGCGTCCGGCACGGCCTCGCCGCCCAGCAGCACGGTCGGGATGCCGGCCGCCCTCAGCGCGGCCAGCCCGTCCTCCCAGGCGCGCTTGCCGCCCAGCAGCCGTACGACCGCGAGGTCCGCGCCCTCGATCAGCGCCGGCAGTTCACCGGTCACGTCTACCCGGGTCGGGTTGCCGATCCGGTAGCCGGCGCCGGAGGCCCGGGCCGCCAGCAGATCGGTGTCGGCGGTCGACAACAACAACACTGTGCTCATGCGGGCGCTCCCGGTGGGATGAAGGGCAGTCCTTGCGGCGCGCCCGACTCGATGAGCCGCCAGAGCGCGTCCGTGTCCGCGTGCTGTTCGATCAGGTCGCCGAGCCGGTCGAGCTGCTCCTCGCGCAGCGCGGCGAACGAGGTGTCCGGCGCGGGCGTGAAGCGGCGGCCCGCGGCGGCCGCCACCTCCCGCAGGAAGGCCCGGCGGAAGCCGTCCGACTCCAGCGAGCCGTGCCAGTGCGTGCCCCAGGTCTCGCCGACCCGGCAGCCGTCCAAGAAGGGTGCACCGCCGGTCACTTCGGCGATCCCGTGGTGGATCTCGTAGCCCTCGACCCGCTCGCCGAGGGCCTCGCCGACCGGCCGGGTCAGGGTCTTCTCGCGGGCGAACCGGACCCGCACGGGCAGCACACCGAGCCCGGCGACCTCGCCCGCCCCGGACTCGACGTCGTCCTCGATGTGCTCGCCGAGCACCTGGAAGCCGCCGCAGATCCCGAGGACCGGACGCCCCTCGGCGGCCCGTCGGACCAGCGCGTCCGCGAGTCCCCGCTCGCGCAGCCACTCCAGCGCCCGCACGGTCCCGCGCGTGCCCGGGACCACCACCAGGTCGGCGTCGGCCAGTTCCTCGGGCCGGTCCACGAACCGGACGACGACGCCGGGTTCGGCGGCGAGGGCGTCGACGTCCGTGAAGTTGGACATCAGCGGGATCGCGCAGACGGCGACCCGGAGCACGTCCTCGCCGACCGGCGGGGCGACGTTCGACTCCCGGACCGTGCCGCGCAGGGACACCCTCCCCCACGCTCGGCTTCGCTCGCGCGGGGGGACCCCCATCCCGTCCTCCTCGTCGATGCCGAGGCCGTGCCGGTACGGCAGCACGCCGTAGGTGTGCCGCCCGGTGAGCCCGTGCAGCATGTCCAGGCCCGGCTCCAGCAGGCTGACGTCGCCGCGGAACTTGTTCACCAGGAAACCGGCGACCAGGTCCTGGTCCTCGGGGGAGAGCAGGGCGACGGTGCCGAAGAAGGAGGCGAAGACGCCGCCCCGGTCGATGTCGCCGACGACGAGGACGGGGAGCCGCGCGCCGCGCGCGATGCCCATGTTGACGATGTCGGTCCGCCGCAGATTGATCTCGGCCGGGCTGCCCGCCCCCTCACAGATCACCGCGTCATACGTGCCCCGCAACTCGGCCAGGCAGTCCAGCACGGTGCCGAGCAACTGCTGCTGTCTGCCCCCGTGGTAGCCGCGGGCGCTCAGCTCGCCGACCGGCTTGCCGAGCAGCACCACCTGGCTGCTGCGCTCCCCGCCGGGCTTCAGCAGGACGGGGTTCATCAGCGCGGTCGGCTCGACGCGGCACGCCTGGGCCTGCATGGCCTGGGCCCGGCCGATCTCCGCTCCCTCGCGGGTCACGAACGAGTTGAGGGACATGTTCTGCCCCTTGAACGGCGCGACCTTCACGCCCTGGCGGACCAGCCACCGGCAGATCCCGGCCGTCACGACGCTCTTGCCGGCGTCGGAGGTGGTGCCGGCGACGAGGAGACCCCCGCTCACTTCCCACGTCCCTTCAGGAGGAGGCGCCCGGCGACGGTGACGCCGAGCGCGAGGAGGCCGACCCGGCGGGAGAGCCGTACGGCCCGGTCGACGTCGGTGACGCGGACGGCGCGTCCGGCGTCGCCGTTCAGCACGGGCCGGTGCTCGACCCGGCCGCCGTAGGAGAGGGTGCCGCCCAGCCGCACGCCGAGGGCGCCCGCGAACGAGGCTTCGACGGGCCCGGCGTTGGGGCTCGGATGCCGGCGCGCGTCCGCCCGCCAGGCGCGTGCGGCACCGCGCGGATCGGGTCCCGCGAGCGTGGCGAGTACGGCGGTCAGGCGCGCCCCCGGCCAGCCGGCGAGGTCGTCGAGGCGGGCGGAGGCCCAGCCGTAGCGGCGGAAGCGGGGGGACTTGTGACCGACCATCGCGTCCAGCGTGTTGACGGCCCGGAAGCCGAGCAGGCCCGGCACTCCGCCGACCGCACCCCACACCAGGGCGCCCACGACCGCGTCGGAGGTGTTCTCGGCGACCGACTCGACCACCGCCCGCGCGATCCCGTCGGCGTCCAGGGCCTGCGGGTCCCGGCCGCACAGGTGCGGCAGCCGCGCGCGGGCCGCCGCCACGTCACCGGACTCCAGGGCGCGGCCGATCGTCCGCGCCTCCCGGGCGAGTGACGTGCCGCCGACCACCGCCCAGGTGGCGGCCGCGGTCAGGGCCACGGAGGCGGCGGGGGAGCGGCGTACGGCGCGTGTGGCGAGCGCCCCGAGGGCGACGGCGCCTCCGGCGCACACGGCGGTGTGCAGCGCGCCCCAGCCGCGGTGGTCGTGCCACAACGCGCTCTCCACGGCCGCGGCCGTCCGTCCGAACACGGCGACCGGGTGCCCGCGGCGCGGGTCGCCGAGGAGCAGGTCACCGAGGAGGCCGGCGGCGGCGCCGTACGCGTATGTGCGATCGGCACCCATCGGCTCAGCCGGCCGTGGGCACGGGGAAGCGCCGGTGAAGGGTCCTTCGGCAGCCGAGCATGGCGGTATGTCCTCACTCAGGGTGTCCGCGCCCTGGGTTGACGAGACCGGCGGTGAGAGTTCCTGGCTCCCGGGGATCGCTACCCCGGTGACAGTGGCGGGACCGCGCCGGATTCACACCGGCTTCCTCTGCTGCCGCCGTACATGGCCCGGGCAGTCCACCACGCCCCCGGAACGGCCGTCAACTTGCCGTTGACCTGCGGGGGGAGAGTGTGCCGATCCCCACACCGGCGGCGTGTCTCCTCGGACATGCGAAAGGCCCCACCCCGGTGTGCACCGTGGGGTGGAGCCTTCCAGACGGTCGGTCAGGACGTGGTCAGGACTTGCCGACGATCAGGTAGAGGCCGTACGCCACCGCCGCCGCGCAGGCCGCGAAGCAGACGTAGGCGCCGGTCACGGCGAGCGCGGCGGAGTTGCCCTCGGCCGCGGCCCGCTCGCGGCGGGCCAGGCCGGTGACGCCGAGGGTGAACAGGGTCACCAGGCCCACGGTGACCACGAGGCTGACGCCGAAGACGGATCCGATGGCCGCCCAGTCGATCTTCATGTCGTTTCCTTGGTTGTCCGGAGTGACCGGGGTCAGACCGCGGCGGCCGGCGGCACCGCGGGGGCGGCGGCCGGTGCGGAGGTCTCGACGGGGGCCGGGATGGTGGCCGTCAGGCCGGCGGGGACCGGGCCCACCGGGGGCGGGGTCACCATGGCGATGGCGGTGGTCACCACGCCGGCCGGCTCCTCGGCGGCGTCGGCGTCGACGTCGTTGACGTTGGAGCTGTCGACGACCTCGCGGCGGGACCGCTTCCAGATCGCGGCGCTGGAGGCGACCAGGAACACGGCGACGGCCCCGGTGCCCCAGTCCCCGAGATCCGTCACGGATTCGGCGAGCGCCCCGACCAGGGCGGCGGCCGGCAGGGTCAGCACCCAGGCGACGACCATGCGGGTCGCCGTGGACCAGCGGACCACACCGCCCTTGCGGCCGAGGCCCGCGCCCATCACCGAGCCGGAGACGACGTGCGTGGTGGAGAGGGAGAAGCCGAGGTGGGAGGAGGCCAGGATGGCCGTGGCCGCGCTGGTCTGGGCGGCGAAGCCCTGCTGCGGCTGCAGGTCGGTGAGGCCCTTGCCCATGGTGCGGATGATGCGCCAGCCGCCGATGTAGGTGCCGAGCGCGATCGCCATGCCGGCGGACAGGATCACCCAGGTGGGAGGGTTGGAACCGGGGGCGAGGGCGCCGCCCGCGACGAGCGCGAGGGTGATGATGCCCATCGTCTTCTGCGCGTCGTTGGTGCCGTGGGCGAGGGAGACCAGGCCGGCGGAGGCGATCTGGCCGGCGCGGTAGCCCTTGCGGGTGGCCTCGCCGCCGGCGTTCTTGCCGACGTTGTAGGAGAGTCGGGTGGCGAGCATCGCCGCGATGCCGGCCACGACGGGCGCGGCGACCGCGGGGAGCAGCACCTTGGTGACGAGCACGTCACCGTGGACGGCGCCGAAGCCCGCGGAGGCGATGGTGGCGCCGACCAGGCCGCCCATCAGGGCGTGGGAGGAGCTGGAGGGGAGACCCACCAGCCAGGTCACCAGGTTCCAGAGGATCGCGCCGACCAGGGCGGCGAAGATGACCTCGGGACGGATGCCGTTCTCATCGACGAGCCCCTTGGAGATCGTGTTGGCAACCTCCACGGAGAGGGAAGCGCCTACAAGGTTCAGTGCGGCGGACATGCCGACCGCGACCTTGGGCTTGAGGGCACCGGTCGAGATGGTGGTGGCCATCGCGTTGGCGGTGTCGTGGAAACCGTTCGTGAAATCGAACGCAAGTGCGGTTACGACCACAATCGCGAGGATCAGCGAGAAGCTTTCCATTTACCCAGGCAATCGTTCGAGCGTCATTGGCTCGTCGAACGTAGGCAATCTGAGTGAACGGAAGGTGAACTGGGCCGGGACTCGCGATGTCGGTAACGGGGGGCCGTGCTTCCGCCTGCGATTCCGTGGTGCGCCGGTGTGCGCCCCGGTCCCGCGAGCCCCTCGGTCACCACCCGCGCGCGAAGGTCCGCAGCCGGCTCGGCGAGCCGTTGAAGAGGTTCTGGTCGCCCGGCAGGCCGCCCTTGGTGTCGTACTGCCAGAAGGTCCAGTACGCCCAGCCGGCGGGCAGTGCGCCAGGCCCCCGCGAGCCGTGCCGGGCGATCCACAGGGCGTGCGAGCGGGCGAAGGACGTGCTGCGCCCGGTGCACGTGTCCCACCAGTGGGTGGTGGTGTAGATCACCGGGCGGCGCCCGGTCTCCCGCTTGATCTCGTCGCTGAAGGACCAGATCCAGTCGACCATCTGCCCGTGGCTCAGCCCGTAGCACTCGTGCTTCGGGTCGTACGGGTTGTACTCGATGTCGAGCGCGGGCGGCAGGGTCTGCCCGTCCGCCTGCCAGTCGCCGCCGTTGCGCACGAAGAAGGCGGCCTGCGCGGCGCCCGAGGACCGGTCGGGGCGCGCGAAGTGGTACGCGCCCCGGATCACGCCCGCGTCGCCGGCGCCGCCGTACTGCTCGGCGAAGTACGGATTGCGGTACGTCGTGGACTCGGTCGCCTTGATGTACACGAACCGGGATCCGTTGGCGCGGGCCTCGGGCCAGTCGACGTTGCGCTGGTGCGAGGAGACGTCGTGGCCCCGGGGCAGGCTCGCCACGGCGGCGGGCGGTCCCCCGGCCGGGACCGCGGTCGCCGTGGCGGCGGTGAGGAGGGTGAGCGCGGAGGTGGTCACCGCGAGCACGCCGAGACGGCGGCGGGGGCGGCGACGGGAAGGTGTGCGATGACGGGCCATGCGTCCCCCCAGCTGTGGCGGTGAAACATCGTCCAGCGAGCAAGAGGGATCATTGAATGCCGACTGATCATCCAATGAACGGATTTTCGCGGCGTTTCGTACGGGTCCACTCGTTCGGCGGTACGACGATCGGACCGGCCGGCTGGGAGGATCACGGCATGGCTGAACCGCTGCGGGACACGGGAGACGAAGAGACGCGGGCTTCGGAGGCGGGCACGCCGGAGGCCCGGGCTTCGGAGGGGGGCACGTCGGAGGCGCGGGAGTCGGAGGCGCGGGCCTGGGAGGCGGTGGTCGCGACGGCCCGGCGCAGCGTGGCCGACGGGCTCGTCGTCGGCACGTCCGGCAACGTCTCGGCACGTGTCGGGGACGTCGTGCTGGTCACCCCGTCCGGCGTGCCCTACGACCGGCTGACCCCGGACGACCTCACCGGCGTGGACCTCGCGGGCCGGCAGGTGCGCGGCACGCTGGTGCCGACCAGCGAGCTGCCGATGCACCTGGCCGTCTACCGCACGACCGGCGCGCGGGCCGTCGTCCACACCCACGCCGTGCACGCCACGGCCGTCTCCACCCTCGTCACCGAACTGCCCCCGATCCACTACATGACCAGCGCCCTCGGCGGCCGCGTCCGCGTCGCCCCGTACGCCACCTACGGCACCGACGAACTCGCCGAGAACATGCTCCGCGCCCTCGACGACCGCTCCGGCTGCCTCCTGCGGAACCACGGCACGATCACGTACGGCGCCACCCTCGACCAGGCATACGACCGCACCGCCCAGCTGGAGTGGATGTGCCGCCTGTGGCTGACCGCGTCCGGCGTGCCCGGCCTGACGCCTTCTCTGCTGACGGAGGCACAACTGGCCGAGACCGGGGAACGCCTGAAGGGATACGGCCAACGGAGGTAGCCCGTGCCCACACCACCCGCCCGCAGTCCCCTTCGCGCCCTGCTGTCGGCCCGCCCGGGGTCGTCACCCCGCCCGGGGGCCTCACCCGGCCCGGGGGCCTCACCCGGCCCCCGGCCGTCACCCCGTCCCGGGCCGTCAGCCCGCTCCGGGGCGTCAGTCCGCTCCGGGCCGTCACCCCGTCCCGGCGTTCCGCTGGCCGGTCGTGGGGTGCGCCGGGACACTGGAGCCGTGCGCACCGTCACAGCGACCGCCGCCCTCAGAGCCACCGCCGCCGCGTTCACCGGGATGCTCGCGGCCGGCGCGGCCTCCGTCGCCGTCGGCCGGCTCGCCAGCGATGCCGCCCTGAAGGCGCCCGCCGGCCGTCCCCTGCCGACCGAACCCCGGCTCACCGTGCACCGCACGGCCGCGGGACAGGTCACGCTCACCCGTGACCTCGCCACCCTGCGACCCGGGACCTACGGCCTCGCCGGGAACGGCTCCCACGCCGTCGTCGGCGACGTCCTGCACTCCGCCGAACACACCGCCGACACCGTCGTCCGCCGGCTCCAGGGCGTCACGCACGGCACCCTCGCGCCCGGCGACTCCGTCTGGCTCACCCCCAACCTGCACGTCGGCAACCCCGGCACCGCCCTCGGCCTCGACCACGCCGACATCGACGTGCCCGGCGAACTCGGCTCCCTGCCCGCCTGGTTCGTGCCCGGCGCCCGGGACACCTGGGTGATCGCCGTGCACGGCCTCGGCACCACCCGCGAACACGCCCTGAACGTCATGCGGTTCCTGCACGAACGCCGCCTGCCGGTCCTCGCCCTCGCCTACCGCGGCGACCTCGGCGCCCCCCGTCCGCCGGACGGCCTCCACCACCTCGGCGAGACCGAGTGGCGCGACGTGGACGCCGCCATCCGCTACGCCGTCCGCTACGGCGCCCAGCGCGTCGTCCTCCTCGGCTGGTCCACCGGCGCCACCATGGCGCTGCGCGCCGCCGAGCGGTCCGCCGTACGGGACCGGGTGGCCGGGCTGGTCCTGGACTCCCCGGTGCTCAGCTGGGAGGCCACGCTGCGCGCCCTCGCCCGGGCCCGGCACACCCCCGGGCCGCTGCTGCCGCTCGCGGTGCGGGCCGCCCAGGGCCGGGCCGGACTGCACGCCGACCGGACGCGCGGCCCCGACGCGGCCGACGGCCACGAGCGGCTCGCCGTGCCCACCCTGATCCTGCACGGCCCGGGGGACGCGGTGGCCCCCTGGGAGTACTCGCGCCGGATGGCCGCACACCAGCCGCACCTGGTCGCGCTGCACACCGTTCCGCACGCCCCGCACGGCGCCATGTGGAACCCCGACCCAGAGGGGTACGAGGAGCGCGTGCGCCGGTTCCTGACCCCGCTGATGTGAGCCCCCGCCCCGCCTCCGGTCCGCTCCCGGCCCACCACCGGCCCGCCCCGACCCGGTCCGCTTCCGACCCACCACCGGCCCGCCCCGACCCGCTTCCGGCTCGTACCCGGCCCGCTTCCGGCTCGTGCCTGGGCCGCCCCGACCCGCCCCCGGGCCGCCCCCGGCTCGTACCCGGCCCACCACCGGCCCGCCCCGACCGGGGCCGCTTCCGGCCCACCACCGGCCCGCCCCGACCCGCTTCCGGCCCGTACCCGGGCCGCCCCCCGGCCGCCCCGGGCCCGTACCCGGGCTGCCCCGGGCCCGTACCCGGGCTGCCCCGGGCCCGTACCCGGGCTGCCCCGGCCCGTACCCGGGCTGCCCCGGGCCGTCTCCCGCCTCCGCGGCGCCCCCACCGGGTACGGGCGGGAAGCGCCGTTTCCCGGCATTCCGTTCAAGGTCGTACGACTGGCCTGAACCCGCCGCCCGGACCGCCGTCGACCGGGCGCGCGGGCCTGTCCACCCGCCCCCCGCGGCATTCCGTTTGGGTTTTCGGACCGTCAGCAGGAAGACTGCAGCCGTGACGTCCCGTATCCCGCGCGACTCCAGGCTCCGACTCGTCCGACCGCGGCCCCTGGCCGCCGTCCCGAGAGCTGTGAACCAGCGGCGCCCGCGCCGCCCCGCACCCCGGCCCCCGGAGGGCACCCCCGCCCCGGCCGAACTGGCCAGAATGGCCCGCACCGGCCTGGCCGGCGCGGTCCGCGTCGCCTGCTGGGCCGACGCCGCCCTCGGCCCCGGCAGCGACGGCGCCACCGGAGACGGCAAGGCCACACTCTCCGAGGCCACCGCCGAACGCGCCGCCGCCCACCTCGACCTGAGCGTCGCTCAGGTCCGCACCGACTGGGACACCGCCCGCCTCGCCGGACTCGTCGAGGTGCACGGCGACAGCGCCCGCCCCGGCTGGCGGCTGCGCGCCTGGGACCGCGACGACAGCGCCGTGCTGCGCGGCTGGGTCGCCCTGTTCGACGCCTGGTCGCTGGCCAGCCCGGAACCCGACGGCCACGAGCCCGCCGCCGTCGCCGAGGTCGTCTCGGCCATGCCCCAGGTGCTCTCCTTCCTCCAGCTGTCCGCCGGCCCCGTCCCGGTCGCCCAGCTCCTCGACCTGCTCCAGCAGCGCGTCACCGAACTGCGCACCGAACGCTGCGAGGTCCCCTACGAGCCCGGACCGGCACCGGCCGGGTTCGCCCACCTCGCCGGCCCCGCACCGACCGCCCTGCCCCCGGCGCCCGCGGAACCGGCCGTGCCGGCCGACACCCCGCTCGCCCCGCTGCTCGACTGGGCCCTGGGCGCGCTCGCCTCCGTCGGCGCGCTCACCTGCGACGGCGGCCAGGCCACCCTCACCCCGCTGGGCAACTGGGCGGTCTGGGTCAAGCTGGAGCAGATCTGCGTGGCCGCGCAGAGCCCGGCCGGCAACATCGAGCAGTCCGCCGAGGACATGCTGCGCGGCTGCGCCCAGCTCCGCCCCAACGCCGCCCGCGCCGAATACCGCGCCTGGCTCGCCGCCCGTCCCGTCGGCGGCGCCGTCGCCGAACTCGTGGACGCCGCCCGGGGCGACGACGCCCTGCTGCGCGGCCTCGCCTTCGAGGCGCTCCGCGTCGTCGGCGCCCCCGCCGAGCCCGACGTGCACGCCGTCGTCGACGAGCCGGCGCTGCGGCCGTACGCCCTGCTGTGGCTCGCCGAGCACGACGGGGCCGACCCGGAGGACGCCCACGAGGTGCTGACCCGTGAGGAGGCCACCTGGCTGTGGGTGGACACCGCCGCGGCCGTCTCCGACCACGGCGAGGCGTCGATGCTGGTACGGCACCTGGAGTCCGCCGTGCAGCCCACCGTCCCGATGCTGCTGGACGAGGTGTGCGCCGTCGGGCACCCCCGCACCGTGCAGGTGCTGGTCGCCCTCGCCGCGGCCCACCCCGACCCGGCCCTCGCCAAGGCTGTCCGCCGAGCCGCCTTCCAGGTACACACGGGCGGCTGAGCGGCTGGCCGGGCGGCGCGCCGTCAGGTGGTGATCTCCGGGCAGTACGTGCCAAAGCTCCAGATGTTGCCCTCGGCGTCGCGGGCCATGTAGTCCCGGGAGCCGTAGTCCTGGTCCGTCGGGGGCATCACGATCTCCACGCCGTGCTCGACGGCCCGCTGGTGGTGGGCGTCGACGTCGTCCACGGCGATGTACACCCCCGTCGGGCCCGCGTCCTTCATCACCGTGTCGAACAGCCCGCCGCGGCCCTTGGAGCCCAGCATCACCGCGCCGTTGCCCTGGGCCAGCTCGGCGTGCATCACCTTGCCGTCCTCCGTCTCGTACACCGACAGCTCCGTGAAGCCGAGGCCTTCCGTGAGCTGCCGGATCGCCGCCTTCGCGTCCGCGTACAGCACCGTCGGATAGATGCTGGGCCGTCCGCCGCCCGTGCCTGCCATGCCGATCACTCCCTCGTGATTCCGGTCGTCCGATGCCCGCCATTCAGCATCGCAGCCACCACTGACAACGCCCCCGCCGAGCGCGCCGCGCCGCCCCGCCCCCCGAACGGACGACGCACCCGCGGCCACCCGCCACCGGGCGTGCCGGAAAACCGCTTGCCCGGCCCCGTTAGACTTGGCCCATGGCCATTCTCCTCGCGCATTAGACGGCGGGAACGTCCTCAGCCGCCCACCGCCAATCCCCGTACGCCCTGGAGTCTGTCCGTGATCTCCGCCTCCGGTATCGAGCTGCGCGCCGGTGCCCGCATCCTCATCGAGAACGCCACCTTCCGCGTCGCCAAGGGCGACCGCATCGGCCTGGTCGGCCGCAACGGCGCCGGCAAGACCACCCTCACCAAGTGCCTGGCCGGCGAGGGCATCCCGGCAGCCGGCCAGATCGCCCGCTCCGGCGAGGTCGGCTACCTGCCCCAGGACCCGCGCACCGGCGACCTGGACGTCCTCGCCCGCGACCGCATCCTCTCCGCGCGCGGCCTCGACGTACTGATCCGCAAGATGCGCGACAACGAGCAGCGCATCGCCAACGGCCAGGGCGCCACCCGCGAGAAGGCCCTGCGGCAGTACGAGCGCCAGGAGACGGAGTTCCTCACCAAGGGCGGGTACGCCGCCGAGGCCGAGGCCGCCACCATCGCCGCCGCGCTGAACCTGCCCGACCGCGTGCTCGGCCAGCCCCTGCACACGCTCTCCGGAGGCCAGCGCCGCCGTATCGAGCTGGCCCGCATCCTGTTCTCCGACGCGGACACCCTGCTGCTCGACGAGCCGACGAACCACCTCGACGCCGACTCGATCATCTGGCTGCGCGACTACCTGAAGACCTACCGCGGCGGCTTCATCGTGATCTCCCACGACGTCGACCTGGTCGAGACGGTCGTCAACAAGGTGTTCTACCTGGACGCCAACCGCGCCCAGATCGACGTCTACAACATGGGCTGGAAGCTCTACCAGCAGCAGCGCGAGGCCGACGAGAAGCGCCGCAAGCGGGAGCGGGCCAACGCCGAGAAGAAGGCCGCCGCCCTGCACTCGCAGGCCGACAAGATGCGCGCCAAGGCCACCAAGACCGTCGCCGCGCAGAACATGGCCCGCCGCGCCGACAAGCTCCTGGCCGGCCTGGAGGCGGTCCGCCAGTCCGACAAGGTCGCCAAGCTCCGCTTCCCCGACCCGTCCCCCTGCGGCAAGACCCCGCTGATGGCCGAGGGCCTGTCGAAGTCGTACGGCTCCCTGGAGATCTTCACCGACGTCGACCTGGCCATCGACAAGGGCTCCCGGGTCGTCATCCTCGGCCTCAACGGCGCCGGCAAGACCACCCTGCTGCGCCTCCTCGGCGGTGTGGAGACGCCCGACACCGGCGAGGTCGTCCCCGGTCACGGCCTCAAGCTCGGCTACTACGCGCAGGAGCACGAGACCCTCGACCCGGACCGCACGGTCCTGGAGAACATGCGCTCGGCCGCCCCCGACATGGACCTCGTCGAGGTCCGCAAGGTGCTCGGCTCCTTCCTGTTCTCCGGTGACGACGTCGACAAGCCGGCCGGGGTCCTCTCCGGCGGCGAGAAGACCCGCCTCGCCCTGGCGACCCTGGTCGTCTCCTCCGCCAACGTGCTGCTGCTGGACGAGCCGACGAACAACCTCGACCCGGCCAGCCGCGAGGAGATCCTCGGCGCACTGCGCACTTACAAGGGCGCCGTCGTCCTCGTCACCCACGACGAGGGCGCCGTGGAGGCACTCCAGCCCGAGCGGATCATCCTGCTGCCGGACGGCGTCGAGGACCTGTGGGGCGCCGACTACGCGGACCTCGTCGCCCTCGCTTGATCGAATGCCTGATCCACTGGGTATGGATCATTCGGCCTAGCCGTGATCCATCATCTGTGTGAGATCTCCTCGTATCGAGGTGTGTCGTACACGTATTTCGCGGCCGATCCCTGCTGTGCCAAGGGGTCGGCCGCCGTGCTGCGCTGACCTGGCTCTTTGCGGAACCACTCGTTCGGCTGTACGGACGCCACCTCGCGGAATCCCGGATTCCGCATGTGGGGACGCGCTCCTGTCGTCACAACCTTGTCCCACGGACCTTGCCGAATGGGTGGCCATCCCGCCCCGGAGGGGTGATCATGAGGAGACCAGAGCGCACTTCCCATGAGGAGGCACGGGTGGCCGAGACTCTGAAGAAGGGCAGCCGGGTGACCGGCGCCGCGCGCGACAAGCTCGCGGCAGACCTGAAGAAGAAGTACGACTCCGGTGCGAGCATCCGGGCGCTGGCCGAAGAGACCGGCCGCTCGTATGGCTTCGTACACCGGATGCTCAGCGAGTCGGGCGTCACGCTCCGTGGGCGTGGCGGAGCGACCCGGGGCAAGAAGGCCGCTACGTCCTGACTCCGGGCGGCCCATCGGCTTCGATGGTGGCCACCCGGTCGGCCGACTGAGCGGCCGGGTGGTTACTGTGCAGTCACTTAGCATGCCGTGCGTGCAGTACGGCACCGCGTGGATGACCGCACCCATCGGAGGCGCCCCATGGCTTCGCCCGACCAGGACCTCGCTCCTGTACTCGACAAGGACGGCGTACGGCTCACCGTCGACGACGCGCTCGCGACGGTGACGCTGACCAATCCGGCCAAGCGCAACGCGCAGAGCCCCGCTTTGTGGCGGGCGCTGGCCGAGGCGGGCCGGCTGCTGCCGGGCACCGTCCGTGTCGTGGTGCTGCGCGGCGAGGGCCGTTCCTTCTCCGCCGGGCTGGACCGTCAGATGTTCACCCCGGAGGGGATCGAGGGCGAGCCGTCCTTCATCGATCTCGCGCGCCGTGACGACGCCGGGCTCGACGCGACCATCGCCGAATTCCAAGAGGCGTTCACCTGGTGGCGGCGCAACGACATCGTGTCTATCGCCGCCGTCCAGGGGCACGCCATCGGGGCCGGCTTCCAGCTCGCGCTGGCGTGCGATCTGCGGGTCGTCGCCGATGACGTGCAGTTCGCCATGCGCGAGACCAGCCTGGGCCTCGTCCCCGACCTGACCGGCACGCATCCGCTGGTCGGGCTGGTCGGGTATGCCCGCGCGCTGGAGATCTGCGTGACCGGGCGGTTCGTGCAGGCGGAGGAGGCGGTGGCGTCCGGGCTGGCGAACCTCGCGGTGCCGGCGGGGGAGCTGGAGGGGGCGGTGCGGGATCTTGCGGCGGCGGTGCTTGGCGCTCCGCGGGACGCTGTCGCTGAGACCAAGGCGTTGTTGCGGGGGGTTGCCGGCCGTTCCTACGACGAGCAGCGGGCTGCTGAGCGGGCTGCTCAGGGGCGGCGGTTGCGGGAGCTGGCCGGGCTCGGCGAATGAACCCAGGGCTGGCCGGCCTCGGCCAGTGAACCGGCGCTGAACCGGCACCCGGCGTTGTTCGCTGTGCCCACCCTCCCCCACCCTCGGCTTCGCTCGGGCGGGGGACCCCCGTCGCCCTGCGGAACGCCTGCCCACAGAGAGGGCGTTCGTGGGGCGGGTGGGGGGATTTTTGCTTACGGTGGCCGGGGGGCGATGAGCCGAAGGGACGTGCGGCGATGAGTGACATGACGACGAACCCGGACGGTGGCGGCGAAGCCGGGGTGTCCACCCGCAAGGCGCCACGGCGCGGCGGCGGCGACCCCGGGCTCCGGGGGCGTACCACCATCGCCGACGGCGTCGTGGAGAAGATCGCCGGCCTGGCCGCCCGGGATGTCGTCGGCGTCCATGCCCTGGGCAGCGGACTGGCGCGGACCTTCGGGGCCGTACGGGACCGGGTGCCGGGCGGGTCGAAGTCGGTGACCCGGGGTGTGAAGGCCGAGGTCGGCGAGGTGCAGACCGCGCTCGACCTGGAGATCGTCGTGGACTACGGCGTGTCGATCGCCGACGTCGCCCGCGCCGTCCGGGAGAACGTGATCGCCGCCGTGGAGCGGATGACCGGACTTGAGGTCGTCGAGGTCAACATCGCGGTGAGCGACGTCAAACTCCCGGACGAAGAGGACGAGGAACCGGAGCCGCCCCGCATCCAGTGAACGGGGCGTCCGCCCCCGGAAAAGGCCCTGACCACGCACGCCTGACCCATTCGAGGAGCGCCGCATGAGTACCGCCGTGATCGGCATGTTCGCCGGGATGGCACTGGGCTTCGCCGGCTGGTTCGGGGGCTTCGGGGCCTTCCTGGTGGTGGCGGCGCTCGGCGCCGTCGGATTCGTGGCGGGCCGGTTCCTGGAGGGCGAGCTGGAACTCGGCGAGTTCTTCCGCATGCGTGACGACCGGCGCGACCGGCGGCGGTGACACCGGTGAGCGCCGGGACGTCCGCGGCACGCAGCGCCGCGGACCGTGTGGCACCGGGAGAGCGCGGCGCGACCCGGATCGCCGACCGGGTCGTGGCCAAGATCGCCGGCCAGGCCGCCCGTGAGGCGCTGGCACCGCTCCCGGCGGACGCCACCGGGCCGTACGCCAACGTCGTCGTCCGCCACGACACCGCGCGCGTCCGGGTCCACCTCGAACTCGGCTATCCCTGTGACATCGGTGCCTGCTGCGCCGCCGTGCGCCGCCGGGTCGTCGAACGGGTGCGGGAGCTGGTGCGGATGGACGTGCCGGAGGTGGCCGTCCAGGTGGAGCGGCTGCACCTGGTGCCCGCGCCGGACGCGGACCGGGGGAGGGCGCGATGAGCGAGCCCCCCGGACCCGGGACGGACGTTCCCGGGCCCACCGACCTGGAGAAGGCGCCCGGCACCCCGGAACCGGCGCTGCGCGGCAGCGGCCGGTTCTGGTCGGCGCGGCGGGTGCCCGCCGGGATCGTCGCCCTGGCCGTCCTGGTCGTGGCCGGTGTCTTCCTGTACGACATCGCCGCCGTGCGCGCCCACCGGCCGGCGATGCGCTGGCGCCGCGCCCTCGCCCGGCAGCTCGCCGAGCGGCCCCTGGACGACACCTGGGTGCTGGTCGGCGCCGGTGTCGCCGCCGCGCTCGGCCTGTGGCTGGTCGGCCTCGCGGTGACTCCGGGACTGCGGGACCTGCTGCCGATGCGCCGCCCGCACCCCGACGTCCGGGCCGCCCTCCGGCGCGACGCGGCCGCCCTGGTGCTGCGCGACCGGGCCCTGGAGGTCCCCGGCGTCCGCGCCGTGCGGGTCCGGATGGGGCGCGGGAAGGCCGACGTGCGGGCCGTCTCGCACTTCCGCGACCTGGACGACGTACACGCCGATCTGGACACCTCGCTCGCCGACGCCGCACGGGCCCTCGGCCTGGACCGGCCACCGGCGCTGTCCGTGCGCGTCGCACGGCCCGGACGGAAGGGGTGAGACCGTGCGCAGGGGCACCGTCAACCGTGTGCTGACCGGGATCACGGGCCTGCTGCTCCTCGTGGTGGGCGGGTCCGTGCTGGCCGTCGGCCTGGGCGCGTCCGTGCCGTCCTGGTGGCCGTACACCGGCTCGCACGACGTGCTGCTGACCCGGGCCGAATGCACCCGCTGGCGGGACGCCGGCTGGTGGTGGCCGGCCGTCCTCGGAGGGCTGGCCGTCCTCGTCCTGCTGGCCCTGTGGTGGCTGACCGCGCTGCTGCGCCGGCGCCGGCAGGGCGAGATCACCGTCGACACCGGCGACGGCGACGCCGCCCGGCTGCGGACCAGGGCGCTGGAGTCGGCCCTGGCCGCCGAGGCCGGCCGGCAGGACGGCGTGGCCCACGCCGAGGTCCTGCTGACCCGCGGCCGCCGGGGCGCACCCGCGGTCAGGGCCGGACTCCGGCTGGACCCCGACGCGGCCCCGGCCACCGCGCTGACGGACTTCACGACCGGAGCCCTGGCGCACGCCCGCACGTCGGCGGGCCTGCCCGCCCTCCCGGCGGAGGTGCGCCTCAGCGGTGTCAGACACCGCCCGGAGCGGGTCAGTTGAGCCAGGACACGTACCGTCAGGTGCTCAGAACCCGTGCCGCATGCCGCCGTCCACGGGCAGCATGATCCCGGTCAGGTAGGAGGCCGCGGGGGAGAGCAGGAACGCCGCGGTACGGCCGAACTCCTCGGGCGTGCCGTAGCGGCGCAGCGGGATCCGGGACTCGTTGGCGGCCCGGGTGGCCTCCGGGTCCGCGGACAGCCCGTCCAGCTCGCGCACGCGGTCCGTGTCGATGCGGGACGGCAGCAGCCCGACCACACGGATGCCGCGCGGCCCCAGCTCGTCGGCGATCGACTTCGCGAACCCGGCGAGACCGGGCCGCAGTCCGTTGGACACGGTCAGCGCGGGGATCGGCTCGTGCACCGACGCGGACAGCACGAACCCGATGACACCGCCCGCCTCCAGCTCGTCCGCGGCCTTGCGGGCGAGCCGGACCGCGCCGAGGAACACGGACTCGAAGGCGTCGCGCCACTGCTCGTCGGTGTTGTCGGCGACGAAGCCGGGCGGCGGGCCGCCGACGCTGATGAGCACGCCGTGGAAGCCGCCGAAGTGCTCCCGCGCGGCCGCGACGAGCCGCTCGGGCGCCCCCGCGTCGGAGTTGTCGACGGCCACGCCCACCGCGTCCGGCCCGAGTTCGGCGGCGGCGTCGGCGACCCGCTTCTCGTCCCGGCCGGTGATCACCACCTTCGCCCCGTCGGCGACCAGCTCCCGCGCGGCGGCGTTGCCCAGCCCCCGGGTGGCACCCGTGACGACGTACACCCGGTCCTTCAGTCCAAGATCCATGGCCCCTATCCTGCCTTCCCGTCCCCGCCGCCGAACAGGGCGAGCGAGGTGTTCACCAGGGCGATGTGGCTGAACGCCTGCGGGAAGTTGCCCACCTGGCACCCGCCCACCGGGTCGTACTCCTCGGCCAGCAGCCCGACGTCGTTGACGAGCCCGGCGAGCCGGTCGAACAGCTCGCGCGCCTCCTCCGTACGGCCCGTCAGGTGCAGGGCGTCGGCGAGCCAGAACGAGCAGGCGAGGAAGGCGCCCTCGCCGGTCCTCGGCAGGCCGTCTACGACCGGGCCGTCGGGGTCCGTGTCGTAGCGGCGCAGGAAGCCGCCGTGGCCGAGGTCGGCGCGGATCGCGTCGACCGTGCCGGCGACGCGCGGGTCGTCGGGCGGCAGGAAGCCGACGCGGGGGATCAGCAGCAGCGCGGCGTCCAGTCCGGCCGAGCCGTAGTACTGGGTGAAGGTGTTGCGTGCGGCGTCGTAGCCCTTCTCGCACACCTCGCGGTGCACCTCGTCGCGCAGCGTGCGCCAGCCCTCCAGGTCACCCCGCAGGTCCGGGTAGCGTTCCAGGGTGCGTACGGCGCGGTCGGCGGCCACCCACACCATCACCTTGGAGTGCACGAAGTGACGCCGGCCGCCGCGCACCTCCCACAGCCCCTCGTCCGGCTGCCGCCACGCCTTCTCCAGGAACCCCAGGAGCGCGCGCTGCAGGGACCACATGTGCGGCTTGGTGGGCAGTCCGGAGGCGCGGGCCAGCCACAGGGAGTCCATCACCTCGCCGTACACGTCGAGCTGGAGCTGGTCGACGGCGCCGTTGCCGGTCCGCACCGGCGTCGAGCCCGCGAACCCGGTCAGCCAGGGCAACTCGGTCTCCGGGAGCCGTCGTTCGCCCGCCACGCCGTACATGATCTGCAGGTCCGCCGGGTCGCCCGCGACGGCGCGGAGCAGCCAGTCGCGCCATGCCTCGGCCTCGTCCTGGTAGCCGGCGGCCAGCAGGGCGTTGAGGGTCAGGGTGGAGTCGCGCAGCCAGCAGTAGCGGTAGTCCCAGTTGCGCACGCCGCCCGGCTTCTCCGGCAGCGAGGTGGTGGGGGCGGCGACGATCCCGCCGGTCGGGGCGTAGGTGAGGGCCTTCAGGGTGATCAGGGAGCGCACGACGGCGTCCCGGTACGGCCCGTCGTAGCGGCAGCGCGCGGCCCAGCGCCGCCAGTCCGTGACGCTGGTGCGCACCGCCTCGTACGGGTCGATGAGCGGGGGCCGGGGCTCGTGCGAGGGATGCCAGGTGAGCACGAACGCCACCTGTTCGCCGGGTTCGACGGTGAACTCCGAGTGCGTGCCGAAGTCCTCGCCCCAGGTGCGCACGGCCGGTTCGGACCGCAGCCACACGGAGTCCGGTCCGGCGACGGCGACCCGGTGGCCGTCGGAGCGGCGCATCCAGGGGACGACCGAGCCGTAGTCGAAGCGCAGCCGCAGCGTGCTGACGACGGTGACGCGCCCGCTGACCCCCTCCACGACGCGTACGACGTCGGGGGCCCGCTCCCGCTGGGGCATCAGGTCGGTGACGCGCACCGTGCCCTCGCCGGTCTCCCACTCGGTGTCGAGGACCAGCGTGTCGCTCCGGTAGGCGCGGCGGGTGCAGGTGTCCGCCCCCTTGGGGGCGATCCGCCAGTGGCCGTTGTTCTCGTCGCCCAGGATCCTGGCGAAGCACGCGGCGGAGTCGAACCGGGGCAGGCACAGCCAGTCGATCGAGCCGTCCCTGCCGACCAGGGCCGCGGTCTGTTCGTCACCGATGAGGGCGTAGTCCTCGATACGCGCGTTCACGGGGTGCGGCTTCCCGGAGTGGGAGGGGGCCAATCAGGTGGTGGGCCGGGGGAGTGACGGGGACCGGACGATCATCCGGGGGGACCCGGCACCGGCCCGGGGAGTGACGGTCGGGGACGATCACTCCGGGGGACGCTGGACACGGGACGCCGGGCCGGGGGGTGCCGGGTTCGGGACGATCAGCCCGGGGCGCCGGACGCCGGGCCGGGGGGTGCCGGCGCGGAGACCGTCGCCCCCGGTCCCGAGAAGACCACGCCCGGGCCGGACGGCGCCCGGTTGAGCACCCACAGGCCGATCAGGACCGCCACGGCGAAGACGACCGCGACGAGGACGGCGAGGACGAGACGGCGGCGGCGTTCGCGGCGCAGCCATTCCCCGCGGGCCGTGCGGTAGGCGTCGGGGGCGGCGTGCACCCCGCCGGCCAGCGCGGCGAGCGCGTCCGCGAGGTCCCGCTCGGTGCGGTCAGGGCCGGTGTCGTTCATCGCCGGGCCTCCATCGCCTGGGTCAGGGCGGCGATGCCGCGTGAGGTGTGGGTCTTGACCGAGCCGCAGGAGATGCCCATCGCCGCGGCGATCTCGCTCTCCTTCAGGCCGAGCCAGTGCCGCAGCACCAGCGCCTCGCGCTGCCGGGCGGGCAGCTGCTGCAGCGCGCCGATCAGTACGCGCTGGTCGTCGTGGAGCAGCGCGGTGCTCTCGGCGGAGGCCACCGGCTCGGGCACCGGCTGCTCCTCGTGCCGGCGGGCCACCTGGAGGTGGCGTATCCGCATCCGGGTCAGATTGCAGACGGTGGAGCGCAGATAGGCCTCGGCGGCCTCGGTGTCCCTGAGGCGCCGCCACTTGCGGTAGATCTGGTAGTACGCCTCGGCGACCACGTTCTCCGGGTCGTCGGCGCCGAGCAGCACGGCGAGCCGCAGCATCGAGGTGTAGTGCCGCTCGAACAGCCGGGCGACCCCGGCCTCGCGCTCCACGTCGGCCGGGTCGGCGGCCGCGGGGGCCAGGGATGCCGGCGCGGGCGTGCCGGCGCCGGGTCTCAGGTGCTGTCTCACGGGTTGTTCGCTCCCGTCTCGGGGCGCCGCCGGACGGTCAGGCGCGCGGGCAGGTCGGTCAGATCGGCGCCGCGCGGGACGCCCAGCCGGGCCAGAACCGGGGTCGTGGCCACGGCGACGAGCAGGTTGAGCGCCAGGGCGAGGAGACCCGCGTAGACGGCGGGCGCCCCGCTGCCCAGCGGAACGATCGGCGAGAAGCCCTGCCGGACCACCAGGAACGTGCCGGCCAGCATGCCCGCGCCCCAGCCGGCCAGCAGCGCCCGCGGATGCAGCCACCGGGTGTAGAGGCCGACCGCCACCGCCGGGAAGATCTGCAGGATCCACACCCCGCCGAGCAGTTGCAGGTTGATCGCGTCCTGGTCGCGGAGCCCGAACACGAACGCCACCGCGCCCACCTTCGCGGTCAGCGACACCGTCTTGGCGATGCGCACCTGCCGTTTGGGCGTGGCCGTCGGGTGCACGTACTCGACGTAGACGTTGCGGACGAAGCTGGTGGCGGCCGCGATCGACATCACCGCGGCCGGCACCAGCGCGCCGACCGTGATCGCACCGAACACCAGCCCGGCCAGCGGCCCGGGCATCAGCCGGTCCACCAGCATCGGTACGGCCGCCTCCGCGTTGCCCTTGGGCGCCCGCACCCCGGCGGCGAGGGCCGCGATGCCGAGGAAGCCGAACATCGCGAGCAGCCCGATCCAGGCGGGCAGGGCCACGGTCGTCCGGCGCAGGGTCCGCGGGCCGTCCGCGGCGAAGCCGACGGTCAGCACGTGCGGGTACATCAGCAGGGCGAGCGCGGAGCCGAGCGCGAGCGTGGCGTACGCCGGCTGCTGTGCGGGGGTGAGCAGCAGCGCGGGCCCGCCCAGCCGGCGCGCCGCCCCGTCGAACACGCCGCCCGGGCCGTGGAAGCGCTCCAGGACCAGCCAGGTCACGGCCGTGAGGGAGACGAAGACGGCCACGGCCTTCAGCGCCGAGATGACGGTAGGCGCCCGCAGCCCGTGCCGGTACGTGGCCACCGCGAGCCCCGCGAACAGCGCCACCATCACCAGGTCCCCGGTCGCGCCCCGCGGGTACACGCCCCCGGCCGCGAGCACGGCCCGGATGCCGAGCAGTTGCAGCGCCAGGTACGGCATCGTCGCCAGGATGCCGGTCAGCGCGACGACCAGGGCGAGGGGCGGGGAGCCGTACCGGCCGCGCACGAAGTCGGCGACGGTGATGTAGCCGTGCCGGCGGGCCACCGTCCACAGCCGGCCCAGCAGCACGAAGGCGAGCGGGCACATGATCACCGTGTACGGCACGGCGAAGAAGGCGGGCGCGCCGTTGCCGTAGGCCAGGCCGGGGATGGCGGTGAAGGTGTAGGCGGTGAACATCGTGCCGCCCAGCAGCAGCCAGATCCAGCCCGTGCCCAGGCTGCGGTCGGCCAGCGCCCAGCCCTCCAAAGACGGCAGCCGGTCGCTGGGGCGTAGCCGGCGCGCGGTCACGGCGAGCAGCGACGCCCCGCCGATCACGGCGAGGAAGGTCGCCGCGGTGGCGCCATCGGCCATGGGTCACCGTCCCTGGTTGTGCCCTCCCCGGAGAGTTGCGCGGGGGCCGCGTCCGGAGGACAGGAAGCCGGCGGGTGCTCGCGGCGCGCGCCACGGCCCGGCCCCCGGCGGGGCGCAACTCTTCCACAGACCGGCGGCCGGGGGGAGGGGAGCGCAGGTCACGGCACGGTGGGGTCGCCGGTGGCTACGGTGTGTCGTGGGCGCGGGGACGGGCTCTGGCGGCTCTGGCGCGGTCGGCGAGCTTATGCCGGGCGGGCTGACTGACGGGTGGCTGGGCGGCGGTCAGACCGTGGCTTGTTCGCGCGTGGCCCGTCCAACTAGTGGCGACCGTGGCTTGTTCGCGCGTGGCCCGTCCAACTAGTGGCGACCGTGGCTTGTTCGCGCGTGGCCCGTCCAACTAGTGGCGACCGTGTCCCGTCCGATCGTGCCCGTCAGACCGTGGCCTTGTCCGTCTCCGCCGGCCCTGCCGGCCCCGGCGTCTCCGCCGTGTCCTCGGGCGTCTTCTGGGCCGCCTTCTCCTCGCGGTCGCGGATCTCGCGGCGCAGCAGGAACCACCAGCCGACCGGTACCGCCGCGGCGAACAGCCACCACTGGAGCATGTACGCGTAGTTCAGCGGGGCGTCCTCGCTGCCGGGGTCGGAGATCTGCTCCGGGGAGCCGCCCTTGGGCTCCGGCGCGATCTGCTCGACGTAGCCGCCCAGCACGCGTGCGTGCAGCCGCCGGGCTTCCTCCGCGCTGTTGATCAGCATGATCTGCCGGTCGGGGAGGCCCTGGACGTTCTTGATGCCGCTCGCCGCGGTCGTCTCGTCCGCCATCAGCCGGCCCTTGATCGTGGTCCGCCCGGCGGGCGGCGCGGGGATCTTCGGGAACGCGGTCTGCGCGCCGTTCGCGGGGATCCAGCCCCGGTTGACCAGCAGCACCTTGCCGTCGTCGAGGACGAACGGGGTCAGGACGTGGAAGCCGACCTGGTCGTCGGAGTTGGTGCGGCGCCGGACCACCTGTTCGTGGGCGGTGTCGAAGGTGCCCGTCGCGGTGACCGTCCGGTACTTCTCGGTGCGGGTCACGGCGTGGCCGGGGGAGGACAGCTCCTCGACCGGGACCGGCTTGGCGTGCAGCGCCGAGGAGACCAGGTTGTTGCGTGCGGTGCGCTCGTCGTACCGGTGCCCCTGCCAGAAGCCGAGCCTGATCATCGTCGGGATCAGCGCGATCGCGACGAGGGTGAGGATCACCCACTGGCGGCTCAGCAGGAAGCGGTAACGGTGCACCCCACGACGGTACCTCCGGGTCGTGGGGCGCATGCGCGCGGGTACCGGGTCACACCCGGTCCACGACCCCCGTCTTCCCGTCGGCCCGGGCGCAGTGCGCGCCGCAGTACCAGGTGCCGTCGGCCTCCACGCCCTGGCCGATGATCTGCACCCGGCAGTGCTCGCAGATGGGGGCCATGCGGTGGATCGCACAGGAGAAGCAGTCGAAGACGTGCACCGCGCCCTGCGCGTGCACCTCGAACGTCATTCCGTAGTCATTGCCGCAAACTTCGCATTTCGCCATGCGCCACAGGGTGAGCCGTCACCGGTGCCCGGGCGAGCGGGCGCCGGGCGAGTCGCGCGGCAATCACCCATCCGTACGGTCGACCGCCTTCGCCCTGTCAGCCGTGCCGGCGCTGTCAGCCGTCGGCGGGCTCGACGTCCCTCAGGAGCTGCCCGAAAGCCGCCTCGTCCACGATCGGGGTGCCGTACTGCCGCGCCTTGACGGTCTTCGAGGTGCCCGCCCCGGGGTCGTTGGTGACCAGCAGGCTGGTCAGCCGGGACAGGCTCGTCGCCACGTGCAGCCCGGCCTCGACGGCCCGGTCCTCCAGCAGCTCCCGGTCGACGGAGGTGTCGCCGGAGAATGCCACCCGCATGCCCTGTTTGAGTCGTTTGCCCTCTTCGTAGCGGCCCGGGTTGGGGTGCGGGCAGGCCGGGCGCTTTCGGGACGGCCGCCAACTGCCCGGCCGGTAGCCGCCGTAGCCCCCGCTCGCCTGGTGGCCGATCCGGGGCGTGTCCGACCACTCCGTCAGCGGCCGGCACTCCAGCAGCGGCAGCCGTACGCCGCTCGCCGCCGCGCTGCGCAGGCTGGGCCGGAACGCCTCCGCGAGCACCCGCGCGTCGTCCAGCGCGTGGTGCGCCCGCTGCTGGACGACCCCGAAGTACGCCGCCAGCGACTCCAGCTTGTGGTTGGGCAGCGGCAGCCCCAGCTCCTTGGAGAGCGCGATGGTGCACAGCCGCTGCCGCACCGGCGCCTGGCGCTTCGCGCGCGCGTACTCCCGCGCGATCATCTGCCAGTCGAAGACCGCGTTGTGCGCGACGAGGACCCGGCCGTCGAGCCGGGCGGAGAACTCCTCGGCGATGTCCGGGAACAGCGGCGCCCCTTCGAGCGCCTCACTCGTCAGACCGTGTATCCACACGGGTCCCGGATCGCGCTCCGGGTTGACCAGCGTGTACCAGTGGTCCTCCACCTCGCCGCGCGCGTCCAGCCGGTAGACGGCCGCCGAGATGATCCGGTCGTCCCGGGCCAGGCCGGTGGTCTCCACGTCAACGACCGCGTATCCCTGGGGATACGCGGCCGGCCACTGGGTGGGGGAGGACACTGCGGTCGCACGGTCGTCGAGCATGGTCACTGAGGATACGGGCCACGACTGACAGCCCCGCCCCCCAGGTACCGGCTGGGCATGAACTGTCGTACACGTGGACGCCTTTCACGGGCGTACACGCGCGTGTGTGCGGTCACCGCCGGCGCCGTGCGCGGCTCCGCGTGTGTGCGGTCCACCTCCGGCTCCACCCCCGCTCCGCGCGTGTGGGCAGGCGCCCGCCAGGCAGGCGCCCGCCGGGCACCACGCGCGTGGGCTCGGGCCCGCCGGTCAGCCTCCGTCCCCCGCGAGCAGCCCCCGCACCAGGGCCCGTACCGACGTCATGAACAGCCGGTCCGCCGCCGGCGGGCGGGACAGTGCACGGGCCAGGGCCGGGTCGTCCCCGGCTGCCTCGGCACGCCACAGCTCCTCGCCGCCGGGATGCTGCGCCGGGGCGCGCTCCCGGTTCCGCTCGACCAGCACATGGCCGACGACCTGGAACTGCACGGCCCGCACGAACTCGGCCGCCCGCCCGCCGCGCAGCCCCGCCGCGTGCGCCTCGCGCACCAGGGCCTGCTGGGCCGGCAGGAACATGCGGTCGGTCAGCCCGCGTTCGTGCACCAGCGCCACCAGGTGCGGGTGGTCGCGCAACTGCCGGCGCAGCGCCCGCGCGACGGAGACGACCCGCTGCTCCGGCGTACGCCCGCGCGGACGGATTTCACCGAGGTCGGCCACCGTGCGCTCCACCAGGGCGTCGAGCAGCGCCTCGCGGCCCCCGACGTGCCAGTAGATCGACGTGACGGCGGTGCCCAGCCCGGCGGCCAGCCCGCGCATGGTGAGGGCGCCCGGACCCTGCCGCTTCACCAGCTCCGCGGCGGCCGCCAGCACCTCCTCGCGGGACAGCGCGCCTCTCGCCATGTTCATCCCCCTCGCACCTTTTCGTGCGGCCGTATTTACCCGGCACGGACTCTGCTGTAACTGTGTTACAGGTGACGGTTCGTCAGCTACCGGCGGGCGGGGCCCCCGGGAGAAGGGCGGTACGGCGTATGGCACGCGTACGGTACGGCGCACGGACCGAGCGGGAGAGAGCCGCCACCCGCACCGCGAGCGCACGGCTCCCCGACATCTGGTCCACCGGTGTGGTGGCCGTCTGGGAGACCGACCCGGACGCGGTCGCAGCGGTGCTCCCACCCCCGCTCAAGCCCACCGCGCGCCCCCTCGCGCGCGTGAACATCAGCAAGGTCGACCTGCCCGGATACCCGCTGGGCGCGGGCTCCTTCGCGGTCGCCGCCGCCCACGGCGCGGTCGACGGCTGGTACCCGCTGGTCATGCCGATGACCCACGAGCGCGCCCTCACCGGTGGCCGCGAGGTCTTCGGCGAGCCCAAGAAACTGGGCGAGGTGACGCTCGACCGCGACGCGTCCGGCCTGCGCGCCGCGCTGGGCCGCCACGGCATCGACTTCGTGGAGGTGTGCGGCACCGTCGACGGCGACCTGCCCCTGCCGGAGCCGTCCCGCAAGACCGACTTCTACTTCAAGTTCCTGCCCGCCGTCGACGGGTCCGGCTTCGACGGCGACCCCTTGCTGGTGCACTGCGTCCGCCACGAGAGGACACGTCGGCTGCGACGGGTCACCGGCGAGGTCGTGCTGCGCGAGTCCCCCTACGACCCCGTGGCCGACCTCCCGGTGCTGCGCCTGCTGGACCTCACCCTCGGCGAGAAGACCAGCGACCAGAGCGGCCGGGTCGTCGAACGCGCCGACGCGCGTGCCCTGCTGCCGTACGTCCACCAGCGCTACGACGACCCTCTTCAGATCCTCGACGCGCCCCCGGAGCAGGCCTCCGAGGCACCGTCGGAAGGGAGTCACTGATGGACCTCCGCGCGGGACAGGTGGCCGTCGTCACCGGAGCGGCGAGCGGCATCGGCCTCGCCATGGCCCGGCGGTTCGCCGCCGAGGGACTGAAGGTCGTCCTCGCCGACGTCGAGGAGACCGCCCTGGACAAGGCCGCCGCCGACCTGCGGGCGACGGGCGCCGACGTGCACGCGCGCGTGGTCGACGTCGGCGTGCGCGAACAGGTCGTCGCTCTCGCCGAGTCGGCGTACGACACCTACGGCGCCGTGCACCTGCTGTGCAACAACGCCGGGGTCGGCTCCGGCGCCGAGGGCCGCATGTGGGAGCACGAGCCGAACGACTGGCAGTGGGCCTTCAACGTCAACGTGTGGGGCGTCTTCCACGGCGTCCAGGCGTTCGTGCCACGGATGATCAAGTCGGGTCAACCCGGTCATGTCGTCAACACGTCCTCCGGTGACGGCGGCATCGCCCCGCTGCCCACCGCCTCCGTCTATGCCGTCACCAAGGCCGCCGTCGTCACCCTGACCGAGTCGCTCTACGCCCACCTCAGGGCGGAGCACGCGCGCGTGGGCGCCTCCGTGCTCTTCCCGGGCCCGCACATGCTGCGCACCGGCCTGTGGGAGTCGCACCGCAACCGGCCCGCCCGCTACGCCAAGCAGCGGCCCCGCAGAACCCCGTACCGCAGCCTCGGCCAGTGGGAGGCCGCCATGCGCGAGGCCGGCCAGGAGGTCCGCTTCACGCCCGTCGAGGACGTCGCCGACCTGGTCGTGTCCGGCGTCCGCGCCGACCGCTTCTGGCTGCTGCCCGAGAGCGAGCACAGCGACGCCCAGATCCGCGCGCGGGCCCGGTCGATGCTGGACCGCGCGAACCCGTCGTACCTCGAAGGCTTCATTCTCGACTGACTCGACTGACTCGACTGACTCGACTGACTCGACTGACTCGACCGACTCGACCGACTTGACCCAGTTGACCGACCGGGAGGCTGCCATGGCCGGCCAGGACCCGTACCTGATCATCTCCTCCGACTGTCACGCCGGGCTGCCCACCGAGCGGTACCGGCCCTACCTGGAGTCCCGCTTCCACCGGGACTTCGACGATTTCCTCGCCGGCCGCGACCGGCGGCGCGAGGAGATGACCCGGCTCGGCATCCGCAACGAGGCGTTCGCGGACAAGTGGTTCCAGGACAACGAGGAGGGCCTGCGCGGCGGCTGGGACAGCGCGCAGCGCCTGAAGGAGCTGGACGGCGACGGGGTGGCCGCCGAGGTCGTCTTCCCCGACGCCGACGCGGTGGACAGCCGGACGGCGGCTCCCTTCGGCGTGGGCCTCGGCCTGTCCGGCGACCACGACCCCGAACTGGGCATGGCCGGCGCCCGCGCCCACAACCGCTGGCTCGCGGAGTTCGTCTCCGAGCACCCCGAGCGGCACTGCGGAGTCGCCCTGCTGCCCGTCACCGCCGAGACCGGCGCCGTCGTCGCCGAGATCCACCGGGCCCGGGAGTCCGGCCTCGGCGCGCTGATGATCCCGGCCATGTGGGCCGGCAAGGAGCCGTACCACGACCGCCGTTACGACCCCGTGTGGGCGGCGGCCGCCGAGTGCCAGATGCCCGTGCTCACCCACTCCGGCGCGGCCCCGAGGGACGAGTACGGCGACCACCTCGGCATCTACGTCAGCGAGGTGACCTGGTGGCCCGCCCGCCCCCTGTGGTTCCTGCTCTGGTCCGGCGTGTTCGAACGCCACCCCGGGCTGCGGTTCGGGGTCGCCGAGTCGGGCTGCTGGTGGCTGCCGAACCTGCTGTGGTTCATGGACCGCCTCTACCTCGGCGCGCACGGCGGCAAGAAGCTCTCCCCGTTCCAGGAGCTGAAACGCGCGCCCCACGAGTACCTGGACCGGCAGGTGTTCGTGTGCGCCACCAACACCAAGCGGCGCGAACTCGCCCAGCGCTACGAGATCGGCGTCGACAACATCCTGTGGGGCAGCGACTTCCCGCACCCGGAGGGCACCTGGCCCGACACGCGCGCGTGGCTGCGCCGCACCTTCCACGACATTCCGGTCGCCGAGACCCGCCGCATGCTGGGCCTGGCCGCGGCCGAGGCGTTCGGCTTCGACGTCGGCAGGCTGACCCCGCTGGCCCACCGCATCGGCCCGACCCCCGCCGACCTCGGCCAGAGCGCCGACCAGACGGCCGTGGAAGACTCCTGGGCCCGCTCCCGCGAGGTGGGCCGGCACTGGCTCACCGGCCACGACTTCCCCGTGCTGGGGCCCGCGCCCACGGAGGCGGACCGGTGAGCACCGACGACCGGAACGGCGACGACCGACACGCCCCCGACCGGCACGGCGACGACCGACCCATCGACGAGCGGTACACCGTCATCTCCGCCGACTGCCACGCCGGCGCCGACCTCCTCGACTACCAGCCCTACCTGGAGCGCCGCTTCCACGACGACTTCGACGCCTGGGCGGCCACGTACGTCAACCCCTACGAGAACCTGCTCGCCGACTCCGCCGACCGGAACTGGGACTCCGGGCGGCGGCTGGCGGAGCTGGAGGCGGACGGGATCGTCGCCGAGGTCGTCTTCCCGAACACCATCCCGCCGTTCTTCCCGTCCGGCTCGCTCATGGCCCCCGCCCCCACCGCCGGGGAGTTCGAGCGGCGCTGGGCGGGCCTGCGCGCCCACAACCGCTGGCTCGCGGACTTCTGCGCCGCCGCGCCGGGCCGTCGGGCGGGCGTCTTCCAGATCCTCCTGAACGACGTCGAGGAGGCCGTCGCGGAGATCCGCCGGTGCGTGGCGGCCGGCCTGACGGGCGGTCTGCTGCTGCCCGGCACCCCGCCCGGCTCCGGCCTCCCCGAACTCCACGCGCGCGTGTACGACCCGATCTGGGCGGTCTGCGCCGAGCTGGGCGTCCCCGTCAACCACCACGCCGGGTCCGCCTCCCCGCCGCTCGGCGACGAACCGGCCGCCCGCGCGGTCTTCATGGTCGAGACGACCTGGTTCTCCCACCGCGCCCTGTGGCACCTCGTCTTCGGCGGCGCCTTCCGCCGTCACCCCGGCCTGCGGCTCGTCCTCACCGAGCAGGGCTCCGGCTGGATCCCCGGGGTGCTCGACATGCTGGACTACTACCACGAGCGGCTGGTCGCCTCCGCCTCCCGGGCCGACACCGCGGAGGCCAAGTTCGGCGTCGGGCTGGCCGACGGCATGGGCGGCCCGCCCTCCCGGGTGTGGCGGGACAACTGCTTCGTCGGCGCCAGCTTCATGCGCCCGCACGAGGTCCCGCTGCGCGACCGCATCGGCGTCGACAAGATCATGTGGGGCAGCGACTACCCGCACGACGAGGGCACCCACCCCTACACCCGCGAAGCCCTCCGCTTCTCCTGCGCGGGCGTCCCGCGCGCGGAGCTGGCGGCCATGCTCGGCGGCAACGCGGCCCGCGTCTACGGCTTCGACCTCGCCTTCCTCGACGCCGTCGCGGCCAAGGCCGGCCCCACGGTCGCCGAGATCGCCGAGCCGCTCGACGAACCGCCCCCCGGCGCGACCAGCCCGGTCTTCGCCCGAGGAGCGTCGGTACGCGTCTGGTGACACGCGGGGTGCCATCCTCCGTCTGTGACCGAACCGACCCACGAGGAGAACCACGGGGGCGCGCTCGCCGCCCGGCTGAACTGGCTGCGGGCCGCCGTGCTCGGCGCGAACGACGGCATCGTCTCCACCGCGGGCATCGTCGTCGGCGTGGCCGGGGCCACCGACGACCGCGCCGCCCTGCTCACCGCCGGCCTCGCCGGACTGCTCGCCGGGTCGATGTCCATGGCGGCCGGCGAATACGTCTCCGTGTCCACGCAGCGCGACTCCGAGATGGCCGCGCTGGCCGTGGAACGCCGGGAGCTGAGGGAACAGCCGGACGCCGAACTGCGGGAACTCACCGAACTGCTCCGCGCGCGCGGCCTGTCCCGGGAGGTGGCCCGCGAGGCCGCTGAGCAGCTCACCGCGCGGGACGCGCTGCGCGCCCACGCCAGCGTGGAGCTGGGCATCGACCCCGACGAGCTGACCAACCCCTGGCACGCCGCCTGGGCGAGCTTCGTGGCCTTCACTGTGGGCGCCCTGCTGCCCCTGCTGGCCATCGTCCTGCCGTCCGCCCACTGGCGGCTGCTCGTCACCGTGCTCTCCGTGCTCGCCGCGCTCGTCATCACCGGCTGGAGCAGCGCCCGGCTCGGCGCGGCGGCCCCGGGCCGGGCGGTCCTGCGCAACGTCCTGGGCGGCGCGCTCGCCATGGCCGTCACCTACGTCGCCGGCAGCCTGCTGGGAGCGGCCGGGGTGTAGTCCCGCAGGTCCGGGGGCGCCCCGCGCGTCGCGGCCCCGGCCCGGCGCGGCGTACGGTGAGGTGCGCCCGACCACCCCCAGGGCACACCGCACCACTTCGCACGAGCACGAGAAGGACCCTCGCCATGCGCGCCACCACCATCCACGCCCCGTACGACATGCGCGTGGAGGACGTCCCCGACCCGGTGGTGCAACTGCCCACCGACGCCGTCGTGCGCGTGCTGCGCGCCTGCGTCTGCGGCAGCGACCTGTGGGCCTACCGCGGCGAGGCGGCCCGGCAGCCGGGGCAGCGCATCGGCCACGAGTTCCTCGGGATCGTCGAGGAGACCGGCTCGGAGGTGGGCACCATCCGCACCGGAGACCTGGTCGTCGCGCCCTTCATGTGGTCCGACGGCGTCTGCGACTACTGCCGCGAGGGCCTGACGACGTCCTGCGAGCACGGCGGCTTCTGGGGCTCCGTCGGCTACGACGGCGGCCAGGGCGAGGCGGTGCGCGTGCCGTTCGCCGACGGCACCCTCGTCCGGCTGCCCAAGGAGGCCGCCTCCGACGACCATCTGCTGTCCGCGCTGCTGACCCTCTCCGACGTCCTGGGCACGGGCCACCACGCGGCGCTCGGCGCGGGCGTCCGCCCCGGCGCCACGGTCGCCGTCGTCGGGGACGGCGCCGTCGGCCTGTGCGCCGTGCTGGCCGCCAAGAGGCTGGGCGCCGAGCGGATCATCGCCCTGGGCCGGCACGCGGTGCGGACCGACATCGCGCGCCGCTTCGGTGCCACCGACGTGGTCGCCGAGCGCGGGGAGGCGGCCGTCGAGGCCGTGCGCGCCCTGACCCGCGGCCAGGGCGCGCACGCGGTCGTCGAGGCGGTCGGCACCGAGCAGTCGATGCGGACGGCCGTCGAGATCACGCGCGACGGCGGCGCGATCGGCTTCGTCGGCGTCCCGCACGGCAGCGGCACCGGCCTGGACCTCGGCGTGATGTTCGACCGGAACATCGCCCTGCGCGGCGGCGTCGCCCCCGTCCGCACCTACATCCCCGAGCTGCTGCCCGACGTCCTGTCCGGCACGATCGACCCCTCCCCGGTGTTCGACATGACCGTCGGCATCGAGGACGTGCCCGAGGGCTACAAAGCCATGGACGAGCGGACGGCGCTCAAGGTGCTGGTGACGAACGGCACGCATCCCACCCGGGGTTGAGCCACTGGGCGTACTGAATCAACGTTGATTCCAGCGGGCGGGGTCCGAGCCCCACGGCACCGGCGGGCGCGCCCAGTCCGTGGGCCCGCCGGCGAAGGACACGGGCGGCAGGGCATGCCGCAGCTCGCCCAGGGGGCCGGCCGTCTCCGTCACCCAGGCGTCCGGACCCTCGTACGAGGTGCCCGGGACGGGATCCGGCCGGAGTCCGCCCGTCAGCCACTGCGCGGTGCGGGCCAGAGCCAGCCGGACCGTCCGGCCCCCGCCGTCGTACGACCGCTCGGTCAGCGCCCGCAGTACGGCCGCCGCCAGCAGGTATCCGGTGCCGTGGTCCAGCGCCTGGGCGGGCAGGGCGCCGGGCCGGCCGTCCGTACCCTCGATGGCGGCGATGCCCGTCGCGACCTGCACGAGGCTGTCGAAGCCGCGCCGCCCGGCCCACGGCCCGTGCGCGCCCCACGCCGACACCTGCGCGACGACCAGTCCCGGCCGCCGCTCGGCCAGCGCCTCCGGGGAGAGGCCGAAACGGTCCAGGGCGCCCGGCCGGTACCCGGTGACCACGACGTCCGCCGAGGCCAGCAGCTCCTCGAAGGCCGCCCGGTCGGTGTCCAGATCGAGCAGCGCCGAGCGCTTGCCGAAGCCCGTGTCCGCGTGCTGGTCGGCGAGTTCGGGCAGCCGCGGAGCGTCCAGGCGGAGCACGTCGGCGCCCAGCAGGGCCAGCGTGCGGGTGGCGACCGGGCCGGCGAGGACGCGGGTCAGGTCCAGGACCCGCAGCCCGGCGGCCGGCAGCAGGGGAGAGGCGGGAGGGACTGTGGCCGGGAGCGTACGCGCGCGTGCCGGGGCCGTCCGTTCCCGCTCGACCAGCGGCCGTGCGGCCACGGCAGCGGCCTGCGCGTGCCCGGGCCACTCCTGTGGGGTGCGCAGGGCCACGGCGAGCCCGCCGGCGCCGTACACCGACTCCTCCACCTCCAGCGCGGGCAGTTCGCCGATCCGGCCGGCCACGTCCTCCACCGAGGCGTCCTCCGCCAGGCCCAGCGCACCGAGCAACCGGGCCCGGTGGTGGGGGTAGTTGGCGTGGGTGCGGACCCAGCCGTCGGCGGCCGGCCAGAACCGGGACAGCGGCGCGAAGGAGACCGGCGTCCGCCCGTCGATCCGCACCAGCCGCTCACTGTGGAAGGCGGCGGCGACCGCCCCGTCGTCGACGCGCACCTCCGGCACCTCGGCGAGCCCGGCCCGGCGAGCCCCCAGCTCGGCGGCGGCCAGCGCGCACGCCCCGACGCAGGCGCGGGCCAGTTCCCGGACGGGAAGGCGGGCGGCGAGGGCGCCCTCCCGCGGCACGGTGGTGACCCGCGCGAGAAGGGCAGGGTCACCACCGAGAGCGGACCATGCGCTCGTGATTCCAGTCATGACTTCACTATGCATGATTGATGCAATCAACATTGATTGAATCAATATGAGGTCTCGCGTCGTAGGGTCCTACGACGAGCCCGTCCCCCACCTCGTCGGATCGGGCCGCTCTCGATGTCACTGGTCTCACGTAGGCTCACAGGTGACGGAGACCACCTGCGTGGCGGAAAATGGAGTGATCCGGAAGAGGGAGGGGGCCGACGTGCTCATCGACACCTACGGCCGAGTGGCCACCGACCTGCGGGTCTCACTGACCGACCGGTGCAACCTGCGCTGCACGTACTGCATGCCCGAAGAGGGCCTGCAGTGGCTGGCCAAGCCCGACCTGCTCACGGACGACGAGATCGTCCGCCTCATCGACATCGCGGTCCGCCTGCTCGGTGTCGAGGAGGTTCGCTTCACCGGCGGCGAGCCCCTGCTCCGCCCCGGCCTCGTCGGCATCGTCGAGCGCGTCGCGGCCCTCGCCCCGCGCCCCCAGATGTCCCTCACCACCAACGGCATCGGCCTGCGCCGCACCGCGACCGCCCTGAAGGCGGCGGGCCTGGACCGGGTCAACGTCTCCCTGGACACCCTCCGCCCGGACGTCTTCAAGGCCCTCACCCGTCGCGACCGCCACAAGGACGTCCTCGAAGGACTCCAGGCCGCCCGCGAGGCCGGCCTCACCCCGGTCAAGGTCAACACCGTCCTGATGCCCGGCCTGAACGAGGACGAGGCCCCCGACCTGCTGGCCTGGGCCCTGGAGCACGACTACGAACTGCGCTTCATCGAGCAGATGCCCCTGGACGCCCAGCACGGCTGGAAGCGCGAGGGCATGGTCACCGCCGGCGACATCCTCGCCTCCCTGCGCACCCGCTTCGACCTCACCCCCGAGGGCGCGGACGAGCGCGGCTCCGCCCCGGCGGAGCGCTGGCTGGTCGACGGCGGCCCGTACCGGGTGGGCGTGATCGCCTCGGTCACCCGCCCGTTCTGCGCGGCCTGCGACCGCACCCGCCTCACGGCCGACGGCCAGGTCCGCACCTGTCTGTTCGCGACCGAGGAGACCGACCTGCGCGCGGCCCTGCGCTCCGACGCCCCGGACGAGGAGATCGCCCGCATCTGGCGCCTGGCGATGTGGGGCAAGAAGGCCGGCGCCGGCCTCGACGACCCGTCCTTCGTCCAGCCGGACCGCCCGATGTCGGCGATCGGCGGCTAGCGGCCAGGGTCTGATCCGCGGTCCGATCCGCGGTCTGATCCGAGAGGGGGCCCACCAGCCGAAAGGCCTACGAGCCCTCGCGCTCCTGCCACTCCTCGAACCGGACCACGTCCTTCAGGAACCCCCGCACCCCCAGGAACTGCGAGAGGTGCTCGCGGTGCTCCTCGCAGGCGAGCCACGTCTTGCGCCGCTCCGGCGTGTGGATCTTCGGGTTGTTCCACGCCAGCACCCACACGGCGGCGCTGCGGCAGCCCTTGGCGGAGCAGATGGGGGTCTCGTCACTCACTGGTGTACTGGCTTTCCGTCTCACCGAGCCCCGTACACAAGGCGACGCCGAGCAGCCACGGGGGGAGCTGCCCGGCGTCGGTCCGTCGCTCCGACGGGGGATGCGGAGCGCGTACGCAGTATGTCACGGGTGACCCGTCGCCCGGCACTGGAACTGCATGATTGATCTGAGCTTTTCTTGAGCTTGACGGGGGATCACGTTCCGCTTTCCCGGCCCGGCGCGTCCTCCTGCGCGGCCTGCGCCGGCTCCTCCTCCGTGCGCGGCGCCGTGATCATCGGCTTGAACGGCACGGTGACGAAGGTCGACGGCAGCGACGGCGGCCGCTCCCGCCCCGCGTTCGCGATGACCACCGCGATGTACGGCAGGACCGCGCCCAGCACCAGGGCCACGATCGCGACGTACCGCTCCACGTTCCACAGCGTCGCCGCGAGGATCACCGCGACGGTCCGGACCGACATCGAGATGACGTAGCGCCGCTGCCGGCCCCGGATGTCCTCGGCCAGCCCGGTCCGGGCACCGGTGATCCGGAACACCCCGGGACCGCCGTCGCGCTGCTTCCGCGTCACTGTTCCACCATCCGCCCGCATCGGACTCTCCCCCCGGCCCGCACCGTCACCCGCTCCGGCGGGGACCCGGCTCGGACACCTTCCACGGTACGCCGCGGCCGGTCCGCCGACGAGACCGGGTCGCCCCCCGCCTGCGGGAACGCCGGGCCCGCTCCCGCATCCGGGGGAACCCGACGTGCGCCGTCCGATGGGCGCACCCAGACTGGCCGTAATGCTCACGTCGAGCCGTACGAGGAGGCAGCCATGGGCTGGTTGTGGGCGATCATCGTGGGATTCGTGCTGGGCATCATCGCCAAGGCGGTCATCCCCGGCAAGCAGCACAGCCCCCTCTGGCTGACCACCATCTGCGGCATCCTCGGCGCCATCGTCGGCAACGCCGTCGCCCGCGCCGCCGGTGTGGAGGCGACCCCGGGAATCGACTGGAGCCGGCACATCTTCCAGCTGGTCGCGGCGATCATCATCGTGGGCGTGGTCGACATGCTCTACATGGCCACCCTGGGCAAGCACAAGCGGCAACGGCAGCGGGCCTGAGGAACGGCCGGACACGGCGAAGGGCGGCTCCCCGCGCGGGAAGCCGCCCTTCACTGTAATTGCGTGTGCTTGTGGCTCAGGCGGAGCCGACCTCGACCGCCGCCAGGTTCTTCTTGCCGCGCCGCAGCACCAGCCACCGCCCGTGCAGGAGGTCCTCCTTCGCCGGGACGGCGTCCTCGGCGGCGACCTTCACGTTGTTCACGTAGGCACCGCCCTCCTTGACCGTCCGCCGCGCGGCGGACTTGCTGGCCACCAGGCCGACCTCGGCGAACAGGTCCACCACCGGGGCCGGCTCGGCGACCCGGATGTGCGGCACCTCGGCCAGCGCGGCGGCCAGCGTCCGCTCGTCCAGCTCCGCGAGCTCGCCCTGGCCGAAGAGGGCCCTGGACGCGGCGATCACGGCGGCCGTCTGGTCGGCGCCGTGCACCAGCGTGGTCAGCTCCTCGGCGAGGGCCCGCTGCGCGGCCCGCGCCTGCGGACGCTCCTGGGTCTGGCGCTCCAGCTCCTCGATCTCCTCGCGGGACTTGAAGCTGAAGATGCGCAGGAACTTCGAGACGTCACGGTCGTCCGCGTTCACCCAGAACTGGTAGAACGCGTACGGCGTCGTCATCTCGGGGTCCAGCCAGACAGTGCCGGACTCCGTCTTGCCGAACTTCGTGCCGTCCGCCTTCGTGATCAGCGGCGTGCCCAGTGCGTGCACCACGGCGCCCGGGTCGACCCGGTGGATCAGGTCGGTGCCGGACGTCAGGTTGCCCCACTGGTCGCTGCCGCCGGTTTGCAGCGTGCAGCCGTGACGCCGGTACAGCTCCAGAAAGTCCATCCCCTGCAGGATCTGGTAGCTGAACTCCGTGTAGCTGATGCCCGCGTCGGAGTTGAGCCGACGGGAGACGGCCTCCTTGGCGATCATCTTGTTGACGCGGAAGTGCTTGCCCATGTCGCGCAGGAACTCGATGGCCGACATGCCCTGGGTCCAGTCGAGGTTGTTGACCATGATCGCCGCGTTCGGACCCTCGAAATCGAGCAGCGGCTGGATCTGCGCACGCAGGCGCTCCACCCAGCCGGCGACGACCTCAGGAGAGTTCAGCGTGCGCTCGGCCGTCGGTTTGGGGTCGCCGATCAGGCCCGTGGCACCCCCGACCAGGCCCAGCGGGCGGTTGCCCGCCTGCTGGATCCGGCGCATCGTGAGAATCTGCACGAGATTCCCCAGGTGCAGGCTGGGCGCGGTCGGATCGAACCCGCAATAGAACGTGACAGGGCCGTCCGCGAACGCCTTGCGCAATGCGTCCTCGTCCGTGGAGAGGGCCAGGAGCCCGCGCCACTTCAGCTCGTCGACGATGTCCGTCACGGTTCTCGTGTCTCCTCGGTGATCTTCGGGCAGTCGGGTGACAGCCGACTACGAGGTTATACGCCCTGGCTGACAGAGCTCATGTTGAAATCGGGGATCCGCAGCGCGGGCATCGCGGCCCGCGTGAACCAGTCGCTCCACTCGCGCGGCAGCGTCTTCTCCGTCCGCCCCGCCTCCGTGGCCCGGCCCAGCAGGTCCACCGGCGACTCGTTGAACCGGAAATTGTTCACCTGCCCGGTCACCTCGCCGTTCTCCACGAGGTAGACGCCGTCCCTGGTCAGCCCGGTCAGCAGCAGCGTCGCCGGGTCGACCTCGCGGATGTACCACAGGCAGGTCAGCAGCAGCCCGCGCTCGGTACCGGCGACCATCTCCTGGAGCGAGCGGTCCGTCCCGCCGTCCAGGATCAGGTTCCCCGGCGCCGGGGCGACCGGCAGCCCGGTCAGCGCGGCACTGTGCCGGCTGGTCGTCAGATGCCGGAGCACGCCCTCGTCGATCCACTTGGTGGCGCGTACGGGCAGCCCGTTGTCGAACACCGACTGGTCGCCGTCGGAGGAGTGGGCGACCGCGAACGACGGGCACTCCAGACCGGGCTCGTCCGGGTCGCTGCGCAGGGTCAGCGGCAGCTCGGAGAGCCGGTCGCCCACGCGCGTGCCCCCGCCGGGCTTGGAGAACACCGTGCGACCCTCGGCCGCGTCCCGGCCCGAAGCCGACCACATCTGGTAGATCAGCAGGTCCGCCACCGCGGTCGGCGGCAGCAGCGTCTCGTAGCGGCCCGCGGGCAGCTCCAGGCGCCGCTCGGCCCACCCCAGGCGTACGGCCAGCTCGGCGTCCATCACTCCCGGGTCGACGTCCTTGAAGTCCCGCGTGGAGCTGCCGGCCCACGCCGATCGCGTCCGGTCCGGGGACTTGGCGTTCATCTCCAGCGTGCCGGTCGGCTGGTCGTGCCGCAGCCGCAGGCCCGTCGACGTGCCCACGTACGTCGACACCAGCTCGTGGTTGGCGAAGCCGTACAGCTCCCGGCCGCCCGCACGCGCGCGTGCGAACGCCTCGCCGAGGGCCGGGGCGAAGTCCGCGAACACGGCGGACGAGGTCTCGGCGGGCACGTCCGCGAAGTCCGGCGACTCGGGCACCCCCGACACCAGCGGCCGCGCGTCCTCGGCCGCTCCGGCCCCGCGCGCGGCGGCCTCCGCGGCGCGTACCAGCGGCTCCAGCTCCTCCGCGGTCACCGCGGACCGGGACACCACACCGGAGGCGGTGCCCTCCTTCCCGTCCACGGTGGCGATCACGGTGAGCGTACGGCCGCGCGTCACGCCGTTCGTCGTCAGCGCGTTGCCCGCCCAGCGCAGGTTGGCGGTCGACTCCTCGTCGGCGATGACGACACAGCCGTCGGCGGTGGACAGCTCCAGGGCCCGCTCGACGATCTCGTGCGGCTTGCTGCTGCTGGCGCTCATCGACCGGCCTCCTGCGTGGTGTTCAAGATGTTGACGCCCTTGAAGAGGGCGGAGGGGCACCCGTGCGACACCGCCGCGACCTGCCCCGGCTGGGCCTTGCCGCAGTTGAAGGCGCCGCCCAGGACGTACGTCTGCGGACCGCCGACGGCGGCCATCGAACCCCAGAAGTCGGTGGTCGTGGCCTGGTAGGCGACGTCCTTCAGCTGACCGGTGATCCGGCCGTTCTCGATCCGGAAGAAGCGCTGCCCGGTGAACTGGAAGTTGTACCGCTGCATGTCGATCGACCAGGACCGGTCCCCGACCACGTAGATGCCCCGGTCGACACCCCCGATGAGGTCCTCCGTGGACAGCCCCGCCGGATCCGGCGCCAGCGAGACGTTGGCCATGCGCTGCACAGGCACGTGCCCGGGGGAGTCGGCGTACGCGCACCCGTTGGACCGCTCGAAACCGGTCAGCCTCGCGATCCGGCGGTCCAGCTGGTAGCCCACCAGCGTGCCGTCCTTCACCAGGTCCCAGGACTGCGCCTCGACGCCCTCGTCGTCGTAGCCGACGGTCGCCAGGCCGTGCTCGGCGGTCCGGTCACCGGTCACGTTCATCAGCTCGGAGCCGTACTTGAGCTTGCCCAGCTGGTCGAAGGTGGCGAAGGACGTGCCGGCGTAGGCGGCCTCGTAGCCGAGGGCCCGGTCCAGTTCGGTGGCGTGCCCGATGGACTCGTGGATCGTCAGCCACAGGTTGGACGGGTCGACGACCAGGTCGTACAGCCCCGGCTCCACGCTCGGCGCCCGCATCTTCTCCGCCAGCAGCTCCGGGATCCGCTCCAGCTCGGCGTCCCAGTCCCAGCCGGTGCCGGTCAGGTACTCCCAGCCGCGGCCGACGGGCGGCGCGATCGTGCGCATCGAGTCGAACTCCCCGCTCGACTCGTCCACCGACACCGCCGTCAGCTGCGGGTGCAGCCGCACCCGCTGCTGCGTCGTCACGGTCCCGGCCGTGTCGGCGTAGAACTTGTTCTCGTGCACGGTGAGCAGCGAGGCGTCCACGTGGTTCACGCCGTTCGCCGCGAGCAGCCGTGCGCTCCAGTCGGCCAGCAGCGCGGCCTTCTCCTCGTCCGGCACGGAGAACGGGTCGATCTCGTACGACGAGATCCACGTCCGTTCGGCGTGCACCGGCTCGCCGGCCAGCTCCACCCTCTCGTCCGACCCGGCCGCCCTGATCACCTGGGCGGACAGCTTCGCCATCGCCACCGCCTGCGAGGCGACCTTCGCCGCGGCGGCGAGGCTCAGGTCCACACCGGACGCGAAACCCCACGTCCCGCCGTGCACGACCCGCACCGCGTACCCCAGGTCGGTGGTGTCCGACGACCCGGCCGGCTTGGCGTCCCTGAGCCGCCAGGACGCGCTGCGCACCCGCTCGAACCGGAAGTCGGCGTGCTCCGCCCCGAGCGCACGCGCGCGTGCCAGCGCGGCGTCGGCCAGGGACCGTAGCGGAAGCGCCGTGAAGGCTTCGTCGATCGTATGAGGCACCGAGGTCTCCCTGCTGTCGTGTCCTGTCGGGTCCGATCATGTCGCGGGACCGGCCCGGCGGACCACAGGTTTGGGTGTGCCACCGGCTCTTTCTGTAGGGACCCGACAGTGACGCCCGCGAGCCACTGTCGGTGCCCGCTTGCCCTCCGCGGCGGCGCTACCGATAGGTTTTCGATGAAGCCGCCTGCCATCGAAGGTGTCCGGGCGGGTTGTCGGACCGCTTCAAGCCGCTATCGAAAGGGTGATCCGTTGAGCCGCTCGGTTCTCGTCACCGGAGGAAACCGGGGCATCGGCCTCGCCATCGCCCGCGCGTTCGCCGACGCCGGCGACAAGGTCGCGATCACCTACCGCTCGGGCGAGCCGCCGGCCGGCTTCCTGGCGGTCAGGTGCGACATCACCGACCCGGAGCAGGTGGAGCAGGCCTACAAGGAGATCGAGGACCAGCACGGCCCGGTCGAGGTCCTCGTCGCCAACGCCGGCGTCACCAAGGACCAGCTGCTGATGCGCATGTCCGAGGAGGACTTCACCTCGGTCATCGACACCAACCTCACCGGCACCTTCCGGGTCGTCAAGCGCGCCAACCGCGGCATGCTGCGCGCCAAGAAGGGCCGGGTCGTCCTGATCTCCTCCGTCGTCGGCCTGCTCGGCTCGGCGGGGCAGGCGAACTACGCCGCCTCCAAGGCCGCCCTGGTCGGCTTCGCGCGCTCCCTCGCCCGTGAGCTGGGCTCGCGCAACATCACCTTCAACGTCGTCGCGCCCGGTTTCGTCGACACCGACATGACCAAGGCGCTCAGCGAGAAGCAGCGTGAGGGCATCGTGGCCCAGGTGCCGCTGGGCCGGTACGCGCAGCCGGAGGAGATCGCCGCCGCGGTGCGGTTCCTCGCCTCGGACGACGCCTCGTACATCACTGGAGCCGTCATTCCCGTTGACGGCGGACTGGGAATGGGTCACTGATCACCATGAGCGGAATTCTCGAGGGCAAGCGCATCCTGGTCACGGGTGTGCTGATGGAGTCCTCCATCGCCTTCCACGTCGCCAAGCTGGCCCAGGAGCAGGGCGCCGAGATCATCCTGACCGCGTTTCCGCGGCCGACCCTGACCGAGCGCATCGCCAAGAAGCTGCCGAAGCCCGCCAAGGTCATCGAGCTGGACGTGACGAACGAGGAGCACCTCGGGCGGCTGGCCGACGTCGTCGGCGAGGAGCTGGGCGGCCTGGACGGCATCGTCCACTCCATCGGCTTCGCCCCCCAGGACGCGCTCGGCGGCAACTTCCTGAACACGCCGTTCGAGTCGGTCTCCACCGCCATGCACGTCTCGGCGTTCTCCCTGAAGTCGCTGACCACGGCGTGCCTCCCGCTGATGCAGAACGGCGGCTCGGTCGTCGGCCTCACCTTCGACGCCCAGTACGCCTGGCCGCAGTACGACTGGATGGGCCCGGCCAAGGCCGCCCTGGAGGCCACCAGCCGCTACATGGCCCGTGACCTCGGCAAGCAGAACATCCGCTGCAACCTCATCTCGGCCGGCCCGATCGGCTCCATGGCCGCCAAGTCCATCCCGGGCTTCAGCGACCTGGCCGCCGTGTGGGACACCCGCTCCCCGCTGGAGTGGGACCTGAAGGACCCCGAGCCGGCCGGCCGCGGTGTCGTCGCCCTGCTCAGCGACTGGTTCCCGAAGACCACCGGCGAGATCATCCACGTCGACGGCGGTCTGCACGCCATCGGCGCCTGAGCGCCACCCCCACTCCACGGCGGAGGCCCACACCCCCTTGGTGTGGGCCTCTGCCCGTTCCGGGCGTCACCCGAACGGCTCACCGGCCAGGCGCGTCACGCCCCCGAGGCCGCACGCTGGAACCGCGTTCACCTCGCGCAATCCCTCGCAGCCCGGCCGAGGAGGTCCCCTTGTGCGCCTGTCCCGCAGCCTGGCCCCGGTGACCCTGGCCGCAGCCCTCCTGCTGTCCCCGCCGCACGGCGCGGCCTCCCACGCGCGCGCGAGCGACGGAAAGCCGCACGTGCCGGACCTCTTCGGCTCCTCCTGCCGTACGACCGTGCACGGCTCCCACGTGGTCGCCTACTGCCACAACCCCTATGTCGACACCGACCGCGTGAGCCTGCACATCGAGTGCGCCCGCTGGTGGGACATCGACACCGACGGCGCCGCTGTGGACGCCGGACCCGCCATGACCGTACGGCTGACCGGGCGCTGCTGGGCTGACGTCGGCTCGGCGTGGGTCAGCCACCAGAAGGTGACCTGAACCGGCCGGACGGCCACCGGAAGGCCGGCTCGGACCGGACGGAGGGTCAGCCGAACCGGTCCGGACGGCACAGGAACGGGTAGCTCGCCGCCTCCGTGGCCGCCGACTGAGCGTCGCCCGCGCGGATCGCGTCCACCAGCCGGCCGTGGTCCATGTGCGCGCGCGGGCTCATGTCCGCGCCGACGTCCGCGCGCAGCCAGTCCCGTAGGACCTCGCCCAGGTCGGCGTACATCGCCATCATGACGTCGTTGTGGGAGGCGGCCACCACGGCCAGGTGGAACGTCGCGTCGGCCGCCACGAAGACCTCCGCCTCGCCCGTCTCCCACGCCTCCTCACGCCGGACGAGCAGCGCGTCCAGCTGCTTGAGGTCCTTCTCGGTGCGCCGCTCGGCGGCCATCTTCGCCGCCGCGGACTCCAGCGTGGAGCGCAGTTCGGCGATGTGCCGCGGGTCGGCACCGGCGAACCGGCGGTGCATCACGCCGGCCAGCTCGCTCGTCGCCACGACGTAGGTGCCGGAGCCCTGGCGGATGTCCAGCAGGCCGTTGTGCGCGAGCGCGCGGACGGCCTCGCGGACCGTGTTGCGGGCGACGCCGAGCTGCTCGACCAGCTCCGGCTCGGTCGGGATGCGCGAGCCGACCGGCCACTCGCCGGACGCGATCTGATTGCGCAGTTCGGCGATGACCTGCTCGGACAGCGCTGAACGGCGCGGGTGGCTCAGAGGCATGGCACACCTTCGCACGACGGGCCCGGGAGCCGCCGTCCCGGGAATGGACAACCAATCATCCCATGATTCTATGATGGGTCGCATGGCTAGTGAGGAAACCCGGACCACGGACAGCAGGACGGACCCCGGGCCGGACACCCGGCCGGACGGCAGGACGGTCCGGTCGGGCGGCAGGACGGTCCGGTCGGGCGGCAGGACGGTCCGGACGGACAGTCCCACGGACCCGCGCGATCCGGCCGCGGCACCGGGCCGCCCGCGCGCGTGGGCGGCCCGTCTGGTCGTCGTCGGCATCGTGCTGTCCGCGCTGAACCTACGCCCCGCCATCACCAGCCTCGGCGCGCTCCTGGAGGAGGTCCGCGACGGGCTCGGCATGAGCGGCAGCGTGGCCGGCGTGCTCACCTCCGTGCCGCCGCTCTGCTTCGCCGTCTTCGGCGTCATGGCCCCCCGCCTCGCCCGCCGCTTCGGCCTCGCCGCCGTGGTCTGCGCGGGCATGGCCGCCATCACCGCCGGCCTGCTGATACGGCCGTACACGGGGAACACGGCCGGATTCCTGGCCGGCAGCGCGCTCGCCCTGATGGGCATAGCCGTCAGCAACGTGCTGATGCCGGTCATCGTCAAGCGCTGGTTTCCGGACCGGGTCGGCTCCATGACCGGCCTGTACTCGATGGCCCTCGCCCTCGGCACCTCCCTCGCCGCCGCGGTCACCGTGCCGATGACCGACGCGCTGGGCGGCAGCTGGCAGTCCGGGCTCACCGTATGGGCGGTGATCGCGGCCGTCGCCGTACTGCCGTGGCTCCCGCTGGTACGGGACCGGGGCGCCACCCCCGCCGGCCCAGCACCCCAGGCGGACGCCGAGCCGGACGCCGAAGCCGGTCCCGAGCCGGCGCCCGCGCTGCGGATCACCCGGAGCCGCACCGCCTGGGCGCTCGCCGTGTTCTTCGGACTCCAGGCCACCGCCGCCTACATCACGATGGGCTGGATGGCGCAGATCTTCCGGGACGCCGGTGTCCCCGCCGGTACGGCGGGCCTGCTGCTCGCGGTCACCATGGTCATGGGAGTGCCCCTCGCCTTCGTCATACCGCGGCTCGCCACCCGCCTGCCCCACCAGGGGCCGATCGTCCTGGCCCTCGGCGTCTGCGGCCTCGCCGGATACGCCGGCCTGTACCTGGCGCCGGCCGCCGGCGCCTGGGCCTGGGCCCTGCTCCTCGGCGTCTCCAACTGTGCCTTCCCGCTGGCGCTGACGATGGTCGGCATGCGGGCCCGGACCGGCGCGGGCGTCGCCCAGCTGTCCGCGTTCGCGCAGAGCACCGGCTACCTGATCTCCATCCCCGGCCCCCTCCTGGTGGGCGTCCTCTACCAGCAGAGCGGTGGCTGGGGCGTGCCGATCGCCCTGATGGCGGCGCTGATGCTGCCCCAGATGGCGGTGGGCTTCCTCGCGGGCCGCGACCGCACGGTCGAGGACGAGGCGGCGGCCGCGCGCTGACGGCCTCACCGGACCGGGCGACACGCGGCGGACCCCGGCGGGCCAGGCCCGGGCGAGAGGTGGGAGACTGGCCGCATGCCAGTGCTCGATCCACACCCGCAGAACAGCCAGAAGAAGCTGCTGCTCGTCTTCGGCACGTTCTTCGCGATCTTCGCCGTCATCGCCGTCATCGCGACCCTCGCCTCCCCCTGACCGGCCCCTGAGCGCCCTCCTGACCGGCCATGGTGGGGCTGGCCCCACCATCCCCTAGGGGGTGAGGGTCAGGGTCAAGTGGGTGGATCTCCGGATGGGTTGGCGACCCCGGATTCCGTAGCTTCGAAGTGTGACCACGGCAGACGGCCACACGGACCACTCGAAGACCACGGAGGCGACCATGCCGGCCCGTACGCACACCCGGCCCCACCCGGCGACCACGGGCGGCGTCGACACCCGGCTGCGCTGGTGGGCCCTCGCCCTGCCCGCGCTCGCCTTCATCGCGCTCCTCGCGCTGATACTGAACCCCGCGGACGCGCACGCGGCGAGCGGCGACCCGGTGATCGCCCACCTCTTCGAGCGCGTGCAGCTGCTGCTCACGCGCTGACGCGACGCCTCCGTGCGCGGTGAATCCCCATGTCAACTCCCTGCGCCGCATGGCCTGTTTCATGCGAAGCTGGGTTCCATGAGCGTCGCAGAACCCCGCAGGATCGTCCTTTTCCGGCATGCGAAAGCCGACTGGCCCGAGGTGTCCGACCATGAGCGCCCGCTCGCCGAGCGAGGCCGCATGGACGCCGCGGTCGCCGGACGCAAGCTGACCGACACCGGCATCACCTTCGACCTGGCCCTGTGCTCCACCGCGACCCGGACCCGCGAGACCTGGAAGCTCGCCGTCCACGAACTCACCCACCGGCCGAAGACCGTCTACGAGGAGCGGGTCTACGAGGCCTCGCCGGGCGAGCTGATCGCCGTGCTCAACGAGATCCCCGACGACGTGCGGTCGGCCGTCCTGATCGGCCACAACCCGGGCGTGCACGGCCTGGCCGAGATCCTCGCCGGCACGGCCGAGGGCGACGCCCGCGAGCGGATGAACCGCCGCGGCTTCCCCGCCGCCGGCTTCGCGCTGCTGACCTTCGACGGCACCTGGAAGGGCCTCGAACCGGGCACGGCCACCCTCGCGGACTACTGGGCGCCCTCCGAGTGAGGCGACCCGGCCGCTACGGCCGAGGGCCCGGTACCGACCAGGTACCGGGCCCTCGGCCGTACGTGGTCGCGGGAGGCTCAGCCCTCGCTGTGCGTGTCGGCCGCCTCGACCTCCTCGCGGGTGATCCCCAGCAGATACAGGACCGTGTCGAGGAAGGGGACGTTCACCGCCGTGTGCGCCGCCTGGCGGACCACCGGCTTGGCGTTGAAGGCGACGCCCAGGCCGGCCGCGTTCAGCATGTCGAGGTCGTTGGCGCCGTCGCCGATCGCCACGGTCTGCGACAGCGGGACCCCGGCCTCCGCCGCGAACCGGCGCAGCAGCCGCGCCTTGCCCGCCCGGTCCACGATCTCCCCGGTGACCCGGCCGGTCAGCCGGCCGTCGACGATCTCCAGCTTGTTGGCCTGCGCGAAGTCCAGACCCAGACGCTCCTTCAGGTCGTCCGTGACCTGGGTGAAACCACCGGAGACGACCCCCACTTGGAAGCCGAGGCGCTTCAGGGTGCGGATCAGCGTACGGGCGCCCGGCGTCAGCCGGACCTCGCTGCGCACCTTGTCCACCACCGAGGCGTCCAGCCCCCGCAGCAGCGCCACGCGCGCGTGCAGCGACTGCTCGAAGTCCAGCTCACCGCGCATCGCCGCCGCCGTCACCTCGGCGACCTTGTCCTCGCAGCCCGCGTGCGCGGCGAACAGCTCGATGACCTCGTCCTGGATGAGCGTGGAGTCCACGTCCATGACCACCAGCCGCTGGGCACGCCGGTGCAGGCCGGCCGCGACGACCGCGACATCGACACCCAGTGCCGCCGCCTCCGACACCAGGGCCGTGCGCAGCGGTTCCGTCTCCACGCCGGAAACGGCGAACTCCACGGCGGTCACCGGGTACTTGGCGAGCCGGAAGATACGGTCGATGTTGCCGCCGGCCTTCGCGATCCTGGCCGCTATGGCCGCCGTCGACTCGGCGGTCAGCGGATGTCCGAGGACGGTCACCAGGGAGCGGCCGAGACCACGGGGACGGTTGTCGCCGTGCCCGGAGATGATCTCCGCCTCCATCTTCATCGACTCGGCCCAGCTGTGTACGGTGGCCCTGAGGTCGCCCTCCAGACCGGCCGGCGGCTGCGTGACCAGCGCGCACAGCACCAGGCGGCCCCGGGTGACGACCTGCTCGATGTCGACGACGTCGACCAGGTAGGCGGCGAGGGTGTCGAAGAGGCCGGCCGTGATGCCCGGCCGGTCCTTGCCGAAGATCTTGACGAGGAGAGTGGGTTCCTCGGAGGTCTGCGAAGCGGTCTGCGAAGCGCTCATGGTGTCACCACCGTATCCGGCACCCCGTGCCGCGCGCCCACACGGTCCGCCTGCCGGACACAGGAACAACAGGCACCCACCCCGACTCTCCCACGCCGGCCCCGACCCTCCACCGCCCGGAAGCGCCCCGGCCCAGCCTCGCCTCCACCGCCCAGGCACGGTCGCCTTCCGCCCCGCCCACCGCCCGGCTGCGACCCCGCTCCGCCCCGCTCGCAGCTCCAGGGCACGGCCTCCTTTCCGCCAACGGTTGCATCGCCCGGATGCGGCCCCGTTCCGCCGATGGTTTCGCCGCCCGGGCACGGCTCCTGCCACCACCCTTCACCGCCCGCTATTGCCCCGCTCGACCTCGGCCGTACCGACTTGCACGGTTGCGTTCCGCCCCGGTTGCATCGCCCGGACGCGGCCCCGTTCCGCCGACGGTTGCAGCGCCCGGGTACAGCCCCTTCCGCCCCCTCCACCGCCCGCATGCCGGGGCCCCGCCGCGCCCCCGCCCCGCCACCCGGAAACGGCCGCACTCAGCCCGGCGCCAGGTGACTCAGTGGCCGCGTCCCTTCGGTGTGTCCGGTGGTGCGGGCGGGGGTGGTGGGGGAGGGGGTGGTGGCCAGGTGCCGGGGGACCTCCGTGGGCGACGGCCGCGGTCGGTCTCGGGACCCCGCCGGGGTGGGCGTAGCGGCGATGGGGCCGGGCCGAGCGGACCGGCGACGGTGGGAGCGCCGGACAGGTCGTCACCGGGCGGCGCCGATCGCGGGCCGGGCCGCGCGTCCTCCGGCTCCTCCCTCAGCCCCTCCGGCCGACGGAGGTACGGATTGGTGCCGGGGTCGGGCGGCCGGTACGGCGAACTCGGTCGGTACGGGCCGTCCCCGGCGTGCTCGACCGGGCCCCGCGTGGCCCCGTCCGCCGCCTTGTCCGCCGCCTTCTCGACGGCCCCTGCCCCGGCCTCCGTTGCCAGGGCCGCCGCCCGTGTCCCCGCGACCCCGCACGCCCGGGCCAGGGCCGCCCCCGCGGCCCCCGCCCCCGCACCCCACGCCGCCCCCAGCAGCAGCGCCGTCCCGAGGTGTCCGTGGAGGTCGATGCCGGCCCCGAACGCGTCGAGGCCCAGCACGGACAGCGAGGCGTTCGCCGTCACGTCGGTCAGCAGGGTGAGGAGCGGCAGCGCGAGTGCCGTCGCGAGCGCCAGCCGTACCGCGCACTGCCTCACGAAGCGCGCCCCACCGGGGGGACTCCCGGCGCGCGGCCCGCCCGGCACCGGGGTCCGTACCGCCGTCAGCACCCCCGCCAGCAGCATCAGCAGAGCCGCCGCCACCGCCAGCAGCCAGACGCGCCCGTCCAGATCCGCCAGCCGGCCCAGGGTCACGGGCCGGTCGGAGCGGGGGGTCAGGAACTGGTCCAAGGGGTGGGGGAGCACGGTCGCGAGGGCACCGGTCGCCCTGCCGGTCCACGGGACGAACAGACCCAGCGAGACCCCGAGCCAGACTCCGTTCGGGGCGCCCAGGAGGGCCGCGCCGGCGATCCGCCGGGGGTGGTCGTCGCCGAGCGCGGCGTACGCGGCCGCCGCGATCCCCGCCACCACGGCCACGAGCTGCACGGTGACCAGCGCCGAGACCGCGGGCCGTACCACCCGGTGCACCACGCTCCAGCCGCGCGGCAGGGGCGTTCGGCGTGCGGCGAGCAGCGCGATCAGCAGAACCCCGGCGGACCAGGCGAAACCGCCGAGCAGGGTGGCCGCGGTGTCCACGGTGAACCCGACCGCCGCCTTGGCGTGGATGAGGTCGCCGATCCGGTCCGGCAGCAGTCCCCCGATGTCCCCGAGGCCGCCGAGTCCCGGAATGCTGATCCCGCCGCCCTTGCCGCCCCCGGCGCCGGGCAGCCTGCCGAGGCCGAGGGCCGCGCCGTCGAGGGTGATGACGTCGTGGCCGGCCCAGGCGAGACCGCCCAGCATCCCCACGAAGAGCGCGACCACCGTGCCCGCGCGCGCGAGGAGTTCGGCGGGGGCGATCACAACTCCGGCCGTGCGCAGGGACCGTAGGAAGAACCACGACAGCAGCAGCGCGCCCGCCAGGCTCACCCCGAGTGGCGTGATCTCGACGGCGGTGTGGGCCTGGGCGCCTTTCAGTCCAAAGGCGGACACATCGCCCGACGGGGAGACGGAACCACCTGCCCCCAGCACCACAACGGCCGCCGTCATGGGGCCCAGTGAGCCGGCCGAGTCCGCCCGCAGCAGGTGCAGACCGAGCGCGGCCGTCCCTCCCATGCCGATCAACGCCCAGCTCACGGCGGCGATCGCGGACATCAGGATGTCCGCCCAGGGCAGCCCGGCACCGGGCCCCGCGGCACCGGGCACCCCGGAACCGCTACCGCGCGGCCCGTTCGCGCGACGGGCGACGGGAACGTGACGCCAGGACCTGGCAGCGCTCATGGCAGACCCCCCGATCCACAGCGCGGCACCGGCGCCGCGCTTGTCCCCCTCGCGGGGGAATACCACTCTCCGGCCGGGTTTCAACCCCGTCAACGGCGCGCATCGAAGCGTGCGCCGGGGTTCTTCACAAGGCCCGGCTTTCGGTCATGGGCCGGAGCCTGAAATAGTTCCCCACGATGTTCGACATCCCTAGACTCCCTGCGATGGGGGAAACTCGGGGGACAACTCAGTGGGGCATGGAGTGCCGGAACTCGTACTGGAATCAAACGGACGGACCTGGACGCTCGATGCGTCCAGGCCCTACACCCTCGGCCGCGATCCGCAGGGTGACATCGTCTTCGACGACGCCAGGGTGTCCTGGCGCCACGCCACGGTCAGCTTCAACGGCCGCAGTTGGGTCGTCGAGGACCACGGCAGCACCAACGGAACGTTCGTGGGGGGCCAGCGGATCCACCAGCTGGAGGTCGGCCCCGGAACGGCCGTGTACCTCGGCAACGCGACCGACGGGCCGTGCCTGAACCTGTCCGGTGCCGCCGCGCCCGCGCAGGCGCAGCCGCAGGCGGCGCCGTACGCGGCCCAGGGCGCGGGCGCCGGCTGGTCCCAGACGCCGCAACAGGCCCCGCAGCAGCCCGCGGCACAGCAGCCGGCGGCACCGCAACAGGCCCCGCAGGCCGGATGGCAGCAGCCGCAGCAGCCCCAGCAGCCGGCGGCGTTCCCGCAGCAGCAGGGCGGCCCGGCCGAGCAGTTCGCGCAGAAGACGCCCGGTGGTGGCGCGGGGGCGCCGCCGGTCTACGGCGACCGCAGCCCGACGACCTTCCACCAGTTCTCCGTCGGCCGCGTGATGCGCATCGGCCGTGCCCTGGAGAACGAGCTGGTCGTCTCCGACCTGCAGGTCTCCCGGCACCACGCCGAGTTCCACTCGACGCCCGACGGCCGCTTCGAGATCCGCGACCTCGGCTCGCACAACGGCACGTACGTCAACGGCCAGCCGATCGCCAAGGGCGGTACGGCGCTCCTCGGCCCGACCGACATCGTCGGCGTCGGCCACTCCACCTTCCGCATCGTCGGCGACCGGCTCGAGGAGTTCGTCGACACCGGTGAGGTCTCCTTCTCGGCCCGCCACCTGACCGTCACGGTCGACGGCGGCAAGCAGATCCTCAAGGACGTCTCCTTCGGCGTCCCGGAGAAGTCGCTGATCGCGGTCATCGGCCCCTCCGGCTCCGGCAAGTCGACGCTCCTCAAGGCGCTCACCGGCTACCGGCCCGCCAACCAGGGCGAGGTGCTGTACGACAACCGCAACCTGTACAAGCAGTTCGCCGAGCTGCGCCAGCGCATCGGTCTGGTCCCGCAGGACGACATCCTGCACAAGGAGCTGACCGTCAAGAAGGCCCTGAAGTACGCGGCCAAGCTGCGCTTCCCGGCCGACACCACGGCGCAGGAACGCGACGCCCGCATCGAAGAGGTGCTGCGCGAGCTGAAGCTCGACATCCACAAGGACAAGAAGGTCACCTCCCTCTCCGGTGGCCAGCGCAAGCGTGTGTCGGTGGCCCTGGAGCTGCTCACCAAGCCGTCGCTGATCTTCCTGGACGAGCCCACCTCGGGCCTCGACCCGGGCATGGACCGCGACGTCATGCAGCTGCTGCGCGGTCTCGCCGACGACGGCCGTACGGTCCTCGTGGTCACCCACTCGGTGGCCGAGCTGGCGATCTGCGACAAGCTGCTGGTGATGGCCCCGGGCGGCTCGGTCGCCTACTTCGGTCCGCCGGAGGAGGCGCTGAACTTCTTCGGCTACGACACCTGGGCCGACGTCTTCTCCGCCTTCGAGAACTACCGCGACTACGACTGGGCGGGCCGCTGGAAGGGCTCGCAGCACTACCAGATGTACGCAGCGGACATCGACGCCGTGGCCCCGCAGTCCGTACACATGCCTCCGCCGCAGGCCATCAAGCCGCCCAAGCCGCAGGCGTGGGGCTCCCAGTTGATGACATTGATCCGGCGCTATGTGTCCGTCATCGTGTCCGACAAGGGCTTCCTCGCCCTGACGGTGATCCTGCCGGCCGTACTGGGTGCGGTCAGCCTGTTGATCGATCATGACAAGGGCCTGCTGGTCAACCCGGTCAACCCCAGGACGGGCGCCCACATCCCGAACGGCACGGCGACCACGGTCCTGCTGATCCTCGCGGTCGGCGCGTGCTTCGCGGGCGCCGCCAACTCCGTTCGTGAGCTGATCAAGGAACGGGTGATCTACGAGCGGGAACGGGCGACCGGCCTGTCCCGGTCCGCGTACCTGATGTCCAAGGTCGTCGTCCTCGGTGCCGTCACCGTGCTGCAGGGCCTGATGGTCGGCCTGATCGGCTTCTCCAGCCGCGAGGTGCCCGGCAAGGGCCTCGTCCTGGGCAGCTCGACGCTGTTCGAGCTGTGCCTGCCGATCATGGCGCTCGGCTTCACGTCGATGATGTTCGGCCTGGTGATCTCCTCGCTGGTGAAGACGGCCGAGAAGACCATGCCGCTGCTGGTCATGTTCGCGATCATCCAGGTCGTGTTCACCGGCTGCCTCTTCACCCTGCACGGCACGCTCGGCGTCAACGAGTTCTCGTACCTGATGCCGTCCCGCTGGGCGGTGGCCGCGGCCGGCTCCACGCTGGACTTCAACAACATCGCCCCGAACACCGACGACCCGACCAGCACGGACCCGCTGTGGGACCACCAGGCCTCGGCCTGGGGCCTGGACATGGTGGCGCTGATCGCGCTCGGTGTGGTCTGCGGCTTCTTCGTGGCCCGCTTCCTGCGTCGGCACGAGCCCGAGGTCATGCGCAAGTAGGCGACCGCCCCTCTGGGCGTGCGGACAGGCCGAAGGGCGGCACCCGGTCACCGGGTGCCGCCCTTCGGCGTGCGTTCAGAGGTCCGCGCCAGCCTCAGTACGCGCTGTTGACGTTGTCGATCGAGCCGTACCGGTGCGCCGCGTAGTTGGCGGCGGCGGTGATGTTGGCGACCGGGTCGTAGATGTTCCACGAGGTGCCCGCGACGTGGTACGCCGCGAAGGTCGGCGGGATGACCTGCAGCAGACCCTTCGAGGGGATGCCGTTGATCGCGTTGACGTCCCAGTTGTTGATGGCCATGGGGTTGCCCGAGGACTCCCGCATGATGTTGCGGTGCAGGCCGCTGTAGCTGCCCGGGATGCCCTTGGCGTGCATGATGTCCAGCGAGTGCCGGATCCAGCCGTCCAGGTTGTTCGCGTACGTCTTCGCGGCGACCGTCTCCATCTGCGGGCGCTGCGCGGACCGGTTCGCGGCCTGCTTGGCGGCGCGCTCCTGCGCGGCCTTCTTCGCGGCGGCCCGCTTGGCGGCGGCCGCGTCGGCCGCCTTCTTCTTCGCGGCGGCCTCGGCGTCGGCCTTCTTCTTGGCGGCGGCCTGGTCGGCGGCCTTCTTCTTCGCCGCGAAGGTGTCGAGCTTGACCTTGTCGCTCGTGAGCTGGTCGGTGACCGTGCCCTTGACGTCCTTCAGGTCCTTGACCTGGCCGTAGGCGACCTGCGAAGCCGCCGTCGGCTCGCCGGTGGCCACCGTGTCGGCGCTGCTCGGCACGGCCGAGAAGGCGAGGGCGGCGGCGCCGAGCGTGCTCACACCGGCGATGGCGATCTTGTGCTGCCTGGTCAGCGTGCGACTGAGACGGCGATCGAGGATGTTCTTGGGCATGGCTGATGGACCTCTTCGAGTAGCGCGGAGGTCGCTCCTGCGTCCGCCGGGGGAATCGGCTCCTCCCACACGAACGCCGCGGGGGTGAACCCACGGCGCTGAGCGACGGGAGCAATTCTTAGCGGCCGCAAAATGCCCAGGCAAAGGTGTGACGTACGAAGCCCGATAGTGGATCAGGGATAGGCAAAACGGGACAGACTGGACCGTCTGTCCCGTTCATGCGGGAGGGGTTGTCTCCTATGCCCGGTCGTACGTGATGTGCGCCCTATGCGCGGGCTCACATCGACCACGTAACAGTCTCACCCGGAGTTGCCCCCGCAACGCTCTGCGTGAGGGGCCTCCTCCGGGAGGATGAGATGCACGTCGCCGAACTCGTGCCACAGATAGAGCCCGCGCAGCGCCTCCTCGTAACTCCGGTCGACCGCCGCGCGCCCCGCCACCGCCCGCAGCATCAGCAGATGCGAGGCCTCCGGCTCGTGCAGCCCGGTCAGCAGCCCGTCGACCACGCGTACCCCGCGCTCCGGGGTGACAACCAGATCCGTCCACCCCGCGGCCGCCCGCACCAGCCCGTCCGGGCCCACCGCCGACTCCACGGCCCGCACGGCCGTCGTACCGACCGCCACCACCCGGCGCCCCGACGCCCGCGCCGCGTTGATCAGCCGCGCCGACGCCTCGGGCACCGAGAACCGCTCCGGGTACGGCGGCTCGTGCGCCTCCGCCGACGCCACCCCCGTGTGCAGCGTGACCGGCGCGAACTGCACCCCCCGGCTCACCAGCTCCGCCACCAGCCGCGCCGTGAACGGCCGCGCCGCACTCGGCATCTCCGCACTCCCCGACCCGTCCGGCGCGGGCAGCGCGAACACCGTTTGGTACACCGACAGCGGCTGATCCCGGTCCGTATAGGAGTAGCGGATCGGCCGCCCGTGCTCCCGCAGCACCCGCAGCACCTCCGCCCCCGACACACTCGCCCGCCACAGCCGGTCCCCACGCGGGCTCAGCGGCTCCTCCAGCATCAGCCGCGCCCCGCCGGGCAACGCCACCACGGTCCCCGCGCGCGAGCCCGCACGCACGCGCGTGGTGCCCCGCCCGTCCGGCTCGCGCAGCTCGACCGCCCACCGGCCGTCGTCCCCGCGCGTGGAGAAGTGCACCACCACGCGCGCGGGCCCGGCCTGCCCGTCCACGGCCGCCGCCAGCGTCACCGAGGTGTTCACCACCAGCAGGTCCCCGGCCCGCAGCAGCCCCGGCAGCTCCGCGAACACGTGGTGCGTCACCTCGGTACCGCGCGACACCAGCAGCCGTACGGCATCCCGGTCCAGCCCCGGACCGCGCTGCTCGGCCGGCACCCGCGCGGACAGCTCCTCCGGCACCTTCACCGCCGTACTCATCGCCCCTCCACCAGAGCCGGCGCCGCGTACCGCCCGCTCGCCGGCCGCTCGTCCAGCAGCCGCAGGAACGCCGGTACGACACCGGAGGGCGCCGGACGCGGATCGTCGTCGTCCGGTACGGCGGCCGCGTACAGATCGGTCGCCATGTCCCCGGGGTCCACCGCCCACACCCGTAGCCCCGGCTCCTCGGCGCCCAGCACCGCCGCCAGCTGGTCCAGCGCCGCCTTGGAGGCGCCGTAGCCGCCCCACGTCTCGTACGCCTCCGCCGCCGCGTCCGAGCTGACCGTGACGACCGCGCCCGCAGGTGACTCCCGCAGCAGCGGCAGTGCCTCCTGGACCAGGCCCAGCGCCGCCACCACGTTCACCTCCAGCGCCCGCCGCAGCCCCGCCACCGGCAGCTCCGCCAGCCGCACCAGCGGCTCGGAGCCCAGCGCGCTCGCGTTGTTCACCAGCAGGTCGACCCCGCCCAGCCCCCGCGCGGCCGCCACCAGCGCCGACCGGTGCCCGGCGTCCGTGACGTCCCCGGCCAGCGCCTCCACGCGCCCGCCGCCCTGCCCGGCGACCGCCTCCGCCGCCTCCTTGAGGGCGTCGGCGCCCCGGGCGTCGAGCACCAGGTCCCAGCCGCGCGCGGCCAGCCCCTCGGCGAGCGCCCGCCCCAGCCCCTTCGAGGCCCCCGTGATGATCGCTACCGGCATGACAACCGTCCCCTCGTCGCTCCCCGCCCCCGTCGGGCGGGTGATCTCAACGTAGGAACGGCGGCCCCCGCACCGCCTCGGACGCGGGCCGCAAACCGGAGGGTCCCTTCGACGTACGCCGCCCGCCCGGGGCCGGGCGACCTACCCCCACGGCCCTAGGCCCTGAGGACCAGCCCCGCCGTCCCCCTGTCCGATCCGGTCTGTCATACCCCGCCGGTACCGTGAGGTCATGAGTCAAGGCCCCCGGTCCGGCCTCGCCGCGGTCAGCGCCGCGCTGCTGGCCATGAGCAGGCACCTGGAGGTGCGCGACGTCCTGAAGACGATCGTCGCCTCCGCCCGCGAGCTGCTCGACGCGCAGTACGCCGCGCTGGGCGTCCCGGACGACCACGGAGGCTTCGCCCAGTTCGTCGTCGACGGCGTCAGCGACGCCCAGTGGAAGGCCATCGGCCCGCTGCCCCGGCGGCACGGCATCCTCGCCGCGATGCTGGACGAGGCCCGGCCGCAGCGCCTCGCCGACGTACGCAAGGACGCCCGCTTCGAGGGCTGGCCCTCCGCCCACCCCGACCTCGTCGACTTCCTGGGCCTGCCCATCCGCGACGGCGACGAGGTCATCGGCGCACTCTTCCTCGCGAACAAGAACTGTCCAAAGCCCGAGGGCAGCTGCGGCTTCACCGCCGACGACGAGGAACTCCTCTCCATCCTCGCCCAGCACGCCGCCATCGCCCTCACCAACGCCCGTCTCTACGAACGCAGCCGCGAACTGACCATCGCCGAGGAACGCTCCCGCCTCGCCCACGAGCTGCACGACGCCGTCAGCCAGAAGCTCTTCTCCCTGCGCCTGACCGCCCAGGCCGCCGCCGCGCTGGTCGACCGCGACCCCGCCCGCGCCAAGGGCGAGCTGCACCAGGTCGCCGCGCTCGCCGCCGAGGCCACCGAAGAGCTGCGTGCCGCCGTCGTCGAGCTGCGCCCCGCCGCCCTCGACGAGGACGGCCTGATCGCCACCCTGCGCACCCAGACCCAGGTCCTCGACCGCGCCCACACCGCGCGCGTGACCTTCTCCACCACCGGCTTCCGCGCCCTGCCCGCCGCCCAGGAGGAGGCCCTGCTGCGCGTCGCCCAGGAAGCCCTGCACAACGCCCTGCGGCACGCAGGCGCCGACCAGGTCCACGTCAGCGTGGACCGGCGCGGCGGCGGAGCCGTCCTGCGGGTCACCGACGACGGCGGCGGCTTCGAACCGAAGACGGTCCGGCGCGCCGGACGCCACCTCGGCCTGGTCTCCATGCGGGACCGCGCGAGCGGGGTCGGCGGCAGGCTCACCGTGGAATCGGCGCCCGGCAAGGGCACCACGATCGAGATGGAGGTCCCCGGTGGCTGAGGCGATCAGGGTGCTCCTCGTCGACGACCACCAGGTCGTCCGCCGGGGACTGCGCACCTTCCTGGAGGTACAGGACGACATCGAGGTCGTCGGCGAGGCCGCCGACGGCGCCGAAGGGGTCGAGCGCGCCGAGGAACTCCGGCCCGACGTCGTCCTCATGGACGTCAAGATGCCGGGCATGGACGGGATCGAGGCTCTGCGCCGGCTCCGCGAGCTCGACAACCCCGCGCGCGTGCTGATCGTCACCAGCTTCACCGAGCAGCGCACGGTCGTCCCCGCCCTGCGGGCCGGCGCCGCCGGGTACGTGTACAAGGACGTGGACCCCGACGCCCTGGCCGGCGCCATCCGCTCCGTGCACGCCGGGCACATCCTGCTCCAGCCGGAGGTCGCGGGCGCCCTGCTCTCCCAGGAGGAGAACAACTCCGGTCAGGGACGGGGGAGTTCCCTCACCGACCGGGAGCGTGAGGTGCTCGGGCTGATAGCCGACGGGCGCTCCAACCGGGAGATCGCCCGCGCGCTCGTGCTGTCCGAGAAGACGGTCAAGACGCACGTGTCGAACATCCTGATGAAGCTCGACCTGGCGGACCGCACCCAGGCGGCGCTTTGGGCCGTACGTCACGGTGTGACGGGCTGAGATTCATACCGTCGTGGGAATGTCACCCGGATGGCGCATCCTCCGGCGATCTCCGCCGTTCTCCAGTGCGTGCCGCGGCGCACCTGCCGCGGTGAACACCTAGGAGGGGCTGAAAGTGAAGAACCTGAAGAAGGCGGCGGCCGTGACGCTGGTGGCGGGGGGCCTGATGGCCGCTGGCGCGGGGATGGCGTCCGCCGCGGACGGCGCCTGGGCCGACGGCGCGGCCCAGGGCTCTCCCGGTGTCGCCTCCGGCAACCTCGTCCAGGTCCCGGTGCACGTCCCGGTGAACGCGGTGGGCAACAGCGTGAGCGTCATCGGCGCGCTGAACCCCGCGTTCGGCAACCTGGGCCTCAACCACTGACACATGCTGCCGGCCGCAGGCTTCCCACCCCACGGCGAGGCCTGCGGCCGTCTTCGCCTGCGGGCGCGCGGTGGCTTGTCGCGCAGTTCCCCGCGCCCCTGACGGGGCACGTACGTATCTACCCAGCTGCGGGCATGCGTGCCGCAAGGGCGGCACGGGTGGGCGCAGCGGTACCCGGCGAGCGCCGGTGAGCGGACCCACCCCCGACCGGGCACAGGGACGCTCAGCGAAGGCCCCGCTCCCGTTCCTCCACAACGGAGTTGTACGCCGCCACCTGCGCCCGCCGAGCGGTCCGCTCCACCGGCCGCAACGCCTCCGCCCGAGCGGCCATCTCCGCGGAGCTGACCGCACCCCCGTGCCCATTTCCGTACGCCAGGGACACCAGCAGCCCCACCCGCTGAGCCAGCTCCAACACCCGCACCGCACGCGGCGGATACCCGGGCGCCAGCACCTCCTCCCCCCGCCCCCGCTCGGCCCGCGCCCGATACGCGTCGATCGCCGCCTCAGCCACCGGCCCCGACCCGGCGACATCCAGCTTCGACAGCACCTCGGTCGCCTCCCGCAGGGCCTCCGCCAGCTCCCGCTCCGCCTCGCCCAGCGACGGCACGTCCGCGGGCGGCGCCTCCCGCACCGGCAGGCAGTGCCACACCACCTCGACATGAACATCACCCTCGGGCCCGGCCTCGTACACCTCAGGCACCAGCCCGAACGCGGCCCCGAAGCAGACCACCGCCTCCTCCGCCTCCAGCGCCCGCGCATTGAACGGCGGCGGCCCGCTCAACCCCAGCGGATGCCCCGGCGCCGGCAACGCGACCCGCAGCCCCGTCGCCCCCAGCGCCCGCAGCCGGCCCAGCGCCAGCGACAGCCCGACCTGGGCGGACTCACCCGGCAGCCCCTCCACCCGGTGCACCGCGTCCTCACCCACAATGGCGAGCACGGCGTCATCCGGAGAGACAAGTCCGGCCAAAAGGGCGTTTCCCCAAGCGGCAAGGCGTCCTGAACGCGGTTCCGAGAGCATGCCCCCACCCTAAGGACCGGACCGATGGATGGGAGCCGCGCACGCGTGGCGTAGATTTCATATGGGCTGCGCCCACCGGCGCGGCGGACCGAGCCACAGGCGTACGCGACAGCCGAGACCGGCCACACTGCAAGGGGAGACAACGCGCTCATGAGCGATGTTCTGGAGCTTCAGGACGTATCCGTGGTCCGCGAGGGCCGGGCTCTGGTGGACCAGGTCTCCTGGTCGGTGAAGGAGGGCGAGCGCTGGGTCATCCTCGGCCCCAACGGCGCCGGCAAGACCACCCTCCTGAACGTCGCCTCCAGCTACCTCTTCCCCAGCAAGGGCACCGCCACCATCCTCGGCGACACCCTCGGCAAGGTCGACGTCTTCGAGCTGCGCCCGCGCATCGGCGTGGCCGGCGTCGCCATGTCCGAGAAGCTCCCCAAGCGCCAGACCGTCCTGCAGACCGTCCTCACCGCCGCCTACGGCATGACCGCCGGCTGGCAGGAGGAGTACGAGGACGTCGACGAGCAGCGGGCCCGCGCTTTCCTCGACCGCCTCGGCATGAGCGACTACCTCGACCGCCGCTTCGGCACCCTCTCCGAGGGCGAGCGCAAGCGCACCCTCATCGCCCGCGCCCTCATGACCGACCCCGAACTGCTCCTCCTCGACGAGCCCGCCGCCGGCCTCGACCTCGGCGGCCGCGAGGACCTGGTCCGCCGCCTGGGCCGGCTCGCCCGTGACCCGATCGCCCCCTCCATGATCATGGTCACCCACCATGTCGAGGAGATCGCCCCCGGCTTCACCCACGTCCTCATGATCCGTCAGGGCAAGGTCCTCGCCGCAGGCCCGATCGAGCTGGAACTCACCTCCCGCAACCTCTCCCTCTGCTTCGGCCTCCCGCTCGTCGTCGAGCAGGTCGGCGAGCGCTGGACCGCGCAGGGCCTGCCGATGGCCTGACGCCCGCGCCCACGCGCCCTGTCGGCCGTCAACCCGCGGACCTACCATGGCCGTGTGAACGGCATCGAGGCATGGGTGTGGTGGCTCGTCGGCGCGGCGGCGCTCGGCATCCCCCTCGTGGTCACCGCGATGCCCGAGTTCGGCATGCTCGCCGCCGGTGCCGTCGCCGCCGCGATCGCCGCGGGTCTCGGCTTCGACGCCGTGATCCAGGTGCTGACCTTCGTCGTCGTCTCGGTCGCCCTCATCGCCGTCGTCCGGCCCATCGCCGTACGGCACGGCGCGCAGCGCCCCCAACTCGCCACCGGAGTGGACGCGTTGAAGGGCAGACAGGCCGTCGTACTGGAACGCGTCGACGGCTCGGGCGGCCGTATCAAACTCGCCGGGGAAGTCTGGTCGGCCCGCGCCCTCGACACCGGCCGCGCCTACGACGTCGGCCAGGAAGTGGACGTCGTGGACATCGAGGGGGCCACCGCGATCGTCATCTGAGTCATCCGGAGCCATCCGGAGTCATCCGAGTCATCTCGCCCATCTGACCCACGAGTTGCACGACGGTCTGTCAGACTCGACCAGCAAGATCTTCAACAGCCATAAGATCTGCCGAAGGCGCCGAAGCGGAGAAGGGTACGGGGAGCGACGATGGAACCGGTCATCATCGTCTTGATCATCCTGGTGGTGTTGGTCTTCATCGCCCTGATCAAGACCATCCAAGTCATCCCACAGGCGAGCGCCGCCATCGTCGAGCGCTTCGGCCGCTACACGCGGACGCTGAACGCGGGCCTGAACATCGTGGTCCCGTTCATCGACACCATCCGCAACCGCATCGACCTGCGCGAACAGGTCGTACCGTTCCCGCCCCAGCCGGTGATCACCCAGGACAACCTGGTCGTCAACATCGACACCGTCATCTACTACCAGGTGACCGACGCCCGGGCCGCCACCTACGAGGTCGCCAGCTACATCCAGGCCATCGAGCAGCTCACCGTCACCACGCTCCGCAACATCATCGGCGGCATGGACCTCGAACGCACCCTGACCTCCCGCGAGGAGATCAACGCGGCCCTGCGGGGCGTCCTCGACGAGGCCACCGGCAAGTGGGGCATCCGCGTCAACCGCGTGGAACTGAAGGCCATCGAACCCCCGACCTCCATCCAGGACTCGATGGAGAAGCAGATGCGCGCCGACCGTGACAAGCGCGCCGCCATCCTCACCGCGGAGGGCACCCGCCAGGCCGCCATCCTCACCGCCGAGGGCGAGAAGCAGTCCCAGATCCTGCGCGCCGAGGGTGAGGCCAAGGCAGCGGCCCTGCGCGCCGAGGGTGAAGCCCAGGCCGTCCGCACGGTGTTCGAGGCGATCCACGCCGGCGACCCCGACCAGAAGCTGCTGTCCTACCAATACCTCCAGATGCTCCCCAAGATCGCCGAGGGCGACGCCAACAAGCTCTGGATCGTCCCCAGCGAAATCGGCGACGCCCTCAAGGGCCTTTCCGGAGCCATGGGCAACTTCGGCCCCCTGGGCGGCGGCCAGGGCGGCAACGGCGGCAACAACCCCACGGTCCCACCCCAGAACACCGGCACGCCCCCCCAACGCTACGAAAAGCCCGGCATCGACTAGGGGCAGCGCCCCTAAGGGGCGCGGGGAACTGCGCGAGCAACCGACACGGACCCGCGCCCGCACACGCGCAGAACCCGGCAGACGCCTAGGCCGCTTCCCCAACCAACCACCCAGGCAAAGCCTCGAACTCCTCGGCCCCCAGCGACAGCAACATCGCATTGGCAGGCGTCGGCTCGAACGGCGCCCGCAACAACGCCATCCCCGCCTCCTCCGGAGTCCGGTCCGCCTTCCGGTGGTTGTCCTCCGCGCACGCCGCCACCGTGTTCAGCCACGTGTCCCGCCCGCCCTGCGCCCGCGGCAGCACATGGTCCACCGTCGTGGCCCGGCGCCCGCAGTACGCGCACCGGTGCCGGTCCCGGACCAGCACACCCCGCCGCGACCACGGCGCTTGTCTTCGGAACGGCACCCGTACATACCTGCACAGCCTGATCACCTGGGGCGCGGGTATGTCGAGATCGGCACCGCGCATCCGCAGCTCGGGGTGGGCCTGCTCGACGACCGCCTTGTCCTGCAGCACCAGCACGACGGCACGGTTCAGAGTGACCGTCGACAGCGGTTCGAAGCTCGCGTTGAGGACCAACGTGTCACGCATCCAGCCCACCTCCCATGTGCACCTGCCCACCCCCGGCGGGCTTGGATCAACTCTGGACGGGCGCGCCGAGATGGACAACGCAATAAAAAATGCCCGTCTCTGATCACTTCCAGGACCAGAGGCGGGCAAACGTTCTATGAACGTCCGATGTTCGACAGGGCCGGGCCGGCTCAGCCCTCACCCGGATTCTCGTACTCACCGATCAGCTGGGCGCGGCCGATCGTGTGGAACCGCAGGTTGAAGCCGACGACGGCCGGAGAGGCGTCCGAGTCCGGACCGAGCTTCTCCTGGTCCACCGCGTACACCGTGAAGACGTACCGGTGCGGACCGTCCCCGGGCGGCGGAGCGGCCCCGCCGAACTCCTTCGACCCGTAGTCGCTCCGCGCGTGTACGGCACCCTCGGGCAGCCCCTCGAACTTGCCGCTGCCCGCGCCGGCCGGCAGCTCGGTCACCGACGCCGGGATGTCGAACAGGACCCAGTGCCAGAACCCGCTGCCCGTCGGCGCGTCGGGGTCGTAGCAGGTCACGGCGAAGCTCTTGGTCCCCGGCGGGAAGCCTTCCCACCGCAGCTGCGGGGAGGTGTTGCCCTCAGCCTGCACCTGGGCGCTCCCCAGTGTCGCGCCCTCCTCGACGTCCGTGCTCGTCACCGTGAACGACGGCACGGGCGGGTGGAAGTCGTGGGGGAGCGGCCGCCGCTTGAGCTCGGTCACCTCGGTACCTCCTGATCGATTCCGTTCGGTGGAACCGAGCCTAGAACCAGTTGCGCCTGCTGCCGACCTCGGACAGCCACTGGTTGAGGTATGCCGTCCAGTCGGTCCCCTGGAAGTCGTGCAGACCCACCTGGAAGGAGCGGTAGGTGTCCGAGCCCTCGCTGAACAGGCCGGGCTTCTTGTCCATCTCCAGAACGACGTCCATGGCGTGCTCGTCGGCGATGAAGCTCAGCTCGACCTGGTTCAGGCCCCGGTACTGCGACGGCGGGTAGAACTCGATCTCCTGGTAGAACGGCAGCCGCTGCCGCGTGCCCCGGATGTGCCCGCGCTCCATGTCCGCGTTCTTGAAGCGGAAGCCCAGCTGGATGAAGGCGTCGAGGATCGCCTGCTGCGCCGGCAGCGGGTGCACGTTGATCGGGTCCAGGTCGGTGGAGTCGAGCGCGCGGGCGATCTCCAGCTCGGTGGTCACCCCGATGTGCATCCCGCGCAGGGACTGCCCGTCGATCATCGTGACCGGCGTCTCCCAGGGGATCTCCAGCCCGAACGGCACCGCGTGCACGGCACCCGACTGCAGCTCGAAGGCACCGCCGAGGCGCACCTTCGTGAACTCGATGTTCTGCTTGTACTCCTCGTCGCCGCTCTCCACCTCGACCCGGGCCTGCAGGCCGACGGACAGCCCCTCGATGTCCTGGTTCACGGACCCGCCCTGGATCCGGACCTCGCCCTGGACCACACCGCCCGGGACGACGTTGACCTCGGTCAGCACGGTCTCGACCGAGGCACCGCCGGCACCGAGGCTCGCGAGCAGCTTCTTGAACGCCATTGACTCTCCCTTTACGAATGGACCCTCGCCCCGTACAAACGCGATCCAGCCGCCACCGGTTCCGCTCTGGCGCTGACCCGTCTGGACTACCCTCGGACGGCATGATCGCGCCCCCGGACCGTACGCCACTGCCCCGAGAGTTCTTCGACCGCCCCGTCCTGGAGGTTGCCCCCGACCTCCTCGGCCGCGTCCTGGTCCGGACGACCCCCGACGGCCCGATCGCCGTACGCCTGACAGAAGTGGAGGCGTACGACGGCCCCAACGATCCCGGCTCCCACGCCTACCGCGGCCAGACCCCCCGCAACGCCGTGATGTTCGGCCCGCCCGGACATGTATACGTCTACTTCACCTACGGCATGTGGCACTGCATGAACCTCGTCTGTGGCCCCGAGGGCCGGGCGAGCGCGGTCCTGCTCCGGGCCGGGGAGGTGATCGAGGGCGTCGAGCCCGCCCGCAAACGCCGGCTCTCGGCCCGTAACGACGAGGAACTGGCCAAGGGCCCGGCCCGACTGGCCACGGCCCTGGGCATCGACCGGGCCCTGGACGGCACTGACGCGTGCGCCTCGGACGAGACACCCCTGAGGATGCTGACCGGCACGGCCGTACCCCGCGACCAGGTACGCAATGGTCCACGCACCGGCGTCGCCGGCGAGGGGGGTGACGGGGAGATCCACCCGTGGCGGTTCTGGATCGCCAACGACCCGACGGTGAGCCCCTATCGGGCGCACGTGCCGAGGCGCCGCCGAAGTTGACGCGGCCTTGCGAGGTGCGTAATGTAGCCCGAGCCGCTGAACCGGGTACGGCGATCGCCAGCAGCCGGAGCGGCCAACCCACTATCTAGCTACAACCCCTCATTGGGGTCGTTTTCGGCGCGCCCGCGTGCCCGAATTCGAACTCGCGAGACTCGATTATGAGTTGCCGAGGGAATCGGCTAACGTAGTGAATGTCGAAAGGGCGACGGCGAAAGCCGAAACCTCCAGACAAATCCCGCCGACCGGGAATCGGACGCCGAAAGGATCTGATAGAGTCGGAAACGCAAGACCGAAGGGAAGCGCCCGGAGGAAAGCCGCGAGAGAGTCTCTCGGGTGAGTACAAAGGAAGCGACCGTTCCTTGAGAACTCAACAGCGTGCCAAAAATCAACGCCAGATATGTTGATACCCCGTCTCCGGTCATCACGACCGGGACGAGGTTCCTTTGAAATACACAGCGAGGACGCTGTGAACGGTCGGATCATTCCTCCGACTGTTCCGCTCTCGTGGTGCTCACCGGCTGAATTAATTTTCTGGCCGAGTAAACATTCACGGAGAGTTTGATCCTGGCTCAGGACGAACGCTGGCGGCGTGCTTAACACATGCAAGTCGAACGATGAACCTCCTTCGGGAGGGGATTAGTGGCGAACGGGTGAGTAACACGTGGGCAATCTGCCCTTCACTCTGGGACAAGCCCTGGAAACGGGGTCTAATACCGGATACGAGGTTCGGAGGCATCTTCGAACTTGGAAAGCTCCGGCGGTGAAGGATGAGCCCGCGGCCTATCAGCTTGTTGGTGAGGTAGTGGCTCACCAAGGCGACGACGGGTAGCCGGCCTGAGAGGGCGACCGGCCACACTGGGACTGAGACACGGCCCAGACTCCTACGGGAGGCAGCAGTGGGGAATATTGCACAATGGGCGAAAGCCTGATGCAGCGACGCCGCGTGAGGGATGACGGCCTTCGGGTTGTAAACCTCTTTCAGCAGGGAAGAAGCGAAAGTGACGGTACCTGCAGAAGAAGCGCCGGCTAACTACGTGCCAGCAGCCGCGGTAATACGTAGGGCGCAAGCGTTGTCCGGAATTATTGGGCGTAAAGAGCTCGTAGGCGGCTTGTCACGTCGATTGTGAAAGCCCGAGGCTTAACCTCGGGTCTGCAGTCGATACGGGCTAGCTAGAGTGTGGTAGGGGAGATCGGAATTCCTGGTGTAGCGGTGAAATGCGCAGATATCAGGAGGAACACCGGTGGCGAAGGCGGATCTCTGGGCCATTACTGACGCTGAGGAGCGAAAGCGTGGGGAGCGAACAGGATTAGATACCCTGGTAGTCCACGCCGTAAACGGTGGGAACTAGGTGTTGGCGACATTCCACGTCGTCGGTGCCGCAGCTAACGCATTAAGTTCCCCGCCTGGGGAGTACGGCCGCAAGGCTAAAACTCAAAGGAATTGACGGGGGCCCGCACAAGCGGCGGAGCATGTGGCTTAATTCGACGCAACGCGAAGAACCTTACCAAGGCTTGACATATACCGGAAACATCCAGAGATGGGTGCCCCCTTGTGGTCGGTATACAGGTGGTGCATGGCTGTCGTCAGCTCGTGTCGTGAGATGTTGGGTTAAGTCCCGCAACGAGCGCAACCCTTGTTCTGTGTTGCCAGCATGCCTTTCGGGGTGATGGGGACTCACAGGAGACCGCCGGGGTCAACTCGGAGGAAGGTGGGGACGACGTCAAGTCATCATGCCCCTTATGTCTTGGGCTGCACACGTGCTACAATGGCCGGTACAATGAGCTGCGATACCGTGAGGTGGAGCGAATCTCAAAAAGCCGGTCTCAGTTCGGATTGGGGTCTGCAACTCGACCCCATGAAGTCGGAGTCGCTAGTAATCGCAGATCAGCATTGCTGCGGTGAATACGTTCCCGGGCCTTGTACACACCGCCCGTCACGTCACGAAAGTCGGTAACACCCGAAGCCGGTGGCCCAACCCCTTGTGGGAGGGAGCTGTCGAAGGTGGGACTGGCGATTGGGACGAAGTCGTAACAAGGTAGCCGTACCGGAAGGTGCGGCTGGATCACCTCCTTTCTAAGGAGCACATAGCCGACTGCAAGCAAATGTCTTGCACGGTTGCTCATGGGTGGAACGTTGATTATTCGGCACCGGTCCTGAAATTCTCCTGCTAGTACTGCTTCGGCGTGGAACACAGAGGGAACGGACGGACGGTGCCGGGCACGCTGTTGGGTATCTGAAGGTACGGCCGATACGGCTGCCTTCAGCTGCCGGCCCCAGTGCACTCGAACCGTAAGAGTTCGGGGTGATGGGTGGCTGGTCGTTGTTTGAGAACTGCACAGTGGACGCGAGCATCTGTGGCCAAGTTTTTAAGGGCGCACGGTGGATGCCTTGGCACCAGGAACCGATGAAGGACGTGGGAGGCCGCGATAGTCCCCGGGGAGTCGTCAACCAGGCTTTGATCCGGGGGTTTCCGAATGGGGAAACCCGGCAGTCGTCATGGGCTGTCACCCACTGCTGAACACATAGGCAGTGTGGAGGGAACGAGGGGAAGTGAAACATCTCAGTACCCTCAGGAAGAGAAAACAACCGTGATTCCGGGAGTAGTGGCGAGCGAAACCGGATGAGGCCAAACCGTATGCGTGTGAGACCCGGCAGGGGTTGCGCGTGCGGGGTTGTGGGATCTCTCTTCTGTCGTCTGCCGGCGGCAGGACGAGTCAGAAACCGTTGATGTAGGCGAAGGACATGCGAAAGGTCCGGCGTAGAGGGTAAGACCCCCGTAGTCGAAACGTCAGCGGCTCGTTTGAGAGACACCCAAGTAGCACGGGGCCCGAGAAATCCCGTGTGAATCTGGCGGGACCACCCGCTAAGCCTAAATATTCCCTGGTGACCGATAGCGGATAGTACCGTGAGGGAATGGTGAAAAGTACCGCGGGAGCGGAGTGAAATAGTACCTGAAACCGTGTGCCTACAAGCCGTGGGAGCGTCGGAATGTGCTTGCACATTCTCGTGACTGCGTGCCTTTTGAAGAATGAGCCTGCGAGTTTGCGGTGTGTTGCGAGGTTAACCCGGGTGGGGAAGCCGTAGCGAAAGCGAGTCCGAACAGGGCGCCGTCTTTAATTAGACACTGAGTAGCACGCTCAAGACCCGAAGCGGAGTGATCTAGCCATGGGCAGGTTGAAGCGGAGGTAAGACTTCGTGGAGGACCGAACCCACCAGGGTTGAAAACCTGGGGGATGACCTGTGGTTAGGGGTGAAAGGCCAATCAAACTCCGTGATAGCTGGTTCTCCCCGAAATGCATTTAGGTGCAGCGTCGTGTGTTTCTTGCCGGAGGTAGAGCACTGGATAGGCGATGGGCCCTACCGGGTTACTGACCTTAGCCAAACTCCGAATGCCGGTAAGTGAGAGCGCGGCAGTGAGACTGTGGGGGATAAGCTCCATGGTCGAGAGGGAAACAGCCCAGAGCATCGACTAAGGCCCCTAAGCGTACGCTAAGTGGGAAAGGATGTGGAGTCGCAGAGACAACCAGGAGGTTGGCTTAGAAGCAGCCACCCTTGAAAGAGTGCGTAATAGCTCACTGGTCTAGTGATTCCGCGCCGACAATGTAGCGGGGCTCAAGCGTACCGCCGAAGTCGTGTCATTGCAGCATATACGCCCAACGGCGGCTGTGATGGGTAGGGGAGCGTCGTCTGCCGGGTGAAGCAGCACCGGAAGGTAGTTGTGGACGGTTGACGAGTGAGAATGCAGGCATGAGTAGCGATACAAACGTGAGAAACGTTTGCGCCGATTGACTAAGGGTTCCTGGGTCAAGCTGATCTGCCCAGGGTAAGTCGGGACCTAAGGCGAGGCCGACAGGCGTAGTCGATGGATAACCGGTTGATATTCCGGTACCCGCTGTGAAGCGTCAAACATCGAGCATCGTGATGCTAAGGCCGTGAAGCCGCCCTTGATCTCTTCGGAGTGATGGGGAGTGGTGGAGCCGCTGAACCAAGCGGTTAGTAGGTGAGTGATGGGGTGACGCAGGAAGGTAGTCCATCCCGGGCGGTGGTTGTCCCGGGGTAAGGGTGTAGCCCGAGTGGTAGGCAAATCCGCCACTCATGCAGGGTGAGACCTGATGCCGAGCCGATTGTGGTGAAGTGGATGATCCTATGCTGTCGAGAAAAGCCTCTAGCGAGTTTCATGGCGGCCCGTACCCTAAACCGACTCAGGTGGTCAGGTAGAGAATACCGAGGCGTTCGGGTGAACTATGGTTAAGGAACTCGGCAAAATGCCCCCGTAACTTCGGGAGAAGGGGGGCCACATCCGGTGACGAGTCTTGCACTCCGAGCTGGGGGTGGCCGCAGAGACCAGCGAGAAGCGACTGTTTACTAAAAACACAGGTCCGTGCGAAGCCGTAAGGCGATGTATACGGACTGACGCCTGCCCGGTGCTGGAACGTTAAGGGGACCGGTTAGCTCACTTTCGGGTGGGCGAAGCTGAGAACTTAAGCGCCAGTAAACGGCGGTGGTAACTATAACCATCCTAAGGTAGCGAAATTCCTTGTCGGGTAAGTTCCGACCTGCACGAATGGCGTAACGACTTCTCGACTGTCTCAACCATAGGCCCGGTGAAATTGCACTACGAGTAAAGATGCTCGTTTCGCGCAGCAGGACGGAAAGACCCCGGGACCTTTACTACAGTTTGATATTGGTGTTCGGTTCGGCTTGTGTAGGATAGCTGGGAGACTTTGAAGTTCACACGCCAGTGTGGGTGGAGTCGTCGTTGAAATACCAGTCTGGTCGTGCTGGATGTCTAACCTGGGTCCGTGATCCGGATCAGGGACAGTGTCTGATGGGTAGTTTAACTGGGGCGGTTGCCTCCTAAAGAGTAACGGAGGCGCCCAAAGGTTCCCTCAGCCTGGTTGGCAATCAGGTGTTGAGTGTAAGTGCACAAGGGAGCTTGACTGTGAGACCGACGGGTCGAGCAGGGACGAAAGTCGGGACTAGTGATCCGGCGGTGGCTTGTGGAAGCGCCGTCGCTCAACGGATAAAAGGTACCCCGGGGATAACAGGCTGATCTTCCCCAAGAGTCCATATCGACGGGATGGTTTGGCACCTCGATGTCGGCTCGTCGCATCCTGGGGCTGGAGTCGGTCCCAAGGGTTGGGCTGTTCGCCCATTAAAGCGGTACGCGAGCTGGGTTTAGAACGTCGTGAGACAGTTCGGTCCCTATCCGCTGTGCGCGTAGGAGTCTTGAGAAGGGCTGTCCCTAGTACGAGAGGACCGGGACGGACGAACCTCTGGTGTGCCAGTTGTTCTGCCAAGGGCATGGCTGGTTGGCTACGTTCGGGAGGGATAACCGCTGAAAGCATCTAAGCGGGAAGCCTGCTTCGAGATGAGGACTCCCACCCACTTGATGGGGTAAGGCTCCCAGTAGACGACTGGGTTGATAGGCCAGATATGGAAGCACCGTGAGGTGTGGAGTTGACTGGTACTAATAGGCCGAGGGCTTGTCCATTGATGCTCGCGTCCACTGTGTATGTTCTGAGGCAACGAACGGTTGCCGGCTTTGAGTCGAACCATGAACACAACTGAAGAGTGTGCTTGTTCGCTCGAAACCATTAGGGTTTCGGTGGTCATAGCGTGAGGGAAACGCCCGGTTACATTCCGAACCCGGAAGCTAAGCCTCACAGCGCCGATGGTACTGCAGGGGGGACCCTGTGGGAGAGTAGGACACCGCCGAGCAATCTTTGGGAAGGACCCCTGGTCCCCAGCGTTCAGCTGGGACCAGGGGTCCTTTCGTTTTTACAATGCTTGAAGTACCGAAGACAGGAGTCGCCATGTCCACCAACTCTCCCGACGACCGACCGGAGCGCGACCAGCGGCGACGGGACAGTGGTGACCGCGGCGACCGGGGCGACCGTGGCGGGTTCCGGCGTGACGACAACCGCCGTGACGACAACCGCGGTGGCCGCGGCGGTGGTTACGGCCGCCGTGACGACCGAGATCGCGGCCCCCGCCGTGACGACCGCGGCGGCGACCGCGGCGGTTACGGCCGGCGCGACGACAGCCGCGGCGGATTCGTTCGCCGTGACGACCGCAGGGACGACCGCCGCGATGACCGCCGTGACGACCGCGACCGGGGTGACCGCGGCGGCTTCCGGCGCGATGACCGCCGTGATGACCGAGGCGGCTACGGCGGCGATCGGGATCGCGGGTACAGCGACCGTGGTGGCCGCAGCGGCGGTGGCTACGGCCGCAGGGACGACCGGCGTGAGGGCGAGCGTGGCTCCCGCCCGGCGTTCCAGCGTGACGACCGGGACCGCGGTCCGCGCCGCGACGACCGCACCGGTGACCGGGGCGGCTTCCGCCGCGATGACAGGGGTGGCAACCGTCCCGCCTTCCGGAACGACGACCGCAGGGGCGACCGTCCGGCGTTCCGTCGCGACGACCGCAGGGACGACCGGCGTGATGACCGCCGTGACGACCGCGACCGGGGCGACCGGGGCGGGTTCCGGCGCGATGACCGTGGCGGCGACCGCCCGGCCTTCCGCCGTGAGGACCGCCGTGATGACCGCGGCGGGTTCCGGCGCGATGACCGTGGCGGCGACCGCCCGGCCTTCCGTCGCGACGACCGCCGCGACGACCGGGGCGGCGACCGCCCGGCATTCCGCAGGGACGACCGGAGCGGTGACCGGCCTGCCTTCCGGCGCGATGACCGTGGCGGCGACCGTCCGGCGTTCCGCAGGGACGACCGCAGGGACGACCGCCGTGACGATCGGCGTGATGACCGTCGTGATGACCGGGGTGGTTTCCGGCGGGACGACAGCCGTGGTGAGCGTGGAGGCTTCCGGGGTGGCCGGGACGACCGTGGCGGCGAGCGCGGCGGGTTCCGTCGTGACGACCGCGGTGGTCGGCCCGGTGGTTTCCGCGGGCGCGACGGACGCGATGACCGCAGGGACGACCGGCGTGACGACCGACGCGGCGGCGGCCGGTTCCGCGACGACCGGGACCGGGACCGCGGCCGTGACCGTGACCGGGACAGGGACCGTGAGCCCATCAAGCGGCTGCCGATCCCGGAGGACGTCACCGGCGACGAGATCGACAAGGACGTCCGGCAGGAGCTGCAGAGCCTGCCCAAGACGCTCGCGGAGGACGTCGCCCGGAACCTGGTGATGGTCGCCCGGCTCATCGACGAGGACCCCGAGGGCGCGTACGGCTACTCCAAGGTGGCCCTGCGTCTGGCGTCCCGTGTGGCCGCCGTGCGCGAGGCCGCCGGGTTCGCCGCCTACGCCAACCAGAAGTACAGCGAGGCCCTCGCCGAGTTCCGGGCCGCGCGGCGCATGACCGGCCACACCGAGCTGTGGCCCGTGATGGCCGACTGCGAGCGCGGGCTCGACCGGCCGGAGAAGGCGCTGGACATGGCCGGCGCTCCCGAGGTGCACAAGCTGGACAAGGCCGGGCAGGTCGAGATGCGGCTCGTCGCGGCGGGTGCCCGGCGGGACATGGGGCAGCTGGACGCGGCCATCGTCACCCTGCAGAGCCCCGAGCTCGCCTCCAACTCCGTCCAGCCCTGGACGGCGCGCCTGCGGTACGCCTACGCCGACGCGCTCCTCGCCGTCGGCCGGGAGGGCGAGGCGCGGGAGTGGTTCGCCAAGGCGGTCGAGGCAGACCGCGACGGCAGCACCGACGCCTCCGACCGGCTCGCCGAGCTGGACGGCGTGGAGTTCGTCGACGCCCTCGACACGGAGGACAGCGCGGCCGACGGCGCGCACGACACCGTGACCGACGGCGTACACGACAGTGCGGCCGTCAGCGTGGCCGACGACGTGGACGACGCCGAAGCGCGCACCGACGGCCCGGTCGACGAGCAGAGCGACGACCAGCACGACCAGCACGACCAGCATGACCAGCACGACGAGGACGATCAGGACGACGAGGACGAGCAGGACGACAAGGCCTGACCTGACTGACGCTGCCTGAGCGACGGAAAAGGGGCGGGACCCGACGGGTCCCGCCCCTTTCGTCTTTCCGTCTTTCCGCGGCGCTCAGACCTCCAGCGCCCGCAGCACCAGCCCCGAGGCCGGCTTCGGCCCGAACGACGTCGACTTGCGTGGCATCGTCACGCCCTGCCGGGCCAGGTCGCGGACGACCTCCTCGCGGACGGGGTGCATCAGCACGGCCGTACCGCCGTCCCGCTCCGCCTTCTCGACCGTCGCGGCCGTGTCGTGGATGTAGGCGATGTGGGCGGGGGAGTCCTCGGGGATGTGCCAGACGTGGTCCAGGAGCGTGGCGTGCAGGACCGTGGCGTCCAGGGAGCGCCACGCGGCCGGGCGGTCCTCCGGGATCGTACGGGCCAGCAGGTCGGGGTCCGGGTGGTCGAGCAGATGGAACGCGCCGTCGCCGGCCAGCAGGAACGCGTTGCCCGCGCAGGCCGCGTCGGCGAGCGTCTCCAGCGCCTCGGGCAGCGGCACGTCCAGGCGCCGTACCCGGAACAGGCCGTCCACGGCGGCCAGCGCGTCCGCGACCGGCAGCCCGTGCAGCAGGCGGTGGATGGCGCGGACGCGCAGCGGGTAGCGGGCGGTGTCGACGAGGAGGACCAGGCCGTGGTCCCAGGGGCTGGGCGAGGGATGCTCCGCGCGGAGTTGCCGGTAAGTGGCCCAGCGGTGGTGGCCGTCGGCGATCAGGGCCTGCTGCTGGGCCAGTTCGCTCTGGATGCCGGCCAGGTCGGCGGGATCGGTGACGGCCCAGAGGCGGTGGTGGAAGCCGTCCTCGGTGGTCGTGGCCAGCAGCGGAGCGCGCTCGACGGTGCGTTCGACGATCTCGGCCGCCGCGCCGTTCCCGCGATACGTCAGCAGCAGCGGCTCCAGGTTCGCGCGCGTGGCACGCATCAGGGCGGCGCGATCGGCGACGACGGGCGGCATGACGTCCTCGTGCGGCAGCACCACGCCCTCGGCCGGCTCCGAGACCAGCAGGGTTCCGATCACGCCCCGCTGCAGCATGCCGTCGCCGTCCCGCTGTTCGTACACGTACAGGCAGGGGTCGGAGTCGGCGGCCAGGATGCCCTCGGCGAGCCAGCGGCGCAGCGTGTCGGCTGCCTGTTCGTTGCGGGCCGAGGGGGTGCCGGCCTGCGGCAGGATCAGCCGGACGATGTTGTGCGGGTCGGCGGACTGGAGGTGGTGCAGGCCGTCGGGGCGTACGACGACGTCGTAGGGCGGGGACGTGACGGCGGCGAGGCTGCCGACCCGGTCGGGGTCGTAGCGAAGGCCACGGAACGGGGTGAGTTCCAGGCCTCGGCGCACCGTTGCTTCCGAGTGACCTGCTGTGTTCATCCCGGCATCGTACGTGTGTCAGTGGCGTGCGGGATGATCGGGGGAAAGGCGAGCGAACGAGGAGCGATGCGGAATGAGCCAGGGCGTCAGGACGAGGCCCGAGGGCAGTGGGCAGGCCCTGAGCGAGGCGTACGACACGGCGCTGCTCGACCTCGACGGGGTGGTGTACGCGGGCGGGCAGGCCATCGCGCACGCGGTCGACTCGCTGGCGGTGGCCCGGGACGGCGGGATGCGGCTGGCGTACGTCACCAACAACGCGCTGCGCACGCCGGACGCGGTGGCCGGGCATCTGACGGAACTGGGCATACCGACCGGGGCCGAGGACGTCATCACCTCCGCGCAGGCCGTCGCGCGGCTGATCAGTGACCAGGTGCCGGCGGGCTCCCGGGTGCTGGTGATCGGCGGTGAGGGGCTGCGGGTCGCGCTGTGCGAGCGCGGGCTGGTGCCGGTGGAGTCGGCGGACGACGAGCCGGTGGCGGTCGTCCAGGGGTACGGCGGCCCGGACCTGACCTGGTCGCGGTTCGCGGAGGCGTCGTACGCCGTCCGGCGGGGCCTGCCGTGGTTCGCCTCCAACACGGACCTGACGATTCCGAGCGGGCGCGGGATCGCGCCGGGCAACGGGGCCGCGGTGGAGGTCGTCCGGATCGCGACGGGTGCGGAGCCGCAGGTGGCGGGGAAGCCGTTGCCGCCCATGCACCGCGAGACGATTCTGCGGACGGGCGCGGAGCGGCCCTTGGTGGTCGGGGACCGGCTGGACACCGACATCGAGGGCGCGTTCAACGGCGGGGTGGACTCGCTGCTCGTTCTGACCGGCGTCACCGACGGCGCCCAGTTGCTCGCCGCGCCCCCGCAGCACCGGCCGACGTACGTGGACGCCGATCTCCGCGGCCTGCTCACCGGCCAGCCGGAGATCACCCACGAGGGCGACGGATTCCGGTGCGGCGGGTGGACGGCGACGGCCGGCGCGGACCGGCTGGAGCTGGAGCACGACGGTGAGGGTGAGGGCGCGCCGCTGGACGGGCTGCGGGCGTTGTGCGCGGCGGCGTGGACGGCGGCCGGCGAGGGGACCTGCGAGCTGGAGGGGGACAAGGCGCTGGACCGGCTCGGGCTCTGAGGTTCGCGGAGGGCTACAAGCGCCGTGCGCACCTTTCCCGGGGCAGGGGGCAGGGGGCAGGGGGCAGGGGGCAGGGGACAGGAGACAGGGGATCGAGATTGAAGAGAGGGTAGGCTAACCTAACCTCGTGTTGGTCGACAGTCCTCCGAACCAGTGCGCGCGGACCGCCCCCGCGCCCCCGACTCGCCGGGCGGCCCGGGCCGTTGGGCTCCTGCTCTCGGTCGCGGTCCTCGCGCTCGTCGCGCTGGCGAGCATCGCGATCGGGGCGAAGGCCCTGTCCCCGGACCAGGTCTGGCACGGCCTGTTCCACGGCACGGGAACGTACGGGGACGTCGTCGTCGACGAGCGGCTGTCCCGCACCGTCCTCGGTCTGCTGGCCGGTGCCGCGCTCGGCCTGTCCGGGGCGGTGCTCCAGGCGCTCACCCGCAATCCACTGGCCGACCCCGGCCTGCTCGGTATCAACGCCGGTGCCTCCGCCGCCGTCGTCACGGCCCTCACCTGGTTCGGCGTAACCAGCCTCACCGGCTATGTCTGGTTCGCCTTCGCGGGCGCCGCCGCGGTCGGCGCGCTGGTGTGGTTCCTCGGCGGCAGCCGGGGCGCCACACCGGTCCGGCTGGCCCTCGCCGGTACGGCGATCAGCGCCGCGCTGTACGGGTACCTCCAGGCCGTGATGATCATGGACGACGCGGCGCTGAGCAAGATGCGCTTCTGGACGGTGGGATCACTGGCCTCGGCGAACGACTCCACCATCACCCAGGTCCTGCCGTTCCTGGTCGGCGGCGCGCTCCTCGCCCTCGGTCTGGCCCGGCCGCTGAACGCCCTCGCGATGGGCGACGACTCCGCCCGCGCCCTCGGCGCCCACCTGCACCGCACCCGCGCCCTGGCCATGCTCGCGGCGACGGTGCTGTGCGGGGCGGCGACCGCCGCCTGCGGCCCCATCGTGTTCGTCGGACTGATGGTGCCGCACGCCGTGCGCTCCTTCACCGGACCCGACCTGCGCTGGATCCTGCCGTACGCGACCGTCCTCTCGCCCGTGCTGCTGCTCGGCGCCGACATCCTGGGCCGGATCGTGGCCCGCCCCGCGGAACTCCAGGTCGGCATCGTCACCGCGGTCGTCGGCGGCCCGGTCTTCATCTTTCTCGTACGACGACGGAGGACGGCCCAGCTGTGAAGACCCGACAGACCAGCCGCGTCCTGCGCACCCCCGGCGGGCTCTCGCTGCGCGTGGACGTCCGCGCCCTGATCGTCGTCGTACTGCTGCTGGCCGCCGCCTGCGCCGCCGGAGTGGCGCTCATCGGCACCGGCGACGCGAAGATCCCCGCCGTCGACGTGCTGCGGGCGCTGGCCGGGAACGGCACCGCCTACCAGGACTTCATCGTCAACGAGCTGCGACTGCCCCGCCTCCTGGTCGGTCTGCTGGTCGGAGCCTCGCTCGGCCTCGGCGGCGCCCTGTTCCAGTCCGTGTCCCGCAACCCGCTGGGCAGCCCGGACGTGCTCGGCCTGTCCCAGGGCTCCACGGCGGGCGCGCTCGTCGTGATCGTGCTGATGTCCGGCAGCGCCGCCCAGGTCACGGCCGGCGCCCTGGTCGGCGGCCTGGTGACCGGGCTGGCCATCTATCTGCTCGCCTGGAAACAGGGCGTGCACGGATACCGGCTGGTCCTCGTCGGCATCGGGGTCTCCGCGATCGTGACCGCCGTCAACGGCTACCTGCTCACCAAGGCCGACCTGGTGGACGCGGCCCGCGCGGTCATCTGGATGACCGGTTCGCTGGACGGCCGGGACTGGGACCAGGTCTGGCCGCTGCTCCTGCTGTGCGCCGCCCTCGTGCCGCTGGTCCTCGGCCACGCGCGCGCCCTGCGGACTCTGGAGATGGGCGACGACGTCGCACACGCCCTCGGGGTGCGCGTGCAGCGCGTCCGGCTGGTGCTGATGGTCTCCGCGGTGCTGCTCACCGCGGCCGCCACCGCAGCCGCCGGCCCGGTCGCCTTCGTGGCCCTCACCGCCCCCCAGCTCGCCCGCCGCCTCACCCGCTCGCCCGGCCCCAACCTCGTGCCCTCCCTCTGCATGGGCGCCGCCCTCCTGGTCACCGCCGACTGGGCCTCCCAGCGCGCCTTCGGCGCCGACCAGCTCCCCGTCGGCGTGGTCACCGGCGTCCTCGGCGGCTGCTACCTGCTGTGGCTGCTGGTCACCGAGCGCAGGGCGGGCCGGATATGACCGGCCACCCGCCCGCCGCTGAGGGACGGGCGGGCGACAACCAGACAAACCCGAGGAGCACCGTGAACCGCCTGTCCGCCGAGAACGTCACCCTCGCCTACGACCAGCGCGTCATCGCCGAGCGGCTGTCGGTGGAGATCCCCGACCACTCCTTCACCGTGATCGTCGGCCCGAACGCGTGCGGCAAGTCCACCCTCCTGCGGGCACTGTCCCGGATGCTCAGGCCGAGCCGGGGCCGGGTGCTGCTCGACGGGCAGGCCATCCAGTCGATGCCGGCCAAGAAGGTCGCGCGGACCCTCGGCCTGCTGCCGCAGTCGTCCATCGCACCGGACGGCATCACCGTCGCCGACCTCGTCGGCCGCGGCCGCTACCCGCACCAGGGCCTGCTGCGCCAGTGGTCCGCCGAGGACGAGCGGGTCGTCCAGGAGGCCATGGCCCGGACCGGAACCGCCGAACTCGCCGGCCGCCACGTCGACGAACTGTCCGGCGGGCAGCGCCAGCGGGTGTGGATCGCCATGGCGCTCGCCCAGCAGACCGAGCTGCTGCTCCTGGACGAGCCGACCACCTACCTCGACATCCAGCACCAGATCGACGTCCTCGACCTGTGCGCCGAACTGCACGAGAACCAGGGCCGCACCCTCGTCGCCGTCCTGCACGACCTCAACCACGCCGCCCGCTACGCCACCCACCTCATCGCCCTGCGCGACGGCGAGGTGATCGCCGAGGGCGCACCGAAGGACATCGTCACGGCCGACCTGGTCGAACGGGTCTTCGGGCTGCGCTGTCAGGTCATCGACGACCCGGAGACCGGCACCCCGCTGGTGGTCCCGGCGGCCAGGAAGACACGCGCGGACAGGGGGGCGGGCAGGGTCACAGCAGCTTCCTGAGCCGGAACAGGTCCAGCAGGCTCGCCTCCAGCCTCACCCGGCCCGAGCCCCAGGCCGTCGCGAAGTTCAGGTCGCCGCCGACCAGGGCCACGAGATCGTCGCCGGCCATCGCGAGCCGGATCTGCGCCTTCTCCCTCGGCATCCCTGGATGGGTGTCGTCCACCTCGATCCGGCCGCCGGTCAGCCGGCCGGCGAAGGTGACGTCCAGGTCGGTGATGTGGCAGCTCACGGAGCGGTCCATGGCGGCGGCGGCCCGGGCCTCGCCCTCGGCGCCCCGCATGTTGTCCGAAAGCTTTCCCAGCGCTGCCCGGCACTCCTCGATCGTGGCCATCGCGCACGACGGTACCGCAGCGGTTCGCGGTAGCGTCTGGGCATGAGCGAGTCCGTGTCCGGGGCCGAGCCGCCCACCGAGCCCAAGCCCGAGCCACAGTCCGGGCCACAGCCGGGGCCACAGGCCGAAGCCGGGCCACAACCCGAGGCCAACGCCGAGCCCCGGCCCGAGGCCGGCGCCGGACTACAGCCCGAGGCCGGCGCGGAGCCCCGCCGCGACCAGTACGAGCCCGCCGCGCCCGCCCCCCTGGGCGTCCCCCGTACCCCCACCGGCAACGCCGAGGTGGACGCGCGGCTGGAGCGGCTCGGTGATGCCGACCACCTCACGCCCGACGGACACATCGAGGTGTACGAGGATGTACACAGGGGGCTGCGCGACGCGCTCACCGCGCTCGACGCCCGCCCGGGACCTCCGGCGCCCCCGTCGTCGTACCCGGCGTCGCCGACGCCGTACCAGAGCAGGAGCTGAACCGAACGTGGCAGGAGTCGCACGCCGTCGTCTGGACGCGGAGCTGGTCCGCCGGAAGCTCGCGCGCTCGCGCGAGCACGCCGGCCAGCTGATCGCCGCGGGGCGCGTCACCGTCGGCAAGACCGTGGCGACCAAGTCCGCCACCCAGGTGGAGACCGCGGCGGCGATCGTGGTCCAGGCCGACGCCGACGACCCGGACTACGTCTCCCGCGGCGGCCACAAGCTCGCCGGCGCGCTCGCCGCGTTCGTCCCGCAGGGGCTCGTCGTCGAGGGCCGGCGCGCGCTGGACGCCGGTGCCTCCACGGGCGGCTTCACGGACGTGCTGCTGCGCGCGGGCGTCGCGCACGTCGTCGCCGTGGACGTCGGTTACGGCCAACTCGCCTGGTCTCTCCGGCAGGATGAACGCGTCACCGTCAAGGACCGTACGAACGTACGCGAGTTGACGCTCGACGCGATCGATGGGGAGCCGGTGGATCTTGTCGTGGGTGATCTGTCCTTCATCCCGCTCGGACTGGTGCTGCCCGCGCTGAAGCGGTGCGTGCGGCCGGACGCCGACCTGGTGATGATGGTCAAGCCGCAGTTCGAGGTGGGGAAGGAACGGCTGGGCAGCGGAGGTGTCGTACGGAGTCCGCAGCTGCGGGCGGACGCCGTGCGCCAGGTCGCCGAGAAGGCCTGGGAGCTGGGACTCGGGGCGCGGGGCGTGACCGCCAGTCCGCTGCCCGGGCCGTCCGGGAACGTCGAGTACTTCCTGTGGCTGCGTGCCGGGGCGCCCGCCCTGGACCCGGCCGACGTCGACCGAGCAGTGGCGGAGGGGCCGCGTTGACACAGAACCGAGCGCGTACGGTTTTCCTGCTCGCCCACACCGGGCGGCCGGCCGCGATCCGCAGTGCGGAACTCGTGGTCAAGGGCCTGCTGCGGCACGGTATCGGGGTGCGGGTGCTGGAGGACGAGGCGCGCGACCTGCCGCTCCCCGACGAGGTGGGCACCGTCAAGGAGGCCACCCCGCAGTGCCTGGACGGATGTGAGCTGCTGATCGTGCTCGGCGGCGACGGCACGCTGCTGCGCGGCGCCGAGTTCGCGCGGGCCTCCGGGGTGCCGATGCTCGGCGTCAACCTCGGGCGGGTGGGGTTCCTCGCGGAGGCCGAGCGGGACGACCTCGACCGGGTGGTCGACCGGGTCGTGGCGCGCTCGTACGAGGTCGAGGAGCGGATGACCGTCGACGTCGTCGTGCACCGCAACGGGGACATCGTGCACACCGACTGGGCGCTGAACGAGGCGGCCGTGCAGAAGGCCGGCGCCGAGAAGCTGCTGGAAGTCGTGCTGGAGATCGACGGGCGGCCCGTCACCGGCTTCGGCTGCGACGGGGTGGTCCTGTCGACGCCCACCGGGTCCACCGCGTACGCGTTCTCCGCCGGCGGGCCAGTGGTGTGGCCCGAGGTGGAGGCGCTGCTGATGGTGCCGATCTCCGCGCACGCGCTGTTCGCGAAGCCGCTGGTGACCTCACCGGACTCGGTGCTCGCGGTGGAGGTGCTGCCGCACATCCCGCCGGGCGTCCTGTGGTGCGACGGGCGGCGGACCGTCGAGCTGCCGCCCGGAGCCCGGGTCGAGGTACGGCGGGGGGCTGTGCCGGTGCGGCTGGCCCGGCTCCACCACTCCTCTTTCACCGACCGGCTGGTGGCGAAGTTCGCGCTGCCGACCACGGGATGGCGGGGGGCACCGCACCACTCGGCGGAGTGACATGGGCGGCCTGTGTGCACTCCCGGCCCCCGACCTCGTATGGTCTTCTCCGTGTTGGAGGAGATGCGGATACGGTCGCTCGGGGTCATCGACGACGCCGTGGTCGAGCTGTCGCCCGGGTTCACCGCGGTCACCGGCGAGACGGGCGCGGGCAAGACCATGGTGGTCACCAGCCTGGGCCTGCTGCTCGGTGGCCGGGCGGACCCGGCGCTCGTGCGGATCGGGGCCGGGAAAGCGGTCGTGGAGGGGCGGATCGCCGTGCCCGCCGACGCGGCCGCCGTCGTACGCGCCGAGGAGGCCGGGGCCGAGCTGGACGACGGTGCCCTGCTGATCAGCCGTACCGTTTCCGCGGAGGGCCGCTCACGGGCGCACCTGGGCGGGCGCAGCGTGCCCGTCGGGCTGCTCGCCGAGCTGGCCGACGACCTGGTGGCCGTGCACGGTCAGACCGACCAGCAGGGGCTGCTGAAGCTGTCCCGGCAACGGCAGGCCCTCGACCGGTACGCCGGGGACACCGTCGCCGGGCCGCTCGACAAGTACACCGAGGCCTACCGGCGGCTGCGGGCGGTCTCCGCCGAGCTGGAGGAGATCACCACACGCGCGCGTGAGCGCGCCCAGGAAGCCGACCTGCTGCGCTACGGCCTCGACGAGATCGCCGCCGTGGAACCGCGCGCGGGGGAGGACGTGGAGCTGGCCGAGGAGGCCGAGCGGCTCGGGCACGCCGAGGCGCTGTCGTCCGCCGCCACCGCCGCGCACGCCGCCCTCGCCGGCAACCCCGAGGACCCCGAGGGCATCGACGCCTCGACCCTCGTCGCGGGCGCGCACCGGGCGCTGGAGGCCGTACGGTCCCACGACCCGGCGCTGGCCGCGCTCGCCGAGCGGATCGGGGAGGTCGGCATCCTGCTCGGCGACGTCGCGGGCGAGCTGGCCGGGTACGCCGACGACCTGGACGCCGACCCGCTGCGGCTGGCCGCCGTGGAGGAGCGCCGGGCCGCGCTGACGTCCCTCACCCGCAAGTACGGCGACGACGTGGGCGCCGTACTCGCCTGGGCCGAGCAGAGCGCCGCCCGGCTCACCGAACTGGACGGCGACGACGACCGGATCGGGGAGCTGACCGCTGAACGGGACGCGCTGCGCACCGAACTGGGCGCGCTGGCCCAGGCCCTGACGGACGCCCGGACGGGGGCCGCCGAGCGGTTCGCGGCCGCCGTGACCGCCGAACTGGCCTCGCTGGCGATGCCCCACGCGCGCGTGTCGTTCGACATCCGGCAGACCGAGGACCCCGAGGGCGTCGAGGTCGGCGGCCGGACGGTCGCGTACGGGCCGTCGGGCGCGGACGAGGTCGAGCTGCTGCTCGCCCCGCACCCGGGCGCGCCGCCCCGGCCGATCGCCAAGGGCGCGTCCGGTGGCGAGCTGTCCCGCGTGATGCTGGCCGTGGAGGTCGTGTTCGCGGGCACCGACCCGGTGCCGACGTACCTCTTCGACGAGGTCGACGCCGGCGTCGGCGGCAAGGCCGCGGTCGAGATCGGCCGGCGGCTGGCGAAGCTCGCCCGGACCGCACAGGTCGTCGTGGTCACCCACCTGCCCCAGGTGGCCGCCTTCGCCGACCGGCAGCTGCTGGTCGAGAAGACCGACGACGGCTCCGTCACCCGCTCCGGCGTCAAGGTCCTGGAGGGCGAGGAACGCGTCCGCGAGCTCTCCCGGATGCTGGCCGGCCAGGAGGACTCCGAGACGGCCCGCGCCCACGCGGAGGAACTACTGGCCACAGCCCGGGCGGACCTGTAGGGGTCTTTGCGGGGCGGAGCCACAGGGGCCTTTGCGGGTGGGCCAGCAGCCGGTCTTTGCGGGTCGGGCCTGCGGCGCCCTCCGTGGGTGGGCGTGTAGCCGGCCCTTGCGGGCGGGCCTGTAGAGCGGGCCTCTGCGGGCGGAGCTGCATGGGCCTTTGCGTGCGGCCTGTGGCCGGTCTCTGCGGGCGGGCCTGTAGGGCCTCTGTGGGTGGGCGTGTAGCCGGCCCTTGCGGGCGGAGCTGCATGGGCCTTTGTGTGCGGCCTGTGGCCGGTCTCTGCGGGGCGGGCCGGTAGGGGCGTGTGCGGGCGGCCTGTGGGGGCCTTTGCGGGGCGGACTCGCAGCGGCCTCTGCGGGCGGAGCCGTAGGGGTCTTTGCGGGCGGGCCTGGAGCGGCCCTTAGGGTGGCCGGATGATCGGCAGCCGGAAGTACCGTTCGCTGTTGGTGTCCGCCGTGCTCACCCAGGCCGGGTTCGTGCTGCTGCGGGCCAACCCGCCGGGGAGGCCGGACCGTTGGGAGCGGACGAATCACGCGGGGCGGATCGTCAGGCTGTACGCCGGGCCGGCGACCGCGGTCGGCGCGGCGGCAGCTGCGGCGCGGGTGAGCCCCGCCGCGGGCGCCGCCGTGCTGGCCGCCGGCGCCTGCGGGGCGTACGACGACGTCGTCGGCCACGCCACCGGCGACACCCGGCGCGGCTTCCGTGCCCACCTCGGCGCGCTGCGGCACGGCGAAGTGACCAGCGGCGCCGTCAAGTTGTTCGGGATCGGTGCCGCCGGTCTGGCCACGGGCGCGCTGTTGAAGGAACGGCCGCTCGACAAGCTGCTCGCCGGGATCGTGATCGCGGGGGCCGCGCATGCTGTCAACCTCGTCGACGTACGGCCCGGCCGGGCGCTCGGGGCGGTGCTCGCGCTCGGTGCTCCGGGGATGCTGCGCGGCGGGCCGGGCGGCGATCTGGCCGCCGTCGCGGTGGGGGCCGCGGCCGCCGTGCTCCGCGAGGACCTCGGCGAGCGCGTGATGCTCGGGGACACGGGGGCGCACGCCCTGGGCGCGACGCTGGGAGCGGCAGCCGTCGTCTCCAACCGGCGCCCGGGGTTGCTCGCCCACGCCGTGGCGGTGGTCGCCGCCACGGTGTACGGGGACCGGGTGAGCGCGTGGGCGCGGACGCCGTGAGCTGCTGACCTCCGGGTACGGGCGGCTGGACCTTTCGGCCGGGCCGGGATTTCGCTCACCCGTGTGGGTGACGTGCTCCGGCGCACCGCCCCGGCCCACCGCCGTGCGCGTCTCCCGGCGTTGCCCGGAACGGCCCTGCGCCCTGGCATGCTTGGCAGGGAACGCGATGGGCGCGGGAGGGGCGCGCGGCACATACGTCCGCATCGTTCCGCCCGCTACCTTCTGTACGTCCCTCGTGTCCCCGCCCCACCCCACCCCGAGTCGGCCGAGTCAGGAGCCCCAGGCAACCGTGAGCCCCGCGAGTCCCGTGAGCAGCAACGCACCGCACGGCCAGGCGCCGCTGCGCACCGTGCAGGTGCTCGGCGGAGGCAACGCCGGCAGCAGCGCGCACGTGCGGTCACTGGCCGAGGGGCTCGTCGCGCGGGGCGTGCGGGTCACGGTGTGCGCCCCCGTGGAGGCCGATCGCGCCTACGACTTCACCGGAGCCGGCGCCGAGCACGTGCACGTGCCGCGCAGCAGCGATCCCGTGTCCGTGGCGGCGCTCCGGACGGCCTGCACGGACGCCGACCTGGTCCACGCGCACGGGCTGCACGCCTCCTTCCGCGCCGTGCTCGCCCTCGGCGGCCGGACCACCCCGCTGGTGGTGACCTGGCACAACCGGGCCCACGCCGAGGGTGCGCGGGCGCATCTGCTGCGGCTGCTGGAGCGGCGTGTGGTGCGCACGGCCGCCGTCGTCCTGGGCACCACCTCCGACCTCGTCGACCGCGCCCGCCGCAACGGAGCCCGGGACGCCCGCCTCGCCGCCGTGGCCCTGCCGGGCCGGCGCCGGCCGGCCGTACCGGACGACCCCGACCGGCTGCCGCCCAAGGTCCGCGCCGAACTCGGCTCCACCGGACGCCCGTTGCTCATCGCCGTCGGCTCCCTCGACGGGCTGCGCGGCTACGACGTCCTGCTCGACGCGGCCCGCACCTGGCGGGACCTCGATCCGGCGCCGCTGGTCGTCATCGCGGGGGAGGGGCCGCTGCGGCCCGAACTGCGGCGGCGCATCGCGGAGGAGGAACTCCCGGTCCGGCTCCTCGGACGCCGCGAGGACGTGCCCGAACTGCTCGCCGCCGCCGACGTGGCGCTCGTGACCAGCAAGTGGGAGTCCCGGTCCGTCCTGGCCCAGGAGGCGCTGTACGCGCGCGTGCCGCTCGTCGCGACCGCCGTCGGCGGCATCCCGGACCTCGTCGGCGACGCCGCCGAACTCGTCCCCTACGGCGACGCGAAGGCGCTCGCCGACACCGTCGTACGCCTCCTCGCCGACCCGGAGCGCCGGGAAACGCTCCGCGAACGGGGCGCCCGCCAGGCGGCGGGGTGGCCGACGGAGGACGAAACGGTCGCCCAAGTACTCAGCGTCTACGACGAACTGACCCAACCCAGGCCACTGGCCTAGTCGGCGGAGTGCCGCCCCCGGGGAGGTTTTCGTGCACACCTGCGGGCCGGTGGGGGCTCGTCGCGCAGTTCCCCGCGCCCCTTTCGGGGCGCGGCCCGTGGAGGCAGATCGCGCCCGCGCCCGGGGCTGTGACGAAACGCGGCTCGCCGTGTGGGCGCGGCCAGCGATGCGCAGGCTTGGGCGGCTGGGTGCGCCCCGAAGGGGCGCGGGGAACTGCGCGATCAGCCCCCACCGGCCCGCAGGCGAGCGCGCACGCGTCGGGGCTGGGGCGGCGGCAGTCCAGGCTCATTGGACAGTCACCGGGCTCGGCGCAGCGTCAGACGTGGCGGCGGGCCCGGAGGGCGAGGCTCAGGGCCAGGACGGTTTGGGGGTCTTCCAGGTCCGTGCCGAGCAGTTCGGCGATGCGGGCCAGGCGGTTGTAGAGGGTCTGCCGGTTGAGGTGCAGCTCGCGGGCCGTTTCCGCCTTGCGGCCCGCGTGGGCCAGGTACGTCTCCAGCGTGGGCAGCAGCGGCGGCTTGGAGCGGTGGTCATGCTCCCGCAGCGGCCCGATCGCGCGGTCCACGAACGCCGCCAGGTCGGGATGGTCGCGCAGCCGCCACAGCAGCAGCTCGGTGTCCAGGCGCCGCGCGTCGTACCAGGGCCGGTCGGTCAGCCCCTGGGCCGCCGTCGCCGTCTCCGCGGCGTGCCGGAGCCCCGCCGATGCCGCCGCCCAGCCGCCCGCCACCCCGACGACCACCACCGGCGGCGGGGACCCGGGCCGGTGCATCCCGGCCCGCTCCACGCCCGTCCGCAGCGCCGCCGCGACCCGGTCCGCGACCGCGGAGCGCTCCGACTCCGCGCGCAGCCCGAGCAGCACCGGTACCCGGCCCTCCACCGGCCGCACGCCCAGCAGCACCGGCACGCCCACCGCGGCCAGTTCCTCGCCGACGGCACGCGCCAGCACCGCCCAGCCCCCGCCGGGGGAGAGCGAGTCGCCGAGCCGCATCACCACCGGCAGCAGCGGGCCGGCGCCCGGCCGGAAGCCCAGCACCCTGGCCTGCGCCGGCGCGTCCTCCGCCGTGATCCGGCCCTCCGCCAGGTCGGTGAGGAAGTCGCCCCGGCCGCGGGCCGCCAGCTCCTCCTCCTGCCGGGCCTGCATCAGCACCACCGCCAGGATGCCCGCGGCCCGCTCGGCGGCGAGCCGGTGCACCGGGGCCAGCGGCGCGCACACCGGCAGCAGCACGAGCCGGGCCCGTACCGCGCCCGCCGTCCCCGGACCGCCGCCCGGCACGTCCACCAGCACCGAACCGGCCGGCGGCGGCACGTCCTTGTGCGGGCCTCGCAGCCCCTCCCAGACCTGCAGCGGATCCGCGCCCTCGGGGCCCGACCCGGCCGCGTACAGCAGCAGCCCGTCCGCCGTCTCCAGGAACACCGGGTTGCCGCCGAAGTCGGCCAGGATCCCCAGCACCTGCGGCACCCCGCCCCCGCCCAGCAGCGCCTCGGTGCACCGCCGGTGGACCTCCTCCGCCCGCTGGAGCAGCGCGTAGTGGCCGTTGACGATCTCGGTGTGGATCTCCTCGGTCACCGTCACGAACGGCACCTCGCGGTGCAGTTGGACCAGCGGCAGCCCCGCCGCCCGCGCGGTGTCCACGAGGGCGGCCGGGAGCCGGGCGAAACGCGGGCCCAGCTCCACCACCAGGGCGGCGATGCCCCGCTCGGCGAGCGTGCGGACGAACGCCCGCTGTTCGGCGGGCCGGGTGCCCAGGCCGTAGCCGGTGGTGAGCAGCAGCTCGCCGCCCTTGAGGAGCGACGCGATGTTCGGCACCTCGCCCGCGTGCACCCAGCGGACGGTCCGCCCGAGCCGGTCGGCGCCCGCCACGATCTCCGGCAGACCACTGCGCAGCCCGGGCAGCTCCAGCGCCCGCCGAACGGTGATCCCGGCGCCCTGGGTGTCGAACCCACCGCCCGCTCTGCTCTCCGTACCGCTCTCCATGCAGCGGACGCTACCTGCGCGAACGCCCTCGGCACACCTCCCGGCTAGACCGGCCGGATGTTGTGGTTGAAGCGGAACACGTTGTCGGGGTCGTACGCCCGTTTCACCTTCTCCAGCCGCAGCAGGTTCCCGGCGCCCAGGCCCTCGCTCACCCGCTCGCCGCCCTCGTCGCCGATGAAGTTGAGGTAGACGGCCCCGCTGCGCCACGGGCGGACGGCGGCGCGGACGTCCCGCACCCAGGCGATGGCCCGCTCGTCGTCGGCCGGGTCCTCCCAGATGCCGAAGGGGTGCACCGCCCAGGGCGCGTCCCGGTAGGGCACCGGGTAGTCGTGCGGGCCGGCCGCGATCGCGCCGCCCAGCGGGAACAGGATGTGCTGGGTGCCGGTCGGCACGGGCATGCTGTCGGCGCACGAGCAGTACAGGTCCACCAGGTCGTCCGGCAGCCCGGTCAGGTACTCCGCCGACCAGTAGTTCCTGAGGCCGGGCGGATCGTCCAGCATGCACTGCACGTCCGCGTACGGCATCGGGCCGACGATCTCCGCCTCGTGCGGCAGCGCCAGCAGCGGCCCGGCCAGCTTCCGCAGGCCCTCCTCGTCACCCGCGTAGGTGACCAGCACCCCGCACAGCAGCTTGCCGACCAGCTCCTCGGGGACGAACGGCTCCGGCGGACCGGTGACGTACAGCACCGCGCCGCTCGCCTCGTCCGGGCCGCCGCGGATGACCTCGCGGAAGGTGCGCACCGCGTCCGGGCCGAACTGGGGCAGGCAGAGCAGCAGGGCGATGGAGAACCGCGGCAGCTCGTGCAGGTTCAGGGTGAGGGCGGTGGCGACGCCGAAGTTGCCCCCGCCGCCGTGCAGGGCCCAGAACAGTTCGGGGTTCTCGTCGGCGCTGGCGTGCACCCGCTCGGCGTCGGCGGTCACCAGTTCCACGCCGAGCAGGTTGTCGACGGCCAGGCCGAAGGCGCGGTCCAGCCAGCCGGAGCCGCCGCCGAGGACGAAGCCGCCGACGCCGGTGGTGGAGGCCCGGCCGCCGGTGGTGGCGAGGCCGTAGGGCTGGGTGGCCCGGTCCAGGTGGCTCATCGTGGCGCCGCCCTCGACCCGTGCGGCCTCGGCCGCGGGGTCCACGGTCACCTGGTTCATCCGGCGCAGGTCCACCACGAGCGCGTTGTCGCCCAGCGCCGTGCCGGCCACGCTGTGCCCGCCGCCGCGCACGGCGATCGGCAGGTCCAGCTCCCGGCCGAAGCGGACGGCGCGGACGACGTCGGAGGCGTTCGCGCACTGGGCGATCACCGCCGGGCGGCGGTCGATCATCGCGTTGAAGACGGTACGGGCCTCGTCGTAGCCGGGGTCCCCAGGGGCGAACACGTCGCCGACCAGATCCTGACGCAGCGCGGCAAGGGCCGCACCCGCCTTAGAGAGGGAAGCCATGGCCGCCCCCTTTCCAAAAGGGGCTTTTGTCCGCCTTACAGCCTACGTTCCTGACATGGGGCGGTCACGCCGGGCGGGACGTCACCTCAGCCCCCGTACGCCCCCGACGCAGTCAGCCGCAGCGCCGTGTCGATCAGCGGAACATGGCTGAACGCCTGCGGGAAGTTCCCCACCTGCCGCTTCAGCCGCGGGTCCCACTCCTCCGCCAGCAGCCCGAGGTCATTGCGGAGCGCGAGCAGCTTCTCGAAGAGCTTGCGGGCCTCGTCCACCCGGCCGATCATCGCGAGGTCGTCGGCCATCCAGAACGAGCACGCCAGGAAGGCCCCCTCGTCGCCCGGCAGGCCGTCGACGCCCTCGTCCTGGCCCTCCGTCGGATAGCGCAGGATGAACCCGTCCGAGGTGGACAGCTCGCGCTGGATCGCCTCGATCGTGCCGATCACCCGCTTGTCGTCCGGCGGCAGGAAGCCCATCTGGGGGATCAGCAGCAGCGAGGCGTCCAGCTCCTGGGAGCCGTAGGACTGCGTGAAGGTGTTCCGCTCCTTGTCGTAGCCCTTCTCGCACACGTCCCGGTGGATGTCGTCGCGCAGTTCCTTCCACCGCTCCAGCGGTCCGTCCGCGTCACCCGACTCGATCAGCTTGATCGTGCGGTCCACGGCGACCCAGGCCATCACCTTGGAGTGCACGAAGTGCCGGCGCGGCCCGCGCACCTCCCAGATGCCCTCGTCCGGCTCCTGCCAGTGGTCCTCCAGGTAGCGGATCAGCTTCAGCTGGAGCAGCGAGGCGTAGTCGTTGCGGGCCAGCCCCGTCATGTGCGCCAGGTGCAGCGCCTCGGTGACCTCGCCGTACACGTCCAGCTGGAGCTGGTGCGCGGCGCCGTTGCCGACCCGGACCGGGGCGGACGTCTCGTAGCCCGGCAGCCAGTCCAGTTCCGCCTCGCCCAGCTCGCGCTCGCCGGCGATGCCGTACATGATCTGCAGGTTCTCGGGGTCCCCCGCGACCGCGCGGAGCAGCCACTCGCGCCAGGCGCGGGCCTCCTCGCGGTAGCCGGTGCGCAGCAGCGAGGACAGGGTGATCGCCGCGTCCCGCAGCCAGGTGTACCGGTAGTCCCAGTTGCGCACCCCGCCGATGTCCTCGGGCAGGGAGGTGGTGGGCGCGGCGACGATGCCGCCGGTCGGGGCGTAGGTCAGCGCCTTCAGGGTGATCAGCGAGCGGACCACGGCCTCGCGGTAGGGCCCGTGGTACGTGCAGTGCTCCACCCACTCGCGCCAGAAGGTCTCCGTCGCCTCCAGCGACTGCTCCGGCTCGGGCAGGGCCGGCGGCTGCTTGTGCGAGGGCTCCCACGAGATCGTGAACGCGATCCGGTCACCCGGGGCGACCGTGAAGTCGGAGTACGTCGTCAGCGACTTGCCGTAGGTCTCCGCCTCCGTGTCGAACCACACCGAGTCGGGACCGGCGACCGCCACCGTGCGCCCCTCGTGCTTGTGCACCCAGGGCACGACCCGGCCGTAGGAGAACCGCATCCGCAGGGCCGAGCGCATCGGCACCCGGCCGGTGACGCCCTCCACGATCCGGATCAGCTGCGGGGCGCCGTCACGCGGGGGCATGAAATCGGTCACGCGGACCGTGCCGCGCGGGGTGTCCCACTCCGACTCCAGGATCAGCGAGTCCCCGCGGTAGGTGCGCCGGGCCGCCGTGGGCGGCGGCGCGTCGGCCGCGTGCGCCGGGCCGAGCCGCCAGAAGCCGTGCTCCTCGGTGCCCAGCAGCCCGGCGAAGATGGCATGCGAGTCGAAGCGGGGCAGGCATAGCCAGTCGACTGTGCCGTCCCGGCAGACCAGTGCGGCGGTCTGCATGTCTCCGATGAGTGCGTAGTCTTCGATGCGCCCGGCCACGTGCAACTCCAGTCGAACGGCCACGTCACCCCCGCACGGGGGCTGTCGCTAGTGCGGTCAAGGGGTCGTTGTTGTGCGTCGTTGAGCGGTGAAGCAAAGCAGCCCGCCGAGCCCTGAGGCAAAACGACAGTCCTTGCTCAACGAACTGCCGCGCGCTCGTTGTTCCGGGTGGTGCAGGCGGGGGTGTGCCGTCGTTTCCGGCCGGGCTCGGCAGCGAGTGTCCGAGCAGGATACGACGCACGTAGATGATCTGCGTGCCGCTCCGGGCAACCCGTGTGGGCCGAACGGGTGAGCACCGGGTGAGGGTCGTGTGCCCGGTACGGCCGTGTGCCGGCGTGTGTGCGGAGCGTGGCCGGAAGCCATCGCGCCGCTTCGCTGATACCCTGGTAGCCCGTGGACGGGTGGGAGACCAACCCCCGAACCGCAGCGGCGGCACCCCCGGAATCCTCCGGTCCGGCGGCCGCACCGCATCACAGACAGCGACCACGGGAGCCCCCTCTTGGCCATGCCGCCGCATGTTTTCCGCAACAGCACCGCCACGACGACCAAGCACATCTTCGTCACCGGGGGTGTCGCCTCCTCACTCGGCAAGGGTCTCACCGCCTCCAGCCTGGGCATGCTGCTCAAGGCCCGCGGCCTGCGCGTCGTGATGCAGAAGCTGGATCCGTACCTGAACGTCGATCCGGGCACGATGAACCCCTTCCAGCACGGTGAGGTCTTCGTCACCAACGACGGCGCCGAGACCGACCTGGACATCGGACACTACGAGCGCTTCCTTGACCGCGACTTGGACGGCTCCGCAAACGTCACTACAGGCCAGGTGTACTCGACCGTCATCGCCAAGGAGCGGCGCGGCGAGTACCTGGGCGACACCGTGCAGGTCATCCCGCACATCACCAACGAGATCAAGCACCGCATCCGGCGCATGGCGACCGACGAGGTGGACGTCGTCATCACCGAGGTCGGCGGCACCGTCGGCGACATCGAGTCGCTGCCGTTCCTGGAGACCGTCCGCCAGGTCCGGCACGAGGTCGGCCGCGACAACGTCTTCGTGGTGCACATCTCGCTCCTGCCCTACATCGGCCCCTCGGGCGAGCTGAAGACCAAGCCGACCCAGCACTCCGTGGCGGCGCTGCGCAACATCGGTATCCAGCCGGACGCGATCGTCCTGCGCTGCGACCGCGAGGTGCCGACCGCGATCAAGCGCAAGATCTCCCTGATGTGCGACGTGGACGAGGCCGCCGTCGTCGCCTGCCCGGACGCCCGCTCGATCTACGACATCCCGAAGGTCGTCCACACCGAGGGCCTGGACGCCTACGTCGTCCGCAAGCTCGACCTGCCCTTCCGGGACGTCGACTGGACGACCTGGGACGACCTGCTCGACCGCGTCCACAACCCCGACCACGAGATCACCCTGGCCCTGGTCGGCAAGTACATCGACCTGCCCGACGCCTACCTGTCGGTCACCGAGGCGCTGCGCGCGGGCGGCTTCGCCAACAAGGCCCGCGTCAAGATCAAGTGGGTCACTTCGGACGACTGCAAGACCCCGGCCGGCGCCAAGGCCCAGCTCGGCGACGTCGACGGCATCTGCATCCCCGGCGGCTTCGGCGACCGCGGCGTGCTCGGCAAGGTCGGCGCCATCCGCTACGCCCGCGAGAACAAGATCCCGCTGCTCGGCCTCTGCCTCGGCCTGCAGTGCATCGTGATCGAGGCCGCGCGCAACCTGGCCGGCATCACGGACGCCAACTCCACCGAGTTCGACCCGTCCACCGCCCACCCGGTCATCTCCACCATGGCCGAGCAGCTCGACATCGTCGCCGGCGAGGGCGACATGGGCGGCACCATGCGGCTCGGCATGTACCCGGCGAAGCTGGCCGAGGGCTCGATCGTCCGCGAGGTGTACGACGGCAAGGAGTACATCGAGGAGCGGCACCGCCACCGCTACGAGGTGAACAACGCCTACCGCGCGGAGCTGGAGAAGAAGGCCGGCATCCTCTTCTCGGGCACCTCCCCGGACGGCAAGCTCGTCGAGTACGTGGAGTACCCGCGCGACGTGCACCCCTACCTGGTGGCCACCCAGGCCCACCCGGAGCTGCGCTCGCGCCCGACCCGCCCGCACCCGCTCTTCGCGGGCCTCGTCAAGGCCGCGGTCGAGCGGAAGAACTCCAACTGACACACCGGTTGTACGGTGGCCGGGGCGCGCGCATTCAAACAGCGTGGGCCCCGGCTTTTTTCTGCACGTGGGGAAGGACTGGGCATGACCATCAAGGACACTCCCGAGGAGTGGGAGATCCGGGCGACCGAGACCCCGTTCACCGGGAACAAGACCTCCGTCCGCACGGACGACGTGGTCATGCCCGACGGCTCCGTCGCCCGCCGCGACTACCAGGTCCACCCCGGCTCGGTCGCCGTCCTCGCCCTCGACGAGGAGGACCGGGTCCTGCTCATCAACCAGTACCGCCACCCCGTGCGGCACAAGCTGTGGGAGATCCCGGCCGGCCTGCTCGACGTACCCGGCGAGAACCCGCTGCACGCCGCCCAGCGCGAGCTGTACGAGGAGGCGCACGTCAAGGCGGAGGACTGGAGGGTCCTCACCGACGTGTACACCAGCCCCGGCGGCTGCGACGAGGCCGTACGGATCTTCCTCGCGCGCGACCTGTCCGAGGCCGAGGGGGAGCGGTTCCAGACGGAGCACGAGGAGACCGACATGGAGTACGCGCGCGTGCCGGTCGACGAGGTGGTCCGGCTGGTGCTGGCGGGGGAGCTGCACAATACGTGTCTGGTGGTGGGGGTGATGTCGTTCGTCTCGGCCAGGGCCTCCGGCGGTTTGGCCGAACTGCGGCCGGCGTTGGCTCCTTGGCCGGCTCGGCCGTTCCAGGAGTGAACGATCGCGGCGCGCCGTGGGGGGTCGGTTCGTTTGCGCCGTGCTGGTGCGTTGTGGTTGATCGCGCCCACGCGGCGGAGCCGCATATCGACACAGCCCCGCGCCCCTGACGGGGCGCTCCGCTGAGGCTTGTTCCTATGATCCGTTGGTTCGCTGATCCGATCGGGTCGTCTTCGGTCCTCGCCGTCGTGCTCTGACAGGGGCGTTGCAGAGAGTGAACTAGGCTCTGCCTCATGCCCGACCCGGGGTCGCCGGCGGGCTTGCTCGTGCGGTGGGACGGGAGTGTGGCCCGTGACGGATCAGGCGGTGGACACGGACGGCGTACGGCAGTCGGGCGAACCGGCCGCCGAGGGTCATTTCCTGGGCCGCACACGGGAGTTGAAGGAGCTGCGCGCCGACATCGAGCGCGCGGGACTGGACACCCTCTCCGGCCGCAAGGCACCCCGCGCGCGCGTGCTGCTCATCGCGGGACGCCCCGGTTCCGGCCGTACCGCCCTCGCCGCGGAACTCGTCCGGCAGGTCGCGGACGGTTACCCCGACGGGGTGCTGCGGGCCCGGCTCAGCGAGCCCGACGGAACCGCCGTACCCGTCGAGCGCACCGCCCGGGAGCTGCTCGCCGCCCTCGATGTGACCGCCCCGCCCGGGGCCGGCGAGGACGAGCTGACCGAGGCGCTGCGCACCGCGCTGGCCGACCGCCGGGCGCTGCTCCTGCTGGACGACGCCGCCGGTGCCGAGCAGGTCGACGCCCTGCTGCCCGAGGCCCCGGACTGTCTGGTCGTCGCCGTCTCCGCCGGTCCCCTCACCGGCATCCCCGACGTCCGCCCCTGCACGCTCGGCGGCCTCGACACCAAGTCGGCGGTGGAACTCCTCACCCGCTACACCGGCTCGGTCCGCATCACGGTCGACCCACGCTCCGCCGAGAGCCTCACCGAGGCCTGCCAGGGCCGGCCCGCCGCCCTCACCCTGGCCGGCGGCTGGCTGGCCACCCGCCCCCAGGCGGCCGTGTCCGACCTCGCCAAGCGCCTGCACACCGCCGACGAGGACGGCGCCGACGCCGGTCCGCTGGCCCGCGTCTTCCGCCTCGTGCACGACCAGCTGTCCGGACAGGCCGCCCGGATACTGCGTCTGCTCTGCCTGGCCCCGGCCGGCCTGGTCGACCCGCACACCGCCTCCGCGCTCGCCGGGTGCTCGGTCGGCGCCGCCCGCGCCACACTGGACGACTTCACAGCCCTCGGTCTGCTGCACGCGGTGGACTCGCCCGTGCCGCAGTACGAGGTACCCGGCTGTCTGCACCCCCTGCTGCGCTCGCTGGCCGAGACCCGGGACCGCCCCGGGGAGCTCCAGCTGGCCCGGGCCCGCATGCTGGAGCGGACCGTGCGGCTGCTGCAGGCCTGCCGTGCCGTCACCGAGACGGACAGCCCCGAGGCCCGGGAGAAGCTCGCGGCCATGCCCCGCGAGGTGCGCTTCCCCGGCCCCCGGGCCGCCGCCGACTGGCTGACCGCCCGCCGTCCCGCCCTGCTGGCCGCCGCCCGGCTCGCGGTGGCCGACGGCGAGCTGGACACCCTCGCCCGCCGGCTGCTGTCCCAGCTGGTCAGGGCCATGGTCGCGCACCACGGCACGCAGGCCGCCGCCGCCGACCTGTACGGCGTCCACGGGCTCGTCCTCGACGTCGCCCGCCGCCGCGGACTGCACCGGGAACAGGCCGCCGCGCTGCTGAACCTGGGCGACGTGGACGCCCGTACCGGCCGCACCCGCGCCGCGCTCGCCCGCTACCGGGCCGCGCTGGAGGCCGGACGCGAGGCGAAGGACCCGTACGCGACCGGCCGCGCGATGGAATCCGTAGGCGGCGCGTACCTGGAGCTGGCGGACTACGACCGGGCCGCCGACTGGTTCGGCCGCGCCCTCGCCCTGTGCCTGGCCCGGGACGAGCGCGCCGACGCCGCCCGGCTGTACGGCCGTACCGCCACGGCGCACACCTACGCGGGCCGCTACGGCGAGGCGCTCCGGAGCTGGCGGGCGGCCGCGGCCGGATACCGCAGGAACGGCGAGATCGCCGCTCACGCGCGGGCGTTGAGCGAGGTCGCCCGGGTCCAGGAGTACGCGGGCCGGCCGGAGGAATCGCTGCGCACCTGCCAGGAGGCGGTGGAGTGGGCGCGGCGCGCCGACGACGCCCGGCTGCTGGCCGCACTGCAGCTCAGGGTGGCCGACACCCTGGAGCGGATGGGCGACCCCGCGGCGGCCCGGCTGCACCGCGCTGCGGCCGAGCGCATGCTGGCCGAGGAGCCATCGGAGAGCGACACAGAGCCAGAATCGGCCGAGAAGGCCTGCGAAATCCGCAGTGCATCCGACGAAGATTGATGCAATGAAAGGCTAGACACGCAGAACACCTTCATTAGACTGGCTCTGCCGCACGTTCTCCTGCGGTGTCTCCCGGTGTGCCCCTGCATGCCTGGGTATGTCTTGTAATGCACCCCCATACCCCCTGAGCCAAGGACCGTGATCGACGTGAAGGTCGGTATCCCCCGCGAGGTCAAGAACAACGAGTTCCGGGTGGCCATCACCCCCGCCGGCGTGCACGAGCTGGTGCGCAACGGCCACCAGGTCGTCATCGAGCGGGGCGCCGGCCTCGGCTCGTCGATCACGGACGAGGAGTACGTCTCCGCCGGTGCCGCGATCCTCGACACCGCCGACGAGGTCTGGGCCACCGCCGACCTGCTGCTGAAGGTCAAGGAGCCCATCGCCGAGGAGTACCACCGCCTCCGCAAGGACCAGACCCTCTTCACCTACCTCCACCTGGCCGCCTCCAAGGAGTGCACGGACGCCCTCCTGGAGTCCGGCACCACGGCCATCGCCTACGAGACCGTCGAGCTGCCCAGCCGCGCGCTGCCGCTGCTCGCCCCGATGTCCGAGGTCGCGGGCCGGCTGGCCCCGCAGGTCGGCGCCTACCACCTGATGCGCGCGGCCGGCGGCCGCGGCGTGCTGCCGGGCGGCGTCCCGGGCGTGGCGGCCGGCAAGGCCGTCGTCATCGGCGGCGGCGTCTCCGGCTGGAACGCCGCGCAGATCGCCATCGGCATGGGCTTCCACGTGACCCTGCTCGACAAGGACATCAACAAGCTCAAGGAAGCCGACAAGATCTTCGGTACGAAGATCCAGACCGTCGTCTCCAACGCCTTCGAGCTGGAGAAGGCCTGCCTGGAGGCCGATCTCGTGATCGGCGCCGTCCTCATCCCGGGCGCCAAGGCCCCCAAGCTCGTCACCAACGAGCTGGTGTCCCGCATGAAGCCCGGCAGTGTCCTTGTCGACATCGCGATCGACCAGGGCGGCTGCTTCGAGGACTCGCGTCCCACCACGCACGCCGAGCCGACCTTCCCGATCCACAACTCGGTCTTCTACTGCGTCGCCAACATGCCCGGCGCGGTGCCGAACACCTCCACCTACGCGCTGACCAACGCCACGCTGCCGTACATCGTCTCCCTCGCCAACAACGGCTGGGCGGAGGCGCTGCGCCGCGACGCCGCGCTCGCCAAGGGCCTCAACACCCACGACGGCAAGGTCGTTTACCGCGAGGTCGCCGAGGCGCACGGCCTGGAGCACGTCGAGCTGGAGTCGCTCATCGGCTGACCCGCCGATCCGGAGCGGTCCTCTTCGCGACCGGTCAAGTCGTCAAATCGCCGTCAGTCAAAAGGCGATTCGTCAACACTGGTCGTCAACCTCGCACATCCGGCCGGACCTTGCCCGACAAGGTCCGGCCGGATGTGTGTATGGTCACTTCGCGACTCTCGGTCAACTCGCCTCGAACGTAACGCTTCGACCGATTCGCACACCGGTGAAACCTGCTGTGCGACGGCCGTACGCCCTTGACAGCGAGATGTTTCATTGCCGACACATCCTGCCGGGTCCGGCGGATTGTGTTGCTGCGGACCGCCGACACGCCATAGAGTCGCCAACCGTCGGCATGGTGCCACGCTGACCTTGTCTAGAAGTTTCCTGGTCACCAAGGAGGTAAGACGACTTGTGAATGAGTCGACATTTTCTCCCGGGGGTGGTCAACCAGGAATGCCTGCACGGGGCCAGGGTCCCGCGGGATTCGAGGCTGTCGGCTCCGTCGCTGTGCGCACCTTCGCAGCCCACCAAGGTCCGGGTCCCCAGACCGCCCGGAGAGCACACCAGAGCATGGATGGTCATCACGTGAACGCCATGGCCGGCGACGGAAGTGGCGCGCCCCACAACCACCTCGCCGACTACGACGAACTGCCCGAGGGGCACTTCTACGACCCCGACGCCGAGTACGAGCCCGACCCCGAGTACGCGGCCACGCTCGCGCCCGACGCGGCCCGGCAGCGCCGGGAGCGCGTCGGTCCGACCGGACGCCCGCTGCCGTACTTCCCGATCCCGGGCCCGCTGACCGACCACGGACCCGCGAAGATCATCGCGATGTGCAACCAGAAGGGCGGCGTCGGCAAGACCACGTCGACCATCAACCTGGGTGCCGCGCTCGCGGAGTACGGCCGGCGCGTGCTGCTCGTGGACTTCGACCCGCAGGGCGCGCTGTCGGTCGGTCTCGGCGTCAACCCGATGGAACTCGACCTCACCGTCTACAACCTGCTCATGGAGCGGGGCATGTCGGCCGACGAGGTCCTGCTGAAGACCGCGGTCCCCAACATGGACCTGCTGCCGAGCAACATCGACCTGTCGGCCGCCGAGGTCCAGCTGGTCTCCGAGGTCGCGCGCGAGTCGACGCTGCAGCGGGCGCTGAAGCCGCTGATGGACGACTACGACTACATCGTGATCGACTGCCAGCCCTCGCTCGGCCTGCTCACGGTCAACGCGCTGACCGCCGCGCACAAGGTGATCGTGCCGCTGGAGTGCGAGTTCTTCGCACTGCGCGGTGTGGCCCTGCTGACCGAGACCATCGAGAAGGTCCAGGAGCGGCTCAACCCCGACCTGGAGCTCGACGGCATCCTCGCCACGATGTACGACTCCCGCACGGTGCACAGCCGTGAGGTGCTCGCGCGTGTCGTCGAGGCGTTCGACGACCACGTCTACCACACGGTCATCGGGCGCACGGTCCGCTTCCCGGAGACCACGGTCGCCGGTGAGCCCATCACCACCTACGCCTCCAACTCCGTCGGTGCCGCCGCCTACCGCCAGCTCGCCAGGGAGGTGCTCGCCCGGTGTCACGCCGAGTGAGTCTGCCCGGGGCCGACGAACTGTTCCGCACGACCGGGGGGATGGCGCTGCAGCCGTCCACTCCCCGGCGCGGGACCAACGGTGAGGCCCGGGTGCCGGCTCCCGCGGGGGAGAGCGACGAAGCGGCCGCGGCGGGCACCGAGGACGTGCCCCAGTCGGTACCCGCCCAGAACGGGGACGGGGAGGGCGCGGAACACACGGCGGCCGACGCCGAGCCGGGGCAGGCCGGCGAGGCCCGGTCCCGGTCGGGGCGGCGGCAGGCGGGACCCGACGGTCCCGGTCCGGCGGCGGCCGACCAGTCCCGCAAGCGCGGGCGGGCGGCGTCGCGGCGGCCCAGCGGGCGGGAGCGGCACGACGAGAAGATCACCGTGTACGTCTCCGCCGAGGAGCTGATGGACCTGGAGCACGCGCGGCTGGTGCTGCGGGGTGAGCACGGGCTGGCGGTCGACCGGGGGCGGATCGTGCGGGAGGCGGTGGCCGTGGTGCTGGCCGACCTGGAGTCCCGCGGGGACGCGAGCATCCTGGTACGGCGGCTGCGGGGGCGGTAGGGGTAGCCTTCGGGGGCTATGACCTCGCGTGATGTTCCCGTATCCGGTGCAGGTGCCGGGCGCCGGCGTGCGTTGGGCCGGGGGCCTGGTGCGTCCGTGGTTGAGGTTGAGGCGCCTGCTGAGGCCGGTGGGCCGTTGTGCCCACCCGTTCCTCCCCCAGTGCCTGAAGGGCCTGGGGGGACCCCCAGCGGAACGCCTGCCCACAACGGCGACGGAGTCGAGAGTGCGCCGTCCGCTGCAGAGACTCAGGAACCCGACGGAGTCTTCAAGGTTCGGCTTGCTAATTTTGAGGGGCCGTTCGATCTGCTTCTTCAGTTGATCTCGAAGCACAAGATGGATGTCACCGAGGTCGCGCTGTCGAAGGTGACCGATGAGTTCATGGCGCACATCCGGGCGATGGGGCCGGACTGGGACCTGGATCAGACGACCGAGTTCCTGGTGGTCGCGGCGACGCTGCTGGACCTGAAGGCGGCCCGGCTGCTGCCCGCCGCCGAGGTGGAGGACGAGGGGGACCTCGCGCTGCTGGAGGCGCGGGACCTGCTGTTCGCGCGGCTGCTGCAGTACCGGGCGTACAAGCAGATCGCCGACATCTTCAACCGGCGGCTCGACGACGAGGCCCGCCGCTGGCCCCGTACCGTCGGCCTCGAACCGCAGCACGCCGAGCTGTTGCCCGAGGTCGTCATCAGCATCGGCCCCGAGGGGTTCGCCCGGCTCGCGGTCAAGGCGATGCAGCCGAAGCCCAAGCCGCAGGTGTACATCGACCACATCCACGCCCCGCTGGTCAGCGTGCAGGAGCAGGCGGGGATCGTGGTGGCCCGGCTCAAGGAGCTGGGCGAGGCCAGTTTCCGGGCGCTCGTCGAGGACACCGACGACACCCTCACCGTCGTAGCGCGGTTCCTGGCGCTGCTGGAGCTGTACCGGGAGAAGGCCGTCGCCCTGGAGCAGGAGGCCGCCCTGGGGGAGCTGACCGTGCGCTGGACCGGCGGGGACGGGGACGCGGCGCCGATGGTCACCGACGAGTTCGACCGCCCGCCGGAGCAGCCCGGTCAGACCGAGGAGGAGAAGTCGTGAGCGAGGAGACCGCCGAGATCCCGGCCGGCCTGCGGACCGTCGCCGGCCTCGACCTCAAGCCCGCCCTGGAGGCGGTCCTCATGGTCGTCGACGAACCGGCGACCGAGGAGCACCTGGCCAGGATCCTGGAGCGGCCGAAGCGGCAGATCGGGGACGCGCTGCGCGAGCTGGCCGACGAGTACACCGTGCAGGGCCGCGGCTTCGAGCTGCGGTTCGTCGCGGGCGGCTGGCGCTTCTACACCCGCGCCGAGTACGCCGACGCCGTCGAGCGGCTCGTCCTGGACGGCCAGACGGCCCGCCTCACCCAGGCGGCGCTGGAGACCCTCGCGGTCGTCGCCTACCGCCAGCCCGTCAGCCGCAGCCGCGTCTCCGCAGTCCGCGGGGTCAACTGCGACGGCGTGATGCGCACGCTCCTGCAGCGCGGTCTGGTCGAGGAGGCGGGCACGGAACCCGAAACAGGTGCGATCCTGTACAGGACGACGAACTACTTCCTGGAACGGATGGGCCTGCGCGGCCTGGACGAGCTTCCGGAGCTGGCGCCCTTCCTTCCGGAGGCGGAGGCGATCGAGGCCGAGACCCAGGAAGCCGTACCCTCGTTCGATCCGGATGCCCCGGACCCGGACGACGGTCCCATGACGGACATGCCTAATAGGACAACGACGGAACTTTGATGCGAAGCAGCGGCAGCGGCAAGAGCGGCGGACGCGGTAACCACCGCAGTGCCGGCAACGACAGGGACCAGAAGCAGGGGCAGGGCCGTCCCCGCAAGCCCCGCCCCGAGGAGCGCCGCTACGACGTGGGCCCCGGCGCCACCAAGGACGGCCCCAAGGCCGGGCGCGGCGGCGCCGCGCGCGGGGGAGCCAAGGGCGGCCCGCGCCAGTCCCAGCAGCGTGACGGGCGTACGGCGCCGGGGCGCTCGCGGGAGTACGAGGCCCGCGCCGAGGAGCGCAACCGCGAGCGGTACGCCGGCAAGAAGGACGTCAAGCTGCCCAAGACCTTCCCGGGTGCCGAGCAGGAGGGCGAGCGGCTGCAGAAGGTCCTCGCGCGCGCGGGCTACGGCTCCCGGCGCGCCTGCGAGGAGCTGATCGACCAGGCCAGGGTCGAGATCAACGGCGAGATCGTCCTGGAGCAGGGCCGCCGCGTCGACCCGGAGAAGGACGAGGTCAAGGTCGACGGCCTGACGGTGGCGACGCAGTCGTACCAGTTCTTCTCGCTGAACAAGCCCGCCGGGGTCGTCTCCACCATGGAGGACCCGGAGGGCCGGCAGTGCCTCGGTGACTACGTCACCAACCGCGAGACCCGCCTCTTCCACGTCGGCCGGCTCGACACCGAGACCGAGGGCGTCATCCTGCTCACCAACCACGGCGAGCTGGCCCACCGGCTGACCCACCCCAAGTACGGCGTGAAGAAGACCTACCTCGCGCACATCGTCGGCCCCATCCCGCGCGACCTCGGCAAGCGCCTGAAGGACGGCATCCAGCTGGAGGACGGCTACGCGCGCGCGGACCACTTCCGGGTCGTGGAGCAGACCGGCAAGAACTACCTGGTCGAGGTCACCCTGCACGAGGGCCGCAAGCACATCGTGCGCCGGATGCTCGCCGAGGCGGGCTTCCCGGTCGACAAGCTGGTGCGCACCGCCTTCGGCCCGATCACCCTGGGCGACCAGAAGTCCGGCTGGCTGCGGCGGCTGTCCAACACCGAGGTCGGCATGCTGATGCAGGAAGTCGATCTCTAGGCGCCCGGCCGCGCCCCGGCCCTTGCGTTGATCACCATCCCCCTTTATTGTCAGGATGACGATAAAGGGGGATGGTTCCTATGACCAAGCAGGCGGCCACCGGTGCGCTGATCGGGCTCGCCCTCGGGGACGCGCTCGGCTTTCCGACCGAGTTCAAGACCGTGCCGCTGATCCTCAACATGTTCGGGCCCTGGCGCGACATGGATCTGCCGCAACGAGCGCGGGTGTCCGACGACACCCAGATGACCCTCGCCTTCGGGCGCGCCCTGCGTACCGCCATGGACCGGGGCGTGCTCGGCGCGCCGACGCTTCAGGCGCCGCTCCGCGCGGAGTTCGTCGGCTGGTACGAGTCGCCGGACAACAACCGTGCCCCGGGCAACACCTGCCTGACCGCCTGCGGTCTGCTCAAGGACGACGGGCGCCGCTGGCAGGAGGCCAGCCAGATCGGTTCCAAGGGCTGCGGCGCCAACATGCGCGTCGCCCCCGTCGGCCTCGTCCCCGGGCTGAGTGACGACCAGCGGGCCGGGGCCGCCCAGTTGCAGTCCGCGCTCACCCACGGCCACCCGACGGCCCTGGCCGCCTCCGACCTCACCGCCCGCGCCGTGCACCTGCTCGCCCGGGGTGTCGATCCCGCCGGTCTGGTCGGGCGGCTGCGGTCGTACGCCTACGACAACCGCAGCCGCTACCACCACGCCTGGCTCGGGGACCTGTGGACCCGCTCGCAGGACCCGAGCCCCGAGCAGTTCATCGCGCGGGGCTGGGACGAGTGCCTGGAGATCCTCGGTCGGCTGCAGGAGGCCGTGGGCACCGTCTCCCCGGAGACCGACCCGTGCCTGGCCACTGGGGAGGGCTGGATCGCCGAAGAGGCCTTCGCCACCGGGCTGCTGTGCTTCCTGCTCTTCCCCGACGAGCCCGTCACCGCCCTGCGCCGGGCCGCCTGCACCTCCGGCGACTCCGACTCGGTCGCCTGCCTCACCGGCGCCTTCGCGGGCGCCTGGCTCGGCGCGGACGCCTGGCCGGGAGACTGGGCCGACCGGATCGAGTACCGGGGCGACCTGGTGGCCCTCGGAGCGCTCTGGGACGCTTGAGCCCATGATCGACGACCTCGACATGGACCTGACGCCCGTGATCGCCGAGCAGCCCGACCCCCTGCTGTTCGCGACCGTCTCCGGCGCCCACCTGTACGGCTTCCCGTCCCAGGACTCCGACCTCGACCTGCGCGGCGTCCACCTGCTGCCCGCCGCAGACCTGGTCGGCCTTCGCGAGCCGGCCGAGACCCGGTCGCGGACCTGGGTGCGCGACGGCGTCGAGCTGGACCTCGTCACCCACGACCTGCGCAAGTTCGTACGGCTGATGCTGCGGCGCAACGGCTATGTGCTGGAGCAGCTGCTCTCGCCCCTGGTCGTGCACACCGGCGACGCGCACCGGGAGCTGGCCGCGCTCGTGCCGGGCGTCCTCACCAGCCACCACGCCCACCACTACCGGGGCTTCGCGGTCACCCAGTGGCGGCTCTTCGAGAAGTCCGGCGAACTCAAGCCGCTGCTCTACACGTTCCGGGTGCTGCTCACCGGCATCCACCTCATGCGCACGGGCGAGGTGCAGGCCCATCTGCCCACCCTGGCCGACCAGTTGGACGCGCCCGGCTATCTGTCCGAGCTGATGACTGCCAAGGCGGAGCGCGAGCACGGGCCGGCGGAGATCGACCACGCGCGCGTGGAGGCCGACGTGGAACGGCTGCACACCGCGCTCGACGAGGCGCAGGCCGGGTCGGCCCTGCCCGACGCCCCCACCGCCCAGGACGCCCTGCACGACCTGGTCGTCCGCCTCCGCCTCAAGGGCTGAGAGGGCCTCAGGGGCTTAGCCGGCCTCATGGGCCGAGGCGCGGCGCACGCGGAACAGGAATTCGGCCACGCGCGCGTGATCAGGCTCGGGCGGGAGCGGACTGCCCGCCAGGGCCTCCTCCGTCTGTGCCGCCAGCCCGGCCATGCGCGCCTCCACCTCCGCCCAGGACACCTCGCCCCGCTTCACCGCGAGCAGGGACTCCCGCCCGTCGCCCACGTCGATCCGCAGCTCGCCCGTGCGCAGCAGGTCCCGGGCGCTGGTCAGCAGGCGGAGCAGGTGCATGGCGTGCTTCCAGCGCGGGGCGCCGGTCGTGCGGACGTCGGCGTCGAGCTTTTTGCGCTGGCCGAGGGCGTAGCGGGTGAAGGTGTCGTAGGCCCGGCGGGAGAGGAAGGCGCCCCGCAGGGACAGCAGTTCGCGGCCGGTGTCGTCCACGTGCTCCACCAGCGGTGAGTGCAGGCACTCCAGGATGTTCGGGTTGCCGCGCAGCGCCAGCTCGCAGAACCGCTCCAGCTCCCAGGAGAACTGCTCCTCGCCGGGTCCCTCGACATGCGTCGGCGGCTTCTCGAACCGCCAGAACAGGGGAGTGGGCGCCAGGAACACGCCCCGCCGGTCGGTGTCGCTGTCCCCGGTGGCCAGGCCGAAGGCCCGTGAGCCCATGACACAGGCGTAGATCGTGTGGTGACGTACCAGGTCCTCGGGCCGCATGCCGGGAGCGTACGCGGGCCGGTCACGCCAGGCGGATCGAATTTCCCTTCACCGTGATCGTCTCCGGGGGCAGCGGCTTGGTCGCCGGGCCCTGGGCCACCGCACCGTCGGCGATGCGGAACCTGCTGCCGTGGCAGGGGCAGTCGATGGTGCCGTCCGCGACCGTGGCCACCGTGCAGCCCATGTGGGTGCAGACCGCCGAGAACGCCTTGAAGTCCCCCTTCCCGGGCTGGGTGACGACGACCTTCCGGTCCGTGAAGATCTTCCCGCCGCCCTCCGGGATGTCACTGGTCTTCGCCAGCTCCTCGCCGCCGGAGCCGTCGCCGCCGGAACCGCCGCCGTTGCCGCCGCATCCGATGCACGCGCCGGCGAGCGCCACGGCACCCGTCGTCACCACCGTGCGCCGTGTCGCGCCCTGTCTCATGCCACTACTCCGATACTCCGAACGCCGATTCGACCAGAACGGGCGGGAAAATCGCCAGGAAGGTCACAAACACCGGCATCCTCCCATTCAGGGCGCCCCGGCCGAAGGACCCCGGGCAGGGGTCACCTGGTCGGCCCCGCCGTCTCAGCGGGCGGGCGCGGCGCGCCCCGCCGGCGCCGGCTGACTACGCTGGACGGACCAACAGCCGTGATCCGAGTCAGCGAGGAGCAGCGCCGTGGCGGTACGAGCGGTCCGGGGGGCCGTCCAACTGGAGCGGGACGAGGCCGGGCACATGGACGAGCAGGTCGGAGTCCTGCTCACCGCCGTCCTGGAGCGGAACGGGCTCACCCCGGACGACCTGATCAGCATCTGGTTCACCGCCACCCCCGACCTGCACAGCGACTTCCCGGCCGCCGCCGCACGCAAGCTCGGCATCGTCGACGTCCCGCTGATCTGCGCCCAGGAACTGGACATCGCCGGCGCCATGCCCCGGGTCGTACGGATCCTCGCGCACGTCGAGTCGGACCGCGCCCGCGCCGACATCGCCCATGTCTACCTCGGCGCCGCCGCCGCCCTGCGCAAGGACATCGCCCAGTGAGGACCGCACTCGTCATCGGCACCGGGCTCATCGGCACCTCCGCCGCGCTCGCCCTGACCCAGCGGGGAGTCGTCGTCCACCTCGTCGACCACGACCCCGAGCAGGCCCGTACGGCGGCCGCGCTGGGCGCCGGCACCGCCGAGGCGCCCGAGGGCCCCGTCGACCTGGCCGTCGTCGCCGCCCCGCCCGCACACGTCGCCGCCGTCCTCGCCGATGCCATGGGGCGCGGTGTGGCCCGCGGCTACGTCGACGTGGCCAGCGTCAAGGGCGGACCGCGCCGCGAGCTGGAGGCCCAGGGCCTGGACCTGGCGTCGTACATCGGCACCCACCCCATGTCCGGGCGCGAGAAGTCCGGCCCGCTGGCCGCCACCGCCGACCTGTTCGAGGGCCGGCCCTGGGTGCTCACCCCGACCCGGGACACCGACACCGAGGTGCTGAACCTCGCCCTGGAGCTGGTCTCGCACTGCCGGGCCGTACCCGTCGTCATGGACGCCGACGCCCACGACCGCGCCGTGGCCCTCGTCTCCCACATGCCCCACCTGGTGTCCAGCATGGTCGCCGCCCGTCTGGAGCACGCCGAGGAGGCCGCCGTACGGCTGTGCGGGCAGGGCATCCGGGACGTGACCCGGATCGCCGCCTCCGACCCGGGCATGTGGATCGACATCCTGTCCGCCAACCCCGGCCCGGTCGCCGACCTCCTCGCGGACGTCTCCGCCGACCTCGACGAGACCGTCCGTGCCCTGCGCTCCCTGCAGTCCGCCGACGAGGACAAGCGGCGCGAGGGCAGCACGGGCATCGAGGACGTGCTGCGCCGCGGGAACGCGGGACAGGTCCGGGTCCCCGGCAAGCACGGATCCGCCCCGCGGGCGTACGAGACGGTCGCCGTCCTCATCGACGACCAGCCCGGCCAGCTGGCCCGCATCTTCGCCGACGCCGGCCAGGCGGGGGTCAACATCGAGGACGTCCGCATCGAGCACGCGACCGGGCAGCAGGCCGGTCTGGTGCAGCTGATGGTGGAGCCGAGGGCGGTCCCGGTCCTGACCGCCGCGCTGCGCGACCGGGGCTGGGCGCTGCGCCAGTAGTCGGCGGGACCGTGGCCGCGCGCTGCGCGCTCTCCCGCCGCACCGGCCCGGCGCCGCACCGGCCCGGTGGGCAGCCCGTGGCCGCCGGGCGCGCACGCGTCCGGACGAGTGACGGGAACCCAGTAACCTTGTGCGGGGCGCGTTCGCTCCCCCTACCTCGCCCACACCGCACCAGGAAGGTGTCCCCCCGTGGAAAACGGCGCCGCCCAGCCCGTGATTGTCGCGATCGACGGCCCCTCGGGCACCGGCAAGTCGAGCACCTCGAAGGCCGTGGCCGCGCAGCTCGGCCTGAGCTACCTCGACACCGGCGCCCAGTACCGGGCGATCACCTGGTGGATGGTGAACAACGGCATCGACCTGGAGGACCCCACCGCGATCGCCGCGGTGGCGGGCAAGCCGGAGATCGTCTCCGGCACCGACCCGGCCCACCCGACCATCACGGTCGACGGGGTGGACGTGGCCGGCCCGATCCGCACCCAGGACGTCACCGCGAAGGTCAGCGCGGTCAGCGCGGTGCCCGACGTGCGCACCCGCATCACCGAGCTGCAGCGGTCGATCGCCGCCGGCGCCGAGCAGGGCATCGTCGTCGAGGGCCGGGACATCGGCACGACCGTGCTGCCCGACGCCGACCTGAAGATCTTCCTCACCGCCTCCCCGGAGGCCCGCGCCGCCCGCCGCAGCGGCGAGCTGAAGGGCGCCGACGTGCACGCCACCCGCGAGGCGCTCATCAAGCGGGACGCGGCCGACTCCGGCCGCAAGACCTCGCCGCTGGCCAAGGCCGGCGACGCGGTCGAGGTGGACACCACCGACCTCACCCTCGCCCAGGTCATCGAGTGCGTCGTCACCCTGGTCGAGGAGAAGCGGGCCGGGAAGTGAGCAAGCCGTCCACCCCGGCGGAGCCGGCCTCGGAGCGGGGCGCCGAGGTCGGGCGGCGCATCGGCGTCGGCCTGATGTACGGGCTGTGGAAGCCGCGCGTGCTCGGCGCCTGGAAGGTGCCCGCCAACGGTCCGGTGATCTTCGCCGTCAACCACTCCCACAACATCGACGGCCCCATGGTGATGGGCGTGGCGCCCCGGCCCACGCACTTCCTGATCAAGCGGGAGGCGTTCGTGGGACCGCTCGGCGCCTTCCTGACCGGCATCGGCCAGGTCAAGGTGGACCGCACGTCCGCCGACCGTACGGCCATCACCCGGGCGCTCGGCGTGCTGGCGGCCGGGGGAGTGCTGGGCATCTTCCCGGAGGGCACCCGGGGCGAGGGCGACTTCGCCTCACTGCGCGCGGGGCTGGCCTACTTCGCCGTGCGCGGCGGGGCGCCGATCGTGCCGGTCGCGGTGCTCGGCAGCACGGACCGGCCCGGACGGCTGATCAAGGGGCTGCCCCCGCTGCGCTCCCGCGTCGACGTCGTCTTCGGCGACCCGTTCCAGGCCGGGGACGGCTCCGGCCGGGCCACGCGGCGGGTGCTGGACGAGGCGACCGAGGGAATCCAGAAGCAGCTCACCGGCCACCTGGAAAACGCCAGGCGCCTGACCGGGCGCTAGGCGACACTTGAGTAGTGGATCAGCCCGCCAGGGGTGCTCCACCGATCACCACGAAGGAACGACGAGGTACGGACTTCATGAACGACCAGAACCAGCCCGGCGACTCGGCTGAGCACGAGTACGACCACGGGGCGCTCGGCGACGCCGAGTACGCGCAGTTCATGGAGCTGGCCGCCGAAGAGGGCTTCGACATCGAGGACGTCGAGGGAGCCATCGAGGAGGCGGGCCACGGTCCGCTGCCGGTGCTCGCCGTCGTCGGCCGCCCCAATGTCGGCAAGTCGACCCTGGTGAACCGGATCATCGGCCGCCGCGAGGCCGTCGTAGAGGACAAGCCCGGCGTCACCCGAGACCGCGTCACCTACGAGGCCGAGTGGGCGGGCCGCCGCTTCAAGGTCGTCGACACCGGCGGCTGGGAGCAGGACGTCCTCGGCATCGACGCCTCCGTGGCCGCCCAGGCCGAGTACGCGATCGAGGCGGCCGACGCGGTCGTCTTCGTCGTCGACGCCAAGGTCGGCGCCACCGACACCGACGAGGCGGTCGTCCGCCTGCTGCGCAAGGCCGGCAAGCCGGTCGTGCTGTGCGCCAACAAGGTGGACGGGCCGAGCGGCGAGTCCGACGCGGCCTACCTGTGGAACCTGGGCCTCGGCGAGCCGCACCCGGTCTCCGCCCTGCACGGCCGCGGCACCGGCGACATGCTGGACGCCGTCCTGGAGGCGCTGCCCGAGGCCCCCGAGCAGTCCTTCGGCACCGCGATCGGCGGCCCCCGCCGGATCGCGCTGATCGGCCGCCCGAACGTCGGCAAGTCCTCCCTGCTGAACAAGGTGGCCGGCGAGGAGCGCGTCGTCGTCAACGAACTCGCGGGCACCACCCGGGACCCGGTCGACGAGATGATCGAACTCGGCGGCAAGACCTGGAAGTTCGTCGACACGGCCGGCATCCGCAAGCGCGTTCACCTGCAGCAGGGCGCCGACTACTACGCCTCGCTGCGCACGGCGGCCGCCGTCGAGAAGGCCGAGGTCGCCGTCGTCCTGATCGACGCCTCCGAGAACATCTCCGTGCAGGACCAGCGCATCGTCACCATGGCCGTCGAGGCGGGCCGTGCGATGGTCATCGCCTACAACAAGTGGGACACCCTCGACGAGGAGCGCCGCTACTACCTGGAGCGGGAGATCGAGACCGAGCTGGGCCAGGTCGCCTGGGCCCCCCGGGTCAACGTCTCGGCGCAGACCGGCCGGCACATGGAGAAGCTGGTCCCGGCGATCGAGGCCGCCCTCGCCGGCTGGGAGACCCGCGTCCCCACCGGCCGGCTCAACGCCTTCCTCGGCGAGCTGGTCTCGGCCCACCCGCACCCCGTCCGGGGCGGCAAGCAGCCGCGCATCCTCTTCGGCACCCAGGCCGGCACCAAGCCCCCGCGGTTCGTGCTCTTCGCCTCCGGCTTCATCGAGGCGGGCTACCGGCGCTTCATCGAGCGCCGGCTGCGCGAGGAGTTCGGCTTCGAGGGCACCCCGATCCATATCTCGGTCAGGGTTCGCGAGAAGCGCGGCGCGAAGAAGAAGTAGCGGTCACGCACCGACGTAGCGGTACGGCACGAAGGGCGGCCCCTGAGCACCAGGGGCCGCCCTTCGCCGTACGTCACATGCCCCGGCGCGGGGCCGGGGGCAGCGCGGCCGGCACGAAGTGCGTCCGCGTCTCCTGGTGCTGGCCGCCGAGTGTGCCGATCCGCTGCCACTGCGACTGCGACTGCTGCCGGGCGCTGTACGCACCGGCGCTGTAGGCGCTGTACGAGCTGCTGAACGACCCCGGGCGGTGGCCGCCGTAGGAACCCGTGCTGTGCGGGATGCACCCGAAGGCGGTGAACCCCAGCTCCTCCTCGCCGCTGCGGTCACCCGGCAGCGTACGGAAGGTCTTGACCCACTCGGCGTAGAGCGAGTCGTAGATCGGCGTGGCCGACGGCCCCCCGCCCCCCTCCGGCCCCGACCGAGCGGCCGGAACAGAGGAGAACGGAGCCCGACGAGAAGGAGTGTCGTATGCGTGCACACAACTCCAAACGACCAGAGCCTCAAAGGGATGCGGTACTGGAACGTGCCCCAAAGGGGCGCGGGGAACGGCGCGAGCAACCACCACGCACCCGCACCCGCACCCGCCGACGCACCGAACTCACCCGCCCGTCAGGCGACTCTCACGTACCGGCAAGAGGCAACGCGGCAGCGACCAACTTCCCACTCCCCGCAGCCTTGTCGAGAGACTCCCGCAGCAGATCCTCCCGCGGCTGCCGTCCGATCGACCCCACCGGCGCCGCGAACATCAGCACCTGCTGATGCTTGTTCGCCGCCGCCCGCCAGCTGTCCGTGACCTGCAGCGGCTGGTGCGCCTGCCACCACGCCACCGGCTGTCCGCCGTTCGGCGACGGCTGCAGCACCGCGTGCAGCTGGCCCACCGCGAGCAGCACCGACCAGCCGTGCAGCACCGGCGGCACCGTGGTCAGCTCGGTCACCGGCATGAAGCCCTGCTCGATGAGGAGCGGCAGGAAGTCGTCGCCGGCCCCGGTGGAGCCCGGCCGCACGATCGGCGCGGTCGGCTCGACGACCAGCGCGGGGTGCAGCTCGCCCTCGATGAGGACGAGTCCGCTGGTCACGCCGAGCACGGCCTGCTCGGGCACGGCCTTATCCGGCTCGCCGGCCGGCCCGCTCCCGATCGAGCGGACGGCGCCCTGCAGTTGCTCCTCGGTGACCTGGACGACCTGCGAGGGCAGGCAGCCGGCGTGGGCGAAGGCGAGGACGGCGGTCTCGTCGCCGACGAACAGAACGGTGCTGGTGCGCTCCTGCTCGGAGTCGCCCGGGGTGCGGCAGGACGTGCAGTCGTAACTGCCCGGGGCGTTCTCTCCGGCGAGCAGCCGGTCGGCTTCTTCGTCGCCGATCTCGGCGCGTACGGCGTCACTGACGTCGAGCATGCGCGGCACGGTGGCTCCCTCGGGATGCGGTGCTGGGTCGGCCGGGTGGCTCCCGGCCCTGAGCCCCGGGGTTCCGGGCTCATGAAGATGACAACGGAGGACCTGTGGCCGGAGTCACGCACCGCGGGGAACGGAATCGAACCATCCCGAGCACAGCGTCACGTCCCGCCCGGAACCGGCCACTCAGCGTCAACTTCGCGCGCCGTCAAGGAACTTGTACGGGTGAAGTGAGTCACAGATCCTCTCGACTGCTGGTCGACATATCTGGAAATCAGCGGATGAAGGGGCTGGCCGAAAATCGCCGATACCCGGGGTAATGACCAACTGGCCTGGGCGGACCCGGAGTTGGTTGCCGCCGGGCGCCCCGGCTCCCTACATTCCTCCGCCGTGTGCAACGAGCACCGCTCGGGTACGTCCGCCGGCCGGCACAGGCAGCGCAGCATCGCCGCACCGGCCGCGGCGGACGGGGCGGGCGCGAGGAACCGCGAATCAGCGCGGCGAGACGCGCTCCGTCCGGGGGAGCCCGGGTTCGTGGAGAGGGAATTACATGTCCGAGTGTGCCCATACCAGCCGCACCACCGCCCGTCCCGGCAGTGCCCGCAAGGGCCGTACCGCGGCCGTCCTCGCCGGAGCCGTCCTGGCAGCCCCGCTGGGGCTGCTGGCCGCGACCGGCGGCGCGGCAGCAGCCGGCAGCGGCGTGTGGGACCGCATCGCCCAGTGCGAGAGCGGCGGCAACTGGCACATCAACACCGGCAACGGCTACTACGGCGGGCTCCAGTTCGCCGCCGGCACCTGGCGCGCCTACGGCGGTACCGCGTACGCCCCGACGGCCGACCAGGCCTCCAGGGGCGCGCAGATCGCCGTCGCCACCAAGGTCCAGCACGCCCAGGGCTGGGGCGCCTGGCCGGTCTGCTCGGCCCGCGCGGGAGCCTCGGGGTCCGCGCCGTCGGCGGCCTCTCCGGCCGCCTCGAAGGGTGACGTGAGGGCGAAGTCCGCCCCGGCGAAGGCGCCGAGCCGCCCCGCGGGCCACACCAACCGCAGCGCCGCGCGCGGCGACTACACCGTCCGCGCGGGTGACACCCTCAGCACGATCGCCGCCCGGCACGGGACCACCTGGCAGCGGATCTACGCCGCCAACACGTCCGTCATCGGCGGCGACCCCGACCTGATCGTCCCGGGCCAGCGCCTCGCGCTCTGACCCGTCCCGTCCGGCACCCCCGCGGCCCGCGGGGGTGCCGGCGTTTCCGCCTCCAGGGGGCGTCCCTGTGCGGCGAGGATGTGCGGCGAGGATGTGCGCGTCGCGTGAAATTCTCATGAGAACGTCGGGCGCCCCGCCGTCCCTCCGGAATCCGTGAGAATCCCCTTGGGAAGGCGCTCCCGCCCCTTCCCGGCACGTTTTTCGGCGTCCCATTCGAAGAGGGTCGCCGACACGCGGAAATCGAGTTCGATTAGCTCGGGAAGCCGTACGGAAACGCTCGTACGGGTGAGGGATTTCGGCCGGAACGGGTGTCGGGAACCTGTGACAGAAGTGTGACCGGAGGGGGACGCGTGCCGGGTGGTGCCGGGCCCGGCTTCCGTCGTCGGCCCCTGCGGCCTAGCGTGGCCGCATGACATCTTTCCCCACTCCGCCGGCGGAGCCCCAGGACAGTCCGGACGGGTACGTCGGCCTCGACGCCGCCCACGCCGAGCGGCTCGCCCGGGAGCGGGGGTGGCACACGGTCCGGTCGCTGCCGCCGGGTTCGATCATCACCATGGAGTACCAGGTGGGCCGGATGAACTTCGAGGTCAGCGACGGCCGGGTGGCCCGCGCCTGGAAGGGCTGAACCGGACGCTCAGCCGTCCGTCAGGGGCGGGCCGGCTGGGTCGTGCCGCGCGGGACGCGTTCGGCGTGCGGCGGACGGCGGCTGCCGGCCGGGGTGACCGGGGTGCGCTCCGAGCGGGGCGAGTGCGCGCCGGTGGTGCGGTGCACCGGGGCTCGTGGACCGCGCGCCGGTGCGACGGGCTCGCGCGCCGGGGCGGGCTGTTCGGCGGGCGCGGCACGCTGTTTGAGCAGCACGGGGGCAGGGGTGACCGGGACGGCCGGTGCGGGCACCGGGCGGCCGCGACGGGCGCGCCAGAGGTCGCGCAGGTCGAACAGCGCGTTCTCGGCCCGGGTGATCAGCGGCTCGAACCAGGGCAGGGCGAGCAGGATCAGCAGCCCGGCGGCCCAGCCCAGCAGCACGTCGCTCAGCCAGTGCGTACCGAGGTAGACGGTGGTGAGGCCGACGCCGAGGGCGGTGATCGCCGACAGGGCCGAGAGCCAGCGGCGGGCGCGCGGGCTGGACGCCAGATAGGCCAGAATTCCCCAGGTCACCACGGCGTTCGCGGTGTGGCCGCTGGGAAATATATCGCCGCCCATGCCCATCTCGTTCGAACCGATCACGGTCGCGTAGTGCGGACCGAGTCGCCCCATCCCGAGCTTGGCGGCGCCGACCGTGATGTTCAGCAGCAGCAGCGAGGTCGCCAGCGTCAGCAGCGGGCGCAGGGTGTGCTGCCGCCAGGAACGCCAGCCCAGCCAGGCCGCGACCATCACCGCGGTGGGGCCGCGCTGGCCGAGCACCACGTAGTAGTCGAGGAACGCGTGGATCTGCGGCCACTGCTGGTACGGGCGGAAGAACATGACCTGCCAGTCCAGCCGGACCAGCCAGGAAGTGATCACCACGGCCCACACGATCGCCAGGTAAAAGGCGAGGGTCGCCGTGAACAGCACGACCCGGTGCCGGCTCATCCTGGGCACGTCGATGTGAGCCGGTCGTTCCGGCTCACGGTCCAGCCTGGCGAACACCCGGTCCAGACGCCGGGTCAGGCTTCGTTCGGTACGCACCCAATCGACGTTACAGCGAGTGAGCTGTGTTCCCTGTCAAAACAGCTGGGTCGTGATGACGATGTGATGTGGGAAACGTCTCAACCACGCCCAGAATTCCGCTGGTTCCGCAATCCGTTGAGACGGCTTCCGGCAATTCCTTTGATCATGCCGGCCGGCAGTTTTATGGCACTTATGAATTCGTTCACCGGTTCACCGGGTGGAATTCGGTGCGTGACCGGTCACGGCGGGCCGGAACCGTTCAGCCAGAACGCCCCGTAGACCGCCGAGGCCACCGCCGCACTCGCCACGATCAGCACCGACCGGGAGCGGCGCGTCCGGGCCAGCGCGCGGGCGAGCGGCAGCAGCAGCGGGAACGCGGGCATCAGCAGCCGGGGCTTGGAGCCGAAGTAGCTCGACGCGCACAGGGCGAGCGCGAGCACCACCCCCGTGTAGACGAGCAGCGGCAGCGGCTGTCGCTGCCGTACGCCCGCCAGGTACAGCCGGACGAGCAGGGCGACGCCGACGATCAGGCCGAGGCCGACGAGGGCCGACGGGAACGACGTGAGCTTGCCGACGGCGAAGCGGGCGAAGGCGTACCCGCCGTCGAAGCCGTTGCGCCAGCCGGCCTGGACGTCGAGATAGCCGAAGAGGCCCTTTCCGGTGCGGTGCCCGACCCACAGGACATAGCCGGCCGTGCCCAGCGGGGCGATCAGCAGACCGAGGGCGCGAAGCAAGGCGGGGGCGCCGGGCAAGTCGGGGGCCGCCGGGGCGCCGGAGGCGTGCGAGGCGAAAGGGAGGGCGCGTGCTGTGGTGTACGCGCTGTTCGTGCTCTGTGCGCGCCTGGCGCGCGCGCCGCTCGTCAGGCTCGGGGCGCGTTCGTCGTCGCGTGCGCCGTGCGCGCTCCGCGCGCTTCGGTCTCGCACGAACGAGACAAGGCCCGCCGCCCACACCGCCGCGACCACCGCGAGCCCCACCGGCCGGGTCAGCCCGGCGAGCGCCGCCAGCGTCCCCGCCGCCACCCACCGCCCGGTCAGCACCGCGTACAGCGACCACGCGGCCAGCGCCGTGAACAGCGACTCGCTGTACGCCATCGACTGCACGATCCCCACCGGCAGCACGGCCCACAGCAGCACCCCGTACAGGCCCGCGCGCGCCCCGTACACCCGCTCCGCGACCGCGAAGATCCCGCCGGCCGCCGCCAGCGACGCCAGCAGGCTCACCACGAAACCGGCGTCCGCGTACGACAGCGGCGCGCACGCGTGCAGCAACCGCTCCAGCCAGGGCAGCAGCGGGAAGAACGCCAGGTTGGAATGCAGGTCGCCGTTGGGCAGCCGCACCTCGTAGCCGTACCCGAGGTGGGCGACCCGGGTGTACCACAGGGCGTCCCAGCGCGCGGTCAGCAGCGTGTACCCGCTCTTGCCGCGCGCGGCGCTCCACACCGCCAGCACGACCAGGCCCAGGGCGCGCACGGCGGCGTACCCGAGCAGGGCCGGAGCCGCCCGGCGGGCGAGGGGGGCGCGGGCCGGGGCCACGCGCGTCGCAAGATCGGTCACGGGCTCGATTATCGACCGGACCGGGAACCCGGCCGGCCGCCGGGGCGTTTTCAAGGGCGGAGGACGTGGCGTACGCCACATGGGTTCCCTGCCGCGTGTGAGAGGTCCGCCACGCGACCGCGGAACGAACTCGCGTACGCTCAGGTGTCACCCGCGTGGGATCGCGCGGGCCGGAGACCCCGCTCCTCTCCGGCCGTACGACGGGAGTCCCCACCCCGTCGGTCCGCCGCACGCGAGGGATCATCTGGGAGGTACGTACATGTCCGGGACGACCACGGCCGCCGCACTGCTGCGCCGTCGGGCGGCCGGGGCCGGTGCCAACCGCTGGGTCGTGCTCGTCGTCCTCTGTGTCAGCCTGCTGCTCGTCGCCCTCGACGCGACGGTGCTGCACGTGGCGGTCCCCGCCGTCACCGAGGACCTGCGGCCCGGCGCGATAGAACTGCTCTGGATCGTCGACGTCTACCCACTGGTCTGCGCCTCGCTGCTGATCCTCTTCGGCACGCTGGGCGACCGGGTCGGCCGCAGACGCATCCTGCTGCTCGGCTACGCCCTCTTCGGGGTCGCCTCCGCGGTGGCCGCGTTCGCGCAGACCGCCGAGACGCTGATCCTCGCCCGCGCCCTGCTCGGCGTCGGCGGTGCGATGATCATGCCGGCCACGCTGTCGATCCTCCGCCAGGTCTTCCCCGACCGGCGCGAGCGCGCGCTGGCCATCGGTATCTGGAGCGCGGTGGCCGCGGTCGGCGCGGCGGTCGGACCGCTGCTCGGCGGATTCCTGCTGGAGCACTTCTGGTGGGGCGCGGTCTTCCTGATCAACATCCCGTTGATGCTGGTCAGCCTGCCGGTGGGCCGGATCCTGCTGCCCGAGTCACGCGGCGACGGGGGCGGCCCCTGGGACGTGACCGGCGCCCTGATGGCGGCGGCCGGCCTGTTCGGCGTCGTCTTCGGCGTGAAGCGGCTGGGCGGCGGCGAGCCGGTGATGAGCCCGCTCACCGTGCTGCCGCTGCTGATCGGTGCCGTGCTCGTCTTCCTCTTCGTACGGCGCCAGCGGCGGCACCCGCATCCGCTGGTGGACCTGCGGATGTTCCGCCGCCCGGCGTTCAGCACCGCCGTGGGCTGCATCGTGCTGGCGATGCTCGCCCTGGTCGGCCTGGAGCTGATCGCGGCGCAGTACCTGCAACTCGTGCTCGGACTCTCCCCGCTGCAGACCGGCCTGCGGCTGCTGCCCCTGACCGTCGCCGCGATGGCGGCGGGCCTGGCCGGCGCGCGGATGCTGCGCCGCTTCGGACCGCGCCGGATGGTGTGCTTCGGCTTCTGCCTGACCGCCACCGCGGTCGTGACGCTGACCGCCATGGGCGGCGTCGATGACGCGCCCCTGCTGCTGACCGGCTTCGTCCTGCTGGGCTTCGGCCTGGAGACGACGCTCTTCGGGGCGTACGAGTCGATGCTGAGCGAAGCCCCGCAGGCACAGGCCGGCGGCGCGGCGGCGATCGGCGAGACGTCGTACCAGCTCGGCGCCGGCATCGGCATCGCGCTGCTCGGCAGTGTGATGAACGCCGCCTACGCCCCCGGCCTCGCTTCGGTGCCGGGCGTCCCGGCACGGGCCTCGGCCGCGGCGAGCAACTCGCTGGGCGAGGCCTACGAGGTCGCCGGGCACCTCGGCGGCCCCGCCGGAGCCGCCCTGCGCCACACGGCCCGGCACTCCTTCGTCCACGGCCTCCATGTCACGCTCCTGGTCAGCGCGGGCCTGCTCCTCCTCGGCGCGATCATGGCCCTGCGCCTGCCACGGGTGATGCACTGCGCCGAGGAGAACCCCGAGCCGGCCCTCGCCGTCCACAGCGACCTTCCCACCGAGACCGGCCTTCCCACCGAGACCGGCTTCCCCGCCCCCAGGCAGGCGGAGCGGCCGGCGCCGGCCACCGACCTGGTGAGGACGGAGCGGCCGGCACCGGCCGCCGGGGCCGGGCAGCGGGAGTGGCCTGCGACGGTCGCACGGTCACGGGAGGTGGAGTGGCTGCGGTCGGCCGAGCGGCCGACCGGGGCCGAGCGGCCGTGGGCCGGCGAGACACCGGTGGCGGCCGAACACGCGCAGGCGGCCGAGTCGTCGGCGGCGAGCGAACACCCGTGGGGGAGCGGGGCTCCGGCGGCGGACGGCGGACTGCGGGCGATCGGCAGGCCGCGCACCCCCGACGGGGCTCCGAAGACCGAGGCGCCCCGGAACGCCGACGGGCCCTGGAAGGCCGAGGAGCCCTGGGCGCTCGGCCTGCCCCGAGCGATCGGCAGGCCCCGGGCGGCCGAGAGCCTCCGCACGACCGACGGCCCGCGTGTGGCCGACGGCCACCGCACCGCCGACGACACCGGCTCCGGCAACGACCCCCAGACCGCCGGCAACGCCGCCCGGACCGCCGACGGCCGCCGGACCTCCCGCGACTCCCGCGCGCCCGGCAAGCCCCGGGTGGGCGCCGCTCGTGTGGTGGCGCTGGACGTGGGGGACGGCGCACCGTAACGTCGGCTCCGGAATCGTAACTAGCGCTGCTAGTTTTCAGAGTGCCTCAGTGTGCCGGAGGGTGTTCCATGTCCGCGTCCGCGAAGCTGCCCCCGTTCGACCCCGCCGACCCCCTCGGGATCGACGACCTCCTGGACCCGGAGGACCTGGCCGTCCGGGACACCGTGCGCGCCTGGGCGGCCGACCGCGTCCTGCCGTACGTCGCCGACTGGTACGAGAAGGGCGAGCTGCCCGGCATCCGGGACCTCGCACGCGAACTCGGCTCCATCGGTGCCCTCGGCATGTCCCTGTCCGGGTACGGCTGCGCCGGCGCCACGGCCGTGCAGTACGGCCTCGCCTGCCTGGAGCTGGAGGCCGCAGACTCGGGCATCCGCTCCCTGGTCTCCGTGCAGGGCTCGCTTGCCATGTACGCGATCCACCGGTTCGGCAGCGAGGAGCAGAAGCAGCGGTGGCTGCCCCGCATGGCCGCCGGCGAGGTGATCGGCTGCTTCGGGCTCACCGAACCCGACCACGGCTCCGACCCCGCCTCCATGCGCACCCACGCCAAGCGCGACGGCACGGACTGGATCCTCAACGGGCGCAAGATGTGGATCACCAACGGCTCGGTCGCCGGGGTGGCCGTCGTGTGGGCGCAGACCGAGGACGGCATCCGCGGCTTCGCCGTACCGACCGACACCCCCGGTTTCTCCGCGCCGGAGATCAAGCACAAGTGGTCGCTGCGCGCCTCGGTCACCAGCGAACTCGTCATGGACGACGTACGGCTGCCCGCCGACGCCGTGCTGCCGGAGGTCACGGGGCTGCGCGGACCGCTGAGCTGTCTCTCGCACGCCCGGTACGGCATCGTCTGGGGCGCGATGGGCGCCGCGCGCAGCAGCCTGGAGGCGGCGGTCGACTACGCGAAGTCGCGGGAGCAGTTCGGGCGGCCCATCGGGGGCTTCCAGCTCACCCAGGCCAAGCTCGCCGACATGGCGGTCGAACTGCACAAGGGGATTCTGCTCGCCCATCACCTGGGGCGGCGCATGGACGCGGGCCGGCTGCGTCCGGAGCAGGTCAGCTTCGGCAAGCTCAACAACGTCCGCGAGGCCATCGAGATCTGCCGTACGGCGCGGACGATCCTCGGTGCCAACGGGATCTCCCTGGAGTACCCGGTGATGCGGCACGCGACCAACCTGGAATCGGTGCTCACCTACGAGGGCACCGTCGAGATGCACCAGCTCGTGCTGGGCAAGGCGCTCACCGGGCTCGACGCGTTCCGCTGAGCCCGCGGGTCCCGTGAGGGGAGGCAGGGCCGGTGAGCGGCCCTGCCTCAGCTCTGGTTGAAGAAGCCGTCCGAACGGTGCTGCGACGCGTCGCCGCTGATGATCTCCGTGTCGGCCGGGGTCAGCAGGAACACGCGGTTGGACACGCGGTCGATCGAACCGCGCAGGCCGAAGATGAGCCCGGCCGCGAAGTCGACGACGCGCTTGGCGTCGGCCGGCTCCATCGCCGTGAGGTTCATGATCACCGGGACGCCGTCCCGGAACAGCTCGCCGATGGCGCGGGCGTCCCGGAAGCTGTCCGGGGTGACCGTGCCGATCCGGCGGTCCTTCTCCTCGGCCTTGTCCGTGGCCACCTTCACCCGGGGGTCCGTGACCCAGGCACCCTCGGACTCGGCGCCCTCGGTGTAGTCGTCGTCGTAGTAGCGCTCGTCATCGTTGTCGTCGACGAGGCCGAGCCACGCACTCGCCTTGCGTACCGATCCCATGGACGCCTCCTCTCACAGCGGTCCTTCTTGCTTCCGCATCCCTATGGTCATCCATGATGCGGACGGCGCGCCAAGTGAATAGACGCCGCGCGGGGGGTTTGTGACGGTACTGGTGCACAGCGCGTCCGTCGAGAGTCCTTGTGCCCCAAGGCTCGTGACTCATACGGCTGCTGACTGTGAGTGAAATATGATTGTCATGGGCGTACGGGTGACGCACGGTGCGTACGGGTGAACGAGCGGACCGATACGCCGCTGATACGACGTCGGTACGAGCGGACGGTCGGCCGATACGATGCGGCCGCTCAACATCGCTTCACGCCACGGGGGATCGTCGTGTTCGGAATCGTACGACCGTGCAGTCACCGGCTCGGAGAGGGCCTCAAGGCCCAGTGGATGGCGCACATGTGCGGCCTGTGCCTGGCCCTGCGTCACGATCACGGACAATTCGCCCGAATCGTGACGAACTATGACGGGCTGCTCATATCGGTTCTGACGGAGGCTCAGGCCGGAATCCGGGGTACGTCGCGGCGTACCGCGGGACCGTGTCCGCTGCGCGGGATGCGCACGGCGTCCGTGGCCAAGGGCGAGGGGGCACGGCTGGCCGCCGCCGTGTCCCTGGTGCTCGCCTCCGCCAAGATCCGCGACCACGTCGCCGACGGGGACGGGCTGCTGGCCCGCGGGCCGGTGGCCGTCGCCGCGCGCCGGGTCGCCGCGAACTGGACGCGGGCCGGGGCGCGCGGCGGTTCGGCGGTCGGGTTCGACACCGCCGTCCTCCTGGACGCCGTCGACCGCCAGATTGGCGTCGAGGCGCTCGCCGGGCGCGGCACCCCGTTGCTCGCGGTCACCGAGCCCACCGAGACCGCGACGGGCGCCGCCTTCGCCCACACCGCCGTCCTGGCCGGGCGGCCGGGCAACGCCGAGCCGCTCGCCGAGGCGGGCCGGCTCTTCGGCCGGCTCGCCCACCTCCTGGACGCCGTCGAGGACCGGGACGCCGACGCCGCGTCGGGCGCCTGGAACCCGCTGACGGCCACCGGGACGCCCCTGCCCGAGGCGCGCCGGCTCGCCGACGACGCCCTGCACGGCATCCGCCTGGCCCTGCGCGAGGCCGAGTTCACCGACGGCGCGCTGGTCCACCGGCTCCTCGTCCACGAACTGCGCCGGTCCGTGGACCGGGCGTTCGGCGCGGGGCACGCGACGCACGGTGCGCACCAAGGGCCACCGCATGAGGGCCTGGGCCACCCGGACCTGAGCCACCCGGGCCACCCGAACCCGGGCCACCCGGACCTGGGCCGGCCCGGTTTCGGGCACCCGCCCGCGCACAAGCCGCGCGGCTTCCTGCCTGGCTGCGGCATGTTCGCCCTCCTCTGCTGCGGCTGCCAGATGTGCTGCGCCGAGGAGTACGAGGGTCCTTGGTCCCGGAAGAAGCGCGAGGGCTGCTGCCGGGACTGCGACTGCGACTGCCCGTGCGACGGCTGCGACGGCTGTGATGGCTGCGGCGACTGCTGCTGTTGCCCGTGTGACGGCTGTTGACCAGGAGGCCGGCCGGCGGAAGGCGCGATTCCTTCCGTCGGCGCGACTCCCTTGTGCGCGGGGCGTTCCGGAGTCATTCTCTTGACCGGCGCATGTCAGAAACACGCCATTCCGGCAGCGTCTCACGGGCCCCCACCCCGTAGGGCCTTCCGCTCCCAAGAGGAGGATCAGTGAGAACCAAGCGCACCCGACTGCTCGCCGTCGCCGCAGGTCTCGTCGCCGTCACCCTGGCCGGGGCACCCGGCGCGGGAGCGGCGTCCCCCGCCCGAGGCGCCGCGCGGCTGGCCCGAGTTTCGGACAGCGTCGCCCGGGCCGCCGTGGGCGGCACCGCCTGGTACACCGACGCGCACAGCGGCCGTGTCGTCGTCACCGCCGACAGCACGGTCGGCGAGGCCGGCATCGCCCGCATCGAGAAGGCGGCCGGCGCCGACCCGGGCGCCGTGGAGGTCCGCCGCACCACCGGCGTCTTCCGGCCGCTGCTGGGCGCGGGCGACGCCATCTACGGCGGCCAGTACCGCTGTTCGCTCGGATTCAACGTGCACAGCGGCAGCACCTACTACTTCCTCACCGCGGGCCACTGCGGCAAGGTCGCCAAGACCTGGTACACCGACCAGGCGCACCGCACTCTCATCGGCGCGACCGTGAACTACAGCTTCCCCGGCAACGACTACGCGCTCGTCCGCTACGACAACGGTGCCCTCGGTCACCCCGGCGGCTACAGCGCGGCGAACGCCTACGTCGGCGAGAGCGTCAAGCGCACCGGCTCCACCTCCGGCACCCACGGCGGCACCGTCACCGCGCTGAACGTCAGCGTCCACTACCAGAGCGGCGGCACGGTCCGGGGCCTGATCCAGACCACGGTGTGCGCCGAGCCCGGCGACTCCGGCGGCCCGCTCTACGACGGCACCAAGGCCATCGGCCTCACCTCGGGCGGCAGCGGCGACTGCTCCTCGGGCGGTACGACGTTCTTCCAGCCCGTCACCGAGGCGCTCAGCGCCTACGGAGTCAGCATCTACTAGGCGAACGCGCGTAGCTCAGCCGAAGGTTGAAGGCTGTACGGCCGAAAGGCACCCTTGTGTCGACCGGCCGTTCGGCCGAATACTCCCCCTCAGCGCTTGCCGGGGGCACACGCTGCCGGAAACCTGAGACATCGGAACCCGGTGCGCACGGCCTCCGTACGCGATGCCCCCTGGCTGCGCCTCACGGGCCCCGACCCCACGCGGGCCCCCGACTTCCCCTGGGAGGGAACGACACGTGAGGATCAAGCGCACCACTCCCCGCACCGGAACGGCGAGACGGACCCGGCTGGTCGCCGTGACCACGGGCCTGCTGGCCGTGGCCGCGTTCGCCGCCCCCACCGCGAACGCCGCCAACGCCGACGGAAACCACACGTTCAGCGCCAACCAGCTCACCCGTGCGAGCGACTCCGTCCTCAAGGCCGACGTCCCGGGCACCGCCTGGGCGGTGGACAGCAGGACCGACCGGGTCGTCGTCACCGTCGACAGCACCGTGTCCCCGGCCGAGATCGCCAAGATCAGGCGGCAGGCCGGCGCCGGCGCGGACGCGCTCACCATCAAGCACACCGACGGGAAGTTCAGCAAGCTCATCACCGGCGGCGACGCCATCTACGGCGGCCAGTACCGCTGTTCGCTGGGCTTCAACGTGCACAGCGGCAGCACGTACTACTTCCTGACCGCCGGCCACTGCGGCCAGGTCGCCTCCACCTGGTACAGCAACTCCAGCCACAGCACCGTGCTGGGAACCAACGTCAGCTACAGCTTCCCGGGCAACGACTACGCGCTGGTGCGCTACACCAACTCGTCCGTCTCGCACCCGAGCGCGGTCGGCGGCCAGTCCATCACCCGGGCGGCCACGCCCAGCGTGGGCCAGACGGTCTACCGGCGCGGCTCCACCACGGGCACGCACAGCGGCCGGGTGACCGCGCTGAACGCCACCGTCAACTACGGCGGCGGCGACGTCGTCTACGGGCTGATCCAGACCACGGTCTGCGCCGAGGGCGGCGACAGCGGCGGCCCGCTCTACTACGGCAGCACCGCCTACGGTCTGACCTCGGGCGGCAGCGGCGACTGCTCCTCCGGCGGTACGACGTTCTTCCAGCCGGTCACCGAGGCGCTGAGCCACTACGGCGTGAGCGTCGGCTGAGGTTCGTCCGTCCTCCCGGCCCTCCGGTGGTGGGCCACCCGGGCCCCCGTACGCCGCGGCGTACGGGGGCTTCGCCGTGTCCGGCATCGGCCGTGTTCCGCATCCAGCCCTGTCCCGCCTCCAAAGGGGCGGAATCGAGCCACCGTTGGCGGTCGACGCCCGGTGAGAGGTTACTCGCTCGTAGTGTTTGCAGTGCGAATTCCCAGGGACGACTGGCCCCGGTCGAGCGGGGCGGGGGCGTGCGGGGCGCCCGTGCGCGCGTCCTGAAGTCGACCTTGTGTGCTCCCTGTGCGGCTCGGAATAGTGGGCGCCCGTCAACCAGCCTTCCGGCCCGTGAGTCCCCACAACTCCGCGGGCCGATCCCCCCACAGGAGGACGTGAGTTGCAGCACCGACGCATACCCAGGCGACGGGCCGCCGTGGTCGGAGCGGGCATCACCGCTCTGGTCGCCGCGGGAGTCACCTTCCAGACTGCGAACGCCAGCGAACCCTCCCACGCCGTGCCCCAGCCGCGGGTCCTGTCGACCCCGGCGGCCGGAAAGCTCGCCTCCAGCCTGCTGAGCGGCCTCGGTTCCGGCGCGGCCGGCAGCTACTACGACGCCGGGTCCGGGAGCCTCGTCGTCAACGTGCTCGACCAGACCGCCGCGAGGACCGTCGAGGCGGCCGGCGCCAAGGCCAGACTCGTCACCCGCTCCCTCACCGAACTCGACGGCGCCCGCGCGACGCTGAAGAAGGACGCGACCATCCCCGGCACCTCGTGGGCGACCGACCCGGTCAGCGACAAGGTCGTCGTCACCGCGGACCGTACGGTGTCCACGGCGCAGTGGAGCAAGCTCTCCCAGGTGGTCGCCGGGCTCGGCGGCAAGGCCGAACTCAAGCGGTCCAAGGGGACCTTCAAGCCCTTCGTCGCCGGCGGCGACGCGATCACCGGTTCGGGCGGGCGCTGCTCGCTCGGCTTCAACGTGGTCAAGGACGGGCAGCCGTACTTCCTGACCGCCGGGCACTGCACCGAGGCCATCTCCAGCTGGTCGGACTCCTCGGGCGCCGTGATCGGCCAGAACGCCCAGTCCAGCTTCCCGGGCAACGACTTCGGGCTGGTGAAGTACACGGCCGGTACCGATCACCCGAGCGAGGTCGACCTCTACAACGGCTCGGCCCAGCAGATCACCGGCGCGGCGGAGGCGACCGTCGGCATGAAGGTCACGCGCAGTGGCTCCACCACGCATGTGCACGACGGCACGGTCACCGGCCTGAACGCCACCGTCAACTACTCGGAGGGCACGGTCAGCGGGCTCATCCAGACCGATGTGTGCGCCGAGCCCGGGGACAGCGGCGGCTCGCTGTTCTCCGGCAGCAACGCCATCGGGCTGACCTCGGGCGGCAGCGGTGACTGCACCTCCGGCGGGGAGACGTTCTTCCAGCCCGTCACCGAGGCGCTGTCCGCCACCGGGAGCCAGATCGGCTGACGTCACCGAGCCGCATCGGCTGACCTCGCGGGAAGCCGGATCGGCTGACGCTACGGCGACTCGGAGCGGCTGAGGCCGCCGGGGTCCCGCGCCGGGTCCGTCCGGGGCGGGACCCTTCCGCGTGCGCGGGCGCGGAGGGTGGCCATCAGGAGGGTGACCGCGATGCCGCCCAGGGCCCAGCCCGCCAGGACCCAGAGCGCGCCCGTGCCGCCGTTGCCCTGGAAGTAGGCGATGGAGCGGGCCGCCCAGGTGCCCGCGCCCGGCGGCAGGGCCGGCCCGATCGTGCTCCAGAACGGGGGCAGCAGCGGGAAGGGGAAGGCGCCGCCGGCGCTCGGGTTGCCCGCGATCACCACCAGCAGGATCGCCAGTCCGATGCCGACGATGCCGAAGACGCCCTGGAGGGCGAGGGTGGCCGCGCCCACCGCGAAGGTGATCAGGGCCCCCAGCCCCCACAGGGCGTACACGCTGCCGGGCAGGGCGTCCAGCGCGGGGCCCACGATCAGCGCGCCGCCCAGCCCGCCGGCGGCCGCCACCAGCGCCATCACCGACAGGCGGATCACCGCGCGCCGGGGGTTGGCGGGCCTGGCGCCGGTGCTGACCGCCAGGGCCGAGGCGCACAGATAGCCGCCCACGCACCAGCCGACGACGAGGTAGAACGACGACAGGCCGTTGAAGTCCCCGGCCGAGGCGGGGGCCACGTCCACCACGCGCACGGTGCGGTGCTGGGCCGCCTCCAGGCCGGTGACGAGGTTCTTCAGGGTGGTGGCGAGGGCCGTGCCGCCGCCGGTGGCCACCAGGAGGGTGTCGGTGGTGCCGCGGGGGTCGACGACCAGGGCGCCGTCGAGGTCCCGGTGCAGGATCCGGGTGCGGGCGGTCCGGGCGTCCGGCACGGTCCGGGGGCTCAGCGGGTGGCCCGCCAGCTGGTCGAGCCGGGGCACCGTCCGGTCGGCCGCGGGCTGCGGGGCCACCACCCCGAAGGCGATGTCCCGGGGCCGCGGGTGGTGCAGGGCGCCCACGTAGGAGGCGATGAAGAGCAGCTGGAGAGCGATCACACCGATGACGAGCGCCGTGGCCCGGGGGGTCACGGCGTCCTTCAGCTCGGCGAGGAAGGAGCGGTCGGGCGGGGCCGCCCCGGCTGTTCGGCTCATCCCCCCACGGTCCGGGCAAACCGGTGTTTGCGCAGGTGGGAGGCGGCTGAACGGATGTCGCACAGATGTTCGGGAATGGAGGTATGGTGGGGTGGCGGGGGCAGGGAACTGATGTTCGAAGAGTCGTTCGGGGCTCACGAGTGCGGGAGGTGCGTGTGCCGGGCTTCGCGCATCTGCACACCGTCTCCGGGTTCTCCCTGAGGTACGGCGCCTCACATCCGGAGCGGCTGGCCGAGCGCGCCTCGGAGCGGGGCATGGACGCCCTCGCGCTGACCGACCGCGACACCCTCGCCGGCGCCGTGCGCTTCGCCAAGGCCTGCGCCGGGGCGGGGGTCCGCCCGCTGTTCGGGGTCGACCTGGCGGTGGGCGCGCCGGAGGCCGTACGACGGGAACGGCGTCGTACGCCGGTGCGCGGGGGAGCCTTTGTCGATGAGTCGACCCCGCGGGTGACCTTTCTCGCCCGGGACGGCGCCCGGGGCTGGGCCGACCTGTGCCGGCTCGTCACCGCCGCCCACCGGGGCGAGGGCCCGCCCCTGCTGCCCTGGGGAGAGAACCACGGGGACGGCCTGACCGTCCTGCTCGGGCCGGGCTCGGACGTGGGCCGGGCGCTGGCCGCCGGCCGCCCCGACCGGGCCGCGAAGCTCCTCGGCCCCTGGCGCGAGGTCTACGGCGACGCGCTGCGGCTGGAGACCGTCTGGCACGGCCGGCAGGGCACCGGTGCCGGGTCCCTGCGGCTGGCCGCCCGTACCGTCGGCTTCGCCGCCGAGCAGCGGGTCCGGCCCGTCCTCAGCAACACCGTCCGCTACGCCGACCCCGGCCAGGGTCCGGTCGCCGACGTGCTGGACGCCGCCCGGCGGCTGATGCCGATCGACCCCGCCGGGGAGCTGGACTCCGGCGAGGCCTGGCTGAAGGACGCCCGCGCCATGCTGCGGGTCGCCGAACGGGTGGTGGAGGCGGCCGGCTACCGGCGCGACACCGCCCACCGGCTGCTGGAGCAGACCGGGGCCACGGCCGCCGCGTGCCTGGTCGACCCGGAGGACGACCTCGGCATCGGCACCGTCCACTTCCCCGAGGCCCGTCTCGTCGGCGCCGGCCGCCGCACCGCCCAGCGGGCGCTCGCCTCCCGGGCGGTGGCGGGGATGGTCCGGCTCGGGTACGGCGGCCGGCGCGCGTACTGGGAGCGGATGCACGCCGAGCTGGACATCATCGCCCACCACGGCTTCGCCTCCTACTTCCTGACGGTCGCCCAGGTCGTGGACGACGTGAAGAGGATGGGCATCCGGGTGGCGGCACGCGGTTCCGGCGCGGGCTCCCTGGTCAACCACGTCCTCGGCATCGCGAACGCCGACCCGGTCGAGCACGGGCTGCTGATGGAGCGCTTCCTGTCCAAGGAGCGCGTCGTGCTGCCCGACATCGACATCGACGTGGAGTCCGCGCGCCGGCTGGAGGTCTACCGGGCGATCATCGGCCGGTTCGGCACCGAGCGGGTCGCCACCGTCTCCATGCCCGAGACCTACCGGGTGCGGCACGCCGTCCGGGACGTGGGGGCCGCGCTGTCCATGGACCCGGCGGAGATCGACCGGGTGGCCAAGTCCTTCCCGCACATCCGCGCCCGGGACGCCCGCGCGGCGCTGGCGGAACTGCCCGAACTCAAGGAACTGGCGGGGGAGAAGGAGAAGTACGGCAGGCTGTGGGAGCTGGTCGAGGCGCTCGACGCCCTCCCGCGCGGAGTCGCCATGCACCCGTGCGGGGTGCTGCTGTCCGACGCCTCGCTGCTCGCCCGTACGCCGGTGGTGCCGACCAGCGGCGAGGGGCTGCCCATGTCGCAGTTCGACAAGAAGGACGTGGAGGACCTCGGGCTGCTCAAGCTCGACGTGCTGGGCGTGCGGATGCAGTCGGCGATGGCGCACGCGGTCGCCGAGGTGGAGCGGACGGCCGGTGAGCGGATCGAGCTGGACTCCCTGGCGCCGGGCGACCCGGCGACGTACCGGCTCATCCGGTCGGCGGAGACGCTGGGCTGCTTCCAGATCGAGTCACCGGGCCAGCGGGACCTGGTGGGGCGGCTGCAGCCGAGCACCTTCCACGACCTGGTCGTCGACATCTCGCTGTTCCGGCCCGGCCCGGTCGCCGCCGACATGGTGCGGCCGTTCATCGAGGCCCGGCACGGGCGGGCGCCCGTGCGGTACCCGCACCCCGACCTGGAGCGGCCGCTGAAGGAGACGTACGGCGTCGTCGTCTTCCACGAGCAGGTCATCGACATCGTCGCCGTGCTGACCGGCTGCGGGCGCGGGGAGGCCGACCGGGTCCGGCGCGGGCTGTCCGACCCGGAGTCGCAGGGGCGGATCAAGGTGTGGTTCGCGCAAGCGGCGGCGGCGAACGGGTACGACGCGGAAACGATCCGGCGCACCTGGGAGATCGTGGAGGCCTTCGGCAGTTACGGCTTCTGCAAGGCGCACGCGGTCGCGTTCGCCGTACCGACCTACCAGTCGGCCTGGCTGAAGGCCCATCACCCGGCCGCCTTCTACGCCGGGCTGCTCACACACGACCCCGGGATGTACCCCAAGCGGCTGCTGCTGGCGGACGCACGGCGGCGCGGGGTGCCGATCCTGCCGCTGGACGTGAACGTGTCGGGAGTCGCCCACCGTATCGAACTGGTGTCTGAATCACCTGGAAATCCGGGGCGTTGGGGACTCCGCCTCGCCCTCAGTGACGTGCACGGCATCAGCGAGACCGAGGCGAAGCGGATCGCCGACGGACAGCCGTACGCCTCCCTGCTCGACTTCTGGGAACGGGCCCGGCCGAGCCGCCCGCTGGCCGGTCGGCTGGCCCAGGTGGGCGCGCTGGACGCGTTCGGCGCCAACCGGCGCGACCTGCAACTGCACCTGACCGAACTGCACCGGGGCGCCCGGGGCGGCGGCGGGGACCAACTCCCCTTGTCCGGAGGGCGGAAGACCGCCCCGGCCGGGCTGCCCGACCTCACTCCGTCGGAGCGGCTCAGTGCCGAGCTGGGCGTGCTGTCCATGGACGCCTCCCGCAACCTGATGGACGACCACCGGGAATTCCTGGAGGAGCTGGGCGTGGTCTCCGCGCGCCGGCTGCGCGAGGCACGGCACGGCGAGACCGTGCTGGTCGCGGGCGCCAAGGCGGCCACCCAGACCCCGCCGATCCGGTCCGGCAAACGGGTCATCTTCTCCACGCTGGACGACGGCACGGGCCTGGTCGACCTCGCCTTCTTCGACGACTCGCACGACGCCTGCGCCCACACCGTCTTCCACTCCTGGCTGCTGCTCGTGCGCGGGGTGGTCCAGCGGCGCGGGCCGCGCAGCCTGAGCGTGGTCGGTTCGGCCGCCTGGAACCTCGCCGAACTCGTCGAACTGCGCGCCGGAGGCGGGCTCGACGAGGTGGCGGCCCGGCTCGCCGAACCACCGGGCGCGCCCGGGGACGGTCCCGCGCCGGACGGAAAGAGGCCGGCCGGGGAGGGATCGGCCGGGGAGGGGCCCTCCCGGGCCCGGCTCGCCGGTTCCGACGGGCGGCCCGCGCCGGCCGGCTCCGCCGCTCCGGAGCGGGGGGAGGGCCGCCGGATCCGCATGCCCACGGGGTACGAGATGCACCCCTGGGCCGATCTGCGCCCCGCGGGCGAAGGGCCCGCGGTGGGAAGGAAGCTGTGGCACCAGAGTCCGGGGAGTGCGGGATGACCATCCTCTGCGTACGTTTCCAGTTGCCGCCGGAGCACGAGGCGGCCCTGCCCGGACTGCTCGGGCTGCTGGAGGAGTTCACCCCGGTCGTCGAGGCGCTGCCCCCGGACGGCGCGCTGGCCGACCTGCGGGGCGCCGAACGCTACTTCGGGCGCGACGCCGTGGAACTGGCCTCGGTGATCCGGGTCCGCTCCCTCGCGCTGTACGGCGTCGACTGCGTGATCGGCGCCGGGCCGGGTCCCATGCTGGCCCGCATGGCGCTGCGCGCCGCCCGGCCCGGGGTGACCCGCGCCGTGCCCGGCGACCCGGACGGTATCGCGGAGTTCCTCGCCGGACGGCCCGTGGCCGCGCTGCCCGGCGTCGGCCCGGCGACCGCACGCACGCTGTGCGAGTACGGCCTCGACACCCTCGGTCTGGTCGCCGCCGCGCCCCTGTCCACGCTCCAGCGGCTGATCGGCGCGAAGGCGGGCCGTGAGCTGCGCGAGAAGGCGACCGGCGTCGACCGCGGCCGGGTCGTGCCGAACGCCGTCTCGCGCTCACTGGCGACCGAACGCGCCTTTGACATCGACGAGTTGAACCCCGACCGGCACCGCAGGGAACTGCTGTCCGCCGCCGAGGAGATCGGCGCCCGGCTGCGCGCGGTGGAGAAGGTCTGCCGCACCCTGACCCTCACCGTCCGCTACGCCGACCTCCCCCGCTCTCGAACAGGCTCGAGCGGGGGGACCCCCATCTCCACCACCCGCAGCCGCACCCTCGCCGAACCGACCGCGCACTCGGCGGCCCTGACGAAGGCGGCCTACGGCATGTACGAGGCCCTGGGCCTCCAGCGCGCCCGGGTCCACGCCCTCGCTCTGCGCGCCGAGGGCCTGACCCCCGCCGACCAGGCCTCCCGCCAGCTCACCTTCGACCCCGTGGACGAGAAGACCCGCCGTATCGAGGAGGTCGCGGACCGCGCCCGCGCGAAGTTCGGCCCCCGCGCGGTGATGCCGGGATCGCTGGCGGCGTGATTCCTTTGCCGATCCGCTCAGTTGGCCCACGGGGGAGTGAGCACGGTGCCGTCGGCCAGCTCCGCCTCCAGGCCGACGGACGTGGTCACCCAGGACACGGCGGTGTGGTCGGTCGGGTTCTCGACGGCCAGGGTGGCACCGGGATTGATGATCACCGTGTCGCCGGCCGAGACCCGCTCGGTGTGCCCGTCGAGGGTGATCAGCAGTTCGCCGACGAGCACGTGGAAGATCTCCTCCCGGCTGACGGTGTGCGCGGGCGCCCTGGTGCCCGCCGGGATCTCGCCCCGCCAGGCGCACAGCTCCTTGCTGCCGGTCAGCGGGGTGGCGTACGAGACGAAACGGGCGCCGTGGATCTCGTGGGTCACGGCTTCGGAGGAGCGGACGACGGGCATGGGGATCTCCGTTCAGGACTGAATGGTCAAGCTGCTTGTCTATATGGTCAAGCCGCTTGACCAATACGTCAAGGGTGTTTCAATGCCTCCGTGCAGAACTCCGACGCCATGGTCCTGTCCGCCGCCCTGCTCGCCGCGGCCGGCGACCTCACCCAGCGCATCCACGACGGAGTGGTGGCGCGCGGCTTCACGGATCTGCGGCCGGCCCACGGCTTCGCCTTCGCGCGGCTCGCCCCCGACGGGGCCACGGCCACCGAACTCGCCGCGCACCTCGGGGTCACCAAGCAGGCCGCCGGCCAGCTGGTCGACGAGATCGTCCGCAAGGGGTACGCCGAGCGCAGGCCGCATCCCGGGGACGCGCGCGCCCGGCTGGTCGTGCTGACCGAGCGGGGGTGGAGCTGCACCCGTGCCGCCGAGGAGGCCGCCGCCGAAGTGGTGTCCGGGTGGGCCGAGCTGCTCGGCGAGGCGGAGGTGCGGGCGCTGCGGGACCGCCTGGCGCGGCTGGCGCCCCACGGGCCGATCAGGCCGGCCTGGTGAGAAGGCCCGGCGAACGGGCGAACGGGCGCATCACGAACCGGCGCCCCTGGTTATCACTGGAAGTTTTTACTGACGCGTAACTTCACTCCTCTGCTACTCGCCCGTAACTTGACAAGTGAACAGCATCCCGTGATCCGGATCACAGGGCCAGGTCATCGCAACCCCACCCTTGACCCGCAAGGAGATCGCCAGATGCTGCCCTGGAAACGAGCGCTGAGACCGTTCGCCGCGCTCCTCCTCACCGCCGCGGTCGCCACCGTCCCCGCCGCCACCGCGCACGCCGCAGACACCGCCCCCAGTACCGGCTGGAACGACTACTCCTGCAAGCCCTCCGCCGACCACCCCCGCCCGGTCGTCCTGGTCCACGGGACCCTGGGCAACTCCATTGACAACTGGCTGTCCCTCGCGCCGTACCTGGAGCACCGCGGGTACTGCGTCTTCTCCCTGGACTACGGCCAGTTGCCCGGCGTCCCCGTCTTCTACGGCCTGGGCCCCATCGACAAGTCGGCCGGACAGCTGGCCACGTTCGTCGACCGGGTCCGCACCGCCACCGGCGCCGCCAAGGTCGACCTGGTCGGCCACTCCCAGGGCGGCATGATGCCCCGCTACTACCTGAAGTTCCTCGGCGGTGCCGCCAAGGTGAACGCCCTCGTCGGACTCGCCCCCGACAACCACGGCACCGACCTGGACGGCCTCACCAACCTGCTGCCGTACTTCCCCGGCGCCGAGGACCTGATCAAGGCCACCACCCCCGGCCTCGCCGACCAGATCACCGGCTCGGACTTCCTCACCAGGCTCAACGCGGGCGGCGACACCGTCCCCGGAGTGCGCTACACGGTCATCGCCACCAAGTACGACGAGGTGGCGACGCCCTGGAAGAGCCAGTACCTGAGCGGTTCGGACGTCCACAACGTCCTGCTCCAGGACCTGTGCCCGCTCGACCTGTCCGAGCACGTGGCGATCGGCCTGTTCGACCGGATCGCGTTCCACGAGGTGGCCAACGCGCTCGACCCGGCCCACGCCTCCGCCACCACCTGCGCGTCGGCCTTCAGCTGACCGTCGTGTGCCGCCGGGGCCCGTCCGGCCTGAGCCGCCGGACAGGCCCCGGATTCCCCCCGCCTCCGGATTCCCCCCGCCGAGGACCGGCTACGGCCGGCGTCCGCCCGTCGCACGGCGCCGCACGGACAGGAACAGTGCGGCCGAACCGAGCGCCAGGGCCGCCGCGCCGCCGATCGCGAGGTACGAGGTGCCGCGCGCGGCGCCGGTCTCGGCGAGGTCACCGGAACTCCCGGCGGCCCGCGGCCGGTTGCCCGGCGCCGCGGCGGTGGCGGCCGTGGCTTCGGGAGCGGCGGCCGTGCCGCTCGCGGCGCCGTGCGCGTGCCCGTGGTGCTGGATCGTCGACTTCCCGGCCCCCGCCTCGACCTGTGCGTCGGAGGGCGCGGAGGCGGTGGGCGCGGGGGCGGTGCCGCCGGCCCCACCGGCGTTGCCGTTGCCGCTGCCGCCGAAGTCGACGTCGGAGCACGAGTAGAACGCCTCCGGGCTGTCCGAGCGCTGCCAGACGGCGTACAGCAGTTGCTTGCCGGTCCGCTCCGGGAGCGTGCCGGAGAACGTGTAGAAGCCGCCGGAGGCGACCGGGTCCGTGGCCCTGGCCACCGGGTGGGCGAGGTCCAGCGCGGACCAGGCCAGCGGCTTCGCCGGGTCGTAGCCGGGCTTGGTCGCGTAGACCGTGAAGGTGCCCTTGTGCGGCGCGGTCACCCGGTACCTGAAGGTGTACGAGCCGCTGTGCACGCGCGTCGCCGGCCAGTCGGCGCGGGCCAGGTCGAGCCCCTTGAACTCCTCGTTGCCGGCGCTGCACAGCTTGCCGTCCGGGATGAGCCGCTGGTGCCGTCCGGCCGCGTCGCCGATCCGGATGCCGTTCCAGTCGTACAGCGCCTGCGTGCCACCGGCCGCCACGGCCGCCTCGCAGGCCGCGGACCTCGGGTGTTCGGGGCCCTCCGCGTAGCACTGCGAGACCCGGCTGACCGGGTCGCCCATCGAACCGTGCGCCGCCGCGGGCGCGGCGGCCAGGACGGTCAGGGCGAGCGGCGCGACTCCGGCGACCGCGACGGCTGCGGCCTTGCGGCGTGCGGGCATGACGAACTCCTCGGAACGGTCTCTGAGCGGGCTGGATCCCGTGGGGGGCTTCAGAAACTAGTCCCGGGAATCCGTGAAATCGCCTGCTCGGCCCTGCCGATGGAGATTCTTATGGCGGCGTTAAGGGAGTGCTGAGGCTGGCCTCAAGTTCGCCGTGCCCTCGTGCGTCCTCGTGCGTCCTCGTGTGCCCTCACGTGCCGGCCGCGCGGGTCAGCCGTCCGGCCACCAGGTGCGCGCGATGTCCTTGCGCACCTCCGGGCGGGCGGCGGGGCGTTGCTCGTCCGCCTCCTCGCGGATCCGGCGGCTGTCCGTCCTCTTCAGGGGCTTCTGCACGGTCACACGGCGCATGGCTGCCTCCTTCGTGCCTACCGGGTTCCGCATCTGGCACGGAGGTAGACCCTTTCGGCGAGAGTTCCTCATCGGAGCCGGTCTGTCAGTGGCGGGTGTCACTCTGGGGACATGACGAACGACAGTGATCGCATGGTTGCGCACCGTACCGAAGTCGACTGGGACGCGGCGGCGGACACCTTCGACGACGAGCCGGACCACGGGCTGCGCGACCCCGGCGTGCGCGCCGCCTGGGCGGCCAGACTCCGCACCTGGCTCCCCGACCGCCCCGCCGACGTCCTCGACCTCGGCTGCGGCACCGGCAGCCTGTCGCTCCTCGCGTCCGAACAAGGGCACCGGGTGACCGGCGTCGACCGTTCCCCCGCCATGGTCGACCGCGCCCGCGCCAAGCTCGCCGGACGGGACGCCGTGGTCCTGCCCGGTGACGCGGAGGCCCCGCCGGTGGGGGAGCAGCGCTTCGACGTCGTCCTCGTACGGCACCTGCTGCGGGCGCTGCCCGACCCCACCCGCGTCCTGCGCCACTGGCGGGACCTGCTGCGGCCCGGCGGCAGGCTGGTGCTGGTCGAGGGTGTGTGGGGCACCCTCGGCCCGGCCGGCATACCCGCCGACCTGCTCACCGGCCTGCTGGCACCCCTGGCCCGGCAGGTGCGCCTGGATCCGCTGTCCGGGGACGAGGCGCTGTGGGGCAAGACCGTGCACGACGAGCGGTACGCGGTGGTGGCCGTGGTCTGAGACCGCCGGCGGGCCGCTGTGCGGCCCGGGGCGGGCCGGTCGCCCGTTCAGGGCAGCAGCTCCTCGAAGCCGCCCTCGCGGGCCCGCCGCTCCAGCTCGTCCAGCGCGGCCACGGCCGCCGAGGCCGCCGCCGGGTCGGACTCCGTCAGCCCGCTCGCGGCGAACTCGTCCTCGTCCAGCCGTCGTACGTCCGTGCCGTCGGCCGACCGCCACAGGTCCAGGTCGAGGTCCTCCACGACCAGTTCCGCACCCGAGAGCACCGCGGGGCGGGTGACGTCGCAGTACCAGCCCTTCACCGTGCCGTCCGCCGCGCGGACCTCCTTCACGGAGTACCACCGGTCCCGCCAGTAGTGCTCGGTGAACACGTCGCCCGGCTCGAAGCGGACGAAGCCGAAGTCGCGCACGCCCTCACCCGCCCAGGGGGCGCGCACGGACAGCCTGGTGCCGTCGTCGCCCAGCAGCTCCGCCGGGTAACGGATCTTCGTACGGCCGCCCTTGACCAGCACGACCTCCAGGGTGGCCGGTGGCTCAGCCGAGTTCGCGGGCATAGCGCACCTCCGTCGCGCAGATCTCGTACCCGAGCCACCTGTTGACGGCGATCATCGGATCGTTGCCGGTGTCGTTGCCCGTGAAGGCCTCGGTGACGCCGGCGGCACGGGCCCGGTACAGGGAGTGGACCTTGGCCAGCTTGGCCAGACCGCGGCCGCGGTGCGCGCGGGCGGTGCCGGTCATCGCGGACGAGTAGCGGCCGTCGCCGTCGGTGTAGGCCACGCTGAAGGCGACCGGACGGCCGTCGACGACCGCCGCCATGGTCAGCTCGCGGTCCAGCAGCGGATGCCTCCAGGTCTGCTCGACCCAGGTGTCGTAGTCGGTGAACTCGAAGTCCACGTCACCCGGTTCGTCCGCCACCGTCTCGGCGTCCAGCTCGAACAGGGGGCGCGGGTCGTCCGCGAAGTCCGCCGCGCTGCGCAGTTCGACGCCCGGCGGGACCTCCGGGAGCGGCGGGAGCGTGGCCTTCGCCAGGTCCAGGCGCAGGAAGTGGGCGGAACGGCGGCGCTCGTAGCCGCGCCGCTCGGCGAACGCGCGGTTGGCCGGCTCGTCGAGCACCCAGCTGAACAGCCTGGTCGCGCCCTGGTCGCCCAGGTACTCCTCGGCGACCCGGGCCAGCAGGCGGCCCGCGCCGCGCCCGGTGCGGTCGGGCCGGACGTACACGCTCACCAGGCCCTGGCCGGGCTCGGGGCTGTCGTACGCCAGAAGGACCTGGGCGGTGCCGATCACCTCGCCGTCCTCCTCCGCCACGAGGGGGCGGTACCGGGCGTCGGGATGCGTGTGGACGGCGTTGTGGCGGACCGAGTCCGCGGTGAACAGGATGTACGGCAGGGCGAGTCGGCGGACGCGGGCGAAGCCCTCGGTGTCCGCGGGGACGTCCGGGCGCAGGTCGCGCACGATCACGGTCATGGTCCGGCACCGTACGTCGCGAACTGCCGGGGTGCCTCTCATTTTCCGCTGGGTGCGGGACAATCGGCGGGTGAGCCTGAAGATCCACATCGATGACAGCGCGCCGCCGTACGAGCAGGTACGGGCGCAGATCTCCGAGCAGGCGCGGGCCGGTGCACTGCCGGTGGGCTACCGGCTGCCGACCGTGCGCGGGCTGGCCGAGTCGCTGGGGCTCGCGGTGAACACGGTCGCCAAGGCCTACCGGGCGCTGGAGGGCGACGGGGTGATCGAGACGCGGGGCCGCAACGGAACGTATGTGGCCGCCGCCGGCTCGGCCGCGGAGCGCGAGGCGTCGCTGGCCGCACAGGCGTACGTGGAGCGGGTACGGCGGCTGGGGCTGGGGGAGGCGGCCGCACTGGCCGCCGTACGGGACGCCCTGCGGGCGGCTTATGGGCGATAGAGAAGTCGAGCGGGGTGTTCGTTGCCGGCTTCAGCCGCGCCTGGCCGGTTCCGGGGTTCTGGTCGGGGCCAGGCCCGCCTTTGCTGCCGCTCGGGCGAAGGTCACCGCGTCCTGGACCGCCGCGCCGCCCGGGTCGTTGTTGAAGTAGGCGTGGACGGGCTCTTCGTCCGGCCAGGTCGTGGCGATGCGGTCGACCCAGGTTTCCAGGGAGCGGCGGCCGTAGCGGGGCCAGGGCTGGGCGCGGCCCTGGTGGAAGCGGACGTAGCCCCAGGAGGCCGTGCGCCACAGAGGGGTGACGGGGCGGGCCTGGACGTCCGCCCAGCACAGGGCCGCTCCCCGGGAGGAGAGGACGTCGCGGACCTCGGGTGTCCACCAGGAGTCGTGGCGGGGCTCGACCGCGACCCGGGTGTCCGGCGGGAAGCAGGCCAGGCACGCGTCCAGCAGGGCCGGGTCGGCGCGCAGGGTCGGCGGGAGCTGGAGGAGGACCGGGCCGAGCCGGTCATCGAGGCCGGCGGCGTGCGTCATCAGACGGTGGACCGGCTCCTCCGGCTCCTTCAGGCGCTTGATGTGGGTCAGGTACCGGCTGGCCTTGACCGCGACCGTGAAGTCCGGCGGGACGCGCTGCCGCCAGGCGGCGAAGGTGTCGTACGACGGCAGCCGGTAGAACGCGTTGTTGATCTCCACCGTGGCGAACAGCCGCGTGTACTCCTCCAGCCAGAGCCGCGTCGGGACCCCGGCCGGATACACCAGGTCCCGCCAGTCCTTGTACTGCCACCCCGAGGTGCCGACGAACAGGGTCATACCAGCATCAAAGCACTACAGGTACAGTCCCGCGTCCGCCCCGTCCCGCGCGCCCGGCACGGAGGTCGGCGCGGTGCCCCGCCGCAGCGCGTACAGCTCGGCGAGCGTCGCGCCCTCCCGGCCGACGCCCTTCTCGGTGCCCAGCCAGTCCACCGCCTCCGGGCGGGTCAGCGGGCCCACCTCGATGCGGGCCAGACAGCGGCCGGGCCGGACCACCGCCGGGTGCAGCCGCTCCAGGTCCTCGTTGGTGGTGACCCCCACCAGCACGTTCCGGCCCTGGCCGAGCAGGCCGTCGGTGAGGTTGAGCAGCCGGGACAGGGCCTGCCCGGCGGTGTGCCGGGCCTCGCCGCGGATCAGTTCGTCGCAGTCCTCCAGCAGGAGCAGCCGCCAGCGGCCCTTGCCGCCCGCGTCGTCCTCGCCGATCGCGATGTCCATCAGATAGCCGACGTCGGAGAAGAGGCGTTCGGGGTCGAGGACGCAGTCCACCTGGCACCAGTCCCGCCAGGACCGGGCCAGCGTGCGCAGCGCGGACGTCTTGCCGGTGCCGGGCGGCCCGTGCAGGAGGAGCAGCCGGCCCGCGATGTCCTCGGGGGTCGTCCTCATCAGCGTGTCCATCGCCTCGGCCACCGGCGCCGTGTAGTTGGGCCGCACCTCGTCCCAGGTGCCGGCCGAGATCTGCCGGGTAGTGCGGTGCGGGCCGCGGCGCGGGGAGACGTACCAGAATCCCATCGTCACGTTCTCCGGCTGCGGTTCCGGATCGTCGGCCGCGCCGTCCGTGGCCCGGTCCAGGACCGACTTCGCCAGTTCGGCGCTGGTCGCGGTCACCGTGACGTCCGCGCCCCGGTTCCAGCGGGAGATCAGCAGGGTCCAGCCCTCGCCCTCGGCGAGAGTCGCGCTGCGGTCGTCGTCGCGGGCGATCCGCAGCACCCGGGCGCCCTCGGGCAGCAGGGTCGCGCCCGAGCGCACGCGGTCGATGTTCACGGCGTGCGAGTACGGCTGCTCGCCCGTCGCGAAGCGGCCGAGGAACAGCGCGTCGACGACGTCGGACGGCGAGTCGGAGTCGTCGACGTGGAGCCGGATCGGCAGGGCGTCGTGTGGGTTGGCGGACATGCCGCCATGATCCGGTACCGATGCCGTCCGCGCACGGCATTTCCGCCGCTTGTCCCGGTCTTCTCCCGGTCTCCCCGACACCTGCCCGCCAACGGGACTCCGCCGTTACTGTTGTCCTCGATGCGACGTCATGGGTGGTATACGGGGACTCGGCGGTGGCGGCTCACCGCCCTGCTCGGAGTGGGCGTGGCCGTCCTGGCCCTGGTCGTGACCCTGATCCACACGCTGCCCGGCGGCGGCAGCACCGCCGGGACCTCGCGCGCCGGCGACAAGGTGCACGGCATGCCCGCCGTCCCGGACGGCCCCCCGAAACCGTCCGTGGGCTGGGGTTTCACCCACACCCAGTACAGCGCGGACGAGGGCAGCGCCACCGCTACCGACCGCGTCCGGCGACTGCTCGCGCAGGACGGCGGGCTGCCGCAGGACCAGGCCCTGATGGGCTGGGGCGCCGACAACCCCGAGCCGGTCAAGGGGCATTACGACTTCGGCGCGATGGACCGCCGTATCGACTTCATCCGCGCCTCCGGCGGCACCCCCGTCGTCACGCTGTGCTGCTCCCCGGACTGGATGAAGGGCGGCAGGGCCGGCGTCGACAACACGAACTGGAGCCAGGCCGCGCTGGAGACCGCGCCCACCCCGGAGCACTACCAGGACTTCGCCGACCTCGCCGCGACCGTCGCCCGCCGCTACCCCGACGTACGACACTTCCTCGTCTGGAACGAGTTCAAGGGCTTCTGGAACGACGCGAAGCACCGCTGGGACTACGAGGGCTACACGAAGATGTACAACCTCGTCTACCGGGCGCTGAAGAAGGTCGACAAGGACATCATGGTCGGCGGCCCGTACCTGGTGATGGACAGCCTCGACCCCCGCGACCCGAACGCCTCCGGCGCGCTGAAGGGCCCCTGGGGCGCCATGGACCAGCGGGTCCTCGACGCCTTCGACTACTGGAACACCCACAAGGCGGGCGCCGACTTCGTCGTCGTCGACGGCTCCAGCTACACCAACGACGACGAGCTGCTGCCGAACGAGTTCGGCGCCACCGACAAACTCACCGCCGTCAGTGCCTGGGTGCGCCGCCAGACCCGCGACCTGCCCCTGTGGTGGGCCGAGTACTACGTGGAGCCCGGCGACGCCAACGACGACCGCAAGGGCTGGTCCGAGCAGCACCGCCTCGCCGTCCACGCCGCCGGCCTCATCGCCATGGCCAAGGGCGGCGCGGACTCCGGCTTCTACTGGAACCCGGAGGAGAAGTCCGGCACCGACTGCCCCGGCTGCCTGTGGACACCGACCGACACCGCGACCGGCGGCCGCGAACTGCCCATGTACAGTCTCCTCTCCCGCTTCGACCACGCCTTCCCACCCGGCAGCCACTACGAGCAGGTCCCCGTCGCCCCGGACGACGTACCCAACGTCCGCGTCCTGGCCACCACCAAGACCGCCCTCGTCGTCAACACCCTCAACCGCACGATCAGCGCCAAGATCGACGGCAAACGATTCGACCTACGGCCCTACGAGATGAAGTGGCTCACCCGCTGAGCCACTTCGCCCCGCTCACTTCATCGTCAGGAAGCGTTGGAGCAGTGCGGCCAGGAACAGGGTCAGGAGGGGGAGGGAGAACCAGAAGCTGCCTTGGAGCAGGCGTAGTTGCCGGATGGTCGGGCGGGCTGCCACTCGGAGCAGTTCGCGGGCGGTGAGCAGCAGGATCAGGGCCACGGCGGCCAGGGCGCCGACCACCGACCAGGGGGTCCAGGTCACCTGCGGGCCGATCGGGCCCGGTGCCGGTTTCGGGACCGGGCCGGGCGGCTGCTTGCGCATGGCGTACACGGTGACGTCGTCGTTGCGGAGGACCTTGGTCAGGTCCTGCCGGTTGTCGAGGTTGCGGATCAGCCCGGACTCCCAGGCCGGGGCGTAGCCCGCGTCCAGCCGCAGGTACGTCACCTGGCTTTCGTTGATCATGAGGTACGAGTTCGGGCCCGCGTCCTTCAGGGCCTTCACCAGGCCCGACACCAGCCGCGGGTCGGCCGGTGCCAGGGTCGGCACGTAGTTCACCCGCTCCATGTCCCGCGCGCCCCACGGCAGCGCCGGAGTCACGTCGTTGACCGTGTCCTGGGTCAGCCACAGCAGCCGTACCGTCGGCTTGTCGTGCGCGTACACCCAGTTCATCGCGGCGACCTCGCCGGGCCGGGTCCGCTCGAACGGCTCGTTGCCCCAGCGGGCGACCAGGAAGCCGCCCATGAGCAACAGCCCGACCAGCAGCGCGGCGACCGGGGCCAGCCGGTTGCGGCCCTTCGCCCGTTCCCCGGCGGTGGCTCCGGTGCGCGGGAACAGCGCGAGGGCGCCCAGCAGGGCCGCGCCCGGGAGGGCGAACATGAAGACGCGCAGCGCCATCTCACCGCCGTACGACTGCATCCCGAAGCCCAGGAACGGCACGAACGTGAGGACCAGCAGCGAGCGTTCGCGGTACCGGTTCAGGCGCCGGCGCAGCCAGCCCCAGCAGGCGAACCCCAGGACGGAGCCGGCCAGCAGCACGCGGGTGTACAGCACCAGCTTGTGCGTCGGACTGCCGCCCTGGATACGGCCGGACACCGACGTCGACACGTTGCCGCCGACCCCGCCGACCCCGCCGAACAGGTCGTCGAAGTGCCCCGACCAGTACGGCTCGGCCATGAAGCCGAGCCAGGCCGCGACGACCACCGCGAACAGGATGGGCAGCCCGCGCAGTTCGGAACGCCGGGCGAGGACCAGGACCGCGAGCACGCCAAGCATCACGAACGGGGTGAGCTGGTGCGCCGGGACGCTCGCCGCGAACAGGCCGATCAGCACCAGCAGCAGGACGGCCCGTTGCCGCCGGTCGGCCGGCTCGACCTCGGCCTCACCCGGCCGGTACCGCGTCCAGAGCACGCGCGGGGCGCGGAACCAGACCAGCAGGACCGCCACGAACATCAGGTACAGCAGATAGGTGAAGCCCTGCGGGGAGAAGTAGTCCTGGCCGACCCAGCCGCTCAGCACGAACAGCCAGATCCCGGTCCACTTGGCCCGCCAGCTCGCCCGCAGCGACCGGGTGAGCAGGAACATCGGTGCCAGGTAGGCGAGTTGGACGGCGGTCGGCCACCAGCGGATGACCTCGGTGAAGTCGCTGATCCCGCAGGCCCGCCCGACGAACGCGGCCACCGCGAAGAACCCGGGCCAGCTCCAGCGGGCGTCCAGGTCGGGTACGGCGGACCCGGTGCGGTCGATGTAGTCGATGAAGCCGAGGTGCTGCCAGGCCGTGGGGAACCGGGGCTCGGTCTCGATCACGGCGGGCAGCGCGTGCAGGGAGATCACCGTCGCCAGCAGCGTGACCAGCAGCAGCGCCCGGTGTTCCCGGCGCAGCCGGAGCAGCGCGGCGAACACCGTGATCAGCAGGGCCGCCCCGGCCAGCGTGGGCAGGGGCAGCACGGAGACCAGCCCGAGCCCGCCCATCCGGTCCAGATCGGTCTCGCCGAGCCGCGACGCGGGCACCCAGTACAGCAGCAGGGCGGCGACGAGGAGACAGCCGAGGACGACACCGGGGCGGGTGGGCAGCAGCCGGTGCCGGGAGGGGGACCGTGGTGGCTCCTCCGGCCCGCCGGTCTCCGGCACGTCGCCGCCGCCGGGCTCCGACTGCCGCGGCAGCAAGGCCCCGGCGGGCCCCAGCGACGCCTCCGTGCCCGGCTCCCGCTCCTCCACCGGCAGCCCCAGCCGGGGCCCCTCGGCCCCCGGCGTGCGTGACGTGCCCGGGGCCGGCCGGCCGGGCAGCGTCCACGTCGGCCGGTCGTCGCCGGCGGCGTCCGCGTCCACCACCGGCGTGCCCGCGGGCGGGGTTCCGGGCCCCGGGCGGACGTCCGGCCGGCGTTCGACGTGGTCGAAGTCGACGTGGATGCCGAGGGCGAGGGTGTCGCTGTCCAGCGCCCAGGCCGGGCCGCGCCGGCGCGGCGGGGCTGCGGGCACCGGGACCTCGCGCGGCCCCAGGTCGGCGAGGTCGCCGTCCGGTGCCGCCGAGTCCGGTACGGCGTCCGGCGCGGCCCGCAGCGTCCGCCACAGCCTCGGCGCGGCCAGCGTGACGATCACGGCGAGGCTGGAGATCTCGGCGACCCCGGCACCCGTGAGGCCCATCCGGGGCAGCAGGAGCAGCGTCAGCCCCAGCACGAGCACGCACAACAGACCCTGCATCCAGGCGAGTCCGCCGGTACGGCTCTGGGCGCGCAGCACCGCGAAGTACGTCTCCATCACGACCCGCAGCAGCGCGCCGACGGCGAACCAGCGCAGCAGCGGGGTCGCCGCCTCGGCGTAGTCGTCGCCGAACACGCCGAGGATCCACGGGGCCGCGAGGAACAGGAGCCCGCAGATCGGCAGCATGATCCGGGCCATCCGCCGCAGCGCGGCCCGGGTGTTGGCGGCGAGCCGCGCCGGGTCGTGCGAGCCCTCGACCGTGAGGGACGCGCCCATGTTGATGGCGAGCAGGTTGACGGTGCCGCCGATGGTGGTGGTGATGTAGAAGTACGCGTTGTCCTCGGAGCTGACCTGCGAGGCGATGATCACCGGCACCAGGTAGACCACGGCGAGGGAGAACAGGGACCCGGTGTAGTCCCCGGCGAGGAACCGGCCGATCTCCTTCAGCGTGGGCGGACGGGCGCGGTCCTCGGTGGCCTTGACGTGCCGGGGGACCAGCCGCCGGAACACCAGCCAGCCCAGCGGCACCACGGAGGTGGCGATCGCCGCGACCCAGGACACGAAGACACCCGTGGTCGGGACGGCCACCGCGAACGCCACCAGCAGCGCCAGCTTGACCGCAGAGAACACGGTGTTGCCGGCCGGCACCCAGGGCGCGCTGCGCAGCCCGGTCAGCACCCCGTCCTGAAGGGTGAGCAGGTTCCAGGCGGCGACGGCCGCGATGAAGCCCAGCCCGTTGAGGGGGCCGTGCAGGAAGCGGTACGACGGTCCCCACGCGTCCAGGGTGAGCAGGAACACCCCGGCGGCCACCGCCACGACCAGTGAACTTCCCGCGTAGGTGCGCAGGATGAGGCGGCCGGTGCGCTGCCCGGACACCGGGATGAACCGGGCGAGGGCACCGGTCAGGGTCACCGCGGTCAGCCCGGCGAGGAGCTTCATCGCGGCGATGGCGGCCGAGCCCTGCCCGACCGCCGACTCGGAATAGTAGCGGGCGGCGGCCAGCCAGAAGCCGAGGCCGAGGACGGCGGAGATGCCGGTGTTGAGCATCAGCGCGTAGGCGTTGCGGAAGAGCGGACTGCCGCCGGGCGCCCGGCCCATGCCGGGCAGACGCAGGCGGCGCCCCGACGGTGCGGGCGCCTCGGTGCCGGGCGCTGCGGCCTCGGTCGTGGTCGTGGTCGTGTCAGACACGGGAACGGATGGCCTTCCGGCGGACCTGGCGTGCTCTTCGGACGAGGGCGTACCCCTGGGTGAGGGCGCGGTCCCGGGCGAAGGTGCGGGCGATCGCGCGGCCCTGGAGCAGCCGCGCGAACTCCTCGGCACCGGTGCTCCGCCGGACCGTGACGCGCCGCAGGGCGTACGGCCCCTGCCGGCGGCGGGCGAGCGCGTTGCCGACCGCGAGTGCCTGGTCGTAGCCGGCCGTGCGCACGGCCCGGCGGACCCGGCGGTCGGAGTAGCCGTACGGGTAGGCGAACGACACTGGCCCGACGCCGCCCAGTTCGGCGGCGATGATCTTCGTGCTGTCGGTCAGCTCGGCGGCCAGGGCGCTGTCGTCGAGCTGGTCGAGCTGCGGGTGGGTGTGGCTGTGCCCGCCGATCTCGACGCCGGCCGCGGCGAGTTCGCGCACCTGGGCCCAGTCGAGCATGGTGTCCAGGCCGCCTCCGGTGTCGTGGGCGCCCCTGATCCAGCCCGTCGAGACGAACAGGGTGGCGGGGAAGCCGTGCCGGCCGAGGACGGGCAGCGCGTACCGGTGCACGCCCTCGTAGCCGTCGTCGAAGGTGATCAGCACCGGCCGGTCCGGCAGCGGCCGGCCGGACCGCCAGCACGCCGCCAGCTCGGCGGTGGTGAGGGGGGTCAGGCCCAGGTCCGCGACGAGCGCCATCTGCCCGGCGAACGCCTCCGGCGCGACCGACAGCCCCCGAGTGGCGTCGTTCGGCACGGTCGCCACGGAGTGGTACATCAGAATCGGCACGGCCGCGTCACTCATACCCGCCCTCCTCGTCCAGACCCGTCCCACCGGCCCGTCCGGCCATCGCGGTCCCGCCGGACCCGTCGGCCGCCGTGCCCGCGGCGCTCCCGTGGGCCTGTGCGGGTTGGCCGGCCTGCGCGGCCGCTGCCGGCCCGCTGGCCCCTTCGGTCTTCGCGCTCCCGGCGGACCCGGCGCCCGCCGTGCTCCCGGCGGTACTCCCGTGGGCCTGTGCGGCCTGGCCGGCCCGCGCGGCCGTCGGCGGCCCGCCGGGCCGTTCGGCCATCGCGCTTCCGCCGGACCCGTCGGCCGCCGTGTCCGCGGCGCTCCCGTGGGCCTGTGCGGGTTGGCCGGCCTGCGCGGTCGCTGCCGGCCCGCTGGCCCCTTCGGTCTTCGCGCTCCCGGCGGACCCGGCGCCCGCCGTGCTCCCGGCGGTACTCCCGTGGGCCTGTGCGGCCTGGCCGGCCCGCGCGGCCGTCGGCGGCCCGCCGGGCCGTTCGGCCATCGCGCTTCCGCCGGACCCGTCGGCCGCCGTGTCCGCGGCGCTCCCGTGGGCCTGTGCGGGTTGGCCGGCCTGCGCGGTCGCTGCCGGCCCGCTGGCCCCTTCGGTCTTCGCGCTCCCGGCGGACCCGGCGCCCGCCGTGCTCCCGGCGGTACTCCCGTGGGCCTGTGCGGCCTGGCCGGCCCGCGCGGCCGTCGGCGGCCCGCCGGGCCGTTCGGTCCTGGTGGTCCCGTGCACACCCTCGGCCATGTCGATCGGGACCACCGTGAACGCCGGTCCGCCGCGGCGGGAGCGTACGCCGCCCATCACGTAGCCGCTCGCCGCCGTGAGGACGCCGGCGACGATGGCGGCCGCGCGGCCGGCGCCGCCGGGGCGGGCGAGCAGGGCGTCGCGCAGCCCGCGGGCGACGCCGGCGGGCAGGACGCGGGTGGTGTACCGGCGTTCGGACTCCAGGCCCTTGACAGCGCCGACGCTGCGGGCGACCAGCGCCTTGGACAGGCCCTCGGCGTAGGCGCGGGTGCGGAAGTACGCGAAGTGCTCGCGGGCCGCGGGCACCCGGTGGTGGATCACCGCGCGGTCGTCGATGAGCAGGACGGCGTCCGGGCGGGCGCGGGTGAGGCGGATGCACAGTTCCGTCTCCTCGCAGCCCAGCGGGCGCCGGTCGCCGTCGCGGCCGATGCCGGTGGCGAACCCGCCGGCCGCGTGGAACGCCGTACGCCGGAAGGAGGCGTTGCCGCCGAGGACGTTACGCACCCGGACCCGGCCGGGCGGCAGGCCGCGGTAGGTGCAGCCCACCACCCAGTCGAACTCCTCCGGGAACCAGGCCGGGCGCCGGCCGGACGCCCAGACGGGTTCCGTGCGCCCGCCGACCGCCAGCACGCGCGGGTCGGCGTAGCCCTCGGCGAACCGGCGCAGCCAGTCCCGTTCGGCGACGGCGTCGTCGTCGAGGAACGCGATGACCTCGCCGTCGGAGGCGGCGATGCCGGTGTTGCGGCCGGCCGACAGCCCGCGCGGGCCGGCGTTGGGCAGCACCCGGACGTCCCCGGCCTCCTTGTACTCGCGGCCCAGCCGGTCCAGCAGGGCAGGGTTGTGGTCGACGACCAGGAGCGTCTCGCGCGCCCGGTACGACTGCGCGCGCACCGAGGCGACCGCCGCGAGGATGTCCTCCCAGCGGTCCTCGGTGTACACGCAGATCACGACGGAGATGCCGGGATCGCTCAAGACACTTCTCCCCGCACCGTGTCGAGCAGGGGGGAGTGCTGTTCCTGGCGGCGCAGCTCCCGGCGGTTGGAGCGCTCCTTGAGGATCACCTTCAGCACGCGCAGCCCGTCCCGCACGGCGCGCAGATTGCTCGCGCCGTGGATGCGGAGGTACTCGTGGCTGGGGATCTCCTGCACCTTCAGCCCCGCCTTGACGACTCTGATGTTCATCAGGGTCTCGACTTCGAAGCCGGTGCAGTCCAGCTCGATCTTGTCCAGGCAGTGCCGCCAGAACGCGTTGTAGCCGTAGCAGAGGTCGGTGTAGCGGGCGCCGAACTTGCGGTTGACGGTGGTGCACAGCGCCCAGTTGCCGAGCTTGCGGATGAACGTCATGTCGTCGGTCCCGCCGCCGTTGGCGAAGCGCGAGCCCTTCGCGAAGTCGGCGCCGGAGACCAGCGCGGAGACGTAGGACACGATCTCGTTGCCGTCGGCCGAGCCGTCCGCGTCGACCATGACGATGATGTCGCCGGTGCACGCCTCGAACCCGGTGATCAGGGCATCCCCCTTGCCCCGGCCCCGCTGCTCGACGACCCGGACCGCCGGCCACAGCGAGCGGGCCACCTCCACGGTGTCGTCCGTGGAGTTGCCGTCCACGAGCACCACTTCGTGTATCCAGTCCGGAAGTGTCTTGAAGACGTACGGCAGGTTCTCCGCCTCGTTCATGGCGGGAATCACCACGCTCACGGGCGGCGTGATCGCCAGGTGGGAGGAGATGGGCCGGTAGTCGGCGGCGGTCAGCGGATCCTGGCCCGAACTAGGCGGGCGCAGCACGGAACTCATGGGTTTTTCCCTCTCGTCCGGTGGACCGCCCGCCCCTGGGCGGCCCGGCTGTGTGTCCGGTTCGAAAGGGGGGTTCTCATCGTCGGCACGGCACGGCGGACCGCCCGTGCGCTCGGATGAGCTGGCAAAGCTGGCCGGCCCGCCGGAATGAGAACGGCGCCCGGTCGCGCGGCACGGCCCGGCCACCGATGCGGTCACCGAGCACGGCACCCCCCTACCGCGCCCCGCGCCGGTACGTCACGGCCCTGAGCCCTCCCCTGAACCGTGTGCTGACGGACCGATGCGGGTGAGATGTACGACGGTATTGACGGTTGAAGCGGAATAGCAAGACCTGGAACGAAGTCTCACTATTTTCGTTGGTTTGACCCTTACAGCACGTTAGCCGACTTTGTTCACCCTTGCGGGCGTTTTGCCGAACGGGCCTTTTCCCGGACGAGGGCCGGGAGCAGCAGGGCGAGGCTGAGCGCGGTCACCGCGACGACCCCGCCGCGCACCGACCAGCGGTGGACGGCCAGCATGCCCTGCGCCACCAGCATGTTGAGGACCACCGAGCCCGCAAGGGCGCTCAGGGTCCGGCCGAAGATTTCCAGCCCCCGCAGGTGCGCGGCGATGGCCGCGGCCGGCGCCACGAGCAGGAAGAACAGGGTGCACGGAGCGCGCAGCGGTGAGCCGTAACCGGTGAGTGCGAGCGTCGCGCCCACCGCGGCGACGGCCGTGGCGGCTCCCGCGAGCAGCGGCGTCAGGCCCCTCCCCGGACCCTGCCGTGCCCCGTCGGCGCCGCGCTCGGCGCCGTCTGGTGAAGGTGTCTTGATGTGCAAGGTCTGCATTGGCGTCTTTGCCCCCCGACGCGCCGGATGCCGGGCTTCAATGTCGCGCAGCCGCACAAGCGCCGTCAAGACGACGGTCCGCCTTTAAACCTTCATTCCGGGCCACGTCGGGCACTTTCGAACATGATGTCGGGCGCCCCGAATCTAGTTGAGAACCGGAAAAATTCTTGTCATGGACACTTCCTGTCAACGCGCGTAGCTGGTACGACAGTTAAGGCAGAGATCCTGCTAAAGGGAGGTTCCATGAGACGTTCCCGACTTACCGGATTCGTGACCTCGCTCCTCCTCGCCGCCGGCCTCGGTCTCACCGGGGCCGCTTCGGCGCAGGCCTCCTCGACAGCCGTGAGCGGCGGCTACGTGGCGCTCGGCGACTCCTACTCCTCCGGAGTGGGCGCCGGCAGCTACATCAGCTCCAGCGGCAGCTGCGACCGCAGCACCAAGGCGTACCCGTACCTGTGGAACAGCGCCCACTCCCCGTCCTCGTTCGCCTTCAACGCCTGCTCGGGCGCCACCACGGACGACGTCCTCGCCGGCCAGCTCGGCTCGCTGAACTCCTCCACCGGCCTGGTCTCCATCACCATCGGCGGGAACGACGCCGGGTTCGCCGACGTCATGACGACCTGCGTCACCTCGTCCGACAGCACCTGCCTGTCCCGCATCAACACCGCGAAGGCGTACGTCGACTCCACACTCCCCGGCAAGCTCGACAACGTCTACAACTCGATCAGGGCCAAGGCCCCGTCCGCCCGCGTGGTCGTCCTCGACTACCCCCGCTTCTACGAGCTGGGGCAGTTCTGCATCGGCCTCTCCGACACCAAGCGGTCCGCCATCAACAACGCCGCCGACGAGCTGGACAACGTCATCCAGAAGCGCGCCCTGGACCACGGCTTCGCCTTCGCCGACGTCCGCTCGGCGTTCTCCAGCCACGAGATCTGCTCCGGCAGCTCCTGGCTGCACAGCCTCAACTGGCTGGACATCGGCGAGTCGTACCACCCCACCGCGGCCGGCCAGTCCGGCGGCTACCTCCCGGCCCTCACCAGCGCCGCCTGACCCCTCGGGTACGCCCGTAGGGGTGAACTTCGAGGGTGAACTTCCGGAGCGACCTCTCGCGCTCGGTTCTCAGGACGAGTTCGGAGGTGACGCGTGAGACCCCGCCCGGCGGGGTCTCGCCGTCGTACTGGCGACCGAGGGCCTCGAAGCGTCTTCCGGGTTACTCAGCCGAGCGCGGTCGCGGCCCCCTTCAGCACCAGTCCGGCGCCCAGGACCACGACGGTCAGCGCGGACACGAGCGGCACCCCGCGCCGCGCCAGTGAGGCCAGCGGATGGGCGGTCCAGCTCGGCCGCCGCCGCAGCACCCGGGTCAGCCCCGACCCCAGCCGGACGACGGCGAACCCGGCCGCCGTCAGCGTCAACGCCAGCCCGGCGCCGTACGCCACCACCAGCAGCAGCCCGAACCAGGCCTGCCCCAGCGCCGCCGCGCCGACCAGCACGACCACGGCGGACGGGCTGGGCACGAGCCCCCCGGCGAACCCGAGCAGGATCGTGCCGCGCAGGGTGGGGGCGGCGGGGTGGGTGTGGGGGACGCCGCCGTGGGTGTGGGTGTGGGTGTGGGGGTGGGGGTGCGGGCCGTGTTCATGGCCGTGTCCGTGCCCGTGTTCATGACCGTGCCCGTGGCCGTGCCCGTGATCATCCCCGTGCCCGTGGTCCCGCGCGTGCCCGTCCCCCCGGTGGCGCCAGGCCCGTCGTACGAGGTTTCCGCCCGCCGCGAGCACCAGCGCCCCGCTCGCGATGCCCAGCCAGGCGATCACCGACGGCGTGGCCGCCGAGCCGGCGGTGACGAGCAGGCCCAGGGCGACCACGCCGAGGGTGTGGGTCACCGTGACCGACGCGGCCAGCGGCAGCACGTCCCGCAGCCGGGCCCGGCCGCCGCGCGCGGCGGCGGCCGCGGCCATCAACGTCTTGCCGTGCCCTGGGGCGAGGGCGTGCGCCGCGCCCAGCACGAGGGCGATGAGCAGGGCGAGCGCGGCGAAGCCGAGGGTGAGGTGGTGGCGTGCGACGAGCCCGTCGAGGGCCCGCGTCCAGCGGTCCGCGCCGCGGGGCAGCACGGCGGCCCCCGGCGCGTCCTGCCGCTCCCGGGCGAGCGCCGGCCCACCGGGCCGCACCCGCAGGGAGGCGGTCGCGGTGTCGGCGGGGGAGGACAGCAGGTCCCGCGGATAGCTGGTGAGTTCGTGCGAGACCGAGGTCCTGGGCACGTCGGTCGAGGTGAGCGTCATCCGGTCCCCGCGCGCGGTGATCTCCCGCCAGCCGGGCCCGCCGGCCGCGCCCCCGCTCCGGAAGCGCACCGCGACCGACGTGTGCCGGGGGAGCCGTGCGGTCAGCCGGCACTCCACGCGCAGGGTGTCGAGGCCGGCCTGGCCGGGCCGCGGCCGGGCGCGCCCCGAGCCGACGGTCAGTGCGGCGGGCCGGCCGTCGACGGTGAGCCGGCTGTCCTCGGCGGCCCGTCGGCACCGCTGCTCGGCCCATCTCCCGAGGCCCAGCCGGGAGATGTCCGGCTCGGCCTGGGTGGCCGGGATCTCGGCGAGATCCTCCACATGGTCGACCCGGAGCTGCCCGGGGGCGGCGACGAGACCGTCGTAGCGGTTGACGGTGAAGTTGCCGAGGGGGTGCGCGCTCGCGGCACCGGCCGGGAGCAGCGCCAGCCCGCACCCGGCGAGCAGGACGAACGGCAGCCGGAACCTCGCCCTCACTCCGCCGCCTCCAGTGCCTTGCGGGCCTCGGCGGCACCGAGCGGGGAGAACCCGGGGTTGAGCTCCAGGGCGGCGGCGAGGGAGGCCCGGCCGTCCTTCCGGTGGCCGGTGGCCAGCTCGATCATCCCGCGGTGATACAGGAAGGCGGCGTTGCGGTAGCCGGTCGCGGTGGACCGGCGGGCGTAAGGCAGCGCCTGCTCGTCGTGGCCGTTGACGTGCAGCGCCCAGGCGAGGGCGTCGGCGGTGTGCACGGTGTGGCGGCGGGACCACTCGGCGCGGGCCGCGCGCAGGGCGGCCTTCTTGTCGCCGTGGTCGGCCGCGGCCAGTGCCGTGTCGAGGTCGGCGTCCACGCCGTTGGCGCGGGCCAGCGCGATCCAGGCGTTCACCAGCGCGTACTGGTCGTGGGCGCGCGCCCGGTCACCGGCCCCGCCCCGGGCCTCGTACAGCTCACCGAGGACGACGAGCGGCGCGGGCAGCGGATAGCGGGCCACCACCGTCTCCATCCCCTTGATCGCCTCGGCCCGCCGGCCGGTCGCCGCCTGCGCGCGGGCCCGGCCCTCCAGCGCGGGCACGTAGGTGTCGTCGGCGGCCAGCGCACGGGCGTAGTAGTCGAGCGCCCCCTGGTAGTCGCCCTGGTTCCAGGCGAGCTGTCCGAGCTGGGCGGCCACGTAGGCGACGTCTCCGGGTGCGGTGGCGCCGGACAGCGCCTGCGTCAGGACCTTCCGTGCGGCCTTCACGTCGCCCCGCAGCTCCCGCACGTACGCGTACCGCGTGAACACCGGCACGCCCGGCCTGCGCGCGTCGGCGGTGTCGGCGGCCCTGGACGCCTCGCCGTACCGGCCGAGTTCGACCAGCGCGTCGATCCGGGAGGAGAGGGCGCGTTCGCTGTACGGGTTCCGCTTCAGTGCCCGGTCCGCACAGGCCAGGGCGCCCGCGAAGTCGTGCCGCGCGGCGGCGAGCGCGGCCTGCCCGGCCAGCGCCTGGTCGTTGCCCGGGGCGAGGGCGAGGGACCGCTTCAGCGCCTTCTCCGCCTGCGGGTACCGCGCCGGATCCCCCTTGGTCCGCGCCTGCTCGTCATAGGCCAGCCCGAGCGTCGCCCAGCCACCCGCATCCCTGGGCTGCACCCGCAGATGCCGCTGCAACGCCACGACGCTCGCATCCAGATTCCCGCCGCTGAGCATTCCGGGGTCGACCTCCCCGGACGCGCCGACCGGGGCCCCCGGACTCGCACCCCGCCCCGCCCCTACGGCAACGGCGGCACCGGTCATGGCGGCGGCCAACAGAACTGCGCAGCCGGTGAGTTGAGCGGCTCGCCAACCCGCAGGCCGGCGAGCCCCGGGAGCCGGAGGATTCTTGTCGTCACTCGTACACGGAGACATACCTCTCCTGCCAAAGTAGGTGGGGGAAAGCGCCCCTTAAGGGACGCGGGGCTGTGTCGATATGCGGCTCCGCCGCGTGGGCGCGAAAGGCCCCGACCGGCCCGCGGCCAACGAACTGCCTAGTACGGCCTCCGCACCCGCCTCCGCCACCAGGCAACCCCCGCCCCCAGCACCAAGATCCCCGCCGCTCCGGAAGCCACCGCCGCCGCGAGCACAACCGTGCCGCCGGACCCCGAGGTCCCATCGCCCGGCCGCAGGGCAGCGCCCAGCGCACTCCGCACATCCGCCCCCGCAGGGACCCCCTTGGCCAGCGCCCCCCGCGACCCCGACGTGGGCTCGGCGACATACGGGAAGTGTTTCCCGAACCCCTTGTCGTTCGAGTTCACCGCGTCGCCCAAGTCGTTCTTGGAGCCCACCAGTTCACCCTCCATGACCTGCAGCGCCTCGTCGACCACGTCGTCGGTGAGCCGGCGGCCGTTCGGGAAGCCCGCGTTGTCCCCGTCGAGGACACCGAGCCGCTTGGGGTGCGCGGCCGGCTTGACCGAGGTGTTCAGGCGCAGCTCCTCCGCGGGGCGCACGCCCGGCGGCTGGTTGAGTCCCTTGACGCCCTTGAGGAACACGTCGACCAGGTCGTTGCGCGGCTCCGCCGGCGCCTTGATCTTGTAGATGCCCTCGACGAGCTTCGGCAGCTCGGGGCCGGTGACGTTCTTCAGGAACTGCGCGTCGTACGCGGGCTGGGACGCGTTGAACCGGTCCTTGTCCTTCTGCGGGTTGACCACCTCGTTGACCAGCGGGTTGCCCAGGCGCGAGACCTGCGCGTAGTACCCCTGGGCGTTGCGCCTCCGGGTGGTCGACCAGATGCCCACGACCGGCTGCTTCGACGACTCGCGGATCAGGTCGTTCGGCACCTGAAGGGCGATCGTGTTGACGTTGTAGCCCTTGAGCGTGTCCCGGCCGACCTCGCTGAGGTTCCCGCCGTACAGCAGGTCGAAGACGCGCAGGTCCAGGAAGAACGGGTCGTCCGCCTGGCCGGCGAACGTCGTGGCGCCGGCGGCCGTCCGGTGGACCGCCTGCGAACGCAGGGTGCCGTAGGACGGCATCGACGCCTTGCCGACGTCCGACGGCGCGACCGGCACGTCGTCCGCGAGCTTGGTCCGGGACATCACGTGCTCGCCGCGGAGCCGGAGCAGATCGATGTCGTAGGTCTGCGTGATGTTCAGGTCGGGGTCGTCGAGGCTGGTGACCGGGCCGGTGTTGTAGAGGAACGTGTCGCCGTTCTTCCGGTGCGTGCGGAACGTGTAGCGGAAGACCATGTCGTCCTTCGCGTCACCGTTGTTGTCGACGTGGAGGTCGTACTGGGCGTCGTCCGCGAAGGTGTAGAAGTTCGGTCCGCCGGCCGGCTCCTCGAACGGGATCCAGTTCGCCACGATCGTCGTCGTGTCGGGCTTGTCCGGGCTGACGAACGCGTACAGGTCCGTGTTGTCGTACTGCGGGGTCCCCGAGATCAGCGGGGCCTCCCGGTGGGAGGAGGCGGTGGCCGCCCCGGGTTGCAGTGTGGCGACGCCGGCGGCCGCGAGCCCGCCGGCGGCCAGCGCGCCGCAGATGAGCGGGACCAGGCCCTTGCGTCCCGTGCCGCCCCTGGAGATGAGAGGTGTCATGCCGTCCGTCCTCCGTGCCGACTTGCTTGACGGACGGGTATACGGAGCGGCACGGAGGACCGGATTGGTCGGCCGGGAAGAATTTTTTCCGCCGCGGCAGACCCGCGTTTTCCGCTCCCGGATCCGTAACTACCCACCGGAGGTGTGCGTTCGTGCGGATGCGTGGGGTGCGGGGCAGGGCCGGCTGCGGCCACGGAGCGGGGGCCGGGGTGGAGGCGGACGAACTGCTGCTGCTCGTGGCGGGCGGCGACCACCGGGCGTTCGAGGAGCTGTACGCCATCGTGTCCGGGCCCGTGTTCGGACTCGTCCGCCGGGTCGTGCGCGACCCCGCCCAGTCCGAGGAGGTCGCCCAGGAGGTGCTGCTCGAACTCTGGCGCTCCGCCGCCCGGTTCGACCCGCGCCGGGGCAGCGCCCTGTCCTGGATCCTCACCCTCGCCCACCGTCGCGCCGTCGACCGGGTGCGCAGCGCCCGCGCGGCCGGCGAACGCGAGCAACGGGAGGCGCTGCGGGCCGGTGAACCCGCCTTCGACCAGGTCGCCGAGGAGGTCGAGGCCGGACTGGAACGCGAATGGGTCCGCCGCTGCCTGACCCGGCTCACCGCGCTGCAGCGCCAGTCCGTCACCCTCGCCTACTACGACGGCTACACCTACCGCGAGGTGGCCGAGCGGCTCTCCCTGCCGCTCGGCACGGTCAAGACGCGGATGCGCGACGGACTCAGCCGGCTGCGGCAGTGCCTGGGAGGTGCCGTATGAGCCTCCTCGGCCGGCTGCTGCGCCGCGAGAACCCGCACTCCCTCGCCGCGCCCTACGCGCTGGACGCCCTCGAACCCGGCGAGCGGCGCCGCTTCGAGAAACACCTGGCGGGCTGCGACCGCTGCGCGGCCGACGTCCGCGCGCTGTCCGAGGACGCGGTGCGCCTCGCCTGGTCCGCCGCCGCCCCGGCACCCCCCGCCCTGCGCGAGCGGGTACTGGCCGCCGTCCGCGTCACCCCGCAGGACCGGGTGCCCGCCCCGGAGCGCACCTCCCAGCTGCCGGCGCACGTCTGGGGCGGCCCGCCACCGCCCACGCGCTCCCGTACGCCCCGGCCGCGCCCGAGGTTCGCGCCCCTGGCCACCGCGACCGCCGCGGCGGCGCTCGCCGTCGCCTCCCTCGTCGCGGTCCAGGCGCACCGGACCCAGGACCGGCTGGACGTCGAACGGGCCCAGGCACGTGAGATCGCCCACGTTCTGGCCGCTCCCGACGCCCGCGCCGCCACCGGCGCGGACGCCCGCGGACGCGGTATCGGAGTGATCGCCTCCGTATCCCGCGGAGAGGCCGTCGTCACCCTCAGCGGATACGGCGCCCCGCCCGGCGGCCGGGTCCGGCAGCTCTGGCTCACGCGCCCCCATGTGCAACCGCGCTCCCTCGGGCTCCTCACGGGCGACACGCCCTTGGTCGCCAAGGACCTTGACCCCGCTTCGGCGTCACTCGCCGTAACCGTCGAGCCTGACGGAGGGTCAGCGCAACCCACCAGCCAGCCCATAGTCCAACTCACCCTGAAATCGGTCGGATTCGGAGAGTAGTCAGCGGTGGATGGTCAACCTCCTTACGGGGAAGGTCAATCCTGTGGCCGAGATACACGCGTGCCCCGATGGGGCGATAGGGTTACCCTGCCCGGGCCGGGTGGACTCGTACGGGTGGGGAGTGACATGGAGCAGATAACGATGCGCAGCAGGGCGAGGGTCCCTGCTATCACCTGCGGCAGCAGCGCGACCAGTTCGCGCCTCGACCGCCATCTCTCGGTGCTGGGCGGTCCCGCCATACCGCAGCGGGAGACGGTCGAGGCCACCTCGCTGATGCGTGAGCTGACCGCACGTGACACCACGCGCAAGCGCAGCGACCGGGGTGCGCGGGTCCGCCGTGTCTCCCTCTTCGCTCCCCTGCGCCGGCTGCGCCGTTCGCTGTTCGGCGGGCACTGAGCGCACCCGCGGCCGCCGTCGGCCGTCTTCGAGGGCCCGCGCTCAGGCCGCCACACCGTCCCGGCGCAACGCTGCGATCTCCTCGTCCGTCATCCCCGCGGCCCGCAGCAGCGCCGAGGTGTGTTGTCCGAGTGCGGGCACCTCGCCCATCCGTGCCTCGTCCCCGCCCGGCAGGGTGATCGGAGGCAGCAGAGTCCGCAGCGGCCCGACCGGCGAACCCACCTGACGCCACCGCTCCCGGGCCGCGAGCTGCGGGTGCTCCGCCAGCTCGTGCAGATCCCTGAGCCGGGCACAGGCGATGCCCGCCTTCTCCAGCCGGGCCACCGCCTCCTCCGCGTCCAGCACGCCCAGCGCCCCCGCCACCAGCTCGTCGGTCCGCTCCCGGCGCGCCACCCGCGCCGCGTTCGTCGCCAACTCCGGATCCGTCCCCAACTCCGGCCGCCCTATGACCTGTTCGGCCAGCCGGCGCCACTCCCGGTCGTTCTGCACCGACAACAGCACACGGCCGCCGTCCGCCGTCGGATAGGCGTCGTACGGCGCGATGACGGCGTGCGCGAGACCGGTGCGGGCAGGCGGCTCACCCCCGTGCATCGCGTGGTGCAGCGGATGCCCCATCCACTCGGCCAGCGCCTCCAGCATCGACACCTCGACCGGGCCGCCCCGGCCCGTCGTGCCCCGCCGCACCAGTGCCGCCAGCACGCCCGAGAACGCGTACATGGCCGCCGCGATGTCCGCCGCCGGGATCCCCGCCTTGACGGGCTGCTCCGGCGTCCCGGTCACCGACACGAGCCCGGCCTCGCACTGCACGAGCATGTCGTAGGCCCGCTTGCCGGCGTACGGCCCCGAGCCGCCGTAGCCCGAGATGTCCACCGCGATCAGCCGGGGATCGGCCGCGCACAGCGTGGCCGCGTCCAGCCCGAGCCGGGCCGCGGCCCCGTGCGCCAGGTTCTGCATGAACACGTCCGCGTCCGCGATCAGCCGTCGTACGACGGCCAGGCCGCGCGGGTCCTTCAGGTCCAGCGCGATGGACTCCTTGCCGCGGTTGCACCACACGAAGTGCGAGGCGAGGCCGCGGGCCGCGGTGTCGTAGCCCCGGGCGAAGTCGCCGCCGTCGATCCGCTCCACCTTGATGACGCGGGCGCCGAGGTCGGCGAGTTGTCGTGTGGCGAAGGGGGCGGAGACGGCTTGTTCCACGGCGACCACCGTGAGGCCGTCAAGGGGGAGAGGTTCCATGGGGTGGATGATCTCCCGTGAACGGAGGTTTGTCAGCGGGGGGTGTGTTGTGGGCGCGGGGTCGCCGTGGGGGCGGGCGTGCGCCGGCGGGTGCGGGTCGCGGGGGTTCTTCGCGCCCACGCGGCGGAGCCGCATATCGACAGAGCCCCGCGCCCCTTTGGGGCGCGTTGGGCTTGGCCGCCGTTGGAGGGGTGGCTGTCCTCTACAGCAGGGCGAACTGGCCTTCGGGGCCTTCCTCCGGGTGGTCCAGGACCGAGGCCGGGCGGTGGGAGGTGGCGGGGGCGGGGAGGATGGCGGCCCGGCGCAGGTCCGTCGCCGTGATCGGTGCGGTCGGCTTCAGGTCCGCTCGGCGCTTCCGTACGTCCGAGAGCAGGGCGAGGACCGTGATCAGTTCCAGGAGTTCCGAGGTCCAGGTCTGGGGCCAGGACGGTGGGCGGATCGCCGCGAGGGTGCCTGGAGCGGCCGGGGCCGTGCGGGCGGTGAACCAGGCTTCCAGGACCCGGGCGCCGGCCACCTCGTAGTCCCAGGCGGCCGGCGGGACGGGGGAGACGCGGCCCTCACCGAGCAGGAGGGTCTCCTCGTCGCGGTCGTAGTCGAGGGTGAGAGGGCGGGCCGGCAAAGGTGCGCGGACGTAGGGGCGCCGGCCGCCCGGCAGCTTGGGGCGTTCGCCGTCGCGGCGCATCAGCCACAGCATACGGCGGCCCAGCTCCACTCCCGAGGCCCACAGTTCCGGATCCTCGGTGAGCGGCACGGTCAGATCGGGGCGGGTCGCGGCGAGGATCCAGGCCAGCACGTCCACCGGGGACGGGCGGGTGCCGAGGCGGGCGGCCAGAAGGTCCAGCAGGCCCGGCGCCAGGTTCGGTTCCGCTCCGCCCGGCCGGCGGTGCAGCGGTCGGATGGTGCCCAGGCGCAGGACGGGCAGGCGGGAGGTCGCGAGGAGGGGTACGTCGTCGGGGGTCTCCACCACGAAGACCTGCCGCTCGTCCGCCACCCGCCACAGTTCCGGCCGGGCCGTGTCCACCAGCCGGTGGTCCGGGATCAACCACTGCTCGTCGAACGGCGCCGCCAGCACCCGCACCGGCTCGGCACAGGGCCCCGCGGCCCGCACCAGCCGCTCCGTCCCGCCACCGCCCTGACCGGGCAACCGCGCCACGGCGGAGTGCGGCGTACGGGACCGGCTGGGCTCGAACAGCGCCTCGCGATCCGCCACTTCGGCCTTCAGCAGCGCGTCCCAGCGAGCCTTCAGCGACCGCACGTCCGGGCCCACCGGCCAGCCCCGCCCCACCCGCAACGGTGCGACGGACCACGGCATGAGGTCCGCCAGCAGCGGAGCATCGTCGTCGTACGTCACGCAGGGCATGCTACGACAGCGGAACGTTCACGCCTCCAGCGTCACCGTGAACGAGAAGCGGTCCCCCCGGTACTGGATGACCGCCACGTCCAGCACTCGCCCGGCGCCGTCGTACGTCACCCCGGTGTAGTGCAGGATCGGGCTCAGCAGCGGCACTTCCAGCAGACGGGACGTCTCCGGGTCGGCCAGTCTCGCCTCCACCGTGTCGGTGATCCTGCCGATGTCCGCCCCCACCACGTCCCGCAGCACCTTCGTCATCGGCCACCGCACCAGATCGTCCAGGTCGATGCGCCCGGCCAGTTCGGGCCGTACGTGGTTGACGGCGTGGTTCGTCGGCTCGCCCGTCTTCTCGTCGCAGCGCAGCCGGTGGTACGTCGCCACCTCCGTCAGATCCGGGAAGTGCTCGGCGAGATGCGCCGGCACCGGGGCCCGCCCGTGGTCGAGCAGTTCACTTGTCATGCCGGACTGCTGGGCCACGATGGCGTCCACCGAACCCAGCAGCCGCACCGGGGCGCCGCGCCGGGCGTCGGGCTCGATGAACGTGCCGCGCCGCCGGTGCCTGCTGATCAGCCCCTCGTCCTCCAGTTCCTTCAGCGCCTGCCGCATCGTCAGCACGCTGACGCCGTAGTGCTCGGCGAGCCGCTCCTCGGTGGGCAGGCGCAGCGGGTCCTGCGGCGAGCGGCCCAGTATCGAGGCGCGCAGCGACTGCGACACCTGGTACCAGAGGGGCAGCTTGCGGTTCAGGACGATCGAGTCCGGGGCGAAGGAGGTCACGGGCTATCCGTACCTGTCGAGGGCGGTCAGTGCAACGGACGGAAGTGCTTCTCCAGGCCCTGCCACACGTCGTCGTAGCGCTGCTGGAGGTGCTCGGCGCCCGCAGCGTGCGGGGTGAGCGTGACCGGCCAGCGCGTCTCGAACATGAACGCCAGCCCGTCGTCGATCTTCTGCGGCCTCAGCTCGGCCGCGCTCGCCTTGTCGAACGTCTCCCGGTCCGGACCGTGCGCCGACATCATGTTGTGCAGGGAGCCGCCGCCCGGCACGAATCCCTCGGCCTTCGCGTCGTAGGCGCCCTCGATCAGGCCCATGTACTCGCTCATCACGTTCCGGTGGAAGTACGGCGGCCGGAACGTGTCCTCGCCGACCAGCCAGCGCGGCGCGAAGGCCACGAAGTCGACGCCCGCGAGGCCCGGGGTGTCCGACGGGGAGGTCAGGACGGTGAAGATGGACGGGTCCGGGTGGTCGTAGGAGATGCTGCCGATGACGTTGAAGCGGCGCAGGTCGTACACGTAGGGCACGTGGTTGCCGTGCCAGGCGACGACGTCCAGCGGGCTGTGGTCGTAGGTGGCCGTCCAGAGGTTGCCGCAGAACTTGTTGACCACCTCCACCGGGCCGGCCACGTCCTCGTACGCCGCGACGGGCGCCCGGAAGTCACGGGCGTTCGCGAGGCCGTTGGCGCCGATCGGGCCGAGGTCGGGCAGCCGGAACGAGGCGCCGTAGTTCTCGCAGACGTAGCCGCGCGCGGAGTCGTCCAGGAGCTCCACCCGGAAACGCACCCCGCGCGGGATGAGCGCCACGTGCGCGGGTTCCACGTGCAGCATGCCGAACTCGGTGTGCAGCAGCAGACCGCCGCGCTCGGGGACGATCAGCAGTTCGCCGTCGGCGTCCGAGAAGACGCGCTCCATCGAGGAATTGGCGTGATACAGGTGGATGGCCATGCCGTTGCGCTGGGTGGCGTCGCCGTTGCCGCCGAGCGTCCACAGGCCGGCCAGGAAGTCGGTCCCGGCGGCCGGCTCGGGCAGCGGGTTCCAGCGCAGCCGGTTCGGGTCCGGCACCGTCTCGGTGAACGGGCCGCCGCGGAGCGCGCCGTTGTCCATCCGCCGGAACGCGGGGTGCGCGGCCGACGGGTGGATGCGGTACAGCCAGGACCTGCGGTTGTGCGCCCGGGGCTCGGTGAACGCCGTGCCGCTCAGCTGCTCCGCGTACAGGCCGAGCGGCGCGCGCTGCGGCGCGTTCCGTCCCTCGGGCAGGGCTCCGGGCACCGCCTCCGAGGCGTGTTCGTTGCCGAACCCGGAGAGGTACGACAGTCCCTCGGCGGTCTTCCGTGCGTCCCCGCTCATCATCGCTCCCTTGCGTGCTTGCGTTCCGCATTCCTATGGAACACCGTAGGAATACGTGGGGGCGGGCGCAAGAGGGCCCCATGGTCTCCTTCGTGAGGACGGCGAGAACCAGACTTCAGGGGGATCCGGCCGGCGCGGCGTTGTTCTACGCTCCCGGGCTATGGCGTGGAGGTCATGGACGAGAGGGCTGCTCACCGCGGGCGCGGTGTGCCTCCTGCTGCCGTTCGGCGCGGGAGGGTGCGGGACCGGTGCGGCGCGGGGCGGCGGCAGCCCGTCGGCCTCGCCGGTGGGCAAGGTCCTGGACGACACCGACGAGAGCGGGCGCCACCTGCGCGAGGTCGGCAAGGACGACGCACCCGAGGTCGGCATCGAGGTCGCCCCCGACCCGGCGGGCGGCTGGAAGGTGCGGCTGCGGCTGCGGCACTTCCGCCTCTCCCCGGCCGGTACCGCGGCCCGCCCGGCCGCCCACCGGGGCCTCGCGTACCTGTTCGTCGACGGCCACCGGGTCTCCCGGCTGCGCACCCCCGCCCACCACCTGAGCCTCCTGCCGCACGGCACCCACCACGTCACCGCCCGGCTCTACGCCGACGACGGCACGGTGTGGGCCGTCCACGGCAAGCCGGTCGAGAACACCGCCGACATCACCGCGTCCGGCGCGGAGACGGAACAGCCGGCGCCGTCCGCGTCGAAATGAGTGCCCGGGCCGTCCGGGCGCGTACCGAGGGGCGAGGTACACCGGTTCCCGGCGGAAAGGCATCATGAAGTCCGTGCCCCACGCGACATCCCTCCGCCGCGCGCCCGTCCAGCGGCGCAGCGCCGAACGGCTGACCAGGATCCTCGACGCCTGTGCCGGCCTCCTCGACGAGGTCGGCTACGACGCCCTGAGCACCCGGGCGGTGGCCCAGCGCGCCGGGGTGCCGATCGGCTCGGTCTACCGTTTCTTCGGCAACAAGCGGCAGATGGCCGACGCCCTCGCCCAGCGGAACCTGGAGCGCTACACCGAGGGCGTCACCGAGCGGCTGAGGGAGGCCCGGCAGGGCGACTGGCGGGCCGCCATGGACGCCGTGCTCGACGAGTACCTGGCGATGAAGCGCACCGCGCCCGGGTTCTCCCTCATCGACTTCGGCAACCAGATCCCGGTCGGCGCCCGCAAGAGCGAGCCCAACACCCGGGTCGCCGACCGCCTCACCGAGCTGCTCGCCGACTACCTGGGCCGCACCTCCGACCCCGATCTGCGCCGCGTCTTCCTGGTCGCCGTGGAGAGCGCGGACAGTCTGGTCCAGCTCGCCTTCCGGGTGGACCCGCAGGGGGACGCGGGGATCATCGACGAGACCCGCGAGCTGCTGCGGGCGTATCTGGGACGCGTCCTCGACTGAGCGAGCGCCGGCAGGCGGGCTGCGGCCGGCGGGCTGCGGCCGTGACGGGAGGGGCCGTGACGCGGGCGGCCGTGACGGGAGGGGTCGTGACGCGGGCGGCCGTGACGGGAGGGGTCGTGACGCCGGCGGCCGTGACGGCAGGGGCCGTCGGGTGGATCCGGCTCAGGGGGCTCCCCTCCATGCCTACCGGTCGGTATGCTCCCCTTCCGAGCCCGCCCGTGCCCGCGCGCGGCGCCGCCGAACCCTAGGGGAGGACCCGTGTCCCGCACCGCCCTGCGCATCTGCCCCCTCTGCGAGGCCACCTGCGGGCTGACCCTCACCGTCGAGGGCAGCCGCGTCACCGGGGCCCGCGGCGACCGCGAGGACGTCTTCAGCAAGGGGTTCATCTGCCCCAAGGGCGCTGCCTTCGGCGCCGTCGACTCCGACCCCGACCGGCTGCGCACCCCCCTCGTCCGCACGGACGGCGTCCTGCGCGAGGCCACTTGGGAGGAGGCCTTCGACGCGGTGGCCGCCGGTCTGCGCCCGGTCGTCGAGCGGTACGGCCCCGACTCCCTCGGGGTGGTCCTCGGCAACCCCAACGTGCACACCATGGCCGGCGCGCTCTACCCGCCCGTCCTGCTCGGCGCGCTGCGCACCCGCAGCCTGTTCACCGCCTCCACGGTCGACCAGATGCCCAAGCACGTCTCCAGCGGACTGCTCTTCGGCGACGCCAACGCCATCCCGGTGCCGGACCTCGACCACACCGGCCACCTCCTCCTCATCGGCGCCAACCCCCTGGAGTCCAACGGCAGTCTGTGCACCGCCCCCGACTTCCCCGGCAGACTGAAGGCGCTCAAGGCGCGCGGCGGCCGGCTCACCGTCATCGACCCGCGCCGCACCCGCACCGCCAGGCTCGCCGACCTGCACATCGCCGTCCGGCCCGGCGCCGACGCACTCCTCCTCGCCGCCATGGTCACCGTGCTGTTCGAGGAAGACCTCGTCGACCTCCGCGACCTCGCCCCGCACGTCCAGGGGGTCGGCCAAGTGCGGGACGCCCTGCGGGAGTTCACACCGGAAGCGGTCGCCGAACCGTGCGACGTCGACGCCGCCGCCATCCGCGCGCTCGCCCGCGACCTCGCCGCCGCCCCGGCCGCCGCCGTCTACGCCCGCATCGGCAGCTGCACCGTCCCGCACGGCACCCTCGCCAGCTGGCTGGTCGACGTCCTCAACATCCTCACCGGCAACCTCGACCGGCCCGGCGGCGCCCTCTTCCCGCAGGCCGCCACCGACAGGACGCCCCGCCCGGCCGGCCCCGGCCACGGCTTCGCCCTCGGCCGCTGGCACTCCCGGGTCCGGCGACTCCCCGAGGCCAAGGGCGAGTTGCCGCTGTCCGCGCTCGCCCAGGAGATCGACACCGCCACTGAGGACGGCGAGCCCGTCCGCGCGCTCGTCGTCGTCGCGGCCAACCCGGTGCTCTCCGCGCCCGACGGCGACCGGCTCGACAAGGCCCTGGAATCCCTCGACTTCATGGTCTCCGTCGACCCCTACCTGGGCGAGACCTCGCGCCACGCCGACGTCGTCCTGCCCCCGCCGCCGCCCTCGCAGAGCCCGCACCACGACTTCGCGTTCAACACCCTCGCCGTACGCAACCAGGTCCGCTACACCCGCCCCGCCGTCCCGCTGGAGCCCGGCAGGATGGCCGAGACGGAGATCCTCGCCCGGCTGATCCTGGCCGCCACTGGCATGCACGGCGCCGACCCCGCCGCCGTCGACACGACGGTCATCGACCAGACCCTCGCCCAGGCCGTCCAGCAACCCCACTCCCCGGTCCACGGCCGCGATCCCCGGGAACTCGCCGCGCTCCTCACCGGCGACACCGGCCCCGAGCGGCGCCTCGACCTGATGCTGCGCCTCGGCCCTTACGGCGACGGCTTCGGCGCCCGGCCCGACGGGCTGACCCTCGACCGGCTGCTCGCCCACCCGCACGGCATCGACCTCGGCCCGCTGCGCCCCCGCCTGCCCCAGCCGCTGAAGACGGTGAGCGGCCAGGTCGAGCTGCTGCCCGCGCCGATCGCCGCCGACCTGCCCCGGCTGCGCGCCGCCCTGGCCGAGCGCCCCGCCGGACTCGTCCTGGTCGGCCGCCGGCACCTGCGCTCCAACAACAGCTGGATGCACAACGTCCCCGCGCTGACCGGCGGCACCAACCGCTGCACCCTGCACATCCACCCGCGGGACGCCGAACGCCTCGGCATACGCGACGGCGCACCCGTGCGCGTCAAGGGCGCCGGGGGAGAGGTGACCGCGCCCGCCGAGGTCACCGACTTGGTCCGGCCCGGCGTGGTGAGCCTCCCGCACGGCTGGGGCCACGACCGCCCCGGCACCCGGCAGGGCCACGCCGCCACGGTCCCCGGCGTCAACGTCAACCAGCTCCTCGACGGCAGCCTGCTCGACCCGCTGTCGGGCAACGCGGTCCTCAACGGCGTGCCCGTCGCCGTCAGCGCGGCCCCCGAGGCCCCCGGGGCGGCCCCGGCGGTCCCGGCGGTCCCGGAGGCCCCCGTGGCCGAAAAGCTCAGCCCTGTGACCTGAGCAAAGCTGTGACCTGCAATTCTGCGCTTATTGTTCGCACGGCAACGTCTTGTTAACGCCGTTCTGACAGACCTAACGTCGTCGCACCGCCGGCCCTGGTGGCTGTCCACGGGCGAACGTTAGGTATCCACTCATGCTGACCATCCTCGGCTTCGCCATGATCGCGACCTTCCTGGTCCTGATCATGCTGAAGAAGATGTCGCCGATCGCGGCGCTCGTGCTGATCCCGGCGCTGTTCTGGGTCCTCGTCGGCAAGGGGGCCAAGCTCGGCGACTACGTCATCGACGGCGTCACCGGTCTCGCGCCCACCGCGGCGATGCTCATGTTCGCGATCGTCTACTTCGGGACGATGATCGACGTCGGCCTCTTCGATCCGGTCGTCCGGGGCATCCTGAGGTTCTGCAAGGCCGATCCGCTGCGCATCGTCGTCGGTACGGCCGTACTCGCCGCGATCGTCTCCCTCGACGGCGACGGCTCGACCACCTTCATGATCACGGTCTCGGCGATGTACCCGCTGTACAAGCGCCTGAAGATGTCGCTGGTCGTGATGACCGGCGTCGCGGCCATGGCCAACGGCGTGATGAACACGCTGCCTTGGGGCGGTCCGACCGCACGCGCCGCCACCGCGCTGAAGCTCGACGCGAGCGACATCTTCGTCCCGATGATCCCGGCCCTCGCGGTCGGTCTGCTGGGCGTCCTCGTCCTCGCGTACGTCCTTGGCCGCCGCGAACGCAAGCGGCTCGGCGTGCTGACGCTGGACGAGGTGCTGGTGGCGGAGCCGGAGACGGAAACGGAGCCGGAGGCGGTGCTGGTCGGCGCCGGCACGGGCAGCAAGGGCGAGGGTGAGATTGCGGGTGCCGGCAAGGCGGCCCGGACGCGCGGCGGTTCCGGCGCCGGCGCGGATCTGCCCGACCGTCCCGAGGAGAACTCCGCCTTCCAGGGCCTCGACCCCGACCGCCCCACCCTGCGCCCCAGGCTGTACTGGTTCAACGCGCTGCTGACCGTCGTCCTGCTCACCGCGATGATCATGGAGTGGCTGCCGATCCCGGTGCTGTTCCTGCTCGGCGCCGCGACCGCGCTGTCCGTCAACTTCCCGCACATGCCGGACCAGAAGGCCCGCATCGCCGCGCACGCCGAGAACGTTCTCAACGTCTCCGGCATGGTCTTCGCCGCCGCCGTCTTCACCGGTGTGCTCCAGGGCACCGGCATGGTCGACCACATGGCCACGTGGCTGGTGGACAACATCCCCAGCGGCATGGGGCCGCACATGGCCTTCGTCACCGGCGTGCTGAGCATCCCGCTCACGTACTTCATGTCCAACGACGGCTTCTACTTCGGCATCCTGCCGGTCCTGGCGGAGGCGGGTCAGGCGCACGGCGTCTCCTCGCTGGAGATCGCCCGCGCCTCCCTCGTCGGACAGCCGCTGCACATGTCCAGCCCGCTCGTCCCGGCCGTGTACGTCCTGGTCGGCATGGCCAAGGTCGAGTTCGGCGACCACACCCGGTTCGTCGTCAAGTGGGCCGTCCTCGTCTCGGCGCTGATCCTCGGCGCCGGACTCCTGTTCGCCATCATCTGACCGTTCCGGGAGGACACGACCATGGGGTCCGGTAGGCACCGCGGCTGGCTGCTCCGCCTCGTCATCGTCTTCGGATTCGCGCAGGGGGCGGTGTCGATGGCCCGGCCGGCCGTCTCCTACCGGGCTCTCGCGCTGGGCGCGGACGAACGCGCCGTGGGCGTCATCGCCGGCGTGTACGCCCTGCTCCCGCTCTTCGCCGCCGTACCGCTCGGCCGTCGCACCGACCACGGCAGGTGCGCGCCGCTGCTGCCCGCCGGGGTCGTGCTCATCTCGGGCGGCTGCGTGCTGAGCGGGCTCGCCGGCTCGCTGTGGGCGATGGCCCTGTGGAGCGGGGTGATGGGCCTCGGGCACCTCTGCTTCGTCATCGGAGCCCAGTCACTGGTGGCACGGCAGTCCGCGCCGCACGAACAGGACCGTGACTTCGGGCACTTCACCATCGGCGCCTCGCGCGGCCAGCTCGCCGGACCCCTCGCCGCGGGCTTAGTGATCGGCGGCCCGGACCTGGCCGGCAGCAGCGCCCTCGCCCTCGTCGTGGCGGGAGGGGGCGCGGCGCCGCGGTCACCTCGCTGTGGCGCGTCGAGGACCGTGAGAACCGTACGGCCCTCAACTCCCGCCCCCGGCACGGTGAACGGGTGCCGGTCGGCGGGATCCTGCGGGCCCGCGGTGTGCCCGCGGGCATGCTCATCAGCCTGTCCGTGCTGTCCGCCACCGACATCCTCACCGCCTACCTCCCCGTCGTCGGCGAGCACCGGGGCATCGCGCCGTCGCTGATCGGCCTGCTGCTCAGCCGGCGCGCCGGGGCCACGATCGCCTGCCGGCTCGTCCTCACCCCGCTGCTGCGGGTGCTCGGCCGGCCCGCGCTGCTCACGCTCACCTGCTTCCTCGCCGCCCTGCTGTGCGCCGGGGTCGTGCTGCCGGTGCCGGTGTGGGCGCTCGGCCTCATGCTGGGCGCGCTCGGGTTCTGCCTCGGCGTGGGCCAGCCGCTGTCCATGACGACGGTCGTGCAGGCCGCCTCCGCCGGGGCCCGGTCCACCGCGCTCGCCCTGCGGCTGACCGGCAACCGGCTCGGCCAGGTCGCCGCCCCGGCCGCGGCGGGCCTGGTCGCCGGGGCGGCGGGAGCGGCCGCGCCGTTCCTGCTGCTCGGCGCGCTGCTGCTGGTGTCGTCGAGGGTGGCCGTGCGCTCGCCGGGCGGTGGCGGGGCGCCCGGGCCGGCTGCCGGACGGCGGTCGAAGGGGCCGGCATTGCGCCGCACGGGCGATATCTGACGGCGCGTTGGGCGCGGATACCGCCACTCCGTGGGGCTCATGAAAGAGAGTCCACCCGAAGAGCGATTTGTATGAAAATCGTCTAACCGGAGGAGCTCGCATGCCCAGCCTGTCACTTCCACGTTCCTACGGCACCCGCGCGGGCGCCACCGTCGTCCTCACCGCCCTCGCCGCGGCGGGCGCGTCGTGGGTGGCGGCACCGATGGCCTCCGCGGCGGGGGAGAACGGCGACATCCGGGTCCACGACGAGCGGCATGTCACCGGGACCGCGCTCACCGGGTCGGCCAAGGACGATCCGGTCGTCTGCCGGTTCTACCTGGAGGCCGTCAACTTCGACACGCTCCCCAGTGTCGTGTACACCATCACGCCGCAGCCCCCGCTGCCCACTGCCGCGACCGTCTCCGGCACCATCCAGCTGGCCGGCGGGGCTGGGCACACCGACCCGCTGGGTCTCGCGGACGGCCAGTACAAGATCACCTGGACCGTCGGCACGCCTCCGGCCGTGAAGTCGAAGGTGTTCCGCGTCAACTGCCATGACGACAAGCAGCACAGGGGCGAGAACGGCCCCGGCCGGATCGAGGACCACCACCGTGACGACGCCGCGTGGGGTCAGGGCGACGACCACGACGGCCCCAAGGGCGGCGTGCACGCGGGCGGCGGCGGCCTCGTCGACCGGGCGGCCGCGTACTCGCCGGTGGCCGGCGCGGCGGCCGTCGGACTGCTCGCCGTCGGCGGCGTCGCCTACGTCCGGCTGGTCCGCCGTCGGCCCGATGGCGCCGCGTAGGCGCCGACGCAGGCCCTGGCACCCCAGGCGCGCCTACCGCCTCGCCCGGACCGCCCTGCTGACGGTCGTCATGGTCGTCATGGGCGTCCGGTGCGAGGCGCGCCACCGTCCGGTCGCCCCCGAGGCGGCCGGCGGTCCGGGCACGGTGGCGGCGGCCGGCGTCCACCCCGGCTCCGCCCGCTCCGACGGGCGCGGCGCGGACCACGCGGACGCCGCGCCCGCTCCTGCGGCGCCCGCCCGTACGGCGCCTGCCTCCAGCGCGTCCCCGGTCCGCCCGATGCCCCGGTCGCGGCCGGTGTCCTTCCGCATCCCGTCCCTCGGCATCGACGCGCCGGTGATCGGCGTGAAGCTGGAGAAGGACCGGCAATTGGAGACCCCGCCCCTCGGCAAACCCAAGCTGGTCGGCTGGTACCAGGGCGGACCCACCCCGGGCGAGTCCGGCACCGCCGTCGCCGTCGGCCACCGGGACACCATGACCGGGCCCGCGGTCTTCGCCGGCCTCGCCCAGGTCAAACCCGGAAAGCCGATCGAGGTCCGGCGCGCGGACGGCCGTACCGCCGTCTACACCGTCGACCGGGTCAAGGTCTACGACAAGGCCGGCTTCCCCGACAAGGAGGTCTACGGCGCCTCGAAGCGTCCCGAACTCCGCGTCCTCACCTGCGGCGGCCTCTACAGCCGCCGCACCGGCTACACCAGCAACGTCGTGGTCTTCGCCCATCTGACGGCGACGAAGTAGCGGCGCACCGGGCCAAGGGGCACCGGGGCCGGGGGAGCGCCGCAGGCCTCGCCTCACGGCTGCGGGCCGGCGCCCGGGCGGTACCGGGGAGTCCGGCTGGGCCCGGCGATGCCGCTGTCTCCGCCGCGGGCGGGGGCTCGGGCTGTCGTGCGGGTCCCCGCCGCCGGCCGGTGGCGGCCCGTGCGCTGCTCAGGGTGCCGCCGCCCCGGCCGGGCCGGGTGCGGCCGAGCCGGTGGGTCTCGGCCACTGCCGGAGGCGGCGCGCGGGTTCGGCCTGCCGCCGGGGAAGAGCCGGGGAGGCGGCGAGGCCCGGCCGTCGTCCCCGGCCCCCCGGCTCGACACCGCTCACGGCGTCAGGGCCGGGGGCGGTCGCCGTAGCCGCCCCTGACCTGGCGGGATGCCGGAAGCTGTGTTCCGTGCCGCATGCACCCATGTGCCCGATGTGGCCCCATGTCTTCCCTCGCGCGGGCACCGTCCGTTAACTTCCGTGACGCACGGGCCCCGTACGACCCGCACGAGGCTTTCGGACACACGGAGCAGCGGCGCTCCGGACAGCCCCCGGGGGCAGCAGCCATGACACGCGCCATCTCTCTGCACGACGTGAGCAAGTCCTACGCTCGGGGCCCCCGCGTGGTGGACCGGATCTCGCTGGACATCCCGCCCGGCGAGTTCCTCGTCCTGCTCGGCCCCTCCGGCTGCGGCAAGTCCACCGTGCTGCGGATGATCGCCGGCCTGGAGGAGATCGACGACGGCACCCTGCTCCTCGACGGCGAGTACGCCAACGACTGGCAGCCCTCGGAGCGGAACATCGCGATGGTCTTCCAGAACTTCGCCCTCTACCCGAGCATGACCAGCCGCGACAACATCGGCTTCCCGCTGCGCATCGAGGCGCCGAACGCCGACCCGCGCCCCCGTATCGACGCCACCGCCCGCATGCTCGGCATCGAGGACCTCCTCGACCGCTTCCCCGGCCAGCTCTCCGGCGGGGAACGGCAGCGCGTCGCCATGGGCCGGGCCATCGCCCGCCACCCCTCCGCCTTCCTCATGGACGAGCCGCTGTCCAACCTCGACGCCAAGCTCCGCAACCACCTGCGCGCCGAGATAGCCCAGCTCACCCGCGAGCTGGGCGTCACCACGGTGTACGTCACCCACGACCAGGCCGAGGCCATGTCGCTCGGCGACCGGGTCGCCGTCCTGCGCGGCGGCGTGCTCCAGCAGGTCGGCAGCCCGCGCGAGGTGTACGCGCTGCCCCGCAACGTCTTCGTCGCCGCGTTCATCGGCACCCCGCGCATCAACCTGCTGCGCGGCCTGGTCCGTGCCCCGCTGGACGGGGCCATGACCATCAGTCTCGGCAAGCAGTACCTGAAGCTGCCCGAACCCCTCTCCCTGGACCACCAGTTGCTTCGGGTGCAGCAGGGCCGCGAGGTGATCGTGGGCCTGCGCTCGGAGGCGGTGCGCATCTCCCCCACGCTCGGCTTCGCTCGCGCGGGGGGACCCCCACCGCACAGCTCCGCCCGGCCCGGCGAGGTGCCGCTGACCGGGCTGGTGGAGCACGTGGAGTTCCAGGGCCACGAGATCCTCGTCCACTTCAACACCGGCTCCAGCCCCGCCGTCGTCCCCGAACTGGAGGCCCCGCGCCCGGCGTCCCGGCCCGCCCGGCGGCGGCGCAGGGAGGGCGCGGGCGTGCTGGACCGGCTGAGGGAACGGGCCGGGGCGCTGCGGGCCGGCCCGGTGGGGGTCCTGGATCACCCCGTCGACGACCTGCCCGAGCCCGCGCCGCCGGAGGGCCGGCTCCCCGGCGACCTGGTCGTGCGCACCACCCCCGACATCCAGCTGCGCCACGGCATGCAGGTCCCGCTCCTCGTCGACCTGGCCCACCTCTTCGTCTTCGACCAGCACGGCGAACGGATCTGCCCGGCCCCGGCCCGGCTGCCCGACCTGGAGGAGTGAGCCGCCGCCGGTACCGTGATGATGTCCCGGTACGCCGGGCCGCCGCCCGGCCCGGCGGACAGGTCGCTCTGGCGCACAAAAACTAACGCCGCTAGTTTGTGTGCCGGACGACGCAGACCTGCCGGGAGGAAGCAGCATGAAGGCACACGACGGCCTCTACATCGACGGCGCCTGGCGCCCCGCGGAGAGCCGGGACGTCATCGAGGTGGTGAACCCGGCCGACGAGCAGGTCATCGGCCGGGTACCGGCCGGCGGCGCCCTGGACGTCGACACCGCCGTACGCGCCGCGCGCGCCGCCCTGCCCGGCTGGGCCGCCACACCCCCGGCCGAGCGGGCCGCCCGGCTCACCGCCCTGCGGGACGTCCTGGTCGCCCGCAAGAACGAGATCGCCGAGACGGTCACCGCCGAACTGGGCGCCCCCCTGCAGTTCTCCCAGGCCGTGCACGCGGGCGTCCCGATCGCCGTCGCGGGCTCCTACGCCGAGCTGGCCGCCACCCACTCCTTCGAGGAGAAGGCGGGCAACTCCACCGTCCTGCACGAGCCCGTCGGCGTCGTCGGCGCCATCACCCCGTGGAACTACCCGCTCCACCAGATCGTCGCCAAGGTCGCCCCGGCCCTGGCCGCCGGCTGCACCGTCGTCCTCAAGCCCGCCGAGGACACCCCCCTCACCGCCCAGCTGTTCGCCGAGGCCGTCCACGAGGCGGGCGTCCCGGCCGGTGTGTTCAACCTGGTCACCGGCCTCGGCCCGGTCGCCGGACAGGCCCTCGCCGAGCACCCCGGCGTCGACCTGGTCTCCTTCACCGGTTCCACCGCCGTCGGCCGGCGGATCGGCGCGATCGCGGGCGCCGCCGTCAAGAGCGTCGCCCTCGAACTCGGCGGCAAGTCCGCCAACGTCATCCTGCCCGGCGCCGACCTCGCCAAGGCCGTGAACGTCGGCGTCGCCAACGTGATGTCCAACTCCGGCCAGACGTGCAGCGCCTGGACCCGCATGCTCGTCCACACCGACCGGTACGACGAGGCCGTCGAACTGGCCGCCGCGGCCGCCGCCAAGTACGGCGACCGGATCGGCCCCGTCGTCAACGCCAAACAGCGGGACCGGGTCCGCGGATACATCGAGAAAGGCGTCGCCGAGGGCGCCCGCCTGGCCGCGGGCGGCCCCGAATCCCCGCGCGAGCAGGGCTACTTCGTCAGCCCGACCGTCTTCGCCGACGTCACCCCGGAGATGACCATCGCCCAGGAGGAGATCTTCGGCCCCGTCCTGTCCATCCTCCGCTACACCGACGAGGACGACGCCCTGCGCATCGCCAACGGCACCGTCTACGGCCTCGCCGGCGCCGTCTGGGCCGGTGATGAGGCCGAGGCAGTCGCCTTCGCCCGCCGTATGGACACCGGCCAGGTCGACATCAACGGCGGCCGGTTCAACCCGCTCGCCCCCTTCGGCGGTTACAAGCAGTCCGGGGTCGGCCGGGAACTCGGCACGCACGGACTGGCCGAGTACCTCCAGACCAAGTCCCTCCAGTTCTAAGGAAGTCAGCGAGTCATGGCCGTACGTGCCGCCGTCCTGCCCGCCATCGGCGCCCCCCTGGAGATCACCGGCATCGAGCTGCCCGACCCGGGCCCTGGACAGGTCCGGGTCCGCCTCGCCGCCGCCGGCGTCTGCCACTCCGACCTGTCCCTGTCCAACGGCACCATGCGGGTGCCGGTCCCGGCCGTCCTCGGCCACGAGGGCGCCGGCACGGTCGTCGCCGCCGGCGAGGGAGTCACCCACGTCCGCACCGGCGACCCGGTCGTCCTCAACTGGGCGCCCTCCTGCGGCTCCTGCCACGCCTGCGCGCTCGGCGAGGTCTGGCTGTGCGCCAGCGCGCTCAGCGGCGCCGCCGACGTCTACGCCCGCACCACCGGCGGCACCGACCTGCACCCCGGCCTGAACGTGGCCGCGTTCGCCGAGGAGACGGTCGTCGCCGCGTCCTGCGTGCTGCCCCTCCCGGACGGCGTGCCGCTGGTCGACGCCGCGCTCCTCGGCTGCGCCGTCCTCACCGGCTACGGCGCCGTCCACCACTCGGCGAAGGTCCGTGAGGGCGAGACGGTGGCCGTGTTCGGCGTCGGCGGGGTCGGCCTCGCCACGCTCCAGGCGGCCCGTATCGCGGGTGCGTCCCGGATCGTCGCCGTCGACGTCTCCCCGGAGAAGGAGGAACTGGCCCGCGCGGCCGGCGCCACCGACTACGTCGTCGCCTCCGACACCACCCCGCGCGAGATCCGCGCCCTCACCGGCAAACAGGGCGTCGACGTGTCGGTCGAATGCGTGGGCCGCGCGGTCAGCATCCGCGCCGCCTGGGACTCCACCCGCCGGGGCGGCCGTACGACCGTCGTCGGCATCGGCGCCAAGGAGGAGCAGGTCTCCTTCAACGCCCTGGAGATCTTCCACTGGGGCCGCACCCTGTCCGGCTGCGTGTACGGCAACACGGACCCGGCCCGCGACCTGCCCGTCCTCGCCGAACACGTCCGCGCGGGCCGGCTCGACCTCTCCGCCCTCGTCACCGACCGCATCGCCCTGGACGGCATCCCGGCCGCCTTCGACAACATGCTGGCGGGCAAGGGGGGCCGGGCGCTGGTGGTGTTCTGAGGGTCCGGGTCAGCGGACCCGCTCGGGGCGCGGCTCCTCGGCCGTCGCCCCGGCGGGCCGTGCCGAACGCGCCCGGGAGCGGGAGACGGCCACGCCCGCGAGGCACAGCACGCCGCCGGCCAGCGTCAGCACGCCCGGCACCTCACCGAGCGCCAGCCAGGACATCAGCACCACCAGGGCGGGTACGGCGTACGTCGTCGCGCCCATCCGGCTGGCGGTCGTCCGCGCCAGCGCGTAGGCCCACGTCGTGAACGCGAGGGCGGTCGGGAAGACGCCCAGATACAGCATGTTCAGCGTCGCCGACGCGGGGGCGTGGGCCGCCTCGTGCACCAGCTGTCCCGTGAACGGCAGGCACACCATGGCGCCGACGAGACAGCCGAACGTCGTCACCTGCAGCGCGCTCGCCCGGCCGAGCGCGGGCTTCTGCGCGACGACCCCGAAGGCGTAGCCCACGGCGGCGAGCAGGCACAGCAGCACACCGAGCACCGAGGAACCGCCGCCGGACGACATCGACAGGCCGACGGTCACCGCCCCGGCGAAGGACACCGCCATGCCCGCGAGGAGCCTCGGCGGCATCGGGTCGCCGAGCAGGCGGGTGCCGAGCAGGGCGATGAGCAGCGGGCCGACGTTCACGACGAGGGCGGCGGTGCCGGCGTCCACCTGCTGCTCGCCCCAGTTCAGGACGACCATGTACACCCCGAACCAGAGCAGGCCCGACAGCCCGATCCCGCGCCAGGCCGTCCTGGGCGGCCATCCCTCCCGCCGTACCAGGCAGATCGCCCCGAGCACGAGGCTCCCGGCGAGCAGCCGCCCGAGCGCGAGCGCGCCCGGCGAGTACGTGTCCCCCGCACTGCGGATCGACACGAACGCGCAGGCCCACAGGACCACGGTGACGGCGGCCGCGCCGAGGGGCAGCAGCCGCTGCCTGGCCGGGATGACATCCATGCCCCGAGGCTAGGCGCCCACGCCGCCCCACCGCTGGCGGATTTCCGACACGGTCCCCGGCGACGAGGCCGGGCGGGAGCGGATCCCACTCACCGGCGCTGGCCGGTTGCCGCTGCGCCCACCCGTGCCGCCCCAAGCGGCACGCATGCCCGCAGCTACGTAGGAGGGCCGCTGCAGGGCGGGCGCCGCCCAACGCCCACGTGCCCGCAGCGACGACGGACCCGCGGCCGAAAGCGCCGTTGCTCGCACAGTGCCCCGTAAGGGGCGCGGGGAACTGCGCGAGCAACCACGACGGACCCGCGGCCGAAAAACGCCGCAGGCGGGGCAGCGCCCGTAAGGGGCGCGGGGAACTGCGCGACGAGCCACGACGTGCCCGCACTCGACACACCGACCCGAACCGGCCGTAGGTCACACGCTCTGCCGGTCGACCTCGTACTGCTGCGCCAACCCCTCCAGCAACGCCGCCAGCCCCGCCTCGAAGGCCCTCTCGTCGATCTTCTCCTGCTGCTCCGCGAGCAGATGCGCCTGCCCGAGGTGCGGATAGTCGGCCGGATCGTACGCACTCGCGTCGTCGACGAACCCCCCGGCGAACGAACCGAGCGCGGAGCCCATGATGAAGTACCGCATCAGCGCCCCGATGGACGTGGCCTGGGCCGGCGGCCACCCCGCCCGCACCATCGCCCCGTACACCGCGTCCGCGAGCCGCAGCGCCGCCGGGCGGCGGCCGGGGCCGCGCGCGAGGACCGGGACGATGTTCGGATGGTCCCGCAGGGCCGCCCGGTAGGACACCGCCCAGTCGTGCAGCGCGGTCCGCCAGTCCCGCTGGCCCTCGAACATCGACAGGTCGACCAGCGCGCTCACCGAGTCCGCGACCGCCTCCAGGATCTCGTCCTTGGTCCGGAAGTGGTTGTACAGAGACGGCCCGCTCACCCCCAGCTCGGCGGCGAGCCGGCGCGTGGAGACGGCCGCCAGGCCCTCCGCGTCCACCAGTTCCCGTGCCGTCTCGACGATCCGGTCGGTGCTGAGAAGGGGCTTGCGCGGTCGGGCCATGGCGCACATAGTAGGGCTGGACAAGGAAACTAGCAGTGCTAATTTAAATGTGGGTGTGAGGTGATCGCGTGGTGAACCTGGAGCTGAGCGAGGAGCAGACCGCCGTACGGAAGCTTGCCCGGGACTTCGTGGCACGCGAGATCGCCCCGCACGTGCTCGCCTGGGACCGCACGGAGGAGGTCGACCGCGGCATCGTGAAGAAACTCGGCGCGGTCGGTTTCCTTGGTCTGACCATCGACGAGGAGTATGGTGGCTCCGGCGGCGACCACCTCGCGTACTGCCTGGTCACCGAGGAACTGGGCCGTGGTGACTCCTCGGTCCGCGGAATCGTGTCCGTCTCGCTCGGTCTGGTCGCCAAGTCGATCGCCGCCTGGGGGACCGAGGAGCAGAAGCGGCGGTGGCTGCCCGGCCTGACCGCCGGCGAGTACGTCGGCTGCTTCGGCCTCACCGAGCCCGGCACCGGATCCGACGCCGGCAACCTCACCACCCGGGCCGTACGCGACGGCGACGAGTACGTCCTCAACGGCACCAAGATGTTCATCACGAACGGCACCTGGGCCGACGTCGTCCTGCTCTTCGCCCGCTCCACCGACGCCCCCGGCCACAAGGGCGTCACCGCGTTCCTCGTCCCCACCGACACCCCCGGCCTGACCCGCCGCACCGTCCACGGCAAGCTCGGACTGCGCGGCCAGGCGACCGCCGAACTGGTGCTGGAGGACGTCCGCGTGCCCGCCTCGGCGATGCTGGGGGAGGAGGGCAAGGGCTTCTCCGTCGCCATGTCGGCCCTGGCCAAGGGGCGGATGTCGGTCGCCGCCGGCTGCGTCGGCATAGCCCAGGCCGCCCTGGACGCGGCCGTCCGGTACGCGGGGGAGCGCGAGCAGTTCGGCAAGCCGATCGCCCGGCACCAGCTCGTGCAGGAGCTGATCAGCGACATCGCCGTCGACGTGGACGCCGCCCGGCTGCTCACCTGGCGGGTCGCCGACCTCGTCGACCGCGGCGAGCCCTACGCCGTCGAGTCCTCCAAGGCCAAGCTGTTCGCCTCGGAGGCCGCCGTCCGCGCCGCCAACAACGCCCTTCAGGTGTTCGGCGGCTACGGCTACATCGACGAGTACCCGGCGGGCAAACTCCTGCGCGACGCGCGGGTGATGACCCTCTATGAGGGCACGAGCCAGATCCAGAAGCTGCTCATCGGCCGCGCCCTGACCGGGGTCTCGGCGTTCTGAGTACGCGCCTGAGTATCCCGGGTGAGTATCTCGGCGGATGTGGCGCGGGCCACGTCCGCCGATGATCGGTGCCATGAGTGACACACCGGTCAAACAGCAGAGCACGGCCGCCTTCTACGGCCAGGCCGTCGCGTCCTTCGCCATCGCCCTCGCGGCCACCGCCGTGGGCATCTTCCAGCTGGGCGCCAACGCCTGGGTGCGCGGCTTCCTCGGCATCGCGGTGCTCTACCTGGTCACCTCCGCCTTCACCCTCGCCAAGGTCATCCGGGACCGCCAGGAGGCCGGGCAGATCGTGAGCCGTGTGGACCAGGCCCGCCTGGAGAAGCTGCTCGCCGATCACGACCCCTTCGAGAAGCTGTAGTCCAGGCTAAGCGAGCGCTCACCTTCAACGGTATGGTGGAGGTCCTGTCACCGAGAGGGGCGAGCGAGCGATGAGTACGGCCGAGGAGACGACCGGCGGCGACGTCGAGCCGTGGGAACAGGTCACCCCGGACGCGGCCCGGCGGCTGCTCGTCGCCGCGGTGGAGGCCTTCGCCGAGCGCGGCTACCACGCCACGACGACCCGTGACATCGCCGGCCGCGCCGGCATGAGCCCGGCCGCGCTCTACATCCACTACAAGACCAAGGAAGAGCTGCTCCACCGGATCAGCCGCATCGGCCACGACAAGGCCCTCGACATCCTGCGCACGGCGGCGCGGCGCGAGGGCACCGCGACCGAGCGGCTGGCCGACGCCGTCAGCTCCTTCGTCCGCTGGCACGCCGGGCGGCGCACCACCGCACGCGTCGTGCAGTACGAGCTGGACGCGCTCGGACCTGAGGCCCGCGCGGAGATCGTCGCGCTGCGCCGGCAGGTGGACGCCGAGGTGCGCGGCATCGTCGAGGACGGCGTGGCCTCGGGCGAGTTCGACGTGCTGGACGTCCAGGGCACGACCCTCGCGGTGCTGTCCCTGTGCATCGACGTGGCCCGCTGGTTCACCGTGAACGGGCCCCGCACGCCCGACGAGGTCGGCACGCTCTATGCCGACCTCGTGCTGCGGATGGTGGGGGCGAAGTAGGCTCCGCCGGGCCTCAGATGTAGTTCAGATGTAGTAGCGGGACACCGACTCCGCGACGCAGACCGGCTTGTCGCCGCCCTCGCGCTCCACGGTGAAGGCCACGCTCACCTGGACGCCGCCGGGGACGTCCTCCACGCCGGTGATGACCGCGGTGGCGCGGAGGCGGGAGCCGACCGGGACGGGGGCGGGGAAACGGACCTTGTTCGTGCCGTAGTTGACGCCCATCCGCACGCCCTCGACGGTGATCAGCTGGGGGGCGAAGAGGGGGAGCAGGGAGAGGGTGAGGTAGCCGTGCGCGATGGTCGTCCCGAAGGGGCCCTGTGCGGCCTTCTCCGGGTCGACGTGGATCCACTGGTGGTCGCCGGTGGCCTCGGCGAACAGGTCGATCCGCTTCTGGTCGATCTCCACCCAGTCGGTGTGGCCCAGCTGCTCGCCCACGGCTGCCTTCAGCTCGTCGGGGGAGGTGAAGGTCCTCGGTGCTGCCATGTTCTTCCCGGCCCTCTCGCTTCGCTTCGGATCATCTAAGCAACTGCTTAGCATGCTATCCGCGGTCGCCATCGCCGTCCACAACCAGCCCCGCCGAACTTCCCCCCGCCTCCACTTCCAGCCCCGTCGTGGCCGCTCGCGCAGTTCCCCGCGCCCCTGAGGGGCGCTGCCCCCCTGTACCGTCTCGCCTGCGGGCGCGTGGTGGCCGCTCGCGCAGTTCCCCGCGCCCTTACGGGGCGCTGCCCCCCTGTACCGTCTCGCCTGCGGGCGCGTGGTGGCCGCTCGCGCAGTTCCCCGCGCCCTTACGGGGCGCTGCCCCTGCCGATTTCGCCTGCGGGCGCGTGGTGATGTCGACCCAGGGCAGCAGGTCGGGCGCCGGCTCGACCTCCCCGTCCATCGTCGTCGGGATCGGCGGCACCCACTTGGTGATGCCCAGCCGCTCGGCGAAGTCGGTCCCCTCGGCGGCAGCCCGCGTCAGATCCACGCCGGCCAGCGCCTTCGGCCGGCACACCAGCCCCTGCGACAGCTCACCCCGCAGCCGGACCGCCTTCACCCGGTTCGCCGCGCCGCCCGCCAGCCGCCCGGTCAGCCCCAGTTCACCGATCAGCTCGTCCGGCAGTACGGACTGCTCCGGGATGTACACGGCCGCGTCCCCGGTGCGGTAGGCGCCCCTTGGCGACCACCGCCCGGTACAGGCCCACCTGGGCCAGTTCGAGCGCGTCGGCGTTCGGGTGTTCGTGGACGGTCAGCACTTCGGCGGTGACACGCAGGGTCGACATGGGACAGCCTCTTCTCCCGGTCGGGACAGGGGATCGTTCGGTCCCCACCGTCCGGACCACAAAGGGCTGGAGCGACCGGTTTTGCCGCTGGTGGCGTGCCGATCCGATCCACCAGGGGTGCGGCATCCCCGGCGCACCCCCGGTCCTTCGCGCGGTCGGCGCCGTCCGCGCCCGTCGCGCCGCCCGGCCCGGTCAGGCCGACATCAGGAGGCGGCCGCGCCGGGCGTAGGTCAGGGCCTGGGTCGTGAGCACGGGGCTCGGCACGAGGATGCCGCAGTCCGCGCAGACCGGGCCGCAGGACGGCTCGTGGTCCAGGCCGTGCCGGTAGACGAGCCGCTCCCCGCCGCACACGGGGCAGCCCGAGCCCGGTTCCCGCTCCAGGGCGGCGATCAGCCGGCGCAGCACCTCCGCCAGCGGCTCACCGGGGTGCACCTTCGGGTTGTCGCACCAGGCCACCCCGAATCCACCCCAGGTCAGGCGGTGCCAGTCGTCCACGCTGCCCGGCCGGCGCAGTCCGTCGTGCTTCTCCTTCTTGCGGCGCTCGGCGAAGTCGGTCTCGTAGGCGAGCCACACCGCCCGTGCCTCCTCCAGCTCCTCCAGTGCGGCCACGAGCCGCGCCGGGTCGGGGGACCTGTCCTCCGGGCCGAATCCGGCCCGGGAGCACAGATGGTCCCAGGTCGCCCGGTGCCCGTAAGGGGCGAACCGCTCAAGGCACTTGCGCAGCGAGTAGCGCCGCAGCGCCAGGTCGCACCGCGGGTCGCGCACCTGTCTCGCCAGACTTCGGAATCCGGCCATCGCCCTGCACCTCCGTCTTAACCTTGCGTCCACACCTGCGTCATGCGCTCACGTCACGTCGGCGGCGCCGTACGGCTGTCGGGCTCGGGACTCCGCCGTCGCCAAGTAGACGTACGACGAAGCGCATCGGCTCCATCCGATTTCCGATGCCCTGCCATAAGGCGTGGCGGGTTGACCGCCTCCCACCGGCCTCACCTCCTTGGAAAAGTGACGCATGTTCATCTTCAATCCCGGGGATACCGGCGGTAACATCCGGCCACCCCACCCCTCGTCGGGAGGAGCTGCCATGCCATGGCGCACCCCGCACCACGTGTTGTCCGACAGACTGAGAACTCCCCGCAAGCTCTCCGGGTTCCTGAAGACGGCATCCGTATGCGTACTGACAGCCGCACTTCTCTCCCCGCTCACCCGAACGGCCGCAGCCGCCGACGCGCCCGCCTCCAACGACTACTGCGGCGGCCAGTGTTCGGACATCCTGCCGCCCGGCGAGAACGGCAACGCCACCCTCGCCCAGATCCTGCTCAACCAGGTCTTCGGCACCCAACCCGCGCACGCCGAGGACCAGCTCGGGCCCTACGCGAACCTGGCCACCGGCTACTCCGGGCTCACCGACGCGAAGATCAACAACTTCTTCAACGACGCCTCCTTCGGCGTCCCTTCCGACCAGGTCGCCTCGACCGAGAAGCCGGCCGGCCGCAGTGACGTGACGATCGTCCGCGACAAGAAGGCCGGTGTGCCGCACATCACAGGCACCACCCGGTACGGCACCGAGTTCGGCGCCGGCTACGCGGCCGCCGAGGACCGGCTGTGGCTGATGGACGTCTTCCGGCACGTGGGCCGCGGCCAGTTGACCTCGTTCGCCGGCGGAGCCCCCGCCAACCAGGGCCTGGAGCAGCAGTTCTACCGCAACGCCCCCTACACCGAGGCCGACCTGCAGGCGCAGATCGACAACGCCGTGGCCAACGCGGGCGCGCGCGGGCAGCAGGCGCTCGGCGACGTCAACGCCTACCTCGCCGGTGTCAACGCCTACATCGACGCCTCCGACAGCGGCCGCTACTTCCCCGGCGAGTACGACCTGACCGGCCACAAGGACCCGATCACCAACGCCGGCACCATCGAGCACTTCAAGGTCACCGACCTGGTCGCGCTCGCCTCCGTGATCGGCTCACTGTTCGGCGCCGGCGGCGGGGGCGAGGTCAACAACGCCCTCTCGCTGCTCGCCGCCCAGGCCAAGTACGGCACCGAGGAGGGCACCCGGGTCTGGGAGGCCTTCCGCGAACGCAACGACCCCGAAGCCGTCCTCACCGTCCACGACACGAGCTTCCCCTACGGCGGCAGGCCGGCCGACGCCCAGGGCGAGGCCCTGCCCGACCCCGGCTCGGTGACCCAGGAACCGCTGGTCTACGACCGCACCGGCAGCGCCGCCACCACGAGCGCCACCAAGGCCTCCGGCACCGCCGCCAAGGCCACCCTCGGCTCCGCCCGGCGCGGCATGTCCAACGCGCTCGTCGTCAGCGGCAAGCACACCGCGAGCGGCCACCCCATCGCCGTCTTCGGGCCGCAGACCGGCTACTTCGCGCCGCAGCTGCTGATGCTGGAAGAGATACAGGGCCCGGGCATCAGCGCCCGCGGCGCCTCCTTCGCCGGCCTGAGCATGTACGTCGAACTCGGCCGCGGCCAGGACTACTCCTGGAGCGCCACCACCTCCGGCCAGGACATCATCGACACCTACGCCGTCGAACTGTGCCAGGACGACCACCACTACCTGTACCACGGCACCTGCACCGCCATGGACGAGATCGAGCAGAAGAACGCCTGGAAGCCGACCACGGCCGACGGCACGCCGGCCGGGTCGTACACCATGCGGGTGTGGCGCACCAAGTACGGGCCCGTCGAGTACCGCGCGACCATCGGCGGCAAGAAGGTCGCCTACACCACGCTGCGCTCCTCGTACCTGCACGAGGCCGACTCGATCATCGGCTTCCAGATGCTGAACGACCCCGGCTACGTCAAGGGGCCGAAGGACTTCCAGAGCGCGGCCCAGCACATCAACTACACGTTCAACTGGTTCTACGCCGACTCCCAGCACACCGCGTACTACAACAGCGGTGACAACCCGGTCCGCGCGTCCGGCGTCGACGCCGAGTTCCCGGTGTGGGCGCGTCCGGCGTACGAGTGGCGGAACTGGGACCCGGCCACCAACACCTCCGACTACACCCCGCCCGCCGCCCACCCCAACTCCGTCGACCAGGACTACTACGTCTCCTGGAACAACAAGCAGGCCAAGGACTACACGACCGCGTCCTGGGGCGACGGCTCCGTGCACCGCGGCAACCTCCTCGACGACCGGGTGAAGAAGCTGGTCGCGGCCGGCGGTGTCACCCGGGCCCAACTGGTGCAGGCCATGGCCGACGCGGCCCTCGCCGACCTGCGTGCCGAGGACGTGCTGCCGGAGCTGCTCCGGGTGATCGGCTCCTCGCCGGTGACCGACCCCACGGCCGTCGACGCGGTCAAGAAGCTCCAGGCGTGGGTGAGCGCCGGTGCCAGGCGCACCGAGACCTCGGCGGGTTCGAAGACCTACGCGAACGCCGACGCCGTCCGCATCCTGGACGCCTGGTGGCCGCTGCTGGTCAAGGCCGAGTTCGAACCGGGCCTCGGCAGCGACCTGTACACCGCGTTCACGAACAACCTGTCCGTGGACGAGGCGCCCTCCGCCGGGCACGGCCCGACCGGCTCGCACGCCGGAAGCTCCTTCCAGTACGGCTGGTGGAGCTATGTCGACAAGGACATCCGGGCGGTGCTCGGTGAGCCGGTCCAGGGCGGCCTCGGCCAGAAGTACTGCGGCGGCGGCAGCCTCGGGGCCTGCCGCGACGCACTGATCGGCACCCTGAAGCAGGCGGCCGGGCTGACCGCCGCCCAGGTCTACCCGGGCGACGACCAGTGCTCGGCCGGCGACCAGTGGTGCGCCGACTCGATCGTCCAGCGCACGCTGGGCGGCATCAAGCACGGCCACATCAGCTGGCAGAACCGGCCCACCTTCCAGCAGGTCGTGGAGTACACCTCGCACCGGTGACCCGCCGGTGCCGGCGGCGGGTCACGCGATACGGCCCGCCGCCAGCACCAGCCGGGCGAGTTCGGGGTGCACGATGTCGCTGTGCGCCCCGCTGGGCGGCCCGCCGCGGCGGACGACCGCCGCCGCGTCGACGTTCACACAGCCCGAGCGCGGCAGCGGGCCCCGCAGCGCCCCGGCCAGGTCCAGGGCGGCGGTGCCCGGCACCGCCTGCACTCCGTCGTGCCCCATGGCCCCCCACCGGGGGCCCAGCGCGTGCCCGAGCGAGAAGCCGGCGGCCGACCGGTCCTCGCCCGCGCAGGCCGAGGCCAGCGGGTAGAAGGTCCCGAGGGACGAGTCGAAGTGCGAGTAGCAGCACACCAGCGGCCCGTCGACGCGCTTCTGCCGGTCCTTGAGCGCACCCGACCCGTGCGGGTCCTGCGGCAGCCGGGCCGCGAACGTGTAGTGCGAGAAGGCCCCCTGGAGCAGCGTCACGGACTTCACCGTGCGCACCCCCGAGGGCAGCCCGTCGAGCGCGTACGACACCAGGCGCCCGCCGAAGCTGTGTCCGACGAGGTGCACCCGCACCGCGGGCGCCGCCGTGGCCAGCCGCCCGAGCGCCGGCCCGAGCCCCCGGCTGCCCACCGTGCCTGCCCGCCGCTTCATCTCGTAGTACGTCGCCTGCCGCAGCAGTTCCTTGGCGCCGTCCCACGGGTTCGGCAGGCTGAACCCGGCGGGCGTCCCGGGCGACTCCAGCGAGGCCAGCGCCTCGGCGAGGGCCTCGCAGACGGCCACCGTGTCCCCGGACAGCAGGCCGGGTTCGCCCTCCTCGCCGGTGTCGGTCCCGGCCTGCCGGTGTTCCGCCCCGACCAGCAGCCGGACCAGCCCGCCGAACTCCGCCAGCCCCTCGGTGCCGGCCGGATGGACGTCCAGCATGCGGGCTAGCTGGTCCACCACCGTGGTCCGGGCCGGGAACGTCTCCCGGAGCGCGCGCAGGGTGTCCTTGTCGAGCACCGGCCGCGGCGCGGCCCCGGCCTCCTGGGCCACGGCGGAGCGGGGGAAGTCCGGGATCGGCTCGTCGCAGAACCGCATCGACGGCCAGATCACGCCGACGTACCCGATCCGGGCCTTCGGCGCGAGCCCCGGGATCGGGGCGAAGAAGCGGCGGTACAGGGAGGTGGCGCCCGAGCGGTCGTTGTTCCAGCCGTGTGCGAAGACGATCAGGTCGCGGACGCCGTGGCCGCGGGCCTGATCCAGCAGCCGGTCGCGTTCGGGGCCGTCCACGTCCCCGTCCGCGTCGAAGGTCAGCTCCCAGTAGGGAGTCACGCTCATCCCAGGATCCGCCATGACAGGCTCCCTCGTGCCCCGGAAACGGTGCGTTCCGGTTCGCATCGTCCCGCCGCCGGACAAGCTTGGCCATACTCCTCGCCGTTGCTGTTCGCGCGGCGCGGGCGGCCCTTTCCCAGCGACATACCGACTGGTTAGTCTGGTCGGGTTCGGCCGGCTTCGCCGGACCGGGCGCGCCGCGCACACGTGCCGAAGGAGACGATGGTGGAAGCCGTGCAGGATGCGGGAGTGGTGGTCACCGGGGCCGGTGGCGGGATCGGGGCCGCGCTGGCCCGGCGGTTCGCCGCCGAAGGAGCCAGGGTCGTGGTGAACGACCTGGACGGCGGGAAGGCCGCGGCCGTGGCCGCGGAGATCGGCGGTATCGCCGTCCCCGGCGACGCCTCCGCGGTCGTCGGGGAGGCGCGCGACGCCCTCGGCGGCCGGGTGGACGTCTACTGCGCCAACGCCGGCCTCGGCTCCGCCGGTTCCGAGGCGGCCGGCGAGGCCGTCTGGGCGAGCGCCTGGGACGTCAACGTCATGGCCCACGTCCGCGCCGCCGAGCAGCTCCTGCCGGACTGGCTGGAACGCGGCAGCGGCCGGTTCGTCTCCACCGTCTCCGCCGCCGGCCTGCTCACCATGATCGGCGCGGCCCCCTACAGCGTGACCAAGCACGGCGCGTACGCCTTCGCCGAGTGGCTGTCCCTGACCTACCGCCACCGGGGTCTGAAGGTGCACGCGATCTGCCCGCAGGGCGTGCGCACCGACATGCTCGCCGCCACCGGCAGCGCCGGCGACCTGGTGCTCCAGCCGACCGCCATCGAGCCGGACGCCGTCGCCGACGCCCTGTTCCGGGGGATCGGGGAGGGCCGCTTCCTGATCCTGCCGCACCCCGAGGTCGCCGACTACTACCGGGCGCGGGCCGGCGACCCGGACCGCTGGCTGACGGGCATGAACCACGTCCAGCAGAAGTGGGAGGCCGCGCGGTGACGGGCTGAGCGGTTCCCGTGAGACCCTCGGGCGGAGATCCTGCCCGACGGGACCGGGACGGTCAGTGGGAAGATCCTCCCTCGGGAACCGCGTTCCCGGCGGGGACGACCATCAGTGAACCAGCAGCGACACGGAAGGCAGGTGGCGGCAGTGCCCAGGACCACGGACGGAGACGGGACCCCGGTCCCGCAGCGGCTGCTGGCCGCCGCCACCCGGCTCTTCGCGGAGCAGGGCTACGACCGCACGTCCGTGCAGGAGATCGTCGAGGCGGCCGGCGTCACCAAGGGCGCGCTCTACCACTACTTCGGCTCCAAGGACGACCTCCTGCACGAGGTGTACGCGCGCGTGCTGCGCGTCCAGCAGGAACGGCTCGACGCGTACGCAGGCGCCGACGAGCCCATCGAGAAGCGGCTGCGCGGCGCCGCGGCGGACGTCGTCGTCACCACGATCGAGAACCTCGACGACGCGATGATCTTCTTCCGGTCCATGCACCACCTGAGCCCCGAGAAGAACAAGCAGGTGCGCGCGGAACGCCGCCGCTACCACGAACGCTTCCGCGCGCTCATCGAGGAGGGCCAGCGCGAGGGCGTGTTCTCCACCGCCACCCCGGCCGACCTGGTCGTCGACTACCACTTCGGTTCGGTCCACCACCTGTCGACCTGGTACCGCCCCGACGGACCGCTCACCCCCCAGGAGGTCGCCGACCACCTCGCCGACCTCCTGCTGCGCGCCCTGCGGCCGTAGCGCCCGGCGTCCGTAGCACACGGCGGCCGTGGCGCACCGCGACGCGTAAGGGGCGGCCACCCAGAGTGGCCGCCCCTTACGCGTGCTTCTCTACAGGTACTTCTTCAGCTCCCGGCGGGCCAGCGAGCGCTGGTGCACCTCGTCCGGGCCGTCCGCGAGCATCAGGGTGCGCGCCCCCGCGTACAGCTCGGCCAGCGGGAAGTCCTGGCTGACACCGCCCGCGCCGTGCAGCTGGATCGCCCGGTCCAGGATGTCCACCACCGCGCGTGGAGTGGCGATCTTGATGGCCTGGATCTCCGTGTGCGCGCCCCGGTTGCCGACGGTGTCCATCAGCCAGGCCGTCTTCAGCACCAGCAGCCGCAGCTGCTCCACCGTCACGCGCGCGTCGGCGATCCAGTTCTGCACCACGCCCTGCTGGGCCAGCGCCTTGCCGAACGCCGTACGGGACACCGCCCGCCGGCACATCAGCTCGATCGCCCGCTCGGCCATGCCGATCAGCCGCATGCAGTGGTGGATCCGCCCCGGGCCGAGCCGCGCCTGGGCGATGGCGAAGCCGCCGCCCTCCTCGCCGACCAGGTTCGACACGGGCACGCGCGCGTGGTCGAAGACCACCTCGGCGTGACCCCCGTGGTAGTGGTCCTCGTAGCCGAACACCCGCATCGCCCGCTTCACCGTGACGCCGGGGGTGTCCCGCGGGACCAGCACCATCGACTGCTGGCGGCGGATGTCGGGACCGTCCGGGTCCGTCTTGCCCATCACGATGAAGATCTTGCAGTTCGGGTCCATCGCCCCGGAGATGTACCACTTGCGGCCCGTGATGACGTACTCGTCGCCGTCCCGCTCGATGAGCGTGGTGATGTTGGTGGCGTCCGAGGAGGCCACCTCCGGCTCCGTCATCGCGAACGCCGAGCGGATCTCACCCGCCAGCAGCGGCTCCAGCCACTGCTTCTTCTGCCGGTCGCTGCCGAACTGCGCCAGCACCTCCATGTTCCCGGTGTCGGGCGCGGCGCAGTTCGTCGCCGTCGGCGCGAGCTGCGGGGACCGGCCGGTGATCTCGGCGAGCGGCGCGTACTGCAGGTTCGTCAGCCCGGCGCCGTACTCGGCGTCCGGCAGGAACAGGTTCCACAGGCCCTGCCTGCGCGCCTCGGCCTTCAGCTCCTCCACCACGGCCGGGGTGTCCCACGGCGAGGCCAGCGCGGCCCGCTGCTCCTCGGCGACCGCCTCGGCGGGGTGGACGTACTCCTCCATGAAGGCGAGCAGCCTGGCGCGCAGTTCCTCGGTACGCGCGTCGAACGCGAAGTCCATGTCAGCTCTCGCCTTCCTGCAGCGTGGTCAGTCCGTGGTCGATGAAGACGGGTACGAGGTCGCCGATGCGGTCGAAGCCGCGGCCCACCGTCTGGCCCAGCGTGTACCGGTAGTGGATGCCCTCCAGGATCACGGCGAGCTTGAACCACGCGAACGCCGTGTACCAGGAGACGGCCGAGACGTCGCGGCCCGAGCGCGCCGCGTACCGCTCGATCAGCTCGGCCGGGTCGGGGTGCCCGGGAGCCTCGGCGGTGGTGGAGACGGGGGAGTCCGGCATGCCGAGCGACCGGCTGTACATCACCAGCAGCCCGAGGTCGGTCAGCGGGTCGCCGAGCGTGGACATCTCCCAGTCCAGGATCGCCCTGATCTCGTCGTCCGGGCCGATCAGGACGTTGTCCAGCCGGTAGTCGCCGTGCACGACCGCCGGGGCGGGGGAGACGGGCAGGCCGCGTCCGAGGGACGCGTGCAGCTCGTCGATGCCGGGCAGGTCGCGGTTGCGGGAGGCGTCCAGCTGCTTGCCCCAGCGGCGCAGCTGCCGGTCCAGGAAGCCCTCCGGCCGCCCGAAGTCCGCGAGGCCCACCTCGGCGGGGTCCACGGCGTGCAGGTCGACCAGCGTGTCCACCAGCGACAGCACCGCGCCGCGGGTGCGCTCCGGGCCGAGCGGGGCGAGCTGGTCCGCGGTGCGGTACGGGGTGCCCTCGACGAACTCCATGACGTAGAACGGCGCCCCGAGCACCTCCTCGTCCTCGCACAGCAGCACCGGGCGCGGCACCGGCACCTTCGTCGGGTGCAGTGCGCTGATCACCCGGTGCTCGCGCCGCATGTCGTGCGCGGTGGCCAGGACGTGCCCGAGCGGAGGCCGTCGTACGACCCACTTGGTGGTGCCGTCGGAGACCTGGTAGGTGAGGTTCGACCGCCCGCCCTCGATCAGCCGGCCGGTCAGCGTGCCGGTGACCAGACCGGGCCGCTCCCGGTCCAGCAGACCGCGCAGCCGGTCGAGATCGAGTCCGGGCGGGTGATCGGCGCTCATACGGCACTCCTACGAACGGGTGAACCTGACCCGACTTATGATGCCGACCGGTCGGTATGTCGTCCAGTAGGTGTGAGGAACGTGACCGGAGCCACCCTAGTCCGGCCCCGGGAGATCAGCGCTGCGCCCAGCGCTGATCTCAGTGCTCGTCCCAGTGGTCGCCGTGCTCGGCGTGCCGGTGCCCGTCGTGCAGGTAGTCCACGTGGTCGCCGTGCTGCACGCGCGCGTGCCCGCACTCGTCGTGGTGCTCGTGCGGGTGGGCCTCGTGCGTGGTGTGTCCGGACGGTTCGCACTCGTCCCAGTGACCCTCGTGCTCCCGGTGCAGATGACCGTCGTGCACGTAGTCGAGGTGGTCGCCGTGGTGCACGGCCGTGTGCCCGCAGTCCGGCCCGTGCGTGTGCGTGCCGTGCGAGGCGTGTTCCTGGTGAAGGGCGGTCATGGTGCTCACCTTCGGGGGTACGTGAGGGTCCTCTGACGACGGACAGGCTGCCACGCGAAACGTGCGTACCGGGGCATCCCGGTTGCGTGGCGCACGAGTACCCCGGAGGGTCGTGGGCATGAAGGCCATCACCTACAGCCGGTACGGCGGACCCGACGTGCTGGAGTACGCGGACGTCCGTGACCCGAAGGTCGGCCCCGACGCCGTACTGATCGAGGTCCGCGCGGCCGCCGTCAACCCGGTCGACTGGAAGTGCCGCGAGGGCCATATGGACGGCATGCTGGACACCGTGTTCCCGGTGATCCCCGGCTGGGACGTCAGCGGCGTGGTCGTCCGGCCCGGCGTCTCGGTCACCGAGTTCTCCGCCGGCGACGAGGTGATCGGCTACGTCCGCGAGGACTTCCTCTCCCGGGGGACCTTCGCCGAATACGTCGCCGCGCCCGTGCGCACGCTGGCCCGCAAGCCGCGCAACCTCTCCCACGAGGAGGCCGCCGGGCTGCCGTTGGTCGGACTCACCGCCTATCAGGTGCTGGTCAAGGCGCTGGAGGTCAAGCGCGGCGAGACCGTGCTGGTGCACGCGGCGGCCGGCGGGGTCGGCTCGCTCGCCGTCCAGATCGCCGCGCATCTCGGCGCCCGCGTGATCGGCACGGCGAGCGAACGCAACCACGACTTCGTCCGCGGGTGCGGGGGTGAACCGGTTACGTACGGGGAGGGGCTGGCCGAACGGGTACGGGGGCTCGCCCCCGAGGGCGTGGACGCGGCGTTCGACACCATCGGCGGCGACATGCTTCGGGCGTCGGCCGGTCTGCTCACGCCGGAGGGCCGCCTGGCCTCCATCGCCGATCCCGAGGTCGTGAGTTACGGCGGCCGGTACGTTTTCGTCCGCCCGGACGCGGATGACCTGGCCGCACTGACCGAACTGGCCGAGCGGGGGGCGGTGACCGTCCACGTCCAGGAGACATTCCCTCTCGCGCGAGCGGCGGAGGCCCACCGCCTGAACGAGGAGGGCCGCACCCGCGGCAAGATCGTGGTGACGGTGCCCCCGTCCGAAGGCTGAGTGCCGCCCGCGGCCCGGCGCGGGCTGGCCGCGCAGTTCCCCGCGCCCCTTACGGGGGCGCTTCCGTCGGACTTTGCGCGACAGGGCGCGCGGTCTGGGCAACCCAGTACAGTCGGGCGCGCCCCGAAGGGGCGCGGGGAACGGCGCGTCAAGCCACGATGGCGCCGCGCTGGTCAACGTACCGGTGGTGCCCGTAAGGGGCGCGGGGAACTGCGCGACAGGCCACGGCGGCGGGGCGCTGGTCAACGTACCGGTGGTGCCCGTATGGGGCGCGGGGAACTGCGCGATCAGCCCCCGACGGCCCGCAGTTGACGCACGTGCCCCCGCCCTACAGCACCAGCACCGCCGCGCACACCGCCAGTGCCACCGGGCACAGCACCGCCGCCCCGGCGTACCGCGCACGCAGCATGGGGGGCCGGGCGCCGGACGCGAGTCCACGGATCCGCCCGTGCGCCACCCACACGAAGCACAGCCATACCGCACAGCACACCGCGCACACGGCGACACCGGTGGCCGAGGCCCCACCATGGAGCGCCGCCTTGACGGCGAGCACCGCGGCGACCGCCGCTGACAGCGTCGTACGGCGCCACGCCAGCCGCGTCCGCTCCGGCTGAAGCCCCGGATCCCGGTCGGGCGCCGGGCTCCTCACCCCGCCCATCCGACCAGCACCACCACGACCATCGCCACCGCCACCACCGCGATGACCAGACTCAGCAGGGTCGGGAAGCGGGACGCCGGCAGGTCCTCGCCGCGCCGCATGGCCCGCTCGCACCGCACCCAGTGGTTCAGCGCGCGCAGCGAGCACAGCACGCCCGCGCCGAGCAGCGCGAGCGCCAGCCCGACCCGCCAGCCCCAGCGCAGGTCCGGCAGGAACTGGTCGACCGCGAACCCCCCGCCGATCAGTGCGAGCGCCGTCCGCAGCCAGGCCAGGAAGGTGCGCTCGTTGGCCAGGGAGAACCGGTAGTCGGGCGTCCCGCCCTCCTCACGGATGTGCTCCGGCGCGAACCAGAGCCGGACGTTGCGCACGAACTCGATCACGCGCACGACCTTACCCGGGCGTCACCGAGCGGCCCGGTACGCCTTCAGCCGCTCGTAGGCCGCCATGCCGTCCGGCACCCACTCCCACACGCCGAGCCGGCGCTCCACCTCCTCGTCGGGAAGGAAGTCGTGCCACTGGACCTCCTCCGCCTGGGGGTGCACCGGCAGCTCGCAGCGGACCTCGTACACCGCCGACCACCAGCTCTTCCCGGCCCCGTCGTCGTAGAGGAACTTGAAGAGGAACTCCGGCCGGGGCAGGCCGCTCACGCCCAGCTCCTCCTCCGCCTCCCGCAGCGCCGCCTCGTCGTAGGTCTCGCCCGCGCCGACGACCCCGCCGACGAACATGTCGTACAGCGAGGGGAACACCAGCTTGACCGGCGTACGGCGGTGCACGAAGAGCCGGCCGGAGGCGTCCCGGGCCTGGATGAACACGCAGCGGTGGCGCAGTCCCCGGGCGTAGACCTCGCCGCGCGGGTACTGCCCGACGACCCGGTCGTGCTCGTCGACGACGTCGAGGATCTCGTCAGCAGGATTCATGCCCTCATCCAAGCAGGGCCGCCATCCAAGCAGGGCCCGCGCCCGAGGCTCGGAGGTCAGGGTCCCTGGAAGATCTGGGCCGGCTCGGCGGTGCCGCCCGCCTTCGCGGCCTTCGCCTTCACCGTCGCGCCGCACGGCAGCGCCGGGTGCAGCCCCAGCAGCACGATGCCCAGGACGATCCCGGCCAGCCCCGCGGCCTCCCAGGCCAGGGCCCCGGTGTCGGTGTGCAGCCGGTCGCCGAGGAAGCCCACGCCGCACAGGATGCCGGCGAGCGGCTCCGCGGCCGTCAGCGCGGGGAGTGACATCCGCAGCGGGGCCGTCTCGAAGGCGCTCTGCACCAGTATCAGGCCGACGACGGCGCACGCCACCAGCGCGTACGGCTGCCAGCCGGTGAACAACTCCTCGAAGCCGCCCCGCGCGAACAGCGTGCCGCTCACCCGGGTCATCGCGTCCTGCACGCCGAACAGCAGACCGGCGGCCACCGACAGCAGCACCGGACCCCAGCTGAGCCGGGACCGCTTGCCGTACGTCGTGAGCACCAGTGCCGTGCCGACCACCGCGCCCACGATCAGCCAGTGCCGCAGCGGGTCCGCCTCGGTGCCGCCGCCGCGCGGCTGCCCGGCCACGATGAACGCGCTCACCCCGCCCGCGAGCAGCGCCAGCCCCGCCCAGCCCTGCCGGCCGATCGACTGCTTCGTCTGGTGGCGGGACAGGGCGAGGGCGAACAGCAGATTGGTCGCGAGCAGCGGTTCGACCAGCGAGATCTCACCCTGCGCGAGCGCCAGCGCGCCCAGCACCATGCCGCCCACCATCAGTCCGAGGCCGCCCAGCCAGCGCGGCACCCGCACCAGGTCGAGCAGCAGCCGGAAGGACAGGAAGTCACCGAGCGGCGCCTTCTCGGCGGCGTTCTGCTGGAGGACGAATCCGAAACCCAGGCAGCAGGCGGCACTCACGGCGAAAAGGAGAACCAGAACGGACACGCGCGTACCTCGATCATCCGGCCGGACCACGGGTGCGTCGTGGCCGACTGTAGCGCTCCCAGAACGGCATTGCCCCAGGAGTACCCGTAACCGGGCGATTCACTCGGTCACGATGTCCGATCGACCGGGTCGGTGCGAGGCGGCGGCGGGACCGTGCGGCCATGCTGCGCCGCCGCCCCGCTCGGCGCTATGGCGTACGCCACACAAACCGGACCAATTCCCCCGGGCGCACCTCACTCGTCCGGCTTCAAGTTCCGCTCCCGCAAAGGCATTTGAAGCCGGAATCAACCCGTTCCGCTTGACGCATACCGCGGGCGGCGGGTTTGCTGTCCGTGATCGGATGATGGCAGCCCGAGAAACAGGAAGTCCGCGGTGCCTCCACTCCCGCCTCTGCTCGGCCCCAGCAGGGCCCCCACGGACCGGCGTGCACACACCGTCCCCCCGGCCGACGGCACCGCCCCGGACGGCCCGTGCGCCGTCGACGACGCCCTCGACGACACCCAGCTCCGGGGCGCCCGCGCCGCGCTGGCGCAGGGCCGCCGGCAGGCCGCCCGCTCCCTGCTGCTGCACACCGGCGACGACTGGGACCGCCGGGCCCACCGGCTCACCGTCCTCGCCCGCGAGCCGTACGCCGCCTCCTGGGCCCGCGACTGGCAGCTCGCCGAACCGGACTCCGCCGACGCCGCCGCACTGCTCGCCCTGGCCCTCGTCCAGCGCGCCCTGCGCGGCAGGGAGGAGCCCGGCACCGCCATGGAGGCCTGCCACGCCGCGGCCGCCCTCGCCCCCGCCGACCCGACGCCCTGGCTCGGCCTGCTGCTCCTCGCACGCACCCTCGGATCCGAGCGCGAGGTACTGCGGCTCTTCGCCGAGGTCCACGGCCGCCACCCGGAGCACCACCACGCCCACCACCTGCTGATCGCCCGCATAGCCGAGCGGCCGGGATCCGGGCCCGAGTCCCACGAGGTGTACGACCTCGCCGAGCTGGCCGCCGCCGAGGCCCCGGCCGACTCCCCGCTGGCCGTCCTGCCCGTGGTCGCGTACGCCGAGCGCTACCGGGTGCTGACGGCCACCGGCCTGCTCCCCGCCCATCCAGCCGCCACCGACCTGCTGCCCACGGATCCGGCCGCCACAGGTCTGCTCCCCGCCGATCCGGCCGCCACCGGCCTGCTGCCCGCCCATCCGGCCGCCACCGGCCTGCTGCCCACGGATCCGGCCGCCACAGGTCTGCTCCCCGCCGATCCGGCCGCCACCGGCCTGCTGCCCGCCCATCCGGCCGCCACAGGTCTGCTCCCCGCCGATCCGGCCGCCACCGGTCAGGCCCCCGCCCACCCTTCCACCGGCCTGGCTCCCTCCGGCCCGGCGGCCGTCGGCCCGGTCGTCGCCGGACACTGGTCGGGCCCCCGGGCCCGCCGGGTGCTGAACGCCGCCTTCGCCTGGTGGCTGGAGTGGGAGCACGACGACCACCCCCGCCGCCACATCGACCTCAACCACCTCGCCTTCGCCATGCACCGCGCCGGCCGCTCGGCCGAGGCGGCGGTCCTCTTCCAGCGCATCGGCCGGCACGCCACAGCCGTCCCCTGGTCCTACCCGCACCGCGACCCCTGGACCGCCTTCCGCACCGCCCGCGCCCACGTCCTCGGCGGGCGGCCCGCCCCGGCCCGGCCCCGGCAAGTGATTACGGAATCCTGACCGCCGCGCCCATGCCCTGGCCCCCCGAGGGCCACAAGTGCTCGAATGAATACGTGAACCCTGAACGAACCGAGGCGTCCGAGCCGTCCGACGCGCACGGCAGGTCGTCCGACGCGCACGGCAGGCCCATCGGCCGCCGCGTCTTCCTCGGCACCCTCGGACTGGGCGCCCTCGGGGTCGCCGCCGCGCCCGCCCTGCAACGCGGCCTGGAGGGCTTCCTCGGCAGCGTCTCCGGCAAGGACCCCACGGGCCTGACCGGGCTGCTGCCCAACGGCGGCGGCTTCCGCTACTACTCCGTCGCCGCGTCCGTCCCGAACAAGGGCCCGAACGACTACCGGCTCACCGTCGACGGACTCGTCGACCACCCGCGCACCTACACCCTCGCCGACCTGCGCGGCCTGCCCCAGACCCGGCTCGTCAAGGACGTCCAGTGCGTCACCGGCTGGCGGGTCCCGGGCACCCCCTTCGAGGGCGTACGGCTCTCCGACCTGCTCGACGCGTCCGGCGTCCGGTCCGCCGGCAAGGCGATCCGCTTCACCTGCTTCGACGGCACCTACAGCGAAAGCCTCACCCTCGACCAGGCCCGCCGCCCCGACGTCCTCGTCGCCCTGCGCATGCAGGACAAGGACATCGGCCACGACCACGGCGGCCCCGTCCGCCTCTACGTCGCCCCCATGTACTTCTACAAAAGCGCCAAATGGCTCTCCGGCATCACCGTCACCGACCACGTCCGGCCCGGCTACTGGGAGCACCTCGGCTACGACGTCGACGCCTGGGTCGGCCGCTCGAACGGACGCAGCGATGACCCTACGAGCTGACACACCGGCCCCGCCGAGCGCCCGCGTCCAGCGCTTCAGCCGGGCCGAGCGGTGGGTGCACCGGACGACGGCCGCGCTCATGGGCGTCTGCGTGATCACCGCGGCCTGCCTCTACATCCCGCAGCTCGCCGTCCTCGTCGGCCGCCGGGAACTGGTCGTCCGCATCCACGAGTGCGCCGGTGTCGCCCTGCCGGTGCCGGTGCTGCTCGGCCTCGCCTCCCGCGCCTTCCGCGCCGACCTGCGCTTCCTCAACCGGTTCGGCCCGCACGACCGCCTGTGGCTGCGGGCCGCCCTGCTGCGCGACCGGCGGCACAGCTCCCGCCCGGCGGGCAAGTTCAACGCCGGCCAGAAGATCTACGCCGCCTGGATCGCCGGCGCCACCCTCGTCATGCTCGGCACGGGCCTGATGATGTGGTTCACCCACCTCACCCCCCTGATGTGGCGTACCTCCGCCACCTTCGTGCACGACTGGCTGGCCCTCACGATCGGCGTGGTCCTGGCCGGCCACATCGGCATGGCCCTGGGCGACCCGGAAGCCCGCCGAGGCCTCCGCACGGGTAAGGTCACCAGGGAATGGGCCCGCCGAGAACACCGACTCTGGCGCCCGTGACGGCAGCCCGCTCCACGCCCCAGCGGCGCTGCCCCTCCCACCGGTCCGGTGAATCCGCCGCGACGGTGCTCAGCCGAAACGGCGGTGCCCGGCGGTGCCCAACTCACCTCACCCACCCCCGAACTCCAGCAACACCTTGCAAGCCCGCCCCCGGTCAGCGGCCAGCGCGAACGCCCCCTCGGCCTCCCGCACCGGAACCACCGCGCTGATCAGCCCGTCGAACTCGCCCCGCGCCGCCAGCAGCGCCAACGCCTCCTCGAACTCGGAGTCGAAGCGGAACGCCCCGCGCAGCTCGATCTCCCGGCTCACCACCAGGTTCCCGGGGAACGGTGACCGCCCGGGCGGCAGCATCCCGAGCTGCACGACCACACCCCCGCGCCGTACGAGCCGTAGACACGTGTCCAGCCCGGCCGCGGCCCCGGACGCCTCGACCGCCACGTCGACCTCCGCCGGCCATCCCGCGTCCGCCGGACCGTCGGCCCGGACGAGCGTGTCCGCCCCGGCGACCGCCGCGTAGCCGAGCGCCTCGGGCAGGAGGTCCGTCACCGTGACCCGGCCCGCGCCCGCCGCCCGCGCCGCCGCGACGACCAGGCAGCCGATCGGCCCGGCCCCGGTCACCAGCACATGCCTCCCGGCCACGTCCCCGGCGCGCCGCACCGAGTGCAGCGCCACCGCCAGGGGCTCGGCCAGCGCGGCCCGCCGCAGGCCGAGCCCCTCGGGCAGCGGCCTCACCTGGCCCGCCGGCACGACCACCTGCCCGGCGAAGCCGCCCTGGACGTGCGGGAAGCGGGACGCGCTGCCGAGGTAGCGGGTGTCCCGGCAGACGTTCGCCCGTCCGTCGGCGCACTCCGGGCAGCGGCCGCACGGGGTGGCCGGGTGCACGGCGACGGCCGTACCGGGCGCCGGACCGGTGGCGCCACGGCCGTAGGAGACCACCGTGCCCACCACCTCGTGGCCCAGGACCATCGGTTCGCGCAGCCGGAAGTCGCCGACGCCGCCGTGCCGCCAGTAGTGCAGGTCCGACCCGCACACACCGCCGTACCGCACGGCCACCAGCGCCTGTCCGGGTCCGGGCAGGGGAGCCGGCAGCTCCTCCACCCGCAGATCGCCCGCCCCGTGGGCGACACAGGCCGGCACGCCCGCCGCCCCCTTCACAGCACGCTCGTCATGCCGCCGTCGACGTACAGCACCTGCCCGCCGACGAAGTCCGCCGCCGGTGAGGCGAGGAACAGCAGTCCGCCCACCAGGTCCGCCGTACGACCCCAGCGGCCCGCCGGGGTGCGCCGCCGCACCCAGGCGCTGAACTCCTCGTCCGCGACCAGCGGGGCGGTCAGCTCGGTCTCGATGTAGCCGGGCCCCAGCCCGTTGACCTGGACGCCGTACGGCCCCCAGTCCGCGCACATGCCCTTGGTGAGCATCTTCAGCGCGCCCTTGGCCGCCGCGTACGGCGCGATGCCCGGCCGCACCACCTCGCTCTGCAGCGAGCAGACGTTGACGATCTTGCCGTGGCCGCGCTCCGTCATCCCGCGGGCTGCCTCGCGGCCGACGAGGAACGCGCCGGTGAGGTTGGTGTCCAGGATGCGGTGCCAGTCGCCGTCGGTGAACTCCAGCAGCGGCGCCCGCAGTTGCGTGCCCGCGTTGTTGACGAGGATGTCGAGCGGACCCCCCCGCTCCTCGACACCGGCGATCCCGGCGGCCACCGAGGCGCCGTCGGTCACGTCGAACACCGCCGTGCGGACGTCACCGGGGAGGTCCCCGGCGGCCTTCGCCAGCCGTTCGGGATCGCGCCCGTTGAGCACCACCGTGCAGCCGGCCTCGGCCAGACCCCGGGCCAGGGCCAGTCCGATGCCGCGACTGGAGCCGGTCACCAGGGCCGTCCGGCCGCTGATGTCGAAGAGCGGGTGAGCCGTCATGGTCGTACCCCTAGATGATCAGCGAGAGGAGCAGGACGAGACCGCCGGCCACCACCGAGATGATCGTCTCCATGACCGACCAGGTCTTGATGGTCTGCCCGACGCTCAGCCCGAAGTACTCCTTCACCAGCCAGAAGCCGGCGTCGTTGACGTGGCTGAAGAACAGCGAGCCGGCGCCGATCGCGAGGACCAGCAGGGCCGCGTGCGTGGTGGACATGTCCGCGGCGAGCGGCGCGAGCAGACCGGCGGCCGAGACCGTCGCCACCGTCGCCGAACCGGTCGCCAGCCGGATCACCACCGCGACCAGCCAGGCAAGCAGCAGCGCCGGGATCGACCAGTCCTTGGAGATGTCCAGGATCATCTGGCCGACACCGCAGTCGATCAGGGTCTGCTTGAAGCCGCCGCCCGCGCCCACGATCAGCAGGATCCCGGCGATCGGCATCAGGCCCTTCTCGACGGTCTCCTGGATCCGGCCCTTGCTGAACCCGGCGGGCCGGCCCAGCGTGAAGATGCCGACGATCACGGCGGCGAGCAGTGCGATCAGGGGGGAGCCGACCACGTCGAAGACGCGCTGCGTCATGTTCGCGGGGTCGTCGACGACGATGTCCACCAGCGCCTTGGCCAGCATCAGCACCACCGGCAGCAGCACGGTCGCCAGCGTGGCGCCGAAGCCGGGACGGCGCTCCAGCTCCTCCGAGGGCCGCTGCGGAACCATGCGGTCGGGCGCGGGCACGTCCACCCAGCGGGCCGCGACCTTCGAGAACAGCGGTCCGGCGATGATCACCGTGGGTATCGCGACCAGGAGGCCCAGCGCCAGCGTCACGCCCAGGTTGGCCTTGACCGCGTCGATCGCGACGAGCGGGCCGGGGTGCGGCGGGATCAGGCCGTGCATCACGGACAGACCGGCCAGCGCCGGGACGCCGATGCGCATCAGGGAGTAGTTGCCGCGCTTGGCGACCATGAGCACGACCGGGATCAGCAGCACGATGCCGACCTCGAAGAACAGCGGAAGACCGACCACGGAGGCGATCAGCACCATCGCCCACGGCATCGCCCGGCCGCCGGCCTTCGCGAGGATCGTGTCGACGATCTGGTCGGCGCCGCCGGAGTCGGCGAGGAGCTTGCCCAGGATCGCCCCGAGCGCGATCAGGACACCCACGCCGGCGACGGTGCCGCCGAGCCCGGTGGTGAAGCTGGTGATGGCCTTGTCCAGCGGCGCGCCGGCGACCGCGCCGAGCACCAGCGAACCGATGGTCAGGGACAGGAAGGCGTGCAGCTTGTACTTGGTGATGAGCACGACGATGACGGCGATGCCCACCAGCGCGGCGATGCCGAGCTGGGCGTGGCCGGCGGAGGTGATCGGCGGAGGCGCGTCCGCTGCCAGCATCTCGACGCTGAGTCTGGTCACGGGGGATTCCTTGCGGGTACGGGGACAGGGATCGGGGTGCTACTCGGTGATGTCGGGAAGCGCGTCGAGCGCCCTGACGGCACGCTCGGTGATCTCCTCGGGGCCGCCGTCGACGTCCACGGCCACGCCCGCCTCGTCCGCCTGGAGGGGCTGGAGCGTGGCGAACTGGGAGTCCAGCAGCGCGGTCGGCATGAAGTGACCCCGCCGCAGCGACATCCGGTCCTCGATGAGCTTCCGGTCGCCCGTCAGGTGCACGAACACCACGCCGGGAGCGGCGGCGCGGAGCCGGTCGCGGTACGCCCGCTTCAGCGCCGAACTGCTGACCACCCCACCGAGTCCCGCCCGCCCGTGCGCCCAGGCGCCGATGGCGTCCAGCCACGGCCACCGGTCGGCGTCGTCGAGCGGGACGCCGGCCGACATCTTGTCGATGTTGGCCTGCGGGTGGAAGTCGTCGCCCTCGGCGTACGGGACGCCCAGCCGGGCGGCGAGCAGGGGACCGATCGTGGTCTTGCCCGTTCCGGCGACGCCCATCACGACGACGACGTGGGGGGTACGCATCACTGCCTCGCTGTCTTCCTCGACATCCGACGCCGACATCTGGCGTCGGGGCACACTGAAGCCCATTAGGTACGACTAATTCAAGAGCCTGTGATGAATAAGTCTGACTTTATTGCTCCGTGATCCACGCCGTACGCTGAGTGCATGACCACACCGGGCCGGGGGCTGCACGGCCACGTTCTCGACTCCCTCGGCCCCGCGATCACCGCGGGCGAGTACCCGCCGGGCAGCGTCCTGCGCACCGACGAGCTCGCCCAGCGTTTCGAGGTCTCACGCTCCGTGATGCGCGAGGCGGTCCGCGTCCTCGAATCCATGCACCTCGTCGAGTCCCGGCGCCGGGTGGGCGTGACCGTCCGCCCCAAGTGCGAGTGGAACGTCTACGACCCGCAGGTCATCCGCTGGCGCCTGGCCGGCGCCGACCGCCCGCACCAGCTCCGCTCGCTCACCGTGCTCCGCTCGGCCGTCGAACCCGTCGCCGCCGGCCTCGCCGCCCGGCACGCCACCTCCGAGCAGTGCGCCGAACTCACCGCGTGCGCGCTCGGCATGGTGGCCAACTCACGCGGCCACCGGCTGGAGGAGTACCTGGTCCACGACATGGCCTTCCACCGCGTGGTCCTCATCGCCTCCGGCAACGAGATGTTCGCCCGCCTCGGCGACGTCGTCGCCGAGGTCCTGGCCGGCCGCACCCACCACGAGGTCATGTTCGAGGACCCCGACCCGGCCGCCGTCACCCTGCACGTCCAGGTCGCCGAGGCGGTCCGGGCCGGCGACTCCGCCCGCGCCGAGGAACTGACCCGCCAGATCACCGTCGGCGCCCTCCACGAACTGGACATCCTGGCGCCCTGACCCCCGGGCGGGCGGCTACGCGTCGAGGAACTCGCCGTCGACGTACACCCACGCCCCGGCCACCCGCTCGAACCGGCTCCGCTCGTGCAGCGAACCGCCCCGGTAGGAGGCCCGGAACGTCACGGTCCCGGTGCTGTGGAAGGCAGACCCGTCGGTGCTGTCCAGCACCTCCAGCCCCGTCCACCGCATCCGCGGGTCCAGCTCCAGCCGCTCCGGCCGGGTCCGCGGATGCCAGGTGCGCAGCAGATAGCCCACGTCGCCCTTCACGAACGCGCAGTACCGCGACCGCATCAGCGCCTCGGCGCTCGGCGCGGCCGCGCCCGCGTGGAAACGGCCGCAGCAGGCGTCGTACGGCTCGGGCCATCCGCAGGGGCAGGGGGTGCGCGTGGTCATGGCACCCATTGTGGGGGAGGGCCCGGGAGGGCATGCGGGCGGGACGCACGAGGGCCCCCGCTTCCGCGAGGGCCCTCACTGGTGTCCGAGGGGGGACTTGAACCCCCACGCCCGATAAAGGGCACTAGCACCTCAAGCTAGCGCGTCTGCCATTCCGCCACCCGGACAAGGTGTCTGTCGTGCGGAGCTTCCCCCGCGGCGACGAGGGAAACATTACCAGGCTTTCGGGGAGGGCCGATCACACCCCGTCGTCGCGTCCCGCCGGCGCGAAGGGCCTGTGACGGGCCGGGACCGGTTCTGGGCAGCGGCGGCGGGCGGAGAGAGGATGAGGGGGACCACCGGCCCCGCGCGGCCGGCAGTGACAGCGGGAGGAAGCAGCGTGACCGACACGGACACGGCCAAGGGCGTCAGCGGCGAGGACGAGGTCGTCGACCTCTGCCGCGAGCTGATCCGCATCGACACCAGCAACTACGGCGACCACTCCGGGCCCGGCGAACGCAAGGCCGCCGAGTACGTCGCCGAGAAGCTCGCCGAGGTGGGGCTCGATCCCGAGATCTACGAGTCGCGCCCGGGACGCGCCTCGACCGTGGCCCGCATCGTCGGCGAGGACCCGTCCCGGCCCGCGCTGCTGATCCACGGCCACCTCGACGTCGTACCGGCCAACGCCGGCGACTGGACCCACCACCCCTTCTCCGGCGAGGTCACCGACGGGTGCGTGTGGGGGCGCGGCGCCGTCGACATGAAGGACATGGACGCCATGACCCTCGCCGTCGTCCGCGACCGGCTGCGCAGCGGGCGCCGGCCGCCCCGGGACGTCGTGGTCGCCTTCCTCGCCGACGAGGAGGCCGGCGGCACCTATGGCGCCCGGTACCTGGTCGACCACCACCCCGAGCTGTTCGAGGGCGTCACCGAGGGCATCAGCGAGGTCGGTGGCTTCTCCTTCACCATCAGCGAGCAGCGCCGGCTCTACATGATCCAGACGGCCGAGAAGGGCATGCACTGGATGAAGCTGACCGTGGCCGGGACCGCCGGCCACGGCTCCATGATCCACCGGGACAACGCCATCACCGAGCTGTCCGAGGCGGTCGCCCGGGTCGGCCGGCACGAGTTCCCGGTCCGGGTCACCAAGACCACCCGGGCCTTCCTCGACGAACTGGGCGACGCCCTCGGCATCGAGCTGGACCCCGACGACATGGAGACGACGCTCACCCGGCTGGGCGGCATCGCCAAGCTCATCGGCGCGACCCTGCGCAACACCGCCAACCCCACCCAGCTGAACGCCGGTTACAAGGTGAACGTCATCCCCGGCGAGGCCACCGCGCACATCGACGGACGGTTTCTGCCCGGCCACGAGGAGGAGTTCCTGGCCGACATCGACCGGCTCCTCGGCCCGCACGTCCGGCGCGAGGACGTGCACCACGACAAGGCCCTGGAGACCACCTTCGACGGGCCGATCGTCGCGGCCATGCAGTCCGCGCTGCTCGCCGAGGACCCCACCGCCAAGGCGATCCCCTACATGCTGTCCGGCGGCACCGACGCCAAGTCCTTCGACGACCTCGGCATCCGCGGCTTCGGCTTCGCCCCGCTGAAGCTGCCGCCCGAGCTGGACTTCGCCGGGATGTTCCACGGCGTCGACGAGCGGGTGCCGGTGGACGGCCTGAAGTTCGGCGTACGGGTGCTCGACCGGTTCCTCGACGCGTCGTGAGGCCCTGCCCCCGGGTAATCGGGCGCACGTACGAGATCGACTGAGAAGGGTGAATGCGACCATAAGCTCGTAGCTCCAATACTCCCTCCTCGTTACAGGTGATGCGACGCCGCACCTTGGGGTCGCATTGCCAACTAGGAGGAATAATGATCAAGAAGGTCGTCGCTGCTGCGGCTGCCACTGGTGGTCTGGTTCTCGCCGGTGCGGGCCTGGCCGTCGCCGACGCGGGTGCCCAGGGTGCCGCCGTGCACTCGCCGGGTGTCCTTTCCGGCAACGTCGTCCAGGTGCCGGTTCACGTCCCCGTGAACGTCTGCGGCAACACGGTCAACGTGATCGGGCTCCTGAACCCCGCCTTCGGCAACACCTGCGTCAACGACTGACGCCGACTCCCCGAGGGGCGTCGTCTCTTACGTGCCGCCGGCCCCGGAGCGCGCGCCATGCGCTCCGGGGCCGGCCGGTCTCTTCCCGCGGACCGCTTTCCGCGTCTCCGCGGTGCACGCACAGCAGGATCCAAGGCAGGGGGGAACTCGAGAATGCGACAGGGCACCCGCAAGGGCCTGATGACCGTGGCCGCCGCCACCGGCGTGATCGCCGCCGCGAGCGGCTACGCGCACGCCGACGCGAGCGCGGCCGGCTCAGCAGCCGGCTCGCCCGGCGTACTGTCCGGCAACACCGTGCAGGCGCCGGTGCACGTGCCGGTCAACGTCTGCGGCAACACCGTGAACGTCGTCGGTCTGCTGAACCCGGCGATGGGCAACAGCTGCGCCAACCACGGCGGGGCCTCCGGGGGAGGGCACCACCGCGGCTCCGGCGGCTCGCACGCGGGCGGGCACACCGCCGGCTCGCCGGGCGTCGGCTCTGGAAACACCGTGCAGGTACCGGTCGACGTGCCGGTCAACGTGTGCGGCAACAGCGTCAACGTGATCGGCCTGGGCAACGCCGTCACCGGCAACGACTGCGCGAACGGCGGCAGCGGCCACGGCAACCCGGGGACACCGGGGCACCCGGGGCACCCTGGTCACCCGGGGCACCCGTGTCCGCCTGACCACCCGGGCCACCCGGGTACGCCTGGTCACCCCGGGCATCCCGGGAACCCGGGGACGCCGGGCAAGCCCGGGCACCCCGGTACGCCGGGGAATCCAGGTACGCCCGGACACCCGGGCACGCCGAACACCCCGCCCAGCACGAGCGGGCACACACCGCACACCTCCACGCAGGTCCGGCAGCAGGGCGGCGATTCCGGCCAGTCCCTGAGCGGCGCCCAGCTCGCGCACACCGGCAGCGACGTGCCGATGGGTCTCGCGCTGCCGGTCGGCGCGGGTGCGCTGCTCGCCGGCGCGGTGTTGTACCGCAAGGCCAGGGCCGCGGCGTGACGCGGAACGCCGCCGTACCGGCACGCTGATCACGGAGCGGGCCCGCCATCCCGGCGGGGCCCGCTCCGTTCAGTTGGGTCGCCTCACCACGTGGCCCGCACCTGGCGGATGATGCGCCGGCGCAACCGCACCCTGCGGCTGCCGTCGCGCAGCAGGCTCAGTCGGTCCAACTCCCAGTGTCCGTACTCGGCATGGTCCGTCAGCAGACGCGTCGCATCCTTGCGGGACACCCCGCGCGGCACGTACACGTCGACAAATTCGTATTCCGGCATCGCATCTATTGTGCGGGCTGGGGCCCGGTACGGATAGCGTCTGCACTATGTCTGATGCTGCGCAGCCCACCGCTGCCGAGGTACGCGCCGCCGCCGAGGCGGTCAAGACCGCGCTCGACCGCCACCTGGCCGCGGTCGAACGCAGGTCGGGGGAGGACGACCCGGCCGTCTACGAGGCGTTCAACCAGCTCGCCGCGGCCGCCGAGGTGTACGACGAGCTGCTGTACGAGCGCTACGACGAGGTCACGCCCTTCGAGATCCCCGGTGCGGACGACTCGCTGCCGCCGTACGCCGGACCCGAGGAGCCGAACGCGCTCAGCGTGCTGATCCGGCGCGACTACTCCGTGGTGGAACCGCAGCGGCTGCTGGCGCAGGCCCAGCGGGTCGAGGCGGTGGACCGCGAGGACCTGGGCGGCAGGGACGAGGACGGCACGAGCACCGTGCACGGGGCGCTCGGCGTCCTGTTCGGCGAGTTCGAACCCGACGAGATCGCCTCCCGGCACAAGGAGTTCGGCCTGGAGGAGGGCGACTCCACGCTCTGGGTCACCGCCGCGGACGACCCGGCCGAGCCGGGGGAGTGGCTGGAGGCACCGTTCGACGAGGTGGACCCGGAGCGGGTGGTGTGCCGGTTCGACGTCAGCGCGGTGTTCGACGAGGAGGACGACGAGGGGGACGACGAGGACGCCGACGGGCTGGACGAGGTGGACCTCGGGGAAGACGAGGAAGAGGACGAGGGGGATCTGGAGCGGTTGGACGCGGACAGGTGAGGCCGGCCGGCGGTGCCGTGGGGCCCGAGGGCGACACGGCACCGCCGGTCCTGGCCGCGGAGGCGGCTCCGCGCTAGTTCTCCGGGTGGGCCGGTGTGGTCAGCAGGGTCCCCAGACGGGTCGTGCGGGGCTTGGCCGGAATCTCCGCCACCGCCTTCGGCAGGGCCTGTTCGACTCCGTGGACCACGGACAGGTGGCGCTCCGCCCGGCCGAACGCCGTGTACACCCACGGTCTGCTGAGGGCCCGCGTGGCGTCGCCCGGCAGCACGACGACCGCCGCCGGCCAGCGGCTGCCCACCGCCTGGTGCGCCGTCAGCGCCCAGCCGTGCCGCAGCGACCGCTCCACCTGTTCCCTCGGTACGACCACGGGGGCGCCCGCACACTCCACGTGCAGCCCGTCGGCGTCGGCCCGCACCACCCGGCCCGCCACCGTACGGCCCGGGGCGGGGGAGTAGGCGATCCGGTCACCGGGGTCGAAGCCGCCGAAACGGCCCGGGCCGGGGTTGAGACGCTCTTTGAGGGCCGCGTTCAGGGCCCGGGTGCCCGCGGCGCCGCCGTGCCCCGGGGTGATCACCACCGTCTGCTCCGCGGGAACGCCGAGCGCGCGCGGCACCGAGTCGGCGACCAGCTGTACCGTCCGGTGCACGGCCTCGCCCGCGTCCCGCACCGGAACGATCACGATCTCCTTGCCGGGCGCCGCCACCTGGTTCAGCTCACCCACGCCGATGCCCGAGACCAGCTCGCCGAGCGGCCCGGGATCGGGGGTGCGGGAGGCGATCTGCGGGCAGAAGCGGGCCGCGAGCAGGTCGGCGAAGACCCGCCCGGGGCCGGCCGACCACAGCACCGCCGGATCGCCGCTCAACACCAGCCGGGTGCCGTCGGCCAGCGACTCCACCAGCATCGCGGCACTCTCCACGCCGAGTTGGGGAGCGTCCAGCACGACCAGCAGATCGAGATCCAGCGCACCCTCCGCGTCCCGCCCGGGCCCTTCCACCCCGGCCAGCAGACCGTCCACGGTCCCCACCATCGGGTGCCCGCCGTCGCCGGCCGGGAGCAGCGGGCCGGCGCCGGTGCCGACCGGTTCGGCCCCGCCGTTCCCGGTCCGCCGGGGGCCGGCTGCCGAGGAGGGGTCGGGCGGCCCGGCGGTGGCCATGGCGGCCGCCTCAGGGCCGTCGCCCCCGGTCGCCCCCAGCGCATCGGTGCCTGTGCCGGCCGGCTGACGGCCGCTGTTCTCCGCGGCGGCGAGAAGTGTCGCGAAGTGGCGCTGTCCGTCGGGGGTGTGGCAGGCGGCGAAGGCGCGCAGGCCCGCGGCGCGGGCGGCGGCGAGCAGTGCGGCCGGTTCGGTCCGGGCGGTCTCACCGCCGGTGTGCAGGACCACGCCGTACGCCGCGACCGCGCGGGCCAGCTCCGCCGCGCCTCCCGACGCACCGGCCGTCCCGGGGAGCTCGGCCGCCGCTTTCTCCCAGGTCTCCGACGCCTCCTCGGACACGGAGTTGACCAGTCGGGCCAGGCCGTCGGCGAGGCTCTCCTCGGCGAGGGCGTACCGCTCCAGGCCGACGAGGACCCGCACCGGCCGCTCGGCCTCCTCCTCGCCCTCCTCCCGCGGCGCCGGGGCGCCGGGCTCCTCCAAGGCGTCCTGGAAGGCCAGCGCCTCGCCCTCCGCGAGCGCGTTCTGCACGGCGGCGTCGGCGTCCGGCACGCCCTGCCGGTCCAGCGCCGTGGTCAGCGCCGGCAGGTCCAGGGCGGTGTGCCCGGCCACGGCGGCCTGCTCCAGCAGCCAGACCGTGAGCGCGCGTCCGCGCCGCTCGTCGTCCGGGCCGCACTCCGCGCCCAGCAGCGTCCGCGCGAACCCGTCGGCCTGCTCCGGCCGCACACCGGCGACCCGGAGCAGCTGCCACGGGTCGTCCCGCAGGGCGGCGCCGGCGCCCTCGCCGAGGACGGCGGCCAGCTGAGGCGCGAGGGCGTCCGGGGCCCCTCCCTCGGCCAGCACGCCGCGTACGGCGTCGACGGCTTCGGGCGCGGGACCGCCGGGCCGGACCGCCGGGGTGGGCTCCGGGCGGCGGACGGGCTCCGGGGCGGGGCGGCGCGGGGCCGGCTCGGGCTCGTCGAACACCGCGGTGACCGGCTTCTCGCCGCTCTCCACCGCGCGGACCGCGGCGAGCAGGTCCGCCGCCTTGCCGCTGAGCTTCGTCCCGCTCGCGATCGGCCCGTCCTTCTCGGCCTTCCGCCGTGCGATCCGCTCCCGCTCGACCCGCTGGGCGGCCAACTCGGCCTCGGCCTCCGACAACTTCGCCGCGTCGGCCCCTTCGGCCCCTTCGGCCCCGGTACCCGTACCCGGCGCCGTCGTGTCGCCCGCCGCGTCCTCGCCGGCGTCCTCGGCCGGGCCGCTGTCGGTCGTTGCCGTGTCCCCGTCCTCGGGCTCCCGGTGGTCCGGGGTCCGCGGTCCGGGTTCCTCCGTGGTCTCCGGCTCCGTGCTCACAGCGTGCTCCAGTCGTGATCGGGATATCGGTGCACGGGCGCCGACACATCGTCCAGCGCCCGGCAGATCTCGTCAGGAAGACTAAGGGCCTCCACTGACAACGCGGCCGTGAGCTGCTGCGCGGTGCGCGCGCCGACGATCGGCGCGGCGACGCCGGGCCGGTCCCGGACCCAGGCGAGGGCCACCTGCAGCGGGGTGACCGCGAGCCCGTCCGCCGCGGTCGTCACCGCGTCCACGATGCGGGTCGCGGTGTCGTCGAGGTACGGCTCGACGAACGGCGCCAGGTGCTCCAGGGCGCCGCGGGAGTCCGGGGGAGTGCCGTTGCGGTACTTGCCGGTGAGCACACCCCGGCCGAGCGGGGAGGAGGGCAGCAGGCCGACGCCCAGGTCGAGCGCGGCGGGCAGCACCTCGCGCTCGACGCCGCGCTGGAGCAGCGAGTACTCCATCTGCGTGCTGGCCAGCCGGGTGCGGGCGCCCGGCACCGCGAGCTGCCAGGTGGCGGCCTTGGCCAGCTGCCAGCCGCAGAAGTTGGACACGCCGGCGTACCGGGCGCGGCCGCTGCTGACGGCCAGGTCGAGGGCCTGGAGGGTCTCCTCCAGGGGGGTCCCGGGGTCGTACGCGTGCACGTGCCACACGTCGACGTAGTCCGTGCCGAGGCGGGCCAGGGAGGCGTCGAGGGCGGCGAGCAGATGGCCGCGCGAGCCGTCGAAACGGCGGTCGGGGTCGGGGACGCTGCCCGCCTTGGTGGAGATGACCAGATCCCGGCGCGGTACGAGGCCTTCTATCAGCCGGCCGAGCAGATACTCCGACTCGCCGTCGCCGTACACGTCCGCGGTGTCGACGAGGGTGCCGCCGGCCTCCCAGAACGCCTTCAGCAAGTCCGCGGCGTCGTGTTCGTCGGTGTCCCGGCCCCAGGTGAGGGTGCCGAGGCCGATGCGGGACACGCGCAGGCCGGTACGGCCGAGATGCCTCTGCTCCATGCGGCGAGATTACTGGCCAGAGCCGGTGCGATGGGTTGCCTGTGGACAACCCCTTTCCTGTCAGGGGCGTGGGGAACTGCGCGACCAGCCACCACGCACCCGCAGACCACCACGCACCGAAACCTTCACGGCGCTCCCCGGTGAACACTCCCCTCCGCTAAGGTCGGTCCACTGGGACGTTACTCATGGGTAAGGGGATTGGGCATGCAACTCGGGATCAACCTGGGGTACTGGGGTGCCGGAATGGACGGGGACAACCTGGCCGTGGCCCAGGAGGCCGAGCGGCTCGGGTACTCCGTGTGCTGGGCCGCCGAGGCCTACGGCTCCGACGCGGCCACCGTGCTCTCCTGGGTCGCCGCCCAGACCGAGCGCATCGACGTCGGCTCGGCCATCTTCCAGATCCCGGCCCGTCAGCCCGCGATGACCGCGATGACCGCCGCGACCCTCGACTCGCTCTCCGGCGGCCGCTTCCGCCTCGGCCTGGGCGTCTCCGGCCCCCAGGTCTCCGAGGGCTGGTACGGCGTCAGGTTCGACAAGCCGCTCGCCCGCACCCGCGAGTACGTCGAGATCGTGCGCCGGGCGATGACCCGGGAACGGCTGTCGTACGAGGGCGAGCACTGGACGCTGCCGCTGCCCGGCGGCCCGGGCAAGCCGATCAAGCTGACCGTGCACCCCCAGCGCGAGCACATCCCGCTGTACATCGCCGCGATCGGCCCGAAGAACCTGGAGCAGACCGGCGAGATCGCCGACGGCGCCCTGCTGATCTTCCCGTCCGCCGAGCACCTGGAGGACACCACCCTCACCCACCTGCGCGCGGGCCGGGAGAAGGCGGGCAAGACCCTCGACGGGTTCGACGTCGCCCCCACCCTGCCGCTCGCCGTCGGCGAGGACAGTGACGTGGCCCGGCTCGCCGACACCTTCCGCCCCTACACCGCGCTGTACGTGGGCGGCATGGGCAGCTTCAAGCAGAACTTCTACAACCAACTCGCCCAGCGCATGGGCTACGAGAAGGAAGCCGCCGAGATCCAGGAGAAGTACCTCTCCGGCGACAAGCAGGGAGCCGCGGCGGCCGTCCCGCAGGACCTCATCGACAAGACGACCCTGCTCGGCTCCGTCGACCGCATCGCCGACCGCATGCGGGCCTACGCCGCCGTCGGTGTGACCACCCTGAACCTCGCCCCGGCCGGCTTCACCCTCGACGAGCGCCTGGCCTCGCTGCGCGCCGGCAGCGAGGCCCTGGAGCGCGCCGGACTCGCCTGACCGGCCGGGCCCGGGCGGGACTGATCGCGAGAGGTTTCCGCGGCCGTGGTGGGGGCTCGGGGGGTCTTCCCCGCCACGGCCGTCATGAGGAACAACGCGCCGGCGACCGTGCGGTTACGCCCCGACCGCGACGCGGCTGCTGGTCCGTTCGGATGAGTTCGGCCGCATGGTGGTTGCCAGCCCGGTCCGCCCCCATTTGACTCGGTCTCTGCGGAATCGCGCAGAGAGGTGCCCCCATGCTTTCGGCCAAGAGTCTCTTCCAGGAGATCGTCGACAACGACGAGTCCTTCCGCCTCTTTTGCTCCATCGCGGCCAGCGGCGAGTCCCAGGGCGGCTGGGAGAACGGCCGCATCGCCGCCCTGGTCCCCGAGAGCGAGCGCGACCTCGCCCCCAGGATCGCCCGCCACGGCGCCGACGAGGACAAGCACGGCCGTATCTTCACCGCACTCATCAGGAAGCGCGGGCTCAAGCCCCTGCCCGTACCGCCCAAGACCGACTACACGATGCTGCTGGAGCGGCAGGGCATCGGCCTCGCCCACGACAGGCTCCGGGCCGACGAACGGCTCACCCTCCAGGACATCGTCGTCTACCTCGCCCACAGCCGCGTCACCGAACAGCGCGCCTCCGACCAGATGGTCATGCTCCGCAAGCACTTCGCCGAACACCCCGAGATCGGCAAGGCCGTACGCATGATCTCGGACGACGAGGACAACCACCTCGCCTACACCCACGAGGAACTCCTGCGCCTCTCCGCCGCCGGCCACGACAAGCTCATCCAGGACACCCTGCGCACCTGCGCGCTCGCCGAGATGCGCGTCTACCGCGACGTCAGCCTCGCCGTCATGGCTCACATGGGCCACATCCTCGGCTGGCCCAAGGCCAAGTCCGCGCTGCTCGCCGCCGGCATCCACGCCATGTACCTCTACGAACGCTTCGGCGGCTGGCGCCGGATGACCACCCTGTCCATGCCCGAGCGCCGCGACGCTCTCGGCGGGCCCGCCACCTCGGCCCCCGAGTTCGCCTGAGCGCCGCTCACAGCCAGCCGCGCCGCTTGAACAGCCGGTAGAGCAGCACCTCCAGGACGGCCATCAGCGCGATCACCGCCGGATACGACCACAGCCAGTGCAGTTCGGGCATGTGGTCGAAGTTCATGCCGTAGATCCCCGCGATCATCGTCGGGATCGCGGCCATCGCCGCCCACGCCGAGATCTTCCGCATGTCGTCGTTCTGCCGCACGCTCATCTGCGCCAGATGCGCCGACAGGATGTCCGACACCAGCCGGTCCAGGCCCTCCACGCCCTCGTTCACCCGGCTGAGGTGGTCGTTCACGTCCCGGAAGAAGGGCCGCGCCTTGTCGTCCACGAACGGCACCCCGCCGACCGGCCCGCCGCCGGTGCCGGCCAGCCTGATCAGCGGCAGCGCCAGCGGACCCGTGGCCCGGCGGAACTCCAGGACCTGCCGCTTGAACGTGTAGATCCGCGACGCCGTGTTCCGGGAGCCGCCGCCGTCCGGCTGGAACACCTCCGCCTCCAGCTCCTCCAGGTCCGTCTGCAGCTCCGTCACGACCTCCAGATAGTGGTCGACGACCGCGTCGGAGATCGCGTACAGCACCGCGGTGGGGCCCTTGCCCAGCATCTCCGGCTCCTCCTCCAGCCGGTGCCGTACGGCGGCCAGCGCCGCGCCCCCGCCGTGCCGGACCGTCACAACAAAGGAGTCGCCGACGAACAGCATGACCTCGCCGGCCGACACGGTGTCGCCCTCCGGCTCGTACACCACCGGCTTGAGGACCATGAACAACGAGTCGTCGTACACCTCCAGCTTCGGTCGCTGGTGCGCCTTCAGCGCGTCCTCGACCGCCAGCGGATGCAGCCCGAACTCCTCGGTGACCAGGGCGAACTCCCGCTCCGACGGCTCATGCAGACCGATCCACACGAACCCGCCCGCCGCCCGCGCCTGAGCCAGCGCGTCGCCGAGGTCGTCCGGACCCTCGGTGCGGTGTCCGTCCCGGTAGATGGCGCAGTCAATGATCACGCCGCGCATTCTCCTCTCGCCCGACCGCCGGCACACCACCTGGTGCGCCTACCCTGGCCGCATGCCCACGTTGATCCTCGTCAGGCACGGACGTTCCACCGCCAACACCTCGGGCGTGCTCGCCGGCTGGACCCCGGGCGTCGCGCTCGACGAGCGCGGGGCCGGCCAGGCCGCCGCGCTGCCCGGGCGGCTCGCCGGGCTGCCGCTCACGGAGGTCGTCACCAGCCCCCTCCAGCGCTGCCAGGAGACCGTACGCCCCCTGCTCGACGCCCGCCCCGACCTGCGCGCCCACACCGAGGAACGCATCGGGGAGTGCCACTACGGCGACTGGTCCGGCCGTAAGCTCGCCGAGCTGAAGGACGAACCGCTCATGGATGTCGTCCAGGCCCACCCGACGGCCGCCGCCTTCCCGGGCGGCGAGTCCATGCGGGCCATGCAGCACCGCGCCGCCGAGGCCGTACGCGAGTGGAACGCGCGCGTGGAGCGCGACCACGGCGCCGACGCCGTCTACCTCATGTGCTCCCACGGCGACATCATCAAGTCCCTCGTCGCCGACGCCCTCGGACTCCATCTCGACCTCTTCCAGCGGATCTCCGTCGAACCGTGTTCCGTCACCGCGATCCGCTACACCCGCCTCAGGCCCTTCCTCGTGCGTCTCGGGGACACCGGCGACCTCGCCTCCCTCGCCCCGCACGAGACGCCCCCGGAGGGCGACGCACCGGTCGGGGGCGGTGCGGGCGCACCGTGATCGTCGGCCGCAGTAGGGTGAAGCGACCCGCACCGCCACACCCCCCGCATGGCCCGTACCGCCGTAACTCTCGAATCCAATGGAGACAGGACGTGTCCCGTCAGGTGTTCCTCTACGATCCGCCGGACCGCTTCGTGGCCGGCACGGTCGGACTGCCCGGACGCCGTACGTTCTTCCTCCAGGCCACCGCAGGCCCCCGGGTGACCAGCGTGGCACTGGAGAAGACCCAGGTCGCCGCGCTCGCCGAGCGCATGGACGAACTGCTCGACGAGGTCGTGCGGCGCAGCGGCGGCAGCGCCGCCGTCCCCGCCATGACGCCCACGGAGATCAGCGACACCGGCCCGCTGGACACCCCCATCGAGGAGGAGTTCCGCGTCGGCACCATGGCCCTGGCCTGGGACGGCGACGAGCAGCGCATGATCGTCGAGGCGCAGGCGCTGGTCGAACTGGAGGCCGACACCGAGGAGGACCTCGCCGAGGCCGAGGAGCGCCTGCTCCAGGACGAGGAGAACGGGCCCCCGATGCTGCGGGTCCGGCTGACCGGCGCGCAGGCCCGGGCCTTCGCCAAGCGCGCCCTCGACGTCGTCAACGCCGGTCGGCCGCCGTGCCCGCTGTGCAGCCTCCCGCTCGACCCGGAAGGACACGTATGTCCGCGCCAGAACGGATACCGCCGCGGAGCGTGACCACCGCCGGCACCGAGGCCGCAGACCTGCTCGCACACGGTGAGCTGACCGTCCGCGGCCGCATCCGGGACGCCTCGAACGCCGCCCTGTTCTGCAGGGTCGCCCTCGACGGCCGGGAGGCCGACTGCGTGTACAAGCCCGTCGCCGGGGAGCGCCCGCTGTGGGACTTCCCCGACGGCACCCTGGCCGGCCGCGAGGTGGCCGCCTACGAGGTCTCCGAGGCCACCGGCTGGGGACTCGTGCCGCCCACCGTGCTGCGCGACGGCCCCTACGGCGAGGGCATGGTCCAGCTGTGGATCGAGGCGAGCGCCGACACCGAGCTGCTCGCCCTCGTGGACGGCGAGGAACCGGGGCCCGGCTGGAAGGCCATCGGGTTCGCCGAGGTCGGCGAGGGCCGCACCGCGCTGCTCGTGCACGCCGACGACGAGCGGCTGCGCCGGCTCGCCGTCCTCGACGCGGTGATCAACAACGCCGACCGCAAGGGCGGCCACCTGCTGCCCACCGCCGAAGGACGCCTCTACGGCATCGACCACGGCGTCACCTTCAACGTCGAGGACAAGCTGCGCACCCTCCTGTGGGGCTGGGCCGGCGAACCCCTCACCCCGGAAGCCGTCGAGGTCCTCCAGCGGCTGCGGGACGCCCTCGGCGGCGAACTGGCCGCCCGGCTGGCCGGACTGATCACCCCGGCCGAGACCGACGCCACACGCGCGCGGGTCGACGCCCTGCTCGCCGCCGGCCGCCACCCGGAACCGGGCGGGGAGTGGCCCGCCATCCCCTGGCCCCCGGTGTGAGCGGCGACCCGCTGACGTGACGAGCACACCGGGGTCCGATCCGCAAGACCGCACAACCGGCCATCCGACCCGCTCCGGTTCCTCATGGCAACTCGCGGCCGGTTAGGCTCATGTACATGCATGCCTGGCCCGCTTCCGAGGTCCCCGCCCTGCCTGGTCAGGGCCGCGACCTGAGGATCCACGACACCGCGACCGGCGGCCTCGTCACCCTCGACCCCGGTCCCGTCGCCCGTATCTACGTCTGCGGCATCACCCCGTACGACGCGACCCACCTGGGTCACGCGGCGACCTACAACGCGTTCGACCTCGTTCAGCGCGTGTGGCTCGACACCAAGCGGCAGGTCCACTACGTCCAGAACGTCACCGACGTCGACGATCCGCTGCTGGAGCGAGCCGACCGGGACGGCGTCGACTGGGCCGTCCTCGCCGAGAAGGAGACGGCCCTCTTCCGCGAGGACATGACCGCCCTCAGGATGCTCCCGCCCCGGCACTACATAGGCGCCGTCGAGGCGATACCCGGCATCGTCCCGCTCGTGGAGCGGCTGCGCGAGATGGGCGCGGCCTACGAACTGGACGGCGACATCTACTTCTCCGTCGAGACCGACCCGAACTTCGGCCAGGTCTCGAACCTCGACGCGGCCGCCATGCGGCTGCTGTCCGCCGAACGCGGCGGCGACCCGGACCGCCCGGGCAAGAAGAACCCGCTGGACCCGATGCTGTGGATGGCGGCCCGCGAGGGCGAGCCCAGCTGGGACGGCGGGAGCCTCGGCCGGGGCCGCCCCGGCTGGCACATCGAGTGCGTGGCCATCGCCCTCGACCACCTCGGCATGGGCTTCGACGTCCAGGGCGGCGGCTCCGACCTGGCCTTCCCGCACCACGAGATGGGCGCCTCGCACGCCCAGGTCCTCACCGGCGAGTTCCCGATGGCCAAGGCCTACGTCCACGCCGGCATGGTCGGCCTCCACGGCGAGAAGATGTCCAAGTCGAAGGGCAACCTCGTCTTCGTCTCCGCCCTCCGCCGCGACGGCGTCGACCCGGCCGCGATCCGCCTCGCCCTCCTCTCCCACCACTACCGCGCCGACTGGGAGTGGACCGACCAGACCCTCCAGGACGCGCTCACCCGCCTCACTCACTGGCGAGCAGCGGTCTCCCGCCCCGACGGCCCCTCCGCCGACACCTTGGTCGAAGAACTCCGCGAGGCCATGTCCAACGACCTCGACACCCCCACGGCCCTGTCGGCGGTGGACTGCTGGGCAGCCGCCCAGCAGTCGAAGGGCGGCACGGACACGGCAGCCCCGGGCCTGGTGACAAGGGCGGTCGACGCGCTACTGGGAGTGGCCCTCTAAACGCCCTGAGCGGGGGTGCCCCTGAAAGGGGCGCGGGGAACTGCGCGACAAGCCCAAACGGCGCCGCAGCCGCCAGACGCAGCCGCGGGGGCACCCCATAGCGCGAGGCCAACACAAAGAAGGGGCGTTTCCCACCAAGGGAACCGCCCCTTCTCGTACCCGGGGTCCAAGGGGCCCAGCCCCTCAGTCCCCCTGGTCCTCATCCTCCTTGGACCCGCCGCCGGAGGCAGGCGGCCTCGGCTTACCGCCCGGAGGGACGTCCCTGCGCCGCAGATACCGCTCGAACTCCCGAGCAATCGCCTCCCCCGAAGCCTCCGGAAGCTCCGCCGTGTCCCGCGCCTCCTCCAACGTCTGCACGTACTCCGCGACCTCGCTGTCCTCCGCGGCCAGCTGGTCCACGCCCACCTGCCAGGCCCGCGCGTCCTCCGGCAGCTCGCCCTGCGGGATGCGCAGGTCGAGCAGGTCCTCCAGCCGGTTGAGCAGCGCCAGCGTCGCCTTGGGATTCGGCGGCTGCGAGACGTAGTGCGGGACGGCCGCCCACAGCGACACCGCCGGGACGCCCGCGTGCGCGCACGCCTCCTGCAGGACGCCGACGATGCCCGTCGGACCCTCGTACTTGGTCTCCTCCAGGTCCATGCGGTGAGCCAGTTCCGCGTCGGAGGTGACCCCACTGACCGGAACCGGACGTGTGTGCGGGGTGTCGCCGAGCAGGGCGCCCAGGACGACCACCAGCTCCACGCCCAGCTCGTGCGCGAAGCCCAGCAGCTCGTTGCAGAACGAGCGCCAGCGCATGGACGGTTCGATGCCGCGGACCAGTACCAGGTCGCGCGGCTTGTCCCCGCCGACCCGCACGACCGACAACCGCGTCGTCGGCCAGGTGATCTTGCGTACCCCGTCCTCCATGAACACCGTGGGACGGTTCACCTGGAAGTCGTAGTAGTCCTCGGCGTCCAGCGCCGCGAACACCTCGCCCTTCCACTCTCTCTCCAGGTGCGCGACCGCGGTGGAGGCGGCGTCGCCGGCATCGTTCCAGCCCTCGAACGCGGCCACCATGACTGGGTCGATCAGCTCTGGAACCCCCTCCAGCTCGATCACCCAGTGCCTCCTTCCGACGTGCCCTCACCTGACGTCACAACCTTACGGCGTCCGGCGGGGGCGCCCGCAGCCCCCTCGCAGGGGGGATGCCGGGATGACTGCCCCGTTCCCCACCCCGGAACACCCTGTCGGTGAGGCGAGAGCCGGTGGACCGGGACGGGCGAGAGGGGCGGTCCCGTCGGCGCGGGACCGCCCCTCTCCCCTCGACCGGACCCGGTGCGGCGGGGTCCGGTGCTCGCGCGGGACCGGCCCCTGGTCGGGGAGGGGCCGGTCGCCGCCCGGGTCTGTTTCTCGTCAGGTGGCGGTGGGCGACTACTTCTTGTCGAGCAGGTCCTGCACCCGGGCGCGGACGTCGTCCGCGGCCAGGCCGCGGATGGTCAGCGTGGTACGGCGGCGCAGCACGTCGTCCGCCGTCTCGGCCCACTCGTGGTCGCGGGCGTAGACGACCTGCGCCCAGATCTCCGGGGCGTCGGGGTGGACGCGCTCGGCCAGCTGCGGGTCCTCGTTCGCCAGCCGGGCGATGTCGAAGGCCAGGGAGCCGTAGTGGGTGGCCAGGTGCTTGGCGGTGTCGGCGGCCATGCGGGGGCCGGGCGCCGGGTGGTCCACCAGCAGCCGGTGGGCGACCGCGCGCGGGTTGGCGACACCGGGCAGCGGCAGCTTCTTCGGCAGCGAGGAGATCGGCTCGAAGTCGTCGCCGAGCGGGTGGCCCGGCAGCTCCTCCAGCTTCTTCATCACCGTGCGCCCGATGTGCCGGAACGTCGTCCACTTGCCGCCGGCCACGGACAGCATGCCGCCCCGGCCCTCGGTGACCACGGTCTCGCGCTTGGCCTTGGCCGTGTCGCCGGGGCCGCCGGGCAGCACGCGCAGTCCGGCGAAGGCGTAGGTGATCAGGTCCCGGTCCAGCTGCTGGTCCCGGACGGAGAACGCGGCCTCGTCCAGGATCTGGGCGATGTCCTTCTCGGTCACCGAGACGTCCGCCGGGTCGCCCTCGAACTCCTCGTCCGTGGTGCCCAGCAGCAGCATGTCCTCCCACGGGAGGGCGAAGGTGATCCGGTACTTGTCGATCGGGGTCGCGAGCGCGGCCTTCCACGGCGAGGTGCGCTTCAGGACCAGGTGCGCGCCCTTGGACAGGCGGATGGAGGGCGCCGCGTCCGGGTCCTCCATCCGGCGCAGGTGGTCCACCCAGGGACCGGTCGCGTTCAGCACGAGCCGGGCGCTCACGCCGAACTCCTCGCCGGATATGCGGTCCTTCAGCTCGGCGCCGGTGACCCGGCCCTTGGTGAAGCGCAGGCCGGTGACCTCGGCGTGGTTGAGGACGACCGCGCCCGCCTCGACGGCCGCGCGGACCGTCATCAGCGCCATGCGGGCGTCGTTCATCTGGTCGTCGCCGTACACGGCCACGGCCTTGAGGTTCTCGGTGCGCAGCTCGGGCACGTCCTGCGCCGCCTTGGCGGGGGAGAGCAGATGGCCCACGCCGTCGCCGAAGGCGGACAGCGCGGAGTAGGCGAAGACGCCCGCGCCGAGCTTCGCCGCGCCGTGCGGCCCGCCCTTGTACACCGGGAGGTAGAAGGTGAGCGGGTTCGCCAGGTGGGGGGCCACCTGGCGGGAGACCGCACGGCGCTCGAAGTGGTTCTCCGCGACCAGCTTCACCGCGCCGGTCTGCAGGTAGCGCAGACCGCCGTGGAGCAGCTTGGAGGAGGCGGAGGAGGTGGCACCGGCGAAGTCGCCGGAGTCGACCAGGGCCACCCTCAGGCCGGACTGCGCGGCGTGCCAGGCGGTGGAGATGCCCAGGATGCCGCCGCCGATCACGAGAAGGTCGTACGACGCCTTGGAGAGCTGCTCCCTGGTCTCGGCCCGGCTCGGCAGGGAGCCGGAGGCCGGGTGCGTCCCCAGGGCAGGCACGGTCTGCAGGGTGGACTGACTGGTCATGTCGGGTTCTTACTCCTCATCAGCTGTCGTGGGTCTTGCGCGGCCCGCGTCAGCTCTCGTCCTCGTCGAGCCAGCCCATGGTCCGCTCGACGGCCTTGAGCCAGTTCTTGTACTCACGGTCGCGGGTGGCCGCGTCCATGCGGGGGGTCCACTCGGCGGCCCGGCGCCAGTTGGCGCGCAGTTCGTCGGTGCCGTTCCAGAAGCCGACGGCGAGACCGGCGGCGTAGGCGGCGCCGAGGCAGGTGGTCTCGGCGACCATCGGGCGCACCACCGGCGCGTCCAGCACGTCGGAGAGCGTCTGCATCAGCAGGTTGTTGGCGGTCATGCCGCCGTCGACCTTGAGGGTCACCAGCTCGTCGCCGGAGTCCTTCACCATGGCGTCGGCGATCTCCCGCGTCTGCCACGCGGTGGCCTCCAGGACCGCGCGGGCGATGTGCGCCTTGGTGACGTACCGGGTCAGGCCGGCGATCACACCGCGGGCGTCGGAGCGCCAGTGCGGGGCGAACAGTCCGGAGAAGGCCGGCACGAAGTAGGCGCCGCCGTTGTCCTCGACCGAGAGCGCGAGCGTCTCGATCTCGGCGGCGGTGGAGATCAGGCCCATCTGGTCGCGCATCCACTGCACCAGGGAGCCGGTGACGGCGATCGAGCCCTCCAGGGCGTACACGGTCGGCTGGTCGCCGATCTTGTAGCCGACGGTGGTCAGCAGACCCGCGTAGGAGTTGATGATCTTGCTGCCGGTGTTCATCACCATGAAGGTGCCGGTGCCGTAGGTCGACTTGGTCTCGCCCTCGGAGAAGCAGGTCTGGCCGAACAGGGCCGCCTGCTGGTCGCCGAGCGCGGAGGCGACCGGGATGCCGCCGAGCAGCTCGCCCAGCGGGCCGCCGGTGACCTCGCCGTACACCTCGGCGGAGGACCGGATCTCCGGCAGGATCTGCATCGGCACGCCGATGGACTCGCAGATCTTCTCGTCCCACTGCATGGTGTGCAGGTTCATCAGCATGGTGCGGGAGGCGTTGGTGACGTCGGTGTAGTGCTTGCCGCCGTCGGTGCCGCCGGTCAGGTTCCAGATGACCCAGCTGTCCATGGTGCCGAACAGGATGTCGCCCGCCTCGGCGCGCTCCTTGAGGCCGTCTACGTTGTCGAGCAGCCAGCGGGCCTTGGGCCCGGCGAAGTAGGAGGCCAGCGGCAGGCCGGTCTCCCGGCGGAAGCGGTCCTGGCCGACGTTGCGGCCCAGTTCCCGGCAGAGGGCGTCGGTGCGGGTGTCCTGCCAGACGATGGCGTTGTGGACGGGCTCACCGGTGTTCTTGTCCCACAGCACGGTGGTCTCGCGCTGGTTGGTGATGCCGATGGCCTTGATGTCGTCGCGGGTGATGCCGGCCTTCTGGACGGCTCCGGCGACGACTTCCTGGACGTTGGTCCAGATCTCGGTCGCGTTGTGTTCGACCCAGCCCGGCTTGGGGAAGATCTGCTCGTGCTCCTTCTGGTCGACGGAGACGATACGGCCGTCCCGGTCGAAGACGATGCAGCGCGAGGAGGTCGTGCCCTGGTCGATCGCCGCGATGAACGGGCCTGCGGTGTGGGCGTCGGTCACTGTGTGCTCCTGAAAGATCCGTGGTGTGGGGGCTGTGTACGTACGGCGCGTGCTGAGACTCGGGGCTCTTTAAGCAAAGGCGACGTTGTAGATGCCCGCAGCGATCGCACCGCCGATCAGCGGACCGACCACCGGAACCCAGGCGTAGCTCCAGTCCGAACCGCCCTTGTTGGGCAGCGGCAGCAGGGCGTGCACGATGCGCGGACCGAGGTCACGGGCCGGGTTGATCGCGTAGCCCGTGGGACCGCCGAGCGACAGGCCGATGGAGACGACGACCAGCGCGGTGATCAGGCCGCCCAGGATGCCGAGGCCGTTGCCCTTGTCGTTCAGGCCCTGGGTGAGGACGGCGAGGATGAGCACGATCGTGCCGATGATCTCCGTCGCGAGGTTCTGCACCACGTTCCGGATCTCCGGGCCGGTGGAGAAGACACCGAGGACCGGGCCGGCGCCCTTCTCCTGGGCCTCCACGGCCTTGGCCGTCGTGGCCTGGGCGCCCGGACCGCCGACGATCTCCTTGTCGGTGAGGTGTGCGTGGAACTGGCCGTAGTAGGCCACCCACACCATTGTCGCGCCGATCATCGCGCCGAGCAGTTCGCCGGCGAAGTAGGTCGGGGCGTTGCTCCAGTCGCCGCTCTTGATGGCCAGGGCGACCGTGACGGCCGGGTTGAGGTGGGCACCGGAGAGCGGTCCGGCGACGTACACGGCCGTCATGACCGCGAAGCCCCACCCGAAGGCGATGGCGAGCCAGCCGGCGTTGCGGGCCTTGGAGGCCTTCAGGGTCACGGCGGCGCAGACGCCGCCGCCGAGCAGGATGAGCAGGGCGGTACCTATGGTCTCGCCGATGAAGATGTCGGAGCTGGACACCCGCGACTCCTTTGTCCTTCGTCCAGGGAAGCCGAACCCCGGGTACCTCCGGGGGTTGGCGCCCTCGGGGGTGAGAGCGAATTCCGGCCCTTGGCGTTGTCACACTCTAGCGCGTATTGCCGGTAGGTGTTCGACAATGCCGACCGATGGACGGGAGTCTTGCTGCGGCGTCGCGCACGCGTCAAGGGTTCTGTTGTCGAAAACAGGATCGTTATTGATCGCTGTGGGTTGGCGGAGTTCATGTACTTTCATACGATCTCGCCCCATTTATTCCATTTCAGGGTATGGCGAGAACCGGAACGCCGCCCGTGCGTCCCGGTCGTACCTGGCGGTCAGCCGCCGCTCAGTCGTTGTTCAGCCGCTGCTCGGCTGGTGCCCGGCCGGTGCTCAGAACCGGCCCGCGCCCAGGTCGCGGGAGACCGCGCGGGCGCAGTCCCGCACCGCAGCGATCAGCTCGGGCCGCAACTCGCCGTCCTTGCACAGCCGTTCGACCGCACCCGTGATGCCGACCGCGCCGACCGGCATCCGGCGCCGGTCGTGGATCGGCGCGGCCACCGAGGCCACGCCCTCCCAGGTCTCCTCCACGTCCGCCGCGTACCCACGCGCGCGCGTGATGTCGAGCAGGTGCTCGAAGCTCTCCGCCTCGCACACCGTGCGATCGGTGAACGCCTTCCGCTCGGCCTCCAGGGCCTCGCTGTGCGCCACCGGGTCGTACGCGGAGAGCACCTTGCCCAGGGCCGTGCAGTGCAGCGGCTGCATGGCGCCGATCTCCAGCACCTGCCGGCTGTCGTCGGGCCGGAAGACGTGGTGCACGATCAGCACGCCCTGCTGGTGCAGGACCCCCAGGTACACGCTCTCCCCGCTGGAGCGGGCCAGGTCGTCCGTCCACACCAGCGCCCGCGCCCGCAGCTCGTGCACGTCCAGATAGGTGGTGCCGAGGCGCAGCAGCTCCGCGCCCAGCTGGTACCGCCCGGAGGCGTCGTCCTGCTCGACGAAGCCCTCCTGCTGGAGGGTGCGCAGGATGCCGTGCGCGGTGCCCTTGGCGAGGCCGAGCGACGAGGCGATGTCCGACAGGCCGAGCCGCCGTTCGCCGCCCCCGAGCAGCCGCAGCATCGCGGCCGCCCGTTCGAGCGACTGGATGTTCCGTGCCATCGCCGTCCTGCCTCCGTTCCCTGCGACCGCCGACGACCGCCGACCGCCCTGTGAAAAAACGCCGTTCGGCAATGTCGAACACTACCGGTCCATGCCAACGTCCCGCCAATGGTCCGCCGACACCTGTTACACGGGCCCGTGGCTCCCACGTCACACGCCGGCCACCCGCACCGGCCGGAGCGCGCCCGGCCGGCGCCCATGACCGGCCCGCCCGCGCAAGGGTCCCCCATCCCCACCGGAGCCCCGCACCCGCCCCGCCGCACGTCCCGCACGGGCCCTGCCGCACGTCCCGCACGGGCCCTGCCGCACGTCCCGCGCCCGCCCGGCCGCACCGTCCGCGCCGCCCTGTACCGGCTGAATCGCGCGGCCCGCGCGCGTCCGGCATCCGGCGCCCCTGTCCGTACCCCGGACAGGGGCCGCGTCCGCCGTCCGTGTCCGTCCCGTGGACGCCGGTGCCCGCCGGAGCCCGGTCCCGGTTACCCTGGCGCAGTGCCCCGTTCCCGGCCCGGCCGGGAAGGCCGCATAGCCGACAGCCGTCGCACCCCAGGGAGCCCCTACATGGCCGCGTTGCCACCGACCCCTTCCGCCGACAGCCGGACCCGTGCGTCCGCGCTCCGAGAGGCGCTGGCCACCCGTGTGGTCGTCGCCGACGGAGCCATGGGCACCATGCTCCAGGCGCAGGACCCCACCCTCGAGGACTTCCAGAACCTCGAAGGCTGCAACGAGATCCTCAACCTCACCCGCCCCGACATCGTCCGCTCCGTCCACGAGGCGTACTTCGCCGTGGGCGTCGACTGCGTCGAGACCAACACCTTCGGGGCCAACCACACCGCGGCCAGCGAGTACGACATCGCCGACCGCGTCCACGAGCTGTCCGAGGCGGGCGCCCGCCTCGCCCGCGAGGTCGCCGACGAGCACACCGCCCGGGACGGCCGGCAGCGCTGGGTACTGGGCTCCGTCGGCCCCGGCACCAAGCTCCCCACCCTCGGCCACGTCGGCTACACCACCATCCGCGACGGCTACCAGGCCAACGCCGAGGGCCTCCTCGCCGGCGGCGCCGACGCCCTGATCGTCGAGACCACCCAGGACCTCCTGCAGACCAAGGCCTCCGTGCTCGGCGCCCGCCGCGCCCTGGACGCCCTCGGCCTCGACGTCCCCCTGCTCGTCTCGATGGCCTTCGAGACCACCGGCACCATGCTGCTCGGCTCCGAGATCGGCGCCGCGCTCACCGCGCTGGAGCCGCTCGGCATCGACATGATCGGCCTGAACTGCTCGACCGGCCCCGCCGAGATGAGCGAGCACCTGCGCTACCTCACCCGGCACTCCCGCATCCCCCTGCTCTGCATGCCGAACGCGGGCCTGCCCATCCTCACCAAGGACGGCGCGCACTTCCCGCTCGGCCCCGAGGGACTGGCCGACGCCCAGGAGAACTTCGTACGGGACTACGGCCTCTCCCTGATCGGCGGCTGCTGCGGCACCACGCCCGAGCACCTGCGCCAGGTCGTCGAGCGCGTCCGGGACCTCACCCCGGGCGAGCGGAGCCCGCGCCCCGAGCCCGGCGCCGCCTCTCTCTACCAGTCCGTGCCGTTCCGGCAGGACACCGCCTACCTGGCCATCGGCGAGCGCACCAACGCCAACGGCTCCAAGAAATTCCGCGAGGCCATGCTGGAGGGCCGCTGGGACGACTGCGTGGAGCTGGCCCGCGAGCAGATCCGCGAGGGCGCCCACATGCTGGACCTCTGCGTGGACTACGTCGGCCGAGACGGCGTCGCCGACATGGAGGAACTCGCCGGACGCTTCGCCACCGCCTCCACCCTGCCGATCGTCCTGGACTCCACCGAGGTCGACGTGCTCCAGGCCGGCCTGGAGAAGCTGGGCGGCCGCGCGGTCATCAACTCCGTGAACTACGAGGACGGCGCCGGCCCGGACTCCCGGTTCGCCCGGGTCGCCGCCCTGGCCAAGGAGCACGGCGCGGCGCTGGTCGCGCTCACCATCGACGAGGTGGGCCAGGCCCGCACGCCGGAGAAGAAGGTCGAGATCGCCGAACGGCTGATCGAGGACCTCACGCAGAACTGGGGCATCCACCAGGAGGACATCCTCGTCGACTGCCTGACCTTCACCATCTGCACCGGCCAGGAGGAGTCCCGCAAGGACGGCGTCGCCACCATCGAGGGCATCCGGGAGCTGAAGCGGCGGCACCCGGCCGTCCAGACCACCCTCGGCCTGTCCAACATCTCCTTCGGCCTCAACCCGGCCGCGCGGATCCTGCTGAACTCCGTCTTCCTCGACGAGTGCGTCAAGGCGGGCCTGGACTCCGCGATCGTGCACGCCAGCAAGATCCTGCCGATCGCCCGGTTCAGCGAGGAAGAGGTCACCACCGCCCTCGACCTCGTCTACGACCGCCGCCGCGAGGGCTACGACCCGCTGCAGAAGCTGATGCAGCTCTTCGAGGGCGCCACCGCCAAGTCCCTGAAGGCCGGCAAGGCCGAGGAACTGGCCGCGCTGCCCCTGGACGAGCGCCTCAAGCGGCGCATCATCGACGGCGAGAAGAACGGCCTGGAGGCCGACCTCGACGACGCCCTCACCAGCCGCCCGGCCCTCGACATCGTCAACGAGACCCTCCTGGACGGCATGAAGGTCGTCGGCGAGCTGTTCGGCTCCGGCCAGATGCAGCTGCCGTTCGTCCTGCAGTCCGCCGAGGTCATGAAGACCGCCGTCGCCCACCTCGAACCCCACATGGAGAAGAGCGACGAGGCCGGCAAAGGCACCATCGTCCTCGCCACCGTCCGCGGCGACGTCCACGACATCGGCAAGAACCTCGTCGACATCATCCTGTCCAACAACGGCTACAACGTCGTCAACCTGGGCATCAAGCAGCCGGTCTCCGCGATCCTGGACGCCGCCGACGAGCACCGGGCCGACGTCATCGGCATGTCCGGCCTCCTCGTCAAGTCCACCGTGATCATGAAGGAGAACCTGGAGGAGCTGAACCAGCGCGGCCTGGCCGCCCGCTTCCCGGTCATCCTCGGCGGCGCCGCCCTCACCCGCGCCTACGTCGAACAGGACCTGCACGAGATCTACGAGGGCGAGGTCCGCTACGCCCGCGACGCCTTCGAGGGCCTGCGCCTGATGGACGCCCTCATCGGCGTCAAGCGGGGGGTCCCCGGCGCGAAGCTGCCCGAGCTGAAGCAGCGCCGGGTCCGGGCCGCGGCCGCCGTCGAGGTCGAGGAGCGGCCGGAGGAGGGGCACGTCCGCTCCGACGTCGCCACCGACAACCCCGTGCCCACCCCGCCGTTCTGGGGCACCCGGGTCATCAAGGGCATCCAGCTCAAGGAGTACGCGAGCTGGCTCGACGAGGGCGCCCTCTTCAAGGGGCAGTGGGGCCTCAAGCAGGCCCGCACCGGTGACGGGCCGACGTACGAGGAGCTCGTCGAGACCGACGGCCGGCCGCGGCTGCGCGGACTGCTCGACCGGCTCCAGACGGACAACCTGCTCGAAGCGGCCGTCGTGCACGGCTACTTCCCCTGCGTGTCCAAGGACGACGACCTCATCATCCTGGACGAACAGGGCAACGAACGGACCCGCTTCACCTTCCCGCGGCAGCGGCGGGGCCGCCGGCTGTGCCTGGCCGACTTCTTCCGGCCGGAGGAGTCCGGGGAGACCGACGTCGTCGGCCTCCAGGTCGTCACCATCGGCTCCCGGATCGGCGAGGAGACCGCGAAGCTCTTCGAGGCCAACTCCTACCGTGACTACCTCGAACTCCACGGGCTGTCCGTGCAGTTGGCCGAGGCCCTCGCCGAGTACTGGCACGCCCGGGTCCGCGCGGAACTCGGCTACGCCGGGGAGGACCCGGCCGACGTCGAGGACATGTTCGCCCTGAAGTACCGTGGCGCGCGGTTCTCGCTGGGCTACGGCGCGTGCCCCGACCTGGAGGACCGCGCGAAGATCGCGGAGCTGCTGAGGCCCGAGCGTATCGGCGTCCACCTCTCGGAGGAGTTCCAGCTGCACCCCGAGCAGTCGACGGACGCGATCGTCATCCACCATCCGGAGGCCAAGTACTTCAACGCGAGGTGAGCTCCGCGCGGGTCGGCAGGTGCGCCCACTGTCCTGGGGGGGGCGGGTCCGCCGTGCGGCTGCGACTGCGTCGTGGCTTGTCGCGCAGTTCCCCGCGCCCCTTGCGGGGCGCCCCCTCCGGGCCGCCTCCTCAGCTGCGGGCATGCGTGCCGCTAGGGGCGGCACGGGTGGGCGCAGCGGCACCCTGCGCGCGCCGGTAAGCGGAACCCACCCCCGGCCGGCCGCAGCCGACAGCGGCCCTCTGCCCTGCGGTAAGGGTGTTTCTGGGGTACCCCCTGACTCAGGACGATAAACGAGGCGTTCGTGGCGTGGGCGTCGTACACTGGTCGGTCCACTGCAGGCCGGTTCCCCGTGTGGGAACCGGCCTGCTCGTCCCCAAGGAGGTGCGCCCGGATGACCAGCACGGTCCCCGCGCTCGGAACCCGTACGGCCGAAGGCTCAGCCCTGCAGGCGGTGCTCCTCGACATGGACGGCACCCTGGTGGACACCGAGGGCTTCTGGTGGGACGTCGAGGTGGAGGTCTTCGCCGCCCTCGGCCACGCCCTCGACGACTCCTGGCGGCACGTCGTCGTCGGCGGCCCCATGACCCGCAGCGCCGGCTTCCTGATCGAGGCCACCGGCGCCGCCGTCACCCTCGCCGAGCTCACCGTCCTGCTCAACGACGGCTTCGAGGCCCGCATCGGCGCCGCCCTGCCGCTGATGCCCGGCGCCGCCCGCCTGCTGGCCGAACTGCACGAGCAGGGGATCCCCACCGCCCTGGTCTCCGCCTCCCACCGCCGCATCATCGACCGCGTGCTCACCGTGCTGGGGCCCCACCACTTCGGCCTGTCCATCGCCGGTGACGAGGTCTCCCGGACCAAGCCCTACCCGGACCCGTACCTGCTCGCGGCGGCCGGACTCGGCGTCGACCCCGCGAGATGCGCGGTCGTCGAGGACACCGCCACCGGAGTCGCCGCCGCCGAGGCGGCCGGCTGCCACGTGGTCGCCGTACCCTCCGTCGCCCCCATCGCCCCGGCCGGCCGGCGCACGGTCGTCACCTCCCTCGAAGAGGTGGACCTGGCCTTTCTGCGCGGCCTGATGACGGAAATGCGCTAGCCGTTCACCCACCGTGCGAAAGCGCAATGGCGAGCCTGGACAAAATTACCGGGAAGTACACCAGGCGGAATTCGAAAGGCGACCATGCGTCCGAATTCCACTGGCGACCTGCCAGTTGGACGGTGTGACGTTCGCCACCGTCGCCCAGGCTCGACAACGTTGCCTGCCTGTGCTGTTCACCCCTGTTCGGGGCCAATGGGCCCGCCCTTGTGTCCCGTTTGGTCTCACCCTGCACCAAAGCTGCCGCTGTCGGGTTTTCGGTGCGTCCGCAACCGGTTTCACAGCGTGATGGAACCTCAACTCACGCGGCTGTGAACGCCGCTGCGGGTGCGGACTAATCTCGTCGCGAGAACATCGCCGTAACCCCCGTGGATCCGCCGCACCACCCATGCATGGCGGATACACGGACACGAACAGCTCTGGAGAAACTCCCGCATGAACCGCAAGACTTTGGTGCTGCCGGCCGTGGCCGGCCTGCTGGCGCCGGTTCTCGCCGCCTGTGGCGGAACCGACAGCGGGAGCAAGAGCAGTGACGCCATCGTCGTCGGCACGACGGACCAGTTCACCGCCACCAAAGAGGCACCGGCGCCCGTCGACCCCGCCTACGCGTACGACGTCGGCACCTGGAACATCCTGCGCCAGACCGTGCAGACCCTGATGACCGAGCCCAAGGGCGAGGGCCAGGTCGTCCCCGACGCCGCCGAGAGCTGCTCCTTCACCGACAGCGGCAGCGAGCGCTACGCCTGCAAGCTGCGGGACGGCCTGGAGTTCGCCAACGGCGACAAGGTCACCGCCCAGGACGTCAAGTTCTCGATCGAGCGGGCCCTGCGCCTCCACGCCGACAGCGGTGTCTCCGCGCTGCTCAACACGATCGACACCATCGAGACCCAGGGCGACCGCGAGGTCATCTTCCACCTCAAGACGCCCGACGCGACGTTCCCGTACAAGCTGTCCACGCCGGTCGCGGGCATCATCAACCCCAAGGACTACGCCAAGGACAAGCTGCGCGACGGCTTCGAGGTGGACGGCTCCGGCCCCTACACCTTCCACGCCGACGTCAAGGACAACGCGATCGTCAGCGCCACCTTCACCAAGAACCCGAACTACAAGGGCTACGTGACGGTGAACAACGACAAGGTCGTGCTGCGCTCCTTCGCCGACGCCGACGCCGACGCCATGGGCGCCGCGATCGACAAGGGCGACATCGACGTCATGACGCGCACCATGTCCCCGGCCCAGATCCAGAAGCTCGACGCCGGCAGCGACAAGAACGTCGACCTCGTGGACATGCCGGGCCTGGAGATCCGCTACCTGGCCTTCAACACGAACGCGCCCACCGTGAAGACCAAGGCCGTCCGCCAGGCCATGGCCCAGCTCATCGACCGCGGCGCCCTCGTCTCCAAGGTGTACGGCTCCCAGGCCGAGCCCCTGTACTCGCTGGTCCCCGCGTCCATCACCGGGCACTCCAACTCGTTCCTCAACACGTACGGCAACCCCTCCGTCGCCAAGGCCAAGTCCATGCTGGCCAAGGCCGGCATCACCACGCCGGTCAAGCTGACCCTGCACTACACCACCGACCACTACGGCTCCGCCACCAAGCAGGAGTTCGAGGTCCTGCAGAAGCAGCTCAACGACAGCGGCCTGTTCCAGGCGAGCATCAAGGGCCACCCCTGGACCCAGTTCCGGCCCGCGGAGCAGAGGGGCCAGTACGACGTCTACGGCATGGGCTGGTTCCCCGACTTCCCCGATGCGGACAACTTCCTCGCGCCGTTCCTCGGCAAGGACAACTTCCTCGGCTCGCCGTACCGCAACAGCACCATCGAGCGCACGCTGATCCCCGAGTCCCGCCGCGAGTCCGACCGGCTCAACGCCGCCAAGACCCTGACGCAGATTCAGGACACCGTCGCCGACGACGTCCCGGTGCTGCCGCTTTGGCAGGGTAAGCAGTACGTCGCCGCCCGCGACGACATCACCGGCACGTCGTACGCCCTCAACTCGTCCTCTACGCTCCAGTTGTGGGAACTCGGCCGTGGGGTGAGCGGCTGACGTCCCTCGCCCGCCCGAGCCGGTGACCGCGGTTCGGGGTGACGAGACACGACGACAAAGGCACATGCAGTGAACATGCGCAACCAGTGGCCGGTCCTGCCCATCGTGGCGGGGCTGGCCTCCGGCCTGTTGACGCGCTGCGGCTCGGACACCGGCGCCTTGGGCGGCACAGGCCCCTCGGTGTGTTACGGCGCGCCGCCGCGTTGTCGCTGCGTGGTCTCGGCCGCGGAGTGGCCGGGCTTGGCTTCTCCTGTCGCGCAGGTTTCACTCGTTGGGGTGGTGAGCGGGGAACGTGCGATGGGGCGTCGTGCGGGTGTCTAGGCTCAGTGATCGTGAAGTTGGTGGCGCAGGTCAGATTGCTGCCGACGCCCATGCAGGCGGCTCTGGAGGCGACCCTGCGGGCCTGCAACGAGGCGGCCACGTGGGTGAGCGAGATCGCCTTCGAAGCCGGGGAGTTCAAGAACTTCGCCCTGCGCAAGCTCACCTACGAGCAGGTGAAGTCGCATTGGGGCCTGGGCGCCCAGGCGGCCCAGCACGTGGTCAAGAAGACCTGCGACGCCTACGCCACGCTCAGGGCGAACCTGAAGGGCGGCCGCCTTGGCCGTCCCGGCTCGGCCCGGTATCGCCGTGCCACGGAGAAGCCCGTCGCCTTTCGGCCCTGCGGTGCGCAGCCGTTCGACGACCGGATGCTCTCCTGGCAGATCGCGGAACGCACGGTGTCGCTCTGGACCAGCGGCGGCCGGATGAAGAACGTGGCCTTCACCGCCTCACCGGAACAGCTCGCCACACTCGCGCTGTACCGCAAGGGTGAGTCCGATCTCATCTGCCGGAACGGCATGTGGTTCCTGCACGCCACCTGCGCGCATGCTCCGCTGCAAACTCCAGAGGAAGAACACTTCGTCCGCCAAGCGCCGACTGAAGAAGCGGAGCCGCAAGGAGGCGCGGCGGGCCAGGGACATCAACCACAAGATCGCGACGCATGTGGCCGAGGCAATGGGGGTACCTCCCGCGCGAGCGCAGCCGAGCGTGGGGGAGCACCGGTCGCGGAATCGCCCTCGAAGATCTCACGGGCATCCGCGAGCGGGTACGGCTTCGAAAGCCTGGGGGCACCTCCCACGCCCTTAAGGCAGTGGGGGAGGGCCACCCACTCCAGCTGGGCGTTCGCCCAACTAAGACAGTTCATCGCGTACAAGGCCCGCAAGGCAGGAGTGCCGGTGGTGTACGTCGATCCGGCGTACACCTCCCGCACCTGCGCCGAGTGCGGGCACATCGACAGGGCGAACCGGGTCTCCCAGGCCTGGTTCGCGTGCCGGTCCTGCGGATTCGTTGATCACGCGGACCGATGGGGGCACCTCCCGCTTGAGCGAAGCCGAGAGCGGGGGAAGCTCCCGCAACATTCGCGCACGCGCGTCGGAGTTGTGGCGACGCGGGGCCCCGTCAACGGCCCCTGCCCCACCCCCGCGTCAGCGGGCCGGGGCTGGACGCAAACGGGTCATCACCGTCAGTGATGCCCCGTTGTGCAAGCCCAGGACTTCAGTCCCGGGTCGTTGACCAACGGTGACGCCCTCACTTCTGCGGACGTGAAATTGTCCTCGACCGCGTGCGGTGGGGCCGGGTGGGTCATTGATCCTCAGCTCCTTGGCCGATACCGCCCCGGCCCGCCCTACTGGGCGCCGGGGCGCACCAGACCGCTCTCGTACGCGTACACCGCCGCCTGCACGCGGTCCCGCAGGCCCAGCTTGGTCAGCACGTGTCCGACGTGCGTCTTCACGGTGGTCTCGCTGACGAACAGGTCCGCCGCGATCTCCGCGTTGGACAGGCCGCGCGCCACCAGCTTCAGCACCTCGACCTCACGGTCGGTGAGCGTGTGCAGGGTGTCCGGCACCGGCTCCTCGCCCGAGGGCAGGTGCGTGGCGTACTTGTCCAGCAGCCGGCGCGTGATGCTGGGAGCCAGCATCGCCTCACCGTTCGCCACCACCCGGATCGCCTGCACCAGCTCATTGGCCGGCGCGTCCTTCAGCAGGAAACCGCTCGCCCCGGCCCGCAGCGCCTCCACCACGTACTCGTCCAGGTCGAACGTGGTCAGCACGAGCACCTTCGCCGGACCGTCCCGGCCGGGACCGGTGATCTGCCGGGTGGCCTCCACACCGTCCATCCGGGGCATGCGGATGTCCATCAGCACGACGTCCGGCTGCAGGGCGCGCACCTGGTCGAGGGCCTGCAGACCGTCGCCGGCCTCACCGACGACCGCGAGGTCCTGCTCGGCCTCCAGGATCATCCGGAAACCCGTACGCAGCAGGGGCTGGTCGTCGACCAGTAGGACGCGGATGGCCACGTGACACTCCTTCGCTAGTCCGGCCCCATTCTGCCCTGCGTGTCCCCGCCGGACCCGGCGGCCCTCACCGGCAGCGGATAGGGCGGGGGAGTGCCGCCGAACTCCGGACAGTGCGCCTGGTGGTCGCACCAGCCGCACAGCTTCGTCGGCCGGGGCCGCCACACGCCGGTCGCCGTCGCCTCCCGGATCGCCTCCCACAGCGCCAGCAGCTTCCGCTCGACCCGCCGCAGGTCGTCGAGCACGGGGTCGTACGTCAGCACGTCACCGCTGCCCAGGTACACCAGCTGCAGCCGGCGCGGCACGACGTTCTTCAGCCGCCACACCACCAGGGCGTAGAACTTCATCTGGAACAGCGCGCTCTCCGCGTACTCCGGCCTCGGCGCCTTGCCCGTCTTGTAGTCGACGATCCGCACCTCGCCCGTCGGCGCCACGTCCACCCGGTCGATGATCCCGCGCAGCCGCAGCCCCGAATCCAGCTCGGCCTCCACGAACAGCTCCCGCTCGGCCGGTTCCAGGCGCGTCGGATCCTCCAGCGTGAACCACCGCTCCACCAGCCGCTCGGCCTCGCCCAGCCAGCGCGCCAGCCGCTCGCCCTCCGGGTCCCCGGCGAACAACTCGTCCACCTCCGGCCTGCTCTCCCGCAGCCGGTCCCACTGGCCCGGGATCAACGCCGTGGCCCTCGGCGCGGTCCGCTCCGCCGCCGGCGCGTCGAACAGCCGCTCCAGCACGGCGTGCACCAGCGTGCCCCGCGTCGCCGCCTCGCTCGGCTTCTCCGGCAGCCGGTCGATCACCCGGAACCGGTACAGCAACGGACACTGAATGAAGTCGCCGGCCCGGGAGGGCGACAACGACGTCGGCGCCGCGGCCACCCGCACCGCCCCGGCTTCCGCCGTCTCCCCTGCCGCCCCGGCGTCCGCCGCCTCCCCGGCCGCCCCGTCCGCCGCGGGCGGGCCCGGCCCGTCCGTCCCGCCGGTCGGGGCTGCCGTGGGTGCCCCGACCGGCGGGGCGCCCTCCTCGATGCTGCTGTCCATGACCACGACCATACGGCCCGGCACTGACAGTCAACCCCGACGCGGTCCGCGTCAGGCGGCCCGTGGCGGGGCAAACACAAGGGGTGCCGGGGCGGAACGTGCCGCCACGGCCGCATACCATCGACCCGAGACCCTTCCGCCCGGCAGGCGCGGAAGACGCTTCGAACGAGGGGACACCGTGGACGTGAGCGGCGGTAGCGGGCAGCCGCGGCCCGGCGACGACGAGCCGGCCGAGCACGCCGCGGGTCCTACGCCCCCGGCGGCCGGCCCCGGCCGCCCCCCGGGGCGGGAACCGTCCGAGCCCGGCACCCCCAAGCCCCCGGAACACGGCCCCCACCACCGGCCGGACGAGGACACCGGCCCGCCCGGAGCCGAGCACCGCTCGCTCGCCCACTCCGGCATGGCCAAGGGCGAACCGCCCCAGCAGCCCCCCAAGGAACCCGGCGGCGGCATCCTCATGGGCCGCCCCTTCGGCGTGCCCGTCTACGTCGCCCCCAGCTGGTTCCTCGTCGCCGCCCTCATCACCTGGGTCTTCGGCGGCCAGCTGGACCGCGTCCTGCCCGACCTGGGCGCCGCCCGCTACCTCGTCTCCCTCTTCTTCGCCGTCGCCTTCTACGCCTCCGTCCTGGTCCACGAACTGGCCCACACGGTCGCCGCACTCCGCTTCCGGCTCCCGGTCCGCCGCATCCAGCTCCAGTTCTTCGGCGGGGTCTCCGAGATCGAGAAAGAGGCCGAGACCCCCGGCCGGGAGTTCGTCCTCGCCTTCGTCGGCCCGCTGTTCTCCCTGGTCCTCGCTGGCGTCTTCTACCTCGCCATGCGACCGGTCCAGCCGGACTCCGTCCCCGGAGTCCTCCTCGCCGGCCTGATGATCTCCAACCTCTTCGTCGCCGTCTTCAACATCCTCCCCGGCCTCCCCCTCGACGGCGGCCGCATGCTCCGCGCCGTCGTCTGGAAGATCACCGGCAAACCCATGAGCGGCACCGTCGCCGCCGCCTGGGTCGGCCGCGCCCTCGCCGTCACCGTCCTCATCGGCCTGCCGCTGCTCAACCAGTCCGGCGCCTTCGGAGGCGACAGCGAGAGCGTCAGCGGCATGGACACCGTCACCGACGCCCTGCTGGCCGCCATCCTCGCCGCGATCATGTGGACCGGCGCCGGCAACAGCCTGCGCATGGCCCGGCTGCGCGAACACCTCCCCGAACTGCGCGCCCGCACCCTCACCCGCCGTGCCGTCCCCGTCGAGACCGACACACCCCTGTCCGAGGCCCTGCGCCGCGCCAACGCCGCCGGAGCCCGCGCCCTCGTCGTCGTCGACGCCGACGGCCACCCCCTCTCCCTCGTCCGCGAGGCCGCCATCGTCGGCGTACCCGAGCACCGCCGCCCCTGGGTCGCCGTCAGCGGCCTCGCCCAGGACCTCAGCGACGGCATGCGCGTCTCCGCCGAGCTGGCCGGCGAGGAACTCCTGGACGTCCTGCGCGCCACCCCCGCCACCGAATACCTGGTCGTCGAGGAATCGGGCGAGATCTACGGCGTCCTTTCAGCAGCAGACGTGGAACGAGCCTTCGTCAAGGCAATGGCACGGCCCGCTTCATAGCGGGCGCTACGCACAGCGCCCCGTAAGGGGCGCGGGGCTGTATCGATGTGCGGCTGCCGCCGCGTGAGCGCGATCAACCACGACGCACCCGCACCCGAGAACGCGCCGTCACCCCCCTCCACCGGTAAATCCCCCCGCCCCGAGCCGGTAGGCTGATGTACATGTCCGAACCGACCGGCGCCGCCCGCAGACGCGGCCCCTTCAAGGTCGGGGACCAGGTACAGCTGACCGACCCCAAGGGTCGCCACTACACGTTCACGCTCGAAGCCGGGAAGAACTTCCACACCCACAAGGGCTCCTTCCCGCACGACGAACTGATCGGCGCTCCCGAGGGCAGCGTTGTCCGCACCACCGGCAACGTCGCCTACCTCGCGCTGCGCCCCCTGCTCCCCGACTACGTCCTGTCCATGCCCCGCGGGGCAGCCGTCGTCTACCCCAAGGACGCGGGACAGATCCTCTCCTTCGCCGACATCTTCCCCGGCGCCCGCGTCGTCGAGGCCGGCGTCGGCTCCGGCTCGCTCAGCAGCTTCCTGCTGCGGGCCATCGGCGACCAGGGCATGCTGCACTCCTACGAGCGCCGCGAGGACTTCGCCGACATCGCCCGGCAGAACGTGGAGCGCTACTTCGGCGGCCCGCACCCCGCCTGGCAGCTCACCGTCGGCGACCTCCAGGACAACCTGTCCGACACCGACGTCGACCGCGTCATCCTCGACATGCTGGCCCCCTGGGAGTGCCTGGAAGCCGTCTCCAAGGCCCTCGTCCCCGGCGGCATCCTGTGCGCTTACGTGGCCACCACCACCCAGCTCGCCCGGACCGTGGAGTCCATCCGGGAGATCGGCTGCTTCAACGAGCCGACCGCCTGGGAGACCATGATCCGCAACTGGCACATCGAGGGCCTCGCCGTCCGCCCCGACCACCGCATGATCGGGCACACCGGGTTCCTGCTCACCGCCCGCCGCCTCGCCGACGGCGTCGAGCCGCCCATGCGCCGCCGCCGCCCCGCCAAGGGCGCCTACGGCGAGGACTACGCCGGACCCAACGCCGACGCGGGCAGCGGCCGCTGACCGGCTCGCACCCCGTACAACGCGCGGGCGCCGTGCCCGGGTTCCCCGTCCACTGCGGGAACCCGGGCACGGCGCCCGCGCGTTGACCAGGCACCAGGACCGGGCACGCCCCCACGCGCGCGGGCTCCCCGCCTGCGGAAATCCCGGCCCCCGCCGTTCCCCCGCACTGTGACGTGTGGCACCATGCTGGCCACCCCCCACCGGCACAGCCCTCGCAGGAGACACTCCTAGTGCAGCAATCCGCCGTTCCGGAGCTCGCCCACACGCACACCAGGCCGATCCACTGGGTCGCCACGGCCACCGCAGTCGCCGGTGTCGTCGCCCTGTCGCCGCTCCTGCAGCCCGGATCCGCGACGGCCGCCCAGAAGGGCGCCGGCACCGAGGCCAAGTCGGCCCCCGCCGCCGTCGCCCCGCCCGGCACCACGGGGGTGCGCTTCCCCCTCGACTGCGGGCCGGTCAAGGCGGTGGTCGCCAAGAAGGCCACCGGTGACCTGGACGGTGACGGCCGGCCGGAAACCGTCGCGGTGGTCCACTGCGACGCCGCCATGGGCACCCCGCCCGACGCCGTCTACGTCCTCACCCGCGCCGGCGACAGCGCGCAACCCCGCGTGGTCGCCACGCTCGTCGACCCCAAGGACCGGCTCACCGTCACCGACTTCGCGCTGCGCGCGGGCACGGTGTCCGCCACCCTGCTCGGCTACTCCTCCGACGACGTGCCCAGTTGCTGCCCCGACGTCAGGACCGGCGCCGACTGGAAGTGGAACGGCCGTGCGTTCGTGCGCTCCACCGCGGCGGGCGCGCACAGCGTGTGACGTCCCGGCCGTGGCGCTCCGGCAGCTGACCGGGCCTCAGTCCGCGTCGGGCCCGTACACCTCGACCCGGTCGGCGACCCGGCGCACATGGATGCACTCGCCGGGGCACTCCTTCGCCGAGTCCACCACGTCCGTGAGGAGCGGCAGCGGCACCGGTGCCGTCGCACCCGCGGCCTGGAGCAGTTCGTCGTCCGCGCCCTTCACATAGGCCAGCCCGTCGATGTCCAGCTCGAACACCTCCGGCGCGTACTGGGCGCAGATGCCGTCGCCGGTACACAGGTCCTGGTCGATCCAGACCTCCAGCGCCTCGCCGCCCGGGGCCTCCTGCTGCACGGTCACCTCTCCTGCCGTCGGTTCGCCGGGGCGGCGCCGGTGCGAACACCGGCCGGGTCCGCACCAGCGGCTGCTGAACACCTCGACCCTACCTCCGCCCGCGAAGCCGCCACGCGCGGCCGGAACAGGGGGTTTCCGGACCCGGCGGGCGGGTACGAGGCGGCGACCGGACAGGGGCACGCACAGGAGGCGGACGATCACTTCAAGCCGAACTCACGGTGACGCCGGACACCCTCCTTGTTGCTCAGCGTGATGATGGTACGAGCGTATTCATGCCCGCCCGGGCGACGCCCAACCGATCCGGAACGGACAACTCCAGCCACTCGCGAAGGGTTTCGAGCAACTCTGACATGGAACAAGCCGCTTCCGAATGACGTTGAGTGGGTATCCCAACGGCACGAGGGAGAGCGCAACGGGTGACCGACGACACACCTTGACAGTCTTTGTGATCTAGGGGTTTCAATCGACACCCACCCAGGTAGGGTCTGGAAGCGTCCAGCTCCCCTTGGAGGAGGTGAGGACCGTGGCAGCCCACGACGACGACATGAACCGCGGCATCCGCCCGGGACGAGGGTCCGACGACCCGGCCGGGCAGATCGCCTACCTTGAGCAGGAGATCGCCGTCCTGCGACGTAAGCTCGCCGACTCTCCGCGGCACACGAGGATTCTCGAGGAGCGGATCGTCGAGCTGCAGACCAACCTGGCCGGCGTCTCCGCCCAGAACGAGCGCCTGGCCAACACGCTCCGCGAGGCCCGCGACCAGATCGTGGCCCTCAAGGAAGAGGTCGACCGGCTCGCACAGCCCCCCGCAGGCTTCGGAGTCTTCCTCCAGGCCAACGAGGACGGCACCGCCGACATCTTCACCGGCGGCCGCAAGCTGCGGGTGAACGTCAGCCCCGGCGTCGAGGTCGACGAGCTCCGGCGCGGCCAGGAAGTCATGCTCAACGAAGCACTCAACGTGGTCGAGGCCATGCAGTTCGAGCGCGTCGGCGACATCGTCACCCTCAAGGAGATCCTCGAGGACGGCGAGCGCGCCCTGGTGCTCGGGCACACCGACGAGGAACGGGTGGTGCGGCTCGCCGAGCCGCTGCTGGACGTCACCATCCGCCCCGGCGACGCCCTGCTCCTCGAACCCCGCTCCGGCTACGTCTACGAGGTCGTCCCCAAGAGCGAGGTCGAGGAACTCGTCCTCGAAGAGGTCCCCGACATCGGCTACGAGCAGATCGGCGGCCTCGGCAACCAGATCGAGGCCATCCGCGACGCGGTCGAGCTGCCCTACCTCTACCCCGACCTCTTCAAGGAGCACGAGCTGCGCCCGCCCAAGGGCGTCCTGCTCTACGGCCCGCCCGGATGCGGCAAGACGCTCATCGCCAAGGCGGTCGCCAACTCGCTCGCCAAGAAGGTCGCCGAGGTCACCGGACAGGCCGCCGGCAAGAGCTTCTTCCTCAACATCAAGGGCCCCGAGCTGCTCAACAAGTACGTCGGCGAGACCGAGCGGCAGATCCGCCTCGTCTTCCAGCGTGCGCGTGAGAAGGCCAGCGAGGGCACCCCCGTCATCGTCTTCTTCGACGAGATGGAGTCCCTCTTCCGCACCCGCGGCTCCGGCGTCAGCTCGGACGTGGAGAACACCATCGTCCCGCAGCTCCTCGCCGAGATCGACGGCGTCGAGGGCCTGCAGAACGTGGTCGTCATCGGCGCCTCCAACCGCGAGGACATGATCGATCCGGCCATCCTGCGCCCCGGCCGCCTCGACGTGAAGATCAAGATCGAGCGCCCCGACGCCGAGGCCGCCAAGGACATCTTCGGCAAGTACCTCACCGAGCGCCTCCCGCTGCACACCGACGACCTCGGCGAGCACGGCGGCGACCGGTCGGTCACGGTCCAGGGCATGATCCAGACCGCGGTCGAGCAGATGTACGCCGAATCCGAGGAGAACCGCTTCCTGGAGGTCACCTACGCCAACGGGGACAAGGAAGTCCTCTACTTCAAGGACTTCAACTCCGGCGCCATGATCGAGAACATCGTCGGCCGCGCCAAGAAGATGGCGATCAAGGACTTCCTGGAGAAGAGCCAGAAGGGTCTTCGCGTCTCCCACCTCCTCCAGGCCTGCGTGGACGAGTTCAAGGAGAACGAGGACCTGCCCAACACCACCAACCCCGACGACTGGGCCCGCATCTCCGGAAAGAAGGGCGAACGGATCGTCTACATCCGCACCCTCATCACCGGAAAGCAGGGCTCCGACACCGGGCGCTCCATCGACACGGTGGCGAACACCGGCCAGTACCTGTAAAAGCGGGGCGGCTGCGGGTGCCCTCACCGGGGTACCCGCAGCCGACTGCTTTCCGCAGGCCACGACCGGAGCAGGCAATGACGCAAATGATCTCCCCACCAGCGCAAAGGCGTTCTAGGCTCTTTCCTACCGCCGAGTCGCGCAGTGCGGGGACGGGCACCGCACACGCACCGGAGCGCCAGCGGGACGTGAGCGGCACCCACGACCGAGGGCGCCGCCGGGCAAGGAGGGCCGCATGACCGTACGGCGAGTAATGGGCATCGAGACGGAGTACGGCATCTCCGTCCCCGGCCACCCCAACGCCAATGCCATGCTCACCTCGTCCCAGATCGTCAACGCCTACGCCGCGGCGATGCACCGGGCCCGCCGGGCCCGCTGGGACTTCGAGGAGGAGAACCCCCTGCGCGACGCACGGGGCTTCGACCTCGCCCGCGAGGCCGCCGACTCCACCCAGCTCACCGACGAGGACATCGGCCTCGCCAACGTGATCCTCACCAACGGCGCGCGCCTCTACGTCGACCACGCCCACCCCGAGTACAGCGCCCCCGAGGTCACCAACCCCCGGGACGCCGTCCTGTGGGACAAGGCCGGCGAGCGCATCATGGCCGAGGCCGCCGAGCGGGCCGCCCAGCTCCCCGGCGCCCAGCCCATCCACCTGTACAAGAACAACACCGACAACAAGGGCGCCTCCTACGGCACGCACGAGAACTACCTCATGCGGCGGGAGACCCCGTTCTCCGACATCGTCCGCCACCTCACCCCCTTCTTCGTCTCCCGCCAGGTCGTCACCGGCGCCGGCCGCGTCGGCATCGGCCAGGACGGCCACGAGCACGGCTTCCAGCTCAGCCAGCGCGCCGACTACTTCGAGGTCGAGGTCGGGCTGGAGACGACACTCAAGCGGCCCATCATCAACACCCGGGACGAACCGCACGCCGACGCGGAGAAGTACCGCCGGCTGCACGTGATCATCGGCGACGCCAACCTCTCCGAGATCTCGACCTACCTCAAGCTGGGCACCACCGCCCTCGTCCTGTCGATGATCGAGGACGGTTTCATCGCCGTCGACCTCGCCGTCGACCAGCCGGTCCGCACGCTCCACCAGGTCTCCCACGACCCGACCCTGCGACGGCTCATCACGCTGCGCAGCGGCCGTACCCTGACCGCCGTACAGCTCCAGATGGAGTACTTCGAGCTGTCCCGCAAGTACGTCGAGGAGCGCTTCGGGGCCGACGCCGACGAGCAGACCAAGGACGTCCTGGCCCGCTGGGAGGACACCCTCAACCGGCTGGAGAACGATCCGATGAGCCTGGCCGGCGAGCTCGACTGGGTCGCCAAGCGGGAACTCATGGAGGGCTACCGCCGCCGTGACGGCCTCGACTGGGACGCCGCCCGGCTCCACCTCGTCGACCTCCAGTACGCCGACGTGCGCGCCGAGAAGGGCCTCTACAACCGTCTGGTGGCCCGCGGGCGCATGAAGCGGCTGCTGGACGAGACCGAGGTAGACCGGGCCCGCAGGAAGCCCCCGGAGGACACCCGAGCCTACTTCCGGGGCCGCTGCCTGGAGCAGTACGCCGACGACGTGGCGGCCGCCTCCTGGGACTCGGTGATCTTCGACCTGCCCGGCCGGGATTCCCTGCAGCGGGTCCCAACCCTGGAACCGCTACGCGGAACGCGAAATCACGTCAAGGAGCTGCTGGACCGCTGCCGCACGGCAGAAGACCTGGTCAGGATCCTGTCCGGCGGCTGAGCAAGGTCACGCGGGGTACTCGTACCGGCCCGGGCGGACAGGGTGGAAACCCCACCGCCCGGGAATCATCGAAGTGGCCCCCGCACGTTGTCGAAACTGCGGGGCCGATGTCGGACCCGACTTGTAGGGTCTGATCATCACCGATCGGCAGCGATGCCGACCTGACGACCATGTCGGGCGATCTGAGCGGGGTGAGGGTTATGGCAACCAAGGACACCGGCGGCGGCCAGCAGAAGGCCACACGCTCCACCGAAGAGGTCGAGGAGCAGGCGCAGGACGCGCAGGCTGCCGAGGACCTCAAGGAGCGGCAGGAAAAGCTGAGCGACGACGTGGACGACGTCCTGGACGAAATCGATGATGTACTCGAGTCTAACGCCGAGGACTTCGTGAGGTCATTTGTGCAAAAAGGCGGACAATAATGGCCACGTTCGCTGATTTGCCTTCGAATTGAAGGTAGCGGGGGGATCGGTGCGGGACCCGGATGACGCGAAGCGCTGCTCGCGGTGCAAGCAGGAGAGGCCGCGAGCGGACTTCGCGAGCAACAAAGCGATGCGTGATGGCCTTCAGGCGTACTGCAAGGAGTGCTCCGCGGAGTACTACAGGCAGCGTCAGGAGGCCAAGGGCAAGACGGTGCGTGTGAAGGTGCCGGTTCCAAGGGGGCATAAGCGGTGCCCTCAGTGTCGAACGGTGAAGCCGCACGACGACTGGGAGCGCAACAGAGCCTCTTCGGACGGCTGGGCGAGCTACTGCCGCGAGTGCCGTGCCGAGCGGAACCGGGTGAGCTACTTCGAGCGCAAGTACGATCTCACGCCCGTGGAGTTGGACGCGCTGATTGCTGCGCAGCGGGGCATCTGTTGCATTTGCCTGACTGCCCCGGCCGTACATGTGGATCACTGCCACAAGACGGGTAGGGTCCGTGGCGTACTGTGCTTCAACTGCAATTCGGCCATCGGTAAGTTGAGAGATGATCCCGACGCCGTACGCCGGGCTGCCGCCTATCTGGAAGGAAACTCGTGGAAGCCAATACTCGTGGCACCGGGCGTCTACCAGCTGCCTTCCTGACGCCAGGATCTTCCTCCTTCATGGACTTCCTCTCGGAGCACCAGCCCGAGCTGCTGCCCGGCAAGCGGCAGCTGCCGCCGACGCAGGGGGTGATCGAGGCGCCGCACGGGACGACGATCGTCGCGGTGACGTTCCCCGGCGGCGTGGTGCTGGCCGGTGACCGCCGGGCCACCATGGGCAATGTGATCGCCCAGCGGGACATCGAGAAGGTGTTCCCCGCGGACGAGTACTCGGCCGTGGGCATCGCCGGCACCGCCGGTCTCGCCGTGGAGATGGTGAAGCTCTTCCAGCTGGAGCTGGAGCACTTCGAGAAGGTCGAGGGTGCGCAGCTGTCGTTGGAGGGCAAGGCGAACCGGCTGTCGACGATGATCCGGTCCAATCTGGGCATGGCGATGCAGGGCCTGGCCGTGGTGCCCCTGTTCGCGGGGTACGACGTGGACCGGGACCGGGGGCGGATCTTCTCGTACGACGTGACGGGCGGCCGTTCCGAGGAGCACAACTACGCGTCGACCGGTTCCGGCTCGATCTTCGCGCGGGGCGCGATGAAGAAGCTGTTCCGGGAGGACCTGACCGAGGAGCAGGCGACGACCCTGGTCGTGCAGGCCCTGTACGACGCGGCTGACGACGACTCGGCGACCGGTGGTCCCGATGTCGCCCGCCGGATCTACCCGATCATCACCGTGATCACCGAGGACGGTTTCCGCAGGCTGACGGAGGAGCAGGCGTCCGACCTGTCCCGCGCGGTGCTGCAGAGGCGTCTGGAGGAGCCGGACGGCCCGAAGGCCGCGCTGCTCTGACCGCGGGCCGGTTGTGTGGAAGGTGATCACTGTGACCATGACAGAAAGGGACGGATAACCGGTGTCGACGCCGTTCTATGTCTCACCCCAGCAGGCCATGGCGGACCGCGCGGAGTACGCCCGCAAGGGCATCGCGCGCGGTCGCAGCCTCGTGGTGCTCCAGTACGCCGACGGCATCGTGTTCGTCGGCGAGAACCCGTCCCGTGCGTTGCACAAGTTCAGCGAGATCTACGACCGGATCGGCTTCGCCGCCGCCGGCAAGTACAACGAGTACGAGAACCTGCGGATCGGCGGTGTCCGCTACGCCGACCTGCGCGGGTACACCTACGACCGTGACGACGTGACCGCCCGCGGGCTGGCGAACGTGTACGCGCAGACCCTGGGCACGATCTTCTCCTCGGCGGCGGAAAAGCCGTACGAGGTGGAACTGGTGGTCGCCGAGGTCGGGGAGACCCCGGAGGGCGACCAGATCTACCGGCTGCCGCACGACGGCTCGATCGTCGACGAGCACGGCTCGGTGGCGGTCGGCGGCAACGCCGAGCAGATCAGCGGGTTCCTGGATCAGCGCCATCAGGACGGGATGAGTCTCGCGGAGGCGTTGAGCCTGGCCGTGCAGGCGCTGTCGCGGGACACCAACGGCAGTGAGCGGGAGATTCCCGCGGAGCGGCTGGAAGTGGCGGTGCTGGACCGCACGCGGCCGCAGAAGCGGAAGTTCAAGCGGATCGTGGGCCGGCAGCTGGCCCGGCTGCTGGAGGCGGAGGGCGCGTCGACGGAGGCGGAGACCTCCGACGACGAGGACGAGTAGCACAAGCCTCGACGCAAGGGCGCCCCGGCCGGATCACCGGCCGGGGCACCCTTGCGTCAGGAGGCCGGTGCCGGGGCCGTGGAGCCCCGTACGACGAGTTCCACGGGGATGTCCCCGGCGTCGGGTGTGCGGCCGTCCAGGACGGCCAGGAGGGCCTGCATGCCGCGTTCCCCGAAGAGTTCCGCGTCGAGCCGGACGGTGGTGAGTTCGGGGTCGAGGGCGGTGGCGAGGGCGAGGTCGTCGAGTCCGGTGACGGAGATGTCGTCGGGGACGCGCAGGCCGAGGCGGCGCATCGCCTTGTAGGCGCCGGCGGCGAGTTTGTCGTCGTCGCAGATGACGGCGGTGGGCCGGGGGCCCGGCGCGGCGAGCGCGGCCTCGGTGGCGGTGCGGGCGCCGTCGATGGAGATGGGGGCGCGGGCGGTGCGCAGCCGGGTGCCGGGGGTGGCGGCCAGGCGGCGGGCCAGTTCGCGGGCGCGCAGGTCGAAGGTCCAGGAGGGGACGTCGGCCGCGAGGTGGAGCATGTGGCGGTGGCCGAGGCCGAGCAGGTGCGCGGTGACTTGGCGGACGCCGTCGGCGATGTCGAGGTTGACGGTGGCGGCGCCGAGGCTGCCGTGCGGGTCGCTGTCGAGCATCACGAGGGGGAGCTGGTCGCCGCGCAGGGCGGTGAGGGCGTCGGCGGCCATGGAGGAGGCGATGATGCCGTCGAGGGCGGCCTGTGCGGAGGCGAACGGGTCGCGGGCCGGGCCGATGCCCTCGGGGGAGGGGTAGAGGACGACGCCGAAGCCGTGCCGGCCGGCGACGCGGGCGGCGCCGGTGTAGACGCCGGCGAAGAACTCGGTGGTCAGGGCGGGCACGACGAGGAGGACCGTGCGGGTGCGGCCGAGGCGCAGGTTGCGGGCGGCGAGGTTGGGCCGGTAGCCGAGGTCGCGGGCGGCCTGGCGGACGCGTTCGGCGGTGGCCTCGGAGACCCGGCCGCGCCACTTGTCGCCGAGGACGAGGGAGACGGCGGCCTGGGAGACTCCGGCCGCGTGGGCGACGTCACGGCTGGTCGGGCGCGTGCTGCTGCGTGCCACCGTGGTCGTGCTCCTGTTCTGGCGGGTCGTTCGCCTGGACGTGTGAACAGCGCACATGGTACGTATGACAGGCGGGGTTATACGTAACACTTGGAGGCGGGGCATGGCCGCGGGCTTTTCGGAGGTCCTCAGGGCGCGGCACGCGGCCCGGCTGCTGACCGGCACGCTGGTGGGCCGGCTGCCGAACGCAACCGCGGCGATCGCGCTGGTGCTGTTCGTGCGCGCGCAGGGCGGCTCGTACAGCCTCGCCGGAGGACTCGCGGCGGCGTACGGCGTGGCCAACGCCGTGGGTCAGCCGGTGCTGGGGCGGCTGGTGGACCTGTACGGCCAGCCGCGCGTGCAGTTGCCGGCGGCCCTCGCCGCCGCCCTCGCCATGGGCGCCTTCGCGTTCTGCGGGACCGATCCGCTGCCGGTGGCGTACGCGGCCGTCGCCGCGGCGGGGCTGTTCACGCCGCCGCTGGAGGGCGGGCTGCGCGCCCTGTGGCCCTCGGTGCTGCGCCGCGAGGAGCAGGTGCACACGGCGTACGCGATGGACGCCGTCGCGCAGGAGGTCATGTTCACGGTCGGCCCGCTGCTGGTGACGCTGTGCGTGTCGCTGTGGTCGGAGCGGGCGGCGCTGCTCGTGCTGAACGGGCTGGGTGTGCTGGGGGCGCTGTCGGTCGTGCTGTCGCCGCCCTCGCGCGCGTGGCGGTCGGCGCCGCGTGAGGCGCACTGGCTGGGCGCGCTGCGGTCGCCCGGTCTGCTGGTGCTGCTGGGCTCCTTCCTGTTCGTCGGGATGGCGCTGGGCTCGATCACGGTGGCGTCGGTGTCGTACGCGGACGGTCATGGCGGCGACGCGGTGTACGGCTGGCTGATGGCGGGTGTGGGCCTGGGCGCGCTCGTGGGCGGCACCGTGTACGGGGCGCGGCAGTGGCGGGGTGCGCCGGAGCGGCGACTGCGGTCGCTGGTGGCGCTTCTGGCGGTGTGTTACCTGCCGCTGGTGTGGATGCCCGGTGTGCCGGCGATGGTGGCCCTGGCGGTGCTGGCAGGGGTGTTCCTGGCGCCGTGCATCGCCTGCGCGTTCATCCTCGTGGACCGGCACGCGCCGGGCGGGACGGTCACGGAGGCGTTCTCGTGGCTGGTGACGACGTTCACGGTGGGCGCCTCGGTCGGAACGGGCCTGGCGGGGCCGGTCGTCCAGGCGGGTGGCGCGCGGTGGGGTTTCGCGGTGCCGGGCGCGGCGGGGGCGGTGTCGCTGCTGGTGCTGCTGGCCCTGAGCGGGTTCCTCGCAGCTCCCGCGCGGGGCGCGGTTGTTGCGGCTTCATCGGAAAATGATCCAAATCGTGCTGCCGAACCCCGTTTCAGCTCGGGTGATCGGGCGTAATGTTCAGTCATGGACCGCCGCATTTTCGGGCTGGAGAACGAGTACGGCGTCACGTGCACGTTCAGGGGACAGCGGCGCCTGTCTCCTGACGAGGTGGCGCGGTACCTCTTCCGCCGTGTCGTGTCATGGGGCCGCAGCAGCAATGTATTTCTGCGCAACGGCGCCCGGCTGTATCTCGATGTGGGGTCACATCCGGAATATGCGACACCCGAATGTGACAACGTGACCGAGCTGGTCACCCACGACAAGGCCGGCGAGCGCATTCTCGAGGGACTCCTGGTGGACGCGGAGCGACGCCTGCACGAGGAAGGAATCGCGGGCGACGTCTACCTGTTCAAGAACAACACGGACTCGGCGGGCAACTCCTACGGTTGCCATGAGAACTATCTGGTGGCGCGGCACGGGGAGTTCTCCCGCCTCGCCGACATCCTCATCCCGTTCCTGGTGACCAGGCAGCTGCTCTGCGGTGCGGGCAAGGTGCTGCAGACCCCGCGCGGTGCGGTGTACTGCGTGAGCCAGCGCGCGGAGCACATCTGGGAGGGCGTGTCGTCGGCGACGACGCGGTCCCGCCCGATCATCAACACGCGTGACGAGCCGCACGCGGACGCGGAGCGCTACCGCAGGCTGCACGTCATCGTGGGCGACTCGAACATGTCCGAGACGACGATGCTGCTCAAGGTCGGCGCGACCGACCTGGTGCTGCGCATGATCGAGGCCGGCACGGTGATGCGCGACCTGACCCTGGAGAACCCGATCCGGGCGATCCGCGAGGTCAGCCACGACATCACCGGCCGGCGCAAGGTGCGCCTCGCGAGCGGCCGGGAGGCGTCCGCGCTGGAGGTCCAGCGCGAGTACTTCGACAAGGCCGTGGACTTCTGCGACCGCCGGGGCATCCGCACGGGCACGGTGGCACAGGTCCTGGAGCTGTGGGGCCGCACCCTCGACGCGATCGAGACGGAGGAACTGGACCGGATCGGCACCGAGATCGACTGGGTGATGAAATACAAGCTCATCGAGCGGTACCGGGCCAAGCACAACATGACGATGTCGCATCCGCGGGTCGCGCAGATAGACCTCGCCTACCACGACATCCACCGCCGTCGTGGCCTGTACTACCTGCTGGAGAAGAAGGGCCAGGCGACCCGGATCTGCAACGACCTGAAGATCTTCGAGGGCAAGTCGGTTCCCCCGCAGACCACTCGGGCGCGGTTGCGCGGTGACTTCATCCGGCGGGCGCAGGAGCAGCGCCGGGACTTCACCGTGGACTGGGTGCATCTGAAGCTCAACGACCAGGCCCAGCGGACGGTGTTGTGCAAGGACCCGTTCCGTGCGGTGGACGACCGGGTGGAGAAGCTGATCGCCGGAATGTAGGCGAAGAGATGTGAGTCGAGCGCTCCGGGCGGGAATTGCCGGGAAAGCGCCACACGGGCGCCGTACGTTTTCGGTACGGCGCCCTGCTCACGTCGTAGAGTTGCGCGCACGCCCGTCCGCAAGATCGACCGATTACGAGGCTTCCGTGCGCCGACGTTCCCTTCTCCTCGCCGCCGTTCCCGCTGGACTCGTCACGCTCGCCGGATGCGGCGACGACTCGTCCGGGGGCGGCAAGTCCGGCGCGTCGCCGTCGGCCTCGTCGGCGCCTCCGCCGAAGATCGTGGACGGGCCGTTGCCGGCGGTCACCGCGGGCAAGGAGTTCGGGGAGAAGCCGACGGTCGCCAAGGGCACGGGCGACCCGTCGAAGAACCTGGCCGTGCGGACGCTGATCGCGGGCACCGGCCGCACGCTCGTGGAGAACGACTTCGTCCGGGCCGACTACCTGGGCCAGATCTGGGACACGGGGAAGGTCTTCGACAACTCCTACGACCGCAAGCGGCCGCTGGTGATCCAGCTGGCGCAGGGCAGTGTCATCGACGGCTGGCGGTACGCGCTGACCGGCAAGAAGGTGGGCAGCCGCGTCGAGATCGCTGTGCCGCCGAAGTGGGGCTACGGCACCTCGGGCAACGCGCAGGCCGGGATCAAGGGCACGGACACGCTGGTGTTCGTGATCGACGTGCTGGAGTCGTTCAACTCCAAGAGCTCCGTGCACGGCAAGCCGGTCGCCCAGGACCCGGCGCTGCCGAAGGTCGGCACCAACACCGACGGCGAGGTGCCGAAGGTGACCGTGCCGAAGACGGATCCGCCGAAGAAGCTGGTGTCGGCGTACGTGCTGGAGGGCGACGGCCCGAAGGTGACCGCCGACCAGACGATCCTGTGCCAGTTCCAGGGTCTCGTCTGGGACGGCGGGAAGACGTTCCAGCGGACGTACGGCTCGGGCCGGCTCAGCCAGTTCGGCGTGCAGCAGATGGAGCAGGTCGTCAAGGGCCTGGCGCAGGGGCTGACCGGCAAGAAGGTGGGCAGCCGGGTGCTCATCGTGGTGCCGCCGGACCTGGGCTACGGCGACAACCCGCCGAGCGGCGGCGCCGTCAAGAAGGGCTCGACGCTGGTGTTCACGGTGGACATCCTCGCCGCGATGTGACGGCGCCGACGGCGTGCGCCCGGGTGGCGGGCGGAGGGCGGGCGAAGATGAAAGACTGTTCGCGTTTCGTGTCGTACACAAGCAGGAGCCAGTGACGTGAGCATCGACAAGCCGGAGATCGACTTCCCGGACGGGCCGGCGCCGGCAGACCTTGAGATCAAGGACCTCTGGGAGGGCGACGGCGAGGTGGCCGGCCCCGGCGACTTCGTGCGGGTCCACTACGTGGGCGTCGCGTTCTCGACCGGCGAGGAGTTCGACGCCTCCTGGAACCGGGGCACCCCGCTGGAGTTCCAGCTGGGCGTCGGCCAGGTCATCCAGGGCTGGGACAAGGGCGTGCAGGGCATGAAGGTCGGTGGCCGGCGCAAGCTGGTCATCCCCGCGCACCTCGCCTACGGCGACCGCGGCGCCGGCGGTGCCATCGCCCCGGGTGAGACGCTGATCTTCGTCTGCGACCTGATGGGCGTGGCCAAGCGCTGACCGTTCCTGGTCGAAGGAGGGCCCGTGCTGTCCGCATGGGCCCTCTTTGTCTGCTCCGGCTTTTGCCGCCACACCGCGGAGCGGTACGGTCATCGGTCGGAAGCAACAGAGGGAAGGCGAAGGGCGTCGATGGCCATTGCCAAGGCCGAGCGGCTGATGAACCTCGCGCTGTGCCTGCTGGGGACGCGGCGGCCGCTGAGCAAGCGTGAGCTGCGCGAGTCCATTGAGGCCTACGTCGAGGCGTTCAGGCCGGAGCAGGGGGCGGCCGGGAGCGACGACTCCTTCAACCGGATGTTCGAGCGGGACAAGGACGACCTGCGCGAGCTGGGGCTGGTCATCGAGACCGTCGAGAACATCGACGGCGAGGTCGGCTATCTCGCCCGCAGGGACAGCAACCGGCTGCCGCCGATCATCCTCGACGCGGAGGAGGCCGCCGCCCTCGGGCTGGCCGCCAAGGTGTGGCAGCAGGCCCGGCTCGCCGGCGCGGCCAGCGGCGCCCTGCAGAAGCTGCGGGCCGCCGGCCTGCCCGAGGGCGTCGACCCGTACGAGGCCCATGGCGCGCTGGAACCGCGGATCCCCGTCCACGAGACGGCGTTCGAGCCGCTGATGCTGGCCTGCCGGGACCGCCGCCCGGTCGTCTTCGAGTACCGCAAGGCCTCCGCCGCGCATCCCGAACCCCGGCACGTGGAGCCGTGGGCGCTGGAGTGCTGGCGCGGCCACTGGTACCTGGCGGGGTACGACCGGGACCGGGGCGCGGAGCGGGTGTTCCGGCTGTCCCGGATCACCGGCCGCGTGCGCTCGCGGGGCAGCGGCTTCACCGCGCCCGTCCCGGACGTGGTGACGGTCCGGGAGACGGTGGCGGGCTGGGCGGGGGAGATCGCCGACCGCACGGCGCTGATCCGGCTGCGCTCCGGCGCCGGGTACCCCCTTCGGGCGAAGGCCGCCAAGGTGCGGGAACTCGGCGACGGCTGGGACGAGTTGGAGATTCCGTACGGGCACGGGCTGGACGCCTGGCTGGTGGAGTTCGGGCCGGACGTCGTGGTGCTGGAGCCGGCCGAGCTGCGGGCCGACGTGGTGGACCGGCTGCGTGCCGTGGCCAAGGGCTGAGGGGGAGCGAGCAACACTGTGGCAGGCAAACCGGTCAGGCCCGTGAACGCCATCGACCAGACCCGGCGGATGCTGTCCCTGGTGACGTACCTCAGGGAGCGGCCCGGCGCCCGGATCGCGGACGTGGCGCGCGCCTTCGGCATCACCGAGGACGAGCTGGTCTCGGACCTCGATCTGCTGCCCATGTGCGGCACCAGCTTCCGCGGCGGCGACCTGCTGGACATCGACACCGACGGCGAGCGGATCTGGTGGCACAACCCGGCGGCGCTCGGCGAGGAGGCGGCCGAGCCGCTGCGCCTCGCCGCCGACGAGGCGACCGCCCTGCTGGTGGCGGCCCGCGCCGTGGCCACGCTGCCCGGCCTCAGGGAGGGCGACCGGCAGGCCCTGCTGCGGGCCACCGCGAAGGTGGAGACGGCGGCCGGCGAGGCGGCCGGCGCCAGCTCGCGGCTGTCGGTGACCTTCGAATCGGAGGGCGGCGTCTTCGCCGACGTCGACCGCGCGATCTCCGAGCGGCGCCGCCTGTGGATCCGCTACTACTCGCCGGCCCGGGACGAGGTCACCGAGCGCGAGATCGACCCGATCCGCCTGGTCAGCGTCGGACACACCTATGTGGAGGCCTGGTGCCGCCGCTCGGAGGCCCGGCGCACGTTCCGCCTGGACCGGGTCGCGGAGATCAGGATCCTGGACGAGCCGTCCGCGCCGCCCGAGATGGAGCTGCGGGACCTGTCCGAGGCGCTGGTGCAGCCGGCCGCCGAGGACCCGGAGGTCGTCGTCGAGGTCGGCCCCGGCGGCCGGTGGGTCGCCGAGTACTACCCGCACGACAGCGCGGATGAGCTTCCCGACGGCGGGCTGCGTATCACTCTGCGCACCCCCGACCCGGCCTCGCTGCGCCGGCTCGCGCTGCGCCTGGGCCACGACGGACGGATCGTCTCGCCGGCCGAGCTGGCCGGCAGCGCCCGGCAGGCGGCCCGCGAGGCCCTGGCGGCGTACGACACGTCACCGCCGGCGGTGCACGGTGTTCACGACAGGCAGGAGCCAGGGTGTTGAGCGAGTCTCCGGTGTCCGGTGCGGTGTCCGGTGCGCGGGAAATGACGGTGGCGGCCGCCTTCGCCGGGATGCGGAGAGTCGTGCCCGTGGTGTTCCGGGCGGGCTGCCCGGACTGCCGGGGCCGCTTCGAGCTCACCGCGAGCGCCCTGCGCCTGGCCATCGGCGCCAGCAGCCGGACCACGTTCTACTCCTTCACCTGCCCGGACTGCGGCGCGGCCGTCCGCAAGCCGGCGGGGGAGCGGATCGTGGAACTGCTGACCGGCGGCGGCGTCAGGACCCTGCGACTGCACTCGACGGTCTAGGGTCCGTCCGGGCCGATCAGGCCTGGGGCGGCCGGGCGCGCTCGCGCCGGTGTGACCGTCTAGGCTCGGCTCATGTTCTGGCCGATGTTCGCCGTTGCCGTGGGTTTTCTGGGTCTCGCCGTGCTGGGTGCGCTCGCCGTCCGGGTCTTCCTGGAGGCGCGGCGCCTCGGGCAGCAGGTGACGGACTCCGCGCGCCGTATCAGCAGGGCGGCCGAGGACCTGGAGAAGTCGGCGGTGAGCGCGGCCCGGGCCGTGGATTCCCTGTGACGGACCTGGTCAGAGGCCGGTGAGTCCGGGCGTGTGAGCGGTGTGCGTCACTTCGCCCTGTTACGCCGCCCACCGGGCCAGGTACGCTTCAGGTCGCGGCCCGGCGACGAGGCACGGTCCGCAGAGCAGAGTCACGCCCCGGGATTGCCCCGTGTTCACTCCCAGGCGATACGATCGCTGCGAAGCACCAGGTTCGGACACGTGTCCGACCGGTCGGACATGGCCCCGCCGCCCCGCCTCGGTGAGAAGGTGAAGATTTATGTTCCGCAACGGACTTGAGCCGTGGCACATCCTGCTCCTGGTTCTGGTGATCGTCCTCGTGTTCGGCTCGAAGAAGCTCCCGGACATGGCGCGTTCGCTCGGCAAGTCCGCGCGCATCCTCAAGAGCGAGGCGAAGGCGATGAAGGACGACGGCGGCAAGTCCACCGCCTCCTCCGCCCAGCCCGCCGAGGAGCCCTCTGCGGCTCAGCGCACGATCCAGGCCGCGCCCGGCGACGTGACCAGCTCCCGCCCGGTCAACGAGCCGACGGACACGACCCAGCGCTGACGCGAGGACCGGGGCGATCCGGTCCCCAGCACGAGATGAGGATGTGGGTTGCCCAAGTCTGCCCGCAAGAAGGAGAGAGATCCCGAGGGGCGGATGCCGCTCGCGGATCACTTGCGTGAGCTGCGCAACCGGCTCGCGAAGGGTGTCCTGGCGATCCTCGTCGTCACCATCGTGGCGGCGTTCTTCTACAAGGACATCATCGACTTCGTCACCCGGCCCATTCTGGACGAGATCGGCTGTGACCAGTCCTTCGGCGAGCTGGCCAAGTCGAAGAACGTCCACTGCGCGCACATCACGGTCAGCGGCCTGCTGGCTCCGTTCACCCTGGCCCTGAAGGTCGCGCTGACGGCCGGTGTGGTGCTCGCCTCCCCGGTCTGGCTCTACCAGCTCTGGGCGTTCGTCGCGCCGGGCCTGCACCGCAAGGAGAAGAAGTACGCCTACGCCTTCGTCGGCTTCGGCGCCCCTCTCTTCGTCGGCGGCGGATACCTCGCGTTCAACGTGCTGCCCACCACGGCGCGGGTGATGATCGACCTCACGCCGACCGGTGCCGAGAACCTGCTGCCCCTGGACGACCTGCTGGACCTGGTCACCCGCATGATCGTCGTCTTCGGCCTCGCCTTCGAGATGCCGTTGCTGCTGGTCATGCTGAACCTCACCGGCGTCCTGTCCGGCAAGCGGATGCTCGGCTGGTGGCGCGGGATGGTCGTCGGCATCACCGCGTTCGCGGCCATCGCCACGCCCAGCCCCGACCCGATGACCATGCTGGCGCTGGCGTCGCCGATCTGGGCGCTCTTCTTCATCGCCGTGGCCTTCTCGCTGCTCAACGACCGGCGCCGGGCCCGCCGCGACGCCGGGGGACCCGGGGACGACGAGGCGTCCGAGCTGGACCTCACGCCCGACGCCATCGGCGAGGTGGAGTCGGTGACCGCGAGCACGGCCCCCGAACTGCCGGGCAGTGAACGCGTCAACGGCTACGACGACATCACGTGATGTGACGAACGAGGGCTCTCCGTAACCGGAGCGAGCCAGACGCCGGATGCCCCGGCCCGCGAAATCTCCCGGGCCGGGGCATCCGCGTTCCCGCGGCCGCGGATAATGATCGTCCTGTTGTCAGTGCGGCCCGGTACGCTCGAAAGCACGATGACTCAGGACCTCTCACCGGCCGAGCGGTACGCGGCGGCCCGCAGGCGGGCTGCCGAGCAGGCCACCGCGCTCGCGTCCTTCCGCGAGATGTACGACTTCGGTCTCGACCCCTTCCAGATCGAGGCCTGCCAGGCCCTCGAAGCCGGACAGGGTGTGCTCGTGGCCGCGCCCACCGGCTCCGGCAAGACGATCGTGGGCGAGTTCGCCGTCCACCTCGCCCTGGGGCAGGGCAAGAAGTGCTTCTACACGACGCCGATCAAGGCGCTGTCCAACCAGAAGTACGCCGACCTGTGCCGCCGCTACGGCGCGGACAAGGTCGGCCTGCTCACCGGCGACAACAGCGTGAACTCCGGCGCCCCCGTGGTCGTGATGACCACCGAGGTGCTGCGGAACATGCTGTACGCGGGCTCCCAGACCCTCCTCGGCCTCGGCTACGTGGTCATGGACGAGGTGCACTACCTCTCCGACCGGTTCCGCGGCGCCGTCTGGGAAGAGGTGATCATCCACCTGCCCGAGTCGGTCACCCTCGTCTCCCTGTCGGCGACCGTCTCCAACGCCGAGGAGTTCGGCGACTGGCTGGACACCGTCCGCGGCGACACCGCGGTGATCGTCTCCGAGCACCGGCCCGTGCCCCTCTTCCAGCACGTGCTCGCCGGGCGCCGGATGTACGACCTGTTCGAGGAGGGCGAGGGCCACAAGAAGGCCGTCAACCCCGACCTCGCCCGCCTCGCCCGCATGGAGGCGAGCAGGCCGTCGTACCAGGACCGCCGGCGCGGGCGCGCCATGCGCGAGGCCGACCGGGAACGGGAGCGCAGGCAGCGCTCCCGGATCTGGACGCCCGGCCGGCCCGAGGTCATCGAGCGGCTCGACGCCGAGGGCCTGCTGCCCGCCATCACCTTCATCTTCAGCCGCGCCGCCTGCGAGTCCGCCGTCCAGCAGTGCCTGTACGCCGGGCTCCGGCTCAACGACGAGGAGGCCCGGGAACAGGTCCGCACCCTCGTCGAGGAGCGCACCGCCGCCATCCCCACCGAGGACCTGCACGTCCTCGGCTACTACGAGTGGCTGGAGGGCCTGGAGCGGGGCATCGCCGCCCACCACGCGGGCATGCTGCCGACCTTCAAGGAGGTCGTCGAGGAACTGTTCGTACGCGGCCTGGTGAAGGCCGTGTTCGCCACCGAGACCCTCGCCCTCGGCATCAACATGCCCGCCCGCTCGGTAGTGCTGGAGAAGCTCGTCAAGTGGAACGGCGAGCAGCACGCCGACATCACCCCCGGCGAGTACACCCAGCTCACCGGCCGGGCCGGCCGGCGCGGCATCGACGTCGAGGGCCACGCCGTCGTGCTGTGGCAGCGCGGCATGAGCCCCGAGCACCTCGCCGGACTCGCGGGCACCCGCACCTATCCGCTGCGCTCCAGCTTCAAGCCGTCGTACAACATGGCGGTCAACCTGGTCGAGCAGTTCGGCCGGCACCGCTCGCGCGAACTGCTGGAGACCTCATTCGCCCAGTTCCAGGCCGACAAGTCGGTCGTCGGGATCTCCCGGCAGGTGCAGCGCAACGAGGAGGGACTGGAGGGCTACAAGGCCTCCATGACCTGCCACCTCGGCGACTTCGAGGAGTACGCGCGGCTGCGCCGCGAACTGAAGGACCGCGAGACCGAACTGGCCCGCCAGGGCGCCAGCCAGCGGCGCGCCGAGGCCGCCGTCGCCCTGGAGAAGCTCAAGCCCGGGGACATCATCCACGTGCCCACCGGCAAGTACGCGGGCCTGGCGCTGGTCCTGGACCCGGGGCTGCCCGCCGGGCGCTCCAATGGCCACCGCGGCTTCGACCACCACGACGGCCCGCGCCCCCTGGTGCTGACCGCCGAACGGCAGGTCAAGCGGCTGGCGTCGATGGACTTCCCGGTGCCGGTCGAACCGCTGGACCGGATGCGCATCCCGAAGTCGTTCAACCCGCGCTCCCCGCAGTCCCGCCGCGACCTCGCCTCGGCGCTGCGCAGCAAGGCCGGCCACATCCCGCCCGAGCGAGCCCGCAAGAAGCGCTCGCAGGCCGCCGACGACCGCGAGATCGCCCGGCTGCGCACGGCGATCCGCGCCCACCCCTGCCACGGCTGCGACGACCGCGAGGACCACGCCCGTTGGGCCGAGCGCTACCACCGGCTGCTGCGGGACACCTCGCAGCTGGAGCGCCGCATCGAGGGCCGCACGAACACCATCGCGCGGACCTTCGACCGGATCGTGGCCCTGCTGACCGAACTGGACTACCTGCGCGCCGACGAGGTCACCGAGCACGGCAGGCGGCTGGCCCGGCTCTACGGCGAACTCGACCTGCTGGCCAGCGAGTGCCTGCGCGAAGGCGTCTGGGAAGGACTCGGCCCCGCGGAACTCGCCGCCTGCGTCTCGGCGCTGGTGTACGAGGCGCGGGTCAGCGACGACGCGATGGCGCCGAAGCTGCCGTCGGGCAAGGCGAAGGCCGCGCTGGGCGAGATGGTGCGGATCTGGGGCCGGCTGGACGCGCTGGAGGAGGACTTCCGGATCAACCAGACGGAGGGGGTCGGGCAGCGCGAGCCGGACCTCGGCTTCGCCTGGGCCGCGTACATGTGGGCCTCGGGGAAGGGGCTCGACGAGGTGCTGCGCGAGGTGGAGATGCCCGCGGGGGACTTTGTGCGGTGGTGCAAGCAGGTCATTGACGTCTTGGGCCAAGTCTCTGCGGCTTCTCCTGTGGAGGGCTCTACCGTTGCTCGTGCGGCGCGTAAGGCTGTTGATCAGTTGCTGCGGGGTGTGGTCGCCTACTCGTCGGTGGGGTGAGCCCCGCCTCGCGGGTGCGGGTGGACTGTGGCTTGTCGCGCAGTTCCCCGCGCCCCTTCGGGGCGCGGTGCTGCACCCCTGTTCACTCGTCACGGTGAGTTGCATTCGTGCGCCTATCGGCGGCTACTCCGCGTGTTCGAATAAGTGCCCTGCGTGTAAATGGAGTTGAGCGTACTCCTGGTGTGTGGGGGATTTCAGGTGCTTGCCGAATATGACACGGCGATGATCCGGTCGGACTAAGCTCGCCCGCGGCGCACCGAGTTGAGGTGGTTCGTGCGCCTGTTCCCATACACGCAGTTGATCCCGACAGTTCCATGAACCTTCCCCTCGAAAGCTCCCCCGACACCCAGCCGATTCGTCTCAGAAGGCATCCATGGTGAGTGTTCAGAAGCCGCCCGGTCGCCGTGAACGTCCCTATGCACGTGTGCTGTTGCCGCCGGCCATAGTGATGGCCGGCGCGAGCGGCGGCGCCGCCGCCCTGGTGGCGCCCGCGGCCCGGGTCGCCGTCGGCGTGTGCGGGGCCGTCGCCACGGTGCTGGTGCTGCTCACGGCGTACGAGGTCGTCCGACGCGGACGCAGACTCCGGGAGGCACAGGCCGAGCACGCCCGTCACACCGCGTATCTGGAGCGCCGCCTCGCCGCCCACGACGAGGAGATCGTCCGCCTCGGCACCGAGATCCTGCCCACCGCCGTCGGCTGGCTGCGCGGCGGCGAATCGGTGCGCGGCGCCATGCACCGCGTCTTCGAACTCGACCCCGAACTGCGCCACGTCCCCGAGTCGCAGCGCGAACTCGTCCGCCGTGCCGTACGCGAGGTCGACCAGGAGATCTCCATGCGCGACGCCACGGAGCGGTCCTTCGTGAGCGTCGCCCGGCGCGTCCAGGCCATCGTCCACCAGCAGGCCCACGAACTCCGGGAAATGGAGGAGGACCACGGCCGCAACCCCGAGGTCTTCGACGACCTCCTGCGCATCGACCACGGCACCGCCCTGATCGGCCGCCTCGCCGACACCATCACCGTCCTCGGCGGCGGCCGCCCCGGCCGGCAGTGGCCCCTGCCCGTCTCGCTCTACAGCGTGCTGCGCGGCGCCATGTCCCGGATCCTGGAGTACAAGCGCATCGAGCTGAACTCCATCGTCCACATGAACATCAAGGGCACCTGCGTCGAGCCGATCCTGCACGCCCTGGCCGAACTGCTCGACAACGCCACCCGCTACTCGCCGCCGCAGACCAAGGTCCACGTCACCGCGACCGAGGTGCAGACCGGTGTCGCCATCGAGATCGAGGACGCCGGCGTCAGCCTGAACGAGGAGTCACGCGCCAGGATCGAGGGCGCCCTGGAGGCGGCCAAGGCAGGCAACGACACCCAGAACCTGGGGGAGAACCCCCGCCTCGGCCTCGCCGTCGTCGGCCGCCTCTGCTCCGCCTACGACATGGAGGTCGCCCTGCGCGCCTCCGCCTACGGCGGCGTCCGCGCCATCCTCGTCGTACCCCGCGTGATGACGACCACCGAACCCGGTGTCGGCGTCGCCCACGGCATCGGCGCCACCGGCGTGCCCCAGCCCGAACTCGGCGCCGTCGAGGGCCCGAAGCGCCCGCCCAAGAAGCGCCGCCCCACCAGCCCCCGCATCCCCGCCGGGATCTCCATGGAGGACGACGTTCCCGAGGTCACCGAGTGGACGGCGGGCGGGCTGCCGCAGCGCCGCAGCCGGGTCAAGACCTCCTACACCCAGCGGGTCGCCGAACAGGCCGCCATCGACCGCGCCGAGCGGGAGGGCAGGCCCACCATCTGGTCGCAGACCACACGCGAGCCGGAACCCGACCCGGAGATGGACCCCGAGCTGAAGAAGCTGAGGGAACGGCCGCCCGGCATGTGGATGGAGGACTTCTGGAACGGCCTGAGGAAGGGCATGCCCGAGGACGCCACGGCCTCCGAACTGACCGACTTCACGCTGAACCCGACCAAGTACCTGCACCTGATCGACGACGCGGCCGACCCCACCATGGCCGACGACGAGGGGGACCTCAAGTGATCCAGCAGCGAGGCAACTTCGACTGGCTGCTCAAGCAGCTCAACGACGGAGTCCCGGGCATCGAGATGATCGTGGTCCTCTCCGCCGACGGACTGCGCATCGCCCGCTACGGCGGCGACCCCGACGCCGCCGACCGGGTGGCCGCCGCCTGCGCCGGCGTACAGAGCCTGGCCGGCGCCATCATCCAGGAGATCCCCGGCGCCGGCGACATGAAGGTCGTCGTCATCGAGATCGAGGGCGGCTACTTCTACCTCATGAACGCCGGCGCCAACGCCTACCTCGCCGTGCTCGCCGACGTGACCTGCGAACCGGGCCGGATGAGCAGCATGATGCGCGACCTCGTCGTCCGGATCGGCGCCCATCTCACCAGTCCGCCCCGGAGGAACGGGCAGACCGTATGACCGCTCCACGACGCAAACGGCGCCAACCCACACCGTTGCCGCCGCCCCCGCCGGCGCCGCCCCCCGAACCGGCGGACGGCGAGGGGGACGGCGAGGGCGGCAAGGATCTCGAACGGCTGTACATCATCGCCGGATCCGGCGACGGCGGACGGGCCGAACTGGACCTGGTGACCCTGATCGTCGCGCGGTCCGCGCCCCCGCCGTCCGCCGGCCCCGAGCAGACCGCGCTGCTCCGGCTCTGTACCGCCCCCCTGTCCGTCGCCGAGCTCTCGGCCTATCTGAAGCTGCCGTTCAGCGCGATGACCGTACTGATCACCGAGCTGATCACGGCCGAACTGGTGCAGGCGCGCGCCCCGATCATCCGGCGGGCGGTCGCCGACCGATCCCTTCTCGAAGCGGTGATGCATGGACTTCAACGGCTCTGACACCCTCCCCGGCCCACGCACCGAGGACCATCTGCCGCAGACGGCGCAGACCGCGGTGAAACTCGTGATCGTGGGCGGCTTCGGCGTCGGCAAGACCACCATGGTCGGGTCGGTCAGCGAGATCAGGCCGCTGACCACCGAGGAGACCATGACCCAGGCCGGTATCGGCATCGACGACAACTACGGCTCCGACACGAAGACGGCCACCACCGTGGCCATGGACTTCGGGCGCATCAGCATCACCGAGAAGCTGGTGCTCTACCTCTTCGGCACCCCCGGCCAGGAGCGCTTCTGGTTCCTGTGGAACGGGCTGTTCGAGGGCGCGCTCGGCGCGGTCGTCCTCGTCGACACCCGGCGCCTGGAAGTCAGCTTCGACGTCATGGGCCGGCTGGAGGAACGCGGCGTGCCCTTCGTCGTCGCCGTCAACTCCTTCCCCGACGGGCCCCGTTACCCGCTGGACGAGCTGCGCACCGCGCTCGACCTGGCCGCCGACATCCCGATCGTCGAGTGCGACGTACGGCGCCGGGCCTCCAGCAAGGACGTGCTGATGACCCTGATGCGCTTCCTGCACTCCCTCGCCATGAGCGGCGCCCTCACCTGACCCGCATCCTCCCCCACCCATCGCTTCCGGAGCGACCACTGTGACGCCAGAACACCGCCCCCTCACCGGCACCCACGACACCGCCCCGATCCCGGCCCCGGCACCGCCGCCCGGCTGCCCGGCACACGGCCAGGGCCCCGGGGGACTGCACCGGCTCTACGGCGCCGACGCCGACGATCTCGGCGATCTCTACGAGCGGCTGCGGGAGGAGCACGGCACCGTGGCGCCCGTGCTGCTGCACGACGACGTACCGATGTGGGTGGTCCTCGGGCACGCCGAGAACCTGGACCTGGTGCGCAGCCCCTCGGTGTTCACGCGGGACAGCCGCATCTGGACGCCGCTGCTGGACGGCATGGTCAAGCCCGACCACCCGCTCATGCCGCACATCGCCTGGCAGCCCATCTGCTCGCACGCCGAGGGCGACGAGCACCAGCGGCTGCGGGCGGCCGTCACCGGCGCCATGTCGACCATCGACCACCGGGGCATGCGGCGCAGCATCGGCCGGTCCACCCAGGCCCTCGTCAACAGCTTCTGCGAGCGGGGCCGCGCCGAGCTGGTCTCCCAGTTCGCCGAGCACCTGCCGATGGCCGTGATGTGCGAGATCCTCGGCATGCCCGAGGAGTACAACGACCGGATGGTGCAGGCCGCCCGTGACGCGCTCAAGGGCAGCGAGACCGCGCTGCAGAGCCACGCCTACGTCATGGACGCGCTGAGCCGGCTCACCACCCGGCGCCGGACCCGGCCCGAGGACGACTTCACCAGCTACCTGGTCACGCACCCGGCGGGGCTGAGCGACGACGAGGTGCGGGAGCACCTGCGGGTCGTGCTGTTCGCGGCCTACGAGGCGACCACCAACCTCCTCGCCAACGCGCTGCGGATGGTCCTCACCGAGCCGGGCTTCCGCGCCCAGCTCAACGGCGGGCAGATGACCGTGCCGGAGGCCATCGAGCAGTCCCTGTGGGACGAGCCGCCGTTCAGCACGGTCTTCGGGTACTTCGCCAAGCAGGACACCGAGCTGGGCGGGCAGCGCATCCGCAAGGGGGACGGGCTGCTGTTCGCGCCGGCCCCCGGCAACGTCGACCCCCGGGTACGGCCCGACCTGTCGGCCGGGATGCAGGGCAACCGCTCCCACCTGTCCTTCGGCGGCGGCCCGCACGAGTGCCCCGGCCAGGACATCGGCCGCGCCATCGCCGACGTCGGCGTGGACGCGCTGCTGATGCGGCTCCCGGACGTCCATCTGGACTGCCTGGAGGAGGACTTGGAGTGGCGGTCCTCCATCGCCTCCCGGCACCTGGTGGCGCTGCCGGTCCGCTTCGAGCCGAAGCCGCAGCAGGACGTCTCCCGCCCCCCGAGCGCCTCCCCCCTCCAGCCCCCCCGCCCCACCTGGCACATCGGCACCCTCCCCGCAGACCAGCCACCCACCCCCGTCGCCCCGCCGCCCCACCTCCCCCCCACCCCCGAACCCGTCACACAACCGTCCCCGCCCACCCCCCGCCAGGGCATGTGGCGCCGCCTGCTGCGGTGGTGGCGGGGCGAGTAACGGACACCGGCTCGGGACGCCGGGGGCAAGGGGCGCACACCCGGGCCAGCCCGCGTTGCCGGCGTCCGTGCCGAGGAGGGGCTTGCCAGCCTGGGCAGGCCCTACGGGTTGCCGGGCCTTCGGGCCTGGCGGACCGCCGCCCGTCGTCTTGAACGGGCTCGGGGGACGGCGGGCCGACCGTCGGCCTGAGCGGGCCTGCGGCTACCGGGCCCCCGGTCTGGGCACACCCAGCTGGGCAGCTGGGATGCGGGCTGGGGCGTTCGCCCGTTTGAGTGGGGCCACGGGCTATCGGACTTCGGGTCGGCGGGCTGTCCGCCAGTCTGAGCAAGCCGGCGGCCCACCGCGCTGTCCGCTGGCCGGGCAGACGCTGCGGGCTGTCGGGCTTCAGGGCGTGACCCGTTCGCCGGGCTGAGCAGGCCGCGGGCTACCCGGTCGGCCTCGGCTCACCCCCTCCACTCCTCCGGTGAGGCCCAGGCCTGGAGTGTGCGGGTGCTGGTGAAGTGGTGGGGGCGGCCGGTGATCGGGTCGGTGAACTGCAGGGTGCGGGCGAGGAGTTGGAGGGGGCGGCGGAAGTCGTCGGGCGGGACGGGTGGGGCGACCTCGGGGTAGAGGGGGTCGCCGAGGATGGGGATGCCGAGCGAGTTGAGATGGACCCGGAGCTGATGGGTCTGGCCGGTCTCCGGGACCAGGCGGTAGCGGCCCAGCCCGTCGCGGTGCCCGGCCGGTGTCACGTGCGTCAGCGCGTTCGGCTCACCCGGCACCTCCCGCGCGGCCAGCACCCCCCGCTCCTTCACGATCCGGCTGCGCACGGTCCGGGGCAGGCCGAGCGAGGGGTCGTACGGCGCGACGGCCTCGTACTCCTTGCGCACCGCCCGGTCCCGGAACAGCGTCTGGTACGCGCCGCGTTCCTCGGGCCGCACGGTGAACAGCACCAGCCCGGCGGTGAGCCGGTCCAGTCGGTGTGCCGCGCCCAGTGCCGGAAGGCCCAGTTCGTGCCGCAGCCGGGCCAGCGCGGTCTGGGTGACATGGGAGCCGCGCGGGGTCGTGGCGAGGAAGTGCGGCTTGTCGGCCACCACGATGTGCTCGTCCTGGTAGACCACGCGGACCGGGAACGGCACCGGTACCTCCGCGGGCAGCTCCCGGTGGAACCACACGAACGCGCCCGGCTCGTACGGCGCGTCCGGTGCCACCGGCCGCCCGTCGGCCGCCACGATACGCCCCGCCGCGAACAGGGCCTCCACCGCGCCAGGCCCGGCCCCGGTCAGCCGTTCCACCAGATGCTCCCGCACGGTGGCCCAGGCCCCGTCGGCCGGCAGCCGTACCCGCACGGCGTCGACCCCGTGCCGCTGGGGGAGCGGCGAGGGCGGTGGCGGCGTACGGCGTCTCATCGCGGTCCAGCGTACGGCCCGGAAACCGGCCTGCCCCTGCGCGGACGACCTCACGCGGCCGCCGTCGCGCCCTCCTGCTCCTGCTCGATGCGGGCGTTCCACTCCCGCTTGGACGCCTGCCAGCCGTCCTCGTTGTGGCCGAGGCGCCAGTAGCCGGAGATGGAGAGGTCCTCGCGCGGGATCCCGCGCTCGACGCGGAGCAGGCGGCGCAGTTCCTTGACGAAGCCGGCCTCGCCGTGGACGAACGCCTGCGGGCGGCCCTGCGGGAAGTGCAGGGACCGTACGGCCGCGAGCAGGGCCTCGCCTACCGGGCGCTCGCCGCGGTGCAGCCAGACGACGTCCACGTCGGAGTCGATCTTCTGCTCCTCCTCGGGGCCGGACACCTCCACGAAGGCGTGCGCGCGGGCGCCGGGCGGCAGGGTCTCCAGGGCGCGGGCGATGGCGGGCAGCGCGCTCTCGTCACCGGCGAGCAGATGCCAGTCGGCGGCGGGATCGGGGGCGTAGGCGCCGCCGGGACCCATGAAGCGGACCGTTTCTCCGGGCTGCACGCGGCCCGCCCAGGGGCCGGCCAGCCCCTCGTCGCCGTGCACCACGAAGTCCAGGGTGAGCTCACGCTGTTCGGGGTCCCACGCACGCACCGTGTACGTCCGCGTGACGGGCCACTGCTCGCGCGGGAACTCGGCGCGGATCCCCTCCAGGTCGAAGGGTTCCGGGTAGGTGACGCCCGCCGGGCCGAACAGCAGCTTCACATAGTGGTCGGTGCAGGTGTCCGCCGCGAAACCGGCCAGCCCCTCACCGCCGAGCACCACGCGCCGCATGTGCGGGGTCAGCCGCTCGGTGCGCACCACTCGGGCAGTATGGGTCTTGCGCGGCTTTCGTCCCGGACGCTCTGCCATCACGACCTCCTGCAAGAATTGGTTAGGTTTACCTAAGTTACCATCCGCTTCCAGAGGACACCTCGTGCTCGGCGGGCCCGGGGCGCCGCTTACCGGAATATTCCAGTAATGATCATCCAGGGGAGATCACGCTCCGAGCGTCGTCAGCAGCCGTTGCAGCGAACCGCCCAGGCCCCAGCGCGCAGCCAGCGCCTCCAGCCCCGCCGGGTCGCGCGGCCCGCGCGGCAGCACGGTGTCGACGTCCGGCAGCGGCACGTCGCCCGCCACCCGCACCACCGTGGGGGCCACCGCCACGTACGGGCGTGACTCGGTGAGCCGCTTGCGCTGCGACGGCGTGAGCTTGGCCCGCGGGTCGTCGACCGCCGCCATGATCCCGGCCAGGTCGCCGAACTCGGCGAGCAGCTTGGCGGCCGTCTTCTCGCCGATCCCGGGCACGCCCGGCAGTCCGTCGCTCGGGTCGCCGCGCAGCAGCGCCAGATCCGCGTACCCCCTGCCGTCGACCCCATACTTCTCGCGCAGCACGGCCTCGTCGGTGAGCTGCAGCGTGCCCACGCCCTTGAGCGGGTACAGCACACGGATCCCGCGCTCGTCGTCCACCAGCTGGTACAGGTCGCGGTCGCCGGTGACGATGTCGACGGGGCCGTCCGCGCGAGCGGTGAACGTGCCGATCACGTCGTCCGCCTCGTACCCCGCGACGCCCACGCGGGCGATGCCGAGCGCGTCCAGCACCGCCTCGATGACGGGCACCTGCGGGGAGAGCGTGTCGGGCACCTCCTCCTCGTCCGGTACGCCCTCGTGCTCCTCGGCCACCCGGTGCGCCTTGTAGGTCGGGATGAGGTCGACCCGCCACTGCGGCCGCCAGTCCGCGTCCATGCAGGCGACCAGCCGCTCCGGCCGGTGGTCCTTGACCAGCCGGTCGATGAAGTCGAGCAGCCCGCGCACGGCGTTCACCGGCGTGCCGTCCGGGGCCTTCACGGAATCGGGGACGCCGAAGTAGGCGCGGAAGTACAGCGAGGCGGTGTCGAGGAGCATGAGATGTCCGGTCACGCTCGCATCATGCCGTACGGCACCGACACCGACGGCCGCACCGAAACGCGCCGCCGCCCGCGCTGCCCCGCGCCCGCGCTGTGAACCCGGTGTGAAGTCAGTCACTCGTGCGTTTGGCCTGGGGTCGTCTGGGCAGGCGCCGCCTCGGAGCGGTCTCGGTTGCACTTTCAACTGTTTTTGCGGCCCGATCGCTCCGTTTCTGTTGCCGTGGGGACGAGAGGTACGCGTGTCAGCGAGGCTTGCGGCCGAGCACCTGTACAAGGTGTTCGGCAGACGACCGGACGAGGCGGTGGACCGCCTGAGACAGGGCGCCGACCGGGAGGAACTGCGCGCCGACGGCACGACCGCCGCCGTCATCGACGCCTCCTTCGACGTGGCGGCCGGAGAGATCTTCGTGGTCATGGGCCTGTCGGGATCCGGCAAGTCCACGCTGCTGCGGATGCTCAACGGCCTGCTGGAGCCGACCGCCGGCCAGGTCCGCTACGACGGCGAGGACCTGACCGCGCTCAGCGACCGCGACCTGCGGGCGCTGCGCTCCAAGAAGATCAGCATGGTCTTCCAGCACTTCGCGCTCTTCCCGCACCGCAGCGTCCGTGACAACGCTGCCTACGGCCTGGAAGTGCAGGGCGTGCCCCGCGCCGAGCGCGTACGCCGCGCCGACGAGGCGCTCGCCCTGTGCGGCCTGGCCGGCTGGGAGAAGTCCTGGCCCGACGAGCTGTCCGGCGGCATGCAGCAGCGCGTGGGCCTGGCCCGCGCGCTGGCCACCGACGCCGACGTGCTGCTGATGGACGAGTCCTTCAGCGCCCTGGACCCGCTGATCCGGCGCGACATGCAGGACCAGCTCCTGGAACTGCAGAAGACGCTGAGGAAGACCATCGTCTTCATCACCCACGACCTCAACGAGGCCATGCGCCTGGGCGACCGCATCGCCGTCATGCGCGACGGACGCATCGTCCAGACCGGCACCGCCGAGGACATCCTGCTGCGCCCCGAGGGCGACTACGTGGCGTCCTTCATCCAGGACGTCGACCGCTCCCGCGTGCTGACGGCCGGTGCCGTCATGGACACCGACGTGCGCGGCGACGAGGCGGACTGCGGCTGCGAGACCGCCACCCCGGAGACCCCCTTCGCGGAGCTGTGCGCGATCAGCGCCCGCCTGACGCACCCCGTGGCCGTCCTCGACGAGGGCCGCACGCTCGTCGGCGTCGTGCCGCGCCGGCGCCTGGTCGGCTTCCTCGGCGACGAACAGGGCGAGCCCGCCGCCTGCGACAACCCCGGGGGCGACCAGGTGAAGAAGGTGATCTCCCGTGCCTAGGCTGCACCTCGGCGACTGGGTCGACTCCGGTGTCAACTGGCTGGTCGACCACCTGTCCTGGCTCTTCGACGCCATCAAGGCCGTCATGGAGGGCATGTACAACGGCATCGACACGGTCCTCGCCGCGCCCGCCCCGCTGCTGCTCGCCGGCATCCTGGCGGTGCTCGCCTGGTGGCTGCGCGGGCTCGTCGCCGGCGTCCTGGCCTTCGCCGGGTTCGCGCTGATCGACTCGCTGGACCTGTGGGACAAGGCCATGTCGACGCTGGCGCTCGTCCTCGTCGCCACCGTCATCGCCCTGGTCTTCTCCATACCGCTGGGCATCTGGGCGGCCCGCTCGAAGACCGTCAGCGCCGTCGTACGGCCCGTCCTGGACCTGCTCCAGACGATGCCGTCGATGGTCCTGCTGATCCCGGCCATGCTGTTCTTCGGCCTCGGTACCGCCCCCGGCGTCGTGGCCACCCTGATCTTCGCGTTCGCCCCCGGCGTCCGCATGACCGAGCTGGGCATCCGCCAGGTCGACCCCGAACTGGTCGAGGCCGCCGAGGCGTTCGGCACCACCCCGCGCAACATCCTGTGGCGCGTCCAGCTGCCCCTCGCCCTGCCGACCATCATGGCCGGCGTCAACCAGGTGATCATGCTGGGCCTGTCCATGGTGGTCATCGCCGGCATGGTCGGCACCGGCGGCCTGGGCGGCGCCGTCAACGAGGCCATCGGCCAGGTCGACATCGGCTACGGCTTCGAGGCGGGCGTGGCCATCGTCGTCCTCGCCATCTACCTGGACCGGGTGACCGGCGCGCTGGGCACCCGGCTCTCCCCGCTGGGCCGCCGGGCCACCGCGAAGGTCCGCCCGACCGTCTGGTCGTACCGGCCGCGCCCGGCGGTCGCCGTCGTCGGCGTCGTCGTCCTCGCGCTCGTCGCGGGCGGCATGGGCGTCTTCGGCTCCTCCTCCGGCACCTCCGAGGCCTCCGGCACGAACGTCGGCAAGGGCAAGGAGATCAAGATCGGCTACATCCCCTGGGACGAGGGCATCGCCTCCACCTTCCTGTGGAAGGAACTCCTGGAGGAGCGCGGCTTCAAGGTCACCACGACCCAGTACGCGGCCGGTCCCCTCTACACCGGCCTCGCCACCGGCCAGCTCGACTTCCAGACGGACTCCTGGCTGCCCACCACGCACGCCGAATACTGGAAGAAGTACGGCAAGCGGCTCGACGACCTCGGCAAGTGGTACGGCCCGACCTCCCTGGAGCTGACCGTCCCCTCCTACGTGAAGGACGTGAACTCCCTCGCGGACCTCAAGACCCACGCCTCCGAGTTCGACGGCAAGATCATCGGCATCGAGCCCAGCGCCGGCATGATGGGCCTGCTCAAGACCAAGGTTCTCAAGGAGTACGGCCTCCAGGGCGACCTCCAGGTCATCGACGGCTCGACCCCGGCGATGCTGACCGAGCTGAAGCGCGCCTACGACAAGAAGAAGCCGGTCGTCGTCACCCTCTGGTCGCCGCACTGGGCGTACAGCGACTACGACCTGAAGAAGCTCAAGGACCCCAAGGGCGCCTGGGGCGAGGGCGACGGCGTGCACACCATCGCCCGCAAGGGCTTCGCCGCCGACAACCCCGAGGTCGGCACCTGGCTGAAGAACTTCTCGATGACCGAGAAGCAGCTCACCGGTCTGGAGGCGCAGATCCAGAAGTCCGGCAAGGGCAAGGAGCAGGACGCCGTACGGACCTGGCTGAAGCAGCACCCGGGCCTCGCCGACAAGTGGGCCCCCGTCGCCAAGGACGGCAGCACGAGCCAGGCGGCCGGGTGACCTGACCGTCCCGGACCGCCACCCGAGGGGTGGGCACCGCCGTACGTCCGTCAGGACGCGGCAGTGCCCACCCCTCGCGGCATCCCCGGATGCCGCGCCTACCGTAAGGATCCGGCCAACCACGGAGCGCCATCGCCCCCGGCCCGGTGGGAACACGCGTGCCCGTGCGCGCGCTGAAGCAGGGGGCATACGGTGTAGGCGTCGGCCGTACGGCACTGGCGCGAACCGTGGGGGTCCGGCCGCCGGACGTGTCAGGGATGTGGCAGGCACCTGAAACGGTTTGCCGAACATGCGTAGGGTGCAGACAACTCATCAGAAGGGGTGCCACCGGACCGGGGCACCCGGGGCGCGGCACGACGGGTGAAGGAGGGAACCGAGAGCGATGGGCGACCACAAGGAGCAGCAGTCGGTGCGGGTGGGCGCGGCCGTCCGGCGGCGCCGGCGCGCGCTGGAGCTGACCCTCGCCGTGGTGGCCGAGCGCAGCGGTCTCTCCGTGCCCTTCCTCAGCCAGGTCGAGAACGACAAGGCCCGCCCGAGCCGCGGCTCCCTGGAGAAGCTCGCCGACGCCCTGCGCACCACGGCCGTGGAACTCCTCGCCGCCGCCGACCCCGCGGCCAGCGTGGACGTCGTCCGCGCCGAGTCCGCCGAGGGCGACTTCTCCCCCCGGTTCCGCTCCCTGGTGCGGGGCCACCACCAGTTGCACGCCTCCGAGTTCACCGGCGACCACGACGCGGGCCGCGAGTTCCAGCACCGCAACGACGAGCTGATGTACGTCGCCGACGGAGCGGTGGAGATCGAGGCCGAGGGCCGCGCGTACCGCCTCGGTCGCGGCGACACCCTGTACCTGACCGGTGGGGTGCGCCACCGCTGGCGGGCCACCGTCCCCGACACGCGGGTGATCGTGGTGGCGGTCGCCGAGCACATCGAGGCGGTCAAGGACCGGACGCGGTAGATGCGGGTCGTCTCCCTGGTGCCCTCCCTGACGGAGGCCGTCGCGGTGTCTTTGCCGGGCGTCCTCGTCGGCGCCACCGACTGGTGCGGCCATCCGGCCGGCCTGGACGTCGTCCGCGTCGGCGGCACCAAGAACCCGGACGTGGAGCGGATCGCCGCCCTCGCCCCCGACCTGGTGCTGGCGAACGAGGAGGAGAACCGCGCCCCCGACCTCGACGCCCTGCGCGCGGCGGGCCGGGAGGTCCTCGTCACCGAGGTGCGGACCGTGCCGCAGGCGTTCACCGAACTCGACCGGGTGCTGACGGCGTGCGGTGCGCCGGTACGGCCGCGGTGGCTGGACCGGGCCGAGGCCGCCTGGACCGCGCTGCCCGCACCGACGGAGCGCAGGACAGCGGTCGTACCGATCTGGCGCCGCCCCTGGATGGTCCTCGGCCGGGACACCTTCGCGGGTGACGTGCTGGCCCGCCTCGGCGTGGACCACCTGCACGCGTCCCACGCCGAGCGCTACCCCCGCGTGCCCCTGCCCGAACTGGTCGCGGCGGCCCCGGACCTCGTCGTCCTGCCCGACGAGCCCTACGCCTTCACCGCGGACGACGGCCCGGAAGCCTTCCCCGGTCTGAGCTGTGCTCTTGTCAGCGGGCGGCACCTGACCTGGTACGGCCCCTCGCTCACCGAGGCGCCCCGCGTCCTGTCCGAGGCCCTGCGGGCGGCCGGCCGCTGAACGGCGCGACATAAGCTGGTCTTATGAGCGACGACGACTACAGGGTCGCGGGCGCGGGCTCGCTGGCGCACCGGGTGCCGGACCTCGGTGCGCTGGAGCTGCTGCTGGCCGTGGCCCGGCTGGGCAGCCTCGGGGCGGCGGCCCGGGAGGTCGGCATCACCCAGCCGGCCGCCAGCAGCCGTATCCGCTCCATGGAACGGCAGTTGGGCGTCGCCCTCGTCGACCGCTCACCGCGCGGCTCCCGGCTCACGGACGCGGGCGCCCTGGTCACCGACTGGGCGCGGCGGATCGTGGAGGCGGCGGCCGTCTTCGATGCGGGCGCGCAGGCGCTGCGGGACCGGCGGGACTCCCGGCTGCGGGTCGCGGCGAGCATGACGATCGCGGAGTACCTGCTGCCCGGGTGGCTCCTGGCGCTCCACGCCGAACGCCCCGACACGGCGGTGTCGCTGCTCGCGGGGAACTCGGCGAAGGTCGCGGAACTGCTGCTCGCCGACGAGGCCGACCTCGGCTTCGTCGAGGGGCTCTCGGTCCCGGCCGGGCTCGACGCCACGGTGATCGCCCACGACCGGCTGATCGTCGTCACGTCCCCCGGCCATCCGTGGACGCGGCGCCGGCGCCCCGTGACCCCCGAGGAACTCGCGGCCACTCCGCTGATTCTCCGCGAACGCGGGTCCGGAACCCGGCAGGTCCTGGACGCGGCGCTCGGCGGGCTGGCCCGCCCGCTGATCGAACTCTCCTCCACGACGGCGGTGAAGGCGTCGGCGGTCAGCGGGGCGGGCCCCTCCGTCCTCAGCGAGCTCGCCGTCGGCGAGGAACTGGCGACGCGGCGCCTGGTCCGCATCCCCGTAGAAGGCATCCTCCTACGCCGCGACCTCAGAGCAGTCTGGCCCACAGGCCACCGCCCCACGGGCCCAGCAAGGGAACTGCTCTCGCTGACCCAGGGATGAGGGTGCGGGTCGTATGCCGGGTGCGGCTCCGTCGTGGCTGATCGCGCAGTTCCCCGCGCCCCTGGGGGGTGGCAGTGCTGCCGGCTGTCACCGGCGGGGGCATTGCTCTCGCTGACCCAGGGGTGAGGTGCGGGTGCGCTGTGGCTTGTCGCGCAGTTCCCCGCGCCCCTGGGGGGTGGCAGTGCTGCCGGCTGTCACAGGCGAGGGCGCCTTCGCAACCGGCGGCGCCGCAACCCCCCTCAGGGGCGCGGGGAACTGCGCGATCGGCCACGACGCTCCCGCGTCGGCGTCACCACCGCCCCCCAACGGAGCGGACCCTAGGGCGCTTTCACGGCCGACGGCACGGCAACCTCCTCAGGGGCGCGGGGAACTGCGCGACAAGCCACGGCGCACCGCACCCCCGACGGCGTCGGCCCGTTCAGCCCGTGGCGGCGACCAGCGCACTCATGACCCGCCCGTCATCCCCCATCTCCGGATGCCACTGCACCCCCAGCACCCACCCCCGAGCCGACGGCAGTTCGATCGCCTCGATCGTGCCGTCCGCCGCGTGCGCCGCCGGTACCAGGCCCCTGCCGAGCCGCTCCACCGCCTGGTGGTGGTACGTCGGTACCACCGTCTCCTCCGGCACCGCACCCGCGTACAGCGTCCCCGGCACCGGCTTCACCGCGTGCCCGCCGAACACGCCGACGACCTCCGCGTGCCCCTCCAGGTGCTGGACCAGCGTGCCCCCGCACGCCACGTTCAGCAGCTGCATGCCCCGGCAGACCCCCAGCAGCGGCACCCCGGTCTCCAACGCGGCCCGGATGAGGGCGAGTTCCCACGCGTCCCGCTCCCGCGCCGGCGGCCCCGTGCGCGGCGAGCGCTCCGCGCCGTAGCACGCCGGGTCCACGTCCGGGCCGCCGGCGATCACCAGCCCGTCCAGCCGGGCCACCGTCGCCGCCGCGTGCCCGGGGTCGTCGGGCGGCAGCATCACGGCCAGCCCGCCGGCCCGCTGCACCAGCCGCGGGTACCCGGCCGGCAGCAGCGCCGCCTCCAGCTCCCACACGCCCCAGCGCGCCGCGGTCTCCAGATAGGTGCTGACACCGATCAGCGGTCGTGCGCCCACCCTGCCTCCCAAAGGTACACACCTACACCTTTGCAGAGTGCGCTCAGGCGAGGAAGCCCCGCAGCAGCGCCGCCGTGCCCGCGCAGTGTTCCCGCATCGTCTCCCGCGCACCGTCCGCGTCCCCGTCCAGCACCGCCTCGACCAGCGCGGCGTGCTGGCGCTGCGAGTGCTCCAGGTTGCGTACCAGCAGCGGGATGCAGTCGAGCAGGTCGTTCACCGTGGCCCGGACCGCCGCGTACCGCGCGGTCAGCGACGGCGACCCGCACAGCTCGGCCAGGGTGAGGTGCAAAAGGGTGTCCAGGCGCCGGTACTCGCCGAGCGGAGCGTCCCGCGTGCGGTCCAGCGCGGCCCGCAGCCGCGACGCCTGCCCCTCGTCCAGCCCGTGCGAAGCACACAGCCCGGCCGCGCCCACCTCCAGCACCTCGCGGAACCGCAGCACATCCTCGATGTCGACCGAGGCGATCCGCCGCCGTAGCTCGTCCTGACCGCCCCCGTCCGCGCGCCGCAGGACAAACGTTCCGCCGTACCGCCCACGCCGGGCCTCGACCAGCCCCTGCTCCTGGAGGACCTTCAGCACCTCGCGCAGCGTCACCCGGCTGACCCCCAGCCGCTCGGCCAGCTCCCGCTCGGCCGGCAGCCGCTCGCCGCCGGGCACCAGACCCAGCCGTACGACCTGGAGGATCTGCTCCAGCGCCTCCTCGAAGCCGTTGCCCGCGCGCACCGGCCGCAGCACGGCGGCGAGCCGATCGGCCGGCCTCGAAGTCCCGTCCCGCGACATGGGCCGTGCCCCCTTCCCGGCAATGGTCCGAGGCAATACCTTATGCGCAGCGAAGACGCCGAAGAAGCCCAAGGAGGCTCTCCCGTGGCAGACCGCACACCCCCGCTGAGCGTTGAGGAGCTGCACACCCTCGTCGCCGGCGGTGAGATCGACACCGTCGTCCTGGCCTTCCCGGACATGCAGGGCCGGCTCCAGGGCAAGCGGTTCGCCGCCCGCTTCTTCCTCGACGAGGTCCTGCACCACGGCACCGAGGGCTGCAACTACCTCCTCGCCGTCGACACCGACATGAACACCGTCGACGGCTACGCCATGTCCTCCTGGGACCGCGGCTACGGCGACTTCGCCCTGCACCCCGACCCCGCCACCCTGCGCCGCGTCCCCTGGCACCCCGGCACCGCCCTGCTGCTGGCCGACCTGGCCTGGGAGGACGGCTCACCGGTCACCGAGGCCCCACGCCAGATCCTGCGCCGCCAACTGGAGCGCCTCGCCGCACTCGGCTACACCGCACAAGCCGGCACCGAGCTGGAGTTCATCGTCTTCAGGGACAGCTACGAGCAGGCCTGGGACGCGAACTACCGCGGCCTGACCCCGGCCAACCAGTACAACATCGACTACTCGATCCTCGGCACCGGCCGCATCGAGCCGCTGCTGCGCCGGATCCGCAACGACATGGCCGGCGCCGGCCTCACCGTCGAGTCCGCCAAGGGCGAGTGCAACCCCGGCCAGCACGAGATCGTGTTCCGCTACGACGAGGCCCTCGTCACCTGCGACCAGCACGCCCTGTACAAGACCGGCGCCAAGGAGATCGCCGCCCAGGAAGGCGTCTCCCTCACCTTCATGGCCAAGTACAACGAGCGCGAGGGCAACTCCTGCCACATCCACCTCTCCCTGGCCGACGCCGACGGGACCAGCGCGATGCCCGGCCCGGACGGCCCGCACGGCATGTCCGAGGTCATGCGGCACTTCCTCGCCGGACAGCTCGCCGCCCTGCGCGACTTCGCCCTGCTCTACGCCCCCACCATCAACTCCTACAAGCGGTTCCAGTCCGGCTCGTTCGCCCCCACCGCCGTCGCCTGGGGCCACGACAACCGGACCTGCGCCCTGCGCGTCGTCGGCCACGGCCGCTCCCTGCGCTTCGAGAACCGGCTGCCCGGCGGTGACGTCAACCCGTACCTCGCCGTCGCCGGCATGGTCGCGGCCGGCCTCCACGGCATCGAGCACAAACTCCAGCTGCCCGAGCCCTGCACCGGCAACGCCTACACCGCGGACTTCGCCCACGTGCCCGCCACCCTGCGCGAGGCCGCCGAGCTGTGGGAGAGCAGCGAGACCGCCCGGGCGGCCTTCGGCGACGAGGTCGTCGACCACTACCGGAACATGGCCCGCGTCGAACTCGCCGCCTTCGACTCCGCCATCACCGACTGGGAGCTGCGCCGCTCCTTCGAACGCCTGTGAGGGGCCGATCCGTGTCCGCAGCCGACGAGTTGAAGGTCCTCAACCCCGCCACGGAGGAGGTCGTCGCCATCGTCCCCGCCGCTGCTCCCGAGGACGTGGACGCCGCCGTCGTACGGGCCGCCCGCGCCCAGACGGCCTGGGCGGCCCTCGCCCCCGCCGACCGGGCCCGGCTGCTGCGCCGCTTCGCCGACGCCGTCGACGTCCACGTCGAGGAACTGGCCCAGCTGGAGGTCCGCGAGGCCGGGCACACCGTCGCGGGCGCCCGCTGGGAGGCCGGCAACGCCCGCGACCTGCTGCTCTACGCGGCCGGCGGCGCCGAACGCCTCCTCGGCAAGCAGATCCCGGTCCCCGGCGGCTGGGACGTCACCTTCCTCGAACCCCTCGGTGTCGTCGGCGTGATCGCGCCCTGGAACTTCCCGATGCCGATCGCCGCCTGGGGTACCTTCCCGGCGCTCGCGGCCGGCAACGCGGTCGTCCTCAAACCCGCCGAGACGACCCCGCTGACCGCCCTGCGCCTGGCCGGACTCGCCCTCGAAGCGGGCCTGCCCGAGCACCTCTTCCAGGTCCTGCCCGGACACGGCCACATCGCCGGGCGCGCCCTCGTCGACCACCCTGCCGTCGCCAAGATCGTGTTCACCGGCTCCACCCGCACCGGCCGCGAGGCCATGGAACGCTGCGCCCGGCAGGTCAAACCGGTCACCCTCGAACTCGGCGGCAAGAGCCCCAACGTGGTGTTCGCCGACGCCGACCTCGACGCCGCCCTCGACCCGTTCTCCTTCCTGGACAACTCCGGCCAGGACTGCTGCGCCCGCACCCGCATCCTCGTCCAGGAGTCCGTCTACGACGAGGCCCGCGCCGTCCTCGCCGACGCGCTGGCCGCCGTCGTGGTCGGCGACCCGGCCGACGAGAAGACCCAGATGGGCCCGCTGATCTCCCGCAGGCAGCTCGACCGCGTCCGGTCCTACGTCCCCGACGACGCCCCCGCCCTGCGCGGCAGCGCCCCCGACGGACCCGGCTTCTGGTTCCCGCCGACCGTGCTCACCGGCGAACGGCCGGACAGCGCGGCCGCTTGCGAGGAGATCTTCGGGCCCGTCGCCGTCCTGCTCCCCTTCACCGACGAGGACGACGCGATCCGCCTCGCCAACGACACCCCCTACGGGCTGGCCGGCTCCCTGTGGACCCGCGACCTGGGCCGCGCCCTGCGCGTCTCCCGGGCCGTCCGGGCGGGCAACCTGTCCGTCAACTCCCATTCCAGCGTGCGCTACTCCACCCCGTTCGGCGGCTTCAAGCAGTCCGGCCTCGGCCGCGAACTCGGCCCCGACGCCCTGACCGCCTTCACCGAGACCAAGAACGTCTTCATCAGCACGGAGGGCCCCGCACTGTGACCTCTTCCGACACCGACATCATCTGCCGCCGCCTGGCCGGCCGTACCGCCGTCGTCACCGGAGCCGGCAGCGGCATCGGCCTCGCCGCCGCACGCCGGCTCGCCTCCGAGGGCGCGCACGTCGTCTGCGCCGACGTCGACGAGCCCCGCGGCAAGGCCGCCGCCGAGGAGACCGGCGGGCTCTTCGTGAAGACCGACGTCACCGACCCCGAGCAGGTCGAGGCGCTGTTCCAGGCGGCGTACGACACCTACGGCAGCGTCGACGTCGCCTTCAACAACGCCGGCATCTCCCCGCCCGACGACGACTCCATCCTGGACACCGGTCTGGAGGCGTGGAAGCGCGTCCAGGAGGTCAACCTGACCTCCGTCTACCTGTGCTGCAAGGCCGCCATCCCCTACATGCGCCGCCAGGGCAAGGGCTCCATCATCAACACGGCGTCCTTCGTGGCCCGGATGGGCGCGGCCACCTCCCAGATCTCGTACACCGCGTCCAAAGGCGGAGTCCTCGCCATGTCCCGCGAACTGGGCGTGCAGTTCGCGCGGGAGGGCATCCGCGTGAACGCGCTGTGCCCCGGGCCGGTCAACACCCCACTGCTGCGGGAGCTGTTCGCGAAGGACCCCGAGCGGGCCGCGCGCCGGCTCGTGCACATCCCGGTCGGCCGGTTCGCCGAGGCCGAGGAGATCGCCGCCGCCGTCGCCTTCCTCGCCAGCGACGACTCCTCGTTCGTCAACGCGACCGACTTCCTGGTGGACGGGGGGATCTCGGGCGCGTACGTGACCCCGCTGTAGGGCGCTTGCGTCCGCCGGTCAGAGGAAGGTGTGCCCCTCACCGCGGTACGTCGGCACGGCCGCCGTCACCGCGTCGCCCCCGACCAGGTGCAGCGTCTCGAACCGCTCGCACAGCTCGCCCGCCTTCGCGTGCCGGAACCACACCTTGTCGCCGATCAGCAGATCGTCGGCGGGGGAGCCGAGCAGCGGGGTCTGCACCTCACCGGGGCCCTCCTGCGGGTCGTACCTCAGCCCCTCGGGCAGGTACGGCACCGGCAGCCGGTCGGGGCCGGCGGCACCGGAGGCCGGGTAGCCGCCGCCGAGCACCGTGACGATCCCGACCCCCGGCCGCCGGACGACGGGCTGCGCGAAGAGGGCGGCCGGACGGCCGGTGAACGACGTGTAGTTGTCGAACAGGCGCGGCACGTACAGCCCCGACCCGGCGGCGATCTCCGTGACGGCGTCCTCGGCCGCCGTGTGCTGCACACTGCCCGTGCCGCCGCCGTTGACGAACTCCAGGTCCGGCGCCACGGCACGGACGGCCCGCACCACCGCGGCCCGCCGCTCGGCGAGTTCCCGCCGGGCGGCGGCCTGCATCAGCCGGATCGCCCGCGAGCGCAGCGGCCGTCCGGCGACCGCGTCCCCGACGCCGGCGACATGCCCCTCGTACGCCATGATCCCCACCAGCCGGAAGCCCGGCCGCCGGACCACGGCCCGGGCCAGCTCGGCAAGCTGCGCGGGGGAGTGCAGCGGCGACCGCCGAGCCCCCACCCGGACCCGGCCGCCGAACAGCTTCAGCGCCGTGTCCAGTTCCAGACAGACCCGGACGTCCTCACGCCCGCCGTCGCGTGCCGCGTCGATGAGGTCCAGGTGCGCGACGTCGTCGACCATCACGGTCACGGCGGAGGCGAGCTTGGGATCGGCGGCCAGCTCGGCGAAGCCGGAACGGTCGGCGGAGGGGTAGGCCAGCAGGATGTCGTCGAACCCGGAGCGGGCGAGCCACAGGGACTCGGCCAGCGTGAACGACATGACGCCCCGGAAGCCGTCCCTGGCCAGGGCGCGTTCCAGCAGGGCCCGGCAGCGCACGGACTTGCTGGCGACCCGGACGGGCTTGCCGCCCGCGCGGCGGACCAGGTCGTCCGCGTTGGCGTCGAAGGCGTCGAGGTCCACGATCGCGAGAGGGGCGTCGAGATGGGCGGTGGCCCGGTCGTAACGGGCCCGGTCGGCGGCGCGCGCAGTCATGACGGAAGCCTGCCAGAGAGTATTACCGCAGGGTAGGGGGACGTTCCGGGCAGATGCCCCGGGCCTGCCGACTGGTTCTCTCTCCGTCCCGGACAACCCGTAGAGTGACGCGCACGCGTACGGCCGAACGCTTGCGGCCGCGTCACCTGAACCGGGATGCCGGTCCGGCCGTACGGGTATGCGTGCCCGGGAGCGGAAACGACCGCACCGGGCCGGCCGGCGACCAGCACGGCCCGCGTACGCGAAGTTCGGCCCGGGCACGAGGAAACGGGGGGTGCATGAGCACGGAAGCGCGCCGCGCCCCGGTCCCCCCACGCCCACCCCACCCCCCCGTTCCCGGCCTGCCCCCCGAGCCCGGCCCGGATCCGGACCACCCCCTCGATCGCCCGCCGCACCCGGCCCCCGACCCCACGGCACGCACGACCGGCCGCGCCGACGTGAACGTTTCACCGACCGGCCCGCCCGCCCGTCCGGGTGGCCCGGCCGACGGTCACGCCCCGCCGCCCGGCCCCACTGCGCGCATGGCCGGCCGGCCCGACGTGAACGTTTCGCCGACCGGCCCGACCGGAGGTACGACGGGTCCTGCTGACGGGGACTACCCGGCGAGCGGCACCGCTGGGCGGGTCGAGCGGCCGCGTGCGGAGAACGGGCGCTCGACCTCCGAGCCCGCCCGCGTCGAGGCCGGCTCCGACGAGGAGTTCTCGGTCTTCACTCCGCGCTCGTCCCGCCCTGGGCAGAGCCTGCCCGGGCTGACGCCCCCGGCGGAGCCTTCCGCCCCCGCCGGGACCCGGTTCCCCCGGCTACGGCCCACACCCGCCCCGGACAGCCGCCGGACCCCGCCTCCGCCCCCGGCCTCGGCCCGCTTCCCCGACGCACCGCCGGGCACGGGCGACGTCGACGCGCCACGCACGCAGGCACGCCGGGAGGGCGGCGCCGGGACGGCCGTACCGCCGCGCCCGCAGCGCCGCCCCGGTACGCGCGCGGACGACAGCACCCCAGGCGTGCCGCCCCGTCCGGGCCACCGGCCGGGGGAGTCCCGCCAAGGCGGTGCCGGCGGGCAGGCCCGGCGCGACGGCCTCGACGGGCCCGCGCGCGCGGGAACCCGGCCCGGACCGGAACTCAGGCGGCCGACGGGAGTTGGCACACCCACCGCACCTCGGGTCCCGGGCAGGCCGGAGGCGCAGAGTCGGTCGGCCGCGCCGGCGGAGTCTCCCGTGGAGACGACCGCCCGGCTGCGGCCGATTCCCGCCGCACCTGACACCGCTTCCGCCGCCCGTGTTGCCACGTCCGCTTCCCGCGGAGCTGCCGAGCCGGCGCCCCCGCGCGGTGGCGGCTGGAGTGCGGGCGCGTCCGCTCGCCCCGTCACCTCGGCGCCGGCGCCCGATCCGGCGCACTCCTGGGGTGCTGCCGTGCGGCCTGTCGTGACCTTTGCCGAACCTGAGGGGGTGCGGCGGCGGGTGCGTCCACGGGCCGCCGCCGCGGCCGCCTGTGCCGTCCTCGGGCTGGGGCTCATCGGCGGTGCCGTCACCGGGAGCTGGCTCGCCGGCGACGGCGGAGGGGCGGCGCGTGACCGGTTCACCGCCGCCGACAGCCTGTGGCACAGCGAGCCGGTCGACCAGCTGTTCCCGCCCACCGTCGACGGCACCGGCGCCGGCCCCGGCGGAGCCGACCGCACCTGGACCCGGATCGCCGTGGCCCCGGACTCCGGCTGCGCCCACGCCTTCGACCCGCTGCTGCGCAAGGCCCTCGCCCCCGTGGGCTGCCGCCGGCTGCTGCGCGCCACCTACACCGACGCCACCGAGAGCTACGTGACCACCGTCGGCCTGCTGTTCACCAAGGCCGACCCGGCCGCCATGTCCGGGCTCGCCAAGCGCTTCCGGGACGAGCACCTGAGCAGCCGTACCGACCTGCTGCCCCGGCCGTACGCCGCCAAGGGCACCGTGGCGGCCGGTTTCGGCGACGCGCAGCGGGCCTCCTGGACCATCTCCGTCCTCACCGACGTCCCCGTCGTCGCCTTCTCCGTGTCCGGCTGGGCCGACGGCCGCACCGTCAATACGCCCCAGCCCGCCGCCGACGCCACCCGCGCCGGCGCCACCTCGGCCCCCGCCCAGGCCGGCCTCGGCAACGAGGCGCAGGGCCTGGCCGACCGCGTCGCACGCCGGCTGCGGCAGACCGCGGGCGCCGCCACGGAGAAGCCCTCATGACGCGAACGTTCCCGCGACCGGCCCCGCGACCGTTTGCGCGACCGGTCCGCCGCCGGCGCCGGACGGTCACCACCGGCTCGGCGCTCACGAGCCTTCTCCTGGCCGGCTCCCTCGTCCTGCTGCCCGCCGCCACCGCCCACGCCGACGGCATCCGCGCCCAGCAGTGGGGCCTGTCCGCGCTGCACACCGCGCAGGCCTGGCGCGTCACGCGGGGCAAGGGCGTCACCGTCGCCGTCCTGGACACCGGCGTCGAGGCCGATCACCCCGACCTGGCCGGCAACGTCCTGCCGGGCAAGGACATGATCGGCTTCGGCGCCGAGCCCGGCGACCGGAGCTGGGCCCGGCACGGCACCGCGATGGCCGGGATCATCGCCGGGCACGGCCACGGACCCGGCCGTACCGCCGGCGTCATCGGCATCGCCCCCGAGGCGAAGATCCTGCCCGTGCGGGTCATCCTGGAGGACGGCGACCCCGCCCGCGGCAAGGCCCGCACCAGCCGGGGCAACGCCCTCGCCGACGGCATCCGCTGGGCCGCCGACCACGGCGCCGACGTCATCAACCTCTCCCTCGGCGACGACTCCAGCTCCGCCCACCCCGAGGCCGGCGAGGACGAGGCCGTCCAGTACGCCCTCAAGAAGGGAGTGGTCGTCGTCGCCTCCGCCGGCAACGGCGGCGACAAGGGCGACCACGTCTCCTACCCGGCCGCCTACCCGGGCGTCATCGCCGCCACCGCCGTCGACCGCTACGGCACCCGCGCCTCGTTCTCCACCCGCCGCTGGTACGCCACGGTCAGCGCGCCCGGCGTGGACGTCGTCATCGCCGACCCCGACCACAAGTACTACGAGGGCTGGGGCACCTCCGCCGCCTCCGCCTTCGTCTCCGGCACGGTCGCCCTCATCAAGGCCGTCCACCCGGACCTGACACCGGCCCAGATCAAGAAGCTCCTGGAGGACACGGCCCGCAACTCTCCCGTCGGCGGCCGGGACGACTCCCGCGGCTTCGGCCTCGTCGACCCGGCCGCCGCGCTGAAGGCCGCCGCCCGGCTCAAACCGGAGGGCCTGGAGGTGACCTCGTACGGCGAGAAGTACTTCGGCCCCGGCCCCGACACCCCCAAGGACACCGCCGGCACCTCCGCGTGGGCGGCCCCTCTCGCGGGAGGCGCCGGCGGGGTCCTGCTGATCGCCGGCGTCGTGCTGTGGCGGAGCCGCGAACGCCGGCCGGAGGAGTACGGCGAGTTCCGCTGAGCCGTCGGTCAGGGCCCGGACCGGCCCCCGGCCGCCGCCCCCGATAGGGTCGGTGACCGTGGCGAACAAGAACATTCCCGACTCCGGCTTCTCCGACGACGACGGCACCGCCGACCCCCGGCTGAGCGCCGCGCTCGCCGCCTGGGCCGGGGATCGCACCGCCGTCGCGCCGGTCCTGGAGGCCCTCAAGGGCGCGCGACTGCTGGTCCCGGTCGTAGCGGTCCTGGGGGAGGTCGAGGAGGACAGTCAAGAGGGGCGCGAAGCTCTTTCGAAGGGTGGCGGTGGGCGACGGGAGGGCGGGCTGCGCCGCGAGAAGAGCAGCGACATGGCCGTTCCGACGCTGAAGGCCGGCGGGCGCACCGCGCTGCCCGCCTTCACCTCGACCGACTCCCTCGCCCGCTGGGATCCGGCGGCCCGGCCCGTCGCCGTACCGCTGCACCAGGCGCTGCAGGCGGCCGCGCACGAGAAGGCGGACACGGTGGTGCTGGACCTCGCGGGTCCGGTGCCGTTCGAACTGACCGGCCCGGCGCTGCTCGCCCTCGCCGAGGGCCGTACGACCACGGACCCGCTCGCCGACCCGGCCGTCGTGGCCGCCGTCCGCGCCGCCGTGGCCGCCGAGCCGGCCGTGCTGCGCGCCCACCTCGGCCCCGGTCAGGCAGACGGCACGCTCGCGCTGGTCCTGGACCCGGCCGCCCCGCCCGCCGGGGCCGCCCGCGCGGTCGCCGAACGGCTGGCCGCCGACGAGACACTGCGGGCCCGCCTGGTGCGCGGCCTCGACCTGGCACTGCTGCCGGCCGGGACCACGCCTCCGGGCGAGCCCTTGTACGTGCGGAAATAGAAGAGACGGGCGGCGGCTCAGCCGTAGACCGGGCCGGTGTACTTCTCGCCCGGACCCTGGCCCGGCTCGTCCGGGACCAGGGAGGCCTCGCGGAACGCCAGCTGCAGCGACTTCAGGCCGTCGCGCAGCGGAGCCGCGTGGAAGGAGCTGATCTCGGTCGCGCTCGCGTCCAGCAGGCCGGCGAGACCGGTGATCAGCTTGCGGGCCTCGTCCAGGTCCTTGTACTTCTCGCCCTCCTCGCTCAGCCCGAGCTTCACGGCGGCGGCGCTCATCAGGTTGACGGCGACCGTCACGATCACCTCGACGGCGGGGACCTCGGCGATGTCCCGGGTCATCGCGTCGAAGTCGGGGGTCTCAGGAGGGGTGTCACTCATGCCCCACACGATAGGCGGTCCGTCCGCCCCGGCCTCGTCGAGCCCTGGCCGCGCCCCGATCAGCGCTTCCCGCGCCCCGATCAGCGCTTCCCACGTCTCGATTAGCCCTTGTCAAACGATCCTGCTAGCCTGGTACACGACCGGCTGGACACGTCCGCGTGCTCGGCCCACAAGTGGAGGCTCCGATCTCCCACCCGACCACCCTCCGGGGCGGCGGGTCACCCGGTCAGACGGCCACCATCGTTCCGTACGGACGATGGAGTCGTCCGAAAGCGCGCCCCGCGATTCATCGCGGCGGTGCTCCGGTAGTGCTTGGAGCCCCGCCTGTGATCGTCCGGGGCATTTTTTCTGCTCCGGCGCGGTTAGGTCACCGAGAAGAGACGTAAGCGGCTGTCCGCCAGACCGCCGTGTGGTGCTAACCGAGGAGGATCCATCAGCGCCGAGCCCCGCATCAACGACCGGATTCGCGTTCCCGAGGTGCGACTTGTCGGTCCCAGCGGCGAGCAGGTCGGGATTGTTCCGCTTGCCAAGGCCCTGGAGCTTGCGCAGGAGTACGACCTGGACCTGGTCGAGGTCGCGGCGAACGCCCGTCCGCCCGTGTGCAAGCTCATGGACTACGGGAAGTTCAAGTACGAGTCGGCCATGAAGGCCCGTGAGGCGCGCAAGAACCAGGCGCACACGGTCATCAAGGAGATGAAGCTCCGGCCGAAGATCGACCCGCACGACTACGACACCAAGAAGGGTCACGTCGTCCGGTTCCTCAAGCAGGGCGACAAGGTCAAGATCACGATCATGTTCCGTGGTCGCGAGCAGTCCCGCCCCGAGCTGGGCTACCGACTGCTGCAGCGTCTCGCGGAGGACGTCCAGGACCTCGGTTTCGTCGAGTCGAACCCGAAGCAGGACGGCCGGAACATGATCATGGTTCTCGGTCCGCACAAGAAGAAGACCGAGGCGATGGCCGAGGCTCGCCAGGCGCAGGAAGCCCGCAAGGCGGATGCGAAGGCCAACCCCGGTCGCTCGCAGAACCCCGCGGAGGCCGAGGCCGAGGCGCCTGCCGAGGAGCCCGCCGAGGCGTGATCCACCGGGACGCGAGTCCCAGGATCGACCCACAGTAGAGAACGACGCTCCACCGTGCCCGGTTTTCGCGACCGGGCACCGGAGCGCCACCGACGAGGAGAGTACGGCGCTATGCCGAAGAACAAGTCGCACAGCGGTGCCAGCAAGCGCTTCAAGGTCACCGGCTCCGGCAAGGTGCTCCGTGAGCGCGCCGGCAAGCGCCACCTGCTTGAGCACAAGTCGTCCCGTGTGACGCGTCGCCTCACCGGCAACGCCGAGATGGCCCCGGGCGACGCCGCGAAGATCAAGAAGCTTCTCGGCAAGTGACGTACCGGCGCTTCTTCACGAGCGCCGCGCGTCTGGACCGGGACCCAATCGTTTCCGGGCCGCGTGAGTTCCACCGCGGCCCCGCTACAAGGAGTTAACAAGTGGCACGCGTCAAGCGGGCAGTCAACGCCCACAAGAAGCGCCGGGCGATCCTGGAGCAGGCCTCCGGCTACCGCGGTCAGCGTTCGCGCCTGTACCGCAAGGCCAAGGAGCAGGTCACCCACTCGCTGGTCTACAACTACAACGACCGCAAGAAGCGCAAGGGCGACTTCCGTCAGCTGTGGATCCAGCGCATCAACGCCGCTGCCCGCGCCAACGGCATCACGTACAACCGCTTCATCCAGGGTCTGAAGGCCGCGAACATCGAGGTCGACCGCAAGATTCTGGCGGAGCTGGCCGTCAACGACGCGAACGCGTTCGCCGCGCTCGTCGAGGTCGCGCAGAAGGCGCTGCCGTCGGACGTCAACGCGCCCAAGGCGGCGTGACGCTGCGTCGGCCTCAGCCGTCGTAGTACCGGGACCCGCAGGCTGTTCAGCTTGCGGGTCCCGCCGTTACCGGCCCCGCTGTCGCCGTCCGGCCGGGGCGCGTCGTGGCTGCCGTTTCCGCCTGCGGGCGCGTTGTGGCTTCTCGCGCAGTTCCCCGCGCCCCTTCAGGGCGCTGCCCCGGCCGCCCGGATTCGCCTGCGGGCGCGCGTCGTGGCTGGTCGCGCAGTTCCCCGCGCCCCTTACGGGGCACGTCTCAGCCCTGTCGGCTACGCAGCCGCCGGAGCAGCGCGCACCCAGCCGTCTCGTCCCAGCTGCGGGCATGCGTGCCTCCCCCAGTGCCTTAAGGCCTGGGGGGACCCCCAGGGCGGCACGGGTGAACGCAGCGGTGCCCCGCCAGCGCGGACAAGTGAAATCGCCCCCCGGGTGACTGCGGCGGGCGGCGGGCCGGCGGCGGCGCCGGTGAGTGAGACCCCGTCCGAGCCGCAGAGCCCCCCGTACGAGGAAAGTGACCCAGAGGATGTCCACCCCCGAGCTGATCTCCCCCCGGTCCGCCCGTGTCGCCGCCGCCCGGCGCCTCGGGAAGCGGAACTTCCGGGGCAAGGACCGGCTGTTCCTCGCCGAGGGCCCGCAGGCCGTACGGGAGGCGGCCGCCCACCGCGCCGCCGGACAGGCGACCCTCACCGAGCTGTTCACCACCGTCGAGGCCGCGGAGCGCTACGCCGACATCATCGGCGCCGCCCGAGACGCCGGCGCCCGCGTCCACCTCGCCTCCGACGAGGTCATCGCCGACATCTCCACCACCGTCACCCCCCAGGGCCTCGTCGGCGTGTGCCGCTTCCTGGACACCCCGTTCGCGGACATCCTCGCCGCCCGGCCGAAACTCGTCGCCGTCCTCGCCCACGTCCGCGACCCCGGCAACGCCGGCACCGTGCTGCGCTGCGCCGACGCCGCCGGCGCCGAGGCCGTCGTCCTCACCGACGCCTCCGTAGACCTGTACAACCCCAAGGCCGTACGCGCCTCCGTCGGCTCCCTGTTCCACCTGCCGGTCGCCGTCGGCGTGCCCGTGGAGCAGGCCATCGAGTCGCTGACGGCGGCCGGCGTGCGCGTCCTCGCCGCCGACGGTGCGGGGGACCGCGACCTCGACGCCGAGCTGGACGAGGGCACCATGGGCGGCCCGACCGCCTGGGTCTTCGGCAACGAGGCCTGGGGCCTGCCCGAGGAGACCCGCGCCCTCGCCGACGCCGTCGTGCGCGTCCCCATCCACGGAAGCGCCGAGAGCCTGAACCTCGCCACCGCCGCCGCCGTATGTCTGTATGCGTCGGCCCGGGCCCAGCGCGCCTCCGGAGGGTGCCGCTCCGTCACCCAGAGCCAGTAAGGTGACCAGTTCGGGGCCCTGCGCCGGCTGAGAGGTGGGGTACGGGGATGAGTGTGGTCCGCACGAGCACCGCGGCGGCCGGGCGGGACGCGCGCACGCCCGCGCCCCGGCACGGCGACCTCGCGGACCGGAGAGCGGACCACGGCATCGACCCCGACGAGCTGCCCGACGGCCTCGTCGTCGCCGACCAGGACGGCCGCGTCGTCTGCTTCAACGCCGCCGCCGCCCGCATCACCGGCCTGCGCGCCCCCGACGCCCTCGGCGAGAGCCTGGAGAAGGCCCTGCCCCTGGAGGATCTGGAGGGCCGCCGCTGGTGGCAGCTGACGGACCCCTACGGCGGACTGGCCATCCGGGTACGGCAACCGGAGCGGAACCTGCTGCTGCCGGGCGGACACGAGGTTCTCGTCTCCGCCCGCTACGTGCGCGCCGAGCCCCTCGGCCCCGTCCACCGCGTCGTCGTCACCCTCCGCGACACCGAGGCCCGGCGCCGTACCGAGCGCAGCCACGCCGAGCTGATCGCCACCGTCGCCCACGAGCTGCGCTCCCCGCTGACCTCCGTCAAGGGCTTCACCGCCACGCTGCTGGCCAAGTGGGAGCGGTTCACCGACGACCAGAAGCGGCTGATGCTGGAGACCGTCGACGCCGACGCCGACCGTGTCACCCGGCTCATCGCCGAACTGCTCGACATCTCCCGCATCGACAGCGGGCGCCTGGAGGTGCGCCGGCAGCCCGTCGACATCGGCGCCGCCGTCGGCCGGCACATCCAGGCGTACGTCGCCGCCGGGCAGCGCGCCGACCGGTTCCTGCTCCGCGTCGAGCAGCCGCTGCCCGACCTGTGGGCCGACCCCGACAAGGTCGACCAGGTGCTGAGCAACCTGCTGGAAAATGCGGTGCGCCACGGTGAGGGAACCGTCACCATTGACGTCACGGCCACGGCGTCCCCCCGCGAGGGCGAGGACACCGGCACGTCGGTCACGGTGAGCGACGAGGGGCCCGGCATCCCGGAGGAGTCCATGAACCGCGTCTTCACCCGCTTCTGGCGGGGCAGCAAGCGCGGCGGCACCGGCCTCGGGCTGTACATCGTCAAGGGCATCGTCGAGGCCCACGGCGGCACGATCACGGTCGGCCGCGCCCCCGCCGGCGGCGCCGAGTTCCGATTTACGCTGCCCGTGGCGGCTCCGGCGTTTGAATTCTAGGGGTGCGTAGCGTCGAATAGGGCGGGGGCGGGTGACGGGTGGGCCTGACGGCCACGGGCGCAATCGCCTGTCCGCACCCCGTTAGACTCGGCCTTTGGCACCTTTGTGTCCTTCACACGGCCGCAGGCAGTGTCGGAGCCGGTACGGGACCATCCGCCAGCAATCGGAAGCACGGGAAGAGATGTCGGCACCCAATAAGTCGTACGACCCTGTCGAGGTCGAGACCTTGAAACCGGAAGAGATCGAGCGCATGCGGGACGAGGCGCTCGCCGCCTTCGCCGCCGCGGACTCCCTCGACGCGCTCCACGAGGCCAAGGTCGCCCACACGGGCCCCGCCTCGCCGCTGGCCCTCGCCAACCGCGAGATCGGCGCCCTGCCCCCGCACGCCAAGGCCGACGCCGGCAAGCGCGTCGGCATGGCCCGCGGCGCCGTCAACAAGGCCCTCGCCGGCCGCCAGGCCGAACTGGAGGCCGAGCGCGACGCCCGCGTGCTGGTCGAGGAGGCCGTTGACGTCACCCTGCCGTACGACCGCGTACCGGCCGGCGCCCGGCACCCGCTCACCACGATGATGGAGCGGGTCGCGGACGTCTTCGTGTCCATGGGGTACGAGATCGCCGAGGGCCCCGAGGTCGAGGCGGAGTGGTTCAACTTCGACGCCCTGAACTTCACCCCGGACCACCCGGCCCGGCAGATGCAGGACACCTTCTTCGTCGACGGCCCGAAGGGCGAGAACGGCGACTCCGGTGTCATCCTGCGCACCCACACCTCGCCCGTGCAGGCTCGCACGCTGCTCGACCGCGAGCTGCCGGTCTACGTCGTCTGCCCCGGCCGCGTGTACCGCACGGACGAGCTGGACGCCACGCACACCCCGGTCTTCCACCAGATCGAGCTGCTGGCCGTCGACGAGGGCCTGACCATGGCCGACCTCAAGGGCACCCTGGACCACATGGTCCAGTCGCTCTTCGGCCCGGAGATGAAGACCCGGCTGCGCCCCAACTACTTCCCCTTCACCGAGCCGAGCGCCGAGATGGACATGCTCTGCTACGTGTGCAAGGGCGCCTCCGTCGGCAACCCAGACCGGCCCTGCCGCACCTGCTCCAGCGAGGGCTGGATCGAGCTGGGCGGCTGCGGCATGGTCAACCCGCGGGTGCTGGTCGCCTGCGGCGTCGACCCCGAGAAGTACAGCGGGTTCGCCTTCGGGTTCGGCATCGAACGGATGCTGATGTTCCGCCACAACGTCGAAGACATGCGAGACATGGTCGAGGGTGACGTCCGGTTCACCCGGCCGTTCGGGATGGAGATCTGATGCGGGTCCCGCTTTCTTGGCTGCGGGAGTACGTCGACCTGCCGGCGACTCAGACCGGGCGCGACGTCCAGGAGAAGCTCGTCTCGGTCGGCCTCGAGGTCGAGACCGTCGAGCAGCTCGGCGCCGACCTCAAGGGGCCGCTCGTCGTCGGCCAGGTGCTCACCATCGAGGAGCTGGAGGGCTTCAAGAAGCCGATCCGCTTCTGCACCGTCGACGTCGGCCGGGCCAACGGCACCGGGGAGCCGCAGGAGATCGTCTGCGGCGCCCGGAACTTCGCCGTCGGCGACAAGGTCGTCGTGGTCCTCCCGGGCGCCGTGCTGCCCGGCGGCTTCGCGATCGCCGCCCGCAAGACGTACGGCAAGACCTCCCACGGCATGATCTGCTCCACCGACGAGCTGGGCATGGGCGACTGGGGGTCCCCCCGGACGGAGTCTGGGGGAGGCACGCACGGCATCATCGTGCTGCCGCCGGAGCACGAGGTGGGCACCGACGCGATCGAGCTGCTCCAGCTCGTGGACGAGGTCCTCGACATCGCCGTCACGCCCGACCGGGGCTACTGCCTGTCGCTGCGCGGTGTCGCCCGTGAGACCGCCATCGCCTACGGCCTGCCGCTGCGCGACCCGGCCCTCCTCGACGTCCCGGCGCCGAACGCCTACGGCTACCCCGTCCAGGTCTCCGACCCGCACGGCTGCGACCGCTTCACCGCCCGCACCGTCTCCGGTCTCGACCCGGAGGCCCGCTCCCCGATCTGGCTCCAGCGCCGCCTGCAGAAGGCCGGCATGCGCCCGATCTCCCTCGCGGTCGACGTCACCAACTACGTGATGCTGGAGCTGGGCCAGCCCCTGCACGCGTACGACCGCTCGCGCGTCCAGGGCACCATCGGCGTGCGCCGCGCCGAGGCCGGCGAGAAGCTCACCACGCTCGACGGCGTGACCCGCACCCTCGACGCCGAGGACCTCGTCATCACCGACGACCGCGGCGCCATCGGCCTCGCCGGCGTCATGGGCGGCGCCAACACCGAGATCGACGACACCGAGGGCACCACCACCGAGGTCGTCGTGGAGGCCGCGCACTTCGACGCGATCTCCATCGCCCGCACCGCCCGCCGGCACAAGCTGGCCTCCGAGGCCTCCCGCCGCTTCGAGCGCGGCGTCGACCCGCAGGCTGCCGCCGCGGCCGCCCAGCGGACCGTCGACCTGCTCGTGCTCCTCGCCGGCGGCACCGCCGACGCGGGCGTCACCGAGGTCGTCGCGCCCGCCGCGCCGCGCACCATCACCATCCCGGCCGACCACCCGGACCGGGTCGCCGGTGTGACGTACGGTCGCGAGACCGTCGTACGCCGCCTGCAGGAGGTCGGTTGCGACGTCCTCGGGCAGGACGAGCTGACGGTCACCGTGCCGAGCTGGCGGCCCGACCTCACCGACCCGAACGACCTCGCCGAGGAGGTCATCCGGCTGGAGGGCTACGAGAACCTGCCCTCCACACTGCCCAAGCCCCCGGCGGGCCTGGGCCTGACCGACCGGCAGCGGCTGCACCGCCGGGTCGGCCGCGCGCTGGCCGGCGCCGGGTACGTCGAGGCGCTGAACTACCCGTTCCTCGGCGAGCAGGCCTTCGACCAGCTCACCCTCGCGGCCGACGACCCGGCGCGCCGCGTCGTCAAGCTCGTCAACCCGCTCTCCGACGAGGAGCCCGCCCTCCGTACGACGCTGCTGCCGGGCCTGCTCGGCGCGCTGCGCCGCAACGACGGACGCGGCTCGCACGACCTGGCCCTGTTCGAGACGGGCCTCGTCTTCCACCCCCGCGAGGAGCTGACGGCGGCCGTCCGCCTCCCCGTGGACCGGCGCCCCACCGACGAGGAGATCGCCTCCCTCACCCAGGCGCTGCCCGTCCAGCCCCGGCACGCCGCCGTCGTCCTCGCGGGCGCCCGCGAGCAGGCCGGCTGGTGGGGCAAGGGCCGTCCGGCCGACTGGGCCGACGCGGTCGAGGCGGCGCGGATCGTCGCGCGGGAGGCCGGCACCGAACTGGTCGTCCGCAAGGGCCAGTACGGGCCGTGGCACCCGGGCCGCTGCGCCGAGCTGGTCGTCGTCGTGGACGGCACCGAGCGGGTCGTCGGCCACGCCGGTGAGCTGCACCCCGGTGTGCTGAAGACGCTGGGTCTGCCCGCGCGTACCAGTGCGATGGAGCTGGACCTGGACGTCGTGGAGCGGGCGAGCGCCGGTCTGGTGAAGGGGCCGCACATCTCGACGTTCCCCGTCGCCACGCAGGATGTCGCGCTGGTCGTCGACCAGTTCGTCCCGCACGCGGACGTCGAGGCGGCGCTCCGCGAGGGGGCGGGCGCGCTGCTGGAGTCCATCCGGCTGTTCGACGTCTACGAGAACGCGGAGCAGTTGGGGGAGGGGCGGAAGTCGCTCGCCTACGCGTTGCGCTTCCGCGCGGGGGACCGGACGCTGACGGTCGACGAGGCGTCGGCTGCGCGTGACGCGGCGGTCGCCCTCGCCGGTGAGCGGACCGGCGCCGTCCTCCGAGGCTAACCGCCGCAGGAGTTCTGCGCGATGCCGGCTGCGGGTACGCCGTGGCCGGTCGCGCAGTTCCCCGCGCCCCTTGGGGGTGGTTCTGCGCGATGCCGGCTGCGGGTGCGTCGTGGCCGGTCGCGCCCGCGCGGCGGAGCCGCAAATCGATACAGCCCCGCGCCCCTGGGGGGCGGTCAGGCCCGCAGTGCCTCAAGGAGTTGCGGTTCAGCTTTGCGACTTGGCCGGGGCCGACTTCCTTAGGGGCGCGGGGAACTGCGCGACAAGCCACAGCGCACCCGCACTCGACAGCGCACCGGTACTCGGCACCGCACCCCCGGCCAAGCCGCCGTTCATGAGGGGGAGCCGGTGGCTTGGCCGGGGCAATCCAGTGAAGCGAGTCCGCACGCTCAGCGACAGCGCGCGTACGCTGCGGATAGGCGCACTCCGTTCACACCCCGTGTGAAAGCGCGGCCACTACGCTGACGCGCACCACGCACTCGGGGGGCCTGAATGCAGCCCAACACTCTGCTCGACGCGATCCTGGACGAGGCCGGCATCTCGCACGCCGGCCTCGCCGCCCACGTCAACCAGGCCGGACGCGCCCGCGGACTCGCGCTGAGGTACGAACACACCGCGGTGGCCCGGTGGTTGAAGGGCCAGCGCCCCCGCGGCCAGGTGCCCGACCTGATCTGCGAGGTGCTCGCGGCCCGCCTGCACCGCCCCGTCACCCTCGACGACATCGGCCTGGGCGTCCCCGGCGAACCCAGCGGCCCGCACGCCGGCTCCCTCTCCGGGTTCGTCGAGCGGGCCACCGCCCTGTGGCGCTCCGACGAGCAGCAGCGTCCCCATGTCCTCGGCGCCCCCGCGGTCACCGGCACACCCGCCGTGATGCCGGTGTGGGAGTGGGAGAACCCGCCGGAGGACGTGGACGTCTCCCGGGGCGGCCGGCACCGCGTCACCCCGGCCGACCTGGAGATGCTGCGCGCCGCCCGCACCCACTACGAGCAGATGTACCGGAAGGCCGGCGGCATCGCGACCCGCGCCCGGATCGTCGGCTTCCTCAACGCCGAGGCGGCCCCCCTGCTGCGCGGCAGCTACACCGACGCCACCGGCCGCCAACTGCACCGCGCCACGGGCGGGTTGGTGGCGATCGCCGGGATCTGCGCGTACGACTCCGACGCGCACGGCCTCGCCCAGCGCTACTTCCACCAGGCCCTGCGGCTGGCGAAGGCCAGCGGCGACCGGGGACTCGGCGCGTACGTGATCGCGCTGCTGGTCAACCAGGCCCTGTTCATGCGGGAGTACCGGCAGGCCGTCGCCTTCGCGGAGGCCGCGCTGCGCGCCGCCGGAAAGCACATCACGCCGGCGCTCGCCTCCGACCTGTACGCGATGCAGGCCAAGGCGTACGCCCACATCGGCGACGGCAGCGGCGCCCTGTCCTGCATCCGCCGCGCGGAGACCGCCGCCGAGCGCATCCGGCGCGGCTACGAGCCGGACGAGACCGGCTACGTCCAGCCGGGCCTGGTCAACGTCCAGGTGGCGGAGGCGCTGCTGAGCCTCGGTGAACTCGCCGCCGCGGGAGAGCACGCGGCGGCCGCCGTGGACAACCCGGCGCACGACCGCGGCCGGGTGCACCGGCTCGCCATGCTCAGCACGATCGAACTGCGCCAGGGGAACGCCGACCGGGCGGTGGCCACCGCCGTGCGGATGGCCGAGCAGGCGCGCGGTATGGAGTCCCAGCGCCTGCGCGACCGGCTGCGCGCGGTACGCGAACACTTGGTGCGCAACGGCTCCGCCGGGACCGCCGAGGCCGCCGAACTCATCGACGGGGCGCTGCGGGTGCCCCTGTAGACGCCCTGTAGGTGCGCCGCCGCTGCTGCGATATTGCCCCTTACTCAGCGGAAGGTGGCAGAACCGTGCAGTGGACGAAACAGAGCGAACGAACTGTGTATGAAAACCGCTGGTTCAGCGTCAACCTGGCGGATGTCGAGCTGCCGAACGGCAGACACCTCGACCACTTCCTGATCCGGCTGCGGCCCGTCGCCGTGGCGACCGTCGTCAACGAGGCCAACGAGGTGCTGCTCCTGTGGCGGCACCGCTTCATCACCGACAGCTGGGGCTGGGAGCTGGCCGCGGGGGTCGTGGAGGACGGCGAGGACGTCGCGGGCGCGGCCGCCAGGGAACTGGAGGAGGAGACCGGCTGGCGGCCGGGGCCCCTGCACCACCTCATGACCGTGGAGCCGTCCAACGGCCTCACCGACGCCCGGCACCACGTCTTCTGGTCCGAGGAGGGCGAGTACCGGGGCCACCCGGTGGACGACTTCGAGTCGGACCGCCGGGAATGGGTCCCGCTCAAGGTCGTACCCGATCTGATAGCCCGGGGGGAGGTCCCCGCCGCCAACATGGCGGCCGCCTTACTCCTGCTCCACCACCTGCGGCTCACCGACGGCCGCTGACCGGAGCGGGTTCGCAAAACGGGGGACGGGCCCGGCACCGCACGCGGCGCCGGGCCCGTCCGGCCGTGGGATCAGCGGTAGGTGTAGAAGCCGGAGCCCGTCTTGCGGCCCAGCCGGCCCGCCTCGACCATGCGCTGGAGCAGCGGGGGAGCGGCGTACAGCGGCTCCTTGTACTCGGCGTACATCGAGTTGGCGATGGAGACGATGGTGTCCAGGCCGATCAGGTCCGACAGCCGCAGCGGGCCCATCGGGTGGGCGCAGCCCAGCTCCATGCCGTTGTCGATGTCCTCCCGGCCGGCGATGCCCGACTCGAACATGCGGATCGCGGACAGCAGGTAGGGCACGAGCAGCGCGTTCACGATGAACCCGGAGCGGTCCTGGGCCCGGATGGTGTGCTTGCCGAGGATCTTCTCGGCGAACAGCTGGGCCCGGCTCAGCGTGCCCTCGGAGGTGGTGAGCGCGGGGACCAGCTCGACGAGCTTCTGCACGGGGGCCGGGTTGAAGAAGTGGATGCCGACCACGTGGTCGGGCCGCGAGGTGGCCACGGCCAGCTTCACCAGCGGGATCGAGGAGGTGTTGGAGGCCAGGATCGCGTCGGCCCGGGTCACCACCTGGTCGAGCACCTGGAAGATCTCGGTCTTGACCTGCTCGTTCTCCACGACGGCCTCGATCACCAGATCGCGGTCGGCGAACTCGCCGAGGTCGGTGGTGAAGCTCAGCCGGGCCTGGGTGGAGTCCCGCTCGGCCTCGCTGATCTTGCCGCGTTCGGCGGCCTTGGCCAGGGAGTTGAACAGCCGGGTGCGGCCGATCTCCAGGGCCTCGCCGGTGGTCTCGGCGACCTTCACGTCCAGGCCGGCGCGTGCGCACACCTCGGCGATGCCGGCGCCCATCTGGCCGCAGCCCACGACTCCGACGCGAGCGATGTCTCCCGCTGGGATGTCCGTCACATCGTCCCCTTCGCTGATCTGTCGGCTGTGTCAGGACGTCCGGGTCTCGGCGCCTGCTCCGACCGTGCACGTTACCGCGAAGTATCGATGATCGATCGGGCGGGTGGGGGCATGCTGATGCGCACGACGATTCGTGACGGAGCGGATCCGGAGTGTATGGGGGTGTGCAGATGGGGCGGATGTCACGGCGCGCGTTCACCTTGGCCGCGCTGTCCACGGTGGTGACGGCGTCCACGGTGGCGACGGCACCGAGCGCGGCGGCCGCACCCCGGTGGCCGCGGGCCCGGAGCGAGATGCGCGGTGTGTGGGTCGCCACGGTGTCCAACCGGGACTGGCCCTCCCGGCCGGGGCTGACGGCGGACGAGCAGCGGGCCGAGCTGATCGGCCACCTCGACCGGGCGGTCCGTGACCGGCTGAACACCGTGGTCTTCCAGGTGCGGCCCACCGCGGACGCGCTGTGGCCCTCGCCGTTCGAGCCGTGGTCGGAGTACCTGACCGGGACCCAGGGCGAGGACCCGGGCTGGGACCCGCTGGGCACGGCCGTGCGGGAGGCCCACGCGCGGGGGCTCGAACTGCACGCCTGGTTCAATCCGTACCGGATCGCCAACCACACCGACCTCACCCGGCTCGCCCCCTGGCACCCCGCGCGCCGGCACCCGGAGTGGGTGGTGCCGTACGGCGGGAAGCTCTACTACAACCCGGGGCTGCCCGAGGTCCGCGCGTTCGTGCGGGGCGCCATCCTGGACGCGGTCGTCACGTACCCGGTGGACGCCGTCCACTTCGACGACTACTTCTACCCGTACCCGGTCGCGGGCCAGACCTTCGACGACGACGACGCGTACGCCGCCTACGGCGGCGGCTTCCCCGACCGGGCCGCCTGGCGGCGCGACAACATCGACCGGCTGGTCCGCGAGATCGCGGCCGGCGTCAAGCTGATCCGGCCCCGCACCCGGTTCGGGATCAGCCCCTTCGGAGTGTGGCGCAACGCGAGCACCGACCCGCTCGGCTCCGACACCCGGGCGGGCGTGCAGACGTACGACGACCTGCACGCGGACACCCGCAGATGGGTGCGCGAGCGCTGGATCGACTACATCGCCCCGCAGGTGTACTGGAACATCGGCTTCGCCGCCGCCGACTACACCAAGCTCGTGGACTGGTGGGCGGACGTCGCCCGGGGCACGGGGACGCGGCTCTACATCGGCGAGGCGCTGTACAAGGCGGGCGCCGCCGGACAGCCCCCGGCCTGGCAGGACCCGGCCGAGCTGTCCCGGCACCTCACGTTCGCCGCCGCGTACCCCCAGGTGCGCGGGCACGTCTTCTTCGCCGCGACGGAGGTGGCGAAGGATCCCATCGGGGCGATGGCGCGGGTGGTCGCCGACCACTACGGGCAGCCGGCGGGACCACCGCGCTGATCACATCCGCCGTTGTGTCTCCTGGTGCCGGACCTCGCAGTCGGCGCCGGGGGACATGATCGCCTCATGGCCGTCGGAGAAGCGGACGCGGTAGGGCGGGTTGCCCTCCGAGCCCATCACTTCGACGACCTCCGAGACCTGGTCGTGCTGTCCGACCACCCTGCCGTGCTGGACGAGATGGTCGCCCACGGTTGCGCGCATCAGACCCTCCTCACGTTCACGACCGCTGCGTGACGGCGATGCACACGAGCACGGCTACGGCGGTCAGCGGAGCGGCCGCCGTGAGGTGCTCGCCCAGCAGCAGCGCCGACCACACCAGTGTGAGCAGCGGCTGGGCCAACTGCAACTGGCTCGCCCGCGGGATCCCGACGGCCGCCATGCCCCGGTACCAGACGACCAGGCCGAGGAACTGCGAGCCGACCGCGACCCACAGCAGGCCCGCGACCGCGTGCCCGGTCAGGTGCACGGGCTCGTGCGACAGGGCCAGCGCGGCCATCGGCCCGGTCAGCGGCAGGCAGAGCACCAGCGCCCAGCCGATGACCCGCCAGCCCGGTATCACCCGGGCCAGCCGGCCGCCCTCGGTGTAGCCGGCCGCGCACACCACCAGGGCCCCGAACAGGTAGGCGTCGGCCGCCGTGAGCGCGCCGCCGCTCTGCCCGACGGTGAACGCGAGCACGGCCGCCGCACCCGTCAGCGCCGCCAGCCAGAACCGCCGCGAGGGCCGGGTGCCCATGCGCAGTGCCGAGCACAGCGCGGTGGTCAGCGGCAGCAGACCCACCACGACGGCGGCGTGCGCGGTGGTGGAGGTCTCCAGCGCGAGCGTGCTCAGCAGGGGGAAGCCCAGCACCACGCCGGCCCCGACCACGGCGAGTCCCGGCAGATGACGCCGCTCGGGCAGCGGCACCCGCAGGGCCAGCAGACAGCCGCCCGCGACGAGGGCCGCGAGGACACTGCGCACCGCCACCAGTGACCAGGGGCCGAAGCCCTCAAGGCCCCAGGCGGTCGCGGGGAAGGTGAGGGAGAAGGCGACGACGCCGAGCGCGGCCTGCCCGACACCGAGGAGGCGGCGCTCCCCGGGGGCGGTGACCGCTATCGGACTTGCGGCAGTAGCGCTACTCTGTACTCTCATGCACGAGCGTAGCAGTGTGGGTGAACTGGCAGAACAGTTGCGGAGAGACCTCGACCGCTACTCACCCGGCGGAAAGCTCCCGTCGAGCCGGGTCCTGGTCGAGCGGTTCCGGGTCAGCCCGGTGACCGTGTCCCGGGCGCTGGCCCAACTCGCCGCGGAGGGGCTCGTCGTCACTAGGCCCGGCGCCGGCGCCTTCAAGGCCGGCCCGCGCGAGACGGCCGTACCCGCCGGGGACACCTCCTGGCAGGAGGTCGCACTCAGCGCCGACGGCGCCGGCGACCTCGTACCGCGCACCGTGGACGCCACCGGCGTCACCGTGTCCCTCGCCGCACCCCCGCCCGGAGTGCTGGAGTTCAACGGCGGCTACCCGCACCCCTCCCTGCAGCCCGAGCGGGCCATGGCCGCCGCCCTGGCCCGGGCCGGGCGGCGCCCGGGTGCCTGGGGACGGCCGCCGCTGGAGGGACTGCCCGAGCTGCGGGAGTGGTTCGCGCGCGGCATCGGCGGGTCCGTCACCGCCGCCGAGGTGCTGATCGCCGCCGGCGGCCAGTCCGCGCTGGCCACCGCCCTGCGCGCCCTCGCCCCGCCCGGCGCCCCCGTCCTCGTCGAATCACCCACCTACCCCGGCATGCTCGCCCTCGCCCGCGCCGCCGGACTGCGCCCGGTCCCCGTACCCGTCGACCCCGACGGCGTGCGACCCGCCCTGCTCGCCGACGCCTTCCGGGCCAGCGGCGCCCGGGTGTTCGTCTGCCAGCCCCTCTTCCAGAACCCGACCGGCGCCGTCCTCGCCCCCGAGCGGCGGGCCGAGGTGCTGCGCATCGCCCGCGCCTCCGGCGCGTTCGTCGTCGAGGACGACTTCGTACGGCGCCTCGTGCACGCCGACGCCGGACCCCTGCCCCGCCCGCTGGCCGCCGACGACCCGGACGGTGTCGTCGTCCACGTCGGCTCGCTGACCAAGGCGACCTCGCCGAGCTTCCGGGTCAGCGCGCTCGCCGCACGCGGACCGGTCCTGGAACGGCTGCGCGCCATCCAGGTCGTGGACAGCTTCTTCGTGCCCCGGCCGCTGCAGGAGGCCACCCTGGAACTCGTCGGCTCCCCGGCCTGGCCCCGGCATCTGCGCAACCTCTCCGCCGAGTTGAAGGCCCGCCGCGACGCCATGACGGGCGCGCTCGCCCTGAGGCTGCCCGAACTCGCCCTGCCGCACATCCCGTCCGGCGGCTACCACCTCTGGCTCCGCCTGCCCGACGGCACCGACGAGAGCGCCCTGACCGCCGCCGCCCTCCGCGCCGGCGTCGCCCTCACCCCCGGCCGCCCCTACTTCAGCGCCGAACCCCCGGCCGCCCACCTCCGCCTGAGCTTCGCCGCGGTCGCCGGCACCGGCGAGATCACCGAAGGGGTACGGCGGCTGCGCGCGGCCTGCGACGAGGTGCTCCAGGGCCGCGCCCTGGGCCCGGACTCCTTCGCGTGAGCGTCCGCACACCCCGGGTAACTCAGCGGTAACGCCCCTTGACCCGCCCGCACGGGCGGCACACCATCACCGCATGCAACTTCGGGTGACGTTCGTCGCCGCCGCGCGCAGCTCCCCGCTGCTCGCGGAGCGCTTCGAGGACGACCGGCCGCTGGACCAGGCCGGCTGGGACGAGGTGCAGCGGTTCGCCGGGGAGCTGCTGCCGCTCGCGGCGGCCGAGCTGCGCTACTGCTCGCCGACGCCGCGCAGCCGCGCCACCGGTGACGCGCTCGGCTACGCCCCGCTGGTGCAACTCGCCCTGCGGGACTGCGACATGGGCCGCTGGCGCGGGCTGACCCTGGGCGAGGCGATGGCCCGCGAGCCGGAGTCCGTGGACGCCTGGCTGGCCGATCCGCGCTCCACACCGCACGGCGGCGAGTCGCTGCTCGCGTTCATCTCCCGGGTGGGCGGCTGGCTGGACACCCGACCGGTGGAGGACGGCGGCCGGATCGTCGCCGTCGCCGAGCCGTCCGTGATCCGCGCCGCCCTCGTCTACGCCCTGAAGGCGCCGCCCGCCACGTACTGGAACATCGACGTCCGCCCGCTGTCGACGACCACGGTCAGCGGCTGCTCGGGCCGCTGGAACCTCCGGCTCGACGGGGTCGCCGCCCAGCGCTCACGCATATAGCCGGTGGTCAGCGCTCACGCATATAACCGGTGCTCAGCGGCTCACGCGTATAGCCGGTGGTCAGCACGAGGTCCTTCGCCGGGCCGCCGACCCGCCACACCGACCGCCAGTGGTCGGCGTCGAGGACCGTGAACTCGCCGCGGTAGCGGTCGGCCGCGCACGGGTGCTCGGCGGTCCACCGCCCGGACGTCAGGTCCAGCGGGTGGAAGGGCCGCCCGTCCGCGAACCGCACCTCGGCCGTGCCCGGCGTGGCGCCCGGCAGGAACCGCAGCGTGCGCGTCGCGGGCCGGGACACGCCCCGCCAGGTGAACGTGCCCGACTCCTCGTGCAGCAGCCCGCCGCCGTCGAGCGGACCGAAGACGGTGACCCCGTGGAAGCGGCCCTCGTCCCCGCCCGCCAGATCCAGTACGCTCCGCTCCACCCGCCAGCTGCCGCGCAGGTGGGCGAGGACGTCGGGCACCGGAAGCCACGCGGCCACCGTCACTCCTGGCCGAGCGGCAGCAGCCCGCGCTCGGCGAAGACCTTCTTGGCCACGAACGTGGCGTTCAGGGCCTTCGGGAAGCCGCAGTAGACGGCCGCGTGCAGCATCGCCTCGACGATCTGCTCCGGGGTGAGACCCACGTTCAGGGAGGCGTTGACGTGCACCTCCAGCTGGGGCTCGCAGCCGCCCAGCGCGGTCAGCATGCCGATGGTCACCAGCTGGCGGTCGCGCGGGGCCAGCTCGGGCCGGGCGTAGATCTCGCCGAAGCCCCAGGACACGATCTGGCGGCCCAGCTCGGGGCTGATGTCCGCGAGGGAGTCGATGACCCGCTGTCCCGCCTCGCCGTCGACGCTGCGCAGTACCTCCAGGCCGTGGTCGAAGCGCTCTTCACGGGTGGTGCTCTCGCTCATGTCAGGTCGTCCGTCCCCGTCCGCCGCTCGCGCGGCGGCCGTCCGTAGTATGCGTCGGGTGCTGTCCAGCGTGACTGGAACGCTGGAACGCTATGACTTCGAGTGTGCTCAAGGTCAAGTCGGCCATGCTGGCAGCCGACGCGGAACTGGCGAAAGACGTTTTCTCCTTGATATCGAGACAGATCCTCACCTTCGGGGTGGTGGGCGCGGTGAACACGGCCACGTACTACCTGCTCTACCTGCTGTTCCTCACCTGGCTGCCCTACCTGGCCGCCCACACCCTCGCCTTCGTGCTCAGCATGGTCGGGTCCTTCTTCCTGAACGCGCGCTTCACCTACCGCACGCGGCCGACCTGGCGGAAGTTCCTGCTGTTCCCCCTGACGAACGTCACCAACTTCGTGATCACCACGGCCACCGTCTACGTGATGGTCGACCTGCTGCGCACGTCCAGCCGCTTCGCCCCCCTGCTGGCGTCCGCGGCGGCGATCCCGGTGACCTTCCTCGTCTCCCGCCGGATCATGCTGCCTCGGAGATCACCCGGCACGATTGCATAAACGTGCAGGGATACGTATAGTCATGCCATCCAGAGGAGGGTGGACATGGCGGTACGTGCGGCGGTGGCCGGAGCGAGCGGATACGCGGGCGGAGAACTCCTGCGCCTGCTCCTCGCACACCCCGAGGTCGAGATCGGTGCCCTGACCGGCAACTCCAACGCCGGGCAGCGGCTCGGCGCGCTCCAGCCGCACCTGCTGCCGCTGGCCGACCGGGTGCTGGCCGAGACGACGGCCGAGCAGCTCGCCGGGCACGACGTCGTCTTCCTGGCGCTGCCCCACGGGCAGTCCGCCGCCGTCGCCGAACAGCTCGGCCCGGACGTCCTCGTCGTCGACATGGGCGCCGACTTCCGGCTGACGGACCCGGCCGACTGGGAGCGGTTCTACGGCTCCCCGCACGCCGGCACCTGGCCCTACGGCCTTCCCGAACTTCCGGGTGCCCGTGCCGCGCTGGAGGGGTCCAAGCGCGTCGCGGTGCCCGGTTGCTACCCCACCGCGGTCTCCCTCGCCCTGTATCCGGCCTACGCGAGCCGGCTCGCCGGGCCCGAGGCCGTGATCGTCGCCGCCTCCGGCACCTCCGGGGCCGGCAAGGCGCCCAAGCCGCACCTGCTGGGCAGCGAGGTCATGGGCTCCATGACCCCCTACGGCGTCGGCGGCGGCCACCGGCACACCCCCGAGATGATCCAGAACCTCAGCGGAGCGGCCGGCGAGCGGATCTCGGTGTCGTTCACCCCGACGCTCGCACCCATGCCCCGCGGCATCCTCGCCACGTGCAGCGCGGCGGCCCGGCCCGGCGTCACCGCCGAGTCCCTGCGCGCCGCCTACGAGAAGGCCTATGCCGACGAGCCGTTCGTCCACCTGCTCCCCGAGGGCCGGTGGCCGGCCACCGGCTCCGTGTACGGCTCCAACGCCGTCCAGGTGCAGGTGGCGTACGACGCCGAAGCCGGCCGGGTCATCGCGATCAGCGCCATCGACAACCTGACCAAGGGCACCGCGGGCGGTGCCGTGCAGAGCATGAACCTCGCCCTCGGTCTCGCCGAGACCACCGGATTGACCACGATCGGAGTCGCGCCGTGAGTGTGACGGCAGCAAAGGGATTCACGGCGGCGGGCATCGCCGCCGGGATCAAGGAGAACGGCAACCCCGACCTGGCCCTCGTGGTCAACACCGGGCCCCGCCGCGCCGCCGCCGGCGTCTTCACCTCCAACCGCGTCAAGGCCGCCCCCGTGCTCTGGTCCGAGCAGGTCCTCAAGAGCGGGCAGGTCACCGCCGTGGTCCTCAACTCCGGCGGCGCCAACGCCTGCACCGGCCCCAAGGGCTTCCAGGACACCCACGCCACCGCCGAGAAGGCGGCCGAGGTGCTCGGCACCGGCGCGGGCGAGGTCGCCGTCTGCTCCACCGGGCTCATCGGCGTCCTGCTGCCCATGGACAAGCTGCTCCCCGGCGTCGAGACCGCCGCCGGGCAGCTCTCCGAGCACGGCGGCGAGAAGGCCGCCATCGCCATCAAGACCACCGACACCGTCCACAAGACCTCCGTCGTCGCCAAGGACGGCTGGACCGTCGGCGGCATGGCCAAGGGCGCGGGCATGCTCGCCCCCGGTCTCGCCACCATGCTCGTCGTCCTCACCACCGACGCCGACCTGGACGCCGCCACCCTGGACCAGGCCCTCAGGGCGGCCACCAGGGTCACCTTCGACCGCGTCGACTCCGACGGCTGCATGTCCACCAACGACACCGTGCTGCTCCTCGCCTCCGGCGCCTCGGGCCTGACCCCGGACCACGCCGAGTTCGCGGAGGCCGTACGGCAGGTCTGCGACGACCTCGGCCAGCAGCTCATCCGGGACGCCGAGGGCGCCGGCAAGGACATCAAGGTCGAGGTGGTGGGCGCCGCGACCGAGGACGACGCCGTCGAGGTCGGCCGCTCCATCGCCCGCAACAACCTCCTCAAGTGCGCCATCCACGGCGAGGACCCCAACTGGGGCCGCGTCCTGTCCGCCATCGGCACCACCTCAGCCGCCTTCGAACCGGACCGGCTGAACGTCGCCATCAACGGCGTCTGGGTGTGCAAGAACGGCTCCGTCGGCGAGGACCGCGACAAGGTCGACATGCGCTACCGCGAGGTCCACATCGTCGCGGACCTGGCCGCCGGCACCGAGACCGCCACCATCTGGACCAACGACCTGACCGCCGACTACGTCCACGAGAACAGCGCCTATTCGTCATGAGCAATGTGACCCGCAAACACACGGCACTGCCCAAGGCCCAGATCCTCATCGAGGCGCTGCCCTGGCTGACCCGGCACCACGGCAGGATCGTCGTCATCAAGTTCGGCGGCAACGCCATGGTCGACGCGGAGCTGAAGGCCGCCTTCGCCCAGGACGTCGTCTTCCTGCGGCACGCCGGCCTCAAGCCGGTCGTCGTGCACGGTGGCGGCCCGCAGATCAGCGCCGCCCTCGACCGGCACGGCATCGTCAGCGAGTTCAAGGCCGGCCTGCGCGTCACCACCGAGGACGCCATGGACGTCGTACGGATGGTGCTGGCCGGCCAGGTGCAGCGGGAGCTGGTCGGGCTGCTCAACCAGCACGGCCCGCTCGCCGTCGGCCTCACCGGCGAGGACGCGCACACCATCACCGCCACCCGGCACCGGCCCGAGATCGACGGCGAACTGGTCGACATCGGACGGGTCGGCGAGATCACCGACATCGACACCGGCGCCATCGAGGCGCTGCTCGCCGACGGCCGCATCCCGGTCGTGTCGTCCATCGCCCGCTCCCAGGACGACGGGCACGTCTACAACGTCAACGCCGACACCGCGGCCGCCGCGCTCGCCGCCGCCCTCGGCGCCGAGACGCTGATGGTCCTCACCGACGTCGAGGGCCTCTACGAGAACTGGCCCGACTCCGACGAGGTGATCAGCCGCCTCACCGCCTCCCAGCTGGAGAAGCTGCTGCCGGAGCTGTCCTCCGGGATGGTGCCGAAGATGGAGGGCTGCCTGCACGCCGTGCGCGGCGGCGTGCACACCGCCCGCGTCATCGACGGGCGGGTCCAGCACTCGATCCTGCTGGAGATCTTCACCGACGAGGGCATCGGCACGATGGTCGTGCCCGACGAGCCCGACGACCACGAGGGGGAGTCATGAGCAACCAGGAGCTGACCGCGCGCTGGCAGGGCGCGCTGATGAACAACTACGGCACGCCGAGGCTGCCCCTCGTGCGCGGCGAGGGCTCCACGGTCTGGGACGCCGAGGGCACCCGATACCTCGACTTCGTCGGCGGCATCGCGACCAACGCCCTCGGCCACGCCCACCCCGCGATCGTCGAGGCCGTGACCCGGCAGATCGGCTCCCTGGGCCACATCTCCAACTTCTTCATGGCCGAGCCGACCGTCGCCCTCGCCGAACGCCTGCTCGGGCTGTTCGGCCGGGAGGGCAGGGTCTTCTTCTGCAACTCCGGCGCCGAGGCCAACGAGGCCGCGTTCAAGATCGGCCGGCTGACCGGACGGACCCATGTCGTCGCCACCGAGGGCGGCTTCCACGGCCGGACCATGGGCGCCCTCGCGCTCACCGGGCAGCCCGGCAAGCGGGAGCCGTTCCAGCCGCTGCCCGGCGACGTCACCCACGTGCCCTTCGGCGACGCGCAGGCCCTGGCCGCCGCCGTCACCGAGGAGACCGCCCTCGTCGTCATCGAGCCCATCCAGGGCGAACTCGGCGTCGTCGTCCCGCCGCCCGGCTATCTGAAGGCGGCCCGCGCCATCACCGCCGCGACCGGCGCCCTCCTCGTCCTCGACGAGGTGCAGACCGGCATCGGCCGCACCGGGCACTGGTTCGAGTACCAGGCCCACGACGGCGTGCTGCCCGATGTCGTCACCCTCGCCAAGCAGCTCGGCGGCGGCCTGCCGCTCGGCGCCACCGTCGCCTTCGGACGCGCCGCCGACCTGCTCCACCCCGGCCACCACGGCACGACCTTCGGTGGCAATCCGGTCGCCTGCGCCGCCGGACTCGCCGTCCTCGACACCATCGAGTCCGAGGGCCTGCTGGAGAACGTCAAGCGGCAGAGCGGCCAACTCCGCGACGGGATCGAGTCCCTCGGCCACCCGATGATCGACCATGTCCGGGGCGCGGGCCTGTTGCTGGGTATCGTGCTCACCGGGCCACACGCGTCACAGGTGCAGCAGACGGCCCAGGAGGCCGGTTTCCTGGTGAACGCGCCCGCCCCCGACGTCGTCCGGCTCATGCCGGCGCTGAACATCGGCGACGACGAGGTGGACGCCTTCCTCCGGGCGCTGCCCGGCATCCTCGGCGCGGTGGACCCGGGACACGGGGACGGACGATCCGGAGAATGAGACGACGATGAGCCAGGCGCAGGAACACGAGCACGCGGAACAGCCGGGCGCCGGGCCCGCCGTACCGCAGACCCGCACCGCACGCCACCGCCGGATCGTGGACATCCTCAACCGGCAGCCGGTGCGCTCGCAGAGCCAGCTGGCCAAGCTGCTCGCCGACGACGGGCTGAGCGTCACCCAGGCGACGCTCTCCCGCGACCTCGACGAGCTGAACGCGGTCAAGATCCGCAACACCGACGGCGACCTGATCTACGCGGTGCCCAGCGAGGGCGGCTTCCGCACCCCGCGCGCACCGCTCGGCGGGTCGGCCAAGGAGGAGCGCATGCGGCGCCTCTCCCAAGAGCTGCTGATCTCCGCGGAGGCCTCGGCCAACCTCGTGGTCCTGCGCACCCCGCCGGGTGCCGCCCAGTTCCTCGCCTCGGCGATCGACCAGGCCGAGCTGCACGACATCCTCGGCACCATCGCCGGCGACGACACCCTGCTGCTGATCAGCCGCGAGCCGGACGGCGGCCAGGCCCTCGCGGACCACCTGCTGCGGCTGGCGCAGAACGGGCACTGACCCGGGTGCGGGCCCCGAGCCCGCGGCGGACAATGGGTGGGTGATCTTCCGCAGCCGGCGGGCAATCCCCTGGCGGTGGTCGGCCGTATACACAGGTGTGTCGGGTTTCCGGTTCCCCGTCGGGCGCCTCCCGGACGAGGCTCTCCTCTCCGGGCTGTCCACGGGCGACCCGGAACTCGCGGTCACCTTCGTACGGAGGTTCCAGCACCGCGTCTTCGGTGTCGCCATGGCCGTCACCGGGGACCGGCAGCTCGCCGAGGACATCGCCCAGCAGACCTTCGAACGGGCCTGGCGCCACGCGCAGATCTACGACCCGCGCCGCGGCTCGGTCACGACCTGGCTGACGACCATCGCGCACAACCTCGCCATCGACGCCGTCCGCGCCCGCCGGACGCAGCCGGTGCCGCCCGAGGACCTGGACGCGCTCCTCGGCATCGTCACCGAGACCCCCGAGCGGTGGGCGCTGGCCGACGAGGCCTCCGCCCAGCTCCGGGCCGCCGTGGCGCGGCTGCCGCGGGAACAGGCTCGTGCCCTGGTGATGGCGGGCATCTACGGCCTGACGGCCCAGCAGGTCGCCGACTCCGAAGGCATCCCGCTGGGCACCGCCAAGACGCGGATACGGGCCGCGATGGGCAAGCTGAGGACCACGCTCGCGGCACCGGGGCCGCAGAGCCGAGGCGACCATGACCAGTGACGTGACCTGCGAGAGGGTACGGGCGTACGGCGCCGAGCTGGCGCTGGGCGTGCTGCCCGGCCGGGAACGCGCCGAGACGGTCGCCCACCTGGACCGGTGCGCGGACTGCCGGGAGCACGTCGGGCAGCTCACCCTGATCGGCGACCGGCTGATCGGCCTGCTCCCGGACCGCGAACCACCGCTCGGGTTCGAGTCCCGGGCGGCGCTCCGCATGACCCCGGCCGCGCCGACGCTCCAGGAACGCCCGCAGCCCCGCGGCCCCGGACGGCTGCGCCAGGGCCTGCGGGGACCCGCCCGGCGTGCCCGGCTGCGGATCGCGTCGGCCGCGGTGGCCGCGGCGGTCGTCTGCGGCTTCGGCGGCTGGGCCGTCGGCACCGCCGTCGAACAGGTCGCGTCCTCCTCGACGGCCTCGTCCGCCGTGGAGTCCGAACCCCTGCTGGTCGGTGACCTCACCACGCCGGGCGGCCGCGGCCGGTCCGTCGGCGAGGTCTACGCCCACCCCGGCAGCCCCGGCTGGATCTTCGTGTCCCTCGACGCGGCCGCCTCGGGCACGCCGTACACCGGCCGGGTCGTCTGCCTGCTGGAGCACACCGACGGCAGCTCCGTCCGCGTCGGTGACTTCGCGGTACGCGACGGGCACGGCGAGTGGGGCGTGGCGGCCCACGTCGACCCCGCCGCGCTGTCCGGCGCCCGCCTGCTGTCCACGGGCGGCACGCTCCTGGCCCGGGCCCAGTTGCAGACCGGGCACATCCAGACCCCGGCGGACTGAACCCGGCGGACGGAGCGGCTCAGACGCGGGGAGCGGGGCGCTGCCGGACGGGGAGGGTCGCGTCGAGGGCGGCGGCCAGCGCGGCGACGATGGGCCGGGACGCCGGGTCGGGCAGCAGACAGCGGTCGATGGCGGCGGCCAGCGCGGACGGCAGCCGGCGCCGGGACACGACCGGCGGGGCGCTCTCCTCCAGCTGGGGATACCAGTCGCCGGGACCGTCACCGAACGGGCCGCCGCCGCTCCCGCCGTCGGAGTCGTCCCCGCCGTCCGAGTCGTCCGGGTCGTCCACGGTCTCGCCGGGGTCGAACGGCACGTCACCGCAGGCGACCTCGAACAACGTGACGCCGATGCCCCACACGTCGGCGGCGGCCGTCAGCGGCCCGCCGCGGGCCTGCTCCGGCGAGAGGTAGCCGAACGTGCCCAGCCCGGCCGGCGCCGGACCGGGGGGCCGCGCCACGCTGAGATCGAGCACCTTCGCGTGCCCGCGGTCCACCACCACGTTGGACGGCTTCAGGTCCAGGTGCAGCAGGCCCCGGCCGTGCAGGTAGTGGACCGCCGAGCACAACTGCACGCCGAGCAGCGCCACGTCGGCGGCGGACGGCCGGCGCCGCAGCCGGTCCACCAGGTGGGACAGCGTCTCCCCGGTCAGGGTCTCCAGGACCACGAGCGGCTCGGGGCCGTCGAAGGCGTCGTAGCCGCGTACCAGGTGCGGATGGCTGAACTCGCGCAGCCAGCGGCCCTCCCGCAGCAGCCGTCCGGTCATCCGCGGCTCGTTCCGCCGGTCGGGCCGCACGACCTTGACCACGCACCGGCAGTCCCGCTCCGCGCTCCAGGCGTCGTACACGTCGAGCCAGCCGGTGCGGGTGAGGTGGGCGAGGATCTGGTAGCCGGGGGCCGGCCGGGCGCCCGGGGCCAGGAGTGGCGGGGCCCGCCGGACGCTGGAGACGCTCACGACAGCACCTTCTTGCCGTCGGGGAGCCCGGTCATGGCGTTCAGCCGGTGCAGGCGGGCGTACGGTCCCTCGTGCCGGAGCAGGTCCTCGTGGGCGCCCTGTTCGACGACCCGCCCCTGGTCGAGGACGACGACGCGGTCGGCGTCCCGGACGGTGAGCAGGTTGTGGGAGATGACGACCGTGGTCCGCCCGGCCATCAGCCGGCGCAGCGGGTCCATGATCCGCCGCCCGGAGCGGACGTCGAGCCCGGTGGTCGGCTCGTCGAGCAGCAGCACGGGCGCGTCCCTGATCATCGCGCGGGCGATCGCCAGGCGCTGGCACTGGCCGCCGGACAGGGTCCGGCCGCGCTGGCCGACCAGGGTGTCGTAGCCCGCCGGGAGGCGCTCGACGAACGCGTGGGCGTCCGCCGCGCGGGCCGCGGCGACGATCTCCGCGTCGGTCGCTCCCGGCCGGCCGTAGGCGATGTTCTCGCGCACGGTGCCGTGGAAGACGAGGGTCTCCTGCAGCACCACCGCGACGCTCTCCCGCACGTCGGTGAGGCGCAGCTCGCGCAGGTCGGTCCCGTCGAGGAGGACGGCTCCCCGGTCGGGGTCGTAGAAGCGCAGTTGGAGCTTGGCGACGGTCGACTTGCCGGCGCCGCTGGCCCCGACCAGCGCCAGGGTCTCGCCCGGCGCGACGTGGAAGGAGACGTCCGTCAGGGCCCAGGCCGGTGAGCCCGGATAGCGGAAGCCGACACCGTCGAAGGCCACCTCGCCCCGTACCCGGCCGGTCCGCCGGGCGCCCGTGGCCTCGGCGACCTGGGGCCGCTGGTCCAGGAGTTCGATGATGCGTTCGGCCGAGGCGGAGGCCGCGTAGAAGGTGGTCCCGAGGTGGGACAGGGAGCGCACCGGGCTGTACAGCTTGGTGATGAGGGCCAGGAAGACCAGCAGCCCGCCCAGCGTGAGCTGGCCCTGGGCGAGCTTCCAGGTGCCCAGCCCCATGACCGCGAGACCGCCGGACACCTCGATGATCTCGACGACGGGACCGTAGACGGCACGGATCCGCGCCGACGCCATCGCCGCCCGGAACCGGCCCTCGTTCTCCGTGTCGAACCGGCGCTCCTCCCACTCCTGCCGGTTGTACGCCTGCACCAGCGCGACGTTGCCCAGCGACTCCTCGGCGATGGCGCTGATCGAGCCGCTGCGCCGTCTGCGTTCCCGCGAGGCGTCCTTGATCAGCCGGGAGAAGTGCCGGGCGGCGGCCCAGAACAGCGGCACGATGAACAGGGCGAGCAGGGTCAGGTCCCAGCGCAGGTAGACCAGCAGCCCGAGGAAGACGCCGAGCCGGACCACGTAGTAGAGGGCGTTCGCGACGCCCGAGAGCAGGAACGTCTCGACCGCGTCGACGTCGCCGGTGACCCGGGACAGCACGTCCCCGAGCCGGCGGCGCTCGAAGAAGCCGAGGGAGAGGCCCTGGACGTGCCGGAACACGTCGGAGCGCAGCCCGAGCAGGAACCGTTCGCTGACCCAGGTGGAGGTGACGTCGTCCGCGTAGCCGAGGGCGCCCGAGCAGATGATGAGGCCCAGGTAGGCCGGTGCGATCCACAGGAAGGGATGCAGGTCCCGGGGGACGAGCACCTCGTCCACGACGACCTTGAACAGCCAGATCTCCGCCGCGTCCACGCACGGGCCGATGAGGCTGAACAGGAGGATCGGCGCGAACCAGCGCCGGCCGCCCCGGGTGTAGGGCCAGAACCTCCGGAACACCTCGCGCAGCGGCACCGGGGGCGCCGCCGCGACCACGGCGTCGGAGGACGACCGCGGAGCGGACCGGGTCCTCCGGACTCCGGTCCGCTCAGCCGGCATGTGTGGTCACCACTTGTGACCCGAGTTGTTGTGGCGGTTCGTCCGGCGACGCCGACGCTGCCTGCGCATCGACGTGTCGTCGACCTGAGAGGTCGTGTCCTTTCCGTTGCGATCGTGGCCGAACTTGGCCGGGAAGAGACTGCTGAAGATCGCCATGGTGTTCCTCCCGAAACATGCGACACCTGTGATACGAGGCAGGAGTGCGCCCGGATGGCCAATCAGGTGAAATTTCGGGAGGAAAATCACAAGACGCAGGTGAGGGCGGTGTTCGCCTCTCCGCCTGTTCAGCCCAGCCGGTCGGCCAGTCCCGCGGTGCAGCGGACCTCGTCGCCCGCCGTGATCAGCAGGGCCTCCACGTCCGGCAGGGACTCCAGCCAGGCGAGGCCGGCTCGCGACCCCATCGCGAAGGCGGCCGTGGCCCAGCAGTCCACGAAGGTCAGGCGGGGGCCCACCACGGTGACCGAGACCAGGTCCGTGACCGCCGAGCGGCCGGTGCGCGGGTCGACGATGTGGTCCCCGCGCTCCGCCGTGCCCGATGTCGCCACCGACAACTCGGCCACCCCCGCGGCCGAGATCACCGCCGCCAGCCCGCCCGGCCGGAGCGGATCGGCCACCCCGATCCGCCACGGCCGCTGCGGCTCCGGCGCACCCAGCATCTGCACATCCCCGCCGCCGTTGACGCTGACCCCGCACACCCCGTCGACCTCGGCCAGCTCCCGCGCGGCCCGCTCCGCGGACCAGCCCTTGACGATGCCGGTCGGGTCGAGCGAGCCCCGGTACCGGGTGCTGAACCAGCCCTCGCTCAGCCGCTCCGCCTCGGCCGCCAGCTCCAGCACCTCGGTGACGTCGGGGGAGCAGTCGCCCAGAGCCAGTTCGCCCCGGGCGAGCCGGGACACCTCGCTGTCCGGCCGGTAGGTGCTGAACAGCGCGTCGGCCCGGTGCAGGCCCGCGACCGCCTCCTGGAGCGCGGCCCGTACGGCACCGGGTTCCCCGCCGCGGACGTCGAAGGAGAAGACGGTGCCCATGACCTCCTCCGCGTGCCGCACCGCGACGGGAGTGCCGTCCGGCCCCGCCGCCGGGTCAGACACCGGCCTGGTCCAGCGCCGACTGCAGCGACTCCTTGTACCCGTCGCTCGTGTAGGTGGCCCCGGACACGGCGTCGATGTGCGCGGACCCCGTCGTCACCGCCTCCACGTTGAGCTTCGGCACGGCGAGCGCGGTCTTCTGGTCGCTGATCCCGCCCTTGGGCGCCTGGAGTGCCTCCGCCCTGACGATCCTGCCCCCGCTGACCGTGATCCGGACCTGCACGGTCCCGTAGTCGGTCCGCACGGCCTTCCCGGTGACGGTACGGCCCTGCGCGGAGCCGGAACCTGAACCGGAAGCTGAGCCGGAGCCGGAGCCGGAGCCGGAACCTGAACCGGAAGCTGCACCCGAGCCGGAAGCTGCACCTGAACCCGAACCGGACTTGGCACCCGACCCTGAAGGCGACCCCGCACCGGACCCGGACGAGGCCGGCTTCACCTTGTCCAGCGCCGACTGCAGCGACTCCTTGTACCCGTCGCTCGTGTACGTCGCCCCGGACACCGCGTCGATCCGCGCGCTCTGGGCCGTCACCGCCTCCTGGTTGAGCTTCGGCACGGCGAGCGCGGTCTTCTGGTCGCTGATCCCGCCCTTGGGCGCCTGCACCGCCTCCGCCTTGGTGATCTTCCCGTCGCTGACGGTGAGCCGCACCTGCACGGTCCCGTACTGGGTCTGCGTCGCGTCCCCCGTGACCGTCCCGGTGCCGCCGGGCCGTACCCCGCCCTGGGCTCCGCCCTGCGGTGACTCCTGCCCGGCCGCCGAGCGCTGCGGGGCCCCGCCGGCCGCCGTCGCCGGGGCCGCGTTGCCCGCGGGCTTCAGCGACAGCAGCAGCACGACCCCGGACACGGTGGCGGCGCCGGCCAGCACGACACGCCGGAGGGGGTGGCTCTTCCTCATCTCTTCCAAGCTCCCGTTCGTCCGTCGCTCACATCTCGAACGACTCGTGATGGATGCGGCGGGCGGGAACCCCCGCGCCGCGCAGTGCCTCGTACACCGACTGCGCGAAGCCGGGCGGCCCGCACAGGAAGACGTCGTGCCGGTCGATGTCCGGGATCTTCCGCTCCAGGTTCTCCGCGGAGATGTCCGGCCGCTCGCCCTCCGGGCTGTTCACCGCGTACATCAGCCGGGCGCCCCGCTCCTCGGCGATCGCCGCCAGCTCGTCCCACAGGGCCAGGTCCTGCGTGGTGTTGGCCCGGTACAGCAGCGTGATGTCACCGGCCGCCCCGGGCAGCGTCTCGAACAGCGCCCGCATGGGCGTGATGCCGACCCCGCCCGCGACCAGCAGCACCTTGCCGCGGCTGCGGCGCTGCGCGGTCAGCGCCCCGTACGGCCCCTCCGCCCACACCCGGGTGCCCGGCTCCAGCTCCCGCAGCCGGGCGCTGTGGTCGCCGATCGCCTTCACCGTGATCCGCAGCATGTCCGGGCGGGGCGCCGCCGACAGCGAGTACGGGTGCGAGCTGAACCGCATGCCGGGGGAGAGGAACCGCCAGCGGAAGAACTGGCCCGCCTCCGCGCCCATCCGGTGCAGCCTCCGTCCGCCGATCAGCACCGACACGATGCCCGGCGTCTCCTCGACGACGGCCTCCACCCGCATCCGGTGACGCAGGTTCAGCCGGACCGGGGTGAGGATCCGGTACCACACGACCAGCGCGGTGACCGAGCCGTAGAGGCCGTACCAGAAGGTCTTCGCGACCGGGGTCAGCGCGAAGTCGTTGCCCGTGCTGATCTGGTGCCAGAACGTCAGGAACACCGCCGCGTACGTCATCAGGTGGACGTGGTACCAGCCGTCGTAGGGCAGCCGGCGGCGGACCACGCCGACCGAGGTCAGCCCGATCACCAGCAGCAGGCCCGTGCCGATCGCGGCCTTGCCCATGTCCGGCAGCTGTTCGACGGAGTCGACGGTCTGCCCGACGATGTCGCCGAGCGACTTGCCGGCCTGGAGCGCGTACCCCCACATGATGAGGAAGACGTGCGCGAGGACCAGGCACAGGGTGTACCGGCCGCTCATCGCGTGCCAGCGGGCCACCCGGTCGGAGCCGACGCGCCGCTCCAGGGCGGGCACGCGCGCCATCTGGAGCACGACCAGGGCCATCAGGTAGCCCGCCAGCAGGCCGGTGATCCGGCCCGCGTTGAGGATTCTCCCGTTGTCGTCGGCGATGGACGGCGTGTTCTGCCACCAGAGCCACAGCACGGCCGCCGCGCCCGCCCATACGGCGATCAGCAGCGGGACGGCCGGGGAGCGGCGTGGGCGGATGCGGCGCATCGTCTGTCGTCGGGCGGCACGTCCGCCCGCGAGCGTGGTGGTCACGGTTCCTCCGTGGGGACTTGACCCATGGCCCACTGATACGCACCGGCCCCGCTCCGTGTTCAGACGCCCGCCGAGTCCAGCGCGGACTGGAGTGACTGGCGGTAACCGTCGCTGGTGTAGGTCGCCCCGGACACCGTGTCGATCCGCGCGCTCTGCGCCGCCAGCGCCTCGCGCCGCAGCTGGGGCAGGGCGTAGCTGTTGATCTCCTGGTCGCGCGGGTTGTCCTCCGGGTAGCTGACGGCCGTGACGTCGGTGAGCCGCCCGTTCGTGAGGGTCACCCGCACACGGACCGGTCCCCAGCGGGTCTGGACCGTCTCGCCGGTGGCGGTCTTCGTCCCCGAGGCGGCGGCCGGGGAGTCGTCCGCACCGGTGGCCGAACTGCTCGACGAGGAAGGCGGCTTGGCGTTCGCCGTCACCACCGTCGGTGTCGTGTGCGGCTTCAGTGACAGCAGCAGCACCATCCCGGAGACGGTGGCCGCGCTCGCCAGCACGATGCGGCGGAAGGGACGGTTCTTGTTCAACGCGTGCACAGCGGGCCTCGCACCTCTCGCAGGACACTCATGATGAGGACGGTCATGACGCGCGGCGCCCTCACAGCTCGAACGACTCGTGGTGGATACGGCGGTCGGGCACCCCCGCCGCCCGCAGCGCCCCGTACACCTCCTGGGCGAAGCCGTGCGGGCCGCAGACATAGACGTCGTGGCCGGACAGCCCCGGGAAGGCCGCGCGCAGCGACTCCGCGGTGATCGGCGGGCGCTGCCCCCGCGGCCCGTTGAGCGCGTACCGCACCTGCGCGCCGCGCCAACGGGCGATCGCCTCCAGCTCACCGCCCAGCGCCAGGTCCTCCGCACCCCGCGCCCGGTACAGCAGGGTGACCTCGCCGGGCAGGGTCTCGAACAGGGCCCGCAGCGGGGTGATGCCCACCCCGGCGGCGATCAGCAGCGTGCGGTGACTCGATATCCGGTCCGCGGTGAGGGAGCCGTACGGCCCCTCCGCCCACACCCTGGTGCCGGGCCGCAGGAGCGGCACGGCCGCGCTGTGGTCGCCGAGCGCCTTGACGGTGATCCGCAGCAGGTCCGGGCGCACCGGCGCCGACAGCGAGTACGGCGTCGACGTCCAGCGCATCCCCTCCCCGAGGAACCGCCAGCGGAAGAACTGTCCCGGCCGCGCCCCCAGTTCGTCCAGGTGCCGCCCCCGCACGACGACGGAGTACACACCCGGCGCCTCCCGGTGCACCGACTCCACGCGCAGCCGGTGCCGCCGGTTCAGCCGGACCGGCGCCAGCACCCGGAACCACAGCACCAGGGCCGCGGCCCCCAGGTACAGGGCGTACCAGACGGCGGTCGCCACCGGCTCGCCGTTGAACTCGTCCCCCAGGGTCAGCTGGTGGAAGAAGGCCAGGAACACCGCCGCGTACGTCAGCAGGTGGACGTAGTACCAGAACTCGTGACGGGTGCGGCGGCGCACGGCCCGCGCCGAGGTGATGCCGACGGCGAACAGGATCAGCGTGCCGGCGGTGGCCTTGAGCATGTCCGGGTAGTCCAGGACGACGGTCACCGCCTCGTGCCACAGCGAGGCACCGTCCTGCGCGGCGTACCCGGAGAGGATCAGTGTGATGTGCGCCACGAGCAGACAGACCGTGTACCGGCCGGCCATGGCGTGCCAGCGCGCGACCCGGTCCGAGCCGATCCGGTTCTCCAGCAGCGGAGCCCGCGCCATCAGGGCGACCAGCACCGCGCACGCGTAGCCGCACAGCAGCCCGGCGATCCGGCCGGCACCGGTCAGCACGCCCGCCGTCCCCACCACGGACCCGGTGTCCGCCCACCACAGCGCGACCACGCCCGCCGCCCCCGCCCACAGCAGCGCCAGCACCGGCCCTGCCGGGGAACGCCGTACGGCCGGGGGCAGCGGCGGGGCCGCCCGCCTCGCGTCCACGGTGGTCATCAGTCGTCGTTCCCTTCGTCCGTCGGCCCTGCCACTGTGCGGCGCGCAGCTCTGAGGAACCTCTCAGCGGACCCGTCCGGAGCACATTCACAACAAACTCAGAAGGGGCCCCGGCGACCCCCGCCACCCCGCAGGAGCGATGCTGGAGACGCGATGAACACGACCCGCTCCGGCCGCCCGGCCCTCACCCGACCCGACGGCACCCCGCTCCGCGTCCTCGTCGTCGACGACGACCCCGACCTCGCCGAGGTGCTCACCGGGGCCCTGCGCTACGAGGGCTGGGAGGTGCGCGGGGCCGGCGACGGCGTCTCGGCGGTCGCCACCGCGCGCGAGCTGCTGCCCGACGCCGTCGTCCTGGACGTGATGCTCCCCGACACCGACGGCTTCACCGTGCTGCGCCGGCTGCACGAGGTGCGGCCCGGCGTCTGTGTGCTCTTCCTCACCGCCCGGGACGCGGTCGAGGACCGCATCGCCGGCATCACCGCGGGCGGCGACGACTACGTCACCAAACCCTTCAGCTTGGAGGAGGTCGTCGCCCGGCTGCGCGGCCTCCTGCGCCGCGCCGGCATGGCCCGCCAGGCGGAGGAGGGGCCGCGGCTGGCCGTCGGCGACCTGGTCATGGACGAGGAGGCCCGCGAGGTGACCCGCTCCGGCGAGCTGATCGAACTCTCCCCGACCGAGTTCGAACTCCTGCGCTTCCTCATGCGCAACCCCCGCCGTGTCCTGAGCAAGGCCCAGATCCTCGACCGCGTCTGGTCGTACGACTTCGGCGGCCGGGCCCATGTCGTCGAGCTGTACATCTCCTACCTGCGCAAGAAGGTCGACGCCGGCCGCGAACCCATGATCCACACGGTGCGCGGCGCCGGCTACGTCCTGAAGCCGGCGGCCTGATGCGCTCCGTACGGCACCTGCCCCGCCCCCGCACCCTGCGCGCCCGCCTCACCTTCGGCCTGGTGGTGCTGCTCGCCGTGAGCTGCGCCGCCGTCGGCCTGGCCGCGGTCGTGGAGCTGAACGGCTTTCTCACCCAGCGCCTCGACGAACAGCTCGTCCAGGTCGGCACCCGGTTCCCGGAGAGCCTGGAACACCAGGGCCTGGTCCCGGACGACCACGACGGCGACGAGTACGGCGACACCCGCCGCCAGGCCACCGGCACCTTCGGCGCACGCCTGGTGCACGGCGTCATCACCAACAAGGGCCTGATCCGCTCCGGCGACCCGTCCGCCGACCTCGGCGTGAACCTCACGGCCACCGACCGCGCGCGCCTCGCCGCCCTGCCCGCCGACAGCAGACCGCACACGGTCGAACTGTCCGCCCTCCACGACTACCGGGTCCTCGCCCGCCCCGGCCGCGACGGGGACGTCCTGATCGTCGGCCTCCCCCTGGAGTCCGTGCAGGCCGCCGTCCACCGGCTGGAACTGGTGGCCGGGATCGTCTTCGGCCTCGCCCTGGTGGTGGCCGGCGTGGCCGGTGCCGGCTGGGTCCGCTGGTCGCTGCGCCCGCTGAGCCGGGTCGCGGCCACCGCCACCCGGGTCAGTGAACTCCCGCTCGCCAGTGGGGAGGTCGCGCTGCCCGCGCGGGTGCCCGAGTCCGACCCGCACGGTGAGGTGGGCCGGGTGGCCGCCGCCGTCAACCGCATGCTCGGCCACGTCGAGGACGCCCTGACCAAGCGGCACGCGAGCGAGGAGCGGCTGCGCCGGTTCGCGGCCGACGCCAGCCACGAGCTGCGCACCCCGGTCGCGTCGGTGCGCGGCCACGCCGAGCTGGCGTTGCTGCATCCGGGGCCGGTGCCGCCGGAGGTCACGCGGGCGCTGGAGCGGATCACGGCCGAGTCGGCCCGGATGGGGGAGATGGTCGACGACCTGCTCCTGCTGGCCCGCCTGGACGCCGGCCGCCCGCTGGAGTCCCTGCCGGTCGACCTCACCCGCCTGGTGCTGGACGCGGTCACGGACGCGCGTGCGGCGGGCCCCGGGCACGGCTGGACCCTGGACCTCCCCGAGGAACCGGTCACGGTCACCGGCGACGCCCACCGCCTGCACCAGGTGTTGGCCAACCTGTTGGCCAACGCCCGTTTGCACACACCCGTGGGCACCAAGGTGACGGTGACCCTGGACTCCGGCCCGGAGGGGGCCCGCCTCGTCGTGCACGACGACGGTCCCGGCGTCCCGGAGGACATCCGGCCCCACGTCTTCGAACGCTTCACCCGCGCGGAACACCGCCGCCGCCCCCACGCCCCGGGCGGCGGAGCGGGCCTGGGCCTGTCGATCGTGGCGGCGGTGGCGGAGGCGCACGGGGGGAGCGTGGAGCTGGAGAGCAGCCCGGGCGCGACGACGTTCACCGTTGAACTTCCGACCAGTGAACCCACGTAGGGGCGCGGGGAACCGCGCACAGAGGCTCAGTACCGGGTGACCGCCGTAGCCCCGCCGGCCGTCCCGACGGCGATGTGCGGCTCCTTGGAAGGTTCGGCCCACTGGACAATCCGCCGCATGTCGGAATAGGGCACCGACACACACCCCGCCGTCGCCCCCCGCCCGTTGACGTGCAGAAAGATCCCGGCCCCCCGCCCCCGCACGGGCCGCTGGTAGTTGAACCCGATGGCGAGCCCGTACGAGTACTGCGGCCGGTAGGACACCAGGTGCTCGGACTCGGCGCCCCGGCAGTCCGACGGCAGCGGATCGACCCAGCGGTTGTAGGCGCGGGACGCGGTGTCCTCGCACCACCACGAACTCTCCAGCACCGGCCGGTACTCGACGGTCGTACCGCTCGGCGGCGCCTCGATGCCGAAGCCGAACGGAATGTCGTAGAGCCCGGTCGGTGTGGTGTTCGTGCCCTGCTTGCGTGACGTGCCCTCGACCAGCCCGTTGGCCCCGAACCGCGCCGGTGCCGATCCGGCGCGTACCCACCGGCCGTCACGCAGGTCCCACCAGCTGACCGTGCCGGACGTCGAGTCGGTTCGCGGGGCCTGGGCGACGATCAGCTGGGTTCCGCCCCCGGTGTTCGCCAGCCGCTCCGGCAGTGGCGGTTCCGCCCCCGGCGCCGCACCGAGCAGGCAGGCGACGGACGCGGAGACGAGGGCGAGGGCGAGACCGGGGCGCATGGCTCAGACGCTAGAGGGCGGCAGGGGGAGCGGCAGCCCGGGTAGGCCATCCAGGCTCGTCGCGACGTGCTCCTTCTTCTCGAAGTAGGCGTTCAGCGATGCGTCGTCCTCCCGCGCGAACCGCTTCCCGTGCAGATCGCGGTCCTCCTCGTACGCCATGAAGGGCAGGGTGTAGCCACACGTGTCCCGCACCAGGCCGGCGTGCACCACGATGACCGCGCGCAGCCCGTGCGTGCCGGCGTCGATGCCGGGGAAATGACTCAGCAGCTCCGGGAAGCGCGGGTCGTCGCGGAAGACCGGCTCTCCCCGGCCGTGCACGCGCACGATGTTCGGCGGCCCCTGGAAGGCGCACCACATGAGGGTGATCCGCCCGTTCTCCCGCAGGTGCGCGATCGTCTCGGCGTTGGAGCCGGCGAAGTCGAGGTAGGCGACGGTGAGTTCGTCGAGGACGGCGAAGGAGCCCTTGAGGCCCTTGGGCGAGAGGTTGACCGTGCCGTCGCCGGACAGCGGTGCGGTGGCTGTGAAGAAGAGGGGCTGCTCCTCGATGAAGGTCCGGAGCCTGCCGTCTATGCGCTCATAGGTCTTTCCCATGGCAGGTGATTATCGGCGGAGATCCTTCGCCTGTCTAAGTAAATATCGTGCGGGAGACTCCCGGGCGCGCCCTGATTGACGAATCATGCGGAGTTCTGCATACTCATGCATGTCAGCGAATGCACTGTGAGGAGAAACCCGTGACCGAGCGCGTCGTACTCGCCTACTCAGGCGGTCTGGACACCTCCGTCGCCATCGGCTGGATCGCCGAGGAGACGGGCGCCGAGGTCATCGCCGTTGCGGTCGACGTCGGCCAGGGCGGCGAGGACCTGGACGTCATCCGCAAGCGCGCCCTCGCGTGCGGCGCCGTCGAGGCCGAGGTCGCCGACGCCAAGGACGAGTTCGCCGACGAGTACTGCCTCCCGGCGATCAAGGCCAACGCCCTGTACATGGACCGCTACCCGCTGGTCTCCGCCCTCTCCCGGCCGACGATCGTCAAGCACCTCGTCGCCGCCGCCAAGAAGCACGGCGCCACCACGGTCGCCCACGGCTGCACCGGCAAGGGCAACGACCAGGTCCGCTTCGAGGCCGGCATCGTCGCCCTCGCCCCCGACCTGAAGTGCATCGCCCCCGTCCGCGACTACGCGATGACCCGGGACAAGGCGATCGCCTTCTGCGAGGCCAAGCAGCTCCCGATCGCCACCACCAAGAAGTCCCCGTACTCCATCGACCAGAACGTCTTCGGGCGTGCCGTCGAGACGGGCTTCCTGGAGGACATCTGGAACGCCCCGATCGAGGACATCTACGAGTACACCTCCAACCCGGCCACCCCGCGCGAGGCCGACGAGGTCGTCATCACCTTCAAGGAAGGCGTCCCGGTCGCCGTCGACGGCAAGCCCGTCACCGTGCTCCAGGCCATCCAGCAGCTCAACGAGCGGGCCGGCGGCCAGGGCATCGGCCGGATCGACATGGTCGAGGACCGTCTCGTCGGCATCAAGTCCCGCGAGGTCTACGAGGCCCCCGGCGCGATCGCCCTGATCACCGCCCACCAGGAGCTGGAGAACGTCACCGTCGAGCGCGAGCTGGCCCGCTACAAGCGGCAGGTCGAGCAGCGCTGGGGCGAGCTGGTCTACGACGGCCAGTGGTTCTCCCCGCTCAAGCGCGCCCTGGACGGCTTCATCAACGAGGCCAACCAGCACGTCTCCGGCGACGTCCGGATGACCCTGCACGGCGGCCGCGCGGTCGTCACCGGCCGGCGCTCGGAGTCGTCGCTGTACGACTTCAACCTGGCCACGTACGACACGGGCGACACGTTCGACCAGGCGGCGGCGAAGGGGTTCATCGACATCTACAGCCTGTCGTCGAAGATCGCCGCCAAGCGGGATCTTGCCTGAGAGTTCCGTTGCGGCGCGGTGAACGGTGCGGGTCGTATGTGGCTGGTCGCGCCGTTTCCCGCGCCCCTTCGGGGCGCTGACATCACCCTTTTCTGAGGAGCGCAGGTAGTGAGCAGCAACAGCGGTGACGTACGGCTCTGGGGCGGCCGTTTCGCCGACGGTCCCGCCGAGGCCCTGGCGAAGCTGTCCGCGTCCGTCCACTTCGACTGGCGGCTGGCGCCGTACGACATCGCCGGTTCCCGTGCCCACGCGCGCGTGCTGCACAAGGCGGGGCTCCTCACGGACGACGAACTGACCCGGATGCTGGCCGGACTCGACCAGCTGGAGGCCGACGTCGCCGACGGCTCGTTCGTGGGCACCATCGCCGACGAGGACGTCCACACCGCCCTGGAGCGCGGTCTGCTGGAGCGGCTCGGCCCCGACCTCGGCGGCAAACTGCGCGCCGGCCGGTCCCGCAACGACCAGGTGGCCACCCTCTTCCGGATGTACCTGCGCGACCACGCCCGGATCATCGGCGGCCTGATCGCCGACCTCCAGGACGCCCTGGTCGGCCTGGCCGAGGCCCACCCGGACGTGGCCATGCCCGGCCGCACCCACCTCCAGCACGCCCAGCCGGTCCTGTTCGCCCACCACGTGCTGGCCCACGTCCAGTCCCTGTCCCGGGACGCGGAGCGGCTGCGCCAGTGGGACGAGCGCACGGCGGTGTCGCCGTACGGCTCGGGCGCCCTGGCCGGCTCCTCCCTCGGCCTGGACCCGGAGGCGGTGGCGAAGGACCTCGGCTTCGAGCACGGCAGCGTCGCCAACTCCATCGACGGCACGGCCTCGCGTGACTTCGTGGCCGAGTTCGCCTTCATCACCGCGATGATCGGCGTGAACCTCTCCCGGATCGCCGAGGAGGTCATCATCTGGAACACGAAGGAGTTCTCCTTCGTGACCCTGCACGACGCGTTCTCCACGGGCTCGTCGATCATGCCGCAGAAGAAGAACCCGGACATCGCCGAGCTGGCCCGGGGCAAGTCCGGCCGCCTGATCGGCAACCTCACCGGCCTCATTGCGACCCTGAAGGCGCTGCCCCTCGCCTACAACCGGGACCTCCAGGAGGACAAGGAGCCGGTCTTCGACTCCTGCGACCAGCTGGAGGTCCTCCTCCCGGCCTTCACCGGCATGATGGCCACCCTCACGGTGAACCGCGAGCGCATGGAGGAACTGGCCCCGGCCGGCTTCTCCCTCGCCACCGACATCGCCGAGTGGCTGGTCAAGCAGGGCGTGCCGTTCCGGGTGGCGCACGAGGTCGCCGGCGAGTGCGTGAAGGTCGCCGAGGCCGACGGCAAGGAACTGGACGACCTCACGGACGAACAGTTCGCCAAGATCTCCCCCCACCTCACCCCCGAGGTCCGCACCGTCCTCAACGTCCCCGGCGCCCTGGCCTCCCGCGACGGCAGGGGCGGCACAGCCCCGAGCGCGGTAGCCATCCAACTGACAGAACTGAAGCAGAACGTGGCCCGGCAGCACACGTGGGTCAACGCCAAGAAGCAGCGCTGATCCAACACCGCTGAGTTGCAGCGCCCCAAAAGGGGCGCGGGGCTGTATCGATGTGCGGCTCCGCCGCGTGGGCGCGAGAAGCACAACGCACCCGCACTCGCCAAAGGCACCGCACGAACCACCCCCGTAGGCGCAACCCAAGGGCATCGCGGGCTTACGTTGGTCGAACCGAACCCGTACCGGATCCGACCGAACGGAGCCCGCGATGCCCTTCGCCCGCCTGGCGACAGCGACAACCCCCACCTGCCACCTGGGCCTGGGCCTCGCCGCAGTCGGCCGCCCCGGCTACATCACGCTGGGCCGGGACGAGGACCTCGGAGCGAACCGCAGCGCGGACGCGCTCCGCACCCGTACCCATGAACTCCTCGACGCCGCCTACGCCCAAGGCGTCCGCTACGTCGACGTCGCCCGTTCCTACGGCCGTTCTGAGGAGTTCCTCGCCGACTGGCTGGCCGCCCGCCCCGGCCTCGACGACGTGGTCGTCGGCAGCAAGTGGGGCTACACCTACACCGCCGGCTGGTCGGCGGACGCCGAGACGCACGAGGTCAAGGACCACGGCCTCGCCACCTACGAGCGCCAGCGCGCCGAGACCGGCGAACTGCTCGGCGACCGGCTCGACCTCTACCAGATCCACTCGGTGACCCCGGACAGCCCGGCGCTCACCGACAAGGAACTGCACGCGCGGCTCGCCGAGGCCGCCGCCGGGGGCCTGACCATCGGCTTCTCCACCAGCGGCCCCGCCCAGGCCGACGCGATCCGCGCGGCCCTCGCCGTGACCGTCGACGGCGCGCCCCTCTTCCGTACCGTCCAGTCGACCTACAACGCCCTGGAGACCTCGGCGGGGCCCGCTCTCGCCGAGGCGCACGACGCCGGGCTCACCGTGATCGTCAAGGAGGGCATGGCCAACGGCCGGCTCGCGGCACCGCACGCACCGGAAGCCCTGAGGGCCGTGGCCGACGAGACCTCCCTCGGCTGCGACGCCGTAGCCCTCGCCCTTGTCCTGCGCCAGCCGTGGTCGGGCGTCGTCCTCTCCGGCGCCGCGACCGTCACCCAGCTCGCCTCCAACCTCCACGCACCCGCCGTGGACCTCGACGACGGCCATCTGGAGCGCCTCGCCGGCCTCGCGGAGGACCCGCACGTCTACTGGGAGCGGCGGGCACAGCTGCCCTGGCACTGAAAGACACCGCGAACACCCCACCATGAGACGCGCACGCCCATCGTGAGACAAAGATGTCTCACATGCGCTACGCTTGTCTCATGGCCGTCGATCGTGACCACGTGCTGCGCAGCGCCGCGGCCCTCCTGACCCGCAAGTCCACCGCGACCATGGACGAGGTCGCCAGGGCCGCCGGCATCAGCCGGGCCACGCTGCACCGGCACTTCGCCGGGCGTGACGCGCTCGTCCGCGCCCTGGAGGCGCTCGGCATCGCGGAGTGCGAGGCGGCGCTGGACGCGGCCCGCCTGGACGAGGGGCCCGCGAGCGAGGCCGTACGGCGGCTGGTGCGGGAACTGGAACCCGCGGCCGGGCTGCTGTCCTTCCTCTACACCGAGAACCAGCTGTTCGAGGGGGACGGGCAGCACGCGGGCTGGGCCCGCCTCGACACCCGCATCGCCGCGCTGTTCCGGCGCGGCCAGCAGGGCGGCGAGTTCCGCATCGACCTCACGCCCCCCTGGCTGACGGAGGCCCTGTTCGGACTGATGGCCTCGGCCGCCTGGGTCGTACAGAGCGGCAAGGTCGCCCCCAACGACTTCCACCACATGATCGTCGAGCTGCTGCTCGGCGGCGCACTACGGAGAGAGGAACCATGACCAGCACCCTGCAGCCGGCCGGCACGGTCGAGACGGAGAAGCGCCCGGGCCGCTGGCTCGCGCTGTCCGTCCTCGTCCTGGCCGTGCTGCTGGTGGCCGTCGACGCGACCGTCCTCGGCCTGGCGACCCCGTACATCAGCGAGGACCTGCGCCCCACCGGCACGCAGCTGCTGTGGATCGGCGACGTCTACTCCTTCGTCATCGCCGGACTGCTCGTCTCCATGGGCAGCCTCGGCGACCGCATCGGCCGCAAGCGGATCCTGCTCGTCGGCGCCACGGCGTTCGGCGCGATATCGGTCCTCAACGCCTACGCGACGACACCCGAACTGATGATCGCGGCACGGGCGCTGCTCGGCGTCGCCGGCGCGACCCTGATGCCCGCCACCCTCGCCCTGATCCGCAACATCTTCCACGACCCGCGCGAGCGCAGCCTCGCCGTCGGCATCTGGGGTGCCACCGCGTCCGCCGGCACCGCCGTCGGCCCGATCGCGGGCGGCTTCCTGCTGGAGCACTTCTGGTGGGGGTCGGTCTTCCTGATCAACCTGCCGGTGATGGCGGTCCTGGTCCTCGTCGGCGTCCGCACCCTCCCCGAGTCCAGGAACCCCGCCCCAGGCCCCTGGGACCTGACCAGCGTGCTGCTGTCCCTGGTCGGCATGATCGCCGTGGTCTACGCGGTCAAGGAGACGGCGACCCACGGGTTCGCCCTGCCCAGCCTCGCCGTGGGCCTGCTGGGAGCGGCGGCCCTGTACGGCTTCGTGCACCGCCAGCTGACCATGCCCATCCCGCTGCTCGACATGCGGCTGTTCCGCAGCCGTGGCTTCAGCGGGGCGGTCCTGGCCGACCTGCTGACCGTGCTCGGCATGTCCGGCCTGGTGTTCTTCCTCTCCCAGTACCTGCAACTCGTCCAGGGCAGGCACCCCTTCGAGGCGGGCCTGGCGGAACTGCCCGCCGCCGTCGGCGCGGTGGCCGCGGGCCTGGTCGCGGGCCGTGCGGCCCGCCGCTTCTCGGTCCGCGCGGTGGTCTCCGGCGGCCTGGCCGCGGTGGGCCTGGCCCTGGCCGTCCTCACCACCCTGGACCGCTCGACGGGCTACCCGCTCCTCGGCGCCGCCCTCCTCGTCGTCGGAATCGGCGCCGGCTTCTCCTTCACCGTCACGGCCGACGTCATCCTCTCCAGCGTCCCCAAGGACCAGGCGGGCGCGGCCTCAGCGGTCTCCGAAACGGCCTACGAACTCGGCGCCGCCCTGGGCATCGCCCTGCTCGGCTCCATCGTCACAGGCGTCTACCGCGACTTCACGGGCCCGACGGGCACCCCCGAAGCGGCCCACGAATCCCTGGGCGCGGCGGTGGAGGCGTCGAAGACCATGCCGACCGCCCCCGCCCAGCACATGCTGGAAGCAGCCCGCACCTCATTCGTCGACGGCCTGCAACTCGCCTCGGCAGCGGGAGCAGCGGTACTCCTGGCAACGGCCCTGGCGGCCTGGTTCCTACTGAAGCAACAGAAACTGGAAAACGAGGTCTGAGCGAAGCGCCCCGTCAGGGGCGCGGGGAACTGCGCGAACAACCACAACGCACCCGCACCCGAAACGCGACCGAACCGCCGGCGGCCCTACGCGGCCTTGGCCTTAGTCGCGTACATATCCACATACTCCTGCCCAGACAACCGCATAACCTCAGCCATCACAGAATCGGTGACCGCCCTCAGCACGTACCGGTCCCGATCCATCCCCTCGTACCGGGAGAACTCCATCGCCTCACCGAACCGCACCGTCACCTTCCCGGGACGCGGCATCCCCGCACCCCCCGGCTGCAGCTTGTCCGTACCGATCATCGCGAACGGCACCACCGGCGCCCCCGTCATCAGCGTCAGCCGCGCGATGCCGGTACGGCCCCGGTACAGCCGGCCGTCGGGGGACCGGGTCCCCTCGGGGTAGATCCCGAACACCCGGCCCTCCTCCAGCACCCGGCGCCCGGTCATGAGCGCGGCGACCCCGCCCCGGCCGCCGTCGCGGTCCACGGGGATCATGCCGACGCCGGTGAAGAACCAGGCCATGAGCCGGCCCTTGAGGCCCTTGCCGGTGACGTACTCGTCCTTGCCGATGAAGAAGACCTGACGGTCGCAGACGATCGGCAGGATGATCGAGTCGATGAACGTCAGATGGTTGCCCGCCAGGATGACGGGACCGTCACCCGGGATGTTCTTCGCACCCTCCACCTGTGGGCGGAACATCAGGCGCATGATCGGTCCGAGCACTGCCTTGATGAGCGCGAAGCGGGACAACGGGTCCTCCGATGTCGAGTGAGCGATATGTGTCTGTGCAGGTGAGGACATTACTCGCGGCTCCCGGGGAAGCGCACATCGGGTACGCCCGGTTCACCGATGTCTTACGCACTGTTGACACGGGTTTACCTGCGGCGGCACCCCCTTGCCCCCCGTGGCCCCTCGACGGGCGGTGTGACGGACATCGCGCCGCCACCGCGCCGAGGGGGGCCGACGGGCCGTCAGGTCCCGCCGCTCAGCGGACACTCGGCGTCACCCGCGTGTTCGGCACGCGGTCTCCCGCCCGTCATGCCCACGCCCCTACGATCGGCCGCGCGTAGACGCACCGACGGCAGGCAGGAGGCGCTCATGCACAGGGACGATCAGGTGAACGGGACGGCGCGGGGCACGGGACGGCGGGCGCTGCTCGGCGCCGCCGTGCTCGGCGCGGGCGGGGCGGTCCTCGGGCTTCCCGGAACGGCGGGAGCGGCGCAGGCCCGGCCGGCCGGACACGGCGGCCGGGGGCTGGGAAGCCTGCCGGTGCCGACGGTCATCGGTCACCGGGGCGCCGCCGGCTACCGCCCCGAGCACACCTTCGGGTCGTACGAACTCGCCCTCGACCTGGGGGCCGACGTGGTGGAGGCCGGGGACCTGGTGCCCACCCGGGACGGTCACCTCGTCTGCCGGCACGAGCCGGAGATCGGCGGCACCACCGACGTCGCCGACCACCCGGAGTTCGCCGGCCGCAGGACCACCAAGACCCTCGACGGGGTGCCCACCACCGGCTGGTTCACCGAGGACTTCACCCTCGCCGAACTGAAGACCCTCCGGGCCGTCGAGCGCATCCCCGCCAACCGGCCGCACAACACCCTCTACGACGGGCGCTGGGAGATCCCCACCTTCGAAGAGGTGCTGAGATGGCAGGACGAGCAGACCCGCAAGCGGGGCAAACAGGTCTTCATCTACCCCGAGACCAAGCACCCCACCTATTTCCGGGCGCTCGGCCTCGGCCTGGAGGAGCGGGTCGCGAAGGCGCTGCGCAGACACGGCAAGGACGGCCGGCACGCACCCGTCATCCTGCAGTCCTTCGAGCCGACCAGCATCCAGCGGCTGAACCGGCTCGTCGGCAACCCGCTCGTGGTCCTGCTCTCCTCCGCGGACAGCCGCCCGTACGACTTTGTCGTCTCGGGCGACCCGCGCACGGTTGCCGACCTGATCACCCCCGAGGGCCTCAGGGAGATCGCCGGCTACGCACAGGGCATCGGACCGACCCTGGACCTCGTCATCCCCAAGAAGGCCGACGGCACCCTCGGCACACCGACCACGCTGGTCGCCGACGCGCACGAGGCGGGCCTGGTCCTGCACCCCTACACGATGCGCAACGAGAACCCCTTCCTGCCCGCCGAGTTCCGCAAGGGCGACGCGCCCGACGGCTACGGAGACGCCTTCGGCGCCTTCCGGACCTACTTCGCCACCGGCATCGACGGCGTCTTCACCGACAACGCCGACACCGCCGTACTCGCCCGCGCCGACTTCCTCGACGGCTGACCCGGCCCATCCGCGTCAACCACCTGTCCGCTGCGCCCCTCCTTCGGGGTGTCTCGCCGCCGCCCCGGCAACTCTCCGCCGGGGCGGCGCGTCGTTCCGCATATGACGCCCGACCTGGTAGCCGCGCTGCGCCCCCTGCTCACCGCCGAGGCCTCCGCCGAGGCATATGCCTCCGGTGACGAGCCGAGCGATCTGGAGCAGGCGGTCTGGCTCCGCCTTCTGGAGCGCCTGGAGGCGGACGGTCCGCCCCGGGACCCGGAGGGCTGGCTGCGCAAGGCCGTACGCGCGGAGGCCCGCCGCAGCCGTCGTACGACCCGAGTCGAACGGCCCTACGGCGTCGAGCCTCCCCGTGACACCCGGCCCGGCCCCGAGCAGATCGTCCTCACGGCCGCCCGGCACCGGGCGCTGCGCGACGCCGTCCGCCGCCTCCCCGGCCGCTGCCCCCGCCTGATGGAGGCACTGCTCTCACCGAAGGACCTGACCTACCGGGAGATCGCGGGCGAGTTGGGTATCTCACAGGGCAGTCTCGGACCGGAACGCTCCAGATGTCTGGGATGTCTCCGGCGATTGCTCACGCCGGAGGTTGCGGCACGCGAAGTGCGGGGATAGGAGTGGGGGACAACAGGTGATCAGGTGAGCGGGAGGCGTGCGCACATGGGCATGAGCGTGATCATCTCGGCGGCGACCGAGCAGGACGCGGAGCAGGTCTTCAAGCTCCAGTACCTGTGCTTCCAGAGCGAGGCGGCGTTGTACGGCAACTACCGCATCGCCCCGCTCGTGCAGACCCTCGACTCGGTCCGCCAGGAGGTCGCCGCGGACTGCGTCTTCGTCGCCCGGCTCGGTGACGAGGTCGTCGGCTCCGTGCGCGGCCGGCTCACCGAGGACGGCGCGGCCGCCATCGGCCGGCTCTGCGTCCACCCCCGCCTGCAGGGCCACGGCATCGGAGCCCGGCTGCTGCGCGCGGTCGAGACCGCCCTGTCCGAACAGCGCGGCGCCACCCGCTTCCGCCTGCACGCCGGCCACCGCAGCGAGGGCAACCTCCGCCTCTACCGCCGAGTCGGCTACGAAACGGTCGGCCGCGCCAAGGGAGCAGACGGCGTGGAAATGATCGTGCTGGAGAAGCAGTCAAACGCCTACGCGGCGACGGCCTGAGGGAGCGCCCCCCCGGGGGCGCCCCAAAGGGGCGCGGGGAACTGCGCGACAAGCCACAACGCACCCGCACCCGCCAACGCGCCCTCAGCCACCCCGCCCGGACCGCGCCGCCCGAAGCCAGTACATCGCCGACAAAGGCAACAGCACCGGAATGAAGACGTACCCCATCCCGTAGTCCGACCACACGGTCGCGTCCGGAAACGCCGACGGCTCCACCAGCGTCCACGTCCCCACGACCAGCACCCCCGCCAGCTCGGCGGCACAGCACACCAGTGCCGCCCGGCGCGCCCGCTCGCCGCCGCGGATCAGCGTGTAGGTGATGAATACGTACACGACACCGGCCACGGCGGACAGGGAGTAGGCGAGCGGCGCCCGCTGGAAGTCCGTCCCGATCTGGTAGGCGGACCGCGACACCGCGCCGACCACCATCACGCCGTAGAACCAGACGAGCAGCATGCCCGGCCCGCTGATCAACCGGGCCGGCTTCTCCCGTACGGCCGTCACCTCAGCCTCCCCAGATGTCGAAGAGCCGTACTTCCAGCACGGCCAGCACCACGCCGCCGGCGGCGGCCGTCACCGAACCCCAGCGGGTCCGCTCGGCCAGCGACATGAACCCCGCCGCCGGAACGCACGCGAACGCGCCCAGCAGATACGCCACGAAGATCGTGGTGCTCTGGTCCGGCTTCTCGCCCCGCGCCAGCTGCACGATCCCGAACCCGAGCTGGACCAGGGCCAGCACGGACACCACGGCCATGCCGATGAGGTGCCAGTCCTTCGTCGGCTGGTCACGGTAGGCCGCCCAGCCGCACCAGGCGGCGAGCAGCAGCGCGGCGACACCGGTCACCAGCGTCAGGGCATTGAGCATGCGGTGACCTTATTACGGCCGAAATGGGCCGACGCCGCCGCCCCCGTCGTACGCCGCCGTGGCGTTGACCACAACCAACGGGCCGCAGAGCCGGGCGCCGACGTGATGGCGCACGACCTGCCGGCCCTGTCCGCACTGGTCACTGAAGGGGGAGTAGAGGTCTCCGCCCGCGCCTGACGGGTGTCCGCCGCTGTCCAGCATGCGGACAGGAGAGCCGGGTCAGGACCGTACGTCTGGTTTACTGATCGCATGACCACGACGAGCTGCCGCATCCCTGCGACCGAGGCGACCATGACGCCCGGTGCTCGTCGTATGTGTCGAATGTGCGCCTTCTAGAGGGCCCCCGCACCACCCCTGAGCCTCGCGCCCCGAAGCGAGAGCCGTGGCCTGTCCCCGCCGCCCCAGCGGCGTCCCGGACCGCCGCCGCCCCCACCGCCTGATCCGGACCGATACCGCCTGATCCGGCAGGGGCACCCCGCCGCGCACACGATGTCCTCCCGGCTCCGCCGGTCCCCTCGTGCGGCGAGAAGCGGCAAGTCCCCGACATCACGCCACGAACGCCACGCACACAAAGAACGCACCCGTGCCCGGGCACACCCGCGCCCGCGCACTCGACAGTGACGGAAATCCTGTGATCACCACCTCGGGCCTGACCAAGGTCTACCGCTCGCGCGGCCGTGAGGTCACCGCCCTGGACGGCGTCGACCTGCACGTCCGCGAGGGCGAGGTCTACGGCGTCATCGGCCAGTCCGGCGCCGGCAAGTCCTCGCTCATCCGCTGCGTCAACCTGCTGGAGCGCCCCACCTCCGGCACCGTGACCGTCGCCGGGCAGGACCTCACCTCCCTCGCCGGACGCGGACCGCGCGCCGGGAGGGAACTGCGCCGGGCGCGCGGCCGGATCGGCATGGTCTTCCAGCACTTCAACCTGCTGTCCTCGCGGACCGTGCAGGACAACGTCGAGCTGCCGCTGGAGATCCTCGGGCACTCCGGGAAGGAGCGCTCGCGCAAGGCCCTGGAACTGCTCGACCTGGTCGGCCTCGGCGGCCAGGCCAAGGCGTACCCCGCGCAGCTCTCAGGCGGCCAGAAGCAGCGCGTCGGCATCGCCCGCGCCCTCGCCGGCGACCCCAAGGTGCTGCTCTCCGACGAGGCCACCAGCGCCCTCGACCCCGAGACCACCCGCTCCGTCCTCCAGCTGCTGCGCGACCTCAACCGGCAGCTCGGCCTCACCGTCCTGCTCATCACGCACGAGATGGACGTGGTCAAGTCGGTGTGCGACTCGGCCGCGCTGATGCGCGACGGCAGGATCGTGGAGTCCGGCACGGTCAGCGAACTGCTGGCCACCCCGGGCTCCGAACTGGCCGGCGCGCTGTTCCCGGTGGGCGGCGAGGCCTCCGGCGCCGACCGCACTGTCGTCGACGTCACCTTCCACGGCGAGGCGGCGACCCAGCCGGTCATCTCCCAGCTCTCCCGCACCTACAACATCGACATATCGATTCTCGGCGCCGCCATCGACACCGTCGGTGGCCTCCAGGTCGGCCGGATGCGCATCGAACTGCCCGGCCGCTACGAGGACAACGTGGTGCCCGTCGGCTTCCTGCGCGAACAGGGCCTGCAGATCGACGTCGTCGGCCCCGAGGGCCAGGAGTCCGCGCTGGTGAAGGAAGGTGCCAAGTGAGCTGGTCCGAGATGTGGGAGCTGCTGGAGCCCGAGTGCTGGAACACCCTCTACATGGTCGGCTGGTCCACGGCCGTCGCCATCCTCGCCGGACTGCCGCTCGGCGTCCTGCTCGTGCTCACCGAGCGCGGCGGCCTGCTGCAGAACATCGTGGTGAACAAGGTCATCGGGCAGGTCGTGAACATCACCCGCTCGATGCCGTTCATCATCCTCATGGTCGCGCTGATGACCTTCACCCGCTGGGTCACCGGGACGAGCATCGGCCGTGACGCCGCCATCGTGCCGCTCGCCATCGGCGCCATCCCCTTCTTCGCCCGGCTCGTCGAGACGGCCGTCCGGGAAGTGGATGGCGGGCTCGTGGAGGCCGTGCAGTCGATGGGCGGCAGCACCTTCACCATCGTCCGCAAGGTCCTGGTGCCCGAGGCCCTGCCCTCGCTGATCTCCTCCGCGACCACCACCCTGGTCGCCCTCATCGGCTACTCGGCGATGGCCGGCACCGTCGGCGCCGGCGGCCTCGGCGACCTCGCCGTCCGCTACGGCTACCTGCGCTTCGAGACCGAGCTGATGTGGGTGATCGTCGCGATCCTCGCCGTCGTCATCTCCCTCGTCCAGTTCGCCGGCGACCTCACCGCCCGCGCCCTGCACAGCCGGGGCGCGCGGACCGGCCCGGTGCCCAGGCTCCGCCTGCTCAAGGCCAAGGAGCCGGACACGGCGCACGTCGGCACGGCCGCCTGACCGGCCCGCCGCACCCCAGAACTCCCCGTCACCCACACGGGGTCGCACCACCCTTAAGGAAAGGCACTTTTCGTGCGTAACACCGCCAAGATCACCGCCGCCGTCCTCGCCGCCGGAGCCCTCACCGCCGGGCTGACCGCCTGCGGCTCCGGCAAGGACTCCGCCTCCCACGACTACAGCGGACCGCTCGTCGTCGCCGCCAGCCCCACCCCGCACGCCGACATCCTGAACTTCGTCAAGAAGAACCTGGCGAAGAAGGCGGGTCTGGACCTGGAGGTCAAGGAGTTCACCGACTACGTCACGCCCAACACGGCGACCGAGGACGGCTCGGTGGACGCCAACTACTTCCAGAACCAGCCCTACCTCGACGACTTCAACAGTAAGCGCGGCACCCACATCGTGCCCGTCGTCACCGTGCACCTGGAGCCGCTCGGCCTGTACTCCCACAAGGTCAAGAGCCTCGACGCCCTCAAGAGCGGCGCGACCGTCGCCGTCCCCAACGACACGGTGAACGAGGCCCGCGCGCTCAAGCTCCTCGCCGACAACAAGCTCATCACCCTCAAGAAGGGCGCTGGCGCCGAGGCCACCCCGCGGGACATCGACGCCAACCCCCGGCACCTCGCTTTCAAGGAGGTCGAGGCCGCCCAGACCGCGCGCTCCCTGGACGACGTGGACGCCGCCGTCGTCAACGGCAACTACGCCATCTCCGCCGGCCTGAAGCCCGCCAAGGACGCCCTCGTCCTGGAGTCCGCGAAGAACAACCCCTACGGCAACTTCCTCGCCGTGAAGAAGGGCAACGAGAACGACCCGCGCGTGAAGAAGCTGGCCAAGCTCCTCACCTCGCCCGAGGTCAAGAAGTTCATCGAGGACAAGTACCAGGGTTCGGTCATTCCGTCCTTCTGATCCCGCACCCGGGCAACTCACCCGACACGCACGGGGTCCGCGCCCTCACCAGGTGTGGACCCCGTGATGCGGTTCAGTGCTTTCATGCTGCATGCTGGGCAGTTCAGCAGGCCCTGCGGGTTCCCGCGGGTTTTCCGAGATTTACGGAGCGGCGCATGACTAGCACCTTCCCCAACGTCTCCATCAGCACGGAGCGGTTGGTGCTGCGCCCCCTCGACGAGGACGACGTGCCCGCCCTGGCCGAGATGATGAACGACGAGCAGATCGCCGCCTGGACCGACATCCCCCAGCCCTTCACCGAAGCCGGCGCCCGGCACTGGATCGGCCAGTACGCGCCCGCCGAACGCGCCGCCGGCCGCGGCCTGGACCTCGCCGTCACCGAGTTCCTCACCCAGCGCCTCGTCGGCGTCGTCCAGCTCACCAAGACCAACTGGCACATCCGCTCCACCGAGTTGTCGTACATCGTCGCCCCCTGGGCGCGCGGCGAGGGCTACGCCTCCGAGGCCTCCCTCGCCACCGCCCAGTGGGTCCTCGGCGACCAGAAGTTCGAGCGCATCGAGATCCGCACCGCCGCCGACAACACCGCCTCCCAGCAGGTCGCCCAGAAGATCGGCTGCATCAGCGAGGGCGTGCTCCGCAACGCCTGCATAGCCCACTCGCGCACCGACGACGGCACCTGGACCGACGTGCGCACCGACTTCATCGTCTGGAGTCTCCTCCCCGAGGACCTGGAAGGCGCCGACGAGCAGCTCGCCGACACCGCCGGCTTCACCTCGTACGCCGAGTACTCCGAGTGGAACTGACCCCGGCGGAGGCCCGCCCCGCCGCGCGCACCGCCGGGTGAACCGATACCCTCACGGAGCCCCACCCGGGCACCGCACCCCTGACGACCTGCGAAAACCAGGAGACTGACGACGATGGCCGACCGGGTCACCGTGATCGGCTGGGACGGCTCGCCGCTGACCGACACGGCACGCGCCGCCCTCGGCGCCGCCACCCTCGTGGCGGGCGCGGCCCACCACCTCGCGCTGCCCGAGGTCCCGCACACCGCCGAACGCATCCGCCTGGGCAGCCTCACCCTGGCCGCCCGCCGCATCGCCGCCCACCGCGGCACCGCCGTCGTCCTCGCCGACGGCGACCCCGGCTTCTTCGGCGTCGTACGCACCCTGCGCGCACCGGAGTTCGGCCTGGAGGTGGAGGTCGTGCCCGCCGTCTCCGCGGTGGCCGCCGCCTTCGCCCGGGCCGGCATGCCCTGGGACGACGCCCAGGTCGTCGTCGCCCACCGGCGCACCCTGCGCCGCGCCGTGAACGTCTGCCGCGCCCACCCGAAGGTCGCCGTCCTGACCTCCCCGGGGGCGGGCCCCGCCGAACTCGGCCTGCTGCTGGAGGGCGTCCACCGCACCTTCGTCATCTGCGAGGAACTCGGCACCGGCCGCGAACAGGTCACCGTCGTCACCTCCGACAAGGCCCCCGACCACACCTGGCGCGACCCCAACGTCGTCATCGTCATCGGCGGGCACACCGCCGCCGGGACCGCGCCCGAGGGCGGCGGCTGGATCGCCGGCCGCGACCCCGCCGCCGGCCCCCGCGGCTGGGTCCAGCCGGACGAGCGGTACGCCGCCCCCGGCGACGCCGGTTCCGGAACCGGCACCGGCTCCGGCCATGGCACCGGCTCCGGCTCCGGCTCCGGCGCGGGTCGCAGGCTCGGTGAAGGGGAGACGCAACTGCTGCGGGCCGCCCAACTCGCCCGGCTGGGGCCCCGCGTCGGTGACCTCGTCTGGGATATCGGGTGCGGCAGCGGCGCGTTCGCCACCGAGGCCGCGAGCGCCGGGGCCGCCGTCATCGCCGTCGACCACGACCCCGGGGCCTGCGCCCGCACCGAGTCCGCCGCGCGCCGCCACGGCGTCCTGCTCCAGGTCGTGCGCGGCGCCGCGCCCCACGTCCTGGAGAACCTGCCCGAACCGGACGTCGTACGCGTCGGCGGCGGGGGAGCGGCCGTGGTCTCCGCGGTCGCCGACCGGCGCCCGCAGCGCATCGTCACCCACGCCGCCACCCGCGACGCCGCCGAGCGCGTCGGCCGCGACCTGAGCGAGCACGGATACCGCGTCGAGTGCGCCCTGCTGCAGTCCGTCGAACTCGACACCCGGGCCTGGACGGAGACCGAGCGGAACGTTGCGTTCCTGCTCACGGGGGTACTGCCCGACCGCGCCCCGTGATCGTGTTGTCGTACCGCGCGCGGTAGGCTGGCCGATCGTTGTGCCGCACCGGTGGCCCGGAACTTCGTTCGTCAATGTCCGGAAAACACGCCCGTTTTGGGTTGGGTGTGGTACGGCGAAACCCGAGGACGCGCAACGTGGCGCAGTCCACAGCGGCCTGTCGCGGATCATGCTGTCGCGACGGCGGAACGACCGGGACAATGCCACTGAATGGCTTTGTCGTCTTTTCCATGGGTCGTTCGTGCCGCTGGGCACGCACGCTCGTTCTTCACGGTGGGGCGGTCGGTGCGCCGTTCCGGGTGAGCTGTTTCAGGAGCACTAACCGATGGGCGAGGGGTACGCATGACGGACACCGGCCAGGTCCCGGGCGAGGGACTGCCGGAGAGCGCGGGCATGGTGGAGCAGCCGGGCGTCCCCGCGCACGGCGCGTACACCTACCTCTCCGACGCTCCGGCCGAGGACGAAGAGCTGCTGCTGCCGGGTGCCCAGGGAGCGTGGGGCAACGAGGTGCCGCCGCCCGCCCCGGAGCCGGTCGTCGAGGCCGTCCACGAGCCGGGGCCGCACGAGACGGCCGGCCGGGACAGCGGCTCCGTCGACCTCACCGGAGTCCGGCTGCCCGATTCCGGCCCCGTGTCCGTGACGCCGTCGCCCATCCTCTCCGCGCCGCACGACCCGGGCGCGGCCGTGCAGCAGCCGCGGCGGCCCCTGCACCTCGGCCCGCCGATCCCGGACACCTCCGCCAGCCCGGTCCGCTCCCTCGCGGACCGGGGCCCGGCGGGCACGCCGGTACGCCAGCCCGGGCTGCCGACCGGTCCCGAGTACGCCGAGGGCCGGCCCCCTCTGCACGACATGGCCCCGCAGAGCGCGGCGCCCTGGGGTACGGCCCCGGACGCGGCGGAACAGGCACCGGCGGAACAGGCCGCGGCTCAGGTGCCGGTCGGGGTGGCGCAGGCCCAGGGGCAGGTTCCGGCCGCGGTGGCTCAGGTCGAGGCTCAGGTGCCGGCTGCGGAAACGGTTGCTCCGGCCGGACCCGCGGCGACCGAGACGCCCGGCGCGGCCGAGGCGGCGGTGGCCCGTCTCACCCACCAGGCGAGCGCGGCGGCGGCACAGGGGCAGAACGTCGTGCACGGGCACGACGGAATGCAGCCCGCGAACGCTCACGACGGTGTGCAGTCGGTGGAGAGCGCGCAGAGCGCCGCTCCCGACGCCGTCGCGGTGACCCCGGGCACGCCGGTCGTGGCTCAGGCCCAGGTCGGGGACACCCTGGCCGGGGCCGACGCCGGTTCGCCGGTCCCGGAGGCAGCCGTGACGAGCGGCCCGGAGCAGGTGACGCAGGGCACGGCGGACGAGCCGGTGCGGATCGCACCGGACCAGATCGCGCAGACGGAGGCCGAGGGCCAGGCTCAGGTGCCCGTGCCGGCCGACGACGCCGATATCACGGAGCCCGCGCCCGCCGTTCAGGAGCCGGCGGCGCCGGTCGCCCAGGCGCAGCCCGACGCCGAGCCGGCGCAGGCCGCGGAGACGGCCGCGGGCACCGGCCAGGCGGAGGCGGCCGAGCCGGTAGCCGCCGCCTCCGTACCCGCCGAGCCGGTGGCCGAGGCAGCGGCGACCGACGGTGGTGCCGCCGCAGTCCAGCCTGCCGTTGCCGCTGCCGATCAGGTGCCGGTACCCCCGGCGGAGAGCACCGCAGCCGACGTACCGGCAGGGGAGACGGCCGCCGCGGACCCGCAGGCGCCGACCCCCGAGCCCGCGGTCGCCGCCGAGCCCGCCCTGGCATCCGATGCCGCCGCCGAACCCGTTTCCGCCAACCCCGTCCAGGAGGCACCGGTGACCGAGGCCGCCGACTCTCCGGCTCAGGGCGCCGTACCGGCCCAGCCCGCCGGTGATGCCACCGCGACGCCCGTCGACGGCACCCCCGAGGCGCACGCCCCGCACCAGGTCCAGGGCCCGCAGCTCGGCAACGCCGTGACCGCCGACGCCGTGCTGGCCCCGCCGCAGCAGCCGCAGTCCGACGGCCAGGCCCCGCAGGCCGCCACGCCCGCGCCCGCCGGCCCGCAGGGCGAATCGGCCGCCGCCCCCGTCCCCGACCCCGCGGTGGCCGCGGACGGCACTCAGGCCCCCGGTCCCGAGCAGCCGCTCGGGGAGTTCGTGCCCGTGGAGGGGTCCGTGCCGACCACTCCGCATCTGGCTCCCACCCCGCCGCACCCGATCGTGCTCCCCGCTCAGGAGACCCCGGGGACCCCGGGGACCCCGGAGACCCCGCAGGTTCCGGAGACAGCGGCGACAGCCGAGACACCGGAGGTGCCGCAGGGGCCGGTCGCCACCGTGCCCGCGCCCCGCGAGGCGGAAGCCCCCGGCAGCCCTGCCCAGGTCCCGGCCCCGGCGGCCCCGGAGACCGAGCCGGCCGTCGACGTCGTACAGCAGGCGGAGGACCTGGACACCCGGGGCGCCGAGCCCGAGGAGAGCGCGGCGGCGGTGGCCGAAGCGCAGCAGCCCGCCGGCCCGGCCGCCCCCGCCTACGGCGACGCCGAGCGCGAGGCGGTGCTGAAGGTCATGCGCGAGCGGCGCGACATCCGCAACGGCTTCCGCGGCGACCCCATCCCGCACGAGGTGCTGCTCCGCGTCCTGGAGGCCGCCCACACCGCACCCAGCGTCGGCCACTCGCAGCCCTGGGACTTCGTCGTCATCCGTTCCGCCGACACCCGGCGCACGATGCACGAACTGGCCACGCGCCAGCGCGAGGCGTACGCCAAGTCGCTGCCCAAGGGCCGGGCCAAGCAATTCAAGGAACTGAAGATCGAGGCCATCCTCGACACCCCGGTGAACATCGTCGTCACCGCCGACCCGACCCGCGGCGGCCGGCACACGCTCGGCCGGCACACCCAGCCGCAGATGGCGCCCTACTCCTCGGCGCTCGCCGTCGAGAACCTCTGGCTCGCCGCCCGCGCCGAGGGCCTCGGCGTCGGCTGGGTCAGCTTCTTCGACGAGCGCGAGATGGTCCGCGCCCTCGGCCTCCCGGAGCACCTGGAGGTCGTCGCCTACCTCTGCGTCGGCTACGTCGACGAGTTCCCGGACGAGCCCGAGCTGATGCAGGCCGGCTGGTCCAAGCGGCGCCCGCTGTCGTGGGTGGTGCACGAGGAGACGTACGGCCGCAGAGCCCTGCCCGGTGAGGACCCGCACGATCTGCTCGCCGAGACCGTCGCGCAGATCCGCCCGCTGGACGCGAAGGCGCTCGGCGAGGCGTGGGAGCGGCAGAAGCGGATGACCAAGCCGGCGGGCGCGCTCGGCATGCTGGAGATCATCTCCGCGCAGCTGTCCGGGCTGTCCCGGCAGTGCCCGCCGCCGATCCCGGAGCCCGCGGCCGTGGCGATCTTCGCCGGTGACCACGGTGTGCACGCCCAGGGCGTCACCCCGTGGCCGCAGGAGGTCACCTCCCAGATGGTGGCCAACTTCCTCGGCGGGGGAGCGGTCTGCAACGCCTTCGCGAACCAGGTCGGCGCCGAGGTGTGCGTCGTCGACGTGGGTGTCGCCGGCGACCTTCCGGCCACGCCCGGACTGCTGCCCCGCAAGATCCGCGGCGGCACCTCCGACATGACCACCGGTCCCGCGATGAGCCGCGAGGAGGTCAAGCAGGCCATCGAGGTCGGCATCGAGACCGCCCGCGACCTGGTGGCGGCCGGCAACAAGGCCCTGCTCACCGGTGAGATGGGCATCGCCAACACGACCGCGTCGGCGGCGCTCATCTCCGTGTTCACCGGCGCCGACCCGGCCGAGGTCACCGGCCGGGGCACCGGCATCAACGACGAGACGCTGGCCCGCAAGACTGAGGTCGTCCGGCGCGCGCTGGAGCTGCACCAGCCGGACCCCGCCGACCCGATCGGCGTCCTCGCGGCCGTCGGCGGCTTCGAACACGCGGCCATCGTGGGCCTGCTGCTCGGTGGTGCGTCGCTGCGTACGCCGGTGATCCTGGACGGCGTCAGCGCCGGTGCCGCCGCGCTGGTCGCCCGCGCGATCGCCCCCGAGGCCCTCGCGGCCTGCATCGCCGGCCACCGCAGCGCCGAACCCGGGCACGTCGCCGCCCTCAACAAGCTCGGCCTGCGCCCCCTGGTCGACCTCGACCTCCGCCTCGGCGAGGGCACCGGCGCCCTGCTCGCCCTCCCGCTGGTCCAGAGCACGGCCCGGGCGATGCACGAGGTGGCGACGTTCGACTCGGCGGGCGTGACAGAGAAGTAGCCGTCACGGACGGGTGGCGGGTGGTCCGGCGTCCAGCTGCCGGGCCACCCGTGCCCTCTGCCCTGCCCACAGCTAAAATTCGCACGTCAGGGCCGCTCCGAAGGTGCAGCGCGCCCCCATCGCAGAGCTGCACGAGGAGCCGTCCCTCATGGCCGAACACCCCGCCTACCCCGTAGGCCTCCGCCTCACCGGCCGCCGCGTGGTCGTCCTCGGCGGCGGCCAGGTCGCCCAGCGCCGCCTCCCGGCCCTCATCGCGGCCGGCGCCGACATCCTCCTCGTCTCCCCCGAGGCCACCCCCTCCGTCGAGGCCATGGCCGACGCCGGCGAGCTGACCTGGCACCGGCGGCCGTACGCCGAAGGCGACCTCGCCGACGCCTGGTACGCCCTCATCGCCACCAGCGACCCCGAGGCCAACACGGCCGCCTCCGCCGAGGCCGAGAGCCACCGCGTCTGGTGCGTCCGCTCCGACGACGCCGACCGGGCCACCGCCTGGACCCCGGCGACCGGCCACAGCGAGGGCGTCACCGTCGCCGTCCTGACCACCGACGCCCGCGGCCGCGACCCCCGGCACACCGCCGCGGTCCGGGACGCGGTCGTCGAGGGCCTTCGCGACGGCACCCTCGTCGCCCCGCACCACCGGACCCGCACCCCCGGCGTGGCCCTGGTCGGCGGCGGTCCCGGCGACCCGGACCTGATCACCGTGCGCGGCCGCCGCCTGCTCGCCGAGGCCGACGTCGTCATCGCCGACCGCCTCGGCCCGCGCGACCTGCTCGCCGAACTCCCGCCGCACGTCGAGGTGATCGACGCGGCCAAGATCCCCTACGGCCGCTACATGGCCCAGGAAGCCATCAACAACGCGCTCATCGAGCACGCCAAGCAGGGCAAGTCCGTCGTACGTCTCAAGGGCGGCGACCCCTTCGTCTTCGGCCGGGGCATGGAGGAGGTCCAGGCGCTCGCCGAGGCCGGGATCGCCTGCACGGTCGTCCCCGGCATCTCCAGCTCGATCTCCGTGCCGGGCGCGGCCGGCATCCCGGTCACCCACCGCGGTGTCGCCCACGAGTTCACGGTCGTCAGCGGTCACGTCGCCCCCGACGACGAGCGCTCCCTGGTCGACTGGCCGTCCCTGGCCAAGCTGACCGGCACCCTCGTCGTCCTCATGGGCGTCGACAAGATCGGCAAGATCGCGGACACCCTCGTCGCCCACGGCAAGCCCGCCGACACGCCGGTCGCGCTGGTCCAGGAGGGGACGACGGCGGCGCAGCGCCGGGTCGACGCCACCCTCGCGACGGTCGCCGAGACCGTCCGGGCCGAAGAGGTGAAGCCCCCCGCGGTGATCGTCATCGGAGCGGTGGTGGACGCCGGACCGGCCAACTTGGCTTGATCACGCGTAACCCCGAGTAACCCAGTCGTTCCGAGCCGTTGGCACCACACCCAGGACAAGGCAGTATCACCCTGTGGCCGATCTCATCACCGTTGAGGATCCAGAGGACCCCCGCCTCTCCGACTACACGGGCCTGACCGACGTCGAGCTGCGCCGCAAGCGCGAGCCGGCCGAGGGCCTCTTCATCGCCGAGGGCGAGAAAGTCATCAGACGGGCGAAGGACGCGGGCTACGAGATGCGCTCCATGCTGCTCTCGGCCAAGTGGATCGACGTCATGCGCGACGTCATCGACGAGCTGCCGGCCCCCGTGTACGCGGTCAGCCCGGACCTCGCCGAACGGGTCACCGGCTACCACGTGCACCGCGGCGCCCTCGCCTCCATGCAGCGCAAGCCGCTGCCGACGGCGGCCGAACTGCTCCGCTCGGCCCGCCGGGTGGTGGTCATGGAGGCCGTCAACGACCACACCAACATCGGCGCGATCTTCCGTTCGGCCGCCGCGCTCGGCATGGACGCCGTGCTGCTCTCGCCCGACTGCGCCGACCCGCTGTACCGGCGCAGCGTCAAGGTCTCCATGGGCGCCGTGTTCTCGGTGCCGTACGCCCGCCTGGAGACCTGGCCGAAGGGGCTCGAACAAGTCAGGGAGGCCGGCTTCCCGCTGCTCGCCCTCACGCCGGACGACAAGGCCCGCACCCTCGACGAGGCGGCCCTGCACCGCATGGACAGGGTGGCCCTGATGCTGGGCGCCGAGGGCGACGGCCTGTCCACCCAGGCCCTGGTCGCCGCCGACGAATGGGTCCGCATCCCCATGTCCCACGGCGTCGACTCGCTGAACGTGGGCGCGGCGGCGGCGGTCGCCTTCTACGCGGTCGCCACGGGCCGCCCGGAGGCCTGACCCGCCCCGGCGGTCAGGAGGCCCGACCCGCCCCGGCCGTCCGGTCGCCGGACCCGGGCTCTCGCCGTGAAGCCGTCGAACGCCGGCCCTGCCGACAAGTCGTCGGACCGCGGCCCGGCCGTCACCCGTGCCGGAGGGTCGAGTGGTAGCGCTCGGAGGCCGGCAGCGCCTCGTTCGCCGGGGCGAAAGCCGTGGCCGCGTGCTGCTGGTGCCGGCGTACGACGCCGTGCCGGTCGCCGAGGCCGCGGGCCGGGCCCTGGCAGCCCTGGGCCACGGCGATGCCCAGCGCCACCAGTAGCGTCACCACCACGAACACGAACAGCCGCTGCCGCAGCAGGCGCGGATTGGCCGGGCGCCGTCCGGTGCCCGTCGGCCGCGGCGTCGGCCGGCCGCCGGCACCGCGCGGCGCGGGACGGCTGCCGCCGCCGGACCGCGGGCCACCGCCGCGCGGGGCCGGGGCCGGGGTCGGACGCGGTCCGCCCGGCCGCGAGCCGGCGCCACCGGCGCGCGTGGAACCGCCGCTTCGGGGAGTCACCCCGCCCCGGGCGGGCGCGCCGCCGCGCGGTACCGGGGTGCCCGGCGACGTACGCCGCTGGGCGCCGCGCTGCGATTCCGGATAGGTGTCGACGAGCGGGCCCGTGGGCCGGTCCGCCTCGGCAGCGCGCGGCGCGGGCGGCCGTACGTCGGTCAGGCCCTGCGCCTCCCGGGCCGCGATCTCCTTCAGCCGCAGCGACAGCTGCAGCGTGCTGGGCCGGTCCTCGGGATCCTTCGCCAGGCAGGCCCGCACCAGCGGGGCGAGCGCGTCCGGCACTCCGCTCAGCTGGGGCTCCTCGTGCACCACCCGGTACAGCATCACCTCGGAACTGCCGTGGCCGAACGGCGAGTCGCCGGCCGAGGCGTAGGCGAGGGTCGCGCCGAGCGAGAAGACGTCGGTGGCCGGGGTGACGGCGGCGCCGCGCACCTGCTCGGGCGCGAGGAAGCCGGGGGAGCCGACCGCCGTACCGACGTGGGTGAGGGTGGAGGCGCCGGTCGCCCAGGCGATGCCGAAGTCGATGATCCGCGGCCCCTTCGGGGACAGCAGGATGTTGGAGGGCTTCAGGTCCCGGTGCACCACGCCGGCCTCGTGCACGGCGACGAGCCCCTCGGACAGGGCCGCGCCGATCGCCGCCGCGTCGGCCGCCCCGAGCGGCCCCTCGTCGGCGACCTTGTCGTGCAGGGACGGCCCGGGAACGTACTGCGTGGCGAACCACGGGCGGTCGGCCTCCAGATCCGCCGCGACCAGCCGGGCCGTGCACCCGCCCCGGATGCGCCGGGCCGCCGACACCTCACGGGCGAACCGGGAGCGGAACTCCTGGTCCTCCGCGAGATCGGGCCGGATCACCTTCAGCGCGACCCGCTGTCCCTTCTTGTCGGAACCGAGATAGACCACGCCCATCCCGCCCGCGCCGAGCCGTCGGTGAAGCCTGAACGAGCCGACGGCACGCGGGTCCTCGCGCCTCAGGCGCATCATCGCCATGTTCATCCCCGCTGCCCGGTCCCTGTGACGTGGCACAGCTTACGTTTCCCCGGCCGCCTGCGCGCAGAGGCCGCGCCCTCTCACGCGGATGGATTGTGCGTGCCGGGTGCGGGAAGTGAGACGGGGTCAGGAAGCCGTACGGCTCGGTGCCCTTGGGGCGGCGCGTGCGTCAATCCGCCGTAGGGGCAGCGTTGTTGAACGCTCGAACAGTGGCCGGAGCGGCGGTGGGGCGCCTGTTGCGGACCGGCCGTGGGCGGACGCGGGCACATCGGGAGCGCTGGATCACTTCTCACGCGGGACCCCGCTTCCGGACGCCGGACAAGTGATCGAACTCACTCGAAGCGGCGCGAAGTGGCTCACCGCCGGTCCGGACATGGCGGGACACCGCGGGCGCCCCCTCCGGGAAGACCCCGAGACCGGTGACCGGGTCTCCACCCAGGGGAGTAGAGCCCAGGTCACACCTCATCCTCCGGGAGGCCCGTCATTCGGTACGAGGGCATGACGCCCGCCGGACGGCCCCCGCCTAGATTTGAGGTCAAGCGGCGGGTGCAGCACTCGTCCCCCGAGGTCAGGCACCCGCCGCTGCCAGGACAGACCAAGACGGTCAGGAGAGGGACCATGGCCCACACGGCACCGCGACACACCGCGTTCGCTCCGTGCCGGACGGGACGCCGCCACCCCCTGGTGGCGACGCTCATGGCCCTTCCCCTGGCGGCCCTGCTCCTCCTCGTCTTCGACGGCTGGGAGACAGTGGCCACACAGGCGTCGTCCGTGGGTGTGATGCTGGGGCGCTGAGCGGCGACCCCAGGCCCGGAAGAGCGGTCCGGGCGGGGACATCCACCCATGAAACCCCGTGGGGACGGGGGTACGGCGGACGGCACAAATGCCGGCGCAGCTGGGGAGCTGCGCCGGCATTGGCCGTTTCCCCCGGGCCCTCTCGACCCCGGGCCCCGGGGAGGCGGATCGCGCAGTTCCCCGCGCCCCTTGGAGTGCTGCCCGGCCTGCACCGTCCTCGCCTGCGGGCGCGCGGTGGCCGTTCGCGCAGTTCCCCGCGCCCCTGACGGGGCACGTTGCAGCCGCGCGCCGCCCCCACCCAGCTGCGGGCATGAGTGCCGCCAAGGGCGGCACGGGTGGGCGCAGCGGCACCCCGGCAGCGCCGGTGAGCGACCCGACCCCCGGCCCGCACCAGTGCCCGCGCTGTGCAGTTGGCCTCGCGGGAGCGGCCCGTACCAGTGCCCGCGCCGTGCTGTCGGCCTCGCGGAGCGGCCCGCGCCAGTGCCCACGCCGGGGCAGCCGGCCTCGTGGGGCGGCCTGGGCCAGTACGCTCGCCCTACAGTCCACCCCCCGAGGCCCCCGTGACGTCAGACACCTCCGCTCTGCTCCCCGCCCTCGCGGCGCGTGCCGCGCACCCGGAAGGCGGCGCCGGAGTCTGCCGGTGCGGCCCCGCCCAGACCCTCGCCGACCGCCCCGACGCCACAGTCGTCCGGCACGCCGGCACCGTCGCGAAGGCGCACGCCCCGGAGACGGAGGAGGCCGAGCTGGGTCGGCGCCTGGCCACCGCCGCAGCGCTGCCGGACGTCCTCCTCGCCCCCCTCGCGCCGACCGCCACCCCCCTGCACGGCCGCCTGGTGACCCTCTGGCCCTACGGCGCCCCCGTGGACCCGGACGACCCCGACGCCGCCCCCTGGGAAGCCGCCGCCACCCTCCTCGCCCGGCTGCACCGCACGCCCCCGCCCACCGGCCTGCCCCCGATGCGCGGCCCCGCCAAGGCCGCCCGGGCCGTAGCCCGCCTCCGCGCGGCCGCCACCGATGGCGAAGACCCGGGCGCGGCCGCCACCGATGGCGAAGATCGGGCCAGCGCCATGGCCCCCATACTCCGGGCCTGGGCCGCCCTCCCCGCCTGGGCCCGCGCCGAGGCCCCCATGCCCGGCCCCCCGACCCTCTGCCACGGCGACCTCCACCTCGGCCAGCTCGTCCGCCACCCCGCGCCCGACGGCCCCTGGCGGCTGATCGACGTGGACGACCTCGGCGTCGGCGTCCCCGCCTGGGACCTCGCCCGCCCCGCGGCCTGGTTCGCCTGCGGACTTCTCCCGCCCGACGAGTGGACCCGTTTCCTCGCCGCCTACCGGAACGCCGGCGGCCCCGCCGTACCCCCGGACGGCGACCCGTGGCCCGCCCTGGACGTCGCGGCCCGCGCCCTGACCGTACAGACGGCGGCCACCGCCCTCGCCAAGGCGGTCACCGCCCGCCGTCCGCTGGACGAGGTCGAACAGGACGTCGTGGACGCCTGCGCGCGGATGACTTCCGTCCCCGCGCAGTTGACGCACGGATTCCCGAAGTAAGGTGCAACCGACCAGGCGCGGACGGAGTCTGTCCTGGGGAAACACGAAGCAGGACCAACCGGCGAGGAGTTGAGCCGACCATGCAGTGTCCGAAGTGCCATGCGCCGATGCACACCTACAACCGCAGCGGCGTCCAGATCGAGCAGTGCAGCGGCTGTCGCGGCATCTTCCTCGACTACGGCGAACTGGAGTCGCTGACCCAGCTGGAGTCCCAGTGGGCCAAGCCCGCCCCGCCGGCGCCGCCCGCCCCGCAGGCGTACCCGGCCCCGCCCGCGCCCGCCTGGGGCGCTCCGCACGGCGGCGGCCACGGCGGCGGTCACTACGGCGGCCACGGCCACCACCACCGCCACAAGAGCTTCGGCCACATGCTGTTCTCCAGCTGACGGCTGCCAGCTGCCAGCCGACAGCTGGCAGCGAGAGCTGATCCGACGCGAGGAGCCCCCGGCCGTACGAGACGGCCGGGGGCTCCTGTGTGTGTGGACGATACTGGGATTGAACCAGTGACCTCTTCCGTGTCAGGGAAGCGCTCTCCCGCTGAGCTAATCGTCCTCGGGGCCGTGACCACACGGTCACGGGCTGTGCGTGCGCGATACTGGGATTGAACCAGTGACCTCTTCCGTGTCAGGGAAGCGCTCTCCCGCTGAGCTAATCGCGCGGGTGGAAGCCCGAGGGCTTCAGTGGACGATACTGGGATTGAACCAGTGACCTCTTCCGTGTCAGGGAAGCGCTCTCCCGCTGAGCTAATCGTCCTTGGAGGTGGAGACGGGATTTGAACCCGTGTAGACGGCTTTGCAGGCCGTTGCCTCGCCTCTCGGCCACTCCACCAGGAGTGTAGGGGATCGGGAAGACCCCTTCTTCCTTCGAGCGGACGACGAGGCTCGAACTCGCGACCTCAACCTTGGCAAGGTTGCGCTCTACCAACTGAGCTACGTCCGCCTGTCGTTTCGGTCCGCTTGCGCGTCCCGGCGACGTGTTGAACTCTAGCGGATTCCCGGGCCAGCACAAAAACGCGTTTACGCAGCGTGCTGCGCTGCACCCGACGGAGCACCCGGTCACGGCCGGCCGAGGGCGCCGCCATGACCACATGCCGGACACCCGACCTACACTCGACCACGTGCTCGACCTCCCGTCCCGGCCCCTGAGCCTGCCGCCCCTGGCCCGCTTCGGCGACCGCGTCGCCACCGGCCTCCTCGACGTCACCAGCGATCCCGCCGCCCTGGACTCCACCGGCTTCTGGGCCGTCGCCGCCGACTTCGAGGGCGGCCTGACCTGCGCGCGCTTCGCGGACGTACGGAAGCAGCCCGTGCCCGCCCCGGTGCCCGGCGGCTGGCACGGACCGGCGGTCGACGCCTGGACGTCGTCCCTGGACCGGGCCGCGTACACCGCCGGAGTCCACCGCATCCGCGAGCACATCGCGGCCGGCGAGGTCTACCAGGCCAACCTCTGCCGGGTGCTCGCCGCCCCCATCACCCCCGACGCCGACGTGGACGCCCTGACCGCGCTGCTCGCCCGCGGCAACCCGGCGCCGTACGCCGGCACGATCCGGCTGCCCGGACACGGCGTCGAGATCGCCACCGCCTCGCCCGAGCTGTTCCTGCGCAGGGACGGCCGCACCGTCGAGTCCGGCCCCATCAAGGGCACCGGGCGCACCGAGGCGGACCTCCTGGAGAAGGACTACGCGGAGAACGTGATGATCGTGGACCTGGTCCGCAACGACCTCGGGCGGGTCTGCGTCACCGGCAGCGTCGGCGTCCCCGACCTGTGCGCCGTCGAGAAGCACCCGGGCCTGGTCCACCTCGTCTCCACCGTCCGCGGTGAGCTGCGCTCCGGCGCCGGCTGGCCCGCACTCCTCGCCGCCGCCTTCCCGCCCGGCTCGGTCACCGGCGCGCCCAAGTCGAGCGCCCTGCGGATCATCGAAGCCCTGGAACCCGTGCCGCGCGGCCCGTACTGCGGCGGCGTCGGCTGGGTGGACGCCGACCGCGGCACCGGTGAGCTGGCCGTCGGCATCCGCACCTTCTGGATCGACCGCGAGGCCGGTCTGCTCCGCTTCGGCACCGGCGCCGGCATCACCTGGGGATCCGACCCCGAGGGGGAGTGGCGGGAGACCGAACTGAAGGCGTCCCGGCTGCTCGCGGTAGCGTCGGGTGCGTACGACGACGGCGAACAGCGAGGGATGGACCGGTGAAGATCTGGCTGGACGGCGGGCTGCGGGACGTGGAGTCCGCTCGTGTCTCCGTGTTCGACCACGGACTGACCGTGGGCGACGGCATCTTCGAGACGGTGAAGGCGGCCCACGGCAGCCCCTTCGCGCTCACCCGGCACCTCGACCGGCTGACCCGCTCCGCCCGCGGCCTCGGCCTGCCCGACCCGGACCACGACGAGGTCCGGCGTGCCTGTACGGCGGTGCTCGACGCCAACCCGATGCCGCTCGGCCGGCTGCGCATCACCTACACCGGGGGCCACGGCCCGCTCGGCTCCGACCGGGGCGAGCACGGCCCCACCCTGGTCGTCGCCCTCGGCGGGACCACCCGCCGGCCGGACACCACCGCCGTGATCACGGTGCCCTGGACCCGCAACGAGCGGGGCGCCCTCACCGGCCTGAAGACCACCTCGTACGCCGAGAACGTCGTCGCCCTCGCCCGCGCCCACGAGCACGGCGCCTCCGAGGCCCTGTTCGGCAACACCGTCGGGCAGCTCTGCGAGGGCACCGGCTCGAACGTCTTCGTCGTCCTGGACGGCGAGATCCACACCCCGCCGGTCGCCTCCGGCTGCCTGCCCGGCATCACCCGCGCGCTGACCGTCGAGTGGACCGGCGCGAAGGAGACCGACCTGCCGCTGGACGTGCTGGAGCGCGCCGACGAGGTCTTCCTGACCTCCACCCTCCGGGACGTCCAGGCCGTGCACCGGATCGACGACCGGGAACTCCCGGGCGTGCCGGGACCGGTGACGGCGAAGGCGATGCGCGTCTTCGACGAACAGGCAGGGGCGGACCTCGACCCCTGAGGGCCGTCCCCGGGTCCCCGGAGATACCCCTGAGATCGCGGTATCCGGTCGGTCCGGCGGCGCGGGCTGGGTAGAACACCTGTGATGACCACGACCCTGCGGCCGACCGAGCCGCTCCAGCGCGCCGCCGACGGCACCCTGTCGCGGCACTACCAGGTGTGTGTCAACAGCCGTCCCGTGGGCGCGATCCACCTCGGCACGTCCGCGTCGCTCGGCGACTCGGTCGCCCGGATCATCGACCTGCGGATCGACGAACCCGACCGCGGCCGGGGGAGGGCCACCGTGGCCGCGCTCGCCGCCGAGGAAGTGGCCCGCGGCTGGGGCTGCACCCGGATCGGCACCGTGGTGCCGGGGGGCGCGGAACCGGCGCTGCGCCTGGTCCGGGCGCTCGGCTACGTCGTCACCAACCGCGGCATGCGCAAGTCCCTCGGCGCCGTCCCGCCCGCCCTGCCCCCGGGCAGCCGGGCCCGGCCCATGACCCCGGAGGAGTTCGGCGCCTGGCAGGAGTACGAGAGCGAGCACTACGCCCGGACCTGGACGGAACGGGGCCTGCCCGAGGAGGCGGCCCGGGAGAAGGCCCGCCGGGACCACGAGCGGATGCTGCCACGTGGGCTCGCGACCGACGGCATGTGCTTCAGCGTCCTGGAGCACGAGGGGACCAGGGTCGGCCACCTGTGGCTGGCCCTGGACCTGCGGGACGGCGAGGGGTTCGTCTTCGACGTCGAGGCCGACGGCGCCCACCGGGGCCGGGGGCACGGCCGGACGCTGATGCTGCTCGCCGAACGCCAGACCGCGGACGCCGGACTCGGATTCCTCGGGCTCAATGTGTTCGCGGGCAACACCCCGGCCGAGCGGCTCTACGACTCGCTCGGCTACGAGACGACCCAGTACTCCCTGCTGAAGCACCTGGTCTGACCCATGGGCGTGCCGAGGGGCGCCCCGTTCCGGGGGCCGGGCCGCCGAGGGGTGCCCTGGCCGGGGGCCCGGGCCGGGGACGCCCCGGCCGGCTCAGGGCTGTCCGGCGAGCAGCCGGTCGGCGATCTCCTCGACGCGCTCGCGCAGCCCCTCCTGGCTCTTGCCGCCGTCCAGACGTTCGCCGCCGATCACGTACGTCGGCGTGCCGGTGACGCCGATCGCCTTGCCCTCGGCCTGGTCGGCGTCGACGATCAGGATGTGCCGGCCGTCGATCAGCGCGGTGTCGAACTCCTCGGCGTCCAGCCCCAGTTCCCGGGCCACCTCGACCAGCAGGGGTTCCCCCTTACGGTCCAGCTCCTCGACCCGCGCCAGCACCGCCTCCACGTAGGGCCAGCCCTTGCCCTGCTCCAGGGCCTCCTCGGCGGCCTGCGCGGCGGCGAACGCGTGCTTGTGCTTCTCCAGCGGGAAGTGCCGCAGCCGCAGCTCCAGCCGGTCGCCGTACCGGGCGCGCAGGGCGCTGACGTCGGCCAGGGCGCTACGGCAGTCGGGGCACTGGAGTTCGCACCACACGTCGAGGACGACGGGCTCGGTGCCCGCGGGGGAGGAGTCGCTCATGCCCCCAGTCTTCCAGGCCGGACGCGGGCGACCCAATCGGGACGCGAGGACACCGGCGTCGACCGGCGCCCGCTCCGACCGGCACCCGAGGAGGAGGCGACCCGGAGATCTCCCTGATGTCGCGGCGAGGCATGGCATCGCGGGGAACGGACGGTGCAGGATGGAAGGGACGAAGCGCTGCCGGCCCGGCCGCGCACCCGCCCGGACCGCCAGGAGGACCGGATGATTGCCGAGACCGTCTGCTCCGCCGTGTCCGCGGCGGGCCTGGGCATCGCGGTGGTCACGGCCTACCGCAAGCGATTCCTGTCCGCGGCCCGCATCGCGGCGTACGCGCTGGTGCCCGTCGGCCTGGTCATGACCGGGGTCGTCGGCTGGCTCGCCGACACCGCCTTCAGCCCCACCGCCTGGGCGGGCTTCGGTGTGCTGGGCGTGGCCTGGCTGCTGTTCATGACCACCAGGGCGGTCGAGCGCCGGCGGGGCGGGGGCACCCGCGCCGAGCGGAGAGCGGCGGAGCGCGGCGGCTCCGACCCGGTGGCACCCACGGCCTCGGCGCCCTCGCTGGGGCAGGGCAGCCGTCCCGCGGCCCGGCCCGCCCCGTCGCCCCGCGCCGGCGGGTCCGGCGACGACTTCAGCGACATCGAGGCCATCCTCAAGAAGCACGGGATATGACCGGTCCGAGGGCTTGACGCGCGGAAACGACACAGGTGATCCCCCCGTCGGCCGGAACCGTTCACAACCCGAAGCGACACGGACGGCTCGCTGCTGAATTCGACGAACTCCCGCACGTTACGTGCGTGTTGATCGCGCCCGGGGGCCCGGGTGGGTCATCATCACGGCGAGATGCTGGACACGACCGAGAGCGAGGCCGCGCCGCCGAAGGACGAGCCGCGCGGGTGCCTCTTCGCCCTTTCCCAGCCACCGCTGATGATCTTCCTTGCGGTGATCGGGTGTCTGCTCCTCGCGGCCGCGCTGCACGATCTGCTCTGGCTGTGAGACGTACACGTCCGTCCCGGCGCCACCCGCCGGGACCGGCGTCGGCCCGGCCCCGTCAGCCGGCTCAGCCGGCCGCCTCCTTGCGGCGCGCCCGGTAGGCGGCCACGTGCAGCCGGTTCCCGCAGGTCCGGCTGTCGCAGTAGCGGCGGGAACGGTTGCGTGAGAGGTCGACGAAGGCGCGGCGGCAGTCCGGCGCCTCACAGCGCCGCAGCCGCTCCTGCTCCCCGGCGACCACGAAGAACGCGAGCGCCATCCCGCAGTCGGCGGCGAGGTGGTCGGCCACGGAGGCGCCGGGCGCGAAGTAGTGCACGTGCCAGTCGTAGCCGTCGTGGTCCGTGAGGCGGGGAGTGGTACCGGCCGCGGCGACGAGGTCGTTGATCATGCCGGCCGCCGCCAGCGCGTCCGGCGCGGCGAAGATCGAGGCGAAGCGCCCGCGCACCTCGCGCACAGCGGAGAGATCGAACTCGCCGAGCACCCCGACATCGCTGATCTCGTGGTTTCGTACGAAATCCGCGAGGGCCGCGACGTCGGCCAGCCCGTCGGCCGCCGTGTCGTCCTCCGGCACGGTGTTCACCAGATCCACCACAGTGTCGAGTGCGCACCGGGTGTCGTGGGTGATCAGCACGTTTCGCTCCCTGGCCTGAGGTTCGGGCGAACGCCCGCCGATGCAGGCCGATGGTAGCGACACCCCGTCGGCGGCAGGCGCCCCCGTACACCGGGCAGAGGGAGACCGGCACACACCGACGCCGCCCCGTGACCACTCACAGTGACGGCGTCGGTCAATCCCGTATGAGATTGTCCTGGCCCGAGCCGTCTCCCCGAGTGGACGGCGCCGGGCGGCTTCGGGGGGCCGCGGCCTAGCTCTCCGCCAGGATGTGCGAGAGCTCCTGATCAAGATCGAAATGCCGGTGTTCCGTGCCGGGCGGCACGGCCGCGTCCGTTCGCTTCAGGAAGGACTCCAGGGCCCGCGCCGGGGCCTCGAGCAGAGCCTCACCCTCCGGGGAGCTGAGGGCGATGCACACGACGCCCTGACCATGGCTGCGTGAGGGCCAGACGCGGACGTCGCCGGTGCCGGTGGGCCGGTGCAGCCCCTCGGCGAGGAGGTCGCGGGCGAACACCCACTCGACGGTCTCCTCGGCTCCGGTGTGGAAGGTGGCGTGCACGGCGTAGGGGTCGGCCGTGTCGTACCGCAGGCCTGCGGGGACAGGCAGGGAGGACTCGCTCGACACAACGAGGCGCAGGTGCAGCTCGCAGCTGACCGTGGTGTTCATAAGCGCCAGGGCCTTTCGCTCAGTGTGCGCTCGGGGATTCGCACGTCGGCGAAATCGACATGCCACCTACGGTGCCGTTGTAAACCCCTCTGAGGGTTTTGCGTGCGTTTACGTAACTCTTCCGGCCGAGAACTCGTACGTGACCTACGACCATTTCAGTGACTGATTCACTCCGGTAGGGTTTCGCCGTATGAATACGGGGAGTGACGAGCCACGGGAGGTCGCCGTGGCACCGGACAAGGCGGAGGCGGACGGGGAGCGCACTGAGCGGGCGCTCGGGTCCAGGGCGCCGGAATTCATCAAGGCCCGCCGTCTGCTGCACCTGAGCTGGCAGGTGGGCGTCTTCGTGGTCGGCCTCGCGGTCGTGGCGGCCGGCATCGTCATGCTGCCGCTTCCGGGGCCCGGCTGGGTGGTGATCTTCGGCGGCATGGCGATCTGGGCGACCGAGTTCGTCTGGGCGCAGCTCGTGCTCCGCTGGACCAAACGCAAGGTCACCGAGGCGGCCCAGCGGGCTCTCGATCCGAAGGTGCGGCGCCGCAACATCACGTTGACGGCGATCGGCCTGGTGGTCGTGGGGGTGCTCGTGGGGATCTACGTGTGGAAGTTCGGCGTCGTGATGCCTTGGAAGATCAAGGATCAGTGATCCGGCGCGTGGTCGGAGGCACCCCCTGACATGGGGTAATGTTCTTCCTGCACCCGGGCGATTAGCTCAGTGGGAGAGCGCTTCGTTCACACCGAAGAGGTCACTGGTTCGAACCCAGTATCGCCCACCCGGACCGACGGCCCACCTGCGAGAAGGCAGGTGGGCCGTCGTCGTGCGTGCGGGCCGTCGCCGTGCGTGCCCGCACATGGTGACAGATCGTCACTTTCGGCGGATGTCGCGGAGCGGGCCCGGAAGCCACAACCGGACGATCGCGCTCCGAGAACAGGTACGAGAAGTTCCGGAACCCGGGCCGCGGGCGGAAATCCCCGGGGTGTTTTCCAGAACTCCGTCACTTTTCTTCGGAAGTACGACAAGCGAGGAATTCCGTACCCCTCCAAGTGCGGGCACCCGCAAGCAATCTGAGCACTGGTCACTTCCGGAAATCGGGTGAGCGCCGTCGCACGGGCGGCGGCGCTCGCTTTCCAGTGTCGTCCGCACCCGGGCGGCCCACATGAGTACGCGTACTCATGCGCCCCGCTCCACCAGGGCAGACTCAAGTCCATGGACTGGTCCCACCACCGCTTCCACAGCCTGTGGCCCCTGCCCGCCCCGCCCGCCGCCGTCTACGCGGTGCTCCAGCGGCCCGAGGACTACCCCCGCTGGTGGCCCCAGGTGCGGTCGGTGACCCGGCTCGATGACACCACCGCCGTCTTCACCGTCCGGTCCCTCCTGCCGTACGACCTCAGCTTCACCGCACGCGAGACGCGCCGCTCCCCGGCCGCCGGCGTCCTGGAGATCGCCATGTCGGGAGACCTGCACGGCTGGGCCCGCTGGACCCTCACCGCCGGCGGCCCCGGCACCCTCGCCCGCTACGACCAGGTCGTCGACGCCGACAAGCCCCTGCTCAGACGGCTCGCCGTCCCCGGCCGCCCCCTCTTCAGGGCCAACCACCGACTGATGATGCGCTCCGGGCGACGCGGACTACTGCGCCGGCTCGAAGCGGTTTGAACTCCGGGCGCGGGGACCTGTATTGTTCAGTGCGTTCCCGGGCGATTAGCTCAGTGGGAGAGCGCTTCGTTCACACCGAAGAGGTCACTGGTTCGAACCCAGTATCGCCCACCAGGGAAAGCCGGTCTGCACACGCAGACCGGCTTTTTTCATCCCCGTCGTACGTCCGTGGGGGGGCACGTCATGAGTGGTGGGACAGACGGCAGACGGCCGAAGAGTCCGAAGTCGGTACGACGGCGCCGGGGATGGTCACTGATCATCATCCTCGCCGTCCTGGCGGTGTGCGCCTCGGTCGCCGCCATCGCCCAGGCCCTGGCGAACAAGGAACGGGTCGACGCGATGTGGGTCGGCGCCGAGATCCGGGCCGACGGCAGCGCCCGGATCACCGAGGTCATCGACTACGACTTCGGGCACTCGGGAGACTCGCACGGCATCTACCGCGACGTGCCGGACGCCGACTTCGACGACGAACAGGTCCGCGCGACCATGGACGGCCACAAGGTCCCCTTCGAGAGCATGATCGGCGACTCCTACCGCGACGTGAACGGCAGGCAGAGCTACGCCGAGCGCCTCCGGGTGGGCGACCCCCGGCACACAGTCAGCGGCGTGCACCGCTACCGCGTCCAGTACACGCTCCCGGAGGTGGTGAAGGGCGGCAAGCTCGCCTGGGACGCGGTCGGCACCGGCTGGAAGGTGGACCGGGCACACGTGGAGGTCCACGTCGTGGACGACCACGCGTTCACCGGCCTCCGCTGCGCGCACGGCACATGGGACGCCGGCAAACCCTGCGCCGTCCGGCAGAGCGAGCCCGGCCACCTGGTCGTCCGGCTGGACCGGCTCCAGGGGCACGAGGGCCTCACCCTGTACGCCACCGCCGCGAAGGCGAAGACCGCCGCCCCGGCCGCGCTGCCGTCGCCGCCGGACGGCGCGGCGCTCGGCACGACCCTGCCGCACCCGATGCGCAACGGCGGCCTCTGTCTCGCCGTCGCCGTGGCCTGCGCGGCACTGACCGTCTGCGGCCTCCGGTTCGCCGGTCGCGACAGCGTCCGCGGGGACGCCCGCCGGGAGCGGCGCGTCGAGATCGAGCGGCTCGCCCGCTCGGTCACCCCGTCCGCCACACCGCCTGACGACCTGACACCGGTCCAGGGCGGCCTGCTGCGCCTCGAACGGGTCGCGGACGAACACAAGGTGGCCTGGCTGCTCACCGCCGCGGCCGACGGCCATATCTCCATCGCGGGGAACGAGCAGCGCCCCATCCTCCACAGGCGTGACGAGTCCGAGGACCGCCGGGCGGACCGCGAGACCCGCGACGTACTGGACAAGATGTTCGGCGGCCGCGACAGCCTGGTCCTCGGAACGCGCGACCACTGGTTCCGGGAGAGCTGGAGCGACCTCGAGTGGAAACTCCAGAACTGGATCAACACGAGCGACCTCTGGGACGGGGCCGCCGCCCGGCGCGGCGAGAAGTCCGGGATGGCCGGACTCGGCGGGGCGCTGCTCGGTCTGGTCCTCGCGATCACCGGCGGCATCCTGAACGGCCGGCGCCTCGGGGCCGGGCCGCCCCTCCTCCTCGCCGGCGCCGTCGCCGCCGGCATCGGCGCCGCCCTGCTGGTCCGCGGGTGGGAGCTGGGCAGGCGCACGCCCCGCGGCACAGAGAGCTGGCTCCGGGTCGAGGCCTTCCGGCGCTACCTGCTCGACCCCGCCGCCTGCTCCGGTGAACCGCTCGACGAGGAACGGCTGCAGCGGTACACGGCCTGGGCGGTGGCCCTCGGCGTCCAGGCCGCGTGGGAGGAGGCAGCCGCCGCTTCCTCGTCATCGGCGCCGAGGCCGCCGCTGCGCTCCTCCCCCGACCTCGGCGACGTCCTGCTGGCCGCCACCGTCCTGTCCAGCGCCTCATCGCCCTCCAGTTCGGGTGGCTCCAGCAGCGGCGGTGGCGGCGGTTCGTCGAGCGGCGGAGTCGGCGGCGGCGCGGGAGGCGGAGGCGGCGGCTCCTGGTGACCCCGGCGGACCCGCCCGCAACGCCTCCATGGCGTGTCTGACCGCAGCGGCACCCGACGCGTCGTCACCGCCCGGCGCGTGTGACCGCGGCCGAATCGCCCGCATCGCCCCGCGGCGCGTGTGACCGCGACCGGCCCGCCGCATCGCCCCGCGGCGTGTGACCGCGACCGGCCCGCCGCATCGCCCTGCGGCGTGTGACCGCGACCGGCCCGCCCGCATCGCCCCCGCGGCGCATGTGACCCCGCCGGGCCCGGCCGTATCGCCTCGCCGCCCGTCACGCCGCCGCGGGCAGGTCCGGGCGTAGTGGCCAGTCCGTGCAGACCGTCTCCTCCGTGCCCGTGCGGGCGAACCAGGCCTGCAGGCCACGCGCCTGTGCCGCGTGCCACGTCGTCTGCAGCGTGTGCAGCTCGGCGGGGGAGAGGCGCTCCAGGCGGGCGGCGAAACAGCGGCCCAGGGCCCGTACGACGTCCAGCGCGGCCAGCGCGTCGGCCGCCGCGTCATGTGCGCCCTCCAGCGTCACCTCGTAGTGCGCGCACAGGTCCGTCAGTGTGCGCCGGCCCTTGCGGTAGCGGTCCAGGTGCTTGTCCAGGACGCGCGGGTCCAGCACCCGCAGCGGAGTCGCCTCGAACCAGCGGTCCAGCGAGGACGCCCGGTGCCGGCGCAACTCCCGGTCCAGGAGCGTCAGATCGAAGGGCGCGTTCATCACCACCAGCGGCCGGCCCATCGCCGCGTGCTCCGCCAGCTGCTCGGCTATCTCGTACACCACGGGCGCCGGCCAGCGCCCGTGGTGCTGCAGGTGTTCGTCCGTCAGCCCGTGCACCGCCGTCGCCGCCGCGGGCACCGGCACACCCGGGTTCACCAGCCAGCGCGTCACCCGCGGCCGGGTGCCCGGCGCGTCCTGGACGACGACGGCGGCCGACACGATCCGGTCGGTCTCGACGTCCACGCCCGTCGTCTCCGTGTCGAAGGCGGCCAGCGGCCCCTCGTACCAGCACGTCGTCATACCGGCCCAACTCCTCGCTCACCCCTGGCGGGTGACGTCCCGTCTTCTCCCAGTTCGGTGATACCCGGGCTGTTTGCGCGGTACGCCGGAAGGACACAACAGGAGTACGGGTCTTTGCAGTTCAGCGGCCCGCAGCGGGGAAACATTTGGCACGGAAGGCTGTTGGTCATGGCCATTGCGCAGCCCGAGCGGGGCGGGCTGCTGCCCGAACGCGCGGGCCCCCTTCGCGGCACACTCGCCACGACCGCGTGCATGGAGACACTGCAGGTCGGCTATCTGCACGCGGTCGCCGCCGCGGCCGGCTGCTCGCTGTCCCAGCCCTTCCCGGACAACGGCATCGACTGGCACGTCAGCCACAGCGCGCCCGGCCACACCGTCGACGACGAGGTCACCATCAAGGTGCAGCTGAAATGCACCTACCAGATCGCGCCGAACCCCCCGGGCCGCTCCTTCTCCTTCACGCTGGACAACGACCACCTGCGCAAACTGGCCCGCACCCCGGTCTCCGTGCACAAGATCCTGGTCGTCATGATCGTCCCGCGCGCCCAGGACGACTGGCTGCGCGCCGGCCACGACCGGCTCGACCTGAGGCACTGCTGCTACTGGGTCAACCTCGCCGGTCACCCCCTCACCGGCCGGACCCGTACCACCGTGCGGATACCGACCTCGCGCATCTTCGACGACCGGGCGCTCTGCGAGATCATGACGCGCGTCGGAACGGGAGGCAGGCCATGAGAAGCCGTCCGTACGAGGAGCTCCCGCGGCAGGTCCGCCCGCACCCCGACGACCTCGCCCGGCACCAGCCCCCCGACCCCGCCGAGGTCGACCCCGCCGTCCTCGGCGCCCTCCTGCACCGGCACGGCTGGCAGCGGCGCGGCGGAGCGCCGGGCCGCTACGGCCGCTGGACCCCGCCCGGCCCGGGCGGCGCCGGCACCAGCCTGCTCGTCCCCGAGAGCCGCGCCTTCCCCGACAGCGACGACCTGCTCGGTGAGGCCCTGCTCGCCCTCACCCGCAGCGACACCCCGGCCGCCCGCGAGGTGCTGATCTCCCTCGCCGTCCCCAGCGACGAGATCCACTGGTGGCGGGACACCCCCGGCCGCACCGCCGGGGCCACGCCCTGGACGGCCGACGCCCACCTGCGCACCGCCGCCCGGCAACTCCTCCTCGCCGCCGCCCTCGCCACCCGCGCCCGCACCGGCTACCACGGCGCCCGGCACCGGCGTACGGCCACCGCCCTGCTCGACGACGTCCTCGTCGGCCCGGCCGCCGACGACCGCCGGCTCACCGCCTACGTGCCCGTCGGCACCGGCCGCCCGCTCGCCGTCCGCCTCCACCAGGCCCTGTGCGCCGCCCGCGAGGCCATCGACTACCAGCGGGCCACCGCCTCCATGGACGCCTTCGACAGCGCCGTGGAAGCAGGCGTCAGCCGCGAACTGGCCGAGGCGCTCACCACCCTCGTCCAGGGCACCGAAGGTGCCCGCGTCGCCGTCGCCTGGGCGCCCGCGGCCGGCGTCCCGGAGGGCTGCGCCGCCTCCGCCGAACCCGTCGAGTTCTCACCCGGCGACCTGCCCGTGCTGCGCGCGGCCGGCGTCCGCTACCTGCGCGAGGAGCCGTCCGTGCCCGTCCGGATCACCGGCACGGTCGTCCGCATGCGCCGCTCCGGACCGCGCGGCGAGGGCACCGTACGGCTCCGGGTCCTCACGGGCGCCGAGGTCCCGCACATCCGCGTCACCCTCGGCGAGGAGGACTACCGCGTCGCCGGCCACGCCCACCTCGTCGGCCTCCCCGTGCGCGTGCACGGCCGGCTGGAGAGCCGGGGCGGCTTCCGCCGGCTCACCGGCGCCTCCGGGGTCGTCCCCGTACAGGTCGACGACGCCGAACGGGACCGGCTGATGAAGTCCCTGTACGAGAACCTCGACTACATCGAGGAGGCGTGCGCGGGCGAGGACTGAGGGTAACCGTTTAGCGGTCGGGCGGGCCGGGTCGGTACGATCCCTTGTGCGCGCGCTCCTGGTATGGCGCCGCACCCCACCTTCAGTCAGGAGAGACCGGTGTCAGACGTCCGTGTGATCATCCAACGCGATTCCGAGCGGGAAGAACGCGTGGTGACGACGGGCACTACGGCCGCCGACCTCTTCGCGGGCGAGCGCTCGATCATCGCCGCGCGCGTGGCCGGCGAGCTGAAGGACCTCGCGTACCCGCTCGCCGACGGTGACGAGGTCGAGGGCGTCGAGATCACCTCCGAGGACGGCCTCAACATCCTGCGCCACTCCACCGCGCACGTCATGGCGCAGGCCGTGCAGGAGATCTTCCCCGAGGCCAAGCTGGGCATCGGCCCGCCCGTCAAGGACGGCTTCTACTACGACTTCGACGTCGAGAAGCCGTTCACGCCCGAGGATCTCAAGGCCATCGAGAAGAAGATGCAGGAGATCCAGAAGCGCGGGCAGAAGTTCGCCCGCCGCGTCGTCACCGACGAGGCCGCCCGCGAGGAACTGGCGGACGAGCCGTACAAGCTGGAGCTGATCGGCCTCAAGGGCTCCGCGTCCTCCGACGACGGCGCGGACGTCGAGGTCGGCGCCGGCGAGCTGACGATCTACGACAACCTGGACGCCAAGACGGGCGACCTGTGCTGGAAGGACCTCTGCCGCGGTCCCCACCTGCCCTCGACCCGCCTGATCCCGGCGTTCAAGCTGATGCGCAACGCCGCCGCCTACTGGCGGGGCAGCGAGAAGAACCCGATGCTCCAGCGCATCTACGGCACCGCCTGGCCGTCCAAGGACGAGCTGAAGGCGTACCTGGAGTTCCTCGCCGAGGCCGAGAAGCGCGACCACCGCAAGCTCGGCAACGAACTCGACCTGTTCTCCATCCCCGAGCAGATCGGCTCCGGCCTCGCCGTCTTCCACCCCAAGGGCGGCATCGTCCGCCGGGTCATGGAGGACTACTCGCGCCGCCGGCACGAGGAAGAGGGCTACGAGTTCGTCTACACCCCGCACGCCACGAAGGGGAAGCTCTTCGAGACGTCCGGGCACCTGGACTGGTACGCCGACGGCATGTACCCGCCCATGCAGCTCGACGAGGGCGTGGACTACTACCTCAAGCCCATGAACTGCCCGATGCACAACCTGATCTTCGACGCGCGCGGCCGCTCCTACCGCGAACTGCCGTTGCGCCTCTTCGAGTTCGGGACCGTGTACCGGTACGAGAAGTCGGGCGTCGTGCACGGCCTGACCCGCGCCCGCGGCTTCACCCAGGACGACGCGCACATCTACTGCACCCGTGAGCAGATGTCCGAGGAACTGGACAAGACGCTCACCTTCGTCCTCGGCCTGCTGCGCGACTACGGCCTGACCGACTTCTACCTGGAGCTGTCCACCAAGGACCCGGAGAAGTTCGTCGGCTCCGACGACGCCTGGGAGGAGGCCACGGAGACCCTCCGCCAGGTCGCCGAGAAGCAGGGCCTGCCCCTCGTCCCGGACCCGGGCGGCGCCGCCTTCTACGGTCCCAAGATCTCCGTCCAGGCCAAGGACGCCATCGGCCGCACCTGGCAGATGTCGACCATCCAGCTCGACTTCAACCTGCCCGAGCGGTTCGACCTGGAGTACACCGGCCCCGACGGCGCCAAGCAGCGGCCGGTCATGATCCACCGCGCCCTGTTCGGCTCCATCGAGCGCTTCTTCGCGGTCCTGCTGGAGCACTACGCGGGCGCGTTCCCGGCGTGGCTGGCACCGGTGCAGGCGATCGGCATCCCGATCGGCGACGGACACGTGGAGTACCTCCAGAAGTTCGCCTCGGCGGCGAAGAAGAAGGGCCTGCGCGTCGAGGTGGACTCCTCCTCGGACCGCATGCAGAAGAAGATCCGCAACGCCCAGAAGCAGAAGGTGCCCTTCATGGTCATCGCGGGCGACGAGGACATGTCGAACGGCTCGGTGTCCTTCCGCTACCGCGACGGCTCGCAGGAGAACGGCATCCCGTTCGACGAGGCCATCGCGAAGATCATGAAGGTCGTGGAGGAGCGGACCCAGGTCTGACCCCCGTCGTCCAGGGCCCCCGGGGATCACGTCCCCGGGGGCCCTTCGCCGTCCTCGGGGAGACCCGGCCCGTCCTCGCCCCGGGCGAAACGCTGGAGCAGCAGTGACGAGAACGAGCCCGTCACCGCGCCGAGCAGGGCGACGCCGCACAGCATCAGGCCCACCGCGATCAGCCGGCCCCAGAACGTCACCGGGGCGACATCGCCGTAGCCCACCGTGGTGAGCGTGGAGCAGGTCCACCAGACGGCGTCCCCGAAGGTCCGGATCGTCGCGTGCGGCGCGCCGCGCTCCTGGTGGTAGACGGACAGCGCCCCGGCGAAGCCGAGCAGGCCCGCGGACAGGCTCGTGTAGGCCATCACGCGCGCGTGCAGGCTCAGCCGCCGGTGGCCGTGCCGCCGCTCCACCGTCTCGTACGTGTGCACGATCCGCACCGGTCGCAGCAGGGGCAGCAGGACGACCGCGGTGTCCAGCAGATGGCGCCGGACGAACCGGGGTCCCTGGCCGCTGAGCCGCCAGCGCACGGCGTAGTCCAGGGCGAACAGCGCCCAGCAGGTGTACGCCAGCGACAGCAGCGTCACGTGTACGGCCCCGGGCAGGGCGTGGGCGAGGACGTGGACGGCGTAGGCGCCGAGGAAGACCAGCGAGGCGATGGCGAGGGGGATGTCCGTCCGTTCCTCCCAGCGCAGCTTGCGGCTGAACTCGTGCACCGGCTCGTCGTCCACCGTCCAAGCTTGGCCGGTGCCCGGCCTCCGCGCGCCCCGGCGACACGCCGCGAACGGGCGAAGCCATATGCTGCCTTGCATGACGCGTGAGCCGGAGCAGCAGATCGGAGTGGGGACGCAGGACGCGTTCCAGCGCCTGTGGACGCCCCATCGGATGGCCTACATCCAGGGCGAGAACAAGCCGAGCGGCCCGGGGTCCGGCGACGGCTGCCCCTTCTGCTCGATACCGGCCAAGTCCGACGAGGACGGTCTGATCGTCCGCCGCGGTGAGCACGTCTACGCCGTTCTCAACCTCTACCCGTACAACGGCGGCCACCTGATGACCGTGCCCTACCGGCACGTGGCCGACTACACCGATCTGACGGGCCCGGAGACCACCGAGCTGGCCGAGCTGACCAAGCAGGCGATGACGGCCCTGCGTACCGCCTCCGGCGCGCACGGCTTCAACATCGGCATGAACCAGGGCACGGTGGCCGGCGCCGGCATCGCCGCCCACCTCCACCAGCACATCGTCCCCCGCTGGGGCGGCGACACCAACTTCATGCCGGTGGTGGGCCACACCAAGGTCCTCCCCCAACTCCTGGCAGACACCAGAGAAATGCTGTCAGCCGCCTGGCCAAACAACTGACCCCACGACACCGCCCCTGAAAGGGGCGCGGGGCTGTGTCAACATGCGGCTCCGCCGCGTGGGCGCGACAAGCACTGCGAACCCCACAGCCAACGGCACGGCAGCGCCCCTGAAAGGGGCGCGGGGCTGTGTCAACATGCGGCTCCGCCGCGTGGGCGCGACAAGCACTGCGAACCCCACAGCCAACGGCACGGCAGCGCCCCTGAAAGGGGCGCGGGGAACTGCGCGACAAGCCCCCACTCACCCGCAGTCGAACGCGAACCCAGGCATCCCCCCAGACTCACCCGCACCAACAAACCGGTCGAACCGCCGGAGGCTCACGCGTCGTAGACGTCCGCCTTCCGCGGCGTAGGATCCTGCACCGCCCCGCTCAGGAACGCCGACCGCGTACCGAACTTCTCCGTGTTCACCCCGTTCTCGTCGAGGACGCGGATCGCCGCCGCGTGTACCACCCGCAGCACCGGCGTGGCCGCGCGCAGCGCGTCGTCGGCCATGAAGCGGTGCCGCCAGGGCTGGTCGGCCCAGGAGTGCCGCAGCCCGAACGGCTCGGGCAGGACGATGGAGCCGCCGAGCCAGTTCAGCGCGGGCGGGTACCAGGTCAGCGGGGCGCGCGCGGCGAGCCGTACCACCTCGTCGGTGCCGATCAGCGGCAGCGCGACCGTGCGGGTCTCCCAGGGCTTGAGGGACTTGGAGACCTCCTTGGTCGGCGCCTCCGGCTTGGTGGTGAACAGCGGGTTCACCGGGCCGAGGGCGTGACCGGTGACCTCGATGCGGAGCGTCTCGTGCAGCACGGTCACCGTGATCAGCATGGTGATGACCAGCTGCCCGTCCCACAGGGTCCACTGCACGCCCAGGTAGTGCCGGTCGCCGCTGCCGAACTGCTGCTTGTTGCAGATGTCCTGTATCGCGTGCGTCTTGACCTGGAACGCGTCGACGTCGGTGCCCTCGGGCCGGGACACGGCCTTGGCGTTCTCGCCGATCGGTGTGACGATCCAGTGCCGTATGGAGGGCCGGGGGAAGCCGCCGGTGTTCAGCGGGCCGCGCTCCAGCATGCGCAGCTGGTCGTGGATCGCCTTGATGACGTCCCAGCTGCGGAAGGGGTGGATCTCCCGGTCGGGGGCGGCCGGCACGAGGTCCTCGGCGAGCTGCCAGGAGCCCCAGCGGGTGCCCATGCCGAGTATGCCCTTGGGGCCGGCGTAGAAGACGGAGTTGGACTGCTGTTCGGCGCTGAGCCGGGCCAGTGACTGGCGCAGCTGTTCGGCGGCGGTCTCGCCGGGGCTGCGCGGCACGGCCTCGGGGACCTTGGCGCCGACGCTGGTGCCGGACAGCAGGCCGTCCCAGCGGGCGCGCAGGTCCCCGGCGGTGCGTTCGCAGATCTGTTTGGCCCAGAACCAGCCGAGGACGGGGACGACGACGGCCGCGCGCGCGTACCACCCCCAGAACCCGCCGAAGGGCATCTTCAGCAGGAAGAGGGCGGCGAGCACGCCGACGCCGAGGAGCAGGGCGGTGGCCAGCGTCCCGGCCCGCTTGTCGTCGCGTTTGGCGACGAGGGTGCGCAGCTGGAAGACGAGGAGCCAGCCCAGCATGCCGGGCAGGAAGAGCAGTCCGCAGAGCACGGTGACGGCGGTGAGCCGGTTGTCGCGTTCGCGGCGGATGTTGTTGGCGGCCAGGCAGTGCTCGACGACCACCTGGGGTTCGGCGCCGAAGGACTGGATGAGCGGTTTGCGGCCGGGGCCGAGCATGCGGTCGGCGACCGCGCGGGAGAACGCCTCGCCGAGGTTCGGCTTCAGCAGGTTCAGCCGGCCGGGCTTGACGGTCGACTCGTGCCATTCGTTGTCGGCCTTCTTGATCTCCTCGAAGGCGTTGTCCCGGTAGGCCGCCGACGCCAGCGCGAAGGTGGCCGCCTGGCCCTCGTCGCCGGAGACGGGCACCTGCGGCCCGTCCCACTCGGTTGAAAACGACATTCCCGCCCCCTCGCCGCCGGTGCTTCTGCGGCCTTCCCGACTTCCCCGCCCCGCACACCTGTTGACCGGTCCGTCGTACCGGTGTCGCACGAGTACGGCACCATCGCGGCACGACGTGATCAGGTGATCAGCGTATCCGCAGCCGCTGACAGTCCGTCGGCGGACGGCCGAAGCCGCCCGCCCACGGGACACATCAGGCCGCGCCCGGCTACGGGTTCTCGCCCGCCTGTTCGCGGATCCGTTCGGCGATCTGCGGCGGCATGGGTTCGTGCCGCGCGTAGGACCGGCTGAAGCGGGCGGTGCCGTGCGAGATCGACCGCAGGTCGACGGCGTACCGGCCGATCTCGAACTCGGGCACCTCGGCCCGTACGAGGGTGCGCCCCGAGCCCACCTGTTCGGTGCCGAGCACGCGGCCGCGCCGGCCGGACAGGTCGCTCATCACCGCGCCGACGTAGTCGTCGCCCACCAGCACGGACACCTCGGCGACCGGTTCCAGCAGGTGGATCCGGGTGTCCGCCGCCGCCTCGCGCAGGGCGAGCGCGCCCGCGGTCTGGAAGGCGGCGTCGGAGGAGTCCACCGAGTGCGCTTTGCCATCGAGCAGGGTGATCCGCACGTCCACGAGCGGGTAGCCGGCGGCGACCCCCTTGGCGGCCTGGGCGCGCACACCCTTCTCCACGGAGGGGATGAACTGCCGGGGCACCGCGCCGCCGACGACCTTGTCCACGAACTCGATGCCGGACCCGCCGGGCAGCGGCTCCACCTCGATCTCGCAGATCGCGAACTGCCCGTGCCCGCCGGACTGCTTGACGTGCCGGCCGCGGCCCGCCGCCTTGTGCGCGAACGTCTCCCTGAGGGAGACCCGGTGGGGTACGACGTCGACCTGGACGCCGTAGCGGCTGCGCAGCCGTTCCAGGGCCACGTCCGCGTGGGCCTCGCCCAGGCACCACAGGACGACCTGGTGGGTGTCCTGGTTCTGTTCCAGGCGCATCGTCGGGTCCTCGGCGACCAGCCGCCCGAGCCCCTGGGAGAGCTTGTCCTCGTCGGCCTTGCTGTGGGCCTGGATGGCGAGCGGCAGCAGCGGGTCGGGCATCTGCCAGGGCTCCATCAGCAGCGGGTCGTCCTTGGCGGAGAGGGTGTCCCCGGTCTCGGCGCGGCTCAGCTTGGCCACGCACACCAGGTCGCCGGCGACGGCGTGGGTGACGGGGCGCTGCTGCTTGCCGAAGGCCATGGACAGCGCGCCGGTCTTCTCGTCGACGTCATGGTCCTCGTGGCCGCGGTCGGCGAGCCCGTGCCCGGAGACGTGCACCGGCTGGTCGGGGCGCAGGGTGCCGGAGAAGACGCGGACCAGGGAGATGCGGCCGACGTAGGGGTCGGAGGAGGTCTTGACGACCTCGGCGACGAGGGGGCCGTCGGTGTCGCACGCCTTCAGTTCGCGCCGTTCGCCGTCGACGGTGGTGACGCCGGGCATCGGGTGCTCGAACGGGGTGGGGAAACCGCCGGTGACCAGTTCCAGCAGTTCGACGGTGCCGAGGCCCTGCCGGCCGCCGTCGGCGGCGGGGGCGGCGGCCAGCACGGGGAAGAAGGTGCCGCGCGCCACGGCCCGTTCCAGGTCCTCGACGAGCGTCTTGACGTCGACCTGTTCGCCGCCGAGGTAGCGGTCCATGAGGGTCTCGTCCTCGCTCTCGGCGATGATCCCCTCGATGAGCCGGTCGCGGGCCTCCGCGATGCCGGGCAACTGGTCCTCGCCGGGTTCGGACTCCTTGCGCTCGCCGGTCGAGTAGTCGAACAGGCGCTGCGAGAGCAGTCCGATCAGCCCGGTCACGGGCGCGTGCCCGTCGGGTCCCTGGGGGCCGTGCAGCGGCAGGTAGAGGGGGAGGACGGCGTCGGGGTCGTCGCCGCCGAACGCCTCCGCGCAGATCCGGGTCATCTCCTCGAAGTCGGCGCGGGCCGCCTCCAGGTGCGTGATGACGATCGCCCGGGGCATGCCGACGGCCGCGCACTCCTCCCACACCATGCGGGTCGAGCCGTCCACACCGTCCGAGGCCGAGACGACGAAGAGGGCCGCGTCCGCGGCGCGCAGACCGGCCCTCAGCTCCCCGACGAAGTCGGCGTATCCGGGGGTGTCGAGCAGGTTGATCTTGATGCCGTCCGACTCGACCGGCACCAGGGAGAGCTGTACGGAGCGCTGCTGCCGGTGCTCGATGTCGTCGTAGTCGGAGACGGTGCCGCCGTCCTCCACGCGGCCCGCCCGGTTCACCGCGCCCGCGGTCAGCGCGAGCGCCTCCACCAGGGTCGTCTTGCCCGCTCCGGAGTGGCCGACCAGCACCACATTCCGTACGGACGCGGGCCGGTCGGCCGTCAGAGCCCTGCCGGCGGCCCCGGGGTGGTGTGTCTGTGCCTTGTCGCCCATGATCCTGCCTCCCGTGCACGGTGAGGTCACTGTGGGCGCGGACGCACTGGCTCCGCGGCGGTGCGGCTCCGGCGACGCCCGCGGTCCTTCGAGCTTTCCACTCCCGTCACGCCCCGTCCATACGACGGACGCCGGCCGCGTCGCGCCCCGCCCGGGTACGGGGGACGCGGAGCGCCGCGTGTGCCGCCCCGTCCGGCGGCTTCGGGTGCCCGGCGGCCGGTCACGCGCGCGCGTGGCTACGATGGGCCAGCCAGTGGCCACCAGGGGCCGCGGCGACACCGACCGTCGGGAAGGCCATGCTGAACAAGTACGCGCGTGCATTCTTCACGCGTGTCCTCACGCCGTTCGCCTCGTTCCTCATCCGCAGAGGCGTCAGCCCCGACACGGTCACCCTCCTCGGTACGGCAGGCGTGGTCGCGGGCGCGCTGGTCTTCTACCCCATGGGTGAGTTCTTCTGGGGCACGGTCGTCATCACCCTGTTCGTCTTCTCCGACCTGGTCGACGGCAACATGGCCCGTCAGCTGGGCCGGTCCAGCCGCTGGGGCGCCTTCCTGGACTCCACGCTCGACCGGGTCGCCGACGGAGCGATCTTCGGCGGCTTCGCCCTGTGGTACGCGGGCCGGGGCGACGACAACCTGCTGTGCGCGGTGTCGATCTTCTGCCTGGCCAGCGGCCAGGTGGTGTCGTACACGAAGGCGCGCGGCGAGTCGATCGGGCTGCCGGTCGCCGTCAACGGGCTCGTCGAGCGGGCCGAGCGGCTGGTGATCTCGCTGGTCGCGGCCGGTTTCGCGGGCCTGCACAAGTTCGGTGTCCCGGGCATCCAGTGGCTGCTGCCGATCGCCTTGTGGATCGTCGCCGTCGGCAGCCTGGTCACGCTGGTCCAGCGGGTGGTCACGGTGCGCCGCGAGTCCGCCGAAGCGGAGGCGGAGGCCGAGGCGCAGGCGGAGGCCGAGGCGCAGGCAGAGGCGGAGGCCGGGGGAGAGCCGGGGGCGGCCGGGCAGGCGTCGCGGGGGAGTGAGGCGGCGAAGTGAGCACCGCCGAACGGCTCACCGACACGCTGTACGGGCTCGGCTGGAGCACCGTCAAGAAGCTTCCCGAGCCGGCCGCCGTGCGGCTGGGCACCACCATCGCCGACCTGGCTTGGAAACGCCGCGGCAAGGGCGTCCTGCGGCTGGAGGCGAACTACGCGCGCGTGGTGCCCGACGCCGGCCCCGAGCGGCTCGCCGAGCTCTCGCGCGCGGGCATGCGCTCCTACCTGCGCTACTGGATGGAGTCCTTCCGGCTGCCGGCCTGGAGCGCCGAACGGGTGCGCACCGGCTTCGACCCCAAGGACGTCCACCACCTCACCGACGGCCTCGCCTCCGACCGGGGCGTGATACTCGCCCTGCCCCACCTGGCCAACTGGGACCTGGCCGGCGCCTGGGTCACCACCGCGCTGGAGACGCCGTTCACCACGGTCGCCGAGCGCCTGAAGCCCGAGACGCTGTACGACCGGTTCGTCGCCTACCGCGAGGGACTCGGCATGGAGGTCCTCGCGCACAGCGGCGCCTCCGCGTTCGGCACGCTGGCCCGGCGGCTGCGCGACGGCGGCCTGGTCTGCCTCGTCGCCGACCGCGACCTGTCCGCGTCCGGCGTCGAGGTCGACTTCTTCGGCGAGCGCGCCCGGATGCCCGCCGGACCGGCGCTGCTCGCCCAGCAGACCGGCGCGCTGCTCCTGCCGGTCACCCTCTGGTATGACGACTCACCCGTCATGCGGGGACGCGTGCATCCCCCGATCGAGGTACCCGAGTCAGGTACGCGGGCCGAGCGGACGTCTGTCATGACACAGGCGCTGGCCGACGCCTTCGCCACCGGGATCGCCGACCATCCGGAGGACTGGCACATGCTCCAGCGGCTGTGGCTCGCCGACCTCGATCCGGCGAAGGGACCCTCGTGAGAATCGGGATCGTCTGCCCGTACTCCTGGGACGTGCCCGGCGGCGTCCAGTTCCACATCCGCGACCTCGCCGAGTACTTCATCCGCCTCGGCCACGAGGTGTCCGTGCTCGCCCCGGCCGACGACGACACCCCGCTGCCGCCGTACGTCGTCTCGGCGGGACGCGCGGTCCCGGTGCCGTACAACGGCTCGGTGGCCCGGCTGAACTTCGGGTTCCTGTCGGCCGCGCGGGTGCGCCGCTGGCTGCACGAGGGCAAGTTCGACGTGATCCACATCCACGAGCCGACCTCCCCGTCCCTGGGCCTGCTGAGCTGCTGGGCCGCGCAGGGGCCCATCGTCGCGACGTTCCACACGTCCAACCCGCGCTCGCGCGCGATGATCGCCGCCTACGCCATCCTGCAGGCGGCCCTGGAGAAGATCAGCGCGCGGATCGCGGTGAGCGAGTACGCCCGCCGCACCCTGGTCGAGCACCTCGGAGGGGACGCGGTGGTCATCCCCAACGGCGTCGACGTCGACTTCTTCGCGAAGGCCGAGCCGAACCCCGACTGGCAGGGCGACACCATCGGCTTCATGGGGCGGATCGACGAGCCCCGCAAGGGCCTGCCCGTCCTGATGCGGGCCCTGCCGACGATCCTCGCCGCCCGTCCGGGGACCCGGCTGCTGGTCGCAGGGCGCGGCGACGAGGAGGAGGCCGTCGCCTCGCTGCCCGCCGAGCTGCGCCCGCGCGTGGAGTTCCTCGGCATGATCAGCGACGAGGACAAGGCGCGCTTCCTGCGCAGCGTCGACCTGTACGTGGCGCCCAACACCGGCGGCGAGAGCTTCGGCATCATCCTGGTCGAGGCGATGTCGGCGGGCGCCCCCGTCCTCGCCTCCGACCTGGACGCGTTCGTCCAGGTGCTCGACCAGGGCGCGGCCGGCGAGGTCTTCGCCAACGAGGACGCGGACGCGCTCGCCGACGCGGCCGTACGCCTCCTGGAGGACCCGGCGCGGCGGGCCGAACTGCGCGCGCGGGGCAGCGCGCACGTCCGTCGGTTCGACTGGTCGACGGTGGGCGCGGACATCCTCTCGGTCTACGAGACGGTGACCGCCGGAGCGGCGGCGGTCGCCACGGACGAACGGGGCCCGGGCCTGTGCGCCCGCTTCGGCCTGGCCCGGGACTGACCGCCGGGACCGCCCCGCCGGGACGGGGCGAGGGCGTGACCGGCGCCCCGTCCCGCCCCGGTAGCCTTGCCGCCCGTGACCGCAACCCTCATCTGGATCCTCGTCGCGCTCGTGGCCATCGGGGTGTACCTCAGCTGGACGGCCGGGCGGCTGGACCGGCTGCACGTGCGGATGGACGCCGCGCGGGCCGCGCTCGACGCCCAGCTGCTCAGGCGGGCCTCCGTGGCGCAGGAGCTGGCGACGTCCGGGGTGCTCGACCCGGCCGCCTCGATCGTGCTGTACGAGGCCGCGCACGCCGCACGGCAGGCCGAGGAGGAGCACCGGGAGGTGGCGGAGAGCGAGCTGAGCCAGGCCCTGCGGGCGGTGTTCGAGGACCCGCGCCAGGTGGAGTCCGTCCGGGAGGCCCCGGGAGGCGAGGAGGCGGCCCGTGAGCTGGCCGAGGCGGTCCGCAGGGTCCCCATGGCCCGCCGCTTCCTGAACGACGCCGTGGGGGCCGCCCGCAGGCTCCGCGAGCACCGCAAGGTCCGCTGGTTCCGGCTGGCCGGCCACGCCCCGTTCCCGCTGGCCTTCGAGATGGACGACGAGCCCCCCACAGCCCTGGCGGAACGCGCCACCTGAGCCGCTGACCGCGTCGCCTGAGCCGCCTGACCGGGCCGCTGAGCGCCCTGGCCGCCTCGCCTGGGCCGCCTGGCCGCGCGGCGCGGCCTGAGCCCTCTGACCCGGGCTGCTGCCTGAGCCCCTGACCACGTGGCCTGAGCCCGCTGACCGCGCCCCTTGAGTCCCCCTCCCCGCGCCGCCTGTGCCCCTGACCGGCCACGGTGCGCAAAACGATCCACCGGCTTGTCATTGGCCCTTGCTGTGGCCTGGTCCTCTCGCGTTTCCTCGGTGGTGCAGAAAACCCTCTTTTCCCACCAGTGAGGTCACCCGTGTCCACCACCGAATTCCAGGCTCCCGAGACCGGCACCGCCCGTGTGAAGCGCGGTATGGCCGAGCAGCTCAAGGGCGGCGTGATCATGGACGTCGTCACGCCGGAGCAGGCGAAGATCGCCGAGGACGCGGGCGCCGTCGCCGTCATGGCGCTGGAGCGGGTCCCGGCCGACATCCGCAAGGACGGCGGCGTGGCCCGCATGTCCGACCCCGACATGATCGAGGGCATCATCGAGGCCGTCTCGATCCCGGTCATGGCCAAGTCCCGCATCGGTCACTTCGTCGAGGCCCAGGTGCTGCAGTCCCTCGGTGTCGACTACATCGACGAGTCCGAGGTCCTCACCCCGGCCGACGAGGTCAACCACTCCGACAAGTGGGCCTTCACCACCCCCTTCGTGTGCGGCGCCACCAACCTCGGTGAGGCCCTGCGCCGCATCGCCGAGGGCGCGGCCATGATCCGCTCCAAGGGCGAGGCCGGCACCGGCAACGTCGTCGAGGCCGTCCGCCACCTGCGCCAGATCAAGGGCGAGATCGCCAAGCTCCGCGGCTGCGACAACAACGAGATCTACGCCGCCGCCAAGGAGCTGCGCGCCCCGTTCGAGCTGGTCAAGGAGGTCGCCGAGCTCGGCAAGCTGCCGGTCGTGCTGTTCTCCGCCGGTGGCGTGGCCACCCCGGCCGACGCCGCGCTGATGCGCCAGCTCGGCGCCGAGGGCGTCTTCGTCGGCTCCGGCATCTTCAAGTCCGGCGACCCGGCCAAGCGCGCCGCCGCCATCGTGAAGGCCACCACCTTCTACGACGACCCGAAGATCATCGCGGACGCGTCCCGCAACCTCGGCGAGGCCATGGTGGGCATCAACTGCGACACCCTGCCCGAGGCCGAGCGCTACGCCAACCGCGGCTGGTAGTCCCCTCATGCCGAACGAAGTCCCTGTCATCGGCGTCCTGGCCCTCCAGGGCGACGTACGGGAGCACCTCGTCGCCCTGGCCGCGGCCGACGCCGTGGCCAGGCCGGTCAGGCGCCCCGAGGAGCTCGCCGAGGTCGACGGCCTCGTGCTGCCCGGCGGCGAGTCCACGACGATCTCCAAGCTGGCCGTCCTCTTCGGCGTGATGGAGCCCCTCCGCGCGCGCGTGCGCGACGGCTTGCCCGTCTACGGCACCTGCGCCGGCATGATCATGCTCGCCGACAAGATCCTCGACCCGCGCTCGGGCCAGGAGACCGTCGGCGGGATCGACATGATCGTGCGCCGCAACGCCTTCGGCCGGCAGAACGAGTCCTTCGAGGCCGCGGTCGACGTCCGGGGCGTCGAGGGCCGTCCTGTGGAGGGCGTCTTCATCCGCGCCCCCTGGGTGGAGTCCGTGGGCGCCGCGGCCGAGGTGCTCGCCGAGCACGACGGCCACATCGTCGCGGTCCGCCAGGGCAACGCGCTCGCCACGTCGTTCCACCCGGAACTCACCGGCGACCACCGCGTGCACGGCCTCTTCGTCGACATGGTGCGCGCGAACCGGACGCGGCAGTCCTAGTAGGATTCTGGGCGTCGAGACAGAGTTTGGTTACGCGAAGGAGACAGGCAGATGTCCGGCCACTCTAAATGGGCCACGACGAAGCACAAGAAGGCCGTGATCGATGCCAAGCGCGGCAAGCTCTTCGCGAAGCTGATCAAGAACATCGAGGTCGCCGCGCGCATGGGCGGCGTCGACCTGGAGGGCAACCCGACGCTCTTCGACGCCGTTCAGAAGGCCAAGAAGCAGTCGGTGCCGAACAAGAACATCGACTCCGCGATCAAGCGCGGCGGCGGCCTCGAGGCCGGCGGCGCCGACTACGAGACGATCATGTACGAGGGCTACGGCCCGAACGGTGTCGCGGTGCTCATCGAGTGCCTCACCGACAACCGCAACCGCGCCGCCTCCGACGTCCGCGTCGCCATGACCCGCAACGGCGGCTCCATGGCCGACCCGGGCTCGGTGTCGTACCTGTTCAACCGCAAGGGCGTCGTCATCGTCCCCAAGGGTGAGCTGACCGAGGACGACGTCCTCGGCGCCGTCCTGGACGCGGGCGCCGAGGAGGTCAACGACCTCGGCGAGAGCTTCGAGGTGCTCAGCGAGGCCACCGACATGGTCGCGGTCCGCACCGCCCTCCAGGACGCCGGGATCGACTACGACTCCGCCGAGGCCAACTTCGTCCCGACCATGCAGGTCGAACTGGACGAGGAGGGCGCCAAGAAGATCTTCAAGCTGATCGACGCGCTGGAGGACAGCGACGACGTGCAGAACGTCTTCGCCAACTTCGACGTCAGCGACGAGGTCATGGAGAAGGTCGACGCGTAACGCGGCCGAGGGCTGCGCGGGTCTCACGGGCCGACGGGACACCCCGTCGGCCCGTCGCCGTGCCGGGCGCGCGCCGTGCCGGGCACGGTTGCGGGGCGTTGTCAGTGGCAGCCGATAGCCTGCACGAACAGGCGGTCGACGGGAGGGGACAGCGGTGCGGGTGATGGGGGTGGACCCGGGTCTGACGCGGTGCGGCGTCGGAGTGGTCGAGGGTGTCGCCGGCCGGCCGCTGACCATGCTCGGCGTCGGGGTCGTCCGCACGCCCGCGGACGCCGACCTCAGCCACCGGCTGCTCGCCGTGGAACAGGGTCTCGACGCCTGGCTCGACGAGCACCGCCCCGAGTTCGTCGCCGTGGAACGCGTCTTCAGCCAGCACAACGTGCGCACGGTCATGGGCACCGCCCAGGCCAGCGCCGTCGCCATGCTGTGCGCAGCCCGGCGGGGCATCCCGGTCGCCCTGCACACCCCCAGCGAGGTCAAGGCCGCCGTCACCGGCAGCGGCCGCGCCGACAAGGCCCAGGTCGGCGCGATGGTCACCCGGCTGCTCAGGCTCGCCGCGCCCCCCAGGCCCGCCGACGCCGCCGACGCCCTCGCCCTCGCCATCTGCCACATCTGGCGCGGCACCGCCCAGAACCGGCTGCAGCAGGCCGTGGCGCACAACCGCCTCCAGCAGGCCGTCGCCCGGCACACCGCCCATCCCACGAAAGGCCGTACGGCATGATCGCCTTCGTCAGCGGCACGGTCGCCGCACTCGCCCCCGACGCAGCGGTCGTCGAGGTCGGCGGCGTCGGCATGGCCGTCCAGTGCACCCCGGACACCCTGTCCACGCTCCGTCTCGGACAGCCCGCGAAACTCCACACCTCCCTCGTCGTCCGCGAGGACTCCCTCACCCTGTACGGCTTCGCCGACGACGACGAGCGCCAGGTGTTCGAGCTGCTGCAGACGGCCAGCGGAGTCGGCCCCCGCCTGGCCCAGGCGATGCTCGCCGTGCACAGGCCGGACGCCCTGCGCCGCGCCGTGGCCACCAGTGACGAGAAGGCCCTCACCGCCGTCCCCGGCATCGGCAAGAAGGGCGCCCAGAAACTGCTCCTGGAACTGAAGGACCGGCTCGGCGAACCCCTCGGCGCCCCCGCGGTCGGCGCCCCCGTCACCCAGGGCTGGCGCGACCAGCTGCACGCGGCGCTCATCGGCCTCGGCTACGCCACCCGCGAGGCCGACGAGGCCGTCACCGCCGTCGCCCCCCAGGCCGAGGCCGCCGGCGGCACCCCGCAGGTGGGGCAGCTGCTGAAGGCCGCCCTGCAGACCCTGAACCGCGCCCGCTGACCCCCCCGACGATCGAGGCACACTCCATGAACTGGGACGACACGACCGGCACTCCCGCCCCCGAGCGGCTGGTGGGCTCGGTCGCCGACCGGGAGGACCAGGCCGTCGAGGCCGCCCTGCGCCCCAAGGACCTCGGTGAGTTCATCGGCCAGGAGAAGGTCCGCGAACAGCTCGACCTCGTCCTGCGCGCCGCCCGCGCCCGCGGTGCCACCGCCGACCATGTGCTGCTGTCCGGCGCGCCCGGCCTCGGCAAGACCACCCTGTCGATGATCATCGCCGCCGAGATGGGCGCGCCCATCCGCATCACCTCCGGCCCCGCCATCCAGCACGCCGGCGACCTCGCCGCGATCCTCTCCTCCCTCCAGGAGGGCGAGGTCCTCTTCCTCGACGAGATCCACCGCATGTCCCGGCCCGCCGAGGAGATGCTGTACATGGCGATGGAGGACTTCCGCGTCGACGTCATCGTCGGCAAGGGCCCCGGCGCCACCGCCATCCCCCTCGAACTGCCCCCGTTCACCCTCGTCGGCGCCACCACCCGGGCCGGCCTGCTGCCGCCCCCGCTGCGCGACCGCTTCGGCTTCACCGCGCACATGGAGTTCTACGAGCCGCGCGAGCTGGAGCGCGTCGTGCACCGCTCGGCCGACCTCCTCGACGTGGAGATCCGCCCCGACGGCGCCGCCGAGATCGCCGGCCGCTCCCGCGGCACGCCCCGCATCGCCAACCGCCTGCTGCGCCGGGTCCGCGACTACGCGCAGGTCAAGGCGGACGGCGTGATCACCCGCGAGATCGCCGCCGCCGCCCTCGCCGTGTACGAGGTGGACGCGCGCGGCCTCGACCGCCTGGACCGGGGCGTGCTGGAGGCCCTGCTCAAACTGTTCGGAGGCGGCCCGGTCGGCCTGTCCACCCTCGCCGTCGCCGTGGGGGAGGAGCGGGAGACGGTGGAGGAGGTCGCCGAACCGTTCCTCGTCCGCGAGGGGCTTCTCGCCCGCACACCGCGCGGCCGGGTGGCCACCCCCGCGGCGTGGGCCCACCTCGGCCTCACCCCGCCCCGCCAGGCCGGCGGCGGAAACGGACAACAGGACCTGTTCGGGGCGTGACGGCTTCGTAACGGCGCGGGATTGGCCGGACCAGGAACCCTGGTGCCATGCTGAGCGTTGTTCCATGCGCGTGGACTCGCTTAGACTCCGCCGATGCCGCCCTTGCGGGCGGCACCGGCACACCCCCATCCAACAGGCCGCTCACCGCGCGGTCGCGCGAAGGAAATTCCGTCCTGTGAATATCTTGACCCTTCTCCCGTTCATCGTGCTCATCGCCGCCATGTTCCTCATGACGCGCTCCGCCAAGAGGAAGCAGCAGCAGGCCGCCTCCATGCGGAACGAGATGCAGCCCGGCTCCGGCGTGCGCACAATCGGGGGAATGTACGCCACGGTCAAGGAGGTCAGCGAGGACACGGTCCTCCTCGACGCCGGACCGGGCGTCGAACTGCTCTTCGCCAAGAACGCGATCGGCGCCGTCCTTAGCGACGACGAGTACAACCGCATCGTCCACGGCGTCGAGCACGACCTGAAGTCCGACGCCGACCTCGTCCCGGACGACGCCTCCTCCCTCACCGAGCCGCTCACCGGGACCGACGAGTCCGACGCCGCTGCCGCCGCCTCCGACGACAAGCCCGTCGACTTCGGTAAGAAGGACCCCGCCGAGGACAAGGCCGGGGACAAGGCCGCCGACGCCGACAAGGCCGACGTGACCGAGGCCGCCGACACCACGGCGGACGAACAGCCGAAGAAGACCGACGGCGACTCCGACGCGAAGTAGGCACGCCCCGGGGGACGCGGCGCGCCCCGCTCGCGCCCCGCGTTCCCCGAGTGCGTCTGTTTCCCGCCGGGGAGCCCGACACCATGTCATGGCCGACCGCGCCGACCGGGCGCGGGGCGGCCCGAGAGGGAGTACGAGAAGGTGGCAGCACCTAAGAGGGGCCGGAGCGCGAGCGCCCAGAGCAAGCCAGGGCGCTCACTGGCCTTCATCCTGATCGCCATCGTGGCGCTCACCGGGGGAATGTTCCTCGCCGGAAGCACCACGCCACGCCTCGGCATCGATCTTGCCGGTGGTACGAGCATCACGCTCAAGGCGAAGGCCGACCAGGGGTCGGCGATCAACAAGGCCAACATGGACACCGCGGTCGACATCATGAACCGCCGTGTCAACGGTCTTGGCGTCTCCGAGGCGGAGGTGCAGACCCAGGGGAACGACCACATCATCGTCAACATCCCCAAGGGCACCAACTCCAAGCAGGCCGTGCAGCAGGTCGGCACCACCGCCAAGCTGTACTTCCGCCCCGTCCTGGCGCAGGGGCCCAGCGGCCCCGCCTCTCCGAGCCCCTCTCCGAGCGCCTCCTCCACCGGCAAGACGTCGCCCAGCCCGTCGAGCAGCGCCTCGTCGAAGTCCGGCGAGAAGGCGTCCTCGTCCTCCACCGCGTCCCCGAGCAGCAGCACCGGCACGCAGGGCCGCGCGGTCACCGACGCCCTCAAGGCCGACGCCAAGAAGTCGCCCACTCCGTCGGGCAGCGCCTCGTCGACGCCGAAGACCTCGCCCAGCCCCTCGGCCTCCGGCGGCACCTCCGCCGACGTGGCCAAGCTCCAGGCCGTGTACGCGACGCTGGACTGCACCAAGCCCGACGAGCGGGCCAAGGTCGTCCAGAACACCAAGCCCAGTGACCCCATCGTGGCCTGCGGCGAGAACGACAAGGTCTGGTCCAAGTACATCCTCGGCCCGGCCGCCGTGGACGGCACCGAGGTCAAGAAGGCCAGCGCGGTCTTCGACACTCAGGGAGCGTCCGGCTGGCAGGTCCAGATGACGTTCACCGGCACCGGGTCGAAGAAGTTCGCGGACATCACCGGCCAGCTCGCCCAGAAGCAGGGCGTGCAGACCGAGTTCGGCATCGTCCTCGACGGTGACGTCGTCTCCAGCCCCACCGTCCACGAGTCCATCACCGGCGGCCAGGCGGAGATCTCCGGCAGCTTCACCCAAGCGGAGGCGCAGAGCCTCGCCAACGTGCTGTCGTACGGCGCCCTGCCGCTCTCCTTCCAGAAGGAGACCATCACCACCGTCACCGCCGCGCTCGGCGGCGACCAGTTGCACGCCGGCCTCCTCGCCGGTGCGATCGGCCTCGCGCTGGTCGTGATCTACCTGGTGGCCTACTATCGCGGCCTGTCCCTCGTCGCGATGGCCTCGCTGGCCACGTCCGCCGCCCTCACCTACGTGCTCATGTCGCTGCTCGGCCCGGCCATCGGCTTCGCGCTGAACCTGCCGGCCGTCTGCGGTGCCATCGTCGCCATCGGTATCACCGCGGACTCGTTCATCGTGTACTTCGAACGCATCCGGGACGAGATCCGCGAGGGCCGCACGCTGCGCCCGGCCGTGGAACGGGCCTGGCCGCGCGCCCGGCGCACCATCCTGGTCTCCGACTTCGTGTCGTTCCTCGCCTCCGCCGTGCTGTACATCGTCACCGTCGGCAAGGTGCAGGGCTTCGCGTTCACGCTCGGTCTGACCACCGTGCTCGACATCGTCGTGGTCTTCCTGTTCACCAAGCCGCTGATGACGCTCCTCGCCCGCCGCAAGTTCTTCGCCGACGGGCACAAGTGGTCCGGACTCGATCCGAAGAGTCTCGGTGCCAAGCCTCCGCTGCGCCGTACCCGCCGCCCCGCCGGTCCCGCCGCCGGCCCTGTCGACCCGAAGGAGGCGTGAGCGATGTCGAAACTCGGCAACCTCGGCGCTCGACTGCACCGCGGCGAGATCAGCTACGACTTCGTCGGCAAGCGCAAGATCTGGTACGGCGTCTCGATCCTGATCACCATCACGGCGATCGTCGGCCTGGCGGTGCGCGGACTGAACCTGGGCATCGAGTTCCAGGGCGGCGCGGTCTACACGACGCCGCAGCACATGAGCGTCTCCGTGGCCCAGGCCGAGGACTTCGCGCACACCGCCTCCGGCCAGGAGGCGATCGTGCAGAAGCTCGGCAACGGCAGTCTGCGCATCCAGATCGCCGGCATCGACACCGGCAAGTCCGACCAGATCAAGCAGGAACTGGCCAAGGACCTGAAGATCGACTCCGACAAGCTCGCCGCCGACCTGGTCGGCCCGAGCTGGGGTGAGCAGATCGCCAACAAGGCCTGGGAGGGCCTCGGGATCTTCATGGTCCTCGTGGTGATCTACCTGGCGATCGCCTTCGAGTGGCGCATGGCCGTCGCCGCCCTCGTCGCGCTGATCCACGACATCACGATCACGACCGGTATCTACGCCCTGGTCGGCTTCGAGGTCACCCCCGGCACGGTCATCGGTCTGCTGACCATCCTCGGTTACTCGCTCTACGACACGGTCGTCGTCTTCGACAGCCTCAAGGAGCAGACCAAGGACATCACCAAGCAGACCCGCTGGACCTACGCCGACATCGCCAACAAGTCCATCAACGGCACCCTGGTGCGGTCCATCAACACCACGGTCGTCGCGCTGCTGCCGGTGGCGGGCCTGCTGTTCATCGGCGGTGGCTTCCTCGGCGCCGGCACGCTGAACGACATCTCCCTGTCGCTGTTCGTCGGTCTCGCGGCCGGTGCCTACTCGTCGATCTTCATCGCCACGCCGCTCGTCGCGGACCTCAAGGAGCGCGAGCCGCAGATGAAGGCCCTGCGCAAGCGGGTGCTGGCCAAGCGGGCGCAGGCCGCGGCCGAGGAAGAGATGGTCGAGGCCCGCTCCGGCGGCGTCGCCGGCTCCGGCGGCGACGAGGACGACGCGGCGCCCGCCGTGGTCGGCCCGCGCAACCAGCCCGCGTCCCGTGGGCGCGGCCGTGGCGGCCGTCCCTCGGGGAAGCGCCGATGACCGACATCAAGGAGCTGCTGCTCAGCCGGATCCGCGATGTGGCGGACTATCCGGAGCCGGGAGTGATGTTCAAGGACATCACTCCGCTGCTGGCCGACCCGCCGGCGTTCACCGCGCTCACGGACACCCTGGCAGGGATCGCGGCGGACAGCGGTGCCACCAAGGTCGTCGGGCTGGAGGCGCGCGGGTTCATCCTGGGCGCACCGGTCGCCGTCCGGGCGGGCCTGGGCTTCATCCCCGTCCGCAAGGCCGGCAAGCTGCCCGGGGCGACGCTGCGCCAGGCGTACGAGCTGGAGTACGGGGCGGCGGAGATCGAGGTGCACGCGGAGGATCTGGCGGCCGGGGACCGGGTGCTGATCGTCGACGACGTGCTGGCCACGGGTGGTACGGCGGAGGCCGCGATCCAGCTGATCCGGCGGGCCGGTGCCGAGGTGTCCGGGCTCGCGGTCCTGATGGAGCTGGGGTTCCTGGGCGGGCGCGGGCGGCTGGCCGCGGCGCTCGGCGGGGCGCCGCTGGAGGCGTTGCTGCAGGTCTGAGCGGTAGGCGAAGCCGGGGCGCGGTCTCGGCCTCGGCTTCGCCTTCGGCCGCGTTTCGTCTCCCACCCGTACCACCCGTGCGGCTTTCGTCGTCGGGTGCGGGTGGCCCTCGTGGGACGCCCTCACCGTCGGCGGCCGTGCGTCCGCTCCGGGCCCCGGAATCCGGCGGTCGCGTGTCCGGTTCGGGGCTTCGGAATCCGGTGGTCGGCCCCCGTGTTGCACAGGTAGACGGTCCTCACGTCTGGCTGGACGCGATGGTGAGGCGGAGGATCGCTACCATGGGGTCTCCGGAGCCTGACCGGGGGACCCGGATCGTGCACGAGGAGCCCTCTTGCCAGACGAGGCCCAGCCACTGACCGCCGCCAAGCCCGAGTCCGCCTCGGGCCCCGCGGCCAAGCCCGCGCCGGACGCGCACAGCGCCAAGAGTGCGACGAACGACGCACGCGGGCCGGTGAAGCACGCCCCGTCCGCGCCCGTCGAGAAGGCCGCCGAGGCCGCCCGCCCCAAGCCGGCGCCGCCGGCCCCGCCCGCCGTACGGCAGCCCGCCGGCCAGCCCGCCCGCAGCGGCTCCTCCAACCGCGTCCGCGCCCGCCTCGCCCGCCTCGGCGTGCAGCGCGCCAACCCGTACAACCCGGTCCTGGAGCCGCTGCTGCGGATAGTGCGCAGCAACGACCCGAAGATCGAGAACGCCACGCTCCGGCAGATCGAGCGGGCCTACCAGGTCGCCGAGCGCTGGCACCGCGGGCAGAAGCGCAAGAGCGGCGACCCGTACATCACGCACCCGCTCGCGGTCACCACCATCCTCGCCGAGCTGGGCATGGACCCGGCCACGCTGATGGCTGGCCTGCTGCACGACACCGTCGAGGACACCGAGTACGGCCTGGACGACCTGCGCCGCGACTTCGGTGACGTGGTCGCCCTCCTCGTCGACGGCGTCACCAAGCTGGACAAGGTCAAGTTCGGCGAGGCCGCGCAGGCCGAGACCGTGCGCAAGATGGTCGTCGCGATGGCCAAGGACCCCCGCGTCCTGGTCATCAAGCTCGCCGACCGCCTGCACAACATGCGCACCATGCGCTACCTCAAGCGCGAGAAGCAGGAGAAGAAGGCCAGGGAGACCCTGGAGATCTACGCCCCGCTGGCGCACCGGCTGGGCATGAACACCATCAAGTGGGAGCTGGAGGACCTCGCCTTCGCGATCCTCTACCCCAAGATGTACGACGAGATCGTGCGGCTCGTCGCCGAGCGCGCCCCCAAGCGGGACGAGTACCTGGCCATAGTGACCGACGAGGTCCAGGCCGACCTGCGCGCCGCCCGCATCAAGGCGACCGTCACCGGCCGCCCGAAGCACTACTACAGCGTCTACCAGAAGATGATCGTCCGCGGCCGTGACTTCGCGGAGATCTACGACCTGGTGGGGATTCGTGTACTCGTCGACACGGTCCGCGACTGCTACGCGGCCCTCGGCACCGTGCACGCGCGATGGAACCCGGTCCCCGGCCGGTTCAAGGACTACATCGCGATGCCCAAGTTCAACATGTACCAGTCGCTGCACACGACGGTCATCGGCCCCAACGGCAAGCCCGTCGAACTGCAGATCCGCACCTTCGACATGCACCGCCGCGCCGAGTACGGCATCGCCGCGCACTGGAAGTACAAGCAGGAGGCCGTCGCCGGCGCCTCCAAGGTCCGCTCCGACGCGCCGAAGAGCAGCGGCAAGGACGACCACCTCAACGACATGGCGTGGCTGCGCCAGCTCCTCGACTGGCAGAAGGAGACCGAGGACCCCGGCGAGTTCCTGGAGTCCCTGCGCTTCGACCTGTCCCGCAACGAGGTCTTCGTCTTCACGCCCAAGGGCGACGTGATAGCGCTGCCCGCCGGCGCCACCCCGGTGGACTTCTCGTACGCCGTGCACACCGAGGTCGGCCACCGCACCATAGGAGCCCGGGTCAACGGGCGTCTCGTACCGCTGGAATCCACCCTGGACAACGGCGACCTCGTGGAGGTCTTCACGTCCAAGGCGGCCGGTGCGGGGCCGTCCCGCGACTGGCTGGGCTTCGTGAAGTCGCCGCGCGCCCGCAACAAGATCCGGGCCTGGTTCTCCAAGGAGCGCCGAGACGAGGCGATCGAGCAGGGCAAGGACTCCATCGTCCGCGCGATGCGCAAGCAGAACCTGCCGATCCAGCGCATCCTCACCGGCGACTCGCTCGTCACGCTCGCGCACGAGATGCGCTACTCCGACATCTCCGCGCTGTACGCGGCGATCGGCGAGGGCCACGTCTCCGCGCAGAACATCGTGCAGAAGCTCGTCCAGGCCCTCGGCGGCGAGGAGGCCGCCACCGAGGAGATCGACGAGACGGTCCCGCCGGCCCGCGGGCGGAGCCGCAAGCGCCGCTCCAGCGCCGACCCGGGTGTCGTCGTCAAGGGCGTCGAGGACGTGTGGGTGAAACTGGCCCGCTGCTGCACGCCCGTCCCCGGCGACCCCATCATCGGCTTCGTCACGCGGGGTAGCGGTGTATCGGTTCACCGCACCGACTGCGTCAACGTGGAGTCGCTGTCCCGCGAGCCGGAGCGCATCCTCGAGGTCGAATGGGCGCCCACCCAGTCCTCGGTGTTCCTCGTCGCGATCCAGGTCGAGGCCCTGGACCGCTCCCGGCTCCTCTCGGACGTCACCCGGGTCCTGTCCGACCAGCACGTCAACATCCTCTCCGCGGCCGTCCAGACCTCCCGCGACCGGGTGGCCACCTCCCGCTTCACCTTCGAGATGGGCGACCCCAAGCACCTGGGACACGTCCTGAAGGCGGTCCGAGGGGTGGAGGGCGTGTACGACGTCTACCGCGTCACCTCGGCGCGCAGCCGGTCGTAGAGGCAAGCGACCGCGCGAGACGCCCACGCGAGACGCGCACGCGAAAAGGCCCCGTACGCTCCGTACGGGGCCTTCCGCATGACTGCTGAGGCTGCTTAGCCGCCGAACTCCTGCAGGCCCTTCAGGGCCTGGTCCAGGAGGGCCTGGCGGCCTTCCAGTTCCCGCGCCAGCTTGTCGGCCTTCGCAGTGTTGCCCTGCGCGCGGGCCTGCTCGATCTGGCCGTTCAGCTTGTCCACGGCGGCCTGCAGCTGGCCGGTCAGACCCTCGGCACGCGCACGCGCCTCCGGGTTCGTCCGGCGCCACTCGGCCTCCTCGGCCTCCTGTAGCGCCCGCTCGACGGTGTGCATCCGGCCCTCGACCTTCGGACGCGCGTCGCGCGGGACGTGGCCGATGGCCTCCCACCGCTCGTTGATCGACCGGAACGCGGCCCGAGCCGCCTTCAGGTCGCCGATCGGCAGCAGCTTCTCGGCCTCCTCGGCCAGCTCCTCCTTCAGCTTCAGGTTCTCCGACTGCTCGGCGTCCCGCTCGGCGAACACCGAGCCACGAGCGGCGAAGAAGACGTCCTGCGCGCCGCGGAAGCGGTTCCACAGGTCGTCCTCGTGCTCGCGCTGGGCGCGGCCCGCGGCCTTCCACTGCGCCATCAGGTCGCGGTAGCGGGCCGCCGTCACACCCCAGTCCGTGGACCCCGACAGCGACTCGGCTTCGGCGACCAGCCGCTCCTTGGTCTGGCGGGCCTCCTCGCGCTGCGAGTCCAGCTGCGCGAAGTGCCCCTTGCGGCGCTTGGAGAACGCCGACCGGGCGTGCGAGAAGCGGTGCCACAGCTCGTCGTCCGACTTGCGGTCCAGCCGCGGCAGCCCCTTCCAGGTGTCCACCAGCGCCCGCAGCCGCTCACCGGCGGCCCGCCACTGGTCGGACTGCGCCAGCTCCTCCGCCTCGACGACCAGCGCCTCCTTGGCGTGCCGGGCCTCGTCCGACTGCTTGGCCCGCTGCGCCTTGCGCTCCTCACGCCGGGCCTCGACGGTCTGCACCAGCTTGTCCAGCCGGGTCCGCAGGGCGTCCAGGTCACCGACCGCGTGATGCGCGTCCACCTGCTCGCGCAGATGACCGATCGCGACCTGGGCGTCCTTCGCGGACAGGTCCGTCGTCTGCACGCGCTTCTCGAGGAGGCCGATCTCGACAACCAGGCCCTCGTACTTGCGCTCGAAGTAGGCCAGTGCCTCCTCGGGGGAGCCGGCCTGCCAGGATCCGACGACCTGCTCGCCGTCGGCCGTACGCACGTACACGGTCCCCGTCTCGTCGACGCGGCCCCACGGGTCGCTGCTCACAGCGCCTCCTCCACATGATGCCTGCGGGGGCCTTGAGCACCCCCGGGCATCGTCCACAGTTTCGTCACGGCCAACATAGGCGACCAGCGGGTTGCCTGTCCGCATCCCGCGCGACCGAAATCAGGCTGTTGGCCGTCTTGGTCTCGGGGCGAAGTCAGGACTTCGTCACCGTCGCTTTGTTGATCACGATGGTCGCGTTCGGTGCGGTGTTGCCGGTAGTGGGGTCCGCCGGCTGCGCGCCAGCGGCTGCGATCTTCTTCAGTACCTTCATACCTGCGTCTGAGACCGTGCCGAACGGGGTGTAGTCCGCCGGCAGCGGACTGTCCTGGTAGACCAGAAAGAACTGGCTGCCGCCCGTGTGACGGCCCTGCTGGGTCTGAGCGTTGTACTGGTTGGCCATCGCGACCGTGCCCGCCGGGTACTTGTTGCCCTTGAGGCTTTTGTCCTTCAGGTTCTCGTCCGGAATCGTGTACCCGGGGCCGCCGCTGCCGGTGCCCGTCGGGTCGCCGCACTGCAGCACGTAGATGCCGTTGGTCACCAGACGGTGGCACTTCGTGTGGTCGAAGAAGCCCTTGCCGGCGAGGAAGTCGAACGAGTTCACCGTGTGCGGGGCCGCCGACGCCTTCAGCGCGATGTCGATGTCGCCGCAGGTCGTCGCGAGCTTCATCGTGTAGTCCGCCGACGTGTCGATCGTCATCGCCGGCTCCTTCTTCCAGCTCAGCTTCTTCACCGAGCCCTTGGCCGGCTTCTCGCACGGGTCCGGCGCCTTCTTCGTCGGCGAGGCGCTGGGCGTGACGTCGGCGGCCGCGTTCGTCTTCTTGTCGTCGTCGTTCTTCATCACGCCCGTCGTGTACAGCGCGACACTGCCGATCACGACCACGCCGAGCACCGACGCGATCACGGAGTTGCGCATGCGTGACTTGCGTCGTGCGCTGGTGCGCCGCTGCTGCTGCCGCAAGAACTTCTCCCGGGCGAGCTGACGCCGCCGCTGCTCCTGGCTGACCACCGGGTTCTCTCCTCATGCGTGTCGTGTGCCGTCCGGTACGCGTGTGTGCTGTGATCCGACAGCCGCGTGTAGCCCCGTACCGTATATGGGTTAGCTGAGGAAACGGCAGCGCCGGTAGGCTCTGGGGCACAGGCCGGCCGCCCGCGAGGGCCGCGCAGACCACCCCGTACCGACACAACGAAGGACGATCGTGCTCATTGCCGGGTTCCCCGCCGGGGCCTGGGGGACGAACTGTTATCTCGTCGCCCCCGCCGCCGGTGAGGAGTGCGTGATCATCGACCCGGGCCACCAGGCCGCCCAAGGAGTCGAGGAAACGCTGAAGAAGCATCGGCTCAAGCCCGTCGCCGTCGTCCTCACCCACGGCCACATCGACCATGTGGCCTCGGTCGTCCCCGTGTGCGGCGCACACGACGTGCCGGCCTGGATCCACCCCGCGGACCGCTACATGATGAGCGACCCCGAGAAGTCGCTCGGCCGTTCCATCGGGATGCCGCTCATGGGTGAGCTGACCGTGGGGGAGCCGGACGACGTGCGGGAGCTGACCGACGGCGCCGAGCTGAAGCTGGCCGGCCTCGGCTTCTCCGTCGCGCACGCACCGGGCCATACCAAGGGGTCGGTGACGTTCCGGATGCCCGATGCGGCCGACATCCCGTCGGTCCTGTTCTCCGGGGATCTGCTGTTCGCCGGCTCCATCGGACGCACGGACCTGCCGGGTGGCTCCATGGCGGACATGATCGAGTCGCTGGGCCGGGTGTGCCTGCCGCTCGACGACTCCACCGTGGTGCTGTCCGGCCACGGCCCCCAGACGACCATCGGCCAGGAGCGCGCCACCAACCCGTATCTGCGGGAGGTGGCCGCCGGCCAGGGAGCCGCCGAGGCTCCCCGACGAGGAATGTGACGAGAGAGCTTCCCGTGAGCACCTTTCAGGCCCCCAAGGGCACGTACGACCTGATCCCGCCGGACTCCGCGAAGTACCTGGCGGTCCGCGACGCCATCGCCGCCCCGCTGCGCAACTCCGGATACGGCTACATCGAGACGCCGGGCTTCGAGAACGTCGAGCTGTTCGCGCGCGGGGTCGGCGAGTCCACCGACATCGTGACCAAGGAGATGTACGCCTTCGAGACCAAGGGCGGCGACAAGCTGGCCCTGCGCCCCGAGGGAACCGCCTCCGTGCTGCGCGCGGCCCTGGAGGCCAACCTGCACAAGGCCGGCAACCTCCCCGTCAAGCTCTGGTACTCGGGCTCCTACTACCGCTACGAGCGCCCGCAGAAGGGCCGTTACCGCCACTTCTCCCAGGTCGGTGCCGAGGCGATCGGCGCCGAGGACCCGGCGCTGGACGCCGAGCTGATCATCCTCGCCGACCAGGCGTACCGCTCGCTGGGCCTGAGCGACTTCCGGATCCTGCTCAACAGCCTGGGCGACAAGGAGTGCCGGCCGGTGTACCGGGCCGCGCTCCAGGACTTCCTCCGCGGCCTGGACCTGGACGAGGACACCCTGCGCCGCGCCGGGATCAACCCGCTGCGCGTCCTGGACGACAAGCGCGAGTCGGTGCAGAAGCAGCTCGGGGACGCTCCGCTGCTGCGGGACTACCTGTGCGACGCGTGCAAGGCGTACCACGAGGAGGTGCGCGAGCTGATCACCGCGGCGGGCGTGGCCTTCGAGGACGACCCGAAGCTGGTGCGCGGCCTGGACTACTACACCCGTACCACCTTCGAGTTCGTCCACGACGGTCTGGGCTCCCAGTCCGCGGTGGGCGGCGGCGGCCGCTACGACGGCCTGTCCGAGATGATCGGCGGACCCGCGCTGCCGTCCGTCGGCTGGGCCCTCGGCGTCGACCGCACGGTCCTCGCGCTGGAGGCGGAGGGCGTCGAGCTGGCCCTGCCGTCCACCACCTCGGTGTACGCGGTCCCGCTCGGCGAGGAGGCCCGCCGGGTGCTGTTCGCCAAGGTCACCGAGTTGCGCAAGGTCGGTGTCGCGGCGGACTTCTCCTACGGCGGCAAGGGCCTCAAGGCGGCGATGAAGGCAGCCAACCGATCCGGCGCGCGCTATGCACTCGTCCTCGGGGAGCGCGATATCGCCGACGGTGTCGTCCAGTTGAAGGACATGGACTCGGGCGAGCAGTCGGCGATCGGGATCAACGAGATCGTCGCGGAGCTGGAGTCACGCCTCGGGTGACCAGCGTGGGCCGGCCGCCATCCAGCGTCCGGCCCCACCCCCGCGTCAGCGGGGAGCATGCTCCGCATCGGTTCGCGTTCTTCGTGGCGCCCGGTTCACCCCCGCTGCTGCGGGGACCACGCTTCGGAGCACCCGGCACAACGACCGTCCGGGCCGAAGGTCACCGCAACTCGTGGTGTATGGCCCGGTCCGTCAGGCGCGCAGGTACGCGAGGACGGCCAGGACCCTGCGGTGGGTTCCGTCCGCCGGTGGCAGGTCCAGTTTGCCGAGGATGCTGCCGATGTGCTTGCCGACCGCGGCCTCGGACACCACCATCTCCCGCGCGATCGCGCCGTTGGACCTGCCCCGACGGGCATGCGGGGCGCGCTCGACCTGCTCTCGGCCGGCTCGCCGTCCGTCGCGATGCCATGGAAGGCCCTCGCGACGGTGACCGGCACCTGCGCCGTGCTCGCCGTGTTCTCATCGGTCGTCCCAGCGGCCCTCGCCCTCCGCCGTGGGGCGACTTGTTCGGCGGGGGTATGCGCGTGACCCGGGGTCGGCCGCGCGAGCGGCGCAGCCCCTGTCCGGCCTTCGACCTCCGCCGCGGGGCGACCCGGCCGGTCGGGAGTACGCGCGTGACCCCCGACCGGCCGCGCGAGCAGCCCACTCACCGCCCGGCCCTCGACCGCCGGCTGGGCCTGCCCGGCCCCCGGCCGTCCGCTCGGCCTTCCCGGCCGGCACGCGGTCGGGAAGGCCGGGGCGGCGGGGCCCTCAGTCCAGCAGGCCCAGGCGCAGTGCGTGCGTCACCGCCGCTGTGCGGTCGTCCACTCCCAGCTTCTGGAAGGCGCGCAGGAGATGGGTCTTCACCGTGGACTCCCCGATGAACAGGCGGCGCCCGATCTCCGCGTTGGTGCAGCCGTCGGCGACCAGCCGCAGCACGGCCGTCTCCCGTTCGGACAGCCGGCGCTGTTGCGGGCGGGTGCGGAGCTGGTCCACGAGACGGGCCGCCACCGACGGCGCCAGCACGGTCTCCCCGCGCGCCGCGGCCCGTACCGCCTCGGCCAGTTCACCGCGCGGCAGGTCCTTGAGCAGATAGCCCGCGGCTCCCGCCTCCACGGCCCGCAGGATGTCCCGGTCCGTCTCGTACGTCGTCAGGACGATCACCCGGCAGGGCAGCCCGGCCGCGGTCATCCGCCCGATCGAGTCCACGCCCCCGCCGTCCGGCATGCGCAGGTCCATCAGGACGATGTCCGGGCGGAGTTCGGCGGCCAGCGCCTCCGCCCGCGGGCCGTTGGCCGCGTCGCCGACCACCTCCAGGTCCGGCTCGGCGCTCAGCATGGCGCGCAGGCCCTCGCGTACGACGGGGTGGTCGTCGGCCAGGACGATCCGGATCACGGGGTCTCACTCCTCACGGCGGCGGGGGACGGGCAGGCGCACGGTCACCGTCGTGCCGTCGCCGGGTGCGCTGCGCACCGTCGCGTGCCCGCCGACCTCGGCGGCGCGGGCGCGCAGCCCCGCCAGACCGTATCCGGACGTGGCGGCGGCGGGGTCGAAGCCGGGGCCCTCGTCGCGGACGTGGAGGGTCAGGCCGTCGTCGGCGTAGCGGAGGCCGATGCCGACCGGTACCGAACTCCCCGCGTGCTTGCGCGCGTTGGTCAGGGCCTCCTGGCAGGAGCGCAGGGCCACCACCTCGACGCCGGCCGGCAGGGCGCGCACCGGACCGGTCACCTTCAGCGTGGCCGTGTGCCGCCCGGCCAGCCGGTCCAGCGCGTCCGGCAGGGAGGCGCCGGCCAGGTCGGCGGGCGCGCCGCCGGCGACGAGCGCGCGGGCCTCGGCGAGGTTGCGGCGGGCCGTGTCCGCCATCAGGGCCAGGTGCCGGCGGGCCTGCGCCGGGTCGGAGTCCAGCTCCGCCTCCACCGCCTGCACCAGCATCAGCAGGCTGGTGAAGCCCTGTGCGAGGGTGTCGTGGATCTCGCGGGCCAGCCGCTCCCGTTCGGCGAGGGCGCCGTGCGCCGCCGACAGCCGGGACACGTCGTGCCGGCTGGCGTCCAGCTCGGCGATCAGCTCGGCCCGTTCCTCGCTCTGCTCGATGATGCGGATGATCCAGCGGCCGATCACCACCGAGAAGACCAGGGTGACGACGGCGAACAGCGCGTTGGAGACCAGCGCCGGCAGGCCCGGCCGCCACAGCAGCGCCCAGCCGGCGACCGGCACCATGTTGACGACGGTCACCGTGACCAGCGCGGACCGCATGCGCAGTGCCATGAAGCACTGCGGGATGAGGGCGTACGCCATCAGCCGGGACTCGTCGACGAGCACGGCCGCCGGCAGGAACAGGGCGATCGCACCGGCGAGGTACCACAACGCCCGCCGCTCGTCGGGCCGCTCCCCCTGGAGCAGGCCCCGGCCCACCGCGAGGTACCAGGGGACCAGCGGCACCAGGAGGGCCGCCGCCCCGGCCCGGACCGGCAGGCCCGGGTGCGCCGCGTCCAGCACGAAGGCCAGGGTGCCCGTCCAGGCGACGGCGAAGTAGGCGTCCCAGTACCGCAGCGTACGGTCCCAGGCGTGGGCCTCAGAGATCCGGCCCGTACCGCTCATCCGCGGCGGTCCTTCCACCGGAAGGTCAGCAGGCACAGCACCAGTCCTCCGACGCACCAGGCGCCCAGCACCAGCGCCGTCCGCCCGAACTCCCAGCTCCCGGCCTGTTCGAGCACGCGCGCGGAGTCGGGCAGGAACACGCCCCTGAGGCCCTGGCACAGCCACTTGAGCGGGAACAGGGCGCCGATGTCGAGCATCCAGCCGGGGATCGTGTCGACGGCGATGTACACCCCGGAGACGAACTGCAGCAGCAGGAACGGCAGGACGACGACGGAGCTGGCGCTCTTCGCCGACCGGGGCACCGAGCTGATCGCGATGCCCAGCAGGGCGCACGCGGTCAGCCCGAGGACGAAGATCCAGGTGAAGTCGAACCAGCGGCCGGGGTCGCTGGGCAGCCGGACGTCGTACACCCCGGTGCCGACGGCCAGCAGGATCGCGGTCTCCAGGGCACCGGTGAACAGAACCAGCCAGATCTTGCCCAGGAAGTAGGCCGCCGGCGGCATCGGTGTGCCGCGCAGCCGGCGCAGCGCCTTCTCGTCCCGTTCGACGGCGATGGAGATGCCGAGCGACTGGAAGCTCGTCGACATGATCCCGGAGGCCATCATCGCGGGGACGTACAGCTGGGAGGCGGTGATGCCGGTGGACCCGACCTTGTCGTGGAAGATCGACGCGAACAGGAACAGGAAGACCACGGGGAAGGAGAAGGTGAACACCACCTGCTCCCGCTGCCGGAAGAACTGCCGGATCTCCAGGGCGCCGCGCGACAGCCCGAGCCGCCAGGCGCCGGGCAGCGGCCCGGCCGAGGTGCGGGGCACGGCCTGTACGGGGGTGGCGGTCATCGTGCGGTCTCCTGCTCGGTCAGCCGGAGGTAGACGTCCTCCAGGGTGGGCCGGGTCACGGTCAGACCCGGTATCTCGCCGTCGAAGCGGCTGATCAGCTCCGCGACCGTCCTGGTCGGGGTGGCGGTGTGCTCCGCGCGCGGGGCGCCGTCGGGCTCGGTCCAGGAGACGGTGGCGCCGCTGCCGTACCGCTCGCGTAGTTCGCCGGGCTCGCCCTCGGCGACCAGCCGGCCGCGCGCGACCACGGCGAGCCGGTGGGCGAGGGACTCGGCCTCCTCCAGGTAGTGCGTGGTCAGCAGAATCGTCGTGCCCTCGTCGGCCAGCAGCCGGATCAGGTCCCAGAACTGCCGCCGCGCGGCCGGGTCGAAGCCGGTCGTCGGCTCGTCCAGGAGCAGCAGCTCGGGGCCGCCGATCACCCCCAGGGCCACGTCCAGGCGGCGGCGCTGGCCGCCGGAGAGGGTCTTGATCCTGCTGTCCGCCTTCGGGCCGAGCCCGACCAGCTCGATCACCTCACCGGGGTCGCGCGGGCGCGGGTAGTAGCGGGCGAAATGCCGTACCGTCTCGGCGACCGTCAACTCGGCGGGCGCCGATTCGTCCTGCCAGACGATTCCCACACGGGACCTCCACGCGCGCGTGCCCTGCGCCGGGTCCGCGCCCAGGACCGAGACCTCGCCCGCGTCCCGCGACCGGTGGCCCTGGAGGATCTCCACCGTGGTGCTCTTGCCCGCGCCATTGGGCCCGAGCAGGCCGAACACCTCGCCGCGCCGGATGCCGAGATCGATGCCGTCCACCGCGGTCACGTCGCCGTACTGCTTGCGCAGCCCCCGTACGTACACCGCGAGTTCGTTCGCGTGTGCTGTCATGCGAGCGATCATCGGCCAGAACCGAACGGTCCGGGACCCCCGTGCGTACTTCGTTGTGTCCACCGAACAGTGGACACACAGGGGGGTGCGGCACAATGACCCCTGCCCGAAGAAGGTCCAACTCTCAAGCGACGGATCGGCGTGATGAGCAAGACGACAGTGACAGACGTCTCCGCGGAACCCGGGCCCGAGCGTGCCGCCGACGCACCCGGCGCGGTGGGCACCAGCCGTGCGCTCGCCCTCCTGCTGGTGATCACCGGCGCGGCCGGACTGCTCGCCGCGTGGGTCATCACGAACGACGAGTTCAAGATCCTCAACGCCAAGATCGCGGGGAAGACCTTCACCCCGGGCTGCAGCCTCAACCCGATCGTGTCCTGCGGCAGCGTCATGCAGAGCAAGCAGGCGAGCGTCTTCGGCTTCCCCAACCCGATGCTCGGCCTGGTCTGCTACGGCATCGTCGTCTGCGTCGGCATGAGCCTGCTGACCCGCGCCCGCTTCCCCCGCTGGTACTGGCTCACCTTCAACTTCGGCACGCTCTTCGGCGCCGGCTTCTGCTGCTGGCTGCAGTTCCAGTCCCTGTACCGGATCAACGCGCTGTGCCTGTGGTGCTGCCTGGCCTGGGTCGCCACCCTCACCATGTTCTGGTACGTCACCTCGTTCAACGTCCGCAACGGCTTCCTGCCCGCCCCCCGCTGGCTGAAGTCCTTCCTCGACGAGTTCACCTGGGTGCTGCCCGTGCTGCACACCGGCGTGATCGGCATGCTGGTGCTGACCCGCTGGTGGGACTTCTGGACCAGCTGACGCCTGCACGACTGGGCTGACGTTCTTCATGACCGGTCTTCCGGACCGGCTGACGCCCTTCAGGGCCGGCTGACGCCCACCCAGGCGCCGGCCGGACTGTCAGTGCCGTGTCTTAGGGTTTCAGCGTGGAACCCGACCTCTTCACCGCCGCGGCGGAAGATCGCCAGGAGAAGGACCCGGCAGGCAGCCCCCTGGCGGTGCGCATGCGCCCGCGCACCCTCGACGAGGTCGTGGGCCAGCAGCACCTCCTCAAACCCGGCTCGCCCCTGCGCCGGCTCGTCGGCGAGGGTTCCGGCGGCCCCGCCGGCCCCTCCTCGGTGATCCTCTGGGGCCCTCCCGGCACCGGCAAGACGACGTTGGCGTACGTCGTCTCCAAGGCCACCAACAAGCGGTTCGTGGAGCTGTCCGCGATCACCGCCGGCGTCAAGGAGGTCCGGGCCGTCATCGACGGCGCCCGCCGCGCCACCGGCGGCTACGGCAAGGAGACCGTCCTCTTCCTCGATGAGATCCACCGCTTCAGCAAGGCCCAGCAGGACTCTCTGCTCCCGGCCGTCGAGAACCGCTGGGTCACCCTGATCGCGGCCACCACGGAGAACCCGTACTTCTCGGTGATCTCCCCGCTGCTCTCCCGCTCCCTGCTGCTCACCCTGGAACCCCTCACCGACGACGACGTCCGGGGCCTGCTGCGCCGGGCGCTGGACGACGAGCGCGGCCTCAAGGGCGCCGTCTCCCTGCCCGAGGACACCGAGGAACACTTCCTGCGGATCGCCGGCGGCGACGCCCGCCGCGCCCTCACCGCCCTGGAGGCCGCCGCCGGGGCCGCCCTCGACAAGGGCGAGAGCGAGATCGCCCTGACCACCCTGGAGGAGACGGTCGACCGGGCCGCGGTGAAGTACGACCGCGACGGCGACCAGCACTACGACGTCGCCAGCGCCCTGATCAAATCCATCAGAGGCTCGGACGTCGACGCCGCGCTGCACTACCTGGCCCGGATGATCGAGGCCGGCGAGGACCCCCGCTTCATCGCCCGCCGCCTGATGATCTCCGCCAGCGAGGACATCGGCCTCGCCGACCCGAACGCGCTGCCGATCGCCGTCGCCGCCGCCCAGGCCGTCGCCATGATCGGTTTTCCGGAGGCCGCGCTCACCCTCAGCCACGCCACCATCGCCCTGGCCCTCGCCCCCAAGTCCAACTCCGCCACCACCGCGATCGGCGCCGCCCTCGACGACGTGCGCAAGGGCCTGGCCGGACCGGTCCCCGGGCATCTGCGCGACAGCCACTACAAGGGCGCCGCCAAACTCGGCCACGGCCAGGGGTACGTGTACCCGCACGACCTGCCCGAGGGCATCGCCGAGCAGCAGTACGCCCCGGACGCCCTGAAGGACCGCGCCTACTACACCCCGACCCGGCACGGCGCCGAGGCGCGGTACGCGGACGCGGTGGAGTGGACCAGGACACACCTCGGTCGCAAGCGGTCCTGAGCGCCCTGTAGACTTCGCCGAAGTGCTGACTCCCGTGCTGTCAGAGCGGGAGAGCCAGCCGGAGACCCGGCCCTCAGGGGCCTGGCTCCAGGAGCGTCGCGCACCGTCGATCGGTGTCGCGGGCAGCCCACCACCACCCGGGTCCCCGGGAGCGGTCGGTGGGCCACTCGCGTGCTGCACGTATGTGCCCAGACCAGGGGAGCGGCTGCCCGCCAGGCCCGGCAACGGACCCGGAGGGTTTCCCCGGCTGCGGATGCGACCTCCCGAGAACCACTGACAAGCCGAAACTGAGAAAAGAGACGAAAGACAGTGGCTAACCAGTCCCGTCCCAAGGTCAAGAAGTCGCGTGCCCTCGGCATCGCGCTGACCCCGAAGGCCGTCAAGTACTTCGAGGCCCGCCCCTACCCGCCGGGTGAGCACGGCCGCGGCCGCAAGCAGAACTCGGACTACAAGGTCCGTCTGCTGGAGAAGCAGCGTCTGCGCGCGCAGTACGACATCTCCGAGCGCCAGCTGGTCCGCGCCTACGACCGTGCGTCCAAGGTCCAGGGCAAGACCGGTGAGGCCCTGATCGTCGAGCTGGAGCGCCGCCTCGACGCGCTGGTCCTGCGTTCGGGCATCGCCCGCACGATCTACCAGGCCCGCCAGATGGTCGTCCACGGCCACATCCAGGTCAACGGCCAGAAGGTCGACAAGCCGTCCTTCCGCGTCCGCCCGGACGACGTCGTGCAGGTCCGCGACCGCTCCAAGGACAAGACGCTCTTCCAGATCGCCCGCGAGGGTGGCTTCGCCCCCGACGGCGAGACCCCGCGCTACCTGCAGGTGAACCTCAAGGCCCTGGCGTTCCGCCTGGACCGCGAGCCGAACCGCAAGGAAGTTCCGGTCATCTGCGACGAGCAGCTCGTCGTCGAGTACTACGCCCGCTGACCCCGGTCCCGGCGTAAGACTCTCAGCCCGCCGTCTCCCCGCCCTTCCGGGCGGGCGAGGCGGCGGGTTCGCGTTTCCCCGCGTCCCCGCCCGCGCCGGACTCGCCGCCCGTGACGCCGGGCTCCCCGGGCCCCTCGCCACCGCCCGGCGGCACCGGCCCCCGCGGCGACGGCAGCCTCCGCGGCGGCCGTACGCCACCGTGCCCCAGCGCCCGGGCCACCGCCGCCCGGCGGTCCAGCGAGGCGCCCTCCTTCAGGCACTCCCCGTACCGCGCGTCCCCCAGGGCCTCGCGGGCCGCCGTCGCGCACAGCTCGTGCGGCGCGTTGTAGTACGCGGAACCGAACAGCGGCAGCCCCACCGAGGGCCACAGCCGCTCCGCCGCGCCCTGCAGCACCGCCGCCTCCGCCGGATCGCCCTGCGTCACCGTCACCAGGGCCAGCAGCTCGATCGTCAGCACCGAGCCGAGCAGGTCGTGGAAGGCGTGCGCGTGCTCCAGGCAGTCCGCCAGCAACTTCCGCGCGGTCACCGGATCACCGCCCTGCCAGGCCGCGTACGCCAGCACGTACAGGGCGTACGACCGCGCCCACCGCTCCCCGTGGTCCTCGCACACCCGGCGCACGTCCTCGCACAGCCGCACCGCCTCCGGCAGGTCCCCCTGGAAGGCCCGCGCCATCGCCAGCTCGACCTGCCCCATCAGGACGTTGGAGTTGAGCTCGCCGATCTCCTGGTACCGCTCCAGCGCCGAGCGCAGCAGCGTTTCCGCACGCTCCATGTCGTCCGTGACCAGCGCCAGACAGCCCGTGCGGTGCTCCGCGTACGCCACGGCCGTCGCGTCCCCGGCCCGCTCGGCCTGCTCCCGGCACTCCCGCAGCGCGGCCAGCGCCGGCACCGTGTCGCCCTGCAGGATCGCCACGTAGCCGAGCACCCACAGCGCCTTCAGCCGGGACTGCTCGTACGCCGAGTCCAGCTCCACGCTGCGCTCCAGCCAGCGCCGCCCCTCCGACAGCCGCCCGCAGCCCGCCCAGCAGAACCACAGAGAGCCCGCCAGATACTGACCGAGGTGCGCCTCGTCCGGCTCGCTCAGACAGAACTCCAGGGCCGTGCGCAGATTCGGCAGCTCCGCCTCGACCCGGGCGGCCACCTCCCGCTGCCGCGGCGAGAACCAGTCCAGCTCGCACCAGGTCGCCAGGCCGAGGAACCAGTCCCGGTGCCGCCGGCGCAGCCGCCCCGCGTCCCCGGTCGCCGCCAGCCACTCGGCGCCGTACTCCCGGACGGTGTCGAGCATCCGGAAGCGGGAGCCCGCCGGGGTCTCCTCGCGCCAGAGCACCGACTGCGCGAGCAGCTCGGACAGCACGTCGAGGACGTCGTCCGCCGGCAGCCCGTCGCCGCTGCACACGTACTCGGCCGCCTCCAGGTCGAAGGTCCCCGCGAACACCGACAGCCGCGCCCACAGCAGCCGCTCGGCGGGCGTGCACAGCTCGTGGCTCCAGCCGATCGTCGTCCGCAGCGCGTGGTGCCGGGGCGGCGGCCCGCCCGGGACCGGGTACGGCGCCGGGCCCGGGGACGCGTCCCGGGCGCCGGTCAGCAGCCGGAACCGGTCGTCCAGCCGCTCCAGCAACTGCCCCGGGGACAGCGCCCGCAGCCGTCCCGCGGCCAGTTCGAGAGCCAGCGGGATGCCCTCCAGCCGGCCGCACAGCTCCCGCACCTGCGGGCAGTCCCGCACCTCCACCCCCTGCTGCCGGGCCCGGTCGGCGAACAGCTCCACCGCCTCGTCCGCGCCGAGCGGTGCCAGCGGGAACAGCCGCTCGCCCGCCAGACCCAGCGGCCGCCGCCCCACCGCCAGCACCCGCAGCCCCGGCAGTCCGCGCAGCAGGTCCACGACCAGCTCGGCACAGGCCCGCGCCAGATGCTCGAACCCGTCCAGCACCAGCAGCGCCCGGCGGCCCGCGAGATGGTCCAGCAGGGTCCGCAGGGGCGGCCGTGTGGTGTGGTCGGTCAGCCCCAGCGCCTCCACCACGGCGTACGGCACGAACCGCGGGTCCCTCACCGGCGCCAGCTCGACCCACACCCCGTCGGGCGCCGCGGCCCGCGCCGCCAGCCGCGACTTCCCGATGCCGCCGGCCCCGGTCAGGGTGACCAGCCGCGCGTTGTCCAGGGCCCCGGCGAGCGCGGCGACCTCGGCCGATCGCCCGACGAAAGCGGTGAGTTCCAGGGGGAGACCACCGTCCGCCGAGGGACCGGGGCGCTGAGGATCTCGCATAGGACACGGAGCGTACTGAACTGTGTTCAGTCCGTACAATCGCTGCTTCCGGCGTGAGCCGTCCACCGGCCGTAATCCGGTACGGAGCGCCGGGTGTGGCGCGATAGGCTCGGGGCACTGCATTTTCAAGGTTCCGAAGCTCAGAACACGTTTCAGAGAGCGGGTGCGCACAGTGTCCGGTGGTGAGGTGGCCGGGATCCTGGTGGCCGTCTTCTGGGCGATCCTGGTCTCCTTCCTCGCGGTGGCGCTCGCGAGGCTGGCCCAGACGCTCAGGGCGACCACCAAGCTCGTGGCGGACGTGACCGACCAGGCCGTCCCGCTGCTCGCCGACGCCTCCGCGGCCGTGCGGTCCGCGCAGACCCAGATCGACCGGGTCGACGCGATCGCCTCGGACGTGCAGGAGGTCACCTCCAACGCCTCCGCGCTCTCGACCACCGTGGCCTCCACCTTCGGCGGCCCCCTGGTGAAGGTCGCGGCCTTCGGCTACGGCGTCCGGCGGGCCCTGGGCGGCCGCAAGGAGGACGTGCCCGCCAAGGCGCCGGGGCGTACCGTGATCGTGGGCCGGACCGTCCCGGCCGCGCGGCGGAGCAGGCGCGGGAAGAAGGACTAGGTCAGGGATGTTCCGCCGTACGTTCTGGTTCAGCACGGGCGTCGCCGCCGGTGTCTGGGCCACCACCAAGGTCAACCGCAAGCTGAGGCAGCTGACGCCCGAGGGCCTTGCCGCCACCGCGGCCAACAAGGCCCTGGAGACCGGTCACCGCCTGAAGGACCGGGCGGTCGGCTTCGCGCTCGACGTCCGCGACAACATGGCGCAGCGGGAGGCGGAGCTGAGCGAGGCGCTCGGCATCGACGCGCAGCCCGGCCTCGTCTCGCCCCAGCGGCACCCCGCCATCGAGAACAACCGCAGCACCCCCCAGTACATCGAGAACCCGCAGTACATCGAGAACCCGACGTACTCGTACAACCGGAATGAGGACCACTGATGGAGTCGGCTGAGATCCGCCGCCGCTGGCTGAGCTTCTTCGAGGAGCGCGGGCACACCGTCGTGCCTTCGGCGTCGCTCATCGCGGACGACCCGACTCTGCTGCTGGTCAACGCCGGCATGGTGCCCTTCAAGCCGTACTTCCTCGGCGAGGTCAAGCCGCAGTTCGACCGTGCCACCAGCGTCCAGAAGTGCGTGCGCACGCCGGACATCGAGGAGGTCGGCAAGACCACCCGGCACGGCACGTTCTTCCAGATGTGCGGCAACTTCTCCTTCGGCGACTACTTCAAGGAAGGCGCCGTCAAGCTGGCCTGGGAGCTGCTCACCAGCCCCCAGGACAAGGGCGGTTACGGCCTCGACCCCGAGCGTCTGTGGGTCACCGTCTACCTGGACGACGACGAGGCCGAGCGGATCTGGCACGAGGTCGTCGGCGTGCCCAAGGAGCGCATCCAGCGCCTGGGCAAGAAGGACAACTTCTGGTCCATGGGCGTCCCCGGCCCCTGCGGCCCCTGCTCCGAGATCAACTACGACCGCGGTCCGGAGTTCGGTGTCGAGGGCGGCCCCGCCGTCAACGACGAGCGCTACGTGGAGATCTGGAACCTGGTCTTCATGCAGTACGAGCGCGGCCAGGGCACCTCCAAGGAGGACTTCGAGATCCTCGGGGACCTGCCGAGCAAGAACATCGACACCGGCCTCGGCCTGGAGCGCCTCGCCATGATTCTGCAGGGCGTGCAGAACATGTACGAGATCGACACCTCCATGGCCGTGATCGACAAGGCCACCGAGCTGACCGGCGTGGCCTACGGCGACGCCCACGGCACGGACGTCTCCCTGCGCGTGGTCACCGACCACATCCGCACCGCCGTCATGCTCATCGGCGACGGCGTCACCCCCGGCAACGAGGGCCGCGGCTACGTGCTGCGCCGCATCATGCGCCGTGCCATCCGCAACATGCGGCTGCTCGGCGCCACCGGCCCGGTCGTCAAGGACCTGATCGACGTCGTCATCGCGATGATGGGCCAGCAGTACCCGGAGCTGATCACCGACCGCGAGCGCATCGAGAAGGTCGCCCTCGCCGAGGAGAACGCCTTCCTGAAGACGCTGAAGGCCGGCACCAACATCCTCGACACCGCCGTCACCGAGACCAAGCAGTCCGGCGGCACCGTCCTCGCCGGCGACAAGGCCTTCCTGCTCCACGACACCTGGGGCTTCCCGATCGACCTCACCCTGGAGATGGCCGCCGAACAGGGCCTCTCCGTCGACGAGGACGGCTTCCGGCGCCTGATGAAGGAGCAGCGGGAGCGCGCCAAGGCCGACGCCCGGGCCAAGAAGACCGGCCACGCCGACCTCGGCGCCTACCGCGAGATCGCCGACACCGCCGGTGAGACCGAGTTCATCGGCTACGACGGCACCGAGGGCGAGTCCACGATCGTCGGGCTCCTCGTCGACGGCCTCTCCTCGCCCGCCGCCACCGAGGGCGACGAGGTCGAGGTCGTCCTGGACCGCACCCCGTTCTACGCCGAGGGCGGCGGCCAGATCGGCGACACCGGCCGCATCAGGGTCGACTCCGGTGCCGTCATCGAGGTCCGCGACTGCCAGAAGCCGGTGCCGGGCGTCTACGTCCACAAGGGCGTCGTCCAGGTCGGCGAGGTGACGGTGGGCGCCAAGGCCCACGCCGCCATCGACCACCGCCGCCGCAAGGCCATCGCCCGCGCCCACTCGGCCACCCACCTCACCCACCAGGCCCTGCGCGACGCCCTCGGCCCGACGGCCGCCCAGGCCGGTTCCGAGAACCAGCCCGGCCGCTTCCGCTTCGACTTCGGCTCCCCGTCCGCCGTCCCGACGGCCGTGATGACCGACGTCGAGCAGAAGATCAACGAGGTGCTCGCCCGCGACCTGGACGTGCACGCCGAGGTCATGGGCATCGACGAGGCCAAGAAGCAGGGCGCCATCGCCGAGTTCGGCGAGAAGTACGGCGAGCGGGTCCGCGTGGTGACCATCGGCGACTTCTCCAAGGAGCTGTGCGGCGGCACGCACGTGCACAACACCGCCCAGCTGGGTCTGGTGAAGCTGCTCGGCGAGTCCTCCATCGGCTCGGGTGTGCGCCGTATCGAGGCCCTGGTCGGGGTCGACGCCTACAACTTCCTCGCCCGTGAGCACACGGTCGTCGCCCAGCTCCAGGAGCTGGTCAAGGGCCGCCCGGAGGAGCTCCCGGAGAAGGTCTCCGCCATGCTCGGCAAGCTCAAGGACGCCGAGAAGGAGATCGAGAAGTTCCGCGCCGAGAAGGTGCTGCAGGCCGCCTCCGGTCTCGCCGAGTCCGCCCGGGACGTGCGCGGTGTCGCCGTGGTGACCGGGCAGGTCCCGGACGGCACCACCCCGGACGACCTGCGCAAGCTGGTGCTGGACGTGCGCGGCCGCATCCAGGGCGGCCGGGCCGCCGTCGTGGCCCTGTTCACGGTCAACAACGGCAAGCCGCTCACGGTCATCGCCACCAACGAGGCCGCCCGCGAGCGCGGCCTGAAGGCCGGTGACCTGGTCCGCACGGCCGCCAAGTCCCTCGGCGGCGGTGGCGGCGGCAAGCCGGACGTCGCCCAGGGCGGCGGCCAGAACCCGGCCGCCGTCGGCGAGGCCGTCGACGCCGTCGAGCGGCTCGTGGCGGACACGGCCAAGTGACCTCTTTGATGCGCAGAGGCCGCAGGCTCGCGATCGACGTCGGGGACGCCCGGATCGGGGTCGCCTCGTGCGACCCCGATGGGATCCTCGCCACCCCGGTGGAGACGGTCCCCGGCCGGGACGTCCCGGCCGCCCACCGCCGGCTGCGCCAGCTGGTGGCGGAGTACGAACCGATCGAGGTCGTCGTCGGCCTCCCCCGCTCCCTCAAGGGGGGCGAGGGGCCGGCCGCCGTGAAGGTCCGCGCCTTCGCCCAGGAACTGGCCAAGGGCATCAAGCCGGTGCCCGTCCGCCTGGTCGACGAGCGGATGACGACCGTCACGGCGAGCCAGGGGCTGCGGGCCTCCGGCGTGAAGTCCAAGAAGGGACGCTCCGTCATCGACCAGGCGGCGGCCGTCATCATCCTGCAGCAGGCCCTGGAATCCGAACGGGTGTCAGGTAAACCACCCGGCGAGGGCGTCGAAGTGGTCATCTGATCGCGATACGGTAACGTTCCGCGCGATGCGGCGGTGTTCGAACAGCCACCGCACAGCAAATGAGGCGGAACGCAAGCCGGCCCGGGCCGCGCGACCGTCGGCCTCGCGGCTCTAGGGGATCGATGACTGAGTATGGCCGGGGCCCAGGCTCCGAACCGTGGCATCCGGAGGACCCGTTGTACGGGGACGGCGGATGGGAAGGGCAGCAGGCGCACGCCGGCCAGTCTGCCTACGGCGGCCAGCAGCAGTATCCGCAGCAGCCGCAGCACGGCGACTGGACGCAGGGCCGGCAGCAGTACCCGTACTACGACACGCAGGGCCAGCCGCAGTACGACCCGCAGTACGCCGGTCACGCCCAGCCCCAGTACCAGGGCGGCTGGGACGCGACCGGCACCCACGGCCACGTCCCGTACGCCGCCGACCCCGGTGACCCCTACGGCCAGCAGCCCATGGCCTACGGCGCCCAGCAGCCCGACTTCTACGGCACCGAGGACGCCTACCCGCCCCCGGAGCCGCCCGGCCGCAGGCGTCCCGAACCCGAACCCGAACTCGAACCGGAACCCGGACCGAGTGCGACGCCCGGTGCCGGCCCGGGCGCCGGCCCCGACGAGGAGGAGCACGCCTTCTTCGCCGGCGGCGGCGGCACGGACGGCGCGGACGACGAGGAGCACGAACTCCAGAGCCGGCGCGAACGGCGCGGCAAGGGCCGCAAACCGGTCAAGGGCAAGAAGCGGCGCACCGGCTGCGCCTGCATGGTGGTCGTCATGGTCTTCGGCGGCGGCCTGGCCGGCGTCGGCTACTTCGGCTACCGCTACTACCAGAACCGTTTCGCCCCGGCCCCGGACTACGTGGGCGACGGCATCGACGAGAAGGTCACCGTCGAGATCCCCAAGGGAGCCGGCGGCTGGGAGATCGGGCGCCGGCTGAAGGAGGCCGGGGTCGTCAAGAGCGTCGACGCCTTCGTGCACGCCCAGTCGCAGAACAACAAGGGCGACAGCATCCAGGCCGGCGCCTATCTGATGCGCAAGCAGATGTCCGCCGCCAGCGCCGTCCTCCTGATGCTCGACCCGAAGACGCAGAGCAATGTTCTGGTGAAACCGGGCGAGCGCAATTCCGCCGTCTACCAGGCCATCGACAAACAGCTCGAACTGTCCTCCGGCACCACGAAGAAGGCCGCCGAGAAGGAATACAAGGATCTCGGTCTGCCCGACTGGGTGGAGAACAGCAGCGACATCAAGGACCCGCTGGAGGGATTCCTGTGGCCGGGCACCTATCCGGCCGCCAAGGGCATGAAGCCCGGCGCGATCCTGAAACAGATGGTCGGTCAGGCCAAGCAGAAGTACACCGCCTACGGCCTCCAGGCGAAGGCCAAGGCGCTCGGTCTGCACAACGCCTTCGAGCTCGTCACCGTCGCCAGCCTGGTCCAGGCCGAGGGCAAGACGCACGACGACTTCCGCAAGATGGCGGAGGTGGTCTACAACCGGCTGAGCCCCTCGAACCACGAGACGTACCAGCTGCTGCAGTTCGACTCGACGTACAACTACGCCAAGGGCACGAGCCACATCCACATCTCCGAGAAGGAGATCAACAGCAACCACAGCCCGTACAACACGTACACCCACAAGGGGCTGCCGCCCGGTCCGATCGGAAATCCCGGCGAGGACGCGCTGAAGGCGGCACTGAACCCGACGCACGACGGCTGGCTGTACTTCGTGGCGACCGACGGGACGAACAACACCGAATTCGCCAAGACGAATGCCGAGTTCCTGCGACTCAAGGAAAAGTTCAATGCCAGCTCGGGCAACTGACGCCCGCCGGGCCGCCGTGCTCGGTAAGCCCATCGCCCACTCCCTCTCGCCGGTCCTGCACCGGGCCGCGTACGACGCGCTCGGGCTCACCGAGTGGTCGTACGACCGCTTCGAGACCGACGAGGACGCGCTGCCCGGCTTCTTCGGGAAGCTGGGGCCCGAGTGGGCGGGGCTGTCGCTGACCATGCCGCTGAAGCGGGCGGTCATCCCGCTGCTCGACGAGATCAGCCCGACGGCCGCCTCCGTCGACGCCGTCAACACCGTGGTCCTCACCGAGGACGGCCGCCGCCTCGGCGACAATACCGACATCCCCGGCATGGTGGCCGCCCTGCGCGAGCACGGCATCGAGCAGGTCGAGTCCGCCGCGATCCTCGGCGCCGGCGCCACCGCCTCCTCCGCGCTCGCCGCCCTCGCCCGGGTCTGCACCGGCGAGGTCGTCGCCTACGTCCGCAGCGAGGCCCGCGCCGCCGAGATGCGCCGCTGGGGCGAACGCCTCGACGTCGACGTCCGTACGGCCCACTGGTCGGACGCCGAGCAGGCGCTCGGCGCCCCGCTGGTGATCGCCACCACCCCCGCCGGAACCACCGACGCCCTCGCCGTCGCCGTGCCGGAGCGGCCCACCACCCTGTTCGACGTGCTCTACGACCCCTGGCCGACCGAGCTGGCCGCCCGCTGGTCCATGTTCGGCGGGGCCGTCGTCAGCGGCCTCGACCTGCTGGTGCACCAGGCCGTCCTCCAGGTCGAACAGATGACCGGCAGGGCTCCGGCTCCGCTGGACGCCATGCGGCACGCCGGGGAGGAGGCGCTCGCCGCCCGCTGACCCCGGTGCCCGCGTGGGCGCGCGTCCGCCTGCTGGACCGTCGGCCGGATCCGGCGCCCGGACGTGGGAGGATCGTAGGGAGGCGGACCGGGGCCGCGCACCCGGTCAGGCCGTCGCCGCGCGCGAGGACACGCGCGCAGGGCAGTACCAGGGCGCGAGCATGGAGGAGCACCGTTGAGCAGGCTGCGTTGGCTGACCGCGGGGGAGTCCCACGGTCCCGCACTCGTCGCGACGCTGGAGGGCCTCCCGGCCGGCGTGCCGATCACCACGGAGATGGTGGCGGACCACCTGGCGCGGCGGCGGCTCGGCTACGGCCGCGGTGCGCGCATGAAGTTCGAGCGCGACGAGGTCACCTTCCTCGGCGGTGTCCGGCACGGCCTCACCCTCGGCTCCCCGGTCGCGGTCATGGTGGGCAACACCGAGTGGCCCAAGTGGGAGCAGGTCATGGCGGCCGATCCGGTCGACGCCGAGATCCTCGGCGGTCTGGCCCGTAACGCTCCGCTGACCCGCCCCCGCCCCGGCCACGCCGACCTGGCGGGCATGCAGAAGTACGGCTTCGACGAGGCCCGCCCGATCCTGGAGCGCGCCTCCGCCCGCGAGACCGCCGCCCGCGTCGCGCTCGGCGCGGTCGCCCGCTCCTACCTCAAGGAGACGGCCGGCATCGAGATCGTCTCCCACGTCGTCGAGCTGTGCTCGGTGAGGGCCCCGCAGGGCGTGCTGCCCACCCCGGCGGACGTGGAGCGGCTGGACGCGGATCCGCTGCGCTGCCTGGACGCGGACACCTCGAAGGCGATGGTCGCGGAGGTCGACCAGGCCCACAAGGACGGTGACACCCTCGGTGGTGTGGTCGAGGTCCTCGCCTACGGCGTCCCGGTCGGTCTCGGCTCGCACGTGCACTGGGACCGCAAGCTGGACGCCCGGCTCGCCGGTGCCCTGATGGGTATCCAGGCGATCAAGGGCGTGGAGATCGGTGACGGTTTCGAGCTGGCCCGGGTGCCGGGCTCGAAGGCGCACGACGAGATCGTGAACACGCCCGAGGGCATCCGGCGTGTCTCCGGCCGTGCGGGTGGCACCGAGGGCGGTCTGTCCACCGGTGAGCTGCTGCGGGTGCGGGCGGCGATGAAGCCGATCGCGACCGTGCCGCGCGCGCTGCGGACGGTGGACGTCACCACGGGCGAGGAGGCGCAGGCCCACCACCAGCGTTCCGACGTCTCCGCGGTCCCGGCGGCCGGTATCGTCGCCGAGGCCATGGTGGCGCTCGTCCTGGCGGACGCGGTCGCGGAGAAGTTCGGCGGCGACTCCGTCCCGGAGACCCGCCGCAACGTCCGGTCCTACCTCGACAACCTGTCGATCCGGTGAGCGCCGTGCCCGCTGTCGTCCTCGTCGGCCCGATGGGTGTGGGCAAGTCCACCGTCGGCCGGCTGCTCGCCGAACGCCTCGGCGTCGGCTACCGCGACACCGACGACGACATCGTCACCGCAGAGGACCGCACGATCGCCGAGATCTTCGTCGACGACGGCGAGCCCGCCTTCCGCGCGATCGAGAAGCGGGCGGTACGCACCGCGCTCGCCGAGCACGCGGGCGTCCTCGCGCTCGGCGGCGGCGCGATCCTCGACGCCGACACGCGCGGCCTGCTCGCCGGGCACCGGGTCGTCTACCTGTCGATGGACGTCGAGGAAGCCGTCCGGCGCACCGGCCTGAACGTGGCCCGCCCGCTGCTCGCCGTCAACCCGCGCAAGCAGTGGCGCGAGCTGATGGAGGCACGCCGGCACCTGTACGAGGAGGTCGCCACGGCCGTCGTGGCGACGGACGGCCGTACGCCGGAAGAAGTCACCGAAGCGGCGCTGGACGCCTTGGAGTTGAAGGAAGCATGAGCGAGTCAGTCACCCGCATCCAGATCGCCGGCAGCGCGGGCACCGACCCCTACGAGGTGCTGGTGGGCCGTCAACTCCTCGGCGAGCTGGGCGGGTTGATCGGGCAGAAAGCCCACCCGTCTCCCACCACCGCCCTCAACGGAGGCGCTTCGCGCCGCAGTGATGTCCAAAGGGTCGCGGTGATCCACCCCGAGGCGCTGGCCGAGACCGGGGACGCGCTCCGCGCCGACCTGGCCGGCCAGGGCTACGAGGCCGTCGCCATCCAGGTGCCCAACGCCGAGGACGCCAAGACCGCCGAGGTCGCCGCCTACTGCTGGAAGGCGCTCGGCCAGTCCGGCTTCACCCGCACCGACGTCATCGTCGGCGTCGGCGGCGGCGCCACCACCGACCTCGCCGGGTTCGTGGCCGCGACCTGGCTGCGCGGGGTCCGCTGGATCGCCATCCCCACCACCGTCCTCGCCATGGTCGACGCGGCCGTCGGCGGCAAGACCGGCATCAACACCGCCGAGGGCAAAAACCTCGTGGGCGCCTTCCACCCGCCGGCCGGCGTGCTGTGCGACCTCGCCGCGCTGGACTCCCTGCCCGTCAACGACTACGTCTCCGGGCTCGCCGAGGTCATCAAGGCCGGCTTCATCGCCGACCCGGTGATCCTCGACCTCATCGAGTCCGACCCCGAGGCCGCCCGCACCCCCGCGGGCCCGCACACCGCCGAGCTGATCGAACGCTCGATCCGGGTGAAGGCCGAGGTCGTCTCCTCCGATCTGAAGGAGTCGGGCCTCAGGGAGATCCTCAACTACGGCCACACGCTCGGCCACGCCATTGAGAAGAACGAGCGCTACAAGTGGCGGCACGGCGCGGCCGTCGCCGTCGGCATGCACTTCGCCGCCGAACTCGGCCGCCTGGCGGGCCGACTGGACGACGCGACCGCGGACCGCCACCGCACGGTCCTCGAAGCGGTCGGCCTGCCCCTGCACTACCGCCACGACCAATGGCCCAAGCTCCTGGAGACCATGAAGGTCGACAAGAAGTCCCGCGGTGACCTGCTGCGCTTCATCGTCCTCGACGGACTCGCCAAACCCACCGTCCTGGAGGGCCCGGACCCCGCCGTCCTGCTCGCCGCCTACGGCGAGGTCGGCCAGTAGCACCGGCCCGCCACAGCCGTCGCCCGAAACTCCCTCGCGGACCGGGCACTTCGGACCGCCCCCGGTCGTTTCACCAAACGACGGCCGGGGGCGGTACCGTTCGGTGTCGAGCGGGACACGAACCCGCGGCCGACGCCAGTAGTTGTGTACGAGACGGAGTGGCAACGGATGCAGCACGCAGTGGGGTCTCCGCTGCCGCCCCACCAGCCGGGGCACGGACCACACGCCGCCTGGGCGTCGTCCGCCCACCACCCGGGAGCCCATCCGGCGGTCCCGCCGGCCGGGCCGGGCCCCGCAGTGTCCCCCGGATCCGTCCCACCCGCACCCGCGCAACCCCCGGCACAGCACCCTCCGGCGCCGGCCCCGGGCACGCGGCACGCCTCCATGCCGCCGCCGCCCGACACCACCGGGCACGTTCCGCTGCCGCCCGGCGGCCCCGTCGGCATCCCCGCCGCACCGCCGGCCGCGGCCGCCGTCCCCGATCCCACGACCACCACGCTGGCCGTCCTGCTGATCGGCCCGGCGGGCGCGGGCAAGACCAGCGTGGCGAAGTACTGGGCGGAGCACCGCCGGGTCCCGACCGCCCACATCAGCCTCGACGACGTCCGCGAATGGGTCCGCTCCGGCTTCGCCGACCCCCAGTCCGGCTGGAACGACCACTCCGAGGCCCAGTACCGCCTGGCCCGCCGGACCTGCGGTTTCGCCGCCCGGAACTTCCTGGCCAACGGGATCTCCTGCATCCTCGACGACGCCGTCTTCCCGGACCGCCCGGTCGTCGGCCTCGGCGGCTGGAAACGCCACGTGGGCCCGGGCCTGCTCCCGGTCGTCCTCCTCCCCGGTCTCGACATCGTCCTGGAGCGCAACGCCGAGCGCTCCGGCAACCGCCGCCTCACCGACGAGGAGGTGGCCCGCATCCACGGCCGCATGGCCGGCTGGTACGGCTCGGGCCTCCCCATCATCGACAACTCCCAACTGAACATCCCCGCCACAGCCCACCTCCTGGACGAGGTCCTCACCAGAGCCATAGCGAGCCCCCCGACCTGGTAACCGGGGCAAGCAAGGCTCCGCCGCGCGGGCGCGGGGCTGTATCGATGTGCGGCTCCGCCGCGGGGGCGCGACAACTCCCTCGCCTCCCGACATACCTCCACCGTCCCCACCAAGGGGCGCGGGGCTGTATCGATATGCGGCTCCGCGGCGGGGGCGCGACAACTCCCTCGCCTCCCGACATACCTCCACCGTCCCCACCAAGGGGCGCGGGGAACTGCGCGACAAGCCACGCCGCACCCGCACGGGACAACGCACCGCACCCACCCCACTCGGCCCCCACCAACCAGCACAACCCACCCAAAACTCCTACGCTCATCTCATGTCAGAGGTGTACGCGACCCGCCGAGCCCGTCTCAGGGAACGCTGCCACGCGGCCGGCACCGCGGCAGCGCTCATCTCCCGCCCCGCCAACGTGCGCTACCTCGCCGGCGCCGCCCCGCAGGGCTCCGTCCTGCTGCTCGGCAAGCGCGAGGACCTCCTCGTCTGCACCGGCCCGCCGGACGATTCCCCCACCGAGGGCAGACCCGACGAGAACCTGCGGGCCCACGTCCTCTCCGCGCCGGACGGCGACCCCGCCGTCGCCGCGGCCGACCTCGCCGCAGGCCAGGGCGCCGACGCCGTGGCCGTCGAGGAGCACCACCTCACGGTCACCCGCTACCGCGCCGTCGCCTCGGTCGCCCCCCGCCTCCGCCTCGCCGACCTCGGCGGAGCCGTCGAGCAGCTCAGGGTCGTCAAGGACGAGGAGGAGATCTCCTGTCTGCGCATCGGCGCGGAGATCGCCGACCAGGCCCTCGGCGAGCTGCTGGAGTCCATCCTGGTGGGCCGCACCGAGCGCCACCTCGCGCTCGAACTCGAACGGCGCCTCGTCGACCACGGCGCCGACGGTCCCGCCTTCCCGACCTCCGTCGCCACCGGACCGCACGCCGGCCGCCGCCGGCACCGGCCCACCGACCGGCGCGTGGAGGAGGGCGACTTCCTCTCCGTCTGCCTGGGCGCCACCTACCGCGGCTACCGCTGCGAGATCGGCCGTACCTTCGTCATCGGCACCTCGCCCGCGGACTGGCAGATCGAGCTGTACGACGTCGTCTTCGCCGCCCAGCGCGCCGGGCGCGAGTCCCTCACACCCGGCGCCGCCTACCGCGACGTGGACCGCGCGGCCCGTCAGGTGCTGGACTCCGCGGGCTACGCGGAAGCGCTTCCACCGCTGTCGGGACACGGTGTCGGACTCGAAATCGACGAGGACCCGCAGTTGGCCCCCGCGGCCATGGGTAAACTGGACGCTTGCGTGCCGGTCACCGTCGAACCGGGGGTCCACCTCCCGGGCCGGGGCGGCGTCCGGATCGATGACACGCTCGTCGTACGCCCCGAGGCGGACGGCGGACCCGAGCTACTCACCATCACGACCAAGGAGCTGCTCGCACTCTAGGCAAGGTGCGTGCCCCGGGGTCGTCCACGTCAGTCCAGGAGATTCCGCAACCGTGGCTTCCACGAACGACCTCAAGAACGGCCTGGTGCTCAAACTGGAAGGCGGCCAGCTCTGGTCCGTCGTCGAGTTCCAGCACGTCAAGCCCGGCAAGGGCCCGGCATTCGTGCGCACCAAGCTCAAGAACGTGCTCTCCGGCAAGGTCGTCGACAAGACCTTCAACGCCGGCGTCAAGGTCGAGACGGCCACTGTCGACAAGCGCGACATGCAGTTCTCGTACATGGACGGCGAGTACTTCGTCTTCATGGACATGGAGACCTACGACCAGCTCATGGTCGACCGCAAGGCCGTCGGCGACGCCGCCAACTTCCTCGTCGAGGGCTTCACCGCCACCGTCGCGCAGCACGAGGGCGAGGTGCTCTTCGTCGAGCTGCCGGCCGCCGTCGAGCTGACCATCCAGGAGACCGAGCCGGGCGTCCAGGGCGACCGCTCCACCGGCGGCACCAAGCTGGCCACGCTGGAGACCGGCCACCAGATCCAGGTCCCGCTCTTCATCACCACCGGTGAGAAGATCAAGGTCGACACCCGCACCAGCGACTACCTCGGCCGGGTGAACAGCTAACCGTGGCTGCCCGCAACACGGCCCGCAAGCGCGCCTTCCAGATCCTCTTCGAGGGCGACCAGCGCGGCGCCGACGTCCTCACCGTCCTCGCGGACTGGGTCCGGCTCTCCCGGAGCGACACCCGGCAGCCGCCGGTGAGCGAGTACACGATGCAGCTGGTCGAGGGCTACGCGGAGCACGCGACGCGGATCGACGAGCTGATCGCCCAGTACGCGGTGGGCTGGACGCTGGACCGGATGCCGGTCGTCGACCGCAATCTGCTGCGGCTCGGCGCGTACGAGCTGATCTGGGTCGACGAGACGCCCGACGCGGTCGTCCTGGACGAGATGGTGCAGCTGGCGAAGGAGTTCTCCACGGACGACTCGCCGGCCTTCGTCAACGGCCTGCTGGGCCGCCTCAAGGAGCTGAAGCCGACGCTGCGTCGCGCATAGCCGACGAGGGGCGCCGTGGGACTGCGGCTGCCGGTGGCCTGCGGGCCGCCTGTGGTTGCTCGCGCAGTTCCCCGAGCGCCCCTTCGGGGCGCTTGCAGGGCCCGGTGCCCGCACAGCGCCCTCACTGTCGCCAAACGCCGCCGGGGTGGCCGGAACCGTCTGGTTCCGGCCACCCCGGCGGCACGTTTCTGCTCAAGCGGTGCGGGCGCTCACGCCTCTTCGTGCGTGGCCACCGCGCGGCGCGCGTCCGCGTCCAGGACGCCCCAGCCGATCAGCTGCTCGGTGAGGACCGAGGGGGACTGGTCGTAGATGACGGCGAGTGTGCGCAGGTCGTCCTGGCGGATCGAGAGCACCTTGCCGTTGTAGTCGCCGCGCTGCGACTGGATCGTCGCCGCGTAGCGCTGGAGGGGGCCCGCCTTCTCGGCCGGCACCGTGGCCAGCCGCTCCAGGTCCAGGACCAGCTTCGGCGGCGGCTCGGCGGCCCCGCCCGGCGTCGTGCCCGGCAGCAGCTCCTGCACGGGAACGCCATAGAAATCGGCCAACTCGGCAAGACGCTGCACGGTGACGGCGCGGTCCCCGCGCTCGTACGAACCGACCACCACGGCCTTCCAGCGGCCCTGGGACTTCTCCTCGACACCGTGGAGGGAAAGGCCCTGCTGGGTGCGGATGGCCCGGAGCTTGGCCCCGAGCTGTTTGGCGTATTCGCTGGACATATAGCTCCCCGGACACTGTGTCGACGCGGCTGACGGTGTTTCCCGCCGCGCGGCTGGTAACTCACTGTGAGGTTACGCAGCGTGACTCTGGTGCGTCAAGCCGAATGGTCCACACCGACTCTTCCGTGGTAGTGATGGCCGGATACGCCAAGGGGGTGATCGGGGACCGCTGAGGGACCTGATACGGTGGATGGCGCAAATCCGACGTCCTTTAAGATCCGTCCCGTGAGGCGGAGAAGGGGGTCCGTTTCGTATGGACAAGCAGGACACGCCCGGCACCGCGCAGGCATCCGATGCCCGGCCCGTGCTCGAAGGCCCTGACATCGTGCGGGTGCTGACCCGCATCGCCCACGAGATCGTCGAGCGCGCCAAGGGCGCCGACGACGTGGTGCTCCTCGGCATTCCGACCCGGGGCGTCTTCCTCGCCCAGCGGCTCGCCGCCAAGCTGGAGCAGATCACCGACCGCAAGATCCCGGTCGGCTCCCTCGACATCACGATGTACCGCGACGACCTGCGCATGCACCCGCCACGCGCGCTGGCCCGCACCGAGATCCCCGGTGACGGCATCGACGGCAAGCTGGTCGTCCTCGTCGACGACGTGCTCTTCTCCGGCCGCACCATCCGCGCCGCCCTCGACGCGCTGAACGACATCGGACGCCCGCGCGCGGTGCAGCTCGCCGTCCTCGTCGACCGCGGCCACCGCGAACTGCCCATCCGCGCCGACTACGTCGGCAAGAACCTCCCCACGTCGCTGCGGGAGACGGTCAGGGTCCAGCTCGCCGAGGAGGACGGTCGCGACACCGTGCTGCTCGGCGTCACGCCGGCCGGCCAGTAGCGAGTCAGGCGCGCGAGGCCGCTTCGGCGTGCCGACCCGCGCACCGGTTCGTCCCGAATCTCCCGAACTGAACTGCCTTACGGAGCCTGACAGATGCAGCGTCATCTCATCTCGGCCGCCGACCTCACCCGCGACGACGCCGTCCTGATCCTCGACACCGCCGAGGAGATGGCCCGGGTCGCGGACCGGCCGATCAAGAAACTGCCGACCCTGCGCGGCCGCACGATCGTCAACCTCTTCTTCGAGGACTCCACCCGGACCCGGATCTCGTTCGAGGCCGCCGAGAAGCGCCTGTCCGCGGACGTCATCAACTTCACCGCCAAGGGCTCCTCGGTGTCCAAGGGCGAGTCCCTGAAGGACACCGCCCAGACCCTGGAGGCGATGGGCGTCGACGCGGTCGTCATCCGGCACGGCGCCTCCGGTGCCCCCTACCGCCTCGCCAACTCCGGCTGGATCGACGCCGCCGTGATCAACGCGGGCGACGGCACCCACCAGCACCCCACCCAGGCCCTGCTGGACGCCTTCACCATGCGCCGCCGCCTCGTCGGCCGCGACGCCGGACTCGGCCAGGACCTGTCCGGCCGCCGCGTCACGATCGTCGGCGACATCCTGCACAGCCGCGTCGCCCGCTCCAACGTCGACCTGCTGCACACCCTCGGCGCCGAGGTCACCCTCGTCGCGCCGCCCACCCTGGTGCCCGTCGGCGTCGAGACCTGGCCCTGCGAGGTGTCGTACGACCTCGACAGCGCGCTGCCGAAGTCCGACGCGGTGATGATGCTCCGCGTCCAGCGCGAGCGCATGAACGCCGCCTTCTTCCCGACCGAGCGCGAGTACTCGCGCCGCTACGGCCTCGACGGCGACCGCATGGCCAAGATGCCCGGGGACGCCATCGTGATGCACCCCGGCCCGATGGTCCGGGGCATGGAGATCACCGCCGAGGTCGCGGACTCCCCGCGCTGCACGGTCGTCGAGCAGGTCGCCAACGGCGTCTCCATCCGCATGGCCGTCATGTACCTGCTGCTGGGCGGCAACGAGCCCGCCGTCACCCACGCCCGCACTGCTGAGGAGAAGTAAGCACGATGAGCAAGATCCTGATCCGTGGTGCGAAGGTGCTCGGCGGCGAGCCGCAGGACGTCCTGATCGACGGCGACATGATCGAGGCGGTCGGCACCGGTCTGTCCGCCGAGGGCGCCGAGGTCGTCGAGGCCGACGGCAAGGTACTGCTCCCCGGCCTGGTCGACCTGCACACCCATCTGCGCGAGCCCGGCCGCGAGGACTCCGAGACCGTCCTGACCGGCACCCGCGCGGCCGCCTCCGGCGGCTACACCGCCGTCTTCGCCATGGCCAACACCTTCCCGGTCGCCGACACCGCCGGTGTCGTCGAGCAGGTCTGGCGGCTCGGCAAGGAGTACGGCTACTGCGACGTCCAGCCCATCGGCGCCGTCACCGTCGGCCTGGAGGGCAAGAAGCTCGCCGAACTGGGCGCCATGCACGAGTCGGCCGCTGGGGTCACCGTCTTCTCCGACGACGGCAAGTGCGTCGACGACGCCGTGATCATGCGCCGCGCGCTGGAGTACGTGAAGGCCTTCGGCGGAGTCGTCGCCCAGCACGCGCAGGAGCCCCGGCTCACCGAGGGCGCCCAGATGAACGAGGGCGTCGTCTCCGCCGAGCTGGGCCTGGGCGGCTGGCCGGCCGTCGCCGAGGAGTCGGTCATCGCGCGGGACGTGCTCCTCGCCGAGCACGTCGGCTCCCGCGTCCACATCTGCCACCTGTCGACCGCCGGCTCCGTGGAGATCGTCCGCTGGGCCAAGTCCCGCGGCATCGACGTCACCGCCGAGGTCACCCCGCACCACCTGCTCCTCACCGACGAAATGGTGCGGACGTACAACCCGGTCTACAAGGTCAACCCGCCGCTGCGCACCGAGCGCGACGTGCACGCCCTGCGCGAGGCGCTCGCCGACGGCACGATCGACATCGTCGCCACCGACCACGCCCCGCACCCGCACGAGGACAAGGACTGCGAGTGGGCCGCCGCCGCCATGGGCATGGTCGGCCTGGAGACCGCGCTGTCCGTCGTCCAGGAGACCATGGTCGACACCGGCCTGCTGGACTGGGCGGGCGTCGCCGAGCGCATGTCGGCGAACCCCGCGCGGATCGGGCAGGCGCACGGCCACGGGCGTCCCGTCTCGGCTGGTGAGCCCGCCAACCTCACGCTCGTCGACACGGCATACCGTGGGCAGGTGGACCCGGCGGGCTTCGCCTCGCGCAGCCGGAACACCCCGTACGAGGGACGCGAGCTGCCGGGCCGTGTCACCCACACGTGGCTGCGGGGCAAGGCCACGCTCGTCGACGGGAAGCTCACGTGAAACCTGTAATCCTGCTGGCCGAGGCGGAGAAGTCGGCCGACGTGACCGACTGGGGCGCCCGGATCGGCTGGCTCGTCGGACTCGCCCTCTTCGTGGCGCTCGTCTACTGGCTGATGCGCGAGGGCTGGAAGTGGCGCGGCACCCTCCAGGGTGACCTGCCCGCGCTGCCCAGCGCGCCGGAGGAGCCCGGCGAGGCGAGACTGACGATGAGCGGCCGCTACCACGGCTCCACCACCGCCGGGCAGTGGCTGGACCGCATCGTGGCCCACGGCCTCGGCACCCGCAGCCGGGCCGAGCTCACCCTGACCGACGCGGGCCTGGACGTCGTACGCCCCGGGGCGGCCGGCTTCTTCGTCCCCACCGCCGCCCTGCGCGGCGCCCGGCTCGACAAGGGCATCGCCGGCAAGGTCCTCACCGAGGGCGGCCTGCTGGTGGTGACCTGGGCGCACGGCGACAAGCTGATCGACTCCGGCTTCCGCTCCGACCACGCGGCCGAGCACCACGCCTGGGTCGACGCCCTGAACCAGATGACCAACGACACGGAAGGCGCACGATGACGACCTCCACCAGGGGAGCCGCGAAGGCTCCCGCCGTACTCGTCCTGGAGGACGGCCGCATCTTCCGCGGCCGCGCCTACGGGGCCGTGGGGGAAACCTTCGGCGAAGCCGTGTTCTCCACCGGCATGACCGGCTACCAGGAGACCCTCACCGACCCGTCGTACGACCGCCAGATCGTCGTCGCGACCGCCCCGCAGATCGGCAACACCGGCTGGAACGACGAGGACGACGAGTCCGGGCGGATCTGGGTCTCCGGCTACGTCGTGCGCGACCCCGCGCGCGTGCCGTCCAACTGGCGCTCCAAGCGCTCCCTGGACGAGGAGCTCCAGCGGCAGGGCGTCGTCGGCATCAGCGGCATCGACACCCGCGCCCTCACCCGCCACCTGCGCGAGCGCGGCTCGATGCGCGCCGGCGTCTTCTCCGGCGACGCGATCACCCCCGAGGCGGAACTGGTCGAGCGCGTGCAGGCCCAGCCGCAGATGAAGGGCGCGAGCCTCTACGAGGAGGTCGCGACGAAGGAGGCGTACGTCGTCCCCGCCGTCGGCGAGAAGCGCTTCACCGTCGCCGCCATCGACCTCGGCATCAAGGGCATGACCCCGCACCGCATGGCCGAGCGCGGCATCGAGGTGCACGTCCTGCCCGCCACCGCCACCGCCGACGACGTCTACGCCGTCGCCCCCGACGGGGTCTTCTTCTCCAACGGCCCCGGCGACCCCGCCACCGCCGACGGCCCGGTCGCGCTGATGCGGGCCGTGCTGGAGCGCAGGACGCCCCTGTTCGGCATCTGCTTCGGCAACCAGATCCTCGGCCGCGCCCTCGGCTTCGGCACCTACAAGCTGAAGTACGGCCACCGGGGCATCAACCAGCCCGTCCAGGACCGTACGACCGGCAAGGTCGAGGTCACCGCGCACAACCACGGCTTCGCCGTCGACGCGCCGCTCGACAAGGTCAGCGACACGAAGTTCGGGCGCGCCGAGGTCTCCCACGTCTGCCTCAACGACAACGTCGTGGAGGGGCTGCAGCTGCTCGACCAGCCGGCCTTCTCCGTCCAGTACCACCCCGAAGCGGCAGCGGGCCCGCACGACGCCGCCTACCTGTTCGACCGCTTTGTTTCCCTGATGGAGGGCCAGCGTGCCTAAGCGCACCGATATCCAGTCCGTCCTGGTCATCGGCTCCGGCCCGATCGTCATCGGCCAGGCCGCCGAGTTCGACTACTCCGGTACCCAGGCGTGCCGCGTCCTGCGGGCCGAGGGCCTGCGCGTCGTCCTGGTGAACTCCAACCCGGCGACGATCATGACCGACCCGGAGATCGCCGACGCCACCTACGTCGAGCCGATCACCCCCGAGTTCGTCGAGAAGATCATCGCCAAGGAGCGCCCCGACGCGCTCCTGCCCACCCTGGGCGGCCAGACGGCCCTGAACACCGCCATCTCGCTGCACGAGAACGGCGTCCTGGAGAAGTACGGCGTCGAGCTGATCGGCGCCAAGCCCGAGGCGATCCACAAGGGCGAGGACCGCGACCTGTTCAAGGAGGTCGTGGAGGCGGTCCGCCGGAAGATCGGGCACGGCGAGTCCGCCCGCTCGGTCATCTGCCACACCATGGACGACGTCCTCAAGGGCGTCGACACGCTCGGCGGCTACCCGGTCGTCGTCCGCCCGTCCTTCACCATGGGCGGCGCCGGCTCCGGCTTCGCCCACGACGAGGACGAGCTGCGCCGCATCGCCGGCCAGGGCCTGACGCTCTCCCCGACCACCGAGGTGCTCCTGGAGGAGTCCATCCTCGGCTGGAAGGAGTACGAGCTGGAGCTGATGCGCGACAAGAACGACAACGTCGTGGTCGTCTGCTCCATCGAGAACTTCGACCCGATGGGCGTGCACACCGGCGACTCCATCACCGTGGCGCCCGCGATGACGCTCACCGACCGCGAGTACCAGGTCCTGCGCGACATGGGCATCGCGATCATCCGCGAGGTCGGCGTCGACACCGGCGGCTGCAACATCCAGTTCGCGATCAACCCGGACGACGGCCGCGTCATCGTCATCGAGATGAACCCGCGGGTCTCCCGCTCCTCGGCCCTCGCCTCCAAGGCCACCGGCTTCCCCATCGCCAAGATCGCCGCGAAGCTCGCCGTCGGCTACACCCTCGACGAGATCCCGAACGACATCACCCAGGAGACCCCGGCCTCCTTCGAGCCCACCCTCGACTACGTCGTCGTCAAGGCCCCCCGGTTCGCCTTCGAGAAGTTCCCGCAGGCCGACTCCACGCTGACCACCACCATGAAGTCGGTCGGCGAGGCCATGGCCATCGGCCGCAACTTCACCGAGGCCTTCCAGAAGGCGCTGCGCTCCCTGGAGAAGAAGGGCAGCCAGTTCGCCTTCACCGGCGAGCCCGGCGACAAGGACACCCTGCTGCGCGAGGCCGTGCGGCCCACCGACGGCCGGATCAACACGGTCATGCAGGCCATCCGCGCCGGCGCCACCCCGGAGGAGGTCTTCGAGTACACGAAGATCGACCCCTGGTTCGTCGACCAGCTCTTCCTGATCAAGGAGATCGCCGACGAGCTGGCCGAGGCCCCCGAGCTGACAAGTGCACTGCTCGCCGAGGCCAAGCGGCACGGCTTCTCCGACCTCCAGGTCGCCGAGATCCGCGGCCTGCGCGAGGACGTCGTCCGCGAGGTCCGGCACGCCCTCGGCATCCGCCCGGTCTACAAGACGGTCGACACCTGCGCCGCCGAGTTCGCCGCGAAGACGCCGTACTTCTACTCCTCCTACGACGAGGAGAGCGAGGTCGCCCCGCGCGAGAAGCCGGCCGTCATCATCCTGGGCTCCGGCCCCAACCGCATCGGCCAGGGCATCGAGTTCGACTACTCCTGCGTCCACGCCTCCTTCGCGCTGAGCGACGCCGGCTACGAGACCGTGATGGTCAACTGCAACCCTGAGACCGTCTCCACCGACTACGACACCTCCGACCGGCTGTACTTCGAGCCGCTCACCCTGGAGGACGTGCTGGAGATCGTCCACGCGGAGTCCCTCGCCGGCCCGATCGCCGGTGTGGTCGTCCAGCTCGGCGGCCAGACCCCGCTCGGCCTCGCCCAGGCGCTGAAGGACAACGGCGTGCCGATCGTCGGCACGTCCCCGGAGGCGATCCACGCCGCCGAGGACCGCGGCGCCTTCGGCCGCGTCCTCGCCGAGGCCGGCCTGCCCGCCCCGAAGCACGGCACGGCCACCACCTTCGACGGCGCCAAGGCCATCGCCGACGAGATCGGCTACCCGGTCCTGGTCCGCCCGTCGTACGTCCTCGGCGGGCGCGGCATGGAGATCGTCTACGACGAGACGCGCCTCGCCTCCTACATCGCCGAGTCGACCGAGATCAGCCCGTCCCGCCCGGTCCTCGTCGACCGCTTCCTGGACGACGCGATCGAGATCGACGTCGACGCCCTCTACGACGGCGAGGAGCTGTACCTCGGCGGCGTCATGGAGCACATCGAGGAGGCCGGCATCCACTCCGGCGACTCGGCGTGCGCGCTGCCCCCGATCACGCTCGGCGGCTTCGACATCAAGCGGCTGCGCGCCTCCACCGAGGCCATCGCGCGCGGGGTCGGGGTGCGCGGTCTGATCAACATCCAGTTCGCGATGGCGGGCGACATCCTGTACGTCCTCGAAGCGAACCCGCGCGCCTCGCGCACGGTCCCCTTCACCTCGAAGGCGACCGCGGTGCCGCTGGCGAAGGCCGCGGCCCGGATCTCGCTGGGCGCGACGATCGCCGAGCTGCGCGCCGAGGGCCTGCTCCCGGCGAACGGCGACGGCGGCGAGCTGCCGCTGGACGCGCCGATCTCCGTCAAGGAGGCCGTCATGCCCTGGTCGCGCTTCCGCGACATCCAGGGCCGCGGCGTCGACACCATCCTCGGCCCGGAGATGCGCTCCACCGGCGAGGTCATGGGCATCGACTCCGTCTTCGGCACGGCGTACGCCAAGTCGCAGGCCGGCGCCTACGGCCCGCTGCCCACCAAGGGCCGCGCGTTCATCTCGGTCGCCAACCGCGACAAGCGGTCGATGATCTTCCCGGCGCGCGAGCTGGTCGCCCACGGCTTCGAGCTGCTGGCGACCTCCGGCACGGCCGAGGTCCTCAAGCGCAACGGCATCAACGCGACCGTCGTGCGCAAGCAGTCCGAGGGCACCGGGCCGAACGGTGAGAAGACCATCGTCCAGCTCATCCACGACGGCGAGGTCGACCTCATCGTCAACACGCCGTACGGCACGGGCGGCCGGCTCGACGGCTACGACATCCGCACCGCCGCGGTGGCGCGCTCGGTGCCCTGCCTGACGACCGTCCAGGCGCTCGCCGCGGCCGTCCAGGGCATCGACGCCCTCAACCACGGCGACGTGGGCGTCCGCTCACTCCAGGAACACGCGGAACACCTGACCGCGGCCCGGGACTAGCAGCAGGCCCCGAGGGGGACACCGGAAACGGTGTCCCCCTCTTCATGAGGACACCCAGAGGACACCTGAGGACTCCAGAGATGTACAAGTTCTTCTTCCGCCTGGTCTTCAAGCGGATGGATCCCGAGAAGGCCCATCACCTCGCCTTCCGGTGGATCCGGCTCGCCGTCCGCGTCCCCGTGCTGCGGACCTTCGCCGCCGCCGCTCTCGCGCCCCGGTACAAGGAGCTGCGGACGGAGGCGTTCGGGCTGCGGATGCACGGCCCCTTCGGGCTGGCCGCCGGGTTCGACAAGAACGCCGTGGCGATCGACGGGATGTCGATGCTGGGCTTCGACCACGTCGAGATCGGCACGGTCACGGGGGAGCCGCAGCCCGGCAACCCCAGGAAGCGGCTGTTCCGGCTCGTCGCGGACCGCGCGCTGATCAACCGCATGGGCTTCAACAACGACGGCTCCCTGGCCGTGGCCGCCCGCCTGGCGTCCCGCGAGCCGGTCTTCCGGACGGTCGTCGGCGTCAACATCGGCAAGACCAAGGTCGTCCCGGAGGCGGAGGCCGTCGGCGACTACGTGAAGTCCGCCGAGCGTCTCGCGCCGTACGCGGACTACCTGGTCGTGAACGTCTCCTCGCCGAACACGCCCGGCCTGCGCAACCTCCAGGCCACCGAGGCGCTGCGCCCGCTGCTGAGCGCCGTGCGCGAGGCCGCCGACCGGGTCGTGCCGGGCCGGCGCGTCCCGCTGCTGGTGAAGATCGCCCCCGACCTCGCCGACGAGGACGTCGACGCCGTCGCCGACCTGGCCGTGGAGCTGGGCCTGGACGGCATCATCGCCACGAACACCACCATCGCGCGCGAGGGCCTCGGACTGGCCTCCCCGGCCTCCCTGGTCAAGGAGACCGGCGGCCTGTCCGGCGCACCGCTCAAGGAACGCTCCCTGGAGGTCCTGCGCCGCCTGTACGCGCGCGTGGGCGACCGGATCACCCTGGTGGGCGTCGGGGGCGTCGAGGGCGCCGAGGACGCCTGGCAGCGCATCCTGGCGGGCGCCACGCTGGTCCAGGGCTACAGCGCCTTCATCTACGAGGGCCCCTTCTGGTCCCGCGCCCTGCACAAGGGTCTCGCCGCCCGCCTGCGCACCAGCCCGTACGCCACCCTCGCCGACGCGGTCGGCGCCGACGTGAGGAAGCCCGCATGAGCCCGATGGAGCCCTTCGGCGCCCGCCTGCGCCGTGCCATGGACGCGCGCGGCCCGCTGTGCGTCGGCATCGACCCGCACGCCTCCCTGCTCGCCGAGTGGGGGCTGAACGACGACGTGGCCGGTCTGGAGCGGTTCAGCCGGACGGTCGTCGAGGCGATGGCCGACCGGGTCGCCGTCCTGAAGCCGCAGAGCGCCTTCTTCGAGCGGTTCGGCTCGCGCGGCCTCGCCGTCCTGGAGGCGTCGGTCCGGGAGGCCCGCGAGGCCGGCGCCCTGGTCGTGACGGATGCCAAGCGCGGAGACATCGGCTCGACCATGGCCGCCTACGCCGAGGCGTTCCTGCACAAGGACGCCCCGCTGTTCTCGGACGCCCTGACCGTCTCGCCGTACCTCGGCTACGGCTCGCTCAGCCCGGCCGTCGCACTGGCCCGGGAGAGCGGCGCCGGACTGTTCGTGCTGGCGCTGACCTCCAACCCGGAGGGCCACGAGGTGCAGCACGCGGTGCGCGCCGACGGCCGCAGCGTGGGCGCGACCATGCTGGCCCACCTGGCGGCGGAGAACGCGGGGGAGGAGCCGCTGGGCTCCTTCGGCGCGGTCGTCGGCGCCACGCTCGGCGACCTGTCCACGTACGACCTGGACATCAACGGCCCGCTCCTCGCGCCCGGCATCGGCGCCCAGGGGGCGAAGGCAGCGGATCTGCCGCGGGTCTTCGGCGCGGCGGTGCGCAACGTGGTGCCGAACGTCAGCCGCGGGGTGCTGCGGCAGGGACCCGACGTCGGGGCGCTGCGCTCGGCCGCGGAGCGGTTCGCGGAGGAGATCCGGGCCGCCGTCGCGGGGGCCTGAGCCGCCACCGGGGCGACTTGAGTGTGAATACATCCTCAAATCCGGGGCATTATGTCCAAAATGTCCGGCATGGCGGAGGCTGACCAGGACTTTTCCGCTGTTCTCGCTGACTCTGGCGGACTTGGCCGCTAGTCTCCGAGCAGGGTCAACGGGCGAAGCGTGTTGCTCGTGGCTCCCCAGGTGTGGGGCGACTAGGTTCCTCACCGGTCCGTATCCGACAGTTCGACATCCGAGGTGACGTAGGCGTGACTCTTCCGCCCCTTACCCCTGAACAGCGCGCAGCCGCGCTCGAAAAGGCCGCCGCGGCTCGCCGGGAGCGGGCCGAGGTCAAGAATCGACTCAAGCACTCCGGCGCCTCCCTGCACGAGGTCATCAAGCAGGGCCAGGAGAACGACGTCGTCGGCAAGATGAAGGTCTCGGCTCTGCTGGAGTCCCTGCCGGGCGTGGGCAAGGTCCGCGCCAAGCAGATCATGGAGCGTCTGGGCATCTCCGAGAGCCGCCGCGTGCGGGGTCTCGGTTCCAACCAGATCGCCTCCCTGGAGCGTGAGTTCGGCAGCACCGGCTCCTGAGTCCGGCTGCCGGGTCCGGGGGCGACCGGACCGGGAGTCCCGGGCACGGGGGGATTGCTGGAATAATCGCCCCATGGCTGTAGCACCCCGGGGGACGACCCCCGAGCCCCCGGACGTACGTCCGCGGCTGACCGTGCTCTCCGGCCCCTCCGGGGTCGGCAAGAGCACGGTCGTCGCTCATATGCGCAAGGAACACCCCGAGGTCTGGCTCTCGGTCTCGGCGACGACCCGCAAGCCGCGCCCCGGCGAGCAGCACGGTGTCCACTACTTCTTCGTCACCGACGACGAGATGGACAAGCTGATCGCCAACGGCGAGCTGCTGGAGTGGGCCGAGTTCGCCGGCAACCGGTACGGCACGCCCCGCACGGCGGTGGCGGAGCGGCTGGAGAAGGGCGAGCCCGTCCTGCTGGAGATCGACCTCCAGGGCGCCCGGCAGGTCCGGGAGTCCATGGCCGACGCCCAGCTGGTGTTCCTGGCCCCGCCCTCCTGGGAGGAGCTGGTGCGCAGGCTGACCGGCCGCGGCACCGAGCCGCCCGAGGTCATCGAGCGCCGTCTGGACGCCGCGAAGACCGAGCTGGCCGCCGAGCCGGAGTTCGACGAAACCCTGGTCAACACCTCCGTCGAGGACGTGGCCCGCGAGCTGCTAGCCTTGATGGACGTTGAGTGATCGTGACTGCCGTGCTCGGACATGTCACACCGGTCACACCGACTGATTCTTTCCCACCCATCGGAAGGCAGAGCGTGTCCTCTTCCATCACCGCGCCCGAGGGCATCATCAACCCGCCGATCGATGAGCTTCTCGAGGCCACCGACTCGAAGTACAGCCTGGTGATCTACGCGGCCAAGCGGGCCCGTCAGATCAACGCGTACTACTCGCAGCTCGGCGAGGGCCTCCTCGAGTACGTCGGTCCGCTCGTCGACACCCACGTCCACGAGAAGCCGCTCTCGATCGCCCTGCGCGAGATCAACGCGGGTCTGCTGACGTCGGAGGCCGTCGAGGGCCCGGCGTAAGTACGACAGTCTGATCGCAGTAGGTTTATCCACAGGCCCGGCAGCGCGCTGCCGGGCCTGTGGTGTCTCATGGGGTGTGCACGGGTTCCGAGTCCGGGGAGAGATGGTGCGGGAAGAGACGGCGGACAAGCCGAGGGTCGTTCTGGGGGTCAGCGGCGGCATCGCCGCGTACAAGGCCTGTGAGCTGCTGCGCAGGCTGACCGAGTCGGGGCATCACGTCCGCGTCGTGCCCACCGCCTCCGCGCTGCACTTCGTCGGCGCCCCCACCTGGAGCGCCCTCTCCGGCAACCCGGTCTCCACCGAGGTCTGGGACGACGTGCACGAGGTCCCGCACGTCCGCATCGGCCAGCACGCCGCCCTCGTCGTGGTCGCCCCCGCCACCGCCGACCTGCTCGCCAAGGCCGCGCAAGGCCTCGCCGACGACCTGCTCACCAACACACTGCTCACCGCCCGCTGCCCGGTCGTCTTCGCGCCGGCCATGCACACCGAGATGTGGGAGCACCCCGCCACCCAGGAGAACGTGGCCACGCTGCGCCGCCGGGGCTGCGTCGTCATCGAGCCCGCCGTCGGCCGGCTCACGGGAGTCGACACCGGCAAGGGCCGGCTCCCCGACCCGGCCGAGATCTTCGAGGTCTGCCGCCGGGTGCTGGCTCGCGGCGCCGGCGAGCCCGACCTGAAGGGACGGCACGTGGTCGTCTCCGCCGGCGGCACCCGCGAACCCCTCGACCCGGTCCGCTTCCTCGGCAACCGCTCCTCCGGCAAGCAGGGCTACGCGCTCGCCCGCACCGCCGCCGCCCGCGGCGCCCGGGTGACCCTGGTCGCGGCCAACACCGGCCTGCCCGACCCGGCCGGCGTGGACGTCGTACCCGTCGGCACCGCCGTACAGCTGCGCGAGGCCGTCCTGAAGGCCGCGGCCGACGCGGACGCCGTGGTCATGGCCGCCGCCGTCGCCGACTTCCGGCCCGCCGCCTACGCCTCCGGCAAGATCAAGAAGAAGGACGGCCAGGACCCCGAACCCGTCGCCCTGGTGCGCAACCCGGACGTCCTCGCGGAGATCTCGGCCGACCGGGCCCGCCCCGGGCAGATCGTCGTCGGCTTCGCCGCCGAGACCGACGACGTCCTCGCCAACGGCCGCGCCAAACTCGCCCGCAAGGGCTGCGACCTGCTCGTGGTGAACGAGGTCGGAGAGCGCAAGACCTTCGGCTCGGAGGAGAACGAGGCCGTGGTGCTCGGCGCTGACGGCAGCGAGCACCCCGTGCCGTACGGCCCGAAGGAGGCCCTCGCCGACACGGTCTGGGATCTCGTCGCCGCCCGCCTGACCTGACCAGTGCGCCGACCGGACCTGCGCTTTTCAGCCGATCGAGCGATCCCTCCCACCCCGTTCGGGGCGTGGCGGGCCTGGCCAAGGCCGCCCGGCATTGTGCAGAATGCCGGTGTCGCAGGTCACAGCGCTCCCGAGAGGCGAGACACGTGAGCCGGTGGCACGGTGCGACCGATAAACTGTTCACGGACGTCGCCGGGTGCAGCCCCGTGCCGTCCACCCATGATCAGCCAGCAGCCGCTGCAACCCCAGGGAGCGTTGTGTCCCGTCGCCTGTTCACCTCGGAGTCCGTCACCGAGGGTCACCCCGACAAGATCGCTGACCAGATCAGCGACACCATTCTCGACGCGCTTCTGCGCGAGGACCCGACCTCCCGGGTCGCCGTCGAAACCCTGATCACCACCGGCCTGGTGCACGTGGCCGGCGAGGTCACCACCAAGGCCTACGCGGACATCGCCACCCTCGTCCGCAGCAAGATCCTGGAGATCGGCTACGACTCCTCCAAGAAGGGCTTCGACGGCGCCTCCTGCGGCGTGTCGGTGTCCATCGGCGCCCAGTCCCCGGACATCGCCCAGGGTGTCGACTCGGCGTACGAGAACCGCGTCGAGGGTGACGACGACGAGCTGGACCGGCAGGGCGCGGGCGACCAGGGCCTGATGTTCGGCTACGCGTCGGACGAGACGCCGACCCTGATGCCGCTGCCGATCTTCCTCGCGCACCGCTTGTCCAAGCGGCTCTCCGAGGTCCGCAAGAACGGCACCATCCCCTACCTGCGCCCCGACGGCAAGACGCAGGTCACCATCGAGTACGACGGCGACAAGGCCGTCCGCCTCGACACCGTGGTCGTCTCCTCGCAGCACGCCAGCGACATCGACCTGGAGTCGCTGCTCGCCCCCGACATCCGCGAGTTCGTCGTCGAGCCCGAGCTGAAGGCGCTCCTGGACGACGGCATCAAGCTGGACACCGAGGGCTACCGCCTGCTGGTCAACCCCACCGGCCGCTTCGAGATCGGCGGCCCGATGGGCGACGCCGGCCTCACCGGTCGCAAGATCATCATCGACACCTACGGCGGCATGGCCCGCCACGGCGGCGGCGCCTTCTCGGGCAAGGACCCGTCCAAGGTCGACCGCTCGGCGGCGTACGCGATGCGCTGGGTCGCGAAGAACGTCGTCGCGGCCGGCCTGGCCTCCCGCTGCGAGGTCCAGGTCGCCTACGCCATCGGCAAGGCCGAGCCCGTCGGTCTCTTCGTCGAGACCTTCGGCACCCACAAGGTCGAGCCCGAGAAGATCGAGAAGGCGATCGACGACGTCTTCGACCTCCGTCCCGCCGCCATCATCCGGGACCTCGACCTGCTCCGCCCGATCTACGCCCAGACGGCGGCATACGGTCACTTCGGCCGCGAGCTGCCCGAGTTCACCTGGGAGCGCGCGGACCGCGTGGACGCCCTGCGCAAGGCCGCCGGCCTGTAGGCGCCGAGGAACCCGCGGTCCGGGGCCCGGCTTCCCTTCGGGGGAGCCGGGCCCCGGCGCGTGCGTGCGGACCGGCCGGCCGGAAAACGCGTCGCCGGCGCGGCCGGCCCGCCCCTACCCTGGGACCGCCGACGCCGCCCGGTGCGAAGGGCGCGGATACTTCCGGGTGATCCCCTCGCAGGTTCGAATCCTGCTGCCGGTCCCGCACGGACCGGCATGGCCGAGTGGCCCAAGGCAGAAGTGCCGTACGGCACCCCGCGGCCGAGCCGATCTCGGGCGGGCGTCGGTTGTCAGTGGCGTTTGGTAAGAATGCAAGCGTGAGCAGCGAGAACGGGTCGGGGGGCGACGGGGCCGCAGGGGCACCGCCGCCGGAACAGCTCGCGCTGATCCGGGAGAGCGTGCGCGGCGCCAGGGCGCCCCGGGCCAAGCCGCGCACCTGGCGCGGTGCCGCGCTCGCGCCCGAGCTGCCCGTCGCCCGGGTCCTCGTCGACAAGGGCGTGCTCCACCTCGACCGGTACTTCGACTACGCGGTCCCCGAGGAACTCGACGCCGACGCACAGCCCGGCGTCAGGGTGCGGGTGCGGTTCGGCGCGGGCCGGCACCGGGTCCGCGACGGCCGCCGCGAGGGCGGCGGACTCATCGACGGATTCCTCGTCGAGCGCCGCGCCGAGTCCGACTACTCCGGGCCGCTGGCCGCCCTGGCCCAGGTCGTGTCGCCCGAGCCCGTGCTCGACGAGGAACTGCTGGCCCTCGCGCGGGCCGTCGCCGACCGCTACGCGGGCAGCCTCGCCGACGTGCTGCAGCTCGCCGTGCCGCCCCGCAGCGCCCGCGCCGAGCGCCGCCCGTCACCGGAGCCGCTGCCCCCGCCCCCGCCGCCCGGCCCCGGCTCCTGGGGGCGGTACGAACACGGGGGCGCCTTCATCGAGTCGCTGGCCTCCGGCGGCGCCCCGAGAGCCGTGTGGAACGCCCTGCCCGGCCCGGAGTGGAGCGAGGAACTGGCCGTCGCCGTCGCCGCGGCGCTCGCCTCGGGACGCGGCGCGCTCGTCGTCGTACCGGACGGCCGGGCCGCCGCCCGGGTCGACGCCGCGCTGACCGCCCTCCTCGGCGAGGGCCGGCACGCGCTGCTCACCGCCGACGCCGGGCCCGAGAAGCGGTACGCGCAGTGGCTGGCCGTCCGGCGCGGCGCGGTGCGCGCCGTGGTCGGCACGCGCGCCGCCATGTTCGCCCCCGTGCGGGACCTCGGTCTCGTCGCCGTTTGGGACGACGGGGACGACAGCCACAGCGAGCAGCACGCCCCGCAGCCGCACGCCCGGGACGTCCTGCTGATGCGGGCCGCGCTGGACAAGTGCGCCTTCCTGGTGGGCGGTTGGAGCTGCACCGTCGAGGCCGCCCAGCTCGTCGAGAGCGGCTGGGCGCGCCCCCTGGTCGCGGGGCGGGAGCAGGTGCGGCGGGCCGCGCCCCTGGTGCGGACCGTGGGCGACGGCGACCTCGCCCGTGACGAGGCCGCCCGTGCCGCCCGGCTGCCCACCCTGGCCTGGCAGGTGGTCCGGGAGGGCCTGCGGCACGGCCCGGTCCTGGTCCAGGTGCCCCGCCGCGGGTACGTGCCCCGGATGGCCTGCGACCGGTGCCGGGCGCCCGCGCGGTGCCGGCACTGCTCGGGGCCGCTCCAGGCACCGGACGCGGGCGCGCTGCGGTGCGGCTGGTGCGGGCGCGAGGAGGGCGCGTGGCACTGCCCGGAGTGCGGGTGCTTCCGGCTGCGGGCCCAGGTCGTCGGCGCGCGCCGCACCGCCGAGGAACTGGGCCGCGCCTTCCCCGCCGTCCCCGTGCGCACCTCGGGGCGGGAACACGTGCTGGACACGGTGCCGTCCGCGCCCGCCCTGGTCGTGAGCACCCCCGGAGCCGAGCCCGTCGCCGAGGGCGGCTACGCGGCGGCCCTGCTGCTGGACGGCTGGGCCATGCTCGGCCGCCCCGACCTCAGGGCCGGCGAGGACGCGCTGCGCCGCTGGATCGCGGCCGGCGCGCTGGTCCGCCCGCAGGGGGAGGGCGGCACCGTGGTCGTCGTCGCCGAGCCGACGCTACGGCCCGTGCAGGCGCTGGTGCGCTGGGACCCCGTCGGCCACGCCGTGCGGGAGCTGGCCGAGCGGGCCGAACTGGGCTTCCCGCCGGTCTCCCGGATGGCGGCCGTGTCCGGGACACCGGCGGCCGTCGCCGAGTTCCTGACAGCCGTCGAACTGCCCCCGGACGCCGAGGTCCTGGGCCCGGTGCCGGTGCCCCCCACCCTGCCCGGCCGGCCGCGCAGACCCGGCGCGCCACCCCCGGGCGAGGACTGGGAGCGAGCGCTCGTCCGGGTACCGCCCGGCAGCGGCGCCGCCCTCGCCGCCGCCCTGAAGACGGCTCAGGCCGCCCGAACGGCCCGGGGAAGCGGCGAGGCAGACCGGGTACGGGTACGCATCGACCCACCGGACATCGGCTGACGCGCACCGGGGTGGGCCTGACCTGCGAGTCGGCACAGTCGAGGCGCGCACCGGGGCGGGTCCGATTCGCGGGCCGGCACGGGTGACGCGCAGCGGAGCGGGCCCGGCCTGTGGGGTCGGCACGGTTGACGTGCACCGGAGTGGGCCCGACTTGCGAACCGCCATGGCTGACGCGCACCGGGGTGGGCCTGACTTGCGAAGCGCCATGGCTGACGCGCACCGGGGTGGGGCCCGATCTGCGGGGCCGGCACGGTTGATACGTGCACCGGGGTGGGGCCCGGCCTGCGAATCGGCATGGCTGACGCGCACGGGAGCGGGCCGATCTGCGGGGCCGGCACGGTTGACGCGCAGCGGAGCGGGACCGGCTTGCGGGGCCGGCACGTGGTCGTCTTCGCTGGCGGCACCCGCGAACCCCGCGAACGCGGTCCGCTTCCTTGGGAACCGCTTTTCCGGCGGGCCGGCGGCGGGCGTGCGGCTGCCCTCCCGGACTGGTCCCGGGAGGGCAGGGATGAGAGGGCGTCAGCCGTTGCGCGGGCCGGGGAAGGCCGGCGGGCGCGGGTCCTCGCGGAGGGTGGGGCTGCCTGCCGTCGGCTGGGTCGGCATGGAGCGGGCCGCGGGCACGGTCGGCACGGTGGGCAGGCCCGCGTTCACGTTGAGCGTACGGGCACCGGACGGCTCCGTGCCCCGCTCCGCCTCGGCCGCCGCCTGGGCGGCGGCGCGCCGGGCGCCGTAACGGCGGTGCACCGCCTGCTTGGTGACGCCGAGCGCCGAGCCCACCGCGTCCCAGGAGAAGCCGAGCGAGCGGTCGAAGTCCACCGCGGCCGTGACCAACGTCTCGACGCTGTCCCGGAGTTCCTGGGCGAGGCGGACCGTCGGCGCGGGGGCGCGTCCGTAGACGACGAAGCCCGCGGAGGGCCCCGGACGGCGCGGGCGGTAGACGTTGCCCAACTGGGCGGTGAGCGTGCGCAGCGCGTCCACCTGCCGGCGGACCCGCTCGATGTCCCGCACCAGCAAGTGCAGGCTGGCCCGGGCCTGGGCGTCGTGGGTTGCGTGGTCGGCCATGAACAAGCCTCTCGAACCGGCGTTGAAAGGGATGGGCCGTGTGGGCGGCCCGGTGGGGTCAACTCTTTCTTGACCAACGCGTGTGCGCTCCGCTGGTCACGGTGTGGGGGCGTATGGGCATATGCGTGCGCCGTTGTTCCGGCCGCGCACCGGTGCTTTTCGGTTCGCCGTCCGGGGTCGGAGGGGCGCAGCCCGGTGGTTGGCGGTTCGTGGTGCGGGGGTTGGGCGGGCAGCGGCCCGGCATAGACTGGTGTGCTGCCCCTGTGACCCCGCCCGAGAGGCCCGATCCCGCCCATGAAGCTCGTCTTCGCCGGTACCCCCGAGGTCGCCGTTCCCGCTCTGGACGCCCTGATCGCCTCCGGGCGGCACGAGGTGGCCGCCGTCGTCACGCGGCCCGACGCGCCGGCCGGCCGGGGCCGCAGGCTGATCGCGTCCCCCGTGGCCGAGCGGGCCGAGGAAGCCGGGATCGAGGTGCTCAAGCCCCGCAGGCCGCGGGACCCGGAGTTCCTGGAACGGCTGACGGAGATCGCCCCGGACTGCTGCCCCGTCGTCGCCTACGGCGCCCTGCTGCCCCGCGTCGCCCTGGACATCCCGGCACACGGCTGGGTCAACCTGCACTTCTCCCTGCTGCCCGCCTGGCGCGGTGCCGCGCCCGTGCAGCACTCCCTCATGGCCGGCGACGAGATCACCGGAGCCTCCACCTTCCTCATCGAGGAGGGCCTCGACTCCGGGCCCGTCTACGGCACCGTGACGGAGGAGGTCCGCCCCACCGACACCAGCGGTGACCTGCTCACCCGGCTCGCCTTCGCCGGGGCGGGACTGCTCGCGGCGACCATGGACGGCATCGCCGACGGCACCCTGAAGGCCGTGCCGCAGCCGGCCGAGGGCATCACCGTCGCACCGAAGATCACCGTCGAGGACGCCCAGGTCCACTGGACCGCGCCGGCGCTCCGGGTCGACCGGGTGGTGCGCGGCTGCACCCCGGCGCCCGGCGCCTGGACCGTGTTCCGGGGCGAGCGGCTCAAGCTCATCCAGGTCACGCCCGTCCCCGAGCGGACCGACCTCGCCCCCGGCCGGCTCGCCGTCGGCAAGAACAGCGTCCACGTGGGCACCGGGTCGTACGCCGTGGAGCTGCTGTGGGTGCAGGCGCAGGGCAAGAAGCCGATGCGGGCGGCCGACTGGGCGCGCGGCGTGCGCATCGCCGAGGGCGAGACGCTCGGCGGCTGAGGCCTGCCCGATGGGGGTGGCAACGGTGTGCCGCCGTACGCTGGAGCCACACCCCTTCTCGTCTCCTCCCCGTTTCTCAACCGGAGCACCTTTTCGTGACTGAGCAGTCCCGGCGGCCCCGCAGGCCGGCCAAGCCCTACCGGCGTCCGCAGAAGGACCCCGTCCGCATCCTCGCCTTCGAGGCACTGCGCGCGGTGGACGAGCGGGACGCGTACGCCAACCTCGTGCTGCCGCCGCTGCTGCGCAAGGCGCGGGAGAAGGAGGGGCCGGACAAGTTCGACGCGCGGGACGCGGCCCTGGCCACCGAGCTGGTGTACGGGACGCTGCGCCGGCAGGGGACGTACGACGCCGTCATCGCCGCCTGTGTCGACCGGCCGCTGCGCGAGGTCGACCCGCCGGTGCTCGACGTGCTGAGCCTCGGCGTCCACCAGCTCCTCGGCACCCGGATCCCGACGCACGCCGCCGTGTCCGCCTCCGTCGAGCTGGCCCGGGTCGTCCTCGGCGACGGCCGGGCGAAGTTCGTCAACGCCGTCCTGCGCAAGGTCGCCCAGCACGATCTCGACGGTTGGCTGGAGAAGGTCGCGCCCCCCTACGACGAGGACCCCGAGGACCACCTCGCCGTCGTGCACTCGCACCCGCGCTGGGTCGTCTCCGCCCTGTGGGACTCGCTCGGCGGCGGACGGGCCGGCATCGAGGACCTGCTGGAGGCCGACAACGAGCGGCCCGAGGTCACCCTCGTCGCCCGGCCCGGCCGGTCCACCCCGGAGGAACTCCTCGCCGAGGACGCCGCCGTACCCGGCCGCTGGTCGCCGTACGCGGTGCGGCTCGCCGAGGGCGGCGAACCCGGCGCCGTCGAGGCCGTGCGCGAAGGGCGGGCCGGCGTGCAGGACGAGGGCAGCCAGCTCGTCGCGCTCGCGCTCGCGAACGCCCCGCTGGACGGCCCCGACGCCATGTGGCTCGACGGGTGCGCCGGCCCCGGCGGAAAGGCCGCCCTGCTCGCCGCCCTCGCCGCCAAGCGCGGGGCGGTGCTGCTCGCCTCCGAGAAGCAGCCGCACCGGGCCGGTCTGGTCGCCAAGGCGCTGGCCGGAAACCCCGGTCCGTACCAGGTCATCGCCGCCGACGGCACCCGGCCGCCGTGGCGGTCCGGCACCTTCGACCGGGTCCTGGTCGACGTGCCCTGCACGGGTCTCGGCGCCCTGCGCCGCCGCCCCGAGGCCCGCTGGCGCCGCCGCCCCGAGGACCTGGACAACTTCGCCCCGCTGCAGCGTTCGCTGCTGCGCACGGCTCTGGACTCGGTCCGGGTCGGCGGTGTGGTCGCCTACGTCACCTGCTCCCCCCACCTCGCCGAGACCCGCGCGGTGGTCTCCGACGTCCTCAAACACCACCCCGGCACCGACCTCCTCGACGCCCGCCCCCTCCTCCCCGGCGTCCCCGCCCTGGGTGAAGGCCCCGACATCCAACTCTGGCCCCACCTCCACGGCACAGACGCGATGTACCTGGCCCTGATCCGCAAAACAGCCTGACGGGAACTTTTCGACAGGCGGCAAGGGCAGCGCCCCTGAAAGGGGCGCGGGGCTGTATTGATTTGCGGCTCCGCCGCGTGGGCGCGACAAGCCCCCACCGGCCCGCAGCCGAAACCGCACCGGACCCACAACGGACCTGATTCGGCCGACCGATGCGGAGCATGCAACCCTTGACCCATGCCCGCGCAGATCAACCCCAGCATCCTGTCCGCCGACTTCGCCCGCCTCGCGGACGAGGCCAAGGCGGTCCACGGGGCCGACTGGCTCCACGTCGACGTGATGGACAACCATTTCGTCCCGAACCTCACGCTCGGCGTGCCGGTCGTGGAGTCCCTGGCCCGTGCGACGGACACCCCGCTGGACTGCCACCTGATGATCGAGGACCCCGACCGCTGGGCGCCGCAGTACGTGGAGGCGGGCGCCTCCTCGGTCACCTTCCACGTGGAGGCGGCCGCCGCGCCCGTGCGGCTCGCCCGGGAGATCCGCGCCAAGGGCGCCCGTGCCTCCATGGCCCTGAAGCCGGCGACGCCGATCGAGCCGTACGAGGATCTCCTCCCGGAACTCGACATGCTGCTGATCATGACGGTCGAGCCGGGCTTCGGCGGGCAGGCGTTCCTGGACATCATGCTCCCGAAGATCCGCCGTACCCGTGAGCTGATCGCCAAGCACGGCCTGGAGATGTGGCTGCAGGTCGACGGCGGCGTGTCGGCCTCGACGATCGAGCAGTGCGCCGACGCGGGCGCCGACGTCTTCGTGGCCGGTTCCGCGGTGTACGGGGCGGAGGACCCCGCCGAGGCGGTGCGAGCGCTGCGTGACCAGGCCCGCACAGCGAGCGAGAAGGCGTCCTGGGTTTGCGGCCACTGAGCCACCGATACGTGAACAGCTGAGGGAACGGCGGCCATCAGGGCAGATCAAGTACGCCGAATCTGCAAGGATGGACGGCGAATCCAGAATGTGAACAGCAGTGAGGAGATCCCCGTGTCGGGTATGTCGGCGGGCCGGTCAGCCATGCGGATGGGACCCGCTGAGCTGGTGCAGGCGGCGGCCATGGCCCGCCGCTTCTATCTCGAGGGCAAGTCCAAGATCCAGATCGCGGAGGAGTTCGGCGTCAGCCGGTTCAAGGTGGCCCGGGTCCTGGAGACGGCACTCGAACGGGATCTCGTACGCATCGAGATCCGGGTGCCGGCCGAGCTGGACGCCGAGCGCTCCGACGCGCTCCGCGCCCGCTACGGGCTGAGGCACGCCGTCGTGGTCGAGTCCCCGGCCGAGGCCGAGGAGACGCCCGACCCGGAGAACCTGGGCGAGGTCGCCGCCGACCTGCTCGGCGAACTCGTCAACGAGGGGGACGTTCTGGGGCTGGCCTGGGGCCGGTCCACCATCCACATGGCCGCGGCGCTGGACCGGCTGCCGCCGTGCACGGTGGTCCAGCTGACGGGTGTCTATGACGCCGGGACCGCCGAGCGCGGCTCCGTGGAGGCCGTGCGCCGCGCCGCGCAGGTCTCCGGCGGCGACGCCCACCCCATCTACGCGCCGATGCTGCTGCCGGACGCGGCCACCGCGGCGGCGCTGCGCCACCAGACCGGGATCGCCCGGGCCTTCGAGTACTTCGACAAGGTCACCGTCGCCTGCGTCTCCATCGGCTCCTGGGAGCCCGGCATCTCCACGGTGCACGACATGCTCAGCGACGAGGAGCGCGCGCACTACGCCTCGCTCGGTGTCGCCGCCGAGATGTCCGCCCACCTGTTCGACGCCGAGGGCCGCCGCATCGGGCGGGACCTGGGGGAGCGGTGCATCACGGTCAAGACCGACCAGCTCCGCCGTATCCCCGAGGTCGTGGCCATCGCGGGCGGCCAGCGCAAGGCGCCGGCCATCGACGCGGTGCTGCGGTCCGGGCTGGTCACCAGCCTGGTCACGGACACCTCCGCCGCCGACGTCCTGATGACGGCGGGCCCCACCCCGAAGCCCGCGCTCAGCCGCGCCGACCCCGACGGGCACTGACCGCGGGTCGCCCCTCGTCGCGGCGGTACGGCCGTGGCAGCATCGACGCATGCTGCCGCGGTTCGTTCCCCGGGTCCTCGCCGGCCTGCTGGTCTGCCTCGCGCTCCTGCTGACCGGCTGCGCCCACGGCACCGGCTCCCCGGCGCCGTCCGGCGCCTCCCCGTCAGCCGGTGCCACCACCCCCGCCTGGGCCCACGGCATGGCCACCGTCCAGGCGTCCCGGCTCCCCGCCGAGGCCCGGCGCACGCTGGCGCTCATCGACCGGGGCGGCCCCTACCCCTACGCCAAGGACGGCGTCGTGTTCGGGAACTTCGAGGGGCACCTGCCGAAGCACCCCCGCGGCTACTACCACGAGTACACGGTGCGAACCCCCGGCTCGCGCGACCGCGGAGCACGGCGCATCGTCACCGGGCAGGGCGGGGAGATCTACTACACCGACGACCACTACGACTCGTTCCGGGCGGTGCTGAGATGAGCGACGGGCTGACCGGCAGGCACGTGGCCACGCTGGACCTGACCGGCGTCACGGACAAGGCGGGCCTGATGGACCGGGTCGCACGGGACCTCGCGCTGCCCGCCTGGTTCGGCCGCAACTGGGACGCGCTGGCCGACTCGCTCGCCGACCCCGGCGTCTGGCCGGCGGAGGCCGTGGACAGCGGACTCCTGCTCGTCGTCCTCGGCTGGCAGGGCTACGCCGCCGCGCGGCCCGAGGAGTGGGAGACCGCCCGGGACGTCTTCACCCAGGCCATGGCGACGACCCAGACCATGGCGGCTACACAGGCCATGCGGACGACACGAGCAACAGGGACGAACCCGGGACTCACCGTCGCCCTCGCCCTTGGAGGTTCCTCCTAGCCGGTCTCTGACCAGCCTGGATGTTCTGTCGGGGCATGACGGGGCCGTCGTCATGGGACAATGAAGTACGTGCTCTTTTCCCCCTGGCACACCTGTCCGGGGGTCACCTCTGATCGACTGGGATGTGCGGCACGTGCGTTTCCTCAATGACATCCAGCCCGCGTACGACCTGACGTACGACGACGTGTTCATGGTGCCGAGCCGCTCCGCGGTGGGCTCGCGTCAGGGCGTGGACCTCAGCTCCCCGGACGGCACGGGTACCACCATCCCGCTCGTCGTCGCCAACATGACCGCCATCGCCGGCCGCCGCATGGCCGAGACGATCGCCCGCCGCGGCGGCCTCGTGGTCATCCCGCAGGACATCCCGATCGACGTGGTCGCCGACGTCGTCTCCTGGGTCAAGAGCCGCCACCTCGTGCTGGACACCCCCATCGAGCTGGCCCCGCACCAGACCGTCGCCGACGCCCTCGCCCTGCTGCCCAAGCGGGCGCACAACGCCGGCGTCGTCGTGGACGAGAACCGGCGGCCCGTCGGCGTCGTCACCGACGCCGACCTCACCGGCGTCGACCGTTTCACCCAGCTCGAAGTGGTCATGTCCAAGGACCTGCTGCTCCTCGACGCGGACATCGACCCCCGCGAGGCCTTCAACACCCTCGACGGCGCCAACCGGCGCTACGCCCCGGCCGTCGACCAGGACGGCCGGCTCGTCGGCATCCTCACCCGCAAGGGCGCCCTGCGCGCCACCCTGTACACCCCCGCCGTCGACCGCGACGGCAAGCTGCGCATCGCCGCCGCCGTCGGCATCAACGGCGACGTGGCCGGCAAGGCCAAGCAGCTGCTCGACGCGGGCGTCGACACCCTCGTCATCGACACCGCACACGGCCACCAGGAGTCGATGATCAGCGCCGTCAAGCTGGTCCGCGCCCTCGACCCGCAGGTGCCGATCGCGGCCGGCAACATCGTCTCCGCCGAGGGCGTGCGCGACCTGATCGAGGCGGGCGCCGACATCATCAAGGTCGGCGTCGGACCCGGCGCCATGTGCACCACCCGCATGATGACCGGCGTGGGCCGGCCGCAGTTCTCCGCCGTGCTGGAGTGCGCGGCCGAGGCGAAGAAGTACGGCAAGCACGTGTGGGCCGACGGCGGTGTCCGCCACCCTCGCGACGTCGCGATGGCCCTGGCGGCCGGCGCGTCCAACGTGATGGTCGGCTCCTGGTTCGCCGGCACCTACGAGTCTCCCGGTGACCTCCAGCACGACGCGAGCGGTCGCGCCTACAAGGAGTCCTTCGGCATGGCCTCCGCGCGCGCGGTGCGCAACCGCACGTCGGAGGAGTCGGCGTACGACCGTGCCCGCAAGGCGCTGTTCGAGGAGGGCATCTCCACCTCCCGCATGTTCCTCGACCCGGCCCGCCCGGGCGTCGAGGACCTGATCGACTCGATCATCGCGGGCGTGCGGTCCTCCTGCACGTACGCCGGTGCGGGGTCGCTGGAGGAGTTCGCGGAGAAGGCGATCGTGGGCATTCAGAGCGCCGCCGGGTATGCGGAGGGCAAGCCGTTGCACGCCAGCTGGAGCTAGACGCTTCGCTGTGAGTAGGGCCGCTTTTCGGGTTCCGGCGCGTTTTCGGGTGCGGGTGCGTGGGGGCTTGTCGCGCAGTTCCCCGCGCCCCTGACGGGGCGCTCGTGCGTGCCGGGGTAATGAATGCGCGAGTTCCCCGCGCCCTTGGCGGGCGCTCGTGCGTGCCGGGGTAATGAATGCGCGTCATGGGAACGGGAACGCAAGGATCTTGCGTGGGTGCGCAAGGTTGCTGCATTACGTGTGCGATGCTCCGGCTCATAGGGTCTCCGCTGTACGCAGTGTGGCGGGGACCCCGCTCGGCGGGTTCCTGCCTCGGTGGGTGCCGTCCGGTCTCCGCTCGCCCTGACCGGCAGCGAAAAGGAGCCAGCGCGTGCTCGACCAAGGCGCACCCCCACAGAGCCACAGAACGGCCGCCCCGGCGTCCCCGGGCGTCGCCGCGCGCCTGATGCGTCGCAAGCCCGTGGAACGCCTGGTCGCGGAGGGCGGCCACGGCGAGGGAGGGTCGCTGCGGCGATCCCTCGGACTGTGGCAGCTGACCATGATCAGCATCGGTGCCACCCTCGGCACCGGCATCTTCGTGGTGCTCGGCGAGGCCGTCCCCAAGGCCGGCCCGGCCGTCACCCTCTCCTTCGTGATCGCCGGCCTCACCGCCCTCTTCTCGGCCCTGTCCTACGCCGAGCTGGCCGGTACCATCCCGGTCGCCGGCTCCTCGTACTCGTACGCATACGCAACCATGGGCGAGCTGATCGCCTGGATCTGCGGCTGGTGCCTGCTGCTGGAGTACGGCGTCTCGGTCGCCGCCGTGGCCGTCGGCTGGGGCGAGTACCTCAACGAGCTGCTCAAGGGCACGATCGGCGTCACCCTGCCGGCGGCCCTGTCGTCCCCGCCCGGCGTCGACGGCGGCGTCTTCAACCTGCCGGCGCTGATCGTCGTCCTGCTCGCCATGGTGTTCCTGCTCGGCGGCGCCAAGGAGTCCGCGCGGGCCAACACGATCATGGTGTGCGTGAAGATCGCCGCGCTGGTGCTGTTCTGCGCCATCGGCTTCATGGGCTTCAAGTCCGGCAACTACGCCCACTTCATGCCGCTTGGCATGGCCGGTGTCAGCGCGGCCGGGGCCACGCTGTTCTTCTCCTACATCGGTTTCGACGCGGCCTCCACCGCCGGCGAGGAGGCGAAGAACGCCCAGCGCGACCTGCCCCGCGCGATCATGCTGTCACTCGTCATCGTCACGGCCCTGTACGTGCTGGTCGCGGCGGTCGCCGTGGGCGCCAAGCCGTGGCGGACGTTCAACGACTCCGAGGCCGCCCTCGCCCAGATCATGACGGACGTCACCGGCCAGAGCTTCTGGGGCACCCTGCTCGCCTTCTGCGCCGTCATCGCCATCGCCAGCGTCGTCCTGACCGTGCTCTACGGCCAGACGCGCATCCTCTTCGCGATGTCCCGCGACGGCCTCGTCCCGAAGGTCTTCGCCAAGGTCCACCCGAAGACCGGCGCGCCGCGCGCCAACACGGTGATCGTCTCCCTGTTCTGCGGTGTCCTCGCCGCCGCCATCCCGCTCGGTCAGCTGGCCGACGCGACCAGCATCGGCACCCTGTTCGCCTTCGCGCTGGTCAACGTGGCCGTCGTGGTGCTGCGCCGGAGCCGCCCGCAGATGAAGCGCACGTTCCGGGTGCCGCTGTCGCCGCTGCTGCCCGCGCTGGGCTTCGCCTTCTGCGTGTGGATGATGGGCAGCCTGTCGGCCGTCACCTGGGTGGTCTTCGGTGTCTGGATGGCGGTCGGGCTCGTGTTCTACTTCGTGTACGGCTATCGCCGTTCCCGCCTCGCGACCGCTGAGGACGTCGCGCCGGCGGCAGAGAACTGACGAGACCTGACCGAACCGAAGAAGTGAACCACCCCCAGTGCTGAACGATCTCGACGAACGCATCGTGCACGCCCTCGCCGAGGACGCCCGCCGCTCCTACGCGGACATCGGGCAGCTCGTCGGCCTGTCCGCGCCCGCCGTCAAGCGGCGCGTGGACCGGCTGCGCGCCACCGGAGCCATCACCGGGTTCACCGTACGGGTGGACCCGGCGGCCCTCGGCTGGGAGACCGAGGGGTACATCGAGATCCACTGCCGGCGCAACACCTCGCCGGAGACCATCCAGCGGGGCCTGGAGCGCTACCAGGAGGTCGTGGCCGCGTCGACCGTCACCGGCGACGCGGACGCGATCGCCCAGGTCTTCGCCTCCGACATGCGCCACTTCGAACGGGTGCTGGAGCGGATCGCCGGCGAGCCGTTCGTGGAGCGCACGAAGTCGGTCCTGGTCCTGTCCCCGCTGCTGCGCCGCTTCTCGTCCGGCGCACCCGGCTAGGCCGGGTCACTGCCGGCCGGTCCCAGCCGGCCGGTCACAGCGCCGGGTGCCACGGCACGACGTGGAAGTCGCCCGTGCCCGGCTTCACCTTCTCGAACGGCGCCGACGCGACGCACTTCGGCAGGTCCTTGACGTCGGCCGGGTTGCCCACGGCCGCCCAGCTGTAGCCCAGCCGGTCGTGCCGGCCGAGGTCGTGGACGCTCACCCCGACCCGGGTGCCCTTGGCGCCAGGCAGGTCCGAGTCCGTGATCACGCCGGACACGACGGCGACCTTCCCGCCGGTGAGCAGGCAGTCCACCGACGCCTCGGCCCAGGCGCCCCGCCCGTTCAGGTAGTGGCTGAAGCGGAAGGTGCCGGTGGCCTTCGTCGGGTCCTTGGTGTCCGCCGCGGCGAGGTGCGCGTCGAAGCTGAACGTGATGTCGTCCCCGGCCGAGCGGTACAGCTTGGCGGTGCCGGTGAGCGCGGCGGCCTCCCGCTGGTGAGGGTGCGCGGCCACGGCGGTTCCGGCCGCCCCGCCCCCCGAGGCGACCGCCGCCCCGGCCGATCCCGCGGTGATCAGCAGCGCGGCGGTCAGCGAGACAACGGCGATCTTCGTACGGCGCTTCATGGCGGCCCTTTCCCCAGGTCGAACGCGTCGGATCAACGCGTCGGATCAACGCGTCGGATCAACACGTAGGACGAACGCGTCGGTGAACGGGGACCACTCTCCCGGCGCCGGACCGCCCGCACATCGCCCCTCGGGTGGCCTCCCGCCTCCCCCGTGCGGCGGGGAGCCCTGACCCTCGCCTGCGCCCCGGGGAGGAGGCGGACCCCGCCCGGCGGCGCGCAACGAATCGCCACCGCCCCCCCGCTCCACGCAACGAACCGCGCACCGGCGCGCAACGGCTCCTTCTTGTCCGCCCGAGCGCGCCGACCGTACCGTCTTAGTGGCCCCCCAAACCCCCTTTCCGGTGAGGATCACGCATGCGCACCGCCCTGCTCCAGAGCTCCGGCCGGCCCGGCTCGATCGCCGAGAACCTCAAGGTCCTCGACGAGGCCGCGGCCCGTGCCGCCGCCGGGGGCGCCGCGCTGCTGGCCGCGCCGGAGATGTTCCTGACCGGGTACGCGATCGGTGACGACATCGCCCGCCTCGCCGAGCCCGCCGACGGCGACTCCACCGACGCGATCGCCGAGATCGCGGCCCGGCACGGCGTGGCCGTCGCCTACGGCTACCCGGAGCGCGCCGGCGACAGCGTCCACAACGCGGCCCAGCTGATCTCCGCCGACGGCACCCGGCTCGCGAACTACCGCAAGACCCACCTCTTCGGCTGCTTCGAGCGCGAGCACTTCACGCCGGGCGAGCAGCTGATCGTCCAGGCCGAGCTGAACGGCCTCACCGTCGGCCTCCTGGTCTGCTACGACATCGAATTCCCGGAGAACGTCCGCGCCCACGCCCTGGCCGGCACCGACCTCCTCGTGGTCCCGACCGCGCAGATGCACCCGTTCGAGTTCGTCGCCGAGTCGATGATCCCGGTGCGCGCCTTCGAGAACCAGATGTACGTCGCCTACGTCAACCGGGTCGGCCAGGAGGGGGAGTTCGAGTTCGTCGGGCTGTCCGCCCTCGCCGGGCCCGACGGGGTCGCCCGCGCCCGTGCCGGACGAGCGGAGCAGCTGGTGTTCGCCGACGCCGACCCCGCCTTCCTAGCCGCCTCCCGCGAGGCCAACCCGTACCTGAGGGACCGCCGCCCCGGCCTGTACCGGCCCCTGGTCTGACCGTAACGAGCCCGCCCCGAACCACCCCCGCGCAAGGAGTCCGTACCCCATGACGTCCACGGTGCCCAACGCCGTCGAGCACGCCGACGAGCAGCAGCCGCCGATCACCATGTTCGGCCCGGACTTTCCTTACGCGTACGACGACTTCCTGGCCCACCCGGCGGGCCTCGGCCAGGTCCCGGCGACCGAGCACGGCACCGAGGTCGCCGTCATCGGCGGCGGTCTGTCCGGTGTCGTCGCCGCCTACGAGCTGATGAAGATGGGCCTCAAGCCCGTCGTCTACGAGGCCGACCAGCTCGGCGGCCGGCTGCGCACGGTCGGCTTCGAGGGCGGCTCCCGGACGGAGGGGCTGACCGCGGAGATGGGCGCGATGCGCTTCCCGCCGTCCTCCACGGCCCTCCAGCACTACATCGACCTGGTCGGTCTCGAGACGCGGCCCTTCCCGAACCCGCTCGCCGAGGCCACCCCGTCGACGGTCGTCGACCTCAAGGGCGAGTCGCACTACGCCGAGACGATCGACGACCTGCCCCAGGTGTACCGGGACGTCGCCGAGGCGTGGAACAAGTGCCTCGACGAGGGCGCGGACTTCTCCGACATGAACCGCGCCATGCGCGAGCGGGACGTGCCCCGCATCCGGGAGATCTGGGCCAAGCTCGTCGAGAAGCTCGACAACCAGACCTTCTACGGCTTCCTGTGCGACTCCGAGGCCTTCAAGTCCTTCCGGCACCGGGAGATCTTCGGCCAGGTCGGCTTCGGCACCGGCGGCTGGGACACCGACTTCCCGAACTCCATCCTGGAGATCCTCCGCGTCGTCTACACCGAGGCCGACGACCACCACCGCGGCATCGTCGGCGGCTCCCAGCAGCTGCCGCTGCGCCTGTGGGAGCGCGAGCCGGAGAAGATCGTCCACTGGCCGTACGGCACCTCGCTGAAGTCCCTGCACCTGGACGGCGAGCCCAGGCCGGCCGTGACCCGGCTGCACCGCACCGCGGGCAACCAGATCACCGTGACCGACGCGAACGGCGACATCCGCACCTACCAGGCGGCGATCTTCACCGCCCAGTCCTGGATGCTGCTGTCCAAGATCGCCTGCGACGACTCGCTGTTCCCGATCGACCACTGGACGGCGATCGAGCGCACCCACTACATGGAGTCCAGCAAGCTGTTCGTGCCCGTGGACCGGCCGTTCTGGCTGGACAAGGCCGTCGACGACAGGGGAAATCCGACGGGCCGGGACGTCATGTCGATGACGCTCACCGACCGCATGACCCGCGGCACCTACCTGCTCGACGACGGCCCGGACAAGCCGGCCGTCATCTGCCTGTCGTACACCTGGTGCGACGACAGCCTGAAGTGGCTGCCGCTCTCCGCGAACGAGCGGATGGAGGTCATGCTGAAGTCGCTCGGCGAGATCTACCCGAACGTCGACATCCGCAAGCACGTCATCGGCAACCCGGTGACGGTCTCCTGGGAGAACGAGCCCTACTTCATGGGCGCGTTCAAGGCGAACCTGCCCGGCCACTACCGCTACCAGCGGCGCCTGTTCACGCACTTCATGCAGGACCGGCTGCCCGAGGACAAGCGGGGCATCTTCCTCGCCGGTGACGACATCTCCTGGACGGCCGGCTGGGCCGAGGGCGCGATCCAGACCGCGCTGAACGCGGTCTGGGGCGTCATGCACCAGTTCGGCGGCGCGACCGACGCGACCAACCCGGGCCCCGGCGACGTCTACGACGACATCGCGCCCGTGGAACTCCCCGAGGACTGAGCGCCCGGGAAAGCACCGCCGGACCGGCTCACACGCCGGCCGAACGGGCCGCCGCGTAGACCTCCGCCGCGACGTCCTTCAGTTCCTGGGCGTCGCGCGGGGTCGTCTGCAGGTCGATCAGGATCTCGTCCACGCCCAGCTCGGCGTGGCGGAGCAGGTCCCCGACGATCTGCTCGGTGCTGCCCTGGAAGGCGCGGCGGTCCTCGCCCGGGTACGGGCGCGCCGAGTGCGCGGCGTTGACCCGGACCGCGGTGCGCAGCGGCTCCTTGCGGCCGCGCTCGGCGGCCAGGTCCTGCAGCTCCGCCCATTGGGCCGCGATCTGCTCGGCGCCCTGGCTCACCGGGATCCAGCCGTCGGCGTGGTCCACCAGCCGGCGCAGGGCCTTCCTGCCGGAGCCGGCCAGCAGGATCGGGATCGGCCGGGCCGGCTTGGGGCCGACCACCGCCGGGGCGATCCTCGTGATCGAGCCCTCGTACGACACCGGGTCCGGGCCCCACACCGCCCGGCAGACGTCGAGCGTCTCGTCCAGCACCCGGCCGCGCTCCTCGAAGGGCCTGACGCCGGTCGCCGCGAACTCGTCGTGGGACCAGCCCGAGCCCAGGCCGGCGATCACCCGGCCGCCGCTGGCCGCGTCCAGCGAGGCCAGCGACTTGGCCAGCCGGAACGGCTGGTGCAGCGGGGCGACCAGGATCGCCGTGCCCAGTCCGACCCGCTCGGTGGCGGCGGCCGCGAGGGTGAGCGTGACGAGCGGGTCGGCGACGTTCCGGTAGTCGTCGGGCCAGGGCAGGCCCGGAATGCCGTACAGGCCCTGGGTGGCGGGCTCCGGGAACAGGGCCCGTTCGTACACCCACAGGCTGTCGTACCCGGTCCGTTCGGCGGCGCGGGCCACGTCGGGCACGTCCGTACCGAGGTCGTACTGCCGATTCTGCGGGAGGCCGAGTCCGAGCCGGGTCGCCATGTGCGTACTCCTTCGAGATCGGTTGCCCGTTCAACGTACAGAGATCGCCGGGGACGTCCAGGAGGCCGCGCGGAGGTTGGCCTGATCGGGGTGCCGGACGGCGGGTGGCCGCCCGGCCGACCGGCTCAGTCGGGCAGGGGGATGAGCAGCATCCGGCCCGCGAAGCCGACGGCCGAGTCCAGCCGCTCGGTGAACTCCTCGGCGACGTCCTCGAACCGGCGCAGCGCCCACAGCGCCCTCGCCGCCGACCAGGTCGCCTCCCGGGCCCGCTCCAGGCTCCAGGAGCCCAGCAGGTGGGTGAGCGGATCGGCGATCTGGAGCAGGTCGGGGCCCGGCATCAGATCCTCGCGGATGCGTTCCTCCAGCGAGGCGAGGAGATCGCCCACCCGGTCGAACTCGTCCTCCAGGTCGGCCGGTTCGCAGCCGAGCGCACGGCAGGTGTCCACCACCGCGAGCGCCAGGTCGTGCCCGATGTGGGCGTTGATGCCCGCGAGCGCGAACTGCAGCGGCCGTACACCCGGATGGCGGCGCAGCTGGAACAGGGGGCGCCAGCAGGCGGGCGGGCGGCGGTCGTCCGCGACGGCGTCCACGGCGGCCAGATAGCGCTCGGCGAACCGCACGTCCAGGGTGGCCGCCGCCCGCGGGTCGGGGAACGCGCCCCTGGTCAGGCGCCGGCCGACCTCCCGGGTGACGGCGAGGTAGACACGGTTGAACACGGCGATCCCGTCCCGCTCGGGCAGTGCCGCGTCGAGGGCACGCATCCGGGACACGACGGCGTCGACGGGGGTGGTGAACTGCTCCAACTGCGCCATGGGGGAAGGGTCCCAGCCCCGGCCCGCCCCGCGCGCCGACCGGCCCGGCGCTTCGCCGGAACGGGGGAACCACGGACCGAACCGGGCACAGCGGGCGGTCGGGGCGCCTAGGGCTCGGGGTGCCCAGTGTTCGGGGTGCCTACGGCTCGGGGCGCCTACGGTTCGGGGTGCCTGCGGTTCACGGTGCTTACGGCTCGGTGCGGGGGGCCCGGTCGTCGTAGGAGGACGTCCCCTCGTCCAGCAGCGGCTGCCGTCCCTTCAGGTGCGGGGGCGCGAAGGCGCGCAGCACGTGGTAGCCGGTGATCACGACCAGCGTGCCGAGCGCGATGCCGCTGAGGGAGAAGGTGTCGGTGAACTTCATGGTCACGTTTCCGACGCCGATGATGATGCCCGCGGCGGCCGGGACCAGGTTCAGCGGGTTGCGCAGGTCCACCTTGGCGTTGAGCCAGATCTGGGCGCCGAGGAGCCCGATCATGCCGTACAGGATGACCGTGATGCCGCCGAGCACCCCGCCCGGGATCGCGGCCACCACCGCGCCGAACTTGGGGCAGACGCCGAAGAGGAGCGCGAAGCCGGCGGCGGCCCAGTAGGCGGCGGTGGAGTAGACGCGGGTCGCGGCCATCACGCCGATGTTCTCGGAGTACGTGGTGTTCGGCGGGCCGCCGACCGCGGTCGACAGCACCGAGGCGACGCCGTCCGCCGAGATCGCCGTACCGAGCTTGTCGTCCAGCGGGTCGCCGGTCATCTCGCCCACCGCCTTCACGTGCCCCGCGTTCTCGGCGACCAGGGCGATCACCACCGGCAGCGCGACCAGGACCGCCGACCACTGGAAGGACGGCCCGTGGAAGTGGGGCAGGCCGATCCAGTCGGCGTGCGAGACGCCGGAGAGGTCCAGGCGCCAGTGGTCGGTGACCTTGCCGCCCGCGCCCATGGAGTGGATTTTGCCGAAGATCCGGTCGAAGGCCCAGGAGATGCCGTACCCGAAGACCAGGCCGAGGAAGATGGCGACGCGGGACCAGAAGCCGCGCAGGCACACCACGGCGAGCCCGGTGAAGAGCATGACCAGCAGGGCGGTCCACTGGTCCTGCGGCCAGTACGTGGAGGCGGTGACCGGGGCCAGGTTGAAGCCGATCAGCATGACGACGGCGCCGGTGACGATCGGCGGCATGGCCGCGTGGATGATCCGCGCGCCGAACCGCTGCACCGCGAGCCCCACGAGGAACAGCACGGCGCCGACGACGAGGATCGCCCCGGTCACCGTCGCGCTCGTGCCGCCCTGGGCCCGGATCACGGCGGCCACGCCCACGAACGACAGTGAGCAGCCGAGGTAGCTGGGCACCCGGCCGCGCGTGGCGAGGAGGAAGATCACCGTCGCCACGCCGGACATCATGATGGCGAGGTTCGGGTCGAGACCCATCAAGACGGGGGCGACGAACGACGCGCCGAACATCGCGACCACGTGCTGGGCGCCGAGCCCCACGGTGCGGGGCCAGGAGAGCCGTTCGTCGGGGCGTACCACCGCTCCGGGCGCGGGAACGCGTCCGTCACCGTGCAGCTTCCAGCGCACGCCGAGATCCATGGTGGGGTTTCGCTTTCTCTGTACGTGAAGACGTTCCGGACCATTGTCAGGGGTAGCTGGGGGCTCTACGCTCACACGGTCTCATTCATGAACATCATTCATATACATGTCTCATGACTCTCAGGAGTGTCCGATGGGCGTCAGATCCCGAGTGGCCCTCGTCCTCGCCGCCGTGGTCGCGTGCGGAGCCGTACTCGTCCCCTCCGCGCACGCGGCACCGCGCACCCCGGCCACCGCCGTCCTCGACGGCGCCCGGCTCCAGCGGGCACGGGCCCGCCTGCCCCACGACCCCGCGCTGCGCCGTGCGGTCGCCGCGCTGACCGACCGCGCGGACGCCTGGCTCGGCCAGGGGCCCTGGACGGTCGTCGACAAGCCCCGGCCCGCGCCCGGCGGCGACGTCCACGAGTACCTCAGCCAGGCGCCCTACTGGTGGCCCACCACGGCCCCCACCGCCGGCAACCCGTGGGGCTGCCCGTACGTCCAGCGCGACGGACAGCGCAATCCCGAGGTCGACAGCGGCACCGACCGGCAGGACGCCGAGAAGGTCTTCGACTCGACGTACGACCTCGCGCTCGCCTGGTACTACACCGGCAGGCGGAGCTACGCCGAGAAGGCCGGGCAGATCCTGCGCACCTGGTTCCTGGACCCGGCCACCCGGATGAACCCCGACCTGGACCACGCCCAGTTCATCCCCTGCAAGTACGACGGCCGGGCCATCGGGGTCATCGACTTCTCGCAGTCGTACACGAGCGTGCTCGACGCGCAGGCCCTCCTCGCCACCGGCGCCCCCGGCTGGACCGCCGGCGACCGCGCCGCGATGCGCGGGTGGAACTCCCGCTTCCTGGACTGGCTGAAGAACAGCGCCTTCGGCAAGCAGGAGGGCGCCGCCGCCAACAACCACGGCACGTTCTACGACATGCAGCTCGCCGCCCTCGCCTACGCCACCGGCGACCGGGCCCTGGCCCGGCGCACCGTGCTCGACGCGCGCGCGAAGCGGATCGACCCGCAGATCGCGGGCGACGGCGGTCAGCCGCAGGAACTCGCCCGCACCCGCAGCTGGCACTACTCCACCTTCGACCTGGTCGCCTACACCCGGCTCGCGGCCATCGGCCGGCACGTGGGGGTGGACCTGTGGCACTACCGCGGCCCCGACGGGCAGAGCCTGTTCAAGGCGGTCGACTATCTGCTGCCCGCCGCGACGGGAGCCGCGGCCTGGCCGCACCCGGAGCTGGAGTTCCACCGGTACGCGGCGAGCGACGTGGTGCACGCGGCGGCGGACGCGGGCGACCGGGCGGCGCGGGCGGCCGTACCGGACCTCCAGGCGCCTCCCGGCGGTGACCTGTGGGCCCTGCGGCCCGCCGCCGAGCAGCTGGACTCGATCGCGGGATGACCGCGCCGGGCCGTTGACCAGGGAGTTCCCCGGCCCGCCCGTCGCCTAGCGGTTGCTGAGCGGTCGCTTAGGGTGGAAGGGTCCGGGGGTGTCCCGCGCCCCGCCCGCCCTGTTCAGGAGTTCCACCCGTGACCGCCGAAGCCCCGCCCGCCCCCGTCGTCGCCCACGGCCGGCTGATCCCCGTCACCGTCCACTTCGACGACCTCGACGCGCTGGGGCTCCTCCACAACGCCCGCTACCCGCTGATGGTCGAGCGCGCGTGGACCGAGCTGTGGAACGAGCACGGGGTGCGCTTCGACGGCGACTGGGTGGCGGCCGGGGACGCCTGCAACGCGGTCAGGGAACTCACCATCACCTATGAGGCACCGGTGACCCGCCCCGGTGGCTACGCCGTCCACCTCTGGCTGGAACGGCTCGGCACCACCGGCCTGACCTACGGCTTCCGGTTCTGCTCCGCCGACGGGACCGAGACCTACGCGCGCGGCACCCGGGTCCTGGTCCGGCTGGACGCGGCGACGCTGCGGCCGGCTCCCTGGAGCGAGGGCTTCAGGGCCGTGGGTCGGGGACTGCTGCGGCCCGTCGGCTGACCTCGCCGGCGACGCCGCGCTCCGCGGTGCGCAGCACGCCCGCGAACAGGGCGAGACCGAAGGCCAGCGCGGACACCACGCAGAACGAGACCATCAGGCTGGTCGCCTGGGCTACCCCGCCGATCAGGCTCGGCGCGATCAGCCCCGAGGTGTAGGTGATGGTCGCGACGCCCGCGATGGCCTGACTGGGGTTGGGCCCGGCGTGCCCCGCGGCGGCGAAGCACAGCGGTACGACCACCGCGATGCCGAGCCCCATCAGCGCGAACCCCGCCATCGCCACCGCCGGGTGCCCCGCGACGACGATCAGCACGCCGCCGAGCACGGCGAGGAAGCCGCCGGCCCGCACGGTGCGGACCGCGCCGAAGCGGTTCACCACCGCGTCCCCGGCGATCCGGGCCACCGCCATGGTCAGCATGAACCCGGTCGTCGTCGCGGCGGCCAGACCGGCCGAGGTGTCCAGTTGGTCGCGGAGGTAGACCGCCGACCAGTCCAGGCTCGCGCCCTCCGCGAACACCGCGCAGAAACCGACGGCGCCGATCAGCAGCGCCGAGCGGGGCGGCAGCGCGAACCGCGGCGGCGGCTCCTCGTCCTCGGCGGGCTGGACGTCGAGGACCCGGCCGGCGGCCAGCACGCCCAGCACGGTGAGGACGGCCGCGGCGAGCAGGAAGTGCACGCGCGCGTCCGCGCCGAGGTGCGCGGCGAGGGTGCCCCCGGCCGAGCCGATCAGCGCGCCCGCGCTCCACATGCCGTGCAGCCCCGACATGATGGACTTGCCGAGCAGCCGCTCCACCTCGACCCCGAGCGCGTTCATCGCCACGTCGGCCATGCCCGCGCAGGCGCCGTAGGTGAACATCGCCAGGCAGAGCGTGTACAGGTTCGGCGCGAGGGCCGGCAGGACCAGCGACAGCGTCCACAGCGCGATGAGGCCGCGCAGGGCCGTCCGGCTGCCGAAGGTGTGGCTGATCCGGCCGGCCAGCGGCATGGCGCACGAGGCACCGAGCGCGGTGAAGGCCAGCGCGAATCCGAGCTGGCCGGCGCTGAGCGAGGCGTGTTCCTGGACCCAGGGCACGCGGGTGGCGAAGGAACCGGTCACGGCGCCGTGCACGGCGAAGACGGCCGCGACCGCGTACCGGGCGCGCCGGACCTCCTCGCGTGTGTACTCCCCGTCGGCCATGGCCCAGCCCCTCCCTCGTCCGGTGGCGTACCTCCCCGTCCAGTGGTACCGCCGTAAACTATCAGGGACCCTGCCTGATAGATAGTGAGTATCGCGACGCCCGTGTCTGGGAGGATTCCGGTCATGCCCGCATCACCCAGCACCGCCCGGGCCATCAACGACCGGCTCGCCCTACGTCTGCTCCAGCAGGAAGGCCCGCTGACCGCAGGGGAGTTGAAGAGGCTCACCGGACTGTCCCGGCCGACGGTCGCCGACCTCGTGGACCGGCTCACCGCGGCCGGCCTGATCACGGTGGTCGGCGAGTCCGGCGAGCAGCGCCGGGGGCCCAACGCCCGCCTCTACGGGATCGTCGCCGACCGCGCCCACCTCGCCGCGCTCGACGTGCGCACCGGGGGCGTCTCGGTGCTGGTGTCCGACCTGGTGGGGCGTGTGCTCGCCGAGGCGTCCGTGCCCATCGGCGGCGGCACCGGCACCGGAACGGCCGTCGAGCGGGCAGTGGCCGCGGTGGAGCGGGCCGCGAAGGAGGCCGGCGCCGGCCGGCTGCACACCGTCGGCATCGGCGCGCCGGGCCTCATCGACCCTGCGAGCGGTGATCTGCGCGACTCCGGCGGACTGCCCGTCTGGCACCGCCGCCTGGTCGCCGCACTCCAGGAACGGCTGCCCGAGGCCCGGGTCACCGTCGAGAACGAGACCAACCTGGCCGCCCTGGCCGAACAGCGCGAGGGTGCCGCCCGGGACCGCGACACGTTCGTCCTGTTGTGGCTCGGCCACGGAGTCGGCGCGGCGGTCGTCCTGGACGGCGCCCTCCGCCGCGGCGCCTCCGGCGGCACCGGCGAGATCGGCTTCCTCCCCGTGCCGGGCACGACGTCCCTGCCCTCGCGCAGCGACTGCGACGGCGGCTTCCACTCCCTGGCCGGGGCGGCGGCGATCGGGGACCTGGCCCGCGAGTGCGGGCTCCACGCGCCGGGGGCGGCGGACGGTCCGGGCGCGGCAGACGGTCCGGCTGCGGCGGCCGTGGTTCGCGACGCGGTGGCGGCCGTGGCGGCCGTGGCGGACGCGGGGGCGGAGTCCGCGGGCGCGGAGGCGGGGCCGGCGCCCGTCGGCGAGGGCTCGGATTCGGCGTCCGAGGGCGGGGGGCCGGGGCCGGCGTCCGAAAGCGGGGATGCGGGCCCGGCGTCCGCCCGTTTCCTGGACGTCCTCGCCGACCGGATCGCCCTCGGTGTCGCGTCCGTGGTCGCCGTCCTGGACCCGGGATGCGTGGTGCTCGGCGGGGAGATTGGCCGGGCCGGGGGAGCGGAACTGGCCGGACGGGTGGAGCGGCGGATCCGCCGGATGTCGCCGCTCGCCACCGAGGTGCGGGCGAGTGGCCTGGGTGGGGCGGCCGTCCTGCGGGGTGCCCTGCTGACGGCGCGCGACCGAGCTCAGGACGAGTTGTTCGCACCCCCGGAGCGGGGGGCTGACGGCTGGCCCTGACCAGCGGCCCTGGTCGACGGCCCGGCGGCGGGCAAGGGCCGTCGTCACCGCCGCCGGGCCCGCCCGCACCCTAATTGGACTAGACCAGCATGGTCAATGGGTTCGGGGTCGCGGGGCGGGTCAACGGCCCTTGACACTCAGGCCAGTTGAGCTGCCCGGTTTCGGTGCGCAAGTCCAGGGATACGTACTGTGAGTGAAGCCACACCGATCCCCTGTCTGGGTGAGTGCGAGGCGTGGCACACTGGCCTCGTACCAGAAGCAGCGCACTCCGGGGTCGGTGAAATTCCGAACCGGCGGTTACAGTCCGCGACCCGGTCGCTTCCAGCGGCCGGTTGACCAGGTGAAATTCCTGGACCGACGGTTAAAGTCCGGATGGGAGGCAGTGCGCGGCGGGCGGGCACGTGTATCCGTGCGCGTCGCCGTATTCGGGCTGGGTCCTGCGTGGACCGGCCTATCTCGGCGTCGTCCCGGTGTGCTCACCCGTTGATTCTGTCGTCATCGACAGGCCCCGGAGTCCGTGCCCGAATGAGGCAGGAGGACCCGGGAAGTGTTCACCGGAATCGTCGAAGAACTGGGTGAGGTCACCGCCGTCGAGACCCTCGGCGACGCCTCGCGCTTCCGTCTCCGCGGCCCCGTCGTGACCGAGGGCGCCCAGCACGGCGACTCCATCGCCGTGAACGGCGTCTGCCTCACCGTCGTCGAACACGAGGGCGACGAATTCACCGCCGACGTCATGGCCGAGACCCTGAACCGCTCCAGCCTGGGCGCGCTCACCGTCGGCTCCCGCGTCAACCTGGAGCGCCCCATGGCCGTCGGCGCGCGCCTCGGCGGGCACATCGTGCAGGGGCACGTCGACGGCACCGGCGAGGTGCTGGAGCGCAAGCCCTCGGAGAACTGGGAGATCGTCAAGGTCTCGCTCCCCGCGGACCTCGCGCGCTACGTCGTCGAGAAGGGCTCCATCACCGTCGACGGCATCAGCCTCACCGTCGTCGACGCCGGCCAGGACTACTTCACCGTCAGCCTCATCCCGACCACGCTGGCCCTCACCACGCTCGGTGTGAAGCAGCCCGGCGACCCGGTCAACCTCGAAGTGGACGTCATCGCCAAGTACGTCGAGCGGCTGATGGCCGGTCAGGGGGCCGGGCGGTGAACTGGCTCAACTCCGAGGCGTTCACGCTGTTCGGCCAGCGCATCATCTGGTCCGACATGACCGGCAACATCCTGGGCCTGATCACCCTCGCGCTCGGCTGGCGCCGCTCCCTGTGGACCTGGCCCGTGCAGTTCCTCTCCGGCCTGGTCCTGTTCGCCGCCTTCTACGGCCACCTGACCGGCAGCGCCGGAAAGCAGGCCGTCGTCATGGCCGTCGCCCTGTACGGCTGGTGGCAGTGGCAGCGCGACAAGGGCCGCTCCGCCGACGGCCACATCACCCCCCGGTTCGCCACCTGGCGCGAACGCGGCGCCATGGTCGCGGCCGCCGCGGCCGGCACCGCCGCCGTGGCCCTCCTCTTCAAGGCCTACCCGTCCCTGTCCTGGGACCCCTGGCCGGACGCGTACATCTTCGTCGGCACCGTCGTCGCCATGTACGCCCAGGCGCGCGGCATGGTCGAGTTCTGGTTCGCCTGGCTCCTCGTCGATTTCGTCGGCGTCCCCCTCAACTTCGCCAACGGCTACGCCTTCTCCGGCTTCGTCTACGTCATCTACGGCGCACTCGTCCTGTGGGGCATGCGCGACTGGTGGCTGCGCTCCCGCAAGAGCCCGCAGCCCGTCCTGGAAGGAGCGCCGGCATGACCTCGGCACCGATCCTCTACAGCACGGACGACATCGAGGAGTTCCGCCTCGACCCCGTCGAACAGGCCGTCGCCGACATCGCGCTCGGCCGCCCCGTCGTCGTCGTCGACGACGAGGACCGCGAGAACGAGGGCGACCTCGTCATCGCCGCCGAGAAGGCGACCCCCGAGATCGTCGCCTTCATGATGAGCGAGTGCCGCGGCCTGATCTGCGCCCCCATGGAGGGCGCGGAACTCGACCGGCTGCGACTGCCGCAGATGGTCGAGGACAACACCGAGTCCATGAAGACCGCGTTCACCGTCTCCGTGGACGCCTCCGCCGCGCACGGCGTGAGCACCGGCATCTCGGCCGCCGACCGCGCCACCACGCTCCAGCTGCTGGCGAGCGGCACCGCCGAACCCACCGACCTCGTCCGCCCCGGCCACATCTTCCCGCTGCGCGCCCGCGACGGCGGCGTCCTGGTCCGCAACGGCCACACCGAGGCCGCCGTCGACCTCGCCCGGCTCGCCGGACTCCGCCCGGCCGGCGCCATCGTCGAGATCGCCGGCGAGGACGGCCGCATGCTCCGGCTGCCCGAGCTGATCCCGTTCGCCCGCAAGCACGGCCTGACGATCATCTCCATCGAGGACCTCATCGCCTACCGCCGTACCAGCGAGCCCACCGTCCGCCGCGAGGCCGAGACCCGCCTGCCCACCCGGTACGGCACCTTCACCGCCTACGGCTACCGGTCCACCGTCGACGGCGTCGAGCACGTCGCCCTCGTCCACGGCGAGATCGGCGACGGCGAGGACGTCCTGGTCCGCGTCCACTCCGAATGCCTCACCGGCGACATCTTCGCCTCCCTGCGCTGCGACTGCGGCCCCCAGCTGGACGCCTCCCTGGAACGCATCCAGGCCGAGGGCCGGGGCGTCGTCGTCTACCTCCGCGGCCACGAGGGGCGCGGCATCGGCCTGCTGTCCAAACTGCGGGCGTACGAACTCCAGGAGCAGGGCCGCGACACCCTGGACGCCAACCTCGAACTCGGCCTGCCCGCCGACGCCCGGGACTACGGCGCCGGCGCGCGGATCCTCGCCGACCTCGGCGTCCGCGGCGTCCGCCTGATGACCAACAACCCCGACAAGACCGACGCGCTGCTGCGCCACGGCCTGAAGGTCACCGGCCGCGAGCCGATGCCCGTCCAGGCCGGCGAGCACAACCTGCGGTACCTGCGCACCAAGCGGGACCGGATGGGGCACGATCTGCCCTGGCTGGACACGCCGGCCGTGTCCACCTGCGGCAACCAGTAAGAGAACGCACTGAGGAGAGACGTGAGCGGCAAGGGTGCACCGGAGCTGTCCGTACGCAACGCGAGCGACCTGCGGGTCGCCGTCATCGCGGCGCAGTGGCACGAGAAGGTGATGGACGGTCTGGTCAACGGCGCGATGCGCGCCCTGCACGAGCTGGGCATCGACGAGCCGACCCTGATCCGGGTGCCCGGCAGCTTCGAACTGCCGGTCGCCGCCAAGGTCCTCGCGGGCCGCGGGTACGACGCGGTCGTCGCGCTCGGCGTCGTCATCCGCGGCGGCACCCCGCACTTCGACTACGTCTGCCAGGGCGTCACCCAGGGCCTGACCCAGGTGTCGATCGAGACCGGCGTGCCCGTCGGGTTCGGCGTGCTCACCTGCGACACCGAGGAGCAGGCCCTCGACCGGGCCGGTATCGAGGGCTCGAACGAGGACAAGGGCCACGAGGCGGTGACCGCGGCGATCGCGACCGCCGCCACGCTGCGCTCAGTATCTGAACCCTGGCACTAGGGAGTCGCCCGAACCGCGTAGGGTAAGGCTCACCATGTCCAAGAAGACGTTCGAGGAGCTGTTCACCGAGCTCCAGCACAAGGCCGCCCACGGCGATCCCGCCACCTCCCGCACCGCTGAGCTGGTCGGCAAGGGCGTCCATGCCATCGGCAAGAAGGTCGTCGAGGAGGCCGCCGAGGTGTGGATGGCCGCCGAGCACGAGGGCAAGGAGGCGGCGGCCGAGGAGATCTCCCAGCTGCTGTACCACGTCCAGGTGATGATGGTCGCCCGCGGGATCTCCCTGGACGACGTCTACGCCCACCTCTGAGCCGTACGGCCGCGCCCTGCCCCACCCCGCCCCCGTCCCCGTAGAAGAACGAGCAAAGGAAGCCGAACCTCATGCTGCGCATCGCCGTCCCCAACAAGGGTTCCCTGTCCGGCCCTGCGGCGGAGATGCTGCATGAGGCCGGCTACCAGCAGCGCCGCGAGTCCAAGGAACTGCGGATCGTCGACCCCGAGAACGACGTCGAGTTCTTCTACCTCCGCCCCCGCGACATCGCGATCTACGTCTCCTCCGGCCGCCTCGACATCGGGGTGACCGGCCGGGACCTGCTCGTCGACTCCGGTGCCGACGCCGAGGAGATCCTCCCGCTCGGCTTCGCCCGCTCCACCTTCCGCTTCGCCGCCAAGCCCGGCACCGCGCAGGGCATCGAGGACCTCAAGGGCAGGACGGTCGCCACCTCCTACGAGGGGATCGTCGCCGGACACCTCGCCGACCGCGGCGTCGACGCCTCCGTCGTCCACCTCGACGGCGCCGTCGAGACCGCGATCGAACTGGGCGTCGCCGAGGTCATCGCCGACGTCGTCGAGACCGGCACCTCGCTGCGCAACGCCGGACTGGAGGTCTTCGGCGAGCCCATCATGAAGTCCGAGGCCGTCGTCATCCGCCGCACCGGCGCCGCCGCCGAGGCCGACGACGCCGACGAGGCCAAGGTCCAGCAGTTCCTGCGCCGCCTGCAGGGCGTCCTCGTCGCCCGGACGTACGTGATGATGGACTACGACTGCCGTGTCGAGCAGCTGGAGCGGGCCGTCGCCCTGACCCCCGGCCTGGAGTCGCCGACCGTCTCCCCCCTGCACAACGAGGGCTGGGTCGCCGTCCGCGCCATGGTCCCGTCCCGGGAGGCCCAGCGCATCATGGACGACCTGTACGAGATCGGCGCCCGTGCCATCCTGACCACGGCCATTCACGCCTGCCGCCTCTGAGGGACCGCTCGACCATGTCCGACACGTCCGGCCTCCCCGCCCTGCCCGTCACCTTCCGCCCGGGCCACACCCGCGTGATCCTGCTCACCGCGGGCCTGGCGATCTTCCTGGTCATCACCTGGATCGCCCTGCTGCTGGAGCAGCTCGGCCCGGGGGAGCGGCTCACCTTCATCCTCACCGGCGCGCTCCTCTTCTGGGTGCTCGCCCAGCTCGCCCGGGTGAAGGTCGTCGCCGACGAGACCGGTGTCACCGTCGTCAACATCGTCAGCAGAAGGCGTCTGGACTGGGCGGAGATCCTCCAGGTGAACCTCCGCCCGGGCGACCCCTGGGTGTTCCTCAACCTCAGCGACGGCACCAGCCTGCCCGCCCTCGGCATCCAGCCGGGCCTCGCCCGGAAGCGGGCCATCGCCGACGCGCAGGCGCTCCGCGCACTCGCCTGCGCCCACGCGACGGCCCATACGGCGGAAGATCAGGGCTGAGTCGGGGGCGTCCACCCTGCCGTACCGGGCCCGGTCTTGACTAATCTGTTGGCGGAGGCTTTTTCGTCGCGCCTCCGTCCCTGCTGCGCCACCCGGCGCACGGGGCTTCCTGCTACCCGAGGAGTGACCCTCTCCGGCGATGGACGGATCGTCCTGTAGTATCTGCGCCGCCCCCTCCCGACATACCGCGGACCGCGTCCGTGAGACCTCGGAGGCGGCGGCATCATGACCATCCCCCTGCTGCTCCTGGCAGCGGCGTTCCTGCTCATCCTCGCCAACGGCTTCTTCGTCGCCGCCGAGTTCGGGCTCGTCACCGTCGAGCGCCCGGAGGCCGAGAAGGCGGCCGCCGACGGCGACAGGCGGGCCCGCACGGTCGTCGAATCGCTCAAGGAGCTGTCCTTCCAGCTCTCCGGCACCCAGCTCGGCATCACCATCACCTCCCTCGTCGTCGGCATGCTCGCCGAACCGGCCCTCGCCGCCCTCCTGCGCGGCCCGTTCGCCGCGACCGGCCTCCCCGGCGGCGCCGTCTCCGGCATCGCCGTGGTCGTCGGCATGCTGCTCGCCTCCGCGATCCAGATGGTGATCGGCGAACTCGTGCCCAAGAACTGGGCGGTGTCCAAGCCGCTGCAGGTCGCCCGGTTCGTGGCCGGCCCGCAGCACCGCTTCGCCCTGCTGTTCCGCCCGGTGATCGCCATGCTCAACACGGTCGCCAACCGGCTCGTGCGGGCCCTGGGCGTCGAACCCGCGCACGAGCTGGCCTCCGCCCGCACCCCCGGCGAACTGGTGTCCCTGGCCCGGCACTCCGCGCGGGCGGGCGCCCTGGAGCAGGACACCGCAGACCTGTTCGTGCGCACCCTGTCGCTGGGCGAGCTGACCGCGCAGCACGTGATGACCCCGCGCGTGAAGGTCAGCGCCCTGCAGGCGTCGGCGACCGCCGAGGACGTCGTCAACCTCACCCGCGCCACCGGCCTGTCCCGCTTCCCCGTCTACCGGGAGAAGATCGACGAGATCGTCGGCATGGCCCACCTCAAGGACGCCCTCGCCGTCCCCGTGCACGAGCGGCTGCGGACCCCGGTGAGCCGGATCGCCCGCAAGGCGCTCCTCGTTCCCGAGACCCTGCCCGTCCAGCCGCTCCTCGCCCGGCTGCGCAGCGAGCAGCCCATCGCCGTCGTCGTCGACGAGTACGGCGGCACGGCCGGTGTCGTCACCCTGGAGGACATCGTCGAGGAACTCGTCGGCGAGGTCCGCGACGAGCACGACGCCAAGGACATGCCCGAGCTGGCCGCCGCCCCGCCCGAGGACGGCAGGCCCGCGTGGGACGTGGACGGCAGCTGCCGCGTCGACATCCTGCAGCGCATAGGCCTCGACGTGCCGGAGGGGCCGTACGAGACGGTCGCCGGCCTCGTCGCCGACCGGCTCGGCCGTATCCCGGCCCCCGGTGACCGGGCCGAACTGCCCGGCTGGCGGCTGTCCGTCCGCCAGGTCGGCCACTACCGCGCCGAACGGGTCCGCCTGGTCCGCACCGCCCCCGCGGTGAACGTGATGGAGGCCGTCCGATGAGCGTCCTCCAACTGGTCTTCGCCGGACTGCTCGTGCTCGCCAACGGCTTCTTCGTCGGCGCCGAGTTCTCCTTGGTCTCCGTCCGCCGCAGCCAGATCGAACCGCTCGGCACCGCGCGGGCCCGGCAGGTGCTGTACGGGCTGGAGCGGCTGCCGCAGATGATGGCGGCGGCGCAGTTCGGCATCACCGTCTGCTCCCTGACGCTGGGCGCGGTCGCCGAGCCGACGGTGGCGCATCTGCTGGAGCCGGTGTTCGCGGCGGTCCACCTGCCCGACGGCATGGTGCACCCGCTGGGCTACGTCATCGCCCTCGCCGCCGTGGTCTTCTTCCACCTCGTCATCGGCGAGATGGTGCCGAAGAACCTCGCGATGGCCGCGCCCGAGAAGGCCGCGCTGTGGTTGAGCCCCGGGCTCGTCGCCTTCGCCCGGCTGTGCAGGCCGATCACCGTCGCGCTCGGCGCCTGCGCGCAGGGCATCCTGCGGCTGTTCCGGGTCGAGCCGAAGGACGAGGTCGAGGCGGTCGTCACCAGCGAACAGCTCAACCGGCTCCTGGAGGACTCCGGTCAGGCGGGGCTGCTCGGGCCGGAGGAGCGGGAACGCCTGGAGGACGCCCTGGAGCTGGGCTCACGCCCGGTCACCGACGTCCTCCTCACCCGCGAGTCCCTGGTCACGGTGCCGCCGTCGGTCACCCCGGGCGAGATCGTCGCCCTCACCGCCCGCACGGGCTACTCCCGCTTCCCGGTGGCCGCGGAGAAGGGGGCGTTCATGGGGTACGTGCACGTCAAGGACGTCCTGGACCTGGAGGACTCCGACCGCGCGGTGCCGCAGCACGTGTGGCGGCCCATGACCACGCTCCGGGCGGAACTGCCGCTCGACGACGCGCTCACGGTGATGCGCCGGGCCGCGACCCACCTGGCCCAGGTCGCCGACCCCTCCGGCCGTGTCCTCGGCCTCGTCGCCCTCGAGGACGCCCTCGAACTCCTCGTCGGCGAGGTCCGAGACCCGGCCCACAGGGTGGCTCCGCCGGAACCCGAGCAAGTCCTGGCGACGTAGCCCCGGGCGCCGTCCCTCGGCGCGGGTACGTGGTGACCTCTCGCGCAGTTCCCCGCGCCCCTTACGGGGCACGTCGCAGCTCTGTCGGCTGCGCAGCCGCAGCCGCAGCCGCAGCCGCAGCCGCGCGCCGCCGTACGTAGCTGCGGGCATGCGTGCCGCTGGGGGCGGCACGGGTGGGCGCAGCGGCACCCTGCCAGCGCGGGTGAGTGGAACCCACCCCCGGCCGCCGCCCGCAACCGCGTCACAGCGCCGACGGGTCGGAAGGGCCTCGCCCCGAGAGGACCTCGCCGTAGGCCTGCATCAGGTCGGGGAGGCGGAGCGTGGCGAGGTCGTCACGGGACAGCGCCCCGAGATATCCCGACAGGCGAAGATCCCGGTACGCACAGCTCTTCTCGTACAGCGTCCGCAGAAACCGCCCGTTCCCGAGCTCGTCGATCCACCCCTGCTCCACCACATGCCCGGCGATGGACCCCAGTTCCTCCAGCGCCTCCTCGTCCCACCCGTCCCCGTTATCCGCCGCGAGCACCTCCCCGATCGAGGTGAGTTCACCCGGCCGGTACGACGGGAAGTCCACCCGCGTGGTGAACCGCGACGACAACCCGGGGTTGGCCGCGAGCAGCCGGTCCATGCCCTCCGGGTAGCCCGCCAGGATCACCACCAGGTGGTCCCGGTTGTCCTCGGCCCGCTTCAGCAGCACCTGCAACGCCTCGTCCCCGTACGCGTCCCCCTTGCCGTACCCCGAGTTGGACAGCGAGTACGCCTCGTCCACGAACAGCACCCCGCCGATCGCGGAGTCGATCAGCTCGTTCGCCTTCACGGCGGTCTGCCCCAGGTACTCGCCGACCAGATCGGCCCGCTGCGCCTCCACCAGATGGTCCCCGCCCAGCAGCCCGAGCGCGTAGAACACCCGGCCCAGGATCCGCGCGACCGTGGTCTTCCCCGTCCCGGACGGCCCCGAGAACACGAAGTGCCGTTTCGGCGGCTGCACCGGCAACCCCTGCCCGGCCCGCAGCCGCGCCATGTTCAGCTGCGCCGACAGCGCCTTGACCTGGCGCTTGACCGGTTCCAGCCCCACCATCCGCTCCAGCTCCGCCAGCGCCTCCTCCAGCAGCGCGGGATCGGTCGGCCCGGCGGGCAGCTCCGAGGACGGCGCGACGGTCTTCGCCCGCACCGCCGGGTCGCCCACCGACGGCAGCGGCCCGGTCGGCAGGTCGGGCTCGGGCAGCCGCAGGTCCCGCCCCTCGGTGCCGAACAGCGGATCGAAGAGGTCCTGCCCGTCCACCACGTCCTGCCCGGCCCCGGTGAGGGTGATCGCGGCGAAACCGGCTGCGTCCTCGTACCCGTCGCCCTCGGCGATCGCGGCCAGCCGGGCCGAGGTGTCCATGAAGGCCGGGTCGACGCGGTGCACCGCCCGGTACAGGGGGAGCGCGGCGGCACTGCGGCCGGTGCCCTCGTGCGCCCGCGCCAGCCAGTAGCGCAGCTCCTTGCGCTGCGGCTGCTCACTGCGGCACCGCATCAGCGCCGCCGACAGCAGCGGCTCGGCGTGCCCGTACATCTCCAGCCGGACCCGGGCCATGCCACCGAACAGGCCGGCCTCGATACCGAGCAGCGCGTCGTCGAGCAGGGGATCGGTGTGCCGTACGAGCTGGTCCCAGTCCTTGACCAGATAGGCGCGGCACGCGTGCAGGAACCGGACCTGCGGGTCGGTGTCCACCGGGGGGAGGCCCGCGAGCGCCCGGTCCAGCTCGGGCACGTGCCGGCCGTCCAGCCAGTGCGAGGCGTGCGCGAGCAGCAGATCGCGCGGGCTCTCCAGCACCGGCTGCACCCACCAGCCCAGCCAGTACCAGGAGTTGAGGGTGCGCCGGTGCCGGCCGCGCTGCTCCCCGAAGCGTTCTCGGTGCCGGAACATCCTGAGCAGTGCGGTGGTGGTGTCTACGCGCAGCGCGTGCAGCCCGAGCCAGGCGTCGGCCATGCCGGGATCCATCCGCACCGCGGCGCGGAACTCCTCCTCCGCCTGCGGATAGGCGCCCATCGTGTAGGCGTCCACACCCCGCAGCCAGGCGAGGCCGGCCGGGGCCTCGGGGCCCTGCGTGCCGAAGTCCATCACGTCCCCCACAGACCGTGCCCCCGTAGGTTCGCCACCGGGCGGTGGCCCGGCGGCCCGCCGCGGTCGAACCGCCCTGCCGCGGACCGGAGTTGCGGTGCGCGAGGCAGCTGCTCGAAGGTCGCACCGAGGGCATCGTACCCGCGGCACGACCGCGCGCCGTAGGGTGCCGCACCGGCCGTTCGGCGAGGTGGGAGCAGACGGGGCGCACGGGGAGCGGTGACCGAGGGTGAGCGGCGCGGTGCGCGGGGAGGGCGCGAAAGTGGCTGCGGGCAGAACGAAGCCCCCGATCACGGGGGAACAACCGGGGGCTTCGCGCATGCGGGCGGCTCCGAATGGCCGCACATTGAGAACGTAAGTCCTGTACGGCCCCCGGGTCAAGCGTAGTTGGGGCTCTCGGAGAAGTTGCCCGGACAAGGGTCTTCACAAGTTCAGCACATTGCCGACAGTCCGTCACCGTGGGTCACATCTGGTCCGGTCCAACCGTCGCGCCAGGCCCGGAACGCACCTCGTACCCCAGGGGAGACCGCAGCACCAGAAGGTCGGCGTACGGCCGTGAGGGGTCGTCGGCGAAGTGCGCCCGCTCCGCCCTGACCCACCCGTCCCAGAACTCCCGCTGTTCCGCTCCGTCCCGCGCCCGGCCCCGCGCCCAGGACTCCTCGGGGGACACCTCCATCCACAGCAGCCGCGCCAGATGCGGCCGCAGCGCCCGGCGCCCCGCGCCGACGCCCTCGACGAGGACCACGGGGGCCGGCGGCAGCGTGCGGGGTGGGCCGAAGCGCCGGGCCCGCCAGTCGTAGGGGGTGCAGAGCGCGCTCTCCCCGCGGGTGAACGGGTCGATCACCTGGGTCAGCAGTCGCTCCGTCCACGAGAACAACTGCTCGTGGCTCGCGATGTCGTCCAGGTGCAGCACCGGCGCCCCGCCGAGGGCGGCGGCCAGCCGTCCGGCGAAGGTGGACTTCCCGGACCCGGCGTGCCCGTCGACGCCGACCAGCCGGACCGGCCCGCAGGACGGGGGGAGCCCGCTCAGCCGGGCGGCGAGGTGGTGAATGGTGATTCCCGAGGTGTGGTGCGGTGTGGGGGGTTTTCCGGAAACATTCTAGTAGAAGCCCATAGCGGGTGGACCTGTGGGCCGGAAAAACGTCACACCTTGAACCAACGGCTGACCATCGGTCAATCGCCCCGGAATAACATTCCGAATCCGCTGACCGATATGTCGAATTCGGCGTTCCTGTTGTGCTCCCCGCTGAGTAAGGTGCTCCTGCGCAAGTGCGACGCGTCGTACGGGGACGGACAGGGGAACATGGCCGCGGGGTTATTCGAAGGGCACTACGTATGGCATCCGGCGGCCGACGACCGCACCCTGGCGGGCGTATGCGTCGACGTGCGGGCCGGACGTTATCGGAGCGCGTACGAAGCTCTCGCCGAGACGCGTTCCGACTTCGGGCTGCGCGCCCACCGCTCGCTGGTGCTGGCGTCCGAGGCGGCCGGCTCCGACCTGGTCGAGCGCTGGCTGGACGAGGAGCCGTCGCCCGAGGCCGCGCTGATGTGGGCCCGGGTGGCGGTGCAGCGCGCGGTCCGCGCCGCCGACGGCCGGGACGAGCGCGCCGAGGCGCTGGAACGGATAGCGCTGGCGGCCTGTGACCGGGCCGGCGCGCTGGCCCCCGGCGACCCCACGCCCTGGGCGGCCAAGCTGGCCATGGCCCGGCTGCACCGGCTGCGCGACCCCGCCCCGCAGGGCCTGCTGACCGCGCCGCCCGGCCCCTGGCGGCTGTTCGCGCACATCCTGTCCCTCGACCCGTGGCACCGCGAGGCCCACCACCGCTTCCTGTCGTTCTTCTTCTCGCGCCACGGCGGCTCGGTCAATGCGGCCTGGGACGTGGCCGCCTTCCTCAGCCAGCGGGCGCCCGCCGACTCCGCCCTCCGGCTGCTGCCCCTGGTGGCCCTCGTGGAGAGCTACAACCCGAGCCAGCTGCTCGCCGACCGCGTCTGGGAACAGCCGCAGTGGCGCTCCACCGCGCTGGCCATCTACCACAACTGGCTGCCCGCGGTGGCCGGTTACCGCTTCACCCCGGTGCTCGACCTGGCCTACCTCGCACACGCGCTGGTCATGGCCCAGCGCGAGTTCGAGGCCCGGGCGGTGTTCGCGGCGATGGGGCCGTACGCCTCGCGCATGCCCTGGAGCGTCTTCGGCGACCCCGCCGAGCAGCTCTCCCGGGCCCGGCGCGCATGCGGCCTGCCCGTCCCCGGACCCGCCTGACCCCGCACGTGCCCTGCCCCACCGAGAAGAAAGGCCGATCAGTGTCGGAACGGACATCGAGACCCCGGGCCACGTCCCCCACCGGTAAGGAACCGGAGCTGCTCGACGATGACGCCACTCTGCACGCGATGGGTTATCCGCGGAAACTGACCCGGCGCTTCAAGGCGTTCGACAACTTCGCGATCTCGTTCACCATCATCAATATCCTCTCGGGTATTTTCTCGTCCTTCGGATACGGTATGAACGCGGGCGGCCCCCGTATTCTCGTATTCGGTTGGATAGGTGTTTCCATCATGGTGCTGCTCATCGGCGCCGCCATGGCGGAAGTCGCCTCGGCCTATCCGACGAGCGGTGCGCTCTATTTCTCCGCCGGTAAACTCGCCAAGCGGCACAAGGGCGCCTGGTCCTGGTTCACGGGCTGGCTGAACTTCGTCGGCCAGATCGGCGGGACCGCCGCGACCGGCTACGCGGCGGCCACCTTCATCCAGGCGTTCATCGCCCTGCAGTGGTCGTCGTACCAGCCCACCACCCACCAGACGGTGCTGATCACGGCCTTGATCATCGTGCTGCAGGGGCTGGCCAACACCTACACCGTCCAGCTCGTCGCCGTACTCAACCGCATTTCCGTATGGTGGCTGATCATCGGACTCGTGGTGATCGTGAGCACACTCATCGTGATGCCCGACCATCACCAGTCGGCGTCCTTCGTCACGCATTTCGTGAACAACACCGGCTTCACCAACGGACTTTACGGCGGCATGCTCGGTCTGCTCGTCACCAGCTGGACCTTCACCGGGTTCGACGGCAGCTTCCACATGTCCGAGGAAACGGTCCAGGCGACGGTCAACGCCCCCAAGGGGATCACGCGGGCGATCGGCTATTCCGCGATCACTGGCCTGATCCTGATGCTGGCACTGGTCTACAGCATTAACGACTACGCCAAGGTGGCGAGTTCGGGCGCCCCGCCCGTCCAGATTCTCATCGACGGCCTCGGCCTCGGCACCGCCAAGGTGATGCTCCTCATCGTCATCGGCGCGATGCTCTTCTGCGGCCTCGCCAACCTCACCAGCAACACCCGGCAGATCTTCGCCTTCTCCCGGGACGGTGCCATGCCCGGCTCGCGCTGGTGGCACTCGGTCTCGCCGCGCACCCGGACGCCCGTCAAGGCGGTCTGGCTCGCGGTGGGCTGCTCGCTCGCCCTGGTGATCCCGGGCTGGTGGTCGCACACGGCCTTCACCGCCATCGTCAGTGTCAACGTCGTCGGTCTCTTCCTGGCCTACGCCGTGCCGATCTTCCTGCGGCTGCGGCTGGGCGACGCGTTCCAGGCCGGCCCCTGGCACCTGGGCCGCTGGGGCAAGCCGGTCGGCTGGCTCGCGGTGGTCTGGATCCTGCTCAGCAGCGTGTTGTTCATGCTGCCGCAGGCCTCGCCGATCACCGTCGACTCCTTCAACTACGCGCCGATCGCCCTGGCCGTCGTCCTGCTCGTGGCCACGGTGTGGTGGTTCGCCACCGCCCGCCGCCGCTTCCAGGGCCCGGTGAGCTACGGCCGGCCGGACGAGGTCGCCGCGATGGACCTCATCTGAGCGAACCGGACCACTGAGCGAACCGGACCACTGAGCGGACCGGACCACGGCCCCGGCGCACGGCTCGCCCGCCCGCGCCGGGGCCGTCCCATGCCGGGGGAACGGGCGCCCCGGTCCGGTGGAGCCGCCAGTGGACGAGACCAATATTGATGGCGTGGCGTGCGTCGAAGTGCTGGCAGGGCCCTGCCCGCTGCTCCATAGTTGGCGCACAACGTGCACCGGACCAGCCCCGACTCGCACCCCTGGGGGTACTCGCGCCCATGAGCAGAGCCGAACAGCCGTCCCGCAGAACCGTCCTCGCCGCCGCGGTCGTCGCCGCGGTGACCGCGGGAGCCGCGGCGGCCACGCCCGCGGCCGCCACCACGCAGGAGCCCGCCGACCACGACGACCCCGGCCGGGCCACCGCCCGCCCCGTCGACTACCACGCCTGGACGACCGTCCGGGACTGGCGCCGCGGCACCGCCGAGGGCGTCCGGGTCGTCGCCGGACACCGGCCCGGCGTCGTCATCGGCGCCGCGGCGGGCCGAACCGACTACACCGACCCGCACACCGGCACCACCGCCACCTGGGAGTACGCCACCTGGACCTCTCCCGAGCACCGGCTGAGCGTTCCCGCCACCGAGACGATCGCCTCCTGGAACGCGCACACCCCGGCCGGCACCTGGATCCAGGTCGAACTGCAGGGCTCGTACTCCGACCACACCGCCACTCCCTGGTACGTGATGGGCCGCTGGGCGGCCGGCGACCAGGACATCAAGCGGACCTCCGTCGACGGCCAGAGCGACGGAAAGAGCAGCATCTGGACCGACACCTTCGCCATCGACGACGCGAGCACCGGGCTGCGCCTCACCTCGTACCGGCTGCGGCTGACCCTCTACCGCACCCCGGGCACCCGCCTCACGCCGACCGTCTGGCGGCTCGGCGCCATGGGCTCCGACATCCCCGACCGCTTCACGGTCCCCGCCTCCACGCCCGGCCTCGCCCAGGAACTGGCCGTCCCGCGCTACTCGCAGGAGATCCACAAGGGCCAGTACCCGCAGTACGACGGTGGCGGCGAGGCCTGGTGCAGCCCCACCTCCTCGCAGATGATCATCGAGTACTGGGGCGGCCGGCTCACTCTCGAACAGCTGGCCTGGGTGGACCCTTCCTACGCCGACCCGCAGGTCGACAACGCGGCCCGTTTCACCTACGACTACCAGTACGAGGGCTGCGGCAACTGGCCGTTCAACGCCGCCTACGCGGCCACGTACGAGGGCGTCCAGGGCGTGGTCACCCGGCTCGTCTCGCTCACCGACCTGGAGACGCTGATCGCGGCCGGCATCCCGGCCATAACGTCCCAGTCCTTCCTCAGCACCGAGCTGACCGGCGCCGGATACGGCACCTCGGGCCATCTGATGACGGTGATCGGCTTCACGGCCGACGGTGACGTGATCGCCAATGACCCGGCCTCCCCGGGCGACCAGGCGGTCCGGCGCGTGTACCTGCGGCGGGAGTTCGAGAACATCTGGCTGCGCACCAAGCGGTACAACGCCTCCGGCAAGGTGGCCTCGGGCACGGGTGGCGTCTGCTACCTGTACTTCCCGGCCCACCCCAGCCCGCACCAGCGGATGGCGCTCGCGGCGGTGGGCGTGCGCTGACCGTGTGACCAACCTCTCCGCCGCACGGGCCGTCGCGGGTGGCAAGGTGGATGGACCCGTGGGGGATTCCCCCGATACGTCCGACCTCTGTGAGCGACCATGACCGCACACCCGGCCACCGCCACCCGCGTCCGCACGGGCGGGCCCCAGGAAGACGGGCCCGCGATCCTCGAGCACGTGATGGGCTGGGTCCTCGTCGTGGTGACCGCGCTGCTCGTCACCCGGCTCGGACTGCTCTGATCCCGGCCGGCCCCGGTCCGCTCGGCCCGACACCCGCTCTACGGGCGGGAGTTGTTCTGACATACTGCGGATGTCCCGCCGACCGACTGGACCAGGGTCGAAATTGCCTACGAGTCCCCAGCGTGCCGCCGTCCACCACCGGGCGCGCGGCACGGAGCGCTCCGTGGCGCGTCGTGCCGAACTCATCGCCATCGGGCGGAAGCTGTTCGCCGACACGTCCTACGACGCGCTGTCCATGGACGACATCGCGCGGCAGGCGCATGTCGCCAAGGGGCTGATCTACTACTACTTCCGCTCCAAGCGCGGCTATTACCTGGCGATCATCCAGGACGCCGTCGCCGACCTGGTCACCTCCGCCGCGAGCGGCCTGGAACTGCCCGCCGTGGACCGCGTCCACCGCACGGTCGACAGCTACCTCCGCTACGCCGAGGGCCACCAGGCCGCCTATCGCACGATCACCAGCGGCGGCGTCGGCTTCGACACCGAGGTGCAGGCCATCCGGGACGGTGTGCGCGAGGCGATCGTGGCCACCATCGCCGAGGGCGCCTACGGCCGCAGTGACATCGCCCCGCTCGCGCGCATGGGCCTGCTGTCCTGGCTGTGCAGCGTCGAGGGAGCCACCCTGGACTGGATCGACCGCCCCGGCCTGTCCCGCGACACCATGCGGGAACTGCTGGTCAAGACGCTGGGCGGCACCCTGCGGGCCATCGAGGAGATGGACCCCTCCTATCCGGCGCCGCCACCGGCCCGTCGCGACGCCTGAGGGCCGGAAGCGGGCCTTCGGACGGCGCCGAGGCGACCGCGCATACGGCCCCGGGGCGCCCGCGCATTCCGCCGCGAGGCGACCGCGCATATGGCATGAACGCGCCGAACATCCCCCCCGTAGCGGTGCGACCCCGGAAAGTCAGGGGTGGCTTCTCGAAGTAAGCGACCGTTAACTGGTGACGGGAGGTCGCTGATCGGGCATACTCACAGCGCAGCCGCTGGTCAGCCGCCTCCGAGACCCGGGAGCGAGCGCCGCGGCCGGAACCGGAACGATCAGGCGGAGCCGCCCCACCCAAGGCGCACGTCCGCCGATGTGCCCGAACAGGGAGGAGACCGACGCCATGTCCGACCGCGACCCGCAGCCGGTGGAGCGTCAACTGCCCACGGAAGAGGCGAGGGATCTGCTCGCGCTCGTCCGTGAGATCGCTCAGCGCGAGATCGCGCCGAACGCGGCCGAGGAGGAGGACGCCGGACGCTTCCCGCGCGAGGTCTTCACCCTGCTCTCGGAATCGGGCCTGCTGGGCCTGCCGTACGGCTCGGAGTACGGGGGCGGCGACCAGCCGTACGAGGTCTACCTCCAGGTCCTGGAGGAGCTCGCGGCGGCCCGCCTCACCGTCGGCCTTGGCGTCAGCGTGCACACGCTCGCCTCCTACGGCCTCGCCGCGTACGGCACCAAGCAGCAGCAGGTCGAGCACCTGCCCGCGATGCTCGGCGGTGGCCTGCTCGGCGCCTACTGCCTCTCCGAACCGGCCTCCGGCTCCGACGCGGCCTCCCTGCGCACCAAGGCCGTCCGCGAGGGCGACCACTGGGTGCTCGACGGCACGAAGGCGTGGATCACCCACGGTGGCATCGCCGACTTCTACACGGTGATGGCCCGCACCGGCGAGGACGGCCCGCGCGGGATCACCGCCTTCCTGGTGCCCGGCGACGCCGAGGGGCTGAGCGGTGCGGCGCCCGAGAAGAAGATGGGCATGAAGGGCTCGCCCACCGCCCAGGTCCACTTCGACGGCGTCCGCGTCTCCGACGACCGGCGGCTCGGCGAGGAGGGCCAGGGCTTCGCCATCGCCCTGTCCGCGCTCGACTCCGGACGGCTCGGCATCGCCGCCTGCGCCATCGGCGTGGCCCAGGCTGCTCTGGACGCGGCCGTCGCGTACGCCACCGACCGCCGCCAGTTCGGCCGGCCCATCTCCGACTTCCAGGGCCTGCGGTTCATGATCGCCGACATGGCGACCCAGATCGAGGCCGGCCGCGCGCTCTACCTCGCGGCGGCCCGCCTGCGCGACGCGGGCAGGCCGTTCGCCAAGCAGGCCGCCATGGCCAAGCTGCACTGCACGGACGCGGCCATGAAGGTCACGACGGACGCCGTGCAGATACTCGGCGGCTACGGCTACACCGCCGACTTCCCCGTCGAGCGCTTCATGCGCGAGGCCAAGGTCCTGCAGATCGTCGAGGGCACCAACCAGATCCAGCGGATGGTCATCGCCCGTCATGTGGCGGGACCAGAGGGTCGCTGAACTGCCCCCTGAGGACCGTCGGGGCCGCCAGCCTGACCCACTCCGGGTCGTGGCGGCCCGGCAGGGTGCGGCCCCGGTCGGCCCAGGCGCGCAGCAGATCACGGTAGATCGGCGGGTCCGGGGCGGGCGGGGGCGGCGGAACCGATTCTGCGGGCCGGGGGACGAAGATGCGGCGCTGACGCCCGGTGACGGAGTTCATGGGGGTCATGCCTGGGCAACGCGACCGCGGCCGGACAGGTCACCGCCCGGCGGAATCGGGCGTGCGTTCAACCGCGTCCCGCCGCGCCGGGTGGGCTGACGCGACGTCAACCCACCCCCGTACGGCGGCTCAGGCGGCCTCGCCGCGCATCACCGGGACGCGCAGCGGGCGCGAGCCCGGGCCGCCGGCGTGCGAGAAGGGCTGCGTCCGCCAGTCCAGCCCCTGAGGGAGCGTCAGCAGCAGGGCGGTGTCCTGTTCCTGCGGCAGGACGGACTCGTCCGCCGGGCGGGCGTCCGCCGCCGCACGGCCCGTCCCCGCGCACACCGTGAGGCCGAACGGATTCCACGGCGAGGCGCACAGCGCGTGCTCCGGCAGCGCCTCCTCGTCGGCCAGCAGCGCGATGGGCTGCGCGCAGTCCGGGCAGATCACCCGGTACATCTCGAAGGTGTCGTACGGGTCGTCGGCGTCCACGAGGTCGCGTTCGACGCCCTCCGGATCGGGCTCGACGACCGACTGCTGCCGCTTGGGCGTGGAACGACCAGGGCGCTTGACACTCTGCATGGGTTTCTCCCCCTAAGGCTGGGCCGTCAACGGCACTGCGGCCTCGACCACAGCAAGCACTTCCCGCCCGCTCTCGGCGGTAATCGCGCGGGCGGCATGCAGACCGTCCGGCCGCTGTGGCGTTCGTCACATGCCTGGGGCGGGTGCCGCCGGCGGCGGTCCGCGTCCCCCGGTCGGCCCACCGCCCGCCCCGGACATCACGAACCGGGCATGACCTGCGCCGCTGAGGTATCCGAGGAGATCAACCGCACGGTAGGTTCTTGCGCCATGGAGGAGCTGGACCGTCAAATCGTGCAGCTGCTCGTCAAGGACGGGCGGATGAGCTACACAGACCTGGGCAAGGCCACGGGCCTGTCCACGTCGGCCGTGCACCAGCGGGTGCGTCGGCTCGAACAGCGTGGCGTCATCCGCGGCTACGCCGCGGTCGTCGACGCCGAGGCGGTGGGGCTGCCCATGACCGCCTTCATCTCGGTCAAACCGTTCGACCCCAGCGCCCCCGACGACATCGCGGACCGCCTCGCCGGCGTGCCCGAGATCGAGGCCTGCCACAGCGTCGCCGGCGACGAGAACTACATCCTCAAGGTGCGCGTGGCCACCCCGCACGAACTGGAGGAACTGCTGGCCCGGGTCCGCACCCTCGCCGGCGTCTCCACCCGCACCACGGTGGTCCTGTCGACCCCGTACGAGGCCCGCCCGCCGAAGATCTGAACGGCGCCGGGGAACGGGACCGGCCGGAATGCCGGAATGCCGGAATGCCGGAATGCCGGAATGCCGGGAGGTCCGGCCCGATCCCGGCGCCGGGCGCGGTCCTACGGGATACGCGGCTGCCCAAGAGGATGAGGCGGACGCCCCGGTGCCGCGCGCGCCCCGCGCGCGCGAGAGACTGTGGGGCATGAGTGAGCTGTCCGCCGACCACCCGAGCGACCCCCGGACCACCCCGCACACCGTGCTGCTGCGCCGCGGAGAGGTCCACAGTCCCGCCGATCCCTTCGCCACCGCCATGGTGGTGGAACGCGGGCAGGTCGCCTGGGTCGGCTCCGAGGGTGCCGCCGACGCCTTCACCGACGGCGTCGACGAGGTGGTCGACCTCGACGGCGCCCTGGTCACCCCGGCCTTCACGGACGCCCACGTGCACACCACGTCCACCGGTCTCGCACTGACCGGCCTGGACCTGTCCGCCGCCCCGAGCCTGGAGGCGGCCCTCGGCCTCGTCCGGGAGTTCGCCGCCGCCCGCCCCGGCGACCGCGTCCTGCTCGGCCACGGCTGGGACGCCGCCCGCTGGCCCGGCGGCCGCCCGCCGACCCGCGCGGAACTGGACGCGGCCACCGGCGGGCGCCCCCTGTACCTGTCCCGGATCGACGTCCACTCGGCCGTCGTCACCACCGCTCTCCTCGACCAGGTCCCGGGCGTGACCGCCCGCGACGACGCCCCGCTCACCCGCGACGCCCACCACGCCGTGCGCGCCGCCGCCTTCGGCGCCGTCACCCCCGCCCAGCGCGACGAAGCCCAGCGCGCCGCACTCGCCCGTGCCGCCTCCCTGGGCATCGGCACCGTCCACGAGTGCGGCGGCCCGCAGATCTCCTCCGAGGACGACTTCACCGGCCTGCTGCGGCTCGCCGGAGGACTGCCCGGGCCGCGCGTCGTCGGCTACTGGGCGGAACAGGGCGACGAGGGCGTGGCGAAGGCGAGGGAACTGGGCGCGCTCGGCGCCGCGGGCGACCTGTTCGTCGACGGCGCCCTCGGCTCGCACACCGCCTGCCTGCACCAGCCGTACGCCGACGCCGGCCACACCGGCACCGCCTACCTGGACGCCGACGCCGTCGCCCGCCATGTCCTCGCCTGCACCGAGGCGGGCCTCCAGGCGGGCTTCCACGCCATCGGCGACGCCGCCGTGACCGCCGTCGTCGACGGGGTCCGCGCCGCCGCCGAGAAGACCGGCCTCGCCCGCGTCCGCGCCGCCCGGCATCGCATCGAGCACGCCGAGATGCTCACCCCCGAGGCCGTCGCCGCCTTCGCCGAACTGGGCCTGATCGCTTCCGTCCAGCCCGCCTTCGACGCCCTCTGGGGCGGCGAGGACGGCATGTACGCCCAGCGCCTGGGCGCCGAGCGGGCCCGCACCCTCAACCCCTTCTCGGCCCTGCTGCGCGTCGGCGTGCCCCTCGCCTTCGGCTCCGACAGCCCCGTCACCCCGCTCGACCCGTGGGGCACGGTCCGCGCCGCCGCCTTCCACCACACGCCCGAGCACCGGGTCTCGGTGCGTGCCGCGTTCACCGCGCACACGCGGGGCGGCTGGCGGGCCGTGGGGCGCGACGACGCGGGCGTCCTGGTGCCCGGCGCGCCCGCCGACTACGCCGTGTGGCGCACCGACGAGCTGGTCGTCCAGGCCCCCGACGACCGCGTAGCCCGCTGGTCGACCGATCCGCGTTCGGGCACGCCGGGCCTGCCCGACCTCTCGCCGGGCCGTGACCTGCCGGTCTGCCTGCGGACCGTCGTCGGCGGCCGGACCGTGTTCGTAGGGCCGGGCGAGTGATCTCCCGGGGTGGCGCGGCGAAGATCGTCCGCCGCCGCTGTGTCGCCCGACCTGCGCATCCTCGCCGGTCAGCGCGTACCGCAGCACGTCTGCGCAGGTCAGGAGGCTGTTGACAGTCGACTGCCGGGGGCCGGTAGGTTCGGCCGAGTCCACCACCGGACGCCCGACCGGGGAGTGTTCGCCACTCGTCGCAGCGCCGCTGGGTCAGGGACGGTGTGCCGCACCGGGGCACCGTCACTGGGAGCCAGGCTCAGCGCCCGCGCCGACGAGGGAACGTTCCGGCCGGTCGGCAAGGTGTGACCCGGGTGGGGCCCGGACGCTCAGTAGACAACGGCCTTCGGCGGACCCGCAGCCAGCGGGTGCCAGGTCGGCCCGAAGGGCACCGGGCCCCCATCCGCCGCACCGGTCGCGTCCGTCGGACGAACATGCCGAAACGGGGGCTCTTACCCCACTCTTGTGGAATCGACACCCCTGTATGAACCCGATGTCACGTCATCGCAGGCCGCGGCCACTATGGTGGACATCTGCGTACGACATGAAGGGGCAGCAGTGAACGACGGCGACGGGACCCTCGCGGCGAAGGCCCAGGGGAGGCAGTTCGGTCCGCTCGGCACGGCCTTGGTGATCATCCCCACCTACAATGAGGCGGAGAACATCAAGACCATCGTGGGCCGGGTGCGCACGGCCGTCCCCGAGGCCCACGTCCTGGTGGCGGACGACAACAGCCCGGACGGCACCGGCAAACTCGCCGACGAGCTGGCCGCCCAGGACGACCACGTCCAGGTCCTGCACCGCAAGGGCAAGGAAGGGCTCGGCGCCGCCTACCTCGCCGGTTTCCGCTGGGGGATGGAGCACGGCTACGGCGTGCTCGTCGAGATGGACGCCGACGGCTCCCACCAGCCCGAGGAACTGCCCCGGCTGCTCACCGCCCTCAAGGGCGCGGACCTGGTGCTCGGCTCCCGCTGGGTGCCCGGCGGTCGGGTCGTCAACTGGCCCAAGTCCCGCGAATTCATCTCCCGCGGCGGCAGCCTCTACTCCCGCCTCGCCCTCGATCTGCCGCTGCGTGACATCACCGGCGGCTACCGCGCCTTCCGTCGCGAGACGCTGGAAGGGCTGGGCCTGACCGAGGTCGCCTCGCAGGGCTACTGCTTCCAGGTCGACCTGGCCCGCCGCGCGGTCAAGGCCGGCTACCACGTCGTCGAGGTCCCCATCACCTTCGTGGAGCGCGAACTCGGCGACTCCAAGATGAGCAAGGACATCCTGGTCGAGGCGCTGTGGCGGGTCACCGCCTGGGGCGTGGGGGACCGGGTCGGAAAGATCACCGGCAAGGCCAGGGGCAAGGGCGCACAGCAGGCCTAGTGCCCGCTTCCTCCCCCTTATCCCGCACTGAGCCGGACCCAGGCACACTGGGAGCATGACGACTGGTGCTCCGACCTCCTCATCCACCGCACCGGCCCGCCGTTCCCGGCTGCGCAGGTATCTGCCGCTGGGACTCGCCGCGTGGCTGGTGCTGGAGATCTGGCTGCTGACCCTGGTCGCCGGAGCCGCGGGCGGGCTGACCGTGTTCCTGCTGCTGGTGGCCGGCGTCGTGGCCGGTTCCGTGGTCATCAAGCGAGCCGGCCGCCGCGCCTTCCAGAGCCTCAACGAAGCCGTGCAGCGTGGGGGTTCGCCCGAGCGGGGCGGTGGCAACGGCCTGATGATGCTGGGCGGCCTGCTGCTGATCATCCCGGGGATGATCTCGGACGCGATGGGCCTGCTCCTGCTGCTCCCGCCGGTCCAGAAGGCCGTGAGCCGCTGGACCGAGAGCGCCCTGGAGCGCAGGCTCCGCCGGGCCGCCCCGGGCAGCCTGGGCGACGTCTTCCAGCAGGCCCGCATCCACCGCCCCGACGGCAAGGTGGTGCAGGGCGAGGTCGTGCGTGACGACCGCCCCGGGCCGGGGGAGCAGGACCGGCGCCCGCCGCTGGCGCGGTAGGCACCGCCGGGCACAGAGTGGTCGGACCCCGGGCACACCCTCGGGCAGAGAGGCGCAACGCGAAAACCGCGGGCGCCGTACATGATGTACGGCGCCCGCGGTTACTCGCGTTGATCAGCCTCGCGGCTCCCGCTAGGCGGACTTGCGGCTGTCCCGGGGGTGAACGGCGATGTTCATCGCCCCCGAGCGCAGGACCGCCAGACGCTCCTCGAGGACCTCTTCGAGTTCCTCACGTGTCCGGCGCTCCATCAGCATGTCCCAATGGGTACGCGCGGGCTTGGCCTTCTTTTCCTCAGGGCCGTCGCCGTCCACCAGGAGTGCCTGGGCCCCACAGACCTTGCACTCCCACTCCGGCGGGATCTCCGCCTCGACCGAGAAGGGCATCTCGAAGCGATGCCCCTTCTCACATGCGTACTCCACGGCCTGGCGCGGAGCCAGGTCGATACCGCGGTCCGTCTCGTAGCTGGTCACCACGAGGCGCGTACCGCGAAGAGCTCGCTCACTCATGAATCGTGCCTCCCGGGCTTGTCGCCCACAGGACAGGTGTCGCTGTCGTCGTCATCCGGTCAACGTCCGGTCGGCGGTAAAGATTCCCGTCCCGAGTCCCGATCCGGGGCCATGCGTCGCCGTCGTAGCCGCAGCCTTGCTGACCAATGTCGTACCCACCGGCGCCCGGTTTGTCACATCTGCTAGCAGATGTCACCCAGCGTTTCGGCTTCTTTGACGCGCAGTAACGGTACGCCTGGCAGGCCAAAGGCGTACACTACCGCCCTTTCGTGTTGAGTGCTAAATCTTCTCGGGCACCGGGTTCCCGGCCGCCGCGACGGCACGCCGTACCGGAACCCGGGCGAGCAGGGCGAAACCGATGACAAAGAACGCCACCAGAGAGATGATCGCGGACCGGTAGCTTCCGCTGATCTGGTACGTCAGCCCGAACAGCAGCGGACCGAGCCAGCTCATGCCGCGGTCGCTCAGCTCGTACGCCGAGAAGTACTCGGCCTCCTTCCCGGGCGGCACCAGGTGCGAGAACAGCGACCGGGACAGCGCCTGGCTGCCGCCCAGGACCAGCCCGATACCGCAGGCCAGCACGAAGAAGAACACCGGCTCTTTCGCCGGCAGGAAGTACCCGGCCGCCAGCGTCGCGGTCCACGCCACCAGCGACCCGAGGATCGTTCGCTTCGCGCCGTACGTCCGGGCCAGCCGGCCCATCGCGAGCGCACCGGCCACCGCCAGGACCTGTACCAGCAGCACCGCCGTGATCAGCGTGGACTGCCCGAGCCCCAGTTCCTCGGAGCCGTAGACCGAGGCCTGGGTGATGACCGTCTGGATGCCGTCGTTGTAGATCAGGTACGCCAGCAGGAAGGCGAGCGTCAGCGGATGCCGGCGCATGTCCCGCACCGTCGCCGCCAGCTGCCGCAGGCCGGGGGAGGCGGCGCCGGCCGCGCGCTCTCCACGCGCGTGGCGGTCGCGCAGCCGCCGTAGCGGCACCAGCGTGAAGGCGCCCCACCACAGACCGGCGGAGGCCAGGCAGATCCGGACCGCCGCCGTCTCGGACAGTCCGAAGGAGCCGTGTGCCGAGTACAGGACCAGGTCGGCGACGAGCACCAGGGAGCCCGCCGCGTAGCCGAACGCCCAGCCGCGGGAGGAGACGGCGTCACGGTCCTCCGGCGGGGCGATCTGCGGCAGATAGGAGTTGTAGAGCATCGACGCCACGGACTGCGCCGCGTTGGCGACGACCAGCAGCACCCCGCCGAGCAGATAGCGGTCGCCGTCCAGGAAGAACATGCCCGTCGTCGCGGCGGCGCCGGTGTACGCCGCGGCCCCGAGCAGCGGCTTCTTGCGGCCGCCGCGGTCCGCCGCCGCCCCCACCAGGGGCATCAGCACGACCGCCACGATCACCGACAGCGACACGGAGTAGGCGAAGAACGAGCCCGCCCGCACCGGCAGACCCAGGGGGTGCACATAGCCGTCGGCGTCCGCCGCCGACTCGGCGACCGAGGTCAGGTAGGGGCCGAGGAACACGGTGAGGACGCTCGTCGAATAGACCGAGCACGCCCAGTCGTAGAAGTACCAGCCGCGCTGTTCGCGCCGCAGTCCGGCGGCCTCGTCGGCCGCCTGTGCCCGCACGGTTTTGGTGTCCACCCGTGCCCTCGCTTCCCCGCATGTGTGCCGTGCGAAGGCGCGGCCCCGGGTCCTGGGCGGTCAGACCCAGACGCCGCGGTCCTCCATGACCTCGCGCAACGTGTCGATGTGATCGGTCATGATGCCATCGACTCCCAGGTCCAGGAGCCGGTGCATCCGCTCCGGTTCGTTGACCGTCCACACGTGCACCTGCAGCCCGCGCGCGTGGGCCGCGCGCACGAAGCGGTGGTCGACCACGGGCACGCCCGACTGCGCCTCCGGCACCTGCGCGGCCACGGCGGACCGGCGCACCGCGGCCGGCAGCCCCCAGGACCGCAGCCGCAGTCCGAGCACGCCCCGGCTGCCGAACGACGTGGCCAGACGCGGTCCGGCCAGCCGCTGCGCCCGCAGCACACGCGCCTCCGAGAACGAGCCGACACAGATCCGGTCCCAGGCGTCCCTGCGCTCGACCAGCTCCAGCAGGGGCCGCAGCGCCGGCTCCGCCTTCACGTCCACGTTCCAGCGCACCGAGGGGAAGGCCTCCAGCAGCTCCTCGAAGAGCGGCACGGGCTCCTCGCCGCGCACGCGCGCGTGCCGTACGACGTCCCACGTCAGGTCGGCGATACGGCCCGCGCCGTCGGTCACCCGGTCCAGGGTGGCGTCGTGGAAGGCGACGAGCCGCCCGTCCGCCGTGGCGTGCACATCGGTCTCGATGTACCGGTAGCCGAGCGCCACCGCGCGCCGGAACTGCGCCGCCGTGTTCTCCAGCCCGTCGGCCGCACCGCCCCGGTGTGCGAAGGCGATCGGACCGGGATGGTCGAGGTACGGGTGGCGTATGAGGGTCGTCGTCACCGACGCAGTATCGCGCGCGCCGGGGTCCGCGCCGCAACGACCGTGCCTCCCGCCCCGGCCGCCGTCGCGGCGAACACCCGCAGGAACAGCTGGGCCAGCGGGCCGATCGACAGCGCGTACAGCAGCGTGCCGACACCGATGGTGCCGCCCAGGAGGAAGCCCGTGACCACCACGACGACCTCGATGCTCGTGCGCATCAGCCGGATCGACCGGCCGGTGCGCCGGTGCAGCCCCGTCATCAGACCGTCCCGTGGGCCCGGACCGAAGCTCGCCGCGATGTACAGGCCGGTCGCCGCACCGTTCAGCACGATGCCCGCCAGCAGCAGCGGGATCCGGACGGCGAATCCGTGCGCGTCCGGGACGAGGGCGAGGGTGCCGTCCATGGAGAGGCCGACCGCGAACACGTTGGAGACCGTGCCGAGGCCGGGGCGCTGCCGCAGCGGGATCCACAGGAGCAGCACGGCCGCCCCCACGACGATGGAGACGACCCCGATCGTCAGGCCGGTCAGCTTCGCGAGCCCCTGATGCAGCACGTTCCAGGGCTCCAGACCCAGGCCCGCCCTGACGAGAAGGGCCGAACTGGCGCCGTACAGCGCGAGCCCGGCGTACAGCTGGATCAACCGTCGTCCGATGTGGCCCTGCGTGGACACGACGTACCCCCCTGGGTGGTGGCGGTGGCCTGACGCATGACACTCTGTGGCTTGGGATGCGATGCCATCCATGGCCAATTCGGGGAAGGTGGACTGATCGTCATGGCGCAGTGGACCTCTGCGGTGGGTGCCGCGCAGCTCGCCCGGCTGCTCAACTCCCAGCAGGACCGTCCGGCCGGCCCGGGCACGCGCCGCCCGCCGGCCTACCGCGCGCTCGCCGACGGCATCCGGCTGCTGGTCCTCGAAGGGCGCGTCCCGGTGGCCGCCCGGCTGCCCGCCGAACGCGAGCTGGCTCTGGGGCTCTCCGTCAGCCGTACGACCGTCGCCGCCGCCTACGAGGCGCTGCGCACCGAGGGCTTCCTGGAGTCCCGGCGCGGCGCGGGCAGCTGGACCGCCGTGCCGGCCGGGAACCCGGTCCCGGCCCGCGGCCTCGAACCGCTGCCCCCGGAGGCGCTCGGTTCGATGATCGACCTGGGCTGCGCGGCCCTCCCGGCGCCCGAACCGTGGCTGACCCGTGCCGTGCAGGGGGCGCTGGAGGAGCTGCCGCCGTACGCCCACACGCACGGCGACTACCCGGCCGGGCTGCCCGCGCTGCGCGCGATGATCGCCGAGCGCTACACCGCGCGCGGCATCCCCACCATGCCCGAGCAGATCATGGTGACGACCGGGGCGATGGGCGCGATCGACGCGATCTGCCACCTGTTCGGGGGCCGCGGCGAGCGCATCGCCGTCGAGTCGCCGTCCTACGCCAACATCCTGCAGCTCATGCGGGAGGCGGGCGCGCGGCTCGTGCCCGTCGCGATGGCGGAGGGGCTCACCGGCTGGGACATGGACCGCTGGCGCCAGGTGCTGCGCGAGGCCGCGCCCCGGATCGCGTACGTCGTCGCCGACTTCCACAATCCCACCGGCGCCCTCGCCGACGAGGACCAGCGGCGCCGGCTCGTGGACGCGGCCCGCTCGGCGGGCACGGTACTGGTCGCCGACGAGACGATGACCGAGCTGTGGCTGGACGACGAGATCGGGCCCACGGGGATGCCCCGTCCGGTGTGCGGGTTCGATCCGGCCGGGTCCACGGTGATCACGGTCGGCTCGGCCAGCAAGGCGTTCTGGGCGGGCATGCGGATCGGCTGGGTGCGGGCGGCGCCGGACGTCATCCGCAGCCTGGTCGCCGCGCGTGCCTACGCCGACCTGGGCACCCCGGTGCTGGAGCAGCTGGCCGTGACCTGGCTGCTGAGCACGGGAGGCTGGGAACAGGCGCTGGAGCTGCGGCGCGGTCAGGCCCGCGAGAACCGGGACGCCCTGGTGACGGCGCTCCGCCGCGAGCTGCCCGGCTGGGAGTTCGAGGTCCCCCAGGGGGGTCTCACCCTCTGGGTCCGCGCCGGGGGGCTGTCCGGCTCCCGACTCGCCGAGGCCGGCGAACGCGTGGGCGTCCGCGTCCCCTCCGGGCCCCGCTTCGGCGTGGACGGCGCCTTCGAGGGGTACGTGCGGCTGCCGTTCACCGTCGGCGGCGCCGTCGCCGACGAGGCCGCGGCCCGCTTGGCCGCCGCGGCCCACCTGGTCGAACAGGGCGCCTCCCCTTCCACCGAGTCCCCCCGCACGTTCGTGGCATAAGGCGGCCGCCGGCCCCGGGCCCTCGTCCGCCGTCGGGTACGGTGCGGGTGCGCTGTGGCTGGTCGCGCAGTTCCCCGCGCCCCTTACGGGGCTACCCAGCTGCGGGCATGCGTGCCGCTGGGGGCGGCACGGGTGGGCGCAGCGGCACTGTGGCAGCGCCGGGAGGAGAAGCCCACCCCCGGCCCACCACGGCGGCAGCGCTATGCGGGTTCCGCGGCCACCGCTTCCGCAGGAACCGCTTCCGTGGCAACCGCCTCCGTAGTGACCGGCGTCGACTCCACCCCCTCCGCGTCCGCCGGCGTCGTGCGCGAAGGCAGCAGCGCCTCCACCGCCTGCCGGTCGGCCTCGCTGGTCGCGTCGTCGTAGGGGTCAGGTGTGCGCGGCACCTGCAGCCGGTGCACGGCCCCGCTGCCCAGCCGCGCGTACCCCCGCCCCGGCGGAACCTGGTCGAGCGGCGTCGTGTGCGGCCGCACCCCCAGCACGGCCCGCACCTGCGCGGCCGCCGCCGGCCCGAGCACGACACGCGCGCGCGTGTGCTGCCGTACCGCCTCGCTCAGCGCCTCCGCGCTGTCGAACTGCTCGGCCACCACCACGGTCACGTTCGCGGCGCGGCCGTGCCGCAGCGGCACCTGCAGCAGCGCCTGCGGATCCTTGCGCCCGTCCGCCGCCGCGAGGTGGGCGAACGCGGTCGGCCGGTCCAGCAGGAGCCACAGCGGTCGTCTGGTGTCCTCGGGCGGCGGATCGCCCGCCTGCCGGGCCTTGTTGACGGCGACGAGCCGGCGCTCGGTCTCGTGCGCGGCCCACTCCAGGCTGGCCACCGCCCCGGCCAGCCCGCACTCGACGGCCAGGACGCCGTCCCGGCCGGTCAGGCACGCGTACTCGCCGGTGCCGCCGCCGTCGACGATCAGCACGTCGCCGTGGTGGAGGGCCTGCAGGGCGATGGAGCGCAGCAGCGTCGAGGTGCCGCTGCCCGGCTGCCCCATGGCCAGCAGATGCGGTTCCGTGGAGCGGATGCCGGTCCGCCAGACCACCGGCGGCACGTCGCGCTGCTCCTCCCCGTAGGCGAGGGGAAGCGTGCGCGGCATCTCGGTGGGGTCGGTGAAGCCGAGCACCGTCTCGCCCGGCGCCGTCACGAAGCGCTGGGCGGCGATGTCGGTGGGCAGCGGGTCGAGGACGGTCACCGTGAGCTGGTTGCCCTCCTCGTCCCACGCGTAGTGGTACTCGCGGCCCCGGCCCGCCTTGGCGGCGAGCAGCTGCTCGACCCGCGCGCGGGCCTCGGGCTCGCCGTCCGGGAAGTACGCCGGGTAGCGGATCACGAGCCGCCCGACGCGCCCGGCGTCGTCGAACTCGTGCTCGGCGAACGCCTTTTCCCACTCCCCGCCGTGCGCGTACACCGGAGCCGGGTCCTCGGCGGTCGAGAAGTACGGGACGAGGGCCTCGTACAGGGACTGGAGCCGCTGGGCCTGCGACTCGTCGGGCCCGTCGGGTTCCGGCGGGGTGCGATCACGCCCCTGCCAGGCCGCCGCGCCCATCACCGTGACGGCGGCGAGCAGCGGACCGTACGGCACCAGTGCCACCACCAGGACCAGCGAGGCCACCAGGAACAGCAGCGGCCCGCGCTTGTCCTTGGGCGTCTCGGCCCATCTGCGCCGCCCGGCCGAGGCCAGTTGGCGCAGCCCGCGCGTGATGGTGATCAGCGGGTGGAGGACGTCGGTGGCGCTGTCGGCCGCCGTCCGGGCCAGCTCCCGGCTCCGGGCGATCTGCGTGCGGGCGGTCTGCGCGCTGCCGTTGCTCAGAATGCGGGGGAGAGGGCGGCGGGCCACGGCTGTCTCCTGTCGGTGGGTACGGGCAGGACGGGCGGTGTCAGAACTTGATTCCGCCGAGGAGGCTCGCCAGGCTCTCGCCTCCGGCCTTGATGCTCGGCGCGATGGCCGTACTCGCCAGATAGAAGCCGAACAGTGCCGAGACCATGGCGTGGGATGCCTTGAGGCCGTCCTTTCTGAAGAAGAGGAAGACGATGATGCCGAGCAGGACGACGCCTGAGATGGAGAGGATCATTTGCGATCTCCTGGTGTCGAGGGGGGACAGTCACCATGAGTTCTTCCAGGATCACAGAATGTATCTATACGACAAAAGGTGCAACTGGGTGATTTCTGCAGGTTTTCCCCCGGTCGGCGCAGTCGTGCGTGGGCCGGTTGAGCAGGGCACTTGCGCCCGGTGGCGTCTGAAGTGATCTTTACCTCCGGCACTTCGGCTCATGTACGACGCGAGCCAGTACCCTGGCGATTCACCCGAACGGTTGTAAGAGAGGCGGACCGGCCGATGAGCGAAGCCCCCGACCCCGAGGTCGTGGAGCTGGCGACCAAGATCTTCGACCTGGCCCGGCGGGGTCAGACCGAGGCGCTCGTGGCGTACGTCGACGCGGGTGTGCCGGCCGGCCTCACGAACGACCGCGGCGACTCCCTGGTGATGCTCGCCGCCTACCACGGCCACGCCGACGCGGTCCGTGCCCTGCTCGCCCGGGGCGCCGCGGCGGACCAGGTCAACGACCGGGGCCAGACCCCGCTCGCGGGGGCCGTCTTCAAGGGTGAGACGGACGTGATCAAAGCCCTCCTGGAGGGCGGGGCCGATCCCGGTGAGGGCACCCCCTCGGCTACGGACACGGCACGCATGTTCGGCAGGACGGAACTCCTGGAATTGTTCGGCGCACACTGATCCGAACGTTCCTACCAGGTACGACACGGAAAACGGGGGAGGCGGTAAAAGGCCGCCGGAAATACGGTCGCGGCAGCGGAAAGCGCCGGTCATCATGGCGATGTGATTCACGGACGCGATGGCTGGGCAGGTGTTGCCGCACCGCGCGGGCCGTGATGCGGTCCGCGAGGGCCACCGACGAGAGGCAGAGGAAGATGGTCTACAGCAAGCAAGAGACGGCGGGCGCCCCGACGTTGTGTCACGCGGCCAGGTAGTGCGTGGTCCCCGGTTGCGTCGACGCTTGATGTGAGGCTGTTTCCCATGTTCGATCCGGTCATAGCGCCCAGCGGAACGCTGCTCGGCCTGCTTCAGCGCGGCCGCGGCGACGGCACGCTGCACGCGCTCACCGCCCCCCGCGCGGAAGCCCTGGCGGCCCTGAACCACTGTGTGCTCCACGATCCACGCCACGACTGGCACGTGGAGAACCGCTCCCTGTACTGCGCGCGGCTCTACCTCGACCTGGACGGCGAGCTGGACGCCATCGAGGCGCACCTCTTCGACGCCGAGGACGTCCTCGACACCGACGAGTCCCGTACCGGCCTCGCCCTCGCCGTTCTCGGGCACCTCGCCTCCTACGGCCGGCGGGACGCGCTCGAACTGCTGCGCAGGTACGCCGCCCATGGCTCCAACTGGGCCTGGGCCCTGGACGAGCTGGCCCTGAGGGACGACGACGCCGCCCTGCGCGCCCTCGCGGCGCCGGTGCTGGCCCGCTTCCCCGCCGATCCCGAGGGCGAGGCCGAACTGGCCGCGGCCGTCCGCGACGCCTTCGAGCCCCGCCCCTGGCGGCTGTGGGCCGACGATCCCCGCGAATCGGTCGCCACGCGCGTGCGTGCCGCCCAGGAGACGGGCAATTTCGACCGCTGGCAGCGTCAGATGCGGCCCACCGGACCGCGCCCTGGCTGGAGCGTGAACGCCGTCTTCGAGTGGGCTCAGCAGGGCGTCGAACGCGGCGCCGCACTGCATGTCCCCGCCGCCCGCTGCCTGGTCGCCGTCGCCGGCCCCGAGGACCGGCCGGAGATCGTCCGGGCCGCCCGGGACGGCAGCGAGGGCGCCCGCTGCACCGCGCTGCGCTACCTCGCCGACAGCAACGACCCCGACGCCCTCGATCTCATCGAGGCCGCCGCGACCAGCGGACCGGCCGGCGTGGTCGAGGCCGCCGTCGACGCCTTCGAACGGATGCGCTGCGTCGCCGCCGTCGACCGCGCGCGCGGGTGGGCCCACCGGCCCGACGCCCTCGGCGCCGCCGCCGGACGCGTGCTCGCCTGCCGCGGCGGAGCCCGGGACAAGGACCTCGTCCTCGCCGCCCTCCGCGAGGCCGTACGGGGCGAGGGCCCCGACGCGCCGACCCTGTGGACCCTCGTCGACGGCGCCGGACGACTCGGCATCGCCTGCGCGGCCCCCGTGCTGCGCCACATCTACCGCGAGACGGCCTCCTCCCACCTCCGCGGCCGCGCCGCCCGCGCCCTGGCCGCCACCGATCCCTCCTTCGCCACCGGCTTCGCCGTCGAATGCCTCTGGGACTGCGAGGAGACCACCCGCGAACTCGCCGCCCGGCACGCCGAGACCGGCGACACCCGCGTCGTCGAACGCCTCCGCCGCCTCGCCGCCGACCCGGCCGAGGAAGCAGAGGTACAGACGGCCGTACGGAGCCGCATCACCCCGGAGGGCCCGGTGTCCTGACTCCGGGAAGCCGCGTGCCGGTCCGCCGTCAGACGCACCGCCGCCCGGCCCGGTCCCGCCGGGCGCTCCGCGGCCCCGGGCCCCGCCCTTACCGGACCCTACGGCGGAGCCGCTCACGAGACGCGTCAGCGCGCGGAGCGGCCCGGCTCCCGTGCGAGCGGCGGCTGCCTCGACGAGGGGCCTTGTCGCCCCGACCGGGCCCAGCGGGGACGCGAAACAGCAGCCAGACGTGACAGCGGGCGAAGGCGGCCCTCGGCCGTATGACGGCCGGGGCGCCGATGCCGCCGGTCGAGCGCGTGCGGCTGAGAACACCGCTCAGCGGTTGCGTCCCGGCCGGATCCGCCACCGTCGGTGAGAGGCCGGGTACGCGCTCAGCGGTGGCGTGCCGCCACGAAGCGGACCGGCGTGCCGGGCACCGCCTGGGCAGCGGCCGCGAGGTCGGCGGGCCGGACCACGGCGATCACCGGGTAGCCCCCGGTGGTCGGATGGTCGGCCAGGAAGACCACGGGGCGGCCGTCCGGCGGCACCTGGACCGCACCGAGCACCATGCCCTCACTCTCCAGTTCACCGGGCCGGGCCCGCTCCAGCGCGGGCCCCTCCGTCCGCAGGCCGATGCGGTTGCTCGCCGACGAGACCCGGTACCCACGCCCGGTGAACCCCCGTACGGCTTCCGGTGTGAACCAGTCGTCGCGCGGCCCCAGGGCGACCCGCAGCACCAGCTCGGCCGGCGGACGCGGCTGCGGCGCGGCGTCCACGCGCGCGGGCGGTCCGGACGGCCTGCCGAGCGGCAGCACCATGCCCTCGGCGAGCGGTGGCGGGCCGAGCCCGGACAGCAGATCGGTGGCCCGGCTGCCGAGAACCGGCTCCACGGCGACGCCACCGGAGACGGCCACATAGGCGCGCGCTCCCGCCGTGGCCGGTCCCACGTCGAGCACCTCACCGGCCGGGACGACGACCGGGGCGCCCCAGGCGGCGGGGCGGCCCCCCACCGTGACGGCACAGGGCGCGCCCCCGACCGCGACGGTCACCGTGGACCGGGGCCGCAGCGCGCACCCGGTGAGTGTCGTCTCCAGCACGGCCGCGTCCCGCGGATTGCCGACGAGCCGGTTCACGAGCGCCGCGGCGGCGGCGTCTAGCGCCCCGGAACGCGGCACGCCGAGGTGCGCGTACCCCGGCCGCCCGCGGTCCTGCACCGTGGTCAGCACCCCCGCCCGTACGACGACGAGCGCGCGGTCGGTCATGCGATCACCACCGCGACCGTGGACCGGCCGGTCATGTCGTCCCCACCGTCACGAACCGCACCCGGGTGCCGGGGGAGAGCAGGGCGGCCGGGGTGCGGGCGGGGTCCCACAGGGGTGCGTCCGTCGTGCCGATCAGCTGCCAGCCGCCCGGGGACGAGCGCGGGTACACGCCCGTGTACGGGCCCGCCAGGGCCACGGCGCCCGCCGGGACCGCCGTACGCGGGGTGGCCCTGCGCGGGACGTCGTACCGCGCGGGCAGGCCGGTGAGGTAGCCGAAACCGGGCGAGAAGCCGCAGAAGGCGACCGTGAACTCGGTCCCCGCGTGGATACCGGCGACCTCGTGCCCGGCCACCTTCCAGTGCGCTGCGACCGCGGCGAGGTCCGGGCCGTCGTAGCGCACCGGGAGTTCGACCAGCTCCCGCGCGCGCGGGGGAGCGGCCGGAACGGGGGAGTCGGTCAGTTCGGTTGTCCAACGGAGCAGGTCGTCGAGGCCGTCGAGCAGCACCGTACGGGCCGCCGGGACGATCTCGCGCACCCTCAGCGAGCCCTCGGCGCGGCGGCGCAGCAGCTCCGCGTGCAGGGCGCGCGCCTCCTCGGCGGTGGCGAGCTCCACGAGCAGCGCGTCGTCGCCGACCGGCAGCGTCCTCATGCGAACGCCTCCACCGTCACGCCCGCCGCCACCAGGTGCTCCCGCACGCGGCGGGCCAGCCGCACCGCGCCCGGGGTGTCCCCGTGCAGGCACAGCGAACGGGCGCGCACCGCGATGGACGCGCCGGAGTGCGCGGTGACCGTGCCGCCTCGCGCGAGCCCCACCGAGCGCTCCACGACGGCCTCGGGATCGCTCACCACGGCACCGTGCCGGCCGCGCGGCACCAGCGTGCCCTCGTCCGTGTAGGCGCGGTCCGCGAACGCCTCCGGCACGGCCGGCAGGCCCGCCTCACCGGCCAGCGCCAGCAGACGCGAGCCGGGCAGCCCCAGCACGGGCAGGCCGGCGTCCGCCAGGCGCACGCCGTCGACCACAGCACGTGCCTGCTCCTCGTCGTGCACCACCCGGTTGTAGAGCGCCCCGTGCGGCTTGACGTACGCCACGCGCGCGCCCGCCGCCCGCGCGAAGACCTCCAGGGCGCCGACCTGGTAGGCCACCTCGGCGGCCAGCTCGGCGGGCGGCACGTCCATCGAGCGGCGCCCGAAGCCGGCGAGGTCCCGGTAGGAGACCTGGGCGCCGATCGTCACCCCGCGTTCCACGGCCAGCTCGCACACCCGGCGCATGGTGGCCGCGTCCCCGGCGTGGAAGCCGCAGGCCACGTTGGCGCTGGTGACGACGGACAGCAGCTGTTCGTCGTCGGTCAGCCGCCAGCGGCCGAAGCCCTCGCCGAGGTCGGCGTTCAGATCGATCGTGCTCATCGGTCTTTCCGTGTCTCCATGAGTCGTGGTCCGTGGTCGTACGGGGGTGACGGCGCCGGCCGGGGTCAGTCCACGCCGACCACCCGGTACTGCTCGTCCCGGGCGTCGGTCAGGAACATCTGGCCCGGCCCGTGGGTGATCGCGAACGGCGGCCGGGAGGCCGTCACCGCCGCCTGCGGGGTCACCCCGCACGCCCAGAACACCGGGATGTCGTCCGGCCCCACGTCCACCGCGTCGCCGAAGTCCGGCCGGCCGAGGTCCGCGATGCCCAGGGCCGAGGGGTCGCCGCAGTGCACGGGGCCGCCGTGCACGGCCGGCAGCAGGCCGCTCTCCCGGATCGCCGCCCGCAGGTGCTCCGGCGGCACCGGGCGCATCGACACCACCATGGGCCCGCTCAGCCGGCCCGCCGGCCGGCACGGCCGGCCGGTCACGTACATCGGCACGTTGCGGCCCTGCTCCACATGACGGATGGGGACGCCCGCCCGGGCCAGCGCCCACTCGAAGGTGAAGCTGCAGCCCAGCAGGAACGACACCAGGTCGCCGCGCCAGTGCGCCCGGACGTCCGTCGGCTCCTCGACGAGCTCGCCGTCCCGCCACACCCGGTAGCGCGGCAGGTCGGTGCGCAGGTCGGCGCCGGGGGCGAGGACGGTCGTGACCGAACCCGCGTCCGTGACGTCGAGGACCGGGCAGGGGCGGGGGTTGCGCTGGCAGAACAGCAGCATGTCGTACGCCCAGTCCGCCGGGACCGCGATCAGGTTGGCCTGGGTGTGGCCCGCCGAGACGCCGGCCGTGGGGCCGGCCAGGCCCGCCCGGAAACGGGCCCGGGCAGTCTGCGGGCTCCACGCGCGCGCGTGCGGGTCGGCGAGGGTCACCGGACGGTCGTCGGTACGGTTCACCCGCGTCACGCCAGTTCCTTCCCGCGCGTCTCCGGCAGCCCGAGCAGCGCCAGGGCCGCGATGCCGTAGCCGATCGCGCCGAAGACGAGCGCGCCGCCCACGCCCCAGCTGTCGGCCAGGAAGCCGACCAGGGTGGGGAACACGGCGCCCACCGCGCGCCCCGTGTTGTAGGTGAAGCCCTGCCCCGTGCCGCGCACCTCGGTCGGGTACAGCTCGCTCAGGTAGGAGCCGAACCCGCTGAAGATGGCCGACATGCAGAAACCGAGCGGGAAGCCGAGCACCAGCAGCAGGGTGTCGGCGCCCTGCGGGATGTTCGCGTACACCAGGACGCAGATCGCCGAGAGCAGGGCGAACAGCCAGATGGTGCGGCGCCGGCCCAGCCGGTCGGTGAGGTGACCGCCGGTCAGATAGCCGAGGAAGGCGCCGGAGATCAGGAAGGTCAGGTAGCCGCCGGTGCCGACGACGGACAGGCCGCGGTCGGTCTTGAGATACGTCGGCACCCAGGTGGCCAGCGTGTAGTAGCCGCCCTGCACGCCCGTGGACAGCAGGCTCGCGAAGACCGTGGTGCGCAGCAGTCCCCGGGCGCCGTCCCGGCCGGGCCGGAAGATCGCGGTGAACGAGCCGCGCCGCGGGCTGTGTTCGCGGGCCGCCGTCGCCTCCGGGGCGTCGTGCACGCGGCGGCGCAGCCACAGCACGAGCAGCGCGGGGAGCGCGCCGGTCCAGAACATGACGCGCCAGGCCAGGTCGTCACCGGTGAAGGAGAAGACCAGCGTGTAGACGACGGCCGCGAGTGCCCAGCCGACCGCCCAGGAACTCTGGACCGCGCCCAGGGTGCGGCCCCGGTGGCGCGCGCTCGCGTACTCGGCGACCAGGACCGCGCCGACCGCCCACTCACCGCCGAAGCCGAGGCCCTGCAGGGCGCGGCAGACCAGCAGCGTTCCGTAGTCGGGCGCGAAACCGCAGGCCACGGTGAAGACGGCGTAGGTGCTCACCGTGATCATCAGCGCCCGGACCCGGCCCACCCGGTCCGCGAGCACGCCGGCCAGGGCACCGCCGACAGCGGAGACCACCAGCGTGACGGTGGTGAGCAGCCCGGTCTGGCCGCTGTCCAGGCCGAAGTAGGCGGAGAGCGCCACCATGCTCAGCGGCAGGGCGAAGTAGTCGTAGGAATCCAGGGCGTACCCGCCGAAAGCGCCGGCGAACGCGCGTCGGCCGCCCGGGCCGAGGGCGCGCAGCCAGCCGAAGGCGCGGTCCTGGTCGGCGCCTTCACCGTGCGCCGGGCGCACGCCGGAGGCCACGGGCGGGGGTGACGGGGTCATGCTCATGGGCACCTCGCAGAGGGGGACGGAGGGTGCTGGGAAACGAGCCGTGCGGAGCACCGTAGAGGATCGTTCAACGATCCTTCAATACCCCTGTTGTTTCGTTCCCGGGTCTGCGCTTGAATTCCGGGCATGGCAGAGCAGTTGACGGAACTGGCCGACGACCGGGCGCTCCTGGGGCGCACCAGCACCGCCGAGCGGGTCTCGGACATCCTCAGGAGCCGGATCGCCGAGGGCTTCTTCCCGCCGGGCACCCGCCTGTCGGAGGACAGCATCGGCGGGGCGCTCGGCGTCTCCCGCAACACCCTGCGCGAGGCGTTCCGGCTGCTCACCCACGAGCGCCTGCTGGTCCACGAGCTCAACCGCGGCGTCTTCGTCCGGGTCCCCACCGTCGAGGACGTCGAGGACATCTACCGCACCCGGGCCCTGGTCGAGTGCGCCGTCGTCCGGGGCCTCGGCGACCCGCCGTACCCGCTGGAGGAGCTGGCCGCCGCCGTCACCGACGGCCAGGTGGCGGCCGCCGAGAATGACTGGAAAGCGCTGGGCACGGCCAACATCCACTTCCACCGCGAGCTGGTCGCCCTCGCCGGCAGCGAGCGCACCGACGAGCTGATGCGCAGCGTCTTCGCCGAACTGCGCCTCGCCTTCCACGTCGTGGACCACCCGCGCCGGCTGCACGAGCCCTACCTCGTCCGCAACCGCCGGCTGCTCGAGGCCCTGGAGGCGGGCGACCGCCGGGAGGCGGAGCGGCTGCTGGAGACCTATCTCGCCGACTCCCTCCAGCGGGTCGTCGAGGTGTACCGGCGCCGGGTGGACGGCACCCCGTAGCGGCACCGGGACGTCGTTTGGGCCGTTGTCAGACCGAGGACCTAATCTGTGCACCGTGACTTCGCCTGCACCGACGGACCGTGTTCCGCCCCAGCTCAGCGCGGGGCCGCGCCCCGCTCCGGGGCCGGCCGCCGACGAGAGGCTGGCGCGGCGGCTGCGCGCGCTCGCCTGTACCGCGCCGCTGCACGACCTCGATCAGCGCAAGGCCAACCTCGCCGGTGAGTACTCGGTCTACGGCATGGCCGAGGTGGCCCTGGCCGCCATCGACCTGGTCACGCTGAACATGGACTTCGACACGGGCGCCGACCACGAGCAGATCGTCGCCCGGCTCATCCCGCGCATCGCCGCCCAGGCCCCGCGGCGGCCCGTCGCCGAGCACGAGCGCGTGGCCCGCTGGGTCCTGGAGAACCTGATCAACGTCGGCAGCGTGGACCGCGGCTTCCGCGCGGTGTACGGCACGTTCGCCCCCGACGGCACCTACGTCCGCCGGGACTACGACTTCAAGCTGATCGAGGAGGTCCCCGGCCCCGGCGGCACGGTCTACCTCCGCACCACCGACGAGGCCGTCAACGTGCTGGTGGGCGCCCTCGACACCGACGTCACCAGCGCCCAGATCGCCGCCGAGGTCAAGCTGGAGGTGCTGATCAGCCGCGGCCGCCTCGCCGACGCCCAGCTCGCCGCCGAACAGGCCCGCTACCGCACCGTGCAGTACTCCGAGACCTTGCGCCGGGCCCTGGACGCCACCCGGCGCAACGTGCGCGCGGTGGACTGGCTCAGCGCCGTCCCCGACATGATCGCCGAGGCCCTGGAACACGTCGCCGACCGGTACCGGCACGAGAACGCGATCCTCACCAACATCCGCAAGGCGCGCGACGAGACGGAGGACCCCGAGCACAAGCGGCGGGCCGCCGAGCTGGTCGACATCGTCAAGGACTGCATCCGCCGCCACACCCAGCTCCAGTCCCGCCTGCTGGAGGCGGGCCCCCTCTTCCGCGCCGAACAGGACCGGCAGGCCTTCGCCACACCCGCCGCGACCTCCGGCATCGACCTGTACGGCCATCTCGTCGCGCCGGCCCTGCCGTTGCCCCTGGAACAGGCGGTCCGGGTCACCGACGCCTTCTTCGCGCGCGGAACCGGGCCGCGCACGCCGGTGTCGGTCAGGGTGAGTGACCTGGTCGGGATACTGCTGACGCCGCCCCAGGAACGGGAGCACCTGGGCGCGGAGATGCCCGAGCCCGACCTCATCGCCACGCCGGACGACAGCCGGTTCAGCGAGGAGCAGCTGGCGTCCGCCATGGAACTGCTGGACCTGCCCGCCGACGCGCCGCGCAGACTGTCCGGGCTGCTCGCCGACGCCCGCGCGCAGGATCCCGACCTGCCCTATCTCGTCGCGCTGCTGGCCGTGCACGCGGCCAGCCCCCCGGTCGGCACCGCCTACCGGCAGGGCGAGGAGAAGCTGCTGTTCGCCGTGGACGACGGCACGGAACTGGACGACCCCGAGTTCGGCGGGGCCGACCTGATCGTCGGCACGGCCCTGCTGGACGCGGCGGGCATGGCGGCCGACCGGACGGAGGCCGCGTGAGGGACCTACCGGCGGCGCCCCCATCCGGCGCCGTACTCAAGACCGCCGCGCCCGCAGCCGGCGCCGTTCCCAAGGCTGCCGCGCCCGCGCCGCGCGCCGTTCCCAAGACCGCCGCGCCCGCGCCCGGCGCCGTACTCAACACCGTTCCGAACACTGTTCTGAAGACCAAGGAGCCCCGGCCGTGAGCGAGCATGTCGAGTGGACTGACACGGAGACGCCGGCGCCGTCGGTGTCCGCCGCCGTCACCCCCGCCGACGCCGCCGACGCGGCCCGGCTCGTCGCCTTCGGACTGCAGCCCAAACTGCAGCCCGCCCGCGACCAGGAGTACACCGAACTGCTCCGCCGCTACCGGGACGACCCCCCGTTCGCGCGGCTCGCCGACGCCGTCGCCGCCGGCCTGGGCCTCGTCGTACTGGAGGTGTCCCCGCGCGCGGGAATGGCCGTGACCGCCGCCGAGGACTCGGTGTTCGCCGTCCGCATGGGCGACTACGCGCGTCGCACCGCCGCCGACTCCGGAGACCGCTTCCTGCACGGCCTGGCCCATCTCGCGGTCGCCGCGCTGGCCTTCCCGCGCCCCGAGGACCTGGCCGACGACGCCTACATCGGCCGTATCACCGTCAACGGCGTCGACGCCTTCGTCCGGCAGGCCTGCCGCCGCCTGGAGGAACGCGCCGAGCAACAGGGCGAGAACACCGACCCCGCCACCGACGCGCCCGGCCTGGAAGCGGCCTGGCGGATCTGGGCGAGACGCAGCGCGACCGGTGCCACCAAGGACGCGCGCCGGCCCGCCGCCTCCACCACCGGCATCGTCGCCAAGGCCGCGGCCTTCCTCACCGACTCCGGCTTCCTGCAGCGCACCGGCGACGACAACGGCGGCACCTACCGCACCACCGCCCGCTACCAGCTCCAGGTCCGCGACATGGCCGGGGCCGCCGCCATGGCCGAACTGCTGGACCTCGGCGTCGTCCCGGTCACCGACGGCACCGCCAGCCTGCTGCCCGGCGAGGACTCCGACGACCTGGACCTGGTGGCCGGCGCCGGACTGCCGTTCCACTCCTGACCCACCGAACGTTTCGACCACACTGACGAGAGTCCGCCATGTACGAGCTGTCCCGGGTCCGCCTCTACTCCATCGGGCCCGCCGGCGCGCGCTACGCCGACACCGTGCTCGACCTGCGCGGGGTCGGCCAACCCGTGCCCGACCCCGCCCCCACCCAGGCGGAGTTCTTCGAGGAGGAGCCGGCCGGCCCGCCGCGCCGCCCCGCGCCCGCGGGCGTGCTGTTCCTGGAGAACGGCGGCGGCAAGTCAGTCCTGCTCAAGCTGATCTTCTCGGTGATGCTGCCGGGCCACCGCAACACCCTCGGCGGCGCCAGCTCCGGCGTGCTGCGCAAGTTCCTGCTGGCCGACGACTGCGGGCACGTGGCCCTGGAATGGCAGCACGTGCAGACCGGCGAGTGCGTCGTCGTAGGCAAGGTCAGCGAGTGGCGCGGGCGCCAGGTCTCGGGCGACCCGCGCAAGTTCGCCGAGGCCTGGTACTCCTTCCGGCCCGGCCCCGGCCTGAGCCTGGACAACCTGCCGGTCGCCGAGTCCACCGCCGTACGGCCGCCCGTCGAGGGCCAGTCGGGCGCCCAGGGCCGGCGGCGCACCATGAAGGGCTTCCGGGACGCCCTCACCGAGGCCGGCAAGGCCTACCCGCACCTGGAGGCGCACTGGGAGGAGATCCACGACCGCTGGATCGAGCACCTCGGCGACCTCGGCCTCGACCCCGAACTCTTCCGCTACCAGCGCGAGATGAACGCCGACGAGGGCGAGGCCGCCGGCCTCTTCGCGGTCAAGAAGGACTCCGACTTCACCGACCTGCTGCTGCGCGCCGTCACCGACACCCGCGACACGGACGGCCTCGCCGACCTGGTCAGCGGCTTCGGCGACAAGTTGGGCCGCCGGGCCGAGCTGATCGCCGAACGCGACTTCACCGCCGGCTCCGCAGATCTCCTAGGCCGGATCGTCGAGGCCGCCGAGACGCGGTCCCGCGCGCGTGACATCCACGCCGGGGCCGAGCGCCGCACCCGCACCCTGGCCCGCAGACTCTCCGCGCGTGCCGTGCGGGAACGGGTGCGGGCCGCCGACCTCGCCCAGCGGGTCACGGCCGCCGCCTACGCCGTCACCCACTCCGAGGGCGCCCGCGAGCGCAGTGCCCTGATCGCCGCCGAACTCGCCTACCGCCACGCCTCCCTGGCGCTGGCCGGCGCCGAGAAGTCCGCCGCCGCGCAGAAGCGGGAACTGGCCGACGCGCGCACCCTGCACGCCGCCTGGCAGGCCGCCGAGGCCGTACTGCGTCACCGCGCCGCCGCCGACCGCGTCGCGCGCGTGTCCGCCGCCATCCAGGAGGCCGAACGCGACGCCGCACCCGCGCTCGCCGCCCGCGCCAAGGCCGCCGTGGACCTCGTACGGGCCCTGCACGCGGCCGCGGAGGGCGCCGAGGCCCTCGCCGACGAGGACGAGGAGCGCTCCGCCGCGCTCCAGGAGGTCAGCGACGCCGCGTACCGCGACTCCACCGCCGCCGCCACCGAGGCGCAGCGCGCCCGCAGCGAGGCCGGGCACCTGCGCCAGCGCCTCACCGAGGTCGAGCAGGAGACGGCGGAGGCGGTCCGCGCGGGCTGGCTCGACGACAGCGCCCCGGACGCCGACCCCGCGCGCGCGGCGCTCGCCGCGAGCGACGCCGAGAAGAGCGCCGTGGCCGCCTGGGACACCGCCCGTGAAGCCGCCCGCAGGGCCACCGAGCACGCGCGTGAGGCGGCCGCCGCCGAGTCCCGCGCGGAGCTGACGGCGGCCCGCGCGTCGGACGCGGCTACGGCCGCCGAGCGGGCCCACGAGGCCGAGCGGCGGCTCGCCGAGGTCCTGGCGGCCGAGGAGCGCCTCGCGGAGCTGCTGAGCCTGCCGGGCGCCCCCGTGGCCGGCCGGGCAGGAGTGCCGGGCCCCCGGACGGCCGGCGACGGCGGCGCGGACCGGGGAACCACAGAGCAGGGCACCGCAGAACTCGATGCCCCGCGTGGAGGGGACGCGGGCGAACCGGCCCCGCGCGCACACGCGAACGCCACGGCCGCCCACGCGCGCGGAGACGCCGGAGCTCAGGGCGGCCCCGCCGCGGACGGCAGCCCGTACGGATCCACCGACGCGGCCCTCGGCGACGGCCCGCTCACCCCCGAGCAGTTGGACCGCTTCGCCGATGAGCTGCGCGACCTGCTCGACGCCGCCGTCACCTCGGCCGAGCGGCACCTGTTCGAGTTGCGTACGGCCGCCGCCGACGACGCCCGCATCCTCGGCGCCCTGGGCGACGGCGGGCTGCTGCCGCCCGGCCCCGACGTGCTGGCCACCGTCGAGTTCCTCGGCGAGCACGGCATTCCCGCGCTGCCCGGCTGGCGCTACCTCGCCCAGGCGGTGGACCCCGCCGACCACGCGCGCGTGCTCGCCGCCCGGCCCGAACTCGTCGACGGCGTCATCATCACCGACCCCGGCACGCACGCGCGTGCCCGCGACGCGCTCAGCGCCGCCGCCCTGCTGCCCCGCTCGGCCGTGGCCGTCGGCACGTCCGCCGCCCTGCTCGCCCCCACCCCGGCACCCGGCAGCGCTCCCGAGGACGTCTTCCTGGTGCCGCCGAACCCGGCCATGCACGACGAGCACGCCGCCGACGAGGAACGACAGGCCCTGCGCGTGCGGGCCGCCGACCGGGACGAGGAGATCCGCACCCTCGCCGCCCGGCTCGGCAAGGACCGCGAGCTGACCGCCCGGCTCACCTCATGGCGCACCGGCTGCCCCGCCGGCCGGCTCGCCGAACTCGCCGAGACCGCCCGCCAGGCCCGCGCGTTCGCCGAGGAGTCCGAGGCCGAACTCGCCGAGGCCCGCACCGCGCGGACCGAGGCCGACGAGGCCGGTGGCGAGGCCGTGCGGATCCGGGACGAGCGCCAGGAAGCCGCGCAGAAGGCCCGCCGCGCCGCCGACGCCCTCGCCGGACTCGCCTTCCGGCTCCGCGAACGGGCCGCTTGGCAGGTCCGGCTCCGTGAACTGGCCGACGAGGCCGCCGAGTCCGAGGACCGCGCCCAGACCTGCCTGGACCGCGCCCGCACCGCCGACGAGGACCGCCGCGCCGCCCAGCGTGCCGCCGACGACGCCCGCCGCACCGCCCGTGCGCTGCGCGCCGAGCGCTCCGAGATCGCCGGCGCCCCCGACGACGTGCCCGACGACGTGCCCGACGACGCCACGGACGCCCCGAAGGCCGCCCTCCCCGCCCTCCGCGAGGCCTACCGGGCCGCCTCCCAGGTGTACGAGAAGGTCGGCGTCGGTGCCGACCTGCGCGCCGAGCAGGCCCGCGCGGAGAGCGACGAGAGCGCCGCCCACGCGGAACTGGACCGGCTCAGCAACAAGGTCCGCGCCCGCGCCGAGCAGCTGCTGCGGTCCCCGGACGGCTCCGACGGCCCCTCCCGGCAGGCGGCGGCCGCGCGCGCCGAGGAACTGGTCCAGCTGTTGGAGACCCGCATGTCCTCCGCGAGCGAACAACTCGGCCGGCTGCGCGGCGAGGCCGAACGGCACGCCCCCGCGGCCGGCGAGGCACACACCGAACTGCCCGACGAACTCCTCCCGCGCGACGCCGAGCACGCCCAGGCCCTCCTGCGCACCGCCACCGCCGAACTCACCGCCCGCACCGAGGCGCTGACCGAGGCCCGCGCCGCCCACACCGAGCTGCTCCAGGCGCACCGGGCCGCCGAGGACGCGGCCGGCGGCTTCGACGAGATCGCCGCCATGCTCCGCGACCTGCTGCGCGAGCACGGCCCCGAGGAGGAGCAGGAGGAGACCGAGCCCTACCCCGGCAGCCCGGAGGAGGCACGGCACTCCGCCGCCGAGGCCCGCCGCTCGCTGCGCGGCTGCGCCGCCGACCTGTCCGCCGCCGAGACGGCCGTGCGCGAGGCGAGCGACGTCCTCGTCCGGCACGCCAACTCCACGCGCTACGAGCAGGTGCGCACCCCCGCCCGGCAGCAGATCCGCGAACTGCCCGCCTCCGCGCTGCCGGAACACGCGCAGAAGTGGGCCGACGCCTTCGCGCCCCGGCTGCGCGTCCTCACCGACGAACTGGCGCAGCTGGAACGCAACCGTGACTCGATCGTGGACCGGCTCCGGGGCCTCGTCGAGTCGGCCCTCGCCACCCTGCGCTCCGCCCAGCGCCTCTCCCGCCTCCCCGAAGGGCTCGGCGAATGGTCCGGGCAGGAGTTCCTGCGCATCCGCTTCGAGGAACCCGACCAGGCGACCCTCGCCGAACGTCTCGGCGAGGTCATCGACGACGCGACCCGCGCCGCGGTGAAGAAGAACTCCGACCTGCGCCGCGACGGCATGTCCCTGCTGCTGCGGGGTGTCGCGGCGGCGCTGCAGCCCAAGGGCGTGGCCGTGGAGATCCTCAAGCCGGACGCCGTGCTGCGCGCCGAGCGGGTGCCCGTCGGCCAGATGGGCGACGTCTTCTCCGGCGGCCAGCTGCTCACTGCGGCCATCGCCCTGTACTGCACGATGGCCGCCCTGCGCTCCAACGACCGCGGCCGCGACAAGCACCGGCACGCCGGAACCCTGTTCCTGGACAACCCGATCGGCCGCGCCAACGCGACGTATCTGCTGGAGCTTCAGCGGGCCGTGTCCGACGCGCTCGGCGTCCAGCTGCTCTACACCACCGGCCTCTTCGACACGACCGCGCTGGCAGAGTTTCCGCTGGTCATCCGCCTGCGCAACGACGCCGACCTCAGGGCGGGCCTGAAGTACATCAGCGTGGAGGAACACCTCAGGCCGGGGCTGCCGCGCGAGGCTTCCACGGAGGAGGCCGCGCACAGCGAGATCACGGCGACGCGGATGTACAGACGACCGGCACCGGGCGCCTCGTAGCGGCGGGGCGCGGCGGGGCGCGGCGGGCGGGTTGGGCCGCGGCGGCCTGCCGCGGCCTCCCGCAGCGGGCCGCGGGGCGCGCCCGTCTCAGGAGTGAGACAGCTGCCCGGAGCCGCCCCGGCGGCGTATCCGCTCCTGCTCCCGCAGAGCGGCCCGCTCCCGGCGGCGGGCGGCGCGCCGCTCCCGGCGCAGCGCGCGGGCCGTGCTGCTCGGCTCGGAGACCACCCCGTACCGCTGGTGCCACACCTGACGGGTCACCCACACGTCGACCGCGGCCCAGGTGGCCACCACCGTGCTGGCCACACCGCTGATCACCATGGGGAACGCCAGCCAGGACCCGGCCATCGTGCACAGGAAGGCCACCACGGCCTGGATGAGCGTCACCGCGGTGATCAGGACGGCCCGCACCGCCGCCGTACGCACCGGATCGGGCATCCGGTACCGCCGCGCCGGCTCCTCCACCCACAACGGCCGGTACCGCTCCCGCTGTTGCTCCCCAAAAGCCCGCTCGGCGGGCTCACACGCCGGAATCTCGCGATCCGGCACCCCCTGGGCCCACCGCACCGTCGAGCGCGCGGCCCCTCCGTCCTCGGGCGCCTCGTGCCGCTGAGCCGTGCCCATCACCTTGTCACTCCCCACCGCCGGAAGACCGCTCGCCCCGGTGTCCGAAGACCCCGACACCCACTGGCTGCCCGGCTTGCGCTGTTTTACGCCGCCGGGATGCGGGATGCGGCTCATGTGGCCGATTCCGCCCCCATTTCCCACAGAGAAGGACGAACGGCACCGTCTGAAGATTCCCGATCGGCGAAAGAATTCAGCCAACTGGCTTTCCATATCAGACCGTCCGGCCGTTTCCAGCCGCCGGTTTCACGGTGACCATCTCCCGCAATGCCCGGACAACTCGCCATCTCTCGCCGCTGTCAAGGACGTTCGCCCGTCGAGCGTGTCTTCGAGATAGCTGTGAGGCGGTAGTAGGCTCGCGCCGTTTGTTGACGAACATGTGCGCCCCCGGCCGGCGGGGGTCGAGCTGGGGGAGGCCATGCGCTTTCGCGGGAAGTCGATCCGCCGGAAGATCGTGGCGCTGCTTCTCGTGCCGCTGGTGTCCCTGACCGCCATCTGGGCCTTCACCACGGTACTGACAGGGCGTGAGGTCACCCAGCTCTTTCACGTCAACCACATCGTCCAGGACATCGGGTACCCCACCGAGGACACCGTTCGCGTCCTGCAGCAGGAACGCCGCCAGACCCTCGTGTACCTGGCCGACCCGCGCGCCGCCGACGCCCTCACCGCCCTGCACCGGACCCGCACGGCCACCGACCGGGCCATCGCCAGGGTCCGCGTGAACGCCAAGGACCACGATGTCCTCGACGGCATGGACGCGGACGACACCGAACGCCTCACCGCCGTGCTGGACGGCTTCGGCGGCCTCGACGCACTGCGCCACAGCGTCGAGCAGGGAACCGTCACCCGCGCCCAGGCCCTCGACCAGTACAACCGCCTCGTCGACCCCTGCTTCACCCTGCTCGCCGCACTCGACGGCGTCGACGACATCGACCTCAACCAGCAGTCCCGCGCCCTGGTCAACATCAGCCGCGCCCGCGACCTGCTCTCCCGTGAGGACGCCCTGCTCGGCTCCGCCCTCGTGGTCGGCCGGCTCTCCCGCGCCGAGACCCGCGACGTGTCCGACCTCGTCGCCCAGCGCCGCCTCCTGTACCGCATCAGCCTTCCGCTGCTGCCGGACACCGAGAGCGAACGCTACGAACGCTTCTGGCGCAATGCCACCAGCACCCAGCTGAGGGCCGCCGAACAGGACGTCATCGGCATCACGTCCGGCACTCCGCACGGCATCACCGCCAAGGACTGGGACACCGCCGCGGCGGCCGTGCTCGACGACCTCGGCACCCTCGACGACCAGGCCGGAGACCGCTTCCAGGACCGGATGCACCCCGTCGGCCTGCGCGTGATCGCCCAGGCGGCCGTCGCCGGCGTTCTCGGCCTGCTCGCCCTGGTCGTGTCCCTCGTGCTGTCCGTACGCATCGGCCGCGGCCTCGTCCGCGATCTGCGGCAGCTGCGCCTGGAGGCGCACGACGCGTCCGGTGTGCGGCTGCCCAGCGTGATGCGCCGCCTCTCGTCCGGCGAGCAGGTCGACGTCGAGACCGAGGTGCCGCGGCTGGAGTACGACCAGAACGAGATCGGCGAGGTCGGCCAGGCACTCAACACCCTGCAGCGCGCCGCCGTCGAGGCCGCCGTGAAACAGGCGGAACTGCGCGCGGGCGTCTCCGAGGTCTTCGTCAACCTCGCCCGCCGCAGCCAGGTGCTGCTGCACAAGCAGCTCACCCTGCTCGACACCATGGAGCGCAGGACCGAGGACACCGACGAACTCGCCGACCTGTTCCGCCTCGACCACCTCACCACCCGCATGCGCCGCCACGCCGAGGGCCTGGTGATCCTCTCCGGTGCCGCACCCTCGCGGCAGTGGCGCCGGCCGGTGCAGCTGATGGACGTCGTCCGCGCCGCCGTCGCCGAGGTCGAGGACTACGAGCGCATCGAGGTCCGCCGGCTGCCGCGGGTCGCCGTCACCGGGCCTGCCGTCGCCGACGTCACCCACCTGGTGGCCGAGCTTCTGGAGAACGCCACCGTCTTCTCGCCCCCGCACACCGCCGTGCAGGTCCTCGGCGAACGGGTCGCCAACGGCTTCACCCTGGAGATCCACGACCGGGGTCTCGGCATGACGGCCGAGGCGCTGCTGGACGCGAACCTCCGGCTCGCCGAGACTCCCGAGTTCGAACTCTCCGACACCGACCGGCTCGGCCTCTTCGTCGTCAGCCGCCTGGCCCAGCGCCAGAACGTCCGTGTCTCCCTGCAGCCGTCTCCTTACGGCGGCACCACCGCCGTCGTCTTCATTCCCGACACGCTGCTCACCGACGAGGTCCCGGACACCAACGGCATCGGTTTCCGTCTCGACCGGGACCGGCCCGCCAAGGAGGCCGAGGCAGCCGGTCGCGCCACCGGCCGGTCCCCGATGCCGCTGCAGCTGCCCGGCCTGCCGGCCACCCTGCTGGACGGCCCGGTCGAGCTGGAGGCCCCCGTCGACCTGGACGCCCTCGACGACTTCCCCGGTGCACTGACCGACGAGGACAGCGAGCGCGGCGGCCTGTTCCGCCCCCGCCGGTCCCTCGCCCGCGCCGACGACCAGCCCGCTCTCCGGGTGAGTGAACTTCATCAGTCCGCTCCCCGGCTCCCGGACGACGGGGCGGCCGGCGAGCGCGGTCCCGTACCGCTGCCCCGGCGCCACACGCCCAAGCTCGTCAGTTCGCACGGCAAGCCCGTCACGGACCAGCGCGCGAGGCGCGGCGAGTCCGAGGAGCCGGCCGCCGGGCCGCGCCGCCCGGACACGGGGGGACTGGCCCCGCTGCCCGCCCGCCGACGAGGCGAGTCCGCGCGGCGCACCGGACCGTCGGACAGGGCGGGGGAGGGGGAGCACCTCCCGGCCACCGGCGGCACGGACGCACAGACCGACGCCGACACCGGCTCGCTGCCCCGGCGCGTACGGCAGGCCAGCCTGGCCCCCCAGCTGAAGCAGGACTCCGAACGGCGTATCGACCCGCAGCCGGGGCCCGCCGACCGTGACGCCGACGAGGTCCGCAGCAGGATGGCCTCGCTCCAGCGGGGCTGGCAGCGCGGCCGCGAGGAGAACGCAGCGGGCGACAGCGCCCGCAACGGCACAGCACCAGGAACGACTAAGGGGGACGGTCGATGACCGCACCGAAGGCGACCGGCCACACGGCGACGAACAGGGGGGAGCTGAACTGGCTCCTCGACGAGCTCGTCGACCGGGTCGCCAGCATCCGCAAGGCCGTCGTGCTCTCGGGCGACGGCCTGCCCACGGGGGTGTCCAAGGACCTGACCAGGGAGGACGGCGAGCACCTGGCCGCCGTCGCCTCCGGTTTCCACAGCCTGGCCAAGGGCGTGGGCCGGCATTTCGAGGCGGGCAGCGTCCGGCAGACGGTCGTGGAACTCGACGACGCGTTCCTCTTCGTGACCGCCGCCGGCGACGGCAGCTGCCTGGCCGTGCTCGCGGACGCCGACTCCGACGTGGGCCAGGTCGCCTACGAGATGACGCTCCTGGTCAAGCGGGTCGGCGTACATCTGGGCACCGCTCCACGCACCGATCTGCCCGCGGGCGGGTAGTGGGATGACATGAGCGGTAACGGTCAGATGGGAAAGCACTGGTTCGACGACGAGGCCGGACCGGTCGTCCGTCCGTACGCCATGACGCGCGGCCGCACCACCAGTGCGGCCCAGCACCGGCTCGATCTGATCGCGGTGGTTGGCACGGAACCGGGCGCGGGCGACCCGGAGGCGAACCATGCGCTCTCCCCGGAACAGGTGGAGATCGTCGAACTGTGCCGCAAGGCGCCGCAGTCGGTCGCCGAGCTCGCCGCGGAACTCGACCTCCCCGTCGGCGTCGTACGCGTGCTCATCGGAGACCTGGTGCACGAGGAACTCATCCACGTGACGCGCCCGGTCCCCCCGGCGGAACTGGTGGACGAGAGTATTCTGCGCGACGTGATCAACGGCCTCCGGGCGCTGTGACCGGCGCGGAAGCGGAGAAGTGACGTGACAGGCTGGCAGTTCTGGGTCGACCGGGGCGGCACGTTCACCGACATCGTCGCGCGCCGCCCGGACGGCCGGCTGCTCACCCACAAACTGCTGTCCGACCGTCCCGCGCGGTACGCCGACGCGGCCGTGGCCGGCGTGCGCGAACTCCTCGACGGCTCCGCGGAGCCCGTCGACGCCGTCCGCATGGGCACCACGGTCGCCACCAACGCGCTGCTGGAACGCAAGGGCGAGCGCACCCTCCTCGTCATCACCCGGGGATTCGGCGACGCCCTGCGCATCGCCTACCAGAACCGCCCCCGCATCTTCGCCCGGCGCATCGAGCTGCCCGAACTGTTGTACGAACAGATTGTCGAAGCCGACGAACGCATCACCGCCGACGGTGCCGTGCTCCGGGCCCCCGACCTGGGCGCGCTGAGGCAAGAGCTCCAGCAGGCGTACGACGACGGGATCCGCGCGGTCGCCGTCGTCTGCCTGCACAGCCACCTCCACCCCGCTCACGAGCAGGCGATCGGCGCGCTCGCCGCGGACATCGGCTTCCCGCAGATCTCGCTGTCCAGCGAGGTCGGCCCCCTGATGAAGCTCGTTCCGCGTGGGGACACCGCCGTCGTCGACGCCTACCTCTCGCCCGTACTGCGCCGTTACGTGCGGCACATCGCCGACGAACTGCACGATGTGCGCCTGATGTTCATGCAGTCCAACGGCGGCCTGACGGAGGCCGGACAGTTCCGCGGCAAGGACGCCATCCTCTCCGGGCCGGCCGGCGGCATCGTCGGCATGGCCCGCATGTCGCAGCTCGCCGGATTCGACCGCGTCATCGGCTTCGACATGGGCGGCACCTCCACCGACGTCTCGCACTTCGCAGGCGAGTACGAGCGCGTCTTCACCACCCAGATCGCCGGAGTCCGGCTGCGCGCGCCCATGCTGGACATCCACACCGTCGCCGCCGGGGGCGGATCCGTCCTGCACTTCGACGGCTCCCGCTACCGCGTCGGACCCGACTCCGCGGGCGCCACCCCAGGCCCCGCCTGCTACCGCGGCGGCGGCCCGCTCACCATCACCGACGCCAACGTGATGCTCGGACGCGTCCAGCCGGCCCACTTCCCGGCGGTGTTCGGCCCGGACGGCGACCGCCCCCTGGACGCCGCCCTCGTCCACGACCGGTTCACGGCTCTCGCACGGGAGATCCGCGAGCGGACCGGGGACGACCGCACCGCGGAACAGGTCGCCGAGGGCTACCTGCAGATCGCCGTCGCCAACATCGCCAACGCTGTCAAACGGATCTCCGTGCAGAAGGGCCACGACGTCACCCGGTACGCCCTCACCACCTTCGGCGGGGCGGGAGGACAGCACGCGTGCCGGGTCGCCGACTCCCTCGGCATCCGCACCGTCCTCGTGCCCCCCATGGCCGGGGTCCTGTCCGCCCTCGGCATCGGCCTCGCCGACACCACCGCCATGCGCGAGCAGTCCGTCGAGGCCACCCTGGACGCCGCCGCCATGCCGGGCATCCGCAAGACCGCCGACGACCTGGAGGCCGCCGCCCGCGCCGAACTCGGTGCCGAGGACGTCCCCGAGGAGCACATCCGGGTCACCCGCCGCGCCCAGCTCCGCTACGACGGAACCGACACCACCCTCACCGTCGGGCTGTCCGAGCCGGACACCATGCTGCACGCCTTCGAAGAGCGTCATCGCGCCACGTACTCCTTCACCCTCGACCGCCCGGTCGTCGTGGAAGCCCTCTCCGTCGAAGCCACCGGCATCACCGAACCCCCCGATCTCTCCGCCCTCGCCCCGTACGAAGGCCGTCCCGCCGCCGCCGACACCGTCCGCCTCCACACCGGCGGCACCTGGCGCGACGTACCCCTCCACCGCCGGGAGGCCCTTCCTCCCGGCGAGACCGTCACCGGCCCCGCGATCATCACCGAGGCCAGTGCCACGACCGTCGTCGACGACGGCTGGCGGGTCACCGCGACCGACGACGGGCATCTGCTCATGGAACGCGCGGCGATTACGCAGAGTTCCGATCTGGGCACAGAAGTCGATCCGGTTTTGCTTGAAGTCTTCAACAACCTCTTCATGTCCATCGCCGAGCAGATGGGCGCCCGACTGGAGTCCACGGCCCAGTCCGTCAACATCAAGGAGCGGCTGGACTTCTCCTGCGCCCTCTTCGACCCCGACGGCAACCTGGTCGCCAACGCCCCCCACATCCCCGTCCACCTGGGCTCCATGGGAGCCGGCGTCCAGGAGGTCATCCGCCGCCGCGGCACCGCGATGCGCCCCGGAGACACCTACGCCGTCAACGACCCGTACCACGGCGGCACCCACCTGCCCGACGTCACCGTGATCACCCCCGTCTTCGACCGCGACTCCGCCGACGCCACGGAGAGTGACCCCGAGATCCTCTTCTACGTGGCCTCACGCGGCCACCACGCCGAGATCGGCGGCATCGCCCCGGGCTCCATGCCGGCCCACAGCCGCACCATCGACGAGGAGGGCGTCCTCTTCGACAACTGGCTGCTCGCCGAGAACGGCCGCTTCCGGGAGACCGAGACCCGCCGCCTGCTCACGGAGGCGGCCCACCCCTCCCGCAACGTCCCCACGAACCTCGCCGACCTGCGGGCGCAGATCGCCGCCAACCGCAAGGGCGTCGACGAAGTCCGCCGCATGATCGCCGAGTTCGGCCTCGACGTCGTCCAGGCCTACATGCGGCACGTGCAGGACAACGCCGAGGAATCCGTCCGCCGCGTCATCGACGCCCTCGACGACGGCGCATACGCCTACGAGACCGACTCCGGTGCCGTCATCCGCGTCCGGGTGAGCGTCGACCGGGCCGAACGCCGGGCGACCATCGACTTCACGGGCACCTCCGCGCAGCTGACCACCAACTTCAACGCCCCCCTCTCCGTCGTCAATGCGGCCGTTCTGTACGTCTTCCGCACCCTTGTCGCGGACGACATCCCTCTCAACGACGGCTGCCTGCGCCCCCTGGACATCATCGTCCCGCCCGGCTCGTTCCTCGCCCCGGAACCCCCCGCCGCCGTGGTCGCCGGCAACGTGGAGACCTCCCAGGCCGTGACCGGCGCCCTCTACGCCGCACTCGGCGTCCAGGCCGAGGGATCCGGGACGATGAACAACGTCACCTTCGGCAACGAACGCCACCAGTACTACGAGACCGTCGCCTCCGGCTCCGGAGCCGGAGACGGCTTCCCCGGCGCCGACGTCGTCCAGACCCACATGACCAACTCGCGGCTGACCGACCCGGAAGTCCTGGAGTGGCGGCTGCCCGTCCGGCTCGACGAGTTCGCCGTCCGGCGCGGCAGCGGCGGCGCCGGCCGGTGGCACGGCGGCGACGGCGCGGTGCGCCGCATCCGCTTCCTCGAACCCATGACCGTCTCCACGCTCTCCCAGCACCGCCGCGTGCCGCCCTACGGCATGGCGGGCGGCGCGCCCGGCGCGCTCGGCGCCAACCGGGTGGAGCGGGCCGACGGCACGGTCACCGAACTCGGCGGAAGCGGCTCGGCGGACGTCGCCCCCGGCGACGTACTCGTCATCGAGACCCCCGGTGGCGGCGGCTACGGCCGACCGTCGCCCGACCCCCATCAAGCAGGAGAAGAGAAGGATGATCTTCGGGCGTTCTGAGCGCGGCACGTCCCCGGTCGAGCCCGTCACGCTCAAGATCCTCGTGGCCGGCGGCTTCGGCGTTGGCAAGACGACCCTCGTCGGCGCGGTCAGTGAGATCAGGCCGCTGCGCACCGAGGAGTCACTGACCGAGGCCGGGCGCCCGGTCGACGACACCGAGGGCGTGGAGGGCAAGCACACCACCACCGTGGCCATGGACTTCGGCCGCATCACCCTGCGCGAGGACCTGGTGCTGTACCTCTTCGGCACGCCCGGACAGGAACGCTTCTGGTTCATGTGGGACGAGTTGTCCGAGGGATCTCTCGGCGCCGTGGTCCTCGCCGACACACGCCGTTTGGAGGACTGCTTCGCCGCCGTCGACTACTTCGAGCGGCGCTCCATCCCCTTCCTCGTGGGCGTCAACTGCTTCGAAGGGGCCGCCCGGTATCCGGCCGAGGCCGTCCGCCAGGCCCTCGACCTGGACGAGAACGTGCCCGTGGTGCTGTGCGACGCGCGTGACCGGGAGTCCGTCAAGGAGGTGCTCATCGGGGTCGTCCAGCACGCGATGGCGTACGCCTCGGAACGCCGTCAGGCCCTCACCAGCTGAGCCGCCGGTCAGCGTACGGCGATCACCGACGAACCGTGCCCGAACAGCCCCTGGTTGGCCGTGAGGCCCACCCGCGCCCCGCTCACCTGCCGTCCGGCCGCGGCGGTCCTCAACTGCCAGGTGACCTCGCACACCTGGGCGATGGCCTGGGCCGGCACGGCCTCGCCGAACGAGGCCAGCCCGCCACTGGGGTTGACGGGTATGCGACCGCCGGGGGACGTCGCGCCCTCCCGGAGCAGCTTGGCGGCCTCGCCCTCGCCGCACAGCCCCAGATCCTCGTACCACTGCAGTTCCAGCGCGGTGGACAGGTCGTACACCTCGGCCAGGGACAGGTCCTCCGGGCCGATACCCGCCTCCTCGTAGGCGGAGCGGGCGATGGAGGCCCGGAAGCCCTCGTCGGGAGCTGCCACCGCCACCGCGGAGTCCGTGGAGATGTCGGGGAGGTCCAGCACCGTGCTCGGGAACCGCGGGGTCACGGTCGCGACCGCCCGGAGCCGTACCGGACGGGCGACTCCGTGCCGGTGAGCGAAGTCCAGGCCGGACAGCACCAGGGCCGCACCGCCGTCGGAGGTCGCGCAGATGTCGAGCAGCCGCAGCGGATCGGCGACCACGGCGGATGCGGCGACTTCTTCGGCGGTGACCCGCCTGCGGTAGCGCGCGTACGGGTTCAGCGCCCCGAATGCGGCGTTCTTCACCTTGACCAGCGCGAAGTCCGCCGGCGTGTCCCCGTGCACCGCCATCCGCCGCCGCGCGTACAGCCCGAAGTACGCCGGGTTCGTCGCCCCCAGCAGACGGAAGCGCAGCCAGTCGGGGTCGTCCGGCCGGTCCCCGCCCGCCGGCCGGAAGAACCCCTTGGGCGCCGCGTCCGCCCCCACCACGAGCACCACATCGGCGAGCCCGGCCAGGATCTGGGCCCGCGCGGTCGCGATCGCCTGCGCCCCGGAGGCGCACGCCGCGTAGACACTCGCCACCCTGGCACCCTGCCAGCCCAGTGCCCTGGCGAACGAAGCACCCGCCACATATCCGGGATAGCCGCCACGCACCGTGTCCGCGCCCACGATCGAACCGACGTCCCGCCAGCGCAGCCCCGCGTCCGCCAGCGCCGCTCGCGCCGCCGCCGTTCCGTACTCGACGAAGCCGCGCCCCCACTTGCCCCAGGGGTGCATGCCCACGCCGAGCACCGCCACGTCCTCCGTCATGCCGTCACCCCCGCGGGCCGCCAGTGCCACGTCGTCCAAGTCGTCTCCGCGTCCTCGTACAGCACGCCGGGAACAGCCTCCACCTCCATGCCCACCGCCAGATCGGCGACGGTGACCCCGGGAACCGCCTGCCCCAGCACCACCATCCGCTCGGCCTCCAGCTCCACCGCGATCAACGCGTACGGCACCCACGGAAGTTCCGGATCGCTCACATAGGGTGACGGAGGGCGGTATCTGCCGTCGGTGTACGACCAGACGCGTCCCTTCCGCGACAGCGGCACCTCCTCCAGCGTGCCCCCCGTGCAGTGCGGATTGCGGCAGTGGACGTCCTCGCGCGGGAAGAACACCGAGGCGCAGGACGAACAGCGGGTGCCCAGGAGCCGGAACTCGTCCCCCTCGCCGGTGAACCATCCGGAGACCGCGGGCGTGCGTGTGCGCGGCAAAGCCCCTCCCTGACAAGCAAATCTGACGGGACGTCAGAAGTGTGCCACGGGCAACTGGAAATGGGCAGACCGTCCCGCCCGACCCCGGCCGCCCGCCCGGACCGGACGCTCTCGACCGGCAGAACCCCGATGACGGAAGACGCCCCTCCTCTGATCGGATACAGTCCGCGCGTGTCCGAAATTCAGCACTCAACGGCCAACTCCGCGCCGAACTCACACTGTTCGAGCTGCGGGGCGCTCTACGGCGAGCGTGTCACCGGCTGGCCCCGCACCTGCCCCTCCTGCGGAACCGTCGCCTACCGCAACCCCCTGCCGGTCGCGGTCGCCCTCCAGCCCGTCTACGACACCAAGGGCACGGCCCTGGTCGTCATCACCCGCACCATCGCACCCGCGCGCGGAGGCACCGCACTGCCCGGCGGCTACGTCGACGACCGCGAGGACTGGAAACAGGCCGTCGTCCGTGAGCTCACGGAGGAGACGGGCATCGACGCGGCCGCCCGTGAGGTGCGCCTCGCCGACGCCATGAGCTCACCCGACGGCCACCTGCTGCTGTTCGGACTGCTTCCGGAACGCCCGGCCGAGGGGCTCCCGCCGTCCGGCGCCACCGCCGAGACCGAGGGATGGCACCTGCTGCGCCGACCGGAGGAACTCGCCTTCCCCCTGCACACCCTCGCCGTGCGGGCCTGGTTCGAGGGCCGCTACGTCTGAGCCCGGCCCCTCAGCCGAGCCCACGCACACGCACCGGGCAGGGCGGCTCCGCCACGCCGTCCTCCCGCTCCCGTGCCACCACCACCCGACGGCCCTCACGACGGGCGACGTAGCGTTCGACCTCCGGCTCGTCCCACCCGTCTTCCGCGCCGCCTCCCGCACCGTCTCCCGCGCCCGGTACGACCAGCCCGCCCCCGGCCTGCCCCGGCTCCGGCGCCCACACCTCCAGCACCGGCCCGCCGTCCTCCCCGCGCACGGGAACGACCGCCCCCGCGCGGGCCAGCACCGGGATGCGCGACAGCGGCGCGTCCACGAGCACCCGCCCCGGCCCCTCGTACGCCACCTCCGTCGCCGTGTCGTACCAGCGCCCCCGCGGGAGGCACACCACACGACGGTCCACTCCCGGACCGAGCACCGGTGCCACCAGAAGGCCGTCACCGAGCAGGAAGGCGTCCTCGCAGTCACGCAGAATCCGGTCCTCCGGAGCTTCCCACCACAGCGGCCGTGCGCAGGGTGCGCCGGTACGCCGGGCCAGGTGCGCCAGCGTCATGAGGTACGGCAGCAGCCGACGGCGTCCGAGCAACGCCACGCGCGCGTGCGCCAGCACATCCGGACCGAACTCCCAGGGCTCCCCGCTCCCCGCGCGCCCACCCGCGTGCGTGCGGAGGAACGGCAGCCACGCGCCGAATTGCAACCACCGCAGGTACAACTCCGGTGACGGACGGCCGTCGGAGCCGCCCACATCCGCCCCCGAGAACGGCACCCCGCACAGCCCGAGCCCCAGCACGAGCGACAGGGACGCGCGCAACGCCGGCCACCCCGTCGCCAAACCGTCCGAACAGGCACCGCCATGGCGCTGCATGCCCGCCCAGCCCGACCGGGAGAACAGGAACGGCCGCTGCCGAGGGGAGGCAGCCCGCAGCCCCTCGTAGCCGGCCCGGGCCATGCAGAGGGCGTACACGTTGTGGGCCTCCCGGTGATCACCACCGCGGCCCTCCAGCGCGTGCCGCGCCGAACGCGGCAGCGTCGACCCACCGAAGGCGTGGAACGACGTCGGCTCGTTCATGTCGTGCCCGAAGCCCGCGACGCCCCGCCCCAGCCGCTCCTCGTACAGACCGCCCCACCAGTCACGTACGCGCGCGTGCGTGAAGTCCGGATACACCGACTCGCCGGCCCGCCCCAGGCCCCGCACTGTCCGCCCCGAGGCGTCCTGCACGAACGCGCCGGCCTCCGCACCACTGTCGTACACGCCGTCGCCGCGGGAGACCGGCACGGCCGGACCCACGGTGGCCACCAGCCGGACCCGGTCCCGGCGCAACTCTTCCGCCAGAAGCGGCAGATCCCCGAAGCGCTCGCGGTCGCCGGGGGACACCGGCCGCCCCACGGGGTGGACGGCGTCCAGATGGACGGCGTCCAGCGGCAGGGCACGCTCCCGGTAGCCCGCCACCATGCGCCGCACCTCCTGCCCGCCGCCGAGACCCCGCCGCGCGTGATGGTGGCCGAACGCCCACGACGGCGGCAGCGCGGCCGCCCCGGTCAGCGACGCCCACGTACGCAGCACACGCGCGGGAGTGCCCACCATGACCCAGCAGCGCAGCGGACCGCCGTCCATCCGCACCTCGCAGCACCCCACCTGGTCGTGCCCCGACCCGGCGCCCTCCTCGCCCTCCCGCAGCGTCACCGTGCCGTCCCACGGGCTGTCGTGGAACACGAGGTGGGCGCCGGCGTCGGCCACCACCAGATGCACGGGCATGGTCACGTACAGCGGATCGTCGCCGCAGCCGAACGCGCGGCCCGGAGCGGCGTTCCACAGCCGGTACGCCCCGGTCCGCAGCCGAGGCCCGCCGGCCCGGCCGCCCAGACCGAAGAACCGGGCGTCCGCCGCCACCTCGGACCGCTGCGTCCATCGCCCCGGACCCCCGCCGACCGGCTCCCACCAACGCGGCGGCAGGTCCCGCCGCAGCACCACCCCACCGGGCGTGCGCACCTCGACCGCACCGTGCCGGGAGACGACCACCGTCACCCGCTCGGCCACGACCCGCCGGCCGCCGTCCTTGTCCGGCTCCAGCACCGCCCGCGGGTCCGGCTCGGGGCACCCGCCGGCGAGCGCGTACGACGGCTCCGCACAAGCCCCGTCCCACCCCCAGAACACGGCCCCGTTGACCGCGACCTCGACCCGCAGCTCGGAGCGGGCGAAACGGATCACGCCACCGCCCGGCCCCGGCTCGGCCTCGACCACCGATCCCGGCACCCGAGCGCGCTCCGCACCCCGCGGCGCCAGCCCCGTGGCGTCGCTCCGCCGCATCCGCCACGCGGCCCGCACGGTGTGCCACCCCCGCGCCGCCCGCCCCGCACCGACCACACCCACCGAACGCACCAGGTCACGACCGTCCATGCCGCTCACCCTGTCACCGCCCGGCCCACGCGCGCGTGGCGTTCAGCAGCCGTTCATCCGGACCCCGCCAAGATCTTCACGACACCGACGATGTGGGATGTGCCCTGGTGCGGAAGTCGATCACGTGGCATCGTCCCTGTCAGCCGCGTCACGCGCACACCCCGGCACGTGCGCGGACCGACGCACACGACGCGCACAGTCCAGGAGCAGCCCGATGTCGACCGCCAACCCACAGCCGCTCTGGCAGCCCGATCCGCAGCGGATCGCGCAGGCACGGATCACTCGGTTCCAGGCCTGGGCCGCCGAGCACCACGGTGCCCCTACGGAAGGCGGCTACCCGGCCCTCCACCGGTGGTCCGTCGACCAGCTCGAGACCTTCTGGAAAGCCGTCACCGAGTGGTTCGGCGTCCGGTTCTGCACGCCCTACGCGCGCGTGCTGGGCGACCGTACGATGCCGGGCGCCCAGTGGTTCCCCGGCGGCACGCTGAACTACGCCGAGCACGCCCTGCGAGCCGCCGGTGAGCGGCCGGCCGAACCCGCGCTGCTGTACGTCGACGAAACCCATGAGCCGACCCCGGTGACCTGGTCCGAGCTGCGCCGCCAGGTGGGCTCCCTCACCGCGGAACTCCGCGCCCTCGGCGTGCGCCCCGGCGACCGTGTCAGCGGTTACCTCCCGAACATCCCCCAGGCGGTCGTCGCACTCCTCGCCACGGCCGCCGTCGGCGCCGTGTGGACCTCGTGCGCCCCCGACTTCGGCGCCCGCAGCGTGCTCGACCGCTTCCAGCAGGTCGAGCCGGTCGTCCTGTTCACCGTCGACGGCTACCGCTACGGCGGCAAGGAGCACGACCGCCGCGAGGTCGTCGCCGAGCTGCGCAGCGAACTGCCCACCCTGCGAGCCGTGGTCCACATCCCCCTCCTCGGCACCCCCGCCCCGGAGGGCGCCCTGGATTGGGCGGCGCTGACGGCGGCCGACACCGAGCCCGTCTTCGAGCCGGTCCCGTTCGACCATCCGCTGTGGGTGCTCTACTCCTCCGGCACGACCGGCCTGCCCAAGGCCATCGTGCAGTCCCAGGGCGGCATCCTCGTCGAGCACCTCAAACAGCTCGGCCTGCACTGCGACCTCGGCCCGGAAGACCGTTTCTTCTGGTACACCTCGACCGGCTGGATGATGTGGAACTTCCTCGTCTCCGGCCTGCTCACGGGAACCACGATCGTCCTGTACGACGGCAGCCCCGGCTACCCCGACACGGGCGCCCAGTGGCGCATCGCCGAACGCACCGGAGCCACCCTCTACGGCACCTCGGCCGCGTACGTCATGGCCTGCCGCAAGGCGGGCGTGCACCCCTCCCGCGACTTCGACCTCTCCCGGGTCCAGTGCGTCGCCACCACCGGCTCCCCCCTGCCCCCCGACGGGTTCCGCTGGCTGCACGACGAGGTCCGCGACGACCTGTGGATCGCCTCCGTCAGCGGCGGCACCGACGTCTGCTCCTGCTTCGCCGGAGCCGTGCCGACCCTCCCGGTGTACACCGGCGAACTCCAGGCGCCCGGCCTGGGCACCGACCTGCAGTCCTGGGACCCGAGCGGTGAACCCCTCGTCGACGAGGTCGGCGAGCTGGTCGTCACCAACCCGATGCCGTCCATGCCGATCCGCTTCTGGAACGACCCCGACGGCAGCCGCTACCACGACAGCTACTTCGACACCTACCCCGGCGTCTGGCGCCACGGCGACTGGATCACCCTCACCTCGCGCGGCTCGGTGATCATCCACGGCCGCTCGGACTCCACCCTCAACCGGCAGGGGGTGCGCATGGGCTCGGCCGACATCTACGAGGTCGTCGAACGCCTGCCCGAGATCAAGGAATCCCTCGTCATCGGCATCGAACAGCCCGACGGGGGCTACTGGATGCCGCTGTTCGTACACCTCGCACCCGGCGCGGTCCTCGACGACGGGCTGCTGAACCGCATCCGGCAGAGCATCCGCGAACAGCTCTCACCGCGCCACGTCCCCGACGAGGTCATCGAGGTGCCCGGCGTCCCGCACACCCTCACCGGCAAGCGCATCGAAGTCCCGGTCAAGCGCCTCTTGCAGGGCACGCCCCTGGCGAAGGCCGTCAATCCCGGCTCGATCGACAACCTCGGCCTCCTCGACTTCTACGAGGAACTGGCCCGCAAGCGCGCCTGAGCCCGCCGGCCCGCCCGCCCCCTCCGCAAGCGGCCCCGGACCCGGCGATGCCGGGTCCGGGGCCGCTCGGCGACGCCGTTGTCAGTGCCCCCGGTTACGGTGAGTGAGCATTGATCGACCGCGCACTTGGGGGAAACCATGGCGAACACCGCTCACGACACCATGCGACGCGTCCTGCGCCGCGAGATCGCCGGCACCATCGGCCTGATCACCGACGAACACGACTTCCACGCCATGCGGCGCTACCGCAGCTTCACCTTCACCGACCACACCACCTACCTCCAGCAGGTCGAGGCCCTCCTCAAAGCCCGCGCCGGCCAGGGCAACCACACCACACTGGCCCTCTTCGACCCCCAGGAGTACGCCGACTTCTGCGCGGCCACCGGCCTCGACCCCGAGGCCTCCACGAGCCGCACCCGCTTCACCGCCGAACTGGCCACCACCGGCGCCACCATCCCCTACGAGGGCCAGCCACTCGCCGCACTCCTCCCCGCCCTCGTCGACGAGGCCGTACGCCAGGCCACCTGGGAGTACGCCACCACCCTCCTGACCCGCCTCGGCCCCTGCCCCAGCTGCGGCGAGGACATCGGCCGCGCCGCCTTCAGCCGCGCCTCCGACATCCTGGTCCGCATCCTCGACACCGCCCCACCCTGCGACCGGCACATCGTCTGCAGCGTCTCCGGACCACCGGAGACACTCCTGTCCGTCCTGAACGCCGACGCCGAGACCGACGGCGGCACCCGCCTCGACGAGGCCGAGACCCTCGAATTCACCAGCGTGCTCGCTCTCGGCCTCGCCACCCGCAGCCCCGGCGGAATCGTCCTGCGTGCCAGCACGCCGCGCACCGCCGACCGCGTCTACGGATGGCGACTGCGCGGCGGCGGACTCGAACCGCTCACCGCCGCCGAGGTCTTCGACGCCTATTGCACCGACGTCGAGACCGGCGAACTCGTCTCGCCGGAACCCGGCGTCGACTACGGCACACCACCCGACCTCGGAGAGGAGAACACCACCCCGGGTCACCGTCACTGAACGCACCCGTGACCGAACGCACCAGGGGCGTCCCACCGAAGGCGGGGCGCCCCTGGACACCGGCACCGCAGGCACCGGCCCGACCTCACTCGCCGGACAGCACCGCCTGCGCGGCACCGCGCGCGTCCTCCGCGCTGTCCGTGGCACGAGCGGCCGCGGCGGCCCGCTCGCACTGCGCCAGCGTGTACTTCGCCAGCGTCGCCCGGACATAGGGAATCGACGCCGCACCCATGGACAGGGAGGTGACCCCCAGACCCGTCAGCACACACGCCAGCAGCGGGTCCGACGCGGCCTCACCGCACACCCCGCAGCTCTTGCCCTCGGCCTTCGCCGCCTCCGCGGCCAGCGCCACCAGGTCGAGCAGCGCGGGCTGCCACGGATCCTGCAGCCGCGACACCGCGCCCACCTGCCGGTCGGCCGCGAACGTGTACTGCGCCAGGTCGTTGGTCCCCAGCGACAGGAACTCGACCTCCTGCAGGATCGACCGCGCGCGCAGCGCGGCCGACGGGATCTCCACCATCGCGCCGAACTTGGCCCGCAGCCCGGCAGCACGGCACGCGTCCGCGAACGCCCTGGCGTCCGCACGGTCCGCCACCATGGGCGCCATGACCTCGAGGTAGACGGGCAGCCCCTCGGCGGCCCTCGCCAGCGCCGTCAACTGCGTGCGCAGGACCTCCGGATGGTCCAGCAGCGTCCGCAGACCACGCACGCCCAGCGCAGGGTTCGGCTCGTCGGCCGGCGTCAGGAAGTCCAGCGGCTTGTCCGCGCCGGCGTCCAGCACCCGCACCACGACACGGCCCTCGGGGAACGCCTCCAGCACCTGCCGGTAGGCGTCCACCTGCTTCTCCTCGGACGGCGCGTTCTTGCTGTCGTCCAGGAACAGGAACTCGGTACGGAACAGCCCGACACCCTCGGCACCGGCCTCCACCGCCGCCGGCACGTCCGCCGGACCACCGACATTGGCCAGCAGCGGCACCTTGTGCCCGTCAGCGGTGGCACCCGGCCCCGTCGAGGCGGCCAGGGCGGCCCTGCGCTCGGCGGCCGCCGCCTCCAACTGCGCCTTCTTCTCCTCGCTCGGGTTCACGAAGATGTCACCGGTGCTGCCGTCGACGGCGATCACCGTGCCCTCGGCCAGCTCACCGGCACCCGGCAGCGCCACCACCGCCGGAACACCCAGCGCCCTCGCGAGGATCGCGCTGTGACTGGTCGGCCCACCCTCCTCGGTCACGAAACCGAGCACCAGGGTCGGATCCAGCAGCGCGGTGTCCGCCGGAGCCAGGTCCCGCGCGACCAGGACGTACGGCTCGTCGCTGTCCGGCACACCCGGCATCGGCACGCCCAGCAGCCGGGCGACGATACGGTTCCGCACGTCGTCGAGGTCGGCCACGCGCCCGGCCAGGTACTCACCGGCACCGGCCAGCAGCTCCCGGTACGCGGCGAACGCGTCGTACACGGCACGCTCCGCCGTACTGCCGACAGCGATACGCCGCTCGACATCCGCCATCAGCTCGGGGTCCTGGGCCATCATGGCCTGGGCCTCCAGCACAGCCTGGGCCTCGCCGCCGGCCAGGTTGCCGCGCGCCATGAGGTCCGCCGCCACGGCTTCCACGGCCTTGCGTGCACGACCCTGCTCGCGCTCCGCCTCTTCCACCGGGATCTGCTTGGCCGGCGGTTCCAGGACCGCCGTTCCCATGTGCCGTACCTCGCCGATCGCCACACCGTGGCTCACACCGACGCCTCGCAGCGTTGTCTCCATCTCACCCGTCTCCGGTAGTGCGGCAGGTCCCGCCGCCGCCGTGGTTGTCCTGGGTGCCGTCGCGAGACGGCAGTGCTGTCAGTTCCAGACGAAGAGCTGGTCGCCGGTCTTCACATCGCCGCTCTCACTGAGGTCGGCGAGGGACTCGGCGGTGGCTTCCAGAGCGACGACGGGACACACCGGCGACTTCCCCGCCGACTCCACGGCGGCCGGGTTCCAGCGCACGACGCTCTGGCCCCGGGCCACGGTGTCGCCCTTGCTGACCAGCAGCTCGAAGCCCTCGCCGTTGAGCTGCACCGTGTCGATACCGAGGTGGGTGAGTACGCCGCGACCGTTCTCGTCGACCACGACGAAGGCGTGCGGATGAAGGGAGACGATGACGCCGGCCACGGGCGCCACGGCCTCGGAGGGCTCACGGACGGGGTCGATCGCGGTGCCCGGGCCGACCATGGCCCCGGAGAAGACCGGATCCGGCACGGCGGCCAGTCCGATGGCACGTCCTGCAAGAGGGGACGTCACGGTGGTCATGGGAAGCCTCCCAAGGAGTGGAGCTGCAGATGGGTCGTCCCTGTTTGTCCCGGACGGCGCACTGAGCAGCAGCGTATGTCATATGAAGTGGCGGTTCCGGATCGAAGCTACCAGCAAGTGGTCTAGACCACCAACCCCGCGGATTTGCACCCACTTCAGCGCCGCGTGTACAGTCGTACTCCTGCTTGAGGGAGAGCGGCGCGATCGAGCGTCCTCGCTCAGCAGCAACCAAACTCGTCAGATCCTATCCGGGGTCACTCTCTGCATGTCCGCAGATGAGTGGTCAGGGAGACGGAAAAAGCCTGGTAGAGTTTGAAACACCGAAGGGAAGCGCCCGGAGGAAAGCCGCGAGAGAGTCTCTCGGGTGAGTACAAAGGAAGCGACCGTTCCTTGAGAACTCAACAGCGTGCCAAAAATCAACGCCAGATATGTTGATACCCCGTCTCCGGTCATCACGACCGGGACGAGGTTCCTTTGAAATACACAGCGAGGACGCTGTGAACGGTCGGATCATTCCTCCGACTGTTCCGCTCTCGTGGTGCTCACCGGCTGAATTAATTTTCTGGCCGAGTAAACATTCACGGAGAGTTTGATCCTGGCTCAGGACGAACGCTGGCGGCGTGCTTAACACATGCAAGTCGAACGATGAACCTCCTTCGGGAGGGGATTAGTGGCGAACGGGTGAGTAACACGTGGGCAATCTGCCCTTCACTCTGGGACAAGCCCTGGAAACGGGGTCTAATACCGGATACGAGGTTCGGAGGCATCTTCGAACTTGGAAAGCTCCGGCGGTGAAGGATGAGCCCGCGGCCTATCAGCTTGTTGGTGAGGTAGTGGCTCACCAAGGCGACGACGGGTAGCCGGCCTGAGAGGGCGACCGGCCACACTGGGACTGAGACACGGCCCAGACTCCTACGGGAGGCAGCAGTGGGGAATATTGCACAATGGGCGAAAGCCTGATGCAGCGACGCCGCGTGAGGGATGACGGCCTTCGGGTTGTAAACCTCTTTCAGCAGGGAAGAAGCGAAAGTGACGGTACCTGCAGAAGAAGCGCCGGCTAACTACGTGCCAGCAGCCGCGGTAATACGTAGGGCGCAAGCGTTGTCCGGAATTATTGGGCGTAAAGAGCTCGTAGGCGGCTTGTCACGTCGATTGTGAAAGCCCGAGGCTTAACCTCGGGTCTGCAGTCGATACGGGCTAGCTAGAGTGTGGTAGGGGAGATCGGAATTCCTGGTGTAGCGGTGAAATGCGCAGATATCAGGAGGAACACCGGTGGCGAAGGCGGATCTCTGGGCCATTACTGACGCTGAGGAGCGAAAGCGTGGGGAGCGAACAGGATTAGATACCCTGGTAGTCCACGCCGTAAACGGTGGGAACTAGGTGTTGGCGACATTCCACGTCGTCGGTGCCGCAGCTAACGCATTAAGTTCCCCGCCTGGGGAGTACGGCCGCAAGGCTAAAACTCAAAGGAATTGACGGGGGCCCGCACAAGCGGCGGAGCATGTGGCTTAATTCGACGCAACGCGAAGAACCTTACCAAGGCTTGACATATACCGGAAACATCCAGAGATGGGTGCCCCCTTGTGGTCGGTATACAGGTGGTGCATGGCTGTCGTCAGCTCGTGTCGTGAGATGTTGGGTTAAGTCCCGCAACGAGCGCAACCCTTGTTCTGTGTTGCCAGCATGCCCTTCGGGGTGATGGGGACTCACAGGAGACCGCCGGGGTCAACTCGGAGGAAGGTGGGGACGACGTCAAGTCATCATGCCCCTTATGTCTTGGGCTGCACACGTGCTACAATGGCCGGTACAATGAGCTGCGATACCGTGAGGTGGAGCGAATCTCAAAAAGCCGGTCTCAGTTCGGATTGGGGTCTGCAACTCGACCCCATGAAGTCGGAGTCGCTAGTAATCGCAGATCAGCATTGCTGCGGTGAATACGTTCCCGGGCCTTGTACACACCGCCCGTCACGTCACGAAAGTCGGTAACACCCGAAGCCGGTGGCCCAACCCCTTGTGGGAGGGAGCTGTCGAAGGTGGGACTGGCGATTGGGACGAAGTCGTAACAAGGTAGCCGTACCGGAAGGTGCGGCTGGATCACCTCCTTTCTAAGGAGCACATAGCCGACTGCAAGCAAATGTCTTGCACGGTTGCTCATGGGTGGAACGTTGATTATTCGGCCGGTACCAGGGTCGAAGGCTTGCCAGTACTGCTCTTCGGAGCGTGGAACGCATGATCTTCGGACAGGGACCGGCCGGGCACGCTGTTGGGTATCTGAGGGTACGGCCGAATACGGCTGCCTTCAGCTGCCGGCCCCAGTGCACTCGAACCGTAAGAGTTCGGGGTGATGGGTGGCTGGTCGTTGTTTGAGAACTGCACAGTGGACGCGAGCATCTGTGGCCAAGTTTTTAAGGGCGCACGGTGGATGCCTTGGCACCAGGAACCGATGAAGGACGTGGGAGGCCGCGATAGTCCCCGGGGAGTCGTCAACCAGGCTTTGATCCGGGGGTTTCCGAATGGGGAAACCCGGCAGTCGTCATGGGCTGTCACCCACTGCTGAACACATAGGCAGTGTGGAGGGAACGAGGGGAAGTGAAACATCTCAGTACCCTCAGGAAGAGAAAACAACCGTGATTCCGGGAGTAGTGGCGAGCGAAACCGGATGAGGCCAAACCGTATGCGTGTGAGACCCGGCAGGGGTTGCGCGTGCGGGGTTGTGGGATCTCTCTTCTGTCGTCTGCCGGCGGCAGGACGAGTCAGAAACCGTTGATGTAGGCGAAGGACATGCGAAAGGTCCGGCGTAGAGGGTAAGACCCCCGTAGTCGAAACGTCAGCGGCTCGTTTGAGAGACACCCAAGTAGCACGGGGCCCGAGAAATCCCGTGTGAATCTGGCGGGACCACCCGCTAAGCCTAAATATTCCCTGGTGACCGATAGCGGATAGTACCGTGAGGGAATGGTGAAAAGTACCGCGGGAGCGGAGTGAAATAGTACCTGAAACCGTGTGCCTACAAGCCGTGGGAGCGTCGGAATGTGCTTGCACATTCTCGTGACTGCGTGCCTTTTGAAGAATGAGCCTGCGAGTTTGCGGTGTGTTGCGAGGTTAACCCGGGTGGGGAAGCCGTAGCGAAAGCGAGTCCGAACAGGGCGCTTCAGTAGCACGCTCAAGACCCGAAGCGGAGTGATCTAGCCATGGGCAGGTTGAAGCGGAGGTAAGACTTCGTGGAGGACCGAACCCACCAGGGTTGAAAACCTGGGGGATGACCTGTGGTTAGGGGTGAAAGGCCAATCAAACTCCGTGATAGCTGGTTCTCCCCGAAATGCATTTAGGTGCAGCGTCGTGTGTTTCTTGCCGGAGGTAGAGCACTGGATAGGCGATGGGCCCTACCGGGTTACTGACCTTAGCCAAACTCCGAATGCCGGTAAGTGAGAGCGCGGCAGTGAGACTGTGGGGGATAAGCTCCATGGTCGAGAGGGAAACAGCCCAGAGCATCGACTAAGGCCCCTAAGCGTACGCTAAGTGGGAAAGGATGTGGAGTCGCAGAGACAACCAGGAGGTTGGCTTAGAAGCAGCCACCCTTGAAAGAGTGCGTAATAGCTCACTGGTCTAGTGATTCCGCGCCGACAATGTAGCGGGGCTCAAGCGTACCGCCGAAGTCGTGTCATTCATACAAATAGCCCCAACGGGTGTATGGATGGGTAGGGGAGCGTCGTCTGCCGGGTGAAGCAGCACCGGAAGGTAGTTGTGGACGGTTGACGAGTGAGAATGCAGGCATGAGTAGCGATACAAACGTGAGAAACGTTTGCGCCGATTGACTAAGGGTTCCTGGGTCAAGCTGATCTGCCCAGGGTAAGTCGGGACCTAAGGCGAGGCCGACAGGCGTAGTCGATGGATAACCGGTTGATATTCCGGTACCCGCTGTGAAGCGTCAAACATCGAGCATCGTGATGCTAAGGCCGTGAAGCCGCCCTTGATCTCTTCGGAGTGATGGGGAGTGGTGGAGCCGCTGAACCAAGCGGTTAGTAGGTGAGTGATGGGGTGACGCAGGAAGGTAGTCCATCCCGGGCGGTGGTTGTCCCGGGGTAAGGGTGTAGCCCGAGTGGTAGGCAAATCCGCCACTCATACAGGGTGAGACCTGATGCCGAGCCGATTGTGGTGAAGTGGATGATCCTATGCTGTCGAGAAAAGCCTCTAGCGAGTTTCATGGCGGCCCGTACCCTAAACCGACTCAGGTGGTCAGGTAGAGAATACCGAGGCGTTCGGGTGAACTATGGTTAAGGAACTCGGCAAAATGCCCCCGTAACTTCGGGAGAAGGGGGGCCACATCCGGTGACGAGTCTTGCACTCCGAGCTGGGGGTGGCCGCAGAGACCAGCGAGAAGCGACTGTTTACTAAAAACACAGGTCCGTGCGAAGCCGTAAGGCGATGTATACGGACTGACGCCTGCCCGGTGCTGGAACGTTAAGGGGACCGGTTAGCTCACTTTCGGGTGGGCGAAGCTGAGAACTTAAGCGCCAGTAAACGGCGGTGGTAACTATAACCATCCTAAGGTAGCGAAATTCCTTGTCGGGTAAGTTCCGACCTGCACGAATGGCGTAACGACTTCTCGACTGTCTCAACCATAGGCCCGGTGAAATTGCACTACGAGTAAAGATGCTCGTTTCGCGCAGCAGGACGGAAAGACCCCGGGACCTTTACTACAGTTTGATATTGGTGTTCGGTTCGGCTTGTGTAGGATAGCTGGGAGACTTTGAAGTCCACACGCCAGTGTGGGTGGAGTCGTCGTTGAAATACCAGTCTGGTCGTGCTGGATGTCTAACCTGGGTCCGTGATCCGGATCAGGGACAGTGTCTGATGGGTAGTTTAACTGGGGCGGTTGCCTCCTAAAGGGTAACGGAGGCGCCCAAAGGTTCCCTCAGCCTGGTTGGCAATCAGGTGTTGAGTGTAAGTGCACAAGGGAGCTTGACTGTGAGACCGACGGGTCGAGCAGGGACGAAAGTCGGGACTAGTGATCCGGCGGTGGCTTGTGGAAGCGCCGTCGCTCAACGGATAAAAGGTACCCCGGGGATAACAGGCTGATCTTCCCCAAGAGTCCATATCGACGGGATGGTTTGGCACCTCGATGTCGGCTCGTCGCATCCTGGGGCTGGAGTCGGTCCCAAGGGTTGGGCTGTTCGCCCATTAAAGCGGTACGCGAGCTGGGTTTAGAACGTCGTGAGACAGTTCGGTCCCTATCCGCTGTGCGCGTAGGAGTCTTGAGAAGGGCTGTCCCTAGTACGAGAGGACCGGGACGGACGAACCTCTGGTGTGCCAGTTGTTCTGCCAAGGGCATGGCTGGTTGGCTACGTTCGGGAGGGATAACCGCTGAAAGCATCTAAGCGGGAAGCCTGCTTCGAGATGAGGACTCCCACCCACTTGATGGGGTAAGGCTCCCAGTAGACGACTGGGTTGATAGGCCAGATATGGAAGCACCGTGAGGTGTGGAGTTGACTGGTACTAATAGGCCGAGGGCTTGTCCTCAGACGCTCGCGTTCACTGTGTTGGTTCTGAAACCACGAACAGCCCCATACCCGCACGAGGGTGTGGTGTGGCGTTCACAGTTTCATAGTGTTTCGGTGGTCATAGCGTGAGGGAAACGCCCGGTTACATTCCGAACCCGGAAGCTAAGCCTCACAGCGCCGATGGTACTGCAGGGGGGACCCTGTGGGAGAGTAGGACACCGCCGAACTCCTTTTGAAGCTCCGGCTCTTGGGCACTGCCCAGGGGCCGGAGCTTTTTTGCGTTGAGGTAGGGTCGGGGAGCATCGTTGGCTCGTTTCGCACAGGAGGCCCCCGGGTGGAGGTCCAGGAGACCCGTGTCCAGACGGACCGGGTCCTCACCATCCCCAACATCCTCAGCATGGCCCGGCTCGTCGGCGTACCCGTCTTCCTGTGGCTGATTCTCCGGCCGGAGTTCGGTGGCCCCAAGAGCGACGGCTGGGCCCTCCTCGTGCTGGCGTTCAGCGGGGTCAGCGACTATCTGGACGGCAAGCTCGCGCGCCGCTGGAACCAGATCAGCAGCCTCGGCCGGCTCCTCGACCCCGCCGCCGACCGGCTGTACGTCCTCTCCACGCTGCTGGGGCTCACCTGGCGGGAGATCCTGCCGCTGTGGCTGACCGCCCTCCTGCTCGCGAGGGAGTTGGTCCTCCTGGTGATGGTGGGCATCCTCCGCCGGCACGGCTATCCGCCGCCGCAGGTGAACTTCCTCGGCAAGGCGGCCACGTTCAACCTCATGTACGCCTTCCCGCTGCTGCTGCTCAGCGACGGCACGGGCTGGATCGCGTCAGTCGCCGCCGTTTTCGGATGGGCGTTCGCCGGATGGGGTACAACCCTGTATTGGTGGGCAGGAGTGCTCTACGTGGTACAAGTCCGCCGTCTCGTTCGTGCGGACGCCATGGCCGATTGAGCTCGGCGATTGTCCGGACGTATCTCTCCGATGGCCTGCCGCGGAAAAGTACGCGACAATCTTGACGGGTGAAGTCGGCTAGACCGTCGTCTCTTGGAGGAGGACGCTTCCGACATGAAGGCCGTCGTGATGGCCGGAGGCGAAGGCACGCGCCTGCGCCCCATGACCTCAAGTATGCCCAAGCCGCTCCTGCCCGTGGCGAACCGCCCGATCATGGAGCATGTGCTACGGCTACTCAAAAGGCATGGGCTCTCCGAGACCGTGGTCACCGTGCAGTTCCTGGCGTCGCTCGTCAAGAACTATTTCGGTGACGGCGAGGAGCTCGGAATGGAGCTCACCTATGCCAATGAGGAGAAGCCACTCGGTACCGCCGGAAGCGTCAAGAATGCCGAAGAGGCGTTGAAGGACGACGCTTTCCTGGTGATCTCCGGTGATGCCCTGACGGACTTCGACCTCACGGACCTCATCAATTTCCACAAGGAGAAGGGCGCGCTGGTCACCGTCTGTCTGACCCGCGTGCCGAATCCGCTGGAGTTCGGCATCACCATTGTCGACGAGGAAGGCAAGGTCGAGCGCTTCCTGGAGAAGCCGACCTGGGGTCAGGTCTTCTCCGACACCGTCAACACGGGCATCTACGTCATGGAGCCCGAGGTGTTCGACTACGTCGAGGCCGATGTGCCCGTCGACTGGTCCGGCGACGTCTTCCCGCAGCTGATGAAGGAAGGCAAGCCGGTCTACGGCTATGTCGCCGAGGGCTACTGGGAGGACGTGGGCACCCACGAAAGCTATGTGAAGGCGCAGGCCGACGTCCTGGAGGGCAAGGTCAACGTCGATATCGACGGGTTCGAGATCTCGCCGGGCGTCTGGGTGGCCGAGGGTGCGGAAGTGCATCCCGACGCCGTACTGCGGGGGCCGCTCTACATCGGTGACTACGCCAAGGTCGAGGCCGGCGCGGAAATCCGCGAGCACACCGTCGTCGGCTCCAACGTGGTCGTCAAGAGCGGCGCCTTCCTGCACAAGGCCGTCGTCCACGACAACGTGTACGTCGGACAGCACAGCAATCTGCGCGGCTGCGTCGTCGGCAAGAACACCGACATCATGCGCGCCGCGCGGATCGAGGACGGCGCCGTCATCGGCGACGAGTGCCTCATCGGTGAAGAATCGATCGTTCAGGGCAACGTCCGGGTCTACCCGTTCAAGACGATCGAAGCCGGCGCCTTCGTCAACACGTCGGTCATCTGGGAGTCCAGGGGCCAGGCCAATCTGTTCGGGGCCCGCGGCGTCTCCGGCATCCTGAACGTGGAGATCACGCCCGAGCTGGCCGTACGGCTCGCCGGCGCGTACGCGACGACACTGAAGAAGGGCTCCACGGTCACCACGGCCCGCGACCACTCCCGCGGTGCCCGCGCGCTGAAGCGAGCGGTGATCTCGGCGCTCCAGGCCAGCGCCATCGACGTACGGGACCTGGAGAACGTGCCGCTGCCCGTGGCGCGGCAGCAGACCGCGCGCGGCAGCGCCGGCGGGATCATGATCCGTACCTCGCCCGGCGTGCCGGACTCCGTCGACATCATGTTCTTCGACGGCAACGGGGCGGACCTCTCCCAGGGCAGCCAGCGCAAGCTCGACCGGGTGTTCGCGCGCCAGGAGTACCGGCGGGCGTTCCCCGGTGAGATCGGCGACCTCTACTTCCCGGCGAGCGTCTTCGACTCGTACACGGGATCGCTGCTGCGGAACGTCGACACCACGGGGATCGAGGACTCCGGTCTCAAGGTCGTCGTGGACGCCTCCAACGGCAGCGCCGGCCTGGTGCTGCCCAGTCTGCTCGGCAAGCTCGGTGTGGACTCGCTGACCATCAACCCCGGCCTGGACGAGTCCAGGCCCACCGAGACGGCCGAGGTGCGGCGCAAGGGGCTGGTGCGGCTCGGTGAGATCGTGGCGTCCTCCGGTGCCGCGTTCGGCGTGCGGTTCGACCCCGTGGGCGAGCGGCTGTCGCTCGTCGACGAGAAGGGCCGGATCATCGAGGACGACCGGGCCCTGCTCGTCATGCTCGACCTGGTCGCCGCCGAGCGGCGCAGCGGACGGGTGGCGCTCCCGGTGACCACGACCCGGATCGCCGAGCAGGTGGCCGCCTATCACGGCACCCAGGTCGAGTGGACCACCACCTCTCCCGACGACCTCACGCGCGTGGGAGGCGAAGAGGGCACCATCTTCGGCGGCGACGGCAAGGGCGGCTTCATCATCCCGGAGTTCAGCAGTGTGTACGACGGCACGGCGGCCTTCGTACGGCTGATCGGGCTGGTGGCGCGGACGCAGCTCACCCTGAGCCAGATCGACGCCCGGATCCCGCGGGCGCACGTCCTCAAGCGGGACCTGGCGACCCCATGGGCCGTCAAGGGTCTGGTGATGCGGCGCGTCGTCGAGGCGGCCGGGGACCGCTCTGTCGACACGACGGACGGTGTCCGGGTCGTGGAGACCGACGGACGCTGGGTGATGGTGCTGCCCGACCCGGCCGAGGCGGTCACCCACCTGTGGGCGGAAGGGCCGGACGACGCGTCCGCGCAGTCCCTGCTGGACGAGTGGTCGGCCGTCGTGGACAGCGCCGGACGATAGGCCCCGCACGGCCGGACGATAAGCCCCGCACGGCCGCAGGACGGTACGGCCCGGCGTCCACGCGCGCGTGCCGGACAAGTGCCCCCAAGGGGGCCTGTCCGGCATGCCGGTGGGGCCGTTCGGAGGTACTCCCGGCGACATGCGACGATGTGCGGCATGCCGCAGCAACCCCCCGTTCGGAGCAGCCCCACGCGGCCGCGGCGTCCGGACGCCTCCATGTCGTTGATCACCAACGTCATGGACCACAGCCTGGACGACGGGTATGCCGAGGCCGCCGCCCGGAAGACGTCCGAGGACGGAGGCGGTCTGCCGAAGACCCTCAGGGCGAAGCTGGGCCTGGCCGTCGGTCTCGTCCTGACGGCACTCGTCGTCACCGTCGGGGCGGCCCAGGCGCACCACGCCGCGCCCGTGGTGGCCAAAGAGCGGACGGAACTGATCGACCGCGTCGACAGCGAGACGGCGTCCGCGGACAAGCTGCAGACCACGGTCGACAAGCTGCGTGACGACGTCAGCGCACAGCAGCGGGCAGCCCTGAAGCAGAGCGGCGGCAGCGCCCAGGCGGACCTCGTGGGCCTGTTGTCGGGCGCCACGGCCGTGCACGGCCCCGGTGTGAAGCTGGTCGTGAACGACGCCAAGGAAGCCAGCACCGGTGGCGACGGCACCAACCCGCGTGAGACGTCCGGTTTCTCCGACACCGGGCGGGTGCGCGACCGGGACATGCAGCGGGTGGTCAACGGGCTGTGGGCCTCCGGCGCCGAGGCCGTGTCCATCAACGGCCAGCGGCTGACGTCCCTGTCCGCGATCAGGGCCGCGGGAGACGCGATACTGGTCGACAACAGGCCGCTGGTGCCGCCGTACACGGTGCTGGCGGTGGGGGACGGGGAACGGCTGAGCACCCGCTTCCAGGACAGTGCCGACGGTCTCTACCTGCACGCGCTGGAGCAGAACTACGGCATCCGGGCCACCATCTCCACCGAGGGCGACGTCCGGTTGCCTGCGGCACCGAGCGTGATCGTACGCACCGCGCAGCCGACCACCGAGAAGACTGAGAAGGGCACATCGTGATCGCCGTACTGGGCCTCGTCGTGGGAGTCGTGGCCGGACTGTTGGTCCGGCCCGAGGTTCCGGCGGTCGTCGAGCCTTATCTGCCGATCGCCGTCGTCGCGGCGCTGGACGCCGTGTTCGGCGGCCTGCGGGCCATGCTCGACGGCATCTTCGACGACAAGGTGTTCGTGGTGTCGTTCCTCTCGAACGTGGTGGTGGCCGCGCTGATCGTGTTCCTGGGCGACAAGCTCGGTGTCGGCGCCCAGCTGTCCACCGGGGTCGTGGTCGTGCTGGGCATCCGCATCTTCTCCAACGCCGCGGCGATCCGCCGGCACGTCTTCCGGGCGTGAGGCCGATGAGCGAGAAGGACGAGCAGCCGGAGAACAGGCTGCGCAGGGAGCTGCCCGACGAGGTGCCCGCGCCCGCCCCGCGCGCCGAGGTCCCGGAACCGGCAGGGGGCGGGGACGACCGGGACACGCCCGGGGGACCCGGGAAGCCCGAAGGGGCGCCGGAGCCGGAGGAGACTCTGACCGGACGCGGACGGCTGCTGAAGGGCCTGTGGCCGCCGCGGCTCACCCGCGCCCAACTGATCGTCGCGCTCCTGCTGTTCGGCCTCGGCTTCGGTCTCGCCGTGCAGGTGGCGTCGAACAGCGACACCGACAGCGCGCTGCGGGGCGCGCGCCAGGAAGATCTCGTCCGCATCCTCGATGAACTCGACGACCGCACACAGCGTCTCCAGGACGAGAAGCAGGGACTCGAAAAGCAGCGCCAGGAGCTGCAGAGCAGCTCCGACCAGGCATCGGAGGCCCGCAGGCAGACGGCCGAGAAGGAGAAGCAACTCGGCATTCTGGCAGGCACCGTGGCGGCGCAGGGCCCCGGCATCACGATGACCATCGAGGACACGAAGGGGACGGTCCAGGCGGACATGCTGCTCGACGCGGTCCAGGAGCTGCGCGCGGCCGGCGCGGAGGCGATCCAGGTGAACGGCGTACGCGTGGTCGCCGGCACCTATCTGACGGACTCCGGCAAGAGCGTGAGCGTCGACGGGAACAAGATCAGTGCCCCGTATCGTTTCAAGGTCATCGGGAAGCCGCAGGACCTGGAGCCGGCGCTGAACATTCCCGGAGGCGTGGTGCAGACGCTGGAGAAGGAGCAGGCCACGGTGACGGTCGAGCGATCGACCAAGATCGTCGTGGATGCCTTGCGGCAGGCGAAGCGGCCTGACTACGCTCGGTCGTCCTCGCGGTGACCCGCCGGTGCATGGGGGGTGTCCGGCAGGGGCATGAGGTTGCGGGGGGTCGGCGCACCGAAGAGGTGGTGCGTGGTGGAAACTGTTTGGCGGATACGGACGTTGTGAGGATGTCCGGGTCGGCCGGTGTAGGCAATCAGGGTTCGTCCTGCCCCACGGGCGGGTCTGTTTCGGTCAAGGGGAATCGCCCGTGAAGTTGTTTGCGAAGTTGTTCGGCAAGAGCGCGCGAGAGGACAGCGACAACGCGACCGCTCGTCATCGCGCACAGCCTGACGCAGAGGGGCAGCGCCCCCTGTTCCGCGACCAGGTCGCTGGTCCGGGCGGTGACATTTCCGGAGGTCAGGGCGCGGCGTCTGTTGACCCTGCGCAGTCCGGCGGCATAGGTTTCGGGCAACCGTCAACCTCAAGTACGGGTGGAGGGTTTGGTCCCGGCCCGTACGCGTCCAATGCCCCGGCGGGGCAGCCGCGGCAGGAGGATCCGTCCATGTCGGTCCTGGTGTGTACGAGGTGCGGTAACCGCAACGCGGAGAACGCCCGGTTCTGCTCCAACTGCGGTGCGCCCCTGCGGGCGGGGGCGACGCCGGAGCGGCCGTCGGAGACGACGTCGACCATCTCCATCTCCGGCCTTGAGGCGTACGACGCCGAGGTGACCGGTCAGACGCAGATGCCGATGCTCTCCCCGGAGGCGCAGGCCGCGGTGGACGCACTGCCGCTGGGCTCGGCGCTGCTGGTGGTGCGCCGCGGGCCGAACTCGGGCAGCCGCTTCCTGCTGGACGGCGACCTGACCACGGCCGGCCGGCATCCGCAGAGCGACATCTTCCTGGACGACGTCACGGTCTCGCGCCGCCACGTGGAGTTCCGGCGCTCACCGGACGGCTCGTTCACGGTGGCCGACGTGGGCAGCCTGAACGGCACGTACGTCAACCGCGAGCGGATCGACCAGGTCGCCCTGTCGAACGGTGACGAGGTGCAGATCGGTAAGTACCGGCTGGTGTTCTACGCGAGCCGGCAGGGCATCTGACCGTCCCCCGGACCCGGTTCGGGGGACCCGAGGGAAGGTCCATGCTGCGATCACCGAGCGGCGGTGCCGGAAGTGGTACCGCCGCCAGGGACAGTGGGCTGATGAGCATCGGCACGGTGCTGAACGTGCTGCGTGACGAATTCCCCGAAGTCACCATCTCCAAGATCCGCTTCCTGGAGTCCGAGGGGCTCGTCGAACCGCAGCGGACCCCTTCGGGTTACCGCAAGTTCAGCGCCGGGGACGTCGAGCGCCTCGGTCACGTCCTGCGGATGCAGCGGGACCACTATCTGCCGCTCCGGGTCATCCGCGAGCACCTGGACGCCATGGAGCGGGGCGAGGCGGCCCCGCTGCCGCTGGTGGGGCGACAGCGGATCGGCGAGGCCGTACCGGAACCGTCCGAGGCGCCCGTGGCGCCCGCGGTGGCCAGAATCGGGCGGGCCGACCTGCTGGCCGCCGCCGGCATCGACGAGGGCACGCTCCAGGAGTGGGAGTCGTACGGGCTCATCGCCCCTGTGCAGGACGGGGCGTACGACGCGGAGGCGGTCACCGTGGCCTCGCTCGTCGCCGAGCTGGGCCGCTTCGGGATCGAACCGCGCCACCTGCGGGTGATGAAGGCCGCCGCCGACCGCGAGGCGGGCCTGGTCGACCAGGTGGTGGCCCCCCTGAAGCGCCACCGCAACCCGCAGACCAGGGCTCATGCCGAGGAGCGGACGAAGGAGCTGGCGGCGCTCGCCGTCAGGCTGCACGCGGCGCTGGTGACGACCGCGCTCGGGATCCGGCTGCCCTGACGAGGCCGCGGGGGCCCATGGTCCGCCCGCACGGCCGGATCGGCCACCTGTTCCCGGCCCGACTACCCAAACGTCCCGAGCACGGCCTAGGGTTGCTGTGTGAACGAGCTCGATGTCGTAGGTGTCCGGGTGGAAATGCCCTCCAACCAACCGATCGTGCTCCTGCGCGAAGTGGGAGGCGACCGCTACCTCCCCATCTGGATCGGGCCGGGGGAGGCGACGGCGATCGCCTTCGCCCAGCAGGGCATGGCCCCCGCCAGGCCGCTGACCCACGACCTGTTCAAGGACGTGCTGGAGGCCGTCGGCCAGGAGCTGACCGAAGTGCGCATCACGGACCTGCGTGAGGGCGTCTTCTACGCGGAGCTGGTGTTCGCCAGCGGGGTCGAGGTGAGCGCGCGCCCCTCGGACGCCATAGCGCTGGCCCTGCGGACCGGCACGCCGATCTACGGCAGCGACACCGTGCTCGATGACGCGGGCATCGCGATCCCGGACGAGCAGGAGGACGAGGTGGAGAAGTTCCGCGAGTTCCTCGACCAGATCTCGCCCGAGGACTTCGGCACCAGCAGCCAGTGACGGACGCGGCGGCACACGCCGACGCGATGGCACATGCCGACGGTCTTTGAGAGCGTCCTACGGCCCCCCGCGAGCGCATTCGGCTAGCCTTTCCCCGCGGTGGGACACGGGAAACCACTCCTAGGGTGATTATCACTCGGCGTGCCGAGTGTGGCGATCGTTGACGCACCCCCGGTGACTGCCTACCGTCGAGAGGGCAGGTCAAGTGACGGAGGTCGGCGTGAGAAGCAGCGGCGACGGTACGGCTGGGGGTGCCCCCGGACGCGTATTCGGGGAGAGCGGTCCGTACCCGCTTCACGGCAGCGCGGCCGATCACGCTCCGCAGCGACCGACGGCGGTGCCGAACGGCGGAGGGGCGGCGTCCATGACGTCCGAGCAGATCGGCTACCGGGGCCCCACGGCCTGTGCGGCCGCCGGCATCACCTATCGGCAGCTCGACTACTGGGCCCGCACGGGCCTCGTCGAGCCGAGCGTACGGCCCGCGTACGGGTCGGGCACACAGCGTCTGTACAGCTTCCGGGACGTTGTCGTCCTGAAGATCGTCAAGCGATTCCTGGACACCGGGGTCTCCCTGCAGAACATCCGGTCGGCCGTGCTGCACCTCAGGGAATGCGGCTTCCGCGACCTGGAGCGCATGACGCTGATGAGCGACGGCGCCACCGTCTACGAGTGCACGTCCCCGGACGAGGTCCACGCCCTGCTCCAGGGTGGTCAGGGCGTCTTCGGGATCGCCGTGGGCGTGGTCTGGCGGGACGTGGAGAGCGCCCTCTCCCAGCTGCACGGTGAGCGGATCGACACCGGGGAGACCCTCGTAGGTCCCAACCCGGCGGACGAGCTGGCCAGGCGGCGCAACCGGGCGGTCTGAAGGGCGCCACCCGGTACCGGGCCGTTGTCAGTGGTGTGGTGCAGCATCGGAGATGTGAGAAACGCGCCCACGATCCTGCATCTCGACATGGATGCCTTCTACGCCTCGGTGGAGCAGGCGGCGAAGCCGAGCCTGCGGGGGAAGGCCGTCGTCGTGGGCGGGCTCGGGCCGCGCGGAGTGGTGGCCACCGCGTCGTACGAGGCGCGGGTGTTCGGGGTGCACTCGGCGATGCCCACGGCCCAGGCGCGTCGGCTGGCACCGAACGCCGCGTACCTCGTGCCGCGGTTCGCGGTGTACCGGTCGATCAGCGAACAGGTGATGGCGCTGCTGGGGCAGCTGTCGCCGCTGGTGGAGCCGCTGAGCCTGGACGAGGCGTTCGTGGACCTGGAGGCCGGGGGAGCGGCCTGGGACGAGGAGTCGGCGCGACGGACCGGGGTGAAGCTGCGCGCGGACATCCGGGCGGTCACCGGGCTCACGGGGTCGGTGGGGCTCGCCGCGTCCAAGATGCTCGCGAAGATCGCCTCCGAGGAGGCCAAGCCGGACGGGCTGAGGCTGATCGAGCCGGGCTCCGAGCGGGCCCTGCTCGGGCCGATGCCGGTGCGGACCCTGCCCGGCGTGGGGCCGGCGACCGGCGACCACCTGCGGCGGGCCGGGATCACCACGGTCGAGGAGCTGGCCGAGGCGGGTGAGGACGAACTGGTACGACTGCTCGGGAACGCGCACGGGCACGCGCTGTACGCGATGGCGCTGGCGCGCGACGACCGGCCCGTGGTGTCCGACCGCGAGACCAAGTCGGTGTCCGTGGAGGACACCTACGACGTCGACATCCACGACCGGCTGCGGGTCGGCATGGAGGTGCGGCGGCTCGCGGAGCGGTGCGTGCGGAGGCTGCGCGAGGCCCGGCTGTCGGGGCGGACGATCGTGCTGAAGGTGCGGCGGTACGACTTCTCGACCCTGACGCGGTCCGAGACGCTCCGTGGGCCCACGGACGATCCGGCGGTCGTCCGGGAGGCGGCCGCGCGGCTGCTGGAGTCCGTGGACACGACGGGCGGGGTACGGCTGCTCGGGGTGGGAGTGACCGGGCTCGCCGACTACACGCAGGAGGACCTGTTCGCCCAGGCGGCGGGGGAGGGCGGGGCGGAGCCGGCGGAGGAGGTCGTGGCCGAGCCCTCGGCGGCGGAACTGGCGCCGGCCGCCGAGCGTCACTGGCGGGCCGGCCAGGATGTGCGGCACGCCGAGCACGGCCAGGGGTGGGTGCAGGGCAGCGGCGTCGGCAGGGTCACCGTGCGGTTCGAGACGCCGTACTCGGGGCCGGGGCGGGTCCGGACGTTCCCGGCGGACGAGGTTCTGCTGGAGCCGGCGGAACCGCTGCCGCTGGTTCCGGACGGCCCCCTTGCCTATCCACCCGCCCGACTCGGTACGTCGAACACCGACCGACACGGGGCTCCGCCCCGGGCCCCGTCACCCCACCCGCCCGAGCCCTCGACCGACACCCACGCAACGGAAACGCGCTCGACCGGGACGGCCGCGGTGCGCCGAGCCGGTTGAGGGGTAAAGGCCCGGCCGGGGCACGGGCGACCGGAATAGGGGTGGTCAGGGGTTTTCCGGGCCTGCCAGTTTGCCGAAGGTGTGGTCCGGGACGGAAGGGGGTGGGGCCACGTCCAGGCCGTAGTGGTGGTACAGCTGGAGTTCCTGTTCGGGGGAGAGATGGCGGCCGACGCCGAAGTCGGGGGCGTCCTTGATCAGGGCGCGGTCGAAGGGGACGTGCAGGGAGCCCTCGACCAGCTCGCTGGGCTCCAGGGGGACGAACGCGTCCCGGGAGAAGAGTCCGGTCCGTATGGCCGCCCACTCGGGCACACCGGTCGCGTCGTCGAGGTACACCTCGTCGATGGTGCCCAGTTTGGTGCCGGAGCGGTCGAACGCCTTGCGGCCGATCAGGTTGCGCGGATCGATGTCGGTCTGCACGGTCCTTCTCCCTCCACGTGGTCGCAACTCATCCGTAAGCACTACAAAAGAGCACATTCAAGGACGCGGCCACTCGAAGGCTCGTGCGCCGCACCCGCTGGTACCCTGGCAGCGGCTGCTGACCCCGCGCGGGAGAGTCCTCCGACCACTTCGGAGGCGCCGAAGGAGCAAATCCTCCCCGGAATCTCTCAGGCTCACGTACCGCACGGACGAGGTCACTCTGGAAAGCAGGGCGGGCGTCGACGGCTTCCGCTCTCACCGACGGTGAAAGCCGGGGCCTTCGGGCGCCCGGTGAAGCTCTCAGGTTGAGATGACAGAGGGGGAGGCCGTCGGGGTACCCGTGCCGGGGTGCCCCTCGAAGGTCGCGTCAGACCAGGAGGCCTCCGCAATGACCGCCCATCGCATTCCGCTCTCGGATCTCGAAGCGGGCATCCCCTTCGAGCAGCGCCACATCGGCCCGGACCACGAGGCGCGGGCCAAGATGCTCGCCCACGTCGGCTACGGCTCCCTCGACGAGCTGACCGCCGCCGCGGTCCCCGACGTCATCAAGAACGCCGACGCCCTGGACCTGCCGGGCGCCCGCACCGAGGCCGAGGTGCTCGAAGAGCTGCGCACCCTCGCCGACCGCAACCAGGTCCTCGGCTCCATGATCGGCCTGGGCTACTACGGGACGTTCACGCCGCCCGTCATCCTGCGCAACGTCATGGAGAACCCCGCCTGGTACACGGCCTACACGCCGTACCAGCCCGAGATCTCCCAGGGCCGCCTTGAGGCGCTGCTGAACTTCCAGACCGTGGTCGCCGACCTGACCGGTCTGCCCACGTCCGGTGCCTCGCTGCTCGACGAGGGCACCGCGGCCGCCGAGGCCATGGCGCTGTCGCGCCGCATGGGCAAGAACAAGAAGGGCCTGTTCCTGGTCGACGCGGACACGATGCCGCAGACCATCGCCGTGATCGAGACCCGCGCGGAGCCGACCGGCGTGGAGATCGTCGTCGCCGACCTCAGCGACGGCATTCCGGCGGACATCGCCGCACGCGAGATCAACGGCGTGCTGCTCCAGTACCCGGGCGCCTCCGGTGCCGTACGCGACCTCAAGCCCGTCATCGACCAGGCGCACGAGCTGGGCGCGCTCGTCACCGTCGCCGCCGACCTCCTCGCGCTCACCCTGCTGGCCTCGCCCGGTGAGCTGGGCGCGGACATCGCCGTCGGCACCACCCAGCGCTTCGGCGTGCCCATGGGCTTCGGCGGACCGCACGCCGGCTACATGGCCGTGCACGAGAAGTTCGCCCGCAGCCTGCCCGGCCGGCTCGTCGGCGTCTCCGTGGACGCGGACGGCCACAAGGCCTACCGGCTCGCCCTGCAGACCCGCGAGCAGCACATCCGCCGCGAGAAGGCCACCAGCAACATCTGCACCGCCCAGGTGCTGCTCGCCGTGATGGCCGGCATGTACGCCGTCTACCACGGCCCCGAGGGGCTGCGGGCCATCGCCCGGCGGACCCACCGGTACGCCACGATCCTCGCCGCCGGTCTGCGGGCGGGCGGCGTCGAGGTCGTCCACGGCGCCTGGTTCGACACCCTGACCGTCAAGGTCGCGGGCCGGGCCGCCGAGGTCGTCGGCGCCGCGCGCGAGGGCGGCGTCAACCTGCGCCTCGTGGACGGCGACCTCGTCTCGATCGCCTGCGACGAGACCACCACGCGCGCCCAGCTCCGCGCTGTGTGGTCCGCGTTCGGCGTGGACGGCGCCATCGACGCGCTCGACGCCGCCACCGAGGAGGTACTGCCCGAGGCGCTGCTGCGCACCGACGACTACCTCACCCACCCGGTGTTCCACGAGCACCGCTCCGAGACCGCCATGCTGCGCTACCTGCGCAAGCTGGCCGACCGGGACTACGCGCTGGACCGCGGCATGATCCCGCTGGGCTCCTGCACGATGAAGCTCAACGCGACCACCGAGATGGAGCCGGTCACCTGGCCCGAGTTCGGCCAGCTGCACCCCTTCGCCCCCGCCGAGCAGGCACAGGGCTACCTCACCCTCATCCACGAGCTGGAGTCGCGGCTCGCCGAGGTCACCGGCTACGACAAGGTGTCCCTGCAGCCGAACGCCGGATCCCAGGGCGAGCTGGCCGGCCTGCTCGCCGTGCGCGGCTACCACCGCGCCAACGGCGACGAGCAGCGCACCGTCTGCCTCATCCCGTCCTCCGCGCACGGCACCAACGCCGCCAGCGCCGTGATGGCCGGCATGAAGGTCGTCGTCGTCAAGACCGCCGAGGACGGCGAGATCGATGTCGAGGACCTGCGGGCGAAGATCGAGAAGCACCGCGACGAACTCGCCGTGCTGATGATCACCTACCCGTCCACGCACGGGGTGTTCGAGGAGCACGTCGCCGACATCTGCGCCCAGGTCCACGAGGCCGGCGGCCAGGTCTACGTCGACGGAGCCAACCTCAACGCCCTGGTCGGCCTCGCCAAGCCCGGCCACTTCGGCGGCGACGTCTCCCACCTGAACCTGCACAAGACCTTCTGCATCCCGCACGGCGGCGGCGGTCCCGGCGTCGGCCCGGTCGCCGTACGGTCGCACCTGGCGCCGTACCTGCCGAACCACCCGATGCAGCCGGAGGCCGGCCCGGCCACGGGCGTCGGCCCGATCTCCGCGGCCCCCTGGGGCAGCGCGGGCATCCTGCCGATCTCGTGGGCGTACGTCCGCCTGATGGGCGGCGAGGGCCTGAAGCGGGCCACGCAGGTGGCCGTGCTCTCCGCGAACTACATCGCCAAGCGCCTGGAGCCGCACTTCCCCGTGCTCTACACCGGCCCCGGCAACCTGGTCGCGCACGAGTGCATCATCGACCTGCGCCCGCTGACCAAGGCGACCGGCGTGAGCGTGGACGACGTGGCCAAGCGGCTCATCGACTACGGCTTCCACGCGCCGACCATGTCCTTCCCGGTGGCCGGCACGCTGATGATCGAGCCGACCGAGTCCGAGGACCTCGCCGAGATCGACCGGTTCTGCGACGCGATGATCGCCATCCGCGCTGAGATCGAGAAGGTCGGCGCCGGCGAGTGGCCCGCGGAGGACAACCCGCTGCACGGCGCGCCGCACACCGCGGCCGCGCTGGGCGGTGAGTGGGAGCACGCCTACACCCGCGAGGAGGCCGTCTTCCCGGCCGGTGTCTCGGCCGCCGACAAGTACTGGCCGCCGGTGCGCCGGATCGACCAGGCGTTCGGCGACCGCAACCTGGTGTGCTCGTGCCCGCCGCTGGACGCGTACGAGGACTGAGACGCCCCGCGCACAGCCCTGGCGGCTGAACTGCCGTTCGAGGCCCCCGTCCGGATCCGCCGGGCGGGGGCCTCGCCCGTGTCAGGCGGTGGCCAGCGCCACCTCGGTCGACTTGATCAGGGCGATCACGGAGGAGCCCACGAAGAGACCGAGGTCCTCGGCCGCCTCCTTCGTGATCGCCGCCGTGACCTCGGTGCCGTCCAGGGCGATCTTCACGGTGGCCATGACCTCGCCGATCGCGAGGTGGGTGATCGCGCCGGACAGCCGGTTGCGGATCGACAGGCCCTCGACCGGGCCGGTGGCGAGGGACACCTCGGTGGACTTCACCAGGGCGCGGACGGCCGAGCCCGGGGTGAGGCCGAGGTCCTCCACGGCCTCCAGGGTGACGGCCGCCGTGAGGTCGTGGCCGGCCGCCAGACGGATCTTGACGGTGGCCATGACCTCACCGGGGTGTACGGCGGTCACGGTGCCGGGGAGCTGGTTGCGGATGCTCAGGGTCATGGGCACCCACCGTACGGCTCGTGTCCGGTCAGGCCGGGTATGCGTGCGTCTGCGTCGCCTTGACGGTCGCCCAGACCGACGCGCCCGGGTGCAGGTCCAGCTCGGCGGCGGCGACCGTGGTGAGGTCGGCGGCGAGGGGAAGACCGCCGGTGAGATCGGCGCGGATCTGGTCGCCGTGCGTCTCCAGGCCGGCGACCTCGCAGCGCCACAGGTTGCGGGCGCTCGCCCCGGTCGGCCGGTCGCGGAACAGGGTGACCGCGCCCGGCGGGAACGCCACGAACACCGGCCCGGACAGGTCCTCGGTGGTGGTGATCACGGGGCCCGCGTCGAGCCGTACCGTGTGCCCGTCGGCGTGCCCGCGGTACAGGTTGAGGCCGACGAGCTGGGCGATGTAGTCCGTGCGCGGGCGGCGGGCGATGTCGGATGGGGCGCCCTCCTGCACAACGTGTCCGTCCTCGACCACGACGAGCCGGTCCGCCAGCACCATCGCGTCCAGCGGGTCGTGCGTCACGAGTACGGCGACGGCCTCGAACTCGGCGAGATGCCGGCGCAGCTGGGCCCGGATCTCCAGGCGCGTCCGCGCGTCCAGGGCGGCCAGCGGCTCGTCCAGCAGCAGCAGGCGGGGGCGGGTGGCCAGCGCGCGGGCCAGCGCGACCCGCTGCGCCTGGCCGCCGGAGAGACGGCGCGGCTTGGCTCCGGCGTGGCCGGCGAGGCCCATGCGCTCCAGCCAGACGGCGGCCTGCGCGCGGGCCTCGGCCTTGCCGGCGCCGTGGCAGCGCGGGCCGAAGGCCACGTTGTCCAGCGCGGACAGGTGTGGGAAGAGCAGATAGTCCTGGAAGACGACCCCGACCGGGCGGGACTCGGGCGGGGTGCGCTCCAGCGAGGCGCCGTCCAGCCGCAGATGGCCCTCGGTGAACGGGACCAGACCGGCGAGGGCGCGCAGGGCGGTCGTCTTCCCGGCCCCGTTGGGGCCCAGCAGCGCGACCACGTCACCGGGGGCGGCGGCCAGGTCGACGTCGAGCCGGAAGGAGCCGCGCTCGACCACGAGCCGGGCATCGAGTCCCTCAGCGCCGCATGCGGCGGCCGGGGCGCCGGTCGGGGGCGCGGCGTCCGCGGCGGACGTCACCTTGGGTGCTCGCGTCATGTCAGACCCCCGTCATCCAGCGGTCGCGCAGGCCCGCCAGCACCGCGATCGACACGGTGAGCAGGACCAGGCTGAGGGCGATGGCGGCGTCCGGGTCGTTCTGAAGAGCGAGATAGACGGACAGCGGCATGGTCTGGGTGCGGCCGGGGAAGTTGCCCGCGAAAGTGATCGTCGCCCCGAACTCACCGAGCGCGCGCGCCCAGGCCAGGACGGCGCCCGCGGCGATGCCCGGCGCGATCAGGGGCAGCGTGACCCGGCGGAACGCGGTGAACCGGGACGCGCCGAGCGTGGCGGCCGCCTCCTCGAAGCGGGGGTCGGCAGCACGCAGGGTGCCCTCGACGCTGATGACCAGGAAGGGCATCGCGACGAACGCCTCCGCGAGCACCACGCCCGTGGTGGTGAACGGCAGGGTGATCCCGAACCAGGCGTCCAGCCACTGCCCGATCACCCCGTTGCGGCCCAGGGCGAGCAGCAGGGCCACACCGCCGACCACCGGCGGCAGCACGAGGGGCAGGGTGACCAGGGCCCGCACGAGACCCCGGCCGGGGAATTCGGTGCGGGCCAGGAGCCAGGCGAGGGGCACGCCCAGGACGAGGCTCACCGCGGTCGCGGACGTCGCGCTGACCAGGGAGAGCCGGAGCGCCTGCCACACTTCGGCGCTGGTGAGCTGGTCCGGCAGGCTGTGCCAGGGCGCGCGGATCAGCAGCGCCAGCAGGGGCAGCAGCAGGAACGCCAGCGCCAGGACCCCGGGGAGCAGCAGCGGCAGCGGCACTCCGCGCCGGCCGCCGCGGCCACGTCGGCGCCGCGTCCCGCCGGGGAGGTGGCGGGCCGCGGCGCCGGGCTTGTCGAGCGAGGTCATGCCTTGAGGAATCCGTCCTCCGCCAGCACCTTCTGGCCCTCGGCGGACCGCACGAACGCGATGAAGGCCTTGGCGGCCGCCGCGTTCTTCCCGTTCTTCAGCCGGGCGATCGGGTAGTCGTTGACCGCCTCGGCGGACTCGGGGAACTCCACGCCCTGCACCTTGTCACCGCCCGCCTTCACGTCCGTCCGGTAGACCACGGCGGCGTCGGCCTCCTTCAGCTCCACCTTGGTCAGGGCGCTTTTGACGTCCTGCTCGTAGGAGACCGGCGTGAGCTTGAGGTGACTGGCGTCCAGGGCCTTCTGGGCGGCCGCGCCGCAGGGCACGGTCTTCGCGCACAGGACGACCTTGAGGCCGGACCCGGTGAGGTCCTTCAGGGAGGACACCTTGTGCGGGTTGCCGGGCACGGTGGCGATCTCCAGCTGGTTGCGCACGAACGTGACGGGAGCGCCGGCCGTGTCCTTCTCGCCCGTCACGATCGCCATCGTCTTAGGGCTGGCGGAGGCGAAGACGTCGGCGGGCGCGCCGCTGGTGATGTTCGCGGCGAGGCTGTCACTGCCGCCGAAGCTGAAGCTGACCTTGGTGCCCGGGTGCTGCTTCTCGAACTCCTTGCCCAGCGTCGTGAAGCCCTCCTGGAGGGAGGCCGCCGCGAACACGGTGACGGTGCCGGAGATCTTCCCGGAACCCGACGTGTCCGACGCGCCGGACGATCCGGAGTCGCCGGAGGAGGAGCAGGCACTGAGCGCCAGCAGGGCGGCGGCCCCGGCACCGGCCAGCTGCAGGGTCCGGATCCGGTGCACGGAACGGGTCGTCACGGAGGTACTCCTCGGCATCTGGGGAACAGCGTCGCGCCCTGCCACGGCCGGGTGCCGGCCGTGTGCCGATAATACTGCCGCATCTGCTACCCAGAAGTCTGCTGTCACATCGCATGAGCGATGTGCTGACGGTGGTGGGGTCGTATGTGCGTTTGTACGGCGCGGGGCCGAAGGCGGTGAGGGCGGTGCTCAGACCCGGTCGATATGTACGTTCGTCGACTTCACGCGGGCGGTGGCCTCCATGCCGACCTCCAGGCCGAGTTCCTCGACGGCCTCCCGGGTCAGCAGGGAGACCAGCCGGTGCGGGCCCGCCTGGATCTCCACCTGGGCGGCGACGTCACCGAGTTTGATCGCGGTGACGATGCCGGGGAAGGCGTTGCGTGCCGAGGTGTAGGGGGCGTCCTCCTCGGTGCCGGCCGCCTTGGCCAGCTCGACCGAGAACGCGGCGAGGTCGCCGCCGTCGATGAGCCGCCGCCCCGACTCGTCGCGATGGGTGGTCACCCGGCCGGCGTCGGCCCAGCGGCGGGCGGTGTCCGGGCTGACGCCGAGCAGCCGCGCGGCCTGACCGATCGTGTAGGACTGCATGCCGGTCACGATAGGCGGCCGGGGCGGCGGCCGCGGACCGGGGTGATCGAAAGATGTCCGGACCGACTCAGCCGGTGTGCACCCGCGGTCTCCTCTCCCGGTCCGGCTCCGCCTCGCGCAGTACCTCGCGGGTGACCGGGGCGACCTCGCCCTGGCCGAACAGGAAGAAGCGCAGGAAGTTCCGGAAAGGATTGCCCTCGGTCCACTCGAAGTAGATGTGCGGGGTGCGGCCGGTGAGGTCCCGGACATGCAGCAGGAGCGCGGCGAGGGCGTTGGGGATGGACGCGGACTCCACGGCCAGGATGCGGTAGCGCCCGTGCAGCACCTCGCCGCGCACGGTCAGGCACGCCTCGAACTCGGAGGGGTCGGTGACCGTGACCTCGACGAAGACGAAGTCGTCCTGCTCGGGCATGTCGTTGTCGGCCCGGATCTGCTCGATCTTGTCGCGGTACTCGGCCTTGTCGCGGTGGCCGGGGTCGTTGGCGATGAACCGCATCCGGCGGCTGGCCATGTCGCGGACGAAACGCTCCGCCATCGGGTCCATCGCCACGCTCGTCACCCGCAGCTCGAAGGCGCGGGCCAGCCGGGACAGCAGGGAGACCAGGATGATGCCCGCGATGAAGCAGGCACCGATCTTCACACCGTCCGGGCGTTCGATGACGTTCACGACGGTGGTGTAGAGGAACACCGCCGAGATGATCCCGAACCCGATGGTCCAGCCCCGCTGCCGCGCCTTGCGCGAGGCGATGGTCACCGCGATCGCCGCCGAGCTGATCAGCACCAGCACACCGGTGGCGTAGGCACCGCCCTGCTTGTCGACGTTGGCGTCGAAGATCCAGGTCACCAGGAAGGCGACCAGCGTGAAGACGATGACCATCGGGCGCACCGCCCGCGCCCAGTGCGGTGCCATGCCGTAACGGGGCAGATAGCGCGGCATGAGGTTGAGCAGCCCGGCCATCGCGGAGGCGCCGGCGAACCACAGGATGGCGATGGTGGAGATGTCGTAGACCGTGCCGAAGGCACTGCCGAGGTACTGGTGCGCCATGTAGGCGAGCGCCCGGCCGTTGGCCTTGCCGCCCGGCTTGAACTCGTTCTCCGGGATCAGCAGCGTGGTGATGAAGCTGGTGGCGATCAGGAAACAGCTCATGATCAGGGCGGCGGTGGTCAGCAGCTTCTTGGTGTCCCGGATCCGGCCCGCAGGACGCTCCTCGGTGTCGCCCTCGTCGCCCCGCACGTGCGGCATGACGGCCACGCCGGTCTCGAAGCCCGACAGGCCGAGGGCGAGTTTCGGGAACACGATCAGGGCGACGCCGACCATCACGAACACGTTGCCGTGTTCCGTGGTGAGCGCGCTCGTCCAGTCGGTGACGACATGCCCGGCGGTGATCACGTGCCACAGCCCGTCGAGCACGACGACGACGTTGAGCGCGAGGTAGACGCCGACCAGAGCGACCGCGACGCCGACGGCCTCCAGGAAGCCCTTGAGGAACACCGCGCCGAGCAGCGCCACCAGGAACAGGGTGATCAGCATCTGCTTGCCCTGGAGGAGGTCCGTCAGATGCGGGTTCTCCACCAGGTGGGTGGAGGCGTCGGCGGCCGACAGGGTGATGGTGATCAGGAAGTCGGTGGCCGCGAACCCCAGCAGGGTGAGGACGAACAGCTTGCCCTGCCAGAACGACAGCAGCCGTTCCAGCATCGCGATGGATCCCTCGCCGTGCGGGCTCTCCTCCGCCACGCGGCGGTAGACCGGCAGGGCACCGGCCAGGGTGACGATCACCAGCACGATGGTCGCCACCGGTGACAGCAGACCGGCAGCCAGGGCCGCGATGCCCGGCTGGTAGCCGAGGGTCGAGAAGTAGTCGACACCCGTCAGGCACATCACGCGCCACCAGCGCTGGCCCTGGTGCGGCGGCTCCGGCTCGGCGTGGGGGCCCGTGTGGCCGCCGTTCCTTCCCATGTCGGACAGCCCCTCCAGCATCCAGGCGCGCATGCGGCTGGGAGGGCGTTCGGTCGTGGCCATCGGCGTGCTCCTGGTGTGTGGCTCAGCTCTTTCCGGCCATCACACGGACGGCGGCACCAGCGTAAGCAGAGAGTGATGCGCGGGCCCATGGATCGGGGGCCCGGTGGGCGTCAATCCTGCGTTAAGAATGGCCCCCCACGAGGAACGGCGCATCAAAGGCGAAGGTCGGGGACCCGATTCCGGCTCGTACGACGGCCCGGCGGGCGCCTGGGCCCGGACGCGGGCCGCAGACACCGAGTGTCATCGTCGGACCGCCGCCGTGCTCAGGCCTGGACACCGCGAACACGCCCGGCGCGGCCGCGGGGTGGACCCGTATGGCGAGAACGGCGATGGTGTCACAGCTCCCTGATGTCCATCCGCCGGTGCCAGGCGTTGCGCCGGTGGACGGCCATCAGGGCCGACTCCAGCGGGGACGGCGGTACCGCGAGGACCGGGCAGACGGCGTGCGCCAGGCAGTGCCGCGACACCCGTCCGGAGAAGGCGCGCCGCAGTCCGCGCCGGCCGGCGCCCACGACCAGCAGGTCGGTGTCCCGGTCGGCGGTCGCCACCAGTGCGGGACCCGGCAGACCGCGGACCACGACGGGGTACGCCGTCACGCCCGGGCCGTCCTCGCCGAAGATCTCGTCGAGGACCGCGGCCAGCCGCTGTTTGGCGAGCCGCTGCCAGTCCTCGGTCAGCAGCCCGGAGGTGGCGGAGCGATGCGTGGCCGCGTCCCCGCCCGGCGGTTCCCAGGCCAGCACCGGCCACAGCTCGGCTCCCAGCCGGCGGGCCAGCACGGTGGCGCGGCGCAGAGCCGTGACGCTGCCGAGGGAGCCGCTGACACCGACCACCACCCGGGCGGTCGGCGAGGTGCCGTAACCGGACATGACACCACCCGTTCCTCGCGCGGTCCACGGGCTCCTCCCGCGGACGGGCTGCCGCGGGGCCTGTCTCCCGTTCCACCCTCCATCCCACTCCCGTGCGCCGGATCCGACCAGTCGATCTCGTCGGCGGCGCTGCGGCAGCGGACGGTCACGAGGAGTGGCCGCCCTTGGACATGCGTCGGGGCCGGTGCGCACCGATGGCGGTGCGGCCGGCCCCTTCGGATCACCGGGCGGAGCGGCGGACCGCCCGGGGCGCGCTCAGGCCGCCGTCATCACGTGCTCCGCGCCGAGCCGGTGCGGAGCGATGACCTGGCCGTCAGGCAGAAGCTCGCCGGTGTCCTCGAAGAGCAGGACGCCGTTGCACAGCAGACTCCAGCCCTGCTCCGGGTGGTGCGCCACGAGACGGGCGGACTCCCGGTCGGCGGATTCGGCTGGCGGGCACGGCGGCTGGTGCTGGCACATGGGTGGGATCTCTCGCTCTGTCGTGGTCATGTCCGTCCCCCGTTGTGATAAGTCGGTCGGAACCCAGTGTTGCCCTCAGGGCGTCATTCCGCAGGGATTTCGCAGCACCGCTCCTCACAGGTTCATGACGCGTCACCCGCGCGGACGGTTCAGTTCAACTGCACTGTCCCTTTGGGTGGTTCGGGGTGACCGGAAAGGGCTAGTCCACCCGGGCCCGGCGCACGTGTACCCCGCATCCCTCCCGGGAGGCGGGGTACACGCGTCGTCCGGACGGTCGGGGTCAGGCCGGCGAACCGAGGAGAGGGACGGGAGTGGCGCGGAGCGTGAGCACCGGCAGCAACTCGGTGACGTGGTGCGGGCGGTGGGCGAAGATGCCGGGCGGCGCGGGGGCGAGCGGGACGAGCAGGTCGGTGGCGGCCGGATGGCCCTCGGCGGCGTCCGCGGTGACGTCCCCGTGCAGCCAGAGCGTGAGCATGTACAGGCCGGGCACGGACAACAGCCGCGGCTGGTACGGCAGCGGCAGCGACTCGGCCTGCTGGAGGGCGCGCTCGGTCGAGGCCAGGTACGGGCCCTCGAAGAAGTGGGAGAACGCCCAGCCGTCGGGCGTCAGCATGGTCTCCGCCGCGGCCACGGCACGGTCGCCGCAGCGGATCAGGAAGCGCCAGCCGGCCAGCCGGGTCGCGGACAGACCCTGTGCGGTGATCCGGTCCAGCACGTGCACGGGCAACGGGAGCTCGGGTGTCGCGGGTCCCTGGGCGGCGCGCAGGGAGGGAGTTCGGGCCTCACGGACCGCGGTGGGGGAACCGAGGGCCGTACGGACGGAGCGCAGTGCGGGCGCGGGAGCAGGGGGCACGTGCAGCGGCATGGTGGGTCGCCTCTCGTTCGACAGGCGCGGCGGCGCGAGGAGGGTGGGGCGGACGGCGCTGTCAGCTCACGGGGAGGTCAGAGAGGCGGGGCCCGGTCGGAGAACGAGGGTGCGTCGGGGGGCCCGCCGTCCGTCGTCCGACGGCGGGAACGCGGCACGGCCAGGACCGGGTGCGCCAACCTTTCTGCCTTCCGAAGTTTATACGACACGTGTTCAGGCCCTGTTTCGTCTACCGGATTCCCGTGCACCCGGCAAGGGTCTATTCAGCCGCCGATTCGCGTTCCTCGTCCCGATTTCCCGACCCACGCCGCACGGTTGACCTCGGAATATGCCGCCGCCGCGGTCGGCCGAATGTCGTCGGCGTTTTTCACGAGACCCACGGGGCACCCGAAGATGCGTGATGCATCATGCCCCGTGAATGTGCCCCGCGGCACATTCCGACAGACTAGCGGGCACCGGGTCCGCGCGGGACGTTATCGATCGCATTCCCTGGGCATCATCCCACCGGACCCGGGACCCCGGCGGCCGGACATGCGGCTCGCCCAGCCGAGGAGGGACACGTCAATGGGCGAGAAGGTCGTGGCAGGCGAGTTCGACCTGTCCGATCGCGGGCGGTACCGCGAAAAGCTCCGTAAGTGCCTGACGGGGCTGGAGCGACTGCTGGTCGAGAAGCGGTTCGACCGCCCCAGGAACCTCATGGGAGTCGAGATCGAATTGAATCTCGCCGGTCTCGACGGCATGCCGAAAATGTTGAACGGCGAGGTACTGGAGCGGATCGCGAGCCGGGATTTCCAGACAGAACTCGCCATGTTCAACCTGGAAGTCAACATCGCCCCCCACCCACTGGGCGGCCGGGTATTCGACCGGCTCGCCGAGGAGATGCGCACCGCGCTCGCCTACGCCGACCGGAAGGCCGGGGAGGTGGACGCGGGCATCGTCATGATCGGGATTCTGCCCACCCTGGACCGGGACGACCTGGTCTCCTCCAACCTGTCCGAGGCCGACCGCTACACCCTGCTCAATGACCAGATCGTGGCCGCCCGAGGGGAGGAGTTCCTGCTCGACATCGAGGGCGTGGAGCACCTCACCTGCACCTCGAAGTCGATCGTCCCCGAGGCGGCCTGCACCTCCGTGCAACTGCATCTCCAGGTCACCCCCGGCCGGTTCGCCGACGTGTGGAACGCGGCGCAGGTGGCCTGCGCCGCGCAGATCGCCGTCGGCGCCAACTCGCCGTTCCTGTTCGGGCGCGAGCTGTGGCGCGAGTCGCGGCCGCCGCTGTTCCTGCAGTCCACGGACACGCGGGCGCCCGAACTCCAGGCGCAGGGCGTACGGCCGCGGACCTGGTTCGGGGAGCGGTGGATCACCTCCGCGTACGACCTGTTCGAGGAGAACCTGCGCTTCTTCCCCGCCCTGCTGCCCATCTGCGACGACGAGGATCCGCTGGACGTCCTCGACGCCGGCGGCATCCCCTCGCTCGCCGAACTCGTCCTGCACAACGGCACGGTGTACCGGTGGAACCGGCCCGTGTACGGCATCGCGGACGGTGTGCCGCACCTCAGGGTGGAGAACCGGGTGCTGCCCGCCGGCCCGACCATCACCGACGTCATCGCCAACGCGGCCTTCTACTACGGCCTGGTCCGCGCCCTCGCCGAGGAGCCGCGCCCGGTGTGGACCCGGCTGCCCTTCCAGGCGGCCGAGGCCAACTTCGACGCGGCGTGCCGCTACGGCATCGACGCGCGCTTCGTCTGGCCCCGGCGGGGACGCCACGGCGGTACGGCAGAGGTCGACGCGGTGACCCTGGTCCGCGACGAACTGCTGCCGCTGGCGTCCGCCGGGCTCGACGCGTGGGGGATCGAGGCCGCCGACCGGGACCTCTACCTGGGCGTCATCGAGGAGCGGTGCCGCCGCCGGGCCAACGGAGCGTCCTGGCAGGCCGCCACGTTCCACCGCGCCCTGGAACAGGGCCTCGGCCGGGACGCCGCCCTGGCCGCCACGACCCGGAGGTACGCCCAGCTGATGCACACGGGGGAGCCGGTGCACACGTGGCCGGTCGGCCTACCGGAGCCGGCACCGCTGGGCCGAGCGCTGGGCTGAGCCCGAGGACCGGCGCCGACGGCGTACGCGGCCGTGCGGCGGGCGGGGGCCGGCGGGCGTTGGCTTCCCGCCGTGGATACCGCCGGCCGGCACCGCGGGGGCTGAGCGCCGTCGCGGCGTGGAGTGGGGACGGGGTGGCGGTTGCGCTGGGTCGGTGTGGGCCGGTTCGGGGCGGGGGCGAGCTTCGGTGCGGTCGGGGTGGCTGCTTGTGAAGGGGCGCGGGGAACTGCGCGATCGGCCGCGAACTGCCGGCACCCGCCGGCGAACGCAAGCCACCCCGCCGAGTACCGCCCGCTGTGGGCCGTGCCCACTGTTCACACCCGGTGCGTTCGTCGGGGCGTTCGTTCTGGGATCCTTGCGGGCAAGGGTCGGGCCGGGTCGGTGGGAGGCAGGGGTGCAGGTGGGCGAGTCGGCGCTGGTGGAGAGCCCGCCGCGGCGGGTGCTGCGGGACGAGACGTTGCTCGTGCTCGGGCTCTCGCTCGGGGCGAGCGGGGTGTCGGCGCTGATCAGCTTCATCGGCTCGGTCACCAAGCCCGGCGGGCTCAAGGACCAGGCGGCCACCCTCAATGCCTCGGCCGCGCCCGGCCGCCCCTGGCTCGACCTGGCCTGGCAGCTCTTCGGCATCGCCACCGCACTGATCCCCGTCGCCCTCGTCGCCCACTTCCTGTTGCGCGAGGGCGGCAGCCTCCGCACCCTCGGCTTCGACCGCACCCGTCCCTGGCCCGACCTGGCCCGCGGAGCCTGCGTCGCCGCCGTGATCGGCAGCACGGGCATCGCCTTCTACCTGGCTGCTCGCGGCCTCGGCTTCAACCTCACCGTGGTGCCCGAGGCACTGCCCGGCGTGTGGTGGAAGTACCCGGTGCTGATCCTGAGCGCCGTGCAGAACGCCGTACTCGAAGAGGTCATCGTCGTGGGCTATCTGCTGCGCAGGCTCGGCCAGTTGGGCTGGACGCCGGGGACCGCGCTCGTGGCCAGCGCGGTCCTGCGCGGGTCGTACCACCTCTACCAGGGCATCGGCGGCTTCGTCGGCAACATGGTGATGGGCGTGGTCTTCGTGTACCTGTACCGCCGCTGGGGCCGCGTCGGCCCGCTCGTCGTCGCGCACTCCCTCCTCGACATCGGTGCGTTCGTCGGCTACGCCCTGCTGGCCGGCAAGGTGGGCTGGCTGCCGACGGCCTGAGCGGCGGGCCGGCCGGTCCGCCGCCCGGTGAGGCGCGCGGTCAGGCGCGCAGTTCGCCGTCGAGCACCGTGACCGCGTGCCCCGTGAGGAGCGTGCGGTCGCCGCGCAGGCCGGTGCGGACCAGCCCGGTGCGGCGGGAGGCCTGCAGCCCGGTGAGGTCGTCGCGGCCCAGGCGGCCCGCCCAGTGCGGGGCCAGGGCCGTGTGGGCGCTGCCGGTGACCGGGTCCTCGTCGATGCCGACGTTCGGGAAGAAGCAGCGGGAGACGAAGTCGTACCCCCGGGACGGGTCCTCGGCCCGGGCGGTCGCGATGATGCCGCGCGAGGAGTAGGCGGCCAGCGCCTTGTGGTCGGGGGAGAGACCCAGCACCGTCTTCTCGTCGGCCAGTTCGACCAGCAGGTCACCGACGTGCGGCCCGGTGTCGAACGCGGCGACCGGCTCCGCGCCCAGCGCGTCCGCGACGCCGGCCGGCGCCTCGACCGGGGTGAGCGGGGCGGTCGGGAAGTCAAGGGTGAGCCGGCCGTCGGCGGCGGGCGTGGCGGTGAGCACGCCGCTGCGCGTGGCGAACCGCACCGGACCCTCGTGAGCCCTGGTGGTGTGCAGCACGTGCGCCGTGGCGAGTGTGGCGTGCCCGCACATGTCGACCTCGGTGACCGGTGTGAACCAGCGCAGCGCCCAGTCCGCCTCGCCGCCGGCGGGCAGTCGGTGGGCGAACGCCGTCTCGGCGTGGTTGACCTCCATGGCGACGTTCTGCAGCCAGTCGTCCTCGGGGAAGGCGTCGTCCAGGAGCAGGACCCCGGCCGGGTTGCCGGCGAAGGGGCGGTCGGTGAAGGCGTCGACGATTCGGATGCGCATGGACGCGACGCTAGCGGTGCCCGCGGTCCGCGGACCAAGGCCAATGCGCAGGTCCTGGCCCGTTTCGCGGCGACCCTGCGGAAGGGGCTTGTCAGGCGATCGGTTCCGATATATCGTTGAGGCATCGCGAACGATACGCGATACGACACGACTGATCACCGAAGATCGAATGAATCGGTGACAGTCCTGACACGCACCACGGAAATGGAGTGATCACGATGCGTACGCACGGATACGAGCACGGACATCGTCACGAGGGCCCCGGGGCGCACGGCCACCATGGCCACCACGGCTTCGGCGGCTTCCCCGGTTCCGGTGGCTTCGAGGGCCGGCGGGCCGCGTTCGGGCCCTTCGGTCCGGGTGGTCCCGGCTTCGGGCCCGGCGGACCCTGGGGACCGCGAGGGCGCGGCGGACCGAGGGGGCGGGCGCGGCGCGGTGACGTGCGCGCCTCGATCCTGGCCCTGCTGAAGGAACGTCCCATGCACGGCTACGAGATGATCCAGGAGATCGCCGAGCGCAGCGGCGGCGCGTGGAAGCCGAGCCCCGGCTCGGTGTACCCCACCCTCCAGCTGCTGGAGGACGAGGGTCTGATCGCCAGCGAGAGCGAGGGCGGCAAGAAGCTGTTCTCCCTCACCGAGAGCGGCCGCAGCGCCGCCGAGGAGGGCCCGGAGGCCCCGTGGGAGGAGGCCACGCGCGGGGTGGACTGGGAGGCCCTGAGCGAGATCCGGCAGGCCGGCTTCGGTCTGATGGAGGCCTTCGGGCAGGTCTGGAAGACCGGGAGCAAGGAACAGCGCGAGAAGGCGCTGACCGTCATCAACGACGCCCGCAAGAAGCTGTACCTCATCCTCGCCGACGAGGACTGAGCCGTACGACGGCCCGCCCGTGGGGAGGCCGGTCCGCCCGTTGGCCGATCTCTACGACGGCCGGCCCGTACGACGGCGATGGCGCCCCGTGGAAACCTCCGCGGGGCGCCATCGGCTGCCCGGGTCCCGGAGCCTCAGGCCACCAGGCCGTCCAGCTTCCGCAGCGACTCGGTCAGCGCGGCCGTCGCCGAGTCCCTCAGCTTGCCCGCCATCAGCGAAACCGCCGCGCCCGTGAACTCGCCGTCGATGCGGACCGTCGTGGCCTCGCCGTCGGGCGTGAGCGTGTAGCGGGTGGCGACGGTCACCGCCATCGGACCCTTGCCGCGGATGGCGAACACCCGCGCCGGCTCCAGCTCCTCGATCGTCCAGTCGACCTCCGCCGGGAAGCCCATCAGCTTCATGTTCTCCTGGAAGGTCCCGCCCACCGCCAGAGCCTCAGGGCCGCCCTTGGGGAAGCTGGTGTGGGTGGCGTTCCACTCGCCGTACGCCGACCAGTCGGTGAGCTGGGCCCACACCTTCTCGGCCGGCGCCTGGATGCGTGCCTCCGCGCTGACTTCGGCCATGCGACCACCCCTTCGTCTCCGGCTACGGTGTCGCGGAACGTAGCCGCAGGGCCTCGAACATTCAATACTGATGAACTGTCAGGAAAGAGGAGATCGGCCGGATCTCCTCCCTGAGGATGAGATCCCTGACAAGGTTGTCCACTTCCTGCGGGACGCCAAGATGGTTCCCCTCGCGGATGACCGGGACGGCCGGGGCTGATGGGGTGGAGTACGTGCAACGCCGTACAGCCCGCCCGACCGCCCGCGACCAGGGCGGCCTCCGCCCGGATGACGATGCCGCGCTCAGTGCCGAGCTGGCGGCCGTGGTCGCCGGTGCCCGCAGGCGGGCCGTCCGGGACGGGGACCGGCAGGTCGACACCGCGCACCTGCTGCACTCGCTGCTGGAGACCGACCCGCAGGCCCGCGCCCTCGTCGGCGGCGCCCCGCAGCTCGCCCGGCTGCTCGGCTACCTCGTGCAGCGCAGCATCGGGTACGGGCTGCGCTGGCAGAGCGGAGTGGAGGACTCCGGCGCGATCAGGGTCGTAGACGAGCAGGCTTCGTACGGCGGTGAGGTCAAGGACGCCGGGGACTGGTCCCCGGTGGCCGCGGCCGCCATGACGGACGCGCTACGGCGCGCCGGGCAGCGCGGCGAGCCCCGCGCCTCCGGCACCGACCTGCTCGCCGCGCTCGTCGCGGACCCGCAGTCCCGTGCCGTCGAGGTGCTCGAACACACCGGTGTCCCGGCCGACGGCCTGCGCGCCCGGCTGGACGCCCTCGCGGTGGAGTACGCCGACGGCGGCCGGCCGACCTGCTGAGCGCTGCCCCGTCCACCACCTGAGACAGGTGTCAACGGGGATGACGCTCATGTCGTCCCCTGTCATCATGTGCCGGTGCGTACGTCTGAAACCAGTCAGGGCAGCCACGGCAAAGGCGTCGGGCTCGGGCTCGCCCTCGTGTCGGCGCTCGCCTTCGGCGGGTCCGGGGTGGCGGCCAAGCCGCTGATCGAAGCGGGCCTCGACCCGCTGCACGTGGTGTGGCTGCGGGTGGCCGGCGCCGCCCTCGTCATGCTGCCGCTCGCCGTGCGGCACCGCGCCCTGCCGCGCAGCCGTCCCGCCCTGCTGGCCGGATTCGGCCTGCTCGCCGTGGCCGGCGTGCAGGCCTGCTACTTCGCCGCGCTCTCCCGCATCCCGGTCGGTGTGGCCCTGCTCGTGGAGTACCTCGCCCCCGCCCTGGTGCTCGGCTGGGTGCGGTTCGTGCAGCGGCGGCCGGTCACCCGGGCCGCCGCGCTCGGTGTGGTCCTCGCGGCCGGCGGACTCGCCTGCGTGGTGGAGGTGTGGTCCGGGCTGAGCTTCGACGCGCTCGGCCTGCTGCTCGCCCTCGGCGCCGCCTGCTGCCAGGTCGGCTACTTCGTCCTGTCCGACCAGGGCAGCGACGCGGGCGACGAGGCGCCGGACCCGCTGGGCGTGATCGCGTACGGCCTCCTCGTCGGCGCCGCCGTCCTGACGGTCGTGGCCCGGCCCTGGAGCATGGACTGGTCGGTGCTGGCCGGTTCCGCGCGCATGAACGGCACCGCCGTCCCCGCCGGTCTGCTGCTCGCCTGGATCGTCCTGCTGGCCACCGTCGTCGCCTACGTCACCGGCGTGCTCTCCGTGCGCCGGCTCTCCCCGCAGGTCGCGGGGGTCGTCGCCTGCCTGGAGGCGGTGATCGCGACCGTGCTGGCCTGGGTGCTGCTCGGCGAGCACCTGTCCGCGCCGCAGATCGCCGGCGGCGCGGTCGTCCTGGCCGGAGCCTTCATCGCCCAGTCCTCCACCCCCTCCCGCAACGGACCGGATCCGGTCGCCTCGCGCGGCGCCGAACGCGAGTTGTCCGCCCGCGGAACGGCGGCATAGGGTGGCGCCCATGCCGTCGAACGCACTCGTCCTCCCGCCTCCGGCCGCCTGAGGCGGGCCTCCGGGACCCCTGCCCGCGCACTCGATTGATGCCGGGCCGGGCGGTGCTGCCCGCAGACGAAGTCCGTGCGCCCCGCCCAGCGGGACGCTCCCGAGCTTCCGCACCCGACGGTGCGTTTCTGCGGAGAGAATCCCTTGTCGAACGCTGTTTCCGGCCTGCCCGTGGGGCGTGGCCTGCTCTATCTGATCATCACCGGTGCCGCCTGGGGCACCGCCGGGGCCGCCGCCTCGCTGGTCTACCGCACCAGCGACCTGGGCGCCCTCGGCCTGTCCTTCTGGCGCTGCGCGCTGGGCCTGCTCCTGCTGCTGGCCGGCCGGGGTCTGCGCCCGCGCGTGCGGCCGGCCGCCGCCGAACCCCTGGGCCGCCGGATCGGCCGGGCCGTGGCCACCGGGGTGGGCCTCGCCGTGTTCCAGACCGCCTACTTCGCGGCCGTGGAGTCCACCGGACTCGCTGTCGCCACCGTCGTCACCCTCGGCGCCGGCCCCGTCCTCATCGCGCTCGGCGCGCGACTGCTCCTCGGCGAGCGGCTCGGCGCAGGGGGCGTGGCGGCCGTCGCCGGCGCGCTCGCCGGACTGGCCGTGCTGACCCTCGCCGGTTCCGCCACGACGGTGCGCCCGGCCGGAGTGCTCCTCGCGCTCCTCTCCGCCGCGGGCTACGGGGCCATGACCCTGCTGACCCGGTGGTGGGGCCGGGGCGGGGGCGCGGACGCCTCAGACACCACGGTCGGCGCCTTCGCGGTGACCACCCTCCTCCTGCTGCCGTTCGCACTGCATGAGGGCCTGCTCCCGCACACCGGCCACCCGGCCCGGCTGCTGTGGCTGCTGCTCTACATCGCGGCCGTGCCCACGGCCCTCGCCTACGCGCTGTACTTCGCGGGCGCCGCCGTCGTCCGGTCCGCCACCGTCTCCGTGATCATGCTGCTGGAACCGGTGACCGCGGCCGTACTCGCCGTCGCGCTGCTCGGCGAGCACCTCACGGCCGCCACCGTGACCGGCACCCTGCTGATGCTCGGCGCGGTGGCCGGCCTCGCGGTCGGCGAGGCCCGCGCGAACGGCCGGGAAGCGGCCCCGGTGTGACGGGAGTCTGCCCCGGTGTGACGGGAGTCGGCCCCGGTTTGGCGGGAGCCAGCCCTCGGTGTGGCGGGAGCCGGCCCCCGTGTGACCGGTGGCGGTCAGCGCGCCGCCGTCAGGTAGTCCGGCAGTTCGATGCCGGGCGTCAGGTCGGCGTTGGCGACCGGGGTGTCGTAGCCCTTGCGCAGCGGCACCACACCGGCCCAGTGCGGCAGGGCGAGGTCCTCGGGCTCGTCGTTGGCGCCGCCCGTGCGGACCTTGGCGGAGACCTCGTCGAGGTCGAGGCGGATCACCGCGGTGGCCGCCAGTTCCTTGCGGTTGGCCGGCCGGGAGTCGGCGGCCCGGCCCGGCACGACGTGGTCGACCAGCGCGTCCAGGGCGAGCCGCCGCTCCTCGGGGTCCGTGACCTCGTGGGCGACGCCGTGCACCACCACCGAGCGGTAGTTGACCGAGTGGTGGAAGGCGGACCGGGCCAGCACCAGCCCGTCGACATGGGTGACCGTCAGGCACACGGGAAGGCCCGGGTCCGCGTCCCCGGTCATCCGCAGCGGGCGCGAACCGGTGGACCCGTGGACGTACAGCCGCTCCCCGACCCGGCCGTACAGCGTGGGCAGCACCACCGGGGCGCCGTCGCGCACGAAGCCGAGGTGGCACACGTAGCCCTCGTCGAGTATCGCGTGCACCAGCTCACGGTCGTACGACGCCCGGTCCGCCGACCGGGTGGGCACGGTGCGGTCGGTCGGGGTGTAGGCGTCGCCGGACGGCGGCGGCGTTTCCCGGCTCGCTTCCCCAGCCGCGTCCCGGGTCGTCTCCTGGGTCCCCTGCATGGCGTTCTCCATTGCACTAGTGCATACTTGTGTTTGTGCTAGGAGAGTATCGGATCGAAGGTCGGGGCGCAGCCGAGATCGCGGCCGGCGTGGAGCGCGCGGTGGGCGCGGGGGAGCTGCGGCCGGGCCAAGGCCTGCCGCCCATGCGGGAGTTGGCGGACCGGCTCGGGGTGAACCCGAACACGGTCGCGGCCGCCTACCGCACCCTGCGGGAACGCGGGGTCATCGAGACCGCCGGGCGCCGGGGCAGCCGTATCCGCCCGAAACCGGCCACCACCGGGCGTGACCAGGCCCGCCTCGACGTTCCGGACGGCGTGCGGGACGTGTCCGACGGCAACCCGGACCCGGCGCTGCTGCCCTCCCTCGCGGAGGCGTTCGCGGCCGCCGCCGCGCAGAGCGACCGCGATCCCGTGCTGTACGGCGACGACCCCGTCGAACCCGAGCTGGCGCGCCTCGCCCGCGCCGCCCTGGACGCCGACGGTGTGCCGGACGGCCCCGTCGCCGTCGCGTCCGGCTCCCTCGACGCCGTCGAGCGGGTCCTTCTGGCCCACCTCAGACCGGGCGACACGGTCGCGGTCGAGGACCCGGGCTGGGGCAGTCTGCTGGACCTGGTCCCGGCGCTCGGGCTGCGCACCGTCCCGGTCGGTGTCGACGACGAAGGGCCCGTTCCCGGCGACGTCCGGCGCGCGCTGGCGTCCGGCGCCCGCGCCCTGATCGTCACCGACCGGGCGCAGAACCCGACCGGCGCCGCACTGACCGGGGATCGCGCGCACGCCCTCCGCGCGGTGCTCGGCAGCCACCCCGAGGTCCTGCTGATCGAGGACGACCACGGCCACGGCATCGTCGACGTGCCCCTGCATCCCCTCGCCGGCGTCACCCGCCACTGGGCCTTCGTCCGCTCCGTCGCCAAGGCCCACGGCCCCGACCTGCGTCTCGCCCTGTTCACGGGGGACGCCACCACCGTCGACCGGGTGCGCGGCCGGCAGCGACTCGGCCCGGGCTGGGTCAGCCGGCTGTTCCAGCGGGCCGTCGTACGGCTCTGGACCGACGGCGCGGTCGACACCCCCGCGGTGGCCGCCGCCTACGGCATCCGGCGGGAAGCCCTGATCCGTGCCCTCGCCGGGCACGGCGTCTCGGCGCACGGCCGCACCGGCCTGAACGTCTGGATCCCGGTCCCGAACGAGACGTCGGCGGTGGCGCGTCTCCTGCACGCCGGGTGGGCGGTGGCCCCGGGCGCCCGCTTCCGTCTGAAGTCCGGCGAGGGCATCCGCATCACGGTCGCGGGGCTGGCTCCGGAGGATGCGGGCCCCCTGGCGGAGGTGGTCGCGTCGGCGGTGGGACCGGCCCCGGCGCGGACGTACGTGTAGCGGCCGGCCCCCTTCGCCGACCGCGGCCCTTCGCCGGTCCGCCGCGTTCGCCGGGCGGCCACAATTCGCCGGTCGCCCATCGTTCACCAGTCAACCGCGTTCGCCGACCGCCACCCTTCGCCGGCCGGCCACCGTTCACTGGTCGGCCACGATTCGCCGGTCAGCCGCGTTCGCCGGTCAGCCTCGTTCGCCGACCGCCGCCCTTCGTCGGCCAGCCATCATTCGTCGGTCAGCCGCCTACGCCGGTCAGCCGCCCCGTCGGACCTGGGTCAGCGCCGCCCCGGCGATGACGATCACGGCGCCCACCGGTGTGGTCCAGTGCAGTGACTCCCCGAGCACCGCCACTCCCGCGGCCGTCGCGATGACGGGGATGAAGTAGGTGACCATCTGAGCCGTGGTGGGGCCGACCTCCGCCACCAGCCCGTACTGGATCAGCACCGCGAGTCCCGTGCCCAGCGCGCCGAGCGCGGCGACGGCCAGCAGCGGCACCACGGCGAAGTGCGCGGGGAAACTCGTGAACAGCGGGGTCACCACGGCGAGCTGGACCGTCGCGAGCAGCAGTTGCGCGCCCGTCATCGACAGGTGGGAGTTCCCGGTGCCGGCCAGCGTCCGCCGCACGTAGATCCAGCCGACCGGATAGCTCAGCGAGGCCAGCAGCGCCATCCCCGTCCCCGTGGCGTCCAGGCCCTGGAAACCCTGCCAGGCGCCGAGCACCGTCAGCACCCCGAGGAAGCCGAGGCCGAGCCCCGCGACCCGCACCCGGGTGGGCCGGTCCTCGGACAGTGCGACCAGCGACAGGATCATGCCCCACAGCGGTGACGTGGCGTTGCAGACGCCGGCCAGCGTGGACGGGATCGTCAGCTCGGCGAAGGCGAAGAGGGAGAACGGCAGGGCGTTGAGGAAGAATGCGGCGACCGCCATGTGGGCCCACGTCCGCCCGCCGCGCGGCAGGCGCTCCCGCTTCACGGCCATCGCCGCCGCCAGCACCGCCGTACCGAAGACCAGCCGCCCGAGGGTGACCTGGAACGGCGCGTAACCCTCCGTCCCCACCTTGATCAACAGAAAGCTGAAGCCCCAGATCAGCGACAGCGCGCCGAAGCGGAGACGCCAGTCGAGGCGCGGGCCGGGGACGGCCGGGGAGGGGGACCGGGGCGGGGCGGAGGAGGTGACGGTGCTGCTGCTCATGACGTCAACGATGCGGCCAACAATCTCGTAGCACAATCGAGATTTCCCACCGAATACCTCTTAGAATCACTTACATGTTGAACCTGGAGCGCCTGCGCACCCTCGACGCCCTCGCCCGGCACGGATCGGTCAGCGCCGCCGCCGAAGCGCTGCACGTCACCACCTCCGCGGTCTCGCAGCAGCTCGGCAAGCTGGAGCGGGAGGTCGCCCAGCAGCTCCTTGCCAAGAACGGGCGCGGTGTGCGGCTCACCGACGCCGGCCGGCTGCTGTCCGAGCACGCGGCCCGCATCCTCTCGCAGGTGGAACTCGCCCAGTCCGACCTGGAGGCGCACCGCGGACAGGTCGTCGGCGAACTCCGGCTCTCCGCGTTCCCCACCGCCGCCCGCGGCCTCTTCCCCACCGCGCTCGCCGGGCTCCGCGCCGAACACCCGGGGCTGCGGGTGCGCTCCAGCGAACTGGAACCGGAGAACGGCATCGCCGGCGTCGTGCGCGGCGACCTCGACCTCGCGGTCGTCCTCGACTGGTACAACAAGCCGATGCCCGTGCCCGACGGCCTGGTCAAGGCGCCCCTGCTGGACGACCCGGCCGACGTCGCCCTGCCCGTGGGGCACCGGCTCGCGGACCGGGAGGAGGTGGACCTCGCCGAGTTCGCCGAGGACGAGTGGATCACCTGGGGTGAGGGCGAGTTCTGCCACGAGTGGCTCATCTTCACCCTGCGCTCGAAGGGCGTCGAGCCGATCGTCGGCCACCGGGCCGGTGAGACCCACACCCAGCTCGGCCTGGTCGCCGCCGGACTGGGCGTGTGCATCGCCCCGCTGCTCGGGCGCGACCCGGTGCCGCCGGGGGTCGTCATGGTCCCGCTCGCCCAGCGCGTGCGCCGGCACGTCTACGTCGTCTGGCGGGCCGACGCCGACCGCCGCCCCTCCATCCGCGCCGCCGTCGGCGCCCTCAGGGCGGCGGCCCGGCAGTTCGGCTGAGCCCCACGGGCCTCCGGCGCCAGGTGCCGCAAGATCAGGAAGCGCCCAGCTTCCGGAAGTCCCAGGAGACGGTCTTCTCCGGCGTCAGCCGCACCCAGGCGTGCCGCCCGTCGTGCGGCATCTCGTCCAGGCCGAAGTTCTTGCGCGCGAACAGCGTCTCGGCGGTGTCCAGTTCGGCGCACAGCTCCCCGGTGCGCGGGGCCTCGCCCACGAACTCCACCCGCCCGGACAGCTCGACGCCGCGCAACTGGTCGTACTCCTCGCCCGAGTCGACCACGACCGCCACCCGCGGGTCGCGGCGCAACTGCGCCCAGCGCCTGCTGCGCACCACCGAGTACAGCCACAGCGACGCGCCGTCCCAGGCGAACCACAGCGCGCTGACGTGCGGTGCGCCGTCCGCCGAGACGGTCGCCACCCGGCAGGTCCGCTGCGCGGTGAGAAACGCGTCCAGCTCGCCCGGCGTCATCATGATCTTCCGGCCCCGGCGCTGTTCGGTGACGGTCATGCGGTCCCTCTTCTCCCACGTCGTGCCAGAGGCTTCCCTTGACTCCCGTACCGGAGCTGATCCTCTGACATCACGTCAGAAAAGGGAATGGGGCGTCTTCCCCTCGCACGCCCCGCTGGTTACGCTCGCCGCCCGCATCGTGTCGACAAGCCCGCGTGTACAGGCCGGTGCGGGCAAGCCCGAGTGGACAAGACCGTTCGGACAAGGGGGCGTCATGCCGTCGTACGACCGCCTCGGCGAGCTGCTCGATCCCGCCGGCACCGTCCTGCTCACCGTCGAGTGCCAGCAGGGGGTGGTCGGCCCGGACGGAGCGCTGCCCGACCTGGCCCGCGAGGCCCGGAGCGCCGTGGGCAACGTGGCCCGGCTGGTCGCCGCCGCGCACGCGAGCGGGGTCCAGGTGATCCACGCCGTCGCCGAACGCCGACCGGACGGCCGGGGCGCGAGCCGCAACGCCCGCCTGTTCCGCGCCGCCGAACGGCTGCCCGTGCGGCAGCTGACCGGCACCGCCGCGGTGCGCGTCGCACCGCCCATCGAGGTCGCGCGGGAGGACATCGTCGTACGACGGCTGCACGGCCTCTCCCCGGTCCAGGGCACCGAGGTCGACGCCCTGCTGCGCAACCTCGGCTGCCGCACGCTGATCGTCACCGGCGTCTCGGCCAACGTCGCGATCCCCAACGCCGTGTTCGACGCCGTCAACCGCGGCTACACCGCCGTCGTCCCGGCCGACGCCATCGCGGGCGTGCCCGCCGACTACACCGACGCGATGATCCGCAACACCCTCGCGCTGGTCGCCACGGTGACCAGCACCGAGGACGTGCTCCGCCATCTCGGACGGTCGCGCGGGACTGCCTGAGGGCTCAGGCCAGCGCGATCTCGTCGCCGGACACGGTGATCTTCTCGGCCGGCAGCGCCTGCGTCGCGGGGCCCTGTTTCACACTGCCGTCCTCGACCGAGAAGTGGCTCTTGTGGCAGGGGCAGATGATCGCGCCGTCGGCGATCGTGGTCACCGCGCAGCCCTGATGGGTGCACTTCGACGAGAACGCCTTGAACGTGCCCGCAGTGGGCTGGGTGACCACCACGCCGTGGTCCTTGAAGATCTTGCCGCCGCCCTCCGGGATGTCCGAGGTCTTGGCGAGCGAGGTGCTCCCGGCCGCGCCATCGGCCTGCGCCCCTGTCGAACCCGACGACCCCGTCGAGCCGGAGGACCCGGACGAGCCCGAGCCCGTCGTGACGCTGTTCGACGAGTCGGCGCCCGACCCGCACGCGGTCAGCGCGGCGGCGAGCCCCGCCGCTCCGGCCGCCGCCGCGACGACGGTACGGCGGGTCGGTCCCGGCGTGGGACGGGGCGATGCGCTGCTCATGACGGTTTCCCTTCGCGGAGCTTGCTCGTGATCCGCCCAGGGGTACGGGCCACGGGCACCACCCGTTCAGCGAGGACCCCGGATCCGCGGCCCGCACACCAGTAACCTGGGGCGATGCTCAAGGAAGTCACCGTGACCCGCTACATCACGCCCCTGCGTGAGGGCGGTTCGCTGCCGGGGCTCGTCGAGGCCGACGACTTCGGGACCTACGTCATCAAGTTCACCGGCGCCGGCCAGGGCCGCAAGACGCTCGTCGCCGAGGTGGTGTGCGGCGAACTCGCCCGCCGGCTCGGCTTCCGGATGCCCCGGCTGGTCACCCTCCACCTCGACGCCGTCCTCGGACTCGGCGAGCCCGAACAGCAGGTCCAGGAGCTGCTCAGGTCCAGCGGCGGCACCAACCTCGGCATGGACTTCCTCTCCGGCGTCCTCGGCTTCGACCCGCTGGCCTTCCCGGTGGACCCGGCGGAGGCCGGCCGGATCGTCTGGTTCGACGCGCTCGTCAACAACGTCGACCGCTCCTGGCGCAACCCCAACCTGCTGGTGCACCGCGGCGAGCTGTGGCTCATCGACCACGGCGCCACGATGATCTGGCACCACAACTGGCCCTCCGCCGCCGCCTCCGCGGCCCGCCCCTACGACGCCTCGGACCACGCCCTCGCCCGCTGCGCACCCGACGTCGCGGCCGCGGCGGCCGAGCTGGCGCCCCTGGTCACCGAGGACCTGCTCGCCGAGGTCACCGCCGCGGTACCCGACGCCTGGCTCGCCGACGAACCCGGCTTCACCGGCCCCGACGACCTGCGCCGGGCCTACGCGCGGCCGCTCCTCGCGCGGGCCGCCGTCGTCCATGAGCGCATCACCGGCATCGAGGAGGGCGCGTGAGCGAGCACCACATCCACATGGCCGGACATGTCGTCGAGCGCCACATCACCCGGGCGGGCCAGGGTGGCGACCGGGACGTGTTCGAGTACGCGCTGCTGCGGGTCGTACCCCGCGTCGAGCGGGGGGAGTGCATCAACGCGGGCGTGCTCGTCTACTGCCGCGCCCACGCCTACGTCGGCGCCCGCACCCACCTCGACGAGGCCCGGCTGCTCGCGCTCGACCCGCGGGCCGATGTGGCCGGGGTGCGGGCCGCGCTCGGCGCCGTCGAGCGCGTGTGCGAGGGCGGGGACGGGGCGGGGCAGGCGGCCCGCGACGACGCCGGGCGGCGCTTCCGCTGGCTGATCGCGCCGCGTTCCACGGTCCTGCGGCCGGGGCCGGTGCACACCGGGCTGACCGTCGATCCGGCCGCCGAGGCCGAGCGCCTGCTGGACCTCCTGGTGAGGTAATGGATCACACCGCCACGTGTGCCGTTGACACCGGGTGCCAAGGCTTCTAGCGTCACGTGCGGAGAAGGTACTAAGCGGTCGCTCACCGCATGACGAAGGTCCCGCCGGGGCCTGACAGGTTCTCTCAAGGGCGAGGAGAAGCAGCAATGTCCACCACTGAACAGCGGGTCGCGATCGTCACCGGCGCGGCGCGCGGCATCGGCGCCGCCACCGCCGTACGACTGGCCGCCGGGGGGCGCGCGGTCGCCGTGATCGACCTCGACGAGGCCGCCTGCAAGGACACGGTCGAGAAGATCACCGCGGCCGGCGGCAAGGCCATCGCGGTCGGCGCCGACGTCTCCGACGAGGCGCAGGTCGCCGCGGCCGTGGCGCGCGTCGCCGACGAGCTGGGCGCTCCGACCATCCTCGTCAACAACGCCGGCGTGCTCCGCGACAACCTGCTGTTCAAGATGAGCGTCTCCGACTGGGACACCGTCATGAGCGTGCACCTGCGCGGCTCCTTCCTGATGACCAAGGCCGTCCAGAAGCACATGGTCGACGCCGGCTTCGGCCGCGTCGTCAACCTGTCCTCGTCCTCGGCGCTCGGCAACCGCGGCCAGGTCAACTACTCGGCCGCCAAGGCCGGACTCCAGGGCTTCACCAAGACCCTCGCGATCGAGCTGGGCAAGTTCGGCATCACCGCCAACGCCGTCGCCCCCGGCTTCATCGCCACCGAGATGACCAAGGCCACCGCCGACCGCGTCGGCATGGGCTTCGACGACTTCAAGAAGGCCGCCGCCACCCAGATCCCGGTGCAGCGCGTCGGTGAGCCCGAGGACATCGCGAACGCCATCGCCTTCTTCACCGGCGAGGCCGCCGGATTCGTCTCCGGCCAGGTGCTGTACGTCGCCGGCGGACCGCTCGACTAGGGGATGACGGATCATGACTGAACTCCCCGAGCTCTCGGGACGCGCCGCGCTCGTCACCGGCGCCAGCCGCGGCATCGGCTACGGCATCGCCGAGGCCCTGGTCGCCCGCGGCGACCGCGTGTGCATCACCGGCCGCAACGAGGACGCCCTGAAGGAGGCCGTCGAGACGCTCGGCTCCGACCGGGTCATCGGCGTCGCCGGCAAGGCCCACGACCTCGACCACCAGAGCGAGGCCGTCGCCCGCACCATGGAGGCCTTCGGCCGCGTCGACTTCCTGGTCAACAACGCCGGCACCAACCCGGTGTTCGGGCCGATCGCCGACCTCGACCTGAACGTCGCCCGCAAGGTGTTCGAGACCAACGTCGTCTCGGCGCTCGGCCTCGCCCAGAAGACCTGGCACGCCTGGCAGAAGGACAACGGCGGCGCCATCGTCAACATCGCCTCCATCGCGGGCCTCGCGCCCTCACCCTTCATCGGCGCCTACGGCATCAGCAAGGCGGCGATGATCAACCTCACCCAGCAGTTGGCGCACGAGTTCGCGCCGAAGGTACGGGTCAACGCCATCGCCCCGGCCGTCGTCAAGACCAAGTTCGCCCAGGCCCTGTACGAGGGCCGGGAGGCCGAGGCGGCCGCCGCCTACCCGCTCGGCCGGCTCGGCGTGCCCTCCGACATCGGCGGAGCCGCCGCCTTCCTCACCTCCGAGCAGTCCGCCTGGGTCACCGGTCAGACGCTCGTCGTGGACGGCGGCCTCTTCCTCAACGCCGGCGTGTGATCACCACGTTCCGGGCGCCGCGCCTGCCATGAGCGGCGCCCGGAACGCCGTACAAGATCGGGACGTCCGGATGACAACGTAGTCATCGCGAAATCGATCAAGAACCCCTGTTCCAGGGGTGGTTCACGGCACGGGGCGCTGCGGTATGGTCTGCCGACCCTTGGTATGGCAGATCGAGGAGCGTGCGCGTGTTCAACCGGAACCGATTCCTGCGGAGAGTCGCGGCGATCGCGTCCATATCCCTGGTGGCCGGATGCGGTCTGCTGTCGAACGGCTCCGACAGCGAGGGCACGATCGTCGTGGGCACCACCAGCGCCCCGAGCACGCTGGACCCCGCGGCCTCCTGGGACGGCTCGTGGGAGCTGTTCCGCAACATCTACCAGACCCTCCTCGCCTACCCCAGCGGTGCGACCACCCCGCAGCCCGACGCCGCCGAGAGCTGCTCCTTCACGGACAACAGCAGCCGCACCTACCGCTGCACGCTGCGCGCCGGCATGAAGTTCGCCGACGGCGACGCGCTGGACGCCAAGGCCGTCCAGCACTCCATCGACCGCATCCGCACCATCAACGCCCCCAGCGGTCCGGCCGGGCTGCTCGGCAGCCTGGACAGCGTCGACACCAAGGGTGACCGCGAGGTGGTCTTCCACCTCAACAAGCCCGACGCGACCTTCCCGTTCGTGCTGGCCACCCCCGCCATGTCGATCGTCGACCCCGACGACTACCCCGCGAACTCCCTGCGCAAGGACGACAAGGTCTACGGCTCCGGCCCGTACCAGCTCAAGTCGTACGACGAGGGCAAGGAGGCCGTCCTCGTCCGCAACGACAACTACAAGGGCTTCGCCAAGCGGCAGAACGACGCGGTGACCATCCGCTACTTCCAGGACTCCTCCGAGATGGTCAAGGCACTGCGTGACAAGCAGATCGACGTGACCTACCGGGGCCTGGCCGCCGACGACATCATCGCCCTGCAGAAGCACGGCAACAGCGACCTGCAACTGGTCGACGGCGCCGGCATCGACATCAGCTACCTGGTCTTCAACCCCAAGGACTCCTGGGCCAAACAGCCGGCCGTCCGCAAGGCCGTCGCCCAGGTCATCGACCGCGGGGCGATCGCGCACAAGGTCTACAAGGACACCGTCGACCCGCTGTACTCCATGGTCCCCAAGGGCCTGACCGGTCACACCACCGGCTTCTTCGACGACTACGGCTACCCGAGCGTCTCCAAGGCCCGGTCGATCCTCAAGGACGCGGGCATCACCCAGAAGGTCCCGCTCACCTTCTGGTACACCACCGACCGCTACGGCTCCGAGACCGGCCTGATGTTCAAGGAGCTCAAGCGGCAGCTGGACGACTCCGGGCTGTTCACGATCACGCTCCAGAGCCGCCCCTGGAAGAGCTACGTGGTCGGCTACCAGAAGGGCGAGTACCCGGTGTTCGGCCGCGGCTGGTTCCCGGACTTCCCCGACGCCGACAACTTCATCGCCCCGTTCGTGGGGCAGCAGAACGCCCTCGGCACGCCGTACCCGGCGCCGGAGATCACCAACAAGCTGCTGCCGCACTCCCGCCGCGAGAGCGACCGCGGCCAGGTGGTCAAGGACCTGGAGCAGGCGCAGCAGATCCTGGTCAACGACGCCCGGTTGATCCCGCTGTGGCAGGGCCGGCAGTACGTGGCCGCCAGCGACGACATCTCGGGCGGCGAGCAGGCCCTCGACCCGTCGACGATCATGGAGATGTGGATGCTCCACCGCAAGACCAGCTGGTGACCCGGCGAAGCGCCCTCGCGGCACCGGTTGTCAGTGGTCGCCTGTAGGTTCTGAAGCCTGGAAGTGACCGCACACCGTGGTTGATTGACACCGTGAGGACGTTGACGTGACCGACATCGCCATGCTGCCCGAGTCCTGGCGCGGGGTTCTGGGTGACGAGCTGCAGCAGCCCTACTTCAAGGAGCTGACCGAGTTCGTCGAGGAGGAGCGGGCGAAGGGCCCCGTCTATCCGCCGCGCGAGGAGGTCTTCGCCGCGCTGGAGGCGACGCCGTACGACAAGGTCAAGGTCCTCGTCCTCGGCCAGGACCCGTACCACGGCGAGGGCCAGGGCCACGGCCTGTGCTTCTCCGTCCGGCCCGGAGTGAAGACGCCGCCCTCCCTGCGGAACATCTACAAGGAGATGCGTGAGGAGCTGGGCCTGGAGGTTCCGGACAACGGCTACCTGATGCCGTGGGCCGAGCAGGGCGTCCTGCTGCTCAACGCGGTGCTCACGGTGCGGGCCGGCGAGGCCAACTCGCACAAGGCCCGCGGCTGGGAGAAGTTCACCGACGCGGTGATCCGCGCGGTCGTCTCACGCCCCGACCCGGCGGTCTTCGTTTTGTGGGGCAACTACGCCCAGAAGAAGCTCCCGCTGATCGACGAGACCCGGCACACCGTGGTCAAGGGCGCCCACCCCTCCCCCCTCTCCGCCAAAAAATTCTTCGGCTCCCGCCCCTTCACCCAGATCAACGAGGCCATCGCCCACCAGGGCCACACCCCCATCGATTGGCGCATCCCGAACCTGGGCTGAAAGGCGCCCCGAGGTGCAGCGCCCCGAAGGGGCGCGGGGAACTGCGCGACCAGCCCCCACCGGCCCGCAGTCGGCCACCGGCCATCGCACAACGGCGCTGCCTGCCCCCGTTTCCCGGCGGAGCCATCTAGCCTCGGCCACGACACAACGGCCAACAGCCCGGAGGGCCCCGTGGCGGAGCGACAGGAGCGGACGGCGCCGGACACCGTGCCGACCCGGATCGGTCAGGTCGTGATGCTGCATCACGGCGGCGACCGCGAAGAGGCCCGCAGCCGCTTCCTGCGGCTGTGGGCCGAACTCGGCGAACACGGCGACCCCCTGCACCGCTGCACCCTGGCCCACTACCTCGCCGACACCCAGGACGACCCCGCCGACGAACTCGCCTGGGACCTGCGGGCCCTGTCCGCAGCCGAGGAACTGGCGGACGGCCGCTCCACCGCCGGCCCCTCGGAGCTGCGCGGCTTCTACCCGTCGCTGCACCTCAACCTGGCCGCCGACTACCTCAAGCTGGGCCGCTCCGAGGCCGCCCGCGCGCACCTGAACCGGGCCCGCCGCGCGGCCGGCGCCCTCACCGACGACGACTACGGCCACGGCGACGGCGTCCGCGCGGCCATCAGCCGGCTCGAACTGAGGCTGGACGACGACGGACCGCCCGGCGGCGAGTCCTGGGGCCGGCCGCGCCGCCCCAGCTGATGCACTCCGGCCGGTGTCCGCCGGCCCGGCTGACACCGGCCGACGGACACCCTCAGCGGCCGTACGCCTGCTTGCAGATCACCGCCTCGGGACTGTCCTGGTGCCAGCCGCCGTACTTCTTGCCGAGCGCGCACACGTCCGGGCCCGCGGGAACGGAGTGGGAGAGGCGCGGCAGGTCGACCCGAGCATGCCCCGAGTGCTCGGGGTGCTCCGGACGCGGCCGGGGAGGCGCGGGCGCGGCCGGCGGACGGTGCGCGGCCGGGGGGCCGGGCGCTGCCCGGTGCCCGGACGCGTGCTGTTCCCGGTGCGGGCCGACCATCTCCAGTGCCTCCTGGGCGGGTGCCTGCACCACGCGCGGCTCGGTGCTGCCGTCCGGCCGGGGCGCCGACGGCTGTACGGGCGCCGAGTCCGGCGCGGCTGCCGGGGCCGCCGGGCGCTGGACCGTCACACAGCCGGAGAGGGCCGAGACGGCCACGGTGACCAGGAGCGCTGCGGTCGTCGTCGTTCGATGCACCGCGCCACTGTGCTGGCTCGGCCCCCGACTCCGCACCGAAGACCGGAGGTTGCTGCCCCCGTACGGGTGATCTCGTACCCCGTACGAGGGGAACCGGCGTGCCGACGGTGACGTCTGCCGCTCCTCAGTCTCCGGTGGCGCCGTCGATCCGCTCCCGGATGAGGTCGGCATGGCCGTTGTGCCGGGCGTACTCCTCGATCATGTGGGTGTAGATCCAGCGGAGGCTGAACGCCTGCCGGGAGTTGTGGCTCAGCCCCTTGGAGAAGTCGTCGAGCGTGAGACCGTCGGTATGCCGGCGGGCGGTCGCGATCTGCTCCTGCCAGGTGGCGTGGGCCTCCTTCCAGGTGTCCGCCTCGGTGACGTGGAAGTCGCCGTCGCGGTCCTCCTCCGTGCAGTACAGCTCGCCCGGTTCCACGCCCAGCAGCACCTCGTGGAACCAGTACCGCTCCACCTCCGCCATGTGCCGGACCAGGCCCATCAGCGACATGGCGGAGGGTTCGACGGCCGCGGTGCGCAGTTGCGCGTCGGTCAGCCCGTCGCACTTCCAGGCGAGGGTCCGGCGGTGGTAGTCCAGCCAGCCGTCCAGCATGGCGCGCTCGCCCGCGTCGAGGGCGGGCTCTTCCCGTTCGATGGTCATGCCTGCATCATTTCCCAACCCACCGGCACCCACCACGCGTTTTCGCCGGGGGAGCGCCGGCCCGCGGTCCCCGTATGCTTCCCGCAGGGAACCCGCAGGCAACCCGGTAGGGGAGAAGCACGTGAAGGTCGGCTGCATCGGACTCGGGGACATCGCGCAGAAGGCGTACCTGCCGGTGCTGGCGAGCCAGGCGGGGGTCGAACTGCACCTCCAGACCCGCACGCCCGCCACGCTCGCCCGCGTCGCCGACACCCTCCACCTGCCCGGGGGACAGCGGCACACCACCCTGGACTCCCTGCTCGCGCAGGGCCTCGACGCCGCCTTCGTGCACGCGCCGACCGCGGTCCACCCGCAGATCGTCACCCGGCTCCTGGAGGCGGGCGTACCCACCTACGTGGACAAGCCACTCGCCTACGAACTGACCGACTCCGAGCGCCTGGTGGACCTCGCCGAGCAGCGCGGCGTCTCGCTCCTCGTCGGCTTCAACCGGCGGTACGCCCCAGGTTACGCGCAGTGCCTGGAGCATCCGCGTGAGCTGATCATCATGCAGAAGAACCGGGTGGGGCTGCCCGAGGAGCCCCGCTCGATGATCCTGGACGACTTCATCCACGTCGTCGACACCCTGCGGTTCCTGGTGCCCGGCCCGGTCGACGACGTCACCGTGCGCGCCCGCACCGAGGGCGGCCTGCTGCACCACGTCGTGCTCCAGCTCGCCGGGGACGGCTTCACCGCGCTCGGCGTGATGAACCGGCTCAGCGGCTCCACGGAAGAGATCCTGGAGGTCTCCGGTCAGGACACCAAGCGCCAGGTGCTCAACCTCGCCGAGGTCGTCGACCACAAGGGGCAGCCGACGCTGCGGCGGCGCGGCGACTGGGTGCCGGTGGCCCGCCAGCGCGGCATCGAGCAGGCCGTCCTCGGCTTCCTCGACGCCGTCCGCGCCGGCAAGGTGCTCAGCGCCCGGGACGCGCTGGCGACTCACGAACTGTGCGAGCGGGTCGTACGAGCGGTGCGGCCCCCGTCCTCCGCAGCCTGAGGGCCCGCATCCCCTCGGTGGCGCACAGCGCGGCCAGCACCAGCAGGGCGCCGTGCACCGGCCAGTCGCCGTAGCGGACGTACGGGGTGACGCCGTGCGCGAGCGGTACATCGTACACGCGCGCGGTGGACGCGTCCGTGCCGAGCCACGGGCCGAGACGCTGCCCGTCCGGGCCGTAGACGGCGGAGACACCGGTGAGGGTGGCGTGCACCATCGGACGGCCCGTCTCGGCGGCGCGCAGCGCGGCCAGCGAGGCATGCTGCTCCGGGGCCCAGCTGCCCTGGAACGACGACGTGGAGGACTGGCCGAGCAGCACGTCGGCACCGTCCTCGGCGAGATGCCGGCTCATGTCGGGGAACGCGGTCTCGAAGCACACGAGCGGGCCGACGCGCAGCCCGTGCCCGACGTCCATCACGACCTGCTCGGTGCCGCGCCTGCGGTCCTCGCCGGCCGCCTTGCCGACCGAAGTGGCCCAGCCGAGCAGCGAGCGGGCCGGGATGTACTCGCCGAACGGGATGAGCCGCATCTTGTCGTACCGGTCGCCGGTGAGGCCGTTCGGGCCGACCAGGATCGAACTCTTGTAGATGCCGGGCCGGTCGGAGCGCCGGGCGTCCACGTTGACCAGGATGTCGGCGCCGGTTCGCCGGGACAGCGCGGAGATCCGCCGGGCCAGGTCGGGCCGGTCGCCCAGGTCGAAACCGACGCTGGACTCGCCCCACACGATCAGGTCGACGTGCTGAGCGGCGAGCCGCCGCGTGAGCTGCTCCTCGCGGTCGAAGCGCTTCTCACCGCTGTCCTGTCCGCCCACGATGCCCGGCTGCACGATGGCGATCCGGACCCGCCCGTCCACGTCCGGGCGCGGTGCCCACGCCCAGGCCGCCGAGGTCGCGGCCGCCGTGGCGACCAGGGAGGCCAGCGCCGGCACCCGGGCCTCGCGCACCGAGACCAGCACCGCCGCCGCCACGTTGACCGCCACCACCAGGAAACTGAGCAGCCACACCCCGCCCACCGACGCCAGCCGCAGCGCCGGGCCCACCTGCCACTGGCTGGAGCCGAGCATGCCCCACGGCCCGCCGAGGCCCTGCCAGGAGCGGACCAGCTCCACCACCAGCCACACCGAGGGCAGCACCAGCAGCGCGGCCGCGCCCCGCCCGGGCGACGGCACCCCGCCGAGGAAGCGTCGGATCAGCCAGCCCCAGGGCGCCCAGAGCGCGCCGAGCAGGGCCGCTATCAGGAAGATGAACACGTGCAGGCTGGGCAGCAGCCAGTGGTGCACGGCCACCAGGAACCCGAAGCCGCCGCACCAGCCGTCGTACGCCGCCCGCCGTCCGGTCGGCGCCGAGCGGGCCAGCAGGATCCACGGCACCAGGGCGACGTACGCGAACCACCACAACGACGGCGCGGGAAACGCGAACACGGGCAGGGCCCCCGCCAGAGCGGCCACGCCGGAACGCCGCCACGGGGACGCCGACCAGCGCTCGAACACCCTCATACGGAGCCTCCCTACCCAGGGCTGACTCCAGTGTGCGCGCCGAAAGCGATCTACGACAGAGGGCGTGGCTACGGCTCAGGCCGGGTCGCCGGGGGTCCTGTCGGGCAGACGGCGCCACTTCTCCTCGACGACCACGGTGCGCAGCCGCCACCCGCCCTCGGTACGCAGCAGCCCGAAGTCGTACCGGCCGCCGCAGACGAAGTCCGGCGCCGAGGAGCCGTCGTCGGTCGCCGCCGCGAACCGCATCGGGTTGAGGTAGTCGGCGCGGACCCGCGCGGTGTCCCCGGTGTCGTGCTCCAGCACCCCGAACCTGAGCCGCCGGTTGACGATGAGGTGCTGCCGCATCGGGAACATCCCCAGGTTCTCGGCGAGCCACCCGGCGATCCGGACGGCGTCGCCCTCAATGCCGCCCGCCGAGCGGTAGTCGGCCCGGCCGTCCGCCGTGAACAGCCCCCGGTACGCCGCCCAGTCGCCGTCGTCGACGGCCGACGCGTACTCGGTGACCACCTCGTCCACGGCCAGCCGGTCCATCACGGTAGCGAGCTCCACGCGCTGCGTCATCGGCTCAGTGTTGGGCACCGGGGGCGGGGAACCAAGAGGGCATGCCGGAAATTCGGTGGTGGGAGCACGGGAAAGGGCGCGAACCTGTCCAGGTGAACGATCAGCCGGCGGCGACCGAACCGAAGTTCCGCGTCCGGGCCGCCCACACCGAGTCCACGCTCACCGTCTACCAGGCCTACCGCCCGGAGATCGGCGGCCCGGCGGCCCGCACCGGCCGCTTCCCGTCCTCCTGGAAGCGGGACCGGATGACGTGGATCAAGCCGTCCTTCCTGTGGATGATGTACCGCTGCGGCTGGGGCACCAAGGAGGGGCAGGAGACCGTCCTGGCCGTCGAGATCGACCGCGCGGGCTTCGAGTGGGCCCTGCGCCACGCCTGTCTGTCGCACTACGTGCGCGGGCTGCACGACGACGAGGCGGCGTGGAAGCGTGATCTGCGGCGGTCCCCGGCCCGCGTCCAGTGGGATCCGGAGCGGGACCTGCACCACAACCCCCTGCCGCACCGCTCGCTGCAGCTCGGTCTCGCCGGTGAGGCGACCGCCCGGTACGCCGACGAGTGGATCACCGGCATCGAGGACGTGACCCCGCTGGCCACGGAGATCCACGCGCTGGTGCGGGCCGGCGACCTGGACGGGGCGGCGCGGCTGCTGCCCGAGGAGCGGCCGTACCCGGTGCCGGACGAGGCCCTCGCACACCTGCGGGCGTAGGCTCCCGGTCCCGGGCGCGGTCCTGTGGGGCTACTCCACCTCGACGCCGTAGTCCCGCACGAGTTCCGCGAGGCCGCCCGCGTAGCCCTTGCCGCCGAGGACGAAGTCCCAGTCCCCGTTGGGCCTGCGGCGGAAGGACCCGAGGACCAGGGCGGTCTCGTGGGGCCGGCCGTCGGAGACGTCGAGCCGGCTCAGTTCGGTCATGCCCGGGTCGAGCAGCCGGATCTGGGCGTCGGTGAAGCCCGAGAGGTCGGCGTCCGGATCCACCTCCGGGTCGACGGCGGCCACGAGGACGAACCGGTCGGCCTCCGGGGGCAGCGCGTCGAAGGAGACACCCAGCGCGGCCCGGTCGGGCGCGGTGGCGGGCAGCGCGTGCACCGAGCCGTCCGGAGTCCCCGGGTTGTTGAAGAAGACGAAGTGGTCGTCGCTGAGGACACGGTTGCCGTGGCAGACGAGCGCGCACACGTCCAGGGCGACCCCACCGGTCCACAGCATGCCCAGGACGTTGTGGTCGGTGGGCAGCCGGGCGCCCGGACCCGGCGCTGACGGCGGTGCCGAGGGGTGGCTCCGCCCCTCGCCCAGGCGGCCGCGCAGCCCGTGCCGGTGCAGCAGGTCGACGAGTTCGGGGCCGGAGACGAGTTCCAGCGGCTTGCCGTTGGCGAACGTGTGCGAGCCGGGGCCGAAACCGGACGTCGTGACGAGGACGCCCTTGTTGGCGCCGGCGTGCTGCACGGTCCCGTACAGGTCACGCACGGCGGTGGGCGGCACGGTGTTGCGGTAGCGCTTCACCTGCACGACGATCTCGCCGCCACGGATCGGTGCCGGGTCCAGCGCCTTCACGTCCACCCCGCCGTCGTTGGAGCGCGTGGTCGTCACCGCCCGCATCCCCATGGCCTCGAAGAGCGCGGCGACGAGGTTCTCGAACGCGATCGGATCCATGTCGTACAGGTCCGGTTCCTCGTCGCCGCCATGGGCCGCGGCGCGGTTCCCGACGTCCTCGGGCCGTCTGCCCGGCCGTACGGCGGTGAGCTGGTCGGGACGGGCCGAGAGCTGCCCCCGCAGCGCGTCCGACAGACAGCCGGCCGCGTCCACCTGCGCGAGGTGCAGGTCACGGAACGAGGCACGCGACACCATGACGGTGGCCAGGACGATGTGGCCCGGCCGGCCCGTCGTGGGGTCATGACCGTCGACGAAGCCGTTCAGGGTCACCGACTCCAGCGCACCCGCGTCGTCGGCGGCGAAGAGTTCGTGCAGCACGAGGAGCACGCACTGGGCGAGCACCCCCCGGTACAGCGCCCGGCGCTGGCCGACGGGCCGAGCGGTCTCCTTGTCCTGGTCCAGCCCCGGCATGTAGCGAACGGACTTCACCTCGGGGACGACGTCGTACGCGGGCAGCTCCCAGTCCAGGACGAGCTGTCGCGCGGGCGCGTCGTAGGCCGCCGCCACCCGGCGCGGGAAGCCATCCGGCCACGCCGTCGACGCGTAGAGGGCGGCGGAGAAGTACTCGACCACGGAATCGGGGTCCCGGCGCCGCACGCCGTCGGTGATCGCGACGATACCGGCGTTGTGCCGCCGCACGTCGGCGAGCTGGGCGTCCGCCCACTGCTGGTACTCCCGCTGGTACGACGCCAGTTGCCGCTGGCGGTGGGCTTCCGCGGCCTGAGCGTCCTGCCAGTCCCGTTCGAACCGGGCCCGCGCCTCGGCCTGGGCCCGGCGGCCCACGCTCCAGCCGCTTTGGGTCTGGTAGCGCTGGAAGTCCGGCATGGGCACCGGCTGCGCCAACGGCCCCGGGGCGAACGGCTGGAGCTGCTCGGGCCGCATGAGGGCGGAGGCCCGGAAGGCCGGCGCTCGGCACCCCGAGGCGAGGAGCCCCTGCAGCGTGGCGACCCGCGCCTCCAGTTCCTCCGTGCGGCGCCGCGCCTCGGCCTGCCGGTAGTCGCGGTGGCTCTGGGCGGCTTGCCGCTGGTGAGCACGCGCTTGCTGTTCCTGCTGCCTTCGTCGCCGGGCTTCGGCCTCGATCTGGCGCTGCTGCTGCCGTTGCATCTCGGCCCAGACACCGACGAGACCGGACGAGCGACGACTCATGTGTTCCAGGCCCTCCCCAGGACGCCGGCAGCCGAAAGGCGCGGTGGCCGTCGCCTTGATCACCCCTTGGTTGTCCCCACAACCAGGCCCAACAGACCGACTCTACCCAGCAATCTCTGTCCCCGGCATCCACTCGCCCCCAGGGGTAGGCTCTCGATCTTGGGCGCGCGGTTCCCGGAGCAAGGAGGAGAGATGACACGTCCCGTCACCGTCGTCACGGGCGGCAGCCGGGGGATCGGCGCGGCGACCTGCCGGCGGCTCGCCGCGGACGGGCACGACCTCGTCCTCGGATACGTCCGTGCCGCCGAGGCCGCGGAGTCGGTGGCCCGGCAGGTGCGCGAGGCGGGCGCCCGCTGTGAGACCGTCCACGGCGACACCTCCGTCGAGGCGGATGTGGAGCGACTGTTCGAGGTGGCCGAGACGCGACTCGGCCCGGTGACCGGGCTGGTCAACAACGCGGCCGTGACCGGACCGCTCGGGCGGCTGGCGGACACCTCCACCGACGTGCTGCGCCGGGTCGTGGACGTCAACCTGATGGGCACGCTGCTGTGTTCACGCCGGGCCGCGCGGTCGATGACCGAGGGCGGGGCGATCGTCAACGTGTCGTCCGGTGCGGCGACCCTTGGCAGCCCCGGCGAGTACGTCCACTACGCGGCCACCAAGGCCGCCGTCGACGCCCTGACCGTGGGCCTCGCCAAGGAGCTGGGCCCGGACGGCGTACGGGTCAACGCGGTCGCTCCGGGCGTCGTCGACACCGAGATGCACGCGGAGATGGGCGACCCGGACCGCGCCCACCGGATGGCCGCGGCCGTTCCGCTGCGCCGCCCAGGGCGGGCCGAGGAGATCGCGGCGGCCATCGCCTGGCTGCTGTCACCAGAGGCGTCGTACACCACGGGGGCGGTGCTGCGGGTGGCCGGCGGGCGCTGAGCACGCGCACCCGGGCCCGCCCGTCACGCCGCCTCCACCACCTCACCGCGGATGGCCTCCGCCCACTCGACGACCAGCAGTTCGTACTCCGCGCGCTCCGGCACCGACAGGGTGCCGCCGGCGCGCAGCCACAGGGCGCGGATCTGCTCGTTGACCTCGGCAGCGGACCGCACGGAACCACGGGAGAGCACATCGGGGGACATGCGGGCAAGCCTAGGGGCAAGCACTGACACTGCGCTACCGCGCGGCTACGCGGACGGTATGGGCTTGGTCACCGCCGAGGCCGCGCGCGACGCCCGGCGCGCCCGCGGCGGTGACGGCCGCCGCGCGGGTCGGCCCAGCCCAGGCGGCATATGCCGGGCGGGTCGGGCCGGTCCGCGGGGCGCGCGTCGCGGGCTCGCGGATGTCCGAAACAGCGCGGGCGGGCCAGGCGGTCGGGTGCCGGCGGTCAGGCGCCGACGGCCGGGCGCCGGCGGCCGGACGCCGGCGCTCAGGGTGCTGACGGTCAGGTGCAGGCCGGCGCGGTCACCGGCCCTGAGACGGTCCAGCCCGGTGCCTGGGGGTGGGCCGTCAGGTCCTCGTGACGCACGTTCTCGCCACAGGCCGAGCAGGTGACCGCCGGCATCAGCTCGTGCCCGCAGACGTGCTCGATCACCATGGGGCGGTCGGCCGCTGTGCGCAGATGGCGGTCGCCCCAGGCCATCAGCGTCATCAGCACCGGCTCCAGCTCCAGGCCGGCCCGCGTGGGCCGGTACTCGTAGCGCTGCGGCCGTTCGCTGTAGGCGCGCTTGGTGAGGATCCCGGCGTCGGTGAGTCGCCGCAGCCGGGTGGCCAGGACGTCGCGCGGAGCGCCGGTGTTGCGCACCAGTTGGTCGAAGCGGCCGTTGCCCAGGCACACCTCCCGCAGGACCAGCAGGGAGTACTTCTCGCCGACCAGCGCGAGGGCGTCGGCGATGGAGCAGGGGCGCGGGTCTTTCTGGGCGGCCATGACGGCCAGTCTAGGGGCGTGGGGAGGCCGTGTTCCGTAGTGGGTTTGATTTTCCAACTCACGGGGCTATGGTGAGTTTGGATTTCCTACTCACTGGTAGTCGCCGGCGACCTCACGCCGGCCGTCGCGGGAGGCCCGCCCCATGCGAGACGCAGTCGTCGTCGAAGCCGTACGCACCCCCATCGGCAAGGGAAAGCCGACCGGCTCCCTGGCCCACGTCCACCCCGTGCGGCTCCTCGCGCACGCCCTGCGCAGCCTCGTCGAGCGCTCAGGGGTCGATCCGGCCCTGATCGACGATGTCATCGGCGGCACCGTCGACCAGGTCGGCGAGCAGGCCATGAACACGACCCGCTACGCACTCCTTTCGGCAGGCTTCCCCGAGACCGTCCCGGCGACCACCGTGGACCGCCAGTGCGGCTCCTCCCAGCAGGCCGTGCACTTCGCCGCCCAGGGCGTCATGTCGGGGGCGTACGACCTCGTCGTGGCCTGCGGGGTGGAGTCGATGAGCCGGGTGCCGATGTGGTCCAACGTGACCCACGGCTCGGACCCGTTCGGGCCCGGCATCGCCGAGCGCTACCCCGAGGGACTCGTGCCGCAGGGCATCAGCGCCGAACTCATCGCCGCCAAGTGGTCCCTCACCCGCGCGCGGATGGACGAGTTCGCGGCGACCTCGCACCACAAGGCCGCCGCCGCGTGGGAGGCCGGCCTGTTCGACGCCCAGGTCGCGCCGCTGGACGGCGTCTCACGCGACGAGTGCGTACGGCCCGGCACCACCCCGGAGATCCTCGCCGGCCTCAAGCCCGCCTACCACGACCCCGGCTTCGCCGAGCGCTTCCCGCAGATCGAGTGGAACATCACCGCGGGCAACGCCAGCCCCGTCAACGACGGCGCCTCCGCCGTCCTGATCACCTCCAGCGACACCGCGGCCCGCCTCGGGCTGCGCCCGCTCGCCCGCCTGCACAGCTTCGCCGTCACCGGTTCCGACCCGCTGCTGATGCTCACCGGCGTCGTACCGGCCACCGAGAAAGTGCTGCGCCGCGCGGGACTGACCCTGGACGACATCGACCTGTTCGAGGTCAACGAGGCCTTCGCCGCCGTGGTCCTGGCCTGGCAGCAGGAGACCGGCGCCGACCTCGCCCGGCTCAACGTCCACGGCGGCGCCATCGCCCTCGGCCACCCCCTGGGCGCCAGCGGCACCCGGCTCACCACCACCCTGGTCCACGCGATGCGCGAACGCGGCGCCCGCTACGCCCTGCAGACAATGTGCGAGGCGGGAGGACTCGCCAACGCCCTGATCCTCGAAGGAGTCTGAGCCAGAGAAGCCCTAGAAGCCCTCGCCGGCCCGGCGAGTCCATAACGGCGGCCGGCCCGACGGGCCGTCAGCGGTCCCGCAGGTGGTGGCGCTTGCGCCAGGCCACCACCACGCCGGACAGCGCCGGTACGGCGATACAGGCCAGCGCGATCAGGAAGGCCGGCGAGGTCGGGGCCGAGGCGCGGGCCCCGGCGACCGCGTACGCGGCGGTGTTCGGGATCGAGCCGAGCCCCGTGGCCACCAGGAACGGCAGCCAGCCCATCCGGGAGACCGCCGCACAGTAGTTGGCCGCGCAGAACGGCACCCCCGGGAACAGCCGGACCGCCAGCATGGAGCGGAAACCGTGCCGGCTGAGCTGCCCGTCGGCCGCCCGCAGCCAGCGCCCGCGCAGCAGCGGGCGCAGCGCGTCCTGCCCGAGCACCCGGCCCAGACCGAACGCCACACCCGCGCCGAGTACAGTGCCCGCCAGCGCGGTTCCCAGCCCGAGCTGTGAGCCGAACAACGCGCCCGCCGCCAGGTTCAGCAGCGGTCTCGGCACGAACGCCACCGTGCACAGCCCGTACGCCACCGCGAACACCAGCGCCGCCGCGGCACCGCTGAGCTGCGGCGGCCAGCCGTGCGTCAGCAGCCGCTGCGGCTCGAACAGCAGCACGCACACGCCGGCGCCCGCGAGGAGCGTCAGCAGCAGCGTCAGCCGGGCGTACGGCGACATGAGCGCGCGCGTGCAGCGCACGGCCAGGGCCGGTGGGAGTGCGCCGGCCGGCTGCGTGGCGGTGGCCCGGGGAGAGGCCGTGGCGGTGCCCCCAGAGCGGTTGGGTGCATCGAGCATTCGGTGACATTAACCGACGAACGTGTGTGATCGCCGTATGGTCGTCCCATGACCGTCACCGGGGCGGCCCCGCCGACCGTGCCGCACAGCGTGCTCGCCGACACCGTCGTACCGAGGGTGGCCGACGTGTACGCCGCCGCCGCGGACCCCGGGCGGGCCGGGGCCATGCGCGCCTACATGAAGGACGTCGCCCCCTTCCTGGGCATCCCCACGCCCGCCCGCCGGGCCCTGACCCGCACGGTGCTGGCCGGCACCCCGCGTCCCGGCGAGGCCGACTGCACGGCGATCGCCCTGCGCTGCTGGGCACTGCCCGAGCGCGAGTACCACTACTTCGCCGTCGACTACCTGCGCCGCCATGTGCCCCGCTGCTCCTCGGACTTCCTGCCCGTGGCCAGGCACCTCGTCACCACCGTGCCCTGGTGGGACACCGTCGACCTGCTCGCCGCCCATGTCGTCGGCCCGCTCGTCACGGCCGACCCGGCGCTCGCCGCCGTCATGGACACCTGGATCACCGACGACGACCTGTGGCTCGTGCGCACGGCCCTGCTGCACCAGCTCCGCCACAAGCAACGCACCGACACCGAGCGGCTGTTCGCCTACTGCCTGCTGCAGTCCGGGCACCCCGACTTCTTCGTCCGCAAGGCCATCGGCTGGTCCTTGCGCGAGTACGCCAAGAGCGACCCGGAGGCGGTACGGGGGTTCCTGGCGCGGGAGCGTGGCCGGTTCGCGCCGCTGACGGTCCGCGAGGCGCTGAAGAACATCGGCGCCTGAACACCCTCTTCGGGGCGCGGAGACCGGTGACGCGGAGATCGGTGGCGCGGAGATCGGTGGCGCGGAGACGGGTGGCGCGGAGACGGGTGGCTCGGAAAACCATTCGACGCCGGACGGGCCGTCGGCCATGATCAGTGGCATGTTCCGGTACGCCTTCCTCCTCGCAGCATCCGCAGTCGCGGATGCGCCGAAGGCTGCCGTCCCGATCCTCGTGGCCGCTGTCGACGGCGCCCGAAGCTGACCCTCTCCGGACTGTCCGGCGGACCCCGCAAGGGGAGGGTCGGCGAGTTCCCGGGGTCCGGCGATCTTCCTCACGACAGCAGAGACTTCGAGGTACACCCATGTCCAAAACGGCATTCGTGCGCACCAAACCGCATCTGAACATCGGCACCATGGGCCACGTCGACCACGGCAAGACCACCCTGACCGCCGCCATCACCAAGGTGCTGGCCGAGCGCGGCACCGGCACCTTCGTGCCGTTCGACCGCATCGACCGCGCCCCGGAGGAGGCCGCCCGCGGCATCACCATCAACATCGCGCACGTCGAGTACGAGACCGACACCCGGCACTACGCCCACGTCGACATGCCGGGCCACGCCGACTACGTGAAGAACATGGTCACCGGCGCCGCCCAGCTCGACGGAGCGATCCTCGTCGTCTCCGCGCTGGACGGGATCATGCCGCAGACCGCGGAACACGTGCTGCTCGCCCGGCAGGTGGGCGTCGACCACATCGTCGTCGCGCTCAACAAGGCCGACGCGGGCGACGAGGAGCTGACGGACCTCGTCGAGCTGGAGGTCCGCGACCTGCTCACCCAGCAGGGCTATCCGGGCGAGGCGGTCCCTGTCGTACGGGTCTCCGGGCTGAAGGCCCTGGAGGGCGACCCGCGCTGGACCGCGTCGATCGACGCGCTGCTCGACGCGGTCGACACGTACGTGCCGATGCCCGAGCGGTACCTGGACGCGCCGTTCCTGCTCCCGGTGGAGAACGTGCTCACCATCACCGGGCGGGGCACGGTCGTCACCGGCGCCGTGGAGCGCGGCAGGCTCCGCCCGGGGGACCGGGTGGAGGTGCTCGGCGCCGGGCTGGAGAGCGTGGTCACCGGCCTGGAGACCTTCGGCAAGCCGATGGACGAGGCGCAGGCCGGCGACAACGTGGCCGTGCTGCTGCGGGGCGTGCCGCGGGACGCGGTCCGTCGCGGGCACGTCGTGGCGGCGCCGGGGAGCGTGGTGCCGGCCCGGCGGTTCTCGGCGCGGGTGTATGTGCTGGGGGCCTCTGAGGGCGGTCGTACGACGCCGGTGTCGACCGGCTACCGGCCGCAGTTCTACATCCGTACGGCGGATGTGGTGGGGGACGTCGACCTCGGCGAGGTGGCCGTGGCCCGGCCTGGCGAGACGGTCGAGATGAGGGTCGAGCTGGGGCGGGAGGTGCCGCTGGAGCCGGGGCTGGGGTTCGCGATCCGTGAGGGGGGTCGGACGGTCGGTGCGGGGACGATCACCTCTGTGGGTTGACGGTCACCTCCGGCCGTGAGTGGTTCAGGTGCGTGGGGGACTGCGGGCCGGCTGTGGCTGGTCGCGCAGTTCCCCGCGCCCCTTGGGTGGGCTTGTGTGCCCGGCGTTCGAACGGCTCGGCTTGGTCGTGGCACAGCTACGGCGGGCGGGACAATGAGGGCGTGAGTGGAGCCAATGCTGTCGGTCGTGCCGTTGATGGTGGGTTTGCCAAGTTGATGCCCGATGTGGATCGGGAGCGGGCGTGGCTGTTGACTGTGGACGGGGCGCCGCAGTCGTATGTCGATCTCGACGACCCGACGCATCTGGAGTTCGAGTACGCGCGGCGGCTCGGGCATGTGCTGGACGGTCTGGACGGGCCCGGGCGGCCGCTGGACGTGCTGCACCTGGGTGGGGGAGCGCTCACGCTGCCGCGGTACGTGGCCGCCACCCGGCCCGGCTCCCGGCAGGACGTCGTCGAGGCCGACCACGCCCTGCTGGACCTGGTCGCCGAGCACCTGCCGCTGCCGCCGGGTTCGGACGTCGCGCTGCACGCGGCGGACGCCCGGGCCTGGCTGGAGTCCGCGCCCGACGACTCCGCCGACGTGCTGATCGCCGACGTCTTCGGCGGCTCACGCGTCCCCGCGCACCTGACCTCGCTCGCCTACGCCCGCGAGGCCGAGCGGGTCCTGCGCCCCGGGGGCGTCTATCTGGCCAACCTGGCGGACTCGGCGCCGTTCGCCTTCCTGCGCTCCCAACTCGCCAACCTCGCCGCCGTGTTCGACGAGCTGGTGTTGATCGCGGAGCCCGGAGTGCTGCGCGGCCGACGGTTCGGCAACGCGGTGCTCGCCGCGTCCCACCGGCCTCTCGACACCGCCGTGCTGGCCCGCCGTACCGCCTCCGACGTCTTCCCCGCCCGCGTCGAACACGGCGAGACACTGCGGGAGTTCATCGGCTCGGCCCGGACCGTCGGGGACGCCGACGCCGTCCCGTCACCCGAGCCGCCCGACGGGGCGTTCGGCATCGGATGACGGGCCGGCCCCGGCGACCGGGTCAGCTGGCCGTGGGGTCGCCGTGGAGGCGCACGGTGCTGAGGATCGTCATGATCGTCTTGGTGTCGACTTCCTTGTCCACGCCCTTGGCACCGTAGAAGTTCCACGACACGATGTCGCCGGCCGAGTTCTTGAAGCCGAAGGTGAGCGCCTTGCCGTCGCTCGCGCACTTGCCCTTCTGCGGGGTGTGGCTCGACCGCGCCCAGGCGTAGGCGCCCTTCACGCCGGACTTCGTCGTGTAGTCCTTGGCCTTCTTGTCGTAGGTGATGCTCTTCTTGTCCGGCTGCGTGTAACCGCCGTACACCCACCACGGAACCTCGCGGACGGCCGCGTCGCCGGGGGTCTTCGCGCCGCTCTCGCCCTTCGTGCCGACCGCGGCCAGGGCCGTGTCCTCGGTCCTGCCGTCCTTGTCGCTGTCGGTGGTGCACCACTTCGGCATGAGCTGGGCCGGCGCGGACATCATGACGAGCGGCTTGCCGTCGTCGGACTTGTCGTCGGAGAAGCCGATGGAGGTGCCCGGCGTCTCCACCTCCCAGTCGGCGGGGACGTCGAACGCGGTGCCCCAGCGCGGGTTCACGACGACCTTCCAGCCCGGAATGGTGGGCTTCTCGGTCTCGTTGCCGCGCGGGTTGTCCCCCGAGCCGGTTGCGGTCGCCGTCGGCTTGGGCTTCGGCTTGGGCGCCTGGCTCGACTGCTGATTGTCCTTGCCGCTGTCGGCCTCGTCGTGCTTGGAGCCGCCGAGGACCAGATATCCGGTCACACCGGCGGCCACGACCACGGCCGTGGCCGCGATGATCGCGATCAGCTTGGTACGGCCGCCACCGCCTCCGCCCTGGGGCGGCTGCGGCGCCTGCGGGGCGCCGACCGGCGCGGCCGGTCCCCACTGCTGCTGCCCGTAGGGCTGCTGCGGCTGCTGCTGGTAGCCGGGCTGCTGATACGGATTCGGCTGCTGGTAACCCGGCTGCTGGTACGGGTTGTTCTGCGGGTTCTGCGCGCCCCCGGGCGGCTGCTCTCCTGGCCACATGGCGAGTAACCCTAGTCGGGCCTCGGACACGGTTCGGTCACCGCCCCTTGTCAGGGACGTACCGAAATCAGCCGGCGGGCGGGTCGTAGAGGCGCACCGTCCGCATGATCTCGCGCACCGTCGCGTCCGGAACCTCGTCGGAGACGCCCTTGACGCCGACGAACGACCAGGACAGCAGCGCGCCGTCGGGGTCCCGGAAAGCGAACGTCGTCGCCTTGCCGTCGGTGGTGCACTTGTTCTTCTTCACGACGCCGGACGACTGCGAGGTGACGACGCTTCCGGTGATGCCGGACGCCGTGGTGTACGACGTGACCGGTCCGGTCGTGACCTTCTTGCGGTCGGGCTGGGCGTAGTCGCCGTACACCCAGTTCGCCGAGTCGTCGCGGGCGGCCTGCGCGGGGCTCTTGGCCTTGGCGTTGCCGCGGGTCCCGGTGTTCGCGAGCGGGGTGTAGTCCGTCGTGCCGTCCTTGTCCGCGTCCGTGCCGCACCACTTGTCCTGAAAGACGGCGGGCGCCTTCATGCCGACCAGGATCTTCTCGCCGGGGGCGGAGTCGTCGGTGACGTAGGTGATCCAGTCCTTGGAGCGCACCTGCCAGGTCGGGGGGACGTCGAAGGCGATGTCCGTGTCCGGGTTCACGACCGTCTTCCAGCCCGCGATCGTCGGCTTCGGACCGCTGTCCGCCCCACGCGGATTGCCGCTCGCCGAGGTCTTCGGCGAGGCGGAGGTGCTCGGTGACGCCGTGGCCGTGGGGCCGGGCCCGGCCTGGTCGTCGCCCTTGCCGCCGAGGAGCACGAATCCGGTCACGCCGGCCGCGACGACGACGGCCGCCGCCGCGACGACGGCTACGACCTTGGTACGGCCACCTCCACCGCCCGGCGGCGGCGTCGGTGCGCCCGAGACGGGCTGGGGCCACGTGGCGGGGGGTTGCCGGTCCCCGTACGGGCCGGCCTGCTGGTAGCCGGGCTGTAGGTACGGGTTCTGCTGTTGGCCGCCGGGTGGCGGCTGGTCCCCTGGCCACATGAGCGGAAACGATACAGCGATCATGGGGCGGCCCTGGCCCCCCGTCCCTACTCGTGAGTAACATGACGGCATGAGCGCAGACCAGATGTCGATCGGCGACCTCCTCGCCGCCACCGTTCCCATGGCCCGGACCCTGAACCTGGAGTTCCTGGAGACCACCCCGGACCAGGCCGTGGTGTCCCTGCCGGACCAGGCCGACTACCACAACCACGTGGGCGGCCCGCACGCCGGCGCGATGTTCACGCTCGGTGAGTCCGCCAGCGGGGCGATCGTGCTGGCCGCGTTCGGGGAGCAGCTCTCGCGGGCCGTACCGCTGGCCGTGCGTGCCGAGATCGCCTACAAGAAGCTGGCCATGGGCGCCGTCACGGCGACCGCCACGCTCGGGCGCCCGGCCGCCGAGGTCGTCGCCGAGCTGGACGCGGGCCGGCGCCCCGAGTTCCCGGTGACGGTCGAGATCCGGCGCGCCGACGGCGCGATGACGGGCGAGATGACGGTCGTCTGGACGCTGCGGCCCAACAACGCGTGACGCGAGGGGTTTTGCGCCCGTCCCGGCCGGGGCGGGCGCGGCGGCCGGGGACGGGGCGGGCGCGGCGGTCGGGGCCGGGACGGGAAGTTGGAGATTTCGTGTGCCGGTGCGCCGTTGTCGCGCACAAGTCGACCGTTCCGCGACCGGCGTATCGCATATGAGTGCGGATACCTGCGGTAACTCTCGCGGAATTTCCCGGATGTGAAATCGAGTCAATCGAACTTCTTGTTTCCTCTGCGGCGCGTGTGCGAAGGTGAGCCTCCCCACAGGAGGGGCAAAGGCCCGTACCGGTAAGGCCTGCTGCCCTGAAGGTATGCACCAATCACACCCCGCTTTCCGACAGGACGCCCCTTTTCGCATGGCCTCCTGCGACGGGAAAGGAAATGGTTCCGTGCAGTCCCGCTACCCCCCACGCCCCCCGTATCCGCCTGACTCAGGACCGCTCCCGGGAGAGTCCGACCGCGATCTCGTCGCCCAGCTGACCGGCCCCGCCGACAGCCGCCACCACGCCGTCGCCCTGCTGCTGGCCCGGCACTGGCGCGCCACCTGCGACTACGCGGCCGTCTGCCTGGCCACCACCGGCCCCGCGGCCCAACTCGCGGCCACCACCGCCTTCCACCACGTGCTCGGCCGGCTGACCGGCGGCACGGTCCGCGGGGCGCTGCGCCCGCACCTGCTCGTGGCCGTCCGCGAGACCGTCCGCACCTGGGCCGCGGACGACGTCATCTGCGCGGTCGTGCCGGAATTGCGCAAACCCACCGGTGGTCGCGGTCTGCGCGCGGCCCCGCCCGGTACGGCCGAAAGACGACATCTCGCCGCGCGCGCATTCAGGGCCCTTCCGGACGCTTCCCAATGCCTGCTGTGGCATACCGAGGTCGAGGCCGAACCCATAAACATACCCGCTGGTCTGCTGGGGGTCGAGACCGCCGCAGCGGAGTCCGCTCTGGAGCGCGCCCGCGAGCAATTCCGTACCGTCTGCGTACGGGCCCACCGAGAACTCGCGCCCACCAAGGAATGCCGTTTCTACAACCGGCTCCTCGACGTCTCCCTCCGCCGCGGCAGCCCGCTGCTCGCCGATGTGGGGGAGCACCTGACGGCCTGCCGCCACTGCCGGCACGCCGCCGATCAACTCGGCCTCTTCGAGGGCGCCCTGGACATCCTGCTCGCCGAGGCCGTGCTCGGCTGGGGCGCCCGCCGCTACCTCGCCGCCCGGCCCGGCCGCGGCGCACCCGAGGCGTGGACCGCCACCGCATCGCGCACCCCCTACGGGGAACCCGCCGGCCGGCACCGCACGGCGGCCCTCGGCGGCCGGCGCACGGCCGTGGCCGTCGGCGTGGGACTGGCCTCGCTCGCCCTGCTCGCCACCGTGCTCGTGGTCAGAAGCTGGTCGGATGACAACGGTGTCCCCGGGCCACACGCCACCTGGGGCGCACCCGCCGGCCATGCCCCCCGTCCCGGCGCCTCCACGGGCGCCTCCACAGGCACCCGCACCGGCCCCGGCACCGGCGGGATCCGGCCGTCGGGTGCCGATTCGTCGGCAGCCTCGGCCGGGGAACCGGTCCCACTCGCCCGCGGCACCCTGCGGAACCTTGACTCCGGGCTCTGCCTGGACCTGCCGGGCGACGGAAGCCGGCCCGGTGCGGAGGTACGGGAGGCGGCCTGCTCGACCGCCGGATCGCAGCAGTGGACGTACCAGGACGACGGTCTGCTCCGCAGCGCCCTCGATCCCCTGCTGTGCCTGGCCGCAGACCCCGTGGCCCGGCGCGTCACGGTGGCCGGCTGCGTCGTGCACGCCGGGGAGGTGGTATACGACGTCACGGTGCGCGGCGAGATCCTGCTCCGCGGGCACAAGGGGCTCTCCCTCGCCGTCACACCCGGGCACGTGGTGGTCGCCCGGCGGAACGGGTCCCGCGAGCAGCGGTGGGCGCTGGGCCCTGGCCTCGACGGCCTGCCGGGGGACTCCGCCGCGCCGGACACCACGCGCCCGACGGCCACCGGGCCGACCGCCCCGGGCGACGGGAACGAGCCGCCCGGGGAGGACGCGCTTCCCGGGGCGAACGGGCGTGCCGGACGGGACCGCGGAAAGGCCGGACAGGGAACGGAGCGGTCGGGGCGGGGACCGGAGCGGCCGCGGCAGTGGTTCACGCCCCGGATCGCGCAGGCCGGTGCCGACGACACGGTCCGGGCCGGCGGTGGAGGCGATCCCGGCTCGGGTCTTACGGCGGCTGCGCCTGGCCCGGTGACCGCCGCCGTCTCCCCGGTCACGCGGGCGGTGGCCGCCGCGCCGGCGGCGGTGGGCACCCTCCTCGGCTGAGCCGGAATTGCTCCGATTTCCGGCACAGGGAGGGTGATTCGGCGACTGGCCGAATCGGTTCCCTCGCACGGCAAAAGGGCGCGAACTTATTGACCCGTCAGTAGGTACTCGCTACTTTCCGGTGGCCGCCTACCGAGTGTCCCGCCGCACCAGCCCCCCACCGTGCAGTCTTGCCGATTCTTCGGAGCGTCATGACCTCCCCTGCGCGCGCCCACGACCTGATCCTGTGCCTCACCCCGTTCGGCCGGCCCGACTCCCGGCTCGCCGCCGCCGCGTGCGCCGCCGGCGGGTTCGCGGTCCTCGACCTGGGCTGCGGCGACCGAAGATCCCGCGAGGAACTGGCCCGTTTGAGACACGCCGTCCGGGACCCCTTCGGTGTGCGGGTGGCGGGGCGCTGCGCCTTGCGCCCCGCCGACCTCGACGGTGCCCCCCACACGGTGGTCCTCGGACCCGACGCCCCCTGGACCGTCCCCGAAGTGGTGGGGGAGTACCGGGTGCTGGCCGAGGTCACGGACCTGGCGCAGGCCCGTGCGGCCCTGCGCGCGGGGGCTCACGGGCTGATCGCGCGCGGTGGCGAGAGCGGCGGCCTGGTCGGGGAGCACAGCACCTTCGTCCTCCTCCAACAGCTCCTGGCGGAAAACGAGTTGGACCTGCCGGTCTGGGCCTGTGGAGGCATCGGGCCACGCACGGCGGCGGCGGCCGTGGCGGGCGGCGCGGCCGGAGTCGTCCTCGACAGCCAGCTGGCCCTGCTCAGCGAGTCCCGGGTCCCTGAGGCGACGCGCACGGTGCTGCGGTCCCTGGACGGTTCGGAGACGGTACGACTCGCCGGTCACCGTGTCCTGCGCCGTCGCGGACCGGACACGCCGCCCGAGCCCACCGATCCCGGTGCGGTCGCGGATTTACTGGCCACGGGCGAGCTGCTGCCCGTCGGCCAGGACGGATTCCTCGCAGCCCGGTTCGCCGAGTGGTGGGGCGATGCGCGGGGTGCCGTACGGGGCATGAGGGCCGCTGTCGAGGAGGCACTCACCGCACAGCCCGATGCCGCCGAACCGCCCGGCACCCCCGCGTCACCGGCGCAGAAGCCCGCGAAGGGGCACCGGAATTCGCGTCTCGCGGAGCCGCTCAGGACGGCGCCGGTCGCCGGGTCCGAACCGGTCACCGAGGCTGAACCGGTCACCGAGGCTGAACCGGTCACCGGGGCCGAGCCATGCGACACGGCCGAACCACCCAGCGCACTCGAACCCCCTGCCGTCCCAGCCCCCGGCGCTGCCCTGCGGCCCGGGTCGGTGATGAGTCGGGCGTTGGGGACGCGGTTGGGGGTCGCGCAGGGGCCGATGACCCGGGTCAGTGATCAGGCGGGGTTCGCCGCGGCCGTCGCCGAGGCCGGGGCGCTGCCCTTTCTCGCGCTGGCCCTCGCCGACGGTGAGCGGGCCCGGGCCATGCTCACGGAGGCCCGTGCCGTGCTCGACGGGCGGCCCTGGGGCGTGGGCGTCCTCGGATTCGCACCCGAGGAGATCCGCGACGCCCAGGTGGAGGCCGTACGGGAACTCCGGCCCACGCACGCGATCATCGCGGGCGGACGCCCCGCGCAGGCCGCCGCGCTGGAGCGGGCCGGGATCAGTACGTATCTGCACGTCCCCTCGCCCGGGCTGCTGCGGCAGTTCCTGGCCGCCGGGGCGCGGAAGTTCGTGTTCGAGGGCTCCGAGTGCGGCGGGCACGTCGGACCACGGGCGTCCTTGCCCCTGTGGGAGGCCCAACTCGCCGTCCTGACGGACTTCTTGACCGAGGCCGAACCGGACACCGCCACTGGACTGGAAATCTTCTTCGCCGGCGGTATTCACGACGAGCGGTCCGCGGCGATGGTCGCCGCCCTCGCCCATCCCCTGACCGCGCGGGGTGCCGCCGTCGGCCTCCTCATGGGCACCGCCTACCTGTTCACCGAGGAAGCCGTCGAGCACGGGGCCATCCAGCCCCTCTTCCAGCAGCAGGTGCTGACCGCCACCACCACCGCGCTGCTGCGGACCGCACCCGGCCACGCCACCCGCTGCGTCCCCAGCGCCTTCACCGCCGACTACCGCGACCGGGAAGCCGCGTTACGCTCCGGCGACAGACCCGACCGCGAGGTGTGGGAGGCGCTGGAACGCCTCAACGTCGGCCGGCTGCGTGTCGCCAGCAAGGGCCTGGAGCGTGGCACGGACGGCCGGTTGACCACCGTCGATGAGGAACGCCAGCTCAGCGACGGAATGTTCATGGCCGGCGAGGTCGCCGTTTTGCGCTCGGTGACCACCACCCTCGCCGCCCTCCACCACGCCGTCACCGACGGCGCCGCCGACTTCCTCGCCGCACGGGCCACGCGGCCGGCCGCCCGCCGGCACGCCGCGGGGGAGCGCGAGCCCGAGCCGCCCGCGCCGCTCGACATCGCGATCGTCGGCATGGCCTGCATGTTCCCCGAGGCCCCCGACCTCGCCACCTTCTGGGCACACGTCGTCGCCGGACGCGACGCAGTGACCGAGGTGCCGCCCGACCGCTGGGACGCCGCCGCGCACCACGGCAGCACCGCCTCCACCTGGGGCGGCTTCCTGCCCCGCATCCCCTTCGACCCGCTGCGCTACGGCATTCCGCCCGCCTCCCTCGGCTGCATCGAGCCGGTCCAGCTGCTGTCGCTGGAGGCCGCCCGCCTCGCCCTCGACGACGCCGGATACGGCAGCGGCGGGAGGGAGTTCGACCGCGAGCGGACCTCCGTGGTCTTCGGCGCCGAGGCGGGCAGCGACCTGTCCAACGCCGTCACCCTGCGCGCCGTCCTCCCCTCGTACTACGGCACGGTCCCCGACGCCCTCGACGAGCAACTGCCCCGGCTGACCGAGGACTCCTTCCCCGGCATGCTCGCCAACGTCATCTCCGGCCGGATCGCCAACCGCCTGGACCTGGGCGGCGCCAACTTCACCGTGGACGCCGCCTGCGCCTCCTCCCTCGCCGCGCTCGACGTCGGCTGCAAGGAACTCGTCACCGGAACCAGCGACCTCGTGCTGTGCGGCGGTGCCGATCTGCACAACGGCATCAACGACTTCGTCCTGTTCTCCTCCGTGCACGCCCTCTCCCCGACCGGCCGCTCCCGCGCCTTCGACGCCTCCGCCGACGGCATCGCCCTGGGCGAGGGCGTGGCCTGCGTCGTCCTGAAGCGGCTCGCGGACGCCGAACGCGACGGCGACCGCGTGTACGGCGTGATCAAGGGCCTCGGCTCCTCCAGCGACGGCCGCTCTCTCGGGCTGACCGCACCCCGCCCCGAAGGACAGCGGGCCGCGCTGCTGCGGGCCTACCGCAACGCCGGAGTCTCGCCCGCCCAGGTCGGCCTGGTCGAGGCGCACGGCACCGGCACGGTCGTCGGCGACCGCACCGAACTCGCGGTGCTCACCGAGGTGTTCGGGGAGGCGGGCGCCGAACCCGGCCGCTGCGCCCTCGGCTCGGTCAAGTCGCAGATCGGGCACACCAAGTGCGCCGCCGGACTCGCGGGCCTGATCAAGACCACCCTCGCCCTGCACACCGGCATCACCCCGCCCACCCTGCACCTGGACCGCCCCAACCCCGCCTGGACGCAAGGTGACAGCCCCTTCGCCTTCCACACCCGGGCCCGGCCCTGGGCGTCACCCGCGCCCGAACGCCTCGCCGGGGTCAGCGCGTTCGGCTTCGGCGGAACCAACTTCCACGTGGTCCTCGCCGCGCACGACACCGCCGTACCGCCGCGCCAGACCCTGGACGCCTGGCCCGCCGAACTGTTCCTCTTCCGCGGCAAGGACGGGGCGGCCGCCCACCGGACCGTCGAGGAGATCCTCCGGGCCGCCGAATCCGGCACCCACGCCTGGCGGCTGCGCGACCTGGCCCTCGCCGCCGCCCACCGCGCGGACGCCTCCCACGATCCCGTGCGGGCGGCGGTCGTGGCCCGCGACGTGACCGAACTGACCGGCAAGCTGCGCCGCGTCCTCGCCGGGGAGAGAGACCCGGCGGAGGGAATCCATCTCGCAGCGGAGACCGCGCCCAGGGATACCGTGCCCGGGCACAGCGCGGCCGGGGACATCGCCCCCGGCGACACCGTCGCCGGGGCAGACCTCCACCGCGGCGACACCGCGCCCGGGAACACCGCGCCCGGGCACACCGCGCCCGGGAACACCGCGCCCGGGAACACCGCCCCCGGCGACACCGCCCCCGGGGCAGGCCTCCACCGTGGCGCCACTACGGCCGCCCCGCCCCCCGGCGGCAAGGTCGCCTTCCTCTTCCCCGGGCAGGGCAGCCAGCGCCCCGGGATGCTCGCCGACCTCCTGGTCACGCTGCCCGACCTGCGGCACTACCTCCACCTCGGCCGCGCGCACGCCGACACCGTGTACCCGCCGGCCGCCTTCGACGACACCACCCGGGAACAGCGCCGGGCCGCCCTCACCGACACCCGCGCCGCGCAGCCCGCACTCGGCATCACCGGACTCGCCGCCCACGCCTTCCTCACCGCGGCCGGCGTCCGCCCGGACATGGCGGCCGGGCACAGCTACGGCGAACTGGTCGCCCTGAGCGCGGCCGGCGCCCTCGACCCCCAGGCCCTGCTCGACCTGAGCACCGAGCGGGCGGCGGCGATCCTCGCGGCGGCGGGCGACGACCCCGGCACCATGGCCGCCGTCGGAGCCGCGGCCGAGGCCGTGACGGACGTCCTGCGCGACGTCGGTGTACTCGGACCGGTGGTCGTCGCCAACGTCAACTCGCCCGAGCAGACCGTCATCTCGGGCCCCACGGAACAGGTCGCGACCGCTGTCCGGCTGTTGCGCGAGGCAGGGTTCGGGGCCCGGCGCATCCCCGTCGCCTGCGCCTTCCACAGCCCTGTCGTCGCCGGCGCGGCGAAACGGTTCGCCGGGGCACTCGCCACCACGGCCGTCCGGACACCCGAGTTCCCCGTCTGGGCCAACCGCACGGCAGCCCCGTACCCGGCCGACCCCGACGGCGTGCGGGCCGAACTCGCCGCCCAGATCGGCGCGCCGGTCGCCTTCGCCGCCCAGATCGAGGCGATGTACGAGGCCGGTGCCCGCGTCTTCGTCGAGGCCGGCCCCGGACGGGTCCTCACCCGGCTCGTCGGACAGATCCTCGGTGACCGCCCGCACCGCACCGTCGCCGGCGAACCCGACGCCGACAGCGGACTCGCCGGCTGGCTCGACGCCCTCGCGCAACTCGCCGTGGCAGGACAGCCCGTGCGCACCGACTGGCTGTTCCAGGGCCGCGACGCCGTCGACGCCCTGCGTACCCCGGCACCCGCACGGCCCGGCTGGACGGTCGACGGACACCTCGTCCGCACCGCCGACGGCGCCCTTCTCCCCGGCGCCCTGGCACCGGCCCGACGCGTAGAGGAGACGACTGTGACGACGAACCAGCCGAACGGCACCCCGGCCGACCGGGACGCGCTGATCTCCGAATTCCTGCGCACCAGCCGCGAGATGATCGCCGCCCAGCGGGACGTGATGCTGACGTACTTCGGGGCGGTCCCGGGGACGGCGATTCCCGCTCCCGCCCCCAAGCCCGCCTTGCCACCGGTGCAACCCGTGGCCGAACAAGCACCGTTGCCCGAACCGGCCGCCTCGTCCGTTGCGGCAGCCGCGTCCGCCTCCTCCGCCCCGGCGGGAGCCGATGACGTGTCACGCGTGGTGCTGGACATCATCAGCGAGCGCACCGGCTACCCCGTCGACATGATCGAGCCCGACCTCGACCTGGAGGCCGACCTGAGCATCGACTCCATCAAGCGGGCCGAGATCGCCGGTGAACTCGCCCAGCGCCTCGGGATCGCCGGCGGCGCGGACCTCCTCGACGACACCGAGCTGGAGAACCTCGCCAAGGCCCGCACGGCGGCAGCGGTGACGGCCTGGCTGACAGAACGGATGAGCGGGGGAGCAGGGGCCGATCGGGACGAGGGCGGACCGCTGGACGGCGTGACCCCCGGCGGTCAGGGCGCCGCGTCGCCGGGCGGGCCGGCCGCGGGCCTCCGGGGCGGTTCCGCGTCAGACCCCGGGAAGCATAACCCTGGGGAACACAGCCCCCAGGACGCGCCCGACCGGACCGCCGGCGCCGCTCCGCCCGGGGCGGCCCCCGTGCGCTGCGAGCTGCGCCCGGTGCCGCTCCCTCCGCCAGACCCCACGGCCGACTCGGTCACCGTCCTTTCCGGCGGACGGTTCCTCCTCCTCGGCGACGCCGACGGCGCGGGCGACGGCGACGGCACCGCCGACGAGGTCACCGCCCGGCTCGTCGCCCACGGCGCCGACGCGGTGAGTGTCGACCAGGCGGCCCTGCTGACCGACGGGGGCGAGATCGCGGGCGCCGGGGAGATCACCGGCGTCCTGTACCTCGGTGCCCTGCCCGATCCGGGCCTGCCGGTGCTGCCGGAAGCCTTCCCCGTGCTGAAGGCGGCCCTCGCCCTGCGCCCGCGGCTGCTGCTCGCCGCCCGGCACGCCGACGGGGACGCGGCCCTGGGGTCGGCCGGGCTGCCGGGCCTGTTCCGCACCATCGCCCGCGAGTACCCGGACACCGTCGCCCGGCTGGTCACGGTGAGCGACCCGAGTCCGGCGGCCGTGGCCGACGCGCTGATCGCCGAGCTGCTCGCCCCGCAGCAGTCCGCCCCGGTCGTCCTGCGTCCGGCGCCCGGTGTCCGCCACGGACTGGAACTGGTGCCGGTGCCCCTGGGCCCGCTCGCCTCCACCGGTGCCGGCCCCGCCGGGGTCGGCGTGGCCGAGGCGGAGGCGCTCGGCCTGGACCGGGATTCCGTGGTTCTGCTCGTCGGCGGCGCCCGGGGCATCACCGCGCAGTGCGCCGTCGCACTCGCCGCCGCCTCCCGCTGCCGTATCGAGCTGGCCGGACGTACGCCCGCGCCCACCGCACCCGAGGACCCGGGGACGGCGGCCGCGCGTACTCCCGTCGAACTGCGCGCCGCCCTCGCCGCCGGCGGCACGCGGACACCGGCCGAGGTCAACCGGGACGCCGGACTCCTCCTCGCGCAACGGGAGATCCGGGCCACCCTCGCCGAACTCACCGCACTCGGCAGCGAGGCCCGCTACCGCTGCGTGGACTTCCGGGACCGGGACGCCGCGCTCCAGGCCGTCAAGGAGATCCACGCCGAGCACGGCCGGCTCGACGGTGTCGTCTTCGCCGCCGGGGTCATCGAGGACCGGTTGATCGCCGAGAAGACACCGGAGTCCTTCCTGCGCGTCTACGGCACCAAGACCACCGGCGCGGCGGCCCTGCTCGCCGCGCTGGAGGAACTGCCCGCCGGGCCCGCCTTCACCGTGCTGTTCGGCAGCGTGTCCGCCGTCCTCGGCAACCGGGGCCAGGCGGACTACGCCGCCGCCAACGACGCCCTGGAGACACTGGCCGCCGACTGGGCGGCCCGCACCGGGCACCGCGCGCTCACCGTCCACTGGGGACCGTGGGCACCCACCGGCACCCACACCGGCATGGTCAGCCCGGAACTCGGCCGCGAGTACGCCCGGCGCGGGGTGCGGCTCATCGACCCCGACGAGGGGACCGCCGCCCTGCTCAGGGAACTCGCCTGGGGTGATCCGTCGGCCCGTGCCGTCGTCTACACCGCGTCGGGCTGGTGAGATGACCGGCCGTCACTCACCCGCCGCGCACGCCGCGGCGGTCGTCGGCATGGCGGTGCTGCTGCCCGGCGCCGCGGACCTCGACGTCTACTGGCGCAACCTCCGCGACGGCGTGGACGCGATCCGCGAGGTGCCCGAGGGGCGGTGGGACGCCGCCTACTACCGCCCCGGCTCCGCCACCGGGCCGGCCCTCGCCGACCAGGTGTACTGCCGGCGCGGCGGATTCGTGGACGGCCTGGCCGAGGTCGAGGTCACCCGGTACGGCATCATGCCCGCCTCGGTGCCCGGCACCGAGCCCGACCAGCTCATCGCCCTCGACGTGGCCGCCGCCGCGCTCGCCGACGCGGGCGGTGCCGATCGGCTCCCCGACCGCGACCGGATCGGCGTCGCCCTCGGCCGGGGCGGCTACCTCACCCCCGGCCTGGTCCGACTCGACCAGCGCGTGCGTACGGCAGGGCAACTCGTGCACACGCTCGGCGAGTTGCTGCCCGAACTGTCTCCTGCCCAACTGGACCGGGTGCGCCGGGCCTTCACCGACCGGCTCGGCGCGGACAGCCCCGAGTCCGCGATCGGCCTGGTCCCCAACCTCGCCGCCTCACGGATCGCCAACCGCCTCGACCTGCGCGGCCCCGCCTTCACGGTGGACGCCGCCTGCGCCTCCTCACTGGTCGCCGTCGACCACGCGGTCGGCGAACTCGCCTCCGGACGCTGCGACATGATGCTGGCCGGCGGGGTCCACCACTGCCACGACATCACCCTGTGGAGCGTCTTCTCCCAGCTCCGCGCACTCTCCCCGACCGAGCGCATCCGCCCCTTCCACCGCGACGCCGACGGCATCCTCATCGGTGAGGGCACCGGCGTCGTCGTACTGAAACGGCTCGCGGACGCGGAACGGGACGGTGACCGCGTCTACGCGGTGATCCGGGGCACCGGCGTGGCCAGCGACGGCCGTACCGCCGGACTCGCCAGCCCCGATCCCGGTGGGCAGGCCCGTGCGGTGCGCCAGGCATGGCGGGCCGCCGGCCTCGATCCCACGGCGCCCGGCTCCCTCGGCCTGCTGGAGGCGCACGGCACCGCGACCCCGGCCGGTGACGGCGCAGAACTCGCCACCGTGCGCGAGGTGTTCGGGCCGGGGACGGTGAACGGTGACGGGCGTGCGGTCCTCGGCTCGGTGAAGTCGATGATCGGCCACACCATGCCGGCCGCCGGAGTGGCGGGTCTGGTCAAGGCCGCCCTCGCCCTCCACCACGGCACCCTGCTCCCGACCCTGCACTGCGACGACCCCCACCCCGCCCTCGCCGCGACTCGTTTCCGCACGCTGGAGCGGGCCGAACCGTGGGAGACGGACCCCCGGCAACCGGTCCGGCGGGCCGCCGTGAACGCCTTCGGGTTCGGCGGGATCAACGCCCACGTGGTGCTGGAGGAGGCGCCGGGGGGCCGGCCGACGGTCCCTCTTCCCGGCCCAGTGACGCGCCCTCGGTCGGCAATCGAAACCGAACCGGCTCGCCCAGCGGTCGATCCGGCGCGCCCGGCAGTCGATCCGGCCCGCCCGGCCGCCGATCACCTGCCGGTTCGACCGGGAACCGGTCCGATGCGACCGTCAGCCATGATGACGTCGGCTCGTACGGCAACCGGTCCGACACCAGTGCGACCGGCAGTCGTCACGACACCGGCCCATCGGATCGAGGTGCGGGTCACCGAGCCCGAGCGGGTGCTGCTGCTCGCCGCCGACGGCGCCGACCGGCTGGCGGAGCTGCTGGACCGGGACGACACGGCCGTCCTCGGCTCCGGCCTGGACCCCGCACGGGCGCACTCCGAGGCCGGTCCGGCCCGGCTCGGGATGGTCGGTCCCACCGCCAAGCGGCTGGCCCTCGCCCGGCGCGCGGTCGCCAGGGGGCGGGCCTGGCACGGCCGAAACGACCTGTGGTTCCGGCCCGCACCGCTGCTGGGGCAACGACGACCGGAAGGCAAGCTGGCCTTCCTCTTCCCCGGCCTGGAAGGCGACTTCACCCCCCGCGTCGACGACATCGCCGCCCACTTCCACTTGCCGCCTCTCCGGGGTGCCGGCGTCGACGCCGGGGACGTGGGCCGGCACGGATTCGGTGTCGTCGGCGCCGGCCGGCTCCTGGACACGGCGTTGCGCCGCATGGGGCTGGTCCCGGACGCGGTCGCCGGGCACAGCGTGGGGGAGTGGACGGCCATGGCGGTCGCCGGACTGTACTCGGGCGCTCAGGTCGACGCGTTCATGGACGGGTTCGACCCCGACACGGTGACCGTCCCGGGCCTCGCCTTCGCCGCCGTGGGCGCCGGTGCCGCACGCGTGCGCGCCGAACTCGACACGGCGTGGGCCGGTTCCGGGATCGTCCTCTCCCATGACAACGCACCGCACCAGGCGATGGTGTGCGGACCGGACGAGGCAGTCGAGGAGTTCGCCGGGCACTTCCGCGCCCAGGGCGTCCTCTGCCAGGTCCTGCCGTTCCGCTCGGGCTTCCACACCCCGATGCTCGAACCGTACCTGGAGCCCATCAAGGCCGCCGCCGGCCGCTTCCGGCTGCATCCGCCGACCGTGCCCGTCTGGTCGGGGACCACGGCGGCGCCCTTCCCGGAGGCCGAATCGGCGGTACGGGAGCTGTTCGTACGGCACCTGCTGGAACCCGTGCGCTTCCGGCAGCTCACCGAGGCGCTGTACGCGGCCGGTCACCGCGCCTTCGTCCAGGCAGGACCCGGCCACCTGGCCTCCCTCGTCGACGACACGCTGGGGGACCGCGACCACCTGGCCGTCGCCGCGAACTCGCCGCACCGCGAGGGCATGGCCCAACTGCGGCGCGTGGCAACGGCACTGTGGACGGCGGGCGCCGCCGTGGCCCCGACCGTCCCCCACCCGACGACCCCGAGCGTCCCCCACCCGACGCCCCCGACCCTCACTCAAGCGACGGCTCCGACCAACTTGCGGCCGACGGCCCCGACCGCTCCCCGCGCCGCCGCCTCCGGCCGGCCGCCGGTCCGCCTCGACCTCGACGGCGCCCTCGTCTCGCTCACCGGACCGGACCTCGACGCCCTCCGGGCCGAACTGCGCCCGAGCCGACCGGCGGCGGGCCGGACAACGGGGCCCGGCGCATCCCCCCTCGACGACCTGGCCACCCGCATCCCGGCCGCCGCCGAGCTGACCGCACTCCTGCGGGAAACCGCGGACACAGCGGTGCACCTACTCACGGCACGCCGGGCCCGCCTCCCAGCCACCGCCCAGGCCACCACGCCGCCGGCCCCGGCAGCCGCACCGCCCGCCCCCGCAGCGCAGCCCCCGGCGTCTCCCGGCACCCCCGCGCAGCCCCCGACCTCTAGCGCCACCTCCGCACACGCCCCGGCGTACCCCGCCACCCCCGCGCACCCCCCGGCATCTCCCGCCCAGCCCCCCGCACCCCCCACCGCCGCCACCACCACCCAAACCCTGCGCATCTCCCCCCACTCCATGCCCCACCTCCTGGACCACTGCTTCTTCCCGCAGCGTCGCGGATGGCCGGATGTAGACGACCGTTGGCCGGTCGTGCCCGCCACGACGATCATCCGGCACATGATGGAGGCGGCGGAGCGAGCGGCCCCGGGGCTGACGGCGACCGCCGTGCACGGGGCCCGGTTCGACCGCTGGCTGACCGCCACGCCCCCGGCCGACGTCCAGGTGACCGTCGCCCGAGACACCCCGGACCGGGCCACCGTGACCTTCGGTCCGACCGCTCGCGCCGTGGTCGAACTCGCCCCACGGCACCCGGACCCGCCCCCGCCCCACCTCGCCGACGGCCTCGGCCCCGAACGCACCCCCCGGCACAGCGCAGCCCAGCTCTACACCGACCGGTGGATGTTCCACGGCCCTGCCTACCAGGGCCTCACCGACCTGACCGCGATCGGCGACCGGCACATCCGGGGAGTGATCACCACCCCCGCTGCGCCCGGGGCCCTGCTGGACAACGTCGGCCAGCTCCTCGGCTACTGGATCATGTCGACCCGCATCGAGCGGACCGTCGTCTTCCCCGTGCAGATGCGCCGGATGCGCTTCCACGGCCCGCACCCGGCGACCGGCACCCGGGTCGGCTGCCTGATCCGGATCACCGAACTCACCGACACCCTCCTGGAGGCGGACGCCGAACTCACCGTCGGCGGCAGGGTGTGGGCGGTGATCAGCGGCTGGCAGGACCGCAGGTTCGACAACGACCCGCAGACCCGGCCCGCCGAACGCTTCCCGGAGCGCCACACCCTCTCCGAGGCCAGACCCGAAGGCTGGGCGCTGGTGCACGAGCGCTGGCCCGACCTCGCCTCCCGCGAGCTGATCATGCGCAACACGCTGGGCGGTGCCGAACGCACCGAGTACGCCGGACGTCCGCCGCGCGGCCGCCGCCAGTGGCTGCTCGGCAGGATCGCCGTGAAGGACGCCGTACGGCACTGGCTCTGGAACCACGGCGAGGGACCGGTCTTCCCGGCGGAACTCCGGGTCGGCAACGACGAGTCGGGCCGGCCCCACGTCACCGGCGTGCACGGCCGCGTCCTGCCCCCGCTGGACGTCTCCCTCGCCCACCGCGCCGAGACGGGCGTGGCGATCGTACGGCCGCACAGCGCGCGGCCCGGACCCGGTATCGACGTCGAGGAGGTCACCCCACGCGACCCGGCGACCCTCGCCACCGCGCTCGCCCCGGACGAACTCCGGCTGCTGCACGCCCGGTGCGCGTCCGGGACCGACCCGGAGGCCGTGTGGTTCACCCGCTTCTGGGCCGCGAAGGAAGCCGTCGCCAAGGCCGAGGGCACCGGATTCGACGGCAGCCCCAGGGACTTCACCGTCCTGCGGGCCGCGGCGGACGGCAGCCGGCTGCTCGTCGCGGGCCGCATGTATCCGGCCTACACCGTGCACTGCGCGCCCGTGAGCTACCCGCCCGCCCTCCCGGCCCGCGACCTCGTGGTGGCCTGGACGACCGGCCCGGCGGACGTATCCGGAAGAGCGGACGTATCCGGAAGAGACGATGTGGAGGACCCCCACCGATGAACCCCACCCGCCTGACCCCCGCGCAGCCCACCGCGGACACCGCGGACACGTCAGACACCGCGGACACCGCGGCCACCGTGCTCGCCGACGTCACCGCCATGCTCCGCACCGTCCTGGAGGAGTACGGCGACGACGACGTGCTGATAGGGATGTCCACCACCTTCAACCGCGACCTGGAGCTGGAGAGCATCGACCTCGTCACCCTCGCCGGCCTCCTGGAGGAGCGCTACGGGAGGCGGGTCAACCTCGCCGAGTTCCTGGCCGGGATGGAGTTCGACGAGATCATCGAGCTGACCGTGGGCCGGCTCGTCGAGTACGTGGTGTGGAGCCTGAAGGCGCCGGAGGCGGGCTGAGCCATGGCCATGGTCGACACGGGCCGCATCCGGCTGCACGTCCAGCGCACGGGACCAGCCGACGGCCGCACCCCCCACGCCACCGTCGTCCTCGTCCACGGACTGCTCACCGACAGCCTGGCCAGCTACTACTTCACCGTCGCTCCGGCCTTCGCAGCCGCCGGCCTCGACGTGGTCATGTACGACCTGCGCGGACACGGCCGCAGCGAACGCCCGCGCGCGGGCTACACCCTGGACCACAACATCGACGACCTGGAAGCCCTCCTGGACCGGCTCGGCGTCAACGGTCCCGTCCACCTCGTCGGCAACTCCTACGGCGGCACGATCGCCTTCGGCTACGCGGCCCGCCACCCCGCGCGCGTGGCCGGGCTCACCCTGATCGAGTCCGAGCCGGCGACCACCGCCTGGGCGGGGAAACTGGGCGGCATCCTGCGCCGGGTACTGACCGAACTGGCCCACAACGAGCCGGACGTCATCGCCTGGATCACCGCCCACCGCGGCCACAACACCGCCCGCCTGGCCAAGGGCGCGGCCCGGCTCGCCCGCGAGACCACCCTCGGCCGGGACATCCCCGCCAGCCGCGTGCTGACCGAGGACGCGATCAGGGCCGTACGCTGCCCGGTCCTCGGCGTGTACGGCGGCGACTCCGACCTGGTGGAACTGGCGCCCCGCATGGCGGCGCTGCTGACGGACTTCCGGCCGGTCGTGCTGCCGGGCCACGAGCACTCGGTGCTGGTGGAGGCCGCCGGGACGGTCGGCGGCCACATCCTGGACCTGATCCGCTCCGTCGAGGGAGCGGGGGCGCGGTGAGCGGCTTTCTGTTCGTCGTCCCGCCGCTGGTCGGGCACATCAACCCGGCCGTGGGTGTCGCGGCCCGGCTCACCGCCGACGGGCACCGCGTCGCCTGGGCCTGCGCCGACCCCGCACTGGTACGGCGGCTCGCGGGCGCGGACGCCCACGTGTACGCCTGCGCCGGCCCGGTGCCGGGCGCCGAGGGAGCCGTACGACCGCCGGACCTGCGGGGCGCCGAGGCGCTGCGGTTCCTGTGGGAGTGGTACCTGCTGCCGCTCGCCGACGCCATGGCACCCGGTGTCCGGGCGGCCGTCACGGAGTTCCGGCCCGACGTGGTCGTCGCCGACCAGCAGGCCTTCGCCGGCGCCCTGGTGGCCGAGCGCCTCGGCGTCCCCTGGGCGACTTCCGCCACCACCTCGGCCGAGTTCACCGGCGCCTACGACGGGCTGCCCAAGGTCGCCGCCTGGCTGCGGAACCAACTGGCCGCCCTCCGCGCCCGGATCGGAACCCCGGCGGGCATCGCCGACCCCCGCTACTCACCCCATCTCCTGCTCGTCTTCAGCACCCCCGAACTCATCGGCCCCCAGGCGCCGTTGGGGGAGCGAATCCACTACGTCGGACCGTCCCTCGCCGACCGCCCGGCCGGACCCGGCTTCCCGTGGGAGTGGCTGGACCCCGGCCGCGCCAAGGTCCTGGTGACCCTCGGCACCGCCAACGCCGACGCCGGCGGACGCTTCCTCGCCGAGTGCGGCACCGCGCTGCGGGAACGCGCCGACCGGGTGCAGACGGTGCTCGTCGACCCCACCGCACCCCCGGCTGCCGGCGGCACCGACAAGGACGTGCTCACCCTGCCGTCCGTGCCCCAACTGCCGCTGCTGGAACGGATGGACGCGGTCGTCTGCCATGCCGGCCACAACACCGTGTGCGAGGCGCTCTGGCACGGCGTCCCGCTGGTCGTCGCCCCCATCCGCGACGACCAGCCCGTGGTGGCCGGCCAGGTCGTCGACGCCGGCGCGGGCCTCCGGGTCAGGTTCGGCCGGGTCACCGCGCCCCGCCTGGGCGCGACCCTCGACACCGTCCTGCACGACCCCGCCCATCGGGCCGCCGCCGCACGCATCCGCACCGCCTTCCGGGCGGCGGGCGGCGCCCGCACGGCGGCGAACCACCTCGCACGACTGGCAGCGGCCACCCACGGGTGAACCGGCCCGACCCGCAAGCCGACGCCGACCGCAAGCCGCCGCCGGACCGCACGCCGCCGACGAGAAGCCCCGCAGAGCCGATGACGAGGAACCCCGCAGAGCCGATGACGGACAACGGAGAGCCGATGACCGACCCCGAGAAGGACACCGACCGCGCCGACCACACCGCCCGGATCGCCGCCCTGCGCCCCGCCTACCAGGCCGACCTCGCCGCCGGGCCCGACCACTTCCTCGGCCCCCGGCGCACCACCTGCCCCTGGTGCTCCTCCGCACGGCTGACCACCCGCCTGCGCACCACCGACCTCCTCCAGCACAAACCCGGCCGCTTCACCCTGGACCACTGCACGGACTGCGGCCACACCTTCCAGAATCCCCAACTGACAAGCGAGGGACTGGAGTTCTACTACCGCGACTTCTACGACGGCCTGGGCGAACAGCGCATGAGCGGCACCTTCGGCGGACGGGCCGCGATGTACGTCGGCCGGGCCGAGGCGATGCTGCCGCACGACCCGTCACCGAAGATGTGGCTCGACGTCGGCACGGGCCACGGCCACTTCTGCGAGGCCGCCCGCACGGTCCTGCCCGGCACCGCGTTCGACGGGCTCGACTTCACGGAGGGTGTCGATCTCGCCGCCCGCGAGGGCCGCGTCGAGCACGCCTACCGGGGTGCCTTCCCCGACCTGGCACCCGACCTCACGGCCCACTACGACGTGGTCAGCATGTTCCACTACCTGGAGCACAGCACCGACCCCGACCGGGAACTGAGGGCCGCCCGCGAGGTGGTCCGCCCCGGCGGGCACCTGCTGATCGAGGTACCGGACCCGGAGAGCCGGTACGCCCGCCTCCTCGGCCGCTGGTGGCTGCCCTGGCTGCAACCGCAGCACCTGCACTTCATGCCGGTGGCCAATCTGCGGCGCCGCCTCGCCGACCTCGGTTTCACGGTGGTCGCGGAGCAGCACGCCGAGCCGCACGACCCGGTCGACCTCCTCGCCGCCGTCTGGCTGGCCCTGGACCACACCGCCCCGCGCGAGGACGCGCCCTGGCTGCCCGAGCCACCCGGCCGCCTGCGCCGGGCGCTGCGCACGGCCCTCCTCCTCGGCGGCGTGCCGGCCCTGGCCCTGGCCACCCTCCTCGACCGCCTCGCGGTCCGGCCCGTCTCCCACCGCCTCGGCCTGGCCAACGCCTACCGGCTGATCGCCCGCCGGATGTGACGCACGCGAGTCCGCCCACGAGCAACCCGACCGGGTAGCCTTGGCGTCTGACACGGCAGAGACGGCTACACGGGAGGAACGGGGCGTGCACGTCCAGGAATGGCTCGACTCGGTCCCCGCGGGCGCCGTCTACGCGATGGTGGCCCTGGTGATCGGTCTGGAGAGCCTGGGCATCCCGCTGCCGGGCGAGATCATCCTGGTCTCCGCGGCGCTCATGTCCTCCCAGCACTCCTCCGGGATCAACCCGATCGTCCTGGGCGCCTGCGCGACCGCCGGCGCGGTGATCGGAGACTCCATCGGCTACGCGATCGGCCGCAAGGGCGGACGTCCCCTGCTCGCCTGGCTGGGCGGAAAGTTCCCGAAACACTTCAGCGAGGGCCACGTGGCCACCGCCGAGCGCTCCTTCGAGAAGTGGGGCATGTGGGCGGTCTTCTTCGGCCGCTTCGTCGCCCTCCTCCGCATCTTCGCGGGCCCCCTCGCCGGCGTCCTCCACATGCCCTACTGGAAGTTCCTGACCGCCAACGTCCTCGGTGGCATCTGCTGGGCCGGCGGCACCACAGCCGTCATCTACTACGTGGGCGTAGTGGCGGAAGGCTGGCTGAAGAAGTTCTCCTGGCTGGGCCTGATCGTGGCGGTACTGATCGGCCTGCTCTCCATGCTGATCCTCAAACGCAAGGCCAAGAAGAACCAACCGACGTCCGAGGAACGGCAACCTGTAACCGCCGGGGACTGAAGTGCCCCGTCAGGGGCGCGGGGCTGTATCGATATGCGGCTCCGCCGCGTGGGCGCGACAAGCCACAACACACCCGCACCCGCCAGCCCCCCTACTCATGCACCCCCCGATGCGCCTTCCCCAACTCCGCGTACAAGGTGCCGTTGAGAGTAACCCCCTCACGCTCCTCCCTGCTGAGCTCGCGCCGCACCTTCGCCGGGACCCCCGCCACCAGCGACCCCGCCGGCACCACCATCCCCTGCGGCACCAACGCCTGCGCGGCGACGAGCGACCCCGCCCCGATCACCGCCCCGTTCAGCACGGTCGCCCCCATCCCGATCAGGCAGTCGTCCTCCACGGTCGCCCCGTGCACCACCGCGTTGTGACCGATGGACACCCGCTCACCGACGCTCACCGGAAACCCGGGATCGGCGTGCAGGGTCACGTTGTCCTGCACGTTCGCGTCCGCGCCGACGACGATCCGCTCGACGTCCCCGCGCACCACGGCCCCGTACCAGACGCTCGCTCCCGCGCCCAGCGTCACGTCCCCGATCACCGAGGCCGTGGGTGCCACGAACGCCTCCGGATCGATCCGCGGCTCCTTGCCGCCGATACCCACGACCAGCGCCTTGTGCGTCATCGCCGTCTCACCGTCTCCCCAGGTCCTGGTGTCCTCGCGTCCCGGTGTCCTCAGCGGCACGCGCGCGTACGCGCACAGTACGTCAGACATGGGGCAAAGATCACAGCAGCCCGCTCTCTCGCCCGAGGCAACCGATGAGTAACGTGAGCCCGTGCCCGAGCCCAAGAACACGTTCTCGTCCTGGCGACGCGGTCTCGCCCAGCGAGCCGTCCACGCGGCCTGGGCCTGGGCGCAGCGCCGGGGATCGGTCACGGCCGAGCACCCCGCGGGCTACCGCTTCGGTGCGATCGGGGAGTCGACCAGGCTCGCGTTCCCGCTGGGCACGGTCTTCGGCGAGCCGTGGATCCACCTGGGCGCGCACTGCATCATCGGCGAGCAGGTCACCCTCACCGCCGGTCTGATGCCCGACCTGGACCTCGGGCCCGAGCCGATCCTGCGCATCGGGGACGGGGTCGTCCTCGGCCGCGGCAGTCACGTCATCGCCGACACGACCGTCACCATCGGCAGCGACTGCTACTTCGGGCCGTACGTGTACGTCACCTCGACCAATCACTCCTACGACGATCCGGACCAGCCCATCGGCAAGCAGTGGCCCCGGATGGAGCCGGTGGAGATCGGCGCGGGCTGCTGGATCGGCACCGGCGCGGTGATCCTGCCGGGTGCGCGGATCGGGCGGAACGTGGTCGTCGCGGCGGGCGCGGTGGTGCGGGGCGCGGTGCCCGACCACGCCGTGGTGGCCGGGGCGCCCGCCAGGGTCGTACGGCGCTGGACGCCCGACGACGGCTGGCAGCCGCCGCTCAGGACGCCCGCCCCGGTGCCGATCCCCGACGGCACGACGCCCGAGCAGTTGCTGGCGCTGGCCGGCCTCGACGAGGACGGCATCGAGCGACTGGCCCGGCTGGAGGCCGACGGCTGAGTCGGGCGGTGGCGGACGGCTGGGCCGGCCGGCGGTCGGCGACTGAGTCCGTCGCCGGCCGGCGGTCAGCCGGTGGCCAGCAGCAGCGTGCCCAGCAGGGCGAGGCCCGCGCCCGCCGCCTGGACGGCCCGCAGCCGTTCGCTGAGGAAACCGCGCGCCGCCAGCGCGGTCACCACCGGGTACAGCGAGGCGAGCACGGCCGCCACGGTGACCGGTCCGTGGTGGGCGGCGACGGAGTAGGTGCCGTTGGCCGCCACGTCGGCGAGACCGACGAAGCCCAGCGCGGGCAGCGCGGACCAGGCGAGACCGCCCTCCGGCAGGGCTGCGGCACCCCTCCGGACGGACACGTACAGGGCGGCGCCGCCCGCCGCCACGTTCGTCAGGCGCTGCACGAACAGCGCCAGGAACAGACCGGTGAGCGTGGTCGAGGCCTCGGAGATCAGCACGAACACCGCGCCGAAGCCGAGGGCCGCGACCAGCGTGAGCAGGATCGTGCGCCGCTGCACCGCGGCGCCCCGCAGTTGTGGGCCGCCGGCCAGCACGACACCGGTGACCGCGACCGCGATCCCCGCGACCTGCAGCAGGCCCGGCCGCTCGCCCAGGAACAGGCCGACGCTCACGGGGACGGCCACGCTCAGCGTGGCGAGCGGGGAGACCACGCCCATGGGGCCGAGCGCCAGCGCCTTGTAGAAGGAGATCATGGCCACCGGGCCGACGAGCCCGGCGGCGAACGCGAACCACAGGCGGGGGCCGGCCTCGCTCCAGCCGCCGGTGGCGACCACGATCACGCCCAGGACGGCCGTCGCGATGGTCTGGGACACGACCACCACGGTCAGCGCGGGCGTACGTCGTGTGAGCAGTCCGCCGCCGAAATCGGCCAGTCCCCACAGGAGACTGGTGGTCAGGGCGAAGAATGCTGTCACGGCCCGCCTCGCAGTACAGTTCGGTGAACGATCAGGTGCATCACACGGTAGTTCACTGAATTGAACGCTGTCATCGAAGATATTTGACTTCTCGCATAATGGACGGAATGTGTCGGACCTCGAACTCCTGACCCAATCCCTGGCGCGCAACGTCAAGCACTGGCGCGCGGTGCGCGGCTTCACCCTCGATGTGCTCGCCGCCCGGGCCGGTGTCAGTCGCGGGATGCTCATCCAGATCGAGCAGGCCCGCACCAATCCGAGCATCGGCACCGTCGTCAAGATCGGTGACGCGCTCGGCGTCAGCGTCACCACCCTGCTGGACTACGAGCGGGGCCCGCGGGTCCGCATCGTCCCCGCCGACCGGGCCGTACGGCTGTGGCACACGGACACCGGCAGCTACAACCGGCTGCTGGCCGGCACCGAGGCGCCCGGACCACTGGAGATGTGGGACTGGCGGCTGATGCCGGGGGACAGCAGCCCCTCCGAACCGCACCCCGGCGGCACTGTCGAACTGGTCCACGTCCTCGCGGGTGAACTGACGCTCACCGTGGACGGCGAGGACCACCTCGTCCCCGCCGGAGCCAGCGCCTCCTTCGAGGCGAACACGCCCCACGTCTACGGCAACCGCGGCGAGGCCCCGATGGAGATGATCATGGCGGTCTCCGTGCCGCCCGTGGCCTGAGGCTTGTTAGCGTGCGGCCATGCGCGCACCGATCGGAAACTTCGACACCGCCACCCCCGCCCCGGACTGCCTCGACGCCCTGATCGCTCCCGTCGCCGACGCCGTACGCCACTGGCAGGGAGGCGTCCCCGCCGAGCGGATCCTCTACGTCGACACCGAACCGGAGTGGGCCGACACCGCCGTCTTCGTCGAGCACTACGGCAGCGACCTGGTGGAGCGGTCCGCGAACTGCGTGGTGGTCGCGGGCAAGCGGGGCGGCGGGACCACGCTCGCCGCGTGCCTGGTGCTGTCCACCACGCGGGCCGACGTCAACGGTCTCGTCCGCCGTCAACTGGGCGCCCGCAAGGCGTCGTTCGCCTCGATGGACACGGCGACCGGCGAGACCGGCATGGAGTACGGCGGCATCACACCGGTCGGACTGCCCTCCGGCTGGCCGCTGTTCGTGGACCCGGCGGTGATCGACCTGCCGTACGTCCTCGTGGGCAGCGGCCGCCGCCGGGGCAAGCTGCTGGTGCCCGGCAAGGCGTTCGCCGAACTGCCGGGAGCGGTGGTGCTGGAGGGACTCGGGCTCGGGCTCGCCTGAGCCGGGGCTTTCCCCGCCCGGTTCACGCCGTCAGATGGTGGGCCAGCGCCAGATGCGGGTCCGTCTCGCCCGGAGCCGGCGCCGGATCGGCGTGCACGAGGGCGGCCGTCAGCCTCGGCACGGCGTGCAGCAGCGCGTGTTCGGCGTCGACGGCGACCGCGTGCGCCTCCCGCACGGTCACGTCACCGTCCACCACGACCGCCAGCTCGGCCCGCAGCCGGTGCCCGATCCAGCGGAGCCGCAGTTCCCCCACCTCGCGCACGCCCGGCACGCCCCGCACGGCTCGCTCGGCCCGGTCCACCAGCTCCGGGTCGACGGCGTCCATCATGCGCCGGAACACCTCCCGTGCCGCGTCCCGCAGCACCAGCGCGATCGCGGCGGTGATCAGCAGCCCCACGACCGGGTCGGCCAGGCGCCATCCCAGGGCGGCACCGCCCGCGCCCAGCAGCACGGCCAGCGAGGCGAACCCGTCGGTGCGGGCGTGCAGCCCGTCGGCGACCAGCGCGGCCGACCCGATCTCGCGCCCCACCCGCATCCGGTACCGGGCCACCCACTCGTTGCCCGCGAACCCGACGAGGGCGGCCACCGCGACCGCCGGCACGTGCTCGACCGGCCGCGGGTCCAGCAGCCGTACGGCGGCCGTCCAGGCGGCGAAGGCGGCGGACACGGCGATGGTCAGCACGATCACGAGCCCCGCCAGGTCCTCCGCGCGCCCGTAGCCGTAGGTGAAGCGCCGGGTCGCCGCCCGTCGGCCCAGTACGAAGGCGATGCCCAGCGGTACGGCCGTCAGCGCGTCGGCGGCGTTGTGCACCGAGTCCCCGAGCAGCGCCACCGACCCGGACAGCGCGACCACCACCCCCTGGGCGGCGGCGGTCGCGCCCAGCACGGCCAGCGACACCCACAGCGCCCGCATGCCGCGCGCGGACGACTCAAGCGCCGTGTCCAGCTTGTCGGCGCTCTCGTGCGAGTGGGGGGCGAACAGATGGGCCAGCCGGTGCCGGAGGCCGGCGGCGGGGTGCGGACGGGGGTGGGCGTGCCCGTGATGATGGGCGTGCCCGTGATGATGGGCGTGCCCGTGACGATGGTCGTCGTGGTCGTGGCGGTGGGTGTGCCGGTCGGTCACGAGGGTCCCCTTCCCGTGGCGGTGTGGACGTACGGGCGTCCATCGAGCCATTATGTGCGTACGAGCGCACGCATGCACCTGTCACCTGCGCATCATGCGCACCCGCGCACACCCGGCGCGGAACACTTCACGCTCGCGGCGGAACTCCTCGCGCTGCTCGGCGACCGCACCCGCCTCAGCCTGATGCACGCCCTGACGGCGGGCGAGGCCGACGTCAGCACGCTCACCGGGGCCTGCGGCGCCGCCCGGCCCGCCGTCAGCCAGCATCTGGCCCGGCTGCGCCTGGCCGGCCTGGTGACGACCCGCAAGGAGGGCCGCCGCGTGGTGTACGGCCTCGCCGACGGCCATCTGCGCCGCCTGGTCGACGAGGCGCTGAACGCCGCGGACCACCGGCTCACCGAGCGGACCGGTGGAGGGGACGCCTCCTCATGACGGTGTCCCGCCGGCCAGGAGCGGCCGACGGGACACCGTCATGAGGAGCGAGGGTCAGTGCGCCGGGGCGTCCGTGACCACGACTTCCTCGATGTCACGCTGGATCTGCTCGGGCTTGGAGGCGGTGGCCTTGGCCCAGTAGTAGATGCCGATCGAGAAGGCCGCGACGACCGCGATGTCCCACCACAGGCCGATGTGGCCCTGGCCGCCGAAGCCGCCCTGCCAGGAGATCACGCCGATGCCCACGAGGTACGCCGGCAGCCACTGCGCGGCCTTGAAGTCCAGCCGGGGCGCGTCGGGCAGGCCCTTGCGGATGGCGTACCAGGCGTACGAGCCGAGCAGCACGTAGCCGAGCAGGATCGCGAAGCCGAGCCGCCACAGGGTGTCCCAGCCGGCCCAGTAGATGATCAGGTTGGCGACCACGAAGGACAGCGGCGAGATGATCTTGCCGCCGGGCAGCCGGTACGGGCGCTCGTGACCCGGCAGCCGGTCGGCGAAGACGCCGTACGCCAGCGGGGCGCCCGCGTACATCAGCACGCTCGCCGAGGTGATGAAGCCGACCAGCTGCTGCCAGCTCGGGAACGGCAGGAAGCAGATCACACCGGTGACGAACGACATGATCAGACCGAACCACGGCACACCGCGGGAGTCCGTCTTGGCGAACAGCTTCGGCGCGTAGCCGTTCTTGGCGAGGCCGAAGGAGACCCGGGAGGTGGCCGTGGTGTAGATCAGGCCGGTGCCTCCGGGAGAGATGATCGCGTCGACGTACAGGACGAAGCCCAGCCAGCCGAGGCCCACCATGGTGGCGAGACCGGCCCAGGGGCCGCTGATACCCGGGAAGTCGAGCTTGGCCCAGCCGTGCGCGAACGTGGCGTGCGGCAGCGCGAGGATGAACACGACCTGGAGCAGGATGTAGATCACGGCGCCGATCGCGACCGAGCCGAGGGTCGCGCGCGGCAGGTCCCGCTTGGGGTTGCGGCTCTCACCGGCCAGCTGGATCGCCTGCTCGAAGCCGAGCAGCGCGAAGATGATGCCGCTGGAGCTGATCGCGCCGAGGACGCCCTTGGCTCCGAACGGGGCGAAGCCCTCGGAGGTGAAGTTGCCCGGGTGGAAGTTGCCGATCGCGATGATGAAGATCGCCGCGAGCGGGACGGCGATCTTCCACCAGGTGGCGGCGCTGTTGGTGTGCGCCAGGGCGCGGACACCGAAGAAGTTGACGGCGACGAAGATCGCCATCAGGACGACAGCGGCGGTGAAGCCGCTGGTGCTGAGGGTGCCGTCGGCGTGCTGCAGCCCGTCGGCCCACTTCCAGTGCTTCGCGTAGCCGACCATGGCCTCGACCTCGATCGGTGCGACGGTCGCGGCCTGGAGCCAGGAGAACCAGCCGAACGACATGCCGGCCAGGCCGCCGAAGGCGTAGTGCGGGTAGCGGGCGGTACCGCCGGCGACCGGGAACATGCCGCCGAGTTCGGCGTGCACGAGTGCCAGCAGCACGATGGCCACCGCGCCGATCACCCACGAGATGATCGCCGCGGGGCCGGCCACCACGACCGCCTCCTGGGCACCGAAGAGCCAGCCGGACCCGATGATGGAGCCCACGGAGGCCCACATCAGACCGATCAGCCCGACGTCGCGGCGTAGACCGCCGCCCGGGTCCTTCGTGGCTACGGGCGCGGCTGCATGGTCGACATTCACCATGTACGAGTGGCCTCTCAGATCGTAAACACAGGATTAACGAGCAAGGACGCCACAGGCTAGGGAGACTTTCCCCGATACCAAAAGACTGTTTCCGAAAACTTGACCCAGGATCTTGCGTGTCTTGGGGGGAGTCTTCGCACAGGTCAGGGATGGAACCGAATGTCAATATTCAGCGGTGAATTGTGAGAAGAAGGTGAGACAGGCTATCCCAGGAGGGGAATTTCGATCGCCGGGCAGCGGTCCATCACCATGTCCAGACCGGCTGCCCGGGTCCGCTCCTGAGCGGCCTCGTCGACGACCCCGAGCTGGAACCACACCGCCTTCGCGCCCTTCGCCACGGCCTCGTCGGCGACCGCGCCGGCCAGCTCGCTGTTGACGAAGACGTCGACGACGTCCACCGCGAAAGGGACGTCCGCGAGGGAGGCGTAGCCACGCTCGCCGTGCACCGTCTCCGCCTTCGGGTGCACCGGCACGACCCGCTTGCCGAACCGCTGGAGCACCCGGGCCACCCCGTAGGCCGCCCGCCGCTGGTTCGAGGACAGGCCGACCACCGCCCAGGTGTCACCCAGCTCGGTCAGGATCCTGCGGATGGTCGCTTCGTCGCCGTACACGGCCGCCTCCTCGGGCTGCGGGGAACTGTCGTCCGGGCAACAGCGCCCCCGGGGCACTGATTCCCGCCGCCGGCGGCCCGGCACGGGGCCCGGAATCGGCGCGAGGTGCCCGCATCCGGCAGCCCGCGCGCTTACGCTCGCACTGTGCTGCGCATCCTCGACGCCCGAACCGGTGAGCCCGCCCCCGCCGCCCCCGCACGCCGGGGCCTGACCCGCGTCGAGGCGTACGTCCCCGGCCTCGACCTCACCGCCCTGCGCGTGCTGCTCACCGCGGACGTGCTGGTCCGCGCCCTCGAACTCGGCGGCACCCCCGTCTGGGCCACCCTCACCGCCCCCCACCACCTCGCCGAGCTGCGCACCGCCGCCACGACCCTCGGCATCCGCCCCTTCGAAGACGCCCACGACCCGGCCCCGACCCTGGGCGAGGCCCAGGTGGTCCAGGTGAGGGCGGCGGCTGCGGGGGAGAGCGCGGCGGAGGAGGCGCCGGAGGGAACGGCGCCCGCGCGCGGACCGGGCTCGGTGCTGGCGGTGGCGGCGGTGAGCTGGGAGGAGGGGCCGGCGCTCTCCGCGCCCACCTCCTCCGCGTCTGCGGGAGGCCCCCCGGCGGGGGGTCCCTCGTCGGGCGGCGGTCGGAAGTCGTCGGCGGGCGAGCCCCTGCCGGACGCGTCGGCCGAGTCGTCGGCGGGCGGGCTGGATGCGTCGGCCGAGTCCTCGGATGGCGGGCCCGGCAGGGCGCGCGAGTCGTCGGACGCGGAGGAGCGCCTCGCGGGGCACGGTCCGGCGGGCACTTCGGCCGGGTCGTCGCATCCCGGCGCCGTTCCCGCCCCCGTTCCCGGGCCGGAGTCGGTCGCCGCGCTCGGTGGCCGTCTCTCCGACCCCGCGGCGCTTCGGCTGGCCCTCCTCTCTGTGCCCCGGACGAGCCCGGTGCGCCTCGACGGGGAAGCCCTTCGGCAGGCGGGGGAGACCCTCGCGCGGTGGCGGGGGGCGGTGGCCGGATGGGCGCGGGAGCCGTCGCGGCCGGTGCCCGACGAGGTGCGGGGACGGTTGCGGGACGCCTGGGAGGACGATCTGGACCTGCCCGCGGTGCTCGCGGTCCTGCGGGACGTGGAGACCGCGTCCGGCCTGCCCGGCGGCGCCCGCTTCGAGACGTACGCCTACGCCGAACGCCTCGTGGCCCTCGATCTCCTGAGCGGCCTCGGGAGCCCCGCGTGATCGCGCGCGCGGGCGCGGGACCGCTGCGGCACCTGGTCGTGCTGCGGCACGCGAAGTCGGCGTGGCCCGAGGGCGTCGCCGACCACCGGCGCCCGCTGGCGCCGCGCGGGCTGCGGGACGCCCCGGCCGCCGGACGCGCCCTCGCGGAGGCCGACCGGCTGCCCGACCTCGCCGTGTGCTCCACCGCCGTCCGCGCGCGGGAGACCTGGGAACTCGCCTCCGCCGAGTGGGGCACGCCGCCCCCGGTGCGCCACGACCGCAGGCTGTACGCGGCCACCGTGGCGGACCTGCTGGACGTCGTGCACGAGACGCCCTCCGAGGTGGAGACCCTGCTGCTCGTCGGGCACAACCCCGGCCTCGCGGAGCTGGTCCTGGAGCTGGCCGGGGACGGTCTCGACGACACGCTCGGCCAGGTGCGCGCCAAGTTCCCGACCGCCGCCATCGCCGAACTCGCCTGGCGCGGCACCGGCTGGCCGGCCCTCGCCCCGCGCACCGCCCTGCTGACGTCGGTCACCGTGCCGCGCGGCAGGAAGAAGTAGGGCGCTCTCACCGCGGCCCGGGCACCGCTCCGGCACCGCATAGGGTGGCGGGATGCAGGACGAGTACCGCACAGTCGCCCGCGCGGGCGTGCACGAGACCGAGGTCAACCGCTCCCGCTTCCTGTGCGCCCTCGCCCCGGCCGCCACCGAGCAGGAGGCGCAGGACTTCATCGCCTCCGTCCGCAAGGAGCGCACCGACGCCACCCACAACTGCTGGGCGTACGTCATCGGTGCCGACGCGCGCGTGCAGAAGGCGAGCGACGACGGAGAACCGGGGGGCACCGCGGGCGTGCCCATGCTGCAGATGCTGCTGCGCCGGGACATGCGCTACGTCGTCGCCGTCGTCACCCGCTATTACGGCGGCGTCAAGCTCGGCGCGGGTGGCCTCATCCGGGCCTACGGCGGAGCGGTCGGCGAGGCCCTGGACGCGCTCGGCAGCCTCACCCGCCGCCGGTTCCGGCTGGCCACGGTGACCGTCGACCACCAGCGCGCGGGCAAGGTGCAGAACGACCTGCGCGCCACGGGACGCGAGGTCCGGGACGTCCGCTACGGCGAGGCCGTCACCATCGAGATCGGTCTGCCGGACGCCGACGTGGACGCCTTCCGGGCCTGGCTGGCCGACACGACGGCGGGCACGGCCGCCCTCGAACTCGGCGGCGAGGCCTATGGAGACGCGTGACAGAACAGGCATTTCGGGGCAATTGCCTTCATGGTCCCGGTGTATGACGGGCCGATAAACGGGCCGATACGGGAGTAACCGCCCGTGATGTCAGACCCGCCCGTTAGTCTTCGGGGATCATGAGGCTGCTGCACACTTCCGACTGGCATCTGGGCCGGGCGTTCCACCGCGTGAACATGCTCGACGCCCAGGCCGACTTCATCACCCACCTCGTCACGACCGTGCGCGAGCGCGACGTCGACGCGGTGGTCGTGTCGGGAGACGTGTACGACCGCGCGGTGCCCCCGCTGGCCGCCGTCGAACTCTTCGACGACGCCCTGCACCGCCTCGCCGCCCTCGGTGTGCCCACGGTCATGATCTCCGGCAACCACGACTCGGCCCGCCGTCTCGGCGTCGGCGCCGGACTCATCGACCGCGCGGGCATCCACCTGCGCACCGAACCGTCCGCGGCGGGCACCCCGGTCGTACTCCGGGACCCGCACGGGGACGTCGCGCTCTACGGACTGCCCTACCTCGAACCGGCCCTGGTGAAGGACGAGTTCGGGGTCGACAAGGCCGGACACGAGAGCGTCCTCGCCGCCGCCATGGAGCGCGTCCGCGCCGACCTCGCCGCCCGCCCGCCGGGCACCCGCTCCGTCGTCCTCGCGCACGCCTTCGTCACCGGCGGCCGGGTCAGCGACAGCGAACGGGACATCACCGTCGGGGGCGTGGCCGCCGTCCCGGCCGGCGTCTTCGACGGCGTCGACTACGTCGCGCTCGGACATCTGCACGGCTGCCAGACCCTCACCGAACGCGTCCGGTACTCGGGCTCCCCGCTGGCCTACTCCTTCTCCGAGGCCGAGCACCGCAAGAGCATGTGGCTCGTCGACCTCGCCGCCGACGGCTCGGTCGACGCCGAGCGCCTCGACTGCCCCGTGCCCCGCCCGCTGGCCCGCATCCGCGGCACGCTCGACGACCTCCTCGCCGACTGGGAACTGACCCGCCACGAGGACGCCTGGATCGAGGCCACCCTCACCGACGCGGTACGCCCGGCCGACCCCATGGCCCGCCTCACCGAGCGGTTCCCGCACACCCTCAGCCTGGTCTTCGCCCCCGAGCGCGCCCCCGAGGACCCCCAGGTCTCGTACGCCCGCCGGCTCGCCGGCCGCAGCGACCAGCAGATCGCCGAGGACTTCGTCGCCCACGTGCGCGGCGCCGGCCCGGACGAGCCGGAGGCGGCCGTGCTGCGCGACGCGTTCGACGCCGTCCGCGCCGACCACACCGTGCGGGAGGTGGCCCGGTGAGACTGCACCGGCTCGACATCACCGCCTTCGGGCCCTTCGGCGGCTCCCAGAGCGTCGACTTCGACGCCCTCTCCGCCGCCGGACTGTTCCTGCTGCACGGCCCCACCGGCGCCGGCAAGACCTCCGTCCTGGACGCCGTGTGCTACGCGCTCTACGGCACCGTCCCCGGCGCCCGCCAGAGCGGCCAGGGCCTCAACCTTCGCAGCGACCACGCCGCACCCGGCACCCGCACCGAGGTCCGCCTCGAACTGACCGTCGCCGGACGCCGCCTGGAGATCACCCGGCAGCCCCCCCGGGAACGCCCCAAGCTGCGCGGCACCGGCACCACCGTCGAGAAGCCCCAGACCTGGCTGCGCGGCTACGACGCCACGGCCGGCGCCTGGCGGGACCTCAGCCGCTCCCACCAGGAGATCGGCGAGGAGATCACCCAGCTGCTCGGCATGAGCCGCGAGCAGTTCTGCCAGGTCGTCCTGCTGCCCCAGGGCGACTTCGCCCGCTTCCTGCGCGCCGACGCCGAGGCCCGCGGTCGGCTGCTGGGCCGCCTCTTCGACACCCAGCGCTTCGCCGACGTCGAGAAGCGCCTCGCCGACCGCCGACGCACCACCGAGGCCCGGGTCCGCGAGGGCGACACCACCCTGCTCGCGGACGCGCACCGCATGCAGCAGGAGGCGGGCGACGCCATGGACCTGCCCGGCCTCGCCCCCGGCGAACCGGGCCTGGCCGAAGCGGTCCTCGGCGCCGCCGCCGTCGCCCGCAGCACCGCCCGCGAACGCCTCACCGTCGCCGAATGCCGCCTCACCGCCGCCGAGTCCGCGCACGCCGCCGCCCGGCGCGCCCTGGGCGACGTACGCGAACTCGCCCGGCTGCAGGCCCGGTTCGCCGAGGCGCGACAGCGCGCCGAGCGGCTCCAGGAGCGGGACGGCGAGCACCGCGCGGTACGGGACCGCATGGAGCGCGCCCGCAAGGCGGAGACCGTGGCCCCCGCGCTGGAACTGCGCGAGGCCGCGGCGGCGGAGCATCGCCGGGCCACCGAGGCGGAGGCCCGCGCGCGCGGGACACTGCCCGACCCGCACGCGGGCGCGGACGCGACCGGCCTCGCGGCCGCCGCCCGCCGGACCGCCGAGGAACTCGGCGGCCTGGAGTCGGCCCGCCGCGCCGAACAGCGGCTCGCCGCGCTCGCCGGGGAACGGACCGGACTCGACGACCAGGAGCGCGCCGACGAGGACGTCCTGCGCGAGGCCGACGCCTGGCTCGCCGACTGGGACCCCGCCCGTACGGCCCTCCAGTCCCGTATCGAGGCCGCGCAGGAGGCCGCCACCCGCGCGGAACAGCTCGCCGAGCGGCGTGAGCCCGCCCGCCGCCGCCTCACCGCGGCCCGCACCCGGGACGAACTGGCCGCCGGCCTGGAGCAGGCCCGGCAGCGGGCCCTCGCCTCCGCGCAGCGCGCCGTGGACGCCCGCACCCACTGGCTCGACCTCAAGGAACAGCGCCTGAACGGCATCGCCGCCGAACTGGCCGCCCACCTCACCGACGGCGAACCCTGCGCCGTCTGCGGTGCCACCGAACACCCGGCGCCCGCCCGCAAGGTCGACGGGCACGTCGACCGCGACACCGAGGAGCGCGCCCTCGCCGCGGTCCAGCGGGCCGAGGAGCAGCGCGCCGAGGACGAGCGGCGCCTCGGTGGTGTCCGCGAGGCCCTTGCCGCCGCCACCGCCGAGGCCGGCGACGCCCCCACCGCGCGGCTCGCCGCCGAGGCCGACGAACTGGAGCGGGAGTTCGCGCGCGCCCGCCGCGACGCCTCCGCCCTGCACGCCGCCCACGAGGAACTGCGCCGGGCCGAGCAGGAGCGCGAGCGCCGCCTCATCGACCGCCAGCAGGCCGCCGTGCGGACCGCCGCCCGCGTCACCCGGCGCGAGGCACTGGACCACGAACAGGTCACTCTGGAGCAGGAGTTGACGCAGGCCCGCGGTGGTGCCGGGAGTGTGGCCGCCCGCGCCGCCCAGCTGGAGCGGCGGGCAGCCCTGCTCACCGCCGCCGCCGACGCGACCCGCGCCGCGGAGGACGCCGCCCATCGGCTCAAGGACGCCGACGCCCGCCTCGCCGACGCCGCCTACCGGGCCGGCTTCGACACCCCCCGGGCCGCGGCCGACGCCCTGCTGGACGCCGCCGCCCACCGCGAACTGCAGCACCGGCTGGACGCCCGGCAGGCGGAGGAGGCCGCCGTACGGGCCGTGCTCGCCGAGGAAGGCACCGCGGCCGCGGCGGCACAGCCGCCCGCGGACCCGGCCTCCGCCGAGCAGGCCGCGGAGGGGGCGGAACAGCGGCTGCGCGAGGCCGTCTCCGAGCGCGACGCGGCGGCCCGCTGCCGCACCCAGCTCGACCGCCTCTCCGCCCGCGCCACCGAGGGCGTACGACGGCTCGCCCCGCTCCGGCAGGAGTACGACCGGGTGGCCCGGCTGGCCGCGCTCACCGCGGGCACCTCCGCCGACAACGAACGCCGGATGCGCCTGGAGTCGTACGTGCTGGCGGCCCGGCTGGAACAGGTCGCCGCCGCCGCGACCGTGCGCCTGCGGCGGATGTCCGCCGGCCGGTACACGCTCGTCCACTCCGACGACCGCAGCGGACGCGGGCGCAGCGGGCTCGGCCTGCACGTCGTCGACGCCTGGACCGGCCGCGAACGGGACACCGCCACTCTGTCCGGCGGCGAGACCTTCTTCGCCTCCCTCGCCCTGGCCCTCGGCCTCGCGGACGTCGTCACCGACGAGGCCGGCGGCGTCCGGCTCGACACCCTCTTCATCGACGAGGGCTTCGGCAGCCTCGACGACGAGACCCTGGACGAGGTGCTGGACGTCCTGGACTCGCTGCGCGAACGCGACCGCAGCGTGGGCATCGTCAGCCACGTCGGTGACCTCCGCCGCCGGATCCACGCCCGGCTGGAAGTGGTCAAGGGCAGAACGGGTTCCTCACTGCGGCAGCGGTGAGCGTCCCGGCTCCGCCCGTCCTGGCTCCGCCCGGCCCAGTGGGCGCCGGGGCAGGGGAGAGGAGTACACCACGCTCGTGGTGACCGAGCCCAGTGCGCCGATCCGGCCCGAGATCTCCTCCAGGTGGGGCATGGAGCGGGCGGCGACCTTGATCACAAAGCAGTCGTCGCCGGTGACGTGGTGCGCCTCCAGGATCTCCGGAGTCGTCGCCACCAGGTCGTGGAACGGCTTGTAGTTGCCGTTCGGGTACCTCAGCCGCACGAACGCCAGGATCGGCAGGCCGAGGCGCTCCAGGTCGACGACCGCACCGTAGCCCTGGACGACCCCGGCCTCCTCCAGCCGCCGCACCCGCTCGGTGACCGCGCTGGCGGACATCGAGACCGCCCGGGCGAGGTCGGCGAAGCTCACACGGCCGTCGCGCTGCAGGACATCGAGGATGCGCCAGTCGGTGGCGTCCGGGGAATACGCGGTCATCCCGGATGGATAGCAGGGGAAACCCCGGTACATCAAGGGGAACGCCGTGGAACCTCACTTCAGCGCCCGAGGCCGGCGCCATAGATTTTCCGCATGACCACAACCACCTCCGTGAACCCCGTCCTGCGCGTCGCCCCCTCCGCGCCAGCCGAGGCCGCCGCGTACTTCCGCGCGAGCCTCGCCTTCCACGCCGACGTCTCCGACGTGGCCGCCGCCCTCGGCGCGGACGGCGACCCGGGCTTCGTCGTGGTGGACACCCGCTCCACCGACGCCTGGGACCAGGGCCACCTCCCCGGCGCCGTCCACCTGCCGACCGCGCTCATACCCGAACAGGCCGGCCGGCTCCTCGACCCCGCCGTGCCCGTGGTCACCTACTGCTGGGGCCCCGGCTGCAACGGCGCCACCCGCGCCGCCCTCGCACTGGCCGAACTCGGCTACCGGGTCAAGGAGATGCTCGGCGGCTTCGAGTACTGGGCGCGGGAGGGCTTCGCGTACGAAACCTGGGAGGGCACGCGGCGGCGCGACGTGGACCCGCTCACCGCACCGGTCGACGGCGACTGCGGATGCTGAACTCGCGTGGCTCCGGGGCCTGTTGAGCAACAGGCGTATGGGAACGTCGCGTTCCGTGTAGGTTCGGGCCCATGGTACGATACGCGGATCCAGGCGCGCAGGAATGGGTGGAATCGGGCGGCGGTCCGCTCATAGCGATCCCCGAGACGGTCCTGCCGTTCTGGGTGGGCGCCGACAGCGCCGAACCGGCCACGGACTACGACCGCGCCTGCGAGGTCGACGGATACGTGGGCCTGCTCCCCGTCGGCGACAGCGCGGCCCTCGTCTTCGGCGACGAGCCCGCCGCGACCACCTATCTGCCCGAGCGGGGCACCTTCGTGCGCTGGTGCGCCGCCGACTCCGAGGCCGAACTGCTCGCCGGTGTCCCCGCCGCCCTGGACACGGCCGTGTGGCAGCCCGAGGTCCGCTGGCAGGTGCCCGGACCGGTGCTGCTGTTCGACTCGGCCTGGCCGGGCGGGGCCGCCGACCGCACCGGACACCTGCGGGTGCCGCTGCGGCCGGGACCCTACGCCGTGCGCGCCGGCTACGCCCAGCCCGGTCCGGAGACCTGGGTGGGGCTGGTGCAGCTGAGGAAGCTGCCCGAATGAGACCCCGCCGCGCGAACCCGCGGCTCAGAGCTGGGACAGCTCGTCCACCAGGTCGTCCAGGCCCAGCGAACCCTGGGACAGGGCCGCCATGTGCCAGGCCTTCAGGTCGAACGCCTCCCCGTGCCGCTCGCGTGCCTTCTCCCGGCCCAGCAGCCAGGCCCGCTCACCGAGCTTGTAGCCGATCGCCTGGCCCGGGATCGTCAGGTACCGGGTCAGCTCGCTCTCCACGAAGTCCGCGGGCCGGCTGCTGTGCGAGCCGAAGAACTCCTGCGCCAGCTCGGGCGTCCAGCGCTCACCCGGGTGGAACGGCGAGTCCGCCGGGATCTCCAGCTCCAGGTGCATGCCGATGTCGACGATCACCCGCGCCGCGCGCATCATCTGCGCGTCGAGGTAGCCGAGCCGCTCCTCCGGCTCCGTGAGGTAGCCCAGCTCGTCCATCAGGCGCTCCGCGTACAGCGCCCAGCCCTCCGCGTTGGCGCTGACCCCGCCGATCGTGGCCTGGTAGCGCGACAGGTCCTGCGCGACGTGCGCCCACTGGGCGAGCTGCAGGTGGTGGCCCGGCACGCCCTCGTGGTACCAGGTCGACACCAGGTCGTACACCGGGAACCGGGTCTGGCCCATCGTCGGCAGCCAGGTGCGGCCGGGACGGGAGAAGTCCTCCGACGGGGCCGTGTAGTACGGGGCGGCCGCACCGCCGGGCGGGGCGATGCACGACTCCACCCGCCGCACCCGCTCGGCCAGGTCGAAGTGCGTGCCGTCCAGGTCCGCGATGGCCCGGTCCATCAGGCCCTGCAGCCACTCCCGCACCTCGTCCACGCCCTCGATGTGCCGGCCGTGCTCGTCGAGGTGCGCGAGCGCCACCCAGGGCGTCTCGGCGCCGGGCAGGATCTTCTCCGCCTCCAGCCTCATCTCGCCGAGGATGCGGTGGAACTCCGACCAGCCGTACGCGTACGCCTCGTCCAGGTCCAGGTCGGTGCCGTTGAAGTAGCGCGAGAGGCGCGCGTAGCGCTCACGGCCCACGGTGTCCGCCGAGCCCTCGATGGCCGGCGCGTACACGTCCCGCATCCAGTCCCGCAGCTCCACCACGGCGGCGGTGGCCGCGCGGGCCGCCTCGTCCAGCTCCGCGCGCAGCGCGTCCGGACCCGCCGACGCGAACTCCTCGAACCAGCCGCGGCCCTGGCCGTCGGTGTCCGCCCACTCGGTGAGCTGGTCCACGAACGTCGCGGTCGGCCGGGGCGCCGCGTACAGCTTGCGGTCCAGGCCGAGGGACAGGGACTCCCGGTAGCCGGCGTAGGCGGCCGGCACCGCGCGCAGCCGCTCGGCGATCGCCGCCCAGTCCTCGTCCGTCCCCGTCGGCGTCACCGTGAAGATCTCCCGCACCATGTGGCCGGGCGTGTCCATGTTGCCGACCTTGCGCAGGTGCTCGTCGGCCTCGTGGACGGCCAGTTCGGCGGTCAGCCGCTCGCGCAGCAGCCGCCCGCAGCGGCGCTCCACCTCGCTGTCCGCGCCGGGCCGCCGCTCGGCCTCGTCGAGCCGGGCGAGCGTCGTCCGGGCCAGATCCGCCAGCGCCTGCTGACCGGTCGGTGAGTAATCGGGCAGCCTGCCCGAGCTCTCCTTCACCCCGAGATAGGTGCCGGTGACGGGGTCGAGGGCGATGAGTTCGTCGACGTAGGCATCGGCGACCTGACGGGGCAGCGGGCTCTGGATCTCAGACATGGCGCCCATCCTCGTACGAGGAGGATGGCTGCGTCACCCATGTATCGCTGATTCAGCTCTGGGCGTGGCCGGGGGCAGCATCGGCCCGCAGTCCCACTGCTGGAAGATCAGCCGGGTCTCCACCCGGGCCACTTCCTTGCGCGCGGTGAACTCGTCCAGGACCAGCCGCTGCAGATCGGCCATGTCCGCCACCGCCACGTGCACCAGGTAGTCGTCCGGCCCGGTCAGATGGAACACCGTCCGGGATTCCGGCAGCGCCCGGATCCGCTCCACGAACGGTCCCACCAGTTCCCGCCGGTGCGGCCGCACCTGCACCGACAGCAGCGCCTCCAGACCGCGCCCGAGCTTGGCCGGGTCCAGCCGCAGCTGGTGGCCCAGGATCACGCCCGAGCGGCGCAGCCGGGTCACCCGGTCCAGACAGGTCGACGGGGCGACGCCCACCTGCGTGGCCAGATCCCGGTAGGTGGCCCGGGCGTCGTTCTGCAACAGCCGCAGCAGGTGGAGGTCGACCGGATCCAGTACGACAGATTCAGCCATTCGCCGAACGTAGCACGGCGTTCGACGCGCGGGACCCGTTCGGTGTTCACCCTTCCGCCCATGGACTCACGCAGCTCCGGTGCCTACGACGACGTACGCGCCGCATCGAGAGCACTGGCCACCGAGGCCGTGCACGCCGGCCGCGACGACCTCGCCGGCCAGGGCCTGCACGTTCCGCCCATCGATCTGTCCACGACCTACCCGTCGTACGACAGCCGCGACGAGGCCGCCCGCATCGACGCGTTCGCCCTGGACGGCGCCGAGCCCGCCGGCCCGCCGGTGTACGGCCGGCTCGGCAATCCGACCGTGTCCCGCTTCGAGACCGCCCTCGCGCGACTGGAGGGCACCGAGTCCGCCGTCGCGTTCGCCAGCGGCATGGCGGCGCTGAGCGCGGTGCTGCTCGCCCGGTCCGCGATGGGCCTCAAGCACGTGGTCGCGGTACGGCCCCTGTACGGCTGCAGCGACCACATGCTGACCGCCGGACTCTTCGGCACCGAGGTCACCTGGACCGACCCGGCCGGCATCGGCGAGGCACTGCGGCCCGACACCGGTCTGGTGATGGTGGAGTCCCCGGCCAACCCCACGCTCGGCGAACTCGACCTGCGGGCCGCCGCCCACGCCTGCGGCACGGTCCCGCTGCTCGCCGACAACACCTTCGCCACGCCGGTCCTGCAGCGGCCCGCCGAGCAGGGTGCCCGGCTGGTGCTGCACAGCGCGACCAAGTACCTCGGCGGGCACGGCGACGTGATGGCCGGCGTGGTGGCCTGCGACGAGGAGATGGCGGGCGCGCTGCGGAAGATACGTTTCGCCACGGGTGGTGTCCTGCATCCGCTGGCCGGATATCTGCTGCTGCGCGGCCTGTCCACGCTGCCCGTCCGGGTGCGGGCGGCCTCCGCGAACGCCGCCGAGCTGGTCCGGCGGCTCGCCGCCGACCCGCGCGTGGAGCGCGTGCACTACCCCCGGATCGGGGGCGCGATGATCGCCTTCGAGGTGCACGGGGATCCGCACGAGGTCATCTCCGGCGTCCGGCTGATCACCCCGGCCGTGAGCCTGGGCAGCGTGGACTCCCTCATCCAGCACCCCGCCTCCATCAGCCACCGCATCATCGGCGCCGACGGGCGCGAGGACGCCGGCGTCGGCGACCGGCTGCTGCGGCTGTCGGTCGGCCTGGAGGACGTCGAGGACCTGTGGGCGGACCTGGACAACGCGCTGGGGGAGCGGGCCATCACGCCTGTGCCCCTGGGGGAGGCCGTGCGCTGACCTCCGCCGGGACGGCCCGGCGGCGATCTTCGCCGGGCCGTCCCGTCTCCCGTCCCGCGCTCTCCCTCCGGGCGGGGGACTTCAGTCGTGGCGCGCCGGTTCGCCCGGTCGCTCGCCGGCGGTGCCGTACGGCGGACGGGACGCGACCGGCGTGGCGTCCAGGCGGGCCGTGATGACCAGGGTGCCTTCCTCGATCTGGTAGTCCAGGGGCAGTCCGAGGCCGCGCATCGCCGCGACCATGCCGGTGTTGGAGGCCCGCGTGACGGCGTACACGTTCTCGCAGCCGGCCTGCACGGCCAGGGCCACCAGCCGTCCGAGCAGTTGGGTACCGATGCCGCGCCGCTGCCAGTCGTCCTCGACGAGCAGCGCCACCTCCGTCTCCTCGCCGTCCCACAGCAGGTGACCGAGGCCCACGATGCGGCCCGAGGTGGTCTGCGCGGCCAGGGTCCGCCCGAAGCGGGGGCTGAGCAGGTGGTTCAGGTAGCGGTCCGCGTCGGCGACCGGGCCGTGGTAGCGCAGGCGCAGGGTGTCGGGCGAGCACCGCTCGTGCATCGCGCGGGCCGCCGGCAGCTCACCGGTGTCCACGCGGCGCACGGTGATGTCGTTGCCCTCGGGCAGCGTCAGCACGTCCTTGCTCTGCGGGATCCGCGGACCCAGCCGGCTGTCCAGCTCCACCAGGGCACGGGCCCGCGCGAACTCCGTCGGCGTGAACGGCAGATAGGGCCGCTCCACGGTGAGCACGCCGCCCCCCGGCGCCCGCAGCCGGATGACGGTGTCCTCCAGCACTCCCTCGGCGGGCAGCGGTCCGGGCGCGGGGCCGGCGCCTGCCGGTACCGACCGGATGGTGCACCGGCCGAGCAACTGCCGTAGCGACAGCGGAAGTTCCGCGGTGTCCAGGGCGGTGCGCGCGGCCAGCCCCAGCACCCGGGTCGGGGCGTCCACCAGGTCGTGGGCGTCGGCCCGCTCGATCCAGGTGGACGTGCCCCCGGCCTCGGACACCGCCTCCCTGATTGCGGCCGCCGTCACCGTGTCCGGCGCACGGAGCAGGAACTCGTCGACCGTCCCGTCGGCCAGCGGATGCGTCTGCAGGCTCAGGATGTCGGCCCGGTGCCCGGCCAGCGCGCCGCACAGCGCGGCCAGCGAGCCCGGTTCGTCCCTGACGGTCGTCCGCATCCGCCAGAGCGTGCCGGCCCCGGCCGCGTCCGGCCGGGGCCCGGTATCGTCCGCCGGCGGCGCGTGCCCGTGCCGCCGTTCCCGCCAGGCGGCGGCGAGCCGGACGAGGCTCCGGCGCCGGCGGCCTGCGGCGTGTCCGTGCTGCTGGGATCCGTGGGGCATGTCTGCGGTCATGCCACCACTGTGAAGGAACGGTGTTGCGTGATCACGAACGATGTGTGACCGATGGGTAAAGGATGCTTACGCCCGTTTCGTTCTTCTTTCTACGAGCTCTCGCCGTCCCCTCGGCCGGCCGTCGAAGTCAGCGAGAAAGAGGCGCGGCGGTGGTGGGCCGGCAAGATCCGGGACAGGGTCCGAAGCCGGGTCCGAAGCCGGGTCCGAAGCCGGGTCCGAAGCCGGGTCCGGGACCGGGCCGCGCGCCGGGGGATGACGCCGGTGCGCGGCCCGGCGCTCCGAGGGTACGGGAGGCCGGCCGGGCCGTGGCCCCGGAACCGACGAAGTGATGACCGGTCAGCCGGCGAGTGCCTCGGCCATCAGGCGCACGCCCGTCCGGATGCGGGCCGGCGTCAGATGGGCGTACCCCAGCACCAGCCGGACCCCGGGCCCGTCGGCCGGGGTGTGCGCGCAGTCGCCGAGGGCGCGCACGGCCACACCCGCGTCCGCCATCCGTTGCACGAAGGCCGCCTCGGGGCCGTAGCGGTCGGGGAGTTCGGCGATGGCGTGCAGGCCGGCGGCGATGCCGGAGACCCGGGCCTGGGGAAAGTGCTCGGCGAGGGCGGCGACCAGCGTGTCGCGCCGCTCGCGGTAGGCCCGCTGGCACCGGCGCAGCTGCCGGTCGTAGTCGCCGCGTTCCAGGAAACGCGCGAACAGCGCCTGGTCGAGGGAGGGGTTGCCGAGGTCCATGGCCCGCTTGAGTGCGACGACCTCCTCGGCCAGGAAACCGGGCACCAGGAGCCAGCCCAGTCGCAGCCCGGGGGCGAGGGACTTGCTGACCGAGCCGGTGTAGGCGACCCGCTCCGGATCGAGGCCCTGCAGGGCGCCGACCGGGGCACGGTCGTAGCGGAAGTCGCCGTCGTAGTCGTCCTCCAGCAGCAGGCCGTCCACCGACCGCGCCCACGCCAGCAGTTCGGTGCGGCGCCGCGCCGAGTAGGCGATGCCGGTGGGGTACTGGTGCGCGGGTGTCGTCACCGCCGCCCGTACCCCGGAGGCCTCCAGTGGGCCCAGGGCCAGGCCGTCCGCGTCCAGCGGCAGCGGTACGGTGCGCATCCCGGCCGCCGCGTACAGGGCGCCGTGCTGCGGACTGCCCGGGTCCTCGACGCCGACCGCGCGCATCCCGCGCGCGTGCAGCGCCCAGCCCAGCAGGGTGGTCGCCTGGGTCACGCCGGAGACGACCACGATCCGCTCCGGATCGGCGACCACGCCACGGCGGCGGGCGAGCAGTTCGGCCAGGGCGGTGCGCAGCCGGGGCAGCCCGCGCGGGTCCGGGTAGCCGAGGTCGTGGTGCGGCAGGTCCGCGAGCACCGCACGCTGCGCGGCGCCCCACGCGGCCCGCGGGAACAGCGAGAGGTCCGGCGTACCCGGGACGAAGTCCGCGCGGGCGCCCCCGGGGCGAGGGGCGAGGTCGTGCGCCACGGGCCGGGCCGCCCGTACGGCGTCGCCCACCCAGGTCCCCGCGCCCCGCCCGCTGCGCAGATATCCCTCGGCCGTGAGCTGTTCGTACGCCTCCGTGACGAGGCCCCGCGACACACCGAGGTCGGCCGCCAGCTCCCGGCTCGACGGCATGCGGGTGCCGGACGTGAGCCGGCCCGAGCGGATCGCCTCGCGCAGCGCCGCCTGCAGGGCACGCCCACGCGCGCGTGCCGGTGCCGACGCGGCCGGCAGCAGCAGCTCCCACGCGGCCGTACCGGTGAGGCCGCCCGGATTGGTCCCCGATGACGTCATGGAAGTGGACCTTAATCCGGGCCGCCACGCTCCCTAGCGTCGCCGTCATGACCGACACCACCCGAGGATCCGTCCTCGCCGCCCTGGCCTGCGTGCTCGTCGGCGGCTCCTTCACCGCCAACAGCGTCCTCGGCGACTACCCGTACGCGGGCGGCCAGTTCCTGCGCTACGCCCTCGCCTGTCTCCTGCTCGTCCCGTTCGCCCGCCCTGGAGCGGGACGGCGGCTGCGCGCGCTCGGCCCGCGCGGCTGGGCCCGCATCGCCCTGCTGGCCGCCGTCGGCATGGTCGGCTTCAACCTGGCCGTCATCGCGGCCGAACGCGGTGCCGAACCCGCGGTGCCGGGCGTCTTCGTCGGCTGCGCACCGGTCGTGGTGGCCGTCCTCGTGCCGCTCCTCGACGGCCGCCGCCCGCGCCGGGCGGTCCTGTACGGCGCGCTGCTCGTCGCCGCCGGCGCGTTCACCGTGCGGGGGTGGGGGCACGCCGACGCCGCCGGAATCGCGTTCTCCGCGTGCGCGCTGGCCGGTGAGGCGGGCTTCGCGGTCCTCGCGGTGCCGGTGCTGCGGCCGCTCGGACCGCGGCTGCTGTCGGCGACGGTGTGCGGGGTCGCCGCCGTCGAGGCCGCGGCGGCGGGCTGCCTCCTCGACGGCACCGCCTGGCTGCGCCGCCCCGACGCCACCGAGACCGCCGCGCTGCTGTGGCAGGCGGCGATCGTGACGGTCGTCGGCTTCGTGTGCTGGTACATGGGGATGCAGCGGATCGGCGCCGAGCGGGCCACGCTGTTCTCCGGGCTCATCCCCGTGGCGGCCGCCTGCACCGCCCCGCTCGTCGGCACCGGTTCCTACGGGCCCGTCCAGGCCACCGGAAGCGCCTTGGTGGGTGCCGGGGTCGCGCTCGGTTCGGGTGCGCTCGGCCGGCGCCGGTCAGCGGCTGCCGTCGAGGATCACGCGGGCGACCAGGGCCGGGTCGTCGTTCATGGGGCAGTGCCCGCAGCCGGGCAGCCGCACCAGCCGGGCGCGGGGGATGATCCGCTTGGCCCGGATGCCCTGACGGCGCACCAGCAGCATGTCCCGGCTGCCCCAGCCGACCGTGACCGGCACGTGCGGCACGTCGTCGGTGAACCGGACGGTGCGGCCCGCCCGCAGAGTCGCCGCGAAGCCGGAGGCCTCCGCGAGCGCGAACGTCTCGGCGACCACCGCCTCGGGTGACCGGCGGCCCGGGCGGGCGTAGATGGTGCTGGTCAGTGCCGTACGGCCGGCCGCGGTGCGGGACAGCCGCTCCACCAGCCCGGGCGGCAGCCGCCGGGCGGTGCCCCGCATCGCGCGCAGCACGGAGAAGGCGTAGCGCCGCTCGGCCTGCGACCAGAATCCGGCCGGGGAGAGGGCCGTGACGGACCGTACGAGCTTCTCGCGGCCCAGTTCCAGGGCCAGCAGGCCGCCCAGCGAGTTGCCGGCCACGTGCGGGCGGTCCAGCTCCAGTGCCGTGAAGAGGGCGGCCAGCACGGCGTTGGTCGTCGGAAGGTCGTAGGCGAGACCGTCGGGCAGGGCGGGGGAGGCGCCGAAACCGGGCAGGTCGACGGCGATCACCTCGCGCTCGGTCGCGAGGATGTCCACCACCGGGTCCCAGACCTGCCGGTGGTGGCCGATGCCGTGCAGCAGGACCAGTGGCTCCCCGTGCCCCACGCGCGCGTAGGAGACGGTCACGTCCCGCGGGCCGTGCGGGGTGGGGACCTCGAAGGAGGCGGTGGCGGACATCGGGGTGCTCCTCGGCTGGGCTGCTGACGGAATCCGTAGACAGCTTGTCAGCAATTACTACCGACGGGTAGCCCCCGGTTCCAGTCCATCGGCCGCCCGTCGGCTCGCCCACGTTCCGCCGCGCGTAGCCGGCGCTCAACGTGCCCGGCGCACCTCGAAGTTGAAATCGGCGTGGCCGAGCTTCTGGAACAGGGTCATCCACAGCGGCAGCACCATCTCCATGGCCCGCGCCGCCCGGATCCCGCCGAGGTCCAGGACCCGCTCGGCCGGCCAGCCCAGCTCGCCCAGCAGCGCCGTCACCTCCGCCTTGGCGGCGGCGTCGTCCCCGCACACGAACAGGTTGTGCTCGCCCGGCACCCGCCCCGGGTCCACCATCACCTGGCAGTTGACGGTGTTCAGGGTCTTCACCACGCGCGCGTGGTGAAACGTGCGCTGGATGCTCTCGGCCACGCTGTCCGACTCCACCGGGTCCAGCCGCAGCAGCCCGCCCTCGAACGCCAGCGGATTGGACAGATCCACGACGATCTTCCCGTCCAGGTGCTCCGCGCGCGCCGCCTCCAGGGCCGTGAGCGCCACCCGGCCGCTCACCGCGACCACCACCACCTCGGACGCCTGCGCGGCCTCCGCGAACGTCCCCGCGCGGGCACGCCGCCCCGCGGCCGTCGCCCACTCCAGGACCACCGGGTTGTCGTTCGTCCGGGACCCGAGTGTCACCTCGTGCCCCAGCTCCACCAGTCTGCCGCCCAGCGTGCGGCCCACCTCGCCCGTGCCCAGCACCGCGTATCGCATCGGCCACCCTTCGCACCGGCCGCCGACCACCGGCGGTCCGCGGTCATTGTGATCCGGGACCGCCCCCGACGAGCCGATTCCGTCTGGACAGCGCAGGGCGTGTCGGATGGGATGGAGCAGTGACCGCGCACCCCCTGACCGACGTCTTCGAAGAACACCGGCCCCTCCTCATGGACGTCGCCTACCGCATGCTCGGGCGTGTCGCCGACGCCGAGGACGTCGTGCAGGACGCCTGGCTGCGCTGGTCCCGCGCCGACCGCGACGAGGTCCGCGCCCCGCGTGCCTATCTGGTCCGCGTCACCACCCGACTGGCCATCGACCGGCTGCGCCAGGTGCGGGCGCGCGGCGAGGCGTACGTCGGCCCCTGGCTGCCGGAGCCGTACGTCACCGAGTTCGGGGACACCGTCCCGGACACCGCGGAACGCGCCGTCCTCGCCGAGTCCGTGTCCCTCGCCGTCCTCGTCGTCCTGGAGACGCTGTCCCCGCTGGAACGGGCCGTCTTCGTCCTCCGGGAAGCGTTCGGCTACCCCTACGCGGAGATCGCCGCCCTGCTCGACCGCGGTGAGGCGGCGGTACGGCAGCTCGCCGGCCGGGCCCGGCGGCACGTCGAGGAGCGCCGGACGCGCTACGAGGCCGACCCTGCCCGGCGCCGGGACCTGACGGAACGCTTCCTCGCCGCCGCGGCCGGGGGCGACCTGGCCGGCCTGATGTCCCTGCTGGCCCCGGACGTCCGCCTCGTGGGCGACAGCGGCGGCAAGGCGAAGACACCGGTGCGCGTCCTGCACACCGCGGACAAGGTGGGCCGCTTCCTGATCGGCGCCGCCCGCAAGGACGGGCCGGGGCTCACCCTGCGGTACGTCGAGACCAACGCGGGCGTGGCGATCCTGGCCCTGGCCGGGGACCGACCCGACGCCCTGTTCCAGCTCGACGTCGTGGGCGGTCGTATCACCACCGTCTACATCATCCGCAACCCCGACAAACTGCGGTCCCTCGCCGACCTCTGAGGCGAGCGCGCCGGACGGTGTGCGAACAGCGCGTGAACGCTGCGCCGCACGGCGCCCGTACGGGGCCGGAACGATCGAGGATTGGTCTTGACCAAGGGTGAGGGCCGCCCTATGGTCGCAGAGAAGTGCAACAACCTTTAATAAACAAGGGCGCTAAAAGCCGCCGGACCACAGCTCTTGCGGAGGACAGGGTGGGGACCACGCAGCTGGAATCTGTGCCGGAACCGAAGTACTGGCATCTCAAGACCGTGCTCACCGAGGCGCTCGACTCCGAGTTCTCGGTCGGTGAGATCCTGCCCAACGAGCGAGATCTCGCCGCCCGCTTCGGCGTGGCCCGGGCCACGCTCCGCCAGGCCCTCGAACAGCTCGAACTGGAAGGCCGGCTGCAGCGTCGCCGCGGCGTCGGCACGACCGTCGCGCCCCCGCGGATGGGCGTCGCCGTCGGCTCCGAGCAGCACGCCTGGCCCGGCGCCGGGGACGACGCCTGGCAGGCCGTCGACTCCGAGCAGTCCGCGCCGCCCGCGGCCGTCGCCCGGGCCCTGGAGACCGGCTCCGACGAGCCCGTCCACGTCGTACGCCGGTCCAGGATGTCCCACGGCCAGCGGGTCGCCACCGACCTGCTGTACATCCCGGCCTCCTCGGTGCCCGACCTGTCGGCCATAGACGCCCCGTCCGGCGCGGCACGCGCGCGTGCGGTCCTGCGCGAGCTGCAGCGCCTGGAGCTGGAGGGCCAGGACCGCGCCGTCGAACTGGGCTCAGCCGCCGCGGACGACGCCAAGGACCTCGACCGGCTCCCCGGCGCACCCGTCCTGGTCGTCACCACCCGCTTCTTCGCCGCGGGCCGCACGGCCGCGCTGTCCGTCGCGACGTACCGCGCGGACACCTGCCGGCTGACCTTCGGCGACTCCGGAGGCGTGGAGATCCACCACGGCCCCGAACAGCGGGCTTCCTGAGCGACGCGGCATGCCCCCTGGGCCGGGGCGGCCCGTGAGACCGACGGCCCCGCTCGCCGACGACATGCCCCCTGGGCCGGGGCGGCCCATGAGACCGACCGCCCCGCTCGCCGACGACATGCCCCGCGGGCCCGCGCCTTGCTGCCCCGTTCGCCCGCGCGCCTGCGCCCTGCCGTCCCGTTCGCCCGCGCCCCGGAACTCCGCCGGGGCGCGGGGCGACTGCTCGGGCCGGGGCGCGGGCGCGTCTCCGGGCCGGGGGCGCTTCACGAACGAACTGGGGAAGCTCGGCATCACTGGCAGGCGACGCACTGGCGGGCGGCCACCGGCGGGCGGTCACTGGCGGTTGCCGACCGGCGGGCGGGCCACCGCCGGGCTGGTACCGGTGGGCGGCCACCGCCGGGCCGTCACCGCCGGGCTGTTGCAGGGGCGGTCACCGGCGGGCGGTCACCGGCGGGCTGTTGCAGGGGCGGTCACCGGCGGGCTGTTGCCGGGGCGGTCACCGGCGGGCGGTCACCGGCGGGCTGTTGCCGGGGCGGCCACCGTCGGACCGTCACCGGCGGGCGGTTACCTGCGGGCGGTTACGGGCGGGCCACCGACCGGCGGTCACCGCCGGCTGTCACGGCCGGGCGGCAACCGGCGGGGCGGCAACCGGCGGACGGCCGCCGCCAGGCTGTGACCGCCAAGGTGTCACCGCTCGGCCGTCACCGGCGGGCCGTCACCGTTCCCTCCACCGCGAACAGCTGCTCCTCGACGTGGTCGAGGGCCAGGCGCAGGGCGCCCGTGGCCACCGCCGCCTCGCCCAGCAGGGACAACGCCACCCGGGGCGGCCGCAGGCAGTAGCGGGCGAGTTCGCGGCGCAGCGGTTCCAGGACCCCGTCCAGGCCGGCCGCCCAGCCGCCGATCACCACCAGCTCGGGGTCGAGCGCCAGCACGAGCGCGGCCACGTCGTGGACGAGCCGCTGGATGAAGCGCTCGACGGCAGCACGCGCCCGCCGGTCGCCCTTGCGGGCCAGTGCGAACACCTCAGCGACCGCCTGCTCGTCCAGCGGATGCAGGGGCTCGTCGGTGGTCGACAGCAGCGTCTCCGGCGTCGCCTCCCGGCCCAGCAGATGCAGCGCGCCGATCTCGCCGGCCGCCCCGCCGTACCCCCGGTGCAGCCGGCCGCCGATCAGCGCACCTGCTCCCGGGCTCAGCCCGGCCAGGACCATCACCACGTCGTCCGACTCGGTCGCCGAGCCCTTCCAGTGTTCGGCGACGGCTGCCGCGTTGGCGTCGTTCTCCACCAGTACCGGGCACTTGAACGAACGGCTCAGCCGCTCGCCGAGCTTCAGCCCCGTCCACTGCGGCAGGGCGGTGCCGAGCCGCACCGTGCCGTCGGCCTCGACGATGCCCGGTGTGCCCACGCCCACGGCCCGCAGCGAACTGCGCGCGACCCCGGCCCGGCGCAGCAGCTCGGCGACCGCGCCGCGCAGCCGCTCCAGCCGCTCGTCCGCCGGGGCCGTCTCGTCGACCTCCTTGGCCTGCGCGCCGAGCACCCGGCCGTCCAGGTCGGACAGCAGCGCGGCGACCCGGTGCGCGCCGATCTCCAGGCCCAGCAGATGCCCCGCCTCGGCCCGGAACCGGAACCGGCGGGCGGGCCGCCCCTGCCGGCGGGTCGGATTCTCGTCGGCCGCCGCCTCCACGACGAGACCGCCCTCGATCAGCCCGTCGACCACGCCCTCCACCGTCGGCCGGGACAGTCCGGTCACCCGGGTGATCTCGGTGAGTGTCGCGCAGTCCGCGGCACGCAGCGCGTGCAGCACCACCGCGGAATTGATCCTTCGCAGCAGCGAGGGATCGCCACCGGTCAGCTGCCCCACCGTCCGTCCTCCCAGCTCGCGGGCGTGTTGGGCGGATCGTACTCGGCCGGGCCCGGACCGGCGAGTGCCGGGGCGCGCCGGCCGGGGCGCGGCGTGGGCCACCTCGCCGGGACAGGTGCCGGCGCGTGCCGCACGGCCCCGCGTGCCCTGGGTGCGCCGACGGTGCCTGACGGGCGGCCAATTGTCAGTGGTGCCCGGTTTACTGGGTCTCATGGACATCGCGAACTGTCTTGCTGTGATCGATCAGCTGTGCGACCGGGAGTTTCCCGTCGTGCACGGCCGGACCGACAGCGGCACGGGCGGGCCTGGTTACCTGATAGCCGAGTTACAGAGCAGTGGAGACTTCTACGAGGACGGTGGCGCCGGGCGCGAGGAGACGGAGGAGCAGTACGAGGCCGACCGGGACGCGCTGGGGGAGCGGCTCGCCGAACGGTGGGGACCGGCCGACGCGTTCAGCCTGTTCGGCGTGTTCCAGCGCGGCATGGAGGGGGAGGAGATGGACGAGCCATGGGGCACGCTCGCCGCGCACGTGCCCGACGTCCACCTGTGGCGCACGGAGAACGGACGGTGGATCGCGCTCGGGATATCCCAGTGGGACGACGAGCTGCCGTTCCAGCTGCTGGCGGTGGTCACCGAGACGGACCCGCCCTGACGGAGGACGTTCCGTCAGGGCATGCCGGACTCCTCAGGGCACCTGGACCCCGCAGGACAGATGGGGCTCCCTCAAGACAGGCCCGACCCCTCAGGACTCCGCCGTCTCCCGCAGCCGCGCGTACTCCTCGGCCATCGTCGCCGCCGTCCAATGGGCGTTCAGGCCACTGGGGTTGGGCAGCACCCAGACACGGGTGTCGCCGATGGTCCGCTCCTGCGGGCCCACCTGGGCCTTGCGCTCACCGAAGGCCGCCCGGTAGGCCGTCACCCCGACCACGGCCAGCCATCCCGGCCGCCACCGCGTCACCTTGCCGGCCAGCAGTCGCCCGCCCGCCACGTACTCCTCGGCCGTCAGCTCGTCGGCCCGCGCGGTGGCCCGTGCCACCACGTTGGTGATGCCGAGCCCGTACGACAGCAGTTCACCCTGCTCGGCCGGCGTCAGCAGTCTCGGGGTGAAGCCCGACAGGTGCAGGACCGGCCAGAAGCGGTTGCCCGGGCGGGCGAAGTGGTGGCCCGTCGCCGCCGTCATCAGCCCGGGGTTGATGCCGCAGAAGAGCACGCGCAGGCCGTCCGCGACCACGTCGGGGACGAGGCGGTCGCGGGCGGCCTCCAGTTCCGCCTGCGTGAAGCGGCGGGAACGAGCGGGCGGAGTCGTCAGAGGATCGCTCCGGGGGTGTAACCGGCGGCCTCCGGGTACTGCTTCAGGATCTCCTCGATCCGGCCGGTGACCACCCCGACCTGGCCGGCCGCAGCGCCGGTGAAGGACAGCTTGTCCGCCATCAGCGCGGCCAGCTGCTCGCGGTCCAGCGGGAGGCGCTCGTCGGCGGCGAGCTTGTCCAGCAGGTCGTTGCGCTCGGCGCCCTGCTCACGCATGGCGAGCGCCGTGGCGACGGCGTTCTCCTTGATGGCCTCGTGCGCGACCTCCCGGCCCACACCGGCACGCACGGCGCCCATGAGTACCTTGGTGGTGGCGAGGAACGGCAGGTACCGGTCCAGTTCGCGGGCGACGACGGCGGGGAACGCGCCGAACTCGTCCAGCACGGTCAGGAAGGTCTCCAGCAGGCCGTCCAGCGCGAAGAACGCGTCCGGCAGCGCGACCCGGCGGACCACCGAACAGGAGACGTCGCCCTCGTTCCACTGGTCGCCGGCCAGCTCGCCGGTCATCGAGGCGTAGCCGCGCAGGATCACCATCAGGCCGTTGACACGCTCGCAGGAGCGGGTGTTCATCTTGTGCGGCATCGCGGACGAACCGACCTGGCCCGGCTTGAAGCCCTCGGTGACCAGCTCGTGGCCCGCCATCAGCCGGATCGTCTTGGCCAGCGAGGACGGGGCCGCCGCCAGCTGCACCAGCGCGGTGACGACCTCGTAGTCCAGCGAGCGCGGGTACACCTGGCCGACCGAGGTGAAGGCCTGCGAGAAGCCCAGGTGCGCGGCGATGCGCTGCTCCAGCTCCGCGAGCCTGCCCGCGTCGCCGCCGAGCAGGTCCAGCATGTCCTGGGCGGTGCCGACCGGGCCCTTGATGCCGCGCAGCGGATAGCGGCCCAGCAGCTCCTCGACGCGGCCGTGTGCCACGAGCAGCTCGTCGGCCACGGTCGCGAACCGCTTGCCCAGCGTCGTGGCCTGCGCGGCCACGTTGTGCGAGCGGCCCGCCATGACCAGCTCCGCGTACTCGCCGGCCAGCCGGCCCAGCCGCGCGAGGACGGCCACCGTACGGTCGCGCACCAGCTCCAGCGAGAGGCGGATCTGCAGCTGCTCGACGTTCTCGGTGAGGTCCCGGGAGGTCATGCCCTTGTGCACGTGCTCGTGCCCGGCGAGGTCGTTGAACTCCTCGATCCGCGCCTTCACGTCATGCCGGGTGACCTTCTCGCGCTCGGCGATCGAGGCCAGGTCGACAGTGTCGAGGACGCGCTCGTAGTCGGCGATCGCCTCGTCCGGCACCTCGATGCCGAGGTCCTTCTGGGCCCGCAGCACGGCGAGCCAGAGCTGCCGCTCCAGCTTCACCTTCTGCTCGGGCGACCAGAGCGTGGCGAGCTCGGCGGAGGCGTAGCGTCCGGCGAGGACGTTGGGGATGCGGGGCTTGGCGGCAGCAGAGGTCACGTGTCCAGAGTCTACTGGCGGTTTGTGCAGGCCAGCGCCACGCCCCTGTTCGGCGGAAGCTACGAGACGCGGAACACGCTCGCCGGACGCGCTCGTTCCGGAGCCTGCTCTTCACTGTCATGTCCCCGTTCGTCACACTGACGCCGTGCCTCGAACAGCCACCGCCACCTCGTCCCGGCAGGTCCGCCGCCTCACCCTCATGGCGTTCTTCGGTCCGCCGGTGATCATCGGACTGTCCTTGCTGGCCGCCAATCCCGACGTGCAGACACTTGGTCTGATACTCGGGACCTTCGCGCTGATCGCGACTCTCGCGCTGATGATCATCGCGGCGCCCAACGGGTGGCTGATCCTGGGCGGGGTGATCGTGGGGATCGCCGCGCTGGCCGGGCCTGGACCGGTGCTGCAGGCGGAGGTGATGGCGCACCAGGGGCAGCGGGTGGAGGCGCGGGTCACCTCGGTGAAGACCTTCCAGGGCAAGAACGGGCCGGAGTACACCTGCCTTCTGGAGCGGGTGGACGGCAAACCGCTCCGGCACGCCGAGCTGGGCGACGGATTCTGCGACGGGCCGACGGAAGTCGGGCAGACCGAGGACGTGCTCGTCGACCCGCACGGCTGGACGGCGCCGGAGCCGGCCGACACGGACTACAGCGGGATCGACGTCGCCGCCTGGGCCGTGCCCGTGGTCCTGGTGCTCTTCGAGCTGCTGGTCTGGCTGTCCCGGCGGGTCGGCCTGCGCCGGTTCGAGGGCCGCTGACAGGAGGGCTGCTGACGCCGGGTCCCGGAGCACGCGGCCCGTCTCCCGGTGCCGCACGGCAGCCCGAGGAGACCGCGCGCTACGGCCCGATCCGACGCCAGTCCGTCACCGGACCGGGATCGGTGTCGTCCGCAGGGGTGATCCAGAAGGCTTTGCCCAGTTCGGCGCTGAACTGGGCGCCTGACCGGCCGTCCCCGGAGGAGCGTCCCGTCAGGCGCCGGCCTATCCAGGGCAGCAGGTGCTGCCGGGCGAACCGCGCGTCCGCCACTCGCCGCGACATCCAGTTCGGCGGGACGGCGGTCGGCATCGGCGCGTGCCAGTCGCTGTCCTCCGGGTCGTAGCCCAGCGTCTGCCAGACCGCCTCGGCGACCCGGCGGTGCCCCTCGGCCGTCAGGTGCAGCCGGTCCACGTCCCACAGCCGGGGGTCGCCGAGCGAGCGCGCCCCGTACAGGTCCACCACCAGCGCGCCGTGCTTGGCCGCCAGCTCCTCGACGCAGCCGAACAGCTCCTCCATGCGCGGCCGGAACCGCTCCAGCACCGGGCCCTGCCGGCCGGGGCTGCGCATCAGCACCAGCTGCTTGCAGGACGGGGCCAGCCGCTCCACCGCCTCGGTCAGCAGGCCCCGCACCCTGCCCATGTCGCACTTGGGCCGCAGCGTGTCGTTGAGGCCGCCGACCAGCGTGACGACGTCCGCGTCCATCGCCGCCGCCACCTCGACCTGTTCGGCGACGATCTGCCCGATCAGCTTCCCGCGCACGGCGAGGTTGGCGTAGCGGAATCCCGGGGCGCGGGCGGCCATCCGCTCCGCGAGGAGGTCGGCCCAGCCCCGGTAGGAGCCGTCGGGCAGCAGGTCCGACATGCCCTCGGTGAAGGAGTCGCCGACCGCGACCAGACTGGTGTGCGTGGGAGGTGTGGGAATCGTCTGCATGGCGACAGCGATGGTATCCCGGCTCCATACCCGCCGGTCGGTCGGCCCGACTGCGCCCCCTCGGGCTTGGCCCGGTGGACCCGAGCGTGCCCCCTCGGGCTTGGCCCGGTGGACCCGAGCGTGCCCCCTCGGGCTTGGCCCGGTGGACGCGAGTGCGCCCCCTCGGGCTTGGCCCGGTGGACGCGAGTGCGCCCCCTCGGGCCTGGGCTGGTGGACGCGAGCGTGCCCCCTCGGGCCTGGGCTGGTGGACGCGAGTGCGCCCCCTCGGGCCTGGGCTGGTGGACGCGAGTGCGCCCCCTCGGGCCTGGGCCGGTGGACCCGAGCTTGCCCCTCGGGCCTGGGCCCGGTCAGCACGAGTACGCCCCGTTCAGACTCGGCCCGGTCAGCCCGAGTGCGCCCCCGACCGGCCCGGTCAGCCCGAGCCTCACGCCCGGCCCGGCCGGCCGCCCCTCACGCCCCCGCCGGCTGTCCGAACAGCTCCCGCAGGACGTCCTCCATCGTCACCAGGCCCGCGAGGCGTCCGTCGGTGCCGAGGACGGCCGCCAGGTGGGTGCGGCTGCCGCGCATCGCGGTGAGGACGTCGTCCAGCGGGGTGTTCTCGCGCACCCGCGCGATCGGCCGCATGTCCCGCAGCTGGAACGCCACGTCACGCGGCGAAGCGTCCAGGGCGTCCTTGACGTGCAGATAGCCCACGATCCGGCGGCCGGAGTCGACCACCGGGAACCGGGAGAACCCCGAATCGGCCGACAGCCGCTCCACCTGCTCGGGCGTGACGCCCACGCGCGCGTAGACGACCCGCTCCAGGGGGACGATCACATCCCGCACCGGCCGGCTGCCCAGCTCCAGGGCGTCGTGCAGCCGCTCCTGCGCCCGGTTGTCGATCAGCCCGGCCTCCCCGGCGTCCTTCACGATCTGGGCCAGCTCCGCGTCCGAGAACGTCGCCGTGACCTCGTTCTTCGCGTCCACCCTCAGCAGGCGCAGCAACCCGTTGGCGAAGGCGTTGACCGTGAAGATCACCGGCCGGAGCGCCCGGGACAGGGTGACCAGCGGAGGACCGAGCAGCAGCGCGCTGCGCACCGGCTCGGCGAGCGCGATGTTCTTCGGCACCATCTCGCCCAGCAGCATGTGCAGGTACGTCGCCAGCGCCAGCGCGATCACGAACGACACCGCGTGGCCCGCGCCCACCGGCACGCCGACCGCGTGGAACACCGGTTCCAGCAGATGGGCGATGGCCGGCTCGGCGACCACACCGAGGACCAGCGTGCACAGCGTGATGCCGAGCTGGGCCGCGGCCAGCAGCGCGGACACGTGCTCCAGCCCCCACAGGACGCTCTTCGCGCGCCGGTCGCCCTCCTGCGCGAGCGGTTCGATCTGCGAACGGCGCACCGAGATCAGGGCGAACTCGGCGCCCACGAAGAACGCGTTGACGACCAGCGTCGCCAGACCGATCAGCAACTGTACGGCGGTCATCGCGCCCCCTTCGGGCCCTCGGGGCTCCTGTCGTCGTCCAGCGGCGCGTGCAGCAGCACCCGGGCCGCCCGGCGCCCCGAGGCGTCCACGACCTCAAGACGCCAGCCCGCCACCTCGACCGCGTCGCCGACCTCGGGTATGCGGCCGAGACCGGCGGCGACGAGACCGGCCAGCGTCTCGTACGGCCCCTCGGGCGCGCGCAGGCCGACCCGCGCGAGCTGGTCCGTGCGGGCGGCTCCGTCCGCCGAGTACAGCGCGCGGCCGTCCGTGTCGGCGCCGGCCGGGGCCAGATCGGGGGTCTCGTGCGGGTCGTGCTCGTCGCGCACCTCGCCGACGACCTCCTCGACGATGTCCTCCAGGGTCGCCACGCCCGCCGTACCGCCGTACTCGTCGATGACGACGGCCATGGTGCGCCGGCCCCCCAGCCGGTCCAGCAGCCGGTCCACGGTCAGAGACTCGGGCACGAGCAGCGGTTCGCGCATCACCTGGGCGACCATGCGGTGGCGCCGCTCCTCGGCGGGTACGGCCAGCACGTCCTTGATGTGGGCCGTGCCGACCACGGCGTCGAGGCTGCCGCGGTAGACCGGGAACCGGGACAGGCCGGTCGCGCGGGTCGCGTTCGCCACGTCCTCGCAGGTCGCCTGCATGTCCAGGGCGACGACCTGCACGCGCGGGGTCATCACGTTCTGCGCGGTGAGGTCCGCCAGGTTCAGCGTCCGCACGAACAGCTCGGCCGTGTCCGCCTCCAGGGCGCCCTCCTTCGCGGAGTGCCGGGCGAGCGCGGCCAGCTCCTGCGGCCCGCGCGCGGAGGCCAGTTCCTCGGCGGGCTCGATGCCCAGCCGTCGTACGAAGCGGTTGGCCGTGTGGTTGAGGTGGCTGATGAACGGGCGGAAGGCGGCGCTGAACCAGCGCTGCGCGTTGCCCACCCGCCGGGCCATGGCCAGCGGCGAGGAGATCGCCCAGTTCTTCGGCACCAGCTCGCCGACGACCATCAGGAACACCGTCGACAGCGCCGTACCCAGCACCAGGGCGGCGGACGTGGCCGTGGACCGGGACAGGCCGAGGGCCTGGAAGGGGCCCGCGAGCAGCTTGGCGATGGACGGCTCGGCGAGCATGCCGACCACCAGGTTGGTGACGGTGATGCCGAGCTGCGCGCCGGAGAGCTGGAAGGTCAGGTTCCGTACGGCCTTCAGGGCGCCCGCGGCACCGCGATCACCGCGCTCGACGGCCCGCTCCAGCTCCGCGCGCTCGACCGTCGTCAGGGAGAACTCGGCCGCCACGAACGCGCCACAGGCGAGCGAGAGCAGGATCGCCACCACGAGGAGGAGCACTTCGGTCATCGGGTCACCCCGGTCCCATGATCGGTCAGGACGGGGCGGAACGCGCGGTGTCGCGCACGGGGAGGATCGCCCATGGGCGGACGCTCACAACCTTTCATGAAGGGCCGAGTGCTCCCTCCATGGTAAAGGATGGGTAAAGAACCGGTGGGGCCGCCTCAGTCCGTGAGCGGCTTCACCCAGCGCCGCCACTGCGCCTCGGGCGCGTATCCGGCGGCCCGCCAGGCATGCTGCGCCCGCTCGTTGCGGACCAGCACCATGGCGTCCCCACGTCGGCCGCCCAGCCGTACGAACCGCTCCTCGGCGGCCGCCAGCAGGGCGGAGCCGACACCCCTGCGCCGCCGCCCGGGATGCACCGCGAGCCGGTAAAGATGGCAGCGCCAGCCGTCGAAGCCCGCGATCACCGTGCCGTACAGCTCACCGTCCAGCTCGGCGAGGAGCAGCGCCTCCGGGTCGCGGGCGAGGAGCCGTTCCACTCCGGCGCGGTCGTCGCTGATGCTGGTGCCCTCGGCGGCCGTCTTCCAGAAGGCGAGGACGGCGTCCAGGTCGTCGGGCCGGGCGGGGCGTATCACGGGCGGGCTCATACGGTTCACGGGATTCATGCGGTCCATGCGGTCAGCCCAGCACGGAGCGCCCACCGGGCCGGAAGATTTCCACCATGCGGACCGGAGCCCGGCGGACCGGAGGCTGAGCGGATCCGGACGCCCGGCAGACCGCCCGCCCCGGCATCCCGCCCTCACTCGTGCGCGATCGCCGCCAGCACGTTCATCCGCGACGCCCGCAGCGCGGGCAGCAGGGCCGCTACGACACCCACCACCGCCGCGCCGATCACCACCGCGACGATCGTGCCCCAGGGGATCGCCAGCGCCGTCAGCCCCCGCAGCGCCAGCACGCGCTGGACGCACACACCCCACACGAGGCCGAGGGCCAGCCCGAGGACGGCCCCGAAGACCGCGATCACCACCGACTCCAGCCGGATCATCCGCCGCAGCTGCCGCCGGCCCAGCCCGATCGCGCGCAGCAGCCCGATCTCCCGGGTGCGCTCCACCACCGACAGGGCGAGCGTGTTGACGACACCGAGGACCGCGATGACGATCGCGAGGCCGAGCAGGGCGTACACCAGGTACAGCAGCACGGCGATCTGGTCGTGGACGAGCTTCTTGTAGTCGGCCTGGTCGCGCACCTGGACCTGCGGGAACGGCTGGAGCGCCCGCTCCAGCCGGGGCCGTAGCCTGACCGGGTCGGTGCCGGGCGCGGCGTTGACGTAGAGCACGGAGTCCTGGCCGCCGGGGACGTACTTCTCGACCGTCGCGAGTCCGAAGAAGACGCCGCCCTGGGTGCCGAAGCCCTCGGCGGACTCCTGCTCGGTGAGCGCTCCGACCGTCAGCCGGGCGCTGCGCCCGCCCGGGAACTCGACCGGGAGCACGGTGCCGACGCCCACCCCGTGGTCCCTGGCGAAGTCCGCGTCCATCCCCAGGCGGCCGTCGGCCAGCGCCGCCGCCGAGTCCCCGCGCGCGTAGGAGACGTGGGCGACGTCGTCGAGCCGGGGCCCGTATCCGGCGGCGGTGGTCTCGACGCGCTTGCCGTCGGGCAGCCGGACGGCGATCGCGGTGAGCCGCTGCCGTACGACGAGTCCGACGCCGGGCGTGCCGGCCACCTCGCCGGTGACCTCTTTGGTGAACGGCGCGAAATTGGCGTTCTGGACGATGAAGTCCGCGCCCAGCGTCTTGTCGATCTGCCGGTCGAACGACGCCGACATGGAGGAACTCGCCACGGACATCCCGGCGACCAGGGCGAGGCCCACCATCAGCGCGGACGCGGTCGCTCCCGTACGGCGCGGATTGCGCAGGGCGTTGCGCTGACTCATCCGGCCCACCGAACCGAACAGCGCGGGGAAGGCCGCGCCGAGGACACGGATCACCGGCCGGACCAGCAGCGGGCCGCCGATGACCGTCGCGACCAGGGTCAGCAGCACGCCGAGCCCCAGCAGCGACGCGGCCGAAGCGGTCTTCGTGGCCGCCGCGCACCCGACCAGCGCCGCCGCGCCGGCCGCTCCGACCAGCGAGCCGACGACGCCCCGCACCTTCAACGGCTTGCCCACGCCCGCCACGTCGGCGTCCGAGAGCGCCGCCATCGGTGAGACGCCCGCCGCCCGCCGTGCCGGGAGGTACGCGGCGACGAAGGTGACGCCCACCCCGACGACGTACGCCACGACCGGGGTGCCCCAGCCGATGACCATCTCGGTGGTCTTCAGGTTCATCCCGAAGGCGCTCATCAGATGGATCAGCCCGACCGCGAGCCCGATCCCGGCCGCGAGGCCCAGCGTGGAGCCCACCAGCCCGAGCAGCAGCGCCTCCGTCAGCACGGACCGCCGTACCTGCCGCCGGTCGGCGCCGAGCGCGCGCAGCAGGCCCAGTTCGCGGGTGCGCTGGGCGATCAGCATGGAGAACGTGTTGACGATCAGGAAGACGCCGACGAGGACGGCGATGCCGGCGAATCCCAGCATCACGTACTTGATCACGTCGAGGAACGGGCCGAGGCTCGCCGCCGCCGACTTGGCCTGCTCCTTCGCGGTCCTCAGGTCGTAGTGGGCGGTGCCGATCGCCGCCCCGACGCGGCGCTTGAGCACGGCGTCGCTCACGCCCTCGGCCGCGTCCGCGGAGATGCTCGTGGCCCGGTCGGCGGAGCCGAGCAGTTCACGGCCGGCCACCGCGGGGTCCAGGAAGACGAGCGCGGCACCCGGGTTGGTCGTGGTGAAGGTCGCGATGCCGACGACCCGGACCCGGAAGCTGCCAGGCTGTGCCTGCACGGTCAGCGTGTCGCCGGTCCGGACGTGCTTCTTGGCGGCGGTGTCCGCGTCCAGCAGCGCCTCGCCCGCCCCGTGCGGGGCGTGCCCGGAGGTCAGCTTCACCGGGCTGCGGCGGGTGACGTACCAGGCGGCGGCGATGGTGGGGGCGCCGGTGGTCGGGCCGACGGACTTGTCGTGGCTGTCGACCACCACGATGTTCTGCACCGACACGTCCGCGTGGGCGGCCGCGACCCCGTCGACTCGCGCGACCCGGTCCCGCAGGGAGGCGGGCAGGGTCTGGACGGCTCCCGTCGGCACGGACGACTTCAGGTCCTGCTTCGGCGCCACCGTCACATCGGCCGCGGTGGAGGCGAACAGCCGGTCGAAGGTGCGGCTGACGGTGTCGGAGAAGATCAGACTGCCCGCGACGAACGCTACGGACAGCACGACGGCCAGCGCCGACAGCGCCAGCCGCCCCTTGTGCGCGAGGAAACTCCGCAGCGTCGCTCTGAGCACCGGGTCAGGCCTCCCGCGCGGTGCCGTCGGTGTCGTCGGCCGTGCCGGTCCCGTCCGTTCCCCCGAAGGACGCGTCGGCCGTGCTGGTCCCGTCCGTCCCCTCGAAGGGCGCGTCCGCCCCGCCGGTCGTGGCGCCCCGGCGGCCGCCGCCCGAGAAGAGGCGCATGCGCTCCAGCACGGCCTCCGACGTCGGCCGCTCCATCTCGTCCACGATCCGGCCGTCCGCCAGGTACAGCACCAGGTCGGAGTGGGCGGCGGCGCCCGGGTCGTGGGTGACCATGACGACCGTCTGCCCGAGGTCGTCCACCGCGCTGCGCAGGAAGCCCAGCACCTCCAGGCCGGCACGCGAGTCCAGGTTTCCCGTGGGCTCGTCGGCGAAGATCAGCTCGGGGCGTGAGGCCAGTGCGCGGGCGCAGGCGACGCGCTGCTGCTGGCCGCCCGACAGCTGGGCCGGGCGGTGCTTCAGCCGGTCCCGCAGCCCCAGCGTGTCGATGACCTGGTCCAGCCACGCCGGGTCGGGTTTCTTGCCCGCGATGTCCATCGGCAGGGTGATGTTCTCCGCCGCGTTCAGCGTCGGGATCAGATTGAACGACTGGAACATGAACCCGATCCGGTCCCGTCGCAGCCGGGTCAGCTCCCGGTCCTTCAGCCCCGTGATCTCGGTGTCGCCGAGCCACACCTGACCGGCCGACACGGTGTCCAGCCCGGCCAGGCAGTGCATGAGCGTCGACTTGCCCGAACCCGAGGGGCCCATGACGGCGGTGAACCGGCCGCGGGCGATGTCCACGTCCACCGAGTCCAGGGCGAGCACCGCCGTCTCGCCGGTGCCGTACGCCTTGGTCAGCCCGCGCGCCTGGGACGCGGTCCCGCCGTCCGGCGCGTGTCCCGGCGCGTGCTGCGCAGCAGGTGTGGACAAGTCCGCCTCCCGGTCGTCTCGACGTGCCCTCATCCTCGTCCCGACATCCTTCTCCCGGCCGAGCGTAGTGTGACCGGGCGCACACCCGGTATCCCCCAGGGGGCCGAGGGCGCACGGCACGCGTGTAAGGGGCATCCAGGTGCCCCCGGGCGCCCCTTGTCCTGCTAGCGCCTGAGCGCTAGCGTCGAGGTATGGCGAAGACCCAGCTGAACGTGCGCGTGGACGAGGACACCGCCCGCGCGGCCCGCGAACGCGCCCTGGCCCGCGGTATGAGCGTCAACCGCTACATCGAGGAGCTCGTCAGACAGGACGCCGGAGAGGCCGGCCGGACGTTCGTGGACGCCGCCGCCGACTTCATGAAGCAGTACGAGTCGGTGTTCGCCGAGGAGTTCGGCGAGGCACGCGGCGCGGGCGAAGGCGGCCGCTGATCCCTTGAGCGACCTCAGTATCGACCTCGCCTGGCTGCTCATGCTCGCCGAGCAGAAGACGCCCGGGGACCCGCAGGTGAGCGACTGGGGTGCCCTGGTCGCGGCCGTCGCGCGCCATCGGGCCGAGATATTCGACGTACCCGTCTACGACACCCCGTACGACCGCGCCGCCGCCCTGCTGCAACTGCTCGTCCACGTGCCGGCGCTGGAGCGCTCCAACGCGCTGTTCGCCTCCGCGGTCGCCTACGCCTATCTGGTCGCCAGCGGCCTGAAGGTCGTCACCACGCCCGAGCAGGTCCGCGATCTGGCCCGGCTGGTCAAGAGCGGAGAGGCGGGTGTGGCGGACATCGCGCGGGAACTGCGCCGCTGGAGCCTGTGATCCGTACGGCCGGGCCATCGCCCGGTCAGCGGCGGGCGGGTTCCGCGGGCCGCCAAGCGGTACCCAGCGTGCAGTACGACATGGGCAGCGCCGGGCCCTTCTCCGGCACCAGCAGCCGCCGGAGCGGCCCCAGTTCGAAGCCGGCGTCGCGCAGCGCGGCGACCGGGTCCCGGGCCACATGGCAGCCGCCGGCCAGCGCCGGCCACACCGTGCGGTCCAGGGTGCGCTGGGTCAGTGTCATCACGCGCCCACGGCCCCGCCCGTGCTCGAAGAACCGCACCTGGCCGCCGGGCTTGAGCACCCGCCGCACCTCGCTCAGCGCACGTGACACGTCCCGCACGCTGCACAGCACCAGGGACAGCACGGCCGCGTCGAACGCCTCGCTCTTGACCGGCAGGGCCTCCGCCGCGCCGGGCACCACGTCGACCGGAATCTGCGCGTGCACCGCCGACTCGACCGCCAACTGCCTGAGCAGCGGCTCCGGTTCGATCGCGACGACCTCCGAGACCGTGCCCGGATAGCGCCCGAAGTTCAGGCCGTTGCCCGCGCCGATCTCGATCACCCGCCCGGACAGCCCCGCGAGCAGCCGGGTCCGCACGTCGGCCAGGCCGAGCCGCGACTCGGCCCCCACGCTGAACCGCGCGTAGTAACGGGCGAACACCGGATGGTGGACGGGACCGTGCGCCACCTTGCCACCTGAGCCGGCGGACAACAGCCGCATGGCAACCTCCCGGAGGACGGGGCCTACACCCATTGTCCCCCGGAACACCCCACGGCACCCCCGGCCGGCGTCACTCGCCCGGTCCGGGGCCGAGCGGTGCCGCTCGGCGTGGCCAGGCGCCCCCGTGCCCACCCGCGCCGCGCCCGCGGCACTCGCCCGGTTCGGGCTGAGCAGTGTCGCTCAGCGGGGCCGGGTGCCACTGCGCCCGCCCGTGCCGCGCGGGCGGCGCCCGGTCCGGGGTCGTGCAGTGCCGCTCGGCGTGGCAAGGCGCCGCCGCGCCCGCCCGTGCCGCGCCGGCGGCACTCGCCCGGTTCGGGCTGAGCAGTGTCGCTCAGCGGGGCCGGGTGCCACTGCGCCCGCCCGTGCCGCGCGGGCGGCGCCCGGTCCGGGGTCGTGCAGTGCCGCTCGGCGTGGCCAGGCGCCCCGCGCCCACCCGTGCCGCGCCGGCGGCACGACTGCCCGCGGCCCGCGCGGGGCGGCGCCGAACCTACGGCGCTTCCGGTGCTTCCGGTGCTTCCCGGACCCGGAAGTCCTCCGCGTCCCACGTGCCGTCCAGCCGGGAGGCCAGCCACGTGGGTGCCGCGGTGCGGAAGGCGGCCGGGGGCAGCGCCGCCGCGCCGGCCGGGACCGCGCCGAGCAGCGGAGCGCCCGCGCACTCCGGCAGGTCCTCGACGTTGCAGCGGGACGCGAGGTCGGGCGAGCCGGGCCAGCTGCCGATCACCACTCCGGCCAGCTCCAGGTCGCGCGAGCGCAGCTCACGGGCCGTCAGCTCGGTCGTGTTCAGCGTGCCCAGACCGGCCGAGGCCACGACCAGCACCGGCGCGCGCAGCAGCGCGGCCGCGTCCGCCAGCGTGCCGCCCGCCTCGTCGAACCGCACGAGCAGACCGCCCGCGCCCTCGACGAGCACCAGATCGTGCTCGGTGGCCAGCTTCGCCGCGGCCTCGGCCACCTCCTGCGGACGCACCGGGGCCATGCCGGCCCGACGGGCCGCCGTGCCCGGCGCCAACGGCTCCGGGAAACGGCCCAGTTCGGCGATCGTGACCGGACCCGCGAGCCGTTCGACCTCCGCGGCGTCCCCGCGTTCGTCCGGGCCCACGCCGGTCTGCGCGGGCTTCAGCACGGCCACCGACCGGCCGGCCGCGCGCGCCGCGGCGGCGACCGCCGCGGTCGTGACCGTCTTGCCGACCTCCGTGCCCGTGCCCGTGACCACCAGTACCGGCATCTCAACCCTCCTGTGCCGCGGCGATCACCGCGCGCGCGATCCGTGCCACGTCCTCGTCCCCGGTGACGTACGGCGGCATCGTGTAGATCAGGTCGCGGAAGGGGCGCAGCCAGACGCCCTCCCGCACCGCGGCCCGGGTCGCCGCGGCCATGTCCACCTCGTGGTCGAGCTGGACCACTCCGATGGCGCCCAGAACGCGCACGTCCCGCACGCCGGGCAGCTCACGCGCCGGCGCCAGCCCGTCCCGCAGCCCCGCCTCGATCCGCTTGACCTCGGCCCGCCAGTCCTGGCCGAGCAGCAGTTCGATCGAGGCGCAGGCCACGGCCGCCGCGAGCGGGTTGCCCATGAACGTCGGCCCGTGGGCGAGCACCGGCACCTCGCCGCGCGAGATGCCGTCGGCCACCCGGGAGGTGCTCAGTGTGGCCGCCATCGTCAGATATCCGCCGGTCAGGGCCTTGCCCACACACATCACGTCCGGCGTGACGGCCGCGTGCTCCGCCGCGAACAGCGCGCCGGTGCGGCCGAACCCGGTCGCGATCTCGTCGAACACCAGCAGCACGTCGTGGGCGTCGCACGCCTCCCGCAGCACCCGCAGATACGCGGGAGAGTGGAACCGCATCCCGCCGGCGCCCTGCACCACCGGCTCCACGATGACCGCGGCCACCTCGTGCGCGTGCCGCTCGATCGTCTCGCGCAGATGATCGGCGTACGACTCCTCGTACTCGGCCGGGGGCGCGTCCGCGAACACCTGGCGCGGGAGTACCCCGGTCCACAGGTCGTGCATCCCGCCCTCGGGGTCGCACACCGACATCGGGTTCCAGGTGTCCCCGTGGTATCCGCCCCGCCAGGTGAGCAGCCGCCGCTTCTCCGGCCGGCCGAGCGAGCGCCAGTACTGGAAGCACATCTTCACCGCGACCTCGACCGACACCGAACCGGAGTCGGCGAGGAACACATGTTCAAGCCCGTCAGGCGACATGTCTACAAGGAGCTTCGCCAAGCGTACGGCGGGCTCGTGCGTGAGCCCGCCGAACATCACATGGCTCATCCGGTCGAGCTGGCGCCGCGCGGCCTCGTCGAGGACCGGGTGGCCGTAGCCGTGGATCGCCGACCACCAGGACGCCATGCCGTCGACCAGTTCGCCCGAGCCGTCCGCGAGCTTCAGCCGGACCCCGCTCGCCGACTCCACGACGAGCGGTTCTACCCGTCCGGGCATCGGACCGTACGGATGCCACACATGCCGCCGGTCCAGCTCCAGCAGCTCGGGCACGCCCAGGTCAGGCATTGGGCGCGAGGTCCGTCCCGGCGCCCCGGCGACGCACGGCGACCAGGTCGGTGCGCGGCTCGTTCACGGCCGCCGCCGACTCCGTGCCCGGCGCGGACTCCGTCGCCGTACCGCACACGTCCTGCCCCTCATGCGAGCCGCAGACGGACCCGCACCCGGCCTCCGCGTGCGACCCGCACCCGGCCTCGGCGTGCGATCCGCAGCCACCGCCGGCCGCCGTCACCCGGTGCTCGGGCAGCGTGATCTCCCCGGTGCCCTCCACCTCGAACCCGGCGTCCGCGATCATCTCCAGGTCGGCCTTGCCCGCCTGGCCCTCGCTGGTCAGGTAGTCACCGAGGAAGATCGAGTTGGCCAGGTTCAGGGCCAGCGGCTGCATCGTGCGCAGGTGGACCTCGCGGCCGCCCGCGATCCGCACCTCGACGTCCGGGCAGACGAACCGCACCATCGCCAGGATGCGCAGGCAGCGCTGCGGGGTGAGGTTCCACTCCTTGCCGAGCGGGGTGCCCTCGAACGGGATCAGGAAGTTCACCGGCACCGAGTCCGGGTCCAGCTCGCGCAGCGAGAAGACCACGTCCACCAGGTCCTCGTCGCTCTCGCCCATGCCCGCGATCAGCCCCGAGCAGGCGGACAGGCCGGCGCCGTGCGCCTTCTGCACCGTGTCCACCCGGTCGGCGTAGGTGTGCGTGGTCGTGATGTCCCCGTACGTCCCCTCGGACGTGTTCAGGTTGTGGTTGTAGGCGTCCGCGCCGGCCTCGCGCAGCCGCTCCGCCTGGCCGTCGGAGAGCAGCCCGAGGCAGGCGCACACCTCGACGCCCTCGTTCTGCTCCTTGATGGTCTTGATGGTCTCGGAGACCCGGTCCACGTCACGGTCCGTCGGACCGCGCCCGCTGGCCACCAGGCAGACCCGCTTGGCACCGCCGGCCAGGCCCGCGGCGGCGGCCTCGGAGGCCTCGCCGGGCTTGAGCCAGGTGTACTTCAGGATGTCGGCCTTGGAGCCCAGCCGCTGGGAGCAGTAGGAGCAGTCCTCCGGGCACAGGCCCGACTTCAGGTTGACCAGGTAGTTGAGTTTCACGCGCCGGCCGAACCAGTGCCGGCGCACCTTGCCGGCCGCGGCCACCACATCGAGCAGATCGTCGTCGGAGGTGGCGAGTACGGCGAGCGCTTCCTCGCGGGTCGGCAGCTCGCGCCGAAGCCCCTTGTCCACCAGCGTGTTCAGCAGGTCCATGAAAGTTGATCCTGTCCTACGGGACCGCTTCGGGCCAAGGAGAGTTTGCACAACAGAGATGCTTCGACGTGTGGGTATTGCCACACCCTGGGTGCCTGCCCGTGCCGCTAGTGTCTGTCCGCTACCTACAAAAGCCCCGGAGGACCCATGGCGTTCGGCTGGATCGACGAGCAGGCGGAGGCGCGGCGCCGGGCCGGTCTCGTACGGACCCTGCGCCCGCGCCCCGCCGACTCGCCGCTGCTGGACCTGGCGAGCAACGACTACCTGGGCCTCGCCCACCACCCCGAGGTCGCCGACGGGGCGGCAGCGGCCGCTCGGACCTGGGGCGGCGGCTCCACCGGCTCCCGGCTGGTCACCGGCACCACCGAGCTGCACACCGAGCTGGAGCGCGAGCTGGCGGACTTCTGCGGCTTCGAGGCGGCGCTGGTCTTCTCCTCCGGCTACGCGGCCAACCTGGCCGCGGTCACCGCGCTCGGCCCGCACGGCTCCCTGATCGTCTCCGACGCGGGCAATCACGCCTCGCTCATCGACGGCTGCCGGCTCGCCCGGGGCACCACCCAGGTGGTCGGGCACGCCGACCCCGAGGCCGTGCGCAAGGCGCTGGGCACGCACGACGGCGCGGCGATCGCCGTATCCGACACGGTGTTCTCGGTGGACGGCGACCAGGCGCCGCTGGCCGCGCTGGCCGACGCGTGCCGGGAGTACGGCGCCGGCCTGGTCGTGGACGACGCCCATGGACTCGGCGTGCTGGGCGACGGCGGCCGGGGCGCGCCGCAGGCGGCCGGGCTCGCGGGCGCGGACGACGTGGTCGTCACGGCCACCCTGTCCAAGTCGCTGGGCAGCCAGGGTGGCGTGGTGCTCGGTCCGGCCCGGGTGATCGGCCACCTGGTCAACGCGGCTCGCACCTTCATCTTCGACACCGGCCTCGCCCCGGCGGCGGCCGGCGCCGCCCTGGCGGCCCTGCGGCTGCTGCGCCGCGAGCCGGAGCGGGCCGCGCGGGCCCGCGAAGTCGCCGCGGAACTGCACGCACGGCTGACCGCCGCGGGTCTGGAGGCGGTACGTCCGGACGCCGCGGTGGTCTCCGTGCGGGCCCCGTCCCCGGAGCAGGCCGTGCGCTGGGCGGCGGACTGCCGTACGGCCGGGCTGGCCGTGGGCTGTTTCCGTCCTCCCTCCGTGCCCGACGGCATCTCACGGCTCAGGCTGACCGCCCGCGCGGACCTGTCCGGGGCCGAGATCGAACGCGCTGTACGAGTGATCGGCGAGACTCGACCATGAGTCGGCGTGACACGGCCGGGCGTCGCACGAGTGCCGACGGGGTTTCGTAGGGGCCGGTCAGTGGAGCGTGGTCAGGAAGCCCGCCCAGCTCTCCGGGGAGAAGAGCAGCGCGGGTCCGGCGGGACGCTTGGAGTCGCGCACGGCGAGCAGTCCGGCCCCGCGGCCGGAGTGCGGCCGGGCCGTCTCCACGCAGTTGTTCGCGCCCGTGCTGTAGCTGCTGCGCAGCCATCGCACGCCGTGCAGATCGGTGCTGGAAGGGACGTTCCGAGGCAGTGCGGTCATGGTGCCTCCTCTACGCGCCGTCACCTATCGCGGTGATGTAATCCACCGAGTCCTCGGGTGAAAGGGCGTGGATCCGAAGGGTGTTGAAGGCCTCCCCATACGCCTGGAGGTCTTCTTTCCGTTCCAGATAGAGGCTACTCGTCAACTGGTCCAGAACAACCACGTCCAGATCAGAAGTGCTCGGAAAGGAGAAGATAACGAAAGGGCCGGTGAGGCCGACATGCGCCCCGGTCGCGAACGGCAGTACCTGGAGCCTGACTTGGGGCAACTGCGCCGCCTCCGCCAGCCGCTTCAGCTGACGGGCCATCACCTCTGGTCCGCCCACCTCGCGCCGGAGCACCGCCTCGTCCAGCACCGCGCTCAGCCGCAGCGGGGGATCCGAGCGCAGCACGTCCTGCCGGGCCAGGCGCACCTCCACCAGCGCGTCCAGCCGCTCCTCGTCCAGGCCCTCCACCGCGGACCGGGTCACCGCGCGGGCGTACTCGGGGGTCTGCAGCAGCCCCGGCACCACCGTGGTCTCCAGGGTGCGCATGCCGCTCGCCTGCGACTCCAGGCTGATGAAGTCCCGGTAGGCCGGGGGCAGGATCCCCCGGTAGGCGTGCCACCAGCGGTGCCGGGCGCTCGCGTGCTCCGACCCCGCCAACCCCAGAAGTAACTCGCGCAGTTGCCCGTCGTCGACCCCGTAGGTGTCGAGGAGTAACCGCACATCGGCCGGTTTCACCCCGCTGGCGCCGGTCTCGATACGGCTCACCTTCGACTGGTGCCAGCCCACCAGGCGGGCCGCGTCACCACTCGTGAGCCCCGCCCCGGTGCGCAGCGCGCGCAGTTCGGCGCCCAGTTTGCGGCGCCGCACCGCGGGACCGTTCTGCATGGGCTCCTCCTCACTCGCCATTACTCCTTACGGGCCGCCCAAATACGCTCTGCCGTCGCAGAGTTCACCGCATCGAGCGACAGATATATGCATATCTTGGTGGATCGCTCCCCGTGACCGGTCCGGTGGTGGCAGTCTGACGAGGAAGCACCAGTCCGGGACCGTACTCGAACCAGCCGCTCCTTGTCGGACCGCGGCCCCGGGGGAAAGGGACGACGTCGCCATGGCAGACCACCTGGAAGCATCCGTCACTCTGCCGAGCGATCCCGCCTCGGTCTCCGCGGCCCGCGCCTACGTGCTGGGCACCCTCGCGGAGTGGGGCCTGCCGTCGGACACCGACGCGGCCGACACCGTGCGGCTCATCGTCTCCGAACTGGCCACCAACGCCGTACAGCACACCTTCGGGCAGTCACCCACGTTCACGGTGGACCTCGCCCTGGACCGTGACGAGGACCTGCGCATCGGCGTCACGGACAGTCACCCGCGCTTCCCGAAGAGACTCCCGGCGGCCGTCCAGCAGGACAACGGCCGCGGCATGGTCATCATCCGCTGGCTCACCGCCGAGTGCGGCGGCAGGCTCCGGGTCCGGCCCACGCGCGAGGGCGGCAAGACGGTGCTGATCGAACTGCCCTGGACGGCCCCCGCGGAACCGGTACCGGCCGCGGGCCAGCAGGAAACCTAGGGCGGGCCGGCGGGCGCTAAGGGCCGGCGGTATAGCACGCGCGTGCCCCCCGTCCGGGAGAGCGGGCGCGTGGCCCCGCCCGGGAGAGCACGGGCGCGGCCCCCCCGACAGGGAGAGCGGGCGCGTGGCCCCCGCCCGGGAGAGCACGGGCGCGGCCCCCTCCGGAGCCGCGCCGCTCACCGCATGGAGCCGGGTCAGCTGACCCGGCCGTACCAGACGTGGTTCGTCCAGAGTTTCTCCAGCTTCACCACTTCCCCCGTCCTCGGTGCGTGCCAGATCTTTCCCTTCCCGGCGTAGATGCCGACGTGGTAGACGCTGGATCCATAGTGAAAGAACACCAGGTCGCCCGGTTTTCGGTGGTCGGCCGAGACGTGGTGCGTCCGGTTGTACTGCTGCGCCGCCGTGCGGGGCAGCTTCTTGCCCGCCTTCTTGAACGAGTACAGCGTGAGCCCGGAGCAGTCGAACCTGCGCGGCCCGGTGGCCCCCCACTGGTACGGGGAGCCCTTCTTGGACGCCGCGACCCGGAGGGCCTTCGTCGCCATGGTGGCGGCCGAGGCGTCGGCGGACAGACCCGGCGCCACGATGGTGCCGCCCACGGCGGCGAGGGTGAGGGCAGAGGCCGTACCGGCACGTGCCATCAGCGACGGGACACGATTGAGCGCAGTCATGCGCAACCCTTCGTCAGCCGCCTGTGAAGGATGACCTGTCGGATTCGGGCTGGCGAAGTTGCCCGGTCGCGTTCTCGCGACTTCACCCCAAGGGCTGCGCGGCACATCCGCCCGTCTGCGACGAACGTCCGTGCCGGCGACCCGTCTTGCTCGGGTCCTCCACTCCTGCCGATCCACTCCTGTCGACCGGTCGTCCGGGCGGCGGCAGGACTCGGCGTCCGCCCGGACCGCCCCGCCGCTGCGGCGGGGGCTTGTCGTCAGTCAGGGATCTTCACTCACACGTGTCCGAAAATCCCAACGGAACCGCCCCTTTGTGGCGTTACTCACCACTCGCCCGTTCGGGTGGACTTCACTGTGTTCGAGACATCGTCAGGTGCCGTACGCGGCCCCGGACCTGGCCCAAAACCTTCGGCTGCGCCGAACGGCCCAATTCGGCGCGCAAGCCGGCCGACCCTCGAAAAAGACAGTAAAAATGCTGAAAATACGCCGGACGTGGGTCCGTCGTTCGGGCCGTTTCAACTCCGGCCCGAACGACGTGCCGAGGGGAGCTGCGGGACGGATCCGCCGAGCCTGGCATCGGCCGGCGGGACCGGTCAGCCCGGCCCGCCGGGCGGCAGGATGAGGCGTGCGGTGCGCCGCTCGCCGTCCAGCACGCGCATCGCCCGCGCCAGGGTCTCCCCGTGCGGTTCCGTCTCGCCGCGCCGGTGCATCAGGGCGAGCGCGTCCCGCAACTCCTCCGCCTTGCGCACCAGGGCCTGAGCGGCTCGCAGAGCGCGGTAGGTGTCGGCGTCCCGGGCCGGATTGACGCGGCCCAGCAGGTCGACCACGTCCAGGTACCGGTCGACCAGCTCACCCTCCGCGCGCGTCAGCGCGGGCAGAGGCGGGAGTTCCTCGGGCAGCACCGGCGGCTCACCGCGCGCCCGGAGTGCCCGGAGCACCCGGTGCGCCCGGAGCGGTCGGATCGCCCGGCGTACCCGGAACGGTCGGCGCGGCCCCGCGCCGCGGTACGACGCCGTCCACCAGGCCGTACTCCACGGCCGCCGGGGCGTCCAGCACGAGCACCCGTTCCAGATCGTCGCGGACCCGCTCCGCGCCGCGCCCGGTGTGCCGGGCGAGCAGTTCCTCCATCAGCGCGCGCACCCGGGCCAACTCCTCCGCCTGGATGGCCAGATCGCTCGGCATGCCCGTCACCGGCTCGGACAGGGAGGGCTGTTCGAGCACGATGCGCGCGCCCGGCAGAGCGAACCGTTTCCCCGGTGTCCCCGCCGCGAGCAGTACCGCCGCGGCCGAGGCGGCCTGCCCGAGGCAGTAGGTGGCCACGTCGCAACTGACGTACCGCATCGTGTCGTAGACGGCTGTCATCGCGCTGTGCGAGCCGCCCGGGCAGTTCAGGTACAGCGAGATGTCCCGGTCCGGGGCGGCGTGTTCGAGCTGCATGAACTGTGCCGTCACATCGATGGCGGCCGTGTCGTCGAGGTGGGTGCCGAGGAAGACGATCCGCTCGTCGAACAGCTTCGAGTACGGATCGAGCGTGCGGTGACCGGAGCGGGTGCGCTCGGTGAATTCGGGCAGGACGTGGCGGGCGGACGGTCGGGACATGCGTGTACCCCTCCTCGCGGCCGGGCCTCCGTCGGCCCCGCGGCTGTAAAAAATGTACAGGACGTACGCAACGTACGTGACGCGATAGGATGGGGGCATGGCCTACGAGATTCCGGTGACGCAAGCCAGGGCCGAGCTGGCCGACCTGATCAACCGGGTGGTGTACGGCGATGAGCGCGTCGTCGTCACACGGCACGGCAAGCCGCTCGTCGCGCTCGTCTCGGCCGCCGATCTCGAACGGCTGGACGCGCTCGACGAGCCGGCCGAGGAGCAGGTGATCAGCTCGGTGTCCGGGGTCCACGAGGTCAGGCCCGCCGCCCCGGAACGCCAGAGGTTCGGGATCGCCGCCGAGCACCGGGGACCTGGCGTGTCCTGAACGGGGCACGGGGCACGGGGTGCGAGGGGCGTGGCGTCGTCGGCGTACGTGCCGTCAATTCCCGTACCCGCGCCGCCTGTCCGGTATGGGCGAACCCAAGTCGCGGTCATCCGCCGCTCAAAGCCTGGTTAACGTCGTTGAAACTCCGGCGCCTTAGTCTGCCGATCCACGTCACCAGGGGTTTTTCTGCCCGGGTTGCCCCCGCTCGGGCAGTTTGTCTGTGTGTTACACCTGTCCCCGTCGCGGTGGCTGCGGCAACCGGACCCCGCACGGTCCGGAGCAAGGACCTGTGAGGTGGGACGTGCAACTATCTCCGCACGAGCAAGAGAGGCTGCTCATCCATGTGGCGGCCGACGTGGCCGAGAAGCGCCGGGCCCGCGGGCTCCGGCTCAACCACCCCGAAGCGGTCGCCCTCATCACATCGCACGTCCTGGAAGGCGCCCGTGACGGCCGTACCGTCGCCGAGCTGATGTCGTCCGGCCGCAAGGTCCTCATCCGCGACGAGGTCATGGACGGCGTCCCCGAGATGATCCACGACGTGCAGGTCGAGGCCACCTTCCCGGACGGCACCAAGCTCGTGACCGTCCACGACCCGATCGTCTGAGGGGGCCGCCGTGATTCCCGGAGAGCTGCTCTTCGCCGACGACCCCGTCCACTGCAACGAGGGCCGCGAGGTGACCAGCCTGACCGTCCTGAACGCCGCCGACCGGCCGGTTCAGGTCGGCTCCCACTACCACTTCGCCGAGGCCAACCCCGGCCTGGAGTTCGACCGAGCAGCCGCGCGCGGCAAGCGGCTGAACGTGGCCGCCGGCACCGCCGTACGCTTCGAGCCCGGCGTCCCCGTCGAAGTGGAACTCGTGCCCCTCGCCGGCGCCCGGATCGTGCCCGGACTGCGCGGGGAGACCGGAGGCGCGCTCGATGCCTGAGGTCTCCCGCGCCGCCTACGCCGACCTGTTCGGCCCCACCACCGGCGACCGGATCCGGCTCGCCGACACCGATCTGCTGATCGAGATCGAGGAGGACCGCGCCGGCGGCCCCGGCGGCAGCGGCGACGAGGCCGTCTTCGGCGGCGGCAAGGTCATCCGCGAGTCCATGGGCCAGTCCCGGGCCACCCGCGCCGACGGCACCCCCGACACCGTCGTCACCGGCGTCGTCATCGTCGACCACTGGGGCATCGTCAAGGCCGACGTCGGCATCCGGGACGGCCTGATCACCGGCATCGGCAAGGCCGGCAACCCGGACACCATGGACGGCGTCCACCCCGACCTCGTCATCGGACCCGAGACCGAGATCATCGCGGGCAACGGGCGGATCCTCACCGCCGGCGCCATCGACGCGCACGTGCACTTCATCTGCCCGCAGGTCGCCGACGAGGCTCTCGCCTCCGGCATCACCACGCTCGTCGGCGGCGGCACCGGACCGGCCGAGGGGTCCAAGGCGACCACGGTCACGCCCGGCCCCTGGCACCTCGCCCGGATGTTCGAGGCGATGGAGGCGTACCCGGTCAACGTCGGATTCCTCGGCAAGGGCAACACCGTCTCCCACGAGGCGATGTTCTCCCAGATCCGCGGCGGCGCCCTCGGCCTGAAGCTGCACGAGGACTGGGGGTCCACCCCGGCCGTCATCGACGCGGCGCTCACCGTCGCGGACCGGACCGGCGTCCAGGTCGCCATCCACACGGACACCCTCAACGAGGCCGGCTTCGTCGGCGACACCCTCGCGGCGATCGCCGGCCGGAGCATCCACTCGTACCACACCGAGGGCGCCGGCGGCGGGCACGCACCCGACATCATGACCGTGGTCTCCGAGCCGCACGTGCTGCCCAGCTCGACCAACCCGACCCGCCCGTTCACCGTCAACACCGTCGAGGAACACCTCGACATGCTGATGGTCTGCCACCACCTCAACCCGGCCGTCCCCGAGGACCTCGCGTTCGCCGAGTCCCGGATCCGGCCGTCCACCATCGGCGCCGAGGACGTCCTGCACGACCTCGGGGCGATCTCGATCATCTCCTCCGACTCCCAGGCCATGGGCCGCGTCGGCGAGGTGATCATGCGGACCTGGCAGACCGCCCACGTCATGAAGGGCAGGCGCGGCGCTTTGCCGGGCGACACCCGCGCCGACAACCACCGGGTACGGCGCTACGTCGCCAAGTACACGATCAACCCGGCCCTCGCCCAGGGCCTCGCCGGCCGGATCGGTTCGGTCGAGACCGGCAAGCTCGCCGACCTGGTGCTGTGGGAGCCCGCCTTCTTCGGGGTCAAGCCGCTCCTCGTGCTCAAGGGCGGCCAGATCGCCTACGCGCAGATGGGCGACGCCAACGCGTCGATCCCCACGCCGCAACCGGTGCTGCCCCGCCCGATGTTCGGCGCGATCGGCCGCGCGCCGGCCTCGAACTCGGTGAACTTCGTGGCACCGTCGGCGATCGAGGACGGGCTGCCGGAACGCCTTCGGCTCGGCAGGCGGTTCGTGGCGATCGAGTCCACCCGCACGGTCGGCAAGGCCGACATGCGGGAGAACGACGCCCGCCCGGACGTGCGCGTCGACCCCGACAGTTTCGCCGTGCGCATCGACGGCGAACTCGTCGAGGCCACTCCGGCCGTCGAACTTCCCATGGCCCAGCGGTACTTCCTCTTCTGATGGCCGCCTCTACGTCACGGGCGGCGCTGCTCGTCCTGGCCGACGGCCGGTTTCCCGCCGGGGGACACGCCCACTCCGGCGGGGCGGAGGCCGCGGTCAAGGCGGGCCGGATCACCTCGGCCGCGAGCCTGGAGGCGTTCTGCCGAGGGCGGCTGCACACCGCGGGGCTGGTGGCGGGGGCGCTGGCGGCCGCCGCCGCGCTGGGGTGCGATCCGCGGGAGCTGGACGCGGCGGCGGACGCGCGGACGCCCTCACCGGCGTTGCGGAGTGCCGCGCGGCGGCTCGGGCGGCAGTTGACGCGGGCGGCGCGGGCGAGCTGGCCTTCGGCCGGACTCGATGCTCTGGCGGGGGAGTTCCCCAAGGGGGCTCATCAGCCGGTGGTGCTGGGGGTGGCCGCGCGGGCGGCGGGGCTCGGGGCGGAGGATGCCGCGTACTGCGCGGTGTACGAGAGCGTGAGTGGGGCGGCGAGCGCTGTGGTGCGGTTGCTGAGCCTCGATCCGTTCGATGCGAGTGGGGTGTTGGCGCGGTTGGCGCCGGAGATGGACGGGGTCGTGGAGGGGGCGGTGTCGGCGGCGCGGCGGGTGGGGGTGGAGGGGGTTGCCGCTCTGCCTGCGGCGTCCGGGCCTCTGCTGGAGGTGGGGGCGCAGTGGCATGCGGGGTGGGGTGTGCGGTTGTTCGCCTCCTGAGGGGGCCGTCCGGGGGTTGCTCGCCCCCGCCGCCCCTTTCCTTCCCGACCTTCGGGGGCTGCGCCCCCGTGCCCCCCTATCGGCCTTCGGCCTCGTCCTCAAACGCCGGACGGGCTGATTTTCCCTCGTCCTCGAACGCCGGACGGGCTTGGTTTCACATGGAGTTCCCTATGCATCTTGATCACCTTCCGCCCGGCGCCGGTGCCGTCAGTGCTGATGCCCGGCGGCCCGACGGGACGCGGCGGGCCATGCGGATCGGGCTCGGGGGGCCCGTGGGGTCCGGGAAGACGGCCACGGTCGCGGCCCTGTGCCGGGCGTTGCGGGACGAGTTGGCGTTGGCCGTCGTGACCAATGACATCTACACCCGGGAGGACGCGGAGTTCCTGCTGCGGGAGGCGGTGCTGCCGCCGGAGCGGATCGCGGCCGTCGAGACCGGGGCGTGCCCGCACACCGCGATCCGGGACGACATCTCCGCCAATCTCGAAGCGGTGGAGGACCTGGAGGACGCGGTCGGGCCGCTGGACCTCGTGCTCGTGGAGTCGGGCGGGGACAACCTGACCGCGACCTTCTCCAAGGGGCTCGTGGACGCCCAGATCTTCGTGATCGACGTGGCCGGCGGCGACGACATCCCGCGCAAGGGCGGGCCGGGCGTCACCACCGCCGACCTGCTCGTCGTCAACAAGACCGATCTCGCGCCGTACGTCGGCTCCGACCTGGCCCGGATGGCCGCCGACGCCGAGGCGCAGCGGGCCGGACTCCCGGTCGTCTTCCAGTCGTTGCGCGCGGACAGCGGAGTCGCGGACGTGGCCGGCTGGGTGCGGGAGCGGCTCGCCGCGTGGGCGGCGTGAGGGCGGCCGGGGTCCGGGCGAGCGCCCGGGTCGTCGCGCGGTCCGACGGGCGCGGCGGTACGGCCCTGCCCGTGCTGGACGGCGAGGGGCCCCTGGCGCTCCGCCGCACCCGGGCGGCCGGCGGCGAGGCACGGGTCATGCTGGTCGGCGCGATGAGCGGCCCGCTGGGCGGCGACCACTTCTCGCTGGCGGCCCGGGTGGAGGCGGGCGCCCGGCTGTACGTCGGCTCGGCCGCCGCCACCCTCGCCCTGCCCGGGCAGACTCCGGACGCGGCGCGCTACGACGTACGGCTCGACGTGGCCGACGGCGCCGAACTGCACTGGCTGCCCGAGCAGTTGATCTCGGCCCATGGCAGCGACCTGTACGTCGGCACGCGGGCCGACCTCGCCCCCGGGGCCCGGCTCGTGCTGCGCGAGGAGCAGGTGCTGGGGCGGGCGGGCGAGGAACCGGGCCGGCTGACGAGTCGGCTGACGGTGCGGGTCGGCGGGAGGACCGTGCTGGACCAGGAACTCGCGTGCGGGCCGGGCGCGCCGGGCGGCTGGGACGGGCCGGCCGTGCTCGCCGGACACCGCGCGCTGGGACAACTGGTCGTCGTGCGGCCGGAATTCGCCGCACGTCCGGTGGACGCGAGGATGCTGGGGGAGGAGGCCGCCCTGATGCCCCTCGCCGGGCCCGCCGCCCTGGTCACCGCCGTCGCCGCGGACGCGCTGCTGCTGCGCCGACGGCTGGACGAGGCGCTGGCGCTGCTGGACCCGTAGCCCGCCCGGTCAGTCCGCTCAACGAGACCCCGCTCTCCGGTTATCGGATTGGCAAAGAACCGGTGCGGACCCCTGTGCGTGGGCTGTGCACGGCTGACAGTGTCTCGCCTGACCATGTACAGCCAATGGAGGGGGCAGGCCGACTTGAGGCACACCGTTGCGAAGAGCCGCTTGGGGGCGCTCGGTTCAGCCGGGGCGCTCGTCACCGCGACCCTGATAGCCGGGACGGTCTCGGCACCCGCCGCCGTCGCCGAGGCACGGCACGGCACGGGCGGTGCGGGCCACGGCGTCGAGATCGCCGCCGCCCGTGCCGCGAAGAAGGGCATCGACTGGCAGGCCTGCCCCGACGACTGGGGACTCGCCAAGCCGATCCAGTGCGGCTGGGTCACCGTGCCCGTGGACTACGCACGCCCGTACGGCAAGCAGATCAGGCTCGCCGTCGACCGCGCCGGAAGCACCGGCACCCCCCAGGAGCGGCAGGGCGCTCTCGTCTACAACCCGGGCGGCCCCGGCGGCTCGGGCCTGAGCTTCCCGCGCAGGGTCACCGGCAAGAGCGCCCTGTGGACGAAGGTGGCCAAGGCCTACGACTTCGTCGGCTTCGACCCGCGCGGCGTCGGCCACTCGGCGCCCATCTCCTGCATGGACCCGCAGGAGTTCGTCAAGGCGCCCAAGGCGGACCCGGTGCCCGACACCCGGGCCGACAAGAACGCGCAGCGCAAGCTGGCCCGCGAGTACGCGGAGGGCTGTGGCGAGCGAAGCGGCGCGATGCTGCCGTACATGACCACCCCGAACACCGCCCGCGACCTCGACGTCATCCGGGCCGCCCTCGGTGAGCGCCGGCTCAACTACCTCGGCGTCTCCTACGGCACCTACCTCGGCGCCGTCTACGGCACCCTGTTCCCGGGCCACCTGCGCCGCATGATCGTGGACAGTGTCGTCGACCCCGCGCGCTCCAACATCTGGTACCAGGCCAACCTGAACCAGGACATCGCCTTCGAGGGCCGCTGGAAGGACTGGGAGGACTGGGTCGCGTCCCACGACGCCGACTTCCACCTCGGCACGACCCGCGCCGCCGTCCAGGACAAGTGGCTCCAGCTGCGCGCCACCGCCAAGAAGCACCCCCTCGGCGGCGTCGTCGGTCCCGCCGAGCTGATCTCCTACTTCCAGAGCGCCCCGTACTACGACTCCGCGTGGGTGCCGGTGGCGACCACGTTCAGCAAGTACGTCGCCGGTGACACCGAGGCACTGGTCGACGCGGCCGCCCCCGACCTGTCGGACACGGCCGGCAACATCCGGGCGGAGAACAGCAACGCCGTCTACACGGCCGTGGAGTGCGCCGACGCCCACTGGCCCACCAGCTGGCACAAGTGGGACCGGGACAACACCCGGCTCAACCGGGACTTTCCGTTCATGACATGGGCCAATGCATGGATGAATTTGCCGTGTGCCCACTGGCCCGCCCGGCAGCACACCCCGGTCGAGGTGCGCACCCACCGGGGCCTGCCGCCCGTGCTCATCGTGCAGTCCACGCGTGACGCGGCCACCCCCTACCCGGGCGCCGTCGATCTGCACCGGCGGTTCAAGGGCTCCCGCCTGATCACCGAGGAGGGCGCGGGCTCGCACGGCGTGACCGGCCTGGTCAACCCCTGCATCAACGACCGCGTCGACGCCTACCTGCTCAAGGGCACGCTGGACTCCGCCGACGTGACCTGCGCACCGCACGCGACCCCCGAGCCGTAGCCCGGCCCGGAACCGCACGGCGAGGAGGGGCGGCCGGAACATCGGCCGCCCCTCTGCCGGTGCGGGGTCAGCTTCTCGGCGTCCGCGGGAACCGGCGACCCTTCCCGGACTTGCTCCGCCTCCCGCCCTTGCTCCGCTCCGCCTCCTCCGCCTCCCGCGCCTTGACGACGCCGGCGTACTCGTCGACGTACTCCTGCTCGGACAGCGTGAGGATCGCGTACATGATCTCGTCGGTGATGGCCCGCAGCACCGCCTTCTCGTCCTCCATGCCGGCGTAGCGCGAGAAGTCCAGGGGCTCGCCGAAGCGGATGACGACGGGGTGGATGTTCGGGATCACCTTGCCCGGGGGCTGCGCCTCGAACGTGCCGATCATCGCGCACGGCACGACCGGCACCCCGGCCTTCAGCGCCATCACGGCGACACCGACCTTGCCCTTGTAGAGCCGTCCGTCGTGCGAGCGGGTGCCCTCCGGGTAGATGCCGAGCAACTCGCCCTTGCCGAGTACTCCGAGCCCCTCCCGGATCGCGGCCTGCCCGGCCTCCTTGCCCGAGCGGTCCACCGGGATCTGCCCTGCGCTGCGGAAGAAGAACGCGGTGAGCCGCCCCTTCAGGCCCGGTCCGGTGAAGTACTCGGCCTTGGCGAGGAACGTGATGCGGCGTTTGAGGATCGCCGGCATCAGAAAGTGGTCGGAGAAGGAGAGATGGTTCCCGGCGACGATCGCGGCACCCGACTCCGGCACCCGCTCCAGCCCCTCGATCCGGGGCCGGAAGACCAGCCGGAGGAGAGGACCGAGCAACACGTACTTGAGCAGGTAGTAGAACACGGCTCACCCTTCACTCGTGTCGCCCGCAGCCGAGGCGACGATGCCGATCAGCATGCTCCACGCGGCCTCGGGTTCGTCGGCGCGCACCGGTCGGAGACGCAGGAGCTTGGGATGTTACGGCTTGTAGACGGTGGCGAGCACGATGCTCTGGTTGTTCGGGAGTGCGGTGATGCTGACCGGGTCGGCTGCGATGCCGGCGGAGCCGAAGGGGCCTGCGGGAGGTGCCCAGCCGGTCCAGGTGCCGTTGGGAAAGCGGCCGTTGTGGTAGACGCGGCCGTCGATGCCGACGGCGACCACCTGCGCCGAGCCGGCGTCGTACATGCCCGCGATGCTCACGGAGGTGGCGGTGAACGTCGACGCACCGCCGTACCCGTTCATCCGGGCGAATCCGGTGTACGCGCCGGAGGCCGAACGTATCTGGTGCCAGACCCAGTTCTCCGGGCCGAGCGCGACAAGCTGCGACGAGCCGTCCTGCATGGCGGTGATCGCCAGGTCGTGGGCCTGGAAACCCCGCTCGCCCGCGACCCCGGGCACCTCGCTCCAGTCGCCGAACGTGCCGTCCGGCCCGCGCACGACGAGGTAGAGCAGTCCGTCCGCGTGATTGACGGACAGCACCTGTGTGCTCCCGTCGGACATTCCGGCCAGGGCGACGCCGACGGCTGACCAGTCGGTTCCCGGGCTCCGGCCGGGTACCCGCTGGAACCCGGTGACCGTGCCGTCGGCTCGCCGGGTTTCGAGGTACAGGCCGTGGTCGGGCATGACGGCGGCGATCTGGGTGCTGCCGTCTCGCATGCCGGTCACCGCGACGTTGACGGGTGCCTGGTTCGCCGGGGTGTCCAGGGCCTGCCAGTCGCCCACCGTCCCTGTCGCGTTCTGCGCCGCCGTCCACGTCCCTCCTGCGGTGCCGACCGCGACGATCCGTGCCGTGTTGTCGGGCATGCCGGCGATCGCCTGGTCGTGCAGCGACGTGACGGGCGGTCCGAGAGAGGTGAACACCGGTCGGCCCTCGGCGCCCGGCACGGCGGAGAACCGCCGCCAACTGCCGTCGGGGTTGCGGGTGTTCTTCCACAACTGGTTACGGCTGAGGACGTTGCGTTCGATGATGGCGGCGATGAGCCGGCCGCCGGGCCAGTCCATCTCGATCACGCCGGTGTGGCCGTCATGGTGTTCAGGTAGTCCAGCAGGCGGGGATTCATTCCCTGGCCGCCGCCGTATCCGTTGGCGATGTCGGTGTAGGTGGCGCCGAACGGGGGGCAGCTGGCCGACAGCCCCGTGGAGTCGACGGTGTTCGTCGTGTCGCCGGCCACCTGCTGAAGCCGGGCCTGGATCTCGGACCACCGCGTGTCGAGGTCGCACTCCGTCCAGGGGATGTTCCCGGTGTCGAGGCCGGTGAGGCCGTAGCCGTCGACGCTGTTGCCGAACGAGGCCAGGACGATGTGGCCGCGGACCTCTCCGAGGGCAGGGGTGGCCGCGGTGCCGGTACCGGCGACGGACGGTGCCCAGAAAAGGCCCGGGTAGCGGGCCAGGTAGCCCCTGAAGATGCGGGCCCTGTCGGCCCCTGTCGTGGAGGACGGGTCGTCCGTGCAGTATCCGATGCCGGATCCGTAACCGCATTCCCCAGCCAGTTTCAGCATGATGGTCTCGCCCGGATGGGCGGCGAGAAACGCCCCTGCCTTGGTCAGGACGTCGTCGAAGTTCGCGTGCTCGTAGACGTTCGTGTGGTGGACGGCGAACGCCGTGCCGTTGTCGACGGCCCTGACGCGGATGTCGATCTCACGGATGCCGGCATTCAGCTGGGCGGTGAGCGTGTCGGCGCTGTCGCCGTGGTTCTCCTGGGTTTCCCAGTACCAGGGCGCGATGCCGCTGTGGATCGCGAGGGTGTCGTGCGTGCCGGGGATCGACATCTGCCCCAGCCCGACAGCATCGGGGACCTGGCTCATCCAGTCGGGGTTGCTCACGCTGGTGAGGCTGTTGAGCGCGCCGGACGAGGTACCGGGGGACCAGGGCAGATCGACCGCCGACGCGGACGAGGGCACGGCCAGCAGGCTCAAAAGGCCCGCCGCGACGAGGGCTTGCACAGTTCGTCTCAGCGCGCTGGGCAGGTACCGGCTCGGCCGGGATCTGGCGAACATGAGCTCCTCCTGGGGAAGGAAGGACTGCATCGGCTGCTGACGGGGTGTGCGGGAGCATGCGGGCGAGGTGAGGGCCGGTTCGGCACCTGCTCCGACGGAGCAGGACGTGACGGACGGCCCCCGCCTGGATATACGCCGGTACGGTGTGAGGGACAATCCTGTCGGCACGATTACGGTGCGGGACGACCGGGCACCGGGCCGCGACGCGGTGCGTCCGGCAGGAGACCGTGGTCGACCAGGGCCTGCCGGGTGGACCGGGACGAGGTGTGGTGAACGGCGCGACCGCCCAGCGCCAGGAGCGCGCGGACGTTCTCCTCCTTGTCGTCGACGAGTACCAGGTCGGGCACGGTGCGACCGGTCGCACGGGCGACGGCCTCGAAGAAGCGGGCGTCGGGTTTGCGGACCGCGAGATGGCACGAGGCGAAGACGTCCACGGCCGGCTCCTCGGGGATCAGACGCGTGGCGTCGGCTATCCACACCGGATAGTTGGAGCCGATGACGGTAGGGTGTGCGGCCGCGCAGTCACGCAGCAGCGCTCGCATCCCGCCGAGCCAGCGGTACCCCGCCCGCCGCAGCCGGTGGAACGTAGGCACGTCGACATCGACGCCGTGCGCGCGCAGACTGCCCCAGTAGGCGTCCTCGTCGATGTGGCCGCGTTCGAAGCGGTCGTAGACCTCCGGCGAGCGGGCTCGCTGGAATTCCTCGAAGGTGCAGCCGGCCGCCCGGGCGTAGGCGGTGCGGTAGGGATCGTGCAGCAACGTTCCCATGAGGTCGAACACGACGAGCACGCCGGGCGGCGGGCCCGCCCGGCGTGAGGACGGGCCCGGGTGTGGCGGTGTCACCGGACGTGGACCCGCAGGCCGGTGATCTGGTCGGCGCCGAGGTGGCCGGCCCGCCGCAGCGTGGCGTGGTCGGCTTCGACAAGGAAGTCGCCCTGGTCCAGTGCCTCGGTCAGGATCGCCACGGCGGCGCGGGCCAGCTGGGACCCGATGCACATGTGGGCTCCCCTGCCGAACGCGAGGTGCCGGTTGTCCCGGTCGCCGGGGCGGAAGGCGAGTGGGTCGGGGAAGAAGTCCTCGTCGAGGTTGGCGGAGCCCAGTACGAGGAGCACCCGCTGCCCGGTGCGGACCCGGTGGCCGGCGATGTCCAGTTCCGCGGTGGCGTAGCGGACGGCGAACCGGAACGGGCAGCTGAGTCTGACCGTCTCCTCGGTGTACTCCTCGGCGTTCCGCGCGTGGCCCGGCCCGCCGGCGGTACGGTCGGCGCCCGGGTCCGGGTAGCGCAGCAGAGCCTCGGTCAGCGTGGCGGCCAGGGGGTCCATCGTTCCGGTGATGATCTGGACGGCCACCGCCACGGCCACGGCCTCGCCGAGCCGGGGGTCGTCGGCGATCGAGCGGAGCGCCTTCGCGAGGAGCGTGCGGGGGGCGTCGAGAACCGTCTCCTGTACGGCGGCCCGCGCGCGGGCCATGGAGGCCCTGGCGTGGTGGGCGAGGTCGTCATCCAGGTGGGAGCCGGGTTTGGCCACATAGGCCATCAGCCCGTCGGTGGAGGCGGCGAGGGCGTCCATCTGCGCGAGGGTGGAGCCGAAGACCGACGCGAGCACGGCCAGGCAGTACGGTCGGCAGAACCGCTCGATCCAGTCGTCCGGTTCGCGCCTCTCGCGCAGATCGCCCAGCAGGCCGGCGCACGCCTCGCGCAGCCGGGGCATTACCGGCTGGAGCTGCTGGCGGCCGAACGCCGGCAGCAGACGGCGCCGTACCTCCGCGTGATGGCCGCCCCAGGCGCGGAAGAAGTCGATGACCGGACGGTGCAGTGCGATCTGACGGTCACTCAAGCCGGCCTGGACCAGGGGGTCGTGCTGGGGCATGTTGGTCAGCGCCGGATGCGTCAGCAGGTCACGGACGAGGGCGTAGGAGGTGACGACGAGGGCGCCCGTCCTCGGTTCCACCGATACCGCGTCCGCCGTCATCGTGTGCAGCGCGGCGCGGGGATCGGCCGCGGTGTAGTCCGCGAAGATCGGGTGTGTGGGGGCGTCCGGCCCGGTCAGGGCCCGCGTCACGAGCCGAGCCTCTCCGACACGCCGGGGCCGGCCGGTGCGGTGAACGGCCGGGAGCCGGAGACGACGACGGCGATCCTGGCGCCGGGGTCGAGCCGTGCCTTGAGCAGGCCGGCCAGCGAGATGTAGGCGGACTTCTCGCGCGTGTGGTCGAGTTCGATGCCGGCGTCCGCCAGTATCTCGTCCACGACGGGCCGCAGCCCTTCGACGTCCTGCGCGCCGACGGACCGCAGCTCGGTTCCCTCGGGCAGGTCCCGGCGCAACTGGGGCAGCGTCGCGACGGGGTTGGTGGACTGCAGGGTGGGCTCGTAGGGATCGTCGGGCAGCCGGAGGTCGTCCTCGCCGACCTCCTCGGCGCCGTTCTGCCAGGCCCAGGTGAGCGTGTCCGCGTCCGCCGGCTGGAAGAGCAGGTAGCGCCGCTCGGCGAGGACGCCCGAAGGGGTGTCCACGATGTCGCGCAGCCGCGAGAAGCCGACCTCGTACCCGAGCGGGCCGTAGCCGCCGGCGACCGTCTGCACGATGGTGTCGGTGTCCGGCACCGTCTCGTAGATGGCGGCGGCCAGGACGGATTTGCCCTCGAGTTTCCAGTCGAAGGGGGCCAGGTGCCGGCGTCCCGCTTCGGCGGCGGCCTTCTTCGCCAGCCCCGACAGTTCGGCGTAGGCGCAGTCCAGGGAGTAGACCGGCTGCTGGGGATCGGCCTCGACGTCCCCCAGCTTGTCGAGGTTGCGCTCGGGGACGTAGCCGGCGCAGGACACACCGGCCCGCTGGGCGTAGTGGCGGTAGGCCAGGGCGGTGTTGCCGGTCGAGTGGACCGAGACGTCGCGCAGGCCCAGTTGCTTGGCGGCCGCGAGCACGATGGCGGCTTCCAGGTCCTTGAAGGTGCCCGTGCCGAACCGGGTGCAGTCGATCAGGTGCACCTGGTCGACACCGAGCCTCGACTCCATCAGTGTGCTGCGGATGACGCGAGGCCCGACCCCGTCGTCCAGCGCGGGCTCGTAGTCGACCGGGACGAGGTCCGGGTAGCGCCAGGGCAGGCCACGCTCCGGCGCGACGAGCCGGGCGAACGGCCCGGGCTCGGGAAGCCGCAGCGCGAGGGCGCCGCCGCAGCCGTCGCAGACGTAGCGGGCGAGTTCGTCGGCGGACGGGGTCCGGTCCTCGCAGGCGGGGCAGTACAGGCGGATGGTCATGGAGTACACCTACTTGTCTCGTAGTTTCGGGGTGTGGTCGCTGAAGTCGAGGGTCGCTCTGCGGACGCGGACGGCTTCCAGGTCCATCAGCCGCAGTCCCGGACAGATCCGGACGATGTCGTCCAGCAGGTCGAAGGAGGAGTTGGGGTGCCGGATCGCGTAGAGGACGAGGTTGCGGTCGCCCCACCAGTCCCCGCTCCGTTCGGTGTGCCGGATGATCCGGCGCAGGGCTTCGGCGTCGGTCCAGGGGTTCATGAGGGCGGCGTGCCGCACCCACCAGCTGCCTCCGTGCGGCGAGGCCAGCAGGACGGCCACGTCCCGGTGGGAGCGGGCGGTGAAGACCCGGAGCATGGTCTCCGTCTCCGAGCACCCCTCGCCGGCGGCCCAGGGGTCCGTCGTGTCCGGCGGCTCGGTGCCGCCGAGACCGCTGTCGCCGAGCAGTCCGTCCGACAGGCGGCGCAGGGTCGCGACCTCCGTCGCCGCGTGCTCGCGCAGCCACGGCAGCCGGTCGGTGAGCAGGCGGCGGGCACTGGACAGGTACAGGGAGGACAGCAGCGCGTAGACGGCCCTGTGGTCGTCGTAGGTGGCGCCCCCGCTCTCGCAGCGCCGGCGCAGGAGCATCGCCGCGGCGAAGGCGTCGGGTGCGCACGGGTCGGCCTCGCCGCCTGCGGCCAGTGCTGTCAGAGCGGCCGTGGTCGTCCGGTGACGGAGCCGTCCGTCGACCAGTGCCTCGCACTCGCCCAGCGCGGTCCAGCCACGGGTGCCCCCTAGACCGAACTTCTCGGGACGTTGCAGGTGCGGGCCGTGCACCCGGGGCAGGGCCGTGGCGGTTGCCAGGAGGTGGACGACCTCCCGGGCCCTGAGCGTCGCGTCACGCCACAGGGTACCGACGGCCTCCTGGAAGGCCGGCAGGAGAGCGGGGTCGCCGCCGACCGGCCGGCTGAACATCACCGCGTGCAGGTCGGTGGCGTTCGTCCGCGCCCAGGAGCGCAGCCGGGAGGCGTCCCCCGAGCAGGTGACCAGGTCGAGGTACCTGCCGCCGCCGAGGTCGACTTCGGGCAGTGGCGCGCCGGAGGGGTTCCAGCACATGAGGTCCAGGTCGCTGCGGGCCGTCATCTCCGCGCGGGCGGTGCCTCCCCAGGTGGCGATCACCACGTCGGGTACGGCGTCGGTGAGCGCCCGCACGACCGACGCGGCGTCCTGGCGGACGTCGGCCGCGATCACCGGGCCGCTCCCAGGGTGCTGCCTCCGTCGTAGGTCAGGAGCTGACCGGTGAGGTGATGGGCGTGCGGGACCAGCCCGGCGAGGAAGTCCGCCAACTCCCCGGGGGTGACCAGACGGCCGCCGGGACGTGCCGGGTCGGCGGGGGCGTGCGGGTACTGCCGGCGCACCCGTTCTTCGTTGCGGCTCACGGTGACGGTGCCCGGAAGCACCCCGACGAGGCGGAGGCCCTCCGGTGCCCAGGCCGGCGCCAGGCTGCGGACCAGGCTCGCCACCGCGGCCTTCGTCGCGGCGTACAGCGGCTGCCGGGGGCGGGCCACCCGCGCGGCGTTGGAGGAGACGACGAGGCAGACACAGGTGCCGGGGCGGGGCGTTCGGTGCAGGACGTGCAGGACGTTGACGCAGCCGACGAAGTTGTCCCCGACGATCCGGTCGACGTCGTCCGGTTCCGCGTCCTCGACGGTCGCGGGGGAGACCGTGCCGAAGGCCAGCACCACGACGGCGGGCGGCCCCCAGCGCAGTACGGCGTCCCGGGCGGCGCTGGCGAGGGCCACGCGGTCCCGCACGTCGACCCGGTGGTGCGTGCCGGCCCGGCCGGGATCGTCGGCACGGTCGAAGGTGACGGTGCGGTACTCGCCGGCGAGCCGGTCCCGGACCGCCGCGCCGATGCCGCCGGTGCCGAAGACCCAGGCCGTGGGCGGGGCGGTCATCGCAGCGCTGCCGCGTGTTCGGCGAGGGCCTCGATGCGCTCGATCTTCGGCACCGAGCGGGCGGAGTCGAAGGAGTGGGTCAGCCAGACCTGCATCAGGGTCCTGGCGACGGCCGGCGGGGTGAGTTCCGCCCCCAGGGCCAGTACGTTGGCCGCGGAGTTGCGGCGCGCCTTCTCCACGCTGTACGTGTCGGTGCACCGAGCGGCCCGGATCCCTTGGACCTTGTTCGCCGTGATGCTCATACCGAGCCCGGTGCCACAGATCAGGACCCCCGAGTGGTAGCCGCCCCCGGACACCCGCAGCGCCGTCTCCCAGGCGATGTCGGGATAGTTCTCGGCGCCCGATCCCGGGGTGATCTCGTAGCCGTGACCGGCCTCTTGGAGTGTTTCGAGGACCGCCTGTGCCAACTGCTCGCCCATGGGGTCGTATCCGACGACGATCTGCTTCATGGCGTACTCCTGTGACCGCGGGTAGGGGATGGGACGGGGGTGTCCGACGTGGGCCGGGGTGCGGCGGAGCGCACCACGGCGGCCATGTCGTCGAGGGTTTTCGCTTTGAGTACCTGGCGCAGCGGTACGTCGTGTCCGAACGCCGTGCGGATCCGGGCGGCGACACGGGTGGCCGCGAGGGAGTCCCCGCCCAGGTCGCGGAAGCGGTCCCGTGGACCGATGGGCTCGTGGCCGAGGACCTCGCTCCAGATGCCGGCGAGGATCCGGGTGGTGGCGTCGCCCTCGTGCCGTACCGTGCCGGCCGGCTCCGGTTCGCCGGTAGGTCCCGGGGGCGTCGACGGGGGCGGGGAGAGGTTCGGGGAAGGGGCCCGGCCGGCCCCCCCGGGGTCGGGATCGGGGGCGGCGTCCAGGTCGGCGGGGTGGGCCCAGGTGCGGTGGCGTTCGGCGAAGTCCGCGGCCATGACGAGGAGATGCGGCTCGGCGGGAGCCGCGAGCGTCCGCCGGTACGCCTCCAGGGCGTGCTCGACGGCGAGCTCGTGGGCCTCGCACGCGCCTTCGTCGTCCGTGTGCCAGCCGTCCCAGCCGAGACTCAGCCACCGTGTGTCGCCTTCGCGTGACAGTCGGGTGGCCAGGCAGTCCAGGTGGGCGTTGGCCGCGGCGTAGGGGCCGAGACCCAGGCCGCCGAGGACGGCCGAGGTGGAGGAGAAGAGGACGACCCGTCCGACGTCCCTGCCGCGGAGGGCCGCCACCAGGTTGTCGGCGCCGACCGTCTTGGGGCGCATGATCGCCTCGGCGCGGCTCCAGGAGGTCTCCGCGAGCACGGTGGTGGCGTCCTCGTGCGTGACGCCCGCCGCGTGGATCACCGAGTCCAGCCGCCCCCATCGCGCGGCCGCCGCGTCGAGGAGGCGTGCCAGGCTGCCGGGCCGGGTCACGTCGACGTGGGCCGTCTCGACCGTGCTGCCGGTGGCGCGGAGGTCGGTGACGGCATCGGGGTTCCCCGGGTCGCCGGCAGCGGTCAGGGAGCGGCTCGCCAGGAGGATCCGGGCGTTGCCGGGTCGGGCGAGTTCCCGGGCCAGCAGCAGCCCGAGCCGGCCCGCACCGCCCAGGATCACGTGGGTGGTGCCGTCGGCGGGCGGCGGGATGACCGGTGGGGCCTCCATCCGCTGGACGTCGGGCGTCCACAGGTACCGGCCACGCAGGGCGACCTGACCGGCGGCCACGCCGTCGGCGAGCCGGGCGAGCAGGGCCGCGGTCCACGGTCGCCGGTGTGGTGCGCGGGTGCTGTCGTCGAGGTCGGCGTAGAGGGAGCGGGTGAGGGCGTCCTCCTGGCCGACGACGGTGACCAGGGCCGCCACGGCGGCTTGCGCCGGGTGGAGGTCCTCGTCCCCCGTGACGCAGAACGCTCCCGCGCCCACCGCGAACAGGGTGCCCGGCGACGCGGGGAACGCCGCCCGCCACGCACGGTGGGCCGCCAACAAGGGCGCCGGGGCAGGGGATTGGTCGGAGCGGATGGGGGCGGCGTCCAGTGTCCAGCCGTAGGCCAGACGGGCGGCGCGCACACCTTCGTCGGCCAGTACGGCGAACAGCCGCCGGTGATCCCCTTCCCGTGCGGGGTCGATCTCGTAGGTCCGCTCGCCGGTCCTGCGGAAGCCCGGGCCCGGGCGGACGGTCACGGCCGTACGGCCCCGCAGGGCGGCGAGGAGCAGCCCGTCGGCGTCCGCGTAGCAGATCCAGGTGTCCGCGTCCGGCCCGGGAACGGGCCCGTCCGGTGGCAGGCTCGTCCGCGTCCACTGCCGTACCCCGACGGTGGCCGACCCCGTCCGGGCCCGCCGTGCCCCTTCGGCCGGGCCGGCCTTCACGTGCCGCGGCGGGGTGGCGAGGCCGGTCGCATCGCCGGGTGCGTGCGCGGGCTCGTGCCAGTGCCGGTCACGCGCGAAGGGGTAGCCGGGGAGGGAGACGGTGCGGCCGCGGCCGACGGCCCCGACCCGGTCCCAGTCCAGCGGGACCCCTGCCTGCCACAGCCGGCCCAGACCGTCGAGGAGCGTAGCGCGCTCGTGCGCCGCCGGGCCGGGACGGCCCGGCAGGAGCGTGGCACGGGCACCGGTCGCACCCCGGGCGGCCGCGAGACGGGTCAGGACCTGCCCGGCTCCGACCTCCACGAGCGTCTGGTTCTGTCCGTCGTGCCGCAACTGGTGCTCCAGCGCGGCGCCGAAGAGGACCGGGGCCACGGCCTGGCGCGCCCAGTGGGCGGCCGTCGCCGCGTCGTCGCCGAGGGGCAGGCCGGTGACGGTAGAGACCAGGGTGAGACGCGGCGCCGACAGATCCAGTGTGCCGGCCAGACGCTCCAGTTCGTCCGCGGCCACCGCCATCGCCTCGGTGTGGAAGGCGCGCCGGGAGGCCAGCCCGAGCACCGCCCGGCCCTGCTCCCGGCACCACCGCGCGTACCGGGCCAGGGCGGCCGGTGGTCCGGCGACGACCGTGTCGTCGGGGCCGTTGACGGCGGCGACGGTGAGGCCGGAGGGCAGCTCGGCCCGTACCAGTGGCTCCGCGAGCCGGACGGCCAGCATGGCACCGGGGGCACACTCCTCCATGGCCCGGCCGCGGACGGCCACGAAGCGCAGGGCGTCCCGCAGCGTGAACACGCCCGCCACCGTGGCCGCGGCGATCTCGCCCACGCTGTGCCCGATGACCGCCGTGGGCCGTACACCCCAGCGTTCCAGCGTCGCGGAAAGGGCGTACATGACGGTGAACAGCGCCGGCTGGGCGTACCGGGTGGAGGCCAGCAGCCGGCGGCCCGAGGCGTTCCCGTACAGGACGTTCCGGACGTCGTATCCGGTCAGCGGCTCCAGAATCGCCGCGCACGTGTCGACGACACGGCGGAACTCCGGTTCGTGGGAGTAGAGATGACGCCCCATGCGCGCGTACTGCACGCCTTGGCCCGGGAAGAGGAACACGGTGCCGTCCCGCTCCGTGACGGGTGCCTCGATCCAGCGGCTGCCGGGCTCGGTGAGCCGGTAGGCGCGGAACGGGAAGTGTCTGCGGCCGTTGCGCAGGGTGTGCGCGGCGTCGGCGAGCCGGGACGGTCCCGCGTTCTCCAGCGCGGCGTCGAGACGAGCGGTGACCGCGCCCAGCTGCGTCCGGGTCCGCGCCGAGGCGAGCAGCAGGTGGGGGCGGGGGCCCGCGGGGGTCGTGTCCTCGGCGGGCGGCTGTTCCAGCACCAGGTGCGCGTTGGTGCCGCCGACACCGAGTGAGGACACGGCCGCCCGCCGGACCGAAGACCCCCACCGGCGCCTGCGTGCCGCCACCTTGAAGGGTGTGTGGGAGAGGCGAATACCCGGGTTGGCGCGGCGGAAGTTGACCGTCGCCGGCACCACACCGGTACGGACGATCATCGCGGCCTTGATGAGCGACACGACACCCGCGACGGTGTCGGTGTGTCCGACGTTGCCCTTGACCGAGCCCAGGAGAATACGGCCGCGCGGCAGATCCGGTTCGAGGGAGTCGTAGGCCTCCGCGAGCGCGGTCACCTCCAGTGGGTCGCCGAGCGGGGTGGCCGTCGCGTGAGCCTCGACGTATCCGATCTCGCCGGGCGTGAGGGCAGCGTCGGTGAGTGCGGCGCGGACGGCGTCGGACTGTCCGCGCACACCCGGTGCCGAGAAGGCGACCTTGGCAGCGCCGTCGTTGTTGACGGCGCTGCCCCGGATGACGGCGTGGATCCGGTCGCCGTCGCGCAGGGCGTCACCGAGCCGTTTGAGAACGACACAGCCCGCGCCTCCGGTGAACACGGTGCCCGCGGCCGCCGCGTCCAGGGGCCGGCAGTGGCCGTCCGGGGAGACCACGCCCCCCTGCTCGTACAGATAGCCGGCGTTCTGGGGCACGCGCAGCGAGACCGCTCCGGCGAGCGCCGTACGGCATTCGCCCGCCCGCAGGCTCCGCACGGCCAGGTGGACGGCGACCAGCGATGTCGAACAGCCGGTCTGGACCGTGATGCTGGGTCCGGTGAGGTCGAGTTTGTAGGAGACCCGGGGTGCGAGGAAGTCCTTCTCGCTGGACACCAGAACCTGGAAGGCCTCCAGGGAGCCGCCGAGCAGTGGGGCGAGACCCGTGTGCGGATCGAGCCGGAACCGGTCGGGCAGCAGATTGTTCAGGAGGTAGGCGTTGTGGCCGCTGCCGGCGAACACCCCGATGGGCCCCTCGGCCCGGGCGGGGTCCGTCCCCGCGTCCTCGAACGCCTCCCAGCAGGTCTCCAGGAACACGCGGTGCTGAGGGTCGAGCAGCCGGGCGTCCGCGGCGCTGTAGCCGAAGAATCCCGCGTCGAAGCGGTCGTGCTCGGGTACGTCACCGTGCGCCGAGACGTACGCCGGGCCATCCGTCGCCCCGACAGCCGCGCGTCCGGCATCGGTCGCGGGCGGGGTGATCAGCTCCGCCCCGGCCAGCAGGTGGTTCCAGAACGCCTCCGCGGTACGCGCCTGCGGCAGGCGGCAGGCCACCCCCACGATGGCGACCGGTTCGGTGCGACCGGCCGAGGGCACCGGCGTGCGGCCGGACGGGACGGGACCGGGGCGAGCCTGAGCCTGAGACGCCGACGCCCGCCCGATGCGGTCGGCCTGGGCGGCCACGGTGGCGTGCCGGAAGTACTCGGTCACCGGCAGATCGACGCCCAGCCGCCGCTTGACCATCGCACGCACCCGCATCAGGTGGAGCGAGTCGGCGCCCAGGTCCTGGAAGGTGGCGTCGGGCGTGATCCGGCGGATGCCCAGGATCTCCCGCCAGATGCCGGTCACCACGGCGAGGACCGAGCCGGAGCCGTCGACGCGGGTACGGCCGTCGTCGCACGGCTGCCCGGCGCGGCCGGCGTCTTCCGCGACGGGGCCTTCCGCTTCGGGGCCCTCCGCCTCGGTGTCGTCGGCGAGGGCGGCGGGGGCGGTCAGGGCGCGCCGGTCGATCTTGCCGCTCGGTGTGGTGGGCAGGGCGTCCGTCACGGTGAACGTGGTCGGCACCATGGTGGCGGGCAGCAACTGCTGGCAATGCAAGCGAAGTTCGGAGACGAGGTCGTCGGGCGCGTCGTGGCCGGGGACGACGAAGGCCGCGAGTCGCCTGTCGCCGGTGGCGCCGACCGGGGCGGTCACCGCCGCGGCGAGCACGTGCGGGTGGGTGAGGAGGGCGGACTCGACCTCGGCGGGTTCGACGCGATGGCCGCGAATCTTGACCTGGTCGTCGAGCCGTCCGTGGTAGCGGAAGGCGCCGTCCGCGCCGAGCGAGGCGACATCACCCGTGCGGTACAGGCGGACGCCGGGGAGCTGCCGCACCCACCCGGTGGGGAATCGTTCGGCCGTCAGTTCCGGCCGCCGTCCGTAGCCGAGCGCGAGCCCCGCGCCGCCCAGGCACAGTTCGCCACGCGCCCCCGGGGGAAGCAGCCGACCGCTGTCGTCGACCACGTACGCCACGCAGTTGGCCACGGGACGCCCGATCGGCGGGTCCTCGTCCCCGGCACCGCGGTCCACGGTCCAGGAGAGCGCGTCGATCGTCGCCTCGGTGGGACCGTAGAGGTTCGTCAGCCGTGCGGGCGAGGCGGCGGTGAACCGGCGGGCCAGTTCCGCGTCCAGCCGCTCGCCGCCGACGAAGACCTCGCGCAGTCGCGGACAGGAGGCCAGGCCGCCCTCGTCGAGGAGGGCACGCAGCATGGTGGGGACCAACTGCACCACGGTGACACCCGATGCGCGCAGCCGCGCCAGAAGGCGGCCCGGGTCGCGGTGCTCGTCCTCCTCCGCGCACACCAGCGTGGCGCCGGCCGCGAGGGGCACGAAGAACTCCCAGACGGACGCGTCGAAGCTCACCGGTGTCTTCTGCAGCACCCGGTCACCCGGCCCGAAGGAGAACGCGGACCGCATCCAGAGCATGTGGTTGACGGCGGCCCGGTGAGGTACGACGACACCCTTGGGCCGTCCGGTGGAACCCGAGGTGTAGAGGACGTAGGCGGCGTCGTCCGGGTGGACCGGGCCGGCGACGGGCGCGGCGCCGCCCCCCGTCGTGGCGAGCGCCTCCACCGAATCCAACGCGCAGACACGGACGTCCGGTTCGGTCAGCCAGTCGAGGTCCGTCGCCGGGCGGGCGTCCGTGAGGACGACGGGCGGACGGCAGTCGGTGATCATGGAGCGCAGGCGCTCCACCGGGTGGGCGAGGTCCAGTGGCAGGTACGCCGCACCCGACTTGAGCACGCCCAGGAAGGCGGCCACGAGTTCGGGTGAGCGGCCCATGGCCACGCCCACCGTGTGTCCGCGTCCCACGCCGTCCCGTACGAGCCGGGCCGCGACGGCGTCGGCCGCCGCGTTCAGCGTCGCGTAGGACACCGTACGGCCGCCGGCCACGACCGCGATCGCCTCGCCGTCCGCTTCCGCGCACCGTGCCACCAGGTCGTGCAGTCCGCACCGTTCGACCTCGGTGACGGGCCCCGCTGCCGCTTCCACCACCCGCCGGTCGGCCTCGGCCAGCAGGGGCAGTTCGGCGACCGTGCCGTCCGCGCACGCCACCGCCGCGCGCAGCCAGCGCAGGACGCGCTCACCGAGCAGTTCCGCGTCCCGGTCGGCCTCGGCGGTGCCGTCGGTCCACCACGTGTAGGTGGCGGGATCGCCGGGGTCGCCCACAAGGCTGAGCCGTCGGCCCGCCGCCAGCGGCACCGCCTCCTCGGGCGACATGCCGAACGTCATCAGCGGCACGTGCCGCAGAGCACGGCCGACGGCCGTACGCAGTTCGGGTACCCGGTCGGCGAGGTCCGCGGTGAGCGGTCCGAGGGCGGTGAGGGCGTGGACGCGGCGGGTCGTGCGGCGGACCGCGGCGTCGACGGGGTCGCCGGAGGAGACCTCCAGGACGTCGATCAGCAGGTTCGAGAGGACGCCGTGGCTGTCCGCGGCCTCCGCCCGCAGCTCCGCGCTGCTCCAGCAGAGATGGGTGGGACCCGTACCGCACGCGTCCGTGATGACGTGCAGGGCGGTGGCCACCGCGTGGGCGGGCTCGAAGCCGCGGTCCCCGAGGGCGTCGAGCAACGGCCGGTCGAGGACCAGGACCGCACCGCGGGGCCGCCCGGCGGCGCCGGAACCGTCTGCCGGCGCCGGGGACACCGACACCGCGGACCGCGCGGGGACGTCAGCGAGAGCAGGGAGGGGCCCGAGAGCACGGAACGCGCGGACCAACCCCGGCACACGGCGCCGTTCCCCCGGCGCCAGCCGCTCGCAGCGTTCCCGCACCGCCGCGGCCTCGGCCGTGGTGAGCGAGCGGAAGCACTCCCCGGGTTCCGGCCGGCGTGGCCGTGGCCGGTCACCACCGGTCAGCCCGGCGAGCGGCCGCAGGCGTATACGGACGTCCATGTCCCCGGTGGCGACGAGGAGTCGGTCGTCCTCGGCCGAGATCACCGTGCCGGGCGCCGCGGTGGAGGGCGTACCGGTGGTCTCCAACCGTTCGACGACGAACAGGCCGTCGGCCGTCAGCGCCTTCGGGGTGGCGACGGGATTGAGGGTGGGTCCGAACGTCAGTGACCTGACGAGGCGCCGGAGAACGTCGGCGGGCTGGTGCCAGTCCACGATCCCCGCCCCGGCGGGGCGGGACTGCAGGGAGGTGAAGGTGCGGGCGGACAGGTCCTGGGCCACGGCCCGCGCGGTGCCGTCGGCCAGCCGTCCGGCCAGTTCCGCGAAGGAGTCGACCGATGCCTCGAAGCAGCGGGTGTTGAGGCTGAAGGCGGTGTCGTCCGGGAGGACGGCGACCGGGCGCTGCACGAGCACGTCCCCGGCGTCGAGGTCGCCCTCCAGGTCGTGCCAGGTCACTCCGTGGGTGTCGGATCCCGCGGCGATGGACCACGTCGTGGTGTGGTACCCGGCGAAAGCCGGCAGCAGCGAGTCGTGGTAGTTGATCGCCCCGACCGCCGTCGCGGCCCGGATCGCGCCGGGGATCGTACGGCAGTTGACGATGTTGAAGAGGTAGTCGTGTGCCACGGGGGTGGGGGAGGGGTGCCCGGGTGCCCACAGGGTGGCGGGCAGATCCCGGGTACGCGCCCACGCGTGGAGGGCCGGGTCCTCGGTGAGTACGGCGGCCACCGCGTGTCCCCGGTCAAGGAGGTGCTGGACGCAGGCGCGGGCGAGGGGGCCGTTTCCGACGACGTAGGCGGTGAAGTGGGTCGGTCGCATGGTCGGGCCCTCACCTGCTCGTGGACGGGTGCGATGACGCCGGCGCTCGCAGGTGGCGGGCGAACGCGTCGCCCAGGGCCTGCACGGTGTGCCGGTGATGGAGGTCGCGGCTGTACTGGAGTTCGGTCACGAGCCGTCCGGCGCGGACGTACACACGGATCTGCAGCACGGACCCGCGCTCCTCGCGCGGACTGAAACGGTCTGTGACGGCCTCGGGGGCAGGCTGCCACCCACCTGTCCCTGCCTCGGTGACGTCGTGCGGGCCGAGGTAGTTGAAGCTGATGTCCGGGCGGGGCAGGGCGCTCATGCGCTGCCGCTCGGCGTCGGTGCCGAGGCGCCGCAGCATGCCGTAGCCGTATCCGTGGTGCGGCACGGCGTCGAGCAGTTCGCCGACGGAGTGCGGCAGCGCGGTGCGCGAGGTGTCGCCGGGCCGCAGCACGAGGGGGTAGTCGATGGACAGCCACCCGATCGTGCCGTGCAGCACCGTTCCGGGGCGCAGGCCGTGCCGGCCGTGATGGAGGACCCGCACCGACAGCGCGGGCAGCCCGCACCATTCGTGGTACGCGGCGGCGAACGCGGTCAGCAGCGACTGCTGGGTCGTGACGCCGTCCTGCGGGCCGGGACGGAGCAGCGCGCGCGTGTGCTCGCGGCCCAGTACGTGCTCGACGCTGTCCGCCGTACCGGCGAGGTTCGCACCGCTCGCGCGGTCGACGGGCAGAGGGGGCACCCCGGCGAGGTCCAGCGCCTCCCAGAACCCGGTCCCGCCGGTCAGCGCCGGATCCGTCGCGGCCGCCGCCACCTCGTGCGCCCAGGAGGCGAACGTCAGCGACGGATGTGCCGGCGTCGGCTTCTCGGGGAGGCCGGCTCGGAGCCGTTCGTAGGCGTCGGTGAGTTCGTCCAGGAGGAGCCGGAAGGACCAGGCGTCCATCACCAGGTGGTGGGCCACCACCAGGACCCTGGGCGGCGCGGGGCGCGGCAGCCGTATGACCACCACCTTGACCAGCGGTCCGTCGTCGAGACGCAGCGTGCGCTGGTGCCGGCGCACCTCCGCGCGCACGGCGTCCTCGGCGCCCCGCGGCGTGCGGGGCAGGTCGGCGGTCACCAGGGTGACCCGCGGCCGGTCCGTCACGGTCTGCCGCCGGCGGCCGTCCTGCCGGGCGAAGGACAGCCGCAGGGCGTCGTGCCGCCCGGCGACCGTCCGCAGGGCCGCGTCGAGCAGGCCCGTGTCGAGGTTTCCGGCGACGTAGAGCCCGGCCAGGTTCGCCCAGTTGTGGTCCGGACGGTGCCGGGCGAAGAAGTCGTGCTGCATGGGGAGCAGGGGAACAGTGGCGCCGGTGGCCGGGGCCGCCGGGGCCGTGTGTGCCGGCCGCCCCGTGGTGACGGCGCGCGCGGCGATGGCGGCGAGGGTGTCGCCCCGGAGCAGTGCGGAGGCGGGCAACTCCAGGCCCTCGGCCCTGGCCCGGGCGACCACCCGGATCGCGGAGAGGGAGTTTCCGCCCAGTTCGTGGAAGGTGGAGCCTGGGGCGACGCGGGTGGTGCCCAGCACCTCCTGCCAGATACGGGCCAGGGCGTTGCCCGCGGTGTGGTCGGTGCCGGTGTTGTCGGCGTCGTGCGGTCGGCCGGTGTCGCCCCGGGCCGCGTCGTCGGTGGGGGTCTGCGCAGGCGGGGCGGGCAGGGCGCGCCGGTCGGTCTTGCCGTTCGGTGTCGTCGGCAATGCGTCGACGAGGGTGAACGAGGCCGGCACCATGACGGCGGGCAGGACCTGCCGCGCGTGACGTCGTATGCCGGGGACCGGGTCGTCGTCGGCGCCGCCGGCACGGCGGGCGTCGCGGGCGGGTACGACGAACGCGGCGAGCCGGGCCTCGCCGGTGGCGTCGCGGACCGTGGTCACGGCGGCGGCGCGGACGTCCGGGTGAGCCAGCAGGGCGGCCTCGATCTCGGCCGGCTCGACGCGGTGTCCCCGCACTTTGACCTGGTCGTCGAGCCGTCCGTGGAAGCGAAAGGCGCCGTCGGGCCGGAGCGAGACGAGGTCGCCGGTGCGGTACAGGCGCAGGCCGGGGAGTTCGGGGACCCAGCCGGTGACGAAGCGTTCGGCCGTCAGCTCCGGCCGCCGCCAGTAGCCCAGGGCCAGTTGGACGCCCGCCAGGCACAGTTCACCGCGTACTCCGGGGGGCACCAACCGGCCCCTGTCGTCCACGACGTACGCCGAGGAGTTGGCCACCGGGGGCCCGATCAGCGAGGCGTCGTCGACGCCCTCGACGCGGCGGGCATTGGACCAGACGGTCGCCTCGGTCGGCCCGTAGGCGTTGTAGATCTCGCAGTCGAAGGCCTCGCGCAGGCTTCGCACGGTGTCGGCGGGCACCGGTTCACCGCCGATGAGCAGGTGCTTCAGGCCGCGCAGACGCCTTCGCCACGCGGGATCGGCGGCCAGGGCGGTGGCCAGCGTCGGTGTGCACTGCAGATGGGTGACGTGGCGCCCGCACAGTTCCTCGTCGACCGCCGCGGGATCATGGGGTGAGCCGAGCTGCACCTGGGCGCCGGTGGACAAGGGCCAGAACAGTTCCAGGAGGGCGATGTCGAACGAGACGCTGGTGACGGAGTGGAAGGCGTCGCCGGGGCCGCATCCGATCAGGCGATCGAAGGCCCGCACGACGTTGACGGCGGCACGGTGGGGTACGACGACGCCTTTGGGCTGTCCTGTCGATCCGGAGGTGTAGATCAGGTAGGCCGGGTCCTCGGGGCCCGCCGGCACGTGCACGGACACGGGTGCGGGTGCCTGCGTCGGCGCAGGCGCGGCGAGCGCCTCGACGGTTTCGAGCACCGAGACGCCGACGCCGAGTTCGTCCAGCCAGTCCAGCCGGGCCGCCGACCCGGGGTCGGTCAGCACGACCGAGGGCCGGCAGTCCGTGACCATGAACCGCAGCCGTGGCACCGGGTAGGTCAGGTCCAGCGGGACGTAGGCCGCGCCCGACGCGAGCACCCCCAGCAGAGCCGCCACGAGTTCGGGTGAGCGTCCCATGGCGACCCCGACCACGTGGCCGCGGCCGACCCCGTGCGCCGCGAGTCGCCCGGCCACCGCGGCGGCGGCCGCGTCCAGCGTCGCGTACGGCACCGTACGGCCGTCTCCCACGATCGCGGCCGCGTCACCGGCCGCCTGTGCGCGGCGGCGCACCAGATCGTGCAGCCCGACCGCGTCGATCGCCATGACGGGGCCCTTGACCGAGTCGACGACGTCCCGGTCGGCCGCACCGAGCAACGGCAGGTCTCCCACCCGGCCGTCCACAGCCGTCACCGCTCCACGGGCCAGGGCGTCGACGGCGGCGATGACGCGGCGGGCGTCGTCGGGGCCGACCGCGCGGCTGTCGCGTTCGAGTTGGCCGGCGATGTGCGGCTCGGTGCGTTCCACGGCCAGGGTGAGGTCGAACTCGGCGGGGCGGGGCGGTCCGGGGATGCGGCGCGCCACGATGCCCGGGAGGTCCAGGGTGTGGTGCGGGACGTTCTGGAAGGCGAACAGCACGCTGAACAGGGCCGTGTTCGTCTGCTCGCGCAGGGATCCGGAGGCCGCGAGCACCCGGTCGCCCTCCAGCGGGAGGTGCGCCAACGCGTCGAAGTGTGCGCTCTCGACGCTCTCGGCCAGAGCCCGGAATGACATGTCGTCCCGCACGTCCACGGCGAGTGCGCTGGTGTCGAGGAACAGTCCGACGGTCCGCTCCTCCTCGTCCGTCCGGTTCGAGGTGGGGTAGCCGAGGACGACACGCGGCCTGCCGTGCAGCCGGGAGAGGGCCAGCGCCACCAGCGCGGCGGTCACCACGAACCGGGTGGTGTCGAGCAGCGCCGCCAGCCGGGTCACCGCCTCGGTCGCGGCGTCGCCGAGCGCGAACGGCTCGGCGGCCAGGCGCGCGGGTCGATCGGTGGCGCCGGACACGACGTCGTGCCGGTCGAAGACGAAGGGCGCGTCCGGCCCAGCGGCCAGCAGGACGTCCGCCCAGTACGCGATGTTGCGCCGGCGGGCGGCCGGGTCGAGACGTCGCGCCTCGGCTTCGACGTGCGCCCGGTAGGAGGTGCGGGAGGCGACGAGGGCCGGCTCCGCGTGCCGGAGCGCGGGCGTGCCCGATCGTGCCGAGCGGTAGGCGGCCGAGAGGTCCTCCAGCAGCAGGGCGACGGACCAACCGTCGAACACCAGGTGGTGTACGAGGACCAGTACGACGGTCGTGTTCGCGTCTTCCCGCAGGACGTGCACCCGCAGCAGGGGCGGCCGCCCGAGGTCGAACGGCTGCTCCGCCATGCGGCGCTGCCAGTCGGCGGTGAACGCCTCGCTCCCGGAACCGGTGGCGGTCTCCGCGTACGGCGCGCGGGTGTCCACCGTGAACGGGCAGCCCATCGGGGGCCCGACCTCCTGGACGGGCCCTTCGTCGGTGAGCCGGAAACCGGTGCGCAGCGCCTCGTGCCGGGCGATCACCTCGTCGAAGGCGGCCTGCAGCGCGCTCAGGTCCAACGGGCCCGTGAGCCGGTGGGCCAAGGAGAGGGTGTAGGCGCCCGGGTCCTCGTGTGTCTGGGTGTGGAGCCAGATGGTGCGCTGTTCCACGGACAGCGGGAACGGGCGGGGCCTCGTCGCCGGGTACGGCTCGCGCGGGTCCGCGACCACGGGGACTTCGGTCATCACCTGCTCCTTGCTGCGTTCGTGCGGGATGGGGACGGCCGTGACACCACGGCCTCGGAGGGGGGACCCCGACGGGTGCGGGAGCAGCCGAAGCCGCCACCCGCACCCGTCAGGTGCGCAGGGTCAGATGACCTCGTGCATGAAGAGGGAGCCGGTGACGGTCTCCAGGCCCTCGACGGTGGCCAGAACCTCGTCGATGATGTGCGCCATGGTGCTTCTCCTTCTGTGAGGGGAACCGTGTGGTTCCGTCGGGCGGACGGGTCGTCCCGTCCGCCGTGATCCGTCCGGTGCCGACGGGGTCGGCGAACGGATCCTCCGGGCGGCCGCCCGGAAGTCTGTGGGGGTGTGGCGGGGCTCAGCGCACCGCGAACCCGGGCACCCGGGACCGGTCGCCGGTGAGGCGGACGTCGAGCACACAACGGCCGCCTGCCACCAGCCGGGCCAGTTCGGGTGAGGATGTGAGGGCCGCCGCCTGCACGCGCCGGACCAGTTCCCCGGCCGCTTCGGGCAGCAGCGCCGGTGAGAAGCCCACGGCCGCCAGCAGGACCAGCCGCTGTGCGCCGCCGTCCGTCCCCGGCTCCAGCGTGCAGGAGGCCAGCGGGGCGGCTCCCGGGCTCTGGCTGAAGGCGGGGATCCGGCTGGCGAGGGGCACGCGGGCGATCTCGGGGATGCGTTCCAGCGCCTCCCGCAACGGGTAGGCCCGACAGGCCGGCAGCGGATCACCGCCGCCTTCCACCACGGGGGTGCGGGCCGTGCGGCCGACGAGGATCACCGAGATCTCACCGGGTTCGCAGGGGGATTCGCGTCGCTCGACGAGATCCCCGGTCTCGTAGCGGACGAAGGGCTGGCACTGGGAGAAGGGGTGCAGCTCGGTCAGGACGAGCCGGCCCACTCCGCTGCCGACCGGGGTGTCGTCGGTGAGGGACAGCACCTCCGGGACGACGTGCGCGTCGAAGTGGAACAGGTCGCACGTGCCGCAGAGCGTCGCGCCGCCGATCACCTCCGACATGCTGTAGCGGTGCACGACCTGACCGGAGGGGGCCAGGGCGGACCGGATCGCCCTGCTCTGGGCACGGGAGAGGTAGTCCGCCACGCTGGTGACCCGCTGCACCCGGTCCGGTTCCAGCGGGCCGCCGTCCGCGACGGCGGCGGCCAGCAGCATCAGGTCGTCGGGCGGCCCGCTCACCTCGTACGCGCAGGTGTCGAGGTCGGGGAAGAGGCGGGGGGAGCGCAACAGGGCGACGGACCGGGCGACTTCGGATGCCGTGAGGACGCTGAGCGACATGCGCCGCTGGGTGCCGTCAGCGGCGCCCAGGGTTCCCCCGTGGTGCCGTGCGGTCAGGGTGGTGAAGTGGACAACGGGCCGGGCCGGTCGACCGGTCAGCTCCTGCGCCCTCGCGCTCAGCCCGGTGCGGAACTCGCCGAAGGCGGCGATCTCCTGGGCGCTGCGGTACCTCCTGACCGGAGTGCCGGTGGTGGTGCCCGTGCTGTGGATGAGGACGTCGGGGGAGCTGTCCGGGTGGAGCATCTCCTCGGTGTGGTGCGCCAGGTCGGCACGGGTGAGGACGGGCAGGCCGACCAGTCCGGCCACGGTCACCGGCTGTTCCGTACGGCCGGGCCAGCGGTCCCGGTAGAAGGGGACGCGGGCGGCGTGCTCGATAGTGCGGGGCAGCAGCTTGTCGCGCAGGGCCGTCTTGCGGCCGTGGGCCGGGGCTTCCCGGCCGGCCCGGCCGGCTGCGGCTTCGTCCGTGCTCGTGGGTGCGTTCATGGTCGTGGCTTCCCTGCCTCTCACGGGGTGGTGCCGGACCCGCCCGGTGGTGTGCCGTGCGGACACACAGGGAGGGCGGGCTGGTTGTGAGCCGCATGCCGGCACCACCTGTGATGGGCTGTGCGGTGACCGGAAGGAGCGGGTGTTCCGTCGTTCCGGTGGACCGTGCGGCGATGACCACAAGACTGCTCGGCCGCGCCGGCCGCGCGCATCCGTCGGTCGACCGGTCACACCGGTGCGGAACGCCCGGAGCGGCCACAGCCCTTGCCCCAGGCGGACCGTGGGGAACGACAGACCGGAGCGACCCGCGGCGGGGGGCCGTCGTCATCGGCAAGGGCATCCGTCAAGCCGTGGTCGGAGGGCTTGACGGCCTCGGTTCGGGCCGCCCTGGGAAGGCATTCCGACGGCGTCGACCGTGACGGCCGGCAGCCGTGGGGCGCCGGCCGGGACCGCGTCCGGCCGGGCGCGGCCGGTCGTTCGACGGATGCCCGGGCGGGGCGCGGTTCGCATAGTGGGCAGGGGGCTGTCAGTCGCCTCCTCCTCCGCTGACTCGAAGAGGTCCACTGTGGAACCACCGAACCGGCAGACGACCCTGCCGCCCGACGACCGGCGGGACACCGGTGCCCGCACCGCGTCCGCGACCGGTGCCCGGCGTTCGCCGGACGGGCCGCTGTCCTGGGGCACGGGGAGCGGGACGTCCGCCCCCGAGGTGCTCGGTGTCACCGACGTCGCGCGCTCCTTCCGTACCCGGCGCAGAACGGTGGACGCGCTCAACGGCGTGAGCCTGTCCGTCGCCGCGGGAGAGCTGGTGGGCCTCCTCGGCCTGAACGGCGCCGGAAAGACGACGCTGTTGAAGATCGTGTCCACGCTGCTGCTGCCGAGCTCCGGAAGCGTGCGAGTCTGCGGTCACGACGTGGTCCGCGAGCCTCGGGCGGCCCGCCGGCGCCTGTCCGTCGTACTCGGCGGCGACCGCGGTCTCTACCTGCGCCTGTCGGCCCGGGACAACCTGGAGTTCTTCGCGATGCTCACCGGGCTGCACCGGCGTGAACTGGCCCGGCGCACGGAGCAGGCACTGGAGTTCGTGCACCTCGCACACGTCGCCAAGACCCCCGTGGAGACGTTCTCCCGCGGCATGCGCCAGCGCCTGCACCTGGCCATCGGCATGGTCACGCGTCCGGATCTGCTGCTGCTCGACGAGCCGACCGTGGGGCTGGACCCCGTCGAGGCCCAGAACGTCAGGGCGGCCGTGGCCGCCATGCGCGCCGAAGGCACCGCGATCGTCCTGACCAGCCACTATCTTCACGACATCGAGCAGTTGGCGGAGCGAGTGGTGGTGCTGCACCAGGGCCGCGTCCTGCACGACCTGCCCCTGCCCCGGCTGCTGGAACGGGCCAGGACCGCGGCCGTCGTGACCATCGGCGGCCGGGGTACGGCGCCGCGACGGCCCGCGGACTCCACGGGCGGCCTCATCCGGGTGGAACGGCTGGAGCAGCACGACACCGGGTGGACGATGGTGCTCCAGCTGGCGTCCTGGACGCCCTCCTCACTGCGCGAACTGGCCGACGCCTGGCCCGACCAGCAGATCCTGGACGTCAGGGTCGCCCCTTCCGGCCTGGAGCAGGTCTTCTTCGACCTCGCGGACGGCACGCGGGCGGAGGCGTCGTGACCGCCCTGCGAGGCGCGGCGCCGATCCTGGCCGCCGCCCGTCTGCAACTGCGCGGTACCGCCTGGCTGTCGATACTGATCGGCGCCGCGGTCCAGCCGGCCACGTACGTCACCATCACCCTGGCCGCCCACGGGACGTCCGCGCTCGACCGCCCCACGATCGTCCTCGGCAGCGGGCTGCTCAGCGCCTGGACGGTCACACTGTGGCAGGCCGGCATGGTTCTGCGCCGCGAGTTCTGGGCGGGCACGCTGCCCGCCATCTGTTCCCGGTCCGCCGGCCTCGGGCCGGTCCTGGTGGGGAAGACGCTCGCCGCCGTCGGCCTGTCCGTCACCCTGACCGCCGCGTCCGTCGCGGTCGTGGCCGCCGTCGAGGGCCACCCCCTGGCCATCGCGCGTCCCGGCGTCTTCTGCCTCGCCCTCGTGGCCGGGTTCGCGGCGACGCTGCCGCTGGGCCTGCTGGTCTCCTGTCTCTTCCTGCTCACCAGGTCGGCGATCCGGGTCGCCGAGACCCTGCTGTACCCGGTCTTCATCCTCGGCGGCCTGCTGATCCCGCTGGACCGGCTGCCCGCGTGGCTGCGTCCGGTGTCCGGCGCGCTCAGCCTGCACTGGGCCCAGCAGTTGCTGACCGGCGCCGCGGCGGGCTCGGTGCCCGCGAGCGGCTGGGCCGGTCTGGCGGTCACGGCAGCCGTGTACACCGTGGCCGCTCGCCTCGCCTTCCGGCGGGTGCTGCGCCGGGCCCGTGAGGAGGGCACCCTTGAGATCTTCTGACGTGATGTTCGCGCTGGGCCGCACGGTACGCGTCGGCGTCCGGGAGTACCTGGTCGAGCAGCCTCCCAGGGTGCTGGCCGGCGCCGTCGCGCCCCGCGCGGTGCTCCAGGTGGTCTTCCTGACCGTCCTGGGCCAGGCCGTGGCCGGCCCCGGAGGTGCCGTCGCCGCGGGCCTCGGGGCCTGTGCCTTCGCCATCGTCACGGCCACCGTGGTCAAGGCCCCGGACGTGCTGATCAACGAACGGCACCAGGGAACGCTGCACCGCCTGCGGCTGACCGAACTCCCGCTGCCGGGGCTGGTCGTCGCGCGGTGGGTGGTCTACGGGATCGAGGGTTTCGCCTCGGCGGTGCTGGCCGTTCCGCTGGTGGCCCTGATCACCGGCGACGGGCGGGTCCTGCGCGCACTGCCCGCCCTGCTGCCCCTGTTCGCGGTGGTCGTGGTGACGACGAGCGGCTACGGACTGGCGGTCGCCGTCCTCGCGCTGGGCAGGCGGGCCGACGTCTTCCTCGCCAACATGGCCTCCTATCTGGTGCTCGCCCTCGGCGGCGTGCTCGTCCCGCTGGCGCCGGGGACCCTGCGGGCCCACCTGGGCGCGCTGCTGCCCCTCTCCCACGGCGCCGCCGCGCTGCGCCACGTGGTCGAGTCGGGCCGGCCCGCCTGGCCCGACGTCCTCGCAGAGCTGCTGGTGGGGCTCGCGTGGTGGACGCTGGCACTCGCCGGAATGCGGATCCAGGCCGCACGGTCCCGCCGCCTCGGCAGCGACTTCCGCTTCTGACGCCCACCACCGAGCGCGTGCGACACCTGTGCGCCGCGCCCTGACCGGCACGTTCACCACCCGCGCGCCGCGCCACGGCACCGGAACCGGTGCACCCCTGATCAGGACCACTCGAGGAGATGACCCATGTCCGTACACACCCTGTCCGAGCTGGTCGGCGACACCGCCGCGTTCCGGCGGACCCACTGGCGGCGCACGCCCGCGGTGTTCCGGCCCGCGACGGCGCCGCGACCGCCCATGACCCTCGCCGACCTCGACGCCGTACTCTCCTTCGGCGCGCTGCGGTCGTCGTACGTGGAGCTGGCCCGCGCCGACAAGATCATCCCGCCGGAGGCCTACTGCGGTCCGCGCACGGTGAACCAGCGCGTCCACGACGGATTCGCGGACGGCGGCAAGATCCGGGACCTGGTACGGGACGGCGGCACGCTGCTGCTGCGCTGCGTCGACCAGTGGCACGCCCCGACGGCCGCTCTCACCGGCGCCCTGGCCAAGGAGCTGGGCCGCAAGGTGGAGGCGTTCTTCTTCGTCACGCCGCCCGGCCGCCAGGGCCTGCGCATCCACCGGGACGACGCCGATGTCTTCGTCCTGCAACTCAACGGGAGCAAGAGCTGGCACGTCCACGCCGGACCGGCCGACGGCGACTGGGCGCCCGGGCCGCTCCGGCAGGACGGTGGCCCGGCACTGCTGTCCACCGATCTCCACGCCGGCGAGGTCCTCTACATCCCCCGGGGGTACGCACACCACGCCACCGGAAGCCAAGGCCTGTCCGCCCATCTGTCGCTCACCGTCCGGGAAGTGGGCGGAGTCCACCTCTACAAGGCCCTCCAGCAGGCCCTGCTGGAGGGGCACCGCATCACTCCGCGGCCGGCCGACGACGCGGCGCTCCTCGACGAGGCGTCCGTCATGCTCAGGCACCTGAAGGACCGGCTGACCACGCTCTCCCCTGACGACCTCCTCTCCCGCGCGCGGGCGTCCCTGCTCGCCGACGAGACCGGGCACACCAGTCCCGGGCTGGACGACCTCGCACGATCCCTGGAGCCGTCGGCGGACGCGGCCGCCCCGGATCAGGAGAAGGGCAGCAGCTCGTGCAATTGATGACGCGAGGTGATGCCCAGCTTGGGAAACACCTTGTGCAGGTGGTAACTGACGGTGCGCTGGCTCAGATAGAGCTGGGCCGCGATCTCGCTGTTGCGCATCCCGCGGGCCGCGTACGTCGCGATCTGCAGCTCCTGCGGCGTCAGGGCGCATGCGGGGCGGGCCGGTCCGTCCGGCTCCACGGACTGCTTGCGCACCCCCGCGGCACGCAGTTCACCGCGAGCCTGCTCCGCCCAGGGGGTGGCGCCCAGCGACTCCAACCGGTCCACGGCAAGCCGCAGTTGCTCCCGCGCGTCGATCACCCGGCGTTGCCGGCGCAGCCAGTTGCCGTACAGCAGCCGCACCCGCCCCTGGGCGAAGGGCGCCGACGCCGCGCTCGCCAGTGCCTTCTCGAACGCGGGCTGGGCGCCGTCACCGGCGAGCAGGGCCCCGGCCCGGTCCAGCCCCGCGACGTGCGGACCACCGCGCCCGCCCCACGCGTCCACCGCCGACTCGAACCGGGCCATCCACACGCGGGCCTCGTCCTCCCGGCCGGTGCGCAGCGCCACCTCGATCAGGTCGGGATAGACCAGCAGTGCGACGGAGCCGTGCGCGGCGGGCGAACCCGCGGTGACGACGTCCTGGAAGTGGTGGAACGCGTCCTGGCTCCGCGACTCCGCCAGTGCCGCGAGGCCGCGGGCCCACTGGGTGACGGCCCGCGTCGAGGTGCGGGCGTCACCGCCGGCGAGGGCGGCCGTCGCGTGGTCGCGGTGCGCGGCGAGGTCGCCGCGCACGGCGGCGAGCCAGGCCAGCAGGGCGTGGAAGGCCCCGGCCGGCCCGGACCTTCCCGTGCGCGCACACTCCGTGAGGCCCCGCTCGCCGTGTGCGCGGGCCTGGGACCACGCACCCGTCAGCAGTTCCCCCGCCGACAGTTCGTACAGGACTCCCGGCAGGGCGGCCACGGCGCCGGCACGTTGCAGCAGCTCCAGGTGGCGGCGCAGGTACGGGACGTCCGGGGTGGTGAGACCCGGCAGATGGGGCCGGGGCCCGGGCAGCCAGCACCAGGGCACGGGGGCGTCGTCCGCCGGCGGCACCGGCGTCGCGAGGAGCGGGCGTACGGGATCCCCGGCGCGGCCGTCGGTCCATGAGGACCGGGCGGCGAGCGCCGTGAGCCGGTGACGGAGCCAGGGGTCCGCGTCGTCCGGCGCGGTGGGGACCGAGGCCGCCGCAGGCCCGGAACCGGGCGCCGCCTCCGCGCCCTGCCACACCAGTGCGCGCACGTAGTCGAGTCGGGCCCGGTCGGCAGTGGTCTCGGCGAGGGCATACGCCTGTTCGAGGAGCGCGGCGGCCCGAACGGTGTCGGCGGCGGCCCAGGACGAGGCCGCGGCCTCGGTCAGGCACCGCAGGCGCAGCGCCGGGCACGCGGCGAGTTCGGCCGCCCGGCCCAGCAGCTCCGCCGCGGCCGCGGCTCCCGGGGCGGCGTTGCGGGCCAGCTCGGCCACGGCCTCGGCGACCGTGTCATCGGTGCCCAGTGTGGCCTCCGCGAGGTGCAGGACCCGGCCGGTGCTGCCGGGTTCGGCGGCCCGGGCGAGGCTGAGGTGGGCGGCCCGGCGTTCACTCACCGCGGCGCTCTGGTAGACGGCCGAACGGACCAGGGGATGACGGAACCGCACCTGGTGCCGGTCGAGTTGGAGGATGCCCTCGGCCGCGGCCGTCCCGAGCGCGGCGGTCCCGGCGTCCTGGTCCTCGCAGGCACCGAGAACGGCACAGAGGTCTCCGTCGTGGGAGGCCGCCGCGAGCAGCAGGCAGCCGCCGGGATCCGCCGTGTCCGTGCGGAAGACGCGCCGGAGGCGCTCGGTCAGCTCAAGCAGCCGCGGCAGCGGTACCGAGCCGTCCAGTTGCCCCGCGCTCAACGCGCGGGGCAGCTCCACGAGGGCCAGCGGATTGCCCCGCGCCTCGGACAGCAGCCGGGCCCGCACGCCTTCGGCGGCCGTGGGAGCCGAGATCGCGAGCAGGGCCCGGGCGGCCTCCGCGTCCAGCGGCCCCACGCGCATCTCACCGATGTGGGGAGCGGGAAAGGACGGCGTCGTGTCGCGTGCGGCGAAGAGCAGTCCCACGCCCTGCACGTCGGCCAGTCGGCGCGCCGCGAAGGTCAGCGTCCGCGCTGACGCGGGGGCGAGCCGGTGGGCGTCCTCCACGACGAGCAACACGGGAGTGCGGGCGGCCGCGGTGGCCAACAGCGTGGACGTGCCGAGCGCCACGAGGAAGCGGTCCGGGTCGCCGCGGTCGTGGCCGAGGGCCGACCGCAGGGCCGCCGCCTGCGGTTCGGGCAGTGCCGCGAGATCGGCCAGCAGAGGACTCAGTACCTGGTGCAGGGCGGCGAACGGAAGGTCGCTCTCCTCCTCGACGCCGGCGGCCCGCAGCACCCTGACACCCTCACCGGTCTCGCGCAGGACGGTGTCGAGCAACGCGGTCTTGCCGATGCCGGCCGGGCCGCGCAGCACGAGCGCACCGCTGCGCCCGGCCCGCACCCCGGACACGAGGCACGCCAGTTCCCTGCGTTCACGCTCACGACCGACCACCATGGGGAACTTCCTTTCCGGTACGGATCGAGGCGCGTGCCCGGGACGCGAACCAGCCGTCAGCGGGACCTCGCAGCGCCTCCTCGCATCACCCCGGTGCGACTCCATGAGGTTCCGGGCGGAACCCGCTCATGGACGACGGGCGATGGCGCCATCGTGCGGATCCTCGATCTACGTCCGCTGTACGGCGGCTCTACACCGGCGTCCGTGCCCGGCGCCGGCCCCGCCGGCGAGGTGTCCGTAGATCGGACGTAGATCGCCCCGTGCCACGGTGAGAGCGCTTCGGCAGCACGCCGAGCGCCACGGAAGGTGAGGGGACGCAGTATGAACGCCGTGTACATGGCCATCGAGCGCACGATCGGATCCTCGGCCCGGGCCAAGGCACTCGCCTGCCTGGTGAGCGCCCTGGCGGTGGCCGGGCTCCTGCTCGGAACGGCAGCGGCGTCTGCGGGCACGACGGCCCACGGGCGGCAGCACAGCATCGCGGGTGGAGGGATCGACGACTGGAACAACACCGTCTCCGTGCAGCCTGCGATCAGTTAGGGCCTCTCGTGCGGATCATGCCGGGCTCCCGGCCCTGATCCGGCTTGATCCGAACGAAGGAACCCGGGCGACGTACTCCGGCGTCACGAGGCGACGGTTCCGGGTCGCAGGTCGTCCAGCTCACGCAGCAGGGCCGCCACCTGAGCGCCGTCGGGCAGGCCGAGTTCGGCGAAGACCGTGGCGGCCTCCCGCAGCCGGGGCTCCGCCTCCTCGGTCCGCCCCAGGTCGCACAGCGTCCGGGCCAGCGCTACCAGCGCGTGCGCGCGGTCGCGTTCGGCCCGTTCGTCCCCGAGCCGGGCCACCGCCTGTTCGGCCGCGGTCAGCGCGTCCGGGAGGCGGCCCATGGCCCGCAGGGTCTCGGCCAACCGGTACTGAGCCTGCGCCTCCCGGGTCCGTAGCTCCAGCGTCCGGCACATGCCCACGCACTCCAGGTAGCGGTCCACCGCGTCGTCGTACCGGCCCATGCGGTGCATGCACAGGCCCAGGACGGACAACGCGTAGGCCACGCCTTGGTGGTCCGCGGTGGCCCGCAGCTCGGTCAGGGCGCGCTCGCACGCCGCGACGGCTTCTTCGACGCGCCCGCTGTGCAGCCGCGCCAGCGCCGCGTTGACCGTCGTCACCAGCTCACCCGACTGCTGTCCCAGCTCGCGGGACAGCGCGGCGGACTCGTCGAGACGCTCGAGGGCGTTGTCGTAACGGTGCTCCAGGAGGGCCACCAGCCCCGTGTCGTTGAGGGTCTGGCAGAGAATGGCCGTGTCTCCCGTCCGACGGCAGGAGGCCTCGGCGATGGCCAGGTGGTGCTTGGCCAGGGGGAACCGGGTGCTGTGCACCGCGAAGTTCCCGCACAGGAAGTGGGCCCGGCCCACGGTCCGGCGGTCGCCGCGCGCCTGAGCGGCCTCCGCGACGGCCGTGGCCGCCCTGACCAGTTGCTCCCGCTGCAGGTAGGGGCCGAACGCCGTCAGCGCGATCAGCAGGTCGACCGCCGTACGCAGCAGAACGCCGCTGTCCGCCGTTCCCGCCGGTGCGGGGACCCCCGAACCGTCGTGCGCGGAAGAACCCACGCACTCCCGGGCGGCTGTGTGCACGGCGGAGAAGATGCCCTCCGACTCGGCGGCCACCCAGGCGCGGGCGGCCCGCACGTCGTCGAACGACAGCCCGGCCGACCGGCTCGGGCTGAGCGTGGCCGCGACGGCGTCACCGGGGACCGCCCTCTGGAACGCTCTTGCCGCGGTGGCCAGCAGGAAGTCGAGCAACGGCGCCAGCGCCCCCAGGCGCTCGGCCGCCGTCGCCTGTCGTCGGCCGAAGACCCGGAGCAGGTCGTGCAACCGGTAGCGCCCCGGGCGGCGCGTCTCCACGAGGGAGACGTCCACCAGGGACTCCAGGAGTTCCTCGGCCTCTCCCTCGCCCAGCTCCAGTACGGCGGAGGCCGCGGGCAGCCCGATATCGGGTTCGCACACCGCTGCGAGCACCCTGAAGGCCCTGGCCTGCGCCTCGGTCAGCTGTTGGTAGCCCATTTCGAAGACCGCCGCCACGGTCAGGTCCTCCACCCGCAGCGCGCTGAGGCGCAGCGACTCGTCGGCCAGTCGCGCCGACAGCGATGCCGTCCGCCAAGCGGGCCGCGAGGCGAGCCGGGAAGCGACGATCCGGACCGCCAGCGGGAGCAGGCCGCACCTGCGCACCAGTTCCCGGGCGGCCGGCCGGTCCTCGGCGATCCGCTCGGGGCCGGCGATCCGCTCCAGCAGGGCGATCGCCTCGTCCGTGTCGAAACCGGGCAGGGTGACCCGGGCGGAAACCGGCAGACTCCACAGTTTCGACCTGCTGGTGACGAGGACCGTGCAGCCGTCCGACCCCGGAAGCAGGGAGGAGATCTGCGCGGTGTCGCTCACGTCGTCGAGCACGATCAGCGTCCGCCGGCCGCTGAGCAAGGAGCGCAGGAGCGCGGCGCGTTCGTCAGGGCTGTCCGGCACCGACCGCTCCGCCACACCGAGCGCGGTCAGGAAGCCGGCGAGCACGTCGCCGGGATCGGTGGGGGTCGGCTGGCCGCCGCGCATGTCCGCGTACAACTGGCCGTCCGCGAACGACGTGCGCACCGCGTGGGCCGCACGGACCGCCAGCGTGGTCTTCCCGACCCCTCCCATCCCCGTGACCACGACGACCACCGGCCCGTCGGCGTCCCGCGGGACCAATGCCTCGGCCAACTGGTCGAGCACCGCCGCGCGGCCGGTGAAGTCCGCGGGGAAAGGCGGCAGTTGCGCGGGTACGGGCAGCACTCCGGCCCGAGCCCCGCCGGTCGGGTCCGGCGGGGAAGAAGGTGCGCCGGGCTCCCGCGGGTCGGGCCGGCCGCCGTCCTCCCGCGGACGCGCCGGGACACTCGCCCCGTCCACGTCCGGCGTGCCCGCCGACGGCTCCTCGACCGGGGGAGCGGAGCCGGCCTCTGGTCCCGCGGCCCGGTGCCGTGCTTCCCGCCCGGCCCGCACCGGCCGCGGCCGGCCCGGTTCCTCGGCAGGCCCGGCGGACCCGTCGTCGGACAGCAGTTCCTGGAAGAGATGGCGCAGTTCGTGGCTGGGGTCGACGCCCAGTTCGCCGACGAGGTGCCCGCGCAGCCGGTGGTAGGCGGCCAGCGCGTCGGCCGGCCGACCCGCCGCGCGCAGAGCCCGCATGTACAGTGCGTGGAACGGCTCGCGCAGCGGATGAGTACGCGTCAGGGCACCCAGCTCGGAGACCGCCAGAAGGTGGCCGCCCTGCCGCAGCATCACATCGAAGTGCTCCTCCAGCAGAGTGAGCCGCAGTTCCTCGAGTCGGCCGCGCTGCTGCTCCGCATACGGTCCGGGCACACCGATCAGTGGCTCGCCCCGCCACAGGGCGAGGGCCTGCCCGATGCACTCGTCCGCCTCCGTCAGCCGGCCCGACGCACGATGCCGGGCGGCCTGCCCCGTCAGGCACTCCGCCCACAGCGCGTCCACGTCCTGGGGCAGGACGACCAGCCGGTAGCCGTCCCCGACGGACACCAGGGTCCGGGGCCGCGACCTGGGCTCGGCGAAACTCTGCCGCAGTCGCCAGGCATACGTGCGGATGGTCGCCGAGGCCGACGCGGGCGGATCCTCCCCCCAGACCGCGTCGATCAGTTCCACGATCGAGGCCGGGCGCCCGGAGCGCAGCAGCAACGCCGTGAGCATGGCCTGCTGCTGGGGCGACCCGAGCCTGAGGTTCTCCTCCTCCCGCATGGCCCGTAGCTGACCGAGAACGCTGAAGCGAATGTTTTGCGACATGACACCTTTCGCGCCGCGAACCACCTGCTGGATCGCGACGTGTTCACCCGCCCCCCGTGGACGGCAACCGGCCGCCCACCAGTTGGACGTCCTTCGAAGGCGCCCGGTTCACCGCGATTCCTACGGTTGTGGCCCTACACACACGCGAGGTTACGGTCGGCCTCACCCGGGGAGAAAGATTTTCGCCTCGCTTCAGCCTGGCGCCGAGCCCGTGCGCGCAGGAAGCGCGACCGCACTTAGAGATCTCTGCAGCTACTTGAGCAGGTAGGAGAACACGGCTCACCCCTGGAGCCGGTCGGCTGCGCGTGCGCTGTGACCGCGGGCCCGGGACGGCGCTACGCCCACAGTTCGTCGCTGACGCACACGTGCGCGCCCATGTTCCGCTCCATCATGCGGAGCGCGGCGTCGGCGAGATCGGAGTGGATGTGGGCGACCGCGTCGCGGGGCACGGCGACCTGGAAACCGCGGATGTGCGCGTCCAGCGCGGAGTAGAGCACGCACTGCTCCGTCACCTGACCGCACAGGACGAGCCGGTCGACGTCCTGCTCGTGGAGCACGTGGTCGAGCGGAGTCTGGAAGAACGCGGAATGGCGGGCCTTCACGACGAAGAGCGAGGAGTCGTTTGGGCGCAGCGGCCGGACCAGGGCGGCGTGCGGCCCGGAGAGCGCCCGGTCGAGGAGTTCGCCGTGGTGCGAGCGCCACTCCCCGAAGTTGTCGTTGACGTAGATCACGGTGGCCCCGTCGCGCCGGGCCCGTTCGAGGAGCTCCGTCAGCACCGGCACCACGGTCTCCACCGAGGGAAGCAGCAGCTCGGCGTCCGCGTGGTCGTAGGTGTTGATCATGTCGATGACGATCAGCGCGGTCTTGCCCATGCCGCACAGGTTCCCACCGGCCGTCGGCCCAGACGCGCAACCGGGCCGACGATCCGGTGGTCAGCGGTCAGCGGTCAGCGGTCAGCGGCCGGCGAGCACGCCGAGCAGCCGTGCCACCTCGGCCGCGACGGCGTCGCGGGCCGGTCCCAGGTACGTGCGGGGATCGGCGACCCCGGGCGCGGCCGCCAGACGCGCCCGCACCTCGGCGGTGAAGATCTTGTTCAGGTGGGTCGAGATGTTCACCTTCGTCATCCCGGCCGCGACGGCCCTGGCCAGGTCCTCGTCGCCGACGCCTGAGGAGCCGTGCAGGACGAGCGGTACGTCCACGGCCGTGCGCAGGCTCGCGATGAGACCGAGGTCCAGGACGGCGTCGCGGGTGAGCATCGCGTGCGAGCTGCCCACGGCCACCGCCAGCGCGTCCACGCCGGTCGCCCGGACGAACGCCCGGGCCTCCTCGGGGTCGGTGCGCACCCCGGGGGCGTGCGCGCCGTCCTTGCCGCCGACCTCGCCCAGCTCGGCCTCCGCCCACACACCCGCCTCGTGGCAGTGCGCGACGACCTTCCGGGTGGCGGCGAGGTTCTCCTCGTACGGCGACTTCGAGGCGTCGAACATCACCGAGGTGAAGCCGAGCCGGACCGCCTCGTGCACGAGGTCCTCGGACTCCGCGTGGTCGAGGTGGACGGAGACCGGCACGGCCGACCCGCGGGCCAGGGCGAGGGACGCGAGCCCGATCGGGGCGAGGCCCCCGTGGTACCGGGCGGTGTTCTCGCTGATCTGCAGCACCACCGGCAGACCGGCCCGCTCGGCGCCCGCGACGATGGCCTGGGCGTGCTCGATCTGGACGACGTTGAACGCGCCGACGCCCGAGGAAGCGGCCCGCGCGGGTCCGGTGATGCGGTCAGTGGACACGAGGGGCATGGGTTCTCTCCACGGAGACGGTGGTACGGAATTGCTCGTAGACGGCTTGGTCGACCTCTCCGGCGACGGGCCGGGCGACCGCGGCGGCGGACAGGGCGACCGCCTCCGCCAGCGTCCGCTCCCAGGGCCGGCCGAAGTGCAGCCCGGCGGCCAGCGCGGCGACGCACGCGTCCCCGGCGCCGGTCGGGTTGCCGGACACGGTGCGCGGGGGTGCGGCCCGCCAGGTTCCCTCGGGGGTCACGGCGTACAGGCCCTCGGGGCCGCGGGAGGCGACGACGGTCCGGGCACCCCGGGCCCGCAGCGCCCCGGCGGCCGCGGCCACGTCCGGCTCGCCGGTGACCTCGGTCAGCTCGGCCTCGTTCGGCTTGATCACGGTCGGGCCCGCGGACAGCGCGGCGGGCAGCGCCGGGCCGCTGGTGTCCAGCACGGTCGCCGCCCCGGCCTCGCCGCCCAGCCGGACGAGGGTGGCGTAGGCGTCCGTCGGCAGACCGGGCGGCAGGCTGCCGGAGAGGACGACCACGGTCGCCTCGCGCGCCAGCTCGGTGAACCGGCCGACGAAGGACGCCCAGACATCGGGGCCCACCTCGGCGCCGGCCGTGTTGAACACGGTGGCGTCGCCGTCGGCGCGGGAGACGACGGTGACCGTGCGCCGGGAGTCGGCCCACATGGGCACGAGTTCGTCGCGCAGTCCGCTCGCGCGCAGCCCGTCCCGGATGAGTTCGCCGGTGGGGCCGCCCGCGAGCCCGGTGACGGTGACGGGGACGTCCAGCGCGGCCAGCACCGACGCCACGTTGACGCCCTTGCCGCCGGCGCGCTGGTGGGTCGTGCGGACCCGGTGCGAGGAGTTCGGCACCAGGGCGTCGACGACATAGGTGACGTCCAGTGCGGCGTTCAGTGTCACGGTGAGGATCACGGCCGGGTCACTTCCTGTCGCTCTCTCCCGGCGCCGGGTCCGGCGGCGGGTCCGGCAGCGGGTTCCGCGCCAGGTCCGGCGGCGGGGTCGTGACCCACGGCCTGCCAGGCGAGGAGGCCGGCGCCCAGGCAGCCGGCTCGGTCGCCCAGCCCGGCGCGGACCACCGAGGGCCGCGCCTGGAACGTCAGCCGCCGCTCCAGGCGTGCACGCAGCGGGGACAGCAGCAGCTCCCCCGCCTCGGCCAGCCCGCCGCCGACGACGATCCGCTCCGGCGCGAGCACCGTGCTGAGCAGGGCGAACGCCGCGGCGAGCGCGTCGGTGGCCGTGTCCCACACGGCCACCGCGTCGGGGTCCCGCCGCGTCACCAGCGCCGCGACCTCGGCGGCCCCGGTGACGCGACGCCCGGAACGCGCGGTGTAGGCGGCGGCGACGGCGGTGGCGGAGGCGACGGTCTCCAGACAGCCCCGGGAGCCGCAGGCACAGGCCCGGCCGTCCGGATCGACGACGACATGGCCAAGTTCGCCCGCGTGACCGAGGCCCCGCAGCACACGGCCGCCGGAGACGAGGGCGGCGGCGATGCCGGTGCCGACCGGTACGAACACCACGTCGGAGATACCGCGCGCGGCCCCCACCCGGGACTCGGCGAGCCCGCCGGCCCGCACATCGTGCCCGAGGACGACCGGTCGTCCCAGGGCCTCGCCGAGCCGCTCCGCGAGCGGCAGGTCACGCCAGCCGATGTTGGCCGCGTGCACGGCGAGACCGGCGGATTCGTCGACGACGCCGGGGACGACCACCGCCGCGTGGCGCACGGAGTGGCCGAGGCCCTCCGCGCGCTCGGCGAGCCGGACCAGCGCGGCGGCGATCGCGGCCACCACGGCGCCGGGACCGGCGTGCCGGGGCGTCGGCAGGTGCAGGAGCGTGAGCGGCGAGAGCGTACGGTCCAGCAGCGCGCCCTTCATCGCCGTGCCGCCGACGTCGAGCGCGATCACGCAGTCGGCCGGAGCCGTCGCGTCAGCCATCGCTGTTCCCGAGGATCACGGAGCGGGTCAGGTTGCGGGGGCGGTCCGGGTCCAGTCCGCGGGCCTCGGCGACGAGGACGGCCAGGCGCTGGGCGCGGACCAGGTCGGCCAGCGGGTCCAGGCCGCCCGCCGCCTCGTCCGAGCGGGCGACGAACGTGCCGCCCACCCGCTCCACGTCGCCCGCCAGCCCCTTCGGCACCGGGCCGAACACCCAGGTGACGCGGCCGGGGCCGGTGATGCTGATCGGCCCGTGCCGGTACTCCATGGCCGGGTACGACTCGGTCCAGGCGCCCGCGGCCTCACGCATCTTCAGCGCGGCCTCCTGCGCCAGGCCGTAGGTCCAGCCGGTGCCGAGGAACGTGAACTGCCCGGCGCCGGTCAGCTCCGCGCCCAACGGCTCGGCGAGCGCCGTCTCCGCGTCGGCGACGGCCTGCTCGACCGGGCGCACGTGCACCGGCAGGGCGCCCTCGGCCTCCAGGTGGGCGCGGAGCAGCACCAGCGCGCCGGTGGCGAACCGGGTCTGGACGACCGACCGCTCGTCGGCGTAGTCCAGGACGGCGACCGCGTCGGCCAGGCGCATGACGGGCGTGGCGGGGTCGGCGGTGAGCGCGGCGGTGGGCACCTTGCCCCTCAGCGCGCCGAGCACGTCCAGCACCTCGGTCGTCGTACCGGACCGGGAGATCGCCACCACGCGGTCGTAGGAGCGGTCGCGGGGGAACTCCGAGGCGGCGAACGCGTCGGTCTCGCCGTGCCCGCCGGTCTCCCGCAGCACCGCGTAGGCGTGGGCCATGAACCACGAGGTTCCGCACCCGATGACGGCGACGCGCTCACCGCGCCGGGGGAGGACCTCCGGGAGGGCGGCGCCGGCCGCGGCGGCCCGGCGCCAGACGCCGGGCTGCGAGGCGATCTCGGCCGAGGTGAGGGAGGTGTCCTGGGAGGACATGGGCAGGGGTCCCTTCCTGTGGGAGAGGAGCGGGCGCCCGCGGGAGGGGGATCGCGCGGGGCCGTACGGACGGGTGCTACTTGACGGATCCGGCCGTCAGGCCGGAGACCACCTTGCGCTCGATGAGGGCGAAGAGGACGACGACCGGCACGATGGCGATCACCGAGCCGGCGAAGAGGTAGTTCCACTGCACGGTGTAGTTGCCGATGAAGCTGTTGATGCCGACGGTGAGCGGCTGGCTCTCCGGGACGGTCGAGAGGGTCAGGCCCATCACGAACTCGTTCCAGGCGGCGATGAAGGTGAAGATCATCGCGGTGACCACGCCGGGCAGCGCCAGCGGCAGCGTGATCCGGACCAGGGCGCCGACGCGGCTCAGCCCGTCGATCATCCCGGACTCTTCCAGGGCGACCGGGATGGAGCCGATGTAGGCCGTCAGGATCCAGATGGCGAACGCCAGGTTGAACGCGGCGTTGCACAGGACCAGCGTCCACGCCGAGTTGAGCATGCCGAACTGGTAGAACTCGCGGTACAGGCCCACCAGCAGGGACGTCGGCTGGAACATCTGGGTGACCAGGACCAGCAGCAGGAACAGCTTGCGGCCGCGGTAGCGGGTCCGGGCCGTGTAGTACGCGGCGGGCAGCGCGACCAGCAGGACCAGCAGGGTGGAGCCGAAGGCGACGAGCAGGGTCACCCGCAGGTTCGCGCCGAGGTTCGACTCGTGCCAGACGTCGATGAAGTTCGACCAGGCGAAGTGGTCCGGCAGATACGACGGATCGCGCAGTTCGTCGGCCGGCCGGAGCGCCGTGATCACCATCTCGGCGTACGGCAGGAGGAAGACGGCGGCGAGCAGCCAGGCCACGGAGGCGATGACGAGCGTGCGCGGGCGCGGTCCACGGCGTGGCCGGGAGGCGGCCCGCGCCTTCGGTGTGCTGCGGTTCGCCGCGGCGGTGCGGGCCGCGGGGGCGGCGGTCTGCTGGGCCATCAGCTCTCCTCCTCGTTCCAGCGGCCGGCCTTCAGGAACGCGACCACCATGATCACGACCAGGGCGAAGTTGACGACGGACATCGCCGCGGACTCGCCGATGTCGGAGTCCTTGAGCTGGTACATGAAGACCGTGGTGGTGGCCGTGTCACTGGCCGGACCGCCGTGGGTCATGCTCCAGATGACCGGGAACGAGTTGAAGACGTTGATCAGGTTGATGACCACGCCCACCAGGAACGCCGGGCGCAGCAGCGGGAGCGTGATCCGCCAGTAGGTCTGCCAGGTGCCGGTGCCGTCCACCCGTGCGGCCTCGTACACCTCCTCCGGCACGGTCTGCAGACCGGCCAGCAGGGTGTACGTCGTGAACGGCAGGGAGACGAAGACGGCGACGAACATCATCCACGGCCAGGCCGTGCTGGGCTCGCCGAGCCAGTCCTTGGGACCGTCGATCAGGCCGAGGTCGGTCATCAGAGTGTTCAAGACGCCGGCGGTCTGGTTCAGCATCCACTTGAAGCCGATGGCCGTCATGACCACGGAGGCCGCCCAGGGGGCGATGAGCGCCCAGCGGGTGACGCGGCGGCCGGGGAACCTCTGGTTGAACAGCTGGGCCAGCGCCAGCGAGACCACCATGGTCACCGCCACGACGACCAGCGTCCAGACGACGGTGGCCAGCAGCACGGAGGACAGCGAGGACTCGTCGAAAAGCTTCTCGTACTTGCCGAATCCGGCCGAGCCGCGGACGAATCCGCTGATGCTGATGCGCAGGAACGAGGTCCGCACCATCTCGACGACGGGCCAGACGACGACCAGCAGGATGAGCAGGACGGCGGGGCCGATCCAGGGGAGCGGTCCGAGCCGGGCGAACCCGGAGCGCCGGGGCGTGCCGGCGCTCCGGGCGCCGCGGGCCGGCGAGGTGGACGAGTGGGTGGACACGAGGACCTTCCGGTGTCTGCGGTCGTGCGGGGTGGACGAGCGGACTACTGGTCGGCCTTGGCGGCCTCGGCCGACTTCTGCAGGTCGCCCAGGACCTTCGCGGGGTCGCCGTCGACCGCAGTGCCGCCGTTCTTCTTGATCTCGGCGGAGACGGCGTCCCAACTGGTGTCGCCCAGCGGGTAGAAGACGGCGTCCGGCAGCTGGGCGAAGAACGGCTTCAGGTCGTCGTGCTTGCCGTTCGACCGCATCTCGGCCAGCGTGTCCTCGGTGACCGGCATCAGGTTGTAGGTCTCGTCGAACTTGAGCGTGTTCTCCTTGGAGTACGCGAAGTCGAGGAACTTCCTGATCTGCGCCTGGTGGCCATTGTCCTTGAACGCCATCATCCAGTCGGCGACACCGAGCGTGGACTTCAGCGGGCCGGTCCTGCCCGGGATGGGCGCGGTGCCGTAGTCGATCTTGCCGTCCTTCGCCATCTGGATCAGGGACGGGTGGCCGTTGAGCATCGCGGCCTTGCCGGCGGCGAAGTCCGCGAAGGCGGTCTTGCGGTCGGTGGTGGCGGGGTGGGCGTAGGTCAGGCCGGGGTCGACGAGGTTGGACTTCAGCCACTTGAACGTATCGATGTTCTGGGGGCTGTTCAGCGTGTACGCGCCGGAGGAGTCGGTGTAGCCGCCGCCGTTGCCCAGCTCCCAGATGAGGCTCTCGCCCTGGGCCTCCTCGGGGCCGAGCGGCAGCGCGTACGGCGTGACCCCGGGGACCTTCGCCTTGATCTTCTCGGCGTCGGCCTTCAACTCGGCCCAGTTCTGCGGCGCCTTGGCGATCCCGGCCTTCTTGAAGATCGCCTTGTTGTAGAACAGGGTGCGCGACGAGGACACGAACGGGATGCCGTACTGGACCCCCTTGACCTCGCCCGCCTTCGCGAAGCTGTCGATCAGGTCGGCCTGGGTTCCCACCGACAGCACGTCGTCCGCCTTGTACAGCAGGTCGTCGGAGACCTTGTCGGCGTAGCCGCCCGTCTGGAGGACGTCGGGCATGTTGCCGCTCTGGATCATCGTCTTGACCTGGGCGTCGATGTCGTTCCAGTTGATGACCTGGACGTCCACCCTGATCTTGGGGTTGGCGGCGGTGAACCTCTTCGCCACGTCCTTCCAGTAGAGCGTGGAGCTGTTGGACGCCTTGTCGCCGTAGTCCGCGGCGACCAGCTTGAGCGTCACGGTGCCGTCCGCCGATCCGCTCCCGCCGCCACCACAGGCGGAGAGGGTGAGCGCGCCCACCGCGCAGGCGACGGACAGGGCGAGTACGCGCTTGTTCATGGCAAAGACCGCCTCTTTCACGAACCGGTAGTGGTCCCTGCTGGGGGACTGATGCACGAACGGTGGCCCACATGCGCAGTTGATGTCAAGAGTTGTTTGTTTCTCGCGACTTCCATGCATGATTGAGCAAGCCACCCGTTCGTGAGGAGTTCAGACCATGTCCAAGCCCGACCGCTGGAACGCCCTGATGGAGCTGATGGCCGCCCATGGGCGGGTGGATGTGGAGGAAGCCGCGGTCGCGCTCGACGTCTCCACCGCCACGATCCGCCGTGACCTCGACGAACTCGCCGAGCAGCAGATGCTGGTGCGCACCCGCGGGGGCGCGATCGCCCACGGGGTCTCCTACGAACTGCCGCTGCGCTACAAGTCGTCCCGCCACGCGTCCGAGAAGCAGCGCATCGCGGCCGCCGCCGCCGACCTGGTCGGCGAGGGCGCGGTGGTCGGACTCAACGGCGGCACCACCACCACGGAGGTCGCCCGCACCCTCGCGGTCCGCGCCGGCGGGCTGGAGGCCGGCGGCACATCACCCGCGCTCACCGTGGTGACCAACGCGCTGAACATCGCCGGCGAACTCGCCGTACGGCCGCAGATCAAGATCGTGACCACCGGCGGAGTGGCCCGGCCGCAGAGCTTCGAACTGGTCGGCCCGCTGACCACCGGGGTCCTCGACGAGGTCGTCCTCGACGTGGCGGTGCTGGGCATCGACGGGATGGACGCGCACCTGGGGATCATGGCCCACCAGGAGGACGAGGCCGGCGTCAGCAGGCGCTTCGCCGAGCGGGCGCACCGGGTCGTGGTCGTCGCGGACTCCTCGAAGCTCGGGCGGCGCGCCTTCGCCCGCATCTGCGGTCTCGACCGGGTCGACACGCTGGTCACGGACGCCCGGATGTCCGGCGAGATGACGGACCGCCTGACGGAGGCGGGCGTCAGGGTGACCGCCGTCTGACCGAACGGTCACCCGCCGGCTCTTGACGTGCCCCTCGGCTTGGCGCACTCTTTGGCGGAACCTGCGCGATGCTGCATGGAATCAATCACATTCTTGCAAAGCTTCCCTCGCGCATCCCTCTCGCTCCTCTTCCTGGAGACCCCCATGAGACGGCGCCAACTGGCCGGTACGGCCGCAGCTGCCGCGGTGATCGCCGCCGGCACCCTGTTCATCGCACCGACCACGGCACAGGCGGACCCGGTGGCCGCCAACACGAGCACCCCCATCGGCGTCAAGCCCATGATGGGCTTCAACGACTGGGCCCGGTTCACCTGTCAGGCCCAGGCCCGGCTGGACGGAACGACGGACGGCTACTCCTTCCAGCAGTTCATGGAGGACCAGGCCGAGGCCATGAAGGACACCGGCCTCGTCGCGGCCGGCTACAAGAACCTCACCGTCGACGACTGCTGGATGCAGCGCACCTCGGCCGGCTACCTGCACGGAGCCACCCACTGGGGCAGCAGCAGCCAGCCCGGCTTCGACTACGAACTCACCGGCTACGCCGACCACCTGCACAGCCTCGGCATGGACGCCGGCCTCTACACCACCTCCGGCGCCAACACCTGCCAGGGCGTCCCCGGCGGCATCATGGGGCACGAACAGGCCGACGCCGACTCGCTGGCGTACTGGGGCATCGACTCGATCAAGGTCGACAACTGCGGCACCACCTACGACAACCGCCAGGCGGAGCTGACGAAGTTCGCGAAAGCCCTGGACACCGCCACCGCGAACAAGACCCGCAAGATCCTCCTAAACGAGTCCGCACCCGCCGGCGCCGGGCCCGGCTCGTCCGAGAAGTACGACGAGATGGACTGGGTCCGCGGCCTCGGCCAGATGTGGCGCATCGGCCCGGACATCTCCGTCTGGCACGCCAACACCAGCAACGCCTGGAACTGGCCGCACGGCGGCGACTACTACGAGGGCGGCGTCTACCAGAACTTCCTCGACGACGTCCCCCTCGCCCGCTACAACAGCCCCGGCAACGTCAACGACGCCGACATGCTGCTGATCGGCGACAACAACCAGCTCACCCTGCCCGAGCAGCGCACCCAGTTCGCCGTCTGGTCGGCGCTGGGCTCCCCGCTCATGCTCAGCACCGACGTGCGCAAGATGGCCGCCGACCCGACGGCGTACGCCGAGCAGCTCGCCATCCTGAAGAACCAGGACATCATCGGCGTCGACCAGGACGACCTCGGCGCGGGCGGCTACCTCGTCGCCCACACCCCGTCGGCCACCTCCGGCATCGACGTCGTCGTCAAGCCGCTCGCCGGCGGCAAGCGGGCCGTGGTCGTCGTCAACAAGAACGCCTCGGCCACCACCTACCGGCTCGACCTCGGCAAGGTCGGCTTCGGCAACCTCGGCTGCACGCGGACCGCCCGTGACCTGTGGAAGCACACGAACACCGGCGTGACCGACTCGATCACGGCGACGATCGGCTCCCACGACAACGTGATGTACACGATCGACCCCGGCACCTGTGGCGGGGCCACCCCGACCGGGCAGATCCAGCCGCCGCAGACCGGCTTCCAGCACGAGGCCCTCTGCCTGGACGCCTACGGCTCGACGGCCGGCAGCAAGGTCGCCCTGTACGACTGCCACGGCGGCGACAACCAGGCCTGGATCCGCAACGCCAACGGCACCATCGCCAACTACCGGAGCAAGTCCCTGTGCCTGTCCGGTGACGGCACCGGCCTGACGCTGGCGAACTGCGACGCGTCCGACGCCAAGCAGGTGTGGAGCTATAACCGGGCGGGGCAGCTGCGCAGCAACGGCGTCTGTCTGGACGTCAACGGGGGTGCCGTCGGCGACAAGAGCGCCGCCGTCACCACCTACACCTGCGGCGCGCACCAGCCCAACCAGACCTGGAGCGCCCCCTTCGCCACCCCTCCCGCCGCCTGAGAGGACGAGGCACGCGGCCACCACGGCCGAACGGCGTCCGTCGACGGACCACTCCGCCGACGGGCGCCGTCCCGCGTCTCACGACGCCCGGTCTCACGCCCCGGGTCAGCCGCTCGCGCCGAGCACCTTCTCCAGCGAGGCCAGCGCCGAGCGCAGTTCCTCGGCCGTGATCGTCAGCGGCGGGGCCAGCCGGATCGTCGAGCCGTGCGTGTCCTTGACGAGGATCCCCTCCCGCATCAGCCGTTCGCTGATCTCGCGGCCCGTACCGATGGCCGGGTCGACGTCGACACCCGCCCACAGCCCGCGCGAGCGGAAGCCGACCACGCCCTTGCCGACCAGCTCGGTCAGCCCGCCGCGCAGGATCACGCCGAGCTCGGCCGCCCGCCGCTGGTACTCGCCGGTCTCCAGCAGTTCGACCACCGCCGTGCCCACCGCCGCGGCCAGCGGGTTGCCGCCGAACGTGGAGCCGTGCTCGCCCGGGTGCAGCACACCCAGCACCTCGCGCCGGGCCACCACTGCCGACACCGGCACGATGCCGCCGCCCAGCGCCTTGCCGAGCAGCAGCACGTCCGGGACGACGTCCTCGTGCTCGACGGCGAGGGTGCGGCCCGTGCGGCCGAGTCCGGACTGGATCTCGTCCGCGATGAACAGGCAGCCCTTGCGCCGGGTCAGCTCCCGCACCCCCGCGAGGTAGCCCTCGTCCGGGATGATGACGCCGGCCTCGCCCTGGATCGGCTCGATCAGCACCGCGGCCGTCGTCTCGTCGACCGCCTCCTCCAGCGCGGCCAGGTCGTTGTAGGGCACGATTTTGAAGCCGGGCGTGAACGGCCCGAAGCCGGCCCGGGCCGTCTCGTCCGTGGAGAAGCTCACGATGGTCGTCGTACGGCCGTGGAAGTTCTCCGCCGCGACGACGATCGTTGCCCGGTCGGCGGGGACGCCCTTCACGTCGTACGCCCATTTGCGGGCCACCTTGATGCCGCTCTCCACCGCCTCCGCGCCGGTGTTCATCGGCAGCACCATCTCCAGGCCGGTCAGCTCCGCGAGCCGCTCGGCGAACTCGGCGAGCCGGTCGTTGTGGAAGGCGCGGGAGGTCAGCGTCAGCCGGTCGAGCTGCTCGTGGGCCGCCTGGACCAGCGCCGGGTGCCGGTGGCCGAAGTTGAGGGCCGAGTAGCCGGCCAGCATGTCGAGGTAGCGGCGGCCGTCGACGTCCTCCACCCAGGTGCCCTCGGCGCCGGCGACGACCACGGGCAGCGGGTGGTAGTTGTGTGCGAGGACCGGCTCCTCCGCACGGATCAGGTCGGCGGACGTGCGCGTGCGCGCGGGTGCGGTCATCAGCGGATCTCCTGGGTGCAGCACTTGATGCCACCGCCGGCCTTGTGGAACTCCGACAGGTCGACGGGGACGGGGACGTAACCTTGGCCGGCCAGGCGCTCGGCCAGCGCCTCGGCCCGGGGGGCGATGAAGACGTGGCGGCCGTCGGACACCGAGTTCAGCCCGAACGCCATCGCGTCGTCGCGGGTGGCGAGCACGGCGTCCGGGTACAGCCGCCTCAGCACCTCGCGGCTCCCGGGCGAGAAGGCCTCCGGGTAGTACACGATGTTGTCGTCGTCCAGCACGAACAGCGCCGTGTCCAGGTGGTAGAAGTACGGGTCCACCAGGGTCAGGCTGACCACGGGATGGCCGAGGAACTCCTGTGCCTCGCGATGGGCCTCACGGGAGGTGCGGAACCCGGTGCCGGCGAGCACGTAGCGGCCGGTCCAGACCAGGTCGCCCTCGCCCTCGGACACCGACTCCGGCCGGTGGACGTCGTAGCCCGCCGCCTTGAACCAGGTGTCGTAGTGGAGCGACTCCGGACGCCGCTCGGGCGCGTGGAACAGGGAGCCGAAGACCCGGCCGCCGACCATGAACGCCGCGTTCGCGGAGAAGACCATGTCCGGCAGGTCCGGCGCCGGCTCGACCGCCTCGACGGTATGGCCGTGGGAGCGGTAGGCGCCGATCAGCGCCTGCCACTGCTCCTGGGCGAGGTCCACGTCGACGGGTGTGTCGGGATGCATCCAGGGATTGATCGCGTACTGCACGGCGAAGTGTCTGGGTTCGCAGACCAGGAAGCGCCGAGCGCGCGGCACACGACGTTCGAGCACAGAGGGTTCCCTCCGCTTTCTGTGTGTCACCAAGGGGTGACACCAACGGTAAGAACCCGGGCCGGGCCGCGACAAGAAAGGAATACTGCGCACCTGCGCAGGATTGCTGCGTCTTCGCGGGACGGGACGCAGGACTTCTGCGCATCGTGCGGTTCAGCCCGAGGTCATTGCGGTGCGGCCTGCGTGGCCCCCGCCTCCGGACTGTCCGGCAGCAGGTGGGACAGCACCATCACGCTGATCGTCTTGCGGATGAACGGCTCGGCGCGGATCCGCTCCAGCACCTCCTCGAAGTGCTCCACGTCCCGCGCCCGCACGTGCAGCAGCGCGTCCGCGCCGCCGGTCACCGTCATGGCCGCCGTGATCTCCGGATGATTGCGGACCACCCCCGCGAGCCGCCGGGGCGGGGCCGCGCCCTCGCAGTACACCTCGACGTACGCCTCCGTGCGCCAGCCCAGCGCCGAGGGCTGCACCGTCGCGGTGAACCCGGTGATCACCTCTGTCTCCCGCAGCCGGTCCACGCGCCGCTTCACCGCGGTGGACGACAGCCCGATCGCGGCACCGATCTCGGCGAAGCTGGTCCTGGCGTTCGCCATCAGGGCGTTGACGATCCTCCGGTCGAGATCGTCGAACGAGACGTTCCTGCTGTTCATGCGGGCACTGTAGTGACCCCGGGCCGGACTGGTCGCGCGGACCGCCCTACGACTGGGTGACGACCATGGCGAGCGTCAGCAGTCCCAGCACCACCCAGCCGAACCACAGCCAGCCGTTGCTGCCGAACGCGACCGTGTAGGCCGTCACGACGACGAGCCCGCCGACGGTCAGCGCCCCCATCGTCTTGGTGGAACCGTGCGTGGAGCCGTGCGTGGAGCCGTGCAGAGAACCGTTCGTGGAACCGGGCATCGCGACACCCTCCTCATGGGCCGACCCCACCATGGTGCCGCGACTCCCGCCCCAAGGGCATACCCCGTACTCAGCCCTCGCGCGCGCGGAGCGCGGCCAGATAGGCGTTGTACGCCTCCAGCTCCTTGTCACCGTCCCGGTCGGCGGCCCGGTCCTTGCGCTTGGCCTGCCGCTGCTCGGAGCCGTACCACTGGAACAGCAGCGCGATCAGCACCAGCACCGAGGGGACCTCGCTGAACGCCCAGGCGATGCCGCCGGCCGCGTTCTGGTCGGCCAGCGCGTCGATGCCGAGCGAGGCCGACGGGTGCTTGAAGGTCTCCACCATCGGCGTCGACGCCATCATCAGCGCGATACCGAAGAACGCGTGGAACGGCATGCCCGCGAACAGCTCCAGCATCCGCATCAGGTACCCGGGCCGGTGCGGGCCCGGGTCGACGCCGATGATCGGCCAGAAGAACACCACACCCACGGCGAGGAAGTGCACCATCATCGCCACGTGCCCGGCCTTCGACCCCATCAGCAGGTCGAACAGGGGAGTGAAGTACAGCCCGTACAGGCTCGCGATGAACAGCGGGATCGTGAACACCGGGTGGGTGATGATCCGCATGTACCGGCTGTGCAGCAGCGCCAGCAGCAGCTCACGCGGCCCCTTGCGGCCCTTCCCGGCGGTCGGCAGCGCCCGCAGCGCGAGCGTGACCGGGGCGCCGAGCAGGATCAGGATCGGCGACAGCATGCTGATCACCATGTGCTGCACCATGTGCACGCTGAACATGACCATGCCGTAGTCGTTCAGCCTGGTGCACATCATCAGGGCGACGGTCAGCACGCCGATGACGTACGACACCGTACGGCCCACCGGCCAGGCGTCTCCCCGCCGCACCAGCCGCACCACACCCCACGCGTACAGCCCGAGCCCGAGCAGACAGCCGACGAGGAAGAACGGATCCGCCGACCACTGGAGCCCCCGTCCCAGCGTGAACGGCGGCAGATCCATCACCATGCCGTGCCCGTGATCCATCCACCGGCTCCATTTCGAGGGGGGTTGCGCGACTTGTCCGCCCCAAGACTAGAACCAGCTCCGCTCCCCTCTTCGACCGGGTCCCGCTTCAGCGCCCCCAAAGGGGCGCGGGGCTGTATCGGTGTGCGGCTCCGCCGCGTGGGCGCGAACAACCACGACGCACCCGCACCCGGCAACGAAACGGAACCCCTACGGCGCGCCCCCTAAAGAACGCACTCCGCTTCCTCATACCGCGCGGCCGGCACGGTCTTGAGAGACTCCACTGCCTCCGCCAGCGGCACCATCACGATCTCGGTCCCCCGCAACGCGGTCATCCCCCCGAACTCCCCCCGATGCACCGCCTCCACCGCATGCCACCCGAACCGCGTCGCCAGCACCCTGTCGTACGCCGTCGGCGTCCCACCCCGCTGCACGTGCCCGAGGATCACCGGCCGGGCCTCCTTGCCGAGCCGGTGCTCCAGCTCGACCGACAGCTGCCGCGCGATCCCCGCGAAGCGCTCGTGGCCGTAGATGTCCTTGCCACCCTCGTCGAACTCCATGGAGCCGGGCCGGGGCTTGGCGCCCTCCGCCGCGACGACGATCGCGAACCGCTTGCCCGCCTCGAACCGCGCGCCGACCTTCCGGGCCAACTCGTCGATGTCGAAGGGCCGTTCGGGTACGACGATGGCGTGGGCGCCGGCCGCCATGCCGGAGTGCAGGGCGATCCAGCCGGTGTGCCGGCCCATGACCTCCACGATCAGCATGCGCTGGTGGGACTCGGCGGTGGTCTTCAGCCGGTCCAGGGCCTCCGTGGCGACGCCCACCGCGGTGTCGAAACCGAAGGTGACGTCGGTGACGGCGATGTCGTTGTCGATGGTCTTGGGCACGCCCACGATGGGCAGCCCGTTGTCCGACAGCAGGCGGGCCGCCTTCAGGGTGCCCTCGCCGCCGATCGGGATGATCGCGTCCAGGCCGAGCTCGGCGACGTGCCCCCGGGCCCGCTCCACGCCGTCCCGCAGATGCTCGGGACGGACCCGGGAGGAGCCGAGGATGGTGCCGCCGCGGGCCAGGATGCCGCCCACGGCGTCCAGGTCGAGCTTCAGATAGTCGCACTCCAGGAGGCCCTTCCAGCCGTCCCGGAATCCGATGACCTCGTCGCCGTGGTCGACGACGGCGCGGTGCACGACGGACCGGATGACGGCGTTCAGGCCGGGGCAGTCGCCGCCTGACGTGAGGACACCAATGCGCATAGCCCGATTTACCTTCTCAACGTGGGCCGGAAAAACCGGACCACGTCGTCCGGCGGGTTCCCGGCCACCCTACCGGCGTGAGGGGGTGGGTCCGTAGCGGGCGTCCGCCTGCTGGACGTGCCCGCACATGTGAGCGGACAGGCCGTCAGGCGGGCCCACCACGAGCCTGCCGGAACCCGCTGAAGCGCTGCTGAGACGCCGCTGAGACGCCGCTTGCGCGGCGGCCGGGAGGCGAGCCGGACGAAGGGCGATCACGCAGGCTGCTGCGCGGCGGCGATGCGCTCGCCCCGCAGCGCCTCGTACCACCGGTCGTCGATCGGCGGCAGCGCGTTGACGTCCAGCGCCAGCTTCAGCAGCAGGTCGGCGATCTGCGGGTTGCGGGCGAGCACCGGGCCGTGCATGTAGGTGCCGAAGACCGTCCCGTTGTACGCGCCCTCCGTGCCGTCCCCGGTGCCGTTGCCCCGGCCCAGCCGGACCTGGGCGAAGGGGCGGGCGGTGGGACCGAGGTGGGTGACGCCCTGGTGGTTCTCGAAACCGGTCAGCTGGGGCAGGCCGAGCTGCGGGTCGATGTCCCCGAGGACATCGCCGACGCACCGCTCGCCCTCGCCGCGCACCGACACCACGTCGAGCAGGCCGAGGCCGGGCTCGCGCTGGCCGAGGTCGTTGATGAACTCGTGCCCGAGGATCTGGTAGCCGGCGCACACCGAGAACAGGATCGCGCCGTTCTCCACCGCCCGGTGCAGATGGCCGTCGCGGCGCAGCCGCTCGGCCGCGAGCCGCTGCGGCCGGTCCTCGCCGCCGCCGATCAGGTAGATGTCACCGGAGGTCGGGATCGGCTGGTCACTGCGCACATCGAGCCGGGCCACGTCCAGGCCCCGCTGCCGCGCCCGGCGCTCCACGACGAGCGCGTTGCCCTGGTCGCCGTAGGTGCTCAGCAGGTCCGGGTAGATCCACACCAGCCGCAGTTGGTTGTCGCTCATGAGGTGATCGTCCTTCTCCTGATCAGTTGCCGACGCGGCGGCGCAGGTCCTGGAACGCGGTGTAGTTCGCGATGACCTCGATACGTCCCGGCGGGGCCGTCTGCACGGCCTGGTCGAGGTTCTCGCAGACCTGGAAGTGCTGGTTCGCGACCTCCAGGCGCACCGCGAGGTCGAGCTTGCGGTCACCGATGACGAAGATCGGGTGGCCGGTCAGCCGCGTGTAGTCGACGTCCCACAGCCAGGACGTGTCGGTGCCGTCGGCCCCGCGCGCGTTCACGGACAGGATCACCGGGGTGGGCGGCGGATCGATCAGGGAGAACGTCTCCAGCCAGCCGGCCGGGTTCTTCGCCAGCAGCAGCCGCAGGTCACGCCCCTGGAACTGGACGACGTCGTACCGCCCGGCCACGGCCTGCACCTGGTACATCCGCTCCAGGGCGACCTGCGGGGGCACCCCGAACACGGCGGCGACGGCCGCGGAGCTGGCCGCGTTCGCCTTGTTGGCCCGGCCCGGCAGCTGCAGGTGGATCGGCCAGGCGGACCCGTGCGGGTCGAGGACGTGGTCGCCGTTCAGGGCCCAGCTCGGCGTCGGCCGGCGGAAGCCGCACTCACCGCAGAACCAGTCGTCGCCGGGGCGCTGCATCACGCCGCCGCAGGACGGGCAGGACCAGGCGTCGTCCTTCCACATCTGGCCGGCGGCGACCCAGATCACGTTAGGGGAGGAGGAGGCGGCCCACACCACGAGCGGGTCGTCGGCGTTGGCGACGATGACCGCCTTGGACCCTGCCAGCCCCTCGCGCCAGTTCTCGGCGAGCATCCGGGTCTCGGCGGCGCGGTCGAGCTGGTCGCGGGAGAGGTTCAGCAGGGCGATGCACTTCGGGCTGGTGTCCCGGGCCACACCGGCGAGGTACTTCTCGTCGACCTCGATGACACCGAACTTCGCGTCCGAGCCGCCCGCGAGCGCGGAGGTGATACCGGCCGGCATGTTGGCGCCGAGCGCGTTCGACACGACCGGGCCCGCGGCGCGCAGCGCCTCCGCGATCAGCCGGGTGGTCGTCGTCTTGCCGTTGGTCGCCGACACCAGGACGACGTCCAGGTGCTGGGCGAGCCGGGCGAGCAGGTCGGGGTCGAGTCTCAGCGCGACCCGGCCACCGATCACCGACCCGCTGCCGCGCCCCGCGGCGCGCGATGCCGCAGCGACCGCCTTGCCCGCGGTCACGGCCAGCTTGGCCCGCGGCGAGAGCGGGTCCGAGTTGCCTGCCATCAGTTCTCGATCCTCCTTGCGTACGCGCCGCGCCTGAAGCTCGTCCGGCACGTGGTGTGTGCGTGAAGCCTATCGAGATCCGTATCCACACCCGAATCCCGGCCCGTACCCGCGCGGCTCGTGCGGGCCGAGGGAACCGTACCCTTGCCGCCATGCGACACGGTTCCATTCCGGGCGCCCGCGGGCGAGTCCGTCCTCTTTCCCTGCTCGGTGACCCGGTCCTGCGGGAGCCCTGCCGGGACGTCACCGATTTCGGCCCCGAACTGGCGGACTTGGTGGAGGACTTGTTCGCGACCATGTACGCGGCGCCGGGAGTGGGCCTGGCCGCGAACCAGATCGGGGTCCCGCTGCGGGTCTTCGTCTACGACTGCCCGGACGACGAGGACGTCCGCCACGTAGGGCACGTGGTGAACCCGCGGCTGGTGGCGGCCGACGGCGTGGTGCTCCGCGGCCCGGAGGGCTGCCTGTCCCTCCCGGGCCTGGAGGCGGGCACCGAGCGGTACGACCACGCGGTGGTCGAGGGCCGCACGGTGACGGGGGAGCCGGTCACCGTGCATGGCACGGGCTTCTTCGCGCGGTGTCTGCAGCACGAGTGCGACCACGTGGAGGGCCGGCTGTACGTCGATCACCTCACGGGGTGGCGGCGCCGCAGGTCGGCGAGGCAGATCACCCGGGCGCCGTGGCACCGGGCGAGTGCGGGGCAGCTCTAAAGGCTCCGGGTGTCAGAAGCCGGGGCCGCCGACGCGGTCTCCGGCCGCCGCGAGGCGGCCCCACAGCAGGTCGGCCAGGGACCGCACCAACTCGCTCCGGCCGCACGGCCGCTCCCCGAGCCACCAGTCGCCGGCCGCGTGCATCATGCCGACGATCCCGTGCCCCCACACCCGCGCCAGCTGCTGGCTGCCGGGGCCGAGGTCCAGCCGCTCCTCGATCACCTGGGCCAGTTCCTCGCCCATCCGCCGCAGCAGCGGGGCCGAGTGCTTGCCGAGGTCGAACCCCTGGTCGCTGCCCGCGCTGCCCTCGGAGGGGTGCATCAGGAACCGGTACACCTGGGGCCGGGCCTCGATCGCGGCGAGGTAGGTGTCCAGCGTGGACTCCACCCGCTCGCGCCGGTCGGCGGGAGCGTCCAGCGCCGCCCGCAGCGAGTTCAGCAGGGCGTCGGTGTGCCGCTTGGCCAAGGCCGCGTAAAGGCCGCTCTTGTCCCCGAAGTGGCGGTAGAGGATCGGCTTCGTGATCCCGGCTTCCGCGGCGATGGCGTTCATCGACGCCTGCGGTCCGTCGCGCAGCACCACCCGGTCCGCGGCCTCCAGCAACTCGCGCCGTCGGCGGTCGGCGGACCGCTGCTGATCGGTCCGCTGTGTGGTGTTCATGTGCTCTCCCCACCCATGCTGTTTCGGTGACGCCAGCGCAAACTAGCACTGACGGGGCCCCTGACATCGAACGGGATGCCGAGGCGGAGGCCGAGGCGTCATCGGGAGTTGACTTTTCCTACTGGTGAGTAACAGACTGGTGTTACCGTTAGTAACAACGCTTGCATCGCCGCTGGAGGGGTCATGGCCGAGTTCACCATGGAGCTGAACGACGAACAGAAGGAAGTCCGGGACTGGCTCCATGGCTTCGCGGCCGACGTGATCCGCCCCGCCGCCGCCGAATGGGACGAGCGCGAGGAGACTCCCTGGCCGGTCATCCAGGAGGCCGCGAAGGTCGGCATCTACTCCCTCGATTTCTACGCCCAGCAGTACTTCGACCCCACCGGGCTCGGTATCCCGATGGCGATGGAGGAGCTGTTCTGGGGCGACGCGGGCATCGCCCTCTCCATTGTGGGCACCGGCCTGGCCGCCGTGGGCGTTCTCGCCAACGGTACCGAGGAACAGATCGGCACGTGGATCCCGCAGATGTACGGCGACGCCAACGACGTCAAGGTCGCCGCGTTCTGCTCCTCCGAGCCCGACGCCGGCTCCGACGTCGCCTCCATGCGCACCCGCGCGGTGTACGACGAGGCCAAGGACGAGTGGGTGATCAACGGCACCAAGACCTGGGCGACCAACGGCGGCATCGCCAACGTCCACGTCGTCGTCGCGGTCGTCGACCCCGAGCTGGGCTCCAAGGGGCACGCGTCCTTCATCATCCCGCCGGGCACCGAGGGCTGCTCCCAGGGCCAGAAGTTCAAGAAGCACGGCATCCGCGCCTCCCACACCGCTGAGGTCATCCTCGACAACGTCCGCGTGCCCGGTTCCTGCCTGCTCGGCGGCAAGGAGAAGCTGGACGAGCGCCTGGCCCGGGCCCGCGAGCGGGCGAAGGCCGGCGGCGGCGAGCGCGTGAAGAACGCGGCGATGGCCACGTTCGAGGCCTCGCGGCCGGCGGTGGGCGCGATGGCCGTGGGCACGGCCCGGGCCGCGTACGAGGTCGCCCTCGACTACGCCAAGACCCGCGAGCAGTTCGGCCGGCCGATCATCGACAACCAGGGCGTCGCCTTCCAGCTGGCCGACATGCGGACGCAGATCGACGCTGCGCGGCTGCTGGTGTGGCGGGCGTCGTGGATGGCCGTGAACGGGAAGCCGTTCACCGCGGCCGAGGGGTCGATGTCGAAGCTGTTCGCGAGCGAGACGGCGAAGAAGGTGTCCGCGCAGGCGATTCAGATTCTGGGGGGGAACGGGTATACGCGGGAGTATCCGGTGGAGCGGATGCATCGGGATTCGGCGATCTACACGATCTTTGAAGGGACCAGTGAGGTTCAGCGGCTGGTGATTGCGCGGACCTTGTCCGGGATGGCTATTCGGTAGCGCCGTGGGGGTTCTGTGCGATTCGGGCTGACGGTTCGTCGTGGCTTGTCGCGCAGTTCCCCGCGCCCCTGGGTGGGTGTCCTCACCGGTGTCTCAGAGGTGTGAGTTGCTCTATGTCGTACTTGCTTCGAAGGGCCTCGATCGCCTCGTGATCCGGGGGGCCGCCCTCGCTCAGGATCTCCAGTAGTTCCTCGAAGTAGCGCTCGTGGTCGGGCGGGGGGCTGGCCTGGAAGAACATCCTTGCCGGGGTGTTCGTCGGGTTGGCGAAGGCGTGGGGGCAGCCGGGGGGGACGACGATGAGGGTGCCCGGGGTGGCCCGGACCACGCGGTTGCCCGAAGTCGACTCCCAGCGCTGCCAGTTGTCGGGGGTGCGGACGCGGGGCTCGAAGGCGAGGACGTCCAGTTCACCGTCCAGGACGTAGAACAGCTCCTCGCTGCGGGTGTGCACATGGGCGCCCACGTCGAAGCCGGGCGGGACCTCCACCTCGAAGGTGGAGGCCGTCCGGGAGTGGGTGCCGGTGACCTTGAAGGTCACGCGCTGGGCCGGTGCCTGGACGACGCGGCCGTGGCCCGGCGGGACGAGCAGCCCCTCGGTCGTCGTCATCGCGGGCTCACCACGCCACCGGGAGGGCCTCGGGACCGCGGATCAACGCGCCCTTCTTGAACGGCACCTGGTCCGGGTGCACCGCGAGCCTCAGGCTGGGGATCCGGTCCAGCAGGGCGTCGACGAGGAGTTCCGACTCCAGGCGGGCCAGCATGCCGCCGGGGCAGTAGTGCGGGCCGAAGCCGAAGGCCACGTGCGGGTTGGGGCTGCGGGTGACGTCGATCGTCTCCGGGTCGGGGAAGACGTCCGGGTCGCGGTTGGCGGCCAGGTAGGAGACGTAGATGGCGTCGCCCTCGCGGATGAGGGTGCCGGCGATCTCCACGTCCTCCAGCGCGATCCGGGACAGGCCGACCGCGTTGCGGTGCGGGATGTAGCGCAGGAGTTCGTCGATGGCCCGGGGGCGGACCCCCGGTTCCGAGCGCAGGCGTTCGGCCAGGTCCGGGCGGGTGAGCAGCAGGTGGAACATCTGGCCGCTGTTGTTGGTGACCGCCTCGCCGCCGATCTGGAGCAGCACCGCCAGGCCGACGGCCTCCTCCATGGTGATCTCGTCGCGGCCCACGGCGGCGCCCAGCAGGGAGGTGACGTCCTCGGCGGTGCTGCCCGCGCGCCGGCCGATCAGGTCGGTGAAGTAGGCGCTCATCTCGCGCTTGGCCTTCTCGCTGACCTCCTTGCCGTGCGCGGAGGACAGGATCAGCTGGGTCCAGGTGTGCATGCTCTGCCGGTCCGCGGCCGGGACGCCCATCAGCTCGCAGATCACCGCGATGGGGAAGGGGCTGAGCACCGCACGGGTGAGGTCGGCGGGCGGTCCGTCCTGGAGGAGTTCGTCCACGAGCTCGTCCAGCATGCCGCGCGCCTTGCCGCGGATGCGTTCCACGCCCTTCGCGGTGAACGCGGCGGCGACCGAGCGCCGTAGCCGGGTGTGGTCGGGCGGGTCGAGGAAGCCGACCGCGCCCCGGTCGGGGATGAAGTGCGGGGCGAGCCGGGTGACCTGCCGGCCCATGACCGCCTCCCGGCTGAAGCGGGGGTCGTTGGTGACCAGCCGTACGTCGTCGTACCGGGTGACCAGCCAGGCCCAGCCCTCGCCGTTGGGCAGCTGGATGCGGGTGACCGGACCCTCGTCCATCAGCTCGGTGAGCACCGGGTCGAAGTCGGTGCCGGACAGGTCGGCCGCCGGCCAGTGCCGGACCGGGGGCAGGGTCTCGGTGAGCGGTCCACTTGTCATCGCGGGTCTCCGTCCGCGCTGGTCCAGCGGCCGACGGTCATCTCGGCCGTGATGCCGGGACCGAACCCGGCGAGCAGCCCGCGCGCCCGGTCCGCCGCGCCGCCCTCGTCGAACAGCCGGCGCAGCGCGTCCAGGACCACGGCGCTGGCGATGTTGCCGTACTCGGTGAGCGTGGACCGGCTGAACCGGAACGCGTGCGGATCGACCTGGAGGAACGTGCTCAGGTCGTCGAGTATTCGGGGGCCGCCGGCGTGGATGATGTAGAAGTCCAGGTCGGACGCGTCCCAGCCGTGCGTGCCGGCCAGGTCCTTCAGCGCCGGGGCGAGCGGCTCCATGGTGGTGGGCACCCGCTTGTCGAGCATGAAGTGGAACCCGGTCTCGCGGACGTCGTACGCGATCCACTCCTCGGTCTTCGGGATGAGGTACGAGCCGTTGCGCTCCAGGTGGACGCCGGTGCCGCCGCGGCCGCGTACGACGGCGGAGGCGATGCCGTCGCCGAACAGGCCGTTGGACAGCAGCGAGCCGACACCGAGGTCGGTGGGCTGGTAGCACAGCGAGCAGAACTCGCAGGCCACGATCAGCACGTTGGCGTCGGGGTACGCCGTGCAGAAGTCATGGGCCCGGTTGATCGCCGCGCCGCCGGCCGCGCAGCCCAGCTGGGCTATGGGCAGTTGCCGGGTGGTGCTGTCGAAGTCCATCGAGTTGATCAGCCAGGCCGTGAGCGAGGGCATCATGAAGCCCGTGCACGACACGTAGATGATCACGTCGATGTCGGTGGTGAGCAGTTCGGCGTCGTCGAGCGCCCGCTGGACCACCGCCGGCACCCGGGCCTTGGCCTCGGCCTCGTAGACCTTGTTCCGCTCCTGGAAACCGGGATGTCGCAGCGTCTCCTCGATGGGCTGCACGATGTGCCTGGTGCGCACGCCCGTGTTCTCTATCAGCCTGAGCGCCAGCGGCAGTTGTGGGTGGTCCGCGTGCCGGGAGCGGGCCAGCTCCAGCGTCTCCTCCATCGTGATCACGTGCTCCGGAACCGACACCGAGGGTCTGCACAAAGTCGCCATGAACCGTCCCTGCTTTCTGGGTTCCGGCAGGCGTGCGCCCGCCGGTCAGAAGGTGGTTCACCTCAGGAGGTGCTCCACCCACGATCACCCGGCAGGGCGAAGATCTCTCGCCGGACTACTCCAGATCGGGGACACGGTGTCGCACACGTCACGTGCGCCGGAGGGCGGACGAACAGGCCCGGACCGGCGGAACTACGGCGCCCCGCTGCTGTGCGCGATGCAGGCCACGTCGATACGGTCCGCGAGTTTCGCCAGCTCGATGGTCAGCGCGGCCACCGTGTCCTCGTCCAGGCCCTGCTCCCCGGCCTCGACCAGCCGCAGCCACCGCCCACCGACCGTCCGCAACAGCTTGCTCACGTCCGACGCGGAGACCTGCAAGGTGCCGCGGTCGTCGACGATCAGAGGGAGAGTCACTTCGCGGTTCACAAACGGGATGGTAGCCGCGTGGTCGTCACGCACCCTGCCAAACCGTGGTGATGTTGCAGAACTCCCGGATTCCGTGCCCGGACAGCTCACGCCCGTAGCCCGAGCGCTTCACCCCGCCGAACGGGAACGCCGGGTGGGAGGCGGTCATCCCGTTGACGTACACGGCACCCGCCTCCAGATCGCGCGCGAACCGCTCCAGCTCGGTCTCGTCCCGCGTCCACACGTTCGAACTGAGGCCGAACGGCGAGTCGTTGGCGATGAGCAGCGCCTCGTCCAGGTCGCCTGCCCGGTACAGCGTGGCGACCGGCCCGAACGCCTCCTCGCGGTGGATACGCATCTCCCGGGTGATGCCGGCCAGCACCGTCGGCGGGTAGTACCAGCCGGGCCCGTCCGGCCGCTGCCCGCCGCACAGCACCTCGGCGCCGCCCCGGCGGGCGTCGTCGACCAGTTCCTCCAGGTCGGTGCGCCCCTGTTCGCTGACGAGCGGCCCGACCTCGGTGTCCTCCTCCATCGGGTCGCCGACCTTCAGCGCCTTCATGCCCTCGGTGAAGCGCGCGGCGAAGGCGTCGTACACGTCCGTGTGCGCGATGAACCGCTTGGCGGCGATGCACGACTGCCCGTTGTTCTGCACCCGCGCGGTCACCGCGACCTGAGCCGCGCGGTCCAGGTCGGCCGACGGCATGACGACGTACGGGTCGCTGCCGCCCAGCTCCAGCACCGTCTTCTTGATCATCTCCCCGGCGGTGGAGGCGACCGCCCGGCCCGCGGGCTCGCTGCCGGTGAGCGTCGCCGCCTTGACCCGCTCGTCGCGCAGGATGTCGTCGACCGCGCCGGAGCCGATCAGCAGCGTCTGGAAGCAGCCCTCCGGGAAGCCCGCCCGGTGGAACAGATCCTCCAGGTAGAGGGCCGTCTGGGGCACGTTGGAGGCGTGCTTGAGCAGGCCCACGTTGCCCGCCATCAGCGCGGGCGCGGCGAAGCGGATCACCTGCCAGAGCGGGAAGTTCCACGGCATCACCGCGAGCACGGGCCCGAGCGGGCGGTAGCGGACCCGGACCCGGGAGGCACCGGAGTCCCGTACGTCCACCGCGTCCGGCTCCTCGTCGGCCAGCAGACCCTCGGCCCGGTCGGCGTACCAGCGCATCGCCTTGGCGCACTTCGCGGCCTCCGCCCGGGCCTGCTTGACCGGCTTGCCCATCTCCGTGGTCATCACCCGGCCGATCTCCCGCTGGTCCTCGTCCAGCAGGTCGGCGGCCCTGTTCAGCAGGCGGGCACGCTCGGCGAACGTGCTCGTCCGGTAGGTGCGGAACGTGGCCTCGGCGAGCTGGAGCCGGCGTTCCAGCTCCTCCTCACCCATCGGCTCGTACGTCTTGAGCGTCTCGCCGTTCGCCGGGTTCACCGTGGCGATGGGCATGGCTGACCTCCCTGGGAGCGGGCTTGCTTCGACCTTCGCGCGCGCGGGCGCCCGCCGCAACGCGTGGGCCGCTGTCGCGGTGGTGGGCCGTTGTGGCGGCCCACCGCGTCGGGTGGCACGTTCTCGCGGCGGCGCGCCGTCGTCGTCAGGCCGAGTGCTCCGCCAGCCGGTCCAGAAACGCGGCCTGCGCCGTGATGATCACCTCGCGGGCCCGCCCCAGACCGAACCAGGCCACCCGGTCCAGTTCGGGGAACTCCTGGATCCGCCCGGAGCGCGGTGGCCACTGCATCGTGAACGTGCCGGGCTCGATCGCCGCCGGGTCCACCTCGCCCTCGACCGCCCAGGCCGTCACGATCTTGCCGCTCTTCTGCACCACCTCGCCCAGCGGTACGGCCTCCCCGTCGGGCGGTGCCAGCCCCAGCTCCTCCCGGAACTCGCGGCGGGCCGCGTCCCAGGCCGGCTCGTCGGCCTCGTACTCGCCTTTGGGGACGGTCCAGGCCCCGGCGTCCTTCTTCGCCCACAGCGGTCCGCCCATGTGCCCGAGCAGCACCTCCAGCCCCTCCCCGCCGCGCCGGAACACCAGCAGTCCCGCACTGCGCTTCGTCGCACGCACCGTCACGGTGAGACCTCCGGGTGGGCCGCCAGCAGGGCCTCCACCGTATCCGCCTCCTCGGGGCGTTTGTCCTCGCGGTAGCGCACCACGCGCGCGAACCGCAGGGTGACGCCGGCCGGGTAGCGGGAGGAGCGCTGCAGTCCGTCGTAGGCGATCTCGACGACGAGTTCGGGGCGCACGGTGACCCCCCAGCCGTGCTCCCGCACAGCCAGCTCCTGGAGCCGCCCGGTCTGCCAGGCGAGCAGGGCGTCGGTCATTCCCTTGAAGGTCTTGCCGAGCATGGCGAAGGTGCCGTCCGGGTTGCGGGCGCCGAGGTGCAGGTTGGAGAGCTTCCCGGTGCGCCGGCCGTGGCCCCACTCGGCGGCCAGCACGACCAGGTCGAGGGTGTGGATGGGCTTGACCTTCAGCCACGAGGCACCGCGTCGGCCCGCGCTGTAGGGGGCGTCGAGCGCCTTGACGACCACGCCCTCGTGGCCCCGGGCCAGGGTGTCGGCGAGGAACCGTTCCGCCTCGGCGGTGTCCTCCGGCCCCGACGCCACCGTACGGCGCACCCGCATCGGCTCGGGCACCAGCCGCGCCAGCACCGCGTGCCGTTCGGCGAACGGCAGGTCCAGCAGATCCCGGCCGTCGACCGACAGCGCGTCGAAGAAGACGGGGGAGACGGGGACCTCCCCGGCGGCCTTCGCCACGTCCGTGCGGGAGCCGACCCGGCCGGCCGTCTCCTGGAAGGAACGCGGCCGGCCGTCGGCGCCGAACGAGATCACCTCCCCGTCCAGGATGAACCGCTCGCCCGCCAACCCCAGCGCGGCGTCCGTCACTTCGGGCAGCCGGGCGGTGATGTCGTCCAGCGTCCTGGTGTGCACGTGGACCGTGTCGCCGTCCCGGTGCACCTGCACCCGGATGCCGTCCAGCTTCTCCTCCACCGCGCACGCGCCGAGCTTCTCGACCGCCTCGGCGACCGAGGAGGCGCTGTGCGCGAGCATCGGCAGCACCGGACGGCCCACCGTCAGCCGGAACCGCTCCAGCGCCGGCGGCCCCTCGGCGAGGAGCGCGCCGGCCACCGACTGCAGCGAACCGGCGAGCATCACCGCCCGCCGCACCGCCGCCGGATCCGCGCCGGTCGCCCTTGCGAGACCCTCCACGGCGACGGCGTCCAGCGCGCCCTGGCGGACCTCGCCGGTGAGGAGGCCGAGCAGGAAGCGCTGCTCGGCCTCGGTGGCCAGGGCCATCAGCTCGCCGACTCTCCGGGAGCGTTCCGCCTGCGAGCCGGGGCCGGACACCTTGCCCAGGTCGGTGAGGCGGGCGTCGACGTCCCGGACGGTGAGGGTCGGCTGGGCCGCCGGCTCGACGGGGCGGGCCAGTACCTTCCAGCCGACGCCGAGGCGTCCCTGCGGGAGGCGTCCCGCCAGGTAGGGGATGACGATGGGCGCGTCGTCGGGGGTGGCCTCCCGGAAGAGGTCGGCGAGGAGGTCTGTCTTGCGGGTCCGGGACGCCGTTGCTGTGACTTCTTGGGAGACTTGGGCCAGCCGGGCTAGCAACATGGGTCCAGGGTGCACCAGGGGTGGGGTGGCCGCGCGGTTTTCAGCTGCGGGTGCGTTGTGGTTGCTCGCGCCCACGCGGCGCCGGCCGCATATCGGATACAGCCCCGCGCCCCTTCGGGGCGCTCTCGTCCAGGTCCGTGAACAGGAGCTCTGCGTTGATCGCCGCTCCTGCTCTGTAGCCCCTGCTTGCCGCGTTGATGACCTGTTCCGCGTAACCGCTGGTGTTGCCTGCTGTCCAGAGGCCGGCGACGGTGGTCTGGCCGCGTTCGTCGATGACCGGGTAGGCGCCGAAGGGGGTGTCGTGGAGGTCGGCGCCGAGGCGGACGAGGAGGTCGTTCTGGGGGACGGCGTGCGGGGCGGCGTAGAGGACCTCGCGGTCGTGGACCGCGCCGTCGGTGAGGCGGAGGCCGGTGAGGCGGTCCTCGGTGACGACCAGGGCCTCGACCTCGCCGGGTACGACGGTGACGCCGGCGGTGGCGAGCCGGCGCAGGTCGTCGTCGGTGAGGGCGGCCTCGGGCACCTGGTGCAAGAAGAGGCGTACGTCCTTGGACCACTGGGTGACCATGAGGGCCTGGTGCACGCTCATCGGCGTGGTGGCGAGGACGCCGGTGGGCAGGTCGCGGGCCTCCCAGCCGTGGCAGTACGGACAGTGGATCACGTCCCGGCCGAACCGCTCGGCCAGGCCGGGCAGCGGCGGCAGCTCGTCCCGCAGGCCCGTGGCGACGACCAGCTGCCGGGCCCGTATGGTGCGCCCGGTCGCCAGGGTCACGGCGAAGTCCCCGTCGCGGCGGGCGTCCACGGCCCGGTCCCGGACCAGTTCGACGCCGTACCGGGCGATCTCCTCGCGGCCGATCGCCAGGAACTCGGCCGGGGACATGCCGTCCCGGGACAGATAGCCCTGCATGTGCGCGGCCGGCGCGTTGCGCGGTTCGCCCGCGTCGACGACCAGGGTGCGGCGCCGGGCCCGGCCCAGGACCAGGGCGGCGGACAGCCCGGCCGCGCCGCCTCCGACCACGACGACCTCGTACCGGCCGCTGTCGGTTTCCCGCGTGCTGTTTTCGGTCATGCGGCGAGGGTCACGCGTACGTCGGCGGATTGACAAACGTGTTTGCCGATTCTGCAATGAACCTCATGACGACCGAAGACGTACTGGCCGGCGTCGGCCCCCGGCTCCGGCGCCTGCGCAAGGAGCGCGAGGTGACCCTGGCCGCGCTGTCGGAGACCACCGGCATCTCCGTGAGCACCCTGTCCCGGCTGGAGTCGGGACTGCGCAAGCCGAGCCTGGAGCTGCTGCTGCCGATCGCGCAGGCCCATCAGGTCCCGCTCGACGAACTGGTCGGAGCGCCGGCCGTGGGGGACCCGCGGGTGCGGGCGGAGCCGATCGTCCGGGGCGGCCGCACGCACTGGCCGCTGACCCGCCAGCCCGGCGGACTGCAGGCCTACAAGGTCCTCGAACCGCGGCGCAGGCAGGAGCCGGAACCGCGCACCCACGAGGGGTACGAGTGGCTGTACGTGCTGGCCGGACGGCTGCGGCTGGTGCTCGGCGAGCATGACGTGGTGCTGACGGCGGGCGAGGCGGCCGAGTTCGACACGCGGGTGCCGCACTGGTTCGGATCGACGGGGGAGGGGCCGGTGGAGTTCCTGAGCCTGTTCGGGCCGCAGGGGGAGCGGATGCACGTGCGGGCCCGGCCCCGCAGGACGTGACGCGGGGAACGGATTCCGGGCGCCTGTTCCCTGATGAGCAAGCGACCGCTTAGTATGCGATCGGAAGCCGGTCAGACGAACGCAGTCCCGTGGAGGCCCCGCATGCAGGCATGGCACGTGCACGAGAACGGTGAGCCGAGCGAGGTGATGCGCCTCGCCGAGGTGGAGCGGCCCGTGCCCGGCGCCGGACAGGTGCTGCTGCGGGTGCGCGCCGCCAACGTCAACTTCCCCGACGCCCTGATGTGCCGGGGCCAGTACCAGGTGCGGCCGCCGCTGCCCTTCACGCCCGGTGTGGAGATCTGCGGCGAGACCGAGGACGGCCGCCGGGTGATCGCCAACCCCGCGCTGCCGTACGGCGGCTTCGCCGAGTACGCCGTCGCCGACGCGGCCGCCGTCCTGCCGGCCCCCGGCTCGCTGGACGACGCCGAGGCCGCCGCGCTGCATATCGGCTACCAGACCGGCTGGTTCGGCCTGCACCGCCGGGCCCGCCTGGAAGCCGGCGAGACCCTCCTCGTGCACGCCGCCGCCGGCGGCGTCGGCAGCGCGGCCGTCCAGCTCGGCAAGGCCGCCGGAGCCTGTGTGATCGGCGTGGTCGGCGGTGCGGCGAAGGCCGCCGTCGCCCGCGAGCTGGGCTGCGACGTGGTGGTCGACCGGCACGCCGAGGACGTCATCGCGGCCGTGAAGGAGGCCACCTCGGGCCGCGGCGCCGACGTGATCTACGACCCGGTCGGCGGCGACGCCTACGCCCAGTCCGCCAAGGTGGTCGCCTTCGAGGGCCGGATCGTCGTCGTCGGGTTCGCCAGCGGAAGCATCCCGAACCCGGCGCTCAACCACGCCCTCGTGAAGAACTACGCCATCCTGGGCCTGCACTGGGGCCTGTACAACACCAAGAACCCCAAGCTGGTCGGGCAGTGCCACGAGCAGCTCACCGAACTGGCCGCCCGGGGCGCGATCAAGCCGCTGATCAGCGAGCGGGTCCCGCTGGACCGGGCCGCGGAGGCAGTGCAGAAGGTGGCCGACGGCCGGTCCAGCGGCCGGATCGCCGTCCTGACGGAGGAGTCCGCATGAGCGACGGAGACCGCGTGAGCGACGGAGTCCGCAACAGCGACGCCGAGGAACTGCGCAGCCGTACACGGGAGTTGCTGGCGGCGCATCCGCCGGCCGGGACCGACCGCCTGGACTTCCTGCGGGCCCGGTTCGACGCCGGACTCGCCTGGGTGCACTACCCGGAGGGCCTCGGCGGACTCGGTGCCCCGCGCTCCCTCCAGGCCGTCGTGGACGCCGAACTGGAGGCCGCGGGCGCCCCCGACAACGACCCCCGGCGCATCGGCATCGGCCTCGGCATGGCCGCCCCGACCGTCCTCGCCTACGGCACCGAGGAGCAGAAGCGGCGCTACCTGCGCCCGCTGTGGACCGGGGAGGAGGTCTGGTGCCAGCTGTTCAGTGAGCCCGGCGCCGGCTCCGACCTGGCCGCGCTCGGGACCCGCGCGGTCCGGGAGGGCGAGGAGTGGGTGGTCAACGGGCAGAAGGTGTGGACCTCCAGCGCCCACGTCGCCCGCTGGGCCATCCTCATCGCCCGCACCGACCCGGACGTCCCCAAGCACGCCGGGATCACCTACTTCATCTGCGACATGACCGACCCGGGCGTCGAGGTGCGGCCGCTGCGCCAGATCACCGGCGAGGCCGAGTTCAACGAGGTGTTCCTCACCGACGTCCGCATCCCCGACTCCCGCCGCCTCGGCGCGGTCGGTGACGGCTGGCGGGTCGCCCAGACCACGCTGATGAACGAGCGCGTCTCCATCGGCGGCATGCGGCTGCCCCGCGAGGGCGGCATGATCGGCCCCGTCACCAGGACCTGGCGCGAGCGGCCCGGACTGCGCACCCACGACCTCCACCAGCGGCTGCTGAAGCTGTGGGTCGAGGCCGAGGTATCCCGTCTCACCGCCGAGCGGCTGCGCCAGCAACTCGCCGCCGGCCAGCCCGGATACGAGGGCTCCGGCATGAAACTCGCCTTCGCCCGGCTCAACCAGGAGATCAGCGGCCTGGAGGTGGAACTCCGGGGCGAGGAGGGCCTGCTGTACGACGACTGGACCATGCGCCGCCCCGAACTGGTCGACTTCACCGGCCGGGACGCCGGGTACCGCTACCTGCGGTCCAAGGGCAACAGCATCGAGGGCGGGACCAGCGAGGTCCTGCTGAACATCGTCGCCGAGCGCGTCCTGGGCCTGCCCGCCGAGCCGCGCACCGACAAGGACGTCGCCTGGAAGGACCTGGCCCGATGAGCGCACAGCCCGACCTGCTGTACTCGGAGGAGGAAGAGGCCCTGCGGGCCGCCGTCCGCGACCTGCTCGGGGACCACTGCGACGCGGCCGGCGTGATCACCCGCGCCGAGTCCGGCGCGCCGCACGACCTCGCCCTGTGGAAGTCCCTCGCCGACGGCATGGGCCTGGCCGGCCTGCTGGTGCCCGAGGCACAGGGCGGCCAGGGCGCCACCTACCGCGAAGTCGCCGTCGTCCTGGAGGAGTTGGGCCGGGCCGTCGCCCCCGTCCCCTATCTGACCAGTGCCGTGGTGGCCACCGAGGCCCTGCTGGCCTGCGGGGACGAGGAGTTGCTCGGCCGGCTGGCATCCGGTCGGACCATCGGCGCCCTCGCCCTCGGGCTGCACCTGGCACCGGGCGCCGCCTTCCCGGCCGTACCCCTGGACGGTGGCCGTCTGCACGGGGTGCTGACCGGCGTCGCCGACGCGGCAGCCGCCGACGTGCTGCTCGTCCCGGCCGACGACGGCGGGCTGTACGCCGTGGCCGCCGAGGAGGTGACCGTCACCCCGCAGGTCTCCCTGGACCTCACCCGGCCGGTGGCCCGGGTGCTGCTCGACGGCGCGGCCGGCCGCCGGATCGGCGACGCCGAACCCGCAGTACGCCGTGCCCTGCGCGCCGCCGCCGGACTGCTCGCCTCCGAACAACTGGGCCTCGCCGACTGGGCGCTGACCGAGACGGTCCGCTATCTGAAGGAGCGCAAGCAGTTCAACCGGCCCGTCGGCGGCTTCCAGGCGCTCAAGCACCGGCTCGCCCAGCTGTGGCTTGAGGTCGTGAACCTCCGGGCCGCCGCCCGCGCCGCCGCCGACGCGCTCACCACCGGCGAGGACACCGACCTCACGGTCGCCGTCGCCCAGGCCTACGCCGCCCCCGTCGCCGTACGCGTCACGGAAGAGGCGCTGCAGCTCCACGGCGGGATCGGGATGACCTGGGAGCACCCCGTCCACCTGTACCTGAAGCGGGCCAAGGCCGACTCGATCGCCTACGGCACCGCGGGCGCCCACCGGGAGGCACTGGCCGCACTGGCCGGCATCCCGTCGCCCTGAGCGGACCACCGGCCGGAACACCACACGATCGGCGGACATGTCAGCCGCCCGGACGAACCCTCCGCTACGCCACACTTACGGCCGAACGCCGCTAAAGGGGCGTGGCGGAGGAGGTTCCGATGGCCATTTCCATCTCTGTGGTGCTGCTGCTCCTGATCCTGGCCGTGATCTTCATGCGCAGCGGTGCGCTGAAGGTGTCCCACGGGCTGGTCTGCATCCTGCTCGGCTTCTACCTGGCGAGCACGAGCATGGCGCCCACCATCAACAGCGGGCTCACCGCCACGGCCGACCTGGTGAGCAGCCTGCGGCCCTGACCGGCCGACCGGTCGTCAGGACACGGCCGAGTGGTCGTCAGGACGTGGAGAACACCCCGATGCCGTTCGCCACGGGCCGTTCCGCGCCGCCGCTCGGATGGTTGCGGACCGTCACCCGGCTCGCGGCCGGCGGACGGGCCACCAACTCCGAGGAGCCGCCGCCGTCGAAGTTGAACGCGTCCGACGCGCCCAGCGTCCGCAGCGTGTCCGCCTCCTCGGCGATGGTCATGCCGGTGCGGTACGCGGAAGCACCGTCCAGTGCGAGAAGGAACAGCGTCCGTCCGCTGCTGCTGAAGCCCGCTGCGGTCCGTACGGCCGAGACGCTGTCGTCGAGTCCGGGCAGTGCCTGGCCGTCGCGCAGCACCGGGTAGCCGCCGATCGCGAACACGAACGGCACCCCGCCCGTCGCCGGCACCAGCTCGTGCCGCACGGTGACCTGCTCGCCCGGGGACAGCTTCCGCAGCTCGTCCGCGCCGGCCTCGCGGCCGAGCAGCACGGTGGTGTCCGCCGGTACCGCTCCGCTGCCCGGGTGGTCCGACGTGGACACCACCCGGCCGTCACGGACCGTCACCTCGTAGGTGTCCGTGGTGCATCCGTCAGCGCGGCTGGTGTCCGTGCCGCAGACGGCACGCTCCCGGGAGACGCTGCCCCACAGGGACGTGTAGGCGCCGACCGAGTTCTGCGGCAGCGCGTACTGGTTGAGGCCGCCCAGCGTCAGCTGCCCGTCCGGTGTGGCGACGGCACCGGAGAGGGTGAGGCGGTCCAGGCGGGCACGCCGGTCGGTGCCCATGCCGAGGACGTCCGTCGTGGCGGTGCCCGGCGGCAGCGCCGGCCCGAACCGCTGGGCCCTGGGCACCGCCGCCTTCAGCGCCTGTCCGTGTGCCACCGCCGGGCCCACGCTCGCGCCGGTCGCCTCGACGCCCGGGTGCTGCGTTTCGCTGATGTCGAAGAAGTCGCCGTTGACACCGGCGACCGCGCCCGCCGCGTCGGCCAGCCCGGAGACGGTGGCCCGGGCGGCCACCGCCCCCGGGTACAGCAGGTCCAGGCTCACGTGCGGGTTGGCCAGGTCGACCGTGAGGAGGTGGGCGTGCGCCTCACCCGCGCCGGCGTCGATGTCGAACTGCCGGTAGGTGATCCCCGGCGCCAGGGTCGTCCCGTCCGACGCGGCCCCGGCCGGTGCCGCCCCGACGAGGGCCACGCCGGCCAGAGTGCCGAACGCGGTGAGGATCGTGAGTGCTGTTCTGCTCGCTGCCAGTCGTCGTCTTCGCCGGTGGGTCACCGTCACTCCTGATGTCTCGTCAACTGTCCGGGGGGACAAGGGCAGTGGACCAGACGGGAGCGGCCGGCGCGCTTTCTAGGCGTCGACTACGCGAGAACGGGTGAGAAAACGCACCCCCTCGGGCGCCTCCAGCGAGAAGCCGCTGCCCCGTCCGGGTACCACGTCGACGATCAGCCGGGTGTGGCTCCACACCTCGTACTGGCTCCGCGACATCCAGAAGGTGACGGGCTCCTCGACGCCGTCGACGGCCAGCTCGGCCAGCAGCACGTCCGAGCCGCCCGTACGGAACTCCCCGTCCGGATAGCACATGGGTGCGCTGCCGTCACAGCAACCGCCCGACTGGTGGAACATCAGCGGACCGTGCTCGGCGCGCAGCCGCCGCACCAGAGCGGCGGCCTCGGGTGTCAACTCGACACGCGGAGTCTTCTCGTCCATCGTCACCGTCCTGGGCGTGGGAAGCGTCGAGCACCGGACCGGCCCCAGTCTCACGTGCCGTCAGGGACACGTCCAGAGCGGCCCCGTGGGCGCCTGAGGCACGACGGGACATCGCGGCAGGGGTCATCGGGGCGATCAGCGCAGCGGCAGACCCACCAGCGCGGCGAGACCCGCCACCCCCAGCGCCAGCCAGGCGACGTAGTCGCCCACGTGCCCGGAGTGCAGCCGGCGCAGCCCCGCGAGGGCGGCCGCGCCGGGCCGGAGCAGGGCCCGGAACGCCGGACCGGGGCGGGGGAACCAGATCGCCAGGCAGGCGAGGGCCACCGCGAGGGCGGCCGACAGGACGTCCAGGAGGACTCCGGCCAGGGTCCAGTCCGTGTGCAGCGTGAACGGCACCCGGTGCGGCGCGGAGCCGGTGAGGGCCCGGGCGATGTAGCCCGCCGGGTCGGTGAAGTCGAGTGCGGCGTGCCCGAACGCGGCCCCGCTGTGCGGGAGCAGCCCGATCACCAAGGAGCCGAGGACCAGGACGGTGATCGCGGCGAGCATGGTGCGCGGAACCTCGTGCAGTTGCTCCGTCTCCCGCGCCTCGTGCGTGCCGGTGGTCCGCTCCCCGTCGCCCTCGCCGTCCTTGCCCTCGTCGTCCTCCGGCACCGGGCCCCACCCCAGATGGACGCGCAGGCCCGCGCGCAGCACCGCGGCACCCGTCACGGCGGAGACGAGCACGAACACCCCCGTCACCCACGGATAGCCGGCGACGCTGAGGGCGTCCTCGCTCACCGCCTTGCCGAGCCCGGTGCCGAACGGCGGCAGTCCCGCGAGCCCGAGGGCCGCGGCGAAGAACAGCCACGCGGTGACCCCCCTGCCGCCGCGGCCGTGCAGGACCAGCTCGTCGACGTTCCCCTCCCGAGCCAGCAGGATGCCCACGAGCAGGAACAGCGCGGCCTTCACCCCCGCGTGGCCGGCCACGTACAGCGCGGCGCCGGCCGTGCCGTCCGGGTCGAGCGAGGCGAACCCGAGCGTGAACAGGCCGACGTGCGCGATCGTCGAGTAGGCCAGCAGCCGCTTGAGGTGCCGTTGCGGGAAGCACATCAGCGCGCCCACCACCGCCGTCAGCGTGCCGAGGACCAGGAACACCCGGCGGATGTCGTCGTGCGGCAGGGCCGAGCCGAACACCACCCAGTACACCCGGGCCGCGCCGTACAGGCCCAGTTCCACCATCACGCCCGAGAACAGCACGCACACCGGAGCCGGGGCCACCGCGTGCGCGTCGGCGAGCCAGAAGTGGAAGGGCACCATGGCGGCCTTGACCAGGAACCCCGTGACGATCAGGACGAAGGCCGCCACGACCAGGGCGTCCGGCCGCTGCCCTGCCAGTCTCGCGCCGAGCTGCGGCAGCCCGAGCTGCCCGAGCCGGGAGTACAGGATGCCCACCCCGGCCAGCGACAGGTAGGCGCCCAGCGAGTTGACGATGGCGAAGTTGAGGCCGCCCTGCACCGCCGTGGCGTCCTCGATCTTCAGGCCGGTCAGGGCGTAGGCGACCGCGCCCATCAGCTCGAAGAACACGAACATGTCGAAGACGTCGCCGGAGAGGCAGAACCCCGCCATGCCCGCCAGGAAGAGCAGCATCAGCGCGTGGAAGTAGCCGCGCACGGCGTCGTAGTAGCGCCAGCTGAACAGCAGCGCACAGCTCACCAGGGCGCCGATCAGGAGGGCGAGGCCGGCGCTCATGGTGTCCGCGGTGAGGGGGATGCCCACGCCGGTGTCGTGCGCCGGCCGCCAGGCGCCGATCCAGGCGACCGTGCGGCCCCGCGCGGCCTGGAACAGCACGGCCGCGGCCGAACCGGTCACGGCGAGGGCGCAGCCCGTGGCGAGCAGGTCGAGCGCCGGGCGGGGCAGCCGGCTGCCCGCGGCGACCAGCAGACAGGCGACGACGATCGGCAGCGCGATCATGAAGGGCAGCAGGTGCGCCGCGGTGTCGGCCACGCTCAGCCTCGCAGGGCGACGAGCTCGTTGGGATCGACCGTGCGGTGCCGCTTGTTGACCTGGATGGCCAGGGCGAGCAGGAGCGCGGTGACGGTGGCCGAGACGACGATGTCGGTGAGGGTCATGGCCTGCACCACCGGGTCGACGACGTTCCGGTTCGGCTTGGTGGTCGAGCCGAACACCGGCGCGGTGGCGCCCTGCTGGTAGCCGACGGCGAGCAGCAGGACGTAGGTGCCGGACTGGCACACCGACAGGCACACGATCGCGTGGACCATGTTGCGGCTCCGGCAGATGCCGTACGCCCCGGCCAGCATCAGCCAGGCCGCGACGCAGTAGGGGTAGATGCTCATCGGCCGCCCTTCTCCTCGGTGCCGCCCCCGTCGTGCCCCTCGTCCCTCTCGGTCCCGTCGCTGTCGTCGTCCCCGTCGGCCCGGTCGTCCTTGTCGCCGTCGCCGTCGCCGTCGCCGTCCCCGTCGCCCCCGTCGTCGTCCTCGTCGTCCCGGGCGGCGACCGAGACGGTGAGGTCCTCGGTGAAGAAGTGGGTGAGCAGCACGACGATCCCGCAGGCGACCTCCACCCCGACGAGCGCGTTCAGCACCGGCACCGTCCCCGCGGAGATCAGGCTGCCGAAGGATCCCAGCGGCAGTACGTTCTCCAGGAACGCGGTGCCGACGAGGATCCCGGCCAGGCCCAGCACGGTGAACATCCCCGCGCCGAGCGCCTCCCCGACGTCGAACACCTCCACCGGCCGCAGCCGTTCCAGCGCGCGGTAACTGCCCGCCAGGTACAGCAGATGGATGCCGGTCGCCAGCACCACACCGCCCTGGAAACCGCCGCCCGGTGTCACCTGTCCGTGCGCCACCACGTCGAAGCCCACGATCAGCGTGACCGGCAGCAGCACGTACCCCGTCAGCCCGGTCGCCTCCAGCGTCCGGCCGGTGCGCGGGCTGCGCCGCTCGCTCTCGCGCTGCGCGGGCCGCAGCAGCGCCGCCGCGCCGACCACCGAGCCGAGCAGGATCGTCTCCTCGCCGAGCGTGTCCAGGGCGCGCTGGTCGAAGTTGACCGCCGACACCACGTTCGCGGTGACGTGCTTCACCGCCGCAGGCACCGCCAGGTCCCGGTAGAGGTGGACGTCCGTCCCGAACGCCGGCATCCGCAGGAACGCCAGGACCAGCAGCGCCGCCAGTGCCGATGCGGCGACCAGATAGACGGCGACCCGGCCGCGCTCGCTCACTCGCCGTCCTTCCCGCCGTCGAGGCCCTCGCCCCGCTGGTCGCGGCGGATCCGGCGGATGCCGAGCATCACCATCAGCGGCACCACGGCCGCCCCCACCCCGAGCTGGGACAGCGCCACGTCGGGCGCCTGCACCGCCACGAACAGCACGGTCAGGGCCAGCCCGTACACCGACAGGGTGACCGCCTGCCGCTCGGGCGCGTGGGTGCCGACCACCGCCGCGCCCATCGCGGCGACCAGGGTGAGCGCCACCGCGATGATCGCGGTCATGACGGCGATTCCTCGTCGACGAGACCGGTGCGCTGGGCCACCACCCGGGCGGTCGCGGCCTCCAGCACCGGCGCGCTCAGCGCGAGCAGAGCGACGATCAGGATGTCGAGGCCCGCGGTCAGCCCCCAGCCGTTCTCCAGCACCAGCGCCACCGCGATCAGGGGGGCGCCGAGCGAGGTGGCGGGGGTGAGGAAGTGCAGCCGGTTGTAGACGTGCCGCATGGCGAGCGCGGCCAGCGCCGACGCCACCACGACCACCGTCCCGGCGGTCTCGCAGACCACGGCGGCGACGTGCGCGGGCCCGCTCACGAGTCCTCCGCGGGCGGCGCGAGCAGCCGCGTGAAGACCAGCGTCCCGGCGAACGACACCAGCACCATCACCAGCGGCACGATGAGGTACGACGGCTGCTCCAGCCCCTGGATCAGCAGGAGCAGGAAGAGCACGGCCACCGCGCCGCCGATCTCCAGCCCGATCAGCCGGTCCACCGGCTCCCCGCGCACCGCCAGCAGCGCGGCGGGCGGGAAGCCGCCGGCCAGCAGCGCCAGCGCGCCGATCTGCCACGCGTTCACCGGCCGACCGCCTTCTCCACCAGCGACGTCTTTCCGGACAGCGAGTGCACCACCAGCCGGTGCCGCTCGGGGTCGTCGTCGATGACGAACGTGCCGGGCGTCGAGCACAGGGTGACGGTGGCCAGCGCCCGGCGGGCCGCCGCCACGGGTTCCGGCTCGTCGTGCGGCAGCCCCACCTCGCGCACCCGCCCCGGCGCGTCCGCGTCCCCGGCGTGCCGGACGGCTGTCCAGAACACCCGCGCGGTGTCGCCGAGCACGGAGAGCGGCAGCGCGGCGGCCCACCGGAGCCAGCCGGCCCGCGGCCGCCAGCGGCCACCGACGGCTCGGCGCCCGGCGACGGCGGCGACGGCCGCCGGCAGCCCGCAGGCCGCCGCGACCACCAGGTCCGGCACGGTGACCGACGACAGCGTCAGCAGCCAGACGCCGACGGCCGCACCCCACCACCAGACGAGCTCGACAGCCCCGGCCATCGCCACACCTCCGCCGCCACTCGTACGTCCGCCTCCCGCACGGCGCCCGCGGCCGAGTAACGCTCACCGCCGCCACACGGCGGGCACCGGCGGACCCCGCCCCGCGACCGTCCACCATCCTGGCGAGTCCCGCCGCCCGCCCCGCGCAACGACGACGGGCAAGTCACCCGAATGCCGGTCGCCGCGGCGGCGGCACGGGCGGCCCGGGTGGCCGCCGGCCGGCGGTCAGGTCATGTCCGAGCCCCGGAGCAGCAGTTCGGCCACCGCGAGGCCGGCCACCACGATCGCCGACCGGAACGGCCACCGGCCACGCGCCGCCGACGGCACGGCCGTACCCGCGACCGCCACGCCCCCGGCCACCACCGTCAGCACCCAGTCCGCCCCGGTGACCCCTCCCGGCCGCCCCGTGGCGATGACGACCAGGGCGGTCAGCATGACGAACGGGGCCAGGCAGCGGCAGCCCGGCCGGCCCAGCCGCTGCGGCAGCCCGCGCACCCCCGTCGCGAGATCGTCCTCGATGTCCGGCAGCACGTTCACCAGATGGGCGCCCACGCCCAGCAGCGCGCCCGCCGTCAGCACCCACCAGGCGGGCGGCGCCGGCGCCGGCAGCCCCAGGGTGACGAACGCCGGCAGTGAGGCGAAGCCCACGGCGTACGGCAGCGGGGAGAACACCGTCCGCTTCAACCGCAGGTTGTACGACCAGCCGGCGGCCACGCCCACCAGGTGTACGGCTCCGGCGGCACCGCCGCTCAGCAACGACAGCGGCACGCACAGCGCCAGGGCCGTCCCGGCCGCGACGGCCACCGCCCGACGCGGGAGTTCACCGGTGCCCACCGGCTTGTCGGGGCGCCCGCAGGCCCGGTCCCGCCCGGCGTCCGCCGCGTCGTTGGACCAGCCGACGGAGAGCTGACCGGCCAGCACGGCCGCGGCCACCGCGGCCGACCCCGCCGGCCCGCGGCCCGCAGCGGCGGCCAGCGCGGTCACGAACACGGTCACCGCGACGGCCGGCTCCAGGTGACAGGACCGCAGCAGCAGCACCGGGACCCGGTGTGTCGTAGGGGAGAGAACCCCAGACGGGTGGAGAGACACGTACGCACGGTAGCCGGGCGCCCGGGACGAGGAAGACATGAGCGACATGCGTGTCCCCGCAATCAACACCCCGACCGCTTCCGGCCCCGCCCCCGTCGCGTCCGCTTCCGCGGCGTCCGGGCCGGCGGGGCCCCCTCGCGCGGCTTCGGCATCCGCCGCGCCCGCCCCGCACGCGCAGCAGGCCGACACCGGACTGGACCCGGCCGCCCCGGCCGTCCAGGTCCGGGCGGCAACTGCACCGACGGCTCCCCTTGCCCATGCACCCGCGCCCGTACCGGTCGCTCCGGGCTCCCCGTTCGGCCCGGCGACCGCGGCGGCCCCGGCGTCTCCCTTCCGCACGGAGTCCGTGGCGGCCCCGGCCGCTCACGGGCAGTTGGCCGCACCGACGGCTCCTCCTGCCAATGCGCCCGCGCCCGCACCGGTCGCTCCGGCCTATCCGCTCGGTCCAGCGTCCGTGTCGGCGCCCGCGTCTCCGCTCGGCACGGAGCCCGTGGCGGCCCCGGCGCCGCCGCCCGCTCAGGGGCAGGCGGCCACTTCGACGGCTCCTCCTGCCAATGCGCCCGCGCCCGCACCGGTCGCTCCGGCCTATCCGCTCGGACCGGCGTCCGTGTCCCTCCCGGCGCCCCCGCTCGCCCCCGCTCCCGGCCCTGCCCCCATGCTCGCCGGTGCCGCAGTTCTCGCTCCCGCCCCAGGGCCCTCTCCCGTCGTGCTGCCGGGGAGGACGAGTGTGCCGGCGCCGGCGGGGAGTGTGATCGCTGCCGTCCGTACCGCGCTGCCGCCGTACCGGTACGCGCAGGAGGACCTCACGGAGGCGATCGGTGACCTGTGCCTGCCCGCGGGGGCCGATCGCGCTCTGCTGCGGCGCCTGCACGCCTCGGCCGGGGTGCGCACGCGTCATCTCACCCTGCCGATCGAGCGGTACGCCACGCTGGGCGACTTCGGCCGCAGCAACGGCACCTGGCTGGCCGCCGGCCTCGACCTCGCCGAGGAAGCGCTCAGCGGCGCGCTGAAGGAGGCGGGGCTGCGGCCGGCCGACGTCGACCTGCTGGTGTGCACCTCCGTCACCGGCGTCGCCGCGCCCTCCCTGGACGCCAGGCTCGCCGGACGCCTGGGGCTGCGGCCCGACGTCAAGCGGCTCCCCCTGTTCGGCCTGGGGTGCGTGGCGGGCGCGGCCGGACTGGCCCGGGTGCACGACTACCTGCGCGGGCACCCTGACGACACCGCCGTCCTGCTCGCCGTCGAACTGTGTTCCCTGACCCTTCAGCGGTGCGACGACTCCCGTGCCAACCTCGTCGCCGGCGCGCTGTTCGGCGACGGCGTGGCGGCGCTCGTCGCACGAGGCAGCGCCACCGGCGGCGGAGGAGGCGGCGGACCGGAAGCGGCCGGACCGTCGGTGGTCGCCACGCGCAGCCACCTGTACCCGGACACCGAGCGGCTCCTCGGCTGGGACATCGGCGCCGGCGGTTTCCGCGTGGTCATCGACGCCGGTGTGCCCGGCATCGTGCGCGACCACCTCGGCCGGAACCTGCGCGCCTTCCTGGCCGAACAGGGCCTGACCACCGACGACATCGGCACCTGGGTGTGCCATCCCGGCGGCCCCAGGATCCTGTCCGCCGTCACCGAGGCCCTCGCCCTGCCCGGCCACGCCCTGGACTCCGCCCGGAACTCCCTCGCGACGGTGGGGAACATGTCGTCCGTCTCCGTACTCCACATCCTGCGGACCCTCCAGGACGCTCCCCGCCCGCGGCCCGGTACCTGGGGGCTGCTGGTGGCCATGGGCCCCGGTCTCTGTTCCGAACTCGTCCTGCTGCGCTGGTGAGTGATCCCATGCCCTGGTACACGCTGCTCGTCCTCGCGGTCGGCGCGGAGCGCGTCGCCGAACTCGTCGTCGCCCGGCGCAACGCCGCCTGGACCCGGTCCCGCGCCGGGGTGGAGCACGGCCGGGGCCACTACCCGGTCATGGTGGCCCTGCACTCCGCCCTGCTCGGCTGCTGCCTGTTCGAACCGGCCCTAGCCCACCGGCCGTTCGTCCCCGCCCTGGCCTGGCCCATGCTGGCGCTCACCGTCCTGGCCCAGGGCCTGCGCTGGTGGTGCATCGGCACCCTCGGCCCGTACTGGAACACCCGGGTCATCGTCGTACCCGGCGCCCGCCTGGTCGCCGCCGGACCGTACCGGTACCTGCGCCACCCCAACTACGTCGCGGTCGTCCTGGAGATCGCCGCCCTGCCCCTCGTGCACTCCGCCTGGCTCACCGCCACGGCGTTCACCCTCGCCAACGCGCTGCTGCTCACCGTCCGCGTCCGCTGCGAGAACGCGGCCCTCACCCTGGCGGAGCCCGCGTGAGGCGCCGCCCCGACCTGCTGATCGTCGGCGGTGGGCCGGCCGGCCTCGCCACCGCCCTGCACGCCGCGCGCGCCGGCCTCGACGCCGTCGTCGCCGAGCCGCGCCCGGCGCCCGTCGACAAGGCCTGCGGCGAGGGCCTGATGCCCGGCGCCGTCCGCGCCCTCACCGCCCTCGGCCTGGACGTCCCCGGCCACCCCCTCACCGGCATCCGCTACGTGCAGGGACCCCGCGGGGTCCAGGCGGCGTTCCGGGACGGCCCCGGCCTCGGCGCCCGCCGCACCGGTCTGCACGGCGCCCTGCACCGCGCCGTCCTGGACGCGGGGGTGACCGTACTGCCGCTGCGCGTGGCCGAGGTACGCCAGGACGCGACGGGCGTGACCGTGCCCGGCGCGGGGCTGCGCGCCCGCTGGCTCGTCGCCGCCGACGGCCTGCACTCGCCCGTGCGCCGCGCCCTCGGCCTGGACGTGCCCACCCGGGGACCGGCCCGGTACGGGCTGCGCCGGCACTACGCCGTGCCCCCGTGGTCGCCGTACGTCGAGGTGCACTGGGGAGCGGACGCGGAGGCGTACGTCACCCCGCTCGGCCCCGGGCTCGTCGGCATCGCCCTGCTCACGGCCCGGCGCGGCTCGTTCACCGGCCAGTTGGCGGGCTTTCCCGACCTCGCGGCCCGCCTGCCGCCGGGCACGGCCGTCACCCCGGTGCGCGGAGCCGGGCCCCTGCGCCGGCGCGCCCGTACCCGCGTCCACGGGCGGGTCCTCCTCGTCGGCGACGCCGCCGGATACGTGGACGCCCTCACCGGTGAGGGCATCTCCCTCGCCCTCACCGGGGCCCAGGCCCTGGTCGCCAACCTGCTGCGCGGCACCCCGGCCCGCTACGAGTCGGACTGGGCGCGGGCGACCCGCCGGCACCGCCTGCTCACCGAGGCCCTGCTGAGAGCCCGTCAGCAGCCCGCGCTCGCCCCGCGCATCATGCCCACGGCCGCCCGCCTGCCCCGCCTCTTCGGGGCGGCGGTGAACGCGCTGGCCTGACGCGGGGGCATCGCGGTCGCGGCCGGTTCAGTGCCGTGGGTCCGGCGGCGGGAGGCGGGCGGTGCAGCCGTCGGCGTCGTCGAGGGCCGCGTCGGGGAGGCCGTCCGCGTGCCACGACGGCACGTACGACATCGGCAGCGGCGGCACCTGCCAGCCGGCGGCCGCCCACTGCACGAACGGGTACGCGGTCAGGTGGGCCGAGTCGACCGGCTCGCCGGTGAGGACGGCGGCGATGTCCCGGCGGTCGTTCGCCCGGGCGCTCAGCGTGCCGTGGAACCCCTCCACCTCGATGGTCGTCACGTCGGCGAGGTGGCCCGGGGGCACCGCGGCCGCACTGGCGGTGGGCAGGAAGGCCACCACCCGCACGTGCGGCACCGGGCAGAGCATCGTGTCCCGGTACCGCGGCCCGTTCCGCATCACGGACCGGACGAACGGCTCGTCCGCGCTCACCGTGGAACCGGTCCGCAGCCGGGTGAGCGCGGTGAGCGTGCGCATCGCCCAGCCCAGGCCGATGCCCCAGCCGCTGTCCGCCGCCCGCGCCGGGTAGTGGATCCGGGCGGGCCGGACCAGCGGGCTCAGCAGCACCAGCGTGTCGATGTACGGGTGGGGGTGGGCGGCCAGGTAGGCGCGGGCGATGAACGTGCCCTCGCTCTGCGCGACGATCGCCACGCTGCGGCCGCTGCGCCGGTGCACCGTGTCGATCTGCCGGGCCAGCCGGTCGGCGAGCACGCGCAGCGACTGGTGGGTGGCGTTCGGCCCGTACGGCAGGGGAGCGCCGTCCGGGTACTGGCCCCGGTAGGAGTAGAACGTGAAGTCCAGCGAGGGCGGATAGCCGGACATGTCGGTGCCGGTGTACGTGCTGCCGTAGCCCTGGAGGTAGATCACCTGCCGGCCGTGGGCGGGGGACAGGTGGTCGGCGTCGAGGCTGTTGACCGACGGGTTCGGCGGCGCCTGCTGCAGACCGACGATCTGGCTGCCGGAGCCCAGGACGACCGTGGGCACCAGCACCATCGCGAGCGGGGTGACGAAGGCGCGGACGACCGGTTTGCGGCGCGTCGCGACCGTGCGGACCAGCCAGGCCCACAGCCCGGCGTTCACCAGTCCGGCGGCGAACGCGGCCGGGACGGACCAGGTGCCGGGCGCGGCGCTCACCGCCGTGGAACCGGCGGTGAGGGACAGGAACGCCAGCACGTCGATGGCCACGCTGACCGGTGAGGGCGGATGGCGCCACCAGCCCGGGACGATACCGGCGCGGTTCGCCACGAGGGCGGTGAGCCCCAGCGGCAGCAGTGAGCTGAGCACGAACCAGGACAGGCTGGTGGCCGCGCCCATCGCGGCGAGGGTCGCCCACGGCCAGAGCAGGACGACGAGCAGCAGCACGGACAGCGCGTTCGCCGTCAGCAGGCGCCGCAGCGGGGGCCGGGCGGGTCCCGGCGGCCAGGCGAGCACGATCAGCGCGGTGTTCAGCACCGTACGGAACACGACCAGGGCCGCCAGCTCGCCGCCGAACGCGGCCCACGAGTCGTGGTAGACGAACACCCAGCGCAGATCGTGGTACACCCCGAACGGCGGGGGCGCCGTGACCTGCGGAGCCATCCCGGCGATCGACGTCACACCGGCCGCGCGCAGGCCCGCGACCTCGACCGCCGGCAGACCGGCGGCGAGCAGCATCAGCGCCGCCGCGCCCAGCCGGCGCCGCAGTGACTCGTCCACACCGAGTGGGGTATCCCGCGCGGGAAGGGGCTGAACCTGGCCGGCGGCGACCGGCCCAACCGCGGCGCCGGTGTCACTCCTCCTCGCCGGCGACGACCCGCGCCGAGGCGTCCGCGGTGGCCACGTCACGCGGATAGGTCCGCATCGCCACCAGGCCCAGCGCGCCCGCGCCGACGAGAGGGAGGAGGAACAGCAGCAGCGTGTACTGCAGCGCCTCCGGCCCGTCGAAGACGTGCGCCGACACCCAGCCGAACAGCGTGGGCGCCGCCGCCTGGCCGAGCGTGCGCAGCATGGTGCGCACGCCCTCCGCCCGGCCCCACAGGTACGGGTGGACGATGTCGAGGCGGGCGGCGTCCAGCGGCGGGTTGGCAGCGCCGAGCAGCGCCGTGCTGCAGATGAGCAGCGGCAGCGCGAGGGCGAAGTCGGTGCTGTGCAGGGCGGGAGCCGCCAGCAGCGGCAGGGCGAGCAGACACACGGTCGGGACCAGGACACGGGCGTTGGCGCGGCCCCGGCCCAGCAGCCGGTCGGCGACCCGGCCGCCGAGCAGCACTCCCGCGAGCGCCCCGGCGCCGACGATCAGCACCAGGATGCCGGCCACCGCGGTGCTCACCCCGTAGTGCTGCGTGGTGAACAGGGAGGCGAAGGACCGGAGTCCGGCGAAGAAGAAGTAGCCGAGAGCCGACGCGATGATCACGACGAGGTTGGTGCGGATCCGCAGGACGTAGCCGACGGCCTGCCACAGCGGCATGGTGCGCGGATCACGGCGCAGGACCAGGCGTGGATCGGGTGCGACGCCGCTCTCGCGGACGGCCTGCCCGGCGAGGTCGCGGTCCGGCGCCGGATCGTCCCCGGTGTCGGTGTCGCTGCCCCTGCCGGTGCCTGTTTCGGTTCCTGCTACGGCGTCGGAGCGGGCGTCCGCGGTCTTGCCCCGACCAAGGTCAGGATCACGGCCGAGGGCACGATCACGGTCAGGGTCACGCTCACCGTCGCCGGCCGCCGGCCCGCCCCCCGCGGAGCCCCCGGCCGCATCCCCTTCCGCGTCCGCGGCGGCCACCTCGCGCGCGTCGAGGATGTCCTCCTGCCCGGCGCGCAGCCGGCTCTGGCCGCCGCGCGCCGGTTCCGGCAGCCGCGCCACGGCCCACACCAGCAGCGCCCCGGGGACGACCAGCCACCAGAACGCGAACCGCCAGCCGAGCGCGGACCCGACGGCACCGGAGACGGCGAAGCCCACTCCGGTGCCGACCAGTTCACCGGCCAGGATCGTGCCGTAGATCCGGGCGCGCTCCCGGATGGGGAAGAAATCGCCGATGAGGGAGGCGATCGTCGGACCGGTGGTGGCGGTGACCGCACCCAGCGCGGCCCGGGAGACCAGCAGCCACAGGTACGAGGGGGCCAGGGCGGACAGCGCGGTGGCCGCCGCCCACAGCGCGGTGCTGACGGCCAGCAGCCGGGTGCGCCGCACCCGGTCGGTGAGGACGCCGACCGGCAGGGTGCACAGCGCGGAGACCAGGGACACCACCGACGCGAGGAGCCCGATCTGGGTGTTCCCGATGTGGAAGGCCGCCTTGAGCGGGCCGGCCATGGTCGAGAGCGTCCCCTCGTCGGCGCCGTCCAGGCCCAGCGCCGCCCCCAGGACGAGGACGACCCGGGCGCGGGCCGCTCCGCCCAGCGCCTCCACCAGCCGGTGCCGGATACCGCCCAGCACGGCACCGGCCCTCATCGGCCGGCCCGCTCGCAGGGTCCGTCGCCACCGGGGGCTCCCTGCTCCTTACGCCCGGCCGCGCCGGCGAGGAGCGGGGAACGCGTCAGCACGACGACGGCGGCTGCCACGACCCCCGCCGCCACGACCGACAGGGCGATGTAGACCCCGCCGCGGACCTCCTCGCCGAAGACGACGACGCCCCACAGGATCGCCACGACCGGATCGGACATCGTCAGCGCGGGCTGGCTGGCCAGCAGCCGCCCGGCGTGCATCGCGGACTGCAGGAGGAACATCGACCCCGCCCCGGTCACGATCATGGCGTACGGCTGCCAGCCGGCGAACAACGCGCCGGCGCCGTGGTCGAACGTCACCGTCATGCCCTTGATCAGCGCCGCGGTGAAACCGAAACCGCAGCCCGCGGCCACGCCCAGCAGGGCCGCCTTGCGGGCGCCGGGACCGGTCAGGCGGGCCCACGCCACCGCGGCGGCGACCACGGCCACGTTCACCGCCGAGGCGAGCACCCACATCAGCCAGGTGACGTGTGCGCTGGAGCCGCGGGACGGGGACAGGAAGAACAGCAGCCCCGCCAGCCCGGCGATCATCAGGGCCGAACTGCCCCACTCCCGGACCCCGAGGCGGCTGCCGAACACCAGCGACGACAGGACGAGGGTGAAGGGCAGCTCCAGCAGGAGCACCGGCTGCACCACGGACAGTTCACCGTGTCCCAGCGCCGCCGCCTGCAGCAGGAACCCGACGATGATCGAGGTGACGCCCCCGAGCCACACCCGCCGGTGCAGCAGGTGCCACACGAGCCGCAAGCTGAGCGTCTCGCTGTCCGGCTCGTCCTGGGCCGCCTTGCGCTGCAGCACCGAGGCGACGGCGTTGGCGATCGCCGCCAGCACGGCCAGGGGCAGGCTCAGCACGGCGCCTCGGACACGCGGAGCCTCCTCCATCCGACGGAACTTCTTCGCACGCCTCACGCGTGACCGGGTAAGGAGCGGCCGAATCATGACAGACAGAAAAAATGCCTGCGCAGAGTATCGGCCGCACCCTCGCCCGCGGCGTTTCGCCACGGCCCGGCGGGAGACTCCGGACAGAGAGCGCACGTGCCGCCCACCCGCCGGCAGGAGACCCCATGAGGAAGTGGAAGAGGACGAGGAGACGCAGGAAGGAGCGCCCGGCGGAGATCATCCGCCTGGAGCTGTGCGACCTGTGCGGGGCGACGTTCGCCGAAGGCGAGGCGGTCCAGGGATTCGTGCCCGACTCCTCCGCCGTCAGCCCGGGCAACGACTGCTGGGACGGCCTCAGGCGCATCACGGCGTGCGGCCCCGCCCACTTCGCCGCCCTGCGCGAGAACTACCGGCACCGCCCCTTCACCCAGGAGGAGCTGTGGGCGGCGAAGATCGACCGCGCCCTCACCGAGGGCCCGCCGGTGCTGAGCCTGCTGGAGCTGGGCTGCCGCACCGGTCTGCACGAGCCCGACATCCGGCGCGCCATCGCCTGGCACAACGAGCACCTGCCACCACGGACCGACCTATGATCGCTGCGCCGCGTCGAACCGCACCACCGGCGCAGCCGACCGGACTGCGGTGAGACGGCACGGGGCGTGACGCATGGACTTCCTGGAGCGGGTGGACGGCTACCAACGCCGCCACCGCTGGATCGGCCTGCCGCTCGCCGTGGTCTACAAGTTCTACGACGACCAGGCGCTGTACCTCGCCTCCCTGCTCACCTACTACGGTTTCCTCTCGCTCTTCCCGCTGCTGCTCATCCTCGTCGCCGTCCTGAACACGCTCCTGAGCGGCAATCCCGACCTGCAGCACCGGGTGCTGGACTCGGCGCTGGGCGAGTTCCCGGTCATCGGTGACCAGCTCGGGGAGAACATCCACTCCTTCCACAGCAGCGGCGTCGCCCTCGCCGTCGGTATCGCGGGCAGCCTCTACGGCTCCCTCGGCGTCGCCCAGGCCGCGCAGTACGCCCTCAACAAGATCTGGGCGGTCCCGCGGCACGCCCGCCCGGACCCCCTGCGCTCACGCCTGAAGGGCGTGGTGTTCCTACTGCTCCTGGCGTGCGGGCTGTGCGCCCTGACCCTCCTGTCGGTGGCCGCCTCCCAGAAGTACCTCTTCGGGGTGAGGCTGCAGAACGGCAGCTGGACCTGGATCGCCGCCACGGCGGGTTCGATCTGCCTCAACACCGCTCTGCTGCTGGTGAGTTACCGGCTGCTGACCCACCGCAGACTCCCGCTGCGCCGGCTGACCGGCGCGGCCGTGGGCGCCGCCTGCGCCTGGCAGGCGCTGCAGTGGGTCGGCTCCTACTACGTCAGCCACGTCCTGCGCGGGGCCACCGCCACCTACGGCCTGTTCGGCATCGTCCTGGGCCTGCTGGCCTGGCTGTACGTGGCGGCGCTGATCTTCCTCACGGCGGCCGAGGTGGACTCCGTACGGATCATGCGGCTCTGGCCGCGCAGCCTGATGACGCCGTTCACCGACCGGGTGCACCTCAGCGCCGGTGACCGCCGCGCCTATCGGTCGTACGTCACCACCGAGGCGTTCAAGGGTTTCCAGAAGATCAGCGTGCACTTCGACCCGCCCCCCAATCCGCTGCACGGCGAACCCCCGGAGGACGGGCCGTGACGGCGCGAGCCGGGCGGGGCAGACGGGGCGGGCGGGACGGGGTGGCACGGGGGGCCGGTAGCAGCACGGGACACGACGGGTAGCGCGCATGATCTATGTCTTCGGCCTGGCCGCCGCGTGCGCCCTCGGCATCGGCTTCGTGCTCCAGCAGCACGCCGCCGAACGGGCGCCCGTCGGCGACGTCCTGCACTTCCGCCTGCTGTGGGACCTTGCGCACAGCCGGATGTGGCTCGGCGGCATCGCCTGCATGGTCGTCGGGCAGCTGCTGAGCGCGGTCGCGCTCGGCAAGGGCGAGCTGTCGCAGGTCGAGCCGCTGCTGGTCACCAACCTCCTGTTCGCGTTCGCCCTGGCCAGCCGGCTGAGCGGCCAGCGCCTCGGCTCGTCGGGCTGGGTCGGCGTACTGCTGCTCGGCGGGGGAGTGGCCGCGTTCACCCTGGCCGGCAGGCCCAGCGCCGGAACCGCGGAGGACATCGGGACCCTCCGGCGATGGCTGGTCATCGGCGTGGTCATCGGCCTGGCCCTCCTGCTGATCGCCACCGCCCGTCACCTGCCCCTGTTCGAGGAGCCACCGCTGCTGGCCACCGCCGCCGGCCTCCTCTACGGCTTGCAGGACGCCCTGACCCGGGTGTCCATCGACGTCTTCGGCAGTCAGGGGCTCCTCGCCCTGCTCGTCCGCTGGGAGCCGTACACCCTGATCGCGCTCGCCGTCACCGGTCTGATGCTGGTGCAGAGCGCCTTCGAGGCGGGGCCGCTGCGCATGTCGCTGCCGGCGCTCACCGCGGCCGAACCGCTCGCGGGCATCGCCTGCGGCATCGGATTCCTCGGCGACCAGTTGCGCACCGACGTCGCCGCGCTCGCCTGGGAGGCGGCGGGGCTGAGCGGCATCGTCGTCGGCGTGTTCGTCCTGGCGCGCCATCCGGCGATGCCCGGCCAAGTGCCCGCCAGGGAAGCGGACTAGCGCCCGTCCTCGTCATCCTGCTGCTGGTGGCCGGACTGGCCTGTTCCAGCACGGCCGGCGGGTTCGTGGCGGTCGGCGACCGGCCACTGGTGGGCCTCGACGGCCACGCGCTGGCCCCGTCGGACGCGGCCGGGAAGGTCCTCCTGGCCTGGCTCTGCGTGCTCGCCCCCACCCTGGCCCTGGCCGGCGTCGGCCTCCTCGGGTCGGTCACGCTGGGGGCCCGATGGGCCTGCTGCTGCCCGTTGCCGTCGCGCTCGCACTGCAGCTCGCCCAGTTGCTGCCGCTGCCCGTCGCCGTGCGACTCGCCCTGCCCAGCTACGCCTTCGTCGCCCGGAACGGCCTTTTCACCGACCTGGTGCGGACCGGCCCCCTGCTGATCTCCAGCGCCGTCAGCCTGACCTGGGCCGTCCTCGCGACCGCGCCGGCCCATCTGCTGTTCCTGCGGCGCGACTTCACCCACGCGGTCCAGGCCGGTGCCGGGCGCCGCGCACGTGCCGCCGCGCTCCTGGCACCGGCCGCCCTGGTCGCCCTCACCGTCGTGGTCGTCGCCGCCGCGATCCCGTCCGCCGGTTCCGGCATCCGGCAGGACAAGGTGCAGCGGTCGCTCGCCACGGCCTTCGCCCACCTCTACCGGGTGCAGGCCCGCCAGTTGCACCGCCCCGACGTCACCGAGGCGCGGCTGCGGGCCACCGCCGCGTGCACCAAGGGGGCCGGCCGGCTCGCCGCCCAGGGACCGGGCAACGACTGGCGGTGCGTCGTCTCCTGGCACCTGCCCGGCGTCGACGCCACCGGACAGGCCGTCTACCAGCTGGACGTCACCGCGGACGGCCGGTTCGTCGCCGACGGCGACGGACCGAAAGAGGTCAACGGCTACTTCCCGGTGCACACCCCGGCCGGGGACGCGCCCAACCCGCTCTGGCAGTTCGACGGCACCGTCGATCTGCTCTCCACCATCTCGAAGGGATGAGTCCATGCAGGTGACACGCCGTCGCAGGCGGGCCGAACAGGCGCGGTCCGGCTTTCCCGGAAGACGCGTCGGCCGCCGCCGTACACCCCTCCTGACGGCAGGGGTGACGGCGCCCGCCCTGACAGCCGCCGGCACGGCCTTCGCCCAGACCCACCGGTTCGGCACCGACCAGGTCGGCCAGGTCACCGCGCGGGGCCGGGTCGTCTCCAGCGACCAGTACATCGCCCCGTACGGGGAACGCCTGGTCATCGACGAGGGCAAGATCATGTCGTCCGAGGTCAGTCCGGACGGCACCCACCTCGCGGCCTCGGTCACCGACGGCGGGGCCGCGCTGGCCATCGTGAACCTGAAGACCTGGAAGACCCAGCAGCTCGTCGGCGCCTCCGCGTCGGCGGACCTGCGCATCGCGAGCAACTCCGTGGGCCAGGAAGGCCCCGTCTACTCGCCCGACGGCACGCAACTGTGGCTCGGCCAGACCGACGGCTACACCCGGTTCACCGTGCGTCCCGACGGCAGCCTCGCCGACCCGGTGTCCGTGCCCGTTCCGGCTCAGGGCGCCCGGCACGCGCTCGTCGGCCAGGCGGTGTTCTCGTCCGACGGATCCACCGTCTACTCCGCCGTCAACGGCCAGAAGCGGTCGTCGCGCTCGACGCGGCGACCGGCGCGATCGAGCGGAGCTGGGCCGTGGGCAACGCCCCCCGCGACCTGGTCAAGGCCGGCGGCAAGCTCTACGTCGGCAACGAGGGCGGCCGCCCGGCGAAGCCCGGTGACACCACGCTCAACTCCTGCGGCCCCCAGGTGCCGGCCGACCCGAAGACGGGCGCCACCACCACCGGCACGGTCGGCGTCATCGACCTGGCGAACCCGGACGCCGCCGTCACCGGCATCGACGTAGGCCTGCACCCGACCGCGCTGTACGCGAGCAAGGGCGCGGTGTTCGTCACCGACACGGCCGGCAACGACGTGTCGGTCATCGACACCGCCCGCGACAAGGTCGTACAGACCATAGCCACCCAGCCCTGGCCGGAGGCCTCCGTCGGCTACGAGCCGGACGCGGTGACGCTCACCGGCGACGGCCACCTGCTCGTCACGCTCGGGCGCGCCGACGCGGTCGCCGTCTACCGGTACACCACGGCCCAGGAGCCGGTCAGCTACGTCGGCCTGCTCCCCACGGACTACTTCCCCGCCGAGATCGCCACCGTCGGCGACCAGGTCGTCGTCTCCAACACCCGCGGCATGGACGCCCGCCGGGCCGGCCACGAGGCCGGGCACGGCACCCACGACACGACGTCGAGCGTGCAGCGGTTCACGCTGCCCGACGACAGCGTCATCCGGTCGCAGACGGCCAAGGTCTTCCGGCAGAACGGCTGGAGCCACGGTGCCGTCACCACGAGCAAGGGCGGACACCCCGCGAAACCGGTGCCGGTGCCCGTGCGGCTCGGCGACCCCTCGACGATCAGACACGTCTTCCTGATCGTCAAGGAGAACCGCACCTACGACCAGCTCTTCGGTGACATACCGGAGGGCGAGGGCGACCCCTCGCTGGCCGAGTTCGGCGAGAACGTGACCCCCAACCAGCACGCGCTGACCCGTCAGTTCGGCCTGTACGACAACACCTACGACATCGGCACCAACTCCGCCGAGGGCCACAACTGGCTGATGCAGGCCGACGACCCGGAGTACACCGAGTCCTCGGCCGGCGAGTACGCGCGCAGTTACGACACCGAGGACGACGCCCTCGGCCACCAGCGGACCGGTTTCCTGTGGACCGGGGCGCAGGCCGCCGGCCAGTCCGTGCGCGACTTCGGCGAGTTCCAGCAGTTCCTTGCCAAGCCGTCGGGCGCGAGCTGGCAGAACCTGTACTGCGACGCGAAGACCATGGCGGCCACCGGGCAGGACACCGCCTACCCGCTGAACTCGTCCTCGCCCATCCCGTCGCTCGACTCCGTGTCGGTGCACGGGTTCCCGAAGTTCGACACGAGCGTCCCGGACATCTACCGGGAGCAGGTCTGGAAGCGGGACTTCGAGAAGAACGGGCCGGCGAACCTCAACATGTTCTGGCTCTCCAGCGACCACACCGGCGGCCCGGCGAGCGCCCCCGCCCAGGTCGCCGACAACGACCTCGCCACCGGCAGGATCGTCGACGAGATCTCCCACAGCAGGTACTGGAAGGACTCCGCGGTCTTCGTCGTCGAGGACGACTCCCAGGCCGGCCTCGACCACGTCGACGGCCACCGCGCCCCGATCCAGATCATCAGCCCCTGGGCCCGGCACGGCAGCGTCGACAGCCTCTACTACTCGCAGATCACGATGATCCGGACCATCGAGCAGATCCTGGGGATTCACCCGATGAACCAGAAGGACAGCGCGGCCACCCCCATGCGCGCGGCCTTCACCCGCCACCCGGACCCGAGGCCGTTCACGGCGCTGCCCAACCGGATCCCGCTGACCGCCGGCCTGAAGACCCCGCCCGCCTGTGGCGTGGACACCCCCGCACCGCAGAACCCGGCCGCGGCCGCGGTGCCCGCCGCGAAGGTACCGGCGGCCGAGCGGGCGCTCGCGGCCACGTGGCAGACGTGGAAGTCGCGCCAGCGGCTCACCGGCCCGCACGCCGTGCCCGACTACGCCAACCCCGCGCAGATGAACCACTTCACCTGGTACGAGACGCACAACTGGACCGAGCCGTACCCCGGCGAGCGCAGGATCTTCGCGCCGAAGGACGTACCGGGCGCCTACCTCCCGTCGTCGGAGTCCGACGGCTGAACCGGTACGACGCCCCGGGCCGGTGCCGGTGCTGTTCCCGGGACCGGCCGGGGCGTCGTCCGTCCGGTGAATCCACGGGGAACTCTTGGCATCCGTCCCGTTCGGGCGGGTGTTCGCCGATCGCGGCTGCGTAGCATGAGCGGTCGCAGCACGTGTTCCGCGTCGTCCGGGAGGCTCGAACATGCCCGTGTCCGTCCGCAGGCCACCGCCGGCGGCACGTCTGTGGACGGGGGGCGCGCTGCTCCTCGCCCTGGCCCTGCTGGGCACGGTGCTCGCGCTGACCGGCGGCGCGACGCACGGCGCGCGTGCCGACGGCGGCCCGACGCACACCACCGTCGAGGTGTCGCCGAGCCGGTGCGGCCGCGGCTGGACCCGCCCCGTGCCCGGCGTCCAGGTCTTCGACCTGCGCAACACCTCCGACGCGGCCGCCGAGGTGTATTTGGAGGACCCGCGGAGCGAGGCCGTGTACGGCGAGGTGGAGGGCGTCGGCCCAGGTACGACACGGGAGTTGACCGTGCGCATCGGAAAGGGGTCGTACGCGTTCAAGTGCGTGCCCGACGACGCCGACGCCGTCACCGGGCCCACGGTCCACGTCACCGCCGGCACGATCGGTCCGAGCGCGGCCCCGGTCACCGAGCACGATCTGATCCCGCCGGCGATCGGCTACCAGAAGTGGGTCGGCCACGGTCTCGACGAAGTGGTCCGGCTGACCCGGAGCCTGCGCGCCGCGATCGACCGCGGGGACCTGGCGGCGGCCCGCACGGCATGGCTGCCGGCCCACCTGGAGTACGAGCGGCTCGGGGCCGCCTACGACGCCTTCGGTGCCGCTGACGCACGGATCAACGGCACGGACGCCGGACTGCCCGACGGCGTCCACGACAAGGACTTCACCGGCTTCCACCGCGTCGAGTACGGCCTGTGGCACGGCCAGTCCGCGCACGCGCTGCGAGCGCCGGCGGCCGCCCTGCTCACCGCGGTCACCGCGCTGCGCGACGACTGGGCCGAGACCCGCATGGACCCGGCCCAGCTCGGGCTGCGGGCCCACGAGATCCTGGAGAACACCGTTCAGTCCGAGCTGACCGGCCGCACCGACTTCGGCAGCGGCAGCAACCTCGCCACCGCCCGCGCCAACCTCGACGGAACCCGCGAGGTCCTGTCCCGGCTGCGCCCCCTGCTCACCACCCGGTACGCCGGTCTGCCCGGCCTCGTCCGCCGGCTGGACCGCGCGCGGCACACCCTGGACGCCTTCCACCACGACGGTGAGTGGACCCCGCTGGACCGCCTGGGCCGCGACGACCGCGAGAAGGTGAACGCGGTCCTCGGCGACCTGGTGGAACGTCTGGCCTCGGTGGCCACCCTGTGCGATCCGCGGAGGACGGTATGAACGGGCGGGCCGGGAACGCAGAGGGCACGCCCTCGGCGGGCGCGGGCGCGGGCCGGGGAGGGGTGTCCGGGCGTGACGGCGTGCTCCCGGCGGGCGTGGGCCGGGGAGGGGTGTCCGGGCGTGACGGCGTGCTCCCGGCGGGCGTGGGCCGGGGAGGGGTGTCCGGGCGTGACGGCGTGCTCCCGGCGGGCGCGGGCCGGGGAGGGGTGTCCGGGCGTGACGGCGCGCTCTCGGCGGGCGCGGGCCGGGGAGGGGTGTCCGGGCGGGACGGCGCGCTCCCGGCGAGCACGGGCCGGCGTGGGGTGTCCGGGCGGGACGGCGACACGGACGCCGTGCTCGCGGCCGGTGCGGGCCGGGAGATGCGGGCCGGTGGCGCCGGCGACGCGGACGGCGTGCTTCCGGCCGGTGCGGGCCGGGGAGCCCGGGCCGGTGGCGTGGGCCGGCGCGGCTTCCTGCGCGGAGCGGCCCTCGCGGGCGCGGGGCTGGCCACGGGCGGCGCGGCCGCGCCGGGCAGCGCACCCGTCGCCGTTGCCGGTTCGGGTGCCGGACCAGTGGCGCCCTTCCACGGAGCGCACCAGCGGTCGGCCATCGCCGCCCCCCGCCGGGCCACCGCCTTCGTCGCGTTCGACGTGACCGCCGTGAACCGCGCCGAGCTGACCGACGTCCTGCGCACGCTGACCGAGCGGGCCCGCTTCCTGACCTCGGGCGGCACCCCTTCCCCGGAGGGCATCACGGCCCCGCCGCCGGACTCCGGGATCCTGGGCGGCAGTCTCCCGTCCGGCGCGCTGGCGGTGACCGTCGGCGTCGGCGCCGCCCTCTTCGACGACCGCTTCGGCCTGACGGCCCGACGCCCGCGCCGGCTGACCACCATGCCGTCCTTCCCGGACGACGACCTGAACCCCGACTGGTGCCACGGCGACCTCGCCGTACAATTGCACGCCGACGACCCGGACACCGTGCTGCACGCCCTGCGCGACATCGCCCGGCACACCCGGGGCGCTCTCCAGGTCCGCTGGCGCCTCGACGGCTTCAGCAGCCCGCCCCGCCCGTCCGGCACCCCGCGCAACCTCATGGGGTTCAAGGACGGCACCGCCAACCCCGACGCCGGAGACGGCCGCGCGATGGACCGGCTGGTGTGGGTCGGCAAGGGCGCGGGCGAGCCCGGCTGGGCGGTCGGCGGCAGCTACCAGGCCGTACGGCTGATCCGGATGCTCGTCGAGTTCTGGGACCGTGTCTCCCTCGGCGAGCAGGAGCGGATGTTCGGCCGGTCCCGGGAGTCCGGCGCGCCCCTGGACGGTGACGCCGAGCACGACACCCCGCACTACGCCGACGACCCCAAGGGCGACGTCATTCCGCTCGACAGCCACATCCGGCTCGCCAACCCGCGCACGCCCGGGACGGCGGACCAGCGCCTCCTGCGCCGGGCCTACAACTACGACCGGGGCATGGACAGCAACGGCAACCTCGACATGGGCCTGCTGTTCTGCTGCTACCAGCAGGACCTGGCCCGGCAGTTCGAGACCGTGCAGAAGCGCCTCGCGGGCGAGCCGCTGACCGACTACATCACGCCGTTCGGCGGCGGCTACTTCTTCACCCTGCCCGGGGTACGCGACCACGCGGACTGGTACGGGCGAACGCTGATCACTTAGCAGACTCCCAGCGATCAATTTCGGCCGAATGGGTCAATGGACGGTCAAGAATTGGCCTGGCTTCCCTGACCCGGTGTTCACTCGCGGGCCATCATGGCTCAGCCGGTACGCCGTATCACCGGTTGAAGATCCCAGACCGTACGACGCAGTGACGTTCATGCAGTGGCATTCATGCAATGACGTTCATGCAGTGATGTTCATGTGGTGACGTTCATGTCCGGAGGGTGAATCAGCATGGCCAGCAGGGGAAGACGAGCAGTGCTACGGAGCCTGGGGGCGCTCACCGGCGCCGCCGCGCTCACCGTTCTCGGCGGGGCCGCGCCCACCTGGGCCGCCGCGCCCACGGGGCACCACGGGCACCACGGACCCGCGCGGACGGCCACGCCGATCAAACACGTGGTCGTCCTCTTCGACGAGAACATCTCCTTCGACCACTACTTCGCCACCTACCCCAAGGCGGCCAACACCGACGGGACGCCGTTCACGGCGTCGAAGAGGACACCGAAGCACATCGACACCCTGGCCAACGCCGGACTGCTGAAGAAGAACCCCAACCAGTACCCGCCCAAGCGGCTCGGCCCGGCGCAGGCCATGACGTGCGACCAGAACCACTCCTACGGGCCCGAGCAGTACGCCTACAACGGCGGTAAGGCCGACCGGTTCGTACAGAACACCGAGGTCGACAAGTGCAGTGGCGGCCTGTTCGGCGAACCCGGACTGGCCATGGACTACTACGACGGCAACACCGTCACCGCGCTGTGGAACTACGCCCAGAACTACGCCCTCAGCGACCGTTCCTACAGCTCCAACTACGGCCCCTCCACCCCCGGCGCCATCAACGTGGTCTCGGGCCAGACCCACGGCGTGATCTCCACGGACCCGGCGTCCGGTACCGAGAACCCCAAGCAGACCTCCACGCCCGACCCGTACGCCGTCAAGTCCCCGGACGCCCACGGCGTCGGCACGATGATCAACGACCCGGACCCGGCCTACGACGACTGCGCCGGCAAGAACCACACGAGCGGTGACGCGCTCGCGGCCATGCGGGGCAGGAACATCGGCGACGTCCTCAACGCCAAGGGCGTGAGCTGGGGCTGGTTCCAGGGCGGCTTCCGCCCCTCCACCCCCTGGGACGGCAAGCAGAGCCACTACGCGAAGTGCGACACCACGCACGCCAACGTCGGCGGCGCCCCGGTCGTCGACTACAGCCCGCACCACGACCCGTTCCAGTACTACAGGTCGACGGCCAACCCGCACCACCTGCCGCCGCAGAGCGTCGACGAGATCGGCCACGCCGGACAGGCCAACCACAACTACGACCTCACCGACCTCCACGCCGCGCTGAAGGCGGGCAAGCTGCCGGCCGTCAGCTTCGTCAAGGCGCCCTCGTACCAGGACGGCCACGCCGGCTACTCCGACCCGATCGACGAACAGCACTTCCTCGTCGACCAGATCAACGCCGTCCAGTCCTCCCCGCAGTGGAAGTCCACCGCCGTCGTCATCGCCTACGACGACTCCGACGGCTGGTACGACCACGCCTACGTCGCCCCGCGCAACGGCTCGACGGACACCACCCCCGGCTCCAACGGCAAGGCCACCGACAGCCCCGCCTGCCAGGCCGGTCCCGCCGCCGCGGGCGGATACCAGGACCGCTGCGGCCCCGGCACCCGCCAGCCGCTGCTCGTGGTCTCGCCGTACAGCAGGGTCAACAAGGTGTCGCACACCCTGACCGACCAGGCGTCGATCATCCGGTTCATCGAGAACAACTGGCACACCGCGCGGATCGGCGACCACTCCTTCGACGCCACGGCGGGCTCGCTGGCCGGCATGTTCGACTTCCGTCACCCCAACGGCAAGCAGGTGCTCCTCAACCAGGACGGCTCGGTCAGGTCGGTCGGCCCGATCCGCCCCGTGGCACCGGTCGCCGCCCGCATCGACCCGGGCCCGGCGATGCAGACCGCCGCGGCGGTCTCGGACGCCTCCCCGTTCCCCGCGGTACCCGTGGGCATCGCCGCGGGCGCCCTCGTGGCAGCGGGCGCCACAGGAACGTTCCTCACTCTCCGCCGCCGGCAGCGCGACACGGCCTGACGGCCGCCGCCGCGTCACCGTCATCGTCGTCCGCGTCCGGCCGGGGCACGTCGCCCTCCGGGCGCGGACGGCGGGTGGCGACCAGATACACGAGGGCGCCCGTGAACAGCGCCAGGGACACGTAGTCGTTCAGCCGCAGGCCCAGGAAATGATTGGCGTGGTCGATCCGCAGGGCCTCGATCCACGCCCGCCCGGTGGTGTACGCGAGGACGTAACACGCGAACAGCCGCCCACGCCGCAGCCGCTGGTGGTGCCGGGCGTCGAGCCAGAGCAGCAGCGCCACGACACCGAGATCCCACAGGCACTCGTACAGGAAGGTGGGGTGGTACAGGGCGACGGTGGGGGAGTCGGCCGGGCGGTGCGCCGGGTCGATGTACAGCGCCCACGGCAGATGCGTGGGCCGGCCGTACAGCTCCTGGTTGAAGTAGTTGCCCCACCGGCCGATCGCCTGCGCCAGCACCAGGCCGGGAGCGACCGCGTCGGCGAAGTCGGCCAGCCGGATGCCGCGCCGGCGGCAGCCCAGCCAGGCGCCCACCGCGCCCAGAGCGACGGCACCCGGGATGCCCAGACCGCCGTCCCAGATGTACAGCGCGTGCAACGGCTGCTTCCCGGCCGAGAAGTACAGCTCAGGGTCCGTGATCACGTGGTACAGCCGCCCACCGAGGATCCCGAACGGCACCGCCCAGACCGCGACGTCGGCCACGTCGTCCTTCCGGCCGCCCCGCGCCTCCCACCGCCGACCGGTGAGCCACACGGCGGCGAAGATGCCGGCCAGGATGCACAGCGCGTACGCGCGAACCGGCACCGGCCCGAGGTGCCACACCCCCTGCGACGGGCTGGGCAGGTACGCCAGGATCATCGACAAGACCGTTCTGCGCGCGCGAGACCGGCCCGGGGCCGGAGGAGACCCACACGACAATACAGACCCCGAAAGAACGCCCACCGGACCGCCCGCCCCCGCTCAGACACCTCCCACGGCCGCCGCTCCTCTGCCCCGCGCTGGGAACCAACCTGAAAGGGTGCCCCGCATGGCCGAGAGGCCTGTTCGCCTGCACCGCATCGAGCCCCGCGGTGAGTATGCGTGTGACTCCTCCGGCCTGCTGACACACCCAGGTGGGCTTGCCCTGTGGAGGTGATTCCTCCTGACTCTCAAGTGCCGGTGTGGCACTTGAATTGAGCGTCGGCTTGTGTCGCGGTCCTGGTGCCGTCGGGCGCCAGGTACTGCCCGGCGGGGACGTGCGCCGCCCTGGCCTTGCGGAGGTTGAATGTGCCTCCGGTGCCGTCGAGTCGCTGTCATAGACCTCGACCGTTCCCGCTCTGTCCGCGGGGCAGGTGGGCATCTTGACCGAGAGGCGGGGGCCGTCGATCCGGACGCCCACACCGCACACCGACCCCGCTAGTATCAACGCCCATTTGGGGTGCCTGCGCGGCTCGTTCAGTGTCGCACCGGACGGGCGGCTGTTTCGTGAGGCGTCGGGACCTACATCGGCGCCGCGAAACAAATGCAGCTGCGGTCGAAATTCGCTTCACAGCTCAGGTCGAGTGTGACGAGGGCGCCTGCCGGGCAACTTGCCTGGTCAGGCGCCCTTGTATGAGTCTCTAGAAGAACCCCAGCTTCTTCGGGGAGTACGACACCAGCAGGTTTTTCGTCTGCTGGTAGTGCTCCAGCATCATCTTGTGCGTTTCGCGGCCGATGCCGGACTGCTTGTAGCCACCGAACGCCGCGTGGGCCGGATACGCGTGGTAGCAGTTCGTCCAGACGCGGCCCGCCTGGATCGCCCGGCCCGCGCGGTAGGCGGTGTTGATGTCCCGGGTCCACACGCCGGCCCCGAGCCCGTACAGGGTGTCGTTGGCGATCTTGACGGCGTCGTCGAAGTCGTCGAAGGAGGCCACCGAGACGACCGGGCCGAAGATCTCCTCCTGGAAGACCCGCATCCGGTTGTCGCCCTCGAAGATGGTGGGCTGGACGTAGTAACCGCCCTTCAGCTCGCCGTCGTACTCGACGCGTTCGCCACCCGTGAGGATCCTGGCGCCCTCCTGCCGGCCGATGTCCAGGTAGGAGAGGATCTTCTCCAGCTGGTCGTTGGAGGCCTGGGCGCCGATCATCGTGTCGGTGTCGAGGGGGTGACCGGGCTTGATCCGCCGGGTGCGGGCCACGGCCGCGTCGAGGAATTCCGTGTAGTGGCCGCGCTGGACCAGAGCCCGGGACGGACACGTGCACACCTCGCCCTGGTTGAGCGCGAACATGGTGAAGCCTTCCAGCGCCTTGTCGCGGAAGTCGTCGTCGTGCGCCCAGACGTCGTCGAAGAAGATGTTCGGCGACTTGCCACCGAGTTCCAGGGTGACCGGTTTGATGTTCTCCGAGGCGTACTGCATGATCAGCCGCCCGGTCGTGGTCTCCCCGGTGAACGCCACTTTCGCCACCCGCGGACTCGACGCGAGCGGTTTGCCCGCCTCCACCCCGAAGCCGTTGACGATGTTGAGCACGCCCGGCGGCAGCAGATCGGCGATCAGGCTCATCCAGTAGTGGATGGACGCCGGGGTCTGCTCGGCCGGCTTCAGGACGACCGCGTTGCCGGCCGCGAGCGCCGGCGCGACTTTCCAGGCCGCCATCAGGATCGGGAAGTTCCACGGGATGATCTGCGCGACCACCCCGAGCGGTTCGTGGAAGTGGTACGCCACCGTGTCGTCGTCGACCTCGCCCAGCGACCCCTCCTGGGCCCGGATGGCGCCCGCGAAGTAGCGGAAGTGGTCGATGGCGAGCGGGATGTCGGCCGCCAGCGTCTCCCGCACCGGCTTGCCGTTCTCCCAGCTCTCCGCCACCGCGAGCGGTTCGAGGTGGGCCGCCATGCGGTCGGCGATCTTCAGCAGGATGTCGGAGCGCTCCGTCACCGACGTGCGGCCCCACCCGGGAGCCGCCGCGTGCGCCGCGTCCAGCGCCCGCTCCACGTCCTCGGCGGTGCCGCGCGCGATCTCGGTGAACGGCTGCCCGTTGACCGGCGACGGGTTCTCGAAGTACTGCCCCCGCGCCGGCGGCACGTACTCGCCGCCGATGAAATGGTCGTAGCGCGCCTGGTAGGAGACGATCGCGCCCTCGCTGCCGGGCGCCGCGTAACGGGTCATGCTGGTCTGCCTCCCCGGTGAAGCGCTGCCCGCCGTCGGACAGCTCTCGCGGGAGGCTAGGCGCGCGGACGTTGCGAGGACGTTGCACCCGGCTGCTGTCCGCGAGCGCGGCCGGCCGCAGCGGTGAGCAAAGGCGCCGCCAGCTCCGTCTCAAGGGCTGCCAGGCGGGCCCGTGCCGGCGCGGTGGGCCGGACGGCCGCCAGCGCACGCCACACCTCCACGTCGTCCTCGCCCCACGGCGCGTGCGCCCAGTCCGCGAGCAGATCGGGGTCGCGGTGCGCGATCAGCGCCGCCCGCAGACCGTCGGCGAGGCGGCGCCGCAGCCGTACGACCGCCGGGGCCTGCGAGCCCGGCAGCAGCGGACCGGCGTACTCCTCCACCGCCGCGGTCAGCGCGCCCGTCTCCAGCCGCCGCTCCACGACCGTGGCGTCGCACTCCACCGCGGCCGTCAGCCGGTACGGCCGCGAGGCGAGCAGGCCCGGCCCCAGCAGCCGTCTCAGCCGGGCGAGTTCGGCGCGCAGCGTCACCGGTGTCACTGACTCGTCCGCGTACAGCGCGCACAACAGCTCGTCACCGGTCAGGCCCTCGGGATGGCGGGCGAGCAGGACCAGCAGTTCGCTGTGCCGGCGGCTGAGCCTGATCCGGTGTCCGTCCTCCAGGCGCAGCACGGCCTCGTCGCGGCCGAGAGCGCTCAGCACCGGGGTGCCGGCGGCGCCGGGCGGCGGGGCGAGCAGGGCGAGCTGCGACTCGGCCGCCCGCGCCACCGCCCGCACGAAGCCCAGACTGTGCGGGTGCGCCAGCCCGTCCCCGCCGGTGATGTCGACGGCGCCGAGGACCCGGCCGGTGCGCGGATCGTGGACCGGCGCGGCCGCGCAGGTCCACGGCTGCACCCGCCGGATGAAGTGCTCCGCGGCGAACACCTGCACCGGCCGGTCCACGGCCACCGCCGTGCCCGGCGCGTTGGTGCCCACCGCCGCCTCCGCCCAGCGGGCCCCCGGCACGAAGTTCATCCCGTCCGCCCGCCGCCGGGTCGCCGGATGCCCTTCGACCCACAGCAGCCTGCCGTGCGCGTCGCACACCGCGAGGAGATGCTCCCCGTCGGCCGCGAATGTGCCCAACAGCTCCCGGAACAACGGCATCACCCGGGACAGCGGATGCTCCGCGCGACAGGAGCCGAGGTCGCCGTCGGACAGCTCCACGGTCGCGGCGCCGTCCGGCCCGACACCGGCCCGCGCGCTGCGCCGCCACGACTCCGCCACCACGGACCGCACCGGGCGCGGCACCGTGCCCACCGTGGTGAACGTCTCGTGCGCGTGGCGCAGCACCCGCACCCGCTCGGCCGGGTCGGCCCCCGGTTCCAGGGCCACCCATGGATCGGACAACTCGGCCTCCCCGGACGGTGTACGGCAGGCACCATCGTCACGCCCGGCGTCCGCGCGGACAACCGGTCCGACGCCGGCCTAGGCGAAATTGACCAGTCTGATGTAGCGGACCCAGTCCCAGTAGGGCCCCGGATCGGTGTGGTCGGTGCCGGGCACCTGGATGTGGCCGATGATGTGCTCCCTGTCCTTCGGAATGCCGTACTTGGCGCAGACGGCAGCCGTCAGCTTCGCCGACTGCTCGTACAGGGCGTCGGTGAAGTACGCGGGCTGGTCGATCCAGCCCTCGTGCTCGATGCCGATGCTGCGGGTGTTGTAGTCCCAGTTGCCCGCGTGCCAGGCGATGTTCGCCTCGCGCACGCACTGGGCGACGTGTCCGTCGGCCGAGCGGACCAGATAGTGGGCGGACACCGCCTTCTGCGGGTTCCGGAAGATGGCGAGGGTGTCGGTATAGGTCTCCTGGGTGACGTGGATGACCACACGGTCGATCGAGTAGGAGGACGGCCGGTTCGACGCCGTGTAGTTCGACGCGGTCGCCGGCTGCCACTCGGCCGGCGGATAGTCGACGGCCTGCGTCTGCGCACCGGCACGGGAGGCGGGGAGCAGTGCGTACGGGACGGCGGCGAGGGCCGCGCCCTTCAGGATGCGGCGTCTGCTCAGCTGCGGTCTTGCCCGGTCCATGTCCATCGTGGGGTGCCTTTCGGGGGGCAGGGGTGGGGGGAGGGGTTCACCTGCGAGGCGTCACCTGCGGCGGGGTCGGGGCCTGCGTCAGGGAACGGGGTCGGGGACTGCGTCAGGGACGGAGCGGGACTGCGTCAGGGACGGAGCGTCCGGGCCGTCTCCCGCAGTCGTGCGTGCACGCCGCGGTAGGTCTCCCGCGCGGGCAGCCACTCCTTGCGGAGCTTGGCCACGCACGTGTAGTTGGTGTCGCACACGTTGGCCAACGGTGATTCGACGGTCTGGGTTGCGAACTGATACGCGTCCAGCTCACTGAAGCCGTAGTCGCGCACCAGCCACTGCACCAGGTCGAGCTGCGATATCCGGAACGCGTCCTCCAGCGGGCGCGCCGAACCCGTCGAGATGATGTGTGTGTCCGATTCCAGCCGGGGCCACGGCGTGACGACGTCCTTGAGCAGGTCGACGATGACCACTGTGTTCATCGCGCACTCCACCGCCACGCCGCACGTCTCGCCCTCCCCCTGACGGGCATGCCCGTCACCGAGGCTGAGCAGCGCCCCGTCGACGTTCACCCCCAGGTAGCAGGTGACGCCGGCGCGCATCTCAGGCGTGTCCATGTTGCCGCCGTGCGCGTCCGGTACCAGCGCCGAACGCACCTCCAGGTTGGCGGGCGCCACGCCCACCGTGCCGTGCATGGGCTCCAGCGGCAGCTCCACCTCGATGTCGCTGTCCCGCGCCCGGAACAGAGCGGTGCGCCGGGTGCGGTCCAGCTGCCAGATCCAGACCCGCTCCTCCAGGGGCGGCTGCAGCGACGCCGTGGTGTGCGTCGACGTCAGCGCGCCGAAGAGGGGGACCGTGGTGGACGCGGCCCAGTCCCGGGCCGGTTCGACGGACACGAAGTGCACCGCGACGGTGTCGCCCGGCTCGGCGCCCTCGATGTGGAAGGGGCCGGTCTGCGGGTTGAGGAACGGGAACTCGCAGACCTGCGACACGAGGTCCTTCTCCGAGCGCACCCGGCCGGCGAAGCAGTCCTCCGTGTACAGGTCTAGGACCGTGCCGGGCGCGATCCGCGCCACCGGGGGCGCGCCGCCGAAGGTCCACGCGTACGCGTCCGGTTCCGGGCGCACGGTCAGGATCCGGGGGTCGGTCATCGTGGAACGGTTCCCTTCTGGTCGGGGTGGGACGCCGGTTCGTCGAGGTGGACCCGGGCCGTCTCGGCGACCCGGTCGGGGTGACGGCGTATCAGCGCCAGCAGGACGACGACGCCCAGCGCCATCCAGACGCCGACGATCGGGCCGGCGTACGACACCGGGGCGGTCAGCTCGGTGACGAAGTCGAACACCGGGAGCCCGGCCGCGGTCAGCAGGGCGGGGACGAACGCCGCGATGCCCAGCACCGGGAACAGCAGGTGCCGTACCGGCTTCAGCGAGGCGCGGCCCCCGCGCAGGAAGTGGCCCGCGCAGGCGAGGTTCACGACGATGTAGACGCCGATGACGACGGTGACGATCACCGTGGCCAGCAGCAGGAACGCGGTGATGGGGTCGTAGCCGAAGCCGAGCCCGAGGACGGCGCCGACCGCCACCACGGTCTGCACCACGATGCCGGCGACGGGGGAGCGGTGCCGCGGGTGGAGCGTGGCGAGCAGTGCCGGGAAGACGCGGATGCGGGCCAGCGCGAAGGCCGTCCGGGTCGAGACGTTGGCGCAGGCGTTGGCGTTGGCGATCGTGGAGTTGACCACCGCGAGGAAGACCAGCACCCAGAAGAAGCCGAAGGAGGCCCGGGCGACGCCTTCCCAGGACGCGCCGCCCGACGCGCCGAAGCCGGCGAACTTCTCCGGACCGAAGTACACCGTCATCGCGTAGGTCGTGACCACGTAGAACAGGCCGATGCCGAGGGCCGCTCCGAGGACCGCGCGATGCATGGTCCGCCGGGGGTCGCGGGTCTCCTCGGCGAGCGGAGCCGCCGCCTCGAACCCGGCGAACGCCAGCACGGTGTACACGGACCCGGCGAAGACCCCGCCGATCCCCGAATAGCCGTCCGCGGTGTGCGACGTGCCGAACACCGACAGCGTGTTGCCCCCGCCGGCCTTGATGACGAGCCAGCCGGCGAACACGAGGAGGACCAGGATCTCGAAGACACCCAGCACCGTGCCGAACCTCGCCGAGGCACGGACGCCCAGGTAGCCGGCGGCGGCGATCACGGCGGCACCCGCGAGCGACCAGGGCCACCAGAGGTCCGCCGGGTAGGCGGTCCACTCCTCGTGCAGCGTGCCCGCCGTGGTGAAGCCGAGCTGCAGGAGCAGCAGTGGCGGAACGAGCATCTCCACGAAGACGTAGCCCCAGCCGACCAGGAAGCCCACGGCCGGGTGCAGGCCGCGCGCCGCATATGTGGCCACCGAGCCCGCGGCGGGCAGCTCTCGGGCCAGCTCGGCCACGCACGAAGCCGTGAACAGACAGGCCACCAGAGCGATCAGCACGGACAATGGGAGGCTGCCGCCGGCGAAGGCCGCCCCGGACGGGATGGACGCGGCCACCGCGGCGGCCGGCGCCATGGCCGTGACGCTCTGGAACAGGACCTCGCGCAACCCGATGGCATCGGGCCGCAGCGCCTCTGTCGTCTCACCCCTCATCTGTTCCCCCATCAGATCCGACGGACCGTCAATGTGCTTGTCTTTACTCCCTGTTATCGAAGCTCAGTCGGCCCACAGGAACCGCCGGACGGCTGTGCCTCACGTGAATCACGGTACGGCTCGGGCGGGTTGGGCAGAAGGGCGCGCCGCGGATCCGTGGACAACGAGCCGATTGTGGAAAACTCGGCCACTCGATCGGGTGAAGCCCATCCGGTGTGCGGCCGTTGTGGCCCTCGTGCGCGGCCCTCGTGCGCGGCTCGGTGCCGGGCGCTCGGTCCCGCTGCGGCACGGCGAGAGGCCCTTGTGACGGGGCTGTGACCGGAAGCATGGCTTCCACCACAGACCCCGGGCTTCCGGCGTGATCGACTCGGCGGATGAGTCCCCTCCGCCTCCGGCCCACGGCTGCCGCCGCTCTGTCCCTCGCCGCACTCGGCATGCTGTCCGCCTGCGGCCGGGAAACAGCTGTCGGCGCCGGTGACCGGCCTGCCTCCGTTGCCGGAGCCGGTGACCCATCCGCCTCCCTCGGAGGGGCCTGCGGGACCCACCAGGCGGGAGCACCGTCCGCGTCCCAGCCGCCGGCGGCACCGCCCGACTCCTCCCGTTCCTCCGCCCAGGAGACGAACGGGGTGCGGATGACCGGCCCGGGCGACCGTGCCGGCGGCTGCGCCGGGTTCCAGGTCACCAACCACGAGGACGTGACCCTCACCTACACCGTCACGTTCGGGTTCCGCTCCGCGTCCGGAGGCCTGAGGGATACGGCGACCCGGGTCCTCGCCGGTGTGAAGCCGGGCCGAACCGTCAGCGGAACGCTCGGCCGCGGCAACACGACCGCCTCCGACTGGTCCGGAGTGGACATCGTCAAGGTGCGCAGCGTCCCGACCGCCGAGGCACCGGCGCCGGGCGGCCCCTGTCCGGCGTCCGGGACACGGCTGTACGCCGACGACGGCGACGCGGCGATGGGCCTGCGCGTCGTCACGCTCCACCTGGAGAACTGCGGCAGCACCCCGTACCACCTGGCCGGCTACGCCAGGATCAGCCCCCTCGGACTGGACCACAGGGTGGTGCCCGGCGTCCGGATCCTCCACGGCGGCTCCGCCGTTGCGCAGGGCACGGGAGCCGACGGCCCGGCGCGTCCACTGACCCTGGCGCCGGGGGAGCGCGCGCACGCGGGACTGGTCTGGCGCAACACGGTTCTCGCCGGCACCCCGGTGAACGCCCCCTACGTCAGGGTCTGGGCGAGGCAGGGCGCGCGGCCCGTGACCGTGACTCCGGAACTGGACCTCGGGACGACGGGGAAGCTCGCGATCGGGCCCTGGAAGAGGGACCGGTGAGAGGAAACGCCCAGGCCCCGGCCGGGGCGGGGGTCAGCGGGCGGCCACCGAGGCGGGGTCGTCCAGCACGGCCCGGACGACCGAGTGGGCGGCGCCCAGCAACGGGCCCTCGGACCCCAGCGCGGACACGGCCACCGGGCACGCCGGCCCCGCAGTGCGGTCCCGCAGCTCGGTTTCCAGGGCGGGCAGCAACCAGGGCGAGAGCCCGGCGAGGGCGCCCCCGAGCACAACCGTCTGCGGGTCGAGCAGATTGACCGCCCCGGTCAGCGCGACGCCGAGCGCCTGACCCGCCTCCCGCAGCGCGCGCCGCACAGCCTCGTCGCCGTCGTCCGCGCGCTCCGTGAGCAGGCCGGCGAGGTTCCCGCGCGGCCGCAGACCGGCCGCACGGAGCACCGCCACCTCGCCCGCGTACTGTTCCAGGCAGCCGCGCCCCCCGCACGGGCACGGGAGCCCGTCCGGCCGTACGGGCACATGGCCCAGCTCCCCGGCGAACCCGCGCGTGCCCCGCAGCACCTGACCGTCCACGACGACCGCCGCCCCGATGCCGATCTCCGCCGAGACGTGCAGGAAGTCGCGGGGGGTGGCCGCCCCGAGCCACAGCTCGGCCAGCGCGCCGAAGTTCGCCTCGTTGTCCACGGTCAGCGGCACATCGCGGGGCAGCAGGGCGCCGAGATCCGTGTCGTACCAGTCGAGGTTGGGCGCCCGGACGACGGTACGGCCGTCTCGGGCGACGAGCCCGGGTACGGCGACCGCCATCCCCGCCGGCCACAGGCCCTGCCGCTCCGCGTCGACGACGACCCGCTGGACCAAGGCCGTGAGCTCCTCGGTCACCGGCCTGGGATCGCGGCCCCGGTTGGTTCCGTTCCGCACCGCCCGCGCGCGGACGGCGCCGCGCAGGTCCACCGCGCACACGGCGAGATGGTCGACGCCGATCTCCGCGCCGATCCCCGCCGGGCCGCACCCGCTGAGCGCGAGCGCCGACCCCGGGCGGCCCACCCGGCCCGGACGTTCGGGGCCCAGTTCCTCCAGCAGGCCCGAGCGGATCAGCTCGTCCACGAGCGTCGACACCGCGGCGCGGGTCAGTCCGATGTGTGAGGCGACCGCCGCCCGGGACAGCGGTCCGTCCGCGCGGACGGCGTGCATCACGCGGGCGAGATTGCGCCTGCGCATGCCCTGCTGGGTGTCTGGCAGGGCACGGCCGGCACCCGGCGGGCGTGCCTCGTGCAGCGGTGCGGTCATGCTGTGCGTCAGTCCTCGGTGTCTGCGCCGTGCCCGGCCCCGCGCGGTGCCCGCGGCCGAGCCGAGCGGTTGTTCCGCCGGCTGATAGGGTCGTCGGCCCGGCTCACGGGGAGTCCGTCCCCCGTTCCAGCAGGGGGGCCGCGTCGGAGAGTACCCCGGCGATCCGCTCCAGCGCCGGGCGGTCCCGCTCCACGGCCGGCAGGACCGGACCGGCGGCCGTGTTCCAGCGCCGGGCGACCGCGGCCGGGTCCTCGCCGGTCAGCAGTCCGGCCGCCTGCGCCGCGGCACCCAGGGCGACCAGTTCCCTCGCCTCGGGCACCTGCACCGGCCGCCCGGACAACCGTCGTACGGTCTGCTGCCAGGCCGCGCCCCGGGCGCCCCCGCCGATCAGCAGCAAGGGGGTGCTGCGGTCGGCGTCCTCGTCGAGCACCAGGTCGAGCGCGCCGAGCAGCGAGTGGACCGCGCCATCGTAGGCGGCCTGAAGCACCTGGCCGGCGGTGGTGTCGTGGCGGAGCCCGTGCAGCAGGCCGGAGGCGTTCGGCAGGTTCGGTGTGCGTTCGCCGTCCAGGTACGGCAGCAGGGTCACCGAGGTGCCGGGCTCGACGGCCTCGCGGTCCAGGCCCAGCAGGGCGGCCATCCGGTCCACGGCCAGCGTGCAGTTCAGGGTGCAGGCCAACGGCAGCCAGTCCTCGCGCGCGTCGGCGAAGCCGGCCACGGTGCCGGTCGGGTCGCCGGGGCGGCGCCGGGAGACGGCGTACACGGTCCCCGAGGTGCCCAGGCTGAGCACCGGGGTGCCCGGACGCAGGCCGAGCCCCAGCGCCGCCGCCGCGTTGTCGCCGGTGCCGGCCGCCACCAGGGTGCCCTTCGAGAAAGGCAGGTCATGGCTGTCGCGCACGGTGCCGGCCACCTCGCCGGGCCGCACCACCCGGGGCAGCAGGGCAGGGTCGAGCCCCACGTGCGCGAGGGTCTCCTCGTCGTACGCCTCCGTGGCCGACGCCCACCAGCCGGTTCCGGACGCGTCGCCGCGGTCCGTCGTGCCATGCCCGGTGAGCCGCTCGGTGAGGTAGTCGTGAGGCAGCCGTACCGCCTTCGTCGCGCCGACCGCCTCCGGTTCGTGCTCGCTGAGCCAGGCCCACTTGGCAACGGTGAACGATGCCCCCGGCACACTGCCCGCGCGGTCCGCCCAGCCCTTCGGACCGCCCAGCTCCTCGACCAGACGGCGGGCCTGGGGCGCGGACCGGACGTCGTTCCACAGCAGCGCCGGGCGCACCGGCTCGCCCCGCGCGTCGAGCGTGACGAGGCCGTGCTGCTGGCCGCCGATCGACACGGCGGACGCCTCGCGCGCGGCGTCACCGCACTGGCCCAGCGCCGAGCACAGGGCCTCCCACCACTGACGTGGGTCGCTCTCGCGGCCCGCCCCGGAGGACACGGTGTGCGGCGCCTGCCCGCGGGCGACGACCCGCCCCGTGGCCGCGTCGACGACCAGCGCCTTCGTGGACTGGGTCGACGTGTCCACACCGACGACGAGTGGTCCCTCGGCTGCTGACATCGGGCTCTCCCTCTTCCGCGGCTGTGCCGGATCTGGTGCGTGTCTCGCAGGCGCCTTGTCGACAAAGACATCTTGACTCTTCCCGGGGGCGCGTCCGCATACTAATTTGTAAACGGCCATGACGAAATAGTCGTCAGCAACCTCCACGCAACGTCGTCAGCAGCAAGGAGCCGCGGCATGAGCTACCAGCCCACCCCCTCGGACAGGTTCACCTTCGGTCTGTGGACCGTCGGCTGGCAGGGGCGGGACCCGTTCGGCGACGCCACCCGCAGCGCCCTCGACCCGGTCGAGACGGTGCGGCGCCTGGCCGCGATGGGCGCCCACGGGGTCACCTTCCACGACGACGACCTGATCCCCTTCGGGGCCTCGGACGCCGAGCGCGAGTCGCACGTCAAGCGCTTCCGCCAGGCCCTGGACGCGACCGGCATGACCGTGCCGATGGCCACCACCAACCTCTTCACGCACCCCGTCTTCAAGGACGGCGCGTTCACCGCCAACGACCGCGACGTACGCCGCTACGCGCTGCGCAAGACGATCCGCAACATCGACCTGGCCGCGGAGCTGGGCGCGAAGACGTACGTCGCCTGGGGCGGCCGCGAGGGCGCCGAGTCGGGCGCCGCCAAGGACGTACGCGCCGCCCTCGACCGCATGAAGGAGGCCTTCGACCTCCTCGGCGAGTACGTCACCGCCCAGGGCTACGACCTCCGCTTCGCCATCGAGCCCAAGCCGAACGAGCCCCGGGGCGACATCCTCCTGCCCACCGTCGGGCACGCGCTGGCCTTCATCGAGCGCCTGGAGCGGCCCGAGCTGTACGGCGTCAACCCGGAGGTCGGCCACGAGCAGATGGCCGGACTCAACTTCCCGCACGGCATCGCCCAGGCCCTGTGGGCGGGCAAGCTCTTCCACATCGACCTCAACGGCCAGTCCGGCATCAAGTACGACCAGGACCTCCGCTTCGGCGCGGGCGATCTGCGGGCCGCGTTCTGGCTGGTCGACCTGCTGGAGAGCGCCGGCTACGACGGCCCGCGCCACTTCGACTTCAAGCCGCCGCGGACCGAGGATCTCGACGGCGTGTGGGCCTCGGCCGCCGGGTGCATGCGCAACTACCTCATCCTGAAGGAGCGTTCGGCGGCGTTCCGCGCCGATCCCGACGTCCAGGAGGCCCTGCGCGCCGCGCGCCTCGACCAGCTCGCCCTGCCGACCGCGGCGGACGGCCTGCGGGCCCTGCTCGCCGACCACACCGCTTTCGAGGACTTCGACGTGGAGGCGGCGGCCGCGCGCGGCATGGCCTTCGAGCACCTCGACCAGCTGGCGATGGACCACCTGCTGGGAGCGCGGGGCTGACGGCACGCGCGCGTGGGGCAGCGTCAGGGGTGCCTCACGCGCGCGATGCCGCGTGAGTACCTCGTGCCTCACGCGGGCGTCCCCCTCCAGGGGCACACGGTCTTGCTGCGTCGTCGCCGCATTGCCGTCGGTGGTGTTGCCGCACGTCGTCGTGCGGCGGCCGACAGCCGCACGTCCGCCGTCGCGCTCTCACATGCCGTCCGGCCCCGGCTCCTTCTCCGAGACGAGCCGCGCCGTCGCCAAGGCGGTCGACGGGTCCCGGTCCGGGTCTCCCGCAGGGGCCCAGCGGCCGTTCTCGTCGCGGTACGGCCACCAGCGGCCGTCCTGTCCCAGGCGCAGCTGGGCCGGCTCTCCGGGCACGGTCCAGTGGTTGCCGTGCACCTGGAACGGCGGCCGCTCGTCCGCCTCCCAGGCCTCTTCCAGAGCCGCACGCGCGCGTGCCAGGGCGTCTCCCGTCACCTGCCACTCCTCGTCGAGCATCCCCAGGGCCGTCACGCCTCCCACCCGCCAGGCCCTGACGGCGACCGCCAGGCCTTCGCGGCCACGCCCCGACCCCTCGGCGAGCCGGTCGGCGACCGTATCGGGCGGCGCCCCGTCGGCGAGGCGCACGGCGTCCTGAGCCGCCGGCAACTCGGCCGGCGAGGGAGCCTCCGGAACCTGCCCGAACAGCCGGTACGCCTCTACGGTCGTCCGCCTGGCCAGGTGCTCCAACGCCGCCGGGTCGACACCGGGCGCCGGCGGGGCCCCGGTGTCGAGGGACGGCGGCACACCGGGCGTGTCCGGCAGCGGGGGCAGGGCCGGCAGCGGCGGCAGGATGCCGGCCGCCGCCCAGGCCTCGGCCGCGTCCACGCCGTCGGCCTCCGTCTCTGCCCCCGTCTCCGTCTCGGCCCCTGTCCCCGTCCCCGTCTCTGTTGCGCTCTCCGACGGTGTCTTCCGGGGTGCTGTGCTGCGCACGTGCAGCTCCTGCAGGAACGTTCCCCTTTCCCGGCCGCGCATCAGCAGAAGCGCGAAAGGATCCTCGTCGAGCAGCCGCGCCACCTGGAGACACAGGGCGGCCGTGTGCCCGCAGTGGTCCCACGCGTCGCAGTCGCACTCCGGCTCCAGCTCACCGATCCCGGGCAGGAGGTCGACACCGCTCACCGCCGCGTCCTCGATGAGGTGCGGGGGCAGCTCCCGGTCGAGGAGCGCGGCCAGGTGCCCGGCCTGCTCCACCGCATGGTCCAGAAAACGGACCCACTGCTCCTCCGACAGCTGCGGCACCAGGATGTCCGCGCGGTGAGCCGTGTTCCTGGCATCCCGCACCACGGCCGTGACGCGGCCCGGGCGTACCGTCACGGCGCCTACGGCACCCGCCCGCGCGAGCCTGCGCCCCGACTTCACGGCGGCCCCGTCCAGGGCGCCGTCCTCCAGCGCCCGCAGCCAGGCGAGCCCCCACCAGCTCTGCGCGAACGCGCGCCCACGCGCGGGCGGCAGAACGGGAAACGTGCACACCGGATCGCGGTCGTGCTCCTGCTGGTCGTGACTCATCGTGCCTCCCCGCGCAGTTCCACCAGTGCGGCCAGTTCCGCGTCCGTCAGTTCGGTCAGTTCTGCCGGACCGGTCCCGCCGGAGCCGAGCACCGCGTCCGCCAGCTCCCGCTTGCGTCCGAGCATCTCCGCGATGCGGTCCTCCACGGTGCCCTCGGCGATCAGCCGGTGCACCTGCACCGGGCGGGTCTGCCCGATGCGGTACGCGCGGTCCGTCGCCTGTGCCTCGACGGCCGGGTTCCACCAGCGGTCGTAGTGCACGACATGGTCGGCCCGGGTGAGATTGAGCCCTGTCCCCGCCGCCTTCAGGCTCAGCAGGAACACGGGCGCGGCGCCGTCCTGGAACCGGCGTACCAGGGCCTCGCGCTCGGCGACCGGGGTGCCGCCGTGGAGCAGCTGCGAGGGCACCCCACGGGCCGTCAGATGCCGTTCCAGCAGGCGGGCCATCCGCACGTACTGCGTGAACACCAGCACGCCCGAGCCCTCCGCGAGGATCGTGCCGAGCAATTCGTCCAGCAGTTCCAGCTTCCCGGACCGTCCGCCGAGCACCGGATCGTCTTCCTTGAGGAACTGCGCCGGGTGATTGCAGATCTGCTTGAGACCGGTCAGCAGCTTCACGATCAGGCCCCGTCGGGTCATGTCGTCGGTGTGCGAGATCCGGTCCAGCGTCTCGCGGACCAACGCCTCGTACAGTCCCGCCTGTTCGGGGGTGAGCGACACCGGGTGATCGGTCTCGGTCTTCGGTGGCAGTTCCGGCGCGATGCCCGGGTCCGACTTGCGGCGTCGCAGCAGGAACGGTCCCACGAGCCGGGCCAGTCGTTCGGCGGCGGCGGGATCCCGGGCGCCCTCGACGGGCTGCGCGTACCGTGCGCGGAAGCCGGCGAGGCGGCCCAGCAGTCCCGGTGTCGTCCAGTCCAGGATCGCCCACAACTCCGTCAGGTTGTTCTCCACCGGGGTGCCGGTGAGCGCCACGCGTGCGCGTGCGCCGAGGGAACGCAGCGCCCTCGCCGTCGCCGAGTACGGGTTCTTCACGTGCTGCGCCTCGTCGGCGACGACCATGCCCCACGGCACGCGGCCGAGCCGCTCGGCATCCAGGCGCATCGTGCCGTAGGTCGTCAGGACGAACTCCCCGTCGGCCGGGGTGCCGGCGTCGCGCCCGGACCCGTGGAACCGGCGCACCGGGACGCCGGGAGCGAACCTCTCGATCTCACGCTGCCAGTTGCCGAGGAGGGACGCCGGACAGACCACGAGCGTGGGACCGGCCGTCGAGGCGTCGGCCTGCCGGTGCAGATGGAGAGCGATCAGCGTGACCGTCTTGCCCAGCCCCATGTCGTCGGCCAGGCAGCAGCCGAGCCCCAGGGCGGTCGTCCGGGCCAGCCAGCCGAGGCCGCGCAACTGGTAGTCCCGCAGTGTGGCGGCCAGCCCCGGTGGCTGCGTCACGGACTCCGCCGACTCCGGCTGGGCGAGCCGCTCCCGGAGCCGTGCGGCCCATCCCGTGGGCCGCACCGCGACGCGTCGGCCGTCGACCTCGGTGGAGCCCGTCAGAGCGGCTGCCAGTGCCTCCACCGGTGTGACGGAGCGGTGCTCCCGCGCGCGGGCGCGATGTGCCTCCCGCGGGTCGAGCAGCACCCATCCGTCGCGCAACCGCACGAGGGGGCGCTGGGCCTGCGCGAGCCGGTCGAGTTCCTCCCGGGTCAGCTCGTGGCCGTCGAGGGTGAAGCACCAGCGCAACGCCAGCCGGCTGTCGCTGGGGAGGAACGAGGGCAGGGCCGCCCCCTCCTTCCCGGTCGACGTCCCGTCCTCGGCCGGCCCGAAGGCTGCCTGAGTCGTGAGCCCGCGGGACAGCGCCGCGGGCCAGTGCACGTCGACCCCCGCGGCGTCCAGGGCCTGCCCTCCCGCGCCCAGCAGTTCGGTGACCTCGTCGTCGGCCAGGTCCAGGACGTCGGGGACGGCCGCGGACAGCAGCGGTGTCAGGGCCGGCCAGGCGCGGGCGGCCCGGCGCAGGGCCAGCAGCGTCCGTGTCCGCGCGTGCGCGCCGAACGCCTCCCGCGTGTGGGGGGAGTCGGCCCACAGGTCGGCGGCATCCGCGAGGGCGGAGGATCCACTCGTGCCGTGCACCTGTGGGACCACTCGGAACCGCACGGCATCGGCGTCCGCGGCCTCGTGCAGTCCCTGCGCTTCGACGCGCAGGGAGAGCCGTACGCCCGCCTCGTGGCACGCCGCGATGTCGTCGGCCCACGCGCGCAGTCCCGGCAGGGACCGCGGTTCGTGGGCGGCGTAGGCGGCGGTGCCCGTGACCATCGCCGCCGCGGAGGAGCGCGGTAGCGTGTCGGCGATCGCGTCCAGGAAGGCGCGGAGCAGCCGTTCCGGACGGGGCAGCCGGGGCGATGTGCCCGCGCCGAGCGGTACGGCGTGCGCCTGAGGCGGCATGGCGGCGGCGAGTTCCCGGACCAGTCCCCCGTCGCGCGCGGACAGCGGCCCCACCCGCCAGGCGTCGTGATCACCGGGGGAGAGGCCGGGCAGCAGCAGGCCGCGCGCCAGGAAGTGCAGGGCCAGCTGACCGGCCGTCGCCCAGAAGGCGGTGGACGGGGGGCTCGCGGGATCGGTGCGCGCCCGGGTGAGCAGCGGCAGGGCAGTTCGCACCGGCAGGAGCAGCGCGGGCAGGGTCACCCGCTCGACAGCCGTCCCTCCCCGGACGGGCAGGATCACGTCAAGGTCCTCGTACGGCTCGTGCGCGGAAGCCGGAGGTTCCCCGCCGTCGGGCCGCCAGAAGGCCATCCGGCCCGCACGCGCGGGTTCGGACGGCAGGAACACGGTGCAGCAGTGGGTCAGTCGGGACAGCTCGGAGGATGGTGCCGTGGGAATCCTCTGCACAGCCGGTCTGCACTCCTCAAATTTGACTACCAGATGAGAGTCGCCGAGGCTACAGCACGACGGCCGTGCACCCCGCATGCTGGTCCGGTGACCCGTATCACTCCCGTACGGGTGGATCTCAGGGTCGTCTCAGGGTCCCGATGCGGAACCGTGTGGATCCGGAGCCCGTTTTCACAGCAGAGAGCGGCAGTGGCCGCGAAGGAGGCGACGCTCATGTCGAAGAACGCGAAGATCGCCGCAGGAGGTGTGGCGGTCGGGCTCATCCTGCTGATATGGCTGCCCTGGTGGGTGGCGTTCCTGATCGTGGTAGGAGTCCCGGCGGCCGCGTACCTCACGCTGGATCCCTCCCAGCGGCGCAGGCTCCGTCGCGTTATGCGCAAGGAAATCGGTCGCTGAGGCTGAGGCTGAGGCTGAGGGCCGGCAGGCCGGCCCGGAGGCGCCTGCCACGGCCCGGCACGCGCTCCTGAGCCGTCCAGGACCGTGCGCCCCCGGGCGCGCCCGGTGCCCCGGGCTCAACTGGGCCGTACGGCCATCTTGTCGAGCGCCTCCAGCAGGCCGGGCAGCTCCGGTCCCCGGCCCACCGGCAGGACCTCGCCGGGCTGCTCGTCGAGCAGGACGAACGCGATGTCGTCCGTGCGGGCGACCATGGACCAGCCTGGGCCGTCGGCGCGCAGCGTGCGGGCGTCGCCGGGGGCGAACGACGAGCGCACCCGGCCGAGCGGCGGCGGGGTGTCGACATAGCCCCGCGCCTCGGCGAGCACCCGGCGCACGCCGCTGCGCTGCCCCTTCGGAGCGTCCTCGCCGCCACCTGCCGGAGCCTCGGCCGCTCCGACTGCCTCGGTTGCCTCGGTTGACTTGGCGGGGTCGGCCGCTGCCGGGAAGTCGCCGTCCTTGATCTGCTCGCGCCACACCGCCCACTGCAGCGCGATCTCGTCGGCACCGAGGCGCCGCTGTGCCGGACCCCAGGTGCCGGTGTCCGGAGGGGTCAGGGCGGGGCGGTCCGTGAGGTCCGGCCCGGGATCGTGCGGCGCCGGCACGCCGGGGGCGGCCACGGCGACCGCGAGCGGCCAGCCCGGCAGTGCGCCGACGACCGTGCGCTCGTCCGGCGACAGTTCGTACTCCATGCCGCAGTCCCACGAGGCGATCGCCACCGCGACCAGCGAGACGTCGTCGATGACGACCGTCCAGCGGGCACCGTCCCCGTCCTGGCCCAGCACCAGCCCGTACCCGTCGGCGCGCGGCGCCAGCCCGAGGGCCGCGCAGGCCTCCGGATAGTCGTCGCCCAGCACGCTCGGAAACTGCGCCGGCGTCAGCAGCACCGCCGTGAGCACGTACAGCGCGTCGTCTGCGGCGGCGACGGGCTCATCGTCCGTCCCGGCCATCCCTGCCTCCAGTGGTTCGTCCGTCGGCGCGCACCCTAATGCGAGCGCAAGGCGCTTGTCACGACTGGTCACACCACGCGGAGCTGCAGGTTTCCACCTGGACGGGGGCGAATCGACCTCGGTGGAGGCTCCTCTCTCAGTCGGCTCTCTCAGGCGGCCGGCAGCCCGAGGAGATCCCGGGCCACCGCCCCGGGCGGCTCGTCGCGTTCACGCGCCAACGCGATCACGGCCCGGCACGCCAGTTCGTTCACGCCGAACGACAGCGCCTCCGGAGACACCCAGCCCGCCGCCTCGTCGATCCGGTCCTGGTCGTCCTCCGCGCAGGCTGCCACATAGACGGCCGCGGCCTCGAACAAGTTGTGCGCACGTCTCTCCCGAGCGCTCACCGACTCCGCACGCGTGGAGGCGCGCCACCGGGCGGCGTACTTGCGCATTGTGTCGAACATACTGACCACATTCCCCGTGGGAGAGCCCGGCACTGATCGCCCATCCACTTTTCTTTCACAGGGATTTGGCGATGTGGCGGCAGCGGCGGAACAGCGGGCCCCAGCGTCAATCGCCGCTCGCCCCCGACCCGGGTCGACACGCAAACGCTCACCGCGACGCTCGCGCCCACTGAGCATGCCGTTCGAATTCCGGAGCCCGCGGCCCAGGCTCACCACGCCACCCTTCAGTGCCGTCGGCAATGTCCCGCCACACGTACGCGCGCGGGCTGGACTCGGCGGCAGCCGGGCGGTACCGAGCGGCGTGGGCGGTCAGTCCTCACGTACCGCCAGTGCGAGGAACCGGGCGTCCTCGTCGACGTACAGCGTCAGGCGCCAGCCCGCGCCGGCCAGCAGCGGCCCGAGCCGGGGCTCGGCACGCAGGTCGTCCGGGGTGATCTGTCTCCCCTGACGTGCCGCCAGGGCGGCCCGGCCGATGGGGTGGAACAGTGCGAGTGTGCCGCCCGGCCGCACCACCCGGGCCAGTTCCCGCAGGTTCTCGCCGGGCTGCGGCAGGTGCGCGATGAGGCCGGCCGCGAACACCGCGTCGAGGGACCGGGAGCGGAACGGCAGCGCGGCCACGTCCGCGAGCAGCAGGCGCCCCTCACGGTCCCGGCCCGCGCGTACGGCGGCCTGGAGCATCGCCGGGGTCAGATCGGCGCCCACCACTACTCCGCCGGCCCCCACCGCGGCGCGCAAAGGCGGCAGCGCCCGGCCCGTGCCGCAGCCCGCGTCGAGCACCCGGTCACCCGCGCGCAGCCCGAGGCAGGCCACCGCGGCGTCGTAGGCGGGCCCGTCGTCGGGGAACCGGGCGTCCCAGTCGGCCGCCCGGGCGGTGAAGAACTCCTGGACGTGCGTGTGGTCGTCGCTCATGACCGCATCATTCCTCACCGGTGAGAGGGACGTCCTTGTGCGCATGTTCGAGCGGGACGCGATCGTTCCGTCGCCTCTCTGTGTCAGATTCCAACACCTTTCGAAATGCGCCCCCTTTGTGCCCCCGTGCCCCGGCTAGCGTCCCGGGGCCATGGGACACCTGGACCACGCCGCCTTCGGCTGGCTGACCCCCGTGCTGTCGTACGTGATGGCCTGCACGGGCGCCGCACTGGGACTGCGCTGCACCGTCCGCGCGCTCGGCGCCTCCGGACGCTCGCGCCGCAACTGGCTCGTCACCGCCGCCTCCGCGATCGGGACCGGCATCTGGACCATGCACTTCGTGGCCATGCTTGGCTTCCGCGTGAGCGGCACCGACGTCCGCTACGACGTACCGCTGACCATCCTCAGCCTGCTCGTCGCCATGGCCGTCGTCTGCGCCGGCGTGTTCGTCGTCGGCTACAGCCAGGACCGCAACCGGGCGCTCGTCCTCGGTGGTCTCATCACCGGGCTCGGCGTCGCCAGCATGCACTACCTGGGCATGGTGGCGGTGCGGCTGCACGGCGACGTGACCTACGACCCGGTCCTCGTCGGACTGTCGGTGCTGATCGCCGTGGTGGCCGCGACCGCGGCCCTGTGGGCGGGGCTCAACATCAGGTCCCCCCTCGCGGTCACCGTCGCCTCGCTCGTCATGGGCGCGGCCGTCAGCAGCATGCACTACACCGGCATGTTCGCGGTGAGCGTGCGCGTCACCCCGTCCGGCGAGGCCCTGCCCGGGGCCACGGCGATGCAATTCATCTTCCCCCTCGCCGTCGGCCTCGGGTCCTACCTGTTCATCACCTCCGCCTTCGTCGCCCTCTCGCCCACCACGGACGAGCGATCGGCGTCCGCCTCCGCACAGCGGCCCGTGCGGAACGCCGCCCATGAGCAGGCCTCCGCCTCACCTGCCCGGCCCGGCGCCGGAGCGTCCCCCGACCCACGTACCGAGCGAGGAGGCCATGCGCCCACCCCGTGACATACCGGCCACCGGCACCCGCGTGCCGCCGGCGCACCGCCGCGGCCGGCGCGCGCACGCCGGACCACCCGCGGACGAAGACATCCAGCGCACCCTCGGAACGCTGCCGGACGGCGCGCGCCCACGGTCGAGGCGGTGGCACACACGCCCCCGGACCGTGCGCGCCAAGGTCGTCTGCCTGCTCATGGTGCCCGTCGTCTCCCTCCTCGGCCTGTGGGGCTACGCCGCCGTCAGCACCGCACAGGACGTGGCCGGGCTGCGCGCGTCCCGGCGGGTCGACGCCGAACTGCGCACGCCACTGGCCGCAGCCGTCGCCGCGCTGCAGGCCGAGCGTGCCGATGCCGTGCGCCGGGCCACTGCCCGGGACGCCGACGGGACCAGTGACTACGAAGGGCTCGCCGCCCGCACCGACCGGGCGGTGGCCGCGCTGCGGCTCGGTGACGACGGCACCGTCGCCGACAGCCAGGAACTGCCCGCCCCCGTCTCGGGGCGCCTGAAGGCCTTCGTCACCGGTGCCGAGCGCCTCGGCGCGCTGCGGAAGGCCGTACTCGACCACACGGCAGGATGGGACACGGCCTACGCGCAGTACACCCGCACCATCGCGTCGGCGTTCGCCGTGGACGGCGCGCTCACCGGCATCCAGCAGGCCGACATCGGCTCCCACGCGCGCGTACTGCTCGAATTCTCCCGCGCGGAGGAGGCGTTGGCCCAGGAGGACGCCGTCCTCGGCGGCGCACGCCTGGCCCGAGGCCTCCAGGGCGAGCGGCTGCGGCTCTTCACCGGGGCCGTCTCCACCCGCCGCACCTTCACGGACACGGCTGTCGGCGACCTGCCGGGCCCCCAGCGGTCCGCGTGGCGCGACCTCGCCCACAGCGGCGCCCTCCCCGCGCTGGACAGTGCGGAGGACCGGATCCTCGCCGCGCGGCCCGGCGCCGCCGCACTCGACGCGGTACCCGGTCCGGCCTGGAACACCGCCCACGCGCGCGTGACGGAATGCGGGCCATCGCGACCGGCACCGGCCGGGCCGTCGCGGGGAACTCGGACCCCGTCACGCGCGGGCTGCTCACCCCGGCCGGCGCCGCCGTACTCCTCGGGCTCGCCGCCGTCGCCGCGTCACTCGTCATCTCCGTACGCATCGGCCGCGGCCTCGTCGTCGAACTGGTTAACCTGCGCGACGACGCTCTGGAGATCGCCCGCCGCAAACTTCCCGAGGCGATGCGCAGGCTGCGTGCGGGCGAGGAGATCGACATCCAGGCCGAGGCGCCCTCAGGACCGCCCGCGGAGGACGAGACGGGCCAGGTGGCGGAGGCCCTCACCACCGTGCACCGGGCCGCCCTGCACGCCGCGGTCGAGCGCGCCGAACTCGCCGGCGGCATCTCCGGAGTCTTCGTCAACCTGGCCCGGCGCAGCCAGATCCTGGTCCACCGCCAGCTCGGGCTGCTGGACCGCATGGAACGACGCTCGGACGACCCCAGCGAGCTGAGCGACCTCTTCCGGCTCGACCACCTCACCACCCGCATGCGACGCCACGCTGAGAGCCTGATCATCCTCTCCGGAGCGGCACCGGGCCGAGCCTGGCGCATGCCGGTGTCCCTGACGAACGTCGTCCGCGCCGCGGTGTCCGAGGTCGAGGACTACGCGCGCGTGGAGGTACGCCGCCTCCCCGAGGCGGCCGTCATCGGCACGGCGGTCGCCGACCTCACCCACCTGCTCGCCGAACTCGTCGAGAACGCCGCCCAGTTCTCCCCGCCGCACACGCGCGTGCGGGTCACCGGCGAACCCGTCGGCAACGGCTACGCCCTCGAAGTCGAGGACCGGGGCCTCGGCATGGGAGGCGAAGCCCTCGCCGAGGCCAACCGGCGCATCGAGCAGTCCGAGACCCTCGACCTGTTCGACAGCGACCGCCTCGGCCTCTTCGTGGTCAGCAGACTCGCCTCCCGGCACGGCATCAGGGTCCACCTGCGGACCTCTCCCTATGGCGGTACGACCGCCGTCGTCCTGCTCCCCACGGCGCTCCTGCACATCGCGCCGACGGAACGTTCATCCCCGGGCGGGGCACAGGCGCTGGCGGACCGGCACCGGGCGTACGCGCACGTGCCTCGTGCCACCCCGCCCGGGGACGCCATCCCCGCCCAGGGGCACCGTCCCGCCCTCGCGGTCACCGCCCCCGCACCGCAGACGGAATCGCCGACCGCACCGCAGACGGGGCCGTCGACCGCCACGAACCAGCCGCCACCCCCGGGAGTCGCCACCTTGAGGCCGCATCGCCCACCGAACGACCCCGAACCACCCGACGGCCTGCCCCGCCGGGTACGCCAGGCGAGCCTCGCCCCACAACTCCGCCACCCGCCGGCCGACCACCCGCCGGCCACTTCCGCTCCGGGCGCCGACGATCCGCGCACCCCCGAACTCGTACGGGACCGGATGGCCGCCTACCGAGACGGCTGGGCGCGCGGCGGCGGCAGGCGACCCGGCCGCGGCACCACCACGGGCCCGGAAGCGGGCAGCGACATCAGTGAAGGAGACGGCGCATGATCCACGACCCGAACCCGGGGGCCGCCCAGCGGTCCGGCGAGGTCGACTGGCTGCTGGACGACCTGGTGGCGCGGGTGCGCGAGGTACGGCACGCCGTCGTCCTGTCCAACGACGGTCTGGCCGTCGGCGCCTCGACCGGCCTCGAACGCGCGGACGCCGAGCACCTCGCCGCCGTGGCGTCGGGCTTCAACAGTCTCGCCAAGGGCGCGGGACGCCACTTCGGAGCAGGGAGCGTACGCCAGACCATGGTCGAGATGGACGACGCCTTCCTCTTCGTGGCCGCCGCCGGCGACGGCTCCTGCCTGGCGCTGCTCACCGCCGCCACGGCGGACATCGGCCTGGTCGCCTACGAGATGGCACGCCTGGTCAAGCGCGTCGGTGAACACCTGGGCACGGCACCGCGCGTCGCGGCCCGGCCGCCGGCCGCCGGATGAACCCGGAGGGCGGCACGCATGACCGAGGACAGGACCGGCGTCCCCCTGGAGCCGGGCAGCCAGTGGTACGACGGCGAGGCCGGGCCCCTGGTCCGCCCGTATGCCATGACCGGTGGACGCACCCGGCCCGGCCCCACCGGAGTGCGCTTCGACCTCATCGCCCTGGTCACCCTGGACCCCGGTGCTCCCGCGATCGGTCTCGACTCCCCGTTCGGACCCGAACACCGCACCCTCATCGGCCTGTGCCGCACGGAGACCCAGTCCGTCGCCGAACTCGCCGCCGACGCAGACCTCCCGGTGGGAGTGGTCAGGGTCCTCCTCGGCGACCTCCTGGAACTGGGGTGCGTCACCGTCAGCCGCCCGGTGCCTCCGGCGCACCTGCCCGACGAACGGATTCTGCGCGAGGTCATCGCCGGACTGCGGGCCCTGTAGACGGGCGTCCGCGACCACCAGCGAGGACGCCGCCTCCGCACCGTGCCCCCCACCCCGCCGTCTGAGCTCCGCCGCCCGCCCCCCGCCCTTCACGTCCCGAGCACGCCGACATCGACGAACCCCCGCCCACCCGAGAGAAGTGATCATGGTCTCCGAGCAGCACGGCCCCGGCGGCGACACGTCCGCCCTGGCGCTGAAGATACTGGTCGCCGGCGGCTTCGGCGTCGGCAAGACGACCCTGGTGGGCGCCGTCAGCGAGATCCGCCCCCTGCGCACCGAGGAACTGCTGAGCGAGGCGGGACAGTCCGTGGACGACACGGACGGAGTGGACCAGAAGGTGACCACCACCGTCGCCATGGACTTCGGCCGCATCACCATCCGCTCCGGTCTCTCGCTGTACCTCTTCGGCACGCCCGGACAGGACCGCTTCTGGTTCCTGTGGGACGAACTCTCGCAGGGCGCGCTCGGTGCCGTAGTCCTCGCGGACACCCGGCGGCTGGAGGACTGCTTCCCGGCGGTCGACTACTTCGAGCACCGGCAGATCCCGTTCGTCGTCGCCGTCAACTGCTTCGCCGGGGCCCGCACGTACGGCGCTCCCGACGTCTCCCGCGCCCTCGACCTCGACCGGGGCACACCCGTCGTCCTGTGCGACGCCCGTGAACGCGACTCCGGCAAGGACGTCCTGATCCAGCTCGTCGAGTACGCCGGGCGGATGCACACCGCCCGGCTGCTCGACTCGGTCGGCTGACCGCGTTCCTCAGTCCGCGATGCCCCGCACCGCCAGGGCCTTGTCGATCGTCATCCGGACCAGCAGCTCGCCCGGAACTCCGTTGCGCTCGCCGAACTCCCCGGCGCGCGCCTCGCCCATGTAGCGTGCGGCGATCCGGGTGGCCCACAGGCGCACCTCGTCCAGTTCCTCCGACAGCCGGGCGCGACCGCTGAGCACCACGAAGCCGAACGGCGGTCGGTCGTCGTCCACGCACAGGGCGATCCGTCCGTCACGGGCGAGATTGCGCCCTTTCACGGTGTCCTTCCCGGTGTTGAACACCACCTCGTCCCCGTCGAGCAGAAACCAGACCGGGGCGATGTGCGGGCTCCCATCGGCGCGAACGGTGGACAGCTTGCCGGTGCGGGTGCCGTGCGAGACGAACGCCCGCCATTCCTCGTCGGTCATCTTCCGTGCCATGCCCCCATCCTCCTTGCTCCGGACGCGGGTCGTGGGGAAGGCTTGCGGACAGATCCTCCAGCCAGGGGGAGACGGAACACGGGGAGATGAACATGGCGCAGAACCAGGGACTCGGCTGGCTTCTCGACGATCTGACCGAGCGGGTGGACCACGTGCGGCACGCGCTGGTCCTGTCGAACGACGGACTGGTGACGGGATCGAGCACGGGCCTGCGCCGGGAGGACGCCGAGCATCTGGCCGCCGTGGCGTCGGGTCTGCACAGCCTGGCCAAGGGGTCCGGACGCCATTTCAGCGCGGGCAGAGTACGCCAGACCATGATCGAGTACGACGACGCCGTCCTGTTCGTGACCGCGGCCGGCACGGGCAGTTGCCTGTGCGTGCTCAGCGGCGCCGAAGTCGACATCGGGCAGATCGCCTACGAGATGACCCTGCTCGTCAACCGGGTCGGCGAACACCTCGGTGTGGACGCCAGACAGCCCGAACACACGCCCACCACAGACCTCTGACCTGCCGGTTCGTTCAGTCCTCCGGAGTTATCCACAGGCCCGCACGGGATCCGCCCGGGCGGCTACCGTGTGTGTACGGCGATCGCACAGGGCGTGAGCCACCGACTCCACGGGGGAGTACGACCATGTCCGCAGAGATCACTGCCCCAGCCCGGCCCCTCACCTGGGGGCCCAGCCGCGCCGCGCGTGAACTGGGACTCAGGCGGAGCGAGTTCGACCTCGCCGTCCACCTCGGCCTCATCCGGACCGTGCCCGACGAAGGCGGCGCCGGGCGCGGTCGTATCGAGCGGGCCGAGGTCGACAGCCTCCTCGGCCAGGACGGCTTCCCGGGCACGGTCCGCGAGCGCGTCGAGGTCGTCGGCGTCACCCAGGGCGCCGCGCTCATGGAGATGCCCGCCGGTAGGTTCAGCCGGCTCGCCCGACTCGGCCTGCTCGTCCCGGTCCGCTTCTACCTCAACCGCTACCGCGCCGTGGTCTGGCTCTACCTCGCCGAAGAACTACGCCAGTTCGCGGCCGACGGCGCCAACGCGTCCCTCCTCAAGGGCCCGACGCCCGAGCCGCTGCGGGGCCGGCTCGCGGCCGGAGTGGACCTGCGCGCCCGCAACTGGCGAGGACGGCAGCTCGGGTTCCTGCTGCGTCAGGCGGACGACGACCCCTGGCAGCGGGCCGGCGCCTTCGCCGCCTTCCTCGACCCCGTCGAGGTCGCGGACGTCGTCAGGGACCCTGACGAGCGGGCGCGTCTGCACCGGTTCCGGCCCGGCCCGCCCGGCCACGGCGCACCCGGTTCCCCCTCCGCCCACCTCGCCGAGGCGATCACGACCGCCGCCGACCCCGACGAGATCGGCTGGCTGCGCAGCGCCCTGGCCCAGGAGATCCGGGAAACGCGTGCCCATCGGCCCTCTCCTCACCCGGCAGCCCCGCAGGACGACCGGCCGGAACGCACCGCCGCGGCGCGGACGAGGCCCGCCCGGGGCGCCACCCCTGGGCGGCCGGCGCCCACCGCGCCGGTCCCGCCCCGAGGGCTGCGGGCCTGGCTGCGGCGGAGAGGTCCACGTCCCGCCGCCGTCTGACGGAACCGGGCTACTACTGGGCCCGGAACAGGCCCTCCTGGACGACCGAGACGAGCAGGCGCCCCCGCAGGTCGTAGATGCGGCCTCGTGCCAGACCGCGGCCGCCGGTGGCGATCGGCGACTCCTGGTCGTACAGGAACCACTCGTCGGCCCGGAACGGCCGGTGGAACCACATGGCGTGGTCCAGCGAGGCCATGTCGAAGCTCCGCGGCCCCCACAGCGGCTCGACCGGGATGCGGACCGCGTCCAGCAGGGTCATGTCGCTGGCGTAGGTCAGCGCGCACGTGTGCACCAGCGGGTCGTCACCCAGCGGTCCCACCGCACGCATCCACACGGCGCTGCGGGGCTCGGCCCCCCGCACCTCCTCGGCGTTCCAGCGCAGCCGGTCGACGTACCGGATGTCGAACGGCTGGCGGCGCGCCATCCGCTCCAACTGCTCGGGCAGAACACCCAGATGCTTGCGGACCTCGTCCGTGACCGTCGGCAGTGACTCCGGGTCCGGCACCTCGCGGGGCGGCAGCTGATGCTCGAACGAACCTTCCTCAGGTTTGTGAAAGGAGGCGGTCAGATTGAAGATCGTGCGGCCCTGCTGCACGGCCGTGACCCGGCGGGTCGTGAACGACCGCCCGTCCCGGACCCGTTCCACCTGGTACACGATGGGCACACCCGGCCGGCCCGGACGCAGGAAGTACGCGTGCAGCGAGTGCACCGGGCGCTCGCCGTCCGTGGTGCGGCCGGCGGCGACCAGGGCCTGGCCCGCCACCTGCCCGCCGAAGACCCGCTGCAAGGACTCCTGCGGGCTGCGGCCGCGGAAGATGTTGACCTCGATCTGCTCCAGGTCGAGCAGGTCGACCAGCCGCTCGGCCGGGTTCGTCATCGTCATCGGTGAGAGTCTCCTGTGCTCACAGCTGGCCGACTTCGGTGACACGGACGACCGCACGGCCCTCGGCGTCGGAGGCCGTCAGGTCGATCTCCGCGCTGATGCCCCAGTCGTGGTCGCCGCTGGGGTCGTCGAAGATCTGCCGGACCCGCCACAGCCCGTTCTCCGGCTCCTCCTTGATGACCAGCAGCTTGGGGCCCCGCGCGTCCGGGCCGGTGCCGAGATCCTCGTAGGCGTCCCAGTACTTGTCCATCGCCGCGCCCCACGCCTCGGCGTCCCAGCCGGCCTCGGCGTCCAGCTCGCCCAGTTCCCCGACCTGGTCCAGGGCCGCCAGCTCCACGCGGCGGAACATCGCGTTGCGGACCAGGACCCGGAAGGCGCGCGCGTTGGCCGTGACCGGCTTGACCTCGTCGGCCTTCTCCTGGGCCTCCTCGGCGGTCATCTCCTCCGGGTTCGCCAGCTGCTCCCACTCGTCCAGCAGACTGGAGTCGACCTGGCGCACCATCTCGCCGAGCCATTCGATCAGGTCCTGCAGATCCTCGGACTTGAGGTCGTCCGGGATCGTGTGGTCCAGGGTCTTGTAGGCGCTCGCGAGGTAGCGGAGCACGATGCCCTCGGTGCGGGCCAGCTCGTAGAAGGACACCAGCTCCGTGAACGACAGGGCCCGTTCGTACATGTCCCGGACGACCGACTTGGGGGAGAGCGGGTGGTCGCCGACCCAGGGGTGGCTCTTGCGGTAGGTGTCGTAGGCGTGGAAGAGCAGTTCCTCCAGCGGCTTGGGGTGCGTGACGTCCTGGAGGCGCTCCATCCGCTCCTCGTACTCGACACCGTCCGCCTTCATCGCGGCCACCGCCTCGCCGCGCGCCTTGTTCTGCTGGGCGACCAGGATCTGCCGCGGATCGTCCAGGGTGGACTCGACGACCGACACCATGTCCAGCGCGTACGACGGCGACTCGGGGTCGAGCAGCTCGAACGAGGCGAGTGCGAACGTGGACAGCGGCTGGTTCAGCGCGAAGTCCTGCTGGAGGTCGACCGTCAGGCGGACGATGCGGCCCTCGGCGTCCGGCGTGTCGAGCTTCTCCACGATCCCGCCGTCCAGCAGGGAGCGGTAGATCGCGATCGCCCGCCGGATGTGCCGCAGCTGCTGCTTGCGCGGTTCGTGGTTGTCTTCCAGGAGATGACGCATCGCGTCGAAGGCGTTGCCGGGCCGGGCGATGACGGACAGCAGCATGGTGTGCGTGACCCGGAACCGCGAGGACAGCGGTTCCGGCTCGGCGGCGATCAGCTTCTCGAAGGTGGTGTCGGACCAGGCGACGAAACCCTCCGGAGCCTTCTTGCGGACCACCTTGCGGCGCTTCTTCGGATCGTCGCCCGCCTTGGCCAGAGCCTTCTCGTTCTCGATGACGTGCTCGGGCGCCTGCGCGACGACAAGACCCGCGGTGTCGAAGCCCGCCCGGCCGGCCCGGCCGGCGATCTGGTGGAACTCGCGGGCCCGCAGCGTCCGCACCCGGCTGCCGTCGTACTTGGTCAGCGCCGTGAACAGCACCGTGCGGATCGGCACGTTGACACCCACGCCGAGGGTGTCGGTGCCGCAGATGACCTTCAGCAGGCCCGCCTGCGCGAGCTTCTCCACCAGGCGCCGGTACCTGGGGAGCATGCCGGCGTGGTGGACACCGATGCCGTGCCGTACGTAACGGGACAGGTTGCGGCCGAACTTGGTGGTGAAGCGGAAGTTGCCGATCAGATCGGCGATCTGCTCCTTCTCCTCGCGCGAGCACATGTTGATGCTCATCAGCGCCTGCGCCCGCTCCACGGCCTGCGCCTGCGTGAAGTGCACGATGTAGACCGGTGCCTGCCGGCTCTGCAGCAGGTCGGTCAGGGTCTCGGTGAGCGGCGTGCGCTGGTATTCGTAGGAGAGGGGCACCGGGCGGGTCGCCGAGCGGACCACCGCCGTCGGACGACCGGTGCGGCGGGTGATGTCCTTCTCGAAGAACGAGACGTCGCCCAGCGTGGCCGACATCAGGATGAACTGCGCCTGCGGCAGCTCCAGCAGCGGGATCTGCCAGGCCCAGCCCCGGTCGCCCTCCGCGTAGAAGTGGAACTCGTCCATCACCACCTGGCCGACGTCCGCGTGCTTCCCGTCGCGCAGCGCGATCGACGCCAGCACCTCGGCGGTGCAGCAGATCACCGGCGCGTCGGCGTTCACGGACGCGTCACCCGTGAGCATCCCGACGTTCTCGGTGCCGAACAGCTTGCACAGCTCGAAGAACTTCTCCGACACGAGCGCCTTGATCGGCGCGGTGTAGAAGGTGACCTCGTCCCGGGCCAGCGCCGCGAAGTGGGCGCCCGCGGCGATCATGCTCTTGCCGGAGCCGGTCGGCGTCGACACGATCACGTTCGCCCCGGACACCACCTCGATCAGCGCCTCCTCCTGGTGGGGATAGAGGGTGAGACCGCGCTCCTGGGCCCACGACTCGAAGGCTTCGTACAGGGCGTCGGGGTCGGCGGTCGGCGGCAGCTGATCGATGAGGGTCACGCCCCCATCTTGCCTGCCCTCCCGGTCAAGGGGGGAATCGGCTGCGGGCCCGAAGATCACGGCAGCTACGCTGTGTCGCCGACGGAGCGTCAACGCACCCGGTCAACTGGACAGCGGCACACGAGGAATGGGGCGGGAAGCGGCCATGATGGGACCAGCACACTCACTGTCGGGCGCCGCGGCCTGGCTGGGCGTCGGAGCGGCGGCGGCCGCGGCCGGGCATCCGATGCCCTGGCCGGTGCTGCTCGTCGGCGCCCTGATCTGCGCCGGAGCCGCCCTCGCCCCGGATCTCGACCACAAGGCGGCCACGATCTCCCGGGCCTTCGGCCCCCTCTCCCGCTGGGTCTGCGAGATCGTCGACAAGCTGTCGTACGCCGTCTACAAGGCGACCAGGAAGCCGGGGGACCCCCGTCGCTCCGGCGGCCACCGCACGCTGACCCACACCTGGGTGTGGGCGGTCCTCATCGGCGGGGGCTGCTCCGCGGCGGCGATCGCCGGAGGCCGCTGGGCGGTGCTGGCGATCCTGTTCGTGCACATGGTGCTGGCGATCGAGGGTCTGCTGTGGCGTGCGGCGCGCGGCTCCAGCAGCGACATCCTGGTCTGGCTGCTGGCGGCGACCAGCGCCTGGATCCTCGCCGGGGTCCTGGACAAGCCGGGCAACGGCTCCGACTGGCTGTTCACCGCGCCCGGGCAGGAGTACCTGTGGCTGGGGCTGCCGATCGTGCTGGGCGCGCTGGTGCACGACATCGGGGACGCGCTGACCGTCTCCGGCTGCCCCATCCTGTGGCCGATCCCGCTCGGCCGCAGGCGCTGGCACCCCCTGGGCCCGCCGAAGGGCATGCGCTTCCGGGCGGGCAGCTGGGTGGAGCTGAAGGTGCTGATGCCCGTGTTCATGCTGCTGGGCGGCTGGGGCTGCGCGGCGGCCCTGAACGTGATCTGATTCGCCGCCCGCGGTCAGGTCGCGTCGCCCGGATCCGCGCCGCCGTAGCGGCGCTCGAAACGGGCGATACGTCCCTCGGTGTCGACCGTGCGGGCCTTGCCCGTGTAGAAGGGGTGGCTCTCGGAGGAGATCTCCACGTCGACGACCGGGTAGCTGTGGCCGTCGTCCCACTCGATGGTCTGCTCGCTGCGCGCCGTGGAACGGGTCAGAAACGCGTAGCCGGCGGCGCGGTCGCGGAAGACCACCGCGTGGTAGTCGGGGTGCTTGTCCTGCTGCATGGCGGCTCCTCGGGCGGTGCGGTAGGGCGGGGGAGGCCCGGTTCAGCCGGAGACGCTGTCCTCGTCGACGATGTGCATCGCGGCCTCCTCGGCGGAGGCCGCCGCCCCGTCGATGCCGACGTCGGTGGCGACGAGTGCGCTCTCCTCGTCCTCGTGGGCGCCCTCGTCGGGGGCGACGAGCCGGCCGGAGCGGAGGTGGCCGACCTCGTTGTCCAGCGGCTCCCCGTCGGTGCCGTCGCAGTCACCGATGCCGTCGCCGTCCGGCACCGCGGCGTCCGGAAGCTCCTCGGCGAGCCGCTGGTCCAGGGTCTCCCCGGTCAGGCGTTCGCGCGCCGTCACACCGGTGTGCTCCACCGCCCACGGCCGTTCGGGAGGGGACCAGCCCCGGTCGAGGGGGTCGGAGACACCGTCGGTGTCCAGGGTGTCCTCCACGTCGAGGACACCCGAGTCCTCCCGGATCTCGGACGTATCGGGCTGGTATACGTCGTCTCCCCATCCGTCGGCGCTGTCCACGGGTACCTCCAGCTGGTGAGGACGGCCTCATGCCCCGGAACGGGGCGGCGGGCCGCCGGCACGCCCGGCCCGGGACGCACGCCGCGCGAACCGGACGGTTCCCCGGCGCCCCCGAACCGGTGCCGCCTTCCAGCCTTCCACCCGAGCTCACCACCGCGCAACGGCAGGAACCCGGGCCCGGCCCGGGACACCGCCCCGGCCCGGCCGGCGGCCACCCGCACGCCCTCGGCCCACCGGCTGCCGTCCGCACATGCCCGGTCCGGCCAGCAGCCGCCCGCCACCCGCACGCCCCCGGACGGCCCTCCCGCGCGAGGCGCCCCGCGCCCGCGGACGGGGGCGCCCCCTGCCTCACCCGTGCCAGGACCGCCACAGCGCCGCGTACGGGCCGTCCGTCGTCACCAGCTCCTCATGGCTGCCCAGCTCAGTGATGCGGCCGTTCTCGACGACGGCGATCACGTCGGCGTCGTGGGCGGTGTGCAGGCGGTGGGCGATGGCGACGACCGTGCGGCCGTCGAGGACGCGGGCCAGGGAGCGTTCCAGATGACGGGCCGCCCGGGGGTCGAGGAGGGACGTCGCCTCGTCCAGGACCAGCGTGTGCGGGTCGGCCAGCACCAGGCGGGCCAGCGCGATCTGCTGGGCCTGCGCCGGGGTCAACGCGAGCCCGCCGGAGCCCACCTCGGTGTCCAGGTCGGCGTCCAGCGCCCGCGCCCAGCCGTCCGCGTCGACCGCGCCCAGGGACGCCCACAGTTCGGCGTCGGACGCGTCGGTCCGGGCCAGCAGCAGGTTGTCGCGGAGCGAGCCGACGAACACATGGTGCTCCTGGTTGACGAGGGCGACGTGCGAGCGGACACGTTCCGCCGGCATCCGGGACAGTTCCGCACCGCCCAGGGTGATCCGGCCGTCCCGGGGCGCGTAGATGCCCGCGAGCAATCGGCCCAGGGTGGACTTGCCCGCGCCGGACGGGCCGACCAGGGCGAGGCGGGTGCCCGGGGCGACCCGCAGCGACACCTCGCGGAGCACGTCGACGCCCTCGCGGTAGGCGAAGTGCACCCGGTCCGCGTGCACCTCCCGGCCCTCGGGGGCCGGCGAGGCCGCCCCGGTGTCCGCTTCGATTTCCCGCACGCCGACCAGCCGGGCCAGCGACACCTGGGCGACCTGCACCTCGTCGTACCAGCGCAGGATCAGGTTCACCGGGTCGACGAGCATCTGGGCGATGAGCGCGCCCGTCGTCAGCTGCCCGACCCCGATCCAGCCGTGCAGCACGAACACACCGCCCACCATCAGCACCGAGCCGAGGACGGTGACGTGGGTGACGTTGATGACCGGGAAGAGCACGGACCGCAGCCACAGCGTGTAGCGCTCCCAGGCCGTCCACTGCTTGATCCGCTGCTCCGACAGGGCGATGCGCCGGGCGCCGAGCCGGTGCGCCTCGATGGTGTGCCCGGCATCGACCGTCTCGGCGAGCGCGGCGGCGACGGCGGCGTAGCCGGCGGCCTCGGAGCGGTATCCGGCGGGCGCCCGCTTGAAGTACCAGCGGCACCCCGCGACCAGCACCGGCAGTGCCAGCAGGACGGCGGCCGCGAGCGGCGGTGCCGTGACGACCAGGCCGCCCAGCAGCAGCAGTGCCCACACCACACCGATCGCCAGTTGGGGCACGGCCTCCCGCATGGCGTTGGCCAGCCGGTCGATGTCCGTGGTGATGCGGGACAGCAGGTCGCCCGTGCCCGCCCGCTCCAGCACGCCCGGCGGCAGCCCGACGGAGCGCACGAGGAAGTCCTCACGCAGGTCGGCCAGCATCCGCTCGCCGAGCATCGCGCCCCGCAGCCGCACCTGCCGTACGAATACGGCCTGCACGGCCAGCGCGAGCACGAACAGCCCCAGGGTCAGGCCGAGATGAAGCTCCCGGGCCCGGTCCGACACCCGCTCGACCAGGTCGCCGAGCAGGTAGGGGCCGGCCATCGAGGCGACCACGGCGACGGTGTTGACGCCGACGAGGAGCAGGAAGGGCCGGCGGTGTCGGCGGAACAGCTCGGCCACGTAGGCGCGCACCGTCGCGGCGGCACCGACGGGCAGGGTGGTGGCGGTCGTCGGGGCCGCCGGGTCGTACGCCGGTGGTGCGACGCCGATCATGCGCTCTCCTCGATCTCTGCCAGCTCGCCGAGACCGGCCGGCAGGGCGTCCCCGCCGGCCGTGTCCGCCGAGCCGAGTCCGTCGTCCGTCACGCCGAGTTCGCCCTCGGTCTCCCGCGTCACCACGGCCCGGTACCGGGGCTCGGTGGCGACCAGTTCGCGGTGCGCGCCGACCGCCACGACCTCGCCCTCGTGGACCAGGGCGACGCGGTCCGCGTGGTCGAGCAGCAGCGGCGAGGAGGTGAACACGACCGTCGTACGCCCCGACCGCAGCTGTCGCAGGCCCTCCGCGATCCGTGCCTCGGTGTGCGAGTCGACCGCGGAGGTCGGCTCGTCCAGGACGAGCACTTCGGGGTCCGTCACGAGGGACCGGGCCAGCGCGAGCCGCTGCCGCTGGCCCCCGGACAGCGAGCGACCGCGTTCGGTGATGCGGGAGTCCATCGCGTCGGCGGCGCCGAGCGAGCCCTGCACGAGCGCCTCCAGCACGTCGTCGCACTGGGCGGCCGCAAGGGCGTCCTCGGCCCGCACGGCACCGGAGGCCGGCACGTCGAGCAGGTCGCGCAGCGTGCCCGACAGCAGCACCGGGTCCTTGTCCTGGACCAGGACCGCGGTGCGGGCGCAGTCGAGGGGGAGCTCGTCCAGCGGCACCCCGCCGAGCAGAACCGAAGGGCCCGCCTCCCGGGGGTGCCCGCCCAGCCGTTCGGCGAGCCGGCCGGCGGCGTCCGGGTCCCCGCACACCACGGCGGTGAGCCGCCCGGCCGGTGCGAGCAGACCGGTGGCCGGGTCGTACAGCTCACCCCCGGGCACCTCGGGTGCGCGGGAGCCTCCGGCGTCCGTGGACCGGTCCAGCGACAGCACGCGGGCCGCCCGCTTGGCGGAGGGCCGCGAGAAGGAGTAGGCCATGGCGATCTCTTCGAAGTGACGCAGCGGATAATTGAGGATCATCACCGCGCTGTAGACGGTGACCAGCTCGCCGACCGTGATCCGGCCCGCGCGGGCCAAACCGATGCCGTGCCAGACGACGGCGATCAGCAGCAGCCCGGGCAGCAGCACCTGGATCGCCGAGATGAGCGACCACATCCGAGCGCTGCGGACCGCGGCGTGCCGTACTTCCTGCGAGGCGCTGCGGTAGCGGGCGAGGAACAGTTCCTCACCGCCGATGCCGCGCAGCACCCGCAGACCGGCGACGGTGTCCGAGGCCAGCTCGGTGGCACGGCCCGCCTTCTCGCGCTGGACGTCGGCGCGGCGCGTCGCCCGGGGCAGCAGGGGCAGGACGGCGAGCGCCACCACCGGCAGGCCGGCGGCGATGAGCACGCCCAGCGCGGGCTGGTAGAGGAGCAGGGCGACGCAGACCACGATGACCGTCGTCGCGGCCGCGGTGAACCGGGAGACCGCCTCGACGAACCAGCCGATCTTCTCCACGTCACCGGTGGACACGGCCACCACCTCGCCGGCCGCGACGCGCCGGGTCAGCGCGGACCCCAGCTGGGCCGCCTTGCGCGCGAGCAGTTGCTGCACGCGGGCCGCGGCGGTGATCCAGTTGGTGACCGCGGTGCGGTGCAGGAAGGTGTCGCCCACGGCGATACCGGCCCCGCACAGGGCCATCAGAGCACCTGTCAGGGCGAGCCGGGAGCCCGAGCGGTCGAGGACGGCCTCGACGGCCAGACCGACGCAGAAGGGCAGCGCGGAGACGGAGACGAAATGGAGCAGGCCCCACGCCAGCGACTTGAGCTGGCCGCCCAGCTGATTACGCCAGAGCCACCACAGGAATCTGGGCCCGGAACGTGCGTCCGGCAGGCCCGGGTCGGGATACGGAAGGTCTTGGATCTGCATGACGTCCCAGGGACTCGTCTCAGTTCAGGAGCGGCGAACGGAAGAACGGGGAATGGAAGAACCGCGAACGGAAGAACGTGGGTGAACGAAGGGGAAGAGAAAGGTTCGCCTCGCGGAGCGGTGAATTTCAAACGGTTTTCCGTGATCCGGCGTGGAATCGCCGGTCGCCCGCCGCCGGTCGCCCGTCGCCCGCCGACAGCGCACGCCGCGCCGGCCGACGCGCCCCAAGGCCGTGCCCGCCGACACGACGAATGTCCAAAACTTCGCACAATCGACCGGTCTGTAATGCCACCATGGACGGGTGCAGATCGACAGTGTGCGGCGTGCGGCGGCCGCGGCGGCGGCCCTGGGAACCCTGGTGGCCTGTCTCTCGGGGTGCGGCGGAGCGGAAAGCGGCGCCGCCGGCACCGCCGGTCCGGGCGCCGAACCCGCCCACGGCGCCACCGTGTCGAGCGCCCCCACCGGTGACCCCACCCGTATCCCGGGCGTCGGCGACCGGCTGTACCGGCGGATTCCCGCCGACGCCGGCCAGGTCGTGACCGTCTACGGCCAGAACCGGAAGTCGGCCGATTCCACGGTCGTGCTGTACTCCCGGCGGGGCACCACCTGGCGGCCGGAGGCCAGTTGGCCCGCCCACAACGGACGTAAGGGCTGGACCACGGATCACCGTATGGGCGACCAGCGCAGCCCCGTCGGCGTGTACACCCTGTCCGCGGCGGGCGGCGTCCTCGACGATCCGGGCAGCAAACTGCCGTACGACCAGGACGAGGACGCCTACACGCCCCCGGCCGCGTGGGGCGAGACCCATGAGCACGACTTCGACTACGTCATCGCCATCGACTACAACCGCGTCAAGGGCACCCCGCCGCACGACGGCACGCTTCCCTGGGGTGCGGCCAAGGGTGGCGGCATCTGGCTGCACCTGGACCACGGCGGCGGCACCTCGGCCTGTGTCGGGCTCTCCGAGGACGCCATGCGGTACTTGCTGCGGACGCTCGACCCGGCCCGCCACCCGGTGATCGTGATGGGGGACAGGCGGGAACTGGACGCCTGACCGGGCTCTCGGCGCACCCGTCCGGGCCGTGACGCCGGACGCCTCATTGCGGTGGTGGCCCTGTTCGCCGTAGAACACCGCCCATGAGAAGTCGGATAGTCATGTCCATGCTTACCGGAGCGACCCTCCTGGCGAGCGCCCTCCTCGGCACCGGTTCCGCGACCGCACAGGCAGCGCCCGGTCATGCAGCGTCCGCCCAGGCGGCGTCCGCCCATGCCGCGACCGGTCGGGCCGGGCACCCCGTCGCCGCCTCGGCGAGCCCCGCGCCGGCCGACCCGCCGGCAGAGTTCGGTACCGACTGGCACGACCCGGTCACCGCCGCCCCGCCCGTCGACCGGCCGCACTCCAAGTCCTGCAGCATCACTCTCGCCGACGTCCAGTTCCGCGACTTCACCCCCTACCGCGGCACGTACACACCGCCGCGCGGCTGCGGCGACCACTGGAGCAAGGTCGTCCTGCGCCTCGACGGCTCGGTGAAGGGCCGTCAGTACGACCGGCTCGGCTACCTGCACGTCGGCGGCGTCGAGATCCTGCGCACCTCCACGCCCGAACCGTCGGCGGACGGCATCGCCTGGCACGTCGAGAAGGACGTCACCCGCTACAGCGACACCTTCCGCAGCGCCCAGGACGTCGAGATGCTCATCGGCAACGTCGTGAACGACACTTACACCGGTGTGATCGACGTCAAGGCGACCCTGACCTTCTACGCGGGCCACCCGGAGGCCCCCGCGCCCGACCGCGTCCTGACCCTCGCCGACACCCCCGACGGCACCACCCTCACCACGCCGCGCAACAGCGAACGCATCGTCGCCGAGGTGTACGCCACCGGATCCGGCGGCGGCTGCGAGGAGTTCTGGTACCTGACAGTGGCCGACCCGGCGTCGTACTCCTGCAAGGCCGCCCACGGGCCGTACCGCGAGGTGCAGATCAAGGTCGACGGGCAGTTGGCGGGAATCGCCTCGCCGTTCCCGAACGTGTGGACCGGCGGCTGGTCCAACCCCTTCCTCTGGTACGTCGTCCCGGCCCCGCGCGCCTTCGACGTCAAGCCCCTCACCTACGACCTCACGCCGTTCGCCGGGCTCCTGAACGACGGCCGCGCGCACCGCGTCGAGGTCTCCGTCGTGGGCGTGCCCGCGGGACAGGCCGGGTGGAGCACCCCGGTGAACGTCCTGGTCTGGCAGGACGCCCACCACGCCCGCGTCACGGGCGGGCTCACCGAGGACCGGGCGGGAGACCTCGCCAACGCGTCGACGTACACGCCCGGTACGGAGAACCGCGTGGACACCCGGGCCGGTCACCGGCTCACGACCGCCGGCTACCTCGACACCTCGCACGGCCGGGTGACCACCACCGTCACCCGGACGCTGGCCGACATCTCCGTGCACCGCTGGACGGACGGCGAGAACACGGACGGACTCGATGCCACCTGGACCGACGACGAGGCGGTCACCGTCGGCGGCCCCGGAGCCCGGTATCCGGCGGGGCACGGGTCGGGCAAGCAGGTGCCCCGGACCACCCGCACGCACCTCACCTACACCCTGAACGGCACCATCACCCTCGGCACGGACAACCGGCTGCGCACCGTGCTGACCCTCGGCGACCGGGCGGCGGTCGACGAGCGTGCCGGTGGCCGGCGCACCGCGTGGTCTTGGCTCGACGACACCTACACCGGCGACGCCGCGTTCACGCTGGACGTCCCGCGGGACCAGCGGCACGCGGTCGGCACATCGAGCGAGCGGTACCGCGACTACGGCTCGGACGGCTGCTACGACCACACACTGAGCACCGCGCAAGGAGCGCTCACGCAGGACCTCCGCCGCTGCTGAGACGCACGGACCGGTGCTCGGCGGAGCCTGGGCCGGGGCACCCCGCCCGCGCGGGCCGGACGGGGTGCCGGTCCGGCACTCTCAGCAGCGCTTGGCCAGTTCTCCGTCGATCAGCGCCTCCAGCAGGCCGCCGAGCACCGTCCGCTGCTCCTGCGAGAGCGGTGCGAGGATCTCCTCGGCCGCCGACCGGCGGGCGCCGCGCAGTTCCCGCAGGGTCGCGCGGCCCTCGTCGGTCAGCTCGATCCGGGTCACGCGCCGGTTCGTGGGGTCGGCCACCCGCCGCACCTTGCCGCTCGCCTCCAGCCCGTCGACCAGAGTCGTCACCGCGCGCGGCACCACCTCCAGGTGCTCGGCCAGGTCGGCCATGCGCGGGGCGGCGCCGTAGTGCGCGAGGGTGCGCAGCAGACGGGACTGGGCCGGGGTGACGCCCAGGTCGCGACGTTCCAGATGGCGCTTCTGGATGCGGTGCACCCGGCGGGTCAGCCGCAGCAACTGCTCGGCGAGCACGCTGTCGGGGTCGGGGGTGGTCATGCGGGAACAATATCAGGATGCCGTTCATTGTGAGTATAGGTAACAATGGGCTACGATCCGCCAGTCATCGCCGGCCGTCCTCGTGCCGACGCCCGCATTCCCGTAGGAGCCCATGCATCCCGACCGTGAAACCTCCTGGACACCGCCCGCCGACGCCGGGGAGCAGCCCCGGCAGGTGCGCCGCATCCTGAGGCTCTTCCGCCCCTATCGCGGCCGCCTCGCCGTCGTCGGCGTGCTGGTAGGCGCCTCGTCGCTGGTCTCGGTGGCGACGCCGTTCCTGCTGAAGGAGATCCTGGATGTCGCCATCCCGCAGGGCCGCACCGGCCTGCTGAGCCTGCTCGCGCTCGGCATGATCCTCAGCGCGGTCCTCTCCAGTGTCTTCGGCGTGCTCCAGACGCTGATCTCCACGACCGTGGGCCAGCGCGTCATGCACGACCTGCGCACCGCCGTCTACGGCCGTCTGCAGCGCATGTCGCTCGCCTTCTTCACCCGCACCCGCACCGGTGAGGTGCAGTCCCGCATCGCCAACGACATCGGCGGCATGCAGGCGACCGTCACCTCCACCGCCACCTCCCTGGTCTCCAACATCACCAGCGTCGTCGCCACGATCGTCGCGATGATCGCGCTCGACTGGCGGCTCACCGTCGTCTCGCTGGTCCTGCTGCCGGTGTTCGTGTGGATCAGCCGCCGTGTCGGCAGGGAACGCAAGAAGATCACCACCGAGCGGCAGAAGCAGATGGCCGAGATGGCCGCGACGGTCACCGAGTCGCTGTCCGTCAGCGGCATCCTGCTCGGCCGCACCATGGGCCGCTCCGACTCCCTGACCAGATCCTTCGCCGAGGAGTCCGAGGGCCTGGTCGACCTCGAGGTGCGCTCGAACATGGCCGGCCGCTGGCGCATGGCCGTGATCACGATCGTGATGGCCGCGATGCCCGCCGTCATCTACTGGACCGCGGGCCTCGCCCTCCATCTCGGCGGCCCGCAGGTCTCGCTCGGCACGATCGTCGCCTTCGTCTCGCTCCAGCAGGGCCTGTTCCGCCCGGCCGTGAGCCTTCTGGCGACCGGCGTCCAGATCCAGACCTCCCTCGCGCTCTTCCAGCGCATCTTCGAGTACCTGGACCTGCCGATCGACATCACCGAACGCGAGCGGCCCGTCCACCTAGACGAGGTCAAGGGCGAGGTCCGCTTCGAGGGCGTCGAGTTCCGCTACGACACCGAGAGCGGCGGCGCGCCGGTGCGCCCCGTCCTCGCAGGCATCGACGTCACCGTTCCGGCGGGCGGCAGCCTGGCGCTCGTCGGCCCCACCGGAGCGGGCAAGTCCACGCTCGGGTACCTGGTGCCCCGCCTCTACGACGTCACCGGGGGCCGGGTCACCCTGGACGGCGTCGACGTGCGCGACCTCGACTTCGGCACTCTCGCCCGCGCGGTCGGCGTCGTCTCGCAGGAGACGTACCTCTTCCACGCGTCGGTCGCCGACAACCTCCGCTTCGCCAAGCCGGACGCCACCGACGAGGAACTGCACGCGGCGGCCCGGGCGGCCCAGATCCACGACCACATCGCCGCGCTGCCCGACGGCTACGACACGGTGGTGGGCGAGCGCGGCCACCGCTTCTCCGGCGGCGAGAAGCAGCGTCTGGCGATAGCCCGCACCATTCTGCGCGACCCGCCGGTCCTCATCCTCGACGAGGCCACCAGCGCCCTGGACACCCGCACCGAAGCCGCCGTCCAGGACGCCATCGACGCCCTGTCGGCCAACCGGACGACTCTCACCATCGCCCACCGTCTCTCCACCGTCCGCGATGCCGACCAGATCGTCGTCCTCGACGCCGGGCGGGTGGCCGAACGGGGCACGCACGAGGAGTTGTTGGAGCGGGACGGCCGGTACGCGGCCCTGGTCCGCCGGGACGCGAGACTGGAACCGGCGAGCTGACGAGCAGACGATATGCCGGGTTTGTGACGATGTGCGCGTTACCGTGCCCGCATGCAGATGAACACTCCGCCACGCGGCACGATGCGCCTGACGCGCCGGGGCAAGCTCGTCCTCGCCGTGGCCGGCGCCGTCCTGGCCGGCACCGCCGTGGCGGTGCCGCTGCTGACCGTGCACAACACCCCGCGTGAGGTGGCGAAACCGGTCACCCTCGTCGTCCCGGAGGGCTGGCGCGCGGGCCAGATCTACGACGCCGTCGACAAGGCCCTGAAACTGCCGCCGGGCAGCACCCGCAAGTCCGTGGGCAAGGCCGGCCTGAAGCTGCCCGGCGAGGCCGAGGGCAACCCGGAGGGCTACCTCTTCCCGGCGACGTATCCCGTCCCGAAGGGTGCGACGCCCGAGTCGATGCTGCGGTCCATGGTCGACACCGCCAACCAGAAGTTCAGCGCGGCGCCGGTCGCGGCCGGGGCACAGCAGAACCCGATGGACCTCTACCAGACCGTCACCATCGCCAGCATCGTCCAGGCCGAGGCCGACACGAAGGCCGACATGGGGAAGGTGGCCCGCGTCATCCTCAACCGCCTGCAGCGCGGCATGCCCCTGCAGATGGACTCCACCCTCAACTACGCGCTCAACCGCAGCACCGTGAACACCAGCACGGACGACACGCGGATCGAGAGCCCGTACAACTCCTACCAGCGGATGGGATTGCCGCCCACCCCCATCGACAACCCCGGTGAGGACGCGATGGCGGCCGCGCTGAACCCGCCGCCGGGCGACTGGCTGTATTTCGTCACGGTCAAGCCGGGCGACACCCGCTTCACCGCGGACTACGCGCAGCACATGCGCAACGTGGCCGAGTTCAACGCCCGGCACCAGCCGCAGACACAGAGCCCCAGTGCCACTGCTCCCCGGACCCCGACGGCCTCACCGGGACGGTGACGGGCGCTCGCCGAGGGGCGGCCCGGCGCTTCCGGCCGGCGCCGCGCCGACCGGTCGGCCGTCATGCCCGCCGACCGCCATGCCCGTGGATGGCGTCCACCCGTCGGCGGTCATTTACGTGGGCCGGTCCGTCCGTCGGCCGTCCCGCCCGTCGGAGTCACGTCGTGACGTCCCTCGGCCGTGACGGTCGTGGGCCCTCACGCGGCCGCCAGCGGCTCCGCGGCCAGTAGTTTCCTGATGTCGCGGGCCGCCGCGCGTCCGGCGCGGTTGGCACCGACGGTGCTGGCGGACGGCCCGTAGCCGACGAGGTGGACACGGGGATCGCGCACCGCGCGGGTCCCCTCCACGCGGATCCCGCCGCCCGGCTCCCGCAGTCCCAACGGCGCCAGATGGCCGAGCGCGGGCCGGAAGCCGGTAGCCCACAGAATGACGTCGGCGGCGACCCGCCGGCCGTCCGGCCCGTCGCCCCACTCCACCCCGTCCGGAGTGATCCGTTCGAACATCGGCTGCCGGTCCAGGACCCCGTCCGCCAGCCCCTGCCGTACGGCGTCGGTGAGGGGGAGCCCGGTGACCGAGACGACGCTCCTCGGCGGCAGCCCCCGCCGCACCCGGTCCTCGACCAGCGCCACCGCCGCTCGTCCCGCCTCCTGGTCGAACGGGCCCTCCCGGAACACCGGCGGCCGCCGCGTCACCCAGGTGGTGGACGCCGCGTACGGGGCGATCTCCAGCAGATGCTGGGTGCCGGACGCGCCGCCGCCCACCACGACGACCCGCAGCCCGGCGAACTCCTCCGGTCCCGCGTACTGCGCGGTGTGCAGTTGCCTCCCGCGGAAGGACTCCTGGCCCGGATAGCGGGGCCAGAACGGGCGGTCCCAGGTGCCGGTGGCGTTGACAAGTGCCCGCGCCGACCACATGCCGTCCGAGGTGTCGACGAGCAGCCGTCCGCCGTCTCCCTCGCGCACGGCGCGCACCCGCACGGGGCGCCGTACCCGCAGCCCGAAGGCCTTCTCGTACCGGTCGAAGTACTCGCGGATCACCTCGGCCGAGGGCCGGTCCGGATCGGCGCCCGTCAGTTCCATGCCGGGCAGGGCGTGCATCCCGTGCACCTTGCCGTACGTCAGTGCCGGCCACCGGAACTGCCAGGCGCCGCCCGGGCCGGGGGAGTGGTCGAGGACCACGAAGTCGCGCTCCGGCACGAGACCGGTGCGCCGCAGGTGGTAGGCGCCGGCCAGCCCGGCCTGACCGGCGCCGATGACGACTGCCTCGACCTCACGCGTTTCGTTCACGCTTCTACCAACCAGCGGCCGTCCGTGGATCTTCCCGGCGCCGCGGCGTGTGAAAGCCCGCCCATGGGTGAGGATGAGGACATGTCCGATGCCTTCACCACCCGCACGCTGAACATCGCCACCGGCTCCCGGGAGCGGGTCGTCGACCTCACCCGGGACTGCGAGGACTTCCTGAGCGAGGCGGCGGCCGGGCGCGACGGCCTGCTGAACCTCTTCGTCCCGCACGCCACCGCAGGCATCGCGATCATCGAGACCGGCTCGGGAAGCGACGACGACCTCCTTGCCGCCCTGCACAGCCTCCTGCCCGCCGACGACCGCTGGCAGCACCGCCACGGCAGCCCCGGCCACGGCCGCGACCACGTCCTCCCCGCGATCGTCCCCCCGCACGCCACACTCCCGGTGATCGCGGGCCGCCTGGAACTGGGCACCTGGCAGTCCGTGTGCCTGGTCGACACGAACCGGGACAACCCCGACCGTCACGTGCGGCTGAGCTTTCTGGGCTGAGCCGGTCCTCTCAGTCTGCGGAAGACGGGTGCCGGCCGGGGCTCAGCGCAGGCCGGCGAAGAGGTCGTTCTCGGGGAGGGGGGCGCCCGTGGTGTCATGGACCCTGACGAACGTCTCCACGCCCATGAGCTGTGTGAACCTCTCCTTGCCCATTCGCAGGAAGAAGATGTTCTCGCCCTGGCTGGCATGCGCGGCCAGGGCGTCGAACTTCTGGCCGCCGAACTCGGTCGTGTCCACCCACGTGGTGATCTCCTCGTCGGGCAGGCCGATCTCGGGCATCGCTCCGGCCTCGGCAGGATCCGGCTGATCCGGCTGGTCCGTGTGATCCGGCTCCTCCCACTCCGCGCCGAACTCGCGCATGATCTTCCCGAATTCCTGCATCATCGAGCGCGGGGCGGTCGTCCAGTACACCTTCGGTGCCATCCCGGTGAGCGACAGCGCGGCCATGGTGATCCGGTTGGCCTGGATGTGATCGGGGTGGCCGTAGAAGCCGTTCTCGTCGTAGGTCACGACGACATCAGGCTGGTGACGCCGCATCAGCTCGGCCAGCCGCGCGGCCGCCTCGTCCACGGGCGTGCTCCAGAATGAGCCGGGCGCGGTGTTGGCCGGCCAGCCCATCATCCCGGAGTCGGCGTACCCGAGCATTTCGAGGTGACTGATGCCCAAGACCTCGCAGCTCGCTTCGAGTTCGGCTCGCCGCATCTCGGCGACGGCGTCGGGATCGTGCCCGGGTTCACCCGGCTTGGCACCGCCGGGGCCGTCGCCGCACGCGCCGTCGGTACAGGTGACGAGCACGGTGCGGATGCCCTCCGCCGCACAGCGGGCCAAGACGCCCCCGGTGCCCGTGGCCTCGTCGTCGGGGTGAGCGTGCACTGCCATCAGCGTCAAGGGCCGGTCAGCCATGAGATCCATCCCTGGTCGGTCAAGTGGTAGGTGCCAGTGTGCGGCACAGCGGTACCCGACCGCCCGCAGCCCGCCGGGAGCCACGGCCGGGGATCACCTCCCGGACGGCGCGCGTGTGAAGCGGTGCCTCACACCGGTTTGCGCCACACGGAGATGTGCTTCGTCGAGTCCTGGCCGAACGGTGACCCGTTCCAGTCCGCGACGCGTCGTTCCAGTTCGAGCCCCGCGATCCGGGCCATCAGGTCCAGCTCGGCCGGCCACGCGTACCGGTGACGGGAGTTGTCGCGGCGGTAGCGGCCGTCGTCACCACGGGTGAGGTGGTGCGAGACGAGGAGCTGCTCGACCAGGTCGAAGGTGTCGAAACCGAGGTGCCGCTCGGACACGTCGAACGGCACCGCGACCTGCCCGGGCGGCAGGAGCCGCAGGGGCGGTACGCCCAGTTCGATGACGAAGCGGCCACCGGGGGCCAGGTGACGTGCGGCGTTGCGGAAGCACTCGACCTGTTCGTCCTGCGTGAGCAGATTCGAGATGGTGTTGTAGACGAGGTAGACCAGGGTGAACTCGCCCGGGACGACGGTGGTGGCCATGTCCCCGATGGTGACCGGGAGCGTGTCCTCGCCGACCTTGCCCCGCAGAACCGCCGCCATGTGCGGGGACAGCTCGATGCCCACGACCGGTACGCCGCGTTCCCGGAGCGGGACACCCACCCGCCCGGTTCCGACGGCCAGCTCCAGAGCCCTGCCGTCTCCGGCGAGTTCGGCGAGGAAGTCGACGGTCGGCCCGAGGACGGCGGCCGAGGACATCTCGGTCTCCTCGGCGTCGTAGCGGTCGGCGTTCGCGCGGGTCCACAGCTCACTGCTCGTCACGGGCGGCCACTCTGCCGGACCGGGCGGGACGCTGTCGAAGCATTTGCGTGCCGCCCGCGCCGGGGCTCGCCGGGGAACCTGCCCCGGCCGCGACCGGCGGGTGCCTACGTGGTGGGGCGGCACAGGTTCCGTACGTACGAGCCGGCGGAGCGTCCCGCTCCCTGTGCCGCCAGAACCGCGGCCGTCAGCGGCGCGGGCGCTCGAGGGTGAGCAGCAGGCCCTCGACCGCACCGGGCCCTATACGGCCCTTGACGTCGGCGGACGTGATCGCCTTGAGGGCCCAGCCGTCCTCGGCGTGCTTGTTCAGAACCTTCTCCAGCTTGTCGCTGTCCAGCGCGTCGCCGATCAGCGACTCGCGGAAGGTGACGACCTTGTACTCGAGGGCGGCGGGGTTGCTCATGGCTGGGACCTTTCCTGGGATGGATGGACCGGTTGGGCGAACCGGCACAGCCAATCACCTTTCGGCGGCGCCGCACACCGTGGGGGCCGGGTCAGTGCGGCGAGCACCGTACGCCCGGCTTCGTCCGGGGGGGCGGACCGGGCGCACCGGACCTCCCGAGGCCGGGGGCTCAGGCGCCGCCGGACGCCGAACGCCGGCCGGATGCGCGGCGGGCCCTGCCGGATGCGGCACCAGAGCCGGAGCGGGCACCGGAGCCGGAGCCTGCACCAGAGCCGGAGCGGGCACCGGAGCCGGAGCCTGCACCAGAGCCAGAGCGGGCACCGGAGCCTGCACCAGAGCCAGAGCGCGCACCGGCACCGGAGGCGGCACCGGACGCCGTACCGCTGCTTGCCCGCCGACCGGAGGTCGCACCGGACGCCGTACCGCCGCCGGTCCGACGGCCGGAACGGCTGCCGCCCGAGCCCGCCGCACCGGCGGCCGCGGCCGTGGACTTGCCGGCCCCCGACCGGCGGCCGGAGCCGCGCCCGCCGCCCGCGGACGGCTGGGCGGCCCCGGCCACCCCGGCGGCAGCGGCGTCAGCGGTCCCGCGCGTCGAGCCCTGGTCCCTCGTTCCCCCAGTCCGGCGCGCCGAGCCCTCGTCCCTCGCTCCCGCCGCGCCCCGGCGGCCCGCGCCCTGGGCGCTCGTACCGGTACCGCCGCCGCCCGCCGTCTCCGCACCGCCGGCCCTGCGGCGGCGGCTGGACCGCCTGCCCGGCTCGGCACCGGCCCTCCGCTCCCGGCGGGGCGCGGGCAGGGTGGCCGGCTGGGGCACCTCGATGGTGACGGGCACGCCGGACGGTTCACGGGCGCCGGTGATGGTGGCCAGTTCCGCGTCGCCGGACGTGACGCGTGCCGTCCTGGCGCGGATGCCCGCATCGGAGATGAGCCGGGTGACGTCCCGCTTCTGCTCGGGCAGGACCAGTGTGACCACGCTGCCCGAGCCCCCGGCGCGGGCCGTACGGCCGCCCCGGTGCAGGTAGTCCTTGTGGTCGGCGGGCGGATCGACGTTCACGACGAGGTCGAGGTCGTCGACGTGGATGCCGCGCGCCGCGACGTTGGTGGCCACCAGCGCGGTGACCTGCCCGTTCTTGAACTGCTCCAGGGTGCGGTTGCGCTGCGGCTGGCTGCGGCCCCCGTGCAGCGCCGCCGCGCGGACACCGACCGCCAGGAGCCGCTTGGCGAGCCGGTCGGCGGACCGCTTCGTGTCGAGGAAGAGGATGACCCGGCCGTCCCGAGCCGCGATGCGCGTGGTCACGGCCTTCTTGTCGGTCTCGTCCAGGACGTGGAGCACGTGGTGCTCCATGGTGGTCACCGCGCCCGCGGACGGGTCCACCGAGTGCACGACGGGGTCGGTCAGGAACCGCTGCACCAGACGGTCGATGTTGGCGTCCAGCGTGGCCGAGAAGAGCATGCGCTGACCGTCGGCCCGCACCTGCTGGATCAGCTTGGTGATCTGCGGCAGGAACCCCATGTCGGTCATCTGGTCGGCCTCGTCCAGCACCGTGACCCGCACGTCGCCGAGCACGCAGTCCCCGCGCTCCACCAGGTCGTTGAGCCTGCCCGGAGTCGCCACGAGCACCTCGGCGCCGCGCCGCAGCGCACCGGCCTGCTTGGTGATGGACAGCCCGCCGACCACGGTGGCCAGGCGCAGGTTCACGGCCGTGGCGTAGGGGGCCAGCGCGTCCGTCACCTGCTGGGCCAGCTCACGGGTGGGCACCAGCACGAGGGCGAGCGGTGCCTTGGGCTCGGCCCGCAGCCCGGCGGTGCGGGCCAGCAGGGCCAGCCCGAACGCGAGGGTCTTGCCGGAACCGGTGCGCCCGCGCCCCAGCACGTCACGCCCGGCGAGCGAGTTCGGCAGCGTGGCGGCCTGAATGGGGAAAGGGGTGGTGACACCCTCGGCGGCGAGGGCCTTCAGCAGCGCCTCGGGCATCGCCAGACCGGCGAAGTCCTCGACGGGGGGAAGCGCGGGCGTCGTGTTTTCCGGCAGCCGGAATTCCCTGGGCGACGACGCGGACGGTGACGGCGACGAGGCGCGCCGGTTCGACTTCTGGGGCCTGCGGGACATGCGGATATCTGCCTTCCTGGAAACAGCGCAAACCGGGGCCCGCACCATCAAGGTGCGAACCCCGGTGAGCGAAAACGCCGCCGACGATCAGGCGGGGAGGATGTTCTCCGCCTGCGGGCCCTTCTGGCCCTGCGTGACGTCGAAGGAGACCCGCTGGCCCTCCTGCAGCTCACGGAAGCCCTGGGTGGCGATGTTCGAGTAGTGGGCGAAGACGTCCGGGCCGCCGCCGTCCTGCTGAATGAAACCGAAACCCTTTTCGGAGTTGAACCACTTCACGGTTCCCTGTGCCATGACTTTCTCCTTCTGTAGGCAGAGGCCCCATCCGGAGATGCCGGAAAACAAATAATGCGCCCAAAGGAGAAACATTCCCGTCAGGCGCACATAGGTTCATGGGTACCACAACTGCAACCCCGAAAGCGTAGCACAGCGGCCCGGTGCGGCCAGGCTTTCCCGGCTCCTCCGGGCGAGGCGGACTGGGAATCGGCCGAAGATCCTTCTACCGTGGGGTCCGCCTCCCCCTGTGGGGGCCGACGACGTGAAGGGGGCCCGGTGGAAGCCGAGTTGGGGACACTCGCCGCGCAGGGGGCCACGGCCCTGATCGGTCTGATGGCCGCGGACGGGTGGACACACCTCAAGCAGGGGACACGCCGGCTCACCGGGTGGCTCTCCCGCCGGGGCGCCGGGGAGGAGGAGCTGGACGCCTCCCGGGAGGAGCTGGACGAAGCCCGGCAGCGGGGCGACGAGGACGAGGTGACGCCCCGCCTCGCCGCCGCGTGGGAACGGCGCCTGCACACCATCCTGAGCGAGGACCCCGAGGCGGCCGAGGAACTGCGGCGGCTGCTGGCCGACCTCCTGCCGACCGCGTCGTACGACATCACCTTCGACGTCTCGTCCACCGGGCCGGCCGGTCCGGGTACCCGGCCTGATCACATTCCCGCCCTGACCGGCGGCTTCAGCAACCGCGTCAGCGAACTGGAGCGGATGGACACCCTCTGCGGCGCACCCGGCCGGGTGAACCTCGCCGTGCTGGCCGGTCTGCCCGGCGTCGGCAAGACCGCGTTCGCCTGCCGCTGGGCGGACAAGGAACGGGACCGCTTCCCCGACGGCCTCTTCTACGTCGACTACGCCGCCCTCCGCGACGAGTCGGCCGTCGGCGCGGCCATGGGCGCCGACGTCTCCCAGGCCCTCTCCGCGATCCTGAAGGCGCTGCTGGGCAGTGACGAACACGTCCCGGCGACGCTCGCCGAGCTGACCCGCAGCTATGTCTCCGCCTCCCGTGACCGCCGCATCCTCGTCCTCATCGACAACGTCACCCTGCCCGCCCAGGTACGGCCCCTGATCCCCAGCGGCCCCGGCAGCACGGTCCTCGTCACCAGCCACAGCAGGTTGGGCGAACTGGTGGCCGTCGACGGAGCCCACCTCCTCGCGCTGAAGCCGCTCGACACGGAGGGCGGGCTGCATCTCCTCGCCGACCGCTGCGGCGAACAAGCGGTGGCCGCCGAACCGGCCGCCGCCGCACACCTCGTCGACCTGTGCGGCGGCCTCCCCGTCGCACTGCGGATCGTCGCGGCCCGCCTGCTCACCGACGACTCCCTGACCATGGCCGACCTGGCCGCCGAACTCGACGACGAGACCGAACGGCTCGACGGCATGGCCCTCCCCGGCGGCACCCACTCGGTCTCCGCCGTCCTCGGGCCGTCCTACCGGTTGCTGCCGCCCGGCCCCGCCCGCATGTTCCGCCTGCTCGGCTGGCTTCCGGCCGGTTTGTTCGACGCCGGGACCGCGGCCGCCGCCGCAGGCGTCGACACCCGCACCGCCCGGCGGCTGCTGCGCGAACTCGTCGTCGCGAGCCTGCTGGACACCGAACGCGACGGCCGCTTCCGCCTGCACGACCTGGTCCGCCTGTACGCCCGCGAGCGTGCCGAGGCCGAGGAGCTGCCCGCGGAGCAGGCGGCCCTCGTCGCACGCGTGGCCACCCACTACCTCGCCCTCGTCTCCCTCGCCGACCGGGCGGTACGCGCCGACCGCCTGCGCGTCGCCGACCCGGCCGGCCTGCTCACCGGGGCCACCGACCCCTTCGCCGGTGCCGGCCGCCCCTCCGCCCTGACCTGGCTCGACGCCGAGTGCCCGGCGATCCTCGCCGTGCTGCGCGCGGCCGTACGACACGGTCTGCACGACATCGCCTGGCCGCTGTCCGAGGCCTTCACCGTCCTCTTCCTGCACCACCGCTACCTCGGTGCGTGGAAGGAGTCCCTGGAACTCGGCGCCGAGGCGGCCGCCGCGGCCGGAGCGGTGGCCGGCGAGGCACGCCTGCGCAGCCTGCTCTCCCGGCCCCTGACGGACCTCGGCGACGACGCCCGCGCCGGCGCCGAACTGGACCGCGCCGTGGCCCTCGCCGAGACCACGGACCACCACCTGCTGCGCGCGTCCGTCCAGGAATTCCTCGGCCGCCACCTGGACCGGTGCGACCCGGCCCGCACGGTCGAGACGTACCGCTACTGCCTCGACCTCAACCGCCTCGCCGGTGACCGGCGCGGCGAGGCGCTGGCCGCCCACTTCCTCGGCTGCGCCCAGGACGCCCGGGGCGACCACGCGAACGCCCTGGTCACCCTCACCGGCGCGCACGAGGCTCTGCTGCACCTCCCCGAACCCGATCACCGCATGGCGGCACGGACCCTGCTGGCCCTCGGTCTCGTCCACGACCACCTGGGCCACGAGGAAGCGGCATTCCACGCGCTGCGCACGGCGGCCGGCACCCTGCGGGACCAGCACGCGACCCACTACGAAGCGCGGGCACTGCTGGCCCTCGCCGACCTCGCCCAGCGGACGGGCCACGATCCCGGCCTGGTGCGGCAGTCGCTCACCCGCGCCGTGGAGATCCACGAGGCGAGCGGCAACCCGCTCGCGGACGAGCTGCGCCTGCGGCTGGCGGCCCTCGGCTGACCGTGCGCGCGGTGATCGGGGGGATCGGGGGTGGTGATCGTGTGTGCGGTGATCGGGCGGCCGGTCCTCAGGTCGCGTGCGGCGGCGCCGGGCGCACCCGCAGCACCACGTCCTCGTCCCGCACTCCGTCGATCCGCAGGGTCACCAGGGCGTCGGCCGGCACACGGCCCTGCCGCACATACGCGTAGACGACGGCCGCCACGAGTCCGGGCGGCGCCGCCGGTCCGGTCACGGCCGCTTCCACCACCCGTCCGTCCCGCAGCGCCACCAGATGCCCGCCGCCCCGCACCGCCGTCACCGCCAGGAGGGCGCCGGGCAGCTCCGCGAGCGTGCCGCGCAGCCAGGCCAGCGCCTCGGCCCGGCTCCCGGCATGCTCGGACCGCTCGACGACCGACGCGCTCTCCAGCAACCCCCGGTCCCGCTCGGCGTCCGAGCAGGCGAGGTGCGCGAACGAGGCCGCCGGGCCCGCCGCCTGCTCCTCGGCATCCAGACCGCCGTGCGTGAGCGCGTATGCCGCCGCCGGGAACCTCCGCACCGAGACCACCTCGTCCCCGGCCTCCGTCACCACCACCCACGAGGTGACCGGTCGCGCGTCCAGGGCCGCCGCGGGCGGGCCAGGCGACGTCGGCGGCGCGGTCGCCGGCTCGGGCAGGCCGAGCAGGTCGTACACGGCCGTACGGAGCCGCGCGAGCGCGCTCCCCGGTGCGTCGAAGGCCCGCCGCGCGACCTCCGTGTACCGGTCGGGCGTGTGCTCCCGTACGACGCTCTCGACGCGCGCTCGCAGATCGTCGCCCGGACCGAGGCGTGGGGCGGCGGCCGCCAGGTCGTGTACGGCGGTTCCGGGCACGGAGTCGGCCCCGAACGCCGCCAGCAGCACCGGGGTGCCGAGGGCGGCGCCGTACAGCGTCACCGAGCCGTGATCGCCGACGACGACGTCCGCCGCGACGAGCGCCGGGCGCCAGGCGTGCACCGGCGGCACCAGGATCAGGCCCGCGTCCAGGGCAGCGGACTGCAGCGCCCGGATCTGCCAGGAGCCGTGGGCCGACCAGACGTTGGGGTGGATCACGGCGGCGACCTGGTACGTGTCACGGGGGAGGGCGCCGAGCAGCCGGACGGGCAGGTCGGGGTGCGCGCCCAGGAGCGAGGTGGGCCCCCAGGTGGAGCTGAGGACGACGAGACGCTGGTCCTCCGCGACCCCCAGCGCTTCGCGGTACGACCGCCGGTGCGCACGGCCGGCCAGCAGATCGTCGAAGCAGGGGTCGCCGAGCAGGAGGGTGCGGCCGGCGGTCTTGGGGTGGGCGGCGAGGAGCTGCCGCTCCTGGTCCGGGTGCGAGACGGCGAGCCAGGCGCGGCCCGATTCGAGGAGGGCGTCCGGTACCAGGCCGGACAGCCGGTCGTGCGGGCCGCGCGAGTCCGGCACCCGCTTCTGGAAGCCCACGCCGTGCGGCAGCACCAGGACCGGGTGGTCGCCGTCGGGTATCTCCAGGTTCTCGCTGGCCGTGAGCAGCAGGTCGGGCCGGATCCCCGCGAGCTGCTCCCAGGGTATGACCCGGCACCCGGAGGCGTGCAGGAGGTCCAGCACGCCCGAGGCGAACGCGGAGGTGGGGTCGTAGGCGAAGACGACGCTCACCCGCGGGTCGTCACGCACGAGCGCGGGCAGCGATTCGAGCACGCGCACGGTCGAGGTGACGGTACGGGCGGCGACGACGAGGGTCCGCTCGGCCGGGAAGGTGCGCCAGCGCTCGGCGTCCGGGCCTACCGGAACCCGCAGGAAGGGCAGGGACACCGGCGGGGACAGCGGGGACAGGCGACTACGACCGGACAACACGTCCGCCCCCGCACCCCAGGGCTCCTACAGTTCGCGGTTCGCGGTTCGCGGTTCGCGGTTCGCGGTTCGCGGTTCGCGGTTCGCGGTTCGCGGTTCGCGGTTCGCGGTTCGCGGTTCGCGGTTCGCGGTTCGCGGTTCGCGGTTCGCGGTTCGCGGGCACGGTTGCCGTATCAGATGACAAGTTGGGTGACAACCCTTCAGGTACGAGCGCCGCAGGTGAACCGGTCCACCGTAACGAATCGGGAGGTGCCGGCCCAGGGCTACGCCGGACGGGACGCCGGGACCAGGCCGAGCCGCTGGGCGCGCAGCACGGTGCTGACCCGGTTGCGGGTGCCGAGCTTGCGGTAGATGTTCTCGACGTGCTTGTGCACCGTCCGGGCCGAGATGCCCAGGCGGCGGCCGATGGAGTCGGCGGTGAGGGCGTCGGTGAGCAGCAGCAGGACAGTCGTCTCGCGGGGTGTCAGCGCGCAGTCCGCCGCCCGTTCGTCCAGCTCCGCCGCCGGTCCGGCCGACCGCCACTCCACCAGTAGCTGCCGCTGCCGCTCCACCCCGCCCAGCAGCGGCTGCACCCGCTGGGCCATGTCGAGGTGGTCGTCGGTGAAGTCACGGCCGGAGCGGTAGACGAGGCACCCGGTGATCGGTGCGGTGGTCCCCGGCAGGGGCAGAGCCAGTACCTGGTGGACGCCGAGGGCGTCACCGAGCAGGCGTGCGGTCGGGCTGTGCGGCCAGGACCGGCCCACGACCCGGAGCGCGGTGAGCGGGACCCGGTCCGGCCGGGCGGCGTAGTGATCCGCGAACGGGTAGCCCGCGCGGACCAGGCCCAGCTGGTCGTCCCCGAGCCGGGCCAGCTCGGCGCCGGCCGCGTCAGGTGCCGTACCGACCGTGCCCCGGCGTTCGCTCCACTCGTCCAGCTTGTAGATCACGGCCTCCCCACCGCACAGCTCGGTGAGGGCGCTGCCGAGCAGGGGCCACAGGCGCTCCGGTTCCCGTTCGTGGAGCGCCGCCACAGCGATCGCGGCCATCCGTTCGTAGGCCCTGTCCAGCCCTCGTCCCACGTGTTCCTCTCCGGGTGTGCCGTCCGTCCCGCCGCCGACCCCGTCCGTAGAGCGTACGTACTTGTACGCATACCCGTGCCGCTCCGGGGCGGAGCAGAATGCCTCCAGGCGGCGGCCGACCTGCTCGGACGCGCGCCGGAGGCATGCCGGGCGGGCCGCCGGCACGGGGGAACGGCGGCCCGCCCGGTGTGTTCTCGGGAACCTCCCCCAAGTGGCGCCCGAGCCGGCACGAACGCGCCCGAAGGGGCGCGGGGAACTGCGCGACCAGCCCCCACCGGCCCGCGGAACCGTCCCCCAGTCCCTCCCGGCTTGCCCCGGCTCCCCGGCAAGGGCGCCTCACCCGCCCCAGGCCGCCGCGCACAGCGCACGGTCCACCGCGTCGGTGTAGTGGGCCGCCGCCAGCCAGGCCCGGGCGAAACGGTCCGGATCGGCCGGCCGCAGGCGGCCGAAGTGATCACGGTCCCGCTCAGCCGCCGCCGCGTTCAGTTCCTCCAGGATGTCGCCGGCCGTCGCGAGCCCGTCCCGGCTCAACCGCCGCGCGTCGGCGCCGGTGCGCCCGGGAAAGGACAGCACACGCCGGCTGCCCGAGGCCGCCTGGTGGACGCGGCGCCGCAGCAGGTGCACCGGCGCCTCGGCCGGCGCGGGAGCGAGGGCGTCGGCCGGCGCTGCCGGCCGCTCGGCCGGCAGGTCCGCGCGCAGCAGCCGGTCCAGGCCGAGGTCGAGGCGGGTGCCGTCGAGGGTCGGGTGCTCGCTCGCCAGGAGCTGGGCGCGGGCATGCGAGGCCGGGGCGAGCCGGGCGACGATCCGCAGCCGGCTGCCCCGCGCGGCGGACAGCAGGCGCAGGTTGTCCCGGTGCGGGAGCGCCGGATGGTCGTGCGCGGCGGTCAGCCGCAGCGGAACACCGCCGCAGTCGGCCAGCAGACAGTCACCCGCCGCCTCCCGGACCGCGCCGGCGAGTGTGACCTCGATGAACAGCAGGTCTGGGCCGTCCTCGCTCATGGCCCGCGCGACCTGGTCCGCTACGGGCACCGCCCACAGCCGGTCCAGTGGCTCCGCGCGCCATTCCGCACCGGACGCGCGCACCGCCCGTACACCCGCGCCCGCACCGAGCCGCCCGGTCGGCGACACCGTGGCCCCCGACACCGCGAGCCCAGCCCGGGACAGCTCACGGTGGGTCAGGGCCGTGTCCCCGACGCGTACGGCCCGGTCGGCGGCGCCCGCCGCCCGGCCCGCCCCGCCCGGCGCCACGTCCGCCACCTGGTACAGGCGGCCCTCCGCGTCGGCGGTCCAGGTGACCGCGCCCGCATAGCCACTCGCCGTGAGTACCGGCTCGGAGAAGAGGCCGTACAGCCGCAGTGAGCCGTCCGGACGGTACGGCTGCCGCACGCTGCCACGCAGCCCGGCCAGCTCCGCCCCCTCGGCCCGGGGGACGCGGTGGGCCGTGGACAGCACCTCGCGGAGTGCCGCGACGAGGTCGGCCAGGCGGTACGCCGGGTCGGCGGCGCGGGCCGCGCGCAGGGCGGTGACCACGGAGACGGCGGAGGCGGCGGCCCGGGGCAGCCCCGCGAGCCGCGCGGTGTGTCCGGCCCGCAGCAACTCGGCCTGGAGCACCGCTCCGGAACCGTCCGCGCCGGCCTCCAGCACGGCGCTCGCGGCGCCGTGGATCGCGCGGGCCGCGGAGCGCTGTTCCGGCGTGGCCGTCTCACGCGGTCCGTTCGCCTCGGCCGGTATGTCCGGACCGCCCGCCTCGGGATTCCCGGAGCCGGAGGCCGCGTCCGCTGCTGAATCCGGGTTCGTGCGCGATGCCGTGAGGGGTGCCGTGCGTGATGCCGTGTCGGGTCCCGTGCGCGGTGCCGTGTCGGGTTCCGCCGTTGCTCCGGCGGCGGGTTCCTCTTCCGCTATCGGCGCCGCCGACGCCGCCGCGGCGCGGTGCAGGCAGTCCGGGGCGAGCAGGCAACCGCAGCGCACGGCGTCCGCGCTCGTCACCGAGCCGCCGGGGGCCTGGAGTTCGACGTGCGTGCTGTCGTCGACGGCGATGCGGACGGTGTCGCCGTCGTGGACGACCGGCCGGTCCGCGAGCTTGGCGACGCCCGCGTCGAGCCGCTTGCGCAGCCGGGGCGACAGCGCGGCGACCAGTTCGGCGGTCACCGAGGGGGCGACCGGAGGCAGGCCCGGGCTCATACGGTCTTCTCCCTTACCCAGCGGGCGAGTTCGAGCGGGCTGAGGGCCGCGACGGGCATGCCGGCGGCGACCAGCTGCCCTGCCACGCCGGTCGAGTACCGGGGGCGGCCCGCGTCGTCGAGGCTCGCGCAGCCGAGCACCTGACAGCCGGCCCCGACCAGCGCGCGGACCTCGGCGAGCAGCCCGCCGAGCGGAAAACCCTCCTCGAAGTCGCTGACGACCACGACGAGCGTGCGGGACGGCACCGTCACCAGTTCCCGGGCGTGCCGCAGCCCGGCCGCGATGTGCGTGCCACCGCCCACACTGACCTCCAGCAGCAGCGACAACGGGTCGTCGACGTGGCCGGTGAGGTCGACGACCTCGGTGGAGAACGCCAGGAAGTGCGTGGAGAGCGTGGGAACTCCGGCGAGGACAGAGGCCGTCAGCGCCGCCCAGATCGTGGACGCCTCCATCGACCCTGACACGTCGGTGACCAGGATCAGCCGCCAGTCCGCGGCCCGCTTCGCCCGGGCGCGGAACACGGGTCGCTCCGGAATCACCTGGACCGAACCGTCCGGGGTGCGGCGCGCCGTCGCCAGGTTGGCGCGCAGCGTGCGGGGCAGGTCGAGGCCCCCGCCCGGGCGCCGGCTCGGGCGCAGCAGGGCGGTGCCGTGCAGGGCGGGGCGCAGCCGGGTGGCGAGCTCCCGGGTCAAGGCCTCGACCAGGTGCCGGACCAGCGGACGCAGCGCGGCCAGCCGGGCCTCGGGCAGGCCGCCGGCGTGGCGGAGCACCGAGCGCAGCAGATCCACCGAGGGCCGTACGGTGTCCGGGTCCAGCTCGGCGAACACGTCCTGCCGGCCCGTCGCCGCGGCCGCCGCCAGCACCTCTTCCCGAACGCCCGGTCCGAACAGCGCGGCCAGCTCCTCCGACCACTCCCGCACACCGGGATACGGCGCCTCGCGTCCGCCGCCGCTCCCCGGGCCGACGAGGTCGCCCCGGCTCCCCTCGCCGCGCCCGCTGCCGTACAGCTCGTCCAGAGCCGTGGCCAACGGCCGGGCGGAGGAAGGAAGTTCCTCGCTGCGGCGGCCCAGTACGAGGCGCCAACGGTCGGCGGGGGCGAGGTGGCGCCCGGCTGTCGAGCCGACCGGGGTGCCGGGGAGTCCGGCGGGGACCGCGGGTTCGGTGCGGGCGGATGCCGCGGCCCGCGGGGACGACGGCCCCGGACCCCGGGCATCGACGGCGGGGGGAGTCAGCTGTGCCTGCGGGGGTGCGGGCGGCAGCAGGCCCAGTGCGGCGAGAGCCTCGCGTGCGGCGAGGTCGGCGCGGGCCCAGGTGGCCAGGGCGAGCGGGTCGGCGGGTCCGGTGTCGGCCAGGCGCGCTGCGCCGAGCCGCTCCTCCACGGTGGCCAGGAGCCGGTCGCGGGCCGCGGGGCTGAGGGCGTCGAATCCGCCGCGCAGCGCCGGCAGCCGGTCCAGGAAGTCTTGGTCGGGCAGCTCCGCCACCCGGTTCAGCAGCGGCTCCAGGGCGGGTGCCGCGGACTCCAGCAACGGGCCCGCCGCGGTGAGCAGTCCGGCGAGGCGCGCGGTGAGCGCCGACCAGGACGCGGTGTCGTGGGCGCCGTCCACCCAGGACGCCACCCGGTCGCCGAACCTCCGCGGATCGTCCTGCCCGAGCAGCACGCGTACGGCCCCCGCGGCGCCGCGCATCAGCGGGGAGCCGTCGGCGGCCAGCCGGGCCAACGCGTCGGTCAGCCGGATACCACCCACCAGGTCGGCCCGGTGGGCGAGTTCGAGGAGGGCCCGGGCGTCGGCGGGGTCCTCGGACCCGGTGAGCCCGTCCACCTGGCGCACCGCGGCGGCGGTGAGCGACTCGGCCACGGCGGCCGCCCGCGCCGTACGGTGCTCATCGGCGTCCAGCCCGGCGATGTGACCGGCCCGCAGCCGGTCCAGCAGGGCCAGCCCGGAGAGGAGTTCGGGCAGGGTTCCGGAGTCGGGCAGCACCTTCGCGGTGTCGGTGAGCCGTTCGCCGGTGAGGCCCGGCAGACCGCATTCCGCCGCCTCCTCCAAGCCCCGCAGGGTCTGGGCGGCCGTCGGACCGCCCTCGTCGCGCTCGTCACGCCACCGTTCCCGCAGCAGGCCTTCGACCGCCTGGGCGGGGGTGACCCCGCGGATGCTGACCGCCGTCAGTACAGCCGCCGTGGCCGGGGTCCAGCGCACCTCCCAGCGGGACGTGAGGGCCTCGGCGCCACCCGTGCCGGCGACCGCCTTGGGCTCCGCGTACGGCACGCCGCACACCGTCAGCCGGCGCAGCAGGAGTTCGCGGCGGCGGTCGAGGCCGGAACGGAGCGGGTCGAGCCGTAGGTCCCGCGCCGAGCCCGGGCCGCTGTCCCCCGGCCCCGGGAGTCCCAGCGTGGACAGTTCCGCCTCCACCGCCGGCACCAGCCCACTGCGCGGCGCGCCCGGCGCCGGACGGCCGGCCCGCGTCCCGACGAGCACCGTCTCCAGTGCCCGCGCGACGGCCCGTCCCCTGCCGTACGGCTCGCCCTGCGCGAGGACCGTCTGCACCGCCTCCACCAGCTCACCCCGGCCCGCCGCGGGGAGCCCGCGCAGCCGGGCCAGGTCCCCGGCCAGCCGTACGATCTCCCGCGCGTCGGCGGGCCCCGACGGGTGGCCGAGGGCGCGCAGTTCCGCACAGATCCGTACGGCCGCCCTGGTCAGCACGTCCTCCAGCGCGGTGGGATCCCCCGCCGACTCGAGCACCATGTGCTGCCACTCGGGGTCCCGGATTCCCGCAGGGTACCCGGACCGGGCGTCCAGCAGCGCGTAGGTGTAGGGAATGAGCGACGTGGTCCACGCTGGGCGCGGTGCCGCACTCCGCCCGGTGCCGTCGGCATCGCGAGGCTGGCCACCGCCGGTCCCGTCGCCGGCGCCTTCCTCCCCGAGAGGCAGCAGGAGGGCCGGGGCGTGGAAGGCGCCCACCACCACCGCGGCACGCTCGCCGTTCGCCGTGGCCCCGGCCAGACAGGACCGCATCCACTGTTCCCGCCGCAGATCCAGCTCCGGTACGCCGCCCGAGGCGACGGCGTCCTGGCGCAGCGCCCAGCCGGTGAGCAGCGCTGCCCGCCGCAGCGCCTCCGGTGGGGAGCCGGGGGCGGTGGCCTCGACGAGCCGGTCCCACAGGTCGTCCCCGGGGCGCCCGGTCAGGCGGGCGCGGAGCGCGGTGGCGAGACCGGGGGCCGCGGGCGGGCGCGGGGAGCCTTCCCGCTCACCCCATGCCCGGTCCGTGAGCGGCAGGTCGCAGGCGATCACGGGCACGTCCCGGCGCGCCGCCCACCGCACCGCCGCCAGCTCGGGCGAGAAGTCGGCGAACGGGTAGAAGGCCGGGCCCGTCTCCCCGCCGGCGCAGGCGGCGGCCAGCGCGACCGGCGCCCGGGTGTCCTCATGGGCCAGCCACGGCAGCCAGTCCTGCAGTTCCGCGGGGAGTTCGACGAGCAGCACGTCGGGCTCCGCCGCGTCCAGCAGCGCCGGCACGGCAGCGGCCAGGGAGGGCGCGTGGTGGCGCACCCCGATCAGGTAGGGCGCCCCCGGGGCGGTGAGGGCCGCCACAGCCGCTTCCGGAGTGGTGGTGGCGGACGCGGGCCTTCCGTGCGGGGCGTTGGCCGGGGCGGCGGCTTCCGGAGTGGTGGAGTCGGCGGACGCGGTCGTTTCGCGTGGGGCGTTGGCCGGGGCGGCGGCTTCCGGCGTGGTGGGGTCGGCGGACGCGGTCGTTTCGCGTGGGGCGTTGGCCGGGGCGGCGGCTTCCGGCGTGGTGGGGTCGGCAGACGCAGTCGTTCCGCGCGGGGCGGCGGCTTCCGGGGAGGTGGGGTGCACGGTCGTCAGCCCTCCAGGACCGTGCGCAGGTCCCACAAGGTGCGCCAGGTGGCGGAGCCCTGCTCCGCGCGGCGCCGCACGGGACCGTCCCAGTAGCCGCGCAGCCGCGCCGCGTCGGCCGGGTCGTCCTTGCGTACGACGCCGAGCAGGTGGCCCGGAAGCAGCCCGAGGACGTCGCGGTCACCGGGGAAGTAGGCTGCCGCCAGTCCGAGGGCGCCCGCCACGGACACGGCCTCGGCGGTGCTCATCACCGTGGACGGACGCTCCACCTCCCAGCCCTCCGCCGACCGCCCCTCCCGCAGGTCCCGGAAGGCGGTGACCAGGGCCTCCAGCACCGCGTCGTCGACCTGGAACGGCGCCCCGGCCCGCTCCACCGACGCCCTGGCCTGCCCCCGGACCAGCGCGGTCTCGGCGTCGAGATCGGGGATCGGGCCCACCGTCTCGAAGTTGAAGCGGCGCTTGAGCGCGGCGGACATCTCCGAGACGCCCTTGTCCCGCAGGTTGGCCGTGGCGATGAGACTGAAGCCCGGCGCGGCGTGCGCCGAACCCTCCTCGGTGCCGGCCAGTTCGGGCACGGCGATGCGCCGCTCGGAGAGCAGGGACACCAGGGCGTCCTGCACCTCCGGCAGACAGCGGGTGACCTCCTCGACACGGGCGATGGATCCGCGGGTCATCGCGGTGAGCACCGGAGACGGCACGAGCGCCTTCCGGCTGGGGCCCTGCGCGAGCAACAGGGCGTAGTTCCAGCCGTACTTGAGCTGGTCCTCGGTCGTGCCCGCCGTTCCCTGCACCACCAGGCCACTGGTGCCGCACACCGCGGCTGACAGCAGCTCCGACAGCATGGACTTGGCGGTGCCGGGCTCACCGACGAGCAGCAGCCCCCGCTCACCGGCGAGCGTGACGACGCACCGCTCCACCAGCGCCCGGTCACCGACGAACTTGCCCTCCACCACCAGCCGGCGCGGCACCCCCTCGGGCGCCTGGGCGTCGTCGGGCAGCCGCAGCGCCTGTCGGCCGCTACCCATGACGAACGTGACGACGGCCCTCGGCGTGAGACGCCACGCGGGCGGCCGCGGCCCGCTGTCGTACGCGGCGAGAAAGGCCAGTTCGGCGGCGAACCGGTCCTCGGGCGGCACGATCTGCCGCATCGGGTCGGGAGCGAGAGCGGTGGTCATCGGCGTGGATCCTTCGGGGTGGCGCGGAGGTGGGTGGCGAGGGCGGAATCGGTGCGGAGGGAACCGGCGCCCGAGCCGGACGAGCCCGAGCCGGACGAGCCGGAGCCGGACGAGCCCGAGCTGGACGTGCCCGAGCTGGACGTGCCCGAGCCGGAAGAGCCCGAGTCGGCCGGTCCGACCGCCGGGACAGCTGTCGTACGTGTGCTGTTCATCGGCGCCGCCCCTTCCGGGTCGCCCGGGTCGTCAGTTCCTCGTACGCCGGGGCGTCACCGGACGCGACACGGGCCCAGGCCCGTGCGAACAGCTCCGGGACCGGGAGCAGCGGCAGCGTGCGTCCGTGGTCCAGGACCGGGTACAGCCCCTCCTTCCAGGTCTCCACCGGCAGCGCGGGCGACTTCAGGTCGCGCCAGCCGCCCGGCAGGAACAGGGTCCGTCCGGCGCGCGGCCGCTGGGCCTCCACGACCAGCTCGGTGGCGGCCAGTTCGGCCCGGGCCCGCTTCAGGCGGGCGGGCTTCCAGCCGGTCCAGCGGGCGCAGTTGCGGTCGGTGGGGTCGGGCAGCGCCAGCAACTGCAGGTAGAGCGCCGCGGCGTCCTCGCCCAGGCCGTGGGCCGCGGCGACCTCGGCGACCAGCGTGGGCACGGAGGCCGTGGGGTCCTGGGCGTAGCCGCCGGTGCCGTCGAGACCTGCCGTGACGGCCCGGGCCAGTTCCTCGCCGAGCACGGTGCGCAGGGTCCGCAGGCCGTCGCCGCGCGCCGGGCCGGCCAGGCCTTCGAGCAGCCCGAGGACGGCGTCGTCGGGGCCGGTGAGCGCGGCCGGGCGGACCTGCACGCTCTCGGTGCCGCGGTACCAGGGGCGCAGCACGATCGCGTCGCCTATCCGGGTCAGTCCGTGTGCGTCGCCGCCGCCGGACTCGGGCAGGCCGTGGAGCCTGCGGAGTTCCACCGCGGTGGAACCGCCCTTCTCGGTCCAGTCGACGTCGAGACCGAGGAGCAGCTCCGGGTCGGTCAGCCGGCGGCGCAGCGCGGCGAGCCCCTCCGGCAGGGCGGCGCGCAGCGGATGGCCGTACGGCAGGACGTAGGCCAGCGCGGCGAGAGAGGTCACCGCGGTGCTCAGCGATCCCCGGCCGGGCACGGCCGACGGGTCCTCCGGGGCGAGGTTGCCGTCCTTGTCGGGACGCAGCACCGTGGTGCGGCTCAGCCACCGTGTCCGGGACGGGTTGAGCACCTCCTCCGTGTAACCGATGCCGGCCAGGTCGGCGGCGCGTTCCTCGGGCACCCGGACGAGGGAGGCGAGCCGCTCGGCCCACACCCGCCCCGCGGCCTCCGTGTCCGGACCGCTGGTCCACAGGTCCGCGGGATCCGCCGGCAGCAGCGCGCCGAGCAGGGACCAACGCTCGTCGGGAGTGAGCGAGTTGAGCCGGGCGACGGCGAAGTCACGCTGGCGCGGCTTGAGTCCCAGCAGGGACATGCCCTCGGCGTCCGGCTCCGGTACGAGGCCGCCGAGCAGCACCGCGGCCTGCAGGGGGCCGAGCCCGCCGCGCGTGGCCGTCACCAGCCGCTCGGGCGCCTCGGCCTGCCAGGGCACCGCTCCCTTGTCCCGGGCCAGGCGGGTGACGGTCCTGAGGTCCGCGGCGGAGAGCGTGGCGGTGTGCCGGGTCTCCTCACCGAGGGTGAAGTGGGCGACGGCGCCGAACGCGCCGGACGGGTCGTGGTCCAGGGCCAGCCAGTTGACCCGGCCGTGCTGTGACTCGATGTTCTGGCAGCCGAGGATCACCACGGTCCTGCCGTCCAGGCGCAGCACCTGGCCGGCGCGGTCCTGCCGGTCGTGCGGCTCGCTCAGCACGATCTCCCGCAGTGTGCCGTCGGCCTCCGCGAGCGGCCCCTCGGCCACCGCCTCCAGCAGCAGGAGCAGGGGTTCGCGCCCGCTGTCGGCTACGGCGGGGGACACGGCACGGTAGGCGATCGGGCGCAGCACCCTCAGGAGGGGCGGCCAGACCGCGGTGTTGTCGGGAACCGTGTGGTCGTCGGTGCGCCAGCCATCGGTGAGGGTGCGGGTCTTCTCCTTGGGGGGCAGCGGCTTGCCGTCGGCGGGCCCGCCCGACAGCACGTGGTTGACGGCGCGGATCTGCCGGAGCGTGATCCACTGCTCCCCGTGCCACCAGCCGTGCAGTCCGGTGATTCCGCCGAGGGCCTCGCGCAGGGCGCGGTCCTGGCCGTGTTCCGGGCGGTAGTCGGCGAACATGCCCTCGGTGCGGTTGCGCGGCTGCCGGGGCCGCTCCCGCACCGGCGCGGCGAACGCCTCGGCGGACTCCGTGACGCGCAGGGCCGAGCGGACCAGAGCCGCGACGCCGGTGAGCAGGGGGCCGTCGGTGAGGTCTGGCAGGGCGCGGGCCACCGCGTCCCGGGCGACCTTCTCGACGGGCGGCACGGCGGACCTGGCGGTCTCGTCGGAACCGGCGTCGGCCAGCGCCTGCCGCCGCTGTGCGAGCGCCTCGGCACTGGTGCGCAACACCTCGGCCGCGCGCCCGTCCGTGAGGGCGCGCAGCAGTGCCGAGCCCCGCTCGTCCCGGGGACGCAGGGCGTGCCAGTACGGGAGCGGGGGCACGAGCCGCGTCCCCGCCGCGTACTCGTTGTTCCCGCTGTCCGGCAGCACCCGGCCCAGTTCGCCCGAGGCGGCGGTGTCGTCGGGTGCGAACAGGGCGACGTGCCGGAAGAACCGGACCGCGACCGGCCCGGCGCCGCCGGGCAGCCGCAGCGCACCCAGCGGCACGGGCGCCTGACCGGAGGCGTCCACCAGCACGGACACGGTCCGGCCGTCCGGCGTGCCCGCGGTGCGGCGGGCCGTGTCGCCCTCGCCCTCGGCGCGCACCCAGCGGCCGAGCACGGTGCCGTCCGTGCCGAACGGGCTGCCCTCCAGGCCCGGTTGCAGCGGCAGCACTTCGCACAGGCTCTGCAGCAGCCGGGCGTCGTCCCGGATGCCGGCCCGCAGCGGCGCGGGCAGGGACGCCCGGCCGTGCGTGCCGGTCGCCGGGTCGTACTCCAGCCAGACCGCCTCGCGGCCCTGTGCGCCGAGCCGCCAGCAGCCGGTGCCGTCCCCGGCGATGTGGCGCCCCGGCGGCAGCACCGTGTCCCCGGCGTGCAGGGTGCGGCCCCCTGTGGCACGGCCGCCGTCCGGCAGCGGGATCGACGGGGCGACCGTCTCGTTGCTCGACCACCACGAGGGGATCTGGTCCCCGCCGAGTTCGAACACGTCGGCGGGCCGGGCGGACCAGTAGCCGTACTGCTTGCTGTCCTGCCGCCACATCACCAGCAGTTCCCCGTCCACGTACCGGAACCGGGGGCGCTGCCAGCGGTCCAGTGCGTGCGGCACCCGCAGTTCGTGCTCCAGCAGCACCTCCTCGGGTCCGACGACGACGGCCCGGTCGCCGCGGGCGAGGATCAGCGCGGGCCAGGCGTCGTGGTGGGTGAGGGTGTCGTCCTGACCCTTGCGGGTCCTGGCGTCGAGCAGACGCAGCGCCTCCTCCAGTGCCGGCCAGCCCAGCTCGTCCAGGATTCCCGCGCGCAGCGTGCGGCCGAGCAGCGGTGCGACCTCGTGCCCCGCGACACGCGCGACGGCGGCCGGGTTGACCTCTGCGGCGACCGGCCGGAACGGCCGCAGCCGGTCGAGCGCGGCCCGCGCGCCGGGCAGTCCCACCGCGCGCAGGTAGTCCTCGGCGGCCTCGTCCAGCCACTCGCGCAGCACACCGGAGAGCACCGGATGGGCGGCGAGGGCCTTCAGTTCGGCGGAGCCGAGCCGGGCGGAGTGTCCCGTGCTCTCCGTGTCCAGCGCCTGGTGCAGCAGGCGCCGCAGGCGCGGGTCAGCGCCGGTGGCCACCAGATCACGGCGGCCGGCCCGGGTGTCCGTCAGCCAGGCGGAGACGGGCAGGTGGACCCGCACGTCGGCGCCGGGCACCGCGAGCGGAACGCCCCGGGCCACGCACAGGTCGAGCAGGTCGAGATCCGCGCCCGCGTGCCAGCGGCCGGTGAACAGGTCGACCGGCCGGCCGTCGGCCACCAGCCGCGGGGCCATCCGCTTGACGAGGGCGAGGGTGGCGGGCGAACGGTCGGCGTACGAGCGGCCGTGCTTGCGGAACGTGGCCCACCGGCTCAACCAGTCCGCGGCGTCCGCGGATCCTGCCTCGGGGGAGTCGCCGCCGGCCTCGGTCAGTAGCCGGTCCGCCCCGCACTCGGCGAGCAGGTCCAGCCAGAACTCGTCGTCCTCCACCGCACGGCCCAGCCCGGCCGGCATGATCTCCAGCAGCCGGGCGCGGACCGCCGGCCGCCGTTCGGCGAGGACCGGCAGGACGGCGCGGTAGGCGTTCCAGAACGACGCGGGCGCGCGGACTGCGGCGGGCGAGGCGATGAGGTCGGCGACGAGCGCGCACTCCTCGGTGACCCGGTCGAGACCCGCCGCCTTGATCAGCCCGCGCGCGTCCTGCGGCAGTGAGGCGTACGGCGGCATGCCCGCCGCGCAGCGCTCCACCGTCAGTTGCCTGAACTGTGCCCACGCCGTGGCCGGGGTGAGCCGCCGGGAGAGGTCCTTCACATGCTCCTTGAGCGCCTTGACGGTGAGCGCCCCGGCGAAGGCGAACTCCAGGAACACCGCCCGCTGCCGCTCCTCGTCCACCGTGAGCGCGTGCACCCGCTCGGCCTCGCGGGCCTTGCCGAAGAAGGCGGCCGCGTACGTGGTGTTCTCGTGCTGGAGGAAGACCCGGGCGGCCTGCTCGTAGAACGTCGGCAGGAAGTGCGGCACGGCCCGGCCCAGCCGTTCGCCCAGCGCCTCGAAGCCCTCTTTCGCGGTGCCCGGACGGGACTTGGCCTGCCGGGCCAGCCGCTCGACGTCCTTGACGAGGGCGAGCGCGTGGTGCCCGTTCGCCGGGTCGTTGACCAGCGCCCAGGCCGGGAAGCCCAGGGTCACCCGGCGCACCTGACCGACCTCGGGCGCCTCCGGCTCCCGGGACATGCCGAGGAACTCCAGCGCCAGGTCCTCGGCCTCGCCGAGCGTGCCGGGCACCAGCCGGACCACCCGGCGGTCGTCCAGGGCGGGATGCGTGTACGTGCGCACGGTGAGGCCGTCGGCGTCCTCCCGCGCGGAGGTGCCCGGCGGCAGGACGGCACCGGCGTCCAGCAGCGTGGCGACGATGGTCTCGTCGTATCCGGTGATGCCCGTCATGCCGCCTGCTCCTCGTCCTCGATGACCCGCCCGGCGTACAGCGCGGCGGCCATGCGCATGCCCTCCGACCAGGCGACCGGCCCGACCTGACCGAGCTTCAGCACCCGGCCCGCCGGGTCCGACCACACCAGCGGACCCGTCTCGGTCTCCTCGTAGCCCTCGTAGTCGCCGATCCAGACGCGGGCCTCGATGCCGCGCCCGTCCTCCAGGACCGGGCACACCGCGTGCCCGCCGCGCACCCGGTAGCCGAGCTGGGCCGCCCTGCCGTGCAGGAAGCGCAGCTCCTTGAACGAACCGCCCGCGTACTCGTCGACCTGCGTGCCCTCGGCGTCGACGGCGGCCGGCCGGTGCCAGACTTCACGGAAGAGCTGCTGGGCGCGCTGCTCCACGCCGAGTTCGACGGCGAACTCGCGCAGCTCCTCCAGGTCGTCGAGGAGGACGGGGTGCGGGATGCGGACCAGGTCGGGGGCGATGCGGACGGTGTCGCCATCGAGGTCGACCAGGCCGAGGCCGCGTCCGGTCCCGGCGTCGCGCAGGAACCCGGCGACCCGGCCGTCCTCCCCCGTGACGACGACGTCGCGGAGGGCGGCCTGCCAGGCGGGATCCGGCCACACCCGGGTGACGACGTCGAGCGGTACCGGCAGCGAGCGGACCATCCACCGCTCCACATCGGCCAGGCACCGGCGTTCGTGCCGATCCAGCCACTCGACGAGCTGCCTGAGGCCCACCACCGCCGGTTCGTCGGCGATCTTCGAAGGCACCGACTTCAGCCGCCGCCCGGCCGCGTTGCGGCAGACCACCTTTCCGCCGTCGAGGGCGACTTCGTAGTCGCCGGCCGACACCCACCCCATCCGTGCCTCCCCGCACCGCAGTGATCAACTGTCGGGAACTGTAAGGGAGACCACTGACAACGCGGCCGGGCCCAGGGAGAGACGTTTCGCCTCCCGGGCACGGCCGCGCTACGGGGTTGAGGAGCCGGCGGACGTCAGTCCCGCCCGCCGCCCCGCTCCGCCTTCTGCTGCTTCTCCTTCTGCGCGTCCTTGAGCCGGGCCGCCTCCTTGCGGACCTCGGCCTGGGTGGCGCGCTCCTTCTCCAGCCACTCGGGCCGCTCCTGCTTGAGCGCCTCGATCTGCTCCGTGGTCAGCGCCTCGGTGACGCCGCCGCGCGCGAGGCCCGCGATGGAGACACCGAGCTTCGCGGCCACGACCGGACGCGGGTGGGGGCCGTTGGCACGCAGCTCCCGCAGCCACGCGGGCGGCTCGGCCTGCAGCTCGTTCAGCTCGGCGCGCGTGACCACACCCTCCTGGAACTCGGTCGGGGTGGCGGGGAGGTACACACCCAGCTTCTTCGCCGCGGTCGCGGGCTTCATCGTCTGGGTGCTCTGCTGCGAACTCATGCGGTCCAGCGTATCGGCCGCGTGCCCGCCGGCCGACCACGGCCGGTAACCTGGCCAGGTGACAGGCTCGCAGGAATCACCGTCGTTCCGGCTCGCGTACGTCCCCGGAGTGACGCCCGCCAAATGGGTGCGGATCTGGAACGAACGCCTGCCCGGCATCCCGCTCACCCTCACCCAGGTCCCGGCCCCCGACGCGGACGGCGTGCTGCGCGCGGGCGACGCGGACGCCGCCTTCGTACGGCTGCCGGTGGACCGTACGTACTTCAGCGCGATCCCCCTCTACACCGAGACCACCGTGGTCGTCGTCCCCAAGGACCACCTGATCACGGCGGCCGACGAGGTGACGCTGGCCGACCTCGCCGACGAGGTGCTGTTCCACCCCCTGGACGACGTCTTCGACTGGGCCGCGCCTCCCGGGGAGCCCGCCTTCGAGCGCCCCGCCACGACACCGGACGCCGTCGAACTCGTGGCGGCGAACGTCGGTCTCCTGGTCGTCCCGCAGTCGCTGGCCCGCCTGTACCACCGCAAGGACCTCACCTACCGCCCGGTCGTCGACGCCCCGCAGTCGAGCGTGGCCCTCTCCTGGCCCGAGGAGGCCACCACCGACCTGGTGGAGGACTTCATCGGCATCGTCCGCGGCCGCACCGTCAACAGCAGCCGCGGCCGTACGGCGGCGCAGGCCACGGCGGAGAAGCCGCCGGGCAAGCGGGCCGAGCAGAGCAGTGGTGGCGGCCGGCAGAAGCAGGGGGCGCGCAAGCCCGGGACGACGGGTTCGGGAGCGGCGAAGTCGACGGGCGGCAACCCGCGCGCCCGCGCGAAGAGCGGCAAACCCCCGGCGAAGCGGGGCCGGCCGCGCAGGAGATCGTAAGGGCACCGGACCTTGGGCCCGCTCCACGGTGAAGCGTCCCCGGATTGCCCGGATTGTCCGGATCTCCGGGATCTCCGGGATCTCCGGGACCCCGAAACCCTCCGGATCCCCGGGACTCCCCGGGTTCTCCAGGTTCCCCTGGCTCGCGAAACCTCCGCAGCGACGGTGTCCCGCCGGACACGCCCGTGCGCGCCGGACCCCTGCCAGAGTCCCCGGCAGCCCGCTCAGTGTGTCGGGTCCGGCTCCTGTGACGGCGCCCGTTCCGCCGTGGGCGGGGCGGGTTGCGGGTGGGTGCGGCGTTCGTGGAGGTCGGCGATCGCCAGGGTCAGTGCGATCACGATGATGCCGACGGCCGTGAGCAGCCCGAGTTGCAGGGCCGCGGAGGGGGTGCCGCGTCCGGCCAGATGGGCGAAGTAGACCGCGCCGACGACGGCGATGCCGGCCGCCGACCCGATCCGCTGGGCGGTCACCAGGACGCCACCCGCGGCCCCCGCGCGGCGCACCGGAACGCGGGCCAGGGTGAGGGTCGTGTTGGGGGAGATCGTCACCCCTGAGCCGATCCCGGCGACGAGCAGGGGCAGCGCCGTCGCCCACGCCACTCCCCGCCCCGGCACCACCTCCACGGCGCCGACGACCGCGAGCAGCCCCACGGCCACCCCGCCCAGCCCGACGATCACGAGTCTGCGTCCGTGCCGTACGACCAGCCGCCCCCCGGCGGCGGCCCCGACCGCCGAACCGACCGCGAACGGCAGCGAGGCGAGTCCCGCCGCGAGGGCGCTGTATCCGACGCCGTTCTGCAGGAACAGGGTGTAGACGAAGAAGACCGTGGTGAAACCGGCGAAGTACACCAGGTTGAGCAGCACGCCGAGCGTGAACGACCGTACGGAGAACAGCGTCAGGTCGAGCAGTGGGGCCCGCCCGTGCCGCCCCTGGCGCCGCTCCCACGCCCAGAACGCCGCCAGCAGCAGGGCGGCCAGGGGCAGCAGCGCCCACTTCAGGCGGCCGCTCCACTCCTGCTCCTGCACCAGCGGCAGCATCAGGGCCAGGACGCCCGTGCCGAGGAGCAGCACGCCGGGCAGGTCGACGCCGTCGCGCTCGCCGGCGGACCCGGGCGAACGGGGCAGCAGCCGCAGCGCCGCCACGAACGCCGCCATGCCGATGGGCACGTTGACGTAGAACACCCAGCGCCACCCGTCGCCGGTGCCGAAGGCCTCGATCAGCAGGCCGCCGGCCGGGGGTCCCACCGCCGTGGACAGCCCGACGACGCTGCCCAGCATCCCGAACGCCCGGGCCCGTTCGGCGCCCTGGAACATCTGCTGGATCAGCCCCGTCGTCTGCGGGGCGACGATGCCCGAGGCGGCACCCTGGAGCAGCCGGAACAGCACCAGCCAGCCCGCGCCGGGCGCCAGCCCGCACGCCACCGACGCGAGGGTGAACAGTGCGAGCCCGAACAGGAAGGCCTCCCGCCGCCCGCGCAGGTCCCCGAGCCGGCCCGCCGGGACGAGGACGAGGCCGAAGGTGAGGGCGTAGCCCGACACCACCCACGACAGATCGGCCGCGTCGGCGCCCAGGCCGCGCTCCATCGACGGCAGCGCCACGTTCACGATCGAGCTGTCGAGCAGCGTCATGAAGCCTGCCGTCAGACAGACCGCGAGTGCCCGCCACCGCCGCCGGTCGTCGGTGGCCCGCGAGGGCCGCGCCATCGTCATGCGATCACGCTACGCAGTCACCGGCCGTCGAGCCCGGTAGGCGTGCCGCCGGTGCCCCGGGAAGACCCACGAACCGCGTGTTCCATCCCAACCGGCTGTCGCTCATCAGTTCGTATGACTGAAGTGTGACTGACTATGATCACCGCGATCATCGACTGTCAGGCCGGTCGTCGCGGACCGGCCGGGGGAGGGGACATCATGGCCCGAGGGGTCAGCAGACGCGGATTGCTGGGCGGGGCCGCGCTCGTGGGGGCCGGAGCGCTGGCGGGCGTGGTGCAGAGCGCCGGTACGGCCGTGGCGGAGGCGCCGCTGGACACACCGTTCACGCCGGTGTCGGTGCCGCACCTGCTGCAGGCCGAGCAGATGGTGCAGTACCAGCGGCTCCTGGCCGCCGGTCACCTGCCGAGAGGTCTGGCCGGTCACTGGCCGCTGGACGGCACGGCCGCCGACCGGTCCGGCTTCGGCCGTTCGGTCACGCTCGGCTCCGGTGCGACCTGGACCGGGCTGCGGGCCGGCGGGGAGTTGAGCCTGGACGGCACCTCGGGCGCGTACGCGACCACGGGTTCGGTGCTGGACACCACGGCGCCCTTCACGGTCTCCGCCTGGGTGCGGCTGTCGGACACGGCCAGTCTCGCCACGATGTACACGGCGGTGAGCCAGGACGGCACGACGGCCAGCCGCTTCCTGCTCCAGTACGACGACACGGCCGGCACCTGGGCGTTCAAGGTGCGCAGCGCCGACCAGAGCACCAAGGTCTCCGCCGTGGCGGCGGCCCCCGCCGCCCTCGGGAAGTGGACCCATCTGACCGGCGTCTGGGACGGCACGCGGATCCACCTCTACGTCGACGGCGTGCCGGCGGGCAGCGCGGACACGACCCTGTCCTGGGCCGCGACGGGCGGCTTCAGCATCGGGCGCGCCACGTGGGACGGCGCCCCGGCGAACCGCTTCGACGGCGCGATCGGCGACGTACGTGCTTACCAGCGCGTGCTGACCGCCGACGAGGTCGCCCTCATCAGCGGCCGTACGGCCCGCGCCAACAACGTCTACCTGATCGGCTCCCCGTCGTCCCTGGCCTGGGGGGGCACCCGACGATCCGGCGACCTGGATCTCCCGCGCCCGCTGCGCGTCCTTCGTCACCAAGGTGCTCGAACACACCTACGGCTGGGCGACGGACGACTACCTCACCACGTACTTCAAGGAGACCGTCCCGGAGGCCGCCGACTACCGGAAGGCGTTCGCCGAGGGCACGGCCGGCCCCCGCTTCCGGCGCGTCGAGAAGGTCACCGACCTGCGGCCGGGCGACCTGATCGCCATCGACTACAACGGCCAGGTCCCGGACAACACCGGCCACATCGTGATGGTCCGCGAGGTGAAGGGCACCTTCAGCGGTACGGCCGACTTCTCCGGGGAGACCCAGTACGCCGTCGAGATCGTGGACTGCACCTCCGACCCGCACGGCGTCTACGGCCTGACCACCTACGCGACCTACCCCGACACCCGGATGGTCAGCGACGTCGACGGCGACAACTTCCAGGGCGCCGGCATCGGGCACATGATGTTCTACGCCTCCGACGCCACCGGAGAGTTCTCGCGGTACCGGTGGAGCGTGAACACCAGCAAGACCACGGCGCAGACCCTCACGGTCGCCGACCGGCCGATCGCCGCGGCACGGGTGGTCTGACCGGCCGATCGGCCCGACGCGGGTGGTCTGACCGGCCGGACGACACCCGGGGCGCCCCGGCGCGCCGCCGGTCTCCGGATCAGCCGCGCGCCGCGCGTCCGACCGACTCCACCAGCGGCAGCAGCCGGTGCGGCACGCGCTCGCGGAGGGCCACCTCGGTGCGGGTGCGCACCACGCCGGGCATGCTGATCAGCTTCTGGATGACGTCCTCCAGGTGGGCGTTGTCCCGGCCCACCACCCGCGCCAGCAGGTCCCCGCCGCCGGTGATCGAGAACGCCTCGACGATCTCCGGTACGGCGGCCAGCGCGTCGCCGACGTCGTCGAGGTGGCCCTGCGTGACCTCGATGTGCACGAACGCCAGCACCGGGTGGCCCAGGGCGGCGGGGGAGAGGGAGGGGCCCGTGCCCGTGATGACACCGTCCCGCTCCATGCGGTCCAGGCGGGCCTGGAGCGTGCCGCGGGCGACCCCGAGGACGCGGGCGTACTCCCGCACGCTGGTGCGCGGCTGCTCCAGCAGCAGTCGCAGGATGCGGGTGTCGAGCTCGTCCACGACCATGACGCACGACTGTACCAATGGCCCAGCGATCCGCGCGGCGAGTGGGCCGCCCGCCCTGGTCCGTTGGCCTCGCACGTGCCGACCATCTCCTTGGGCGACTGGGCCAATGGCACAGTGATTCAGGGACGAGTTGAGCCAAGGGCCCCCAAGGTGCTCTCATGGAGTCGTCGATGGCGCTGCGGAATCCCGCGGCGCCTTTTTCGTGCGGGTTGACCATCGAGGGGCGGGCAGCAGTGCTGAAGAGGGTGTTCGTGGCTCCGGATCCGGGGCGGGCGCGGTCGCGGTTCGCCGCGCGGGCCGTCCTCGGCATCGGGCTGGCGGTCGTGGTCTGCGGACTGACCGGCCAATCCCTCGTCGGCGCGGTCACCGGCGGCCTCGCCGCGCTCCTGGCCCTGTTCACGGTCACCGACGCCACCGTGCGCGGCCAGGCGGTCACCACCGCCCTGCTGCCCGCCGCCGGACTGCCCGTGCTCGCCGCCGCGGCCGAGCTGCACGCCCACCCGGTCGCCCGTGACCTGGCCCTGCTCGCCGTGGTCGGCGCCGGTGTGTACGCCCGCCGCTGGGGTCCGCGCGGCCACAGCCTCGGCGTCTTCGCCTTCATGACCTTCTACGTCGCCGAGTTCCTGCACGCCACCCCGGGCCAGTTGCCCGGCCTGTGCGCCGCCGTCCTGCTGTCCGTGCTCAGCGCGGCTGTGGTGCGCTTCGGGGTCTGGTGCTACGAGCGCCGGGTCCCCCCGGCCGCCGTACCGGCCCCGCCCGCCGGCCGCGGCCTGGCGCGCGTGACCACCCGGCAGGCCGTGCAGGCGACCGCGGGCGCCGGTTTCGCCCTGCTCGTCGGCCAGCTCGTCTCCGGCCAGCGCTGGTACTGGGCCGTTGGCGCCACCTGGTGGGTGTTCGTGAACACCGCCTCGCGCGGCGAGACCCTGGTGCGCGGCTTCCGCCGGGTCATGGGCACCGTCATCGGCATCGTGCTGGGCGTCGCCGTCGCCGTCCCGGTGCACGGCGCGCCCCTGCCGACGGTGGTCCTCGTCGCGGTCGCGGTGTTCGGCATCTTCTACACGGCCGCCGTCTCCTACACCTGGATGATGCTCTGGGTGACCGTGCTGGCCGAGTCGCTGTACGGCCTGCTCGGCGTGCTCAGCCCCGGCCTGCTCGCCCTGCGCCTGACCGAGACAGGGGTCGGCGCGCTCGGGGCCGTGCTCGCCGTGCTGTTCGTCCTCCCGGTCACGACGCATGTCACCACCGACGCCTGGATCCAGCGCGCCCTGCGCTGCGTGCACGCCTGCACGGCCGAGGCCGCCGCCCGCCTCGCGGGCGACCCCGACGCCGACCCGGCGCCGCGGGTGGCCGAGCTGGAACAGCTCCTCGGTCGGGTACGGCTCTCCGTCGCCCCGCTGGTGCACCCGCTGAACATCGCGCCGGCCCGCAAGCGGCGCGCCCGCCAGGTCCTCGCGCTGCTGGACGACTGCGCCCGCGAGGTGCGCGGCCTGGTCGCGGTCGCGGCCGACCCCGAGGCGTCCCACGACGCCCGGCTCGCCGCCGCGTGCTGGCGGGTCGAGGCGGCGGTCGAGTCCCTCACCACGGGCGGCGCCGACCACGTCCACAGCCCTGCCGAACCGCCCGCCGAGCCCGCGCTGGCCCACCTGCACGGCCTGGAACGCGCCCTGTCCGACCTCGCGGAGCCGCTCCGAGCACGGTCGGCATCGTCACCCCTGATCGGAGCCTGAGGAGCCGGCCAGGAGCCGCCACGGGCCGACCACGAGCCGCCGCGAGCCGGCCGTGAGTCGGTCACGAGCCGCCGCGAGCCGCCGGGAGCTGGCCATGAGTCGCTGGGGGTCGGCCGCGAGCCGCCGTGCGTTGGCCATGAGCCGCCGGGAGCCGCCCATGAGCCGCTGCGAGCCGCCACTGACCGCCCACTAACCGCCCGCGAACCGCCCGCGAACCGCCCGCGAGCCGGCCATGAAGCGGCCGTGCGATCGGGCCGCGAACCGGCCGTGCGATGGGGCCACGAACCGGCCGTGCGATCGGGCCGGCCGAGTTCCTGGCGAGGCCGATTCGCTCGTTTGGTCTAGACCTTGGGTGATCGGCTGCTACCGTCGGCCCCGGAACGGCTCGACCGAGAGGGGACGACGGTGGCAGAGGGCGACAGGCGGCAGGGCAGGGCGTTCATCGGCTCGTTCACGGCGGCGGGCGGCCCCGGCCTGGTGACGGCCGAGGTCCGGCCCGACAACGGCGCCCTCACCCCCACCACCAGTCTCCGCACCGTCCCCGACCCCTCCTACCTCGCCCTCTCGCCCGACGGTGCCATGCTCTACGCGGTCAGCGAGACGGCCGAGGGCGAGGTCGCCGCGTTCCGCGTGGACGGCGACGCCCCCGAACTCGCCGGACCGTCCGTGCCGGTCGACGGCAGCGGACCCACCTACCTCGGCCTCTACGCCGGACACGTCCTCACCGCCAACTACGGCTCCGGCAGCGTCACGGCCGTACCGGTACGCCCCGACGGCACCCTCGGAACGGGACCCTCCGGACTGCTCCAGCACAGCGGCTCCGGACCGCACGACCGCCGGCAGCGCGGCCCGCACGCCCACCAGGTGCAGGCCGACCCCACCGGCCGCTGGGCTGTCAGCGTCGACCTCGGCACCGACTCCGTGCGCGTCTGCACCCTGGAGGACGGCGCCCCCGTCCTGCACCGCGAGATCGCGCTGCGCCCCGGCTGCGGCCCCCGCCACCTGGCCTTCCACCCCGACGGCGAACACGCCTACGTGGTCAACGAACTCACCCCGACCGTCACGGTGTGCCGCTGGGACGCCGACGCGGGCTCCCTCAAGCCGCTGACCGAGGTCCCCGTCCTGGCCGGCGCCCCGTCCGGCGACGCCTACCCCTCGGGCATCGTCGTCTCGCCCGACGGCCGCCACGTGTGGACGGCGACCCGCGGCGAGGACGTCCTGTCCACGCTCGCCGTCGAGGGCGACGGGCTGCGGCTGACCGGCACGGTTCCGTGCGGCGGCCACTGGCCCCGCGCCCTCACCGAGCACGCCGGCCTCCTCTACGCGGCCAACGAACGCTCCGGCGACGTCACCTGGTTCACCGTCGACGAGAGGACGGGTCTGCCCCGCTACGACGGCTCCGTGCGGGTCACCGCGGCCTCCTGCGTGATCTTCGGCTGAGCCGGGCCGCCTTCGGACACCCGAAGGGCCCGCTCCGTCAGGCGGAGCGGGCCCGGGACGCACGAGCGCCGAGTCCTGCGGTCAGCGGACCGGCGTGCCCTGCTGTTGCTGCGGGCTGATCCCCAGGGTCGTCGTGTACTGGGCGAGGGCCAGCTTGCCGATCGCCGGGTAGGCGCCGAGCGGCTCGGCGGTGGAGCAGCCCGCCTCCTCGGCGGCGGCGGCCAGCAGATCGGGGTCGATCTCGGGGCCCACCAGGTACGGCGCGAGCGCGAGCTGCGTCGAACCGGAGGACCGCAGCTGCTCGGCGACGGAGGAGATGGAACCCTCCTGGTCCAGGGCCGCCGCCATCACCGGCACGGCCAGCCGCGCGGCGAGCAGCATGCCGGTGATACCGGCCGCCTGCACGGCCTCCTCGCCGCCGACGGAGGCCAGGATGATGCCGTCGGCCGCGGTCGCCACGGTGAACAGACGGGCGCGGTCGGCGCGGGCCAGACCCGCCTCGGACAGGCGCACGTGCAGGGCCTCGGCGAGCAGCGGGTGCGGACCGAGCACATCGGTCAGATCGGCGGCCACCCGGCTGTCCATCACCGACTGGCGCACCTGCCGCAGCAGGGCGCTGTCCGGGCCCGCCAGGAGCGGGACGACGACGGCGACCGGGCCGTCCGGCTCCTTGGCCGCCACACCGGCGGCGACGGCCTGCTCGTAGCGGGCGGTGCGCTCCGCGGCGGCGTGCGTCAGCACGGCCCGCAGCGTCGGGAACTCCGCGTCGTCGCCGTCCAGGTAGCCGATCCGGGCGTCCAGGCCGGGCAGCTCCGAGCGGGCGATGCTCACGACCTCCTCGGCGAGGCCGCGCGTGGCGGCGCTGGGCACGCCGGGCACCGCGAGGACGAACGCGGGCGCGCCCTCGGGAGCCACCAGCGGTTCCGGCCGGCGGTGCCGTCCGGGCTGGCGGGGTCGCGGCATTCGTACAGGCAGGCCGGACGCGGGCCCAGTGGGGGAGCTCATGGCGCCGCATGTTACTAACTTTCTGGGCTCCCCTGTTCGGGGAGGGTGCAGGTGAGGGGTATCCGTCCGGTTTTGTCTGATGAGTTACGTACGGATGACACATGATTCCGACACATGCCGGACACATGGGCCGACACGGGACGATCCGGGGCCGGCATCCGGGCCGGACCGGCCCGTTCAGTCACCCGGCGCGGGGACCACGCAGAGCATCGCCGGTTCACCCGGCAGGGTGAACCGCCCGGCCGCCAGATCCGTCGCGATCCGTACGGCGCCGTGCAGCGGATCGCCCTCGGCCGGCACCTGCCGGGCGTGCGGCAGTCTGGTCGCCAACTCCTCCCGCAGGGGTACGAGGAGGGCGTCTCCCATCTTGAACAGGCCCCCGGTGAGGGCGACTTCGGGGCTCCCGGCGGCCGGGCACACGGCGGCGGCGGACTCGGCCATGTGCCGGGCCGCCGCACGCAGGATCCCGGCCGCGACCGGGTCGCGGCCGGCGCACTCGGCCACCTGCGGGGCGAAGGAGGCGAGGACGGCAGGACGGTCGGAGCGCGGATACAGCAGTCCCGGCAGGCCGTTCACCGGCCCGAACCGCTCCTCGGCGCGGGACAGCAGCGCGGCGGAGCCGCCGTCGCGGCCGTCGTGGGCGCGCAGCGCGGCCTCCAGCCCGGCCCGCCCGATCCAGGCGCCGCCGCCGCAGTCGCCCAGCAGATGCCCCCAGCCGTCCGCCCGCCGCCAGCCCGTCAGGTCCGTGCCGACCGCGATCAGGCCGGTGCCGGCGGCCAGCACCGCGCCTGGCCGGGGGCCCAGCGCGCCCACGTAGGCGGTGACGGCGTCCGCGGCGAGCGCCACCGTCCGCACCCCCAGCTCCCGGCTGAGCGCGCCCGGCAGTTCGGCCCGCAGCGCGTCACCGAGACTGGCGAACCCGGCGGCGCCCACCACGGCCGCGTCCAGGCCGCTCACCCCGGCCTCCTCGGCCAACGCGCGGGCGAGGGGCACCAGTTGCTCCATCAGATGGGCGGGGTCGATCCCGCGCCCGCCCGTCCGGACCGGCTCCTTCGACGCGCGCGGCGCGGACGGCTCCCGCCCCGGCACGCCGAGCACCACCCGGAGCCCGGAGCCACCGGAGTCGACGGCCAGGTAGCCGCTGCGGGCGGGGCCGGTCACGGCAGACGCCAGTCCACCGGCTGCCCTCCCTGCTGGAGCAGCAGCTCGTTGGCCCGGCTGAAGGGCCGGGACCCGAAGAACCCGCGGTCCGCCGACATCGGCGACGGGTGCGCGGACTCCACGGCCGGCAACCGGCCAAGCAGCGGACGCAGGTTCCGGGCGTCCCGCCCCCACAGGACGGACACCAGCGGCTTGCCGCGCCCGGCCAGCGCCCGGATCGCCTGCTCGGTGACCTGCTCCCAGCCCTTGCCGCGGTGGGCGGCGGGACTGCGCGGCGCCGTCGTGAGCGCCCTGTTGAGCAGCAGCACCCCCTGCCGCGTCCACGGCGTGAGGTCGCCGTTCGACGGCTGGGGCAGGCCCAGGTCCGTGTTCAGCTCCCGGAAGATGTTGATCAGGCTCGGCGGCAGCGGCCGTACCTCGGGGGCCACCGAGAAGCTCAGGCCCACCGCGTGTCCGGGGGTGGGATACGGGTCCTGACCGACGATCAGGACCCGTACGTCGTCGAAGGGCTGTTGGAAAGCCCGCAGGACGTTCGGCCCGGCCGGGAGGTAGGTGCGCCCCGCGGCGATCTCCGCGCGCAGGAAGTCACCCATCGACGCGATCTGCCCGGCCACGGGTTCCAGGGCCTTCGCCCAGCCCGCTTCGACGATTTCATGCAAGGGTCGTGGTGCCACGGGCGTCACCCTACTGCCGTACACCGGGCGGCGATCAAACGGCGTCCGCGGCGCGGGACCGCTGTCAGGCGATCACCGCCGCCCGCACGCACAGCACGTCCGGCAGGTGCGACGCCAGCTGCTGCCAGCTGTCGCCGTCGTCGGCCGAGGCGAACACCTCGCCGTTGCGGTTGCCGAAGTACACGCCCGCCGGATCCGCGTCGTCCGTGCAGAGCGCGTCGCGCAGCACCGTGCCGTAGTGGTCCTCGTCCGGCAGGCCCGCCGACAGCGGCTCCCAGCTCTTGCCCGCGTCCGACGTGCGGAAGACCCGGCAGCGGTGGTCGGCGGGCACCCGGTCGGCGTCCGCGTTGATCGGGAAGACGTACGCCGTGTCGCCCCGGTGCGGGTGGGCGGCCGCCGCGAAACCGAACGTGGACGGCAGGCCCGAGCCGATGTCGGTCCAGTGCGCGCCCGCGTCGTCGCTGCGGTACACCCCCCAGTGGTTCTGCAGGTACAGCCGGTCCGGGTCGGCCGAGTCCCGGGCGACCTTGTGCACGCACTGGCCGAACTCCGGGTTCGGATCCGGCAGGAACACCGCGGAGACACCGGAGTTGGACGGCGCCCAGCTCGCCCCGCCGTCGGTGGTGCGGAACACCCCGGCGGTGGAGACGGCCACCGTCACGGCACGCGGGTCCCGCGCGTCGGTGAGCACCGTGTGCAGCCCCTCACCGCCACCGCCCGGCACCCACTGCGCGCGCGTGGGGTGCTCCCACAGCGGGCGCACCAGCTCGAAGCTCTCGCCGCGGTCCTCCGAGCGGTACAGCGCCGCCGGTTCCGTGCCTGCGTAGACCACGTCCGGTTCGGCGGCGGCCGGGTGCAGCTGCCAGACCCGCTCCAGCGAGGCGCCGGTGTCCTGGGGGAACTTGACCGCCGGCCGGGCCGGCTCGGTCCAGGTGCGGCCCAGGTCGTCCGAGTGGAACACGGACGGGCCCCAGTGCGCGCTGTCCCCGCCCGCCAGCAGCCGCGGGGTGTCGCCCCGGGTGTCGATGGCGACCGAGTAGACGGCCTGCGCGTTGAAACAGGGACGGTCGTCGAACTCCCAGGCGCCCTCTCGCCGCCGCCCGATGAACAGACCTTTTCGGGTGCCCACGGCGAGCAGTACCTCGGTCATGCCGATCACCTCCGGGACGTCTTCGTCCGGGTCGTCGTCAGATATCGGCCAGTCTGCACCCCACCACTGACAGCGGCCCCCGGAGCGCGCGTCACCGCAGGTCACAACGGTGACGCTGGGCGGCCGCGGAGATCGGCCGGATCCGCTCGGCGCATGTGCCCGCGCGAACGGGGCGACTCGTGCGACCGTCGGGGAGACGGCTCGGCGTGAGCAGGGGGGCGGGTCCGCCCGTAAGGGAGGGCGGTCCGGTCGGTCGGTGCGCTCGTGAGGAGGATGCCTTTGATGGCGTTCCGTGGTCCGAAGTCCCGTGGTCCGACGGTGTGGCTGTGGCGCTGGCGGCGCAATCCGCTCAGGCGCCGGGCCGACGTGGTGGAGGCGTGGGTGGTGCTGGGCGCCTGGCTGCTGACCGTCCTGGTCGCTGTGGCGGCGGGACTGGCGGCGGCCCGGTCGGTGGAGCACGGCCTGGCCGCGGAACGCGCCACGTGGCGCCTGGCCGTCGCCCGGGTGGTCCAGAAGGCCCCCGGGAAGCACGCGCACCAGCGCACGACCGCCGGCGAGCGGGTTTGGACCACGGTCCGCTGGACCGTGGCCGACGGCTCCGCCCACACCGGCCGGGTCCGCGTCGCACCGGGCAGCCGGGCCGGCACCGCGGTGTCCGTCTGGACCGATCCGCGAGGGCACCTCGTCACCCGGCCCGCCACCGTCTCCGAGGCCCGCCTCCGAGCCGTGCTGATCGGCGGCCTGGTCGGGGTGAGCGGGGCCGCCGTCCCGTTCGTCGGCGGCATGATGCTGCGCCGGCGGCTGGAGCACCGGCGCATGGCCGGCTGGGACGCGGAATGGGCCCGCCTGGGCCCCCAGTGGGGACGCATGACCGGCTGACACTCCGCGCCCCGCAGGGCCGGGACCGAACGCCGTGCCGGGGCCGGCCTTCATCGACCGATGCGCTGCCCGGGGATCCGCGGCAGCCGCTCGCGGGAACGCCGCCGCGATGTCCGCTATGTCGCCCAGCGTGGTCGCCTCGAAGCCCCGCACGTCGACCAGCTCGACCGCGGCTCCGGCGCCCGCCCGGCGCCCGCGAAGCGCAGTGGCTCGCCGGGCCCCCGGCCGCCGCCTACAGCGCCGCGATCACCTCGCGGCACGCTCCCAGCAGCGCCTCGTCCTCGGCGATGTCGTGGCTGCCGTGGCCGGTCTCCCGTGCATTGTGGCGCCGGACGGCGGCGAGTTCCGTCGCCACCAGCTCGCGTAGCGGAGCGGCGGGCGGACCCATCTCGGCCAGGCAGCCGACGATCGGGCGGCGCGCGGTGGGGTCCTCCGTCCAGGCGGTCCGCAGCACGGGGAGCACGGGCTCCGGGTCCCGTTCGATCCACCACCACGCGCAAGCGGCCCACGCACGCTCCGCCGCGGGCCCGGACTCGGCGACCCGGCGCAGTTCCGGCAGGGCGGTTCGGGCGGCGGGGCCCAGTCTGCCCAGCACTTCGGCGGCCGGACGGCGCCTTCCGTGCCGGCGCTCTGCCAACTCCCGGCGAAGAGAGGGGAGTACGGCGTTCGCGTCGCCCTCCGCCGACCACAGGGCACTCGCCGCGGCGGCGGCGTGCCGGGTGTGCAGGAACCGCCGCAGCAGCGGCGCGGCCTGTGCCGCCGCCCCCAGCGTCTCCAGGGTCTCGATCGCCGGCCCGGCGATGCCGTCGAGCCCACCCGGCCCGTCGGGTCCGCCGGACAGCAGCCGCAGCACCTCCGGTACGGCCTCCCGGTCCCCGACGGCGCCGACGGCCGCCAGCAGCGGGCGGGCGAGCCGGGCGGCCGCGGGGTCGTCCAACGGTATGAGGCCGAGCCGGCGGCGCAGCGCCGGGGCCAGCGGAGCCGCCGCGCGGCCCAGGGGCACCACCTCGCACCCCAGGTCGACCGGTACGGCCGTGCTGTCCAGGACCTGGGCGAGAACGGGGACGGCCCGCCGGTCCCCGCTCCTGGACAGGGCTCTGAGCGGGCCGCCCAGCGTCGGCGGGCCGCCGTGCCAGCGCTGCGTCCACAGGTCGGGCCGGGCGGTGACCAGGGTGTGCAGTGCGTCCGCGGCGGGTGCGGCCAGGCCGAACAGCTCGGCGAGGACCGAGACCGCGGCATCGCGTAACCAGGCGTGGTCCGAGGCGAGTTGGGCGCCGAGGAGGGACACCGGGCGGCGGTGGTCCGCGCGCAGGCCGCGGAACAGCCCCGCCGACATCCACACCCCGTTGCCCCGGTCCCTGGGGTCGGGGCTGGTCAACTGCCCGGTAAGCAAGGCGATCCGGTCGTCCACCCGGTCACCGAGCGCGCTGTGCAGGGTGCGCAGCAGACGCGAACCCTCCTCGTCGGAGGGCCGCAGCCGCCGTATCCGCGCCACCAGCGTGTCCTCCTGCGGCCCGCCGGACTCGGCGGCACGCTGTGCGGACCGCTCCCGCAGCAGCCGTACGGCCGTCGGCACCAGGCCGGCAGGCAGCCGGTCGGGGGCCACGCAGGCGAGCTGGCCGAGCGCGGCGAGCCGCAGTCCCGGGCCGTAGGGCGGGGCGCTCCGCGCGGCCAGAAGTTCCACCGCGGGGGCCGCGTGGCCCGGATGCCGGCGGGCGAACAGGCCGACGGCCTCGGTGACGGCGAGCAGGATCGCGTCGTCCCGCTCGACCAGGAGGCGCTGCCGCAGCAGGTCGAGCACCCGCGCGGGTTGGTCGTCGAGGAACTGTACGAGAGCGCTTGCCGCCGCCCTTCGCACGCGCGCGTCCGCGTCTGAGGCGAGCGGTACGAAGGCCTCGGCGCCCGAGGACACCGCGTACCGCGCCGGCGCGCCCCCGCCCGCTGCTCCCGTGCCTTCCGCGCCTCCCGTGCCGATGCTGGCCAGCAGTTCGACGATGCCGGCCCGGTCCGGCACCTCCGCACGCGCGACGACCGAGAAGAGGAAGGGCACGCAGGCCAGCGTCGAGTCGTACACCCTCCCCTCGTGGTGCACGGCGCCGTACAGCCCGTCGAGCGCGGTCTCCCGCTCGACGGCGTCCGCGGAGGCCAGCCCCCGCAGGAGGGGCGGCACGTCCTCCGCACTGCCGTACGCGTGCCGCAGCGAAGCCCAGTCGACCTCGTCGATCCCCGTGAACACGTTGTCCTCCCCAGGCGAGTGCCACTGATCGCGAGTGTGCACCACACCACTGACAACGAAGCGGAGCCGCGCGCTGACTGTGTGCGATCCGTCATCGGTCACCGGCCAACCGCGTCGCCGGCACAACACGCCCGGGAGGGAGGTGTTTTCGGCCGGGCGAGGCCGCGCAAGGGGGCGCGCGCCCAGGGGAGGGGCGGGGCCGGTCAGCCCTCCCGGACGGGCAGGGCGCGGTCCAGGATCGAGCCGAGATCGGCCCCCGCGGGGAGGGTGCCGAAGGCGTGGCCCCAGTCGCCGCCCAGACGGGTCGCGCAGAACGCGTCGGCCACCGGGTGCGGGGCGTCCCGCACCAGCAGCGACGCCTGCAGGGCGAGGGCCATGCGCTCGACGAGGCGGCGGGCGCCCACCTGGTCCGTTTCGGCCAGTTGCCGCCTCAGGGAGGTCACCGTCTCGTCCAGGCGGGTGTCGGCCCCGCGCGCGAGGGCGAGTTCGGCGAACAGTGCCTCGGCGGTGTCCGGTTCCCGGCCCAGCGCGCGCAGCACGTCGAGCGCGTTGACGTTGCCCGAGCCCTCCCAGATGGAGAGCAGCGGGGCCTCCCGGTAGTGGCGCGGCATCCCGGAGTCCTCGACGTAGCCGTTGCCGCCCAGGCATTCCAGCGCCTCCGCCGTGAACGCCGGACCGCGCTTGGTCACCCAGTACTTGCCGACGGCGGTCGCGATCCGCCGGAACGCCTTCTCCCCGGCGTCCCCGCGCACCGCCCGGTCCGCCGCACCGGCCAGCCGCAGCGTGAGGGTCGTCGCCGCCTCCGACTCCAGGGCGAGGTCGGCCAGGACGTTGCGCATCAGCGGCTGGTCGATCAGCCGCGCGCCGAACGCGCCGCGGTACCGCGCGTGATGACCGGCCTCGACGAGCGTCTTGCGCATCAGCGTCGCCGAGGACATCACGCAGTCAAGGCGGGTGCAGTTGACCATCTCGATGATGGTCTTCACGCCGCGGCCCTCCGCACCCACCAGCCAGGCCACCGTGCCGTGGAACTCCGGCTCGGAGGAGGCGTTGGACCGGTTGCCCAGCTTGTCCTTGAGCCGCTGGATGCGGAACGGGTTGCGGCCGCCGTCCGGGAGGATGCGCGGCACCAGGAAGCAGGACAGGCCGCCGGGCGCCTGCGCCAGCACCAGGAAGACGTCGCACATCGGAGCCGACGTGAACCACTTGTGCCCGCGCAGCGTGTACACACCCGCCTCGGCGGTGGGCGTGGCCACCGTGGTGTTCGTCCGGACGTCCGAGCCGCCCTGCTTCTCGGTCATCCCCATGCCGGCCAGCAGACCCGGCTTCTCCGTCGGCACCCGCAGCTCCGGGTCGTACTCCCGGCTGGTCAGCAGCGGCTCGTACACCTTGGCGAGCTCCGGCGTCGCGCGCAGCGCGGGGACGGCCGCGTACGTCATCGACGTCGGACAGCCGTGCCCGGCCTCGGTGTGCCCCCACACCAGCCCGCCGGCCGTACGTGCCACGTGGGCGCCCGGACGGTCGTCCGCCCACGGCGCCCCGGCCAGGCCCTCGGCCACGGCGGTGCGCATCAGGTGGTGCCAGCTCGGATGGAAGTCCACCTCGTCGACCCGGTTGCCGTACCGGTCGTGAGTGCGCAGCTCCGGCTCGTTGCGGTTGGCCAGCTCGCCCCACTCCTGCGCCTGCGCGCTGCCGGCCCGCAGCCCGAGCCGCCGGACGTCCTCCTCCGCCCAGCCGGCACCCTCCCGGCGCAGGCCCTCCAGCAGCGCACGGTCGTCCGAGGCGTCGTACGGCGGCAGGGGCGGGGCCTGGTTGGTGACCTCGTGGGTGGCGTACGGCGACGAGGACGGCGACTGCGCGGAAGTGGAGACCATACGGCCATGTTGCACTCTCGCTGCGACCGTAGCAAGAGTGCAACACATAGCCGGGAGGGGGACGTACAGTACGTGCCCATGCGGACGAACGTGGCGGTGGAGACGGACACGGCCGGCCTGCGGCCGCTGTCGGCGCGGTCGGTCGTGCTGAGCCTGCTCCTGGGCACCCATCCGCCGCGGCTGCCGGTGAAGGACCTGGTCCGGCTGGTGGAACCGTTCGGGGTCGGCGGCTCCACCCTGCGGGCCGCGCTGAGCCGGATGGTGTCCGCCGGTGACCTGCGGCGCGCGAACGGCGTGTACGGCCTCAGTGACCGGCTGCTGGCCCGTCAGCGCCGGCAGGACGACGCGGTGCGTCCCCGCACGCGCGCGTGGGACGGCGAATGGGAGATGGTCGTGATCACCGCGACGGGCCGCGAGCCCGCCGAACGCGCCGCCCTGCGCGCCCGTCTGACGACCCTTCGGCTGGCCGAACTCCGCGAGGGCGTGTGGCTGCGCCCGGCCAACCTCGACCGGCCGCTGCCGGGGGAACTGGCGCGGGTGGCGCAGACGTACACCGCGCGACCGGACGAGTCTCCGCACGAGTTGGCGGCGCGCCTGTGGCCGCTGGAGGACTGGGCGGCCACCGCGCGGACCCTGCTGGCCCGGGTGGCCGGCTCCCGCGACCCTGCCGACTCACTGACCGCCTTCGCGGCGGCCGTACGCCACCTGCTCACGGACCCCGTACTGCCGGCCGGACTCCTGCCCCCCGACTGGCCGGGCGAGGCCCTCCGCGCCGCGTACGCCGGCTACCGGGCCGAACTGGCCGCCTCGGCGGGGCTGGGCGGAGGGGAGGACGGCGGAACGTCGTGACGCGCACGCGCACGCGCACCCGTGCCGATGCCTGGGGCGAGCGTGCACGGGGCGGCATTCGCTGGGGGCCGTGGGCCGGGGGCCCGAGGCTGGGGCTGGGGCCGGGGCCGGGAGCCGTGGGCCGGCCGGAGGAGTGGCCAGGAGTGGCCTCTGATCGGTTCGGCTCGGCTGTCGTAGGGGCGTGGGGCTGGCCGCCTCCTTCGCCGAGAAGGGCGCGATGACCAGGTGGGATGACCCACGCCGTTGCGGGCACTCGGTGGGCACCACTGGTGATCCACCCGAGGAGAGTCATGGCTGAGCAGAAGTCGTCGTCGGCCCTCACGGCGCCCCTGCGCGGCGCGGCCTCGGCACTGCGGCGGGTGCCCGGCGCCGGCCCGGTCGGCAGGGCGGCGGAGGAGACCCTGGACAGGATCGGCGCCGTCTCGCCACGGGGACGCCGGATCGCGGTGTACGCCGGGGCCGGGGTGCTCGGCGTGACGGGCGTGGTCGAATGGCCGGTCGCGCTCACCGGCGCGGCGGTCGCATGGCTCACCCGGCCACGCCCGGAAACAGAGCGGGCGGCCACGGACGTGGGGGAGGAGCGGACGCCCACCGACACGGCCGAACCGGCCGAGCGGACCCAGGGCGAGACGCACGGACCAGTCGAGCGCACGCCCACCGACACGGCCGAACCGGCCGAGCGGACCCCCGCCGAGAAGGCGGCCATCCAGCAGGCCGTCATGGACAAGGCTGTCACCGAGGGAGCCGTCGAGGAGAAGGCCGTTTCGCGCGGCCGGGCCGAGCGGACGGAGCCCGCGCACGACCTCGGCAGTGCGGCACTCAGGTCGTCGAGGACGAATACCGAGCCCACGGCGCCCGCCCAGGCCGGCGCCACCGGCGGCAGCGGACACGCCGGCGGCGGCCAGGCAGGCCATACCGGCGACTCAAGCGACGTCCGCGACCCCGGCGCCACCCCGTCCGGCAGCCCCAGCCACCCGAAGCCGACGGCCACCGACGACACCCACGAGGCCCATGACACCGGCGTCGGCACCAGCAGCAGTAACGCCACCGGCGCCACCCCGCCCCCCAGCCACCACAAGCCGGAAGTCGCCCACGACGACGCCCCGCCGCCCTCGCCCAAACACGCCACCGGTCCGCTCGGTCCGACCGCGCGGCCCGGCCGCACCGTGCTCTGAGGAGGCCGTGGTGCTCGGACTGCTGACGGCACCCTCCGCCGCCGTACGAGCGGCGGAAGCGCTTCCCGGGGCGGTCGCGCGGGCGGCCGTCCCCGCTGTCGGGCTGGCCGCGGGGGCGGTGGCCGGAACCGCGCGGGCCGGGGTGCGCGGCGCGGACACGGCGGGGCGGGTGGCCCGGGTCGCCCGCGGCGCGCTCTCCGGCGCGGGCGCGCCCTGGCGGTCCGGTGCGCGGGCGCACCTGCCGCTGCGGCCCGCCGAGCCGGAGCGGGTACGGCGTGCCGGCGGGACCGGCCGGCTGGCCCGCCGGGTCGCCTCGGCGCTGGCCGAGCACCCGGATGTCGTCTTCGCGTACTGGGACCAGGGGCTCGCCCGCCTGGTGGTGAGCGTGACCGAGGAGGAGGCCGCAGACCGGGTCATGGACCGTGCGACCGACCTCGCCGCACGGCACGGGCTGGGGCTGGCCGGGGGTGATCCCGAGGAGCCGACGCACCCGGCCGACCCGGCCGGGGTGCGCGCCGCGGCGGCCACCCTCGGCGCCGACGTCCTCGGCATCGCCGCCGGGTTCACCGCGTACGCCCTGCGGCTGCCGCCCTCGCCGCGGGTCGTGACGGCCGCGGTCACCCTGCTGCGGGAGAACCCGCGCTTCCGGTCCTTCCTCCGCGCGCGTGTCGGCGCGTCCCGCACCGACCTGCTGCTGGCCTGCGCGAACGCCGTCGCGCAAGGCGCCGGCCAGACGCCCACCTCGCTGGTGCTCGACGGCACCCTGCGCGCCTGCCAGCTCGCCGAGACGGTGGCCCGCGCGGCCGCCTTCGACGCGGTGCACGACGACCTGTGCGCGCCCGGGCGGATCAGCGTCGCCGCCGACGGCTGCCCGCGCCCGCCGCTGCGCGAGTCGCCGGCCCAGGAGTACGCCTCCCACGCCTCCGCGGGCAGCCTGCTGGGCGCGGCGGCCACCCTCCTGGTCAAGCACGACGGCACCGAGGCGGCGGAGGCGGTGCTCGCCGGCTCGCCCAAGGCCGCCCGGTACGGCCCCGCCGCGTTCCACGCCGTACTGAGCACCGCGCTGTCCCGCACCGGCGTGCTGGTGCGGGACCCGGAGCGGCTGCGGCAGCTGGAGATGGCGCACACCGTCGTCCTGCACCCGAGCGCGCTGCGCACGGCGGACGGCGAGGCCGACCCGTGGACCGAGGCCGTGCTGGACGCGGCCCGCCGGGCCGGCCTGCGCGTCGTCCTCGTCGACGACCCGGTGCTGGAGGACTTCACCGGCCTCGCCGACGAGGTCGTCGACGCCCGGCGCCCGCTCGACGACGTGGTGTACGGGGTGCGCGGCGACGAAGGGACCGTCCTCACGGTGGTCCGGATGCGGTCCGCCACCGAGCACGACGTCCTCGCCGGGCTGCGCGGCAGTGACGTCGCCGTCGCGCTGACCGACCAGGACGGTGCCGTCGTCTGGGGCGCGGACCTCCTCGCCCCGCACGGTCTGCCCGACGCGTGGCGGGTGCTGACCGCGGTCCCGGCAGCCCGGACGGTCGGCCGCCGTGCGCAGAGCCTGGCCCGGTCCGGCGCAGCGCTCTCCGGGCTCCTCGTCGCCATCGGCGAGTCCCGCAGCGGCCGCGGCGTCCTGCCCGGCCTGCGGCACGCCCCGGTCGACGCCGGCGCCGCGACCGCCCTGCTGTCCGGCGCCCGCTCCGCCCTCGGTGTGGCCGCCGCCCGCGCCCCGCACCCGCGCCCCCGCGTGCACTGGCACGAACTGGAGGCGCGGGAGGCCAGGCAGCGTCTGGGCGACGACCCGGCCGCCGAACCCTCCGCCTTCGAGCAGGCGACGTCCGGGGCCCGCACGGCCGCCCGCACCGCCGTACGGCATCCCGTGCTGGCCCCCGCCCGGTGGACCGTGCGGCTCGGCCGGGCCGTCCGGGAGGAACTGCACGACCCGCTCACCCCGGTCCTCGCCGTCGGCTCCGCCGCGTCGGCGATCCTCGGCTCCGTCGTGGACGCCCTGCTCGTGGTCGGCGCCCTCGACCTGAACGCCCTCGTCGGCGGCGTCCAGCGGATGCGCGCCGAGCGGGCGCTGTCCGGGCTGCGCGCCGAGCAGAAGCGGAAGGCGCGCGTCGCACCCCCGGAGGAGGAGGCACCCGCCGGCGGCACCCGCACCGTGGACGCGGGCCGGTTGCGGCCCGGCGACGTCATCGAGCTGAAGGCGGACGACGTCGTGCCCGCCGACGCCCGGCTGCTGTGGGAGGACGGCCTGGAGATCGACGAGTCCGCGCTGACCGGGGAGTCCCTGCCGGTGCGGAAGCAGACCGCCGCCACCCCGCACGCGGTGGTCGCGGACCGGCGGTGCATGGTCTTCGAGGGCACGACCGTGGTGGCCGGCAGCGCGCACGGCGTCGTGGTCGACACCGGGGACAGCACCGAGGCGGCCCGCGCCGTCCACCTGGCCGCCCGCACGCCCCCGGCCGGCGGCGTCCAGGCCAGGCTGCAGGAACTCACCCGCAAGGCGCTGCCATTGACGCTCGCCGGCGGCGCCGCCGTGACCGGTCTGGCCCTGGTGCGCGGCACTCCCATCCGGGAGGCGGTCAGCGGCGGGGTGGCCGTCGCCGTGGCCGCCGTACCCGAGGGGCTGCCGCTGGTGGCCACGGTCGCCCAGCTGGCGGCCGCCCGGCGGCTGAGCCGGGGCGGCGTGCTGGTGCGCACCCCGCGCACCCTGGAGGCGCTGGGCCGCATGGACACCTTCTGCTTCGACAAGACGGGCACCCTCACCGAGAACCGGCTGCGCCTCGTGCGGCTCGGCACCGCCGACGGCACCGTACGGCCCGTGGACGACGCGGCCGCCGCGGACACCCTGCGGTCCGCCGCGCGCGCCTGCCCGGTGGTCGACGGCGGCTCCGACCGCCCGGTGCACGCCACCGACGAGGCCGTCCTCGACGCGGCCGGACCCGACCCCGACTGGACCCAGCTCGACGGCCTGCCGTTCGAGGCCGCCCGCGGCTACGCGGCCGCCGTCGGCCGCACGGCCGACGGCCCGCGCACCCTCGTGGTCAAGGGCGCGCCGGAAACCGTCCTGCCCACCTGCGCGGACCTCCCCGGGCACGCCACCGCGGCGGCGCACGCGCTGGCCGGCGACGGACTGCGCGTCCTCGCCGTGGCCCGGCGCCGTCTGACGGACGGCGAGACCGAGGCGGACGTCCTCGAAGCACCCCTGGAAAACCTGGAGTTCGCCGGTCTGCTGGCCCTGTCGGACGTACCCCGCGAGACGTCCACGGCGCTGGTGCGGGGCCTGCGCGAGGAAGGCGTACGGCCGGTCATGCTCACCGGCGACCATCCGCAGACCGCCCGCGCCGTCGCCCGCGAACTGGGCTGGCCGGAGGAGACCGAGGTCGTCACCGGGGACCAGCTCACCGCCGCCGACCGCTCGGCCCGCGCCCGGATGCTCCGCGACGCCGGTGTCGTCGCCCGGGTCGCGCCCGAGCAGAAGCTCCAGGTGATCGAGGCGCTGCGGGACGCCGGCCGGGTCGTCGGCATGGTCGGCGACGGCGCCAACGACGCCGCCGCGATCCGGGCCGCCGACATCGGCGTCGGCATCAGCGCCCGGGGCTCCGCCGCCGCGCGCAACGCCGCCGACATCGTCCTCACCGACGACGACCTGACCGTCCTGATCGCCGCCGTCCGCGAGGGCCGCGCCCTGTGGCACAGCGTCGCCGACGCCATCGCCATCCTCATCGGCGGCAACGCCGGCGAGGTCGGCTTCGGCATCATCGGCACTCTGCTGTCGGGCCGGGCTCCGCTCTCCACCCGGCAGATGCTCCTGGTGAACCTCTTCACCGACCTGTTCCCGTCGATGGCGGTCGCGGTGACGGAGGACGCCGAACCGACCGACATAGCCGCCCCCGAGGACGCGGCCGGCGGAGTGCTGGGCGAGACCCTGATCCGGCAGATCCGCCACCGCGCCCTGACCACCTGCCTGGGTGCCCTCACCGCCTGGCTGATCGGCCGCTTCACCCCGGGCACGGCCCGCAGGACCGGCACGATGGCCCTGTGCGGCGTGGTCGGCACCCAACTGGCCCAGACGCTCCTCGACCGCCGTGACAGCACCCTGGTCCGGATCACGTCCCTCGGCTCCGCCGCGGCCCTCGTCGCCGTGATCCAGACGCCGGGACTCAGCCGCCTCCTCGGCTGCACGCCGCTGGGCCCGGTCGCGTGGGCGGGCGTCGCCGCGTCGATCGCCGTCGCCCTCGCGAGCGGCCGGGCCCTGCCCCGCCTGGAGGAGACGGTCCTACGACTGCTGCCGACGGGCCGGCCCTGAGCGCGGACCGGGATCCTTCCGTCCGCTGTGCCGTTCCTCCGTGGCGAAGAACCGCGACAGGTCCCGCTCCCGCGTCCCGGTGTCACGCTCGGGCGGCACGCCCAGCTCCCAGTCGAGCCCGTACCGCCGGAACAGCTCGGCCCGCAGCTCCGGCACCGGCATCGGCACGCCCGGCACCAGGGCCGCGAACACCGCACCCATCAGCAGGGCCCGCAGCATCGGGTAGTCGGCGGCCAGGTCGGGGGAGCCGTACCGGGCGACCGTGTCGGTGAGCAGCTCCGACAGCCGCCGCTGCTCCGGGCACCGCACGAAGCCCTCGGCCTGCAGCAGGCCCGCCATGTGCTGGCGCATGAGCACGGGCCGGTCACGGGCCAGGCCCAGGATCGCGTCGATGGCCCGGGCCAGCCGCTCCCGGCCGTCCTCGGTCCGCGGCTCCCGTTCCAGCGCCTCCTCCAGCGTGCGGTGCATCAGCCGGTGGACGGCGGACTGCACGAGCTGGCGTTTGCCGGGGAAGTAGTACGACACCAGCCCGCGGGCCGAACCGGCCCGGTCCGCGATGTCGCCCAGCGTGGTCGCCTCGAACCCCCGCTCGTCGACCAGCTCGACGGCGGCCTGCAGCAGCCGCTCGCGGGAACGCCGCCGCAATTCTTCATTGACCGATGCGCTGCGCGGGGACATCCTGTAACTCCTGCGTTGACTGGCTGCCAGCCAACCATACTCACCGCAGGGGGCCCGCCGTGCGCGGAGCCCGCACCACGGTCCGGTCCGTCCGGGGCGACACGGGGGATCGCCCCGGACGGCCGGCCACCGGGCCGGGGGCCCTGGCCTCGCATAACGGCCACTCAGCGCTCGCTCAGCGGCCGGCTCGCCGGGTCGTTCACCGGTCGCTCGCCGGGTGGCTCACCCCACCAGCTCCAGCACCGGTCGCAGGGCGTCCGGCCGGCGCGTCACCGGCAGATGGTCCACGAAGTGCACGCGGCAGCCAAGCGCGGCCGCCCCACCGTCCGCCTCCCTGCTGTCCCCGACCATCACCACCTGCCGGGGATCGGCGCCGAGAGCCGCGCAGGCGGCCTCGAACAGCCTCGGATCCGGCTTCTGCACGCCGTGCTCGTACGACAGCACATAGGCGTTCACGTACGGGTCCAGGCCGTGCTCGCGGAAGACCGGCCGCAGGTCCCAGCCGATGTTGCTGACCACTCCGACGCCGATCCCGCGCTCGCGCAGCGTGCGCAGCACCTCGGCGGCGTCCGGGTAGGGCGACCAGGCGGACGGCAGCATGTGGCGGTCGTACAGCAGGTCGTGCAGCTTCGGGTCGGGCAGCGGCACCCGCCGGGACAGGCCGGTGTACGTCGCCCGGTGCAGCTCGGCGCTCTCGTCCCGGACCGCCCAGAGCGGGGCCAGGGAGTCCGGCAGTTCGGCCGGTGCCGCCCCGCCGGGCAGCGCCCCGGCCGCCTCCAACGCCCCCGCCGTGGCCGCAACTTCGGGATCGGAGAGCACCAGGCCCGCCTCGTGCAGTCCGGCGCGCAGCCAGGACTCCGTCGACTGGATACGGAAGAGGGTGCCCGAGAAGTCGAACAGCACGGCGGTCATGCGCCGGACTCTACCCGGGCTCCCGCGTGCCCCGGGCCGTCAGCACTCCGGTGCCCGCCGTCAGCGGCCCAGTGCCCGCAGCCCCGGGACGAACGCCACCAGGACGGGGAGCGCCGGGACCAGTGCGGCCGTCGCCGTCAGGCGCAGCCGGCGCAGGGCGGGGAGCCGGTCCGGGGGAGTGAGCAACCGGTGCACCCGCCGCGGCACTTCGGCGTGCGGAGCCGGGGCGGGCCCGAACACCCCCCGGTCCTCGTTGAGTTCGACCAGGGCCAGCGCGGTCGTCAGACGGCCGAAGCGCCGGGAGGCGGTGTCGTCGGCGGCCAGTTCGACCAGCCGGTGCATCTCGTCACGGAACGCGGCGAACACCGGCACCTGCGGGAACCCGCCGGCCAGCGCGGCCGAGCAGTGCAGCAGCCAGTCGTGCCGGGCCCGCGCGTGCCCCTGCTCATGGGCGAGCAGGGCGTCCAGCCGGCGTCCCCTCAGCCGGCGCAGCGCGGCCGTCGTGACGACCAGCCGGGGCGTCGCGCCGGGCAGCCACCAGGCGTCGGGCCGCTCGCCCTCCAGGATGACCAGCCGGCCCCCGGCAGGCTCCTCGCCGGGCAACAGTGGGGCACGCACCAGGAGTTCGGCCCGCCGCGCCCGCCGCCGGGCCCGGGACCGTACGACCTCCCGCACCAGCATCGCCAGGCTCCAGAGGGCGCCGCAGAGCAGGGCCACCGCGGTCGCCGCCGCCCAGGGACCGGCCGTGCCGAGCGCGTAGGCGTCCACGACCGCGTGCGGAGCCGTCGCGAACACCTGCCCGCGCACCGCCTGCCACGCCGCCGCCGCGCTGAGCGTCATCGACAGCCCGCAGCACAGCAGTACGGCCGCCACGACGCACTGCCACATCCACAGCGCGACCACCGGCTCCCGGTCCGCCCAGTCGGCCCGCGCGAGCAGCCTGGGCCCGGCCACGGCGGTCAGCGCGCCGAGCAGCAACAGGGCCACGGGGACCATCATGGGCAGCACCCTATGAGCGCGGGGCCCCCGGCGGTACGGCGCACGGCGGCGAAGTGACGCAGGCAACGCCGGGCGCGCCCAGCGAGGGGGGTGCGGGCTGCGTCGCCGGGTGCGGGTCCTTCGTGGCTTGTCGCGCAGTTCCCCGCGCCCCTCGGGTGGGCGAGCCGCAGCTTCCTCAAGGGGCGCGGGGACCGCAGGGCCGTCGCTCACATCGTCAGAAGCATCGCGACCATGGCGATGCCCATCGACAGGCGGCAGGCGCGCGACAGTTCCGGACGGTCGCCCCAGCGCACGGCCGCCGGCCCGGTCGCCGCGGTCACCGGCCCGGTCGCCGCAGCCGCAGGGACCAGGCGGGCGCCGGCCAGCAGCACATAGCCGGCGAAGTAGAGGAGGAGGACGCCGGTCACCGGGGCGGCCCCGGCGGCGCCGTGCACATGGTGCGCACCGGAGACGGAGGCCATCACCAGCGACATGTAGACCATCGCGGAGGTGCCCACCAGGTGGTGCAGGTGGTGCGGGCCGGTGCGGGCGGCCCACAGGGCGCGCAGCGCGGCCACGGCGAACACGGCCGCGTACACCGGCCACGCCCACCTCGGTGGACTGAACACCGCCGCGGGGACGGCCATCGCGGCCATCCCGAAGCCCATCAGCGCCTCGCCGCCCGCGGCACGCCGCTGCTCCTCGACCTCGCTGCGCATGCGCAGCAGACAGTACGCACCGGTCGCCGCGCAGAGCGCGACCAGCAGCCAGCTCGCGGACACCGGTCCGTGCACGCGCGTCCTCCCCCGCTCGACGGTCCGTCCGGGGAAGCGATGCCCGCGCGGGGCGGGGCACACGCGAGCGCAAGGGTGTACACGGGGAGCATGCGGCGGAGCACGGCAGGTGAGGGCTGGTGCGGACGCGATCAGAAGTAATGTTTTACGAGTAAAACACATGCTAAATTCGAAGGTATGAGCAACGCGACCCGCCACCGTCTTCCCCTCGCCGGGGTGCTCCGCCTCGGGCGGCCTTCGGACATCTGGTTCAAGCCCGCGCTCAGCGCCGTCGTCGCGGTCGCCCCGCCCACCCTCGCCCTGCTGGCCCTCGGCCGCCTCGACCTGGCCATGTACACGATGGCCGGGTCGCTGTGCGCGCTCTACGGCCACAACCGGCCCTACGCCGCCCGGGCCCGGGCGCTCGCCGGGGTGGTGCTCGGCATGGTCGCCGGCCTCGCCGTCGCCCTGGTCGCCGCGTCGCTCACCACCGACGGCGTCCTGCTGGTCACCGTGGGCGCCCTCATGGCCGCCGTGCAGAAGGCCGCCTGCGACGCGACCCGGATCGGTCCGCCCGGACACGTGGTCCTCGTCTTCATCAGCTCCGCCTCGCTGTTCGTGCCCCAGACCCTCGGCCAGGTGCCCGGTCACGTCGGACTGGCCCTGGCGGCGGGCGCCTGGGCCTGGCTGGTCTGCATGGCCCCGGGCCTGCTCCGCCCGCACGGCCCCGAGCGCCGGGCCACCGCGCGGGCCCTGAACGCCGCCGCCGCGTACGCCGCCACCGGCGCCACCGGCGAGGGGCACGCCGGAGCGCGCGCCACCGCCGCGGCCGCCGTGCACGCCGCCTGGCAGTCGCTGCTCGCCGCCGGCGCGCGCCCCGACCGCACCCGGCGCGCCCTCGAACGCCTCCTCGTCCGCGCCGAGGTCGCCCTCGCCGCCCCCGCCGACACCGACCCCGGACGACTCCGCGCCTGGGCCCGCGCCCTGCGCGGCACCGGACGGGTGCCCCGGGCCGAGATCCTGCCGGACGCCGCCGACGAACTCCTCGGCGTGGACGCCGAACTCGCCGCGCCCCGGCGCCCGCTGCGTCACGTCCTCGCCCCGCTCGCCCCCCTGGCCGCGCGGACCGCGATCGGCTGCGCCCTCGCCGGATACGCCTCCCTCGCCCTCGGTGTCGGCCGCCCCTACTGGGCCCTGGTCACCGCGGCCTCCCTCTACCAGGCCAACGTCAGCCTCACCTGGAACCGGGGCGTCCAGCGCGTCGTCGGCAACGTCCTCGGCGTCCTCGTCTTCGCCGCGGTGGCCCCCCTCGCCCATCTGCACCAGGTGCTCCTGGTGCTGTGCTGCCTCGCCTTCAACTTCGGCGCGGAGGCGCTGATCGGCCGCAACTACTGGCTCGGCACCGTGTGCGTCACGCCGATGGCCCTGCTCGTCACCGAGTTCGCCCGCGCCCAGGACCCAGGCCGGCTCATCACCGAGCGGGTCGTGGACACCCTCGTCGGCGCGCTGGTGGGCTTCGTCGCGGCCGTTGCCGTCACCAACCGGCGGGCCGGCGACCGCATCGAGCACGCGCTGGCCGCCGTGGACCGCGCCCGCGAGCACGCCGCCCGTCTGCTCGCCGCGCCGCACCCGGCACCGCGATCCCTGGAGTCCGCGCGTCGCGCCCTCGCCGCCGCGGCGGCCGACCTGCGCGCCGCGGCCGACGCCGCGTCCGGCGAGTGGTGGCAGCGGGCCCTGCCCGAGGAGCGGGTCGTGCTCGCCGAACGGTCGGCACACCGTACGCTCGCGGCGACGGCGCGACGCCAGGGTCTCGTGCCGTCGACCGGGAACACGGGCAGCACGACGGAGGACGTAAGGCCATGACGGCGACCAGCGGACAGCCGGAGGCGGACAGCGGCGCGGGCGGGGAGCGGCCGGCCCCCGAACGGGCCGCGGCCGAGGTGCCCGGCGCCGGCGGTGCGGAGGGCGGGGAGCCGGGGACCGGACCCCGCCGATCTGGCGGACGTGCCCCGCGCGGGCAGGCCGGCGCCCAGGGCGACACCGTGGCCGCCGTCGTCCGGCAGTGGCGGGCCGTGCACCCCGGGCTGGACACCGGGCCCATGGAGGTCATCGGCCGCATCAACCGCTGTGCCGCCCTCCTCCAGCAGGCCGAGGACGCCCCCCTGCGCCGGGCCGGGCTCAGCCGGCCCGAGTTCGACCTGCTCGGCGCGCTGCGGCGGACGGGCCACGAGCTGACGCCGGGGGAGCTGGCCCGGGAGACCTTCTCCTCCGGTGCCGCCGTCACCAAGCGGCTCAAGCAGCTGACCGAGCGCGGCCTGGTCGAACGGCGCGGCGACACCCGGGACCGCAGGGTCGCCCACGTCCGCCTCACGGACTCCGGACGCGACCTGGTGGACGGCATCCTCCCCGAGCAGCTCACCTACGAGACGGCCGTGCTGTCGGTCCTCGCGCCCCAGGGCCAGGACGAACTCGCCGCACTCCTCGCCGACCTGCTCACCCGTCTGGAGGGCACGATGGGCGCCCTGCGGAGCTGACGGGCACCGTCCTGACGCGAACGCAAGGCCGCGTACGCCTAGATCCCCGGCCGGTACCGGATGGGATGGTCCGCCGGGACCTCCACCAGCACGATGGGGACGCCGTCCGGGTCCTCGATCCACATCTCGATCAGACCCCACGGCTCCCGCACCGGCGGCCGTACGATCCCCACCCCTTTCGCCCGCAGTTCCTCGTGCGCCGCGGCCACGTCCTCGACCTGGAGCCAGAGCCGGACGGCCGGCGACGGCGGGGTCTGAGAGCGCCCGGAGACCTCCAGGTAACCGCCGCCGAGGAAGTAGACGGTCCCGCGCTCGGGACCCGTACCGAACTCGCGGTAGACCGGCAGGCCCAGCCGCTCCCCGTAGAAGGCACGGGACCGCTCGGGGTCGGTGGGCCGCAGAAGTGTCCGGCTGCTGAGTACATGCACCATGCATCCGCACGTTAGCGCCACAGTCCGCCGGAGTTACCCTCAACCTGGCTCAGCCGCGCCCGAGATCGGAGACCACCCATGGGGACCGCCGCCACCGCACCCACCTTCCGCGATGCCACCGACACGGACGTCGACGCGCTCGTGGCGCTGATCGAATCGGCCTACCGCGGCGATTCGAGCCGGGCGGGGTGGACCACGGAGGCGGACATCCTCCAGGGACAGCGGACCGACCCCGAGGGCGTGCTCGCGGTGATCAAGTCCCCCGAGAGCCGGCTGCTGACCGCCGAGTGTGACGGGCGGCTGGTCGCCTGCTGCCAGCTGGAGCACCGCGGCGAGCACGCGTACTTCGGGATGTTCGCGGTCAGCCCCACCCAGCAGGGCGCCGGGCTCGGCAAGGTCGTCATGGCCCAGGCGGAGCGGGTGGCCCGCGAGACCTGGGGCGTCACCGAGATGCACATGACGGTGATCTCCGTGCGCGAGGACCTGATCGCCTGGTACCAGCGCCGCGGCTACCGCCGTACGGGACGGATGACCCCGTTCCCGTACGGCGACGAGCGCTTCGGCATCCCGCAGCGCGACGACCTCCAGTTCGAGCTGCTGGTCAAGCAGCTCGCCTGATCGTTTCGGCGTGGCAGGGCGCCGTGCGCGTCGCGGTCCCGCACCGTGACGCGACCGGACGCTCCGGCCCTACGCCGTGAAGCGGCCCGTGCGTTTGATCTCCGGGTAGTCGGTCGTCGCCCCGTCCAGCTGGAGGGCGCGGACGAGCCGCAGGTGGTCCTGGGTGTTGACCACCCAGCCGAGGATCCTCAGATCCGCGGCGCGCGCGTGCTCGACGACCTCCAGGGTGAGCCGCCGGATGTTGAGGACGAGGGTCGCGGCTCCCACCGCCGTCGCCCGCTCCACCACGTCGGTGCCGTAGCGGCTCGCGATCAGAGCGGTGCGCACCCCCGGCACCAGCCGGGCGATCTCGGCGATGGCCTCGTCGTGGAACGACGACACCTCCACCCGGGAGACCAGGTCCCGCCCGTGCATGACCTCGGCCAGCGCGCGGGCCGCCGCCACGTCCTTGATCTCCGCCTGGAGGGGCGACCGGACCGCGTCCAGCACCTCCTCGAAGACGGGGACGCGCTCTCCGCGCCCGGCGTCGAGAGCGCGCAGTTCGGCGAGCGTCTTCTCGGCGATCGGCCCGGTGCCGTCGGTCGTACGGTCCACTTCGGCGTCGTGCATGACGACGAGGGCGCCGTCCTTGCTCAGATGCAGATCGAGTTCGATCAGGTCGAGGCCGGCCGCTTGCGCGGCGACGAAGGAACGGAGGGTGTTCTCGGGCTCGACACCCATGACTCCGCGGTGACCGATGGTAAGGAAGTTCAAGGTTCAACTCGCTTCCGTCGACGGCGGCTCGGCACACCCGCGTCAGGCGACGGGACGTCGTCGTCCGCGAGGCAGGTTGGCAGCCTAATGGCCGGGTCCCGCGATGCAGCCGCGCTTGCGCGGGACATCGGGGCACGGGGCGGGCGGTACCTGGCTCGTATGCGCCGTGCGGTCACCCTGGCGTGGGCGAGTCCCCGGGAGATTGACCGCCGGCCGGCCGTCGGCCCGGTCGTCCCGGACCAGGCATGGCCGAGACCCGCACCCGTCGCGGCCCCCGTCACCCGACCGGCCGAATGCCGACCGTCCCCGGGCCGGCCGCCGTCCGCCGTGACCGCACCCACGCGCGCGACGGAAGTGAGCGCCGTCACGGTTTGACACAGGAAAAACGCCGGTGACCATGCGAATACACAGGATATTTTCCTGAGACCCCTCTTGCTGGGAGGAACCCCGTATGCCTACGGTGTCCTTACGCGAGCTTCTCCCGTGGAGGATGGGTCATGACGGAAATTCTTGTGCAGGCGGGTGCGGAGGGACAGGTTCCTTCGCTGACCAGGGTGGTCGAGCACCCGGCCTGGCCCGTGCTCAAGGATGCCGTGGAGCAGATCCGGCCATGGCAGTCCAAGGACGGGTCGATCGACTTCGACGCCGAGGGCGCCCCGGAGCGGGCCGACGCCGAGGCGGCCGTACGCCGTGTCGTCGAGGCGGTCGAGCAGCTCTCCCCGCTGCTCCCGCACGACGCCGCCTACCACGAGGCCCTCGTCAAGGACCTGCACCGCTGGGCCGAGGGCGGCTTCGAGGTCCCCGACTTCCTGGACTCCCTCCTCGCCTTCCAGCCCGCCGCGCACCGCGCCGACGGCCTGCAGCACCTCGTCGTCTTCCCGATGTACACGCAGAACGGCAACCCGGACCGCAACCTGGAGGCGGTCGTGCTGCGCATGGTCTGGCCCGACTGGCTGGCCGAGCTGGAGCGCACCCGCTACGACAACCCGCTGTTCTGCGGCATCACCTTCGAGGACTTCACGGCCGGGTACGACACCAACTCCGCCGTCCTCTTCCCCGAGACCATCGCCGTGCGCGAGGCGCCGGAACGATTCTCCTGGGGCGGTATCTTCTGCGACCGCGAGGCCGCCCGCTTCCGGCGGGTCACCGACGCCGCCGTGAACATCCTGGGCCTGAACCTGCCCGAGGACATCGCCGCGATGGTGCACGACCAGAAGCGCTCCGAAGAGGCCTTCGTGCTCTGGGACATGGTCCACGACCGCACCCACAGCCACGGCGACCTGCCGTTCGACCCCTTCATGATCAAGCAGCGTCAGCCGTTCTGGATGTACGGCCTGGAGGAGCTGCGCTGCGACCTCACCGCCTTCAAGGAGGCCGTCAGGCTCCAGGCGGACGGCGTCCCGCAGGCCCGTGACGTGCAGTACGCGGTGCTCTTCGACCGCATGTTCCGCTTCCCCGTCACCGGCGACCGCGTCCGCAACTACGACGGCCTCGGCGGGCAGCTCCTCTTCGCCTACCTGCACAAGCACGACGTCGTCCGCTGGACCGACAACAAGCTCTCCATCGACTGGGAGCGCGCCCCGCAGGTCACCAACCAGCTGTGCGCCGAGATCGAGAAGCTCTACAAGGACGGCATCGACCGCCCGAAGCTGGTGCACTGGTTCGCCGGCTACGAGCTGGTCTCCACCTACCTCGCCCCGCACCCCGGCTCCAAGTGGGCCAAGGGCCCGGACGCCCTGGACCTGACGCTGCCGCCGCGCAAGCTGGTCGACGACGTGCTTCCGGACGAGTTTCCGCTCAGCATGTTCTATGAGGCCCTGTCCAAGAAGCTGAAGAACGTGATCGCCTCCACCAAGGGCATCACGGCGGACGGCGCCGAGCGGCTCGCCGCGTGAGCGACCGCGCCATAGTCCAACGCGTGCAGGACACGGTTCAAGAGGGGAAGAACATGGGGAACGGGTCTCTCAGCGGTGCGGTGATCGCGGTGGCGGGCGCGGGCGGTCCTGCGGGCCGCGCGGCGCTGATCCGGCTCGCCGAGGCCGGCGCGACGGTCGTCGGCTCGGACAACAACCCGGAGCGCTTGGCGGAGGCCGTGGACGCGGCCCGCTACGCGCGCGGCGGCGCCACGGTCACCGGTGAGACGGTCGACCTGCTCGACCTCGGCTCGGCCCGCGAGTGGGCCGCGCGCATCGAGAAGGACCACGGCCGCGTCGACGGCCTGGTGCACCTGGTCGGCGGCTGGCGCGGCGGGGCGAGCTTCGCCGGCACCGACCTCGCCGACTGGGACCTGCTGGAGAAGCTGCTCGTCCGCACGGTGCAGCACACGTCCCTGGCGTTCTTCGACGGCCTGCAGCGCAGCGACCGCGGCCGGTACGTGCTGATCAGCGCCGCCGGAGCGTCGAAGCCGACCGCCGGCAACGCCGCCTACTCCGCCGCCAAGGCCGCGGCCGAGGCCTGGACTCTCGCCATGGCCGACGGTTTCCGCAAGGCGGGGGGCGAGCAGGGCCCCGGCTCGGCGGCTGCCATCCTGGTGGTGAAGGCGCTGGTGCACGACGCGATGCGCGCCGAACGCCCCAACGCGAAGTTCGCGGGCTTCACGGACGTCAAGGACCTGGCCGAGGCCGTCGAGGGCGTCTGGAGCAAGACCGCCGCCGAAGTGAACGGAAACCGTCTGTGGCTGACCGAGAAGCCGTGAACCCCCCCAGGACCGACGCGCGTCGCCACCACGACCCGGAGGTCCGCGGTTTCGCCAGTGACAACTACGCGGGCGCGCACCCGGAGGTGATGGCCGCCCTGGCCCTGGCCAACGGCGGCCACCAGGTGTCGTACGGCGAGGACGACTACACCGAGAACCTCCAGGGCATTGTCCGGAGCCACTTCGGGGCCACCGCGGAGGCGTTCCCCGTCTTCAACGGCACCGGCGCGAACGTCGTCGCGCTCCAGGCGGTCACCGACCGCTGGGGCGCGGTGATCTGCGCCGAGAGCGCGCACATCAACGTCGACGAGGGCGGCGCCCCCGAGCGCATGGGCGGCCTCAAGCTGCTCACCGTCCCCACCCCGGACGGCAAGCTCACGCCCGAGCTGATCGACCGGCAGGCGTACGGCTGGGACGACGAGCACCGGGCGATGCCCCAGGTCGTGTCGATCACCCAGAGCACCGAACTCGGCACCCTCTACACGGTGGAGGAGATCCGCGCGATCTGCGAGCACGCCCACGCCCACGGCATGCGCGTGCACCTGGACGGCTCCCGGATAGCCAACGCCGCCGCCTCGCTGGACGTGCCCATGCGCACGTTCACCAACGCGGTCGGCGTGGACATCCTCTCGCTGGGCGGGACGAAGAACGGCGCGCTGTTCGGCGAGGCCGTCGTGGTGATCAACCAGGACGCCGTACGGCACATGAAGCACCTGCGCAAGCTGTCCATGCAGCTCGCCTCCAAGATGCGCTTCGTGTCCGTGCAGCTGGAGGCGCTGCTGGCGAAGGACCTGTGGCTGCGCAACGCCCGCCACGCCAACGAGATGGCCCAGCGGCTCGCCGAGGGCGCGCGTGGCGTGCACGGTGTGGAGATCCTCTACCCCGTGCAGGCCAACGGCGTCTTCGCCCGGCTGCCGCATGAGGTGACCGAGCGGCTGCAGAAGCGGTTCCGGTTCTACTTCTGGGACGAGGCCGCCGGCGACGTGCGCTGGATGTGCTCCTTCGACACCACGGAGGACGACGTCGACGCGTTCGTGGCGGCGCTCAAGGAGGAGATGGCGCGCTAGGTCCTGTCGTCAAATTCCCGCCGTCCGCCCGGAGGGCGGGCCTCGCGCCCGCCGCGATGGGGGCACCTCCCGCGCGAGCGAAGCCGAGCGTGGGGGAGGCTGATGTCGCCGTAGATGCGTGCTCTGGGGGCCCCGGCCGGAGGCTGGGGGAGCGTGCATGGCGTCGCGGGGCAGGCGGGAAATCTGACGACAGGGCCTGGGCACGCCGGGACGGTGCACGAAAGGCGATCACCCGGGGAGCCGACGGGCCTCGGGTGATCGCCTTTTGCCGTACGCCGTCTCAGTGCGCCTGGGCCGCCCGCAGCTGTTCCTGGGTCGGGGCGGTGCCTCCCAGGTGAGCGGGGAGCCACCAGGAGTCCTCCGGGCCCTTGGGGCGCACCGGGTACGCCCGCTGGGCGGCCTCCAGCAGCTCCTGGACGCGCTCGCGCAGGCGGCGGGTGATGGCGCCCGCGTACTGGTCGCGGGGCGCCTCGACCGGCTCGCCGACCCGGACGGTGATCGGGGTGTGGCTGCGCTTGAAGTTGCGCGGGTGCCCCTTGGTCCACAGCCGCTGCGTGCCCCACACCGCCATCGGCACGAGCGGGACGCCGGCCTCCTGGGCCAGCCGCGCCGCACCGGACTTGAAGCTCTTCAGCGTGAACGACTGCGAGATCGTGGCCTCCGGGAACACCCCGATGATCTCGCCCGAGCGCAGCGAGTCCAGCGCGTGCGCGTAGGCCGCCTCGCCCTGCCCGCGGTCCACCGGGATGTGCTTCATCCCGCGCATCAGCGGGCCCGACACCTTGTGCCGGAACACGGACTCCTTCGCCATGAAACGCACCAGGCGCTTCTGCGGCAGGGCGGCCAGACCGTCGAAGATGAAGTCCAGGTAGCTGATGTGGTTGCTCACCAGCACGGCACCGCCCGAGCGCGGGATGTTCTCCGACCCCTTGCAGTCGATCTTCAGGTCCCAGACCTTGAACATCGTCTTCGCGAAACCGATGACGGGACGGTAGACCAGCTCTGCCATGGGCGGGACGGACCCTTTCTGCTCTGCTCGGGAAAGGGGCTCCCGGCGGGAAAGTTACGCAGCCGTAGGTTTTACGGCGTCTCGCAGATCGTGCCCGAAGAACGAACGGGGGACCAGTCCTGGTGCCCGTGGCCGGGGAGATCCTCGTCACGTCGTCCCCGGGCCGCGCCAACCCCGGAACCGCACGCGAGTGCCGGCGGGACCACGGGCCGGACAGCGGGAATCATCCCGCGACCGGGCATGCTTTCCGTCGGGGACGACATGTCACGGGAAGCGAGGGTGTGCGGTGCGCGGGCGGAACGACGGCGAGCGGCTCCGAGCGGAGGGGAACACGGACGGGAGCAGGGGGCCGAGTGGCGCTGGGGGCGAGCGGCTCGGGGCGGACGAACTGGGGGCCGCGCTCGGCGAGCGGGCCACTCTCGTGCAGTTCAGCAGCGCCTTCTGCGCGCCCTGCCGGGCCACCCGGCGCGTCCTCGGCGAGGTGGCCGCGATGGTCCCGGGCGTGGCCCACGTCGAGATCGACGCCGAGGCCCACCTGGACCTCGTACGCCGCGTACGGCTCGTGAAGACGCCCACCGTGCTGGTGCTCGACGCGGACGGCCGGGTGGTGCGACGCGCCGCCGGGCAGCCCCGCACGGCGGATGTGATCGCGGCCCTCGGCGAGGCCGTGGGCGGGCCGGAGAGCGGCCGCGCGGGCACCTCCCGCTCGTCGGGACCGGCTTGACGGGGCCCGCCCCTCGTCGTCAGCCTGACCCCATGCCGATCGAACTCCTTCTCTTCGGACGGGTCCACGTCGATCTCCTGCGCACCGCGAGCGCGGCCTGTCCGAGCCGGTGAGCAGCAACGGACACCGACGTCACCTCCCGCAGAAGGACAAGTCCATGACGGCCCTGCACGACCCGGGCACCATCCAGCTCGCCTCGCCCGACCTGCTCCGCGCCACCTTCCGGCGGCACGCCGCCGGCGTCGCCGTGATCACCGCCCGTGGTGCCGCCGGGCCGGTCGGCTTCACCGCCACCTCCGTGACCTCCGTCTCCGCCGACCCGCCGATGATCTCCTTCGGCATCGGCACGGGCGCCTCCAGCTGGCCCGCCGTCGCCGGGACCGACCACGTCGGCGTCCACATACTCGGCGAGCACCAGAGCGAGCTGGCCGCCACCTTCGCCCGCAGCGGCGCCGACCGCTTCGGCGCGCCCACCGCCTGGCGGGAGGGCCCGGAGGGCGTACCGGTGCTGGACGGCGTGCAGGCCTGGCTGGTGTGCCGGATCACCGCCCGCGTGCCGGCCGGCGACCACCGGATCGTGCTCGCCGAGGTGGTCCTCGGCGACGCCGGCGGCGACGGCCGTCCGCTCCTCTACCACCAGGGCCGCTTCAACGGTCTGCGGGATTGATCACGCCCCTCCCGTCCTGCGGAGCCGTCGAGTTCCGGTTACGCTGCGTTGCGAAGGTCACAGTTCAAAGCGCTTGCTTAGCGGGCAGGAACTGGGTGTACTGACGAGTAATATTTCGGTCGGAGCGCGCGGACGCCCCGACCGGGATCGGCCGCTTCAGGCGCCTATGCTGCCTGCAAGAGGCAGCCAGGAAATGACGATGCAGTAGGAGAGCCGGCGTGAGCTTGAGGATCGTTGTCACTGTGAAGTACGTGCCCGACGCCACTGGCGACCGGCACTTCGCCGATGACCTGACCGTCGACCGCGACGATGTGGACGGTCTGCTCTCCGAGCTGGACGAGTACGCGGTGGAGCAGGCGCTGCAGATCGCGGAGAACGCGGACGACGCCGAGGTCACCGTGCTGACCATCGGTCCGGAGGACGCCAAGGACGCGCTGCGCAAGGCCCTGTCGATGGGCGCCGACAAGGCGATCCACGTCGAGGACGACGACCTGCACGGCACGGACGCCATCGGCACCTCCCTGGTGCTGGCCAAGGCCATCGAGAAGGCCGGCTACGACGTGGTCATCTCCGGCATGGCCTCCACCGACGGCACCATGGGTGTCGTGCCCGCGCTGGTCGCCGAGCGCCTGGGCGTCCCGCAGGTCACCCTGCTGTCCGAGGTCTCGATCGAGGACGGCACCGTGAAGGGCCGCCGTGACGGCGACGCCGCGAGCGAGCAGCTGGAGGCGTCCCTCCCGGCCGTCGTGTCCGTCACGGACCAGTCGGGCGAGGCGCGTTACCCGTCCTTCAAGGGCATCATGGCCGCCAAGAAGAAGCCGGTGGAGTCCTGGGACCTGTCCGACCTGGACATCGAGGCCGAAGAGGTCGGCCTGGAGGGTGCGTTCACCAAGGTCGAGGCCGCGGCCGAGCGTCCGGCCCGCACGGCCGGCACGATCGTCAAGGACGAGGGCGAGGGCGGCAAGCAGCTCGCCGAGTTCCTCGCGAGCCAGAAGTTCATCTGAGCCCGCACCCGCTGACCGCCCCTCATACCTCGCAAGCAGGAGAGAAGAAGTCCCATGGCTGAAGTCCTCGTCTACGTCGACCACGTGGACGGTGCCGTCCGCAAGCCCACCCTGGAACTGCTGACCCTGGCCCGCCGCGTCGGCGAGCCGGTCGCCCTCGCCGTCGGCAACGGCGCCGCCGACACCGCCGCCGCGCTCGCCGAGCACGGCGCGGTGAAGGTGCTCACCCACGACGCCTCCGAGTACGGCGAGTACCTGGTCGTGCCGAAGGTGGACGCCCTGCAGGCCGCCTACGAGGCCGTGTCCCCGGCCGCCGTGCTGGTCCCGTCCTCCGCCGAGGGCAAGGAGATCGCCGCCCGCCTGGCGCTGCGCATCGGCTCCGGCGTCATCACCGACGCCATCGACCTGGAGGCCGGCGACGAGGGCCCGGTAGCCACCCAGTCGGTGTTCGCCGCGTCCTTCACCACCAAGTCCCGCGTGATCAAGGGCACCCCGGTCATCACCGTCAAGCCGAACTCGGCCGCCGTGGAGGCCGCCCCGGCCGCCGGCGCCGTCGAGGCGCTGTCGGTGTCCTTCTCCGAGAAGGCGACCGGCACGAAGATCACCGGCCGTACCGCCCGTGAGTCGACGGGCCGTCCGGAGCTGACCGAGGCCGCGATCGTGGTCTCCGGTGGCCGCGGTGTCAACGGCGCGGAGAACTTCTCGGTCATCGAGGCCCTCGCCGACTCTCTCGGCGCGGCCGTCGGCGCCTCGCGTGCCGCGGTGGACGCCGGCTGGTACCCGCACACCAACCAGGTCGGCCAGACCGGCAAGTCGGTCTCCCCGCAGCTCTACATCGCCAACGGCATCTCCGGCGCGATCCAGCACCGGGCCGGCATGCAGACCTCGAAGACCATCGTGGCCGTCAACAAGGACGCCGAGGCCCCGATCTTCGACCTCGTCGACTACGGCGTCGTCGGCGACCTCTTCGACGTGGTCCCGCAGCTGACCGAGGAGATCAAGACCCGCAAGGGCTGATCCTCCCTCCGCCGTCAACGGCGTACGAGGCCCCCGTGACCTGCGCGGTCACGGGGGCCTCGGTGCATCCTGGAGGCGTCCGGGCACGGTGGCGAGGAGGGTGCCCACCGGCTGCCGACCAGTCCCCGGACGGGTGTTGACCAGCGGGAACCACCCCGGATAACTTCATTCTACGGATTGTTGATTCCGCACAGCGGAAAAATGGAGGGTGTGGGATGGGTCAGGGCCAGCACGAGCAGGGCCGGGAGCAGAAGGTCGCGACGAGCCTCGCGGGCGCCGTCAGCGAGGAGATCAGCGCCTCCCTCGCCCCCGTCGACGCGGAGCTGGAGCGCCGCTATCCCGGCGACCCCGGCACCCGGCAGCCCGTCCACACCGTGTACGTCCCCGGAGACGCCTTCGCCGCCGACACCCTCCGCTCCTGGGGCGACCAGGCACTCGCCGCCCTCGACGAACACGCCCCGGACGCCGCCTCGTTCGCCGCCGTGCTCGGCCTGTCCGACGAGCTCGCCGAGCCGGTCTACTCCCGCGTCCGCGCCAAGCTGGAGCGCGAGCCCGTCGAAGACCTGCGCGTCGACTTCGAGGACGGCTACGGCCCCCGGCCGGACGCCGAGGAGGACGAGGCGGCCGCGCGGGCCGCCCGGCTGATCGCCGAGGCGTACCGCAACGGCACGGCAGCGCCGTACATGGGCATCCGCATGAAGTGCATGGAGGCCGCCGTACGCGACCGGGGCATCCGCACCCTCGACGTGTTCCTCACCACCCTGATGGAGGACGGCGGACTCCCCGACGGGCTGGTGCTGACCCTGCCGAAGGTGACGTACGCCGAACAGGTCACGGCCTTCGCCCGGCTGCTGGAGGCGTTCGAGAAGGTCCACGCCCTCGAACCCGGGCGCCTCGGCTTCGAGATCCAGATCGAGACCAGCCAGTCCATCCTGGCCACCGACGGCACGGCCGCCGTCGCCCGGATGATCCAGGCCGCCGAGGGCCGCGCCACCGGACTGCACTACGGCACCTTCGACTACAGCGCCTGCCTCGGCGTCTCCGCCGCCTACCAGGCCAGCGACCACCCGGCGGCCGACCACGCCAAGGCCGTCATGCAGGTCGCCGCGGCCGGCACCGGCGTACGCGTCTCGGACGGCTCCACCAACGTCCTGCCCGTCGGCCCGACGGCCAAGGTCCATGACGCCTGGCGGCTGCACTACGCCCTCACCCGGCGCGCTCTCGCCCGCGCGTACTACCAGGGCTGGGACATGCACCCCGGTCACATCCCGACCCGCTACGCGGCCGTCTTCGCCTTCTACCGCGAGGGCTTCGAGCAGGCCGCCGGCCGCCTCTCCCGGTACGCCAACCGGGCCGGCGGCGACGTGATGGACGAGCCCGCCACCGCCAAGGCCCTCAGCGGCTACCTGCTGCGCGGCCTCGACTGCGGCGCCCTCGACATCGCCGAGGTGGCCCGCCTCTCCGGCCTGACCCGCGCGGACCTGGAAGGCTTCGCCTCCCCTCGTCGAGGCGACCTGACAGCCTCCACCAAGTAGCCCCGCCGAGCATCTGCCGCCCCGCATCCCGGACCCCGCTGAGCGGGCACGCCGGGAACGCGGGGCGGTGGCACGTCGCCACCGAGCCGCACCCGGCGGGCAGGGGTGCACCACCGCTCCCCCGGAGGGGCTGTGCTGCGAGCCGGCTGAGCCGGTCGGCCGCAGCCGCTCGGGGGGTAGTGGAGCGCGACGGTTCGACCCGAACGGGTTGCGGGTGCGCGCCGGCTCAGCCGGTCGGCGCGGCCGGCCGGAGCGGCGGGTGGGGTGCGCAACCACTTCGCCGGTGGGGCTGGGAGCGCAGGTGGCTCAGCCGGTCGGCCGCAGCCGCTCGGAGCCGGTGGGATTCGATCGCCATCCCGCGGGCGGTGGCGCGCCGTGGCCCGGGGGCCGCCCGGAGTCGGCGGCGGTCGCGCCGGGCGGCTCAGTCCGCGGGCGGGAGTTCGCCCGAGCCGCGGGTGATGAGGTGGGTCGGGAGTTCGATGCGCTCCGGGGACACGGGGGTGCCGTCGAGGCGGCGGAAGAGGCGCTCGGCGGCCGTGCGGCCGAGGGCGGCCGCGTCCTGGGCGACGACCGTGACCCCCGGACGGAGCAGGTCGGCCAGTTCGATGTCGTCGAAACCGACCAGCGCGACCGGGCGGGACCGCTCGGCGAGGACGCGGATGACGGTGACCGTGACCCGGTTGTTGCCCGCGAAGACCGCCGTGACGGGCGAGGGGCCCGTCAGCATCTCCTCGGTGGCCCGGCGCACCCGCTCGGGGCTGGTCGTGCCGAGCGACATCCAGCGCTCGTCCACGGCTATCCCCGCGTCCTCCATGGCGGACCGGTAGCCGCGCAGCCGCTCGGCGGCGGTGTGGATGCGCGGCATGTCGCCGATGAACCCGATCCGGCGGTGGCCGTGCGCGATCAGATGGGCCACGCCGTCGCGGGCGCCCCCGTGGTTGTCGGCCAGGACGACGTCCGCGTCGATCTTCCCCGCCGGACGGTCCACGAACACCGTCGCCACGCCCGCCCGGATCTCCGGCTCCAGATACCGGTGGTCGTCTCCGGCCGGGATCACCACCAGCCCGTCCACCCGCCGTGCGCACAGGGCCAGCGCCAGCTCCTGCTCGCGCTCCGGATCCTCGGCGCTGGAGCCGTTGATCAGCAGCGCGCCGTGCGAGCGGGCCACCTCCTCGACGGCGCGGCTGAGGGGGCCGTAGAACGGGTCCGCGAGGTCCTCCAGGACGAGGCCGATGCTGGCCGTGCGGCCCTTGCGCAGCACGCGGGCGCTGTCGTTGCGGCGGAAGCCCAGCGCGTCGATCGCCTCCTGCACACGGCGCTCGGTGTCCGGGGTGACGCCGGGCTCGCCGTTCACCACCCGGGAGACCGTCTTCAGGCCCACTCCGGCCCGCGCCGCCACGTCCTTCATCGTCGGACGGTTGCCGTAGCGGGTCCCGGAGAGGTGGTCTGCGCGGCGGGTGGTCTCGGGCACGATGCGGCGTCCTGTCCTGTCGTCCGTGCAGGCCCCACTGGGTGCTCTGCGTCGATCCATGGGCTTGTATGAGGATGTGGCGTCGAGCATAGAGCCTGGACAACGTTGTCAGCTGCGCGAGAGACTGTCCACCGCTGTCCTGGGCCCGCGCCCCCACCGCGACCGGCCTGCTGCTTCGCTTCCATACGCACGGTTGAACGGGGAGATCTGACTCTGATGCACACGGACCTGGTGGCGGCCCTGGACATCGGCGGCACCAAGATCGCCGGCGCGCTCGTGGACGGCCGCGGCCGGATCCACGCCCGCGCCCAGCGCCCGACGCCCGCGCGACAGGAGGGCGACACGGTCATGCGGGCCGTGGAGGAGGTGCTCGGCGACCTCGCCGGGTCGCCCCTGTGGGGACGTGCCGCCTCCGTCGGCATCGGCAGCGCCGGACCCGTCGACGCCTCGGCCGGCACCGTGAGCCCCGTCAACGTGCCCGGCTGGCGCGGCTTCCCGCTGGTGGAGCGGGTGCGTGCGGCGACCGGGGGACTGCCGGTCGAGCTGATCGGCGACGGCGTGGCGATCACGGCCGCCGAGCACTGGCAGGGCGCCGCCCGCGGCCACGCCAACGCGCTGTGCATGGTCGTCTCCACGGGCGTCGGCGGCGGCCTGGTGCTCAACGGGCGGCTGCATCCCGGCCCGACCGGGAACGCCGGGCACATCGGGCACATCAGCGTCGACCTCGACGGCGACCCGTGCCCGTGCGGCGCGCGCGGCTGTGTCGAGCGCATCGCCAGCGGACCGAACATCGCCCGCCGCGCCCGGGAGCAGGGCTGGCGGCCGGGCCCCGACGAGGACGCCTCCGCCGCCGCGGTGGCGGCCGCGGCCCGGGCGGGCGACCCGGTCGCGGTGGCCTCCTTCGAGCGGGCCGCGCAGGCGCTGGCCGCCGGCATCGCGGCCACCGCGACCCTCGTCGAGATCGACATCGCGGTGATCGGCGGTGGCGTGGCCAAGTCCGGCGACGTGCTGTTCACACCGCTGCGCAAGGCCCTGACCGACTACGCGACCCTGTCCTTCGTCCGTCACCTGGAGATCACCCCCGCCCAGATGGGCACGGACGCCGGCCTGGTCGGCGCGGCCGCAGCCGCCCTCGCCCGCCGGACGGACACTGCCCCGGTCTGACGGCGGCCGGCAGGAACGTTCCCGCCGCCCGGCCGGCGGACCCGGCAGGAGGAACGCTCCCGCCTGCGGGCCGACGGACCGGCCCGTACGGCCCCGGCACCGGGCTGACGGACACGACCGGCAAGAACGTTTTCGCTGCCGCTCCCGCTGCCCTGCCCCTGCCCGCGGGCCCGGCCCGTACGTCCTCCGCGTCCGCCCGACCGAACCGTCTGCAGGAACGTTCCCGCCCCCGCTGTCGACGGAACCCGGTCGGACGCGGTCCGTTCACCGGAACTCGTGGACCACGGCGATCGTGCCGACGATGTGGGTGTTGAACTCGGCCAGCTCCTCGGCCGGCACCCACAGCTCCAGGATGGTCTGGCCGCCCGCCTGCCGGACCGGGTAGCGGGAGACGAACTCCCTGTCGACCTCGAACCGGGTCACGAACCCGGCACCGTCGTGCTTGACGTTCCAGTCGCGGGCGATCCTGATCGCGTAGTCCTCGTTGAGGACCGGGTAGAAGATCGGCTGCTCCGGCAGGCGGGGTGGCCAGGCCCGCCACTCCAGCTCGCGGACGAGCTCCAGCTCGGCGGGGCCGGTAGGACGCCAGAGGGTCGTCGTCGGGCGGGGGCCGGTCATGCTGCCGCTCTCCTGGTGGGGCCCGTCGCCGGGCCGGACGGGCGGGGTCCGCACGCTACCGGCGGGCCGGGCCGGTGATCCACTTGTTTGCGGGCGGGTGGTGCGGCCGGTGGCCGGAGCGCACGCCGTGGGTCTCACGCCGACGGGTGCGTGACCCCGCGGCCGCGCGCACAGTTGATCCCGGCATGAAGAAGCGCAGCATGCTCGCCCTCGCCACGCTCGCCACCGGGTTCGTCGTGGCCGCCGTCACCCCGTCCCACGCCGCGGACCACGCCCCCAAGGACGACCTCAAGATCTCCGGCACGCTCGACGACGTACAGCAGCTCGTCAGCCAGGACAGCCTGGCCATCGACGACAACGCCCTCGGGCAGCAGTAGCAAGCCCGTACGTCACGCGGCCCGGTGCCGGCGCCCCGCCACGGGGTGCCGGCACCGTCGTTCCCGGCGCCCTCAACTGGACGTGGTTTCCGTGGCAGGGTGGAGCGGGCAAGCCCCAGGGGGCCAACAGAAGAGGGGGAACCGTGACCGTCGTCTGGATCAACGGCGCGTTCGGTGCGGGAAAGACCACCACCGCACGGGAACTGATCGAACTGATCCCGCACAGCACGCTCTTCGACCCGGAGGTCATCGGCGGTGCGCTCCGGCACCTGCTGCCGGCCAAACGCCTCGCCGAGGCCGGCGACTACCAGGACCTCCCGGTCTGGCGCCGGCTCGTGATCGACACGGCGGCCGCCCTCCTCGCAGACCTGGGCGGCACCCTCGTGGTCCCCATGACCCTGCTCCGCCAGGAGTACCGCGACGAGATCTTCGGCGGACTCGCCGCCCGCCGGATCGCCGTACGGCATGTGCTCCTCGCCCCGGCTGAAACGATCCTGCGTGAGCGGATAGCGGGCCGCGAGATCCCGTCGGACCTGTCCGACGGCGAGATACGGGTGCGCCAGTGGTCGTACGACCACATCGAGCCCTACCGCGCCGCCCTCGCCTCCTGGCTCACCGCCGACGCCCACCTCGTCGACACCAGCGCGCTCACGCCGTACGAGACCGCCGTCCGCATCGCCGGGTCCGTCGGTTCCGGGGACGTGGCCCCGTGCGAGATCGTGCAGACCCCGGAGCCCACCGCCGAGACCCTCGCGGCCGGGGTCCTCCTCTTCGACGAGCAGGACCGGGTGCTGCTCGTGGACCCCACCTACAAAGCCGGCTGGGAGTTCCCCGGCGGAGTGGTCGAGCGCGGCGAGGCCCCGGCCCGCGCCGGCATGCGCGAGGTCGCCGAGGAGACCGGGATACTGCTGCGGGAGGTGCCCCGGCTGCTCGTCGTGGACTGGGAACGGCCCGTACCCCCGGGCTACGGCGGCCTGCGGCTGCTGTTCGACGGCGGCCGGCTGGACCCCGCCGCGGTCGGCCGGGTGCTGCTGCCGGGCCCCGAACTGCGCGACTGGCGCTTCGTCACGGAGCAGGAGGCCGCCGGCATGCTGCCCCCCGTGCGCTACGAGCGGCTGCGCTGGGCGCTGCGCGCCCGGGAACGCGGGGCCGTACTGTATCTGGAGGCGGGCGTACCGGTCGGCTGACGGACCGTCTGAACGGGGGATTTTGCCCGGTCTGGGTCCTTCCGAGACACAAGCGAGGGTGAATTGTCGCCGTCCCGGAATGAACGGGAACCCGAAGAACGTACAGAAGCGTTCTACCGTCGTTGCGCAGCTCAGTTTCCTCGCGGCCCACCGGCCGCCGTGAACAGGCCGGGCATCCGCCGGCCGGAGGAGGGACATGCGCGCGCGATCCTCGGCCCTCACCAAGGGACTTGTACTGGCCGCCGGGCTCACCCTGGTCCTCGGCGCCTGCAGCGGCGGCGGGGGCGGTTCGTCGCCCGGGAACGGCCACGCGGGCCTCACGTCCTGCGCCGAGCAGGGCCAGGCCAACACCTGCAACTCCGGCCCCACGAAGGCCGGCGGCACCTTCACCTATGTGCTGGAGAAGAACATCCAGCAGTGGAACGTCCAGGACACCAACGGCAACACCTTCGAGAACGGCGAGGCCCTGCAGGTCGTCCTGCCCTCGGTGTTCGTCCCCCAGCCCGACTTCACCGTCAAACTCAACACCGACCTGGTCAGCTCGGTGAGCCAGACGAGCACCAGCCCGCAGACCCTCGTCTACAAGATCAACCCCAAGGCGTCCTGGAACGACGGCACGCCGATCACCGCCGACGACTTCGTCTACTACTGGCGCACCAACAACGGCAAGGACTGCCCGCCGCCGCCCGCGAGCGACTCCACGCAGACCAAGGGCTGCCTGCCGCAGTCCACGGCCGGATACGACCGCGTCAAGTCCGTCACCGGCTCCGACGGCGGCAGGACGGTCACCGTGGTCATGGCGAAGCCCTACTCCGACTGGAAGTCCCTCTTCGGCGCCGGCTACCCCCTCTATCCCGCGCACGTCGCCGAGAAGCTCTCCGGCGCCAAGCAGGGCGACGCCGCCCACATGACGGCCGCCCAGCTCACCCAGGGCTGGCAGTACTTCCAGAAGACCCCGCCCAGCAAGTACCCGACGGCGGGCCCGTACAAGATGCAGAGCTGGGTCGACAACGACCACGCCACCTACGTCCCCGACCCCAGGTGGCGGGGCGCGCACAAGGCCACCCTGCAGCGGCTGATCTTCAAGGTCATCACGGACGCCACCCAGGAGCCGATCGCGCTGCGCAACAACGAGGTGCAGGGCATCTACCCGCAGCCCGAGGTGGACCTCGTCAACCAGGTGAAGTCCATCCCGAACGTCACCTACACCATCGGCAACGGCCTGACCTGGGAGCACTTCGACCTCAACCTGCACAACCCGGTCCTCGGCAAGTACGCGGCGCTGCGCCGGTCGATGTTCACCGCGATCAGCATCAAGGACATCGTCGCCAAGACCGTCGGCCAGTTCGACCCCGAGGTCAAACAGCTCGGCAACCACAACTTCGTCCCCGGGCAGGCCGGGTACAAGGACCTCGTCACGCCCACCGGGCAGGGCTCCGGTGACCTCACCAAGGCGAAGAAGTACCTCACCGACGCGAAGTTCACCGGCGTGGGCAGCGCCCTGAGGACACCGGACGGCAAGGCCGTCGGGCCGTTCAACTGCCGCTACACCACCGGCAACCAGATCCGGCAGAGCGAGTGCCAGATCCTGCAGAGCGACCTGGCGAACCTCGGCATCAAGGTCACCATCAAGCCGATCGGCGCCGCCGACCTCGGCACCGTCCTGACCGGGCACCAGTACGACATCATCGTCTTCGCCTGGGTCGCCGCGCCCTTCCCGACCTCCGGCGCCCAGCAGAACTGGGTCACCGGAGGCGGCGGCAACTACGGCGGGTACAGCAACAAGAAGGTCGACGCGCTCGTCGCGCAGGCCGTCGGCGAGACCGACCCGGCCAAGGCCGCCCAACTGCTCGACCAAGCCGACCAGATCATGGTCGACGACGCCTACGTCCTGCCGCTGTACCAGAAGCCGACGTTCCTCGCCGTGCAGACGCGGTTCGTGAACATGCGGAACAACTCGACGAACGTGGGCCCGGCGTACAACACCGGCGAGTGGGGTCTGAAGAAGTGACCCGCCCGGCCGTCTGAACCGAACCGCCGGACGTCACCAGCCCCGTCCCGGCCCCGGCAGCCCCGGGGCCGGGACCGGAGCAGCGCCCCCGTCGCCGTACGGGGGGCCCGGCCCGCCCGTTCGAGGGAGGAACCGCATGCTCGCCTACACCGTGCGCCGCATCCTCGTCTCCATACCCGTCCTGATCATCTCGACGTTCATCGTGTTCCTGGTCGTCATCAACGCAGGCGACCCGGTCGCCAACTTCGCCACCTCGCGGCAGCCCGCCCCCAGCAAGGCCGCCGTCGCCGCGTTCGCCCGGCACGTGCACGCCGACCAGCCGGCCGTGGAACGCTACTGGAACTGGATCACCGGAGTGCTGCACGGCGACTGGGGCCCCTCCGTACAGCCCAACCTGGACATCGGCCACGACCTGTTCACCCGCTTCCGGGTCACCGTCACCCTCGTGGCCGCCGCGATGCTCATCGCGCTCGTCCTCGCCGTGCTGTTCGGCGTGTTCAGCGCGCTGCGCCAGTACAGCGCCGCCGACTACACCATCACCTTCTTCGGCTTCCTGTTCCTCGCCATGCCGGTGTTCTGGTTCGCCGTACTCCTCAAACAGGCCGGCATCTGGTTCAACGAACAGACCGGCAGCCAGTTCCTCGGCACCATCGGCGAGAAGTCGCCGTACCTCGAATCCGACACCTTCTGGAACGCGTTCACCGACCGCATCGGGCACCTCGTCCTGCCCACCATCACCCTCGCCCTGGTCTCCTTCGCCTCCTGGACGCGCTACACCCGCGCCTCGATGCTGGAGGTGATGGACAGCGACTACGTCCGCCTCGCCCGCGCCAAGGGACTGCGCCGGGGTCGCGTCCTCGTCCGGCACGCGCTGCGCACCGCCCTCATCCCGCTGGCCACCGTCACCGCCCTCGACATCGCGATCATCCTGGGCGGCGCCGTCGTCACCGAGACGATCTTCCAGTGGCACGGCATGGGGGAGATGCTCGTCCAGTCCGCGACCACCGTCGATGTCTACCGGACCATGGCCTGGCTGCTGCTGTCCGCCGTCGTCGTCATCGGCTTCAACCTGGTCGCCGACCTCCTCTACGCCGTACTCGACCCGAGGATCCGCTATGACTGAGACCGAGGAGAGCACCCAGCCGGGGCACGTGGACAGCGAGTTCACCGTACGGCAGCGCACCCAGACCCAGCTCGTGCTCCGCCGCTTCCTGCGCCACCGGGCGGCCATGATCAGCCTCGCCGTGTTCCTGCTGATCCTGCTGTGGGCGTTCATCGGGCCGCACCTGTGGCACTACTCGTACGGCAAGTACACCCCCGACAACTCCCAGCCCCCGTCCCTCAAGCACCCGTTCGGCACCAACGCCACCGGGTACGACTCCTACGCGCAGGTGATGCGGGGCACCCAGACCTCGCTGAAGATCGCCCTACTCATCGCGCTGGGCTCCACCGTGCTCGGCGCGGTGTGGGGCGCGGTCGCCGGCTTCTACCGGGGCCTCGTCGACGCGGTGATGATGCGGATCGCCGACCTGGTGCTCACCCTGCCGCTGCTCGCCATCGCCCTCGTCATCTCCTCCCGCAGCGGCGGCTCCTGGTACTGGATCGCCCTGGTCATCGCCGGACTGACCTGGGCCTACGTCTCCCGCGTGGTGCGCTCCACCGTGCTGTCGCTGCGCGAGAAGGAGTTCGTGGAGGCCGCCCGCGCGCTCGGCGCCTCGGACGCCCGGATCATCTTCCGGCACCTGCTCCCCAACGCGCTAGGCCCGATCATCGTCAACGCCACGGTCCTGGTGGCCACCGGCATCCTCACCGAGACCGCCCTGTCCTTCCTCGGGTTCGGCGTCCAGCCGCCCGACACCTCCCTCGGCCTGCTGGTCGCCCAGGCCCAGACGGCCGTCGACACCCGGCCCTGGCTGTTCTATATACCCGGCGCCTTCATCATCGCCATCGCCCTGACCATCAACTTCATCGGCGACGGGCTGCGCGACGCCTTCGACCCCCGGCAGCAAAGGGTGCGACAGTGACCGTCATCGGCCAAGGAGAAGAGTCCGGCGCGATCCTCGACGTGACCGGCCTCAGCGTCGAGTTCCCGACCGAGGACGGAACCGTACGGGCCGTACGCGGCGTCGGCTACCGGCTGGAGCGGGGCGACTCGCTCGGCATCGTCGGCGAGTCCGGCTCCGGGAAGTCCGTCACCGCCCTCGCCGTGATGGGGCTGCTGCCCCGCACGGCCCGGGTGGGCGGCTCCGTCCGGTTCGACGGCCGGGAACTGCTCGGACTCTCCGACAACCGGCTCTCCGACGTCCGGGGCAGCGGCATCGCCATGGTCTTCCAGGACCCGATGACCTCCCTCAACCCCGTCTACACCGTCGGCTACCAGATCACCGAGACCCTGCGCCGGCACCGGCCCGGCCTGACGAACCGCGCCGCCCGCGAACGCGCCGTCGAACTCCTCGCCACCGTCGGCATCCCCGGCCCCGAGCGGCGCGTCGACAGCTATCCGCACGAGATGTCCGGCGGGATGCGCCAGCGCGTCGTCATCGCCATCGCCATCGCCAACGACCCCGACGTCATCATCGCCGACGAGCCGACCACCGCCCTCGACGTCACCGTGCAGGCCCAGATCCTCGACGCCCTGGAGACCGCCCGCGCCGAGACCGGCGCCGCCCTCGTCCTCATCACGCACGACCTCGGCGTGGTCGCCGGCCACACCGACCGGGTCGCCGTGATGTACGCGGGACGCGTCGTGGAGACCGGCGCCGTCGAGGACATCTTCTACACCCCGCGCATGCCCTACACCCTGGGCCTGCTCGGCTCCCTGCCCCGCCTCGACCGGGAGGAGGAGCGCCTGACCCCGATCAGCGGCTCCCCGCCCTCCCTGCTCAGCCTGCCGCCCGGCTGCCCCTTCGCCCCCCGCTGCCCGATGCGCCGGGACGTCTGCGACAGCACCGAGCCCGCGCTGCGCCCGGCCGGGTCCACCGCACACCTCAGCGCCTGCCACTTCGCCGACGAGCTGGCCGGCACCGGAGCCGGCGAGGTCTTCGACGCGGCCGGCGCCGACGCCGAGGCGCTGGCCCGCTTCGCCGACACCACCGTGACCCGCCCCCGCCCCCGCCCCCACCCCCATACCGGCACCGGCACCGGCACCGAGGAGGACCCCGCATGACCGCGCCCGCCGCGCTCCTGCCGCCGCTGCCCGGCCACGGCGGTACCGGCGCACCCGTCCTCCAGGTCCGCGACCTCGTCAAGCACTTCCCGGTCATGTCCCGCGGCGTGATCCGCCGCCGTGTCGGCGACGTGCACGCCGTGTGCGGCGTCTCCTTCGACCTGTACGAGAACGAGACCCTGGGCCTGGTGGGGGAGTCCGGCTCCGGGAAGACCACGGTCGCCCGCACGCTGCTGGGCCTGGAGCGCGCCACCTCGGGCCGGGTGCGCTACGGCGGACACGAGCTGACCGAGCTGAGCAGGCGCCGCATGCGGCCGCTGCGCCGCGAGCTGCAGATCGTCTTCCAGGACCCGTACGCCTCCCTGGACCCCCGGATCTCCGTGCACGAGATCGTCGCCGAACCCCTGCGCATCCACGGCCGCTACGGCCCGAACGGCGCCGGCGAGGTGCGGGAGCTGCTGCGGCTGGTCGGCCTCAACCCCGAGCACGGCAACCGCTTCGCGCACGAGTTCTCCGGCGGGCAACGCCAGCGGGTCGGCATCGCCCGGGCGCTGGCCCTGCGCCCCAAGGTGGTCGTCCTGGACGAGCCGGTCTCGGCACTGGACGTGTCGATCCAGGCGGGCGTCCTCAACCTGCTGATGGACCTGCAGAGCGAACTGGGCCTGTCCTTCCTGTTCGTGGCGCACGACCTGTCGGTGATGCGGCATGTGGCCGGCCGGGTCGCGGTGATGTACCTGGGCCGGCTCGTGGAGATCGCCCCGGCCCGGCGGCTCTTCGCCCGTCCCGCGCACCCGTACACCCAGGCCCTGGTGTCCGCGATCCCGCTGCCCGACCCGCGCAAGGAACGCGCCCGGAAGCGGATCATCGTCCAGGGCGACGTGCCGAGCCCGGTCCGTCCGCCGAGCGGCTGCCGCTTCCGCACCCGCTGCCCCAAGTTCGCCCAGCAGCTCACCGAGTCCGAGCGCACGGCCTGCGTGGAAGAGGTGCCGGCGCTGGTCGACCGGGGCGGCGGCAACCCCGTGGCCTGCCACTACGCCGAGAGCATCGAGCTGTTGTAGGCGCGGCGCAGCTCCTGCTCCGGATACGGGGTCAGCCGGCTGTCGTGCACCAGCCGCCGGCTGAAGTCACCCATGATCACGGCGAGCGGCGCGAGACGGGCCAGCAGATCGGCGGCGGCCGGGGGGACTCCCTCGGGGCGGACACCCGAAGCCCAGGCCCGGACGTGCTCGTCCCGCTCCTCCCGGCCGTACCCGTACAGCTCGGCGGCGAGCCGGATGACCAGGTGGTTGGCGGTGTAGACGCGGTCGTAGTCCCGGTGCCGGCCGAAGAACTGCCGTTCCGCGTCGTCCAGTCGGAACCCGGAACCGAGAGCGAGCCCGAAGTCGGTGAGGTACAGGGCGCGGCCGTCGGTCAGGATGTTGTCGAAGTGGGCGTCGAGATGGAGCAGTCCCAGGGCGTGCAGCGCGTCGGTCAGCGCGGTCAGGCCCCGCGCCACCCGCAGGCAGGCCGCGTCGGCCCGGTCCGAGCGGAGTTCGGCGCCGAACCAGTCGCCCAGGCTGTGCGGGAGGTACTCCAGGAAAAGCGCCAGACTAGCGGAGGCCGACCGCAGCCCCTCGACGCGCGCCCGTGCCTCGGGCCCCCAGTAGGCCACCGCCCGCTCCACGTCGGCCAGTTCACCATGCAGCGGCTGGGGCTCCTCGGGCAGCACGCGCCAGTGGTGCAGCAGCGGGAAGCCCGGGAAACCGCCGTTCAGCGCGTGCGCGGTGGTCAGCGTGTGCGCGGCCAGCTCGCGCCAGGCGGTGTAGCCGGGGCTGCCGATGCCGTAGTGGCAGTACGGCGGCAGCCCGAACAGGTTGGCGGTGGACCGCTCGTTGCCGGGCCGCCGCTCCAGGTCGGTCAACGGCACCCGCTTCACGAACACCGGGCGATCGTCCACCGTCAGCCGTACGGATCTGCCGCCGATGCCGGTGCCGAGGGGCTCGGCCTGAGCCAGCCGGGCGGCCAGCTCGCGGTCGTCCAGCCGGGCGAGGGAGGAGGCGATCCGGGCGTGGGCGGCGAAGCGCTTGGCGGTCATGCCCCCATGATCAGCCCCCGGCGGCCCGCCTGTCCGCCGCTTTCCGCAGGGCCGCCCCGGCCCCGCCCACCACCGGCTCACCGTGCCCGAAGCACGCCACGTCCACGTCCAGCTCCGCCAGCCGGTGGAAGGACGCGAGGAGTCGGTCCTTGTCCAGGTTGAACACACCCGGGATCACGGAGCCGTCGACGGGGGACGCGGCCACCGTGTCACCGGTGAACAGCACGCCCTCGCCGGGGAGCAGAAGCGCGATGCTGCCGTCCGTGTGGCCCGGGACGTGGAGCACCCGGGCGCCGCCGCCGAAGTCGAGCACCTCGCCGTCGGTGACGGGTGTGACCCGCTCCAGAGGCGTCGGCTCACCCTGGGGCAGGTGCCGGGCCACCTCGGCCCGGATCGGCCGCTCCCAGTCCTCCAGGCGTGGTTCCGGGCCCGGGAGTTCGCCGGTGACGAAGGGCGCGTCCCGGGGATGGGCGAACACCTCGGCGCCGCTGAGTGCGGCCAGTTCGGTGGCCCCGCCGACGTGGTCCTCGTGGAAGTGGGTCAGCACGATCCGCCGTACGTCCCTGGGCGAGCGGCCCATCGAGGCGATCGCGTCGGCGATCGGCCGGCCCGATCCGATCGTCCCGGAGTCGATCAGCGTCAGCGCGTCGTCGTCGTGCCAGAGATAGGCCTGGCCGACGGTGAAGCGCAGGAGGTGGAGGCGGGGGCGGAGCTGGATGACGTCCATGCGCCGACCGTAGGCAGCGCCCCCGCCGGGCGGCGAGGGCGCTCTGCCCGTGGCAGAAGGGTTCAGCTCGCGGCGTAGTTGCGCAGGAAGAGGGCCTCGGCGACCGACAGCCGCTCCAGCTCCTCGGGGGAGACGCTCTCGTTGACCGCGTGGATCTGCGCGTCCGGCTCGCTCAGCCCGATCAGCAGGATCTCGGCCTGCGGGTAGAGGCCGGCGAGGGTGTTGCACAGCGGGATGGAGCCGCCCTGGCCGGCGTACTGCATGGTCTCGCCCGGGTAGGCGACCGCCATCGCGTCGGCCATCGCCTGGTAGGCCGGGCTGGAGGTGTCGGCGCGGAAGGGCTGGCCCTGGCCGATCTGCTCGGTGGTGACCCGGGCGCCCCACGGGGTGCGCGCCTCGATGTGGGCCTGGAGCAGCTTCGTCGCCTCCGCCGCGTCCACGCCCGGCGGCACCCGCAGGCTGACCAGCGCGCGGGCCCCGGCCTGCACCGAGGGGGTGGCGCCGACGACCGGCGGGCAGTCGATGCCGAGGACCGTGACGGCCGGGCGGGCCCAGATGCGGTCGGCGACCGATCCGCCGCCGATCAGACCGACCCCGTCGAGCACCTTGGCGTCCCCGCGGAACTGCTCCTCGGTGTACTCCAGGCCCTCCCAGCGGGCGCCGGCGTCCAGACCGTCGATCGTGGTCGAGCCGTCCTCGGCGCGCAGCGAGTCCAGGACCCGGATCAGAGCGGCCAGCGCGTCCGGGGCGGCGCCGCCGAACTGGCCCGAGTGCAGGTTGCCGGCGAGGGTCTCGACCTGCACGCGGAGCAGGGTCATGCCGCGCAGGGTGGTGGTCACCGTGGGCAGGCCGACCCGGAAGTTGCCCGAGTCGCCGATCACGATGGTGTCCGCCGTCAGCAGGCCGGGGTGCTGCTCGGCGTAGCGCTCCAGGCCGCCCGTGCCCTGCTCCTCCGAGCCCTCGACGATGACCTTGACGTGGACCGGGACACCGCCGTCGGCCTTCAGGGCGCGCAGCGCGAGCAGGTGCATGATCAGGCCGCCCTTGCAGTCGGCGGTCCCGCGGCCGTACCAGCGGCCGTCACGCTCGGTCAGCTCGAACGGCGGGGTGGCCCAGCCGGCCTCGTCCAGCGGGGGCTGCACGTCGTAGTGGGCGTAGAGCAGAACCGTTTTGGCGCCCTCCGGGCCCGGCAGGTAGCCGTATACCGACTGGGTGCCGTCCGGGGTGTCCAGCACGGCCACGTCGGTGAAGCCCTCGGCGCGCAGGGCGGTCACGATCCAGTTGGCGGCGCCCTCGCTCTCGCTCCTGGGGAACTGGTCGAAGTCCGCTACCGACCGGAAGGCGACCAGCTCGGTCAGCTCCGCCTTCGCCCGGGGCAGCAGCGAGGCGACGGTCTCGGCGACCGGATTCGACGACATGGGCACGCTCCTCGTAGGTGCGACGTTGAACTGGTGAGGTACCCCGATCCTCCCACAGCGGCCGGTGACGACGGCCGCCGTAGGATGCGGGGGACAGGTAGCGGCAGCGGCTTGATCGGAGCAGTAGACCAACGTGAGCGGCGAGAACTCTTCGGCGGACGACGTGCAGCGGGTGTGGGACGTCGTCGTGGTGGGCGCGGGTCCCGCGGGGGCCTCGGCGGCCTATGCGGCGGCGGTCGCGGGGCGGCGGGTGCTGTTGCTGGAGAAGGCCGAGCTGCCCCGCTACAAAACGTGCGGCGGCGGCATCATCGGCCCCTCGCGCGACGCACTGCCCCCGGGCTTCGAGCTGCCCCTCCAGGACCGGGTGCACGCGGTCACCTTCTCGAACAACGGACGTTTCACCCGTACCCGCCGTTCCCGGCAGATGATGTTCGGGCTGATCAACCGGCCCGAGTTCGACCAGCAGCTCGTGGAGCACGCGCAGAAGGCCGGCGCCGAACTGCGCACCGGCGTCACCGTGCAGCGCGTCGAACAGCACGGCTCGGCGGTGCCGGACCGGCGGACGGTCGCCGTGGTGCTGCAGGGCGGCGAGACGGTGCTGGCCCGCGCGGTCGTCGGCGCCGACGGCAGCGCCAGCCGGATAGGGGCCCACGTCGGCGTGAAGCTGGACCAGGTCGACCTCGGCCTGGAGGCGGAGATCCCCGTCCCGGAGACGGTCGCCGAGGACTGGAAGGGCCGGGTGCTCATCGACTGGGGCCCGATGCCCGGCAGTTACGGCTGGGTGTTCCCCAAGGGCGACACCCTGACGGTCGGGGTGATCTCGGCGCGCGGTGAAGGCGCCGCCACCAAGCGGTACTTGGAGGACTTCGTCGCCCGGCTGGGCCTCGCCGGGTTCGAGCCGAGCATCTCCTCCGGGCACCTGACCCGCTGCCGTGCCGACGACTCGCCGCTGTCCCGCGGCCGGGTGCTGGTCTGCGGCGACGCGGCCGGCCTGCTGGAGCCCTGGACCCGCGAGGGCATCTCGTTCGCGCTGCGCTCGGGCCGGCTGGCGGGGGAGTGGGCGGTCAGGATCGCCGAGGCGCACGACGCGGTGGACGCCCGGCGCCAGGCCCTGAACTACGCGTTCGCGATCAAGGCGGGGCTCGGCGTCGAGATGAGCGTCGGCAAGCGCATGCTGGCCGTGTTCGAGCGCCGCCCGGGCATCTTCCACGCCGCCCTCACCGGCTTCCGCCCGGCCTGGCGGGCGTTCCGGGACATCACGCAGGGGTCGACCTCGCTCGGCGAACTGGTCCGTTCCCACCCCATCGCCCAGCGTGCCCTGACCGCGATGGACCCGCGGCCGGCCGCTCCCGCGGAGGACCCGGCCGCGTCCTGAGGACGGCAGCCCCGGCGCGGGTGGTCACTCGCCGACGGTGATCCGGAAGACCGGGTGGTCGGCGGCGGCCGCGAGCAGTTCCTCGTCCGAGGACGCGGCCGTCACCCCCGGGAAGTACTGCTTGACCTGCCAGCCCCACTTCGCCAGGTAGGAGCGCAGCACCGGCAGCTTCTGCGCGTCGGGCAGTTCCACGGCGGTGAACCGGCTGACCGAGCGTCCGACCCGCAGCTCGCCGCCGCCGGCCACGCGCATGTTGCGCACCCACTGGGACAAGCCGCGCGCCGACACCAGGTACTGCCCGCCGTCGTGGCTGAGCGGGTTGACCGGGATGCGCTGCGGCGTGCCGCTCTTGCGGCCGCGCACGGACAGTTCGGCGCTGCCGGCGAAGCTGAGCCCGTGCCGCGCGAGCCAGCCGACGAACCCGTTCACGCGGACGCTCATCGGGCTGCCCTTGACGTAGTACGGCGTAGACGACGACATGGTGACCCCCACTGTTTGGGAGAGCGGTGCTCTCGCTCGACTCCAGTGTGGGGGAGGCGGCGTCTCAATGCAAGAGCAGTGCTCTCTTTTTTGGGCGCTGCTCACATTCGTGTGCAGCGCTCTTGCCCCGTGGCAGACTGGCCGGCATGAGCAGCGCACAGGGCGCCCGCGCGCGGGCCAGGACCGAAGTCACCGCCGCCATCAAGGACGAGGCCCGCAGACAGCTCGCGGCGGACGGCGCCACCAAGCTCTCCCTCAGGTCGGTCGCCCGCGCGCTGGGCATGGTCTCCTCGGCGCTGTACCGCTACTTCCCGAGTCGCGACGACCTGCTGACCGCGCTGATCATCGATGCCTACGACTCCCTCGGCGAGGCGGCCGAGGCGGCACACGCCACGGTCCCCGAGGCCGACCACATGGGCCGCTGGACGGCCGTCTGCGAGGCGGTCCGCGGCTGGGCGCTCGCCCACCCGCACGAGTACGCCCTGATCTACGGCTCCCCGGTCCCCGGCTACTCCGCCCCCGAGACCACGATTCCGGCCGCCGCCCGCGTCGGCCTGCTCCTCATCGGCATCGTCCGCGACGCCCACCTCGGCCCCGGGCTGGCCGACCTGCCGCTGCCCGCCGACCTGCGCCCCGACGCCGAGCGGATGGCCGGCGACCTCGCGCCCGGCCTGCCCCCCGAGGCCGCGGTGGCCCTGGCGGCGGCCTGGGCCCAGCTGTTCGGCCTGGTCGGGTTCGAGCTGTTCGGCCAGTTCCACGGGATCGTCGAGGACCGGGAGCCCTTCTTCCGCCACGCGGCCACCCGGCTCGCCGAGGGGGTGGGCCTGCCCCGTCCGTGACGGCAGCCAGGACCATCCGTGGGCTGACGGCACCGCCCTACGCCTCGGGAACCAGGACGACCTTCCCGGCCACCGTCCCCGACTCGGCCAGCCGCATCGCCTCCGCCACCTCGGTCAGCGGCAGCTCGGCGGCGACGCGCGCCGTCACCTCGCCGCGTTGCAGGGCGTGGAACACCTCGGTGAGATCGGCGCGCAGCCGGGCCCGGAACCGGTCCTTGCCGAGGGCGCGCCCCGCCCACACGTTGAAGAAGTACGCGTGCCGGCCGTTGGGCAGCGCGTTCCACAGCCACACCCGGCCGAGGATCCTCAGCACCGGCCACTGCTTGGAGCCGCTGTCGTCCCGGGTCGTGGCACTGCCGTAGGAGACGAGTGTCCCGCCGGGCGCCAGCAGCCGCCAGGAGTCGACGACGCTGCGGCCGCCGAGGTGGTCGAAGACCGCGTCGACCCCGCCGGGGGCCAGTTCCCGCACGCGCGCCGGGACGTCCTCCGTGCGGTAGTCGACCGGGGTCACGCCCAGCTCGCGCAGGGCGTCGTGGTGCCGGGCGGACGCCGTGCCGATCACCCGCAGCCCGGCGGCGAGGGCGAGCTGGACCAGGACCGTGCCCACGCCGCCGTTGGCGCCGTGAACGAGGACGGTCCCTCCCTCACGGACACGGGCCTTCCCGTGCAGCATCTGCCAGGCGGTGATCCCGTTGGCCACCAGCGTCTCCGCCTCCACCGCCCCGATCCCTGGCGGCACCTCCACCGCGTCGGCCGCGTCCAGCACCACGTGACTGGCCCAGCCGCCGACCTTGACCAGGGCGGCCACCCGCCGGCCGACGAGGCCGGGCGCGACGCCGGGGCCGGCCGTCAGGACGGTGCCGACCAGGTCGTAACCGGGGACGAAGGGGAAGGGCGGCTGGTCGTAGTAGCGGCCCCGGCGCATCTGCTGCTCGGCGAAGGACACCCCGGTCGCCTCCATCCGGACCACTATCTGTCCGACACCCGGAACGGGCACCTCCCGGCGGCGCAGCCGCAGACCCTCCGGCTCGACCACGCCCGGCAGGACGACCTCGACGAGTTCCTTGTTCTCCATGACGACCTCCGGGAAGAGCCGGCTACCGCCTGTCCGCTAGGTAGCCTCGCTTGCGTTAGAACCTATAACTAACATGACTGTGTATGCTCTTGGTGTCAAGCGATAACGTGACGGCGAGGAGCGTGAACACGATGGCGGCAGGTCCCGTGAGCCCCCGTGCGCGGTACCGCACCCAGGTGCGGGAGGAGATCAAGGCGCGGGCCTGGCAGCAGATCGGCACGGCCGGGGCGTCGGGCCTCTCCCTCAACGCGATCGCCAAGGAGCTGGGCATGAGCGGCCCGGCCCTCTACCGGTACTTCGCCGGCCGGGACGACCTGATCACCGAACTGGTCCGGGACGCCTACCGCGACCTGGCCGGCACCTTCCGTGCCGCCGCCGACACCGGCGAGGGACTGGCAGGCCTCGCGCACGCCCTGCGCCGCTGGGCCCTGGCGGACCCCCAGCGCTACTTCCTCGTCTACGGCACGCCGGTCCCCGGGTATCGCGCGCCCGACGACATCACCGGCATCGCCCAGGAGATCATGGCGGCCCTGCTGGACGTGTGCGTGGCCGACGGGGCCGAAACGGAGGGGGCGGAAGCCGGGGGAGCGGCGGGCCAACCCGGCGACGCGGGCGAACCCGGCGACCCGCTCGTGTCCCACCTCGCCGAGCACCGCGGCTGGGCCGGCGACCACCCGGCGCCGCCCGCCGCCCTGCGCCGCGCCCTGTCCTTCTGGACCCGCCTGCACGGAGTCCTGTCCCTGGAACTGGCGGGCCACTTCACCGGCATGGAGTTCGACCCGGAGCTGCTGTTCGGCGCCGAACTCGCCGGGCTGACGGGGAAGCGCTGAGGGCGCGGGCGGCCGTACTCCCCGGGGAGTATCCGTGATCACCCCGCCCGGCTGACGCCCGCGCGGGCCGCCGCCGTCTAGCGTGGCGGTCATGGAAGAGCAGTCCGGCCACGGCCCCGCGCGCTGGTGGCGCTACGGCCCCCCGTGGTCGCAGCACCCCGACGGCCCGGCGCCGGGGCGCACCCGCTGGCCCTGGCGCTCCACCGCACTGCTCACCGCGTTCGTCCTCGTCGGCTCGAACTTCGCCGCGCACGCGCAGACGCACCGCCAGCCCCTGGACGGCTGGGCGCGCGTCCTGCTGCTCGCCGCCACGCTTCCGCTGCTGTGGCGGCAGCGCCACCCGGTGTCCGTCGTGTTCGGCGTCGCGGCGGCCACCCTGGTCTATCTGTGCGCCGGCTATCCGTACGGCCCGGTCTTCGTGGCCGTCGCCGTGGCGTGCGTCAGCGCCGTCGCCGCCGGGCACCGCCGGGCCGCGTGGACCGCGGTCGGTCTGCTCTGGGCCGGCCACGCCGTCGTCGCGGTGTGGCTCTACCGATGGCTGCCGCCGTCGGACGACCCGGCGGCGACCCTCACCCAGGAGGTCGTGGTCGGCACCTGGGTACTGGCCGTCGTCGCGATCTCCGAACTGGCCCGCGTACGGCGCGAGCAGTGGGCCCGCGAACGCGCGGACCGCGCCCAGGCGGCCCGGCGCCGCGCGGACGAGGAACGGCTGCGGATCGCCCGCGAACTGCACGACGTCCTCGCCCACAGCATCTCCGTCATCAACGTGCAGGCCGGGGTGGGCCTCGCCCTGCTCGACAGCGACCCCGAGCAGGCGCGCGAGGCGCTCACCACCATCAAGGCCGCCAGCAAGGAGGCGCTGGGCGAGGTGCGTCAGGTCCTCGACACCCTGCGCGCCCCGGGCGCAGCGCCGCGCGCCCCCGCACCCGGCCTGGACCGGCTGCCGGAACTCGTGGAGCAGGCGGCGGCCACCGGACTGACCGTGCGGGTCGAGGGCGAGCCGCCCCGGCTGCCACCCGGCGCCGACCTCGCCGCGTTCCGCATCGTCCAGGAGGCGTTGACCAACGTCGTACGGCACTCCGGTTCCCGGCACGCGCGCGTGCGGTTCGAGCACGACGGGGACCGGCTGCGGCTGCTGGTCGACGACGACGGTCCGGCGACCGGGGCGGACGCGGGCGGCAGCGGCAACGGGCTGGCCGGAATGCGGGAGCGGGCCGCCGCGCTCGGTGGCACGATCGAGGCGGGCCCGCGCCCGGACGGCGGCTTCCGGGTGCTCGCCGTACTGCCGTCGCACACCAGGGAGGACCAGTGATCCGGGTACTGCTCGCCGACGACCAGTCGCTCGTGCGGGCCGGCTTCAGGGCACTGCTCGACGCGCAGCCCGACATCGAGGTGGCCGGGGAGGCCGCGGACGGCGAGGAGGCGCTGCGCGCGGTGCGTGAACAGCGGCCCGATGTCGTCCTGATGGACATCCGCATGCCGCTGCTGGACGGACTGGCCGCCACCCGGAAGATCACCGGGGAGCCCGGTCTGGCGGACGTGAAGGTGGTCATGCTCACCACCTTCGAACTCGACGAGTACGTCTTCGAGGCGATCCGCTCCGGCGCCTCCGGCTTCCTGGTGAAGGACACCGAGCCGGCCGAACTGCTGCGCGCGGTACGGGCGGTGGTCCAGGGTGACGCACTGCTGTCGCCGGGTGTCACCCGCCGTCTCATCGCCGAGTTCGCGGCCCGCTCCAAGGAACCCGCGGCGGCGGACGCCCTCGCCGGTCTCACCGAGCGGGAGCGCGAGGTGATGGCCCTGGTCGGCATCGGCCTGTCCAACGAGGAGATCGCCCGCCGCCTGGTCGTCAGCCCCCTCACCGCCAAGACCCATGTGAGCCGCACGATGGTGAAGCTGGGCGCCCGCGACCGCGCCCAACTCGTCGTCCTCGCCTACGAGTCGGGTCTCGTGCGCCCCGGCTGGCTGGGCTGAGTGGCGGGCTCGGCCGAGTGGCGCGGCTCGGCCGAGTGGCCCGGGTCAGCTGACCGGCCCGGCTCGCCCACCGGCCCGCCGGAACCGCACCAGCACGCTGACCACCCGGGCCGCGAACAGCACGGCCCCGAGGGCCAGTCCCAGGCGGAGCAGCACCGCCTCCAGCAGGTGCGGGAGTGCGAACAGCAGCGCCGGCCCCGCGACGGCCCCGAACACCACGGCCGCCGCGAAACCGGCGCTGAGCAGCGCGTATCCGATCTCGACCGTCGCCGCGTCCTGCTCGGCCTTGCGGCGCCGTCCCCCGTACTCGTCCATCGGACCAGTGTCACAGGGGCGCGCCCGACGGGGCAACCGGCCCTAGGCCCTGTCGTCACATTCCCCCCCAGCCTCCGGCCGGGTGGTGCCCCCAGCCCCGCGACGCCATGCACGCTCCCCCAGCCTCCGGCCGGGGGGACCCCCAGAGCACGCACCTACGGCGACATCAGCCTCCCCCACGCTCGGCTTCGCTCGCGCGGGAGGTGCCCCCATCGCGGCGGGCGCGCGGCCCGCCCTCCGGGCGGACGGCGGGAATTTGACGACAGGACCTAGCCGGACGCGAGTTCCGCGCGACTGGCGTCAGTCGCGGACGGGCACTCGTTCGACGGGCGTCTCCTCCGCAGCGGACCGGGCGACCACGACCGACGGTGTGGTACGGCGGCTGCGCAGGCCGGTGAGGGTGATCAGCAGGCCGGCCACGGCGATGCCGGTGACGACCATGAAGCCGGGACGGTAGCTGTCCAGGACGCCCTGCGGGGTGGCGTGCGCGGGTGCCCCCGCGGTGACCACGGCCGTCACCACCGCGAGGAAGACCGCGCCGCCGACCTGCACCGAGGTGTTGAGCAGGCCCGAGACCATGCCCTGTTCATGGTCCTCGACCCCGTTGGTGGCCTGGATGTTGAGCGAGGGGAAGACCAGCGCGCAGGCCGCCCCGATCAGCAGCATCGACGGCAGGACGACCGCCGCGTAGACCGGGTCGAGGTCGACGCGCAGGAACAGGGCGTAGCCGAGCACCATCAGGGCGAAGCCCGTGGCGATGAGACGCGGGGTGCCGAAGCGGTCGACGATCGCACCGACCTTCGTCGACGACACCGCCACCAGCGCGCCCGCCGGCAGGAACGCGAGCGCGGTGTGCAGCGCCGACCAGCCGAGCAGGGACTGCATGTACAGGGTGGTCAGGAACTGGAAGCCGACGTACGACCCGAAGAAGGCCACCGCGCCGAGCTGGGCGCGGACCTGGCTGCCGGAACGCAGCACCCCGAGCCGGACCAGCGGGCTCGGCGAACGCCGCTCGACGAGGACGAAGGCGGTCAGCAGGACGGCGACGGCGAGGAACGACAGCAGCGTGCGGGCGGACGCCCAGCCGTCCTCGGGTGCGCGGACGACGGTGAACACCAGCAGCAGCATGGAGGCGGTGCCGAGGATCGCGCCGGGGATGTCGTACCCGTCGTGGTTCTTCTCGCGGGCGCTGCGCGGCAGCAGCTTCAGGCCGGCGGCGAGGGCGACGAGGGCGATGGGCGCGGGCAGCAGCATCGTGAAGCGCCAACTCGCCTCCGTCAGCAGGCCGGACAGCACCAGGCCCATGGAGAAGCCGGTGGCCGCGCAGGTGGTGTAGATGGAGAGCGCGCGGTTGCGCAGCGGGCCCTCCGGGAACGTCGTCGTGATGATCGACAGGCCCGCCGGCGCCGTGAAGGCCGCGCTGAGGCCCTTGATGAAGCGGCTGGCGATCAGCAGCGGACCGGAGTCGACCAGCCCGCCCAGCAGCGAGGCGAGCGCGAAGACGCCGAGGGCCACCAGGAACACCTGGCGCCGGCCGAGCAGGTCGGCGGTGCGGCCGCCGAGGAGGAGCAGCCCGCCGTATCCCAGGATGTAGCCGCTGACGATCCACTGGAGCGTCGACGTGGACAAGTGGAGGTCGGAGCCGATGGAGGGCAGGGCGACGCCAACCATCGACACGTCGAGCGCGTCCAGGAACATCGCGGCGCAGAGCACGAGCAGCGTGCCCCAGAGCCGGGGGGTCCAGCGCACCGCCGAGGAGGGCGCGGTGGGAGTGGTGAGCGGAGAGGTCATGCCGGAGACATTACATGTGCATGCATGAAATGCAAACGCATTTAATTACGATGCAACAAAGCGCTTTCTCTGCTACGGTGCGCTCATGGCGGCGAACAGGGCCGAGCAGGCGCTCGTGGAGCAGTGGCGGGACATCCTCGCGCTGCACGCCCGCACCCAGTGCGAGCTGGACCGGGTGCTGCACGGACACGGCCTGTGCGCCAGCGACTTCGAGGTGCTCGACCTCCTCTCCGAGGGCGTCGCCGCCGACGGCGGCTGCGCCTACCGCGTCCAGGAGATCTCCGAGCGGATCCACCTCAGCCAGAGCGCGCTGTCCCGGCTGGTCGGCCGCCTGGAGAAGGACGGCCTCGTCGAGCGCGCGATGTGCCCCGAGGACCGCCGGGGCGTGCGGGTGGCCCTCACGGAGAAAGGCCGCGCACTGCACGGCAGGGTCCTGCCGGTGCAGCGCGCGGCACTGGCCCGGATGCTGGCGGAGACCTAGTACGGCCAGCTCCCACGTGTGCTCGGTCCGTCAGCCCCTCGGTCCGTCAGTCCACCAGGGAAAGCAGCGGGAAGGCGTCGACGCCGGGACGGTGCCGGGCCAGCAGATCGCGGACGTGCTCGGTCACGCGCCAGTCGTAGCCCAGGGACTCGATGGCGCAGCGCACGCTCACGTACCGGGCGCCGGGGTGGCCGGCCCGCTGAACCTGGAGCCAGGCGTCCAGTTCCCCCAGGAAGGTCCCCCGGTCGATGCGATCCCGCGTGACGTGCCGACGGACGGCCTGCCGGCGCTCGCGCGCGACCTCGTTGAATCCATACAGCTTCAGACTCACCTCCTCCGCGCCCGCCAGGGTGGCCGGACGAGCGCTCAGCAGGCCCCGGGCGAGGGGGTTGTGCTCCAGGGCCCGTGACAGCGGCAGGCTCCACACCCGGCCGCTGCGATCGGTGAGGGGGAGCGCGCCGGACCTCGTGAGACAGGGGCCGCGCAGACCGGCGGCGGCCGCGGCGAGCAGGGCGCTGGCCTCCGACGGATGCCAGCGCAGGACGTCCGCCGCCCACGGGGGAAGGGTGGGTCCGAGGCCGCTGCCCGCACCGGGGAGGCGGGCCAGAAGGGTTTCCTCGGGCACTTCGCCGTCGAGGCCGGGGCCGGTGACGTGGACGGTGGTTCGGACGCCCGCCAGCCGGCACGCCGCGAGCGCGAGCGCGTCCAGCAGGGGGCTGGCGAGGGTGGGTTCGTCGCCGTGGGCGAGGACGTCGCCGCCCACGTCCACGACGCTGACGCGGTCGGCGCCGAGTGCCCGAGCGGTCCGCCCGATCTGATCGGCGAGGCCCTCGACTCCCTCGTGGGGGTCGAGGAGCGCGAGGCGGGTGGGCAGGTGCCCCGCGAGCCGGGGCAGGGTGGAGACGCGTGGTGCGACCGGCCTGGTGCCGGTGGTGACGAGCGCTACCGGCAAGGCATCGTGGTCGAGGCCGGTGAAGTCGTGCGCGGCGAACGGCCCCGGAACCGGATCCACGCTGGGACGCTCCCAGCCGTAGGTGAGGACGACCGCGTCGGCCCCGGCGCCCGTGCTTGTGTGGACGAGTGCGGTGCCGACCGGGTCACCGCCGCCGCCCGCCGCGATGAACAGCTCCGTCACGAAGCCGCTCGCGCGGTACGGATGCCCGAGATGCCGAGCGTCGTGCCCATGTGCTTCCGGGCGCGCTTGTTCTGCTCGTGCAGGCGCTCGTAGTACGCGCGGTCGAGCCGGACGACGGTGTCGGAGAAGAACATCCAGGACAGGATGTCGCGGTACTTGAAGCCCCGCGGGGTGAGCTGGACGCGGCGGCCCAGGCGGCGCAGGAGTCCGGTCTCCTCGGCCGCGTCCAGGATCGGCTCCCACAGGTGGGCCTTCTCCTGGTAGCCGAAACGGTCCAGTTCGGCGAGGTCGAGGTCGAAGGTGTCCAGGACGAGGCGCTTGCGGATCAGCTCCTCGTCGTCGAGGACGAAGCCGGTGACGGGCCGCAGGGTGTGGGCGCCGGCCCGGCGGATGTACTCCGCCACTTCGGACATGGACGGTTTGACGGAGCCCATCATGTAGTCGAGGACGCCGGTGTAGGAGCGGGCCCCGACGCCGAGGCCGAGCAGCGGCACGCCGTGGAAGGTGAGCACCTTCTGCCGGTAGCCGCCGCGGCCGAGCTTCTTGTAGCGGACGGAGCCCTCCTGCACGTAGCCGTGGTCGGTGAAGACCTGGCGGGCGTAGTCGTAGCGCTCGTACAGGTTCGGCGACTGCGCGTACTGGTAGGCGCCGGTCCGGGAGAACCAGGCGTCCGGGCGGACGGTCAGGAAGTACGTGCTGATCGTGGTCGGTTCGAGCTTGGCGAGCTCGTCGACGGACGTCCGCCACGTCTCGTCGGTCTGGCCGGCGAACCCCATGATGAGGTCGGTCGACAGGTCCGGCAGACCCTTGTCGTGCACGATCTCGACGGCCTGGCGGATGACCCGCTCGCCCGCCTGGCCCCGGCCGGCTTCACGGATCTCCTTCGGTACGAGGGACTGGATCCCGATGTTGGCCCGGGTCAGGCCGAGGTGCAGCAGGCCCTCCAGGGTGCCGGGATCGCTGACGATCGAGTCCGGGGTGGCCTCGATCGCCACTTCCTCCACGGTGGAACGCCAGTTGGGGTACACCTCGTCCAGCGTGCTGAACAACTGCTCGAAGTGGCGCAGGGACAGCAGGCTCGGGGTGCCGCCGCCGATGTAGACCGTGCGCAGCCGGCGGGCGCGGATGATGTCGGCGTGGTCGCGCAGTTGCGTGCAGAGCGCGTCCATGTACGCCGTGTAGACGTCGGTGTCCTCGCTGATGACGGTGTACAGATTGCAGAAGCCGCACTTGTAGCGGCAGAACGGCACGTGCAGGTACAGGTTCAGCTCGGGGACCTGATACAGGCTCAGGTCCCGCTCCCAGAGGTCCTCGACGGTCCACCGGCCCTCCAGCGGCCGGTAGGCGGAACGGGACGGATAGGAGTAGTTGTACGGCGGGATGACGCCCTGTCGGATGTAGTCGGTGAGCTGTGCGGCGTAGCCGGTCACGCGAAGCGGCCCCTCTCGTGCACGTACGACGGCTGGGTCGCACGAAAGTCAATCCGTGACCGGCGGCGGTCATCCAGGCCCGGTTTCCACGAACCCCGGGGTGGTGGGAGCGCGCCCTCCTGTGGGATGGTCCGAACTCCCGTGGAGTGGTCGCTTCCGCAAAGCCGGGCCCCTAGGATCCGGCCCCCGGCCGGGGCTGGAGGTTGCTACAACGGTTGTCGTGAAATCGCCCTCCCGCTCTGGTTGTTACGTTCATGGCCCGGGCCCGCCGGCTGCGGTCTACTGCGCGGCGTGAAAAGGATCCTGCTGATCGAAGCGCTCGCAAACTCAGGCCCCTATCTGCTGGACGCCGCCCGCGCACTCGGCGCGCACGTCTTCGTCGCCACCCACGAGGACGTCTGGGAGAGCTACCCCGCCGCCCTGCGCGAGAAGATCCACGGCACGGTGTTCACCGACCTCACGGACCCGGGCCGGGCCCTGTCGGATCTGACCGCGTTCGCCGGGACGACGCGGATCGACGCGGTGGCCGGCTGCTGGGAGTTCTTCACACCGCTCGTCGCCCACCTGGCAAGCCGCCTGGACCTGCCCGGCAACGACCCCCTGCGGGCCCAGGCGTGCCGGAACAAGGCGGCCATGGCGCGGGCCTTCCGGACGGGCCGGGTGCCCGCGCCGAGAACCGTCAGCGGGTACACGACCGCTGAGGTGACCCGTGCCCTCGACCGTCTCGGCATCGGGTTCCCGGTCGTCGTCAAACCCGCCGAGCAGGGCGGCTCCTGGGGCGTCAGCGTAGTCACCGGACACGAACAGCTCGACGCCGCCGTACGGCACGCCCAGTCCTGGCCGGTCGCCGCGCCGCACGGCCTGGCCCTGGACCAGCGCGTCCTCGTCCAGGAATACGTCCCCGGGCCCGAGTTCAGCCTCGACACCGTGGTCTGGCGCGACGAGTACTTCCACCTCCCCGTGGTCGAGAAGCACACCACCGACGGCGCCTACCGGGCCGAGACCGGACACACCTGCCCGGCGCCGCTTCCGCCCGCCACCCTCACCGCGGTCCGGGCGGCGGCCGAACGGGCTCTGCGGGCGCTCGGCATCCGCAACGGCGTCGCGCACACCGAACTCAAGATCCCGCCCGAGGCCGGTCCCACCGTCATCGAGGTGGGCGCACGCCTCCCCGGAGACCACCTCGTGCACGTCGTCCGCCACGCCTCCGGCATCGACGAGGCCCGGGCCTACCTCCAGGCCGTCCTCGACGAGAAACCGGACATGCCCGAGCCCCGGGAAGGGGCGTGCGCCATCCGCTTCCTCACCCCGCCACGGGCGGGCACCTTCCGCGGCGTGACCGTCCCCGGCCGGCCCGCCGGCCTGATCGGCCGGCACATCACCACCGAGCCCGGCGCCACCGTCGGCGGCGCCCACGACAACTCGGCCCGCCTCGGCCACCTGGTGTTCACCGCCCCCACGCCCGCCCAGGTCAAGGCCCACGCCGCCCACGTACTGGCCCACACCCGCATAGAAGTGAGCTGACATGCAGCGCATCGCCTTCCTCCGGTCCGCCCACATCAAGCGGGCCGACCCGTACATCCACGGCATCGCCCCCGTACTGACGGCGCTCGGCGCCGAGGCCCGCCTCTTCCACACCCACGGCGACTGCGATCCCCGGCTGTTCCCGGGGACCAGCGAGCGGCTCGACCCCGCCGCGACCCCGGACGAGTTCGTCGCCCGCGTGCGCGCCTGGGGAGCGGACGCCGCCGTCTCCATCTCGCTGCCGGACGAGAACGCCCTGCGCGACGCGGTCGTCAAGGCCAAGCTCGAAGCCGCCGGTGTCCGCACCGTCATGACGCCCCTCGCCGCGACGCGCGTCCTGTGCGACAAATGGGAGACCAAACGGGTCCTGAACGCGCACGGCCTCCTCACCCCGCCCGGCGTCCTGGTCGACAGCGACCTCCTCAACGGCCGGGCGCTGCCCGTCCCGGCCTACCCGGACGCCGTCCGCCTCGCGGCCCACGACCTCGGCCATCCCCTCCTGGCGAAGCCGCTGTGGGACTCCACCAGCATGGGCATCGAGTTCCTCCCCGATCCGGCCGCCCTCGACCGCTACCTGGCCGCGCGGCCGGCGGCGCACGCCGTCCTGGAGAAGTGCGTCACCGGACGGCTCTGCTCGGTCGACATCGTCGGCGCCGGAGGCCACTACACGGTCATGCCCCTCGTCCGGACCGGCACCGCGGGCGGCCCCCCGGCGTTCACCTTCGAGGACCTGCGATACGTCGACCCCGCCGAGGGCGACGACTTCGCGCCCACCGCCCGGCGCCTGGTGGACCTGTGCACGGAACTCGGCGTCGAGGGGTCCGTCAACGTCGACATGATCCACGCCGACGGCGAGTACCACGTCCTGGAGATCAACCCCAGGATCGGTGGCGCCACCACGCTGTCCATCGCCGCCAGTGGACTCAACACCTTCGTCGCCCTCCTCGCCATCCTCGACGGCACCTGGCCCACCCGCACCGAGGCGCCGGCCGAGCGCCTCGCCGTCGAATGCCTGACCGCGAACCCCAGCCCCACCCTCCTTGACGAACTCGGCGCCCGCGTCGACCTCGTCACCTGCCACGACCTGGTCATCGACGGCCACGACCACGGCGGCATCCTCACGTTCACCGTGGAACCGGGCGACGAGCGGCGGGTGCTCAAGGAACTCACCGAGCTGTGCGCGCAGACCGGCTTCATCCCGGCCCCCATGCTCGACAAGATCCGCCGCCTCCTGACCCGCGCGGCCCGGTGAGCATCCCCGCCGGCAGGCGTCCGGCGCGCCACAGCGAACCACCGGACCGTGGCCGTAGCCGAGCCGTACGCCCGGACGGCCGCCGTGACCGGCGCCGTGCCCTGTTCCCGGACGGCCGCCGGGGACGGCGGGCGCGGGCCGGGCTGCCCGACCTCACCGGAGCGGGCCGCCTCGTCGCCGCCCACGCGGTCGACAGCCTCGGCACCGGGCTCGTCTTCGCCTTCACCGTCGTCTACCTCACCCACACCACCCACCTCCCCCTCGACCGGATCGGGGCGGCCCTCACCGTGGGGAACCTCCTCGCGCTGCCCGCCCCGGCACTCGGCGGAGTCCTCCTCGACCGCCTCGGCCCGAAGAAGGTCGTCGCGCTCGCCAACCTCGTCTGCGCCGCCGGATTCGCGGCGTTCCTCGCGGTGCGCCCGGCGTGGCAGATCAGCCTCGCCTACTTCGTGGTGCAGGCCGGTATCAACCTGTACTGGACCGCCGCCCGCAACCTGGTCCCCCTGGCCTGCGTGCCCGGCGAGGAGCGCCTGTGGTTCGGGTTCATCTCGTCCCTGCGCAACCTCGGCATCGGCGCGGGCGCGGCCGCGTCCGCGCTCGCCCTGGCCCTGTTCGGACCGGGCAGCCTGTCCGCCCTCATCGCAGTGAACGCGGGGACGTTCCTGTGCGCGGCGCTGCTGTACCTCACCTGGAAGCCCGCGAGGGACCCGGCCACGCCGGACACCACCGGCCCCGCCGACGACGGCGGGGCCGTCCGGCAGGGGACCTGGAAGGAAGTGGCGCGGGACGGCCGCTACCTGCTGCTCGTCGCGGCCAACCTGGCCTTCGTCCTCGCGCAGATGGTCCCCCCGGTCCTGCTCGCCGTGTACGTCACCGGCACCCTGCACGCGGGTGCCTGGATCCCCGGCACCCTCCTGGTCGTCAACACGGTCGCCGTCGCCGTCCTCACCCCGGCCATCACCCGACGCTCGGCACGGCACGGCCCGGACCGCGCGATCGCCGGCGGTTTCCTCGTCGCCGTCGGCTCCTTCGGCCTCTTCGCCGCACCCCTCGCCTGGACGGGCGCGCCCGGCTGGGCCGTGCCGGCAGTCCTCGCGGCGGCGATGCTGCTGTTCACCCTCTCCGAGATCCTCAGCTCTCCCGCGCTCAACGAACTCTCCGTCGCCCGCGCTCCCGCCCGGGGCAACGGCCGCCACCAGGCCGCCTTCCAGCTGTCCTGGTCCGTCGGCGGCGCCGCCGCTCCCGTCGTGCTCACCGCGCTCCTGAGCCGGCAGCCTGCCCTGCCGTGGCTGCTCCTCGCCCTCCTCAGCGTGCTCGCCGTCCCCGTCGCCCGCGCCCTCGCCCCACCCGACCCGGAGGAACCCCAGCCGTGAACCTCACCTGCGTCCACGACATCGCAGACGTCCCCGCCGCGGAGTGGGACGCCCTGGACACCCCGGCCGGTCTCTACCTCTCCCACCGGTGGCTCGCCGCCCAGCAGCGGGATCCCACCGCCCACGTCCGCTACGCCCTCGTCCGCGAGGCAGGCCGGCTGATCGCCGCGGCGCCGATGCACGTCGTGGACACCGAGCCCAACGACCTCTACCGGGTGCACGAGCTCGTCGCCGGCCGCGCGCCGGCCAGGACCCTGCTCGCGGGAGCCCGCCGCGGCTACCTCAACGGCCCGCTCCTGCACCCCGGTCTCAGTCCGTGCCGGCGGCGCGCGGCACTGAACCGGCTGGTGTCAGCGGCCGGTTCGCTCGCCGCCGCCCAGGGAGCGCGGCCCTGGTGGCTGTACGTCACCGACCCGGCCGCCGCCGAACTCGCCGACGCGTGCGGCACCGAGCCCGTCCAGGTGGGCCAGGACGCCCGCATCCCGCTGCCCGGCACCACGTTCGACGACTACCTCGCGGGCCTGCCCTCCAAGCGGCGCGTCGCCGTCCGCCGCGAACGCCGCGCGTTCGCCGAAGCCGGGTACGAGCTGCGCATCCTGCGACTGTCCGAGTGCGCCGACACGGCCGGCGCGCTCCTCGCCCAACTCCAGGCGCGTCACGGCCATGCGGTCGACCCCGACGCCATGGCCCGGCTGCTGCGCGACCAGGCGGACGGCATGGCCGACAGCGGGATCGTCCTCGCCGCCCACGCCGGCGCGCACATGGTCGCCTTCAGCCTCTTCTACCGCCACGCGGACACCGTCTGGCTCCGGGCCACCGGCTACGACTACGCCCGGCTGCGCGCCGCGCACGAGTACTTCAACCTGGTCTACTACCTCCCCATCGAGCACGCCTACGCGCACGGCGCGACCGCACTCCATGTCGGCATGGAGTCCCTCCGGGCCAAGGCCCTTCGAGGAGCGGTGATTTCCCCGCTGTGGGCGGTCGAAGGGGCTTGAGAGCGGCGAGAGCCGTGAGGGCGGGACGCTAGATCTGCGAGGTCTCCCGCCACAGGTCGGCCAGCGCCCGGTCACCGGTCACCGTGGGCACCGTCGCCCTGTTCCACAGGGCCAGGTACAACCGGCCCGCGGGTCCGGACAGTTCGGCCTCAGCCTCCTCGGACGCGTCCCGCGAGGTCACCGGCGGCTCGGCGGACAGCCGTACGGTCCACACCGCGTTCGGACCCGCGTCGGTCGCGCGGACGCGCAGCACGCGCGGCGTCTCCGTCCGGACCCGGCTCCTGGGGCGGGCGTGGAAGCCGCGCAGCAACTCGTCGATGCCGTCGGCCGCGAAGTCGGTGGCGACGGGGGCCGGTGTGCCGCCCCGCGCGGCCTCGGCGTCGTACCGGTGGACGGTGGTCTCGTGCGCCTGACGCCGGGTCCAGAACGCCAGTGGCGAGGGGCAGGGCGCCGGATGGAAGGTCCAGCAGTCCAGGTCGGCCGGTGCGGCGGCCAGCGTGTCGACCAGCCGGCGGTGACCGTCCCGGTACCAGCCGATCAGGTCGGCGCCGTCCAGGTCCGGGAGGTCACCGGCCGGGCGGGGCTCCGTGTGCCCCTCGGCGACGAGCTCGGTGGCCCAGCGGTGCACCGCGCCCGTGTGCCTGAGCAGGTCCCGGACCCGCCATCCCGGGCACGTCGGGACCTCGGCGCCGGTCCCCGCCTCCTCGGCGGCTCCGCCCAGCAACCGCCCTTCCTGGTCCAGCGTCTTGAGGAACTCCGCAGTCTCCATGGAGCAGAGTCTGCCGGACGAGCGGACGAGAGGACGATCATTTTCGGCAGGGCTGTGGCCGGCCGGCGAGGGTGGCTTCCGCCCCGGGCCGCCCGGGCGCGGCCTGCCGCCACCCGACTCCCCGTGTGAAGCGAGCCGGTTGTGCATCTTCGGTGCCCCGTCCGTGCCGCCACGCGGTCTCCCACCGTGCGGGACGGAGAGGGCGATCGGCAGATGAGGGTGCCGCTCGTACCGGCCTGCCGCCCCGCCGCACGACCCCGTGCCGTGCCGTCCGCCTCGGATCTGATGCGCCGGCCGTGGCTCAGCCGGCCAGCGCCCTGCGCGTCGACGCCCCGATCAGCGCGGCCGTGGCCGCCAGTGCGGCGACGCTGGTGAGGGCCGCGGGGAGGGACAGCCAGTCGGCCATGAAGCCGATCGCCGGGGGTCCGAGGAGCATGCCGCCGTAGCCGAACGTGGACGCGACCGCGACGCCGGACGGACCTGCCAGCACGCCGGCCCGTTCCACGGCGACCGGGAACAGGTTCGCGAGTCCGAGTCCCGTGACGGCGAAGCCCGCCAGCGCCACCCACACGGAGGGAGCGAGGGAGCCGAGCAGCATGCCCGCCGTCGCCGTGGCGCCGCCGGCGATCACCGTCCGGGTCCGGCCCAGGCGTTCCAGCAGGCTCGTCCCGCTCAGCCGGCCGATCGTCATGGCGAGCGCGAAGCAGGAGTAGCCGGCCGCCGCGAGAGCCGGGGACGCGCCCAGGTCCTGCTGGAGGTGCAGGGCGCCCCAGTCGGCCATGGCGCCCTCGCCGTAGGCCGTGCACAGGGCGACCAGGCCGAGGACGACGACCAGGCCGCGGGTCCGGCTGCCCCCGGGGCGCCCCGGGCCGCCGGCCAATCCCGCCCCCGGACGGTCCGACCGGGCGACCGGGTCCGGCACGTCCGGTCGGCTCGACGGGGCTCGCCGGTCCGGCGTGGCTGGGGCCTCCTGCCGTAGCAGCGTGCGGCCGGCGACGGCTGTGACCAGCAGGGCGACGACTGTCAGGCCCAGCAGGTGCCGGGCCGGGGAGAGGGCGCCCGCGACCAGCCCGCCGACGCCCGCGCCGAGCATGCCGCCCAGGCTGAACGCCGCGTGGAAGCTCGGCATGACGGGCCTGCGCAGCGCGGCGATCAGATCCACGGCGGCGCTGTTGAACGCCACGTTGACGCCGCCGTAGGCCGCTCCGAAGAGCAGCAGCACACCGCCGAGTGCCGGTGCGGAGCGGGTGAGCGGGGGCAGCGCCACGCTGAGGGCGAGGACGGTCATCCAGGCCACGGTGACCGGATGGCTGCCGTAACGGCGGCACAGCCGTCCGGTCAGCGTCATGGTGAGCACGGCGCCCGCCGAGACGCCCAGCAGGGCGAGCCCGAGCGTGCCGGCGGAAGCGTGCGTCTGCTGTTTGATGTCGGGGATGCGGACGACCCAGCCCGCGAAGACGAAGCCGTCCAGGGCGAAGAAGGCGGTGATCGCCGCCCGGAGCCGAGTGAGGCCGTTGCCCGGCACGACGCTGTGCGATCGGGTTTTGTTTATTTGCGGCACAAAAGGAGCCTAGGTGCCGCCTGAAGGTGAGGCAAGGGGGTTCCACCGGGGTCCCCGGTAGGCGCCCGGTGACCGCCGCCGCACGGTGCGTGGCAGCGTGGGGCGGCTTGGCGATCCACCGCGTGCAAAGGTCGGTCAATCCTTGTTCACCTGCTGGTTGCGGGCGGGTGAGCGGTCCATGATGGGCGCATGACGTTGGCCTCGCGCGCGTTCGCGCAACTGGCGACCTGGCCGGACCTGCGACAGGCCGTCCCGAGTTGTGGCCTGGGACAGGCGCTGCGCTCGGCCGACGGCGAGATAGTCCATTTCCACTCCGGCCGCGATGTCGATCTGCGGCTGACGCACCGGGCCATCCGGCGGTTCGCCGAGGATCTCAGGGGCGCGGGGGCGATCCGGATCGTGCCGGGGTCGCAGTGGGTGACGCTGCGGCTCGACGCCGCGAGCGACGTCGATCTGCTGCTCACCCTGATGAGCGTGGCGCTCCAGGCGCGGCTGAGCTGGCCCGACCCGGCCGGCGGACCGGCCGCCGGCTGCAACGACCAGCGCGGCGCGGGCTTCGTGACGGCGGAACACAGCGGGTTCTGACGCCCCGTCGGGGTATGGCGTGCCGCCGGGGTGTGACACCCCGCCGGGGTGTGGCGCGCCGCCGCACAGGACCGCTCACACCGTGAGGACCCGGAGGCCCGCCTCCTCGAAGGCGTGCACGGTCTCCGGCCTCACCGCCGCGTCCGTGACGAGCGTGTCCACGGCGTCCGTCGCGCAGATCCGGGCGAACGCGCGCTGCCCCAGCTTGCTGGAGTCGGCCGCGACCACCACGCGCGCGGCACGTTCGCACAGCAGCCGGTTGATCGCCGCCTCCGCCTCGTCGTGTGCCGCCGCGCCGTGGGCCGCGTCGAAGCCGACGACTCCGAGCACCGCCACGTCGAGCGTGATCTGGCCGAGCACCCCGTCCGCGAGCGGACCGATCAGCTCGTACGACTGCGGGCGCGCGACCCCGCCCGTGAGCACGATCTTGAACTGGGGGCGTACCGCCAGCTCGTTGGCGATGTTGAGCGCGTTGGTGACGATCGTCAGCGCGGGCGCACCGGTCCCGAGGTCGCCGCGAGCCGCCCCGGTGCCCAGATCTCCGCGCACGGCGAGGGCGCGGGCCACCTCTGTGGTGGTCGTGCCCCCGGTCAGCCCCACGGTCTCGCCCGGCGCGACGAGCTCCGCCACCGCCTTGGCGATCCGCTGCTTCTCGGAGGCCCGGCGGGCCGTCTTGTAGCGCAGGGGCAGCTCGTACGACACCCCGTGCGCCACCGCGCCGCCCCGCGTGCGCACCAGCATCTGCTGCTCGGCGAGCTGGTCGAGGTCCCGGCGGATGGTCGCCGCCGACACCGACAGCCCGGCCGCCGCCTCCTCGACGTCCAGCCGGCCGCGCTCGACGAGCAGTTCCAGCAGCGCCTTCCATCGGGCGTCCCGGGACATCCGCCGCCTCCGTTCTCCCTGTGTGGCGACCCTAGCGCACCAGGCCCCCGGAGCCGCTTGCTTGATTCTGCTCGAAAGTTCGCTATATCTTGCAGGAATAATCAACATGGGGAGAGTCTGGGATGACCTACGTCGAGGACGAGCTGAACAGCCAGCCCGAGTGCTGGACGCGTGCCGCCGAGGAGACGGCGCGCCACGCGGGAGCGCTGCCCGCCGCGGGGGAGCGGGTCGCGATCGTCGGGTGCGGTACGTCCTACTTCATGGCGCAGTCCGCGGCCGTGCTGCGCGAGACCGCCGGCCAGGGCGAGACCGACGCGTTCGCCGCCTCCGAGTTCCCGCACGGACGGCGCTACGACCGGGTCGTCGCCCTCACCCGCTCCGGCACCACCACCGAAGTCCTGGACCTGCTCGCCCGGTTGCGGGGCACCACCCGGACCACGGCGGTCACCGCGGACCCGGACACCCCCGTCCGGGCGGCCGCCGACGACCTCGTCGTGCTGGACTTCGCCGACGAACGCTCCGTCGTGCAGACCCGGTTCGCCACCACCGCCCTCACCCTGCTCCGCGCGCACCTCGGCCTGCACACCGACTCCGTCGTCGCCGACTGCCGTACGGCCCTGGCGAAGCCGCTGCCCGAAGGGCTCGTCGGCCGCACGCAGTTCAGCTTCCTCGGCCGCGGCTGGACGGTCGGGCTGGCCAGCGAGGCCGGCCTGAAGATGCGCGAGGCCTCGCTGTCCTGGACCGAGGCGTACCCGGCCATGGAGTACCGGCACGGCCCGATCAGCGTCACCACCCGGTCCACCGCGACCTGGATGCTCGGCGAGGCACCCGACGGACTCGCCCAGCAGGTCCGCGACACCGGCGCGCTGTGGGTCGAGGGCACGCTCGACCCGCTCGCCGAACTCGTCCGCGTCCAGCGGCTCGCGGTCGCGGTGGCCGCCGCCCGCGGTCTCGACCCGGACCGCCCCCGTCACCTCACCCGCTCGGTGATCCTCGCCCCGTGACCCGCCCCGAAGGGAACCAGCCGTGCCCCTAGCGACCACCGGCGAGCTGATCACCCGGGCCGCCGAGGCCCGCTCCGCCATCGCCGCCTTCAACATCATCACCCTGGAACACGTCGAGGCCGTCATCGCCGGCGCGGAGGCCGCCGGCGCCCCCGTGGTCCTCCAGGTCAGCGAGAACGCCGTCAAGTTCCGCTACGGCCGGCTGGCGCCCCTGGCCCGCGCCGCCGTCGCCGCCGCCGAACGGGCCGACGTGCCCGTCGCGCTGCACCTCGACCACGTGCAGAGCGACGACCTGCTGCGCCAGGCGCCCGGCGCCGGGTTCAGCTCGGTGATGTACGACGCGGCCCGCCTCCCGTACGCCGAGAACCTCGCCGCGACCCGGGCGGCCACCGACTGGGCGCACAGCCAAGGCCTGTGGATCGAGGCCGAGTTGGGGCAGGTCGGCGGCAAGGACGGCAGCCTCCCCCTCGACGCCCACGCGCCCGGCGCCCGCACCGACCCCGACCAGGGGCGGGACTTCGTCACCCGCACCGGCGTCGACGCCCTGGCCGTGGCCATTGGCAGCGTGCACGCCATGACGACCCGCAGCGCGGCCCTCGACCACGTCCTCCTGAGGCGGCTCTCCGCCGCCCTGGGCGTCCCGCTCGTCCTGCACGGCTCCTCCGGGGTACCGGACGACGGCCTGGTCGCCGCCGTCGCCGACGGCATCGCCAAGGTCAACGTCGGCACCGCCCTCAACGTGGCCATGACCAGCGCCATCCGCACGTTCCTCGCCGCCCACCCCCAGGCCGTCGACTCCCGCAAGTACCTCAGCGTGGGCCGCGAGGCGATGGCCCGGGAGGTGACCCGGATCATCGGCGTCCTGACTACCGCCCCCTGACCGCCCGCAGTACGACGAACTTCCGGTCGCTCGCGACCAGTTCGCTGTTGCCGAACAGCCGCCTCAGCTTGACGTGGTAGCCCAGGTGCCGGTTGCCGATCACCCACAACTCGCCGCCGGGCCGCAGCGCGCGCCGCGCACCGGTGAACATCCGCCACGCCGTCGCGTCCGTCGTCGCCTGGTGGGAGTGGAACGGCGGGTTGTTCAGCACCAGGTCCGCACTGCCCGGCGCCACGCCGGCCAGCCCGTCCCCGACCCGGAACTCGGCGTGCCCCGGCACCCCGTTCGCCTTGTACGTCGCCTCCGCCGAGGCCACCGCCTGGAAGGACTCGTCGACGAACAGCACCTCGGCGCCCGGGTCGGCCAGCGCCATCGCCGTACCCACGACGCCGTTCCCGCACCCCAGGTCCACCACCCGGCCGGCACCCGGGCCGGCCGGCAGGTGCTGGAGGAAGAACCGGGTGCCGATGTCGAGCCGGTCGGCACAGAACACCCCCGCGTGGTTCACGACCGTACGCCCGGACGCCGGGCCGATCCCCTCCGGGAGACGGTACGTGTACGGCCACGGGTTCGCCGGCCGCTCCAGCGACGGGTCCGGGGTGCAGAAGATCAGCCGGGCCTTCTGCCGGGCCAGGGAGGTGCGGGTCGGACCGAGGATCCGCTCGAACAGCTGGAGCGTGGAGGTGTGGATCTCCTTCACCATCCCGGTGCCGATCACCACCGTTCCCGCGTGCACGGCGGGCGCCAGCCGCAGCAACTGGTCCTCCAGCAGCGCCAGGCTCTTCGGGACCCGCACCAGCAGTACGTCCACCCGCTCCGGCGGCGGATCCTGCGTGGTCAGCAGCCGCACCGCGCTGGGCTCGACGCCGGCCCGTGCCAGGTTCGCCCGCGTCGACTCCTGACTCAGGAAGGACTCGGTGACCTGGTACGGCCGGTGCGCCGCGAGCGCCGTGACCAGGGCACCCCAGCGGTCGCCGACCACCACGACCGCCCCCGACAGCGGCACGCCCTCCTCGGCGAGGTGCCGCAGCAGATACGCGTCGGAGGCATCCCAGGCGCGCAGCTGGTCCTTCGGATCCGCGGGAAACCGGGCCAGCTCGTACTCGCCCCAGGGCGTCGTCATACGGTCGTTCATCGTGCGTCCAGGCTAGCCGAGCCGCAGCTCAGCCCCGCCCGGCCGGCCCGGCGCCGGGGACGATGGACGCATGGACGACGGTGAGCTGTTCCCCCGGACGCGGGCCCGGGTCGCGGCCGGCGCCGTGCACGCGCCGCACTGGCTGGGCGCGGAGCGGCAGGCCGACCTGCTCGGCGCGTGCCGGGAGTGGGCGCGGCCCCCGGCCGGCCTGCGCACGGTCCGCACACCCGGCGGCGGCACCATGACCGCCCGGCAGGTCTGCCTCGGCCGGCACTGGTACCCGTACGGCTACGCCCGCACGGCCGTGGACGGCGACGGCGCCCCCGTCAAGCCCTTCCCGGCCTGGCTCGGCGAACTCGGCCGCCGCGCGGTCGCCGACGCGCTCGGCCCCGAGGCGCTGCCGCCGGAGCCGTACGACATCGCGCTGATCAACTTCTATGACGGCGACGCCCGCATGGGCATGCACCGCGACAGCGACGAGGAGTCCGACGCCCCCGTGGTGTCCGTGAGCCTCGGCGACACCTGCGTGTTCCGCTTCGGCAACACGCGTACGCGGACGAGGCCGTACACGGACGTGGAGCTGCGCAGCGGCGACCTGTTCGTCTTCGGCGGCCCGGCCCGGCTCGCGTACCACGGGGTGCCGCGCGTGCTCCCGGGCACCGCACCGCCCGCGCTGGGCCTCACGGGACGGCTGAACATCACCCTCCGGGTGAGCGGGTTGTAGCCGGGCACGGCCACCGGGGTTTGCGGATCATGACAGACTCGCCTCCATGAGCGGCAAGGCGGACCCCCGGGCGGCGGGGGAAGGGACCACGTCGAGGGGGCGGCTGGACCGCGGGCGCGGAGCCCTCGGACCCGCGCTGGAGCTGGTGCACACCGGGCGGGCACCGACCCGGGCCGTGCTCACCGCCGAACTCGGCGTGACCCGGGCGACGGCCGGAGCGGTCGCCGCCGAACTCGAGGCGCTCGGGCTGATCCGCGTGGACGCCCGGCCGGGCGCCGCGGCCGGCTCGCAGGGCCGCCCCTCGCACCGGCTGGAGGTCGCCGAGGACGGTCCGGTCGCGCTCGCCGCCCAGGTCCACGCCGACGGGTTCCGGGCCGCGCTCGTCGGTCTCGGCGGCCGGATCGTCGCCACCGCGCCCGGCTGCGAGACGATCGAACCCGACCCGGCGAAGGTGCTCGGCTCCGTCGTCGAGGCGGGCGCCGACCTGCTGCGCACGACCGGCCGGCGCTGCGTGGGCGCCGGACTGGCCGTGCCGTCCGCCGTCGCCGAACCCGACGGTCTCGCCCTCAACCCCCTCCACCTGGCCTGGCCCGTGGGCGCTCCGGTCCGTCGGCTCTTCGCCGAGTGCGTGCGCGCCGCCGGGATCGCCGGTCCGGCGTTCGCGGGCAACGACGTCAACCTCGCCGCGCTCGCCGAACACCGGCACGGCGCCGGCCGGGGCGCCCGGGACCTGCTGTGCGTGGCCACCGGGCACCGCGGCGTCGGCGGCGCACTGGTCCTCGACGGCCGCCTGCACACCGGCAGTTCGGGCCTCGCCCTGGAGGTCGGGCACCTCACCGTCAACCCCGAGAGCCGCCCCTGCCACTGCGGCGGCCGCGGCTGCCTGGACGTCGAGGCCGATCCCCTCGCCCTGCTCATCGAGGCCGGCCGCGCGCCGGGACCCGAGGTGTCCCTGCTCCAGCAGGCCAACGACCTGCTGCGCACCCAGTACGCCGACCCGGCCGTCCGGCGCGCCGCCGAGGCCCTCATCGACCGCCTGGGCCTGGGCCTGGCCGGGCTGGTGAACATCCTCAACCCCGACCGCATCATCCTCGGCGGCCTGCACCGCACCCTGCTCGACGCCGACCCCGAACGGCTCCGCGCCGTCGTCGCCGACCGCAGCCTCTGGGGCCAGAGCGGCGGCGTCCCGATCCTCCCCTGCACCCTGGACCACAACAGCCTGGTAGGCGCCGCCGAACTGGCCTGGCAACCGGTCCTCGACGACCCCCTGGGAGCGCTGCGGTGAGGGCACCGGTGGAACTCGGGGGCGTGTCCCCGAGCGCGGACGGGGCGAGCTGGTCCGCGCGTCGGCCGAGCTGATCCGTAGGCCGGCCGAGCAGATCCGCGCGTCGGCCGCGCTGGTCCGCACGTCGGCACCGGCGCCTCGGCCTGAAGAGGGCTCGGGCCCGTCAGCCCCAGTCCACCCCGAACGCCTGCCCCGGATGCACCCCGAGGATCCGGTCCACGAGTTCCGCGCCCACCGCGTCCGCCAGCCTGGGCCGCACCCGGCGCAGCAGGTACGGCATTCCGGGGCCGCCGTCGACCGAGCGGGCACCGGCGGTCACCGTGTCCCCGCCGAGCAGGAGCCGGTCCCCGAACCCGGCCTCGGCCAGGGCCCGTACGGCGTCCGGCATGCGCCAGTCGGTGGCGTGGTTCGCCCGGGACGGGCCGTCGAACGCCAGCCAGCAGCCCGACTCGGCCGCCTGCCGCTGGACGACGAGGTCGGGGGAGCGGTTGAGGTGACCGAGGATCACCCGGTGCGCCGGTACCCCCAACTCGCCGCACAGCAGGTCGAGGACGTCCAGAGCGCCGGTTCCCAGCTCCAGGTGGACGGCGATCGGGGCGCCGGTGGCGTGGTGCGCCTCGGCCGCCGCGCCCATCGTCCAGCGGGCGTGCGCGTCGAGCCCGTGGAAGCCGCCCGCCACCTTGATCAGCCCGGCCCGAACGCCGGACGTCCCGATGCCCTCGGTCAGTTCGGCGACGAACACCTCGGCCAGCCGCCCGCGCAGCCCCTCCACCACCTCGGGCAGGTAGTGACCTGCCTGGTGCAGCCCCGTCGCGCAGACCACGTGCACCCCGGCGGCCCGGGACAGCCGGGGCAGGTCCGCCGCCCGTCGTCCCATCCCGTACGGCGTCCACTGCACGACGGCACCGCCGCCCGCCCTCCGGAACGCGTGCAGCTCGGCCCGCGCGGCCGAGGCGTCGTTCAGCTCCTGGCCCGGCAGCTGCGCGCTGCTGAGGAAGAGATGGTCGTGGGCGTCGCACAGACCCAGCTCCCCGGGTCGTACGTCACCGAGGACCGTGCGGACGCGTGTCACCACTGGCGGCCGCGCGGCAGGCGGTCCCGGCCGGGGGCGGAGACATGCAGGACCTGGAAGAGGTCGCCCTCGGCCTTGGGAGTGTCGTGCTCCCAGAGGGAGAAGTGCACCAGTTCCCAGCGGTGCGGATCCACCGCCGTCGCGGCGAGCACCGCACCGTCCTCGCCGGCCAGCCGGCGTGTCTCGGCGACGGCCTCCTCCATCAGTACGGCCAACTCGACGCCGTCCGGCACCGGTTGCCGCCGTCGTACGGCGAACGCCGTGAGGCCGGGTGCGCCGCGGCCCTCCTCGTGGGCGAGCCCGGTCCACTGCCGCACCGCGGGCCGTCCGAAGTCGCCGACCAGCCGCTGGAAGGCGCCGCCCCACAGGAAGCGGTTCATGCCCTCCACGCTGTTCCACAGGTAGAACGGCGTGTACTGGTTCACCGGTGAGCCGTGCCTGCCGCGCTCCCGCATCAGGTAGGTCTTGAGGCCGAGCCCGTCCCAGTCGTCGAGCAGGTGCCCGACCCGGGCGACCCGGCCCCGGATGATGTCCATGTCGTAGTCGGCGGGGAGGGTCAACTCGTACTGCATGGCGTGCATGAGGAAGCCTTTCTCCGGGGCGGAGGGTCAACTCAGTTCGTCTGCGGGCAGGTTCGGGGCGCCAGCAGGGACAGCAGGCCCCGGACGCCCGCGTCGAACGCGGCGGGGGAGCCGGCGGCGCGGGCCAGGACGTAGCCGCCCTGGACCGTCGCGAGGACGGCGGCGCCGATCTGCCCGCCGTCCAGATCGGGCGCGAACTGCCCGTCCCGCTTGCCCTCTTCGACGATCGCCGCGATCCGGTCGCGGATCGCCGCGATCGTCTCGTCGACCGGTGCCCGCAGCTCCTCGCTGGCGATGACGTCCGGGTCCATGGTCAGCCGGCCGATCGGGCAGCCGCGCAGCACGTCGCGCTCGCGCAGCAGGTACGCCTCGATCCGCTCGTACGGCGTCCCGGGCCCGTCCAGAACACCCTCCGCCGCGGCCCGGAGTTCCTCCGCGGTCCGGCGGATCGCCGCCAGGGCCAGATCCGGCTTGCCCTTGAAGTGGTGGTACATGCTGCCCTGGCCGGCCTCCGCGCGCTCCAGGATGGCCTTGGGGCTCGTGCCGACGTAGCCCCGCTCCCACAGCAGCTCGCGCGTGGACTCGATCAGTCGCTCCGGGGTGCTCATGCCGCAACTGTACATACTAGTAGTTACAATCCGCCAGTCTCCTGGGAGCAGCCAGGACGGAGCCATGTACTCCCCGGGAGGTACGCACAGTGCCGCCGGCCGCACGACGACCCGGACCCCCTGCCGGAGGGAGCCTCGGGACATACCCCAAGACCCTGCGGACGACGGAGATGAACCGACATGCAGACCCTGGCGAACTGGGACGGCGGACCCGGCCCGTGGATCCTGTTCTTCCCGCTGATCTGGGCGGCCGTCGGGATCGGCGCCGTCACCCTCCTGCGCCGCACCGCCTGGCGCGGCCGGGGCGGCCCCTGGCGGACCGTGGACGGCGGCCGCCCGGCCGGTGACTCGCCGCTGGCGGTCCTCGGCCGCCGCTTCGCCTCCGGCGAGATCGACGAGGACGAGTACTGGCGCCGGCTGTCCGTCCTGGAGGAGCAGTTCGGCCGCACCGGCAAGGGCGGTGCGGCATGACCACGGCGACCGCGCTGCGGACGGCCGCCCGGGTGGCCGGCGCGGTGAAGGTGTACGGCGGTGGCGACACCGCCGTACGCGCCCTGGACGGCGTGGACGTGGACTTTCCCGCCGGCCGCTTCACCGCGATCATGGGCCCCTCGGGCTCCGGCAAATCCACCCTCATGCACTGCGCCGCCGGCCTCGACACCCTCACCTCGGGCGCCGCCTACATCGGCGACACCGAACTCGGCGCGCTCGACGACCGCCGGCTGACCCTGCTGCGCCGCGACCGGGTCGGCTTCGTCTTCCAGGCGTTCAACCTGGTGCCGACGCTGACGGTCGAGGAGAACATCACGCTGCCGCTGGACCTGGCCGGCCGGCGCGGCGACCGCGAGTGGATCGACGCGCTCGTCGACGTCGTCGGACTGCGCGACCGGCTGCACCACCGGCCCACCGAACTCTCGGGCGGCCAGCAGCAACGCGTCGCCGTCGCCCGCGCGTTCGCGGGCCGCCCCGACGTCGTCTTCGCGGACGAGCCGACCGGCAACCTCGACTCCCGCTCCGGCCAGGAGGTCCTCGGCCTCCTCGGCCGGGCCGTACGGCGGACCGGCCGCACCGTCGTCATGGTCACTCACGACCCGGTCGCCGCCGCGCACGCGGACGAGGTGCTCTTCCTCGCCGACGGGCGGCTGGTCGACCGGATGCCGTCGCCGACCGCCGACACGGTCCTGGACCGGATGAAAGCCTTCGAGGTGGGGTCATGAACTCCTCGTTCCGCATCGGCCTCACCTCGCTGCGCACCCACCGGCGGCGCTTCGCCGGCACCTTCTTCGCCGTATTCCTGGGCGTCGCCTTCCTGGCCGGCACCCTCGTCATGGGCGACACGCTGCGCGCCAGTTTCGACACCATGTTCGGTGAGGCCACCAGCGGCACGGACGTCGTCGTGCGCGGCGCCGACGCCATCACGACTCCGGGAGAGGCCCAGGGCGTACGACGGCCCGTCGACACGTCGCTGGTGAAGACCATCGAGCGCGTTCCGGGCGTGGCCGCCGCCGCACCGGACATCCAGGGCGCGGGCCAACTCGTCGGCTCCGACGGCAAGCCGGTCGGCGGTCAGGGCCCGCCCACCGTCGCGGGCAACTGGATCACCGACAAGCAGCTCAACCCGTACCGGCTGGCCGAGGGCCGCGCCCCCGCCCGGTCCGGCGACGTGGTGGTCAACCGGGGTGCCGCCGAGAAGGGCGGCCTCAAGATCGGCGACACCACCATCCTGCGCACCCCGGACCCCGTACGGGTGAGGATCGTCGGTCTCGCCACCTTCGGCGGGCAGGACGGCATGGCCCAGGTGACCTACACCGGCATGACCCGGGCCGACGCCGAGAAGTACCTCACGGCGCGGCCGGGGCAGGCGGCGAGCATCGAGGTCCGGGCCGTGCCCGGCGTCGGCCCGCAGGATTTGGTGAAGCGGCTGGCCCCGGTGCTGCCCGGGGGAGTCGAGGCGATCACCGGTCAGCAGGCGGCACAGGAGAACACCGACATGATCTCCAGCCAGTTCCTGACCCTCTTCACGACCCTCCTGCTCGTCTTCTCCGGCATCGCCCTGCTCGTGGCGACCTTCTCCATCCACAACACGTTCGCCATCGTCGTCGCCCAACGCGCCCGTGAGAACGCCCTGTTGCGCGCGCTCGGCGCCTCCCGCCGGCAGGTGTCCGCAGCCGCTCTCGCCGAGGCGGCCGTCGTCGCCGTCGCCGCCTCACTGGCCGGACTCGCGGGCGGCATCGGCATCGCCGCCGGCCTCCAGGCGCTCTTCCCGGCGATCGGATTCCCCTTCCCCGGCGGCACCCTGGTCCTCACCGCCCTGTCCATGACCCTGCCGCTCGCCGTCGGCGTGGCCGTCTGCCTGGGCTCCGCACTGCTGCCAGCCGTACGCGCCGGACGCACCGCCCCGCTGGCGGCCCTGCGCGAGACGGCCGTCGACTCCTCCGGAGCCTCACGCGGGCGCACGGTCGCCGGCACGGCCCTCGGGGCGGCGGCCCTGCTGACGACGCTCACCGGCGTCCTGGACACCCCGTCCGTATGGCTCGCGGCGCTCGGCGCGCTGCTCGCCCTGGCGTCCTTCGTGGTCCTCGGCCCGGTCGCCGCCTCCACCGCCGTACGACTCCTCGGCAGCCCGCTGGGCAGGCTGCGCGGGGTCACCGGCCGACTCGCCCGCCGCAACGCGCTGCGCAGCCCCCGGCGGACCGCCGCCACCGCGAGCGCGCTGATGATCGGCGTGGCCGTCGTGTCCCTGTTCACCGTGTTCGGTGCCTCGCTGAAGGCAACCATGGACCGGACGGTGTCCCGGTCCTTCGCGGGCGACGTCGCCGTCAGCGCCCCGTCCTTCGGCGCGGGCGGCAGCGGGCTGAGCCCCGGGCTGGCTCCCGCCCTGCAGCGGCTGCCCCAGGTCGGTACCGCCGTCGGACTCGGCCGTGGTGTCGCCGAGGTCGACGGCAGGGGCAGGGCGCTGACCGTCACCGACCCCGCCGCGCTCGCCCGCACCTTCGACCTCGGCACCGTCACGGGCTCCCTGCGCCACCTCGGCACCGACGGCATCGCGCTCACCCGGGCCGAGGCCGGCGAGCAGGGCCTGCGCACCGGGGACAGCGCACGCCTGACCTTCACCGACGGCAGCACCAAGGTGTTCACGGTCCGGGCGGTCTACGGCCAGTCGGAACTCGCCGGCGACTACGTCATCACCCGGGCCGCGTGGGCCCCGCACCGCACCCAGGACTCCGACAGGCTGGTCGCCGTCACCTTCAAGCCGGGGGTGAGCACCGGCGCGGGCAAGGCCGCGGTGCGCACGGTGGCCGACCGCTACGGCAACCCGGAGGTGCAGACTCGCGCGGAGTACGCGCAGTCCTCGGCCGGCGGGATCGACATGATGCTGACGCTGGTCTACGCGCTGCTCGCCCTCGCGGTCGCCATCGCCCTGCTCGGCATCGCCAACACCCTGACCCTCGCGGTCCACGAGCGCACCAGGGAACTGGGGCTGCTGCGGGCCGTAGGCCAGACCCGCGCCCAGCTCCGGGCCATGGTCCGCTGGGAGTCGGTCCTGGTCGCCGCGTTCGGCACGGCCGGCGGGCTCGGTCTCGGCGCCTTCCTCGGCTGGGTCCTGGTACAGGCCTCCGACGGCGCGAGCGACACCGCGTTCGCCTTCGCGCTGCCTCCGGCCCGCCTCGCCGTCGTAGCCCTCATCGGCCTCCTCTCAGGCGCCCTGGCAGCCCTCCGCCCGGCGCGCAGAGCAGCCCGGTTGGACGTGCTCCGAGCGATCGCCACGGACTGAGGGGGGCGCGGGTGGGCACGGAACCGCCCGAGACCTTCCCGGCCGGACCGCATCAGCACACTCCCGGCCCGGCGGACACCCACCCGGCCCGGCCGGGCCCGGCGGCAGGAGGTCCGGCGGCGGGCCCGGCCGCGAGGGGAAGGCACGAGCGGCCCGCGACCGGCCGCGCCTCCGAGGCCGGCGGCCAGGCCCGACGCCCGGCCGGGCCGAGAAACGCCCGGCCGGCTTCAACACCTTTCGGCCCTGCTGAACACCGCGCGGGCGGCGGGTCGTCGTGACCCGCCGCCCGCGCGGTGTTTCAGCGGTCTCACCGGCTGCGCGCTGCAGGCGGCTTCCCGGGCGTGGGGCGCGTGCGGCGGACCTCCGGCCCGACCGCAGGCGCGCCTCGCCGCTCACCCGCCCCGGGCGCCTCGCTCCCGCCCGAGCGCCGCAGGCGGTCTCAGCCCGGGACGGCCGACCGGGCGGGCGTGGGGGCCGCGGCCTCGGCGTGGGCGACGGCCGGGGCCGCGGCCGGTACGGTGGCCGGGGTCGGCTGGACCTCGACGAAGCGCGGGGCGGACGGCTGCGCCTCGGTGCGGCGCGGGGTGCGGGCCGGCTGCCTGCGGGCCACGGGTGCGGCCGGCAGGGTGAACCAGACGGTCTTGCCGCTGTCGCCGTCCGGACGCGCGCCCCAGCTCTCGCTCATCGCGGCGACCATCGCCAGCCCCCGCCCGCAGGTGGCCATCGGCGCGATGTCGGCCGCGTCGGACACCTCGGCCACCACCGGAAGGCGCGGATCGTGGTCGCGCACCGACACCGTGAGCCGGTCGGGGCGCAGCTCCAGCTCGACCGTGCACGACTTGTCCGGCTGGGCGTGCCGGTGCACGTTGCTGAGCAACTCGGTCACACCGAGCGCGGCGCGGTCTATCAACGGGTCCATATGCCAGTAGCGCAACTGCGCAGATACGATTCTGCGGACCTGGCCGATCCGCGACGGCAGGGCTTGGAGCTCCACCGTGCAGTGCCTGCTTGGGTGACTGATCACGGCTGCGACTCCCCGATGCAGAGGTCCGGACGAACCGGAGGAACACGGAGAACAACGGATCCAGCAGGGAGCTTGCGTCCAAACGTCCGCCTGCTGTCATGGCCGGCGGGCTGGTTCGCAGCGTTATCGCCGGTAAACCCAGAGTGACGTGAGACCAGCGTGACGTAGCGCACGCGCTCCCGCAACTCGCCACGACGGCGGGCCGCTCAGCCGCCACGTCCGGCGGCCCGGCGCACCGCCTCGATGAACCGCCGCGCGGCGGGCGGCCCCGGCTCGCCCGGAGCGGGGTCGTGGTCGCCCAGGGTCAGCAGGTACCGCTTGCCGTTGAGGTCGGCCAGCGCGCGGTCGTCCGCCGCGAACCACGGTTTGGACGCGCGCACCGCCTGCACGGGCGCGCTGTCGATCTCACTGCCGTAGCTGGTGAGCAACTCCAGCCTGCCGTCGTTGATCCGGACCTGTCCGGCCCGGGTGAGCGAACGCAGCCGTTTGCCGATCCGCACGCCCATGGCCGTGAACTCCGGCTCCGCCATTCCTCGCCGCCCCCTCGCGCGTCTCCCTGCGTGATCCAGTGTGCGCCCCGTGCGGGACGACCGTCCCGTCCGGAGCAGTCTGCTCCGATGCGGCGTGCTGCACCAGTACGCGCGGGGCAGGTGCGACGAGCGCCCGGAGCACTTGGCCGAATGCGCCCCCGAATGTTTCGTACGCCTGTGCCCCAGGCCGGTCTTGGGGTGGCTCAAAGATACGTTTATGCAGGTGGGAAGTGGTGCTAAGGGTGCTTATGATCGAGGTGTCGGCCGCGCGCAGCGCCGTCGGCGACCACCCTAAGGAGCACCGCCGTGAGCCCCGTCCCCCAGATCCGCACCGGCGACACCCTCGACGTCGACCGCAGCGACGTCGCCTACCGCGACTGGCTGAAAGAAGCCGTCCGCAAGGTTCAGGCCGACGCCAACCGCTCGGCGGACACCCACCTGCTGCGCTTCCCGCTGCCCGAGCACTGGGGCATCGACCTGTACCTGAAGGACGAGTCGACGCACCCGACCGGCAGCCTCAAGCACCGCCTCGCCCGCTCGCTGTTCCTCTACGGCCTCTGCAATGGCTGGATCCGGCCGGACCGGCCGGTGATCGAGGCGTCCAGCGGTTCCACTGCCGTCTCCGAGGCCTACTTCGCCAAGCTGATCGGCGTGCCGTTCATCGCGGTGATGCCGCGCACGACGAGCGCCGAGAAGTGCCGTCTGATCGAGTTCCACGGCGGCCGGTGCCACTTCGTGGACGACTCCCGGAAGATGTACGAGGAGTCCGCCCGCCTCGCGGTGGAGACCGGCGGCCACTACATGGACCAGTTCACCTACGCCGAACGGGCGACCGACTGGCGCGGCAACAACAACATCGCCGAGTCGATCTTCCGCCAGCTGGAGCTGGAGCGGTATCCCGAACCCGCCTGGATCGTCGCCACCGCGGGCACCGGCGGCACCTCCGCGACCCTCGCCCGCTACGTCCACTACATGCAGTACGACACCCTCGTCTGCGTCGCCGACCCGGAGAACTCCTGCTTCTTCGAGGGCTGGACCACCGGCGACCCGGACGTCGGCTGCGACTGCGGCTCCCGCATCGAGGGCATCGGCCGCCCGCGCATGGAGCCGAGCTTCGTGCCCGGCGCCATCGACCGCATGATGAAGGTGCCGGACGCGGCCAGCGTCGCCGCCGTGCGCGCCCTGGAGCGGGCCATCGGCCGCAAGGCGGGCGGCTCCACCGGCACCGGCCTGTGGAGCGCGCTGAAGATCGTCTCCGAGATGGTCGCCCAGGGCCGCACCGGCAGCGTGGTCACCCTGCTGTGCGACCCCGGCGACCGCTACCTCGACAAGTACTACTCGGACGCGTGGCTGGCCGAACAGGGCCTCGACATCACGCCGTACACCACCGCCATCGACACCCTGCTCGCGACGGGCAGCTGGCCGGACTGACGCCGCGGCCGGAACCTAACCGGCGAGCCGGCGCTCCAGGGCGCGGGCCGCGTCCCGGAAGGCGCGGCCCACGCCCGGACGGACCAGGCGCCACAGAAGACGGAACGCGGCGGTCCCGTCCAGAGCGAAGGTCATCCGGATCCGGGTCCCGCCGGCGGCCGGGGTGAGCTGCCACTCCTCGACCCAGGCGCGGGCCCCCGGCGCGTTGGTCACGTCGACGCGGTACGCGTACACCTCCGGTGCCTTCGCCACCAGCACCGACTCCTCGAAGCGGGTACCGCCCCGCAGCCGGACCTCGCGCCCGCCCTCGGTCGGACGGGCCGAGGTCACCGCCGAGAACCACTCCGGCCAGCCGGACACGTCCTCGGCGAGCGCGCGGAACACCGCCTCCGGAGCGGCGGCGACGTCCCGGGTGAACACGAGCCGTACCGGCGCGGTCCCGACGAAGTCGATCCCCACCGGGCGCAGACGACGAGCCATGAACGACGACACCCCCTGTGCAGTCCCTTGAACCGCCCGAGTCCCTCGGCAGGACCGGGAGACGACGGGGCTCAGGGTAGCTGGCGGGCCGTCAGATGTCGTCGTCCTCGGTCTCGCCCGCCACCACCAGCCGCAGGTGCTCGGAGATCTCCGCCCGCGCCTCGCCCGGCAGCCCGGCGTCGGTGACCAGCGTGTCCACCTGCTCCAGGGCGGCGAACGAACTCAGGCCCACCGTGCCCCACTTGGTGTGGTCGGCGACCACCACGACCCGCCGCGCCGACTGCACCAGCCGCCGGTTGGTCTCGGCCTCCGCGAGGTTCGGCGTGGACAGGCCCGCCTCCAGCGATATGCCGTGTACGCCCAGGAAGAGCAGGTCGAAGTGGAGACTGCCGATCGCCTGGTCGGCGACCGGTCCCACGAGCGAGTCGGACGGCGTGCGCACCCCGCCGGTCAGCACCACCGTGGCCGCGCCCTGCCGCTGCCCCGAGGTGCGCTGCGCCGCGTGGAAGACGTCCGCGACCCGCACCGAGTTCGTCACCACGGTCAGCTCGGGCACCTCCAGCAGGTGCTGAGCCAGCGCGTACGTCGTCGTACCGCCGGACAGGGCGATCGCCGTGCCCGGGCTGACCAGGCGGGCGGCGGAGCGCGCGATGTCCTCCTTGGCGGTCAGCTCCAGACCCGACTTGGCCTCGAACCCCGGCTCGTGCGTGCTCGCCTCGACCACCGGCACCGCGCCGCCGTGCACCTTCTCCAGCACACCCTGGCGGGCGAGCGCGTCCAGGTCGCGGCGCACGGTCATGTCCGACACGCCGAGCTTGCGGGTCAGTTCGTTGACCCGCACACCGCCCCGGCGCCGGACCTCGTCCAGGATCAGGGCGCGGCGCTGCTCCGCGAGGAGGTTCTGATTCTCGCTCACGTACGCTCCGGTCCTTTCGCCGCCAGCCGTCCGACACACCCGTCACACCTGCCGCGACCAGGGTGTTCGGCCGTCCCCGGTGTGGGGGCGTCCCATCTTTTCACGTGGGGGCACCGGTTGCGCCATTACCCGGCACGAGGTGATCGTGCCAGTCGCCCCGCGACGGGCCGGCCGGTGTCACCCGGATCGGGGAGATTCCGCGCCGGGAGCTGCGTTCCGCCCCGCAACCGGAGGATCCTGGTGCCCGCACGGGCAGGAGGCCTCAAGGAGCGTCACGGGGGAAGTGCGGACAGTGGAGCGTGCGCAGGAACGCGGCGCGGGGCGGCGGACGAGCGGCCCGGCCGGGCGGCCGGCCCCGGAGCCCGACCTGGAACTCCTCGTCCACGGCGTCGGCGGCACCACCCCGCAGAAGATGCTCGGCGACCCGCGCACCGTCCGGATCACCGGCGACGACACGGCCGCGATCTTCCGGCGCGCCGAGGACGTCCACGCGGAGGACGTCCACGCCGAGGCGGTTCACACCGGTGACGTCCACGCCCAGATCCGGCCCGGTGGCCACCGCGACGGGCCGGTGCGGGAGGCGTACGTCTGGTGCAACCTCACCTCCGGCGACTCCACCCGCGCCCTGTGGCTGTTGCTGCTGCCGTTCATGGTGGTCAACCTCGCGCACTGGATGCGCCCCGCGGCCCCCGGCCGCCCGCGCGCCGTCCGGCTCTACGGCCTCCTCGTGCGGCTGACCGCGCTCACCCTGACCGTCCTGCTCGTCGCCGCCGCCTGCGAAGTCGCCCTGGACCTGGTGGCCTGGCAGTGCGCCGGTACGGCCGCCTGCGCCGGACGCCACTCCTGGCTGGCCTTCCTCACGCCCGGCGCCACCGGCGGCCCCTGGTGGAGCGCGCCCGGCCGCCGGCTCGCCCTCGCCGCCGTGGCCCCGGCGGCCCTCACCGCCCTGCTGTGGTACCTCTCCCACCGCACCTGGAGCGCGTACGAGTCTCACCAGCCGATGGCCCGGGACCCCGAACCCGACCCGGACGGCAGCGCGCTGGCCCGGCCCGGCTTCTGGTACGGCCGTCGCCTGGTGGCCCGGCTGCGCGCCGCGCACACCGCGGCCGGGCTGCTCACAGTCGCCGCCGCCGTCACCGCGCCCGCCGCCCGCTTCGACCACCGGACCGGCGGCCCGGCGGCACTGGACGCGCTGAGCTGGGCGCTCACCGCCGCCCTCGGCGCCGGGGCGCTCGCCGTGACCGGCGTGGTCTGCCGACGCGGCCGCAGCGAGCGCAGCCCCGACCGCACCCTGGACCGCCGTCTCGTCCGCCTGCTGCCGCTCGGCGCCCTCGCCGTGCTCCTGCTCGCCCTGCTGTACGCCGGCTGGTCCCGGCCGGGCTGGCGGTCCGCAGGCCGGCTGCCCGGCGACGCGGCGTTCGGCACCCTCATGCTGGTCCAAGGACTGCTGGTCGTCGTCCTCGGCGCCGTCGCCCACAGGCTGTACCGCCGCGACCCCGACCCGCGCGCCGGGATGCGTGGTCTCGGCGGACCGGCCGTCGCCCTGCTCGCGTGCGCGCTCGGCGGTGTCATCTCCGGCGGTCTCGCCCAGCGGGTCGCCGACTGGCTGGACGGCACCCGGGCCGGCCTCGACGGGCCGGCGCTGCTGCTGACCTGGCAGGCGTCCACCATCCCGCCCGTGCTGGCGGTGCTGCTGGTCCTGGCCGCCGTGCTGGCCGTGCGCACCGCTCGCCGCAGCCGCGCCGAACGCGTGCGGGTGCGCCAGGAGCACCCGGGGGAGCCGGAGTACCCGGCCCGCACCCGCGCCATCGCCCACGCGCGGGCCATGGCTACCCTCACGGACCGCGCCCCGCTCGTCGTCACGGTCCTGTCCGCCGCCACCCTGCTGCTGGGCGCCGCCGCCCTGTCCGGCGCCCTGGCCACCGGGCGCACACCCGACGGCGCGGCCCGCAGGACGTTCACCGCCGTCCAGGGTGTCGCCGAGACGTCACAGGCGCTCGGCTCCTGGCTGGTCGGCCTCGGCTTCCTGACCTTCGTCACCTGGGGCCGGCGCGCCTACAAGGACGCCTCCGCCCGGCGCACCATCGGCATCCTGTGGGACGTCGGCACGTTCTGGCCGCGGGCCGCCCACCCGTTCGCCCCGCCCTGCTACGCCGAACGCGCGGTCCCCGACCTGACCTGGCGGATGGCGACCTGGACCGAGCGGACCGGTGGCCGTCTGGTCCTCTCCGGCCACTCCCAGGGCAGCGTCCTCGCCGCGGCGGCCGCCTGGCAGCTGACCCCGTCCGTGCGCCGCCGGGTCGCCCTGCTCACCTACGGCTCCCCACTGGAACGGCTCTACGGCCGATGGTTCCCCGCCCACTTCGGGCCGCCCGCGCTCAGCGCCCTGCACCGGGAGATCGCCTGCTGGCGCAACCTGTACCGGCGCACCGACCCCATCGGCGGCCCGGTCCGGCTCCCCGACGACCACGGCCCCGACGTGGACCACGCCCCGCTGAAGGACCCCCTCGCCTACGGCCGCACCGCCGAACACCCGCTCCCGGCCCCGGTCCTGGGCCACTCCGACTACCAGGCCGACCCCGTGTTCGCGCGCGTACGCGGCCGGCTCCTGGCCCGGCTGCACCCGGAGCTGCCCGCCCAGCGCCCCGAACCGGAACCGCCGGGCTGACTCCGGTCAGCCGAAGTGCTCGACGTACTCCAGGACGACTCCACCGGTGTGCCGGACGGTGGCGTTGCGGCCGGTGGGGACCTGGTTCGGGCCGTCGACGATCTCCCCGCCGTGTTCCCGCAGCAGCGCCGGCAGCCCGTCCAGGTCGTCCACGAGGACCGTGCTCTGCGTGGCCCGGAACGGGGCGAGCGCTTCCTCGCCCCCCGCGACGACCAGGAAGCCGCCGATGCCGGCCACCTCCACGCCCCGGTGGTGGAAACGGGTGCGGGTGTCCTCACCCGTCAGGGCGCGCAGCGCCGGCAGCGCGGCGTCGAGGTCGTCGACGTAGAGCCGGGCGAGCGTGGCCAGCACCTTCATACGGGATCCTCCAGGAGCGTGAGCGGTCGTCGGGTGGCTGGGGCAGACGGGCCCTAGGGCAGGTCCGGCAGGTCGTCGGCGTACAGCAGAGTCAGGTCGTCGGTGCTCGGGTCGTCGAGCTGGGCGACCCGGCTCGCGTGCCGCTCGACCATCGCCTCGAACGTCTGCCGTGCCGTGCGGCCGTTGCCGAACGCGGGCCCCTTGGGGAGCGCCGTGAAGTACGTCAGCAGCGCCTCGGACGCGTCCGGCGCGATCCGGTACTCGTGCTCGTCGGCCTGCTGTTCCACGATCCGCAGCAGTTCTCCGGGGCCGTAGTCGCCGAAGGTGATGGTCCGGGAGAAGCGGGAGGCCACACCGGGGTTGACGGACAGGAAGCGTTCCATCTCCGCCGTGTACCCGGCGACGATCACCACGACCGCGTCCCGGTGGTCCTCCATCAGCTTCACGAGCGTGTCGATGGCCTCCTTGCCGAAGTCCCGGCCGGCGTCCTCGGGGGAGAGCGCGTACGCCTCGTCGATGAACAGCACGCCGCCGTGCGCCCGCTGGAAGGCCTCCTGGGTGCGGATCGCGGTCGAGCCGATGTGCTCCCCGACCAGGTCCACCCGGGACACCTCCACCAGGTGGCCCTTCTCCAGCACGCCCAGGGAGGCGAGGATCTCGCCGTAGAGCCGGGCGACCGTCGTCTTGCCGGTGCCGGGGGAGCCGGTGAACACCAGGTGCCGCTTGACCGAGGCCGCCTTCAGGCCGGCCCGCTGCCGGCGCCGGCCCACCTCGATCATGTCGGTCAGCGCCCGTACCTCCCGCTTGACGCTCTCCAGACCCACCAGCGCGTCGAGTTCACCGAGGACGGCCTTCGACGTCCGGGCCGGCTCCGGCTCGGAAGCCGCCACGAGAGGCTCCTGTTCCGTGCTGCGCTGTCCCGGGATCGCACCCAGCAGCCCGGCCGGCCGGGACGCCGTCTCCACCGCCGTCTCCCGGGCGGCCGGGGGCCGCGGGCCGCCGCTCTCGTCGCTCGTGCACTCCTCCACCACCGGGCCCGACCCGGCCACCCCGTCGGGGCCGCCGTCCGCGAACTCGTAGCCCCCGCGGGCGCACCGCTCCGTGCGGCACTTCCTGAGCGTCGTGCGGCAGCCGTCGATCACATGGAAGCCGTAGCCCCCGCTGCCCGTGACACGGCAGCCCAGGAAGCTGCCCCGGCCGCCCGCCGAGACGTAGAAGCCCGCCTCGGCGGGGGAGTCGACCGTGCACCGCTCGATGACCGGGTCCGCGCCCTTGGTGACGATCACCCCGGTCTGCGTGCCGTCCACGGTGCAGTTGTTGAGCGTGCCGCCGCTGCCGTGGTCACGGAACCAGGCGCCGGTGGCCGCCTCCCGGATCCGGCAGTCGTCGAGCTGCGCGGTCGCGCCGTCGCTCACCGACACCGCCGTGTTGCGCACCTGAGACAGATCGCTGTCGACGACGTCCGCGCGCGAGCCGCGGTCCAGCACGAACAGGGCGTCCGGCACGTCGTGCACCCGGCACGAGTCGAGCACCACCGTGGCCCCGTCGCTCACCCACACCGCCGGGTAGTCGCCGGTGCTGTCGAAGATCTCGCACTGGTTGGCGTCCACCCGGGTGCCCGGATCCCACACCGACAGGCCGTTGCGCCCGAACTGACGGACCGTCGTCCGGGTCAGGGTCAGCACCGAGCGGGAGCGCAGGTCCACCGCGTTCTCCGGGATGTCGTGGATCCGGCAGTCGGCCAGCGTCAGCACCGCGTCGGTGTCCAGCGTGACCCCGTCGGCGGTGGTGCGGTGCACGTCGCAGTCCGTCAGCTGCGCCATGGCCGCCTGGGTGACCTGCAGCCCGGCGCCCCGGACCTCGTACACCTCGCAACCGAACGCCTCCAGCGCGGAGTTCTCGCCGGTCACCGTCAGCCCGGTGCCCGAGGCGTGGTGCACCCGGCAGCGCTCCAGCCGGGGCCGGGCACCGCCGCGGACGGCGACGCCCGCCTGCCCGGCCGCGACGACCTCGCACTCCTCGAACACCCCGCCCGCGCCGTCCAGGACGGCGATGCCGATGCCGGCCGGGTTGTCGACCGTGCAGCGGCGCACGGTCGGCCGGGCCCCGCCGCGCACCTCGACGCCGGCCGCGGACCGGGTGACGATCCTCAGGTCGTGCAGCTCGGGCGTGCCCTCCTCGACGAGCAGCGCGGGCGCGGCCGCGTCCTGGCCCTCGACATGCAGGTCCCGCACCACGGCCGAGGCGCACACCGTCAGCGGCACCCCGTCGGCCGGCGCGATCCGCACCGAGCCCGGGGAGCCCTCCGGTCCGCGCAGCGTCACCGCCCGCTGGACGACGAGGTTCTCCCGGTAGGTGCCGGGTGCGACGGTGAGGACGTCGCCGTCGGCGGCGGCCTCCAGGGCGGCGGCGAGCGACGCGTACTCACCCGTGCGGCGCCGCCACCGCGATGTGCCGGTGTGCGTCACCTGGACCGTGCCCTGTGCCATGGCGTTGCCGTGCCCCCACCTCGTCGTACCGATGACTCGTTCGCCGCCGGGGCGCCAGGAACGCGCCGCGGCGGGTTTGTCCACGCGCGGGTCGTCGCCGAAAGCGTCTCGGCCGGTCCACCGTAGCGTGCGCGCGGACCATGGGTTGACCAGAGGCTTCAGGCCGTCAGCTGCCGGTGCCTGCCTTGCCCCAGTCCGGGCCCGCCCGGTCCCAGGCCCGGTCCCAGCCCGCGTACCGCCGGCGGACCATGCGCCAGACGATCAGCCGGCGGACGCTCTCGACCAGCCCGCCGACCGCCAGGGCCGCGCCGAGCCCGGCCAGCACGGCGTGGGTCGTCGCCGTGGCGGGATCCAGCGGGCGGGTCGCTATCTGGCCGCGCGTGTCCGTCCAGACCTGGAAGTGGTCGCCCTGGCGCGGGGACTTGAGGGCGGCCAGGACCGGGCCGCGCCGCTCGCTGCCGTCCGGCGCGCGCCAGTCGGCGAGGACGCGGCTGCGGATGCGGCGTGCGGTGGCGGAGTCCGGATCGTTCGCCGCGGGAGCGCCGCCCAGCCGGCGCACCACCGTGGCCGTCACGAGGTGGCGGGCGTGCCGCTGCTCCCGCACGGACCGCTGCAGGGAGTTCTGGGCGGCGGCGCCGACCAGGGATCCGGTCAGCGGTGCGGCCACGGCGATCAGCAGCAGAGCCACGAGGGCCACCCACGCCTCGGTCAGATCGGTCGCGCGGCGCAGCGGATTGCGCCGCCAGCGCCACAGGCCGGTGATCACCCGCACGCTCCCGCACCCCCTTCCCGCTCGTGAAGGCCCCGGCCTCAGCCGCCCGCCGCCGACGCGTCGAGCAGTGCGCGGCATCCCCTGTGACCGGGACCTCTCATGAACTTCTCACAATCACGCAACGACCGGGGCCCGTCTTCGGGTTCCCGGTCGCGGCACTCGTTCGGGGTGTCTTCCCGCGGCTGTCGCGGGGGTCTCGTCCGGGGTGTGGAGTCCGGCGGCCGGCTACGCGAGGATCCGCACCGGGTCCCCGACTCGGATGACGCCGGGGGAGAGGGGCACCAGGTTCTGACCGAACAGGAGGCTCTGTCCGAACCGGCGGTAGCGCGCCAGCGTCCGCAGCGGTTCCCGGCCGCGGACGCCCGTGTCCTGGCCGGTCGTCGTGACGACGCAGCGCGCGCACGGCTTGGTCACCCGGAACTCGACCTCGCCGACCGCGAGGCGCGACCAGTCGTCCTCGGCCCACGGCTCGGTCCCGGCGACGACCACGCTCGGCCGGAAACGGTTCATGGGCAGGGGGCCCTCGGCCGCGCGATCGCCCGCGGCGATCAGGGAGTTCAGCGAGTCCAGGGAGGCGACGGTGGTCACCATCAGGGGGTAGCCGTCGGCGAAGCTCACCGTCTCGCCGGGCCGGGCGAAGTCGGGGTCGAGCGGGCGGCGGGCGGCCGGGTCGTCCATGTGGACCAGCCGCGCCCCGGCCCCCAGATACGTGGAGCACCAGGCATGGGCGGCCTCCGCCGCCGGCACCGCCTCGACCTTCGTGCCGAAGATGTCCACCGGCACGGTCACGGTGGGCTCCGGCACGGCCACCGCCAGCGGCTCGTGTCCGGGCGCGGACAGCCGGATGCCGCCGCCGGGCATCGGCTCGGCGGCGGCCAGTGCGAGGCGCGGCTGCTCCCGCTGGGTGACGACCTTTCCCCCGTCGTCGATCAGCACCCAGCGGCGGTCACCGGCCAGGCCCCATGGCTCCACCACGGCCTCCCGGGGCGAGAAGCCCCGGAGCGCCTTGACCGGATGGACGTGGATCGACTGCAGCTCGGCGTACCCCATACGGCCATCGTGCCAGGCGGCGCCGACAGCCGGGGCGCGCCGGTCAGTAGCCGCGGTACTGCTGGTTGTTGTACGGGTCCTGGTATGGGGCCTGCGGTCGCGGTGCCGCCGGACGCATCGCCTCGTACCCCGTGCCCGGGGCCATCGGGCGCTGCTGCGGGGCCTGCGGTCCCGGATAGCCGCGCGGCGCGCTCGCCTGCTGCGGGATGTACGCCGTGGGCGCCTGCTGCAGCGGCTGGGGCGTCATCTGCGGATAGCCGTAGGCCGGAGCCTGCGAGGGGCCCGCGGGGAGGGCGGGCAGCGCCGACGGCAGGGCGGGCAGGCTGCTGCCCATGTCGTAGGCGGCCGGGACCCGGATCGGGGCGATCTGCGGGGTGCCCCGCTCGGCGACGAGCGAGTCGTAGATCGGGGTGTCCGGGAAGGAGGCGGAGTAGTAGCCGCCACCATAAGTGGAGCGGGGGGAGGTCATGGCACATAAGTTAAGCCCACGATGTGCTGGTTGGGGAGACCGATAAGAGGGTTGTTTTCCGTGTCGCCAGTGAGTTGGGATCCCCAATCCGAGCGAACTTGGCAAAAATGGACGTCGAACACGGTTTGATTCGTGTAAAGCCCGAGCTCCTGGCGGGTTACCGGCGGTTGACCGGTGATCTTCGTGTGCCGTTCGCACGCGTTCCGCGGCCGACGGGAATAGGTTGAGCGGGTAGGGATGACCGGGACGGCCGGGCGCCGACACCTGATGGGGGCGGACATGTCAATGGCGAAAGGATCGAATGCGCCGGTGCCGACCACGGCCCTGCGCGTCGAATTGGGCTGGCGCTCCGGTGCCGGCGTACCCGACGCGGACGCCTCGGCGCTGCTGTTGGCCGCCGGAAAGGTGCGCTCCGACGGCGACTTCGTCTTCTACAACGAGCCCGCGCACACCTCCGGAGCGGTCCGTCACGAGGGCAAGCGGACGACCGGCGGCCGCGTCACCGACACTCTTTTTGTGGACCTCGCGCGCGTGGAGGGCGCCATCGAGCGCGTCGTCCTCGCCGCGTCCGCGGACGGGGGCACCTTCGGCCAGGTCCCGGACCTCTACATCGAGGTGAGCGACGCGGCCGCCGGCGGTGTCGTCGCCCGCTTCGACAGCCCCGGCGCCACGGCCGAAACCGCGTTCGTGCTCGGCGAGTTCTACCGCCGCCAGGGCGGCTGGAAGTTCCGGGCCGTCGGCCAAGGCTACAGCAGCGGACTCGAAGGCCTCGCGACGGACTTCGGCATCACCGTCGACGAGCCGCAGCACACCGCACCGGCCACCGCTCCGACCGCCCCTCCTGTCCCGCCACCTCTGACGACACAGGCGCCGGCCACCCCGGCCCCGGCTCCCGTCACACTGCCGCCGCCCCCGCCCGGTGCGACGCCTGTCCCGCTGCCCCCGCCCCCGGCCGGTGCGACCCCCGCCCCGCTGCCGCCGCCCCCGAACACCCGGCCCGCTCCCGTGCCCCCGCCGCCCCCGGCCGCCCCGGCAGCGCCCGCCGCCCCGGTCCGTCTGTCCAAGGTCACCCTCACCAAAGCCGCCCCCTCGGTCTCGCTGGCGAAACAGGGCGGCACCTCCGGCACCATGCGGGTCAACCTCAACTGGCAGACCCGCAAACGCTTCGGCGGCCGGTGGGGCGCCGGGGGCGGTGACCTCGATCTGGACCTGTGCGCCCTGTACGAACTCGCGGACGGCCGCAAGGGCGTCGTGCAGGCCCTCGGCAACGCGTTCGGATCGCTGCACCGGCCGCCGTACATCCACCTCGACGGCGACGACCGCACCGGCGCCGTCGCGAGCGGCGAGAACCTCACCATCAACCTCGACCACCGCGGCGACTTCCGGCGCATCCTGGTCTTCGTCACCATCTACGAAGGAGCCACCTCCTTCGCCGACCTGCACGCCACGGTCACTCTCCAGCCGCAGCACGGCGCACCGGTCGACTTCTCCCTGGACGAGTGCACCGTCCCCTCCACGGTGTGCGCGCTCGCCCTCCTCACCAACACCGGCGGCGACCTCGTCGTCCAGCGGGAGGCGCGGTACCTGGTGCCGGAGCGCGGGGTGAGTCCGCAGCGGACCATAGACCGCTCCTACGGGTGGGGCATGAACTGGACGCCCGGCCGCAAGTAGCCGCCGGGGCGACGGCGGCCCGGTGACCCGGTGCCCCGCGGTGTGCGGACGCCGGGTCAGCCCTCGTCCGGCACGGCACCCGGACGCGCGTACGTCCGGCCCTTCCAGGCGGCCCCGCGCCCCCGGTAGTGCTGCACGGCCGAATCGACCGTCATGAGGAGATAGAGGAACGCGGTGAACGGCAGCAGCGGGGCGAGCCACAGCGGCTGCCCGTAGTAACGGAGCATCGGCAGGTACGTCGCCGTCATCACCGCCCACGCCAGCGCACCGGCCGCCATCGTCGCCGCACTGCCCGCGACCGCGCCCGCCACGACCGCCGCCGGCGGCACCAGGTACACCAGCGCCAGACCCGCGACCGTGCCGAGGAGCAGCAGCGGGTTGTGCCGCAGCTGCGCGTACGCGCTGCGCGAGACCATCCGCCACAGGTCGTGCAGCCGCGGGTAGGGCCGCACGCTGTCCACCCGCTCGGCCAGCCCCAGCCAGATGTGTCCGCCACCGCCCTTCACCGCGCGCGCGAGCGCCACGTCGTCGATGACGGCGTGCCGGATGGCGTCCGGGATCCGCGCCCGCTCGGCCGCGCCGGCGCGCAGCAGCACACAGCCGCCCGCCGCGGCCGCCGTCCGCGACCCTCGCCGGCCGATCCACCGGAACGGGTACAGCTGCGCGAAGAAGTAGACGAACGCCGGCACCACGAGCCGCTCCCACAGGCTCTCCACCCGCAGCCGGGCCATCTGCGACACCATGTCGAAGCCCCCGGTGCGGGCTGCCGCCACCAGCGTGCGCAGGCTGTCCGGCGCGTGCGCGATGTCCGCGTCCGTCAGCAGCAGGAACTCGGGCTCACGCGCGCGTGCCAGACCGATGCCGTGCCGCACCGCCCACAGCTTGCCCGTCCAGCCCGCCGGCGGCTCACCGGGGGAGCCCACCGTGAGCGGCAGCCCCCCGGTCCGCGCGGCCAGCTCGCGGGCCACTTCACCGGTGCCGTCCGTGCTGCCGTCGTCGACGAGGAAGACCTCGGCCCGCCCCGGATAGTCCTGCGCCAGCAGCGAGGGCAGGCTCAGCGGCAGCACCTCGGCCTCGTCCCGCGCGGGGACCACGACGGCCACCGACGGCCACACCCCCGGATCGTCTCGGGGCGGCAGCCGCACATCGGTGCGCCAGAAGAAGCCCTGACAGAGCGACAGCCACAACCAGGAGAGGAGGGACACGACGGCGATCCACACGATGGCGCTCACGGGCGCAGTCTGCCCCACGCCACCGGCCCGAACCGGCTCATCGACTATCGTGGCCGGGTGAAGATCGCGCTCATGGACTCCGGAATCGGCCTCCTCCCCGCCGCCGCCGCGGTACGCCGGCTGCGGCCCGACGCGGAGCTGGTGCTGTCCTGGGACCCGGACGGCATGCCGTGGGGCCCGCGCACCCCCGAGGACATCACCGAGCGGGCCATCGCCGTGGCCGAGGCCGCCGCCGCGCACCGGCCCGACGTGCTGATCGTCGCCTGCAACACGGCCTCCGTGCACTCCCTGCCGCAGATGCGCGCGCGGTTCGAACCACAGCTGCCGATCATCGGCACCGTCCCGGCGATCAAGCCGGCCGCGGCGGGCGGCGGGCCCGTGGCCATCTGGGCGACCCCCGCCACCACCGGGAGCGCCTACCAGCGCGACCTGATCGACCGGTTCGCCGACGGTGTGACCGTCACCGAGGTGCCCTGCCCAGGGCTCGCGGACGCCGTGCACCACGCCGACGAGGCGGCCGTCTCCGTCGCCGTCGCCGCCGCGGCCGCCCGCACCCCCGACGACGTGACCACCGTCGTCATGGGCTGCACCAACTACGAACTGGTCGCCGACCGCATCCGCGCCGCCGTCCAGCGGCCCGGCCGACCGCCGCTCATCCTGCACGGGTCCGCCGGCGCCGTCGCCGCCCAGGCGCTGCGCCGTATCGGAGCGGAGCCGCAACCGGACGCCCCCGCGGAGACCGCGCTCACCGTGCTGCTCAGCGGACGTGAGGCGGAACTGCCCGACACCGCGCTGAGCTACGCGGAGGGGCGGCTGCTGACCGCCGTCGGCCCCCTCGCCGACCGGCGCTGAGAGACGTACGGCCGCTGGGCCGCCCGGAGCAGTCACGCCGCGGAACGGCTCCCGCGCGGTGAAAGCTGAGTAACCTCGTAGACATGAGGGACCACTCGCGTACCGAGGACGCCCCGCACCCCGACATCTGGACCGGACGCGCCACCAACCGGGTCCAGTGGCTGCTCGCGCTGGTCGGCGCGGCCTGCATGGCGCTCGGCGTCGAGCTGGCCGTCGACTCGGCGTGGACCTCGGGGGTCGCCCCGCTGGTGATGTCCGTGGTGGGCTGCATCGCGGCCGGACTGCTGGTCCTGTTCGGCACCCTCGCCTTCGTGCACGTCGACCTCCGGCTCGACCGGGAGTCCCTCGAAGTGCGCTGCGGCCACATCGGGCTGCCGCGCCGCCGCATCCCGCTGTCCCAGGTGGTCGGCGCGGACTTCACCGCCCACGTCACGCCGCGGCACTGGGGCGGCTGGGGGTACCGGTGGCTTCCCGAGAAGGGCACGGCGGTCGTCGTCCGGCGCGGCGAGGGCATCGTGCTGAGCCTGTGGGACGGACACACATTCACCATCACCGTGGACAACGCGGAGTCAGCGGTGCGGGTGATCAGGGCCCGCCTGCGCACGATCACACCGGGGACGGCGCGCTGAGGGATTCGGGCGGGCCGGGGGTGGGGTTCCCGCACCGGTGCTGAGAGGGTGCGGTCGGCCGCAGCTGGGGTACGGGGTGTCACTTACCGGCGCTGCCAGGGTGCCTCCCCCACTCTCGGCTTCGCTCGACCGGGGGGACCCCCACCGCCCACCCGTGCCGCCCTGGGGTCCCCCCAGGCACTTAAGACTCTGGGGGAGACACGCATGCCCGCAGCTAGGGGGTGTAGCGGCGCGTGCCCGCGGGCTTGGGCGATCCGTGTAGCGGCGCGTGCCCGCGGCTAGGGCGATCCGTGTAGCGGCGCGTGCCCGCGGCTAGGGCGATCCCGGGGTGTCCGGGGCGGTCCATGGGCGGGATGTTGCCCAGCCTGCCAGGAGGCCCACGCCCGCGGTCACCGCTGTGAAGCTCAGGGCGTCGCCCAGCATGGCGAGGGCGGCCACGGCTGTCAGGGCCGCGCCCGCGGTGAGGGCGATCGGGGTGGAGCGCGGGGTGCGCCACAGGGCGTAGAGGATCCAGGCGAAGGCGGCGGCGAGCAGGAGGACCCCCGGCACGCCCTGTTCCGCCGCCTGCTGGAGCGGGGCCGAGTGCGGTTTGCCGTCGGGCTGGAGGAGCTGGGGCACGGCGGGGCTCAGCTCGCCGAAGCGGCCCGGACCGACGCCGAGGCCGGTGTTGCGGTGGGCCAGCCGGAGGGCGTCCTGCCACAGCTGGACCCGCTGCGGGGTGAGCCGTCCTTCGAGGGCCGAGCCGAGCCCCTCGGGCAGGATGCCGCCGGCGACGGCCCAGGTCACCGCCGCCACCAGGGCCGAGGCCAGGCCCAGGCCCGCGATCCCGGGGCCCCGGTGCCGCATCGACCCCGCGGCGAGGGAGCACAACAGCACAGCCGCCCCGGCCGCGCAGCCGCCGGCCGAACCCAGGGCGGCACCGGACAGCGCGATCCCGGCGGCGAGCAGGCGCAGGCCCAGCCGCAGCGCGGGCGATCGCGCGGCCCAGGCGGCGCAGCAGGCAGCGCCCGTGGCCAGCGCCAGCAGCGCCGCCGTGGCACCGGCGTGCCCGAGCGGCGCGGCGAACCGGGGGCCGGGGGAGAGGTCGGGCACCGTGACGGCGAGGGCGAGTCCGGCGAGCGATCCGGCGCAGGGCGCGGCCACCGGAAGCAGCGCGCCGGAGATCCGGCCCGCCGCGTATCCGGCGGCCACGGCGAGCACCGCGAGGAGCATGCCCTCGGGCCGCCCGTCGTGGACCGCCGCCGTGATCAGGGACCAGGCGGCGCAGATCCCCAGCAGGATCATCCCCGCCCCGTCGGAAACGTTTCGTCTGGCGCTGTCCGCGTCCGCACCGGCCGCGGACGTCATCCCCGTCGACCCCACCCGTCGCCTCTCGTACCCGGTCCCCCGACCGCCTGCCCCGTCCGTTTGCCACGACCGCTCGGTCCACCGCCGGGTCCCCCGACCCGTCGCGGGCCCCCGCCGTGCACACCGGGACTCGGCCGCACCGCTGAGGCTGGCCCACACCGTAGCGGCTGATGACCGGTTTGTGGACGAGTTGAGCAGGAAGATGACGGTTCCCGCACGGATCCCGGGCCGGGGGCCGCCGTACGGTCCGCGCTGTCGGCGGCAAGGTCACCCGCCGTACACTCCCGGGGTGACCGTCACCGCCCCTCCCGTGGACCAGGACCGACTCGGGCCGCCGCCCTCGCCCGCCGGGCGCGGCCGGCGCCTGCTGCTGCGTCTGGCCCCGGCCGCCGCCTCCGCCCTGTGCGGCGTGCTGCTCTACGTCAGCTTCCCGCCGCGCCACCTGTGGTGGCTGGCCCTGCCCGCCTTCGCCGGCTTCGCCTGGGTGCTGCGCGGCCGGACCTGGAAGGCGGCGTTCGGTCTCGGCTACCTCTTCGGCCTCGGATTCCTGCTCCCCCTGCTGGTGTGGACCGGCGTCGAGGTCGGCCCCGGTCCCTGGCTGGCGCTGGTCGCCGTCGAGGCGCTGTTCATCGCCCTCGTCGCGGTCGGCGTCACCGCGGTGTCCAAGCTGCCGGCCTGGCCGCTGTGGGCGGCGGCCGTCTGGATCGCCGGCGAGGCCGTACGCGCGCGCGTACCGTTCCGCGGCTTCCCCTGGGGCAAGATCGCGTTCGGTCAGGCGGACGGTGTGTTCCTGCCGCTCGCCGCGGTGGGCGGCACCCCCGTGCTCGGCTTCGCTGTCGTCCTGTGCGGGTTCGGGCTGTACGAGGCGGGGCGCGTGCTCGTCGAGGGCCGGCGGACCCGGGCCCTGCGGCGCGGGGCCGCGGCCGCCGCCGTACTGAGCGTCGCCGTGCCCGTAGTGGGAGCCGTCGCCGCCCGTTCCCTGGTGAGCGACAAGGCCGAGGACGGCACCGCCAGGGTCGCCGTCATCCAGGGCAACGTGCCCCGCTCCGGACTGGAGTTCAACGCCCAGCGCCGCGCCGTGCTCGACTACCACGCGCGCGAGACGCTCAAGCTCGCCGCCGACGTCAAGGCCGGCAAGGTCGCCAGGCCCGACTTCGTGCTGTGGCCCGAGAACTCCTCCGACATCGACCCCTTCGCCAATCCCGACGCGGCCGCCGTGATCGACAACGCGGCCAAGGCGATCGGCGCGCCCATCTCCGTCGGCGCCGTAGTCGAGAGGGACGGCAAGCTGCTCAACGAGCAGATCCTCTGGGACCCGGTCAAGGGCCCGACCCAGACCTACGACAAGCGGCAGGTGCAGCCCTTCGGCGAGTACCTTCCGCTGCGCCCGCTGATCGGCGCCGTCAACAAGAACTGGACCAGCATGGTCCGCCAGGACTTCAGCCGGGGCAGCAAGCCCGGCGTGTTCGACATCGACGGCGCCAAGGTCGGCCTCGCCACCTGCTACGAGGCCGCGTTCGACTGGGCCGTCCGGGACACCGTCACCCACGGCGCCCAGATGATCTCCGTACCCAGCAACAACGCGACCTTCGACCGCAGCGAGATGACCTACCAGCAGCTAGCCATGTCCCGCGTCCGGGCGGTCGAACACAGCCGCACCGTGACCGTGCCGGTGACCAGCGGCGTCAGCGCGGTCATCATGCCGGACGGGAGGATCACCCAGAAGACCGGCATGTTCGTCCCCGCCTACCTGGTGCAGGACGTGCCACTGCGGACCTCGAAGACGCCCGCCACCCAGCTCGGCATCCTGCCCGAGATGGCCCTCGTGCTCATCGCCGCGGGCGGACTCGGCTGGGCGGTCGGCGCGGGGATCCGCGGCCGGCGCACGGCCGGGAAGTAGCCGTACGACACCGGGTCCGCTGCCGCGCGTGCGCCCCTGATCCCCTACGGAGGCCGTGGACCCGCCCGTTAGGGTCGGTCCATGGCTACTCCTGACTTCATCCGCACACTGCGGTCGACGGCCGGCCGGCAGTTGCTGTGGCTTCCCGGGGTCACGGCGATCGTCTTCGACGACGACGGAAGAGTGCTCCTCGGCCGCCGGACGGACACCCGCAGGTGGTCGGTGATCGGCGGCATCCCGGAGCCGGGGGAGCAGCCGGCGGCCTGCGCCGTGCGGGAGGTCTTCGAGGAGACGGCCGTGCACTGCGTCGCCGAACGGGTCGTTCTCGTCCAGGCCCTGAAGCCGGTCACCTACACCAACGGCGACGTCTGCCAGTACATGGACATCACCCTGCGCTGCCGGGCCGTCGGCGGCGAGGCCCGGGTCAACGACGACGAGTCGCTGGAGGTCGGCTGGTTCGCCGTCGACGCGCTGCCCGACCTGAACGAGTTCGGCCGCTTCCGGATCAAGCAGGCCCTGTCCCCGGCCGAGGCCCCCACCTGGTTCGACCCGGCCACCCCCGCCTGACAAGGCCGGACCGCCCCCGCCGCCTGAGAAGGCCGCACCCACGTCCTGCGGCCTGTCCGCGCCCGAGCGCCGACGGGCCGCACGTCGCTCCCGTAGCTCCCGTCAGACGGTGATCACCTTGACGCCGGCCTCCGTGAGACGGTCGACCGTGTCGGAGGGAATCCCCTTGTCCGTCACCAGCACATCGAGGGCGGAGAGGTCGCAGATCCGGGCGAAGGCCCGCCTGCCGATCTTCGAGGAGTCGGCCGCGACCACCACCCGCTGGGCACGCTCGGCGAACAGCCGGCTGATGCTCGCCTCGTCCTCCTGGTGCGTCATGACACCCAGCCGGGGATCGATCCCGTCGACTCCGAGCACGGCCACGTCCAGCGCGATCTGGTGGAGCACCCCGGCGGTCAGCGGCCCGACCAGCTCGTACGTCTGCGGACGGGCCACGCCCCCGGTCAGCACGATCTTGATCTGCTGCCGCACCGTCAGCTCGCTGGCGATGTTGAGCGCGTTGGTGACCACGGTCAGCCGGGGCGCGTCGCCCGAGGGGCGGTCCGGCTGCCGGCCGCCGGCCACGCGCAGCGCCAGGGCCCGCCCGACCTCGGTGGTCGTCGTCCCGCCGTTGAGCCCGACCACGGCTCCCTCGTCGATCAGATCGGCGACCGCGGCGGCGATCCGCTGCTTCTCGGAGGCGTTCCGGGAGGACTTGTAGCGCAGCGGCAGCTCGAAGGAGACGCCGTGCGCGACGGCCCCGCCCCGGGTCCGGACGAGCATCTGCTGTTCGGCGAGTTCGTCGAGGTCGCGGCGGATGGTCGCGGCGGAGACGCCCACCGTCGACGCGGCCTCCTCGACGTCCAGCCTGCCGTTCGCGGCGAGGAGTTCGAGAAGCGCGTTCCACCGCTCATGTTTGGACATCCCCCGGGCTCCCTTCCGCGTGAGCACAGAGTGTACCGCTCAGTAGTAAGCGCGTACGGTGCGCGGGGACCCCCTTGCTCCGCCCGCGACGCCCTTGCTCCGCCCCGCGACCCCTTGCTCCGTTCGCCGCATCAGGTTCCCCGGATGTGACCTCTCCCATTGCGGTCCCCGGCGGGTGCGGTGAACCTCTCGTGAACGAGTTCCGGAAGAACTGTTATGCCGGGCTCACCGAGCGGTCTCCCAGATATCGGACAGCATCGTTCGGCATCGAGGACAGGGAAGCTTTTGATGAGTACACAGCACCCGGTGGCGTCGGCGGCACTGGTGAGCGCGGCCCGGTCGGGAGACCCGGCGGCCCAGGACGCCCTGGTCAGCGCGTACCTTCCGCTGGTCTACAACATCGTGGGGCGGGCTCTGGACGGCTCGGTCGATGTCGACGACGTCGTCCAGGAGACGATGCTGCGCGCCCTGGACGCGCTGGGCGGGCTGCGTACTCCCGAGAGTTTCCGCTCCTGGCTGGTGGCCATCGCCATGAACCAGGTCCGGGCCCACTGGCAGGGCCGGCAGGTCACCCCGGGCGCCGTGGAGGACGCCGGGGACGTCGTGGACCCGGGCGCCGACTTCGTGGACCTGACCATGGTGCGGCTGCAGCTCACCGGCCAGCGCCAGGAGACCGCGCGGGCGACCCGCTGGCTGGAGCCCGACGACCGGGGGCTGCTGTCCGTGTGGTGGCTGGAGTGCGCCGGTGAGCTGACCCGGGCCGAGGTCGCCACGGCCCTGGAACTGACCCCGGAGCACACGGCGGTCCGGGTGCAGCGGATGAAGGCGCAGCTGGAGGCGGCCCGGGTGGTGGTGCGGGCGCTCGACGCACAGCCGCCGTGCGGGGAACTGCGGGGTGTGCTCGCCGCCTGGGACGGCCGGCCCTCCGCGCTGTGGCGCAAGCGAATAGCCCGGCACGCCCGCGGCTGCGTGCGCTGCTCCGGGCTGTGGAGCGGGCTGATGCCCGCGGAGGGGCTGCTGGCCGGCCTGGCGCTGGTCCCGGTGTCGGCCGTGCTGCTCGCGAAGATACGATCCGCCGCCGCGGGCGGCGGGATGACCCTGGCCGGCTCCACGTCCCCGTTCGACGCGACCGCCGAGCACACCGCACTGGGAGCTGACGCCGGTCCGGGCGCCGGGCATCGCGCGGGCGGGGGCGGCCGGGCCGGCGCCCGTGGCGAGGCCCGCCGACGGCGGCGCAACCGCCGCCGCGTCGCGGGCGCCGCCTTCGTGGCGGCCTGCCTGGCGGGCGGCGGCCTCTGGTACGCCGGCACGTACTCCGGGACCGGGCACGATGCCGCGGACCGCACCGCGGGTGACCCCGTCGTCGACCTCTCGGCACCCAGCGCCGACGCGATCTCACCCTCGGCGTCGGCCTCGGCCTCCGCCTCTCCGTCGCCGTCCGCGTCGAAGTCCAAGAAGCCGACACCGTCCAAGAGCCCCCGCACGGCCAGGAAGAAGCACACCGCCACTCCTACCCCGACCCCGCGGCGGACCCGGACACCGGTCGCCGCGCCGCCGGCCCAGTCGGCCCCCTCCGACACCGTGTCGCAGGTCGTGGCCCTGGTGAACAAGGAGCGCGCGACCGCCGGCTGCGGGCCGGTCACGGAGAACGCGCAGCTGGAGAAGGCGGCACAGGGCCACTCCGACGACATGGCCGCCCGCAACTTCTTCGACCACACCAACCCGGACGGCGCCGACCCCGGGCAGCGCATCACCGCCGCCGGGTACCGCTGGTCCACGTACGGCGAGAACATCGCCATGGGCCAGCAGACCCCGCAGGCGGTGATGGACGCCTGGATGAACAGCCCCGGCCACCGCGCCAACATCCTCAACTGCTCCTTCAAGGACATCGGCGTCGGTGTGCACCGGGGCTCGGGCGGCCCGTGGTGGACCCAGGACTTCGGCGCCAAACTCTGACCGGCCGCGGGCCCGGCACAGCAGGACGTGCTTGGCCTGTCCGCGGCCGGCTCACCACATGACGTGCCTGCCGGGCCGCGGACGGGCTCACAGCATGACGTGCTTGACCTGTGTGTAGTCCAGCAGCCCGGTGAGCGAGAGGTCGCTGCCGTAGCCGGAGTGCCGTACCCCGCCGTGCGGCATCTCCGAGACCGTCGTGCCGTGCGTGTTGACCCAGACGATGCCCGTCGCCAGGGCGCGGCTCGCCCGCATCGCCCGGTCGTGGTCACGGGTCCACACACTCGCCGCGAGGCCCTGCGGGACGGCGTTCGCCAGACGGAGGGCCTCGGCCTCCTCGCGGAACGGCTGCACGGTGACGACCGGGCCGAACACCTCCCCGCGGACGACCTCGTCCTCCTGCCGGACCCCGGCGACCACCGTGGCCCGGTGGAAGAAGCCGGGGCGGTCCACGGCCGTGCCGCCGGCGACCACCTCGGCGTGGCCCGGCAGGCGCTCCAGCACGCCCCGCACCGAGGCGAGGTGGGCCGCGCTCGCGAGCGGCCCGAAGTCGGTGTCCGGGTCGCCGGGGCCGCCCGGCCGCAGCGCGCCCGCCCGGTCGGCGAAGGCCCGCAGGAACGTGTCGTGGATCCGGTGGTGGACGAGGACGCGGGTGGCGGCCGTGCAGTCCTGGCCCGCGTTGTAGAAGGCCAGGGGCGCCAACTGAGCGACGGCGTCCTCGAGATCGGCGTCCTCGTGGATCACCACCGGTGCGTTGCCGCCCAGTTCCAGATGGGTCCGCTTGAGGTCCGCCGCGGCCGCCGCGGCGATCTCCTGCCCGGCCCGCACACTGCCGGTGACGGCGACCATCCGGACGTCCGGGTGGGCGACCAGCCGGCGCCCGGTGTCCCGGTCGCCGCACACCACGTTCAGCACACCGGGCGGCAGGTGCGCGGCGGCCAGCCGGGCCAGCAGCGCGGCCGACGTCGGCGTGGTCTCCGACGGCTTCAGGACGACGGTGTTGCCGGCGGCGAGCGCCGGGGCGACCTTCCACACGGCCATCATCAGCGGGTAGTTCCACGGAGTGATCTGCGCGCAGACCCCGACCGGCTCCCGGCGCAGCACGGAGGTGCGGCCCGGTGTGTACTCGGCCGCGGCGGCGCCCGGCAGGTTCCGGGCCGCCCCAGCGAAGTACCGCAACACGTCCACGATCGCGGGCAGTTCGTCCGCCAGGAACAGGGCGCGCGGCTTGCCGGTGTCGGTGATCTCGGCCCGTGCGACCGTGTCCGCCTGCCGCTCCAGCGCGTCGGCGAGGTGCAGCAGCGCGGTCTGCCGCTGCGCGGGGGTGGTGGCCGCCCAGCCGGGGAACGCGTCCCGCGCCGCCCGGCACGCGGCTTCGACGTCCTCGGCGCCGGAGAGGGGCGCCGTGCCGTGCGCCTGTCCGGTGGCCGGGTCGACCAGGGGCAGGGTGGCTCCGGAGGCGGCCGGTACGTCCTCGCCCCCGATGTGGTTGAGGACGGTGGTCGGCGGTGCCGGCCGGACGGTGGTGAGGGATGCCTGGTCAGCCACGGCGCAGCGCCTCCTCGGCGGCGGCGCGGCCGGTGCGGACGGCGCCCTCCATGTACCCGGCGACCCACTGGTCGGATCCGCACACGTAGAACGGCGGTTCATGGGTGCCGTGCAGCGGTCCTACGGCCATGACCTCGCCCGGCGGCCACTGGGTGACGTAGCCCTGCGTCCACGGGTCGCTGCCCCACAGCCGCAGGTGGCAGGCGGCCGGCCGGAGTGCCTCGTCGCCGAACATGGCGGCCACCTCGGCCAGCAGTTCCGGGGTGCGCAGCTGGGGCGGGGTGCCCAGCAGGACGCCGTAGCGCTCGGGCGGGACCAGGGCGGACAGGACGCCCTCGTTCTGCGGCCAGGTGCTGCCGAGCACCCCCTCGGACTCGGACAGTCCGCTGAGGCCGGCCTCGCGCCAGAACGGCCGCTCGTACACGGCGGCGAACTTGGCGGCGCAGGCCTGCCGTTGGCGGTGCAGGGAGCCGAGCCGGGCGTCGCTCACGCCGCTGATCCGGACGGAGCGCAGCGGTCCCACGGGCAGGGCGCTCACCACGGCTTCCGCGGTGAGGACCTCGCCGGTGACCAGGCGCACCGTGCAGTGGCCGGGCCGGACGTCGAGGGCGGCGACCGGCGAGCCGAGCCGGACGCGCGGCCCGAGGTCCCGGCCCATCACCTCGGCGAGCGTGGCCGAGCCGGCGGCGAGCCGCAGTCCCTCCCAGTCGTCGTAGTCGTAGTCGCCCGTCCCGGACGCGGGGACGGCCGCGCTCTTGCGCAGGGCGGCCAGCAGCGAGATCCGCTCGTACGACCCTCCCGCCAGGGCCAGTTGACCGATGTCCCACAGCCGGACCACGGCGGGTGAGGCGTGCCGGGAGCGCAGCCAGCCGGCCACGGACAGCCGGTCCAGGGCTTCCGCGTCGGGGTGGGACCAGGGGTCGTCGGGGTCGACGGTGGCGGCCAGCGCGCTGAACTCGGCGCCGAGCCGCTCGTGTCGGCCGGCGTCCCCGGGACCGAACCAGTGCGGGGGCTCACCGGCCGACCGCCCCTCGGGGGTCAGCCGGGTGATCCGCCCCGGCTCGTCGACATAGCTGGGGACCAGGTCGAGCCCCAGCTCCTTCGCGAGCCGCAGATAGGCGGTGTGGCCGTGGCCGACCACCTCGCCGCCCAGTTGGACGGTGCGGCCGTCGGGCGTGCGGGTCTGCTCGACCCGGCCGCCGACCCGGTCCCGGGCCTCCAGGACCAGTACGTCGGTGCCGGCGGCGGCCAGGTCCCGGGCGGCGGCGAGCCCGGCGAGTCCGGCGCCGAGCACGATCACGTCGTGATGCATCAGCTTCGCTTTCTTCGGGGGCGGGGTCAGGCCAGGACCAGGCAGTGCTCGGGCCGCCAGCCGAACTCCACCGTCTCGCCGCCGCTCCAGCGGTCCTCCATGCGGGCCCGGGCCGTGTTCTGCTCCAGCACCGACAGCGTGACGCCGGGGGCGAGTTCGATGAGGTAGGTGGTGGTGGGGCCGCTGTAGACGGTCTCGCGGAGCACCCCGGACAGCACCGACATGCCCGGCTCGAAGTCGGACAGCCAGATCTTCTCCGGGCGCACGGACACGCTCACCGGGGCGCCGTCCGTGATGCCGGCGCGGGCGCCGACCGGCAGCGCCGGACCTTGCTCCAGGGCGACCTCGCCGCCCCGGTAGGTGCCGGTCATCAGGTTGGAGGTGCCCATGAAGGAGGCCACGAAGCGGGTGGCGGGGTGCTCGTAGACGTCCTCGGGGGTGCCGCACTGCTCGATGCGGCCGTCGTTCATCACGGCGATCCGGTCGGACATGGTCAGCGCCTCGTCCTGGTCGTGGGTGACGAACACGAAGGTGATGCCGACCTCGCGCTGGATCTGCTTCAGCTCCACCTGCATCTGCCGGCGCAGCTTCAGGTCGAGCGCGGCCAGCGGCTCGTCGAGGAGCAGCACGGCGGGCCGGTTGACCAGCGCGCGGGCCAGGGCGACGCGCTGGCGCTGGCCGCCGGAGAGGGTACGGGGCTTGCGGCCGGCCAGACCGTCGAGCTGCACCAGCTCCAGCATCTCGCCGACGCGCTGCCGGATCTCCGCCTTGGCGACACCGTGGCGCTTCAGGCCGAAGGCGACGTTGTCGGCGACGCTGAGGTGGTCGAACAGGGCGTAGCTCTGGAACACGGTGTTGACGTTGCGCCGGTTGGGCGGCAGCGCGGTCACGTCCTCGCCGGCGAGCAGCACCGAGCCCTCGGTGGGGTCGCTGAACCCGCCGATCATGCGCAGCGAGGTGGTCTTGCCGCACCCCGAGGGGCCCAGCAGGGAGTAGAAGTGGCCGGCCTCGATGTCGAGGTCGAGGTCGCGCACGGCGTAGGAGTCGCCGAACCGCTTGGAGACGCCGTCGAGGCGGACGGCGGGGGTCGCGTCCATGGATGTCACTCCCCGGAGAGGATGTCGAGGCCGCCGCGGCGGCCGAAGAGGCGCGGGATGAACAGGGCGAGGGCGATCAGGCCGATGGATCCGGCGAGCATCAGCGTGCCGACGGCGTTGATCGTGGGCTGCACCCCGAAGCGGATCGCCGAGTAGATCCGGACCGAGAGCGGCTGGGGGTCGACGCCGGTGGTGAAGTAGGCGAGGACGAAGTCGTCGAAGACGAGCGCGAAGATCAGTACGGCGCTGGCCAGCACGGCGGGCAGCAGCGCCGGCAGCGTGACCAGGCGGACCGCCTGCCACCGGGTGGCGCCGAGGTCCATCGCGGCCTCCTCCACCTCGGGATTGAGCGCGGCGACCCGGGAGCGCAGGATCACGGTGACGTAGGAGATGGAGAAGGTGATCTCCGCGAGCATCACCGTGCCGGTGGACAGCGTGATGCCGAGGCCCTTGAACAGCAGCATCGAGGCGACCCCGGTGACGATCTCCGGGGTGATCAGCGGCACGAGCATGACCAGGCCGGCCAGGGAGCCGAGCCGGGTGCGCGAGCGCACCAGCCCGAGGGCGAGCGCCACCCCGAGGAGGACCGAACCGGCCATCGCCACCAGGGAGATGCGCAGGCTCGTGCCGAGGGACGACAGGAGCACGTCGTCGTGGACGAACGCCCGGTACCAGCGCAGGCTGAACCCGCCGAACACGGTCAGGGACTTCTTGGAGTTGAAGGAGAACAGCGTCACCACGGCGATCGGCAGGTAGAGCAGCGCGAAGAACAGCGCTGTGACGGCGATCAGCAGACGCGGCCTGCGCTCGGCGCGGCCCCGCCGGGACCGGGAGCGGCCGCGGACGGCCGGACGGGCGGGGGCGGCTGCGGAGGTGGGGCGGAGCAGGGTCATCGGGTCGCCTCCGCCTCGTCCTTGCGGGTGCGCCGCAGGTAGCCGAACATCCCGACCAGCAGGACGAGCATCAGCAGCATGGTGAGCGCGGAGCCCAGCGGCCAGTTCTGGCCCTGGAAGAATTTGTCCTGGATGAGGTTGCCGATCATGATCTGGTCCGGGCCTCCCATGAGCTGTGCGCTGACGAAGTCGCCCATGGCGGGCAGGAAGACCAGGACGAGCCCGGCCGCCGCGCCCTGCCGGGTGGCGGGCAGGGTGACGAAGAAGAAGGTGCGGACGGGGCCGCCGTAGAGGTCGCGGCCCGCCTCGATGAGGGAGACGTCGAGGCGTTCCAGGGCCGCGTACAACGGGATGATCATGAAGACGACGAAGCCGTAGACCAGGCCGGCGACCACGCCGACGCCGGTGTTGAGGATCTTCGTGTGGTCGTCGGCCAGCCCCACCGCGCGCAGGGCGCGCAGCAGCGGCCCGTCGTCGGAGAGGACCACCGACCAGCCGTACATGCGGACCAGGTAGTTGGCGAAGAACGGCACCACGATCGCGGCGATCAGCGCGTGTTTGTAGCGTCCGCCGTGCAGCGCGATGGTGTACGCCACCGGGTAGGCGATCAGCAGGCAGATGACGCAGGTCAGCACGGCGTAGCCGAGGGAGCGGGCCAGCACCTCGGTGTAGGCGGGGTCGGCGAGGGCGCGGACGCTGCCGAGGTCGAAGCCGAAGCGTGGGTTGCCGAGCGCGTCGGTGGTGCCGACGGCGAGGACGGCGACCAGCAGCAGCGAGGCGATCAGGAACGCGGTCATCCACAGGGTGCCGGGCAGCATCAGCCAGGTCCACAGCCGGGCGCCGGTGGTGTCGCGGCCGCGCCGGCGGGGGCGGGCGGAGCGGGGGAGCAGTGCCATGGGTCAGCCCGCCTTCACATGGGTCCAGGCGGTGTCGCGGGCGTCCTCCGCCGCCCGGCCGCCGTTGCGGAAGTACAGGTCCGCCTTGAGGTCGTCGGCGCTCACCAGGCACTGCGGGAACGGCTTGACCAGGTCGGCGTAGGTCTTCTCGGTGCCGGCGACGGGCATCGGGTAGCCGATGTACTCGATGTTCTTCTTCACGTTCTCCGGCCGGAGCATGTAGTCGAGGAAGAGCATCGCCGTGCCGGGGTGGGCGGCGTTCCACGGGATGGCGTAGCAGTCCGAGTTGATCGGGGTGCCTTCCCCGGGCGCCTCGAAGCCGAAGACCGAGGGATCCTTGGCCTGGTTGAGCATGGCGGCCATGTCGCCGCTCCAGGCCTGGGTCATCAGCGCGTTGCCGTTGAGCAGGTTGTTGTAGCTGTCGCTGGAGAAGCCGCGCAGCCTCGGGCGCAGGGTGGCCAGCAGGCCGGTGATGCGGTCGAGGTCGTGGGTGTCGCCGGTGCTGACGTCCAGGCCGAGTTCGAGGGCGCCCATGCCGAGCACCTCGTCCCGGTCGTCGAGCAGGAACACCTTGCCCCGGACGGAGTCGTTCCACAGGTCCCGCCAGGAGCCGCCCAGGTCGCCGATCCGGTCGCGGCGCCAGCCGATGCCGGTCTTGTACATGGTGAAGGGCACGGTGTGGGCGGATCCGGGGTCGTACCAGGGGTCGGCGAAGTAGGTGTACGTGCCGAAGATCGCGTGGGCGTTGGTGAGCGCGGAGTGGTCGATACGGCGGAGCCGGCCGCCGCGGGCCAGGCGCTGGGCCCATTTGGCGGTGGGGAAGATGATGTCGTAGCGGTTGCCCGCGTTGAGTTTGGCGACCATTCCTTCCATCGAGTCGAAGTTCGACTGGACGACCTTGACGCCGTACTCCTTCTCGAAGCCCTTGAAGACGGACGGGTCGACGTAGTCGGCCCAGTTGAAATAGACGAGATCGCCGTCGACGCGGGGCCGGACCGGGGCGAGGTCCTTGGCGTCGGCGGTCTTCGCGGGCATGAAACCGCAGCCGCCGGCCGCGGCGCCGAGCAGGCCGCAGGCGCCTGCCCGCAGCAGCGCGCGTCGGGTCGGTGGAGGTACCTCGGGGGACATGAACGTCCTCTTTCGTCGAGGAACGGCACAACTCCAGGGCGGTACCGGCTGGTCGGATCACCACAGGCCCTGACTGCGTGGTGGAGACCGGTCTGGGGAGGCGCGGGGCGTGCGTCAGCGCGGGAGGGATAAGCCCGACGGGGGGCGCCGGAGGGACGCGACGCGCGGGTGGGGCCGGGACGCGACGTGCCGGTACGGCCCGCACGCGACGTGCCGCTGCGGCCGGGACGCGATGCGCGGGTGCCGTCGGGACGTGACGCGCGGATAGGGCCGGGCCGCCGGGCGGTGCGGCGTCACCGGCGGTCCCCGCCCAGGCGGTCCCGGTCGAGGTCGGCCCTGTCCAGCCCGGCCCCCTTGAGGCCGGCCCCCTCCAGGTCGGCCCGGATCCGGCGGGCGAACCAGCCGACGGCGGCCTCGCGCCGGGACAGCGGGCCCGGCTCGAACCCGGGGGTGGTCAGACCGGCCTGCACGCGCTCGACCAGCTCGGCGTCCTCGTCGTTGGTGACCCAGCCGATGTGGATGTTCAGGCGCCGCGCCAGCCGGGTGCGGACGCTCTCGCCGTGCCGGGTGTAGAAGGCACCGGGAATCGCCGCCCGGTCCTGGGCGGTGGGCAGGGCGGTCCACGCGAGCACGTGGTCAGGGTAGAAGTCGATGAGCGTGTTGGGGTAGATCACGGCGTACCGCCATACCCGCCGGTCGGCCTCGGTCAGCCCCGGCATCGGCGTGGCGAGCCGCTGGTAGAGCCGCTCGGTCCAGTTGGAGGAGGGGTTGTCGCGCAGCGGCGACTCGAACAGTACGTAGTTCTCCTGGATGTCCACCGTGTACGCCTGGTAGTCCAGCAGCCGCATCAGCGCGGGGTGGGCGACGGGGACGTGGTAGCCCTCCAGGTAGTTGTCGACGATCACCTTCCAGTTGGCGTTCTGCTGCTCGCCGGCGGCCGGGTCGTGGATGCGGTGCTTGCCGACGGGGACCAGATCCGGCCCGGCGTAGCGGCCGACGGCCTCCGCGAGTCCGGCGCAGCTCTCGGCGAGCGGGACCGCGTCGAGGTCGAGGTTGACGAAGACGAAGCCGAGGAACGACTCCACGTTGACCGGGTGCAGTCCCAGGCGGGGCTTGTCCAGGCAGGGGATCCGGCGGGCCTCGGGGGCTCCGACCAGCCGGCCGTCCAGCTTGTAGGTCCAGCCGTGGTAGGGGCAGCGGATCGCCTTGCCCGAGGGTTCCGGTTCGGTGACGAGGCGGGTGCCCCGGTGCCGGCAGACGTTGAGATGCGCGGCGAGGCCGCCGTCCTCGGTGCGTACGACCAGCACCTCGCGTCCCGCGGCGGTGGCGGTGAGGCGGGCGCCCGGGCCGGGCAGGTCGGACTCGTGGCAGACCAGCTGCCAGGAGGTGGCGAAGACGCGCTCGGTCTCGGCCTCGGCGATGGCCGGATCGGTGTAGTAGCGGGCGGGCAGGGCTTCCCCCGGATGTTCGGGGGGCGGTTCCGGCGTGGCCGGGGTCGCGGCGGCTGCCCGGGTGGTCGGCGAGTGCATGGGATCCTCCTCCGCGCCGCGTGACGCGGCGATGGGCGGTGAGGCGAGCCCGGGGAAGCGGCAGGTAGCACGGCGGACCTGCCGGCTCCGGAAGCGGGCTGACTAATTGGTTAGTCAGAGTGGGCCCGAGGGTCCGGCAAGTCAAGGCTTGTGGGCTGACTAATTAGTTAGTTAGTCTCGTGGGGCGGGTCGGCGACGACCGGCCCCTTCCGTTCAGCCCGCCCGGTCCTCCAAGTCCGGACCTACGGCGGCCCGGGCGCCCGCATCCGGACGCCCGCACATCGCACGACGTCCCAAGCGTCGGCCCCACGGCCCCGCTGCCCCTCCCGCATCTCCGTCCACGCCATCGCCGCGCCCCCGGAGGCCTCGCATGAGCGTTCGCCGAAGTCTGGTCTGGCTCGGCCTCACGCCGGAACCCGAACAGGAACTGCCCGCCGCGGTCGCCGCCCTGCGCGCCCCGGCGGCCGGCCGCCCGGCACCGGCCCTGATCACCGCCGAACGGCGCCGCGTCGAGCGGCTGGTGCTGCGCGGCACCCAGCGGGACTGGCTGCGCTACCTCGGCGAGGTCACTGCCCTGGTGGTCCAGGCAGCCGACGGTCCCCCCGCCGCCGGCCGGGGCGCCGCGCTGCTGGCGGCGGAGGTCGTCCTCGACCACCACCGCATGCTGATAGGCCTGCCCGGCAGCGGCTACGACCGCACCGCCGCCCAGCGCCACGCCCTGGAACGGGCCGTGGCACGGCTGACGCCCCGTGACGCCCACGCCGAGCCCCGGAGCACCGTATGACCGACGTCCTCTCCCTCCTGCCCCCGGGCCGGCCCGGCCTGCTCGCCGACGTGCCGCCCGGCGCGTGCGAGGACCTCGCCCACTACCTGGCCACGGGCGGCTGCGCCCCGCTCCCCGCACCCGGCCGGCTCGTCGACCGGATCGCCGCGGCCGGGCTGCGCGGACGCGGCGGCGCCGGATTCCCCACGGCCGTCAAGCTGCGCACCGTCCGGGACGCCCCGGGAGGTCCGCCCGTCGTCGTCGCCAACGGCGAGGAGGGCGAGCCCGGTTCCGTCAAGGACCGCTGGCTGCTGTGGCACCGGCCGCACCTGGTCCTGGACGGCCTCCGGCTGGCCGCCGCCATGACGGGCGCCGCCCGCGGCTACGTCTACCTCTCCGACGACCTGGCCGAACACGCCGTACGCCAGGCACTGGCCGAACGGAAGGTGCCGGCCGGACGCCAGGCACTGGCCCTGCGCCAGGCGTCGGCCGAGTGGGCCCCCGAGGTGCCCGTGGACGTCGTGCGCACCGAGCGGACCTATGTGGCGGGGGAGGAGACCGCGGTGGTCCGCCGGATCGACGGCGGCCCGGCGCTGCCCACGGCCAAGCCGCCGCGCCCGTTCGAGAGCGGGGTCGGCGGTGCGCCCACCCTGGTAGCCAACGTGGAGACGCTGGCCCGGATCGCCGCCCTGCACACGCATCCCGAGTCCGCGGCCGCGATCGCCGGCACCCACCTGGTCACCCTCTCCGGCGCGGGCGGAACCCCCGCCCTGGTCGAGGCGCCCGCCGGTACCCACCTCAAGACCCTGGCCGACCTGAGCGGGCACGGCAGGGCGCGGGCGGTCGTCCTGGGCGGACTGTTCGGCGGGCTGTACGGGGCCGGCTGGAGCGACCTGCGACTCGACCACGAGGAGCTGGCCGCCGCGGGCGGCGCCCTCGGCTGCGGGGCCCTGCACTTCCTCCACCCCGACGACTGCCCGGTCGCCGCCGCCACCGACGCCGCCGGCTGGCTCGCCGCGCAGAGCGCCCGGCAGTGCGGGGTCTGCGTCTCCGGCACCTCGGCTCTCGCCCGGGCCCTCACCGCCGTCGCACGCGGCGAGGCCGACGGGACCACGGTCGCCAACCTGGAGCGCTGGTCCCGGCAGTTGCCCGGCCGCGGCGCCTGCGGGCTCATCGACGCCGCCGCACGCATGGTGGCCACCCTGCTCACCCACTACCCCGAGCGGATCGAGGCCCACCGCAGCTCCCCGTGCCCGCCCTGCACCGCAGCTCCTCCCGCCACCCACCGGTACACGGTCGCCGTCCCCTGACGTCCGCCGCCGGCCGCCCGCGCCCCGCCCCACCCGCCGTCCACCTCTCCCCGCTGCCTCCGCCATTCACCTCTCCCCGTTGTCCCTGTCACCCGCCGGTACACGGTCGCCGTCCCCTGACGTCGGCCGCCGGCCGCCCGCGCCCCGCCCCACCCGCCGTCCACCTCTCCCCGCTGCCTCTGCCGTCCACTCCCCGCTGTCCGTGCCGCCCACCGGTACACGGTCGCCGTCCCCTGACGTCCGCCGCCGGCCGCCCGCGCCCCGCTCCACCCGCCGTCCACCTCTCCCCGCCGCCTCCGCCTCCGCCCGCCCCTCCCCGCTGTCCCCGCCACCACCCGCTTCTCCCCGCCGCACCCGGCGCCCACCCCCTCCCGGCCGCCGGCCCCCCCATCTCGCTAAACCCACCGTCGCCCGCCCCCACCCCCCGAAGGGACCCGTCATGAAACTCCTGCTCGACTCCACCCGCTGCCAGGGCTACGGCCTCTGCCAGGAACCCGCGCCCGAACTGATCGACCTCGACGAGTGGGGATACGCGCGGCTGCGCGAGACCACCGTGCCCGACGACGCCGCGGAAGCCGCCGCCGCTGCCGTCGCCGCCTGCCCCAACTCCGCGCTGAAGCTGGTGAAGTGACATGGGACGCGACCTCTCCGCCCTCTTCGACCCGGTCTCCGTCGCCGTCGTCGGAGCCAGCGACGACCCCGCCAAGTACGGTCACGCCATCGCCGTCCAGGCCCTCCGCGCGAACGGCCGCCGGCCCGTGCACCTGGTCAACCGGCGCGGCGGCACGATCCTCGGCCGCACCGCCGCCCCGAGCCTCGGCGCGATCGGCGAACCCGTCGACCTGGCCGTGGTCGCCGTGCCCGCGTCCGGCTTCGAGGACGCCGTCGACGAGGCCCTGCGCTGCGGCGCCCGGGCGATCGTCGCCATCACCGCCGGCTTCGCCGAGACCGGCACGGCCGGCCGCGCACGCCAGCACGCGGTCGCCGAGCGGGTCCGGGCCGCCGGTGCCGTCATGGTCGGCCCCAACTGCCTGGGCATCGCCGACAACACCACCGACCTGTTCCTCGCCTCCGACACCTTCACCCCCGGCGGCATCGCGCTGCTCAGCCAGAGCGGCAACCTCGCCCTCGAACTCCAGCTCCGCTTCCGCCCGCACGGCCTCGGCTTCTCCCGGTTCGTGTCGCTGGGCAACCAGGCCGACGTCACCCTCGTCGACCTGCTCGCCGACTGCGCCCGGCACGACGGCACCCGCGCCATCGCCGTCTACGCCGAGGACTTCGCCGACGGCCGCGCCTTCGCCGAGGCCGCGGCCGCCGCCGGGAAGCCGGTGGTCCTGCTCACCGCCGGACGCGGCGACGCCTCCGCGCGCAGCGCCCAGTCGCACACCGGAGCGCTGACCACCTCCGCCGACGTGGTCACCGCAGCCTGCCGTGACGCCGGCGTCGACCTGGTCGCCACCCCCCGGGAACTCACCGTCGTCCTCGCCGCGTCCGCCGGGGGCCGGCGGGCGGCCGGCCGCCGGGTCGCCGTGCTCACCGACGGCGGGGGGCACGGCGCCGTAGCCGCCGACGCCGTCGAGACCGCCGGACTCGCCGTTCCCGAACTCCTGCCGCCCACCCGGGAGAAGCTGCGGGCGGCCCTGTGGGAGCAGTCCGCCGTCGCCAACCCGGTGGACCTGGCCGGCATGGGCGAGCAGAACCCCGGCTCGTACGCCGACACCGTCGCCGCGCTGCTGGCCGCCGAGGAGGCCGACGCCGTCCTGATGACCGGCTACTTCGGCGGCTACGCGGCCGCCGACGGCGGGCTCGGCGGCGGCGGTACGGCCCTCGCGCACGGGGAGCGGGAAGCCGCCCGCCTCATCGCAGACCGGCACCGGGCCACCGCGAAACCCCTGGTGGTGCAGTCGATGTACCCCGAGTCGCCGAGCTGCCGCACCCTCGCCGCCGCGGGCATCCCGGTCTTCGCCGCCACCGAGGACGCGGCACGCGCCCTCGCCGCCGCCGGCCCGGGAGCGTCCGCCACCGGGATCGCCCCGCTGCCCCAGCCCGCCACGCCCCTCGCCGCGACCGGCTACCTGCAGACGCGCGCCGCCCTGGAAGCCGCCGGACTCCCCTTCCCCGCCGCCCGAGAGGTCCACGACGAGACCGAACTGCTAGCCGCCACCGAGGAGTTCACCGGCCCCTACGTGCTCAAGGCGCTCCACCTGCTGCACAAGTCCGACGCGGGAGGAGTCGCCCTCGGCCTCGCCGGACCCGCCGAACTCCTCGCCGCCTTCCGGGAGATGCGCGCCCGGCTCGGCGCGCCCGCCTACTCCGTGGAAGCCATGGCGGACCTGACCGACGGCATCGAGCTGATCGTCGGCGTGAACCGCGACCCGCGCTTCGGCCCCGTCGCCATGATCGGCCTGGGCGGCGTGCTGGCCGAGGCCCTGCACGACGTCACCTTCGCCCTCGCCCCCGTCACCGCCGACCGCGCCGAGCGCCTGCTGCGCGGCCTGCGCACCGCGGCCCTGCTCGACGGAGTCCGCGGCCGGCCCGCCGTGGACGTCGCCGCGGCCGCCGCCGCCGTCGAGACGATCACCACCTACGCCGCCGCCCACCCCGAACTGGCCGAGATCGAGGTCAACCCCCTGCTCGTCCGCCCGCACGGGGTCCTCGCCCTCGACTCCCGCGCCGTACTCGCCTGACTCGTCCCCCTATACCGAAGAGGCACCCATGGACCTGCGCTACACCCCCGAGCAAACCGACCTGAAGCGGCGCGCCGCCGACTACGCCCGCCTGCTGATGCGGTACGAGGACCAGTCCGAGCAGGCCGGCGGCCCCCTGCCCGAGCCGCTCGTCCGCGAACTGACCCGCGCCGCCATGGACGCCGGCGTCTACGCCATCAACATGCCCGCCGAGTGGGGCGGCGCCGGGCTCAGCCTGTTCGACCAGGTCATCGTCGAGGAGGAGTTCGGCAAGGTCACCAACTGCCTGTGGGACATACCCTGGCGACCCGCCAACGTCCTCGCGTACGGCGACGAACGGCAGCGCGAGAAGTACCTGCTGCCCGTGATCCGCGCCGAGAAGTTCGACGCCTTCGCCGTCACAGAGCCGGGCGCCGGATCCGATCCCTCCGCCGGGACGTCCACCGCCACCCGCACCGACGGCGGCTGGCTGCTCAACGGCGAGAAGTGGTTCGTCACCTGCGGCGACATCGCCGACTTCCTGCTGGTGCAGGCGGACGCCGGGCCCGACCGGCTGCCCACCCTGTTCTTCGTCGACAAGGCCGCGCCCGGCGTCGAGATGACCCGCGTGCCGCACTTCATGCACTCCGCGGTCAACGGGCACCCCGAATTCACCTTCACCGACGTCTTCGTGGCCGACGAGGACGTGCTGGGCGGGGTCGGCAACGGCTACGAGCTGACCAAGGAGTGGTTCACCGACGAGCGCCTGATGATCGCCGCGCGCACCGTCGGAGCGGCCGAGCGCGCGCTCCGGCTGGCGCGTGACTGGGCCGTGGAGCGGGAGCAGTTCGGGGCGCCGATCGCCTCGTACCAGCTGATCCAGGGGATGCTCGCGGACTGCGCGGTCGACATCGCCGTCAACCGCGCCTACACCCACCAGGTCGCCTGGGAGGCCGACCAGCCGGGCACCGACCGCAAGACGCTGCACGCCAAGGCCTCCACCGCCAAGCTCGCCGCCAGCGAGGCCGCCGGCCGGGTCGCCGACCGCTGCCTGCAGATCTTCGGCGGCCGCGGCTACGACCGCACCTACCCCGTCGAGCGCATGTACCGGGAGCTGCGTGTCGACCGGATCTGGGAGGGCACCTCCGAGATCCAGCGCCTGATCATCGCCAACGAGCTGATCAAGCGCGGCACCCGCGCCCTGGCCCTGCCCACCCACTGAAACCGCCCCCGCGACACCCACGAGCGAGGACTTCCATGGACTTCCGTCTCACCCCGCGCCAGGCACAGCTCAAGGCCGGCGCCCGCGCCCTCACCGACTTCATCACCGCCTACGAGACCCAGTGCGAGGAGAACAACGGCCTGCCCGCCGACGCCCACGCCAAGATCCGTGACGCGGTGCTCGACTCCGGCCTCCAGGCCGTCAACATGCCGGCCGAGTGGGGCGGTGCCGGCCTCACCATCGCCGAACAGGTCACCGTCCAGGAGGAGTTGGGGCGCCTCACCGGTGCCCTGTGGGACATGGTGTGGCGGCCCGCCAACGCCCTGCGCTTCTGCACCCCGGAGCAGCGCGAGCGGTTCCTCGTCCCGGTGATCAAGGGCGAGCGGCGCGACTGCTACGCCGTCACGGAGCGCGGCGCCGGCTCGGACCCGCAGAACATCGCCACCACGGCGACGAAGAACGACCAGGGCTGGGTGCTGAACGGCGAGAAGTGGTTCGTGACGGTCGGCGACCACGCCGACTTCATGATCGTCCTCGCGGCGGCGGGACCGGAGCGCGCGCCGACGCTGTTCCTCGTCGACAAGGACACCCCGGGCATCGAGATGACCCGCGTGCCCCGCTTCATGCACACCTTCGTCTACGAACACCCCGAGTTCACCTTCACCGACGTCCAGGTCGACGACGACGCCGTGCTCGGCGGGATCGGCGAGGGCTACGACATCACCCGCTCCTGGTTCACCGAGGAACGCCTGATGATCGCCGCCCGCACCACCGGCGCGGCCGAACGCGCCCTGGAACTCTCCCGTGACTGGGCCGTGGAACGGGAGCAGTTCGGGGCGCCGATCGCCTCGTACCAGCTGATCCAGGGGATGCTCGCGGACTGCGCGGTCGACATCGCCGTCAACCGCGCCTACACCCACCAGGTCGCCTGGGAGATCGACCAGGCCACGCCCGAGGACCGCAAGCGGCTGCACGCCAAGGCGGCCATCGCCAAGCTCGCGGCCAGCGAGGCCTCCGGCCGGGTCGTCGACCGCTGTCTGCAGATCCACGGCGGGCGCGGCTACGACCGCTCCTACGCAGTGGAACGCCTCTACCGCGAACTGCGCGTCGACCGGATCTGGGAGGGCACCTCCGAGATCCAGCGCCTGATCATCGCCGGCGAACTGATCAAGCGGGGCACCGGCGTGCTGGACCTGCCGGGGGCCTGACCCCACCCGCGGGCCGGAGCACCACCGTGCTCCGGCCCGCCCACGGCCGTCCGCCCCGGCGCTGCCGGCCGTACGACGAACCCCCACCGGCACAGCCAGCCGTACGACGCCGCCCGGATCGGCGCTGCCGGCCGTACGACGACACACACAGCGAAGGAGGACGACGGATGACCGGTATCGAACGCGTGGGGATCGTCGGCTGCGGACAGATGGGCGCCGGCATCGCCGAGGTCTGCGCACGCGCCGGCGCACGGGTCGTGGTCGTCGAGCGCGACGCCGGAACCGCCCGTGCGGGCCTGCGCCGCATCAGCCGCTCTCTCGACCGCGCCACCACGAGCGGCAGACTCGACGCCGGGGCCCGCGAGGCCGCCGCGGCCCGGATCACCGTGGCCGACCAGATCGAGGCCCTCAACGACAGCGATCTCGTCGTGGAGGCGGTCGCCGAGGACGAGCGCCTCAAACTCGACGTGTTCACGCGACTGGACACCGTGGTCACCGGCGAGCACAGCATCCTCGCGACCAACACCTCCTCCCTCCCGGTGATCCGGCTGGCCACCGCGACACGGCGGCCCGAACGCGTTGTCGGCCTGCACTTCTTCAACCCCGTGCCGGTACTGCGGCTCGTCGAACTCGTCCCGTCCCTGCTCACCTCGGCCGGCACGGCCGCGCGCGCCGAGGAGTTCGTGACCGAGGTGCTCGGCAAGGAGGTCGTCCGGACCGGCGACCGGGCCGGCTTCGTCGTCAACGCGCTGCTGGTGCCGTACCTGCTCGCCGCCGTCCGGATGGTGGAGTCGGGCAGCGCGAGCGCCGAGGACGTCGACCGGGGGATGGTGCTCGGCTGCGCCCACCCCCTCGGTCCGCTGGCCCTGACCGACCTGATCGGCCTGGACACCACCCGGGCCATCGCCGAGTCGCTGTACGCCGAGTTCCGCGAGCCCCAGTACGTTCCGCCCCCGCTGCTCTCCCGGATGGTGGAGGCCGGGCTGCTCGGGCGGAAGTCCGGGCGGGGCTTCCACACCTACGACGCACCGCCGCACCGCGCGGAATCGGCACCGGCGGGGGCGGCGGGGCCGGCGTGAGGGAAAATGGCCCCGGCGTACGACCACCGAACGAGGGGAGCCGCAGGGTGTCCACGAAGGTGCGCACGGCAGACACGCGCGAGCGCATCCTGACCGCGGCATGCGAGGTGATCGCCGACATCGGCTTCGAGAAGATCCGGATGCGGATGGTCGCCGAGCGGGCCGGGGTGTCGACGGCGCTGCTGCACTACCACTTCGACACGCGGGAGAAGCTGTTCACCGAGGCGATGCGGCACTCCTTCGCGCACACCGCCGTCGACGTCGACCGGGACGCGGAGACCGCGCCGGCCTCCGTCATCCTGGCCCGGATCCTGCGCAACCTGCTGCCGACCGACCCCGAACTGCACCAGGACTGGCGGCTGTGGCAGGAACTGTGGGCCCGCGCCCTGCGCGACGAGGACACCCGCGTCTTCGCCGTCGACCTGTACGCGCAGCTCCACGCCTGGGTCGCCGACGCCGTACGGCGTGGCATCGCCTCCGGCGAGTTCACCCCGGCCGACGTGGACGACCTCAGCACGCTCGTGCTGTCCCTGTGCGACGGCTACGGCATCCGCCTGATGCTGCGCGACCCGGCGGTCACCGTGGACGGGGCCCTCGCCGCGATCTGGCGGCACGTGGCCGCGGCGCTCGGGCTGCCGGACACCGTCCCCGCCGGGTGAGGGGCTCGCCTTCGCCGAGGCGGGGTACTCGGACCGCGGAAACCGTACGACCGAGCACGACACGGGCGGGAGGCGTCGGGATGAGCGAGTACACGACTCCGTCCCAGGCGGAGGGCGAGCCGGACGAGGACGTCACGGAGGCGGCCGAGCCGCAGCGGACGACGCCCTCGCAGGCGGAGGGTGAGGACGACGACGAGGAGTCGTCCCGCTGACCCACCGCGGCGGTCCTCAGTCCCCGTCGCCTGGGCCCCGGGCCGCCGCCAGGTAGTTGTACGCCGAGGCCCGGGAGATGCCGAGCCGGGCGGCGACCTGCTGGACCGCCCCGCGGACGGCGAACACCCCGCGCCGGTCGAGATCGCGGAACAGCGCCAGCCGTTCCGCGCGCGGCAGCTGGACCCACGCCGTGCCGTGCGCCGGCTGCCGGGTGTCGACGACGGCGTCCACCACCGCGCCGATGTCGTCGCCGAACGTCGTCGTCGGCACGGCCTCGGGCGCGGGCCCCGCGACACCGGCCAGCTCGCCGGTCAGGGCGTGCACCTGCCCCAGCGCGGTCACGTCCAGATTGACGCAGAGCGCCCCGAACACGGCGCCGCCGGAATCGCGCAGCAGCATCGTCGAGGACTTGACCAGCTTCCCGTCCGTCGTGCGCGTCAGGTAGTTCAGCTCGTCGCTCGCCTCGTCGCCCCGGGCCAGCAGCCGCATGCCGATCTCGCTCATCGAGCCGCCGACCCCGCGCCCCGTGACCGATCCGGCGAGAGCGACGACGGAGTGCTCGGGCCGCCGGAAGTCGTGGATCACCACCTCGCACATCGCCCCGAAGGTCGCCGCGATCCCGTCGATCACCGGCGTCAGCGCGGCGATGACAGCATCCCGCTCACCACCCGTGCCGCCGCCCGGCCCGCCGTCCACCCGGCCGGGCCCGGAGCCCGCGCCGCCCGGTCCGGGATCCGCCTGCCCGGGCCCGGAGCCCGCGCTGCTGGGTCCGGGGTCTGCCTGCCCGGGCCCGGCACCCGCGCTGCTGGGTCCGGGGTCTGCCTGCCCGGGCCCGGCACCCGCGCTGCTGGGTCCGGGGTCTGCCTGCCCGGGCCTGGAGTCCGCGCTGCTGGGTCCGGGGTCTGCCTGGCCGGGCCCGGCGTCCGCGCCGCCCGGTCCCGCATCCGCGCCGTCCGGCCTCGTGCCCGAGCCGTCGGATACCCCCTCCGTGCCGCCCGGTCCCGCATCCGCGCCGTCCGGCCTCGTGCCCGAGCCGTCGGATACCCCCTCCGTGCCGCCCGGTCCCGCATCCGCGCCGTCCGGTCCCGTGCCCGAGCCGTCGGATACCCCCTCCGTGCCGCCCGGTCCCGCATCCGCGCCGTCCGGCCTCGTGCCCGAGCCGTCGGATACCCCCTCCGCGCCGTCCGGTCCCGCGTTCACGCCGCCCGGTCCCGCCCCCGTGCCGCCCGGTGCGGGGGGAGTCACCGCTGACCGCGCCTGTGCCTCTGTCATCCGCTCGCCTCCGATGCGCCGTGCGCCGCCCGAACTGGGCATCTGGACTTTCCGTCTATATGTTAGACAATGTTTCCAGAACCCGGTGGCTCCGGGCCACAGCGGTCCCGGAGGTCACGGCGACAGCCGACCGCGCCCAGAACGGAGTACGTACATGCCCGACACCCAGCGCGTCACGCTCCAGGACGTCAGGGACGCGGCGGAGCGGATCAAGGGCGTCGCCCACCGCACCCCCGTCCTGCGCTCGCGCACCCTGGACGAACTGGTCGGCGCCGAGGTGCACATCAAGTGCGAGAACCTCCAGCGCGTCGGCGCCTTCAAGTTCCGCGGCGCGTACAACGCGGCCTCCCGGCTGTCCCCCGAGCAATTGGCCAAGGGCATCGCCGCCTACTCCTCTGGCAACCACGCGCAGGCCGTGGCCCTCGCCGCCAGGGAACTCGGCACCACCGCGGTCATCGTGATGCCCGAGGACACCCCGCGCGCCAAGCTGGAGGCGACCGCCGGCTACGGCGCCGAGATCGTCACCTACGACCGCTACACCGGCGACCGGGTCGCGATCGGCGAGGCCCTCGCCGCCGAGCGCGGCCTCACCCTCGTACCGCCGTACGAGCACCCGCACATCATCGCCGGGCAGGGTACGGCCGCCCTGGAGCTGATCGAGGAAGCCGGGGAGCTGGACGCGCTGGTCGTGCCGGTCGGCGGCGGCGGGCTGATCGCCGGCAGCGCCGTGGCCGCCAAGGGGCTGCTCCCGGAAGTCCGGGTCATCGGCGTCGAACCGGAGGCGGGTGACGACACCAAGCGGTCCCTCGAAGCCGGCCACCGGGTGTCCATCCCGGTGCCGCGCACCATCGCCGACGGGCAGGCCGCCGAGATCCCCGGCGAACTGACCTTCTCCCTCAACCGCCTTCTCCTCGACGGCATCGCACTGGTCAGCGACGAGCAGATCCGGGACGCGATGCGCTTCGCCTTCGAGCGCCTGAAGACGGTCGTCGAGCCCAGCGGCGCCAGCGCGCTCGCCGCCCTGCTCGCCCACCGCGTCGAGGCGCTGCCGCCCCGCGTCGGCGTCATCCTGTCCGGCGGCAACGTCGGCGCGGAACGGTTCGCCGAACTCGTCGGCGGCAACTGAACCCCACCCGGGGCCCGGCGAGCGACGGCAGTACGGCGGACGGGCCCGGCGGCCGGCAGCCGGCGCGTGCCGGGCCCGCGCCGGTGGCATGATCCGCCGGACAGGCCATAGCCTCGACGGGACACGTCTGGACAGGTAGGGCGGCGACATGACGCACCCGCAGGACCCCAGTGAGAGCGGGGCCGACGGCCGGCGGCTCCAGGTGGAGACCCACGGGCTCGACGTGATCGGGGACGCGGCCCGCAAGGGCACCCCGGGCACGCTGTTCTGGCCGTGGTTCGGCGCGAACGTCTCCGTGCTCGGACTCAGCTACGGCGCCTTCGCGTTCGGCTTCGGCATCTCCTTCTGGCAGGCCCTCGTCGCCGGAGTCCTCGGCATCGTCGTCTCGTTCCTGCTCTGCGGGTTCATCGCGGTCGCCGGGAAACGCGGCTCGGCGCCCACGATGGTGCTCAGCCGGGCCGCCTACGGCGTGCGCGGCAACCGGCTGCCGTCCGTCATCTCCTGGATGCTCACCGTCGGCTGGGAGACCGTCCTCACCGCGCTCGCCACCCTGGCCACCGCGACCGTCTTCGACCGCCTCGGTTGGGGCGGCGGCACCGAGACGAAGATCGTCGCCCTCATGGTCGTGGCAGCGCTGACCGTCGTGGGCGGGGTGATGGGCTTCGACCTCATCATGCGCCTGCAGACGGTGATCACCGTGGTCACCGGCGTGCTCACGATCGTCTACGTCGCCCTCGTCGCCGACCACGTCCACTGGAGCACGGTCAGCGCCGTACCCGCGGGCTCCGCCCAGGAGTTCATCGGCGCCCTCGTGTTCATGATGACCGGCTTCGGCCTCGGCTGGGTCAACGCCGCCGCCGACTACTCCCGCTACCTGCCCCGCGGTTCGTCGAGCCGGCGCGTGATCGGCTGGACCACCTTCGGCGCCTCGGTCGCCCCGCTGCTCCTGCTCGTCTTCGGCCTGCTGCTGGCCGGCTCCTCCGCCACGCTCAGCAAGGCCATCGCGGCCGACCCGATCGGCGCCCTGACGACCATCCTGCCCACCTGGTTCCTGGTGCCGTTCGCCGTGGTCGCCGTACTCGGCCTGGTCGGCGGCGCGGTCCTGGACATCTACTCCTCCGGCCTGGCCCTGCTCTCCGCCGGACTGCGCGTGCCCCGCTATCTCGCCGCGCTGTTCGACGGCGTTCTGATGATCGCCGGATCCATCTACATCGTCTTCTTCGCCGACGACTTCCTCGGCCAGTTCATGGGATTCCTCACCACCCTCGGCGTGCCGATCGCCGCCTGGTGCGGAGTCATGCTCGCCGACCTCGCGCTGCGCCGCCGCGACTACGACGAGGGCGACCTGTTCCGCCCGCACGGACGCTACGGCGACGTCGCCGCCCTGCCCCTGCTGCTGACCCTCGCGGCGACCGCCGTCGGCTGGGGCCTGGTCACCAACACGGCCGCGAGCTGGCTCACCTGGCAGGGCTATCTGCTCGGCCCGTTCGGGCTCGGCGGCAAGAGCGGGGCCTGGGCGTACGCCAACCTCGGTGTCCTGGTCGCCCTGGCGCTCGCCTTCCTCGGCACCCTGCTGCTGGGCCGGGGGAGGGTGCGCGAGCAGGAGGCGAAGGCGCTCAGCCAAGAGGCCGGCGAGGGGGCGTACAGCGCATGACCTCCGGACACCTCGCGGTCATCGACATGCAGCACGTCTTCGCGGACCCGGCGAGCCCCTGGGCCACCCCCCGCTTCGCCGACGCGGCCGCGGGCGTACGACGGCTGCTGCCGGACTTCGGCGACCGCGTCACCTTCACTCGCTTCGTGGCCCCCGCGCAGCCCACCGGGGCCTGGCGCGCCTACTACGACCGCTGGCCCTTCGCCCTCCAGCCCCCGGACGCCGGACTGTGGCGGCTGACGGAGGAGTTCGCGGACCGTGCCGCGCACGTCGTGGACGCCCCCACGTTCGGGAAATGGACCCCGCCGCTGGCCGACCGCGTCGGTCCGGACGGCCCGCTGGTGCTGGCCGGCGTCAGCACCGACTGCTGCGTGCTGTCCACCGCCCTGGCCGCCGCCGACGCCGGCACCGAGGTGCTGGTCGTGGCCGACGCCTGCGCCGGAGTCGACGACGACTCCCACATCAAGGCACTGCACGTCATGGACCTCTACCGGCCCTTGATCCGGGTCACCACCGTCGACGACCTGCTCGCCGGCGCCGGCACCCCGGCATGACCGGTGTGCCGCCCAGGCACCGGCACGGACGCGCAGGCATGCCTTGTGGCCGCCGTGGGTACGCGAGGCGGGAGCACGCCCGGGCACACCGGTCCGTGCGGCCCGTAAGACCGCCGCTACCTGGGGATCTGCCATGGAGACACCCGCACACGACGACCTTCCGACGCCGGCCGAACAGGCGCTCGACGCGCTGGCCGTCAACGCCGACGACCAGGCCGCGCTGGACACCCTCGCACACAGCGAGGTGCTCATACCGGTGCCGGACGACGCGGTGGACGGAGAGGGAGCCGACGCCTCGACGGTCGCCCTGCCCGTCCTGGAACAGCCCGGGGGTGAACCGGTCGTGCCCGTGTTCACCTCGGAGGTCGAGATGGCCGGCCTGCTGCCGTTCGTCTCCCGCTACCGCCTGATACCGCTCGGCGCCCTCGCCTCGCAGTGGCCCGAGGACGACCTGTCCCTCGCCATCGACGGCAACTCCACCCACGCGCTGACGCTCACCTCGCAGGGGGTGCGCACACTGCTGGCCCGGTGAACCGGGAGCTGAACGGGGGAGTGCCCGCGCCGCCGTCCCGGTGACACCGGGGCTCCGGCGGGCCGGGGCTGCTCCTGCGGCCGGGCCCGGGCCGCAGGCCGCCGATTCAGCGCCGGTCGTCGCCTCCTCGCCCTCGGCGCCCTAGTCGCCGCCCTCGGTGAGCATCCGCCCGAGCACCGCCCGCTGCAGCGGGCGGACCTCGGCGTGCAGGGCGCGGCCCTTGCCGGTCAGGGCCACCCACACCCCGCGCCGGTCCTCCGCGCACACCGAGCGTTCGACCAGACCCTCCTTCTCCAGCCGGCCGATCAGCCGGGACAGCGCGCTCTGGCTGAGATGCACCCGTCCGACCAGGTTCTGCACCCGGCACTGGTCGCCCGCCTCGGGCGACTCGGAGGCCAGGATGTCCAGCACCTCGAAGTCGCTGGCGCCCAGCCCGTGCGGGTGCAGGACACGGTCGATCTCGCACATCGTGCGCGCGTGGACCGTGAGGATGTCCCGCCAGCGTTCTTCGAGCCGGGCGTCGGCCGTCTTGACTGCCATACCCGCACCGTAGCACCGATCCGGCCAATCGTTGAGTGTGCAACTAATGCGGGTGGTGGCGGGCGTGACGGCAGCTGCGCCATGCTCAGGCGGACGGGTCCTGCAGCAGGCCGACCAGGTTGCCGTCGGCGTCCTTCACGGAGGCGATCAGCCGGCCGTTGCCGACGTCGCGCACGTCCTGTACCACCTCGGCGCCGGCCTCCAGCAGCCCCGCCAGACGCTCCCGGAGATCCGTCACGTGCCAGTACGGCACCGGCCCGGTCAGCCCCTGGGCGTGCCCGTTGGGGTCGAGCCCGACATCCTGCCCCTCGGCCTTGAAGCCGACGTAGTACGGCTGGTCCGCGTACGGCTCGACCCCGAGCAACGCGGTGAACAGGGCCTTGGCCCGCCCCAGGTCCTTGACGGGGTAGATGATCGTCTGCACACCTGCGGTCATGGGACTCACTCCTCGATTACGGCACCCGGCGGGTTCCTCCTCGCCGGTGCCTTCACGCTACGGCCGCAAGCCCCACCCCGGCTTCTCCGATCCTGACCGCTTGCGAACTCCGCCCGGGCGCTCTCCTCCCCGACGGCGCCTATTGAGTCGTACGGCCGTTCGGTACCGGACAACGGGTGGTGAGTCGGGCGTGTGGCGGCGTCGGGCGGGTCACAGTGGGAAGCGGCGGACGAGGAGGCCGGGACGGAGGCGGGGCGGATGATGGGAACTCCCTCGGGCCGTGTGCGGCAGGACATCCTGCGCTGGCTCAAGGACCCGGCGGCCCACTTCCCGGCCCGGTACGCGCGCGATCCCGCGGAGACGGGCGTGACCGCGGGTGCCGTGGCCGCCAAGCTAGGCGTCTCCCGCCGGGCCGCCGCCGCCCACCTCACCCTCCTCACCCGCCTCGGCCTGCTGCGCACGCGGCGGATCCGCTGCCGTACCCACTACCGGCGTGACGAGATCCGCATCGCGGAGGTGGCGAGGCTCTTCGAGAAGGGCTGGTGACCGGGAAGGGCCGATGAGGCGGCCGCCGCCCGGCGGTACCCTGGTGCCCGGCCGTGATCACCCGTCGGGGCAGGCCCGAACCAGGAGACGTACGAGCGATGACAGCCCCGGAAGCCGAGAGTATCCGTGTCCGCACGGCACCGCCGAAGCGGTCCGAGTGGCGCGCCCAGATCCCCGTCGTCGCGGTCGTCGCCGTGGGCGGTGCCCTCGGCGCGACGGCCCGCTACGCGCTGAGCCTGGCCCTGCCGACACCGCCCGGCGGCTTTCCGTGGGCGACGTTCTGGACCAATGTCATCGGGTGTGCCGTGATCGGCGTGTTCATGGTGCTGATCACCGACGTGTGGGCCGCCCACCGCCTCGTCCGCCCGTTCTTCGGCACCGGGGTGCTCGGCGGGTTCACCACCTTCTCCACCTACACCGTGGACATCCGCACCCTCGTCGGCGGCGGCCACCCGCGCACGGGCCTGGCCTACCTCGCCGCGACCCTGTGCGCGGCCCTCGCGGCGGTGTGGCTGGCCTCCGTCGCGGCCCGCCTGCTGCTCACCAGGAGGCAGCGATGACATCACCGATCGGCCGCGCCCTGCGGCTCACCGTCTACCTCGACGAGGACGACACCTGGCACCACCGGCCCCTCTACTCCGAGATCGTCCACCGGGCGCACGCCGCCGGGCTCGCCGGGGCCAGCGTCTTCCGGGGGATCGAGGGCTACGGCGCCTCCTCCCGCATCCACACCTCACGGCTGCTGTCCCTCAGTGAGGACCTGCCCGTCGCGGTGGTCGTCGTCGACACCGAGGAGCGTGTCCGGGCCTTCCTGCCCAAGCTCGGCGAACTCGTCGGCGACGGCCTGGTGACCCTGGAGGAGTGCGAGATCGTCACGTACGCCGGCCGTGCGGGAAACCCGGACCAAGCGGACCCGAAGGGTGAGAATTCCTCGTGAACTGGCTGTTGGTCGTCGCCGGGGCCATGGTCGGCGCCCCGCTGCGCTACCTCACCGACCGGGCCGTACAGGCCCGGCACGACTCGCTCTTCCCCTGGGGCACCTTCGCGGTGAACCTAGGCGGCTGCCTGGTGCTGGGCCTGCTCAGCGGCGCCACCGCGGCCGGAGCGGCCGGCCCGCACGTGCAGTTGCTGCTCGGCACCGGCCTGTGCGGGGCGCTGACGACCTACTCGACCTTCTCCTACGAGACCCTGCGGCTGACCGAGGCGGGGGCGGGCCTCTACGCTGCGGTCAACGTCGTCGCGAGCGTGGCGGCGGGCCTGGGAGCCGCCTTCGCCGGGGTGTCCCTCGCCGGGGCCCTCTGGGGCTAGCCCCTCAGTCAGCTGGGGGCCGGCCCTCCGGGCTGGGGGCCTCCAGTACGACCCGGCATAGTAAGACTGTCAGACTGTCTACAACACTGTCGACCAACTATCCCCAGAACTGGATCCCATGAGCGCCATCTCCGTCGGTCAAGCCGTCGTCCTCGGAGTCGTCGAGGGGGTGACCGAGTTCCTCCCCGTGTCCTCCACCGGCCACCTCAAGATCGCCGAGGGGCTCATGGACATCCCCGTCGACGACGCGTCCGTCGTCGGCTTCTCCGCCGTCATCCAGGTCGGCGCCATCGCCGCCGTGCTCGTGTACTTCTTCAAGGACATCAAGCGGATCGTCTCCGCCTGGTTCCGCGGTCTGACCGACCGCGAGGAGCGCTACCACCACGACTACAAGTTCGCCTGGTGGGTGATCTACGCGACGATCCCGATCGTCGTCGTCGGCCTGGCCGCCAAGCCGCTGATCGACGGCCCGCTCGCCTCGCTCTGGGTGGTGGCCGGCTCGCTCATCGTCGGCTCCGGCGTGATGTGGTGCGCGGACCAGATGGGACGGCACAAGCGCGGCGAGGACGACACCTCGTTCAAGGACGCCATGCTGGTCGGCTGCTCCCAGATCCTCGCCCTGCTCTTCCCCGGCTTCTCCCGCTCCGGCGCCACCATGTCCACCGCGCTCGTCCTCGACCTGGACCGCGTCGCCGCCACCCGCCTCTCCTTCTTCCTCGGCATCCCCGCCCTGACCGGCGCCGGCCTGTACGAGCTGAAGGACGCGCTCGGCGCGGGCGTGGGCGCCGCCCCGCTGGCCGTCGGCACGCTCGTCTCCTTCGTCGTCGCCTACGCCTCCATCGCGTGGCTGCTCAAGTTCGTCGCCAAGCACTCCTTCAACGCCTTCGTCCTCTACCGGATCGTGATCGGCGTCGGCCTCCTCGGGCTGCTCGCCACCGGCACCCTCAACAGCTGACCTGACCCGGCCGGCCGGGGCCGTACACCGCCCACGGGGTGCGGAACGCCCGCACCCCGTGGGCGGGCTTGTCGGGGCCCGCCTTGACAGGTCCGCCCCGCAGACCGCACCATCGCTTCCGTGAACCTGTCAGACAGCCAGACAGGTGGCCCGATACCCCGGCGCGTCAGCGCGATGGAGGCGGTCCTCGGCCACCTCCGGGACGCCATCGAACGCGGCGAGTACGCCATCGGCGACAAGCTCCCCTCCGAGGCCGAGCTGTGCCGCACCCTCGAGGTGTCCCGCCCCGTGCTCCGCGAGGCACTGCGCGCCCTGCAGACGATGGGCCTGACGGTCTCCCGGACCGGCAAGGGCACCTTCGTCGTCGCCGACACCGTCGAGGAACCGACCTTCGGCGACTACGCGGCCGGCGACCTGCTCGAAGTGCGCCGCCACATCGAGATCCCCGTCGCCGGGTACGCGGCCCGCCGCCGCACTCCCGAGAACCTCGACCGCCTCGCCCACCTGCTCGCCCGCATGGAGCGGGAGACGGACACCACCGCGTGGGTCGCCATGGACACCCTCTTCCACCTCACGGTGGCCGAGGCCGCCCAGAACCCGGTCTTCCGCCGGGTCATCGAGGAGATCCGCGACGCGCTGGCGCGCCAGTCGGCCTTCCTGAACGAGCTGGGCGGGCGCCGTGAGCAGTCCAACCGCGAACACCGGGCCATCGTCGAGGCCCTCGCGGACGGCAGCGAACACGACGCCGTCGACGCGATGAGCCACCACCTCGACCGCGTCGAGACGACCCTCACCGACATCGTGCGCGCCTCGCGCGCGTCCACCGGCGCCGGCGCGTGACCCGCGTCCCGGCTCCCGCCGCTCTCCCACCCACCCACCAGTGATCCAGGCAGCCATGTACACCAGCACTCCCGCGGCCCCACCCGTCGTCCGCGAACCCCTCCACGCCCCCGTCGCCCACCTCATCCGCGGCGGGGTCGTCGAGGGCATCCACCACGGTTCCGTCGTCGTCCTCGACACCACCGGAAACGTGCGTTTCCAGCTCGGCGACATCGAGGCCGCGTTCTACCCGCGCTCGGCGCTCAAGCCCGTCCAGGCCGTGGCCATGGTGCGGGCCGGGCTGCCGCTCGACGGCGAGCTGCTGTCGCTGGCCGCCGCGAGCCACTCCGGCGAGGAACGCCACCTCGCCGGCACCCGCCGCATCCTCGAACTCGCCGGACTCACCGAGGACGACCTGCGCAACGTCCCCGACCTGCCCTACGACCCGGCGGTCCGGGACACCTGGGTCCGCGAGGGCCGCGCGCCCTCACGACTGGCCCAGAACTGCTCCGGCAAGCACGCGGCCATGCTGTGGACCGCCAAGCTCAACGGCTGGTCCCTGTCGGACTACCTCGACCCCGCCCACCCGCTCCAGCAGGCCATCGCCGAGATCACCGAGGACCTGACCGGCCAGCGGATCGCCCGGGTGACCGTGGACGGCTGCGGCGCGCCCCTCTTCTCCGTCTCCCTGCACGGCCTCGCCCGCGCCGCCGCCCGCATCACCACGGCCGCGCCGGGCACGCCCGAGGCGCGGGTCGCGGACGCGATGCGTGAGCACGCCGAGATGGCCTCCGGCTCCCGGCGCGATGTCGCCGCGCTGATGAGGGCTGTGCCCGGGCTGCTCGCCAAGGACGGGTTCGAGGGCGTTCAGGTCGCCGCGCTGCCCGACGGGCGGGCTGTCGCCGTGAAGATCGCGGACGGGGCGAACCGGGCGCGGATACCCGTGGCCGCGGCGGCGCTGGTCCGCGCGGGCGTCGAGGAGGGGCCGCTCGCCGAGTTCGCGGGGGAGCGGTTGCTCGGGGGAGGCAGGCCGGTGGGGTGCGTGCGGGTTGCGCGGGCGCTGGATCCGTTGCCGGCGTGTGTGTAGTGGGCCGCGTCGCGACGGGGTTCTGCGGGCCGTTCGCGGTCTGCGGGCCGGTCGTGGCTGATCGCGCCCACGCGGCGGTAGCCGCACATAGACAAACGCCCCGCGCCCCTTTCAGGGGCGTCTCACCTCTGTGTCTCAGAAAGAGAACCGTTTCCTCATGACCTCCGAAGCGAGCCGTGTCGAGCATGACCTGCTCGGCGACCGTGACGTACCCGCCGACGTGTACTGGGGGGTGCACACCCTGCGTGCCGTGGAGAACTTCGCCATCACCGGGACGCCGATCTCCGCGTATCCGCACCTGATCGACGCGCTGGCCGCGGTCAAGGAGGCCGCCGCTCTCGCCAATGAGGAGCTCGGGCTGCTGGCGCCCGAGAAGGCGGGCGCGATCGTCGCCGCCTGCCGGGAGATCCGGGACGGGAAGCTGCACGAGCAGTTCGTCGTGGACGTCATCCAGGGCGGTGCGGGCACGTCCACCAACATGAACGCGAACGAGGTCGTGGCGAACCGGGCGCTGGAACTGCTCGGACACGGCAAGGGCGAGTACGCGTATCTGCACCCCAATGAGGACGTCAACCTGGGGCAGTCCACCAACGACGTCTACCCGACGGCCGTCAAGATCGCCACGGTCTTCGCGGTGCGCGGACTGCTCCGGGCGATGGCCGTGCTGCAGGACTCGTTCGCCCGGAAGGCCGTCGAGTTCCGTGACGTGCTCAAGATGGGCCGTACGCAGTTGCAGGACGCCGTGCCGATGACGCTGGGCCAGGAGTTCTCCTCGTACGCCGTCATGCTGGAGGAGGACCGCAGCCGTCTGGCGGAGGCCGTCGAGCTGATCCATGAGATCAACCTGGGCGCCACCGCGATCGGGACCGGTCTCAACGCGCCCGCCGGGTACGCCGAGTCGGCCCGCGGCCACCTCGCCGCGATCACCGGGCTGCCCCTGGTCACCGCGGCCAACCTGGTGGAGGCCACGCAGGACTGCGGGGCCTTCGTCCAGATGTCCGGGGTGCTCAAGCGGATCGCGGTCAAGCTGTCCAAGAGCTGCAACGACCTGCGGCTGCTGTCCTCGGGGCCGCGTGCGGGCCTCGGCGAGATCAACCTGCCGCCGGTGCAGGCCGGTTCGTCGATCATGCCGGGCAAGGTCAACCCGGTCATCCCCGAGGTCGTCAACCAGGTGGCCTTCGAGGTCATCGGCAACGACGTCGCCATCACCATGGCGGCCGAGGCCGGGCAGCTCCAGCTCAACGCGTTCGAGCCGATCATCCTGCACTCCCTCTCGGAGAGCATCACCCACCTGCGCAGCGCCTGCCTCACCCTCGCCGAGCGCTGCGTGGACGGCATCACCGCCAACACGGAGGTGCTGCGGGCCACGGTGGAGAACTCCATCGGCCTGGTCACGGCCCTGAACCCGCACATCGGCTACACCGCGGCCACCGAGATCGCCAAGGAGGCCCTCGGCACCGGCCGGGGCGTGGCGGAACTGGTCCTGGAGAAGGGCCTGCTGCCCGCTGAGCGGCTCGCGGACCTGCTGCGGCCGGAGGTCCTCGCCGGCCGCGGCGCGACCCCGGCGGTCTGAGGCGAGGACACCCCGCGTGCGCCGCCGGCCCGCGGTGCAGGATCGTGCCTGCCGTGCAGGATCATGCCTGCGGTGCAGGACCATGCCTGCTGTGCCGGGTCATGCCGACACGCGGGGTGTCTTCACCCGCGGGAGTGACCCCGGCTGGGCGGCCCGTCCCGCGCGGCCCGTACAGGCACTGCCGTCCGACGTGGCGTCGCCCGCGGGCATCGGCTGATCGGCCCAGCAGGTCTCGTCATTATCCAGAAAATGCTACTAACGCTCATATGGTGAATTCGCGGCCTCGGTAGAGGCCGTCTCCTGTCCTGGCGAACAGCCCCCGTACCGGTGCCGGGCGGAGCGACGGAATCCCCTCGGTGAATCCAGGAGAATTCATGCGTGTGGCCGTGACAGGTGGCGGCGGATTTCTCGGGTCGCATCTCTGTGAAACGCTTCTTCGACGCGGTGACGAGGTCGTGTGTCTGGACGACTTCTCCACCGGAGACCCGGCGAACATCGCCGCGTTTCTCCAGAATCCGGCTTTCGAACTCGTCCGGGGCGATGTCAGCCGGTCGGTCGACGTCCGGGGCACCGTGGACGCGGTGGCCCACCTGGCCAGCCCGGCCTCCCCGCCGGACTACCTCAGGCGTGCCCTCGAGACGCTCGCCGTCGGCAGCCGCGGCACGGAGAACGCCCTGCGGCTCGCCGCCCGCCACGACGCCCGCTTCGTCCTCGCCTCCACGAGCGAGGTGTACGGCGACCCCGAGGTGCACCCGCAGGAGGAAAGCTACTGGGGTCATGTGAACCCCGTCGGACCACGCAGCGTGTACGACGAAGCGAAACGTTTCGCCGAGGCGTTGACCCGGGCCCACCGGACGCATCGCGGCACGAACACGGGAATCGTCCGGATCTTCAACACCTACGGCCCGCGCATGCGTCCGCACGACGGCCGGGTCGTCTCCAGTTTCGTCGTGCAGGCCCTCGCCGGTGAACCCCTGACCGTCTACGGCGACGGAAAGCAGACGCGCAGCTTCTGCTACGTCGACGACCTGGTCCGCGGCATCGTCGCCATGCTCGACTGCGACGAGCCCGGACCGGTGAACCTCGGCAACCCCGTCGAACTCACGATGCTCGAACTCGCCGAACTCGTGCTCGGCCTCACCGGATCCAGCGCCGAGATCCAGTTCCACCCGCTGCCCGTCGACGACCCCGCCCGCCGACGCCCGGCGATCGCCCGCGCCGCCGAACGGCTGGGCTGGGCGCCCGAGGTGGGCATCGACGAGGGCCTGCGCCGCACCGTGCGGTGGTTCGCCGAACGCCCCGCCGGCGTCGCGGCCGCGCTCGCGGCGATCCGGGGCGGCCAGCAGGACGGCGTGGCCGCCGCGCGGCCCAGCCCGCTCGGCGCGACCCCCGCGGCGTCGTGACCCAGACGGAGCACGGCCCGGCGCCGGGCGGCGCCGCTGTCGGACTCGGCACCCCGGCGGGCCCGGAGCAGGAGTTGCGGCACCACCTGCTGACCCTGTCCTCGGGCAACGTCGTCGACACCGCCGCCGACGGACCGGTGTTCGGCAGGCCACGCCGCACCCTCCCGACCACGCCGGCCTTCTGGATCCCCGGCCTGCGGCGCGCGGACCGGGTGAGGGCCGCGCTGCTCGCCGCCTGCTGGCTGGCCGCCCTGGTGTGTTTCTGGGAATGGTGGGTGCGCCCCGAACACCGGGTCAGCTGGACCGGGTTCGCCGTCAACAGCGCGCTGCTGCTGTACCTGTCCCTGCTGCCGATGTACTTCGTCGTCGTGGTCCTGCGGCTGCGCACCCTCGACACCGCCGTCGAAGTCCCCGCCGTCCGCACCGCGTTCGTGGTGACCCGCGCCCCCTCGGAACCCTGGGCGGTCGCCCGCGCCACCCTCACCGCGATGCTGCACCAGGACTTCCCCCACCCCTACGACGTGTGGCTCTGCGACGAGGACCCGCACCGGGAGATCCTCCACTGGTGCGAGACCAACGGCGTACGCGTCTCCTGCCGGCGAGGCGTCGCGTCGTACCACCGCGACGCCTGGCCCCGGCGCACCCGGTGCAAGGAAGGCAACCTCGCGCACTTCTACGACCACTGGGGATACCGCGACTACGACGTCGTCGCCCAGCTCGACGTCGACCACGTACCCCACGCCCGCTATCTGTGCGAAGTGGTCCGCCCGTTCGCCGATCCCGCGGTCGGCTACGTGGCCGCGCCCAGCGTGTGCGACGCCAACGCCCGCTCCTCCTGGGCGGCCCGCGGCCGGCTGCACCGCGAGGCCACCTTCCACGGACCCATGCAACTGGGGCACTCCGACGGACTGGCACCCCTGTGCATCGGCTCCCACTACGCCGTACGCACCCACGCCCTGCGGGACATCGGCGGACTCGGACCCGAACTCGCCGAGGACTTCTCGACCACGTTCCTGCTGAACTCGGCCGGCTGGCAGGGCGCGTTCGCCATCGACGCCGAGGCGCACGGCGACGGCCCCCTCACCTTCGCCGCGATGGTCACGCAGGAGTTCCAATGGTCACGGAGCCTGGTCGTGATGCTCCTCGGCATGCTCCCGCGCCACCTGCGGCGGATGCCCGCCCGGCTGCGCGTCCGGTTCGCGTTCGCCCTCTCCTACTATCCGCTGCTGGCCCTCACCACCACCGGCGGACTGCTGCTGCCGCCCATCGCCGCCGTCACCGGCACCCCCTGGATCAACGTCGACTACGGCGCCTTCCTCGTCCACTTCTGGGCCATGTCGTTCTTCCTGGTCCTGCTCACCCTGCTGCTGCGCCGGCGCGGACTGCTGCGCCCCGCCGACGCGCCCCTGCTGAGCTGGGAGGGCTGGCTGTTCGGGCTCACCCGCTGGCCGTTCGTCGCCTGGGGAGCCGCGGCGGCACTGCTGCAGCGGCTGCGGCCGAGGACGATCGTCTTCAAGGTGACGCCCAAGTCCCGTGACGGCATGGAACCGCTGCCGCTGCGCCTGATGCTCCCCTACCTCCTCATCACCGTCGCGCTGTCCACGGCGGCCCTGGTCGGGGAAATCACCGGACCCGCGATCGGCTACGTGTTCCTCTGCCTCCTGGGCTCCCTGTCCTACGGGGCGGTGACCCTCGCGGTGAGCGCCCTGCACATCCGGGAGACCGCGCGATCGGCGGGCGTCGGCGCGCACCGGGCCCTGCGCACCGCCGCGTGGCCGCTGGCCGCCGGGCTCGTCGCACTCCTGCCGCTCACCGGGGCGCTGCTGCTGTTCCCCACCTACCTGCGCGGCTTCATGGCGGGCTGACACCGCCCGCACCCCTGGCCACCCACCCCGACGAGAACGAGGTCCCCCATGCCCGAAACGGTCCTGGTGACCGGCGGCGCAGGCTTCATCGGCAGCCACACCTGCGTCGAACTGCTCGCCCACGGCTACGAAGTCGTCGTCGTCGACAACCACGTCAACAGCTCGCCCCGCGCCCTGGACCGCATCACCAAGACGGCGGGCCGGCCCCTCGCCGGCGCCTACCGCGTCGACGTCCGCGACCGGCGCGCACTCTCCGAGGTGTTCACCGCGCACCCCGTCGACGCGGTCATCCACTTCGCCGCCCACAAGGCGGTCGGCGAGTCGGTGGCCCTGCCCGTCGAGTACTACGACACCAACGTCGGCGGCACCTGCGCCCTGCTGGCCGTCATGCACGACCACGACGTCCACCGGCTGGTGTTCTCCTCCTCCTGCTCCGTCTACGGCGAGGCACCGACCGTACCGCTCACCGAGCGGAGCCCGGTCGCCCCGACCAACCCCTACGCCCACACCAAGCTGGCCTGCGAGCGGATCCTGCGGGACGTGTGCGACCACCTGCCGGACATGAAGGTGCTGGCCCTGCGCTACTTCAACCCCGTCGGAGCCCACCCGAGCGGACTGCTCGGCGAGGACCCGCGGGGCGTCCCCAACAACCTCATGCCCTACGTCGCCCAGGTCGCCGTCGGCCGCCGGGAGCGGCTGGACGTCTTCGGCGACGACTACCCCACGCCCGACGGCACCGGCGTCCGCGACTACATCCACGTCATGGACGTCGCCGAGGGACACCGCGTCGCCGTCGCGCACCTCGACGACCAGGCGGGCCTCCGGGTATTCAACCTCGGCACCGGCACCGGCACCTCCGTGCTCCAGCTCGTCGCCGCCTTCGGCGAGGCCAGCGGCCGCCCGGTGCCGTACCGGATCGTCGAACGCAGGCCCGGAGACGTCGCCGAACTGGTCGCCGACGCGGGCGCGGTCGCGGTGGCCTGGGACTGGCGCACCACCCGCGACCTCACCGCCATGTGCCGCGACGCCTGGCGGTTCCAGGAACTCAACCCCGACGGCTACGCAGGCCGGCCCCCACGCGCCGGCGGCCCCACGACAGGAGGAACCCCATGCGGCTGACCGTCATCGGCACCGGCTACCTGGGAGCCGTGCACGCCGCGTGCATGGCCGAGATCGGCCACGAGGTCCTCGGCGTCGACACCGACGCCGCGAAGACCGCGGCCCTCGCAGCGGGCCGGGCCCCGTTCTTCGAACCCGGCCTGCCGGAACTCCTCGCCCGGCACACCCGGACCGGCCGGCTGCGCTTCACCACCTCCCTGGAGGAGGCCGCCGACTTCGCCGCACTGCACTTCGTCTGTGTCGGGACCCCGCAGCAGCCCGACTCCCTCGCCGCCGACCTCAGCCACGTCGAGGCGGTCGTCGACGGACTGGCACCGCGGATCACCCGCGACAGCCTGATCGTCGGCAAGTCGACCGTGCCCGTCGGCACGACCCGCGCGCTCGGCCGCAGGGTCACCGCGGGCGCCCGGGACGGCGTCGAGATCGACCTCGCCTGGAACCCGGAGTTCCTCCGCGAGGGATACGCCGTCCAGGACACCCTGCGCCCCGACCGCCTGGTCGCCGGGGTGACCACACCGCACGCCGACCGGCTGCTGCGCGCCGTCTACGAACCGATGCTGCGCTCCGGGATCCCCTACATCCGCACCGATCCCGCCACCGCGGAACTGGTGAAGGTCGCCGCCAACTCGTTCCTGGCCACGAAGATCTCCTTCATCAACGCCATGGCCGAGGTCTGCGACGCCGCCGGCGCCGACGTGGTGACGCTGGCCGACGCACTCGGCCACGACGAACGCATCGGGCGCCGGTTCCTCTCCGCCGGCCTCGGCTTCGGCGGGGGCTGCCTGCCCAAGGACATCCGCGCCTTCCTCGCCCGCGCCGAGGAGCTCCAGGTCGGCGAGGCGGTGGCGTTCCTGCGGCAGGTCGACCGGATCAACGAGCGGCAGCGCCTGCGCACCGTCGACCTGGCCCGGCAGCTCCTCGGCGGCACGTTCGCGGGACGGCGGATCGCCGTGCTGGGCGCCACCTTCAAACCCGACAGCGACGACGTACGGGACTCACCGGCGCTCGCCGTCACCTGCGAACTCGCCGCCCAGGGCGCCGACGTCCGCGTGCACGACCCGGAGGGCGTCGACAACGCGCGGGCCGTGCTGCCCGGCCCGGCGTACCACACAGCCGTTATGACGGCGTGCCGGGACGCGGAACTCGTGCTGCACCTGACCGAGTGGCGCGAGTACCGCGCGCTGGACCCGGCCCGGCTCGCCGAGGTGGTCCGGGCCCCGCGGCTGCTCGACGCGCGCAACGCGCTGGACACGGCGGCCTGGCACGCGGCCGGCTGGCACGTCCGGGCCCTCGGCCGCCCCGCCCACGTCCCGCAGCCGGGCCACGGCGAGCCGGTCCGGGTGACGATCCCTCACGCCTTGGGCGCTCCCTGCACGGCCCCCACCGCCGGAGAGCCGGTCAGCGGCGCCCCGGCGTAGTCGGCCGTCCCGGGGTCGACACCCAGGGACCGCAGGTCCACGGCGGCACCCGCCAGCGCGTGGGCGCACCGGGAGACCAGTGCGCCCCGCGTCGCCCCGCCGCCGCGCACGCCGGGCCCGCCGGTGGACAGCGGTACCTCGGTGAGGCAGGGATCCGCGGCGGTACCGGTGGCCCGCGAGCCCTGCGTCTCCTGGCCCGACTCCCGGCGCCACGCGGCCAGATCGGTGTACCAGTGGTCACCCCACTGCAGGGTCCAGCCGGCCGGACCGTGGTAGTCGTTGCCCTGCATCTCGACCTCGGAGGTGTCGAAGTGCCCCTGGGCCGCGACCACCGGCGCGCCGTCGGTGACGAACACGTTGTTGCGCACCCAGACCGCGCCCAGGTTCGGCTGGAGCCGCAGCGCGGGCGCCCGGACCGAGCCGTTGGCCGAGGCCAGCACGGTGTTCTGGTAGATCGCGAGGTTGGCCACCCAGGAGCCGAGCGCCACGATGCCGCCGTAGTCCTGGAGCTTGCGCCCGTTGTCCCGGCTGATGTTGTAACGGATCGCGTTGTCGGTGTGGGCCCGGTTCGGTACGGCCGAGTACGCGAGGAATCCGGCGCCGTCGTTGCCGTACGACAGGTTGTACTGCATCAGCGAGTACGACACGTTGTTGTCCAGCCCGAAGCCGCCGCCGTCCACCTGGGACCCCGTGTGGTTGTCGTAGGCCACGTTGCGCTGGAACACCATGCGCGTCGAGTCGTACGTCCAGATGCCCTCAGGGCCCTCCAGCGCGTCGGCGGAGGACGACCCGCCGTTGTCGTGGGCGACCGACTCCTGCACCACGCCGTGGCTGACGCTGCCGAGGACGATCCCGCTGCCGGTGTTGCGGGACGCGGCCGGGTCGCCGGCGTTCTTGAACGCGACCACCTTGGAGACGGTCAGCTTCTCGTGGGCGTAGACGGGCGCGTCGGCGTCGAAGGCGGGACCGTCCGCGACGAGACCCGCGTCCTTGTTGTCGTGCACCGCGCAGTCGTCGATCACCACGTCCCGGAAGCCGGACCCCTCGGCGCCGCCGTGCAGCCGGATGCCGTTGCGGAAGCCGGACACGTCGACACCGGAGACGCGGATGTAGGGCAGCTTGCGCCTGCCGGAGAGGTCGCTGACGAGGGAGATGCCGTCCTGGTCCCGGTAGGAGGTGCCCTTCCCGGCGAGGACCAGGTCGCGGATGACGATGCCGCTGGTGTCGTGCACCTCGATGCCCCGCGTACCTGCGGCCGTGACGATGGCGCGGCCGTCGCCGTAGGACTCGATCACGACCGGTCTGCGCGAGTCGCCCGCGTCCCCCGGCCCGACGCTCAGCGTGCCGGAGAACCGCGCGCCGCCCTGCAGCCGCAGCCGGTCGCCCGGCTTCAGCCGGACCGTGTCCGCCCGCCGCAGTGTGCGCCAGGCGGTCTGCGGGGTCCGCCCGTCGGCGTGGTCGTCGCCGTGGGGACTGAGGTAGAAGTCGCGTCCGCCCTGGGCGTTCTCCCGCACGGGAACATGCGGGGAGGGCAGGCCGCCGCAGCCGGCGAGCAGCGCCACCACCGCGCACAGGCCCAACGCGGCCCGCACGCGCCGCCGCGCCGCGACCGCCCCTTCCGCCTCCCCGCTCCGGGTGGCTCCCCTGTCGTCTCTCCGCCGCCGCACTGCCCCTCCTGCCCGGTCGATGTCCGAACGGACCCCGATCCACGGAGACCGTGGGACTCACCCTGACGCGCGGACCGCCGTGGGGCGTGCCAGCACGCGGGCGCCGGTGCACAACACGCCTGATTGGCGGCGTTTCGCCGCAGCGGGCGGGCGGTCCGGTCACCCGGTGCGGCCCGGCGGCCGGCGGGGTCAGCAGTGCGGCATGATGACGCTCATGTCCTCGCAGTTCCAACCGGTTCTGGACCGGATCCAGGCGGAGATCGACCGCACCCCGGGCCGTGGCCGGTCCGCCGACTACATTCCGGCCCTCGCGGCCTGCGATCCACGCAGCTTCGGCATGGCCGTCGCGGAGCCGGACGGCAGCGTGTACGGGGTGGGGGAGTGGCGGCAGCCGTTCTCGGCGCAGTCCATCACCAAGGTCTTCACGCTCGCCCTCGACCTGGCCCGCGAGGGCGACGAACTCTGGGAGCACGTGGGCCGCGAGCCCTCCGGCAACCCGTTCAACTCGCTGGTGCAGCTGGAGTACGAGAACGGCATCCCGCGCAACCCCTTCATCAACGCGGGCGCGCTCGTCGTCACCGACCGGCTGCAGACCCGGACCGGGGACGCGGCCGGTGAACTGCTGTCGTTCCTGCGGGCCGAGAGCGGCAACCCTGGCATGGACTTCGACGCGGAGGTCGCCGCCTCCGAGACCGCGCACGGCTCCCGCAACGCGGCCCTCGCCCACTTCATGGCGTCCTACCGCAACATCGACAACCCGGTGCCGGTCCTGCTCGACCAGTACTTCCGGCAGTGCTCCATCGCCGCCTCCTGCGCCGACCTGGCCCTCGCCACCACGTTCCTGGCCCGGCACGGCATCCGCGCCGACGGCTCCCGGCTGCTCACCCGGAGCCAGGCCAAGCAGATCAACGCCATCATGCTGACCTGCGGGACGTACGACGCGGCCGGGGACTTCGCCTACCGGGTGGGGCTGCCCGGCAAGAGCGGTGTCGGCGGCGGGATCATCGCGGTGGTGCCGGGCCGCTGCACGCTGTGCGTGTGGAGCCCGGGCCTCGACGAGCGCGGCAACTCGGTGGCCGGCGTGGCGGCCCTGGACCGGTTCACGACGCTCACGGGGCTGTCGGTGTTCTGAACACCGCGGGGCCGAGTGGCTGAGCGTCAGCCCTCGTCGCCCTCGGCGCGCCTGCGCCTCGCCCGCAGGGTCAGGCCGACCGCGCCCAGTCCGAGGCCGGCCAGTCCGGTGCCGGCCGCGACGCCGAGGGTGCCCGGCCACGCTGAGTCGTCGTCGGGCTCGGCGGCCGTGGCCGCCGCCACCGGTGTGGCGGCCGGCGCCTGCCGGGGCGTGGCGCGCAGCCCGTCCAGCGAGCCGACCGGATCGACCAGCCCGGCGGCCCCGAAGCCCCAGTCCAGCAGGGACCGCGCCTCCTGGTAGACGGTGTAACCGCCGCCGGCCTGCGGGTTCATCACGGTCACGATCAGCGTGCGGCCGTTCCGGCGCGCCGCGGTGACCAGGGTGTTGCCGGCGTTGCTGGTGTAGCCGTTCTTGACGCCGATCACCCCGGGGTACGGCTCCACCCCGTTGGCCCCGGTGAGCAGCCGGTTGGTGTTCGCGATCCCGTACGACGACCCGTCACCGGGGAACTGGGCCACGGCCGTGGAGCAGTAGCGGGCGAAGTCGGGGTTGCGCAGACCGTTGCGGCCGAAGATCGCGAGGTCGAACGCGGAGGACACCTGGCCCGGGGCGTCGTAGCCGTCCGGGGAGACGACGTGGGTGTCCAGGGCGCCCAGGGCGTGGGCCTTGGTCTGCATCTTGGCGGCCGTGGCCTCCCAGCCGCCGCCGAGCGAGGCGAGGACGTGCACGGCGTCGTTGCCGGAGGCGAGGAAGACGCCCCGCCACAGGTCGGCCACCGTGTAGGTGTGCCCCTCCTCGATGCCGACCAGGCTGCTGCCGGGGCCGATGCCGGCCAGGTCCTCCGGGGTGACGGTGTGCCGCATGGTGCTCGGCAGGCCGGGCAGCACGGTCAGGGCGAACAGCGTCTTGAGCGTGCTGGCGGGCGGCAGTTTGCGGTGGGCGTCATGCGAGGCCAGCACCTCGCCGGTGTCGGCGTCGGCGACCAGCCAGGAGAGCGCGGACACGTCCGGGAGGGCCGGTACCCCGCGGTGCGGCCGGACCTGGACGCCCGAGCGGTACAGCAGGGCCGGCTGGGGCACCGCCGCCCGGGGCCGGGGCGGCGCCGGTTCCATGATCCGCTGCCCGGCGGAGGCGGCGGTCGGGGCCAGCGCCAGCATGCCCGCCACGCACAGGGCGCAGGCGGAGGAGACCGTCCGAGAAGAAAGTCCGGTAATCATATGATTAACGTACGAACGGCTGGTCCGGGTCTCGCGCCGTCTGGGCCGAACGGCCGAGCGTCGTTCGCCGAGTGCCGAGTGCCGAGTGCCGAGTGCCGAGTGCCGAAGCGCCGAGTGTCCGATCGCGCCCGGTGCCGTCACCGCTCCGGCAGCGTCGGCTGCACGCGCCGCAGGAAGGTGGCGTTGTCGGGTGTCTCGCGCAGCCGTCGCAGCAGGGTCTCCAGGCCGGCCGGTCCGCCGTCCCGTGACCCCAGGGCCCGGCGCAGACCGCGCGCGCCGGTCAACTCCGCCCGGTCGAGCAGGAGTTCCTCGCGCCGGGTGCCGGTCAGGGCGATGTCCACGGCGGGGAAGACACGGCGGGCGGCGGCCTCCCGGTCGAGGTGGAGCTCCATGTTGCCGGTGCTCTTCAGCTCCTCGAAGAAGTAGCCGTCGGCGCGGGAACCGGTGTCCACCAGGACGGTGGCGAGGATTGTGAGAGAGCCGCCCTCCTCGGCCTGGCGGGCGGCGCCGAAGAACCGCTTGGGTCCGATCAACGCGCCCGCGTCGACGCCACCGCTGAGCGTACGGCCGCCGGCGGCGGAGGCGTTGTTGTGCGCCCGGCACAGCCGGGTCAGGGAGTCCAGCAGGATCACCACGTCCTCGCCCTCCTCGACGAGCCGCTTGGCCCGTTCGACCACGAGGTCGGCGAGCGCGATGTGCTCCTTGGGCGCCCGGTCGAATGTGGACGCGTACACCTCGCCCCGCACCGAGCGGCGCATCTCGGTCACCTCCTCGGGGCGCTCGTCGAGCAGCAGGACCATCAGCCGGCTCTCGGGGTGGTTGGCGGCGACGGCGGCGGCGAACTGCTGGAGCAGCACGGTCTTGCCGCTCTTCGGCGGGGCGACGATGAGCCCGCGCTGGCCCTTGCCCACCGGCGCGAACAGATCGGTGAGGCGTCCGGCCGGTCCGGACGCCGGGTGTTCGAGCCGGATCCGGCGGTGCGGGTGCAGCGGAGTGAGGTCCCGGAAGTGGCGGCGGTCCTTGAGGGCGCCCGGGGCCCGGCCGCCGACGCGGGTGATCTCGGTCAGGGCGCGCCGTTCCCCGCGCACGCCCTCGACGAGGTCGCCCCGGCGCAGGCCGTGACGGCGGATCAGCGCGGGGGAGACCTGCGGGTCGGCCGGGGAGGCCAGACAGCTCGGAGCCCTCAGGTGCCCCTTCCCGTGCGTGTCGATGTCGAGGACGCCGGTGACGATCCGGTCGGCCGGGGCCTGGCCGGTCGCGGGCGGGTGTTCGAGTGTGGTGGTGGTCATGGGTGGTGGTCCTTTCACGGACGGGAAGACAAGAGGCGAAGGGGGAGAGGCCGCGAGCGGGAGGCGGGTACGCCTGCCTCCGGGCGGCGGGAACGACACCTCGGTACGGCGAGAGAAGGCCAGGTCACGAGGTGGTGCTGAGAAGCCGGGCCGGCGGGAAAGCGACGGCCGTGCGGCTGGAAGAGAGGGAACCCGCACCGACGCCCTGACGACGGGGCGCGCAGCGGTGCTGATCGCACTATAGCGCCGGCCCTGGGGGTGTCAACAAGTCGCCGTCCCGTTCTGTTCCCGGGCCAGGGCTCAGGGCCCAGGGCCCAGGGCCGAGGCTCAGGCTTGGGGCCGGGGCTCAGGTCCAGGTCCAGGGCCGGGGCCGGGGTCGGGGCCGGCGCCCGGTCCCGGTCACGGCCGCGTCGGACCGACCGATACCCCGGTGCCCCGGTCGCCTCTACGATCGCTCTGTCGCGCCCCATTCCCACGACCGCCAGGAGAGCCGGTGGAGTCCACGCCCGCGAGACGCCCGCACCGCCTGGATCCGGCCGGTGGCTGTCCGCACGCCGACAACGCGCGGCTGCTGGCCCGGAGTTCCGTGGCTCCGGTCGAACTGCCGGGCGGGATCGAGGGGATGGCCGTCCTGGGGCACGAGGCGCTCCGCGCCTTCCTCCAGCACCCGGACGTCGCCAAGAACGCCCGGCACTTCACCGCACTGCACGAGGGGCGCATCCCCGAGGGGTGGCCGTTGCGGACGTTCGCGACCGTGCCCGGCATGACCACCGCGGACGGAGAGGACCACCGGCGACTGCGGTCACTGGTCAGCAGCGCCTTCACTCCGCGCCGGGTCGAGGAACTCCGTCCCCGGGTAGAGGAGTTGACGGCGGACCTGCTCGACGGCCTGGAACGGGCCGCCGAGGAGGGCGAGGGCGTCGCCGATCTGCGCCGGCACTTCGCGCTGCCGCTGCCGATGGCGGTCATCAGTGAACTCCTCGGCGTGGACGCCGGGTTCCGGGCGCGGCTGCACCGGCTGAGCAGCCAGGTCGTCGCCACCGACATCGAACCCGCCGAGGCCGTCGCCGCCAACCGCGAACTCCTCGCTGTCCTCGCCGAGATCGCCGCGCAGAAGGCGGACCGGCCCGGCGGCGACCTCACCAGCGCCCTCCTCGCCGCCCGGGACGAGGAGGGCGGCCGGCTGGACGGGCAGGAACTGATCGGCACCCTCCTGCTGATGATCGTCGCCGGGCACGAGACCACGCTGAACCTGATCACCAACGCCGTGCGCGCCCTGTGCGGCCACCGCGAACAGCTCGACCTGGTCCGGGCGGGCGGCGCGAGCTGGGCCGACGTGGTGGAGGAGACGCTGCGCTGGGACGCGCCGGTCAGCTACTTCCCGTTCCGCTACCCGGTCCGGGACCTCACCGTCGACGGCACGCTCGTCCCGGCCGGCACTCCGGTCCTCGCCGGGTACTCCGCCGCCGGCCGCGACCCCGCCGTGCACGGCCCGGACGCCGACCGCTTCGACGTCCGCCGGCCGGCCCGTGACGGTGCCCTACGGCATCTGTCCCTGGGGCACGGCGCCCACTACTGCCTGGGTGCTCCGCTGGCCCGGCTGGAGGCGACCGTCGCCCTGGAGCGGCTGTTCGAGCGCTTTCCCGGACTGGACCTCGCGCTGCCGGAGGAGGAACTGACCCGGCACGCGAGCTTCGTCGGCAACAGCGTGCGCACACTGCCGGTGCGCCTGAAGCCCTGAAGCCCTGAAGCCCTGAAGCCCTGAAGCCCTGAAGCCCTGAAGCCCTGAAGCCCTGAAGCCCTGAAGCCCTGGCGGCCGGACGCCCGGCGAAGGGCCGACGCGCCGGTCCTCACGCGGACCGCGCCTCCGCCTCCTTCGCGATCTGCTCGAACCGGGCGCCCATGGCCTCCTTCAGGGCCTGGGCACCCGACAACGGGCGCACCATGACCATGAGTTCGTCGATGAGGCCGTCCTCGTCGAGGTGGATGAAGTCGCAGCCGGTCAGTTCCCGGTCGGCCACCCGCGCGCGGAAGACCAGCGCGTGGTCACGGCCGTCGGCGCCGGCCAGCTCCCGCTCGTACCGGAAGTCCTCGAAGACCTGGGCGACCGCGCCCAGGATCGCCGCGGTGATCGCCTTGCCCGAGTATGGCTTGAAGACGACCGGGCTGGTGAAGACGACATCCTCGGCCAGCAGTGCCTCGACGGCCTTCAGGTCTCCGGCCTCGACCGCCTCGCGGAACGCGCGCACTCGGATCACCCCACATAGTCAATTAATTGAATAGGTGCGGATGAGAGTAGTCACCGGCTGCTAGCGTGTCCACATGTCGCTCAAGTACGCCGTCCTGGCCGCCCTGCTGGAGGGCGAGGCCTCCGGCTACGAGTTGTCCAAACTGTTCGACGTCTCGTTCGCGAACTTCTGGCCCGCCACCCCCCAGCAGCTCTACCGGGAGCTGGAGCGCCTCGCCCAGGACGGGCTCGTCCAGGCCAGGACCGTGCGCCAGGAACGGCGGCCGGACAAGCGGATGTTCACGCTCACCGAGTCCGGCCGCGCCGGTCTGCGGGCCTTCGCCGACGCGCCGCCCCGGCGGCCCACCGCCGTCCGCGACGAGCTGCTCATCAAGATCCAGGCCATGGACGGCGGCGATCCCGAGGTCACCCGGGCGCTGGTGGAGGAGCGCAGGGGCTGGGCGCAGGGCAAACTCGACCGCTACCAGCGGGTGCGCGAGCGCCTCCTCGGCGGCCGGAGCGAGGAGGAGTACCTGCGCGACGCCGAGCGGATCGGACCGTACCTCACCCTGCTCGCCGGAATCTCCTTCGAGGAGGAGAACCTCCGCTGGTGCGACCGCGTCCTCGGCATCCTCCGGCAGCGCGTGACCCTAGGCTGACCCCATGTTCAGCCCCGAAGGCCCCACGCTCCGTGAACTCGCCGTGCAGGCGCTGTCGTCGGTCGAGCACGGCTACGACCTGCTCGCCCCGAAGTTCGACCACACCCCCTTCCGGACGCCCGGCCCGCTGCTGGAGTCCGTCGCGAAGGCACTCGCCCCGCTCGGCCCCTACGAGGACGGGCTCGACCTGTGCTGCGGCACCGGCGCCGGGGTCGACGCGCTGGCCGGGATCTGCCGCCGCCGTGTCACGGGCGTCGACTTCAGCGCCGGCATGCTCGACGTCGCCCGGCGCCGGGTCCCGGCCGGGGCGCCGGACGTCTCCTGGGTGCGGGCCGATGCCCGCGCGCTGCCGTTCACGGCCGCCTGCGACCTCGTGGTCAGCTTCGGGGCGTTCGGTCACTTCCTGCCCCGCGAGCTGCCCGGCCTGTTCGCCCAGGTGCGCTCGGCGCTGCGGCCCGGCGGCCACTTCGCCTTCCCGGTGCTCGCCCCGCCCCGCCCGTCGCACCCGGCGTACTGGACGCTGCTGGGCTTCGACGCGGTGATGCGCGTGCGCAACGCGTTGTGGCGGCCCCCGTTCGTCATGTACTACCGGGCCTTCCGGCTCGGCGACATCCTGCGGGAGCTGGGGCACGCGGGCTTCACCGTGGACCTGTACGCCCTGCCCGAGTTCGGGCGGCGCTCCGACGGCGGCCCGCGGGCCCGGCTGCTGGTGGCCCGCCGCGCTCAGACGGCAGCGGGCAGCGTGAACTCGTAGACCAGCGCGTCCCGTTCCGCGTTCACCACCAGGTCGGTGATCTCCAGCGGGCGGGCGAACTGGTCGTGCACGCGCCGGGTGACCCGGACCGCGGTGGCGTCCCCGAGCTGGGTGATGCAGTCCCGGTGATGCAGCGTCAGACCGGCCTTGCGCATCCAGTCGTAGACCCTCCTGAGCTGGGCTTCCGCCGATCCGTCCGCGCGGTCGCGGTAGCGGCCCAGCTCCGCGACCTCGGTCAGCGCGACCGCGGAGAAGGAGGTCACGGCGGTGCGCAGGGCGCGGCCGTCGGGCGTGGCCGACCGGTAGCGGTGCACCAGGGTCGGCCGGTGCGGAGCCAGCCCCAGCGCCGCGGCGTGGTCCGGCGGCGGCTCCTCCCACGTGACCGTGGCCCGGTCCACCGCGCACGGGTCCGCGGAGCGCGCCCCCACCGGGAAGGCGAGGGACACCGGGTCCTCGACCGGACGGCCCGGCAGCGTCGCGTGACTGCCCCGGCGGTCCGTGGCGACCAGGCCGCCGCGCCGCAGCACCTCCAGCGCCTGCCGTACGGTCTCCCGGCTCACCCGGAAGTGGGCGGCCAAGTGCCGCTCCGCCGGGAGCCGTTCACCCGGCGATATGGTGCCGTCGCGCAGCTCGTCCAGCAGCAGCGTCGCGACCCGCCAGTACAGCGGCTGGTCGTCCGGCTGCCGGGACGCCGGCGGCTGGTCGCCGGACGGCCGCGCGTCGCCGGACGGACGAGCGTCGGCGGGCGGAGCGGGATCGCGCGGCCGGTCCTCGGTCGTCGCGGGTACGTGGGGGGTGGTGCGGGCCATGCCGCGCCTCCTGTTGGTGACAAGACGTAGCCGAAGGGGCTCATTGCGTGACCACATCTAACATTGGTCTAAACCACGAGGGAAGAGCAGCCTACTGGTTCGGCCGAAACCCACCCGCGCGACCCCCCGTTCACAGGACGCTGTAGACCGCCTCGACCAGAGCCGTCTTGCGCGGGTCGTCGGCGATGTGCGGCCCCATCCGGTTCATCGTGTAGCCCAGGGCCACGCCCGCCTCGGGGTCGGCGAGTCCGCAGGAGCCGCCGAACCCGTCGTGTCCGAAAGCCCGCGGATTGGGCCCGTAGGAGCCGTTGGTGCCGCTCAGCCACAGCCCGAGCCCGATCTCCGTCTCGTGCTCGAAGCCCGCCCCCAGGACCAGGTCGCGGCAGCCGCCCTGCCCCTCGCGCACCCGCTCGGCCGCCTCCGGGGAGAGGATCCGCCGCCCGCCGTACGAGCCGCGCCCGGCGAAGACGCCGTACAGCGCGGCGACGGCCCGCGCGGTGCCATGCCCGTTGGCCGCCGGGATCTCCGCCGCGCGCCACTCGGGTGTGTTCGCCTGGGCCGCGCCCACCAGCGGATTGGCCAGCGCGGCGATCGCCTCCGGTGTCAACTGGCCGAAAGTAGCCGCTTGATCGCCGCCGGGGCGGGCGCGCGGATGGACCAGTTCGGCGACCCGGCCGGACTCCTTCTCCGGCAGGCCGACGGTGAAGTCGATCCCGAGCGGCCCGGTCACCTCCCGCTCCAGGAACGCTCCCGGGCGCAGCCCCGAGACCCGCCGTACGACCTCGCCCACCAGGAAGCCATAGGTCAGCGCGTGGTACCCGGACCGGGTGCCCGGCTCCCACCACAGCTCGGTGGCCGCCAGCCTCGCGGTGGTCAGCTCCCAGTCGTACAGGTCGTCGAGACTGTGCGGCTCGCGCAGCCCGCACAGGCCGGCGCGGTGCGAGAGCAGGTGCCGTACCAGCACCCGTTCCTTGCCGGCGGCGGCGAATTCCGGCCAGTACGCGGCCACCGGGGCGTCGAAGTCGAGCAGCCCGCGGTCGGCCAGGATGTGGGCGCACAGCGCCACCGGGCCCTTGGTGGTCGACCACACGTTGACCAGGGTGTCACGCTCCCAGGGCCGGGTGCGGTCCGCGTCCGCCCAGCCGGACCACAGGTCCACGACGCTCTCGCCGTCGATGCTCACCGCGACGGCGGCGCCCAGCTCGCCGCGCTCGGCGAAGTTCTCCTCGAACGCCTGCCGCACCGCCGTGAACCGGGCGTCGCAGTGACCGTGCACCTGTGTCTGCCGAGTCGGCATCGGACCTCCGTGGTCGCCGGAAAGGCCGGGCCGCCACCCGCGGCCCGGGCCCTCCAGAACATACCGACTGGTCGGACCGGGGGGAAGGATGCGCGGGCCCCGCAGGCGTGGCTCGGTGAAGAGGTCGCAAACGCTCACAGGAGGAACAGCCTGCCCGCGGGGTCCTGGTGTCCCTCGGCCGTGTGCCAGTAGTCACGGGTCTCCACGGCCCGACCCGCCTCGTCGAAGCGCACGAACACGCAGCCCGCCAGCGCCGACTCGGCGCCGCCCTCCGCACCGAGCACCCGGAACTCCGCCACCGCGACGCCGTCCGATCCGACGAGGGGCGCGGAGAACCGCACGTCGGTCACCCGCTCCTCGGCGAACGACCAGCGCAGATAGGCGGCGAGCGCGTCCCGGCCGCGGTGCGGCTCGCGGAACGGCATCGACCGGTGCACACACTCCTCGGCGTACAACTCGACCAGCGCCCCCACGTCGTGCGCGGCCCACGCCCGCTCCCAGACACGGACGAACCGCTCGGCCGCCGCACGCGTGTCCATCCCGCCGTCCTCCGTCATCTCCGAACCCCGTCCTCTTGTGCCCCGCCGTCCTGCTCCCCGCTTCCTCAGGCGTACGACCGCAGCCAGCGCAGCTTCACCGCCTCGTGGAACGGGCCGCCGCCTTCATGGTCGTTGAAGTCGTACAGCTCGATCGTCTTGTCCTCGTGCGCCCAGGCGTTGTACGCGGCGAACACCGTCGACGGCGGACAGGTCTGGTCCTCCCCGCCCGCCGAGAACAGGGCCGGGGCGCGCCCGCGGGCGGCGAAGTGCACGCCGTCGAAGTAGGAGAGCGTACGCAGCACGTCGGCCGTGCGGCCGTGGTGCGTCTTGAGGAACAGGCCGATCTCCCGGTACGGGGGCCGGTCCGTCAGCGTCGTCGCGCGCGGGAAGTCGCAGAGGAACGGCACGTCCGGGGCGACGGCGGCGAGGTCGGGGACCAGGCCCCCGACGGCGAGGGTGATCCCGCCACCTTGGCTGGAGCCGATCGCCACGGTCCGGGAGGCGTCGGTCAGTGGGTGCGCGCGGGCCGCCTCGATCGCGCGGACGGCGTCCGTGAACACCCGGCGGTAGTAGTGGTTCTCCGGTGCGTCGATGCCCCGGGTCATGAACCCGGGGTAGCCGGGCGCGGAGCCCACCGGGTCGGGTGTGCCGGCGCCGGCTCCCCAGACGCTGCCCTGGCCGCGGGTGTCCATCACGAAGTGCGCCCGGCCCGTCGACGCCCACAGCAAGTTCTCGTGCGGCAGGCCGCGCCCGCCGCCGTAGCCGATGAACTCCACCACCAGCGGCAGCGGCTCCGCCGCCCCGGCCGGCAGCCGCAGCCAGCCCTTGACGGGGTGGCCGCCGAACCCGGCGAAGGTCACGTCGTGGACCCGTACCGTGGACAGGCCCGTGTCCACCGGCTCGAAGCGCGCGTCGAGGTCGTGCGCGCGGGTCTCCCGCAGCGTCTTGTCCCAGAACGCGTCGAAATCCCCGGGTACGGTGGACTCGCTGCGGTACTTGCGGAGTTCGTCGAGGGGAAGGTCGAACAGGGCCATCGGCACCGCCTTCGCGAAGGGTGACTGCGGGACCTCACCGTACGGGCGTGGCCGGCTCACGAACCAGGCCCACGGAGGGGCGTCCGGCGCGGATTCCGGCCTCCTGCCCGGGCCTGCCCGCCCTGGTCAGGACAGTGGAGGGCGCTGGGCTCGCGGGCCGGTACCTCAGGCGCGGGGCTGGTTCCACCGGGGGCCGGTGTTCGCCCACTCCCGTTCCCATTCGGTCAGCCGGTGGCGCAGCGCGATCCGGCGTTCGACGGCGTAGCCCAGGAGCACGACGCCCGCGGCGCCGCCGCCCGCGCACAGGCCGATGGTGACCGTGTGCTGCCACACCGCGACGTCGTCGGGCGGCGGGGCGACACTGCGGCCCTTGCTGTCGAACCACACGTCCACCGCGTCACCGACCCGGGTCCCCGCCGGTACCCGCGCCGTGGTCGTGTGTTTGCCCTTCCCGGGCTCCGTCCAGCTCACCTTCGCCCGGTAGCCGTGATCGCGGTCGCCCTGCACCGCGGGCAGGCGTTCGGGCGTGCCGCCGACCACCACGGCGTGCACCTTGTGCCGTTCGGACCGCTGCGCCACCGCCACCGCCTGGGCCTCGCTGTGGGCGTGCAGGCCCACCGCGACCCCCACCAGCGGTGCCACGACGACGAGCAGGACGGCGACCAGCAGCGTCGTCCATGCCTCCACCACGTCCGACCGGCGCCGCAGCGGATTGCGCCGCCAGCGCCAGCCAAGCACCCGGGTACGCATGTCCACCTCCTCGCCGCCGGAGCGGGAGGGCCGCGAACCGGGTCATCGGTCCGCCGTCCCCGCACCCGAGCGTCTACACAGGTCTCGTACCCCGTACGGAGTCCCTCGCTCATCCTGGGAACCGCTACTTCCGGCCCACCTGGAGCACGGGCGACGACACGCGCCCCACGGCTGCGGGTGCGGCGGGCGCGCGCGACCGGCGCGCTCAGCCGAAGCGTTCGACGCGGATCCGGTCCACGGGCCGGCCCGCCGCGACGAGCAGTCGCGAGGCGTGCTCGGCGAACCCGTTGGAGCCGCACACGTACGCCTCCCACCCATCATCCGACTCCTCGCCCAGAAGTGACACCACATGGGCGGCGGTGATCCGTCCCACGGGCACCCCGGCCGGGGCGCTGCGGGTGAACACGGGCGTGGTCTCCGCGCCGAGTTCCCGCGCGTAGATCAGCTCCTCGGGGCTGCGCGCCGACACCAGCATGCGCAGCGGCACGGCGAGGCCGCGCGCCCGGTGGTGCCGCACCATCGACATCAGCGGCACGACGCCGGATCCGGCGCCGAGCAGCAGCGCGGGCCGGTCGCCGGGCCAGGCGAAGAAGCCGCTCAGCGGCCCGCGCACCTCGACGTTGTCACCGGGCCTGGCCACCGTGTGGAACCAGCCCGACACCTCCCCGCCCGGCACGTGGTCCAGGGTCAGCTCGATGTGCCCGGAGTCGTCCGGCGCGGACGCGATCGAGTAGTGGCGCTGGGCCGTGTAGCCGTCGGCGGCGGTCAGCCGCACCATCAGGTGCTGTCCGGGCAGGTGCCCCGCCCATCGCGGCACGGCGAGACGGAAGGTGGCCGCGCGCGGCGTCTCCCGCCGTATGCCGGTGAGCGTCGCGGTCTGCCACGCGGTCGCGGCCTCGCCGCTCACCGCGATGCGGCCGGGCACCGCGAACCGCGTCGGGGGAGCGAAGGGCGAAGTGAAGGCCGGCACCGCCGTCCGGTCAGCCACGCGCCACCGCCCCGCCCGCCGGGGAACCTGCGGGATGGTCGTCCGGGTCCCCGCCTGCCAGGGTGTCCGCGGGCAGGCCGTCCGGATTGCCGCCCGCCGGGGAGCCCACCGACTGGTCGTCCGGGTCCCCGTCCGCCGGGGCGTCCGCCGGTCGGTTGTCCGGGTCCCCGTCCGCCCCGGCCGCTCCGTCGCCCGCGTACCGCTGTTCCTCCCAGGGGTTGCCGCGCGCGTGGTAGCCGTTGCCCTCCCAGAAGCCCGGCTCGTCGTGGTCGAGGAGGGTGATCCCCGCGATCCACTTGGCGCTCTTCCAGAAGTAGAGGTGGGGCACCAGCAGACGTGCGGGGCCGCCGTGCTCGGCGGGAAGCGGCCGGCCGTCGTACTCCCAGGCGATCCAGGCCCGGCCGCCGGTCAGGTCCGTGAGCGGCAGGTCGGTGGTGTAGCCGGTGTGGGAGTAGGCGATCGCGTGGGTGGCGCTCGCCAGGGGCCGGACGACCTCGAAGAAGGCGTCCAGCGAGACACCGCCGAAGCGCACCCCGAACTTCGACCAGCCGGTCACGCAGTGGATGTCACCCTCATACACCGAGGCCGGCAACGCCCGGGCGCCTGCGGCGTCCCACGTGTGCGGCCGCTCCACCAGGCCGTCGACGCGGAAGGACCAGTCGGCGGCGGTGAGGTCCGGGGTGACCTCGGCGGACAGGACGGGCCAGTCGTCCCTCGCGTCGTACTGCCCGGGCGGCAGACCGGCGGGCCGGACGCGCGGGCGGCCCGTGAAGCCTCGGGTGATGTTCATGGTTCAACCGTACGTTGTCGTCAGCTGCACTCCGCCCCAGGTCAGTGCCGTCGTCGCCGGTGCCGGGACTCAGTCCACCGGCCCGGGATCCGGGGCGCTCGCGTTGTAGCGCTCCAGGTAGGCGGCGAACCGGGTCAGGTCCTCCTCCGGCCAGTCCGCGAGACGCTCCCGGAAGGCGGCCCGGCGGCTGCGCGTGACCTGGGCGAGGATCTCCTCGCCGGCCCCCGTCAGGTGCAGCACCTGCACGCGGTGGTCCTCCGGATCGAGGCGCCGCTCGATCAGCCGGGCCCGCTCCAGCGCGGCCACCTGCCGGCTCACCGTGGACTTGTCCAGGGCGTAATGTGCCGCGAGGTCGGTCGCCCGGCAGCCGCCGCTCTCCTCCAGGTGGCCGAGCAGCGTGTACGACACCAGCGACAGCTCGGGGTGCATGCGTCCGGCCGAGGCGCGGGCCCGGCGGGCGAAGATGGTCATCTCGCGCTGGATGGTCTCCACGGCCCGCTGCGCTGCTGTCATGGGAATACCTCCTCCGCCGTTGTAGTTGTATACTACAACTTGAAATGAGAGTTGTATAAGCCAACCTTTCGTCGATCTTTGGAGGGTGCCCGCGATGAGGTCACCGGCCCTGCGTCACGTGCTCACACACCTGATCACCCCGCTGCTGATGTGCCTCGGCATGGGGCTCGCGTACATGGGGGCCTTCGTGACCCCGGAGCCGCACCACCTGCCCGTCGCCGTCGTCGGCGCCGGCCCGGAGGCCAAGGTGCTCGCCCAGACCGTCAAGGACACCGCCGGGGACCGGCTCGACGTCCGCACGGTCCCCACCCGCTCCGACGCCGTCCACCTGCTCAGGGACCGGCAGGTGACCGGCGCCTACGTGCCGAGCGCCGAGGCCCCCGAGCTGATGGTGGCCAGCGCCGCCTCCGACATGGGAGCCACGGCCGTGGAGCGGGTCTTCACCCCGGTCGCCGACCAGGAGGGCGTCCCGCTGAAGGTCACCGACGTGACCAGGCCGGTGTCCGACGACCCCACCGGCCAGGGCCTGTTCTTCCTGCTGATCGCGCTCAGCATCGGCTCCTACGCCTCCGTCGCCGCGCTCGGCGCCGCGGGCGGGGCGCTCGCCATGCGGATACGGGCGCTGCTCGCGCTCGGCGTCTCCGCGGTGGTCAGCGGCATCGGCGTGCTGCTGGCCGGGCCGGTGTTCCACCTCGCGCACCACGGACTCGCGGGCCTGTGGGGGATGGCGTGGCTGTACTCGGCCGGCATCCTGTTCATCGGCGTCGGCCTGCACACCTTCCTCAAGCGGTGGACCACGCTGGCCATGATGGTCCTCTTCGTGATGCTGAACTTCACCAGTTCCGGCGGGTTGTTCCGGCCCGAACTGCAGAACGGCTTCTTCGGCGCCCTGCACGCCTTCTGGAACGGCGCGGGCTTCGTCGAGGGCATCCGCGGCCTGCTGTACTTCGACGGCGACGGCGTCGCGCACAACGTGCTGACGCTGACGGTCTGGCTCCTGGCCGGCCTCGCGGTCACGGCCGTCGCCGCCCTGTACGAGCGGGCCGGGAAGCACATGCCCCGGCATGCGGCCGTCGCGGAGCCGCGTACCGCCGTAGCCGCTCCGTCCCGGCCGTCGGCACCCGGCGTGGAGCGGACCGCTGAGCGGGCGGCCGAACCGAAGGCCGAGGCAGTGGCCGTGGCCGACGCCGTGGCGGAGGAAGAGGCCGAGGCCGAGGAAGAGGCCGAGGAGACCGTCGGAGTCTGAAAGGGGCTACCCGATGGTCACCACCCGGGCCCACTCCGGCGGCGCGTCCGGCCGGTACTCGGGGTCGTGCTCCCGCCAGGTCCGGGTGCCCGGACGGGGGAAGAGGCCGACCACCGTCCGGCACGGCGGACGGGTGTCCGGCCACGGAGTCTGGCCGTCCGTCAGGACCACCACCACGTCCGGTCCCGGCCGCGTCCGCAGGGCCCGCGCGAATCCCGTCCGCAGGTCCGTCCCGCCCCCGCCGGTCAGCAGCAGCCCCTCCGCCCGGCACAGCGGCTGCACGCCCTGGGCCGCCGCGTCGCACGGCAGCACCGTCACCAGGTCCCGGCGCCCGCCCACCGACCGTGCGATCGCGGCCACCTCAAGGAGAGCGCCGCCCAGCTCCGCGTCGCTCACCGACCCCGAGGTGTCGATCACCACGGACACCCGGGGCGGCCGGCGCCGCAGACTCGGCAGCACGACACCCGGCAGCCCCGCCGAACGGCGCGACGGGCGGCCGTAGCTGTAGTCCTCACCGGCCCCGGCGCCGGACGTCGCCGAACGCACCGCCGCCCCCAGCAACTCGCGCCACGGCTGCGGGGGATGGAACACCTCCTCCGCCCAGCGCCGCCAGCCCGCCGACGTGCTGCCCGGACGGCCGGTGATCGCCTGGGCCACCCGGAACCGCACCCCGTCCCGCTCCTGCTCGCTCAGGCCGTGCGCGCCGTCCGGGCCGAGGTCCCACGGCCGCGCCAGCCCGTCGGCGCCGCTCCCGCAGTCCAGCCAGGCCAGGTCCCCCAGCCGCGGGCCCAGCCGGAACTGCCGCAGGTAGTCCTCCATCAGCTCGCCGTCCCGCAGGCCGAGCCACTGCGGGGTGACCGCGCCCTCGGGCCTGACGAGCCCCTCGCCGTACACGTCGTCGTTGATCTCGCAGTCCGCGGCGATGTTCATCCGCAACCGCTCCCCGCGGCCCGTCAGCCCCCGTTCGCGGGCGACCCGGTCACCGCGCGCGTGATGGTCCCGCAGCAGGTGCGACACCTCGTGCACCCACACCCCGGCCAGCTCCTCGACCGGCGTGCGGGCCACGAACGCGGGGGAGACGTACACCCGCCAGTGCCAGTCCACGCCCATCGTCGGCACCTGCCGGGACTCCACCACGTGCAGTGCGAACAGGGCGGTCGCCAGGTACGGCCGGGCCCGCACCGCCTGCAGCCGGGCGGCGAAGAGCTTGCCGGTGTCCAGTCCCATTTCGGCCGGCACGGTCGCGGTCATCGGCGGGTCTTCGTGGCGACCGCGGCCCGCGCCGCCCCGCGGTCCGCCTGCCGGGTCACCGAGACCGCCCCGGCCAGCCGGTCGATCGACGCCGGCACGTCCCAGTCCGCCTGGCGCAGACTGGCGAGCGTGGTCGCCGGGACCACCAGCACGTCCGGTGCGCCGGTCTCCAGCGCGCGCACCAGCAGCGCCCACGCCGCGTCCCAGCGGGCCCGTTCCGGTCGTCCCCGGACCGCGTCGACCACCGCGTCCAGGGCGGCCTGGCGCAGGTCGCCGCGCTCGGGCAGCACGGCGTTCGCCGGGTCGGCCAGCAGCAGTTCCGGGTCGGGCAGGTCCAGCCGGTCCAGGCTCGCCAGCAGTTCGAGGCCGGGGCCGTCGCCAACGGTGCCACGGACCAGCAACGACAGCACGTCCCGCGAGGAACCGGCCGCGGTCGCGAACGCGATCAGCCGCAGCGTCATCTCCCAGCTGCGCGGCGAGGGCCAGGCGCCGCCCCGGCGGGTCTCACCGGTGGGCAGCCGGTGCACGAGCGGCGGCCGCGCCGTCAGGAACCCGCACACCGCGCGCCGGGCCCGGTCCACCGCGTCCGTGAGCCGGGCCGGGTCCAGTGCGGGCAGGGTCGCCCGCGGCCAGGTGCCGCCGAGACCGCGTACGACGACGTCGTGGTCGTGCGTCCACTGCAGGTGCACGAACCGGTTGGCGAGCGGTGGGCTCAGCTCCCAGCCGTCGGCCGCGGAGGAGCGGGGGTTGGCGGCGGCCACGATCCGTACGTCAGGCGGCAGCTTGAGCGAGCCGATCCGGCGCTCCAGTACGAGCCGCAGGAGGGCCGCCTGTACGGCCGGAGGTGCGGTCGACAGCTCGTCCAGGAACAGCAGGCCCCGTCCGGCCCGAACCAGCCGCACCGCCCAGTCCGGCGGGGCCATCGGGACGCCCTGGGCCGCGGGGTCGTCTCCTACGACGGGCAGCCCCGAGAAGTCGGAGGGCTCGTGCACGCTGGCGATCACCGTGGTCAGCGGGAGGTTCAGGGCCGCGGCGAGCTGGGTCAGGGCGGCGGTTTTGCCGATGCCCGGCTCACCCCACAGCAGCACGGGCAGGTCTGCCGCGACCGCGAGGGTCAGCGCTTCCAGTTGGGTGTCGGGGCGGGGTTCGGTGGTGGTGGCGTCGAGGAGGGTGAGGAGGTTGGTGGCGATGTCGAGTTGGGAGGGGGGTGTGGGCATGGTGGTCACCTTGGTGTGTGGGAGTCGGTTTGAGCAGGGGGTGGCGGTGGGTGGTTTGGTGCGGTGGGTGGTCGGGTGCGGGTGCGTGGTGGCTGTCGCGCAGTTCCCCGCGCCCCTTGGTGGGGTGCTGTGCGGGGGTTTTATGAGGTGTGGCGGGGGGCGTCGCGGGAGGGGGCTCGGCCTGGGCCGGTGAGGCCGGCGCGGTAGAGGGCATGGGTGGTGCGGCGGGCTGCCGTGCGGGACAGGGCGTCGCGCAGGGGGCCGTCGCGCAGGATCGCGGCGGGGCCCAGGAGGGCCTCGACCACGGCGAGCGCACCCGTGATGTCGCCGTGCTCCAGGCGTTCGCGGACTCCGGTGAGGCAGTCCGGGCGCCGGTGGGCCTCGTCGACGACCCGCAGGCAGGGCAGCGGCGGCCCGCCGAAGGCCATCAGGATTTCCTCGCGGCGGATCTCGGCCGGATCGTGGTCCAGCGGGGCCAGCGCCCCGTCGACCAGCCCGAGCCGGTGCCGGGCACCCCGGCACTCCACCACGCGGGGATCGCCCGTGGGAGCGGGGCGGTCCGGCGGCTCGGCCTCCGGGGCCAGCGCCGAGGCGACCAGTGGGTGCAGCCGGGACGGTTCGAGGAGGCCCGCGCGGAGCAGCTCCAGGTCGGGCGGGGTCCAGGTCGCCGCGTCCGGCAGCACCGGCAGGGCCGCCGATCCGCCGCGCCCGGGGGCCGCCGTGAGCAGCCGCAGGGCGGGCGGTCGTACGCCGTCCTCGTCGCGCGTCAGTTCCAGGACCAGCCGGTTCCGGGACCCGCACCGCACGGTGAGCGCGCCGTCGGCCCGGCCCTCGGCGCGGAGCAGGATCGCCGCCTCGGCGGCCCACCGGCCGACGTTGCAACCGGATTCGGGAGGCACCGGGACCGGTGGTGCCGGGTCGCCGGCGCCGGCCCGCTCACGCAGCTCGGCCGTCCTGCGGACGTCCCACAGATGGCGGTGCAGGTCGAGGCGGTGGCGCCGGTGGGGACGCGGGTGGGGGTGGCGGCCGGCGCCGTAGCAGGCGGAGGAACCGTCCCACAGGGAGAGGGCGATCCGCTGGCCGGCGTCCGCCCACGAGGGCGGGGTACGGACCACCAGGTGCAGCGGGCCGGCGCCGGCCTGCCCGGGATCGTCGTACCGGGCCAGGCTGAGGGTCAGGGCCGGGCGGAGCAGTCCGTCCGGGGCGATCCTCGGCATGTGCCAGCGCAGCAGGTCGGGCGCGAGATGGCGGAGGTCGGCACGGACCCGGGCCGCCAGGGCCGAGCCGTGGGTGCGGGCGACGGACCGCAGGTCGAGGTCGACGTCGACCCCGGCGGCGGCACACGCTCCGGCCCAGTCCCCGGCACCGCGGCGGGCGGTCGCCGTCTCGATCATGGAGGGCGGCACGGCGAACTCGCGCACGCGCAGCCAGAGGGAGAGCCGGGAGTTCCCGTACGCGGTCTGAGTGAGCATCAGCGCTCACCTTGCGCGGACGGTACCCCCCATCCGGTCACAGATTGAGTGGTCATCGCGGGGGAGCGTAGCCGACACGCGGAAACGGGCGCCATGTGTTTTCCACGCGGCGCCGGGCGTCTCGAACTCGGCGTCGCCGACCGGAGATCGGAGCCCTGGGGTAGGCTGGCCGTCCGGCCGCGGACCGTCGCGGCCGCCCGCTGCCGAGGAGGTGAGACCCATTACCGCTGTGTCAGCTGGGGTGCTCGCTCCTTGTGACAGCGCGGATCACCGGTACCGGTGACCGCGCGAGCGCCCTTCGGCCTCAGGTCTTTGTCGAAAGGCTCTCGGCTTCCATGCCTTCCCTTCCTTCTCGTGTCCCGCTTTCCCCGTCCGCCGTCGTCTCCGCGCTCCGCGCCGCCGGGTGCGTGTTCGCCGAGGACGAGGCGGAGTTGATCCTCGCCACCGCCCGCATTCCGGAGGAGGTCGCCGCGATGGTGGAGCGGCGTACCGCCGGACTCCCGCTCGAACACGTCCTCGGCTGGGCCGAGTTCCACGGACTGCGGATCGCCGTGGAGCCGGGCGTGTTCGTGCCCCGCCGCCGTACCGAGTTCCTCGTGGACCAGGCCCTCGCCCAGGCCCCGGACGTCACCGTCGTCGTGGACCTGTGCTGCGGCTCCGGCGCCCTCGGCGCGGCCCTCGCCGCCGCGCTCGGCCGCACATCAGCGGCGGTTCGAGCCGGCGGCGTCGAGGTGCACGCCGCCGACATCGACCCGGCGGCCGTCCGCTGCGCCCGCCGCAACCTCGCCGCCTTCGGGGGCGGGGCCCATCTGGGCGACCTGTACGACGCCCTGCCCGCGGGCCTGCGGGGCCGGGTCGGTGTCCTCATGGCCAACGTGCCGTACGTCCCCACCGCCGAGGTGGCCCTGCTGCCGCCCGAGGCTCGCGACCACGAACCGACGGCCGCCCTGGACGGCGGAGCGGACGGACTCGACGTGCTGCGCCGGGTGGCCGCGGAGGCGCCCGCCTGGCTGGCACCCGGCGGCTGCCTGCTGACGGAGACGAGCGAACGTCAGGCGCCGGCCGCCGTACGGGAGTTCGGCCGGGCGGGGCTGACGACCCGGGCGGCGGTGTCGGAGGAACGGGCCGCGCACGTCGTGATCGGGGTTCGCCCCTAGGCACGGCCCGGGGTCCGCGCCTAGGCAGGGCCCGGGGTGCGTGTCTAGGCACGGGCCGGAGTCCGCGTCTAGGCAGGGCCCAGGAGAGCGCGCCTAGGCACGGGCCGGGGTGCGCGCGTCTAGGCGGGGCCCAGGGGTGCGCGTCTAGGCACGGGCCGGGGGGCGTGTCTCGGCACGGGCCGGGGTGCGCGGCTAGGCCCGCCCCGCAGTGCGCGCCTAGGCCGCCCCGGAGTCCGGGACGCGTCTGCCGCTCAGGTGGCCGTCCCGTTCCCGGACTGGTTAGGCGACGGCGGGCTGGGCGACGACGGGCTCGGCGACTCGCTGCCGTTCGGACGGTGGCCGTCCCGGTTCCACGGCTTGCCGTGGCCGGGGAAGCCGCCGTCGCCGCCGTCGCGGTGCCGGAAGCCGCCGTCCCCGCGCTGGAACGAGCCCGCGAACGCGGCCGTGGCCGTCCTCTTGCCGCTGTCGGCGCGGGTGCCGACCAGCAGGGCCTGGTCGCCCTTCTTCAGGGCACCCGCGCCCGTGTCGCCCGAGCCGCCGCCGTCGCCCCGCACCGTGACGCCGGAACCCACCGTCCACGTCCACGACGTGCCGTCGGCGCTCTTGACGGTGACCTGGTCGCCGGACACCTTCTCGACCGTGCCCCGCTGCCAGATCCGGACGATCCACTTGCCGGTGTCGCGGTCCTTGACGGTCGCCTCCCCGTGCGCCCCGCCCCCACGCGCCCCGAGTCCGGGCCCGTGCCGGTGCGGCGACGGCGTGGCGGAGGACGAGGCGCTCGGTGTGGCGTCCGGACCGGACGGGTCCGACGCGGCGGCGAAGGCGACGGTGCCGCCGAGGGCCAGCGCCCCCACCGTGCACGCCACGGTCACCACCCGGGCCCGCGCCGACGTCCGGCGCCACCGGCCGCTCACCGGCCCGCGCGGTGCATCGCCGTGCCCGCCGCCGGCCGGCTCCTTCCCCTCCGGGCCCACCCGCGGGGCGTACCCGGGCATCGGCGGAATCGGCCCGCCCGGCCCGCCGCCCGCGGGGCGGCCTTCCTGCTCCGGTTCCTGGCTCACCATGCGCTCCCATCGGCCCTGGCGCGCGGCCTCGCGAAGACATGCCTACCTGTGATTGTCCCGGGAGGGGGTTAAGGGCCCGATAACCAGTTCCTGTGAATCGGTGCCGGTACCAGTACCGGCCGCCGCTACGGCAGCTCCTGCGCCCGGGCGATGAGTAGCGCCACGTCGTCGTGGTTGTCCGGGTGGTGCAGCGTGCGCAGCAGCCGGTCGCAGGCCTCCTCCAGCGGACGGGCCGGGTCGTCGAGCAGGGAGAGCAGGAAGTCCAGGCGTTCGTCGAGGGAGTGGCAGCGCGTCTCGACCAGCCCGTCGGTGTAGAACACCAGCTCGTCCCCCGGCTCGAAGTCGACGGTGATCGTGGTGAACGGGACGTCGCCGACGCCCAGCGGCACCCCGGTGGGCAGGTCGAGCAGCTCCGGCGGGTGGCCGGGACGGAGCCGGGCCGGCGGCAGATGGCCGGCGTTGGCGATCCGGCACTGGCGCAGCCGCGGATCGTGCACGGCGTACACACAGGTCGCGATGGAGTGGTCCAGGGCCGAGGTCGTCTTGTCCAGGTGTTCCAGCAGCAGCGCGGGGTCCAGGCCGAGCGGGGCCAGGGTGGTGGTCGCCGTGCGCAGCCGGCCCATGGTCGCGGCCGCGTTGATGCCGCTGCCCATGACGTCGCCGACCACCAGCGCCGTCCGGCCGCCGTCCAGCGGGATGACGTCGAACCAGTCGCCGCCGACCTCGCTGGTCGCGCCGGCCGGCTGGTAGCGGGACGCCACCTCCAGGCCGGTCGTCACCGGCGGATGGCTGGGCAGCAGGCTGCGCTGCAGGGTGAGCGCGGTGTTGCGGGCGTTCTGGTACCAGCGCGCGTTGTCGATCTGCACGGCCGCGCGGGCCGCCAGCTCCCGGGCCAGCACGACGTCGTCCTCGCCGAACGGCGCCGGATTGCGCGTCCGCTTGAGGTCCAGGGCGCCCAGCACCTCGCCGCGCGCGATCAGCGGCACCGCCAGGTACGAGTGCAGCCCGGCGCGGCCCAGCAGCACGGCCGCCTCCGGGGAGCGGGCGATGCGCGGCAGGTCCTCGTCCTTCACCCGGGGCACCAGCACCGCCTCGCCGCTGCGCACGCACTCGGTGACCAGCCGGTCGGGCGCGTACCGGGCGATCTGGCCGGGCGGGTCGGCGGCCTGCACGGCGTCCGACTCGTGCTCGGCGCGGACCGCCAGCGCCCGGATCACCGCCGACTCCGACGGCCCGAGGGTGCTGCGCCGGCCCTCCACCACGGCGTCCAGCAGATCGACGGCGGCCACGTCGGCCAGCTCCGGCACGGCGACCTCGGCCAGCTCGCGGGCGGTCCGGTCCAGGTCCAGCGTCGTACCGATCCGGGCGGAGGCGTCGGCGATCACCGCGAGCCGGCGGCGCGCGGCCTCGGCCTCGACGGACGCCCGGTGCTGCTCGGTGATGTCGACGACGGAGACCGCGACGCCGAGGACGTTGCCCATGGCGTCCTCCAGCCGGTACAGCGACATCGCCCAGGTGTGGTCCTGGTCCGGGTCGGCGGGCGTACGGCCGACGAGGGGCTCGTCGATGACCGGCACGCCGGTGTCGAGGACGCCCCGGGCGGAGCCCTCCAGCGCGTCGGCGTCCAGCAGCGGCAGCACCTCGCGGATGCCGCGGCCCACGTGCTCCGCGGCGGGAAAGCCGTTGATCTTCTCCAGCGCCGGGTTGACCGAGACGAACCGCAGGGCGGTGTCCAGCACGGCGAGCCCGATCGGTGACTGCTTGACCATGCGCTCGGACAGCGCGACGTCCTGCTCCAGCCGGCGCACCGTGTTCTGGTCGGCGGCGAGCCCCAGCGCGTACACGTCGCCCTGGTCGTCCAGCAGCCGCATGTTGCGGAACTCCACCAGCCGGGTGCTGCCGTCCTTGTGCCGGACCGGGAAGCCGCCCGCCCAGCTCTGGCCGGTCCGCAGCACGTCGGCGAAGAGCTTGCCGACCAGCTGGATGTGCCGCTCGTGCACCATCAGCCGGGCCGCGTACTCGCCGAGCGCATCGCGGGCGGCGTACCCGAACAGCTCCTCCGCCTGGGGGCTCCACAGCACGATCCGCCCGTCGGCGTCCAGGACCACCGACGCCACTCCGAGCACGTCGAGCAGCCCGCCCGGGCGCACCGGCCCGCGCATCTCGCCGCCCTCCGTCACCGGAGCCCCGGCTGCACTCATGCCACGCACCGCCTTCGCCCGTCCGCACGGCACGCTGTCCCCCGTGCCGACTCCCCTTGTTCTACCGCGCTCACACCCGACTCTCCGCAGCCGTCGCCGTCAATCTCCACCATCTCTCAACACGGGGCCGGGCGTACCCGGAAGTCGCCAGTTGGCGGCACCCGGGGTGTGACGGCCGCCGGGGATGCCCCAGGACATCCATCTGTTTGGTCTGTACATGCCCACATGGCCGGGCCAGACTGTCCGCCGACCGAGTGCCACCACCCCCCTTTTCCGAGGAGTCGGCCATGCCCGCGTCCGCCCGGCCACGCAGCCACGGAGTCCTCAGCGGACTCCTCGTCCTCGCCACCGCAGCCGTCCTGTCCCTCGCCGTGCCGACCTCCGCCTCGGCGGCGGACACGTGGACCGAGACCGGCTCGGACCGCGCGCGCCCGCTGACCGAGAGCCAGGGCCTGACCTCCGTGGAGGTGCCGGCGGGCAGCCCCAACCGCTACACCGGCATCGGCACCATCCCCCTCGGCCTGTCCCTGCGCGGCTGGAACCACGTCGGCGACCCCGACGCCACCTACAACGGCTACTACGTCGAGCCGTACCAGGAGGACTCGGGCGGCGCGAAGATGTACCGGGTGCAGGCTCCGGACGGCAGCTGGTCGGAGTACGTCCACACGCTGAGCCCGGGGGAGGCGCTGAACAACTCCTGGGTGGCGATCTCGCCCGACGGCCAGTGGATGCTGTCCGGCGAGTGGGGCACGATGGACCGTTTGCTGGTCTTCCCGACACCCGGCGTCAACGCCTCGACCTCGCCCTCGGCGAACCTGCCCCAGGCGGCCACCGTCCACCTCGACCACGCCGTCCGGGACGTGCAGGGCTGCGACTTCTCCGGGCCGACGACCCTGCTGTGCTCCTCCGACGACCCGGACGGCTCGCTGTTCGGCATGACCAAGCCGCTGCTCCAGATCGACCTGTCGGCCGCTCCGAACGGCTCGGACGTGACCGGCCACGTCACGGCCCTGCGCCAACTGCCACTGCGCAGCGGCTGCTCCGGCAGCTTCGAGGCGGAGGGCATCGACTACGACCGCCGTACCGGCATCCTGCGGGTGATCGTCATGTCGCCCGGGTTCTGTGTGATCACGGACAGCATGACGTACAAGTTCTCGCGCGGCTGAGGCGCGTAGCAGGGGCCGCGGGGGCCCGGCCGAGGTGTGGGCCCGGCCCGCCGGTGCTTTGCTGAGGGTGGACGCGGCTGGGCGGGGTACCCCGTTCCACCGCAGCACGGCCACGAAAGGAGCGATCATGAAGAACGCGGAGCGGTCGCATCCGGAGACCGTCTCGGTGGAGATCAGCGGATGCTCCAAGGACGACGCCCGTCTCGTCTTCGAGGCGCTCGGCACCTGTTTCGCCTCCGACCGCGGGGCGGAGGAAGTGCCCCAGCAGCTCCACGAGACCCGGCCCATGGTCTGGCTCGGCAGCTACGACGTCGCGGACGCCCGCGGCGAGGCCTGCCCGCCGGTCCACCTCGACGCGTCGGTCCTCGCGGACGTCCAGGGCGGGTACTGGGCCGTGGACCGGTTCCGCACCACCCTGGACTCGATGTTCACCGTCCACGAGACCTGCGCCGCCTCCGGTGACCAGGAACGGGACCTGCACCTGCGCCTGGAGAACCGCTGACGGCACCCCTCGGGGCCCGCACGCGCCCCGGACGGCCCGCCGCCGTCCGGGGCGCACGTGTGTCCGGGGCGCGTGCGGGCCCTGGGCGCACGCGTGTCCGGGGTCACGCGCCCTCCCTTCTGCAACTAGTTGCATAATCGGGTGTCCGTCCTCTACAACAAGAGGCGACCACACCGTGCACGGAGGGCCCGATGAGTCGTTACCCGCACCTGATGTCCCCGCTCGACCTGGGCTTCACCACGCTGCCCAACCGCGTGCTCATGGGCTCCATGCACGTGGGCCTGGAGGAGGCCGAGCGCGGCTTCGAGCGGATGGCGGCGTTCTACGCGGCCCGCGCCCGCGGGGGAGTGGGACTGATCGTCACCGGCGGCATCGCGCCCAACGACGAGGGCCGGCCGTACGAGGGCGGTGCCAAGCTCACCACCGAGGAGGAGGCCGAGCGGCACCGGGTCGTCACCGACGCCGTGCACGCCGAGGGCGGCCGGATCGCGATGCAGATCCTGCACTTCGGCCGGTACGCCTACCACCAGGACCTGGTCGCGCCGAGCCCCCTGCAGGCCCCGATCAGCCCCTTCGTGCCGCGCGAACTCACCGATGCCGACGTCGAGCGGACCATCGACGACTACGCCCGCACCGCCCGGCTCGCCCAGCAGGCCGGTTACGACGGCGTGGAGATCATGGGCTCCGAGGGCTACCTCATCAACGAGTTCATCGCCCGGCAGACCAACCGGCGCGAGGACCGCTGGGGCGGCTCGTACGAGAACCGGATGCGCTTCCCCGTGGAGATCGTCCGGCGGGTGCGCGAGGCGGTCGGTGAGGACTTCATCATCGTCTACCGGCTGTCCATGCTGGACCTGGTCCCCGGCGGATCCTCCCTCCAGGAGGTCGTCACCCTGGCCAAGGCCGTCGAGTCGGCCGGCGCGACGATCATCAACACCGGCATCGGCTGGCACGAGGCCCGCATCCCCACCATCGCCACCTCCGTGCCCCGCGGCGCCTACACCTGGGTCACCAGGAAGCTGATGGGCGAGGTGTCCGTACCGCTGGTCACCACCAACCGCATCAACACCCCCGATGTGGCCGAGGAACTGCTCGCCGGCGGCCACGCCGACATGGTCTCCATGGCCCGCCCGATGCTCGCCGACCCCGACTTCGTCGCCAAGGCCGCCGCCGGCACCCCGGAGGCCATCAACACCTGCATCGGCTGCAACCAGGCCTGCCTCGACCACACGTTCAGCGGGCAGATCACCTCCTGCCTGGTCAACCCCCGCGCCTGCCACGAGACCGAACTGGTGCTCTCCCCGACCCGGCGCCGCAAGCGGGTCGCCGTCGTCGGCGCCGGCCCCGCCGGACTCGCCTGCGCGGTCAGCGCCGCCGAACGCGGTCACGACGTCACCCTGTTCGACGGCGCGAGCGAGATCGGCGGCCAGCTCAATGTGGCCCGCAAGGTCCCCGGCAAGCAGGAGTTCGACGAGACGCTGCGCTACTTCCGCCACCAGCTCGACGTCCACGGCGTCGACGTACGCCTGGACACCTGGGTCGGTTCGGCGGACCTGGCAGGCTTCGACGAGGTCGTCGTCGCCACGGGTGTCACCCCGCGGACCCCGGACCTCCCCGGCGTCGACCACCCCCGCGTCCTCGGCTACCTCGACGTGCTGCGCGACGGCGCACCCGTCGGCGACCGCGTCGCGATCCTCGGCGCCGGCGGCATCGGTTTCGACGTCGCCGAGTTCCTCACCGACGGCGGCGACAAGGCGAGCGAGGACCCGGGGACGTACTTCCGGAACTGGGGCGTCGACATGGACTACACGGCCCCCGGCGGTCTCGCCGAGCCGCAGCGGCCCACCCCGCCCCGCCAGGTCCACCTCCTCCAGCGCAAGACCACCAAGGTCGGCGCCGGCCTCGGCAAGACCACCGGCTGGATCCACCGCACCGAACTGAAGCACCGCGGCGTGACGATGGTCCCGGGCGTGCGCTACGACCGCATCGACGACGCCGGCCTGCACATCACCGTCGGTGAGGAGAGCACGGTCCTCGACGTCGACACGGTGGTCCTGTGCACCGGCCAGGAGCCGCGCCGCGACCTGTACGAGGAGCTGGCCGCCGCCGGACGCAGCGTCCACCTGATCGGCGGCGCGGACGTCGCGGCCGAACTGGACGCCAAGCGGGCCATCAAGCAGGGAACCGAGCTGGCGGCGGCTCTGTAGGGGCCGGCGCGCGCGTCCCTAGGATGTGCCTATGTCCCTGCCGCACGCGATCCTGACCGCCCTGCTGGAGAAGCCGTCCTCCGGGCTGGAGCTGACCCGCCGCTTCGACCGGTCGATCGGCTACTTCTGGTCCGCGACGCACCAGCAGATCTATCGCGAGCTGGGCAGACTGGAGGCCGAGGGCCACATCCGCACCCTGCCGGCCGAGCAGCCGGCCCGCGGGCAGAAGAAGAGCTACGAGGTCCTGCCCGCAGGCCGCGCCGAACTGGCCCGCTGGACGGCCACCGCGCAGGACCCCAAGCCGCTCCGCGACGTGCTGCTCCTGCGGCTGCGCGCCGCGGCCGTGGTCGGCACGGGCGGCCTGGCGGCCGACCTGAGCCGCCATCTGGAGCTGCACCGGCGGCAGTTGGCCGAGTACGAGGAGATCGAGCGCCGCGACTTCCCGCCGGGCCGCGACGCCCCCGAGGACCGCCTGCGGCACCTGGTGCTGCGCGCGGGCATCGACCTGGAGACCTTCTGGACCGCCTGGCTCACCCACGCCCTGGCGGAGTTCGCCGACCTCCCGTCCCCGGAAACACCCGCCCAAGAGGCCGACACCGGCCGGGAGCCAGGCGCCGGTCCGGACCGCATCGCCGCCCAGGAAGCCGACACCGGCCGGGAGTCAGGCGCTGGTCCGGAAGGCGGCGCCCGCCGGGAAGCCGGCGCCGGCCGGGGGCCAGACGCGGGGCCGGCGTCTGGGGCCGCCCCGGACGGGGCTGCCGGTCCGGGCGGCGGGCCCGCGGTCTGATGGCGGTGCCGCCCGCGGGGTGCCTCGCGGGCGAACGGTGCCCCGCAGGCGAACGGCGCCCCCGGGGTACGCCGCCCCGGGCGGACGGGCCACCGCTCTGGGGCCGGGCCACCGCTCGTGGCTGGGCCGGCTGGACGGGGCCGGGGCGTTCGTTCAGAGTCGGTACGGCTTCGAGCGGCGGCGCAGGAACCAGCCCGTCGCGATGACGCCCGCGCTCACGAGGCCCGCACCGATACCGAGGGTGAGGGTGCCGTAGTCGTGCGAGGCGCCGCCCAGGCCGCCCATCACGCCGCGTGACGGCTTGGACGTCGCCGAGATCGTGGGCCGCGCGGCGGCGGACACGATGACGGACTGGGATCCGGCCGTGGAACCGCTGGAGCAGAGCACGACGACGGTGTACGTCCCCGGGCTCACCCCCGACCAGGCCGCGGACTGGCTGACCGTGGTGCCCGAGAGGGCCACCTGCCGGCCCTGCGAGAAGTTCGCCTGACCGCTGCTCAGCAGCGAGGCGTTGCCCCAGCTGCCGTTGATCTGGGTGCAGGCGCTGGTGACCACCGAGACCGTGGACCCGGTGGTGCTCACGGAGATCCCGGAGGCCGCCGCGGCCGGCCCGGCGAGTCCGGCCGGGAGCGTGGCGGCGGCCGCCAGGGTCAGCCCGGAGCTGAGGAGGAGTCGGGTAGTTCGCATTGGGGCCTCCGGCGGCACGGTGGCGGTACGTCCCATGCGCCGCCGGGAGTCGGGAAACGACCGTGCTGCCTCAAGTGCAGCCAACGCGCAGCCGGACCGTGCCGCACCTGGACCGCACCCGATCAGGTGACGTTCACGCCCCGGCCCGGCCGGCCGCCGCCCTCGCACCCCGTGATCGCGTCCGCTCCCGTCCCCCGCCGAGCGGAACGAGCCCGCCGGACCGGTACCGGCCCGCACCCGGCAGCAGAGGCACGCTGGTGGGCATCCGGTGCGGTTACGTATGCTGAAGCCCTGGACGGTCTAACTCCCGCCGTTGAACGGGGAGTTCAGACCTGTGGCGCGGTAACGCTGTCGTCGCCGGATCCGCGCCGACACGGGTGGGCCGGAAGCCCGGGCCGGCACCGGTTCGGGCTCCCTGGCCCCCGCCGTCTTCCCACGGGGTGTCAGAAAGCTGCTCCATCCGGCCCACTCAGGGTGGTTCGTACACCCTGGTCAGCCCAACATTCGATCGGATGTACCTCTCCGCGTCCCCCAGGAGAGGTCCCCCATCGTGCGTGTCCAGTCGCTGACGCTGGCCGCGGCCGCGGCCGCCCTGCTCGCCCCGACGACGCTTCCCGCCACCGCCGCCGTCGCGCGGCCACCCGCGGACTCCGCCGCCCACAGCGAGGGCGAGGTCCCGGCCGCGGACCTGCTGGACCGGGTGCGCGACTGCGACCAGGTCTCCCACGGCCGGTACCGCACGGACGCGGGCGCCCGCGCGACCGTCCCCGTCTGCGGCACCCGGGAGGCGGACTTCTGGAAGGCCGACCTGGACATCGACTGCGACGGCCGGCGCACCGCCCACTGCAACCGCCGCACGGACCCGCTGTTCTCCGCTGCCACCGCCTATCCGCAGTCCGACGGCCGCCACCTCGACGCCGAGTCCCTGCCGTACATCGTGGTCCCGGCGCCGAGCGGCATCTGGGACCACGACAAGGACGGCGTCCACGGCGGCTCGGTGGCCGCGGTCGTCTACCGGGGCCGTGTCCAGTACGCGGTGGTCGGCGACACCGGCCCCCGCGGCATCATCGGTGAGGCGTCGTACGCCACCGCCCGCCGCCTCGGCATCCACCCCGACCCGCGCCACGGCGGAGCGACCTCCGGAGTCACGTACATCGTCTTCAAGGGCTCGCGCCTCGACCCCATCGAGGACCACGAGGCGGCGGTGGCGATGGGGGAGAAGCTGGCGAGGAGATTCGTACGGGACAACTGACCGAGGCACCAGGCGCACCGGGACACCGGGCACACCGGGGCGCCAAACCCACCGGGACACCGGCCTACACCTTGCGGTAGCCGTACGCCTCCACCGCCGCCGCCTCCACCGCGTCCAGGTCCGCTCCCGTCGCCGCCGTGACCACGGCCGCCACCGCGCCTTCGAGGAACGGCGCGTCCACCAGGCGGGAGCCGTCCGGGAGTTCGTCGCCCTCCGCGAGGAGCGCCTTGACCGTGAGGACCGCGCTGCCGAGGTCGGTGAGGAGCGCCACCCCGGCACCGCGGTCCACGGAGGCGGCCGCCGCGGCGATCAGTTCGGCGCTGGTGCCGAGCCCGCCGCCCTCGGTACCGCCCGCCGGGGCCACCGGCACCGCCGGGGCCCCGCCCGCCAGACCCTTCGCCAGCGCCGCGACGGAGGCGGCCACCTCCGCGCTGTGCGACACCAGCACGATTCCGACCAGCTTCTCGTCACCCACGGTCAGCCCTCCGCGGCGTGCGCCGCTTCCCCGAGGGCGGCGATCAGCAACGCCGACGACGTCGCCCCGGGGTCCTGGTGGCCGATGCTGCGCTCGCCGAGATAGCTCGCCCGGCCCTTGCGGGCCTGCAACGGGGTGGTGGCCTTGGCGCCCTCCTCGGCGGCGGACCGCGCGGCGGCGAAACCGTCCGTGAGCGCGTCCACCGCCGGCACCAGCGCGTCGATCATGGTCTTGTCACCGGGAGCCGCGCCACCGAGCGCCATCACGCCGTCCACGCCGGCCCGCAGCGCCTGCGCCAGCTGCTCCTCGCCGACCTCGGCGGCGTCCCCGAGCGCCTTGCCGGTACGGCGCAGCAGCGTGCCGTAGAGCGGCCCGGAGGCGCCGCCGACCGTCGAGATCAGCTGGCGCCCGGCGAGCACCAGCACCCCGCCCGGGGTGTCCGGCGCCTCCTTCTCCAGGGCGGTCCGGACGGCCGTGAACCCGCGCCGCAGATTGCTGCCGTGGTCGGCGTCCCCGATGGCCGAGTCGAGGGCGGTGAGCCGTTCCGCCTCGCGGTCCACGGCATCGGCGGTCGCCGTCATCCAACGGCGGAAGAAGTCGGCATCGAGCACTGGATCTCCTCGCAGAGTAGGGAAGTCGGTCGCCGCGTCCGCCGTATCACATGCCCCAGCGCAGCCCCGGGGTCTTCACGGGAGCGTCCCACAGCCGCAGCAGCTCCTCGTCGACCTGGCAGAGCGTGACCGAGACGCCCGCCATGTCGAGGGACGTGACGTAGTTGCCGACGAGGGTGCGGGCGACGGCCACCCCGCGCTCGCCCAGCACCCGCTGCACCTCGGCGTTGAAGCCGTACAGCTCCAGCAGCGGCGTCGCCCCCATGCCGTTGACGAGGACGAGCACCGGGTTGCGCGGTGGCATGTCCTCCAGGATCGCGTGCACCGCGAAGTCGGCGATCTCCCCGGAGGTCATCATCGGCCGCCGCTCCCGGCCCGGTTCGCCGTGGATGCCGATGCCCAGCTCCAGCTCGCCCGGCGGCAGGTCGAAGGTGGGGCTGCCCTTGGCCGGCGTGGTGCACGCGCTGAGCGCGACACCGAAGCTGCGCGCGTTCTCGTTCACCTGCCGGGCGAGGGACTCCACCCGCTCCAGCGGCTGCCCCTCGGCTGCGGCGGCACCCGCGATCTTCTCCACGAACAGCGTGGCCCCGGTCCCGCGCCGGCCGGCCGTGTAGAGGCTGTCGGTGACGGCCACGTCATCGTTGACCAGGACCTTCGCGATCTGGATGCCCTCGTCCTCGGCGAGCTCGGCCGCCATGTCGAAGTTGAGCACGTCACCGGTGTAGTTCTTCACGATGAACAGCACCCCGGCCCCGCTGTCCACGGCGGCCGCGGCCCGCGCCATCTGGTCCGGCACCGGCGAGGTGAAGACCTCGCCCGGGCAGGCCGCCGACAGCATGCCGGGGCCCACGAACCCGCCGTGCAGCGGCTCGTGCCCCGACCCGCCGCCGGAGACGAGCCCCACCTGCCCGGCCACGGGCGCGTCGCGCCGTACGACCACCCGGTTCTCCACGTCCACGGTCAGATCCGGATGCGCGGCCGCCATACCCCGCAACGCGTCGGCCACCACGGTCTCGGGGACGTTGATCAGCATCTTCATGCCTATCTCCTCGGAAGCTCAGCAGGTGACTCTCTGACCGGGTTTCTTCCTGTTCAGGCCAGGGTGACGAGGCCCTGCTCATCAGTATCGGCCTTGCGGCAGCGCTGGTCATGTGCGCTGCGGCGGGGATTACGGGAGCCGTGTTCCGTCGATCGGTGTAATATCGTATACGGTATCGGTTTCATCGGGGGAAGCGAGCAGTGACCGTCCTGCGTGGCGCCCCCCCGTAAGCGGCGCGAGGAGCCCCCTACGATGCGCGAGTTCTCAGTTCCCGCCCTGCCCGTGGCCTCGCCGGCGGGCAGTCTCACGGACGTCGTGTTCGACCGTGCCCGGACCGATCCCGGCCGCGTCGTGGTGACCGGCGGCGGGGAAGGCGGACGGGACATCACGGCTGGGGTATTCGGCGGCGCCGTGCTGGCGCTGGCCAAGGGACTGCTCGTCAGCGGTGTGGAGTTCGGGGACCGGGTCGGGATCGTCTCCCGAAACCGCGCCGAGTGGATGCTGTTCGACTATGCCCTGTGGACGATCGGCGCGCAGTCCGTGCCACTGCATCCGGAGTGCGGCACCGCCCAGGCTTACGCGGCCTTCCGTGCCGCCGATGTGACGGCCTGTCTGGTGGAGAACGAGACACACGCCATGACGGTCGCCCCGCTGCTGGCACGTCTGCCCCGTCTCAACCGCCTCTGGGAGATCGAGCGCGGGGCCCTGGACGAGATCGCCGCGTCCGGCACGGACGTGCCCGACGAGACGGTCCGCCGGCGGCGCATGGCCCTGATACCGGAGTCGGTCGCGACGATCGTGCAGACGGCCGGCACCTCCGGTCCCGCCCGCGGCTGTGCGATCACGCACGCCAGTCTCATGACGGCCGCCGATGCCCTGCTGGACCGCTGCGGTCCCGCCCTCACCGACAGCACGCAGCCGGCCGTCTTCCTGGTCGTCAACCTCTCCCAGTTGCCGAGCCGGGTGATGCAGGTCGCCGCCGTCCGGGCCGGCATCCGGGTGGGGCACCAGCCCGACGCCGATCCGGATGCCGCCCTGGCCGGGTTGCGGCGTTGCCGGCCGACCTTCGCCCTGGCCGGGCGTGACCTGTTCGAGCGGGCGTTCGCCGCCGTCCGCCAGGAGGCGGAGGCCGAGGGGCGGATCGGTGCCTTCGGGATGGCCGTCGACGTGGCGGTCCAGTACGCCGAGGCCGCCGAGCGGAGAGCCCTCGGCTCGGGCCTGGGGCCCGGCCCCGGGGCACGTCTCCAGCATGGCGTGTTCCAGAGCTCCGTCCACGACGGACTGCGTGACGTCCTCGGGGGGTCCCTCCGCCACGCCCTGATCACCGGCGTCGGACCACAGCGTCGTCTGGGGCTGTGCTACTCGGGAGCGGGCCTGACCCTCAGCGAGACGTACGGCCTCGCGGAGTTCTCCGGACTCGTCTCCGCCAACGACTTCGGCCGGCCGAAGTTCGCGACGGCGGGCAGGCCGTTGGCCGGGACCGAGGTGCACGTCGACGACCGCGGCTATATCTGGGTGCGTGGTGCGCAGTGCTTCGCCGGTTACGCCGGCGACAAAGAGGACGCGGACCGGATGATGTCGAACGGCTGGCTGCCCACCGGGGACCTGGGCTCACTGGACGACGAGGGACGACTGAGCATCACCGGGCGGCACGACGACCTGCTGGTGACGGCCGACGGCACCACGGTGCTGCCCACCGCCGTCGAGGAACGGGTCAGGGCACATCCCCTGGTCGTGCACTGCGTGGTCGTGGGTGACAGGCGGCCGCACCTCGCCGCCCTCATCACACTCGACGAGGCCGCGGTGGAGCACTGGCTGCGCCTGCGCGGCCGGCGGGTCGCCGACGGCCGGATCACCGACGAGCGGGATGTGCGGGCGGAGATCCGCCGGGCTGTGCTCGCGGCGAACAAGCACGTCCCCGAGGCGCAGCGCATCAAGGTGTTCCGCATCCTGGCCGAGCGGTTCTCCGTGCACGGTGGTCTGCTCACCCCGGCGCTGGCGCCGAGGCGGCGCGCCATCGCCCAGGCGTACGCGCCGGTGGTCGACGAACTGTACGAAGTGGCCGCCCGCCGAGGTCGCTGACCGCCGAGCGTGCCGCACCGACGGGAACGGCCGCCCACGCGTCGGCGTGGACGGCCGTTTGCCCGATTCCCGGACGAGTAGGTGGCCGGGTCAGGGGTTGCGGACCCAGAATTCGACCGAGAGCGGCGGGACGGTGAGGGAGAGCGTCGGACCGGTCTTGAAGCCGAGGCTCTGGTTGTTGGTCGACGGGCCGTAGCGGTGTCCCTCGAAGGAGGCGGCGGTCTGCGTGTCGACGGTGTAGGTGAAGGAGTCCGTCGCGGAGCGGTTGGTGATCGCGAAGACCGGCTTGCCGGCGGGGGTCTTCCACGCCATGATGCGCTGGTCGGCGAGCCGGGTCGACTCGTCGACCAGGTAGCGCACCGAGTCCCAGGGCATGTACTTCACGAAGCCGGCCACCGAGTTCCAGTTCTGCGGGTTCCAGGTCCAGTGGCCGGCCGGGAGGTCCGGGAAGCGGGAGAAGTCGGTGTCGGACGGCGGCCGCCAGAAGCCCAGCGAGTAGCCGGGCGACTCGGCGTTGGTGGTGGGCTTCAGCGCGTGGAGCCAGAACCAGGTGGGCGCGTCCTGGAACACCATCCAGTTCATGATCGACTGTGCGGTGTTGACGGTCCGCCAGTCCGACGTCTGGTTGTCGAGGTACTCGAACTCGTTGTTGAAGACCGTCTTGCCGGAGGCGCCCACGTTGAAGTCGTGGTCCATCTGGTAGTTGCTGTCATAACCGATGCGGTGGTACGTCCAGGCGTCCACGTAGGACAGCGCCTGCGGATCATCGGTGATCGCCTGCCCGATGGCGCCGCCCCAGCCGTCCAGGCTGTCGGCCGTGATCATCACGTTCGGGTACTTGGCCCGGATCTTGGGTGCGACGGCCTTGAAGGTCGCGAGGTACTGGTCGGCGGTGTAGACGCAGGAGGAGTACGGGGTGGAGAAGCGGGGCTCGTTCTGCAGGCCCCACATCGAGATCGGGACGCCGAGGCCACTGAGGTAGTCCAGGTCGCCGACGAGCGCGTCGCCGAACTGGTCGAGGAAGGTGGCGTCGAACTGCTTCAGTGAGCCGCCGATGTAGGAGTTGTCGGACTTCCAACCGGGCGCCGGGGACCAGTACTCGGCCGAGACGCCCTCGATGCCGGCCTGCTTGATCATGTCGGCGATCAGGGCGGTCTGGCCGGGGTAGCGGCCTCGCATGTGCTTCTGCGTGGAGTCCAGGCCCCGGTAGTACAGGCCCATCGCGAGCCGGCAGTAGCGGAAGCCCCGGTCGGAGCGGCCCGCCTTGAGCATCTCGCTGTAGAAGCGGGTGCGCTCGCTGTCCGTCAGATCGTACGGGACGCCGCTGACCTCGTCCGGCAGGCCGTTGTTGCCCGATCCGATGGAGTCGGACTGGATCTCGAACCCGAGGCCCTTGATGGTCTGCCGGCGGGACTGGTCGAAGCGGATCGTGTAGTCGCCGGACGTGGCCGCGGCGGCGGGGGAGGAGCCGATCAGCGGATAGAAGGCCGCTCCCGCACCGGCGACGGCGGCGCCACGCAAGAGAGAACGTCTGCTGACATGACGGGACTTGGGGCCAGACATCATTGTCTCCTTGGGAATGTCGGACGTGCTTGAGCCGGGGCGAGGGGAAGAGCACCATCGGCACTCGTCCTCGGCCGGGGACGGCGCCCCGCGAGGGCCTCCGGGGGGTGGGCCCTGCCGGGGCGCCGTCGGTGGCGCCGCCGGGGAGCGGGCGGGCGGCGCCGGTTCGCGGCCGCTAGAAGCGGGCGACGGTGTAGCGGTCGACGACGGCTTCGTCGAGTTCGATGCCGAGACCGGGTCCGGTGGGGACGGTCAGGGCTCCGTCGCGGAACTCGGGGGACTCGACCAGGATGTTCTCCCGGATCGGGTTGGGTAGCCGGTTGTACTCGTAGGTGCGCAGGTTGGGGGTGGCCGCGCAGAGGTGCAGGGCCGCGGCGAGGCTGACGCCGGAGCCGACGCCGTGGGGGGCGATGTCGACGTGGAAGGACGAGGCGAGCGCCGCGATCCGGGTGGCCTCGGTGATGCCGCCGCAGCGGGCCACGTTGGGCATGAAGACGTCGATCGCCTCGTACAGCAGGGAGTCGCGCAGGTCGAACCGGGTGAAGTGGGTCTCGCCGTTGACGATCGTCAGTCCGGTACGGCGGCGCAACTCCCGGAGGTTGCGCAGGTCGTCGACCTGGAGGGGCTCCTCGTACCAGGAGATGTCCAGGTCCCGCAGGACCGAGCCGACCCGCGTCGCCTCGTCGAGGTCGTAGGCGCAGTTGACGTCGGTGAGGATCTCGACGTCCGGGCCGACGGCCTCGCGTACGGCGCCGAGGTGTGCGCGGTCGGTGCGCGCACCTCGGCCGATCTTCACCTTCAGGGCGCGGAAGCCCTTGCCCGTGTAGTACAGCGCCTGGCGGGCGGAGTCCTCGGGGTCGGCGTGCAGGGCGACCGGGCTGGCGTAGCAGTCGATGCGGGTCCGTACCGGTCCGCCGAGCAGCCGGTGCACGGGCTCGCCGGCGATCTTGCCGCGCAGGTCCCACAGGGCGAGGTCGATCCCGGCGAGGGCCTCGAGGTAGAAACCGCGGTTGTGGCCGCCGGCGGCCTGGCCCTTGAAGAGGCGGTCCCAGACCGCGGTGGTGGCGAGCGCGTCCTGTCCCACCAGCAGCGGCGCCAGGACCGTGGAGACCACGGTGGCGGTGACCTCGGGCGAGGGCAGGCCGTAGCACTCGCCGATGCCGACGCTGCCGTCCTCGGCGTGCACCTTGACGAGGGTCGCGTACTGGCCGTGGCGGGGCAGGACGCGGTGGCTGGCGGCCGGATAGCGCAGCCAGTCCGGGACGTCGTCGGGCGAGTCGTACAGGTCGGCGAAGTTGGCGGACAGCGCCAGTGCCTCGACCTTGGTGATGGGAAGGGGTGTGTTGCTCACGTCGTACTCCACTGTGTCGGGTCCGGGCCGCCTGCGGCGGTACCGGCTCAGGCGGGGATGGCCCCGTATTCCTGCGGCTCGGTGTGCGCGGTCTCCTTGCCGGCGAACACGGCGATGAGGGTGATGACACACCCGGCGATGACGTACAGCGCGACGGGGGCGATCGAGTTGCTGTAGGCCTGCAGGGCGGTGCCGATGAACGGGGTGGTGCCGCCGAAGATGGCGCCGCCGATCTCACGGCCGGCGCTGACGCCGCTGTAGCGCACGCGGGCGTCGAACTGCTCGGCGACCAGGGCGGCCTGGGGGCCGAAGACCATGTCCTTGCAGACGGGGATGGCGATGACCATGGCGAGGAAGATGAGCGGGGTGCTTCTGGTCTCCAGCAGGGAGAAGAAGGGGAAGGCGTAGGCGATGGTGCACGCCAGTCCGATGGCGACCATCATGCGGCGGCCGATCTTGTCGGACAGCCAGCCCCAGAACGGGATGGCGACGATCTCCAGGGTCGAGGCGAAGGCGATGGCCCAGAGCATCGTCGACTTGGACAGGTGCAGGGTTCCGGTGGCGTAGGCGAGGGCGAAGGCCTGGATCAGGTAGCCCCAGACGAACCCGGAGATCGTGATGCCCATGGTGCGCAGGACGGCCCCCGGCTGCTTCTTCAGCGCGACGAGCAGCGGGAAGCGCTCCTTCTGGCCGTGGTCCTCCAGCTCCGCGAAGACCGGGGTCTCGTCGATGCCCTTCCGGATCCACAGGCCGAACACCACCAGCACGGCGCTGATCAGGAAGGGGATGCGCCAGCCCCAGGCGTTGAAGGAGCTGTCGGGGAGCATCGAGACCAGGCCGAAGACGGCGCTTGCGAGGACGAAGCCGGCGCCGGTGCCCATCGCGGGGACGGCACCGTAGAGGCCTCTCTTGCCCGGTGGCGCGTTCTCCACCGTGAGGAGCGTCGCGCCCGCGAACTCGCCGCCCACGGCGATGCCCTGGCAGACGCGCAGGACGATCAGCAGGATCGGGGCCCACACGCCGGCCGTGGCGTGCGTGGGCAGGACGCCGACCAGAGCGGTGGCCAGGCCCATGCCGACCATGGTGATCAGCAGGACGGTCTTGCGTCCGATGCGGTCACCGAGGTGACCGAAGAGGATGCCGCCGATGGGGCGGGCGGCGAAACCGACGGCGAACGTGGCGAACGAGGCCAGCGTGCCGCCCGTGGAGGAGGAGCCGAAGAACAGCGGGCCGAACACCAGCGCCGAGGCCAGGCCGTAGAGGTTGAAGTCGTACCACTCCATGACGGTGCCCACGGTGCTGGCGACCATCGTGCGCCTGTTGGACCTCGGGTGCCGCGGGTTCATCTCACTGTCTTCGGTAACCACCACTGTGGTCATGAGGAGTCACCACTCTCTTGCGGGGACGGGGGTGGGTGTGAGGAAGGTATTCGATATACGAAATTAGAACCAGGGGTTACCGGCCAGGAATTTCAGGAACTTCACCGTGTGACGTTCCGGCTACGGAAGGTGTCCGCCGAACGCCGGTGCCGCGGGCGCCGACCACGGCGACGGGCGCGCCAGTACGGCCCCCGCCAGGAGGTCCGGACGCTCCAGGCGATGCCGGGCGGTGCTCACATACATCAGGCCGCCGCCGAAGGCGACGCTGCTGACGTGGGGTGTGGGGACGTGCAGCCGGGCGGCGACGCCTCCGTCGGGCGCGTAGCGCCGCACCTCCCCGGCGCCCCACAGGGCGACCCACAGATGGTTTTCGCTGTCCACGGTCATGCCGTCCGGCCGCCCCTCGGTGGGTGCGAGCCGGGCGAACCGCTCGTGCGGGCCGAGAGCGCCGGTCACGGGGTTCACCGCATACCTCAGGACCGTGCCCGCCGCGCTGTCGGCCAGGTACATGACGCTCCCGCAGGCGGTGAAGGCCGGGCCGTTGGGCACCGTCAGGCCGCACAGCATCCGTTGCACGCCACCGTCGGGGTCGGCCCGGTACAGGCTGCCGACCGCGCCCTCGCCCGAACGGGCCATGCTGGTCGCCCAGAAGCGGCCGGCGGGATCGCAGACGGCGTCGTTCATCCGCATGGGGACCGTGGCGTGCTCCTCCGGTCTGGCGAGCCACTTCAGGAAGCGTCCGCGCAGGACGAGCGCGATGCCGGGCCCCGCGGCCGCGATCCAGTCACCGGGGGAGGAAGCGAGCGGTGCCACGGCGCCCAGGGGCACGCCGAGGTTCAACAGCCGCTCGGCGGGTTCGCCGGGTCGGTCGGTGCACCGGTACAGGCCGCCGCGCAGCAGATCGACGAAGACCGTCTGTTCGGCGTACACGCGGAGACTCTCCGCCAGTTCGTAGCGCTGTGGCGTCCACGCCTCCCACCCGGTATTGCCGGCCGGGGGAGGCTGCGCCGGCCGGGTCGGGGCCGGGAGGTCATCGAACCTCATCCGCCTGTACCTTCCCTGCGTCACCTGATCGTGCTGCCGGGTGTGACGGCGAGCAGGCCCAGCTCGGCACGGGCCGGCAGTCCCTCCCAGTCGCCGGGGGAGGCGACGGCGAACGCGCCGGCGGCCACGGCCCGTTCCAGCCGGGTCGGCACCGTCTCGCCGTCCAGGAGGCCGGACAGATATCCGGCGACGAAGGCGTCGCCCGCTCCCACGGTGTCGCGCACCGGCACGGACACGGCCGGCCGTGACGTCGATCCGGAGGAGTCGAAGACCTCGGCACCGTCGGCCCCGCGTTTGACCACCACCTCGGCCACGCCCTGCTCCAGCAGGGACTCCACGCGCGCGTACTCCGTGGTCGCCCGGGCGTCGGCCACCAGGGGCAGTTCGTCGTCGGAGGCGATGACGACGTCGGTATGTCCGGCCAGCGGACGCAGCGCGGACGCGGCCTCCTCGGGGGACCACAGGCGCGCCCGGTAGTTGACGTCGAGGCTCACGCGGGCGCCCCGCGTCGGCGCGCAGCGCACCGCCTCCCCTACGGCCTCTCGCGGACCGGGGCCCAGGGCGGCCGTCACGCCGGTGACATGGACGATCCGGGCACCGTCGCTCAGGGCCGCGCGCACGTGGTCGGTGCTCAGGGTGCTGCCGGCGGAACCGGTGCGGTAATAGGTGACCCGGACCAGGTCGGCGATCCGGGGCTCGAAGACCACCAGGCCGGTGGGGCCCGCGTCCGTGGTGGCGGCGCGGGAGACGTCGACGCCTTCCGCGCGCAGGGTGCGCAGGACCAGGCGTCCGAACTCGTCGTCGCCGGTCAGGCCGGCCCAGCGCGCGGTGTGCCCGAGCCGGGACAGACCGATCGCCACGTTGGACTCGGCGCCGGCCACGGAGAGGTTCAGACAGCCGCCGAGTTGGAGGGGCTGGCCGGCCCGCAGGGCGGCCATGGTCTCGCCGAAGGTCAGGACGTCGATCATCGGCGCGTCACCTCCCGGAAGCGGGCCGCGCGGCCGGCGAGCGCGTCGAGCGAACCCCCGCGGGCGGCGTCCCCGACGAGCGGGCCACCGACCCCGACGGCCAGTGCACCCGCGGCCAGGTGGGCGCGGGCGGCCTCCGCGTCCACACCGCCGACGGGCACGAACGCGACCTCGGGGAAGGGGTCGCGCAGGGCCCGCAGGTACGCCGGCCCTCCGATGGAGGCGGGGAAGAGCTTGACCGCCGTGGCACCCTCGCCCAGAGCGGCGATCACCTCCGTCGGTGTCACCGCTCCGGCGAGCACCGGCAGCCCCAGCGCCCGGCATGCGGAGACGGCGTCACCGACGCCCGGGGTGACGCCGAAACACGCGCCCGCCGAAGCAGCGGCGTGCGCGTCTCCGGCCGTCAGCAGGGTGCCCGCGCCGAGCAGGGCCCCGGGGCCCAGTTCGGTGCGGGCCTTCTCGATGACGCTGAGGGCGTCCGTGCTGGTCAGGGAGACCTCGATGATCTCGACCCCGGAACGGAACAGGGTCAGCACCGTGTCGAGCGCAGCTTGGGCGTCCGTTCCGCGCACGATGGCCAGCAGCCTTTCCCTGTCGAGGGTGGAGAGGAGGTGGGCAGCCGACATGGTGCCTCCTGGAGTCGTTGCCGGTAAGGAGTCGTTGCTGTTATTTAGTAGATCGTATACCTTTCTTGGGATCCTTCAACCCCGCTCCGCGACCTGGCCGGGCGGCGCGGCAGCAGACAGGTGGTCGTTTCCAGATGAGCAGAACAGCGTTGATCACCGGCGCCGCCGGCGGTATCGGCAGGGTGGTGGCCGAACGGTTCGTCGCCGACGGCTACCGGGTGGCGGGGGCCGACCTCGCGGCGCCCGAGGTCCCCGGCGTCTCGCCCTACCGGGCCGACGTGTCACGGGCCGACGACGTGGCCGGCCTGGTCCGCGCGGTCGCCGCCGACCACGGCGGCATCGAGGTGCTGGTCACCTGCGCCGGACTGACCGAGGGCGCGCCGCTGCACCGCACCGGCGAGGAGGACTGGCGGCGGGTCCTCGACGCCAACCTCACATCGGTGTTCCTGTGCGTGCGCGAGGTGCTCCCGCAGATGATGGCGTCCGGCGGCGGACGTGTCGTCATGATCGGTTCCGTGCTCCACCGCACCGCCGCTCCCGGGCTGCCCGCGTACGCGGCGTCCAAGGCGGCCATCGCCGCGCTCGGCCGTCAGCTCAGTGTCGACTACGGACGGCACGGCGTCTCGTTCGTGACCGTCGCACCCGGCTGGGTGCGCACCCCGGCCACCGAGTCGCGCCTGGGCACCGGCGACGACGAGAGCCGGCTGCGCGAGTCCAACCCGATGGGCCTCCTGGGCACCCCCGAGGAAGTCGCCGCGGCGGTGGCCTACGCCGCGTCGCCGGAGGCCGCGCTGCTGACCGGATCCGAGCTGGTGCTCGACGCGGGGGCCTCTGTGGTCAGCGCCGCCAGCCTGCTGCGCGACGAACACCGTGAGCGTATGGGCCTGCCACCGCTCCGCCACGCCTGACACCGGCCGGGAAGCCATGAGGAGGGGGTGCCGGACCCGGTCCGGCACCCCCTCCTCATGGTGGCGGCGGCTAGGCGGCTAGGGGTGCGCGGACACCTCGTGCCCGGCCTGGGACAGCGTGTGCGCCTGTGCGGCCGCCGCCGCGGCCCCGGCGTCCTTGCGGCGCAGCGCGTCCATGATGGCGTCGTGCTCGTCGATGACGGCGGACCAGTTGCGGGCGTCCTGCGGTGCCGTGACCCGGTACCGGCGGATCGTCAGCAGCAGTTGCTCCGTCAGTTCGGTGAGGATGCGGTAGCCGCTGGCCTCGGCGAGGAGGCGGTGGAACTCGGAGTTGAGGCGCTGCAGTTCGTCGGTGTCCGTGGTGCGCAGTGCGTCCCGCATCCCGTCCTGCACGGCCTCCAGGTTCCGCAGCAGGCCGTCGTCACTGTGCTCGGCGGCGAGCCTGGCGACCAGTCCGTCGATCGCCTCACGGGCGAGGAAGACTCCGCGCATCTCGGTCTTGTCGACCTGCGCCACGACCACCCCGGAGTGGACGCGGGAGGTGAGCAGCCCCTCGGACTCCAGCCGCTTCACGGCCTCCCGGACCGGGATCTTGCTGACACCGAGGTTGCGGGCCATCTCGTCCATGTTGATGCGCTCACCCGGACGCAGATGGCCATCGGCGATGGCGCCGCGCAGGCTCTCGTACACCAGGTCGGCCTTGCTCTTCACCGCGGGCAGCCGGGCGGCCCAAGTCTTCTCTGCCATTCGTCCATCGTATGCGATATCCGTCCACTGTTGGCGATTGTTTTCCGTCGTTCGACGAGGACCGGCGGGCTGACGGCGGCCGGTAAAGGCGGCAAAACACCTCTTGACGGACGTGGAATATACGAAATACGTTATACGTGCTGATCTGCTACCGCCGACCGCCCCCGCCCGCCGCACCGGCGCTGGAGTCGACATGACTGAGCTGTCCCCCACCCCGGTCGTCCCCGCACGCCACGTACCGGCCCGCGGGCAGGCGACGACGTCCCATCTGTTCCGGCTGAGCGGGGACGACCGGGCCTCCGCACGGCTGCGCGCCTGGCTCAGCATCCACCTGCGCCGCTGGAACCTCGAGCAGCTCGCCGACGACCTGCTGCTCATAGGCGCGGAGCTGTCCTCCAACGCGCGCCGGCACGGCGCCGGCGCCTCCACGGTCGCGGTCACCCTGCGGCGGAACGCGTACGGTCGCGCCACGGTGCGCCTCGACGTCACGGACGCCGGACCCGGCTTCGACAGCGCCGCCGTCGCTCGCGGCTGGTACGACCCGGACCGCATGGAGGCGTGCGGAGGCCGCGGTCTGCTGCTGGTCTCGGAACTCAGCCGGCGCTGGGGCAACGGGCTGGTGGCGGGCCGGCACCGGGTCTGGGCCGAGATCGCTGAATGAGAAGACGTGGCCGGGCGTATTCATACCGGTGGCCGGTGCGGCCTCCCCAGGGCTGCACCGGCCACGTCGTCGGAAGGGGATCAGCAGCTGAACGTCGGCTGCGCCCAGTCCGCGTGGTCGTAGTCCGGGCCGTCACCGCCGTCCGTGACGACCAGCTGCACGGACTGGGCGCCCGTGATGTCGGCGGTGAGCTGCTGGGCGCCGTCGGTGCCCTTCAGCAGGCCGGTCGAGGCGACCTTCCTGCCGTCGGCCAGCACCTCGAAGGTGACCGATCCGCGGTCGCCGACCTCGTCGTCCACGCCGACCGTGGCCTTGAGGGCCGAGCACTGCTTGCCGGTGTAGTACTCCAGGGAGCTGGCGGCGTTCGTGCCCAGGCCCTTGGCGTACGTGGTCCCGGCGATGGTGAGCGCCTTGCCGTCACCGGCGGCGGCCTCGCCGTTGCTGTGGTCCTTCTCCACGGGACCCCAGCCGTTGGCCGAGCTGAGCGCCGTCAGGTCGCTCGCGAAGGAGTCACCGGCCGGCGGCGCCACGGCAACCCGCGCCCGCAGCGGGACCCGGGTGGTGACCGCGTCCCCGTGCGAGGGCCAGTACGTCGCCACGGCGTTGACGCCGTAGCTGCCGGGGCCGGTGCCCTTCGGGGCGGTCACCGACCAGGTCGTGGTCAGCGCCTTGCCGCTCTTCAGGGTGCGGGCCGTGGCCGGGGAGGTCGCCTCCGCCTGCCAGCCGTCCGGGACGTCGAGGTCGACGGAGACCCGCCTGGCCGTGGTGCGGCCCAGGTCGGTGAGCGTGGTCGTCACCTCTTCGGTCTTGCCCGGCTGGACGAAGTCCGCGCCGGTGACGCCCAGTTCGGCGGCCGGCGGGTAGACGACGGAGTGGTCGTCCTTCCACACGCGCAGCAGGACCGTGCCGTGGGCGGGGACGGTGGCCGCGAGCGTGCCGGCCGAGTTGTAGTCGCGGTGCTGCCACAGATCGCGCACCCGGTAGGCGTGGCCGGTGGCGAGACCGGCCGCCGTCGCGGTGGTCGCGATCCGCTGGGCCCGGTCGCTCTCGTTGAACAGCGCGACGGCACGGCTGCCGTCCGCCATCTCCTTCACGACGACCCAGCGGCCGCCCTCGGAGGACACCACGTGCCCCTGCTCGCCGAGCTTGTCCTGGTCGACGGCGATGACGTCCTTGTTCTCCAGGATCTGGTACGTCGCGTCGTCGGCCTGGCGCAGATCGGTGCCGATGAGCAGCGGCGCCGCCATGACCGACCACATCGAGAAGTGCGTGCGGTACTCGGTGTCCGTCATGCCTCCGTTGCCGACCTCCAGCATGTCGGGATCGTTCCAGTGTCCCGGGCCCGCGTACGGGGCGAGCGGCAGGTTCTGCTTCATGATCGACAGCATGCTGCCCCAGCTGTCGCTGATGTCACCGGTGGTGCGCCACAGGTCGCCGACGCCCTTGGCCCACAGCCAGGGCTTGTTCGAGCCCCACTCGCAGATGCTGTAGACGATGGGCCGGCCGGTGGCCTTCAGGGCGTCCCGCATCGTGGTGTAGCGCTTCTGGGCGTCCACGCCCTGGTTGTTGCAGTTGTCGTACTTGAGGTAGTCCACGCCCCAGTCGGCGAACTGCTGGGCGTCGCTGTACTCGTGGCCCAGCGCCCCCGGGAATCCGACCTCGCTGCAGGTGTGCGTGCCCGCGCTGGTGTAGATGCCGAGCTTGAGGCCCTTGGAGTGGACGTAGTCGGCGACCGCCTTGATGCCGTGCGGGAAGCGCACCGGGTCGGGCACCAGCTTGCCGTTCGCGTCGCGCTGCGACTCGGCCCAGCAGTCGTCCAGGTTGATGTACTGGTACCCGGCGTCCTTGAGGCCCTTCGCGACGAACAGGTCGGCCATGCCCTTGACCATGTCCTCGTTGAACTCCGGCCGGCAGTGGGTGGAGTTCCAGTTGTTGAAGCCCATGGGCGGCGTGTCGACCAGGCCCGCACCGGGCGACGTCGCCGCCGGCGCGCCGTCCCGTGCCGCCGCGACCGCCGCCGGAGCGCCGAGTCCGGCACCGCACAGCACCGCTGCCGTCAGCGCCCCTATTCCTCTGAGTCGTGCACTCCGGGCTGAGAGTTGGCGCATGCCTCGCATGTCCTTCCGTGTGCTGCCGCTTGATTGAGATGCTCATGACGAGCGAGCGCCTACGTTAGATCGTGTTGGAAATTGTCGGAAGGGGTTGGACGTCTTTGATTCAGGGCGAGTTGAAGCGGGAACTAAGCGACTGATCGGTACGGTCGACACGACAGTCTGTTTGATTTTGTGAGAGCCCGGTCGGAACCGCCACGGTACGCGCTACGGCGTGCCCGTACCCGGCGCCGGCCGGCCCGCGCGCCGCCACGGCCGTAGCTTCTCCGGGTTCCGGACCACCCAGATCCGGCTGACGCGTCCCTCGGTGATGTCGAAGGAGGACACGGTCACGACCGTGCCGGCCCGCTCGGCCACCAGCCCCGGCACGCCGTTGACCGACCGTTCCAGGAGGTGCAGTCCCGGGGCCGTGCCGGCGACGGCGACCATGTACTGGGCGATGCGGGCGCCGCCCTCGACCGGGCGCAGGACCGTGCCGACCAGGCCGCCGCCGTCGGCCGTCATCACCGCGGCGGGATCGAGGAGCCCGACGAGCGCCGCGATGTCCTTGCTCTCCCACGCCTCCCGGACCTGCCTCACCACCTCGGCCCGGCCGGTCGCGGGCACAGCCGTGCCCTTGGCGTCCACGCGGCGGCGGGCCGAGGCCGCCAGTTGCTTGCAGGCCGCGGGGGTCCGGTCCAGCACCTCGGCGATCTGGGCGAAGGGGTAGCGGAAGACGTCGTGCAGGACGAACGCCACCCGCTCGGCGGGTGTCATCGACTCCAGCACGACGAGGAAGGCCAGGTTCACCGACTCGTCCAGGACGATCTGGTCGGCGGGGTCCGCGGTGGTGGCGGCGGGGCCGGCGCCGGCCGCGTGGTGCCACTCGGTGCGGTCGGGCAGCGGCTCCGGCAGCCACGCGCCGACATAGCGTTCACGGCGGACCCGCGCCGACCCGAGCAGGTCCAGGCAGATGCGGCTGATCACCGTCGTCAGCCAGGCGCCGGGGGACAGGATCGACTCCTGCCTGAGGCGCGGCAGCTCGTACCAGCGGGCGTAGGCGTCCTGTACCGCGTCCTCGGCCTCCGTCACGGAACCGAGCAACCGGTAGGCGACATTGAGCAGTTGGCGTCGCTCGGCGGCGACCCCGTCCGTGCCGGTCCCGACAGGTTCCATGCTTCCGGCCGCCCCCTCGCCTTACCTTTCGCGGACCCACGTCGTCGGTGTGGTGAGACCTTATCGATCTACTGCCCGAGGGCGGAAAAGGGGATGCGCCATGGCCACTCAGGTGACGGCGAAGGCGACCGCGACGGCGAAGGCCCGGCGCGGTGCCTCGTTCCTGCGGATCGCGATCGCCCTGCAGACCCTGACCATCTTCCTCCAGGCCGTCTCCGCGGGGCTGCTGCTGACCGCGTCCTACGGAGAGACGCTGCACAGTGCCGGGGCCCGGGTGATGTACGGGGCGTCGATGCTGTACGTGCTCGCCGCGGTGCTGGCGTGGAAGCCGGGCGGTGGATCGTCCCGGCCGGTATGGCAGGCGTCCGGCTTCCTGGCCCTCGCCTCGGTCCAGGTCGTGCTCGGCATCGCCCACGTACCGTCCGTCCATCTTCCGCTCGGGGTGCTGATGTTCGGCCTGAGCCTGCTGGCGCTGGCCCGGCGCTGAGGTGGCGTCACTCCCCGGCACGGGAAGTGCGGACCGGCTCCGGTCAGGCGGGGTCGGCGGCGGGTGTCCGGCGTGAGAGGGCGTCGGACGCGCGGGCCGTGGCGTAGAGGGAGACGGCCAGGGCGAGGGCGAGGGCCAGGCCCGCGGTGTAGACGCCCGCCGACGGTTCGGCCGGGGCGCCGCCGGCTTCCTTGCGGGCGGATCCGCTGAGGAGGGGCACGACGACGAGGACGGCCAGGCCGAGGACGACCTCGCCCCAGACGACCCTGGGGAAGTGCCCGAGCGTCAGGTGGCGGAGGGAGACGGTGTCGCTCGCGCGGCGGGCCCGCGTCATGCGGGGCATCAGCCAGAACTGGTTGACGGCGCCCGCGGTGACCATGCCCAGGACGAGGACGGTCTTCACGAGCAGCGCGAGTCCGTAGCCGGTCGTCCACAACTGGCTGACGGTGCCCACGTGTTCCCAGCTCATCCACAGGCCGGAGACGACGACGGCGGCGACGCAGATCATCGCGACGAGGCTGAAGCGCCGCCACAGGTCGGCCCAGAGCAGGCCCGCGTCCGGGCCCAGGCGCCGCCGGGCGCCGGCGAGGAGGCTCAGCAGGACGAGACCACCGAGCCAGACGGTGCCGCTGATGATGTGGGTCTGGGTCAGGACCCGGTCCAGCATCTCGTCCGTCGTGAGCGGGACGGTGGCCGGGACCGCGCCGATCAGCGTGACGGCCAGGGCGAGGGGGAGCGCGATGAGGGCGAGCTGGTCCAGCCGGCGCCGGGCGCCGCGGGTGAACAGCGTCATGAGGGTGATCGCGGCCCCGAGGAGGACGAGGTTCTGCACCAGGTAGAGGGTCCCCTGGGCGATCCAGGCGCCGTCGTCCGCGGGCGCTCTGAGGAACTGCCATATGCGTCGTGGCGCGAGGGCGTTGCCGAACGGCATCCCGGGGCCGTTCCGGGCCACCCGCGCGGCGAGCTGGAAGTATCCGGCCACCAGGAGAACCACTCCGGACCAGGCGAGACAGACCGACAGGCGGTCACGCAGCCGGGAGCCGTCACCGTCACCGTCCGACGTCCCCCTGAGAGCGGGGCGCACGGTGGTCGCGTAGGTGACGAGGCCACCGATGGCGCCGGTCAGGCCGATGAAGTAGCCGGTCTTGGTCAGGGCTCGCCACGGGGTGGGCAGCGTGTAGCCGGCCGTGTCCGCGGCCAGCAGAAGGGTGCTCATGAAAGGTGAGGCTAACCTAAGTTCATGTCGGGTCAATGCCTCAGTAGCCGCCCAGCAGCGTCCGGACCGCCAGCAGGTTCTCCGGCCCGGTGGAGCTGTGCCAGCGCGAGGGATCGGCCGGGCGCCTGCCCCAGAGCAGCAGCAGGCGTACGGCGGCGTCGCTCTCGATCGTGGCGGGGCCCTCGGGAGCGGCCAGGCGGATGGCGGCGCCGTCGGCGTCGGCGGTCACCACGACGTCGTCCGTGCCCGGCGTGCGCAGCCGGCCCTCGACCCGCTCCCCGGGCCCCAGGTCCAGGCCGGCGCGGCCCTTCGTCAGCAGCGGGCGGCCGACCGACATGACGCTGTGCTCGGTCATCCACGGTTCGTCGAGTGCCCGGACCGCCGTACGGTCGTCACCGGTGAGGTCCCAGCGGTGCAGCACGAGTTCCTGACGCATGTGTTCGACGAAGAAGGGGACCGTCACGGACCGACCGGTCCACATCACCTCCGTGTCCGCGGGCAGGTCGTCCGCGGCGGCCGAGGCCACGTCCACGAGATGTGCGCAGCGGCTGACGAAGGCCGCCCACAGTTCGGAGTCGGGCATCCGCCGGTAGGGAGCCTCACGCTCGAAGCCCCGGGTCTCCGCCGGCGCCCCGGCGAGGAACGCCTCCAGGACCCGGGCCAGTTCCTCGGCGTTGCCCGTCTGGTGGACCAGGACGTCGCGTACCGTCCAGGCCTCGCACCACGTCCCGTCGTCGGGCCGCCGCCCCTGCACGGCACGGACGAAGGGGACCAGTTCCGGCAGGGCTTCTTCGACCTGGGAGGGCATCATGCGCCATGAGTAGCCGTCAGGGGACGCCGCCCAAACCGGTGGGGGCCGGGAAGGCCCCCACCGGTTTGGGCGGTCACCGCGGCGCGGGGATCAGCCGACGCGCAGCGTCAGAGCCGTGGTGTGCAGCGTGCCGCCGGTCCGGAACTGCAGGAACAGCCGCCAGTTCCCGGACTGGGCGAACTCGGCGTGGAAGGTCAGGGACGGTCCGCCGCGGTCGCCGTCGGCCTCGGTCTCCGGGTGGAGGTGGGCGAAGGCGAGATCGCCCTGGTGGAAGGCGGTCAGGTGGGCGAAGACGCCCAGGTACGGCTGCAGGTCGGTGACCGGTTCGCCGTTCCTGGTGACGGTGGCGGTCAACCGGTGGGCCATGCCCGCCATGAGGTCGCCCTTCACCGCCACGGTGTAGCCGTCGACGGTGGTGCTGCCGGACGCCGGCGGCAGCGGCGCGTCCGTCGCCGTGCCGGGCACCTTCACCGTGCGGCTGAGGACGAGGTCCTTGCCCTTGCCGGGACCGCTGTCCGGGGTGAAGGAGGCGTACAGGCGCCAGGTGCCCGGTCGCAGGGCGGCCAGGGGCGCGGTCCAGGTGCCGTCGCCGGCCATGGCCGGGTGCAGGTGCTGGAAGCCGGTGAGGTCGGTGCGGACGGCGTAGAAGTGCATCCGCTTGGTCTGGTCGACGGCGAAACCGGTGACCGGCCTGCCGTCCGGGCCGGTGATGGTGAAGCGGTAGTCGGCCCCGCGGCCGGCGGACAGCGTGGCACTCGCGGAGGCCATCCGGTAGCCGTCCTTCGCGGCGGTCAGGCCGTTGCCGGCGGACGCGGTGTCCATGCCGGGCATGGACTCCATCGCGTCGGCCGACGCGGAGCGGGAGGGTGTGCCGCCGTGGTCCATGCCGGCCATGGGCGAGCTGTGGCCGGAGCTGTGGCTTGAGCCGGAGCCGCAGGCGGTCAGCGTGAGGCCGAGCGCCGCGGTGAGGGTGGCCGCCGTGAGGGCATGGCGGATCGTCCGGTGGTGCTGGGACATGTGGTGTCTTTCCAGGTGGGCGCCGTGCCGCGGGCCCGGCGCGGTGAACGTGAACGGGCGACCGGTACCGGACGCGCGGCGGTGAGCCGCGGGGCCGGAGGTCGCGTCACGTCCGTGCGACGCACACCTGGTGCAGGAGGTCACGCCCGCCGGCCGGTGGCCCCCGGTGGCGCACGTCGCCGTACGCCCGCCGGATCCCCGGCAGCAGCACGGCGGCCACGAGCAGGACGACGGCCGCGGTGAGCGGCGGCAGCGGGATCCCGGAGCGGGGCGTGGTGGCCACGCACAGCGCCCCCCGCGCGGCCTGGTCCACCCGCGCTACGGCCTTCGGACCCGCCCCCTCCGGAGCGAGGACGGCGTGCGCGGCCGTTCCGGCCGGCATGTGCGAGGCGACCGGCATGCCTGGCGTCGCCCCGTGACAGCCGCCGTCGGCCGCGGCCGGACCGCCGTGCATGAGGAACAGCCCCAGCAGCACGGCGACCAGCACGGCCGGCCGCACCACCCGACGGCGGCGGACCCCGGCCGCACCGGCGGAGGACTGCGTCACGATCACGGCTCCACCCTAAGGGCACGGGCAGCGGCCCGCCGCGTCCCCCCGCGCGGCGTAGAGTCCCGGGCGTGGAACGGGAGCGGACGGCGTGAAGGCCGAGGCGTCCGGGGCGCGGCCGGAACCCGCGGGGATGCGGCCGTGGCGTTTCGTCGTGTGGTTCGGGGCGGTCAGCCTGCTCGCCGACTTCGTGTACGAGGGCGCCCGTTCGGTCACCGGCCCGCTGCTGGCCTCGCTGGGCGCCTCCGCCCTCGTCGTCGGTGTCGTCACCGGTGCCGGTGAGGCGGCGGCGCTGGTGCTGCGGCTGGTGTCCGGCCCGCTCGCGGACCGGACCCGCAGGTTCTGGGGGCTGGCGATCGCCGGGTACGCGCTGACCGTCGTCTCCGTGCCGCCGCTCGGCGTGGTCGGCGTGCTGTGGGCGGCCTGCGTCCTGGTGGTCGCCGAGCGGGTGGGCAAGGCGGTGCGCTCACCGGCGAAGGACACCCTCCTGTCGCACGCGACGGCCGCGACCGGCCGCGGCCGGGGGTTCGCCGTGCACGAGGCGATGGACCAGGTCGGCGCCCTCGTCGGCCCGTTGACGGTGGCCGGTGTCCTCGCCCTGACCGGCGGCGACTACGGTCCCGCGCTGGGCGTCCTCGCGGCACCCGGGGTGGCCGTGCTGGGGTTGCTGTTCTGGCTGCGGGCCCGGGTGCCGGACCCGGAGGCGTACGAGCGCGCGGTGACCGGCGCCGCGGGCGGCCCGCCACCGGCACCCGGCGGTCGGCTGCCGGCCGCCTTCTGGACCTACGCGGCGTTCACCGCGACCACGACCGCCGGGTTCGCCACCTTCGGCGTGCTGTCGTACCACCTGGTGACCCGGCACCTGCTGACGACCGCCTGGGTGCCCGTGCTGTACGCGGGCGCGATGGCCGTCGACGCGGTGGCCGCGCTGGCCACCGGCTGGTGGTACGACCGGATCGGCCCGCGGGTGCTCGTCGTCCTGCCCGTCCTGGCCGCCGCCGTACCGGCGCTCGCGTTCACCGACACCGTCGCGTGGGCCGTCGGCGGGTCCCTGGTGTGGGGTGCGGCGATGGGCGTGCAGGAGTCCACGCTGCGGGCGACGGTCGCCGACCTGGTGCCCACGCCCCGGCGGGCCACCGCCTACGGGATCTTCGCCGGGGTGGTCGGCGGGGCGGGCCTGGCGGGCGGGGCGCTCACCGGTGCCCTGTACGACTACTCGATCCCGACGCTGATCACGGTGGTGGCCGCGATCCAGGCGCTCGCCCTGGTGCTGCTCGCCGTGACCCGCCCGCGGCACCGTCGGCCGTGACGGGCGTCCGGTCGCCGTTGGCCGGTGGTCCTCACAGGGCCTTGGCCGGCCAGTCCAGCAGCCGGGCGCCGATGACCGCGGTCTGCAGCATGTAACGGTGCCCCGGATCGGCCGGGTTGGCGCCGGTGAGCTTGTGGATGCGCTCCAGCCGGTACGTCAGGGCGCGCACGCTCAGCGACAGGCGGCGGGCGGCCTCCGCGGCCACACAGCCCACGTCGAAGTAGGCCGTGAGCGTGGCCAGGAGCGGCTCGGCACCGCCCCGGGCCGCCGTCAGCGGGCCGAGGGTGTCCAGCACCAGGTCGGCCATGGCCTGCCGGTCACGGGTGAGGACCGGGTACACGAGCAGGTCGACGGCGCGCAGCACCGGGTCGTCCAGGCCCAGCCGGTCGGCCAGTTCGAGGGTGTTGAGGGCCTCCTCGTACGACTGGACGACTCCGCCGGGGCCCGGCTGGGGGCGCCCGATGGCCACCGTGCCCCCGTCGGTGGCGGCGTGCGCCCGCTTCGCGAAGTAGGGCAGGATCTCGTCCTCGTGGCCGGGGGCGATGCACAGCAGCCGGCCGTCCTTGGTCGTGAGCAGGGCGCTGCGGTTGCCGAAGCGGGCGAGGAGCGCCTGCTCCACCTGGCGGGGCACCGCGTCGCCCTCCGTGTAGGCGGCCGGGCCGCGCGCCACGGCGACCGCGTGGGCGTGGGCGAGCCGCAGCCCGAAGCGTTCGGCGCGCTCCGCGAGGCGGCCCAGGTCGCTGCGGCCGTAGAGCAGGTCGTCGATGAACTCGCGGCGGGCCGCCTCCTCCTGGCGTACGGCGAGGGTCTGCGCGCGTTCGTACCCCTCCGCGAAGGCGTCTATCGCCTGCTGCACGGCGGCCAGGACGCTGTCCGCCGTACCGGAGCCGGTACTCGGCCAGCCCGCGCGGGTGGCAGACAGATGGGCGCTGACCAGGGCGCGCAGTCCATGCCCGTCGTCGGCGGCGTGCTCACCCAGCACGCGCCGCGACTCCAGCTCCTCCCGGGTGAGCCGGCGGCCGGTGTCCGAGACCTCCTTCAGGATGCGGTCGTAGCCGTCCAGATACCGCTCGGGCGTCTCCCGGTGTGTCACGCCGTCCCCCCGTGGATGTTCACGCGCCGATGCGGTCCTCCTGTCGGCCCACCGGCATCCAGACCTTAGTGAACACTGCCGGATGTCGGCAATGCGCGAGCGGGTCCCGCTCGCCCATCATGAGCCGCGGGGAGCACTGCTGAGCGTTTCGGTGCCGGACACCGGCAGGGTGTCCGGCACCGGAACGCCCGCTTCCCGGCCCTTCTCCTGATGCCTGAAGGACGTGTGTCATGGATGCCATCGGCGTGCTCGCCGTCGTCTGTCTGCTCCTCGTCGCCCTCGCGCTGTTCGCGCTCTCGCGGCTGTTCCGCAAGGTGGAGCAGGGCAAGGCGCTGATCGTCTCCAGGATGCGCAAGGTCGACGTCACCTTCACCGGCCAGGTCGTCCTGCCCGTGCTGCACAAGGCGGAGGTGATGGACATCTCGGTGAAGACCATCGAGATCACCCGGGCCGGCCGGGACGGGCTGATCTGCCGGGACAACATCCGCGCCGACATCCGCATCTCGTTCTTCGTGAAGGTCAACAAGACCGTCGGGGACGTCATCAAGGTCGCCCAGTCCGTCGGCACGGCACGCGCCAGCGACCAGAAGACCCTGCAGGAGCTGTTCCACGCCAAGTTCTCCGAGGCGCTGAAGACCGTCGGCAAGCAGCTGGACTTCACCGACCTCTACACCAAGCGCGAGGAACTCCGCTACAAGATCATCGAGTTGATCGGTGTCGACCTCAGCGGCTACCACCTGGAGGACGCGGCGATCGACTACCTGGAGCAGACGCCGCTGTCCCAGCTGGACCCGGCGAACGTCCTGGACGCCCAGGGCATCCGGAAGATCACCGAGCTGACCGCCGTGGAGCACGTGCGCACCAACGAGGCGCAGCGCACGGAGGAGAAGGAGATCACCCGGCAGAACGTGGACGCCCGCGAGGCCGTCCTGGAGCTGGAGCGCCGGCAGGCGGACGCCGAGATCAAGCAGAAGCGGGAGATCGAGACCTCCCGCGCCCGCGAGGAGGCGGAGACCGCCCGGGTGGTGGAGGAGGAGCGGCTGCGTGCGCAGGGCGCGTTCCTGCGCACCGAGGAGCAGCTCGGCGTGCAGCGGGAGAACCAGGCCCGCGAGGTCGCCGTCGCCGCGAAGAACCGCGAGCGGGTCATCGCCGTGGAGAACGAGCGGATCGAGAAGGACCGCATGCTGGAGGTCATCGCCCGGGAGCGGGAGACCCAGCTGACGAAGATCTCCGCCGACAAGGAGGTCGAGGCGCAGCGCCGCGACATCGCCGAGGTCGTGCGCGAACGGGTCGCGGTGGACCGGACGGTCGCCGAGCAGGAGGAGTCCATCAAGAAGCTGCGCGCCGTCGAGCAGGCGGAGCGCGAGCGGCAGGCCGTCATCATCGCCGCCGAGGCCGAGGCGCAGGAGAAGCTGGTCAAGGACATCAAGGCGGCGGAGGCCGCCGAACAGGCCGCCACCCACCGCGCCGCCGAGGAACTCACCCTCGCCGAGGCCCGGTTGAAGACGGCCGATCTCGACGCCCGGGCCAAGCTGCGGCTCGCCGAGGGCGTCCAGGCCGAGGCCGCCGCCGAGGGTCTCGCCGCCGTCCAGGTCCGCGACAAGGAGGCCGCCGTCATCGAGAAGGCGGGCCGGGCCGAGGCGGAGGCCACCCAGGCCCGGCTGCGGGCCGAGGCCGAGGGCGCCAGGGCCAAGGCGCTCGCCGACGCCGAGGGCGCGAAGGCGAAGGCGCTGGCCGAGGCCGAGGGAGCGCGGGCCAGGGCGCTGGCCGACGCCGACGGCATCGGCGGAAAGCTGAAGGCAGAGGCGGAGGGCCTGACCGAGAAGGCCGCCGCGATGGCCGCCCTCGACGACGCCTCCCGCGGCCACGAGGAGTACCGGCTGCGGCTCCAGGCGGAGAAGGAGATCCGGCTCGCCGGCCTGGACGTGCAGCGGCAGGTCGCCGAGGCACAGGCCACGGTGCTCGCCACCGGCCTGGAGAACGCCGACATCGACATCGTCGGCGGGGAATCCGTCTTCTTCGACCGGCTGGTCTCCTCCATTTCGCTCGGCAAGGGCGTCGACGGGTTCGTGCGGCACTCCGAGACCGCGCAGGCCCTGGCCCGCCCGTGGCTCGACGGCACCTCCAGCTTCACCGACGACCTGGCCGGCGTCCTCGGCCGGGCCTCGACCGCCGACGTGCAGAACCTGACGGTCTCCGCGCTGCTGATGAAGCTCATGAAGTCGGGCGGCACCGAGGCCGGCACCGTGCAGCAACTCCTGGACCGGGCGGGCGAACTGGGCATCGCCGACACCCCGCTCACCGCGCTGAACGGCACCGCCAGGGTCTGATCACCACCGGTGCCCCGGCTGCCGCACAGGGGACGGCAGCCAGGGCACCTCCTCTGCGCCACACGTCTCCCCGGACATCCCCTCCCCCTTGCCACGCGGAAGGAACGTACCGTCCATGGCCACCGTCCCGGAGGCGGGCGCCCACGACGCCGGCACCTACGAGCTGCTGCGCGACCGCCTCACCGCGCAGGCCGCCGAACTCGCCCGCCGTGCCGACGCCCTCAACGCCCGCCGCGTCGAGGAGTTCGGCTCCGCCCGGCTCGACCTCGCCGGCAGCGAGCAGCTGCGCACCCCGCACCCGTGCGTCCCGTGCGACGTCGTCGCCGTCGGGGACACGCTGCTCCTCGGCACCGCCGGCCGGCCCGCGCCGGACGCCCCGCCCGCGGTGGCCGACGTGTTCACGCTCTACGACCGCGAGCTGAACCCGCTGCCCGAGACCGCCGTACCCGGACTGCTCGACGACCCGTCCTTCCAGCGGGAGTTCGCCGACCTGCACCGCTACTTCCGCCAGGCCCGGCTGCTGCGCCTGCGGATCACCGCCGGCCGGCTCCTCGCGGTGTTCCGCACCGGCGAGAAGGCCGACGACATCCGCGTGCTGCGCTGGACCCCCACCGACGACGGCCGGGTGGCCTTCCTGGACGCGCGCGGCGAACGCGACGACGTCTTCCCGCCCTCCGACGAGGTCACCTGGACCGCGACGACCCGCGAGGACCACGTCCTCGGCCGCCACCCGCACGTCGCCGTCCCCGGCGGGCTGTTCGTCTCGACCGTCGGGGGCACCCTCACCGTCAAGACGGAGAACGACACCGAGACGGGGGAGGGCATCCACAGCGAACCGGTCGACGAACCGCTGCAGGCCCTCGCCGACGCGGACATCGCCCACGCGCGCGTGGGCGCCCTCGTCCTCCTGCGCGTCCGCCCCTACAAGGAGGACGCCCACCGGCACCTCGTGTTCAACACCCTCACCCGATCGGTCACCCGCCTGGACGGCCTCGGACAGGGCTGCCGCCGCCTCCCCGAGGACCGGGGCGTCCTGTTCCCCGGCGGCTACTGCCTGGCCACGGGGACCGTGAAGACGTACGACCTCGACGTCCGCGAGCTGGAGTTCGAGCGGGAGGTGCGCTCGCCCAACGGCGAGGACGTGCTGTACGCCTTCCACGCGCGCGGCGGCGGTCGCGCCCTGCTGCTGTCGTACAACACGATCCGCCAGGAGGTCGCGGCCCCGCTGCCCTGCCGGGGCTGGGGCCTCTTCGACGACGGCACGTTCGCCGTGGTCCGCGCGGACGGCGACCAGCCGGCCCAGGTCCACCCGGTCCAGCTGTGGCACTCGCCGTACGACTCCGACACCCATGCCGCGGGCGCCCCCACCGGCAGCGGACCGCTGGCCCGGATCGGCAACGCCGACCTGGTGCGCGCCATCTCCGCCTGCCTGTCCGTCGCCGGCACCGTCCGCGACGGCATCACGACCGGCGAGGGCTACCAGGCCCTGTCCGCCGCCTGCGTCCGCACCGCCGACGGCCACCACTGGCTGGGCGAGACCGAACTCGGCGGCCTGCACGGGCCGTTGGACGACCTCCGGGACACCGTCGGCCAGATCCTCGCCGAGTTCGAGCACGTCCAGGTCCTCACCCGGCAGGCCGCCGACGCGCTCGACGAGGCCGCCGGGCGGATCGCCACCGTGGTCCGCAGGCTGCGCGGCGAGGCCCCGAAGGACGCCGCCGCCTGGGTCGCCGGCCTGACCGAACTCCGGCACGCGCACGGCCGGCTCCTCAACCTCAAGGAGCTGCGGTACGCCGACCGGGACCGCCTCGACACCCTCGCCACCGTCGCCGAGACCGACCTCGCGGCTCTCGGCGAGCGGGCCGTGGGCCTCCTCGCCGAGGACGACGCCTTCGCCGCCCACCACACCGGCGTCGAACAACTCGCCGCCGACGCCCAGGCGATCACCACGGTCGCCGAAGCCGGCCCGGTCGGCGCCCGGCTCGACGAACTGGCCGACGGGCTCACCACCGTCACCGACGTCGTCGCGAGCCTCGACATGGGCGACGCCACCGTCCGCACCGCCGTCCTGGAGCGCGCCGCCGCCGTCCTCGCCGGCGTCAACCGCGCCCGCGCCGCCCTCGACGCCCGCCGCCGCGCCCTCCTCGACCACGAGGGCCGCGCCGAGTCCGCCGCCGAGACCGCCCTGCTCGGCCAGCTGGTCACCACCGCTCTCGCCGCCGCCGACACCACCGAGGCCTGCGACGACCAACTCGCCCGCCTCCTCGCCCGGCTGGAGGACCTGGAGTCCCGCTTCGCCGACTTCGACGACGTCCTCGCGGACCTCGCCGACCGGCGCACCGAGATCTACGAGGCGTTCACCGCCCGCAAACAGACCCTCGCCGACGCCCGCGCCCGCCGCGCCGAACAGCTCGCGGCCTCCGCCGCCCGCGTCCTGGACACCGTCGCCCGGCGCTCCGCCGCCCTCACCGACCCCGACGCGGTCAGCGCCTACTTCGCCTCCGACCCGCTCGTGGCCAAGGTCCGCCGCTCCGCCGCCGAACTGCGGGACCTCGGCGACCCCGTCCGCGCGGAGGAACTCACCGGCCGCCTGGAGTCCGCCCGCCAGGAAGCCGCCCGCGCCCTGAAGGACCGCACCGACCTGTACGGCGACGGCGGACGCACCCTGCGGCTCGGCGCCCACCGCTTCGCCGTCACCACCCAGCCACTCGACCTCACCCTCGTCCCGCACGGCGAGGGCCTCGCCTACGCCGTCACCGGCACCGACTACCGCGCCCCGGTCACCGACCCCGGCTTCGCGGACACCCGCCCGTTCTGGCAGCGCACCCTGCCCTCCGAGTCCCCCGAGGTCTACCGCGCCGAACACCTCGCCGCCCGCCTGCTCGGCGCACACTCGCCCGAGGCGCTCATGGCCGCCGACCTGCCCGCACTGGTACGCCGGACGGCGCAGGAGGCGTACGACGAGGGATACGAGACCGGCGTCCACGACCACGACGCGACCGCCGTCCTCACCGCGCTGCTGCCCCTGTACGAAGGGGCCGGGGCGCTGCGCCACGAACCGGCCGCCCGCGCCGCCGCCCAGCTCTTCTGGGCCCACCGCACCACGGAGGCCGCACGCCAGACCTGGACCCGGCGCGCCCGCTCGCTGGCCCGGGCCCGGGACACCTTCGGCCTGGCGCCCGCCATCACCGACCTGCGGCGCGAACTGGCGGACGCCATCGGCGGTGACGAGGCCGCCATCGGCGGCGAGGCCGCCGCCGGCTACCTTTTCGAGGAACTCACCGGCGGGCCCGAGGGATTCGTCCTCGGCGCCGGCGTGCGCGTCCTGCTGGAGAAGTTCCGCCGTACGGTGGGCACCACCGCCTACGACGACGACCTGGCCGCGCTGGATGCCCTGGACGACCTCCCGGCCCGCCGGCAGCTCGTCCAGGCCTGGCTGTCGGCGTACGCCACCGCCACCGGCACCGAACTCGCCCCGGGCGACCTCGCCGAGGCGGTCGCGGCCGAACTCTGCCCGGACCTGCCCCGCTACGACGGTGACGCCCCGCTCACCGCGACCGCCGAGGGACTGCTGGGCACGCACCCGCGCGTCACCGGCGGCCGGCTGCCGCTGCGGCTCGACGAGTTCCTCGCCCGCACGGCCCGGTTCGCCGCCCACGACGTGCCCGCGTTCCGCGCCTACCAGCGCCGGCGCACCGCCCTGGTGGACGCCGAGCGCGCCCGGCTGCGGCTGGACGACCACCGGCCCCGGGTCATGTCCGGCTTCGTCCGCAACCGGCTCGTCGACGAGGTCTACCTGCCGCTCGTCGGCGACAGCCTCGCCAAGCAGCTCGGCACCGCCGGCGCCGGCGGACGCACCGGTACCGGCGGCCTGCTGCTGCTCCTGTCCCCGCCCGGCTACGGCAAGACGACCCTCATGGAGTACGTCGCCGGCCGGCTCGGCCTGATGCTGGTGCGGGTCAGCGGCCCCGCCCTCGGCAACGCCGTCACCTCGCTCGACCCCGCCGACGCCCCCGACGCCGGATCCCGCCAGGAGATCGAGAAAATCAACTTCGCGCTGGCGGCAGGCAGCAACACGCTCCTCCACCTCGACGACATCCAGCACACCTCGCCCGAACTGCTGCAGAAGTTCATCCCGCTGTGCGACGCGACCCGCCGCGTCGAGGGCGTGTGGGACGGGCAGCCCCGCACCTACGACCTGCGCGGCAAGCGCTTCGCCGTCTGCATGGCCGGCAACCCCTTCACCGAGTCCGGAGCCCGCTTCCAGGTCCCCGACATGCTCGCCAACCGCGCCGACGTGTGGAACCTGGGCGACGTCCTGACCGGCAAGGAGGACGCGTTCGCCCTCAGCTTCCTGGAGAACGCGCTCACCTCGAACCCCGTCCTGGCGCCCCTCGCCGGCCGGGACAGCGCCGACCTGGACCTGCTGCTCCGGCTCGCCGCCGGCGACCCCACGGCACGCGCCGACCGCCTTGAGTACGCCGTCCCGTCGGCCGAGCTGGACCGCGTCCTCGCCGTGCTGCGCCATCTCCTCGCCGCCCGCGACACCGTCCTCGCGGTCAACGCCGCCTACATCGCCTCCGCCGCCCACGCCGACGCGGCCCGCACCGAGCCGCCGTTCCGCCTCCAGGGCTCCTACCGCACCATGAACCGGATCGCCCAGCGCCTGAGGCCCGTCATGAACGACGCCGAACGCGCCGCCGTCATCGACGACCACTACACCGCCGAGGCCCGGACCCTCACCCAGGGGGCCGAGGCCAACCTGCTGAAACTCGCCGAACTGCGGGGCACGCTCACCCCGGCCCAGGCCGACCGGTGGGCCGAGGTCAAGGCCGCCCACGTCCGCGCCCGGGCGCTCGGCGGCGCCGAGGACGATCCCCTCGTCCGCGCCGTGGCCGGAATCGGCCTCCTCGCCGACCGGCTCGCCGCCGTCGAGTCCGCCATCCGCCGCGCCGCCGGCGACCCGGCCGGCTCCGCGCATCCCCGGCACGCCGCCCGGCCCCGGGAGACCTGATGACGTACTTCCTCGCTCCGCTCGCCGCCGCCGTCGCCCTGGTCGCGCTCAGCACGGCCGTCCTGATCCGCCGAGACCGCCGCCGCATGCGCCACGACTGACCGTTGGCCGGTCACCTCGGCTGCCGACTCGGTTCCGCCGCGACTGCCCCGGGCTGGTCACGTCGGCCGCCGGCTCGGCTCCGCCGCAACTGCCCCGGGCCGGTCACGTCGGATGCCGGCTCGGTTTCGCCGCGACTGACCAGGGCTGGTCACGTCGGCTGTCGGCTGGGTTTCGCCGCGACTGCTCCGGGTCGGGTACGTCGGCTGTCGGCTCGGCATGGCCGCGACTGACCAGGGCTGGTCACGTCGGCTGTCGGCTGGGTTTCGCCGCGACTGCTCCGGGTCGGGTACGTCGGCTGTCGGCTCGGCTTGGCCGCGACTGCCCCTCGCCCGCCGCCCTGGCCCGCCACTCTCGGTCGCCCGCCCGGCTCGCCCACGACTGACCCGGGCCCGGCGCCCTGGCCGACCGCTCGGCTATCTTGCTCGTGGGGCCCCGGCCGGATGTGTGGACGAGGGCGTGCGAGGACGGGAGCCGGGTGTGCGGGCGCGGGATTTGGCGGTGGTGTATGAGACGGTCGGCCTGGACAGCGCCGCCCTCGACGCCGCCCGGCTGATGGCCGCCCACCGGCTGCCCGCCCTGCTGGTGGTGGATGAGCGCGGCGCGCCCGAGGCGATCCTGCCCGCCTCCCAGATGGTCAAGCTCCTGGTGCCGGGATACGTCGTGGAGGACCCGACCCTCGCCGCCGTCGTCGACGAGGACCACGCCGACCGGCTCTGCGAGGCCCTGGCCGGACTCCGGGTCCGCGACTGCCTCACCGCGACCGCGCCCCCGCCAGCGATCGCCGCGCCCGACGACACGGCCTTGGAGGTCGCCGCGCAGATGGCGCAGGCCCGCAGCCCGCTCGTCGCCGTGGTCGACCGGGACGGGGCCGGTCCCCGGCTCCTCGGCGTCATCACGGCCTCGCACCTGCTGGAGCGCCTGCTCGCCGTCACGTGATGACGGCCCTCGCTGCCGGAGCCCGGCAGTCCGGGTCCCGCCCGGTCTGCTGGTCAAGGAACTGCTGGGGGGACGCCAAGAGAGGGTAAGGTGCCCAGCGGTGTGCCGGGAAGTCTGGTCGGCGAACAGGGAGAGCTCTGTCGTCCGATCGGAGGTGGCCGTCATGGCCGACATGGCACGCGGGGCGCCGTACGGCACGGGGCCCGCGGCGGTGGTGTCGTGAGCGACTGGCACGCCTGGGCCGCCGTCGCCGTCTTCGCCGGCGCGTACGCCCTGATCATCAGCGAGAAGATCCACCGGGTCGCCGTCGCCCTCGGCGGGGCCGGCCTGATGCTGGCGATCGGCGCGACCGACGACGCCTCGGCGTTCTACTCCGAGACCTCCGGCATCGACTGGAACGTCATCTTCCTGCTCATGGGCATGATGATGATCGTCGGCGTGCTGAAGAAGACCGGCATGTTCGAGTACCTGGCGATCTGGTCCGTGAAGAAGGCCCGCGCCAGGCCGTTCCGGGTGATGGTCATGCTGGTCGTCATCACCGCACTGATCTCCGCCCTGTTGGACAACGTGACGACCGTCCTGCTGGTCGCCCCGGTCACCCTCCTCGTCTGCGAACGCCTCGCCCTGCCCGCCGCGCCCTATCTGATCGCCGAGGTGCTGGCCTCCAACATCGGCGGCACGGCGACCCTCGTCGGCGACCCGCCCAACATCATCATCGCCAGCCGCGCCGGCCTGACCTTCAACGACTTCCTGGTCCACCTCGCCCCGCTGATCGTGGTCCTGGTCGCCGTCCTCCTGCTGCTCTGCCGGGTCATGTTCCGCGAGGCGTTCGTCTACGACGAGGACCGCGCCGCAGGGATCATGGCGCTGGAGGAACGGGAGGCCATCAAGGACCCCCGGCTGCTGGTGCAGGGCCTGCTCGTGCTCGCCCTCGTCGTGGCCGGCTTCGTGCTGCACCCGGTGCTGCACTACGAGCCGAGCGTCGTCGCCCTCCTCGGCGCCGGTCTCCTCGTGGCCGTCTCCCGGGTGGACACCGACGAGGTGCTCTCGGAGGTGGAGTGGCCGACCCTCGCCTTCTTCGCGGGCCTGTTCATCATGATCGGCGGCCTGATCGGCACCGGCGTCATCGACCAGGTCTCCCAGGCCCTCGCCCACGCCATCGGCACTGGCGAACTCGGCGGCGCCATGACGATGCTCGGCGCGTCGGCGGTGCTGTCCGGGATCGTGGACAACATCCCCTACGTGGCGACCATGGCGCCCGTCACCGCCGACCTCGTGCACACCATGGGCGGCGGCGCCGACCACGTCATGTGGTGGGCCCTGGCCCTCGGCGCCGACCTCGGCGGCAACGCCACGGCGATCGGCGCCAGCGCCAACGTCGTCGTCCTCGGCATCGCGGAACGCAACCGCCGGCCCATCGGCTTCTGGCAGTTCACCAAGTACGGGCTGGTCGTCACCGCCGCCACCGTCGCCGTCTCCCTCGCCTACGTCTGGCTGCGCTACTTCGCCCTCGGCTGACACCGTCCCCGGCGGTTACCGCGGTGCCTCCGACATCAGGTGCGCGGCCCCGAATCCTGGGCGGGCGGGGACACGGTCCCGGAGCCCGCGCCGGGCACGGCCGGGGAGGTGCTGGGCAGCGGATCGGACGCCTTCTCCGTCTGCCGCGGCACCACCGCGCCGGGGTGCCCGGCCGGGACCGCCCCATCGTGGGGCAGGTACGACACGGCCCCGAGCACCATGACGATCGCCGCGGCGGTGCCGACCACGCCGGCCAGCCGGCGGCGCCGCGCGCGGCCGTCGAGCTCCCGCCACGCCCGGCCGGGCCGGACGTCCTCGGGCTGCCACAGCTCACCCACGGACTCTGGTGTCCCGGCCGGCTCCGGCACGCCGCCCGGCCCGGCGGCCGCCCGTTCCCGCGCCGACGGCTCCCTCGGCGCCGACCGCCGGATCGCCCCCTCGCTGTCGTCGAGGAACCTCTGCCACACCGCGTCCGGAACCGGAGGGACGTCCTCGTGCCCGCCGCCCCCGCCCAGCCGTCCCGTCACCACTGCCCCTCCGCTGCTCACCCCGGCGCACCCCACCCTGAGGACGGGAACACGGGCCCGCGCGTTCCGTCGGCCGCGCGAGCGGTCCGGCCGGAACCGGTGCGGGCTTCGATCGGGTAACGCGCCGGGGCGGGAGCCACCCCCGCCCCTACCTTTGCATAGTCTAAAGATGAGGAGGGGCGCCCGAGCGAGGCGGCTCTTCAGTGCCGCGAGACCGCTGGAGCAGTCCATGACCGTGAAGAAGCCACCGAGGAACGTGACGGTGCTGTCCTGGATGCCCTTCGCGGTGATGGCCGTGGTGACGGCGGGGGACCTGCTGTCCGGGCCCGGAGTGGGCTTCCTGCCGCTGGTCTCGCTCGGCCCCGCCTTCGCGGGCCTCGTCGGTGGCTGGCGCCGTACGGCCCTGATCGGCGCCGCCTCCCTGCTGCTCTGCGTCGTCCTCGGGGTGTACGACGGGCTCTTCGAGGAACGCCGGGGCTTCACCGCGATGGCCTCGGTCGCCGGCGTCACCGGCGTGGGCATCGCGGCCGCCCTGATGCGCTCCCGGCGGGAGGCGGAACTCGCCAGCGTCCGCTCCATCGCGGAGGTGGCCCAGCGGGTGCTGCTGCGCCCGGTGCCGAGAACCGCGGGCCCGCTGCAGACGACGGTGTCCTACACCTCGGCCGTCGCCGACGCGCACATCGGCGGGGACCTGTACGAGGTGGTGGCCTCGCCGCACGGGATCCGGGTGATCGTCGGCGATGTGCAGGGCAAGGGACTGGCGGCGGTCGAGACGGCCGCCGTGGTGCTCGGCGCCTTCCGGGAGGCGGCCCACGACGAGCCCGACCTGCTGGGCCTGGGAGAGCGGCTGGAACGCAGCGTGGCCCGGGAACTGGAGGGGGAGAAGTTCGTCACCGCCGTACTTGCCGAGATCGGCTCCGGCCACGACGTCGTCTTCCTCAACTACGGGCACCCCGCCCCGATGGTCGTACGCGCCGACGGCCGCACCGACTTCCCGCGGCCGCCCGCCTACGCGCTGCCGCTGGGCCTCGGCATGCACGAGACGGAGGGTCCCAAGCCGTACCGGGTGCCCTTCGCCCCCGGCGAGCAACTGCTCCTCTACACCGACGGCGTCACCGAGACCCGGGACGCGGACGGCGTGTTCTACCCGCTCGGCGACCGGTCGCGGCTGCTGGACGAGCCCGACGCGGACGCCGCCCTGAGTGCCCTGCGCGAGGACCTGATGCGGCACGCCGAGGGCCCGCTCCACGACGACGCGGCGATGCTGCTGGTGCGCTACCGCGGTCACCCCGGCGTCGCGAACGGGGTAGAAAGGGACCATGGCCGAGACCGCGATGCCTGAGCCCGGATCCGAGCCCGGGCCCGAGCCGGGCCGGGACGACGTCGACGCGGTCACCCGGGCGGTGCTGACCGCCTCCCGGCTGCTCGTGGCGGTGTCCGCGCGCTCGCTCGCGGAGGTCGAGGAGCGGGTGACGCTGCCGCAGTTCCGCATGCTGGTCGTGCTGTCCAGCCGCGGTGCCACCAAGCTGGTCGCGCTGGCCGACCTGCTGCAGGTGGCGCCCTCGACCGCGATGCGCATGGTGGACCGGCTGATCGCGGCCGGTCTCGCGGACCGGCAGCCCAACCCCGCCAACCGGCGGGAGACGCTGCTGCGGCTGACCGGGGAGGGCCGGCGGACGGTGGAGACGGTCACCGCCCGGCGGCGCGCCGAACTCGCCCCGATCGTCGAGCGGTTGCGTCCGGACCAGCGGGCGGCGCTCATCGAGGCACTGGCCGCGTTCAACGAGGCCGGCGGTGAGCCCCCCGTCCCCATGGACGGCACCGAGACGTCCCGGCTGGGCTGGGTGACCGCCACCCTGCCGACACCGGACTCCCCGGATTCCGCCGAAGGGCCGAAGGGGCCGGGGGATTCCGCCGAAGGCCGGGGGAGGTCGGGGGATTCCGCGTAAGGGCCGGGGAAGCCGGGAGACTCCCCCCCAAGGGCCGGGGGTTCCGGGGGACTCCGCCGGACCGCCGGCGGGGCCGGGGGAGTCACCCAAGGGCCCGGCGGGCGCCGCGCCTGAGCGTTGACGTGGGCCGCCGCCCGTCAGTCCGGTGACGGCCCCTCGTCGAGGCGGGCCGCGCACTCCAGCAGCATGGCGTGCACGAACGCCTGGGGCAGGTTGCCGCGCAACTGCCGCTGGCGCACGTCGTACTCCTCCGCGAACAGACCGGCCGGCCCGCACGCCGACCGGGTCCGCTCGAACCAGCGCCAGGCCCGCTGCCGGTCACCGAGGTGACAGGTGGCCAGGGCCATGGTGAACCCGCAGAGCAGGAACGCCCCTTCGGCCTCGCCCAGCGGGATGCCCTCGTGGTCGAACCGGTAGAGGTAGCCGTCCTCGCCCAGACAGTCCTCGATGTACGCGCGCGTGGTGGCCGCGCTGGGGTCGCCGGCGGGCATGCAGCCGCGGGCCACCGGCACCAGCAGGGCCGCCTCGGGGCCGTCGTCGTCCGCCGCCCGGCGCCAGCGGCCGTCGGGCCGCAGACAGCGGCGGCGGGTCTCGGCGAGGATGACCTCGGCCGTCTTGGCGCACCGTTCGCTCGTCGCGCCGGGCAGCACCTCCGCGATCCGGCGCAGCCCGCACACCACGCTCAGCCGCGAGTGGGTCCACCACCGGTCGTCCAGCTCCCACAGACCGGCGTCGGGCCGCTGCCAGTTGCGCTCGACCGCGTCCACCGCCACGGTCACCGCCTGCTCCGCCTCCGGAGTGAGCCGGTCGTGCCGGGCGGCGGCCGCGAACAGCTGCAGTGCCTCGCCGAAGGTGTCGAGCTGGAACTGGGTGGCGGCCGCGTTGCCGATCCGGTCGCTGCCTCCCGGGTAGCCGGGCAGCGGCAGCGTCGACTCCTGGGGGACCGGCCCCCCGGTCACCGTGTAGGCGGGGCGGACCGCGTCGCCGTCGACGAGGATGCGCTCGGCCACGAAACGCACCGCGCCGTCGAGCAGCGGGTGCGGCCGGTGCGCGGCGACGGCCAGGCCGGCGTAGCTCTGGTCGCGCAGCCAGGCGAAGCGGTAGTCGTAGCTGCGCCCGCTGTTCGCCCGCTCCGGCAGCGAGGTCGTGGCCGCCGCGACCATGCCGCCCGAGTCGCTGGTCAGGCCGCGCAGTACGGCGTACGCGTGCCGCGCGTCGCGGGGCGCGGCGAGGTCGGAGCAGTCCGGTACGGCGTCCTTCCACTGCTGTTCCGTCTCCCGCCACAGCCGGCCGGGCTCCAGTGGGCCGGCGCCGGGCCGTTCGGACAGCTCCAGCACCAGGTCGTGTTCCTCGCCCTCGGCCAGCCGGAACTCGCCGCGCAGCCCCTCCTCGCCCCAGGAGGCCCGGTGCGCGCCGAGCAGCCGCAGGTGCAGTCCGCCGGCCCGGGCCGTCCACACCTCCCCGTCCAGCCGGGCATCGCGCACCCGCTCGGAACCGAACCCCGGGCGGGGGTCGAGAATCATCCGCAGCCGGGCCGCGCCGCGTTCCACCCGCATCCTGCGCAGCAGCACGAGCCGGTCGGACGACGCGGGCATCGCCAGGGCGTCCCGGCACTCCACGACGCTGTCCCGGGTCACCCAGCGGCTCACCCAGATCAGGGTGCCGTCCTCGTAGTAGCCGCCCCAGACGTGCCAGTCGTCGGTGGGCGTGACCGCGAAGTGCCCGGCACCGCCGATCAGGGACGAGAAGACCGCGTCGTCGTGCCAGCGGGGGGCGCAGAGCCAGACGATCCTGCCCTTGGGGTCGACCAGCGCTCCGCGTTCGCCGTCCGCGAGGGTCGCGTAGTCACGGAGCACCCAGGGCGGGCAGCCGCCGTCACGCGGGGGCGGTGTCGCATCCGAATCCGTATCGTCACCCATGGCACTCGGGCTTACCCCGGTGCGGCGACCGGAAACGCGTGCTGCGCCGACCGGCCCCGGATCCCGGGAGCGGGGCCGGGGCCTCGGAGTGCCGTGCGGCCGACCGCGCCGTACGCACCGCGAACGCCCCGGCGACGACGAAGTCGGCCAGCGCGGCGGTACGCCAGCGCCGGCTGGCCAGGGCGAGGGCGGCCATGCTCGCCGCGTGCAGCGCGTCGGGCACGGCCGCCCACCGGGCGGGTACGACGCCCCAGGCGCCGGCCAGCCCCTGCGCCACCTGCCGGGCGCCGAGCAGTCGCACCGCGCCGCGGGCGGCCCGGCTCGCGGTGGTGTGCGGGCAGCGGCTCAGCACGCCGCCCGGGAACACCACGAGCGTGGAACCCCACGCGACGCGGACGGCGTTCTCCGGCACCATCACGCCACCTCCTCGGGTCTATCAGGCCGGACCGTCGGCCCCGGACCGGGCCGGGCCGGGCGGGGGGCTGGTGCTGGGCGAGCCGCTCGGAGCGCCCGGGCGGCTTGGTGAGCCGCTCGGCGCGGGCGTCGCGCTCGGGGTCCCGCTCGGTGACGGGGTCGAGCTCGGTGACGGGGCCGGCGAGGCCGAGCCGGCCGGTGCGACGCCGGTCACCTCCCCGGTGACGGCGTCGACGCGGTAGGCGTGGACGCGGTGCGGCCCCACCGTCTCGATGGTGACCGACCAGACCGTGCGGCCCGTGGCGTCCTTCTCCAGCCGGACGTCGGTCACCTTCCCGTACTCCGGCATCCGCACCCGGTCGACCGCCTCCTCGGGCAGCAGCTTCGCGCCGGCGACCAGCGTGCCGGTGCGCGTCTTCGAGGCGGCCGACTGACCGGCTGGCACGTCCGCCCCCAGCACGTCGCCCCCGGCGGCCCCGACGCGGACGAGGTGTTCGGTGCCGTCCTCGGTGGCGACGCTCGTCCGCCACACCGGGGCGACGGTGTTCACCCGGCTCAGCCCGACGGAGACCAGCCTGCTGCCGGACACCTCGTCCAGCGCCTTGCGGATGGCCCGGTCGTACTCCGTCTCCACCTGGGGCAGGACCTCGGAAGGGTGCGTCGGCGGCGGGCCGCTGCACGCGGCGGCGGTACCGGCGAGCAACGCCGCCGCCACGACGAACCCGAACCGGCGGCGCCGTCCGGTCCTGCTCCCTGGGGGATGGGCCATGGTGCGTGCCTGCCTTCCTGTCCCGGCCGCGCTGCCGCTCGTGAGGTTCCCGCGGTTTCCCGCCGGCACCGGGGTACGCCCGCAGCCGTTTCCCAAACCGCCCGAGCCCGCGGACGTCACCACCGACCCGCCCGGGCGGGCCACCACGTGTGCGGCCAGGGGGAGGTCACCCCCGGCCGCGCCGCGTCACGACGTCCCGCAGGCGGTCCAGCGGTCCCCAGGCCGGCGCGGTGACCTTGACCAGCGGCGCCGACCGAGGTGAGCGCGGGCGCGGCCTGGTCGGTGCCGACTCCTCCGTGGGCCGTACGCCGGAGCCCGCCGCGCGCAGCACGTCGGGCGGGCACAGTGCCTGCAACCGGGGGAAGACCAGTTGCTCCTGCTCCAGCACATGCCGCGTGACCCCGGCCCCGGCGGCCAGCAGCAGCTCCACGAACTCCTCGCCGCGCGGATCCGCGGCCTCCAGCGCGCTGAGGGTCCATTCGAGTTCCCGGCCCTCGGCGAGCTGCGCTTCGACCCAGTCGTCGCCGTCCACGACGTACCGGCGCACGGTGGGATGCAGGTGCTCCCGCTCCGCCACCAGATGGCGTACGGCACTGATGCTGATCCGCTCCACCAGCGACGTCCGTTCGGCGCTGCCGGGCGCGGCGGAGCGCACCTGGTCGAAGAGGCGCTGGATCCGCTGGTGGTCCGCGGTGAGTTCCCCGAGCATGCCGCTCTCGCTCTCCACTGAAAGGCTCCCTGCCGGCGCGTGACCCCGGCGCTCTCGCCGGGCTGCCGCGGCCGGCGCCGGCCGGCCGCTGCCGCACCCCGGGTGCCCTCATCGCCCCCGCGTCATGCCTCGGCTTGGCCGCCCGGGATTGAAAGACGAGCGGCTCGGGTACCCCCGCGCCCGCCGCACGACCGCCGGGCCGTGCGGCGCGAACCGTGGGCCGACGTGGAGGAGCGTGGTGCGGGCGTGCTGCTGCGACGACGCAGGGCGAGGGTACGGGCGAGGGGGCGGCAGGCCGGGTTCCAGACCTATGTCGTGGCCGACCGGCGTGCGCCGGTGTCGGAGCTGGCGAACCAGTTGCTGCGCAAGGCCTTCCCCGACCACTGGTCGTTCTTCCTGGGCGAGATCGCCCTCTACAGCTTCATCGTGCTGGTGGTGACCGGCACCTATCTGACCCTCTACTTCGACCCGAGCCTGGCCGAGGTGCCGTACCGCGGTTCGTACGAGCCGCTGCAGGGGCTCCTCGTCTCCAAGGCCTACGAGTCGACGCTCCACCTGAGCTTCGACGTGCGCGGCGGCCTGCTGATCCGTCAGATGCACCACTGGTCCGCGCTGGTGTTCGTGGCCGCCATCGGCGTGCACATGCTGCGGATCTTCTTCACCGGTGCCTTCCGCCGGCCCCGCGAGCTGAACTGGATGATCGGGGTGACCCTCTTCCTGCTCGCGCTCCTGGAGGGGTTCTGCGGCTATTCGCTGCCCGACGACCTGCTGTCCGGCACGGGCCTGCGCACCGCCAATTCGATCGTGCTGTCGATCCCGGTCGTCGGGACCTATCTGAGCTTCTTCCTCTGGGCCGGTCCCTACCCGGGCGAGGCGATCGTCCGGCGGCTCTACATCGTGCACGTGCTCTTCGTGCCGGGCGTGATGATCGCCCTGATCGCCGCCCACCTGATCCTGGTCGTCTATCTGAAGCACACGCAGTGGGCCGGCCGGGGCAAGACCAACCGGAACGTGGTCGGGCAGCCGATGTACCCCCAGTTCATCGCCAAGTCCACCGGTCTGGCCCTGATGGTCGCGGGTGCCACGGCGATCCTCGGAGCCGTCGCCCAGATCAACCCCATCTGGGCCTACGGCCCCTACGTGCCGGACGTGGTGTCCACCGACGCACAGCCCGACTGGTACGTCGCGTTCCTGGAGGGCGCGCTGCGGCTGATGCCCGGCGTCGAGTGGAACGTGGCCGGGCACACCTTCATGTGGAACGTCCTCGTGCCCGCCGTCCTGCTGCCGGCCCTGCTGTTCCTGATCCTCTACATGTACCCCGTGTTCGAGCGGTGGGTGACGGGGGACCTCCGGGAGCACCACATCGCCGACCGGCCGCGCGACCATCCGACCCGGACCGGCCTCGGCGTGGCGGCCGTGGTGTGCTACGCCGTGCTGCTCATGGCGGGCGGCAACGATGTGCTGGCGTACGAGTTCGACGTCTCCGTCAACATGCTGACCTGGATCTTCCGGGTGGCCGTGTTCGTCGCGCCTGTCCTCGCCTACCACGTCACCAAGCGCGTGTGCCTGGCGATGCAGAAGCACGAGCGCACGCTGCTGGAGGAGGGCGAGGAGACCGGTGAGGTGATCCAGGACCTGGCCGGCGGGATGGGGGAGACCCACGAGAGGCTCGACCAGGACACCCGCTACAAGCTGCTGGTCCGGGACATTCCCCGGCCGCTGGTCCACCCCGGAGCCGACGCCCCGCTGCACCGCAGGCTGCAGGCGTCGCTGAGTTCCTGGTACTACCGGGACCGGGTCGACATGCCCACCACGGCGGAGGAGCGGCTGCAGATCACGGGCCGCACGGCCGACCCGGTCTCCGAGGGCGCCGGCGGGGAGGGGAGCGAGGGCGAGGAGTGAGCGCGGGCGGGCTGAGCGAGGGCGAGGAGCGGGCGGGGGCGGGGAGTGCGGACACAAGCGTGTCGCGCCCGTGCGACGACGGGCGCGACACCTGGGGACGGTGGAATTCACCGGTGTGGTCGGCGGGCCCTGCTCATGCCGACGGTCAGCCCCATCGCGGCCAGCCCCAGCAACAGGGTCACGGCACCCGTGAAGCAGTTGTTCCACACGATGCCGGCGCGCGCGCCGTGGGTCGCGGTGACCACCCAGGGCGCGACGATCAGCCACACGCCGAGCGGCGCGATCACCCAGGCCAGCCGGAGCATCCGCTCCGGTGCCAGGACCAGTCCGAGACCGATCAGGCCCACGGTGATACCGACGATGAGGTTGTTGACGGTGATGTTGGGGTCACTCGCCGAGAAGTGGATGACCCAGGGGGATATGGCGCAGTAGACACCCGCCAGGAGAATCAGTCCCTCGACGGCGATCGCCGGGCCGCTGGAGGCAGTGCGCTCCAGCCGCTCCCGCATCTCCGCTATCTCGGGGTGGGTGCCCATCCAGCCTGTGTTCTGCGCGTACGACATCTCTGCCGTCTCCTCTCGGGGAGAGGGTTTATTGCCTTGTGCAACGAATCCCCCCTTTCGGGTGGTTTATCCATCTTTTATGTGGATTTCTCGCGTCAGGCGTCGCCCCGGCCGGAGAACTCGAAGACCATCCCGGAGACGCCCCCGCCGAGCAGGCCGAGCCCGATGAGGGAGAGCCACGCCCCGTAGATGAGGCCGACGGCCAGCAGCGTCACACCGGCGGCGGTGACCACGGGGTACGGGCTGTGCGGGGGGAAGAAGTCGACCCGGCCGCTGCGCTCCTGGATCTCCCCGTCCGGGCGGTCCTCCGGCCGCCGGCCCTTGCGCTTGTAGTTCATGACGAGGAAGAACGTGATCACCGACGACATGAGGCACGAGACGGTGAGCGCCGCGATGCCGGCGGGTTCGCGCGCGAACCAGATGTAGGCGACGTCGGTCAGCAGGAAGAAGACGGCCACGCCGCCGAAGAGATACGCCTCGTGCTTCATTCGCTCTGCGTCCCTAGGGTGTCGGGGGTGGGTTCCACGTCGCCGTGCTCCTCCTCGGGCAGCACCCGCAGGACCTCCGGATGGTGCAGGTCGAAGGCCGGGGAGTCGGACCGTACCCGCGGCAGCGCGTGGAAGTTGTGCCGCGGCGGGGGACAGGAGGTCGCCCATTCCAGGGAGCGGCCGTAGCCCCACGGGTCGTCGACCTCGACCATCTCGCCGTAGCGGGCCGTCTTCCACACGTTGTAGAGGAACGGCAGCGTCGACATGCCGAGCAGGAACGCGCCGATCGACGAGATGGTGTTCAGGGTGGTGAAGCCGTCCGCGGCCAGGTAGTCGGCGTACCGGCGGGGCATGCCCATCGCGCCGAGCCAGTGCTGGACGAGGAACGTGGTCTGGAAGCCGACGAACAGCGTCCAGAAGTGGATGCGGCCCAGCCGTTCGTCGAGCATCCGGCCCGTCCACTTGGGCCACCAGAAGTAGAAGCCGCCGAACGTGGCGAACACGATCGTCCCGAACAGCACGTAGTGCAGGTGGGCCACGATGAAGTAGCTGTCGGTCACGTGGAAGTCCAGCGGGGGCGAGGCGATCAGGACGCCGCTGAGCCCGCCCAGCAGGAAGGTCACCAGGAAGCCCAGCGACCACAGCATGGGGGTCTCGAACGAGAGGCTGCCCTGCCACATCGTGCCGATCCAGTTGAAGAACTTCACCCCGGTGGGCACCGCGATCAGGAAGGACATCAGGGAGAAGAACGGCAGCAGCACCGCACCGGTGGCGAACATGTGGTGCGCCCACACGGTGGCCGACAGCATGGTGATCGCGATCGTCGCCCCCACCATGCCGACGTAGCCGAACACCGGTTTGCGGCTGAACACCGGGATGATCTCCGTGACCACGCCGAAGAACGGCAGCGCCACGATGTAGACCTCCGGATGGCCGAAGAACCAGAACAGGTGCTGCCACAGCAGCGATCCGCCGGTGGCCGGGTCGAAGATGTGGGCCCCGAACTGGCGGTCCGCCACCAGGGCCAGCAGCAGCGCCGTGAGCACGGGGAAGGCCAGCAGCACCAGGATCGACGTGAACAGGATGTTCCACGTGAAGATCGGCATCCGGAACATCGTCATCCCCGGACAGCGCAGGCACATGATGGTGGCGATGAAGTTCACCGCGCCGAGCGTCGTGCTCAGACCCGCGACCGCCAGGCCCAGCGCCCACAGGTCACCGCCGTGCCCGGGGCTGTGCACCTCGCTGTTCAGCGGCGCGTAGGCGAACCAGCCGAAGGGCGCCGCACCGTGGTTGGCGAGGAACCCGCCGAGCACGGTGAGCCCCCCGAAGAGGAAGAGCCAGTACGTCAGGGCGTTCAGCCGGGGGAACGCCACGTCGGGCGCACCGATCTGCAGCGGCATCACCGCGTTCGCGAAACCGGCGAACGTGGGGGTGCCGAACAGCAGCATCATGATCGTGCCGTGGATGGTGAACAGCTCGTTGTACTGCTGCTCGGTGACGATCTGCATGCCCGGCCGGGCCAGTTCGGCCCGCATGAGCATCGCCATCGTCCCGGCCACCAGGAAGAACCCGAACGACGTGACGAGGTACAGGTTCCCGATCTTCTTGTGGTCGGTGGTGGTCAGGTAGTCCCTGATCCGCTCGCCCGTGCTGACGCGAGGGTTCCGCTCGGCATCCCGTGTTCCGCCCTGCCCCGGATGCGTTGTCGACATTGAGCGCCCTCCACGCGGTGAACCGACGGGCCGGCGTCCGGCCACGAACGCGACCGGGTTAGCCGCCACCGCCTGCTTCTAAACCCGGGCGCGCGCCGCCTGCGCCCGGGCCCGCTGCACCGTGCGGGTGACACCGCGCGCGCGTCACCCGGCCCGGGCCGACCTCCGGCCCGCAGGGCCGTGAGGCTGGGGAGCCGGCGGCACCGCCCGGGCGCCCGGCACCCGTTCGGCGGCGTCCGGAAGGCGGGGCCGGCGACGCGACAACAGAATGATCTTTGCATGCGGCAACCGAATCGGGGGACTCGCTGCGCCAGCCACGTCCCTGCCGACAGTCCGAGGCTCCCATGACGCCCCTCAGCACCATCAGTGAACCAGGACGGAGGAGAACGAGCGGCGCCCCCGCCCGGGCCGACGCCCCGCTGTCCTCCGAAAACATCGACGACCTGGTGCGCGGCGTCGCCCTCCAGCCCCCCGGCCCCGCCCGTGCCGCCGCCCGGGACCGCGTCATCCGGCGGCTCCTCCCGCTCGCCCGCCGGATCGCCGCCAAGTACCGCGGTGTGGCGGGGGAGGAGCAGGACGACCTCGTCCAGGTCGCCTGCCTCGGACTCGTCAAGGCCGTCGACGGCTACGACCCCGGCCGCGGCCACGCCTTCCTGTCGTACGCGCTGCCGACGGTCACCGGCGAACTCAAGCGCCATCTGCGGGACCGGACCGGGCCACTGCGGCTGCCCCGGCCGGTGCAGGAGGCCCGGCAGCGGGTGCGGCGGGCCCAGGAGGAGCTGGAGCAGCGGTCCCGCGGGCGCCCGCCCACGCCCGCCGAGATCGGGCGGGTCTGCGGTCTGACCGAGGAGGCCGTCACGGACGCGCTCAGGTCGGAGGCGGCCTGCCACCCCCGCTCGCTCGACGCCAACGGTGACGGCGCCGACGCGCTGCGGCCCGCCCTGGCCGACACCTTGGGCGGCTGCGACGCTGCCCTGGACCTCGTCGCCGACCGCGTGTCCCTGGCACACGCCCTGGGCGCCCTGCCCGAGCGTGAACGGCACATCCTCTACCTGCGGTTCTTCCACGACCAGACGCAGGCGCAGATCGCCGAGGCGGTCGGCCTCTCGCAGATGCACGTGTCCCGGCTGCTGAAACGCTGTCTGGCCCGGCTGCGCGACGAACTGCTGCCCCCCGAGCCCGAAACCGAGCCCGACCCCCGGGCCGCCGGCGCCCGGCCCGGCACACCCCCGGCCGAACCGCCCCGCCGGGAGACACCGGCCGACGCGTCCGGCCCCGGGACACCGGCCGAACCACGCGACCACGCGCGCGACGAGGCGCGGGCAGAGGCGCGGGACCACGAGGTACGGGCCGAAGCGCCCGGCCGGCCCGGAGGACTCCCGCGCACCGGGCGCCGCGAGACGCGTTCCCCGAGGCCAGGGCTCCACAGGCGCCGCGGGAGCCGCCGCACCCGTACGGCCAGGCGCGCGCCCACCGCCGCCACCCTCGCCGGCGGCAGGCCCGCAGCCCGTCCCGCACGCGCGACATGCCCCGTCCCGGCGCACCTGCCGAACCTGCCACGAGCCTGGCAAAAAGGTCACTTTCCGTTTATCAGAACGACCCGGGGGTCACCCACCGGGCACGACTGAGGCTGTCTCTGAGGGAGTTCGTATGACACTGGTCGCCGATTACGTCCTGCAGCGCCTGTCCGAATGGGGCGTGCACCGTGTCTACGGCTACCCCGGCGACGGCATCAACGGCATGCTCGGCGCCTTCGACCGGGCCGAGGGAGAGCCGGAGTTCATCCAGGTACGGCACGAGGAGATGGCCGCGTTCATGGCGTGCGCACACGCCAAGTTCACCGGCGAGGTCGGCTGCTGCATCGCCACCTCCGGCCCCGGCGCCGTACACCTGCTGAACGGCCTCTACGACGCGAAACTCGACCACCAGCCGGTCGTCGCCGTCATCGGCCAGCAGAAGCGGCTGTCGCTGGGCGCGCACTACCAGCAGGAGATCCACCTGGACCGGCTGTTCGCCGACGTGTCGGAGTTCTGCCAGGTCGTCATGCACCCGGGACAGACCCGGCACGTCATCGACCGGGCGTTCAAGACGGCCCTCACCACCCGCGGCGTCGCCACGATCATCATCCCGGACGATATCCAGGAGGAGGACGCCGTCCCGTCGCCGCCCAAGATGCACGGCTCCGTGTTCTCCAGCGTCGGCTGGAGCCAGCCGCGCGTGCTGCCCGACGAGGGCGAGCTGCGCAAGGCCGCCGGCATCCTCAACGCCGGCGAGAAGGTCGCCATGGTCATCGGCCAGGGCGCCGCCAAGGCCCAGGGCGAGGTCATCGAGGTCGCCGAACTCCTCGGCGCCGGAGTGGCGAAGGCACTCCTCGGGCGGGAGGTGCTGCCGGACGACCTGCCGTTCGTCACCGGCCCCATCGGCCTGCTCGGCAGCAAGGCCAGCGACGAGATGATCCAGGGCTGCGACACCCTGCTGATGGTCGGCACCAGCTTCCCCTACTCCGAATGGCTGCCCGACGAGGGGCAGGCCAAGGGCGTGGAGATCGACATCGACGGCCGGATGATCGGCATCCGGTACCCGATGGACGCGCACCTGGTCGGCGACTCCAAGGAGACCCTCAAGGCGCTGCTGCCGCTGCTGCGGCGCAAGGAGGACCGCGGCTGGCGCAAGAAGATCGAGAAGCACGTCCGCGAGTGGAACGCCGTCTGCGACAAGTGGGCGAGCGAGAACTTCGGCGGCACGATCAACCCGCAGGCGGTCGCCGCGGAGCTGTCGCCGCGCCTGCCCGACGGCGCCATCCTGACCGCCGACTCCGGCTCCGGGACCAACTGGTGGGCCCGGCACCTGAAGCTGCGCGACGGCATGCGGGCCTCGCTGTCCGGCACCCTCGCCACGATGGGCCCCGGCACGCCGTACGCCATCGCCGCGCGCTTCGCCTACCCGGACCGCCCGGTCATCGCCTTCGCCGGCGACGGCGCGTTCCAGATGAACGGCATGAACGAGATGATCACCATCAAGCGGTACCTGGACCGCCTGTCCGGACCCGCGCCGTTCGTCTTCTGCATCTTCAACAACCAGGACCTCAACCAGGTCACCTGGGAGCAGCGGGCCATGGCCGGCGACCCCAAGTACCCCGGCTCGCAGTACATCCCGGACGTGCCGTACGCCCAGTACGCCGAACTCCTCGGGCTGAAGGGCATCTACTGCGACAACCCGAAGAAGGTCGGGGCCGCCTGGGAGGAGGCCCTCGCCTGCGACCGGCCCGTGGTACTGGAGTTCAAGACCGACCAGGAGATCGCCCCGATCCCGCCGCACATCATGGCCGGCCAGGGCAAGAAGGCCGCCAAGGCCGCCGTGAAGGACCCGGAACGGACCGGCATCGCCACCAAGGGCGCCCGGCAGAAGCTGTCCGAGATGGTCGAGCGCCTGCCCGGCCGCCACTGAGGAGGACCGAACCGATGGCCGCAGGACCGGCCCCGGCCGCATGCCCGATCGACGCGGTCGACGTGCACGCCTTCGAGGTGCCCACCGACGGCCCCGACGGCAAGGAGCAGGACGGCACCCTGGAGTGGGACTCCACGACCGCCGTCCTGGTCCGGGTGCACGCCGGCGGCAGAACCGGACTCGGCTACACCTACGGGGACGTGTCGGTCGCCTCGTTCGTGACCTCGAAACTGGCCCCCCTGCTGCACGGCGAGGACGTCACCGCGCCGGCCGCCCTCTCGGAGCTGATGGCGCGGCAGATCCGCAACGCCGGCCGCCCCGGCGTCGGCGCGATGGCCGTCTCCGCCGTGGACGTCGCCCTGTGGGACCTCAAGGCACGGCTGCTGGACCTGCCGCTGACCCACGTCCTGCCCTCCTACCACGACCGGGTCCCGGTCTACGGCAGCGGCGGCTTCACCAACTACCCCCTGGACCGTCTCGCCGACCAGCTGACCGGCTGGGCGGAACAGGGCATCCCGCGCGTCAAGCTCAAGACCTCCCGCGAGCCCGGACAGGACCCCGAACGGCTCGCCGCGGTGCGCAAGGCGGTCGGCGACGGCACCGAGCTGTTCACCGACGCCAACGGCGCGCTCAGCCGCAAGGAGGCGCTGTACTGGGCGCGCAGGTTCCACGAGGAGTGGGACGTCCGCTGGTTCGAGGAACCCGTCAGCTCCGCCGACGTCACCGGGCTGCGGATGCTGTGCGAGGCCGGACCCGGACGGCTGGAGATCGCCGCGGGGGAGTACGCCTACACCCTCCAGGACTTCACCAACCTGGTGGAAGGCCGCTGCGTGGACTGCCTCCAGGCCGACGTGACGCGCTGCGGCGGCATCACCGGCGTCCTCCGGGCGGCGGGCCTCGCCGACGCCCATCACCTCGACCTGTCCGCCCACTGCGCCCCGGCCGTCTCCGCGCACGCCTTCTGCGCCGTGCGCCGGCTGCGGCACCTGGAGTACTTCCACGACCACGTCCGGGTCGAGCGCCTGCTGTTCGACGGCACCCTGTCACCCGACGGCGGCGCCCTGCGCCCCGACCCCGGCCGCCCCGGGCTCGGCCTCGACGTCAAATGGTCCGACGCCGAGCCCTACCGCGTCCACGGCACACGACCGGCCTGACCGCCCGCAGGGCCCGACCGGCCGCTCGACCGAGGAGAGTGCAGTCACCGATGGCCGAGGCGAGCCGCCGGACCACCCGCGAGGTGCCGGCCCAGACCGACCCGCAGCTCCCCGGCGCACCCCGCGCCCGGCAGACCCTGGACGTCGGCAAGCTGGAACCCGCCCCTGCGCAAGGCCGTCGACGGCGAGGTCCGCTTCGACACCGCCACCCTCGGCCTGTACGCCCAGGACGCCTCCAACTTCCGGCAGGTCCCGGTCGGTGTCGTCGTCCCCCGCGCCCTGGACGACGTCGTCGCCGTACACCGGATCTGCCACCGCTTCGGGGCGCCGATCCTCAACCGCGGCGGCGGCACCAGCCTGTCCGGGGAGACCGTCAACGAGGCGGTCGTCATCGACCACTCCAAGTACCTCACCGCCATCGGCGAGATCGCCGCGCAGAACGCCCTCGTGACCTGCGAGCCCGGCGTCATCAACGAGGAACTCAACAAGCACACCGGAAAGTACGGCCTCGTCTTCGGACCCGACCCCTCCTCGCACTCCCGCTGCGTCATCGGCGGCAACATCGGCAACAACTCCTGCGGCATCCACTCCATCCAGTCGCAGCTGTACGGCCCCGGCCCGCGCACCAGCGACAACGTCCACGCCCTGGAGATCGTCACCTACGACGGCGCCCGCCTCCGGGTCGGCGTGAACGAGGAGGAGCAGCTCGGCGACATCATCGCCGCCGGCGGCAGGAAGGGCGAGATCTACGCCGCCCTGCGCGACCTGCGGGACACGTACGCCGACGCGATCCGGGCCGGCTTCCGCTCCGTGGAGGAGGTGCCGCGCCGGGTCTCCGGCTACAACCTCGACGAACTCCTGCCCGAGCGCGGCTTCAACGTGGCCCGCGCCCTCGTCGGCACCGAGAGCACCAGCGCCACCGCCCTCCAGGCCGTCCTCATGCTCACCCCGGCCCTGCTGCAGCGCACGACGGTCGTCGTCGAGTACGACGACCTCGCCGAGGCCTCCACCCACTGCACCGAGATCATCGAACGGTTCCGGCCGATCGGCCTGGAGGGCCTGGACGACCAGCTCATCCGCGACCAGCAGCTGCAGAACTTGAACGCCGAGGACATCCAGGAACTCCCGCACCCCGAGGGCGGCGCCTGGCTCGTGGTCCAGTTCGGCGCCGACACCACCGAGGAGTCCGTCGCCCAGGCCGACCGCTTCCGCGCCTGGCTGACCAGCGAACGGGGCTACGACCCCGACCGCATCCGCCTCGCCAAGAGCACGCAGGAGGGCGGCACCAGCGAACACCTGTGGGCCATCCGCGAGAGCGGCCTCGGCTCCACCGCGTTCCCGCCCGGCGGCAAGGACCACTGGCCCGGCTGGGAGGACTCCGCCGTACCGCCCGACCGGATCGGCGAGTACGTCCGGGAACTGCGCAAGGTGATGGAGCGGCACGGCATCGACGGCGCCATGTACGGGCACTTCGGGCAGGGCTGCGTCCACTGCCGGCTCAGCTTCGACTGCGCACCGCCGACGGGCTCGCCACCTACCGGGCGTTCATGGAGGAGGCCGGCGACCTCGTCACCTCCATGGGCGGCTCGGTCTCCGGCGAGCACGGCGACGGACAGCAGCGCGCCGAACTGCTGGAGAAGCAGTACGGCCCCGAACTCCTCCAGGCCATGCGCGAGTTCAAGGCCGTCTGGGACCCGCAGTGGAAGATGAACCCCGGCAAGGTCGTCGACCCGTACCGCATGGACGAGAACCTGAAGCTGGGTACCGACTACAACCCGCCCCGGGAACCGCTGAAGTTCGCCTACCCCGACGACGGCGGCGACTTCGCGCACGCCACGCTGCGCTGCGTCGGCATCGGCAAGTGCCGCGTCCCGCAGGCCGAGAACACCATGTGCCCCAGCTTCCAGGTGACCCGCGAGGAGAAGCACACCACGCGCGGCCGGGCCCGGCTGCTGTACGAGATGCTGTAGGGCGACGTCATCACCGACGGCTGGCAGTCCGAGGAGGTCAAGGACGCCCTCGACCTGTGCCTCGCCTGCAAGGGCTGCACCAGCGACTGCCCGGTCAACGTCGACATGCCGACGTACAAGGCCGAGTTCCTGTACCACCACTTCCAGTCGCCGAGCCGCACGCGCCCCCGGCACGCCTACGCGTCCGGCTTCATCGACCAGGACGCCCGGCTCGCCTCGCGCGTGCCCGCGCTGGCCAACCTCGCCACCCACACACCCGGCCTGGCGCGCCTGGCCAAGCTGGCCGCCGGCATCGACCGCCGCCGCCCGCTGCCCCGCTTCGCGCCCATGACCCTCCAGGAGTGGTTCGCCCGGCGCGGCGGCACCACGAACCCCACCGGCCGGCCGGTCGTCCTCTTCCCCGACACCTTCGACAACTACTTCCACACCCAGGTCGGCGTGGCCTGCGTCGAGGCGATCGAGGCGGCCGGCTGGCGGGTGATCATGCCCGAGCAGCACGTCTGCTGCGGCCGGCCGCTGTACGACTACGGCTTCCTGGACCAGGCCGAGCAGTACCTGCACCGGGTGATCGACACCCTGCGCCCCCACCTGCGGGCCGGCACCCCGGTCGTCGGGATGGAACCGAGCTGCCTCGCCGTCTTCAAGGACGAGCTGACCAAGCTGCTGCCGCACGACGACGACGCCCTGCGGCTGAGCGGGAACTCCTACCACTTCGCCGAGTTCTTCCAGACCTTCGGCATCGAGCCGCCCGCCCTGCGGGGCAAGGCCCTGCTGTGGGGCCACTGCCACCAGCGGGCCACCGGCGGCATGGACGCCGACCAGGACCTGCTGGAGAAGATGGGCCTGGAGGTGGACAACCTCAAGGGCGGCTGCTGCGGACTCGCCGGCTCCTGGGGCTTCGAGTCCGGCAAGTACGACATCTCCCTGGACTGCGGCGAACAGGCGCTGCTGCCCGCCGTCCGGGACGCCGGCCAGGACTGTGTGGTCGTCGCCGACGGGTTCTCCTGCAAGACCCAGACCGAGGACGCGGGCACCGGACGCCGGGCCCTGCACCTCGCCGAGGTGATGAAGCTGGCCCGCGAGGAGGGACGCGAGGCCGTCTCCCGTCGCCCGGAACGCGCGACGGCGGCCCGCCCGAAGCCGCTCCTGGGCCGGCGGGTCCTGCGTACCTCGGCCGCCGTCGCCGTCGCCGTCGGCACGGCCGTCGCGGCGTCCGCCGTACGCGCGGCGCGCCGCTGATCACACGGGCCGGTCCGGCCGCCACGCGCACCTGCTTCGGGCGGGCCTTTCCTGGGAACTCGGTCGCCGGGACAAGCGAAGGGCCGGCGACCGGCCGGAGGAGGTGCCGTTTCCGTGGATCACATGCACAACTGGGAGCCCCCCGAAGACGTACGACTCTCCGCGCGCGAGCGGCTCGCCCTGCTGGAGATCGAGGCGGACCTCAAGCGGGACCGGCGGCTCGCGCACCGGATGGGCGAGGAGAGCAGGGGCGCCTCGCTGCCGCTGGCCGTCCTGCTGCTCGCGGCCGCGTCGGTCTTCGTGGCCGTGGCGGGCGTCCGCACCTCGGACGCCGCCCTGCTCTGGTGCTTCGTCCTGCTGTGGCCGCTGACCCTGCTCCAGGCCTTCCGGCTGCTCTGCCGTACCGTCCGGCACCACCGGGGCGGCGACCGCGCGGCCCGGCCGTGGCACGGAGGATGACCGGGATGACGACTGACTGGTTGAGGGCCTCCCGGCGGCACCTGCCGCCGGGAGGCCCTCAACCAGTCAGCGCCGGCTCAGCGCCGTCCGCCGCTCAGGCGCCCTTGCCCCGTCCCGAGAACATGTCGCGCATCCGGTCGACGAGCCCGGCCCCGGGGGCCAGCAGCTTGTTGGCCGGCGGCTCGTCCGGCGCCGACGGGTGCGGCCGGGTCGGCGCCGTCTTCTTCGCCCGGCGCACCTTGTCGCCCAGGTCCATCAGCGCGTCCGGGGGACAGGTCGCCGCCAGCTTCGGGAAGAGGTTCTGCTCCTCGTCGTCCACATGCATACGGATCTCGCGCATCAGCTGACCCATGAGCGTGTCGAACTGGGGATCGTCCGCCTCCAGACTCTCCAGGTCCTTCATCATCTGCTCGGCCTTGGCGTGGTCCTCGATCTCCTTGTCGGCCAGCGCGTCGCCGCCCGTCAGGTGCTCGCGCACCGCCGGGTACAGGTAGGACTCCTCCGCCACCGAGTGGCGGATCAGCTCCATCGTGGCCTGGTCGGCCAGGATCTTGCGCTCCTTGGCGCCGGGCGGCAGCGCCTCGATGCGGCCGAACAGCTCCTCGACCTCGCGGTGGTCGGTCGTCAGCTCCTGGATGACGTTTCCGCCGTGACCCATGTCGTTACCTCCTGGCAGAACGCGGTGGCCGTGGGCAGGCCCACCGTCGTCGACCACGAGTGCCCTCCCGGCCGCGCGCTACACGGCCCGCCGCGTGCCGTGAGCGCATCGGGTGGCGGGCCGCCGCCGTCCGGGCCCGTTCGGAAGGCGCCCGCCTGGCCGGGGGCGGAGAATGCCCTGCTCCCGGCCCCTCCGCCGGCCCCCGCGAGGCTCTCGGGGCGACTGTCCGTGATGACCTGAGTCGCGCGAGTACCCGGGACTTCGGAGAATGAGAATCAACGTGTGAATCCAACTGGCCCGGGAACTTAGGGGCCAGTGCCGTCCAGCCAGAGGCGGCCGACACGGGGCGGTCCTCCGGATCAGCGGGACCCCGGCCCCGTCGCCTTCTGCCTTCAGCGGGCCGACACCTCGGCCCGGCGGCACGGCACGCGCCGGACGCCCCCAGGACAGCGACGTCCCGGGCGGACCCGCACGACGCGGACGACGTGGTGTACGCGGACGAAGGAAATCCCCCATGACTGGTGACACCCTGCCCTGTCCCTGGCAGCGGGCCGTCGTGACCGGCGGCGCCGGCTTCCTCGGCTCCCACCTGTGCGAACGGCTGCTGGATTCAGGCGTCGAAGTCGATTGCGCGGACAACCTGGTCTGCGGGCGGCGCGAGAACGTCGCCCACCTCGACGGCAGGCCGGGCTTCCGCTACCTGCCCTGCGACGTGTCCGCGCCCGCCTGCCCCGAACAGCTGACGGGACCGTACGACCTGGTCCTGCACTTCGCCTGCCCCGCGTCCCCCGCCGACTATCTGCGCCTGCCCCTGCAGACCCTGGACGCCGGCAGCCTCGGCACCCGCAACGCCCTGCGGATCGCCGAACGGGACGGCGCCCGGTTCCTGCTGGCCTCCACCTCCGAGGTGTACGGCGACCCGCTCGTGCATCCGCGGCACGAGGGCTACCGGGGCAACGTCAACCCGGTCGGCCCGCGCAGCGTCTACGACGAGTCGAAGCGGTTCGCCGAGGCCCTGGTCACCGCGCACGCCGGCACCCGGGGCACCGACGCCGGGATCGTCCGGCTGTTCAACACCTACGGGCCCCGGATGCGCGCCCACGACGGCCGGGCCGTGCCCACCTTCATCAGCCAGGCCCTCGCCGGGGAGCCGCTCACCGTGACCGGCGACGGCCGGCAGACGCGCTCCCTGTGCTACGTCGACGACACCGTCGACGGCGTGCTCCGGGTCGCCGCGAGCCGGTCCGTGCGGCCCGTCAACATCGGCGGCAGCGACGAGATCACCATGGCCGACCTGGCCCGCCGCGTCGTCGACCTGACCGGCTCCATCTCCCCGATCGCGTTCATCGACCGGCCCGTCGACGACCCCGGCCGGCGCCGCCCCGACACCACCCTCGCCCACGAACTGCTCGGCTGGTCGCCCCAGGTGCCGTGGGAGGAGGGCCTGAAGCAGACCATCGCCTACTTCGCCGCCCTCCCGACGGACGGCGGGCCGGACCCGCAGCCGACCGATGGAGGACCGGGCCTGCCGCCGGCGGACGGAGGACCGGACCCGCAGAGCTGACCACCCGCCCGTCCGCCCCCGCCGCCCCTGGAGACACGCGCATGCACGTCCTTGGAATCAACGCACTCTTCCACGACCCCGCCGCCGCCCTCCTCACCGACGGCACGGTCGTGGCGGCGGCCGAGGAGGAGCGGTTCTCCCGCCGCAAGCACGGCAAGCGGCCCCTGCCGTTCTCCGCCTGGGAACTGCCCGAGCGGTCGGCCCGCTGGTGCCTGGAACAGGCCGGCCTCACCCCGGCCGACCTGGACGCCGTCGCCTACTCCTACGACCCCGCGCTCGCCTGCCCCGCCGACCGGATGGGCCTGAACGACCCCTGGGACCACCTGCGCCAGGAGTACGCCCGCCGGGCCCCCGAGTTCCTCGCCGAGGCCCTGCCCGGCCTGGACCCCGCGAAGGTGCGGTTCGTCCCCCACCACGTGGCGCACGCCGCCTCCGCCGGACCCGTCTCCCCCTACCCGGACTGCGCCGTCCTCGTCCTCGACGGCCGCGGCGAGTGCGGCTCCCACCTGGCCGGCCACTGCACCGGCCGCGAGCTGACCGTCCTCGCCACCCAGGAACTGCCCGACTCCCTCGGCCTGTTCTACGAGGACCTCACCCAGCACCTCGGATTCCTGCGCAGCAGCGACGAGTTCAAGGTCATGGCCCTCGCCTCCTACGGCACCCCGCGCTTCGCCGACCGGCTGCGCGAGTACGTCCACGCCGGCGACGAGGGCGGCTTCCGTGCCCGCCCGGTCCCGTGGCCCGAACTGGTGCCGGCCCGGCCGCCCGGCGGATCCTGGCACCAGGACCACGCCGACCTCGCCGCCAGTGCCCAACTGGTGCTGGAGGAGGCCATGCTCGGCCTCGCCCGCTGGCTGCGCGAACGCACCGGCGAGGACGCCCTCACCCTGGCCGGCGGCGTCGCCCTCAACTGCGTCGCCAACACCCGGCTGTGGCGGGAGAGCGGCTTTGAGCACGTGTGGGTGCAGCCCGCCGCCGGAGACGCCGGCACCGCGCTCGGCGCCGCCGCGCACGTCGCCGGCCGGAAGGACACCCTGGAGCCGATGCCCACCGCCGCGCTCGGCCGCGGCTGGAGCGACGGTGAACCGCGCGCCTGGCTGGAGCGGGCGGCCGTGCCCTACGAGGAGCCCGCCGACATCGCCGAGACGGCCGCCGAGACCCTGGCCGGTGACGGCATCGTCGCCTGGTTCCAGGGGCGCAGCGAATACGGGCCGCGCGCCCTCGGTCACCGCTCCCTGCTGGCGCACCCCGGCCGCCCGGAGAACCTGGAACGGCTCAACGCGGTCAAGGGACGCGAGGAGTTCCGGCCCGTCGCGCCCATGGTCCTGGCCGAGCGGGCCGCCGAACTCTTCGACGGGCCGCTGCCCAGCCCGCACATGCTGTTCGTGCACGACGTCGCCGCCGGCTGGCGCGACCGCATTCCGGCCGTCGTCCACGTCGACGGCACCGCCCGCATCCAGACCGTGGACCGCGCCGACGAACCCCTCGTGGCCCGCATGATCGACGGTTTCGAACGGCGCACCGGGCTGCCCGTGGTCGTCAACACCAGCCTCAACACCGCCGGCCGGCCCATGGTCGACGACCCCCGCGACGCCCTGGAGTGCTTCGGCTCGGCCCCCGTCGACCTGCTCGCCCTCGGCCCGTTCGCGATCCGCCGCGCGAAGGCGTTCGCATGAGCCCCGCGCCCGCCTACAGCGTCGTCGTCCCGACGATCGGCCGCCCCTGCCTCGCCGAGTGCCTGCGCGCGCTCGCCGCGGCCGAGGGGCACCCGCCGCACGAGGTGATCGTCGTCGACGACCGGCCCGCCCCCGACGGCGACCTGCCGCTGGAGCCCGCCGGGCTCCTCCTCGACCGGGTCCGCACCCTGCGCACCGGTGGCCGGGGCCCGGCCGCCGCCCGCAACGCCGGCTGGCGGACCGTGCGCACCCCCTGGACCGTCTTCCTCGACGACGACGTCCAGGTGCTGTCCCACTGGTCCCGGCTGCTCGCCGAGGACCTGCGGGCGGCCGGGGAGGACGTCGGCGGCATCCAGGGGCGGTTGCGTGTCCCCCTGCCCCTGGACCGCCGGCCCACCGACTGGGAACGCAACACCGCCGGCCTGGAGAACGCCGCCTGGGCCACGGCCGACATGGCCTACCGGACGGCCGCCCTCACCCGCGTCGACGGCTTCGACGAGCGGTTCCCGCGCGCCTTCCGGGAGGACGCCGACCTCGCGCTGCGCGTCCAGCGGGCCGGCTGGACCCTGTGCCGGGGCAGCCGGATCACCTGCCACCCGGTCCGCCCGGCCCACTGGTGGGCCTCGCTGCCCGTGCAGCGCGGCAACGCCGACGACGTGCTGATGAACCGGCTGCACGGGCGCGACTGGTGGACCCGCGCCCAGGCATCCCGGGGACGACTGCCCCGGCACCTGGCCGTGACCGGTGCCGCGCTCGCCGCCGCCTCCTGCGCCCTGGCCGGCCGCCGCCGGACCGCCGTCGCGCTCGCCGCCCTGTGGACCCTGGGCACGGCCGAGTTCGCGCTCACCCGCATCCTGCCCGGCCCGCGCATCGCCCGCGAGATCGCCGGGATGCTCGGCACCAGCGTCCTCATCCCGCCGCTCGCCACCCGGCACTGGCTGCGCGGAGTGGTCCGCCACCGGCACGCCGTACCCCTCGGAGGCGACCGGTGAGCACCGGGCACTTCCGTGAACTTCCGCTCGCAGCTGTCCTGTTCGACCGGGACGGCACCCTCGTCCACGACGTGCCGTACAACGGCGACCCGGACCGGGTACGGCTGCTGCCCGGCGCCGCGGAGGCCGTCGCCCTGGCCCGCTCGGCGGGCCTGGCCACCGGCGTGGTCAGCAACCAGTCCGGCGTCGGCCGCGGCCTGCTCACCGAGGACGAGGTCCGCCGCGTCGACGAGCGCGTGGACGCCCTCCTCGGCGGCCTGGACACCTGGCTCCACTGCCCCCACCTCCCGGACGCCGGCTGCCCCTGCCGCAAGCCCAGGCCCGGACTGATCCTCGCGGCGGCGGCCCGCCTCGGCGTCTCCCCGCACGCCTGCCTGGTCATCGGGGACATCGCCGCCGACGTGGAAGCCGCCCACGCGGCGGGCGCCCGCGCCGCACTCGTCCCCAACGCGGCCACCGCCCCGGCGGAAACGGAACGCTACGCCGCCGAGCACGCCCCCGACGCCCTCACGGCCCTCCGCCGGGCCCTGGCCCAAACCCCGGCACCAGCGGGGACCCAGGCCCCCCGCACGCCACCGAAACGCCCCGAAGCCGGAGCAGCCGTGCACGCGTCGGACGCGCCGGCCACCGTGCACGGGTCCGGGGCAGTCGTCAACGGGGCCACGTCTGCCATGCCCGCGACCGGGCGCACCCCGGTTGCGCCGGCCACCGTGCGCACGCTGGAGGCGCGTGCCACCGGGGCCACGTCTGACGCGCGCGTGACCGGGCGCACCCCGGTTGCGCCGGCCACCGTGCGCACGCTGGAGGCGCGTGCCACCGGGGCCACGTCTGACGCGCGCGCGACCGGGCGCACCCCGGAGGAGCCGGCCACCGTGCACACGCCGGACGCGCGAGCGGCGGGGGACACGTCCGGCGCGCCCGCCCTCGGGCACCCGGGGGTCCCGTCAAGCCCCCGTGCACAGGACGGGACACGGCCCCGCTCCGTGCCCCGGCCGAACGGTGAGACGCGCCGAGCGGTGGGGCGGTGGTCGCCGTGAAGGCGCTCGTCGTCCGGCTCGACAGTTTCGGTGACGTCCTGCTCGCCGGGCCCGCCGTGCGGGCCGTCGCCGCCGGCTGCTCCCACGTGAGCATGCTGTGCGGGCCGCGCGGCGCCGACGCCGCCCGGATGCTGCCCGGGGTCGACGAGGTCCTGGTGTGGGAGGCCCCCTGGGAGGGCTTCGACCCGCCCCCGGTGATCCCGGCGGACGTCGACGCACTGCTGACCCGGCTGCGCGCGGCCGCCCTCGACACCGCCCTGATCCTGACCTCCTTCCATCAGAGCCCGCTGCCCACCGCGCTGCTGCTGCGGCTCGCCGGGGTCGGCCGGATCGGCGCCGACAGCGTCGGCCACCCCGGTCGGCTGCTGGACGTACGGCGCCGGCGGCTGCCGGAGCGCCACGAGGCCGAGGCCGCCCTCGACACCGCCACCGCCCTGGGCTTCCCGCGGCCGGCCGGTGACGACGGCCGGCTGCGCGTCGTACCGCCCCCGGACACCAGCGCCCTGACCGGGCACGGCCCGTACGTCGTCCTGCACCCCGGCGCCAGCGCCCCCGCCCGCGCCTGGAGCCCCGACCGGTGCGTGGAGGCCGTCGCCCTGCTCGCCGACGCCGGGCACCGCGTGGTCGTCACCGGCGGCCCCGGCGAGCGGCCCCTGACCCGCCGGGTGGCCGGCGACCTCGCCGTGGACCTCGGCGGCCGCACCACCGCGCGCACCCTCGCCGGTGTGCTGCGCATGGCCGACGCCGTCGTCAGCGCCAACACCGGCCCCGCCCACCTGGCCGCGGCCGTCGGCACCCCCGTGGTGTCGCTGTTCGCGCCGGTGGTCCCGGCCGGCCGCTGGGCGCCGTACGGCGTCCCCGTGATCCTTCTCGGCGACCCGTCGGCGCCGTGCGCGGACACCAGGGCCCTGGTCTGCCCGGTGCCCGGACACCCCTGCCTGGACGAGGTCACCGGGCAGGACGTGGTGCGCGCGGTCCACAAGCTCATGCAGGAGGGCCCCTCATGAACATCCTCGTCTGGCACGTGCACGGTTCATGGCTCACGGCCTTCGTGCAGGGCCCGTACACCTACCTCGTCCCGGTCACCGAGGACCGCGGGCCCGACGGCCTGGGCCGGGCGGTCACCTGGGACTGGCCCGCCACCGTGCAGGAGCGCACGCCGAAGGAACTCTGGGACAGCGACATCGACCTGATGGTGCTCCAGCGCCCCCACGAACTCGACCTGGCCCTGCGCTGGACCGGCCGGCGCCCCGGCGTGGACGTCCCCGCCGTGTACGTCGAGCACAACTGCCCCGGCGAGTCCGCCGAGCGGACCCAGCACCCGCTGGCCGCGCAGAGCCGGATACCCGTCGTCCACGTCACCCACTTCAACCGGCTGATGTGGGACAACGGCACGGCACCCACCGAGGTCGTCGAGCACGGCGTCATCGACCCCGGCCCGCTGTGGACCGGCGCCGAGCAGCGGGCGGCGGTCGTCGTCAACGAGCCGGTGCGCAGGGGCCGTACGACCGGGACGGACCTGCTGCCCCGCTTCGCCTGCTCGGCCCCGCTCGACGTCTTCGGCATGGGCACCGACGGGCTCGCCGAGCGCCTCGGCCTGCCGCCCGAGCGGTGCCGCAGCCGGGACCTGCCGCAGGCCGCCCTGCACGCGGCGATGGCCCGCTGCCGGCTGTACCTGCACCCGGTGCGCTGGACCTCCCTCGGACTGTCCCTGCTGGAGGCCATGTTCCTCGGCATGCCCGTCGTCGCCCTCGACACCACCGAGGTCAGGGAGGCGATACCCGAGGGCGCCGGGGTGGTCTCCAACCGCCTCGACGTCCTCGACGAGGCCATCAGGACGTTCCTCGCCGACCCGGAGTACGCGCGCCTGACCGGGGACGCCGCCAGGACCGCGGCGCAGGCCCGCTACGGAGAGCGGCGCTTCCTGGACGACTGGGAGCGCCTGATCAAGGAGGTCACCCGATGAGCCGCAGTCTGCCCTCGGCCGGGCGCGTCGCCATGGTCTCCGAGCACGCCAGCCCCCTGGCCGCCCTCGGCGGACCGGACGCGGGCGGCCAGAACGTCTACGTGGCGCAGGTCGCCCGGCAGCTCGCCCGCAGGGGGTACCGGGTCACCGTCTACACCCGCCGGGACTCCACCGGGCTGCCGGACCGGGTGACCCTCATCGACGGCGTGCAGGTCGTGCACGTGCCCGCCGGGCCGCCGGCCCCCGTCCCCAAGGACGAACTCCTGCCGCACATGGCCGAGTTCGGCGCCTTCCTGGCCCGGCAGTGGTCGGCGGCCCCGCCCGACGTGGCGCACTCCCACTTCTGGATGTCCGGCCTCGCCGCCCTCGCCGGCGCCCGCGGGCTCGGCATCCCCGTCGTGCAGACCTACCACGCGCTCGGCACCGTCAAGCGGCGCTACCAGGGCGCCGACGACACCAGCCCGGCCGAACGCCTCGCGATCGAGGAGGCCATCGGGCACGACTGCGCCCGCATCATCGCCACCTGCAGCGACGAGGTCGCCGAACTCAAGGCCATGGGCCTGCCCGAGGACCGGATCAGCGTCGTGCCCTGCGGCGTCGACCCCGACCAGTTCGCCCCCGTCGGCCCGCCCCGTGCCGCGCTCGGCTGGCGCAGGCGGCTCCTCGCCGTCGGCCGGCTCGTCCCGCGCAAGGGCTACGACCGCGCGATCCGCGCCCTCGCCGGTGTCCCGGACGCCGAACTCCTCGTCGCCGGCGGTCCCGAGGCCGACATGCTCGGCGCCGACCCGGAGGCCGAGCGGCTGAACAACATCGCCGACGACCACGGCGTCACCGACCGCGTCACCCTGCTCGGCGGGGTCAGCCGCACCCGCATGCCCCGGCTGATGTCCAGCGCCGACCTCGTGCTGTCGCTGCCCCGCTACGAGCCCTTCGGCATCGTCCCGCTGGAGGCGATGGCGTGCGCCACCCCGGTCGTCGCCACCGCGGTCGGCGGCCAGCTCGACACGGTCGTCGACGGCACCACCGGCGTCCTCGTCCCGGCCGACGACGGGCACGACCTCGGCGCAGTCGTCCGTGACCTCCTCGCCGACCCCGACCTGCTCGCCCGCTACGGCGCCGCCGGCCGCCGCCGGGTCCTGGCCCACTACACCTGGGACCGGGTGGCCGCCGGTGTGGCCGGGGTGTACGGCGCCGTGTCCTCGATCCCCTCGCTCTCGGGAGTCGTCCGATGAAGACCGTGACCGACACCGCGCACTGCGACGACCTGATGAAGGCGCTGGAGACGTTCCGCGAGTGCGGGCCACTGGTCGAGCGCATGGGCACCGAACTCGCCCGCAGGCTCGGCGCCGGCGCCCGGCTGCTCGTCGCCGGCAACGGGGGGCAGCGCGGCGCAGGCGCAGCACCTGACCGCCGAACTCGTGGGCCGCTACCGCGCCGACCGTTCGCCGTTCTCCGCGCTCGCCCTGCACGCCGACACCTCCTCCACCACCGCCATCGCCAACGACTACGGCGTCCAGGAGGTGTTCGCCCGCCAGACCGCCGCCCACGGCCGCCCCGGGGACATCCTGCTGCTGTCCACGAGCGGTGCCAGCGCCAACCTGCTCACCGCGGCCGAGCGGGCCCACGGCCTCGGCATGACGGTATGGGCCCTGACCGGCCGCGCCCCCAACCCGCTGCACCTCGCGAGCGACGAGGCGCTGTGCGTGGACGCCCCCGTCTCCGCCACCGTGCAGGAACTCCACCTGGTCGCCGTCCACATGCTCTGCGAGTCCTTCGACGAGGCAGTCGAACACGGCGAGGCCGACGGCATCCCGCCGACCGGTTCCGCGAACAGTCCCGCGAACGGTTCCACGACGGGTCCCGCTACCGGCTCCGCCGTCGGTCCCGAGAACGGCAGGCCCGGCATGGTAGGCGGCCTCATCGGCCGCGCCCGCTCCGTGGGCCGCACCCCGGAGCCCCCGCCGGACGGTACTCGCCCACGGACCGCCGCAGGACCGGCGAACCGCCCGTCGGGCTCTCCGCCGGGGCCGGCCCGACCAGCTGTTCGCTCGGGTGAGAGCCGGCCGGACGCCGTCGGCAGCGGGCAGGTCTCCTCGCGGGGCGGTGCGGCTGTGGTGGACGGTTCTGCGGGGCCGGTGAACGGCCCTTCGGGTTCTCCGCCGGGGGCGGTCCGACCGGACGCGGGCGCCGGTGCCGCGCAGCCGTCGTGGGACGGTTCGGGGGCTGGGGGCGGTGCCCCAGGCGTGTACCCGGGTGAGGGCTGGCGGCCGGACGCCGTTGGTGGCACCCCGGTTTCCTCGCGGGAGGGTACGGGCGCGGTGGACGGTGGTGCGGGACCGCCCCCCGGCCGGGCCCGGTCCGGCGCCCGCGGTGGCGTTTCGGTGCCGCGCGACGGTTCCCGGGCGCCCGGCCAGGAGTCCCGCCGGGCCGCAGGTGACGGAGACCGCGCGTCGGGCCCCCCGTCGGGGCAAAGCGGCGGTGCCGGGGCTGCTGCTCCGGGTGTCGCCAGGGAAGGGGACGTATGAACGCCTCCCGGGCCCCCTTGTGGTCGTCGGTGACGCGCTGCTCGATCACGATCTGTGCGGGCGTGCCGAGCGGCTCGCGCCCGACGCGCCGGTGCCGGTGGTGCACGGTACGCGGCGCAGCTCGCGTCCGGGTGGGGCGGCGCTCGCCGCGTGTCTTGCCGCCGCCGACGGGCGGCCCGTCACCCTGGTCACCGCCCTGGGTGACGACGCCGCCAGCCACATCCTGCGGGGCCTGCTGGCCGGGCGCGTCGACCTGGTCGAGGTGCCGCTGGACGGCGCGCTGAGCAGCAAGACCCGTGTCCTCGCCGGGGACCGGCCGCTGTTGCGCCTCGACGACGGCGAGGGCCGCGCCCGTGCGGCCACCGAGGCCGCGGTCGGCGCGGTCACCGGGGCCGGCGCGGTGCTGGTCGCCGACTACGGCCGGGGCACCGCCGGTGTCCTGCGGGACGCGCTGGCCGGTGCCGCCAGCCGCCTACCGGTCGTCTGGGACCCGCATCTGCGCGGCGCCACCCCGGTGCCGGGCGTGCGCCTGGCCACGCCCTCCGCGCAGGAGGCCCGCGCCCTCGCCCGCCGGCTCGGCGCGGACACCGAACCCGGTGACGAGGCCGGCCTGCGCACGGCGGCCCGGGACGCCCGTACCCTGATCGGCGCCTGGCAGGCCCGGGCCGTGGCGATCACCCTCGGCGAGCGCGGCGCACTGCTCTCCCACGGCGAGACCCCGCTGCTGGTACCGACCCCGGCCGCCGCGGCCGGCGACCCCTGCGGCGCCGGGGACCGGTTCGCCGCGGCCGCCGCCGGACTGCTCTTCGACGGGGCCCTCACCGAGGCCGCCGTCCAGGGAGCCGTCCACGCCGCCACCCGCTACGTCGCCGAGGGCGGCGCCCACGCGCTCGCCACCGAGGACGCCCCGCCGACGGAGCCGCCACCCGACGGGGAGGCGACGGCCGACGCCGTGCGCACGGCGGCCCGGGTGCGGTCCGCCGGAGGCACGGTCGTCGCCGGCGGCTGCTTCGACCTGCTGCACGCCGGACACGTCGCCCTGCTCCAGGCCGCGCGCCGCGCCGGCGACTGCCTGATCGTCTGCGTCAACTCCGACGACTCGGTGCGCCGCCGCAAGGGCGCGAGCCGCCCCCTGGTGCCGGCTGCCGACCGGGTCCGGGTGCTGCGCGCCCTGGAGTGCGTCGACGCGGTCGCCGTCTTCGACGAGGACACCCCCGAACGCATCCTCGGCGAACTGCGCCCGCACATCTGGGCCAAGGGCGGCGACTACGCCCGCACCCGGCTGCCCAAACAGGCGCTCGTGGAGAGCTGGGGCGGACAGGTCCTGCTGCTCCCGTACCTGGAAGGCCGCTCCACCACCACGCTCGCCGACCGCGCCGCCCTGGCTCCCGCACCCACCGGAGGTCCCCCTCGGTGACCAAGCCCCCGCGCCCCCCGCGCGTCCTGGTGCTGCGCGCTCTCGGCCTCGGCGACCTGCTGGCCGGCGTGCCCGCCCTGCGAGGCATCCGCCGGGCCTTCCCCGGTCACCACGTCGTCCTCGCCCTGCCGCCCGGCCTCACCGAACCCGCGCTCGCATCCGGCGCGATCGACACCGTCCTCCCGGCCGAGGCGCCCGGCCGAGGGGTCCCGTCTCTCACCCACTGGCCCGGCCCGCCCCCGGACGTCGCCGTCGACCTGCACGGCAACGGCCCCGAGAGCCGCGACGCCCTGCACCCCGGCCGGCTCCTCGCGCACGCCCTGCCGGACGGCCCGCCCTGGCCCACCCGGCCCAACGAACGCGACCGCTGGTGCGCGTTCCTGCGCGCCTACGGCATCCCGGCCGACCCCCGCGACCTGCGCCTGCCCCCGTCCGGCGGCACGCCCTCCCCGGCCCCCGGGGCGGTCGTGGTCCACCCCGGCGCCGCGTCCGGCGCGCGCCGCTGGCCCGTCGAGCGGTACGCCGCCGTCGTACGGTGCCTGCGCGCCGCCGGACACCATGTGGTGCTCACCGGCGGGCCCGGCGAGGACGCCCTGGTACGGTCGGTCGCCGAGCGCGGCGGCCACCCCGCGAGCGGCATGCTGACCGGCGGACTGCCCTTCGGCGAGCTGTCCGCGCTGGTGGCGCACGCCTCCCTCGTGCTCAGCGGGGACACCGGCCTCGCCCATCTCGCCGTCGCCCACGGCACCCGCTCGGTCACCCTGTTCGGGCCGGTCTCCCCACGCCTGTGGGGGCCACCGCCCGGCACCCGGCACCTCGCCCTGTGGAAGCCCGGCCCACCCGGCGACCCGCACGGCCGCACCCCCGACACCCCGCTGCTGCGCATCACCGCCCGCGAGGTCACCGCCGCAGCCCTGACCCTGCTCGGCCACGACGCCCGCCCCCGACCCGCGCCGGAAGCGGCGGCGGCCCACGCCCACTGAACCCGCACTCGATGCCGCGCGCGGCCGGCACCCCAGCAGGCTTCACCTGGTTGCGCCGCCCGGCCGCGGCCGGCCGTGATGCGCACGGGGCACCTGATGCGTACCGTGCCCCGCGCCCCGGAGCCCGCCGCGCACCGTCGGCCGCGCGCTCGCCGTGCTGACGTGGGCGCGCTGCGGGCGCGACCCCTTCCCGCGCGCGCCGGAGGGCCGGCTCGCCGCACTGGAGCCGGCCCGTGGAAGGCCACCCGCACGGCGGTATGTCGGACGAGGAAATCCGGCCCCGACACGCCCGGGGAGAGTCATTGCGTCGGGCAACCGGCGGAGGCAGAGTGAACCCCCCGGTCAAGACGCGGCTGGCTGACTACCTCCCCACAGGAAGTTCGGTCCCCATGGAAAACGGTCAGCTGTCCCACCCCCGCACCGCCGCCCTGTGCCTGAAGGCCGTACGGGAACGGCGCCCCGAGGTGGGCCTGATCAGCGTGCTCAAGGCGCGCGGCACGGTCGACGCCTCCAACGCCCCGGAGTTCTCCGCCGCCCTGGCCGAGCACGTCGAGCGTGCCGACATCGCCGGGGAACACGCCGTCCTGGACATGACCGAGGTGTACCTCGCCAGCGCCGTCGCCGTGCGGTCCCTGGACCGGGCCACGGGGAACCTCGCCTTCTCCGGCCGGTCCCTGCCCGTCGTGCAACCGCGGCCGCACGTACGCGAGATGCTGCGGCTCGCCGGCCTGCAGGGCGTACGCGTCCACGCCACCATGGCCTCCGCGCTGCACGCCCTGGAAGACCGAAGACCGGTACGGCCCGAGCCCGGCGTCCGACGCTGACGGGCCGTGCGCCGGGCGCACGCCCGGCGCGGTTGTCGGCCGGCCGTCAGCCGTGCAAGGTGGTGTGGAAGGTCAGGAAGGGGCCGTGCAAGTTCCGTGTGACGTCCTGTCTGGGTGATGCCATGAAATCCGCTTCCGACCGGCCCGGCGCCCCGGCTCCCCTGGTCATCGAGTCGTCCGTCGTCGAGGGCCTGCCGGCCGAGGGCGCGCTGCTGCTGCGCATGTCCGGCAGCCTCGACGCCGACGGCGCGCACGCCTGGTCGGAGGAACTGCGCGGACACCTCGACCAGGCGGACCGCGCCGGACTGCGCCCCGTCCTCGACATGGCCCACGTACTCCTCGGCGGCGCCGCCGTGCTGCGGACGCTGAGCGAGGCCACCCTGGCCCGCACCGGACGCCCCGACCTGATCATCGTCCGCGCGCGCCCCGGCGTACGGGAAGCGGTGCACCTCGCCTGCTTGGCCGGCGTACGGCTCTACACCACCCTCGAAGAGGCCCTGCGGGAGATGGCCCGGACGGTGACCCGGGTGGAGGACCTGCCGGCCTGGCGCTCCCAGATGGCCGATCCGCTGCGCCCGTCCTACGAGGACCTGCACAAGGAGGTCCGGGCCCTGCGCGCCCGCGTGCGCACCGCCCCGGTCATCGGCATGGCCCAGGGGACGCTGATGGTCCGCTACGGCCTGGCCGACTCCGGGAGCGCGTTCCGGGTGCTGCGCGAGGCCTCGCAGCGGTTCAACGTCCCGCTGCGCGTCCTGGTGTCCGCCGTGGTGGTGGCCCGGCCCCCGGACGGCGAGGTGTGGTTCCCCGGCCGCCGCCCGCTGCCCCTGCCGGCGCTGCGGATCCTCGCCCGGAGCGGCCGCGACCCGCGCTACCGGCGGCAGATGATCGACGCGGTGCTGCACGAGGCGCTGGCCATCGGCCGGGCACCCGCCGGATACGTTCAGTTCGTCGACCCGGCCGTGAACGCCCTGATGCTGGAGACCCACCACGGCTGCGACGAGACCTTCCTCGACGTGCTCGTGCGCGGCCGGGACGAGGGCACCGCCGACGCGGCCGCCCGCACCCGCGGACAGGCCGTGAGCGTCCCGGACGTGGTGACGGACCCCCTGCTCTCCGACGACAGTCGGCGCGCCCTCCTGACCAACGGCACCCGCGCGCTGCGCAGCACCCCGGTCGTCTCCGGAGCCGGCTCCTGCGTCGGCGTGATCAGCCTGCACTGGGAGGAGGCCGGCCGTCGGCCCACCGCCGGCCAGAGCGAGGCGCTGGACGTGCTGGCGGCCGACACGGCGGCCTGGCTGAGCTGGTACCACCGCTCGGTCCTGCTGGACGCACTCGAACACGTGCACAAAGCCCTGAGCCGGCGCACCCCCTGAGCCGGCCGGCGGGCGGTCCGGTCGCGGGGGCGGGTGTGCGTCACCCGCGTCCCCCTGGGAACCCGGACCCCGCACGCAGCACAGCACGCACCATCCGGAGGGAGCGCGGCGCATGTCCAATCCGCAGCAGCCCGAACAGCGGCGCAGTGTCAAGGGAGGCGCCACCCCGCAGGACATCGGCGAACTCAAGGCCCGACAGAAGGCCGGCCGCACGGGACCCCGCCCGCACGGCTCGGACAAGGGCGAGAAGGGCGGGGGCCAGGGCGGCGGAGTACCCCCGGCGCAGCGCCCCGACCATCCCTGACCCGCTGTCCACCGCACCGACGGCCCCGACGACGTCACCGGACGTCCTCGGGGCCGTCGCCCGTCCGCTTCGCCGTGGCTCGTGCCCCCGGCCACCGAGCTCGGACCGCGACCCCGGCCGCTAGGCTCGGAGCATGCGGATCTCCGTCTCCTCCGACATGGACGAACCCGTCGCCCGCCTCCTCGTCGAGGAACTGCGGGACCGGGGACACGCGGTACGGGCGTACGGCGCGCTGCGCGCCGGGGACGACGCCCGGTGGGCGGTCTGCTCCGCGGCCGCCGCGCGTGACGTCGGCGAAGGGGCGGCGGACCAGGCCGTCGTCTGCTGCTGGACCGGCACCGGCGCCTCGATCGCCGCCAACAAGGTGCCCGGCGTCCGGGCGGCCCTGTGCACGGACGCCGGGACGGCGCGGGGGGCGCGGCAGTGGAACGACGCCAACGTCCTGGCGCTCGGCCTGCGGCTGACGTCGGCGCCCGTGCTGAAGGAGATCCTGGACGCGTGGTTCGCGGCCGAGGCGAGCCAGGACGCCGAGGACCGGCAGAACCTGGCCCACCTCGACCGCATCGACTCCGGGCCGAACCGCGGCTGAGCGGAGATCAGTGGGCGCCGAGCCCGCCCCCGCCGAACGAGCCGCTCGACCCCTTGCTCCAGCGGGGGCGGCCCTGGCTCTGCCCGCTGTCGCTCGGCCTGGACTTCATGTTGCTCAGTTCGTACGGAGTGAGGGGGCGGCCGCCCTTCTCCATGTGCGGGACCTCCTGCGACTCCATGCTCTGCCGGACCTCGTGCACCGCGCCCTCGGGGGGCAGGTGCGGCTGCTCGTCCGGACGCGGCCGCGGGGGTTCGCGGTACTTGATCCGCGAGTTCATCCAGAAGCCGCCCGCGAGCAGGGCCAGAACGACCACCGCGGCGCCGAAGAGTGCCAGACTCATCAGGCCGCTGGCCGCGGCCATCTGCATCGTTGCGGTATTCATAGATGAGGAATACCCCGCCCAGAACAGGACGAACCAGGGCACTTCCCGTGAGGTTTGCCCGCCCTCGGCCCGGCTACCCGGCCGGAGTGACACCGCCTACTTCCCAGCAGCAGCTCTACCGGTTCCTGGAGGACCGCTTCACGTGCGCCCAGGCGTGCACCGAGTGCGCCAGGGCCTGTGCGGTGCGCGCGAGCCTCCTCGACCCGGACGGCACCGAGCGGCAGGAGCGCGTCCGCCGCCTCGGCATCATGTGCGCGGAGGTGTGCGACGCGACCTGCCGCATGCTGTCCGAGCAGAACCGCCAGGACGAGGCCGGCATCCGGGTCCAGCTGGAATGGTGCCGCTCGGTCTGCCTCGACTCCGCGCACGCCCTCGACGAGCAGCCCGGCGCCGAGGGGACCGCGGAGTCCTGCCGGGACTGCGCCCGCGCCTGCACGGACTTCATGGCGACCCTGAACTGAGGTTCCCAATTTCTGGAACACGTTCTACGGTGTGCGCCGTCAGGACCGCCCTTGGGGAGCCTGGAGGCGCCGTGCATCTCGACCACACGCCCGAACAGCAGCGGCTGCGCAGCGAACTGCGCGCCTACTTCGCGCGACTGGTACCCGACCACGCCTACGAGCGCTACGCCGAACCGGCCGCGCAGAAGCGGTTCTACCGCGAGACCATCCGCCGCCTCGGCGCCGACGGCTGGCTCGGTGTGGGCTGGCCCACCGAGTACGGCGGGCGCGGCATGACCGCGACGGACCAGTTCATCTTCTTCGACGAGGCCGCGCAGGCCGGCGTACCGCTGCCCCTCATGGCCCTCAACACGGTCGGCCCGACCCTCATGCGGTACGGCACCGACGAGCAGAAGGCGTACTTCCTGCCGCGCATCCTCTCCGGCGAGATCGACTTCGCGATCGGCTACAGCGAGCCTGAGGCCGGCACCGACCTGGCCGCGCTGAAGACCCGGGCCGTACGGGACGGCGACACCTACGTCGTCAACGGGCAGAAGATCTGGACCACCAACGGAGACACCGCGGACTGGGTGTGGCTGGCCACGCGCACCGACCCCGCGGCCCCGCCGCACAAGGGCATCACCATGCTCCTGGTGCCGACCTCCGACCCCGGCTACTCCTGCACCGTCATCCGGACGCTCGCCTCCCACGACACCACGGCCAGCTACTACGAGGACATCCGCGTCCCCGTCTCCCGCCGGGTCGGCGAGGAGAACCAGGGCTGGCGGCTGATCACGAACCAGCTCAACCACGAGCGCGTCACTCTCGCCGCGCACGGCACCATGGCGATCCGAGCCCTGCACGACGTGCAGCACTGGGCGATGGAGACCAAGCTGGCCGACGGACGCCGGGTCGTCGACCTGCCCTGGGTCCGCCGGCGCCTCGCCCAGACGCACACCAGACTGGACGCGCTCAGGCTGATGAACTGGCGGATGGTGACCGCCGTCGAGGACGGCACGCTCACCCCCCAGGACGCCTCCGCCGTCAAGGTCTACGGCTCAGAGGCCCGCCGGGACGCCTACGCCTGGCTCATGGAGATCGCCGGCGCCGCCGGACTGCTGAAGGAGACCTCGGCGGGCGCCGTCCTGCACGGCGAACTCGAACGCGGCTACCGCTCGGCGGTCATCTTCACCTTCGGCGGCGGCAACAACGAGATCCAGCGCGAGATCATCTCCTGGATCGGCCTGGGCATGCCCCGCGTACGACGCTGACCCGCGAGCCGGTTAGGGTGAGCCCTCGCGCGACCCGAAGCACTCAGCCAGAGCACTCACCGAAGCACTCGTCGAGGACCGCAGCCACCAGGGAGCCCGCGGCATGACCGGCACCACGGAGGCCCTCGGCGGGTCGGCTGCGGTCGAGCAAGCCGTACGGAGCGTCACGCGCCCGTTCTACGGGTACGCCGTGCTCGCCAACTCGCTGTTCCAGCGCGGGGTGTTCGTCCTCTTCCTCCAGCAGCGGGGCTTCTCCGCCGCGCAGATTGCCCTCCTGCAGACACTGCTCTACCTGGTCAGCGGGGTCGCCGAGTTGCCGACGGGAGTCATCGCCGACCGGATCGGCAGGCGTGCGAGCATCGTGATCGGCCAAGTGCTGATCGCCGTATGCCTGCTCGGCCAGGTGACGTCCTCCACCTACTGGGTGTTCCTGACGCTGTTCGTCGGCCAGGGCGTGGGCATGGCCTGTGTGTCCGGCTCGGACACCGCCCTGCTGTACGACCTGCTGGTGCGCCGCGGAGCGACGGCCGGCTACGTGAAGATCAGGTCCCGGTTCACCATGCTCGGGACGGTCACCTCGGGAGTCGCCATCGTCCTCGGCGGCCAACTGCAGCGGATCTCCTGGGGAGTCGTCTACGCCGGCTCGGCCGCATCCCTCGCCCTGGCCGTGGTGGTGCTGCTGTCCCGGGTGCCCGAGATCCGCGGCGCGGACGCGGTGGACGAGCCGGACGGAGCCGGGAAGGAGCACACCGACGCCACGGCGTGGCGGGCGATGCTGCGCGTCGCCACGCCGGCGCTCGTGACCCTCGTCGTGGTGTCCGGACTGATGCACGCGACGTTGACGCCGTACATCATCTTCACGCAGAAGACCCTCTCCGATCAGGGCGCCGGTACCGCCTTGGTCAGTGTGGTCATAGCGGCGGGATTCCTCGTCGGCGGGCTCGTTCCGCTGCTGTCGGACCGCGCGAACCGGCGCATCGGGTACCGGGTCGTCGTCCCGGTGTCTCTGCTGACGCTCGCCGCGGCGCTCGGCCTGAGCGGCCTCGGCCGGGTCTGGGTCACCATCGCCGCGTTCCTGGCCCTGGTCGGGGCTCCCGAGATCACCGCCGTACTCGTGGACAACGTGTTCAACGAGGCCGTGCCGTCGCGTCATCGGGCGAGCCTACTGTCGATGATCGCGTTCGTGGAGTCGGCGCTCATCGGCGCCGGCTACCTCGTCCTCGGCGCCCTCATGGACGGGCTGGGCTCCGGTGCGGGCATGGCCGCCTACGCCGCCGTACCCCTGCTGGCATGTCTCCTGTGGCTTCCGGTGCTCTTCCGAAGGGCACGGGTGACCACCGGGAGCGAGGAGCAGGTAGACCGGACGTAAGCTGGGTCGCTGAATCCCGTCGGCTTCACCGCGCTCCGGGGAGGGATCACGTGCCAGTTCCAGTGCCTGGTGACACCGCCGGCCGGGGCGATCCAGGGCTGTTCACGCCGGGCTCCGTGACCTGGCAGATGCACGGCGACCCCATGATGTGGGTCGCCGGTGTCCGCGCACTCTACCTCCAGGCCCTGCACCCGCGCGCGGTCCGCGGCGTCATGCAGAACTCCGACTTCCGCGGCGACGCCTGGGGCCGGCTCATGCGCACCGCGAACTTCGTCGGCACGATCACGTACGGCACCACCGAGGCCGCCGAGCGCGCCGGCGCCCGGGTCCGCAGGATCCACCGCCTGCTGACGGCGACGGACCCCGCCACCGGCGAGCGGTACGGCATCGACGACCCCGCGCTGCTGCTGTGGGTGCACTGCGCCGAGATCGACTCCTACCTGCACGTCCTGCGCCGCTCCGGCTACCCGCTCACCGACGCCGCCGCCGACCGGTACGTCCGTGAACAACGGGCCGGCGCCCGCCTGGTGGGTCTCGACCCCGGCGCCGTACCGGCGAACCGGGCCGCACTGGCCGCCTACTTCGAGAAGGTGCGGCCGGAACTCGCCGCCGGGCCGGAAGCGCGCGAGGTCGACGACTTCCTGCGCCGCCCGCCGGTCCACCCGCTCCTCGTACCGGCCCGCGAGGTGCTGTGGCGGCACGTGGCGCACCTGGCGTACGCCTCGCTGCCGCCGTACGCCCACGCGCTGTACGGCAGACCGGCCCCGGCACCCGCCGCCGTGACCCGTGACCTGCGGACCACCGGGGCCGGGCTGCGCCTGGTCCCCGCCCACCTGCGGTGGCAGCTCCCGCCCAAGCACATCCTGCGGGCCATGGCGAGGCTCGGCCCGGCCGCGCGGCCGGCACCCCACAAGATCCCCGGAACCCAGAAATCTGACTGAGCGTCAGAAAAGCTCTTCCCTCGTCCCGGCTCCTGCGGCATCCTGCGCCCATGCAGACGGAGCTGAGCGAGCAACTGGGGATCGAGCACGCCGTCTTCGGCTTCACGCCGTTCCCGGCCGTCGCCGCGGCCATCAGCCGGGCCGGCGGCTTCGGCGTCCTCGGCGCGGTCCGCTACACCGCCCCCGACGACCTGAAACGCGACCTCGACTGGATGGACGCGCACACCGGGGGCCGGCCCTACGGCCTGGACGTGGTCATGCCCGCCAAGAAGGTCGACGGCGTCACCGAGGCCGACGTGGAGGCGATGATCCCCGAGGGGCACCGCCGGTTCGTGCGCGACACCCTCGCCCGGTACGGGGTGCCCGAACTGCCCGAGGGCGAGGTGTCCGGGTGGCGGATCACCGGCTGGATGGAACAGGTCGCCCGCAGCCAGCTCGACGTCGCCTTCGACCACCCGATCAAGCTGCTGGCCAACGCCCTCGGCTCGCCGCCCGCCGACGTCGTCGCCCGCGCCCACGACCAGGGCGTCCTGGTCGCCGCGCTCGCGGGCAGCGCCCGGCACGCCCGCAAGCACCAGCAGGCGGGCATCGACATCGTCGTCGCCCAGGGCTACGAGGCCGGCGGCCACACCGGGGAGATCGCCACCATGGTGCTCACTCCCGAGGTCGTCGACGCCGTCGACCCGCTGCCCGTCCTGGCGGCCGGCGGGATCGGCAGCGGACGGCAGGTCGCCGCCGCGCTCGCCCTCGGTGCCCAGGGCGTCTGGCTGGGCTCCCTGTGGCTCACCGTCACGGAGGCCGACCTGCACTCGCCCGCCGTCACCCGCAAGCTCCTCGCGGCCGGCTCCGGCGACACCGTCCGCTCCCGCGCCCTGACCGGCAAGCCCGCCCGGCAGCTGCGCACCGAGTGGACGGACGCCTGGGACGACCCGGACGGCCCCGGCACCCTGCCCATGCCACTGCAGGGCCTGCTGGTCGCCGAGGCGCTCTCCCGTATCCAGAAGTACGAGGTCGACCCGCTGCTCGGGACGCCGGTGGGCCAGATCGTCGGCCGGATGACGAGCGAACGCTCCGTCCAGGCCGTCTTCGACGACCTCACGCGCGGCTTCGAGCGAGCAGTCGACCGCGTCCACCGCATCGCCGGAAGGAGCGGCCAGCCGTGAGCACCCCCGCGCACACACCCCCCGCAGGATTCTGGGCGCAGGCCACCGCCGACCCGGGCCGCCCGGTCCTCGTCGCCCCCGACGGCGAGGAGTGGGCCGCCGGACGGCTGCACACCGCCGCCAACCAACTCGTCCACGGCCTGCGGTCCGCCGGGCTGGAGCGCGGCGACGCCTTCGCCGTCGTCCTGCCCAACGGCGTCGAGTTCCTCACCGCCTATCTCGCCGCCAGCCAGGCCGGGTTCTACCTCGTCCCGGTCAACCACCACCTCGTCGGCCCCGAGATCGCCTGGATCGTCGCCGACTCCGGCGCCAAGGCGCTCATCGCCCACGAACGGTTCGCGGACGCCGCCCGGCACGCCGCCGACGAGGCAGGACTGCCCGCCACGCGCCGGTACGCGGTCGGCACCGCCGAGGGCTTCCGGCCGTACGGCGCACTCCTCGACGGCCGGTCCGGCTCGGCACCGGCCGACCGCACGCTCGGCTGGGTCATGAACTACACCTCCGGTACGACGGGCCGCCCCCGCGGCATCCGCCGCCCGCTGCCCGGCAAGGCCCCCGAGGAGGCCTACCTGGGCGGATTCCTCGGCATCTTCGGCATCCGCCCCTTCGACGGCAACGTCCACCTGGTCTGCTCGCCGCTCTACCACACGGCCGTCCTGCAGTTCGCGGGCGCGTCCCTGCACATCGGGCACCGCCTGGTGCTCATGGACAAGTGGACGCCCGAGGACATGCTCCGCCGCATCGACGCCCACCGGTGCACGCACACGCACATGGTCCCCACCCAGTTCCACCGCCTCCTCGCCCTCCCCGACGACGTGAAGCGCCGCTACGACGTCACGTCCATGCGGCACGCCATCCACGGCGCCGCACCCTGCCCCGACCACGTCAAGCGGGCCATGATCGACTGGTGGGGGACGTGCGTCGAGGAGTACTACGCGGCCAGCGAGGGCGGGGGCGCCTTCGCCACCGCCGAGGACTGGCTGAAGAAACCCGGCACGGTCGGCAAGGCCTGGCCCATCAGCGAACTCGCCGTCTTCGACGACGACGGCAACGCGCTGCCACCGGGCCGACTCGGCACGGTCTACATGAAGATGAGCACCGGCGGCTTCTCGTACCACAAGGACGAGGCCAAGACCCGCAAGAACCGCATCGGCGACTACTTCACCGTCGGCGACCTCGGCTACCTCGACGAGGACGGCTACCTCTTCCTCCGCGACCGCAAGATCGACATGATCATCTCCGGCGGGGTCAACATCTACCCGGCCGAGATAGAGTCCGCGCTGCTCGCCCACCCCGCCGTCGCCGACGCCGCGGCCTTCGGCATCCCGCACGACGACTGGGGCGAGGAGGTCAAGGCCGTCGTCGAACCCGCCCCCGGACACGAGCCGGGACCCGACCTCGCCGCCGCCCTCCTCGGTCACTGCGCCGAGCGCCTCGCCGGCTACAAGCGGCCCAGGAGCGTCGACTTCGTGGCCGAGATGCCCCGCGATCCCAACGGCAAGCTCTACAAACGGCGGCTCAGGGATCCGTACTGGGAGGGACGCGTCCGGCAGGTGTGAGCCGGTTCTTGACCTGATCGTCCGGCGGGCCGAGGATCGGCTGTCATGACGCTGACGCAGGGACACGGCAGCACGGTCGACGGGGTGCTGCGGCGCAGCGCCCGCCGCACCCCGGCACGGGTCGCGCTGGAGTACCGCGAGCGCACCTGGACGTACGAGGAACTCGACGACGCCGTCTCCCGCGCGGCCGGGCTGCTCCGCGCCGAGAGCCTCGCGCCAGGCGACCGGGTCGGCGCCTACGGCCACAACTCCGACGCCTATCTCATCGCCTTCCTCGCCTGCGCCCGCGCGGGCCTGGTCCACGTGCCGGTCAACCAGAACCTGACCGGCGAGGACCTGGCGTACATCGTGGGCCAGTCCGGCAGCGCGCTGGTGCTCGCCGACCCGGACATCGCCGGCCGACTGCCGGACGGCGTACGGGTGATGCCGCTGCGGGACGCCGAGGACTCGCTGCTGGCCCGGCTGGCCGACACGGCGCCGTACGACGGGCCCGAGCCGCGCGCCGAGGACCTGGTGCAGCTGCTCTACACCTCCGGGACCACCGCCCTGCCCAAGGGCGCGATGATGACCCACCGGGCCCTCGTGCACGAGTACCTGAGCGCCATCACCGCCCTCGACCTGAGCGCGGGGGACCGGCCGGTGCACGCGCTGCCGCTCTACCATTCGGCGCAGACCCATGTGTTCCTGCTGCCGTACCTCGCCGTCGGCGCGACCAACATCATCCTGGACGCACCCGACGGGGACCGGCTGTTCGAGCTGATCGAGGCGGGCCGGTCGGACAGCCTGTTCGCGCCGCCCACCGTGTGGATCGCCCTGGCCGGCCGGCCCGACTTCGCCACCCGGAACCTGGACGGCCTGCGCAAGGCCTACTACGGCGCGTCGATCATGCCCGTGCCGGTACTGCGCCGGCTGCGCGAGCGACTGCCGAAGCTCGCCTTCTACAACTGCTTCGGCCAGAGCGAGATCGGCCCGCTGGCCACCGTCCTCGGACCCGACGAGCACGAGGGCCGCCTGGACTCCTGCGGCCGCACCGTGCTGTTCGTGGACGCCCGCGTGGTCGACGAGAACGGGGCGGAGGTGCCGGCCGGCACACCCGGTGAGATCGTCTACCGCTCACCGCAGCTCTGCGAGGGCTACTGGGACAAGCCCGAGGAGACCGAGGAGGCCTTCCGCGACGGCTGGTTCCACTCCGGCGACCTCGCGGTACGGGACGCCGACGGCTACTTCACCGTCGTCGACCGCGTCAAGGACGTCATCAACTCCGGCGGCGTGCTGGTCGCCTCCCGGCAGGTCGAGGACGCCCTCTACACACACGAGGCCGTCGCCGAGGCCGCCGTGATCGGCCTGCCCGACGAACGGTGGATCGAGGCGGTCACGGCGATCGTCGTCCCCCGCGGTGAGGTGACGGAGGAGCAGCTCATCGCCCATGTCCGGGACAAGCTGGCCGCGTTCAAGGCCCCCAAGAGGGTCCTGCTCGTCGACGAGCTGCCCCGCAATGCCAGCGGCAAGATCCTGAAGCGAGAGCTTCGAGACCGGTTCCGTGGCGGAACCGCCCTCTGAGCCGGGAGTGTCGTCTGCGGGCCGGTGGGGGCCGGTCGCGCCCACGCGGCGGAGCCGCACGGTGTCGAGGCCCCGCGCCCCTTTGGACGCGACCAGGCACCGGACCCCAAAAGTGCGCTTAGCCGCGGCGCAGGTCCACGATGCGCCGAATCTTCCCCACCGACCGCTCCAGCGTCTCCGGCTCGACGATCTCCACCGTCACGGACACTCCGACCCCGTCCTTCACGCCGGAGGCGATGGCCCGCGCGGCGGCCTCCCGGTCCTCGGGGCTCGCGCCGGGGCGGGCCTCCGCGCGGACGGTGAGCGCGTCGAGGCGGCCCTCCCGGGTGAGGCGGAGCTGGAAGTGCGGCGCGACGGCGGGCGTGCGCAGCACGATCTCCTCGATCTGGGTCGGGAACAGGTTGACCCCGCGCAGGATCACCATGTCGTCGCTGCGGCCGGTGACCTTCTCCATCCGCCGGAACATCCGCGCCGTGCCGGGCAGCAGCCGGGTCAGGTCCCGGGTGCGGTACCGGATCACCGGCATGGCCTCCTTGGTGAGCGAGGTGAACACCAGCTCGCCCTGCTCGCCCTCCGGCAGCACCTCGCCGGTGATCGGGTCGACGATCTCCGGAAAGAAGTGGTCCTCCCACACGTGAAGGCCGTCCTTGGTCTCCACGCACTCCTGGGCGACGCCCGGGCCCATCACCTCGGACAGGCCGTAGATGTCGACGGCGTCGATGCCGAACCGCTCCTCGATCTCCCGGCGCATCTGCTCGGTCCACGGCTCGGCCCCGAAGACGCCCACCTTCAGCGAGGTGCTGCGCGGGTCCACGCCCTGCCGTTCGAACTCGTCGAGGAGGGTCAGCATGTAGGAGGGCGTGACCATGATGACCTGCGGGCCGAGGTCCTGGATCAGCTGGACCTGCCGTGCGGTCATGCCGCCGGACGCGGGGACGACCGTACAGCCGAGGCGTTCGGCGCCGTAGTGGGCGCCCAGGCCGCCGGTGAAGAGTCCGTAGCCGTACGCCACGTGCACCGTGTCGCCGGGGCGCGCGCCGGCCGCCCGCAGGGACCGCGCCACCATGTCGGACCACACGGACAGGTCGTTGTCGGTGTAGCCGACCACCGTGGGACGGCCCGTGGTGCCGCTGGAGGCGTGGAGGCGGCGGATCCGGTCGCGGGGGACGGCGAACATGCCGTACGGGTAGTTCTCCCGCAGATCGGCCTTGGTGGTGAAGGGGAACAGGCTCAGGTCGGTCAGGGAACGGCAGTCCTCGGGGCGCACGCCCGCCTTGTCGAAGGCCTCCCGGTAGAACGGCACGTTCGTGTACGCGTGCCGCAGCGAGCCCCGCAGCCGCTCCAGCTGCAGCGCCCGCAGCTCCTCCGCACCGAGCCGCTCACCCGCATCGAGCAGATCCGCCGCATCCGCCATGGGGACGTCTCCCTCACCAATCGCGCATTCCGGACGACCGATCATTCGGTCGTGCCTCTCGGGGCCAGTAATTCAGGCCGGACGGTGTTCAGGCAAGAGGCAGGCCGGATTTTCCCCGGCCGGCCCGCACGGTCAGGAGCGGCAAACGCGTTGCGGCCGGTCCGTGCCGGCCTGCAGGATCGGCGGCATGACCAGCTTCCTCGCGCCTGACGGCACCCGGCTCACCTGTCACCTGAGAGGGATGGGGGAGCCACTGCTCGTGCTGCCCGGCGGACCCATGCGGGCCTCGGAGTACCTCGGTGACCTGGGCGGGACGACCGTGCACCGACGGCTGGCCCTGCTCGATCTGCGCGGTACCGGTGATTCCGAGGTGCCCTCGGACCCGGGCACGTACCGGTGCGACCGGATGGTCGAGGACGTCGAGGCGTGGCGGGTCCACCTGGGGCTGGAACGGATCGATCTGCTGGCCCACTCGGCGGGCGCGTGCCTGGCGACGCTGTACGCGGCGCGGTATCCGGAGCGGATCCGGCGGCTGGTCCTGGTCACCCCCAATGCCTCGGCCCTGGGCATCCGCACGACGCCCGAGGACCGGCTCGCCGCCGCCCGGCTGCGCAAGGGCGAGCCGTGGTTCGCGGACGCGTTTCCCGCCTTCGAGGCCTGGCTGCGCGGCGCGGGTGACTTCGACGACGTGTTCCTGCCGTTCTTCTACGGCCGCTGGGACGAGACCGCCCGCGCGCACACGGACGCCGAGGTCGCGCAGACCAACGAGGAGGCCGGCGGCCGGTACTCGGGTGAGGGCGCGTTCACCCCGGACGCGACCCGGGCCGCCCTGGCCGCCCTGACCGCGCCGGTCCTCGTGTACGCCGGTGAACTGGACGGGGGCCCCACGCCGGACCTCGCCCGCCGCGCCGCCGAGGCGTTCCCGGACGCCGCGTGTGTCGTGCAGTCGGGCGCCGGACACTATCCCTGGCTGGACGACCCGCAGTGGTTCGTCAGCACAGTCGTCGGTTTCCTCGACCGGGGTTCCGGAGAGCCCCGGTGATCTCAGCCCTGGGCCCGCACCGCCACCTCGCGGGCCCAGCGGTAGTCCGCCTTGCCGCTCGGGGAACGCTGGATGGCGTCCGTGATGACCAGCTGGCGCGGGATCTTGTAGCCGGCGAGCCGGGTGCGGCAGTGGTCCTGGATGTCGGTCAGCGAGGGCAGTCCCGCGCCGGTGCGGAGCTGCACGACCGCCGCCACATGGTTGCCCCACTTCGTGTCCGGCACCCCGGCGACCAGCGCGTCGTACACGTCCGGGTGGGCCTTGAGGGCCTGCTCGACCTCCTCCGGGTACACTTTCTCGCCGCCGGTGTTGATGCACTGCGAGCCGCGCCCGAGGACCGTGACCACGCCGTCCTCGTCCACCGTCGCCATGTCACCCAGCAGCACCCAGCGCTGCCCGCCCCGCTCGAAGAACGTCTCGGCGGTCTTCCGCGGGTCGTTGTAGTAGCCGAGCGGGACGTGCCCGCACTGGGCGACCCGGCCGATCTCGCCCACGGCGACCGGCGCGTGCGTCGCCGGATCGACCACCTGGGTCCGGGAGTTGACCCGGATGCGGAAGCCCCGCTCGGGCCCGGAGTCGTCGGTCGCCGTGCCGTTGAACCCGGATTCGGAGGAGCCGAAGTTGTTCAGCAGCATGGCGTTCGGGACCAGTTCCCGGAACTGCCGGCGCACCGTCTCCGACATGATCGCGCCTGAGGAGGACACGCTGAACAGCGCGGAGCAGTCCGTGCCCTTCAGGGGGCCGGCCAGCGCGTCGATCAGCGGGCGGAGCATCGCGTCGCCGACCAGGGACATGCTGGTCACCCGTTCCCGCTCGACGGTCCGCAGCACCTCCTCGGGCACGAACTTGCGGTGCAGCACGACCCGTTGCCCGAAGTTGAAGCCGATGAACGCGGTGAGCGTCGATGTGCCGTGCATCAGCGGGGGCACGGGGAAGAAGGTGATCCCGGACCCGCCCGCCGCGACCCGCTCGGCCAGCTCCCCGGGTGTCTTCACCGGCTCGCCCGTCGGCGCCCCGCCGCCCAGGCCCGCGAAGAACAGGTCCTCCTGCCGCCACATCACGCCCTTCGGCATGCCCGTCGTGCCGCCGGTGTAGATGATGAACTGGTCGTTGCCCGACCGGGGAGCGAAGCCCCGCCCCGCCGAACCGGACGCCTCCGCCTCGGTGAACGCGACCGCGCCGGGCACCTCCACGGGCTCCGCGCCGTGCCCCGCCACCGGCCGCCCCGCCCCCACCCGCACCAGGTGCCGCAGCTTCGGCGCCCGGGGCAGCGCCGCGGCCACGCGGTCGGAGAACTCCGCGTCGAAGACCAGCGCGACCAGATCGGCGTCCCGGTAGAGGTACACCAACTCCTCTTCGACATACCGGTAGTTTACGTTCACCGGCACGACCCGCGCCTTCAGGCAGGCCAGCACCGTCTGCAGGTACTCGACGCCGTTGTACAGGTGCAGTCCCAGATGCTCACCCGGCCGGATGCCGCTGTCGATCAGGTGGTGCGCGATCCGGTCGGCGGCCGCGTCCAGCTCCGCGTAGGTCAGCCGGCGTTCCGCGCCGGTGCCGGGATGGTCGAGGTACACGAGCGCCTCGCGGTCCGGCACCACGTCGGCCACCGACTCGAACAGGTCGGCAAGGTTGTACTCCACCGTTCCTCCTGGACCCCGGGCGTACGTACCGGACAGCTGTCGTCTCACCGTCGTCAGAGCGTCATCAGAGCAAAGTGCACGGCAACTGTGAAGGGTCCGCGCCAAGAAATCTGACTGACTGTCAGAAAACCCTTGAAGTGCCCACCCGCCTACTGCAACCTGTTCTCGTTCTCGTTCTTGTCGTCGAGGGGAGATGGCCCATGGGCGGGACGGAACACCTCGCCGTGCGGCGCGAGGGCGCCACCCTGGTGCTGACGCTCAACCGGCCCGAGGCCAGGAACGCGCTGTCGCTGCCGATGCTCGTCGGCCTCCACGACGGCTGGATCGAGGCCGACGCCGACGACACGGTCCGCTCGATCGTCCTCACCGGCGCCGGCGGTGCCTTCTGCGCCGGAATGGACCTCAAGGCCCTGGCCGGCGGCTCCATGGCCAGACAGCGGTACCGGGACCGGCTCAAGGCCGATCCCGACCTGCACTGGAAGGCCATGCTCCGCCACCACCGCCCCCGCAAACCGGTCATCGCCGCCGTCGAGGGCCACTGCGTCGCCGGCGGCACCGAGATCCTCCAGGGCACCGACATCCGCGTCGCGGGCGAGTCGGCGACCTTCGGCCTGTACGAGGTCAGGCGCGGCCTCTTCCCGATCGGCGGCTCCACCGTCCGGCTGCCACGCCAGATCCCGCGCACCCACGCCCTGGAGATGCTGCTCACCGGCCGCCCCTACACCGCCCGCGAGGCCGCCGCCATCGGGCTGATCGGGCACGTGGTCCCCGACGGCACCGCCCTCGACGGGGCCCTGGAGATCGCCGAACGGATCAACACCTGCGGGCCGCTCGCCGTCGAGGCCGTCAAGGCGTCCGTGTACGAGACCGCCGAGCTGACCGAGACCGAGGGCCTCGCCGCCGAACTCGCCCGCGGCTGGCCCGTCTTCGACACCGCCGACGCCAAGGAAGGCGCCCGCGCCTTCGCCGAGAAGCGGCCCCCCGTCTACAAGCGCGCCTGACCCCGAGGAGCAACCGTGCCCGAAGTCCTCAAAGCGCCGCTCGTCCTGGAATTCCCCTTCACCCGCTCCCTCGGCCCCGTCCAGAGCGCCTTCCTCACCGGCCTGCGCGAACGCGTCGTCCTCGGGGTGCGCGCCACCGACGGCCGCGTCCTCGTCCCGCCCGTCGAGTACGACCCGGTCACCGCCGACGAGATCCGCGACCTCGTCGAGGTCGCCCCCACCGGCACCGTCACCACCTGGGCCTGGAATCCCGCCCCGCGCGGCGGCCAGCCCCTCACCGCCCCGTTCGCCTGGGTCCTGGTCCGGCTCGACGGCGCCGACACCGCCCTGCTGCACGCCCTCGCCGCCCCCGGCCCCGACGCCGTGCACACCGGCATGCGGGTCCGCGTCCGCTGGGCGGGGGAGCGCACCGGCGCCATCACGGACATCGCCTGCTTCGAACCGTACGACGGCGAACCCGCCCGAGCCGGCGATCACAGCGGTGCGTTCGACGACCTGGTCACCGGGATCGTCGCCCCCGCCCGGCTCGACTACACCTACTCGCCCGGCCGCGCCCAGTCCGCCTACCTCCACTCCCTCGCCGAACGCCGCACCGTCGGCGAGCGCTGCCCGGTCTGCCGCAAGGTGTACGTGCCGCCCCGCGGCGCCTGTCCCACCTGCGGGGTCGCCACCGCCGAACAGGTCGAGGTCGGCCCCCGGGGCACCGTCACCACCTTCTGCATCGTCAACATCAAGGCGAAGAACCTCGACATCGAGGTTCCTTACGTCTACGCGCACATCGCCCTCGACGGCGCCGGCCTCGCCCTGCACGGACGCATCGGCGGGATCCCCTACGACCAGGTCCGCATGGGCCTGCGCGTCGAACCCGTGTGGACCGACGGCGCCCGATACCCCGACCACTACCGGCCCACCGGAGAACCCGACGCGGACTACGACACCTACAAGGAGCTGCTGTGACCCGGGACATCGCCGTCGTGGCCTTCGCCCGGACCGATCACCGCGCCACCTGCGAGGACACCTCCGAGGTGGAGATGCTCATGCCGGTGCTGCACGAGGTCCTGGCCCGCACCGGCCTGCGCACCGCCGACATCGGCTTCACCTGCTCCGGGTCCAGCGACTACCTGGCCGGCCGCGCCTTCTCCTTCACCATGGCCCTCGACGGCGTCGGCGCCTGGCCGCCCATCTCCGAGTCCCACGTCGAGATGGACGGCGCCTGGGCGCTGTACGAGGCGTGGACCAAGCTGCTCTCCGGGGATGCCGACACCGCCCTCGTCTACTCCTACGGCAAGTCCACGCCCGGCTCCGTGCGGGACGTGCTGACCCGGCAGCTCGACCCGTACTACGTCGCCCCCCTGTGGCCCGACTCCGTCGCCCTGGCCGCGCTCCAGGCGCAGGCCCTCATCGACGCCGGGGACACCGACGAGGCCGCGCTCGCCGCCGTCGGCGCCCGCAGCCGCGCCGACGCCGACTCGCGTGTGCCGCAGGGGAGTTCGCCGGGTGACTACGTCGTACGGCCGCTGCGCACGGGCGACTGCCCGCCCGTCGGCGACGGCGCCGCCGCCGTGATCCTCGCGGCCGGGGACCGCGCCCGCGCCCTGTGCGAGCGGCCCGCCTGGATCCGGGGCATCGACCACCGCATCGAGGCCCACGCGCTCGGCGTCCGCGACCTCACCGACTCGCCGTCCACCCGCCTGGCCGCCGAGAAGGCCGGCGCCTTCGAACGGCCCGTCGACACCGCCGAGCTGCACGCCCCCTTCAGCGCGCAGGAGGTCGTGCTCCGCAAGGCGCTCCGGCTCGGCGACGGCGTGCGGGTGAACCCCTCCGGCGGCGCGCTCGCCGCCAACCCCGTCATGGCCGCCGGCCTCGCCCGGATCGGCGAGGCCGCCGCCCGCATCCACCGCGGCGAGTCCGGCCGGGCGCTCGCCCACGCGACCTCCGGCCCCTGCCTCCAGCAGAACCTGGTCGCCGTACTCGAAGGGGATCCGCGATGAGCAAGGAGCCCGTGGCCGTCACTGGGATCGGCCAGACCAAGCACGTCGCCGCCCGCCGCGACGTCTCCATCGCCGGACTCGTCCGCGAGGCAGCCCTGCGCGCCCTGGACGACGCCGAGTTGACGTGGGCCGACATCGACGCCGTCGTCATCGGCAAGGCCCCCGACTTCTTCGAGGGCGTCATGATGCCCGAGCTGTACCTCGCCGACGCGCTCGGCGCCGTCGGCAAGCCGATGCTCCGCGTGCACACCGCCGGCTCGGTCGGCGGCTCCACCTCCCTCGTCGCCGCCAACCTGATCGCCGCCCGCGTCCACCGCACCGTGCTCACCCTCGCCTTCGAGAAACAGTCCGAGTCCAACGCCATGTGGGGACTGTCCCTGCCCATCCCCTTCCAGCAGCCCCTGCTGGCCGGGGCGGGCGGCTTCTTCGCCCCGCACGTGCGCGCCTACATGCGGCGCAGCGGCGCCCCCGACACCGTCGGCTCCCTCGTCGCCTACAAGGACCGGCGCAACGCCCTGAAGAACCCCTACGCCCACCTCCACGAGCACGACCTCACCCTGGAACAGGTCCAGGCATCGCCCATGCTGTGGGATCCCATCCGCTACTCCGAGACCTGCCCGTCCTCCGACGGCGCCTGCGCCATGGTCCTCACCGACCGAGCCGGGGCCGCCCGCGCGCCCCGGCCGCCCGCCTGGATGCTCGGCGGCGCCATGCGCAGCGAACCCACCCTGTTCGCGGGGAAGGACTTCGTCTCCCCGCAGGCCGGCAAGGACTGCGCCGCCGACGTCTACCGGCAGGCCGGCGTCGCCGACCCGCGCCGGGACATCGACGCCGTCGAGATGTACGTGCCGTTCTCCTGGTACGAGCCCATGTGGCTGGAGAACCTGGGCTTCGCCGAGGAGGGCGAGGGCTGGAAGCTCACCGAGTCCGGCGTCACCGCACTCGACGGCGACCTCCCCGTCAACATGTCCGGCGGCGTGCTGTCCACCAACCCCATCGGCGCCTCCGGCATGATCCGCTTCGCCGAGGCCGCCCTCCAGGTGCGCGGGCTGGCCGGGGAACACCAGGTCGACGGCGCCCGGAGGGTGCTCGGACACGCCTACGGCGGCGGATCGCAGTTCTTCTCCATGTGGCTGGTGGGGTCCGAACCCCCCGACTCCTGACGGCCCGGCAGAGTGTGCCTCCCAGGTGGCCTGTCGGCGGTCGTGACCGGTCGCTAGGCTGACCGCGGACGACGAACCGGGAGGAGCACGGACGTGGCCGAGAGCATCACCCAGCGGCAGCCGCTCGCGGGCTGGGACAAGCCGGAGCTGGACCTCAGCGGGGCCGAGTGGCAGTCCAGCAGCCGAGGTCTGGGCGATGTCCAGATCGCCTTCGTCGAGGGATTCATCGCGATGCGCAACAGCGGCAGCCCGGACAGCCCCTCCATCGTCTTCACGCCCGCCGAGTGGGGCGCCTTCGTCTCCGGCGCGCGGGAGGGCGAGTTCGATCTGACCTGACCTGACCTGACCTGACCTGACCTGACTCGCCGCGGCCCGCCCCCGCCCGCACCGGAAACGGAACGGGAGCCGAACCGGGGGTGTTCCGCGCCGATTTCCGGACACGCGACCAGCACAGCCCCGCCGGGGCCGACGCCTGAGCCAGGCTGGCCCCGCAGGGGGTAGGTCGTATCCCGGAGGTGAGGAACATGAACGCCGCACCGGTCGTCGCCGCGGTCGACGGTTCGGACGACAGTCTGCGCGCCCTGGAGTGGGCCCTGGACGCGGCGGGCCGGCGCGCGGCACCGCTGCGCGTGGTGCACGTACGGCAGTACGCCGCCTGGGGGCAGACCGACGTCCTGGTCGCCGGGCCTCCCGACGCGGGCGGGGACGACGTGCTCGACGAGGTGCGCGACCTGCTGCGCGACCGTGCGGACCCGGCCGCCGTGGAGTACGTCGCCCAGGAAGGCGTGCCCGGCGCGGTGCTGCCCGAACTCGGGGCGGAGGCGCAGCTGCTGGTCCTCGGCTCACGCGGGCGCGGCGGCTTCGCCAGCCTGCTCCTCGGCTCCAACTCGCTGGCCGCCGCACGGGACGCCGAGTGCCCGGTGGTCGTCGTGCCCCGGCCCGGCCGCGAGGTCCACGGGACCGGACCCGACGAGCCCGGGCCCCGGGTGGTCGTCGGCCTGCACGCCGACAGCCCCGACGAGGCGATGCTCGCCTTCGCGTTCGCCGAGGCGGCCCTGCGCGGCGCCCGGGTCCAGGTGATCGCCGCCTACCCGTGGCCGGTGCAGACCTGGAGCGCGCCCGGCCAGCTGGTGGCGCCCCTCGCCGACCAGGAGACCATCGAGCACGAGACCCTGGCCCTCGCCGCCGGCTTCCTCACCCCGCACCGCGAACGGCACCCGGACCTCCGCGCCGACGTCCAGGCCCTGCCCGGCGACGCCGCCGGCCACCTCGTCGCCGCCTCCCGCGACGCCGACCTGGTCGTCGTCGGCCGCCACCGCCGCCGGATGCTCGCCCCGGCCCGCATGATGGGCTCCGTCACCCAGGCGGTCCTGCTGCACGCCGCGAGCCCGGTCGCGGTCGTACCACCGGCGCCGCCGGAGGAGTGAGCGCGCGGGAACGGAGCCCGCGCGGGGCGGCCGGCCGGGGCCGCCGGGCCGCGGCGGGCCAGGACGCCGGGCGGTGCCCGTGGGCCGCCTCGCGCGGGCGGGACACGTACCATGGCCGCATGTCGTTCCTCCGCCGCCGTAGCGCCACCCCCGCCGGACCCGAGTTCGATGTGCTGGCCATGGACCCGGGCGACTGGCCGGGCAACCTCGGCGCGGGCCTGCTGCCCGCCCCCGACGGCTCCTGCCAGGGCGTCTTCCTGCGCTACGACCTCTTCGGCGGCCGCGGCCCCGCCATGATCATCGGCAATCTCCCCGAGGGCTCCCCGGCCCGCGACACCGACGAGGGAGAGATCCCCTTCGAGGTCGGCCAGCTGCTGCTGGCCCTGGAGAACGACGAGGAGGTCACCGTCGTCGGCGTCGAGGACACCCCCGTGCTGCAGGGCGACAACCTTTTGATCGTCCGCCGCCTGAAGCTCTCCGAGAGCCGCGTCTCCTGCGTGCAGTTCGACCGCAGCGACGGCGTCCTCGTGACCATCGCCGCCTGGGACCGCCCCATCACCGACGACCTGTACGCCCTGCTGAAGCCGCTCCCGGCGGAGCTGTTCCAGCAGGGCTGAGGCCCCTTGGCCACTAGTGACCCGACGTCTCCAGCCGGACGTCGGCGGCGCGGACGAACTCCACCCGGTGGCCGTACTGGATCTCGTAGTACAGGTCCTTGCCGATCACGACCCGGTGCGAGTCGGTGGTGAAGGTGACCGCGTAGTAGTACTCGCCGGGCACCTCGTCACCGACCGCGTACCGCTGACCGGCCGGGATCGTGTACGGCAGCGGGACCACCGACTGCGCGGGCACCCCGGCCGGGTAGGCCTCCTTCTCCGGGTACGCACGCCCGTACACCGGCACACTGGCCAGCCCGTCCCTCGGGGTGACGATGAGACCGGACGCCGGCACGGCGGTCCGCTGCCCGCGCGGGTTCTCGAACCAGGCCTTCTGTCCCAGGTACCAGATCGCCGTCCAGTCGCCCCAGCGGTCGGCCACCGCGTACTGCTGGCCGGTGGAGACCCGCGAGGACAGGTCGTTGACCCCGTCGGTCGGCGCCGTGCCCAGACCGATGTCCTTGATCAGCGGCGCGTTCACGTCGTGGTCGGAGTACAGCCGGACCTCGCTCGACCCGTGCGCCGGGCAGGTGTCGCCCTTGGTCTTGCAGCTCGTGTAGACCGGCTGGTTGCTCGCGTAGTCCGGCAGGATCGTCACCATGCCGGAGCGCGGACCGGCCGTGGGGTGGAAGGGCCGGCCCAGCAGCCGGAAGTAGTGCGCCCAGTCCCAGTACGGCCCCGGGTCCGTGTGCATGCCCGGGATGGTCGAGGTGGTCGGGCCGGGCACGTTGTCGTGGCCCAGGATGTGCTGCCGGTCCAGCGGGATGTCGTACCGGTGGGCCAGGTAGCGCACCAGCCGCGCCGACGAGCGGTACATCGCCTCCGTGTACCAGGCGTCCGGGTCGACGAGGAAGCCCTCGTGTTCGATGCCGACGGAGCGGGCGTTGATGTCCCAGTTGCCCGCGTGCCAGGCCACGTCCTTCGCCTTGACGTGCTGGGCGATCAGCCCGTCGGTGGAGCGGATCGTGTAGTTCCACGACACGTACGTCGGGTCCTGGACCAGGTTCAGCACCCCGTCCCAGGTGCCCTCCGTGTCATGGATGACGATGTACTTGATCGCCTGTGATCCCGGCCGGTCGCCGAGGTCGTGGTTGCCGTAGTCGTCGTTGCCGAACTGCGAGTACGGCGCCGGGATCCACTCGCAGGACACCGACCGCGGGCACTCGGTGTCCCCGGCCGGCGGGGTGCGCAGCCCGGTCCGCTTCAGCAGCGAGGTGTCCGCCTTCAGACCGGGCTGCGCGGCGAGCGCGACCAGCTGGCCGTCGTCCGTGGTGCGTTCCTCACCCGTGTGGAGCACGTCGTACACGTCGTTCGCGTACGCCGCCGCGGTCGCCGTGTCGTCGGCGCCGGAGAAGCGGGCCACCGCCCCGTACCAGTCCGCCGGGTCGGCGCTGAGTGGCTCCCCGAGCTGCTGCTGGGCGGCGGCGAGCAGCGCGGCGCCGCCGGCCACGTTCTTCGCGGGGTCGGTGCGCAGCTCCTCGGCGGGGATGCCGGTCAGCTCCGCGGCCTTGGTGAGCGTCTTCAGTCGGGCCGGGAGCGCGGATTCCTTCGGTGCCGTGGCCCGCGGGTGCAGGGCCGGGCGGGAGCTGTCGCCGCGGGCGTCCTCGCTGCCCGTGGACAGGTGCTCGGTCGCGGCGAGCGCGGCACGGGCGTCGGTGAGGTGCATCGGGCCGTAGCCGCCGATGACACTGGGCGCGCCGTGGTGCGAGTTCCAGCGGGACTGCAGGTAGGAGACGGCCAGCAGGACGCTCTGCGGCACGTGGTACTCGGCGGCGGCACCGGCGAACGCGTGCTGGAGCCGGCCGGTGGAGGAGTCCGTGGCGGACTCGGGGGCGCCCTGGGACGGTGCCGCGCCCAGCAGCGGGAACAGCAGCGCGGCCGACGCGACGGCCACCGCCGTCCTGCGGGTGCGTCTGCTGCCGGGGGCGGGCCTGGGGTCGGTGGCGGATCCTCGCAATGCGGCCTCCTGAGGCGGGTGGGCGTGGCGGTGCGTACGGAGCCGAGCGTGGGTCAGTGGTACCGGCTTGCCGACGTTCCGTCAATCATGCCTTCGGGCAGGCGATTTCCCTTGTCACACACCCGGCGCGGGAGTTTCGCGGCGGCGCTGTCCGGGCCTGCGAGGCGGCAGTGGCGTAGACCAATAAGCAGGGTGGGACGTCGTACGTACAGAGATCCGCGGTGCGCCCGAAAGAGCGCACCGCGGATCTCTGTACGGGCCGAGCCGGCCGGCCGTCAGCGTGTGCCGACCGCCGCGCGGACCGCCCGGCGGGCCAGCTGGCAGTCGTCGTGCAGCCGCCGCAGCAGCAGCCGCTGCTCCTCACCGGAGGACAGGGCGTTCGGCTGGGCCGGGGCCGGTGCCGGATCCTGCATGGAGCGCTGCACCGCCGTCTCGTACGTGCGGATCTCGCGGGTCAGCAGCAGCATCAGGTTCACCAGGAAGGCGTCCCGCGAGGCCGGGCCCGCCGACTGGGCGATCTGGCTGATCTGGCGCCGGGCCATCGGCGCGTCCCCGAGGACCAGCCACAGCGTCGCGAGGTCGTACCCCGGCAGATACCAGCCCGCGTGCTCCCAGTCCACCAGCACTGGACCGGCCGGTGAGAGCAGGATGTTCGAGAGCAGGGCGTCGCCGTGGCAGAACTGGCCCATCCCCTGGCGGCCCGCCGCGTGCGCGATCCCGTGCAGCAGCTTCTGCAGATCGCCCAGGTCGCGGTCGGTCAGCAGACCCAGTTCGTGATACCGGGAGATCCTGGCCGCGTAGTCCAGCGGGGCGTCGAACGTGCCGGCCGGGGGCCGCCAGGCGTTGAGCCGGCAGATCGCGCCGAGCGCGGCCCGGATGTCCGCCCGCGGCGGCGCCTCCATCGGGTGCCGCTGCGCCGCCGCCACCCGGCCCGGCATCCGCTCGATGACCAGCGTGCCGTTGTCCGGGTCCGCCGCGATCAGCCGCGGCGCCCGCACCGGCGGGCGATGCCGGACGAACGAGCGGTATGCGGCTATTTCGTGCCTGATCCGGTCCGCCCACGCCGGCGACTGGTCCAGGAGACACTTGGCCACGGCTGTGGTCCGGCCGGTGGTCCCGACGAGGAGCACGGACCGCCCGCTGCGGCGCAGCACCTGCACCGGAGCGAACTCCGGGCAGATGCGGTGCACCGACGCGATGGCGGTGCGCAGCTGCGCCCCCTGGGGGCCGGACAAGTCGAGTCTCCCGCTGAGCGGTTGACTGCCGAGCTGCCCCGGAACGCGCCGCGGCCGGCCCGCGCCCAGCAGGGGCGCTCCCGGCCGCGCCGCCGGGTCCAGATACGGCCCGCTGCCCGCCGGGCGGGGACGCAGGGGCCGGGGCGGTGCGGACACGGAGGATGATGCTGCGTACATGGGAGATACAGATCCCTTCGTGTGCCTGCGGTGCCTGCCTGTAAGTCCTCGCGCCCCCCGGCCCGGCCGCCCGGGCACATCCTGGGGAATGTGCCCGGCGACTCCGGGGAATCGGCCGGACGGGCCCGCCCGAAGGATCCGTCGGGCGGATCCTTCGGTGGAGCGGCGACCGGGTCGGGGTGGCGCGTTCCTACTCGACACCCGATGCCCAGTGGCACACCATCTGGCGCACCCTGGCGAACCCTGGCGAATAGTCGCCCGGCAACCTCCACGGGGCTACTGTCAACTCAGCCGAGAACCTGGGGGCTTGACGTGAGCGGACAACCCAACACCCGCCTGGCGGACCTGTTCGGCCTGGCCGGCTGGTCCAAGGGCGAACTCGCGAGGCTGGTCAACCGGCAGGCGGCGGCCATGGGCCACCCCCAGCTGTCGACCGACACCTCCCGGGTGCGGCGCTGGATCGACATGGGAGAGATCCCGCGCGATCCCGTACCGCGGGTGCTGGCGGCCCTGTTCACCGAGCGTCTCGGCCGTGTCGTGACCATCGAGGACCTCGGTCTGGTACGGCACGGGCGTGCGGGGAAACGGCAGGACGACGGGAATGCGGAACATCCCGACGGAGTGCCGTGGGCGCCCGAGCGGACCGCCGCGGTCCTCACCGAATTCACGGGAATGGACCTCATGCTCAACCGACGCGGCTTGGTGGGCGCGGGTGCCGCGCTCGCCGCGGGATCCGCACTCAGCGGCGCCATGCACGACTGGCTGCACACCGACCCGACCCTGAAGGCCGACGCCCCTGTTCTCCACGACCCCCTGCACGCCGACCCCGCTGGGCTCGACCGTTACGAGGCCGCACCCATCGGGTCGCAGGAGATCGAGGAGCTGGAGTGCTCGGTGGAGGTGTTCCGCGCCTGGGACGCGGCCCGCGGCGGCGGGCTGCAGCGCAAGGCGGTCGTGGGACAGCTCAACGAGGTGGGCGGCATGCTCGCCTACCACCATCCACCCCATCTCCAGCGGCGCCTGTGGGGCGTCGCCGCCAACCTCGCCGTCCTCGCAGGCTGGATGTCGCACGACGTCGGCCTGGAGCCCACGGCCCAGAAGTACTTCGTCATCGCGGCCCATGCCGCCCGGGAGGGCGGGGACCGGCCGCGCGCGGGCGAGGCGCTGTCCCGCGCGGCCCGGCAGATGGTGCACCTCGGCCGGCCCGACGACGCGCTGGACCTGATGAAGCTCGCGCAGTCCGGCTCGGGCGAGGACCTGCAGCCGCGCACCAAGGCGATGTTCCACACCATCGAGGCCTGGGCGCAGGCGTCGATGGGCAAGGGCCAGGCGATGCGCCGCACCCTCGGCCTCGCGGAGGACCTGTTCGTCTCCGACCGGGCCGACGTCGCACCGCCGGACTGGATGCAGACCTTCAAGGACGAGGATCTGTACGGCATGCAGGCCCTGGCCTACCGCACGCTGGCCGAGTACGACTCGGGCGCGGCCGCGCACGCCCAGCACTACGCGGAGAAGGCCCTGGCGCTGCGGGTCGACGGGCGGGAGCGTTCGAAGATCTTCGACCATCTCTCCATGGCGTCGGCCTGCTTCATCGCCGACGACCCCGAACAGGCCGACCGGTACGCGCGGCTGGCCCTGATGTCGATGGGCTCCAACTCCTCGCGGCGCACCTGGGACCGGCTGCGCCAGATGTACCGGCTCACCGCGGAGTACGCCGAGTACCCGAAGATCAACGAGCTGCGGGAGGAGATCAGGGTCGCCCTGCCGAAGCCGCGGGGCAAGGGCACGAGCGCCCAGGCGTAGCAGGCAAGTGCGCCCGTGGGCGCTCCGCTCAGTCCGTCACCCTGGCGACCAGCACGCAGGCGTCGTCCGCGCGTTCGGCTCCGCCGAACTCCTCGACGACCGCGCGTACGCAGTCCTGCGCGGTGCGCGCCCCCGCGAAACGCGGGGCGAGGCCGAGCAGCCGTTCGCCGGCGTCCGTGCCGGTCCGGTCCGGGACGAGCCCGTCGGTGTGCAGCAGCAGGAGGTCGCCGGGCTCCAGGGTCACCTCGGCCTGCCCGTAGACGGCGCCCGAGGTGGCGCCGAGCAGGACGCCGTCCGGTGCGTTCAGCGCGCGCCCCGTCCCGCAGCGGTAGAGCAGCGGGGCGGGGTGTCCTGCCTGCGCCCACACCAGGGTGCGGGTCGCGGGCCGGTAGCGGCAGCAGACGGCGCTGCCGAGGGCGGGGTGCACGGTCGAGTCGAGTAACTGGTTGAGCAGGGCGAGCAGGGGGCCCGGCTCGGTGCCGGCCATGGCCATGCCGCGCACGGCGCCGAGCAGGGTCGCCATGCCCGAGGTGACGGTCACGCCGTGCCCGGTGAGGTCGCCGACGCTGAGCAGCGTCTCACCGTCGGAGAGCGCCAGGGCGTCGTACCAGTCGCCGCCGATCAGCGCGCTCGTCGCGGAGGGGAGGTAGTGGGCGGCGAGTTCGAGGGTGCCGGGTCCCTGGTGCGGCAGCCGCAGCGGGCCGCGCCACGGGGGCAGTACGGCCTCCTGGAGTTCGAGCGCGATCCGGTGCTCGGTCCGCGCCCGCCGGCGGTGCCGGTGCAGCGAGTCGCCGGTCTCCCGCACGGTGCGCCGGCGGCGCCGCAGCTCGCTCACGTCCCGCACCACCGCCCACATGGAGGCGGTGCTGCCGTCGGCGTCGAGCACGGGTTCGCCCATCATGTGCACGGTCCGCACGGAGGCGTCGGGCCGTACGACGCGGAACTCGCCGTCGATCGGCCTGGCGTCGACCAGGCAGTCCGTCACCATCCCGGTCAGCAGGGGCCGGTCCTCGTCGACGACCAGCGTGGGCAGTTCGTCCAGGGTGAGCGCGGGGGAGGCGGGGTCGAGGCCCAGGATGCGGTACAGCTCCCCGGACCAGCTCGCCTCGTCGCTGAGCAGGTTCCACTCCGCGCTGCCGACCCGGCTGAGCAGCGATCCGCACGCCGTCGGCGCCGGACGAGGGGCGGGGGCGTCGGCCGGCTCGGACGGCTCGGGCGGCACCGGCTCCGGACCGTCCCGCAGCTGCGCCAAATGGGCGTCCACATCGTCGAGTTGACGCACGGCGAGGTCGTAGAGCGCCCGCTGCCAGCGGTCCTCCGGGTCCATGCCGTCGTCCGGCGTGTCCCGTCGTACGGCGTCCACCTCGACCTTGAGCCGCCGCGTCTGCGAGATCAGTGCCTCGACCGAGCCGCGCCCGGGTGGCTGGGCTGCTGGGCGGTCCGCGGAGACCGGTGACGGCATGACGCACTCCGATGGGGGGACGGTACGGCCAAGGAGAACAGGCGGGGAACGGGAGGCAATCGGGTGGGGCGCGGGTGGGGACCGCTACGACTCTCGCACAGCTCACGACGCGCTGTAAGGGATTCGGCGACACACGATACGGTGGTGCAGCTGGCATATGCCAGAGTCTTCCCGGAGTGACTCTCGGGTGCCGGTGGTGTAGGCGGGCACGGGGTCAAGTCGTAGGGAAACTAAGGGATTTGCAGGACATCGAGCGGCTCGGTCGTCGCGCTCGTTCGCAGGTTCGACGATCCTGTGTTCCATCGTGGCGCCATTCGTTCGGTGCCGCCCCAACTCTGACCGGAATTAGCGTCATGGAAAGGGGGCCGGACGACTCCTTATAAGCATGGACGCCATCATCGAACAGCCCATCCACGCCCGCCTCGTCACCGCCGACGACGAGGAGGTGCCCGTCCGCGCCACGCTGCGCTACACGGCGGACGATCCACTGGCCGTCTTCCTGGACTTCCCGCCCGAGGCCACCCTCGTCGGCGAAGACGTCACCTGGGTCTTCGCGCGCGCCCTGCTGGACCAGGGGTTACGCGCCCCCGCCGGCCACGGTGACGTGCGGATCCGGCCCTACGGCCCGGCGCGCACCCTGCTGGAGTTCCACTCCCCGCACGGCCTCGCCCTCCTGACCTTCCCCGCCGCCGCACTGCGCCGCTTCCTGCGCGGAACGTACGGCGTGGTGGCGGCCGGGGCGGAGGACGTGGGCGCGGTGGTCGAGAGGGGGCTGAGCGCCTTGTTCGACGGGGTCTGACCGCGGGTCCGGCGCGACCGGGCCTGGGTGAGGCAGGGAGGCCGGGCCGGTGAGGCTCCGTCAGGCGTCCGCTTCGGCGTACAGGGCCGGGCGCTCGGCCAGGGCGACGGTGGTGCGGGCGCCGGTCCGCAGGGACCGGACCCCCGCCTCGGCCACCACCGAGGCCGCGTAGCCGTCCCACACGCTCGGCCCGGTGACCCGGCCCCGCCGGGTGGCGTCGACCCAGGCCTGCACCTCGCGGTCGTAGGCGTCGGCGAAGCGCACCAGGTAGTCCTGCGGCACCTCCTCGGCGGCGCTGCCCCGGGTGGTGACCAGCATGGAGTGCCCGTCGCCGATCCGGGCGCTGCCCGCCTCGCACACGGCCTCGCAGCGCACCTGGTAACCGAAGCCGCAGTTGACGAAGACCTCGACGTCGACCAGGACGCCCCGCTCGGTCTCGAACAGCACGAACTGCGGATCGGCCAGCCCCTCGGGCGCGCCCGCCGAGGAGGCCGGACGCAGCACGGTCACCGCCGTCAGCTCCTGCCCGAGCAGCCAGCGCGCGGCGTCGATCTCGTGCGAGACGGAACTGTTGATCAGCATCTCGCTGGTGAAGTGGGCGGGGGAGGACACGTTCCGGTGGGTGCAGTGCAGCATCAGCGGCCGGCCCAGACCGCCCCCGTCCAGCAGGGACTTCAGCCGCCGGTACTCGGCGTCGTAGCGGCGCATGAAGCCGATCTGCGCCAGCCGCCTGCCGAGCCGTGCCTCGGCCTCGACCACCCGGAGCGCCCCCTGGGAGTCCGGCACCATCGGCTTCTCGCACAGCACGGGCAGGCCACGCTCGAAGGCCGCGAGCAGCGCCTCCTCGTGGGCGGGGCCGGGGGAGGCGACCAGGACGGCCTCGACCCCGGGCGCGTCCAGAGCGGCCACCGCGTCGGCGTGCACGGTGACCCCGTCCAGACCGCCCGCCGCCCGCCCGGCACGGCCGGTGTCCGGGTCGGCGACCGCGGCCACCCGGGCCCCGCTGACGACCCGGTCCAGCCGCCGTACGTGGTCCGCGCCCATGTGCCCGGCACCGAGTACGGCCACCCCCAGCAGGTCACCCATGCGCGCGCTCCCTCTCGCCGACGATCACGCCGTCAGCGTACGCCGGGCTCAGGGGGCGTCCCGCGGATGGGAGCGGGGCCGGTCACTACCGCAGTACGGCGGTGTCAGTACCGCAGTACGGCCGCCATGCCGTCCGCGTCGTCGAGGGTGCCGTCGGGGACGAAGCGGACGTCGGCGCCGGTCTCCAGGCACTGCTCGACGATCTCGTCCACGATGTCCTCGCGGCCGTCCAGGTCACCGGGCTCGGCCGGGACCAGGTGGTCGCCCTGGTCGCGGACGGTCGCCTTGTAGTTCTCCTCGACCGCGAGCAGCCGGACGCGGCCCTCCTGGGCGCTCTGCCACAGCTCGTCCAGCCCGGCCGCGAAGGTCCGCCGCCCCCGTGCGGAGGTCAGGTCCGACATCACGGACGTGGTGTCCTTGCGGGCCTCCGCCTCCAGCACCGGCCGCAGCGCCTGCCACACGGCCTCGGGACCGGCGTGCGCCAGCCCGCCGTGCCGCACGAGGACCGCCGAACCGGCGACGGTGCCCGCCTCGCCCAGCAGGGACAGCGCCGCGTCCTCACCGGTGACGTACAGCGGGCGCGGCTCCTCGCGCAGCACCGCGCTCATCGCCGTGTCGGCCTCCCGCAGGAACTGCCGCGTGCCCTCGTCGCGGAAGGTGCTCGGCAGATCCCCGATGCGCTGCTGGCGCTCCGCGTCGAAGTTCGGCTGCGAGCGGGTGAGCGGGAAGCCCCCCGAGCGCTGCTCCACGACCCGGTCGACGCCGCCGCTCCACAGCGTCACGCGGTCCGCGGAGACCGACAGCACCCAGAAGGGCTTCTCGGCGGCCTGCGCGGAGACCAGGTTGCGGGTGAGGAACGTGTCGGAGAGGACGACGCGCGCGGGCACCGTACGGGCCAGGGACCACACCTGGTGCTCGCCCGGTGCGGCGAAGATCACAAGACCGTCCTCGGCGTGGACCAGATCCACCTCCGCCAGCGCCCGGTCGAGCTGCTCGGCCACCTCGGTACGACGCTCCCGGGTGACCGCGGGATCGGATTCCAGCCGCTTCTTGGCCTCGGCCACCATGTTGCGCAGCCGGACCGGATCCTGGCCGCTGTCCGGCTCGCGGCGGTGGGTCGGGGTCAGCACGGACACCGCCGGGTAGGGACGCGGGCGCCGCAGCTCGGCGAGGGTCGCGGGACTCAGTGCGTGCTCCATGACAGCACGATAGAGCGGATCGGCGGGTCCGGCATTCGGGGCGAAAGCCCCCGCTCCGGTGGCTTCCGTTCACCGCGATGTCACACACCGTCAGCTTCGTCAAGTCCGTTGGACACGAAGCGTTTACACCCGTTCGGCATGTCGATCAAACAGACTTGCTATGGTGCTACGCGTCGGTAGCAAACCGCAGCGGGGGGATCACGGGGAGTTGTCCGAGCGACGGCTCCCGGGGGCAGGGGACCGAGTCCGACAGCCTGGCAACGGGGCCGGGTGGGGCTGTCTCCACGCGTCCTGCGACGCGTTCTCGCACCACGTCCTCCTCGTCCTCCTCGCCCACCTACGCAGACAGGTGAGAGTCTTCACATGGCACGTTCCCTGGTCGATTTACTGACCGCGCACGCCTCGAACCATCCTGACCGGACCGCCTACCGCCACCTCGTCACCGGCGACTGCGACGGAGAGATCCGGGAACTCACCTACGGCCGGCTGGCCACCCGTTCCCGGGCCGTCGCCGCCTGGCTGCAGGAACGAGGACTGGCCGGCGCGCGCGCCATGCTGCTCTACCCACCCGGCCTCGACTTCATCTGCGGCTACCTCGGCTGCCTCTCGGCCGGCGTCGTCGCCGTACCGGGCGTGCCCCCGCAGGGCCGCGCCCAGAACCACCGCGCGCTGACCCGGATGCGGCGCCTCCTGGCCGACTCGGACGCCAAGGTCGTCCTCGGCGGCCGCGAGGTGATCGCCGCGCTGGACGGCATGGCCGAGCACCTGCCCGAACTCGACGGGATCGCCCGCGTCGCCACCGAGGACATACCCGACGCGGCGGCCACCGGCTGGCGCGAACCGGAACTCGCCCCCGACGCCCCCGCGTTCCTCCAGTACACCTCCGGGTCCACCGCGGCCCCGCGCGGTGTCGTGGTCACCCACCAGAACCTCCTGGACAACGAGCGCGTCATCACCGAGCGCATGGGCCACACACCCGAGGCGATCGCCGCGCACGGCAACGAGATGTTCGTCAGCTGGCTCCCCGTCTACCACGACATGGGGCTCATCGGACCGGTCCTGAACACCGTCCACCTGGGCGTCACCGCGACCCTCTTCTCCCCGCTGCACTTCCTCCAGCAGCCCGCCCGCTGGCTGAAGGCCGTCAGCCGCTACCGCCCGCACACCAGCGGCGGACCCAACTTCGCCTACGAACTGTGCCTCAGGCACGCCACCCCGGACCTCCTCGACGGCCTCGACCTCGGCTCGTGGAAGGTCGCCTTCAACGGCGCCGAGCCGGTCCGCGCCGCCACCCTGCGCCGCTTCGCCGACACCTTCGCCCCGGCCGGCTTCCGGCGCGAGGCCCTCTACCCCTGCTACGGCCTGGCCGAGGCCACCCTCATGGTCACCGGCGGGTCCGTCGACAGCCCGCCGACGCTGCTCGCCGCCGCCGACGGAGCACCGAACGCCGGCGAGGCGGACGCCGCCGCCGTCGGCTGCGGCCGGCCCGGCCCCGGCGTGACCGTGGCGATCGCGCACCCCGAACGGCAGGAGGAACTGCCCGAGGGCGAGGTCGGCGAGATCTGGGTCGGCGGAGCGAGCGTCGCCAAGGGCTACTGGCGCAACGCCCTCGCCACCCGCGAGACGTTCCGCGCCCGACTCCCTGGATACGAGGGGAGGTTCCTGCGCACCGGAGACCTCGGATTCCTGCGCGACGGCGAGCTGTACGTCACCGGCCGGCTGAAGGACCTCATCGTCATCGACGGCCGCAACCACTACCCGCAGGACCTCGAACTGACCGCGGAACTCTCCCACCCGGCGCTGCGCCCCGGCTGCACCGCAGCCTTCTCCGTGGACGCCGGAGCCGACGGCGAACAACCGGTCGTCGTCGCCGAGATCGCCCCGGACACGGCCGGTGAGGCGGAGAAGATCACCGACATGATCCGCGGCACCGTCGGCGAGTCCCACGGCCTGTCCGTCCGCGACGTCGTCCTGGTCCAGCCGGGCACGATCCCCAAGACGTCCAGCGGCAAGATCCAGCGCGGGGCCACCCGCACGGCGTACCTGGACGGCAGCCTGGCCAGGGTGAGCGAGCCCGCCGTGGGGTGACGGCGTCGGCGTTGGGCGGTGCCGGCGCCGGGGGGGGGGGGGCGGCCGGGCGGCCACGGCACAGGAGGCCGTGCCGCCCCGCCGACCGGCCCGGGCCCTGTCACGTACCGGGTGCGTCGTCCGTTGGCGCCGAAGGCCGGACCAGGCCGCCCGCCCGCCCGACCGCCCCGCGCCCGCGTCCCGTCGTACGGCCGTCAACTCCGCCGTACACCCTTCTCCTCCCCGTACGGCGCCGCTGCCGCCGCCGCTACGGCCGCCCGTCCGAGCCCGAGTTCACGAGGACACCTGACCCATGCCCGAGAACGAGTCCCCGAAGCATGTCTCCGAGCCGTCCCTGACGACCTCCGAGGGCGTCCGGGACTGGCTGGCGTCGGCCGTCGCCGAGGCGGCCGGAATCGCCCCGGACACCGTCGACCCCGACCGCCCGCTCGCCGAATTCGGGCTGGGCTCCCGGCATCTGGTCACCCTGGCCGCCGAACTCGCCGCCCGGACCGGCCTGCCGCTGGAACCGTCGCTCGTCTTCAACCACCCGACGATCGCCGAGGTGGCCGGGGCCGTCTTCGCGCGGTCCGCGGCCCCGGTGCCGTCCGGCGCGGGCCGGCCGGCACCCGCCCGGCCCGACGACGACGTGGCGGTCATCTCCATGGCCTGCCGCTTCCCCGGCGGCGCCGACGAGCCCGAGGCGCTGTGGCGCCTGCTGACGGCCGGCCGGGACGCCATCACCGAGGTACCCCCCGGCCGCTGGAACACCAGCGGACTCCTCGATCCCGATCCCGAGGCCGCCGGCAAGGCGTACACCCTGCGCGGTGGCTTCCTCGACGGCGGCATCGACCGCTTCGACGCGGCCTTCTTCGGGATATCCCCGCGCGAGGCCGCCGCCATGGACCCCCAGCAGCGACTCCTGCTGGAGACAGGCTGGGAGACGATCGAACGCGCCGGGATCGTCCCGGAGTCCCTGAACGGCAGTTCCACCGGCGTCTACGTCGGCCTGTACGACAGCGGATACCTCGCGTCCGCTCCGCTGGAGCAGCTCGACGGGCACGTCGGCACCGGCTCGGCGGCCGCGGTGGCCTCCGGACGCCTCTCCTACGCCCTCGGCCTGCGGGGCCCCGCGGTGACCGTCGACACCGCCTGCTCGTCCTCCCTGGTCGCCCTGCACCTCGCGGCGCGCGCACTGGCGGGCGGGGAGTGCGACCTGGCGCTGGCCGGCGGCGCCACCCTCATGGTCACCCCGCGCGGGCACGTCGAGTTCAGCAGGCTGCGCGGGCTGTCCCCGTCGGGCCGGTGCAGCCCCTTCTCGGCGGACGCGGACGGCGTCGTCTGGGCCGAGGGCTGCGGCCTGGTCCTGCTCAAGCGGCTCGCCGACGCCCGCCGGGACGGCGACCGGATCCTGGCCGTCGTCAAGGGCTCCGCGATCAACCAGGACGGCCGCAGCCAGGGTCTTTCCGCCCCCAACGGGCCCGCCCAGGAACGGGTGCTGCGCGCGGCCCTGGACACCGCCGGCCTCTCGCCGCACGACCTGGACCACGTCGAGGCACACGGCACGGGTACCCGGCTCGGTGACCCCATCGAACTCCGCGCCCTCGCGGACGTGTTCGGGCCCGGCCGGGCCGCCGACAGTCCCCTCGGCATCGCCTCCCTCAAGTCCGCCATCGGCCACGCCCAGGCGGCGGCGGGCATCGCCGGTGTCATCAAGACCGTCCTCGCCCTCGGCCACGAACACCTGCCGCCCTCCCTGCACGCCGAACGCCTCACCGACCACATCGACTGGACCGGCAGCGGCCTGCACGTCCTCACCACCGGCCGCCCCTGGCCCCGCGACCCCGGCCGCGTACGCCGGGCCGGCGTCAGCGCCTTCGGCATCAGCGGCACGAACGCCCACGTGATCCTGGAGGAGGCCCCACCGGAAGACACTCCGGGCCCCCGGGCGGGCGACTCCTCGGAGGCCCCGGCCGGCGATGCCCCGCACGCCGGGGGAGAAGACGCTCTGGACGCCCGGGCCGAGGGCGCCCTGGAGGCCCTGGCCGAAGACTCCTCGCACACCTCCGCCGGTGATGCTCCGCACGCGTCCGCCGGCGACGCTGCGCACGCCAGTGCCGAACACACCCCGGTCGCCCCGGCCGAAGACTCCCCGCGCGCCCGCGCTGGCGACACCGCGCACGCAAGCGCCTCCGCCGCCGCCCCCGCCCCCACCCTCTTCCCCCTCTCCGCCCGCAGCCTCTCCTCCCTCCGTGCCCAGGCGGCACGGCTGGCCGGTGCCCTCGAAGGGCGGCCCGAGTTGCCGCCGGCCGCCGTCTCGGCGACCCTCGCCCACCACCGCACCCACTTCGACCACCGGGCCGTCGTCCAAGCGGCCGACCGGGACGGGCTCCTCGGTGCTCTGCGTGCCCTCGCCGACGGCCGGCCGGAGCCGGAGACGACGGTCGGGCCCGAGCGGGCCGCGCCCGGCGGCAAGCTGGCGTTCGTCTTCCCCGGGCAGGGCGCCCAGTGGAGCGGCATGGCCCGTGACCTGCTCGACCGGGACCCCGTCTTCGCCGACGAACTCGACCGTTGCGACGCCGCCCTGCGCCCCTTCACCGAATGGTCGGTGGCGGCGGTGCTGCGGGGCGACGCCGGCGCGCCCTCCCTGGACCGGGTGGACGTCGTCCAGCCCGTGCTGTTCGCCGTGATGGTGTCGCTGGCCGCGGTCTGGCGCGCCCGCGGCGTCCGCCCGGAAGCGGTGCTCGGGCACAGTCAGGGCGAGGTCGCCGCGGCCTGCGTCGCGGGCGCGCTCAGCCTCAACGACGCCGCCGCCGTGGTCGCCCTGCGCAGCCAGGCACTGACCGGCCTGTCCGGGAGCGGGACCATGGCCCTGATCGCGCTCCCCGAGACCGAGCTGCGGGCAGCGCTCGCCGAGCACGGCGACACGATCTCCGTCGCGGCCGTCAACAGCGGCCGCGCCACGGTCGTCGCCGGCGCCGTACAACCGCTCCAGGCTCTGCTGGACGGCCTCGAAGCGCGCGGGGTCTTCGTCCGCCGCCTCGACGTCGACTACGCCTCCCACAGCGCCCAGGTGGAACCGGTCCGGGCCGGCCTCCTCGACGACCTCGACGGCGTCCTCACCTGCCCCACCGACATCACCTGGTACTCCACGGTCACCACCGAACCCGTCACCGGCGAACTGGCTGCCGACTACTGGTACACCAACCTCCGCGAAACCGTCCGCTTCGCGCCCACCGTCGAACGCATGCTCGCCGACGGCTACCGCCACTTCGTCGAACTGAGCCCGCACCCCTCGCTGCTGACCGCCCTGGGCACGGTCGGCGAGGACACTGGGCACGACCTGACCGCCGTAGGCTCACTGCGCCGTGCCGAGGACGGTCCCGCCTGCCTGGACCGGGGCGCTGCCGAACTCCACGTCCACGGACGCCGGATCGACTGGCGCCGCACGGTCCCCGCCGGCGAGCGGGCCGACCTGCCCACCTACGCGTGGGACCCCGAGCGGCACTGGACCGAACCCGAGACCACCGGCGGCGGCACCGCCCTGTTCGACCGCGCCGGCCACCCGCTCCTCGGCATCCAGCTCCAGTCCGCCGACGAGACCCGCTGGACCTTCCGCGGCGAGTGGTCCCCGGCCACCGCGGACTGGCTGCCCGACCACACCGTCTTCGGCCGCACCGTCGTCTCCGGCACCACACTGCTGGAGCTGTGCCGCGCCGCCCTCGACGTGGCCCGCCCCGACCACCCGGCCGACGTCACCGGCCTGCTCCTGCTCAGCCCCCTCGTGCTGCCCGCCTCCGGCACGGTCGAGGTGTCCGTCGAGGTCGTCACGGCCGGCGCCGCGCCCGAGATCACCGTGCACAGCCGCCCGCGCGGCCACGACACCACCGGCTGGACCCTGCACGCCACCGCCTCCGCCGCCGACTCCCTGCCGCTCCCCGCCGACCCGCCCCCTGCCTGGCCCGAGACCGCCGAAGAGGCCTGGGCGGCCCGGACGTACGACCGCCTCGCCGACCTCGGACTCGGCTACGGCCCCGCCTTCCAGGGCGTCCGGTCGGCGGTCAGGACCGGCGACGGCGAACTCCTCGCCCGCCTCGCCCTGCCGGCCGCCGCACGGGACTCCGCCGACCCCTACCCGCTGCACCCGGCCCTCCTGGACGCCGCCCTCCATGTGACCGCCGCCCTCGGAGAGGGCGACGGGCGCGTGCTGCTGCCCGTCGCCGTGGGCCGCTGCGCCCTCCCGCCCGGCGCCACCGGCGAGCTGACCGCCCGGGTGCGCCGCACCGGCGGCACCGCCACCGACGTGACGCTCGACGTGACCCTGTGGGACACCGACGGCCTCCCCGCCGGACACCTCGCGGACGTACGCCTGCGCGCCGCCGACCCGGCCGACCTGGACACCGGCACGGAGAACGCCCGGCACCTGTACGAGATCGCCTGGACCGCCGTGACCGGGACGCCCCCGCCCGCGAGCCGGGTGCGGTGGACCGTCACGGGCGACCCGGGGACGGAGGCCGCACTGCGCGGCCCGCACGAGGAACCGGGCGACAGCGCCTCCGGCGCCGACATCGCCGTACGCTTCTGGCCGCGGCCCGAGCCGGACGCGGCGCCGGCGGCCGCGGCCCACGCGCTGGCCGCCACCGCCCTGGCCGAACTGCAGGATCTGATCGCCCTCCCCGCCGAGCAGGCTCCCGACCGGACGGTCTGGGTGACGCGCGGCGCGGTCGCCGCGGCCGACGGGGACCCCGTGGCCGGGTACGCCCAGTCGGTGCTGTGGGGACTGGCCCGCAGCGCCCGCGCCGAACACCCCGGCCTCGGCCTGACGCTGCTCGACCTCGACGACAGTGACCCGGCACCCGCCCTCACCGCCGCCCTCGGGCTCCCCGACGAACCCGAACTCGCCGTACGCGAAGCCGGCTTGCTCGCGCCCCGGCTCGTCCGCGCCCGCCCCGCCGGCAGCAGCCCCGACCCCGTTCCGGCCGAGGGGACCGTACTGATCACGGGCGGCCTGGGGGCCGTCGGCCGGCACATCGCGCGTCTCCTCGCCCAACACGGCGTGCCGAGGCTTCTGTTGACCGCGCGCCGGGGACCGGAGGACCCCCGCGCCGGGGACACCCTCGCCCAACTGGCCGTGCTCGGCGCGGCGGCCGAGGTCGTCGCCTGTGACGTCACCGACGCCCACGCCGTCGCAGGCGTGCTGGCCCGGGCCGGCGACAGCCTGCGCGGTGTGGTGCACTGCGCCGGAATCCTGGACGACGGGGTCGTCGCCGAGCTGACCCCCGAGCGGCTGGCCCGGGTCCTGGCGCCCAAGGTCGACGGCGCCGCCCACCTCCACCGGCTCACCGCCGGCACCCCGCTGGACCTGTTCCTGCTGGTGTCCTCGGCCGCCGGGGTCGTCGGCAACGCCGGCCAGGGCAACTACGCGGCCGCCAACGTCTTCCTCGACCAACTCGCCCAGCACCGGCGAGCCCTGGGCCTGCCCGGCAGCTCCGTCTCCTACGGCGCCTGGGCCGGTGAGGGCCTCGCCGCGGCCCACGCCGACCTCGACCGGATGGCCCGCCTCGGCCACCGCGCCCTCACGCCCGAGCAGGGCCGCGACCTCACCCTGCTGAGCCTGCGCCGCGACGCCCCGCACCTCGTCGCCTGGTCCCTCGACCTGCCCCGGCTGCGCCGAACCGACGCCGCCGGAACCGCCCTGTGGCGCTCCCTGCTGCCCCCGCCCCGCACCGGCCGGAACGCCGGGGACGCCCTCGCGGACCGCCTCGCCCGGCTGCCCGAGCCGGAACGCGCCGCCCGCGTCCTCGCCCTCGTCCGCGACGAGGTCGCCCGCGCCCTCGGCCTGCGCTCCGCCGAGTCGGTGCGCCCCGACCAGCCGCTGCGCGACCTCGGCATGGACTCCGTCACCGCCGTCGAACTCCGCAACCGCATCGGCACCCGCCTGGGCACCCGGCTCCCCGCCACCCTCCTCTTCGACCACCCCACCGCCGACCGGCTGGCCACTCACCTCCTCACCCACGTGTTCGACACACCCGCACCCCGGCAGGAGCCCCGAACGGCCACCCCGGCGCCCGGCGCCGACGAGCCCGTCGCCGTCGTCGGCATGGCCTGCCGGCTGCCCGGCGGCGTCACCGACCCCGACGGCCTGTGGCGGCTCCTCGACGAGGGCCGCGACGCCGTCGGCCCCTTCCCCGCCGCCCGCTGGGACGTGGCCGCGCTCTACGACCCCGACCCCGACGCCCCCGGCAAGTCCTACGCCCGCGAAGGCGGCTTCCTGGACGACATCGACTCCTTCGACGCGGGCTTCTTCGGCATCACCCCGAAGGAGGCCGCCGCGATGGACCCGCAGCAGCGGCTGCTGCTGGAGACGGCCTGGGAGGCGCTGGAACGCGCCGGAACCGTCCCCGCCGACCTCGCGGGCAGCACCACCGGCGTCTACGTCGGCATGTTCGGCAGCGACTACCTGGCCGGCTCCCGCCTGGACCAGCTCGACGGCTACGTCGGCACCGGCTCCGCGCTCAGCGTCGCCTCGGGCCGCCTGGCGTACACCCTCGGACTGCACGGACCGGCCATGACCGTCGACACGGCCTGCTCCTCCTCACTCGTCGCCACCCACCTGGCCGCCCAGGCGCTGCGCACCGGCGAGTGCGACCTCGCCCTGGCCGGCGGGGTGACGCTGATGGTGACCCCGCAGACCTTCGTCGAGTTCAGCCGGCTGCGCGGCCTGTCACCGACGGGCCGCTGCCGCTCCTTCTCCGACGACGCCGACGGCGCGATCTGGGCCGAGGGCGCGGGCATGCTCGTGCTCAAGCGGCTCGCCGACGCCGAGCGCGACGGCGACGAGGTGCTGGCCGTGCTGCGCGGCACCGCCGTCAACCAGGACGGCCGCAGCCAGGGTCTGTCCGCCCCCAACGGTCCCGCCCAGGAACAGGTGATACGGCGCGCGCTGGAGCGGTCCGGGCTGGCACCCGCCGACCTCGACCACGTCGAGGCGCACGGCACCGGCACCACCCTCGGCGACCCCATCGAGGCGGGCGCGCTGACCCGCGTCTTCGCCCCCGGCCGGCCCCCGGAGCGGCCCCTGCACCTCGGCTCGCTGAAGTCCAACGTCGGCCACACGCAGGCCGCTTCGGGCGTGGCCGGCCTCATCAAGGTCGTCCAGTCGCTGCGCCACGAACGGCTGCCGCGCACCCTGTACGCCGGCACACCCAGCCGGCACGTCGACTGGGCGGACAGCGGGCTACGGCTGCTGCACGAACCGGTCGCCTGGCCGGCCATCCCGGGACGGCCCCGCCGGGCCGGAGTCAGCGCGTTCGGCATCAGCGGGACCAACGCCCACGTCATCGTGGAGGAGGCCCCGGCCCGTCCGGCGGCACAGGTGGGCAGCCCCGGCGAGGTGCCGCCCAAGAACCCCGAAGTACCCCACGGCAAGCGGCTGTTCGTACTGTCCGCGCGCGCCGAGAACGCGCTGCGCGACCAGGCAGCCCGGCTCGCCCGGCACCTCGCCGACGACACCCCGCTCACGGACGTGGCCCACACCCTGGCCCGGCACCGCAGCCACTTCGCCTGGCGTACGGCGGTCGTCGCGGGCGACCGGGACGAACTGCTGTCCTCCCTCAAGGCGGTGGCCGCCGGACGCCGGCCCGTGCCCCCGCCCCGCGTCGAACAGAGCGGCAAGGTCGCCTTCGTGTTCTCCGGGCACGGCGGCCAGTGGACCGGCATGGGCCTGGAACTGCTCGGCCGGTCCGAGGCCTTCCGCGCCGAACTGACCCGGATCGACGAGGCCGTACAGCGGCACGTCGGCTGGTCGGTGCTCAACGTGCTGCGCGCGCCCGAGGAGTTCTCCCCGCTGGAGCGCACCGAGTACCTCCAGCCGGTCCTCTTCGCCGTCAACGCGGCCCTGGCCGCCGTCTGGCGGGAACTCGGCGTCACCCCGGACGGGGTCGTCGGCCACAGCCTCGGCGAGATCGCCGCCGCCTACACCGCCGGCGCCCTCACCCTGGACGAGGCGGTGACCGCCGTCACCGGACGCGCCGAAGCGGTCGTCCCGCTCGTCGGGCACGGCGGAATGCTCGCCGTGGAACTCCCGGCCGCCGAGGTCGAGGACCTGCTCGCCCCGTACGCGGACCGGCTGTTCGTCGGCGCCGTCAACGGCCCCCGCGCCACGGCGGTGTCGGGCGACAGCGACGCGCTCGCCGAACTGCGCCGCCTGCTGGACGAACGCGAGGTGCCCGCCCGCGTCCTGTCGACGCCGTTCGCCTCGCACACCCCGCTCATGGACCCCCTGCGCGACCGGCTCCTCGACCGGTTCTCCGGCATCCGCGGCACCCGCGCACCGACCCCGCTGTACTCGTCCGTCCTGGCCGAACCGGTCGCCGGGGACAGCCTGGACGCCGCGTACTGGTTCGCCAACCTCAGCCGCCCGGTCCGCTTCGCGGACACCGTCCGCCGCATGCTGGACGACGGCTACCGGTACTTCGTGGAACTCAGCCCGCACCCCTCGCTCCTGCCGTCGATCGAGGCGGTCGCGGCGGAGGCCGGCATCGACGCGGCCGGCGTGGGCTCGCTGCGCCGCGGCCGCGACGGCCACGACGTACTCCTCGGCCGGCTCGGCGAGCTGTACGCAGCCGGACACACCCCCGACTGGACGGCGCGGTTCCCGCACGGCCGCCGCGCCGACCTGCCCACCTACGCGTTCGCCCGCGAACGCCACTGGCTCGCTCCGTCCGCCTCCGGCAGCACCGGCGGCTCCCCGCTGCTCGGCACCCACGTCCAGGCCAGCGACGAGCCCGGCCGCGACCTCTTCCAGACCGAGATCGACCTCGACGACAGCCGCTTCGCCTACCTGACCGACCACCGGGTCACCGGCGAGGTGTGGCTGCCCGGCGCCGCCTTCCTCGACCTGGCCCTGGAAGCCGCCGCCCAGGTGCACGGCGACGCGGCCACCGAACTGGCCGATGTGCGCTTCGTCCAGCCCCTGCGCCTGGACGCCGGCCGGCCCGTACGGCTCCAGCTCGTGCTGCGGCCGGCGGCGGACGGCTCCCGCGACTTCACGATCTCCTCCACGCCGGCCGGCACCCCGCGGTGGCAACTACACGTCACCGGACGGCTCGTCACCTCCCCCGGACAGCGGCCGGACGACGGCCCGGCGCTCGCCGCGCTGCGCGAACGGTGCGCCGAGCCGGTGGACCTGCCCGCCGTCTACGCCGGGCTCGCCGCCCTCGGCATCGACTACGGCCCCGCCTTCCGGGGGCTGGAGGAGGGCCACCGCGACGGCACCTCGGCGGTCGCCCGGCTCGCCGCCCGCCCGGCCGCCGGCCACCTCCTGCACCCCGCCACCCTCGACGCCTCCTTCCACTCCGCCGCGCTGCCCGCCGACGCTCCCCGGGGCCGGGCGTTCGTGCCCGCGGGCGCCGGACGGCTCCGGTACACCGGCCGGCGTACCGCACCCGCCTGGGTCAGCTGCGACCTGCGCTCGGCGGCCGGCGACGCCGCCACCCTGGACCTGCGCCTGTGGGACGAGGACGGCCAACTCCTCCTCGCTGCGGACGAGTTCCGGCTGGCCGCGCTCTCCCCGCTGGACGGCGCCCTCTTCGAGACCCGCTGGCAGCCACGCCCCGAGGCCCAGGAGCCGCCCGCCGAGGGCGGCTGGCTGCTCCTCGCCGACGACACCGGAGTCGCCGACGGACTGGCCGACGAACTGGCCGGCCGCATGGCCGGCCCGGCACCGGTGGTCGTCGCGCGCAGGGGAGCGGCGTACGGCGTCGAGGGCCCCGGCCGGTACGTCCTCGACCCGGCCGACCCCGCCCAGCTCACCCGGCTCCTCGACGAGGCGTTCGCCGACGCCCCGCCCGCACGCGTCGTCCAGCTCTCCGCGCTCGACGCACCGGCCATCCACGACGACCGCAGCGCGGACGCGGCGGCCCGGCTGTGCTGCCTGACCACCCTGCACCTGGTCCGGGCCCTCACCGACCGGCCGCACGGGCACGGCAAGGCACCGCGTCTCTTCGTCGTCGTCCGCGGCAGCCAGGCCGCCGGGGACGGCACCGGCGGCGCCGACGCGGACAGCACCAGCGGCGAGAACACCACCGGGGACAGCACCACCGCGGACAGCGCCGCCGTCGCGCATCCCGAGCAGGCCCTGGCCTGGGGTTTCGCGCTCGCCGTGGCCCAGGAGCACCCGGAACTGGCGACCACCCTCGTCGACCTGCCCGCCGAGGGCGGCACCGACGCGCTGTGGACGCAGCTGTGGCACGCCGACGACGAGCGCCTCGTCGCCCTGCGCGACACCGGACGGCTCGTGCCACGCCTCGCCCGCTTCCGCCCCGACGACGCCGGACACCCCGACCGGACCGACGGCGTGCACCTGATCACCGGTGGCCTCGGCGGCCTCGGCCGGGTCGTCGCCGAACGGCTCGCCCGCCGTGGCGTGCGACGGCTCGCGCTGCTGAGCCGCGGCACCCCCGACGCCGACACGCGCGCGTGGATCGGGGACCTGGAACAGCGCGGGGTCACCGTGCACCTGGCCCGCGCCGACGTCGCCGACCGGACCGCGCTCACCGCCGCCCTGGACGCCCTACGCCGTGAAGCGGGCCCCATCACCGCCGTCGTACACGCCGCCGGTGTCCTCGACGACGCCACCCTCGCGGGACTCACCGAGGACCGCGTCCGGCGCGTCCTCGCTCCCAAGGTGCTCGGCACCGCCCTGCTCACCGAACTCGTCCCCGAGGCCGACAACCTGGTGCTGTTCGCGTCGGCCGCCGGCCTGCTGGGCTCGGCCGGACAGAGCCCGTACTCGGCGGCCAACGCCTTCCTCGACGCCTGGGCCCACCACCTGTCCCGCAGCGGACGGCGGGCGCTCAGCCTGGACTGGGGCGCCTGGGCCGGCGTCGGCATGGTCGCCGAGTCCGGCACCCGCGCCGCCGAGACGAGCCGCTCCGGCCTGATCGCCTTCTCCGCCGAGGACGGCGGCGAACTGTTCGAGCGCGTGCTGAGCACCGGCCGCCGCCAGCTCGCCCCGATCTTCCTCGATGGGGACCTCCTCGCCCTCGACCCGGACGCCGCGCGCGACCGGCCGATCCTGGCCGATCTGGTGACCGCGCCGGCCGGCGGCGGGGACACCGACGACCTGGTGCGGAAGGTGTTCGCGGCCGCCCCCGGGCCGGACCGCGCCGAGTGGCTCGAAAGCTACGTACGGGCCCGCGTCGGCGAGGTGTCCGGCGGCGCCGTCGACGTGTACGCCACCACGGCGCTGAAGGAACTCGGCCTGGACTCGCTGATGCTGGTCCGGCTGCGCAACGCCTTCGCCCGCGAACTGGGCGTGGACCTGCCGGCCGCCGAGGTGTTCTCCGCCGCCGACATCCGCGGCCTCGCCCGCACCCTGGCGGCGGCCCTGCCCGAACACGCCACGCCGGCCGCCGCCGACGAGCGTCCGCACGAAGACGTGCCGGAGACCGACCTGCGGCCCGCGACCCGGGACGTCGTACGGCTCCTGCGCAGCGCCCGGCCGGACATGCCCGACGCGGCCCACGGCGTCGGCCTCGCCGTACGACTCACCACACCCACCGACCGCGCGATCCTCACGGGCATCCTCGACCGGCTCGCCGCCCGGCACGCCGCCCTGCGCACCGCCGTCGTCACCGGCCCGGACGGCGGACGCCTGCTCCGGGTGGACCGCGAGCCGCCGGCCCCGCTGCTGCGCTGGACGGAGGACCGGAGCGAACCGGACCCGGCCGAGCGGCTCCGGCTGCTGCTGGAACCCGCGTTCGACCTGGCCCGCGCGCCGCTCTGGCGGTTCGAACTCGTCGACGGCGACCCGCGCGGCCAACTCCTTCTCTACGGCGCCCACCACGCGGTCAGCGACCTCCAGTCGCTCCTGCTCGTCGCCGCCGAGATCGACGCCGAACTCTCCGGCACCCCGCTGGACGGCACCGTCACCAACCGGGACATCGACCTCCTCGTCGAGGCCCAGCAGGGCGGCGGCGACCGGCCCGGCGACGACTGGCGCGCCGCCTTCGAAGGCAGCGAACGGCTCGACCTCACGCTCGCCCGGCCCCGCCCGGACATCCGGTCCTACCGGTCCGGCAGCGTCACCGTGGCCGTCCCCGACGGACTCGTGGAACAGGTCGCGGCCGCCGCGAGCCGCCTCGGCGTCACCCCCGCGGCGTTCTGCCTCGGCACCCTCACCGTGCTGCTCGCCAGGAAGCGGGAGCGGGAACGGTTCGTGCTCGCGGTGCCCGTGGACACCCGCATCCACGCGGACGCGTTCGGCGCGGTCGGCTTCTTCGGCGTCCCCGTGCCGTTCCCCGCCGAGGCGGCGGCGCGGGAGCGGGTCGCCGACGTGCTGCGCCGCACCGACGGCCGGCTGGAGCGGATCCTCGCCAAGGGCGCGATGTTCTCCGACGTCCTCGCCACGCTCGCCCGGCAGGGCCTGCACCGGCCCGACGCACCGCTCGTCGAGGTGTACTTCAACTACGTCCGGTTCTCGGGCCGGCTGACCCACCTGGACGTCCTCCCGGCGGGCCCCGGCCACACCGACCTCGACCTGATGATCACCATGACCCCGGACGCGGGCACCGTCCGGCTCGACCACAACCTCGACATCCTCGACGCCGGCACCGCGACCGCGCTCGGCGAGGAGTTCCTGCGGCTGCTCGCCCGGACGGCCGAGGACGCGGACGACGTCGTACGCCCGACCGCCCCGGCCGCGCGGCCCGTCGTCGCCCTCGCCGCCACCTTCGCCCTCGGGAACCTGCCCCTGATGTGCGAGGCGGCGCTGGAGGAGGACGCCGGACGGGCGGCGGAGGCGCCGTACCACCAGGTGCTCGCCGCCCTCCAGGACCCGGCCGGCGTCCTCGCCGACCCGGCGGCCTCACTGTCCGCCGTCCTGCTGCGCGCCGCCGACCTGGAGCGCTTCGGCCCCGTGGACGACACGCTGCTCGCCGAACTGCGCACCGCCTACCCGGCCGCGCTGAAGGCCCTGGCCGAGCGCACGCGCAAGCCCCTGGTCGTCGGGGTGCTGCCCACCGCGCGTCCGGAGGACCGCTTCCGCGACTGGGAGGACGGCGTCCTCGCCGACCTGGCGGACGTGCCCGGCGTCGCCGTGCTCGGCCCGGACGACTGGACCCGGGACCACGGCGTCGAGGACCCCTTCGACGCGCGCACCGAGCGGCTGGCCCACCTGCCCTTCACCCCGGCCTTCCAGGCGGCCGTGGCCCTGCGGCTGGCCGAGGTGGCCCGCGCGGTACGGCGGCCCGCACCCAAGGTCATCGCCGTCGACGGTGACGAGACCCTGTGGGGCGGTGTGGCCGGGGAGACCGGCCCCGAGGCGGTGGACCTCACCGGCCCCCGCGCCCGGCTGGCCCGCAGGCTGCTGCAATGGCGCGACGCCGGCGCGCTGCTGGCGCTCGTCAGCAACAACGACGAGGCCACCGTCCGCGCCGTGCTCGACCGGCCCGACAGCCTCCTCAAGGCCGAGCACTTCAGCGTGCTCTCCGCCGCCTGGGGACCCAAACCGGACCGCCTCGCCGACGCCGCACGCACCCTCGGGCTCGGCCTGGACAGCTTCCTGTTCCTGGACGACAACCCCGCCGAGATCGCCAAGATGCGCGCGGCCCTCCCGCAGGTTCTCTCCGTGACCTGCCCGGCCGCCGGTGAACTCGACGCGTTCCTCGGCCGGTTGTGGCCCGTCGTCCCGGCCGCGGCCACCGCGGAGGACGCCCTCCGGGCCCGGTTCTACGCACAGGAACAGGAACGGGACGCCGCGCGGGAGGGAGCCGGATTCGCCGAGTTCCTCGCCCAGCTGGACCTTGAGGTCGACATCCGCGAGCTGACCGAGGCGGACACGGAACGCGGCGAACAACTCGTGCGCCGCACCAACCAGTTCACCCTGCGCGCCCGCTCCGCCGACGGCGGCGATCTCACCCGCTGGCGCGAGCAGGGCGAGGTGTGGACGGCCGCCGCCCGGGACAGGTTCGGCGACTACGGCCAGATCGCGCTGCTCGCGCTGCGCGCCGACGGCGACCGACTCGACGTCCTCGCCTGGCTCATGAGCTGCCGCGCGCTCGGCCGGGGCGTCGAGGAACGGCTGCTCACCCGGATCGCCGACCGGGCCGAGGAACTGGGCTGCGCCAAGGTGCGGCTGACGGCCGAGCGCACCCCGCGCAACACCCCCGCCCGCCGGCTGCTGGCCGCGCTCGGCGGCGGCGACCCCGAGGACGAGCGGCTGGAGGTCGTGGCCACCCCCGGCCATCTGCGGGCCTTCCGCTCCTGGGAGCAGCAGCAGTGAAGAACAGGACCGCGCACAACGTGAAGGGCTCTCATGCGTGACGTGAACGAGGATCCGGCGCACGCCGCTCAGCGCTCGATCGCCGAGTCGATCGAACGGGGCGGCGGCCCCGGCATCACCGACCTCCTGGCCAAGGTACGCACGGCGAGCGCGCCCGAGCCGCCGGCCCCACCGGCCGCACCGGCGCGCGGCGAGACACCGGCCCGTGCCGAGACACCGGCCCGTGCCGAGACACCGGCCCGTGCCGAGACACCGGCCCGTGCCGAGCGGACCGCTGTCGCCGGGTCGCCCGGCGCACGCGTCCCGGTCGCCGCGCCGGACGCCGACGGCCTGGTGGCCGTCATCGTCGCTGCCGCCGGGCGGCATCTGCCCTCCGGGCGGATCGCGGCCGACGCCGACTTCTTCGACGCGGGCGGGACCTCCGTCGACGCCGTGGAACTGGTCGCCGAACTGGAGGCCGAGCTGGGCATCGAGGTCGACCTGGACGAGGTGTTCGCGGACGCGCGCCCGATGAGTCTGGCGCGCCGCTGGCTGCCCCTCCTCGGCGGACCGATACCCGTGGCGGCGCCCCGGCCCGCCGCCGTCACGGAAGGCACCGTTGCCGTACCCGGCCCGGCCGCTACAGCCGGCCCCTCCGCGTCCGCGTCCGCACCGGGCACGGCCGGTACGGCCGGCCCGGCGGCCGGCGTGGCCTCCGGAAGCTTCCCGGCGACCGCTTCGGCGACCTCCAGCCCGGCCGAGGTCAGGCATGCTCCCCACACCCGGGCCCGGCAGGAAGACCTCGACCGCGTCCTCGCCGACCTGGCGCTCGCCGACCGGCTGCCGTTCACCGACGTGCCCGAGCCGCTGCCGCCCCGCCGCGTTCTGCTGACCGGGGCGACCGGGTTCCTCGGCAGCCACATGCTGCTCGACCTGCTGCGGCACAGCGACGCCCACGTGTACTGCCTGGTCCGCGCGGACGACGAGGCGGCGGCGACCACCCGGCTCGGCGAGCAGCTGCGCAGCTACCGGCTGCCCTGGTCCGGCGAGGTGCGTCGCCGGATCACCGTGCTGCCCGGCGACATCCGCCGGCCCCGCCTCGGCCTGGACGAGGAGCGGTGGCTCACCCTCGCGCACGAACTCGACAGCGTCGTCGGCGTGGCGGCGGCCGTGGACTTCCTGCGCGGCTACCACTCGCTGCGCGGCAGCAACGTCCTCGGCGCCCTCACCCTCGCCGAACTCGCCGCGACCGGACGGCCCAAGCCGCTGCACCACATCTCGTCGATCGCCGTCTTCAACGAGGTCGGCATCACGGCGATGGGCGAGGACGACCCCCTCGCCCATGTCGACCGGCTCGTCTCGGGCTACGACCAGTCCAAGTGGGCCGCCGAGGTCGCGCTGCGCCGGGCCCGCGACCACGGGCTCGTCGTCACCGCGCTGCGCCCCGGCGGCATCGGCGGCCACACCCGCACCGGCGCCTACAACCCGCAGGACCTCAGCAGCGGCCTGATCTCGGCGTTCGGCCGCTTCCGCACCGTACCGGCGTTCCGCAGCCTGAACGCCGCCCCGGTGGACTGGGTGAGCCGGGTCGCGGTCGCGGCGGTCCTCGAACCTGACGCGTGGGGCTTCGACTACAACCTCACCGGCGTGCCCAACACCCTCGACGACGTGGTCCGGGACATGGCGTTCGGCGGCATGCACGTACGTGTCCAGGACTGGGACGAGTGGCGTACCGACACCCTCGCCCGGCTGGAAGCCGATCCCGTCCCCCAACTCGCCTTCCTGTCCCGGGTGTTGCAGAGCCCCACCGCGCTCAAGCTGTGCGAGGCCACCCTCACCGGCCCCGCCGCCGGAACCGAACGCACCGACGCCCTGGTCGCGGCCCTCGGCCTCGAACCCGCCGCCCGCTACGACGCCCGCGCCCAGCTGAAGACCTTCGAGAAGCTCGCCGACGACGGGCTGGCCCGGCTGCCGCACAAGGACGACCAGCCCTACCTGTGGTTCGCCGAGACCACCGAGGGAACGGTCGGCGCGGTCGGCGCGAGCGCCGACGTGCCCTGCTCGATGGCGCTGACCCTGTCCATCGCGAGCATGTACCAGCTGGTCACGGACCGCCGGGTCGACGTCACCGGCACGGTGACCTGCTCCGCCGTCCATCCCGAGCCGCTCACCGTGGAGCGCGGCGACGTGTGGGTCCGGCCCGAGGAGGGCATCCCCCAGAAGCACGGCATGCGCCACCAACTCCTGTGCTACCGCCTCGCCTTGCGCGATGCCGACGGCGGCCGGTGGTGGCTGGAGGGCCGCAAGTACGCCCGGGCCCGCCGCGACCTGTGGCGGCAGACCCGCGCGCTCACCGTGGAGATCGGCCGCGAGGGCGAGGCCGCGGGTCTGCTCGGCGAGGTCGTCGTACCCGCCGAATCCTACGTCCGCGACCAGATCGACGGCATCCAGGTGGACCCGCGCCTGACCGCCCGGGAGAAGCGTGCCGCCAAACTGACCTGGCTCGCCTGGTTCGGCCTGGAGATGGGCCGCGGACTCGCCGCCCCGTTCGCCCGGGCCGCCGCGGACCTGCTCGACCTGCGCCGCACCCCGACCCTCACGGAGCACCAGCGATGATCTTCAAGGCCACCCCCGCCCGGACGGCCCGCCCCGCGCTCCGCAAGGTCCGCACCGGCGCCGCCCTCCGTCCTCTGCGCCACCGCCTCGACCCGGCCCGCGTCGAGGACGTCCCGTTCCGCGCGAGCGACGGCGTCCGGCTCGGCCTGACCCGCGTCGACGGCGGCACGCCGGACCGGCCCGCCGTCCTGCTGCTGCACGGGCACACCGCCTCCGCCGACATGTTCACGCTGCCCGAGACCCGCAACCTCGTCGACGTCCTCCTCGACGACGGCTACGAGCCCTGGCTGCTGGACTGGCGGGGCAGTTGCCGGCTGCCGTACAACGAGTCGGGCGGCCGCTACACCTACGACGACGTCGCCCTGTACGACATCCCCGAGGCCGTCGCCCGCGTCCGGGAGCGCATCGGGGACCGGCCGCTGTTCGTGGTCGCCCACTGCATCGGCGCGCTGTCCCTCTCGCTGAGCATGACGGCCGGGCTGGTGCCGGGTCTCGCCGGTGTCGTCACGCAGGGCGTGTTCCTGACGCCCAAGCTGGCGGGCCGGACCTCGCTCCGGATGTCCGTGGCGGGGGAGCTGCTCAAGACGCGGATCGACCACATCCCGGTCGACTTCCGCAAGGTCGGCCTGTGGTCGAAGTACACCGCGCTGTTCGCGCTCGCCTCGCGCGGGGCGGGCTGCCCGGACCCCACCTGCCAGATCCTGCACAACTCGGCCTGGGGGAGCGGCGCCTCGCTGTTCCGGCACGAGAACCTCGCCGAGGCCACCCACGACCGGCTCGCCGAACTCCTCGGCCCCGCCCCGCTGTGGATCCTGCCCCACCTGCGCCGCATCGAGCTGGCCCGCAGCGTGGTCCGCTGGCACGACACCGACCACCGCTACCGGGCCCTGCCGCCCAACGCGCTCGACGCCGCCGGCCGCATCGACACCCCGGTGCTGCTGCTCTCGGGCAGCGACAACGGGCTGTGGCTGGACTCGCAGAAGCTCTGCCACGACGTGCTGGCCCGCCGGCAGCCCCAACTGGACGTCTCGTACACGGAGATCCCCGGCTACGGCCACTTGGACACCTTCCTGGGCCGGGGCGCCGCCCTCGACGTGTTCGGGCACATCCTCGAATTCCTCGGCGCACACCGGTGACGGCCACCGCACCGGCCGTCTAGCCTACCCGTCAGTAACCCATGTGAACCCAGGAGGCGCCCCATGCCGCAGCTCGACGTCGACGGCGCGAGACTCACCTACGACGACGAAGGGCCCCGCGACGGCGTCGGCGCGCCCCTGGTGTTCGTGCACGGCTGGACCGCCGACCGGCACCGCTGGGACCACCAGACCGAGCACTTCTCCACCGGGCGCCGGGTGATCCGCCTCGACCTGCGCGGGCACGGCGAGAGCGGCGGCGCCGGCTCGCCCACCGTCGAGGCCCTGGCGGCCGACGTACGGGCCCTGCTGGACCACCTCGGCGTGGACCGCTGTGTCCTGATCGGGCACTCCATGGGCGGGATGATCGCCCAGACCATCGCCCTGTCCCACCCCGAGCGGGTCGAGCGCCTGGTGCTGGTCAACTCCATCAGCCGCATGACCTACAGCCGGGGCCGGGGCCTGCTGATGGCGGTCTCCACGCTGGTGCCGTTCAAGCTGTTCGTCGCCGCCAACATCCAGCGCGCCTTCGCCCCCGGCCACCCCCGCGAGGAGATCCGGGCCTGCGTCGAGGCGTCCGCCGCCACCCCGCGCGAGGTCGTCATGACCTGCTACGGGGCGATGCGCGCCTTCGACGTCCTCGACCGCGTCGGCGAGATCCGCGTCCCCACCCTCCTGGTGCACGGCTACCACGACATCCAGCTGCCGGTCGCGCAGATGCTGCGCATGGCGAAGGCCTACCCCGACGCGCTCGTCCGTATCGTCGACGCCGGCCACGAACTGCCCCTGGAGAAGCCTGCCGAGCTGACCGCCGTCCTGGACGCGTTCCTCGCCCCGAAGGAGTGACGATCCGGGCCTTGGCGAAGTTTTTGCCCGTGGCCGGTTCCGGACGGGACCGGCCCGGTACGACCGCCGACGCTCGCCCTCGCGCGGGCAAAACGCGGCCGAAACCGGGTGGGAGCCGCAGCCGGCCGTGCCATGACCGCGTTGACCGCCACGGGCGCCTGACGGAGGCTCGCCACATAGGTGCTTGATACAACTGGTTTGGCGGCCCTCCCCGTCCCCCCTGCGCGTCATGGAGAGGGCCGCCCGCCCGAGGCAGGAGGAAGCGCGTATGTGCGGCATCACCGGCTGGGTCTCCTTCGACCGCGACCTGACCACCGAGGCCACGACCCTGCAGGCGATGACCGAGACGATGGCCTGCCGCGGCCCGGACGACCGCGGCACCTGGGCCGAGGGACCCGCCGCCCTCGGCCACCGCCGGCTCGCCATCATCGACCTCCCCGGCGGCCGCCAGCCCATGACGGCGCGGACGCCCGAGGGAACCGTCGCCCTCGTCTACTCCGGCGAGACCTACAACTACACCGAACTGCGCCGTCAACTCACCGACCGCGGACACCGGTTCACCACCGACTCCGACACCGAGGTCGTGCTGCGCGGCTACCTCGAATGGGGCGACGCCGTCGCCGAACGGCTCAACGGCATGTACGCGTTCGCCATCTGGGACGGCCGCCACGACAAGCTCGTGATGATCCGCGACCGCATGGGCATCAAGCCGTTCTACTGCCACCCCACCCCCGACGGCGTCCTGTTCGGCTCCGAACCCAAGGCGATCCTCGCCAACCCGCTGGCCCGCCCGCGCGTTGGCCTCGACGGGCTGCGCGAGCTGTTCGTCCTCGTGAAGACACCCGGCCACGCCGTCTGGGACGGCATGCGCGAGGTCGAACCCGGCACCGTCGTCACCGTCGACCGCTCCGGCCTGACCACCCGGGTCTACTGGAGCCTGGAGACCCGCCCGCACACCGACGACCGCGACACCACCATCGCCGCCGTCCGCGAGCTCCTCGACGACATCGTCCGCCGTCAGCTCGTCGCCGACGTCCCGCGCTGCACCCTGCTCTCCGGCGGCCTCGACTCCTCCGCCATGACCGCGCTCGCCGCCGGACAGCTCGGCGAACACGGCGAGCGGGTCCGCAGCTTCGCCGTCGACTTCGTCGGCCAGGCCGACAACTTCATCGCCGACGAACTGCGCGGCACCCCCGACACACCCTTCGTGCACGACGTGGCCCGCCTCGCCCGCACCGACCACCAGGACATCGTCCTCGACGCCGACTCCCTCGCCGACCCCGCCGTACGCGCGCAGGTGATCCGGGCCCGCGACCTGCCGGCCGGCTTCGGCGACATGGACGCCTCCCTGCTGCTCCTCTTCCGGGCCATCCGCGACCAGTCCACGGTCGCCCTGTCCGGCGAGTCCGCCGACGAGGTCTTCGGCGGCTACCTGCAGTTCTTCGACGAGGAGGCCCGCCGCGTTGACACCTTCCCCTGGCTGGCCAGCTTCGGCCGCCACTTCGGCGAGGACGCCGGCATCCTGCGCGGCGACGTCACCAAGGCCCTGGACCTGCCGGCGTACGTCGCCGACGGGTACCGCACCGCCGTCGCCGGCATCCAGCGCCTCGACGGCGAGAGCGACTTCGAGTACCGCATGCGGCAGATCTGCCACCTGCACCTGACCCGGTTCGTCCGCGCCCTGCTCGACCGCAAGGACCGCATGAGCATGGCCGTCGGCCTGGAGGTCCGCGTCCCCTTCTGCGACCACCGGCTCGTCGAGTACGTCTACAACACGCCCTGGTCCCTGAAGTCCTTCGACGGCCGCGAGAAGAGCCTGCTCCGGGAGGCCACCGCCGACGTCCTGCCACGCTCGGTCTACGACCGCGTCAAGAGCCCCTACCCGTCCACCCAGGACCCGCGCTACGCCCGCGCCCTCCAGGACCAGGCCAAGGACCTGCTCTCCCGGCCCTCCCACCGCGTCTTCGACCTCGTCGACCGGGAGAAGGTCCAGCGGGCCGCCGACCGCGACACCCCCGTCAGCGCCCAGGCGGACCGGCGCGGCCTGGAACGCACCCTCGACCTCGCGGGCTGGCTGGAGCAGTACTCCCCGGAACTGGCCCTGAGCTGAGTGCTCGCGCGGCGCCCCGGATCAGTCGCCGGTGTCCGGCACGGTGCTCCAGGGCGTCGCGTCGGCCGGGCAGGAGCTGCCCGACGGCGGCAGAGTGCCGTACAGCAGGAAGTCGTCGATCTTGCGGTGCACGCACTTCGACGAGGCGTAACCGGTGTGTCCCTCGCTGCGGTTGTCCAGGACCACCGCGGACGAGCCGAGCCGCCGGGCCGTCTCCACGGTCCAGCGGTACGGCGTCGCCGGGTCCCCGCGGGTGCCGACGAGCAGCATGCGCGGCGTGTGGACGTTCTTCACCCGGTCGCGGATGAAGTCCGTGCCCTTGGGCCGGCCGTAGCACATCAGCAACTGGGTCAGCCGGTACTCGCCGAACACCGGCGACGCCTGCTCGTAGGCGGCGCGCAAGTCCTTGAGGTCCTTGGTGATCCGGGCCGCCGTCGGCCGGTCCGGATCGTCCGCGCAGTTGATCGCCATCAGCGCGGCCGGCAGATTGTCCGCGGGCACGTTTTGCGGGGCCACCAGGCCGCCGTCCTTGCGGCGCGGCAGCGCGAAGGCACCGGAGGAGAAGCTCTCGATACGGCGGGTGTCGCCGTCCTCGACCAGCGAGCCGAGCGCCCGCTCCAGCGCCGGCCACAGCTCCTTGCTGTACAGGGCCTGCCCGATCGCGCCCACCAGGTCCTGACCGGAGAACGAACCCCCGAAGTCCCCGGGCACCGGGTTCTCGTCGAGGGAGCGGACGAGCCGTTCGACCTCCTCGCCGGCCGCGCGCCGGTCCTGGCCGAACGGGCAGGCGACGTCCGTCACGCACCAGTCGAGGAAGTCGTCCAGCGCCGTCTGCTGTCCCTCGGCACCCGCGATGCCCTGCTCGGACAGCGGCTCGGTCAGCGTGTCCACGCCGTCCAGCGCCACCCTGCCGACCTTGCCCGGGAACTCGGCCGCGTACACCGCGCCGAGCCGGGTGCCGTACGAGAACCCGAGGTAGTTCAGCTTCTTGTCGCCGAGGGCCTGGCGGATGACGTCCAGGTCCCGGGCGGCGTCCACGGTGCCGATGTGCCGCAGCACCGGGCCGGAGTGCCGCACGCACTGCGCGGCCATCTTCCGCAGCTGCTTCAGCAGGGCCTGCGGGTGATCGAGGTCGGTGCTCGGCCGGCCGGTGTCGGAGGACTCGTCGTCCTCGCTCTCGCCGCAGCTGACGGGGGAGGAGCGGCCGACACCGCGCGGATCGAAGGTGACCACGTCGTAGCCGTCGGTCAGGTCCATGAACTGCTTGCCCGCGGCGGCGAGTTCACTGACGCCGGGACCGCCCGGACCGCCGAAGTTCAGCACCACCGAACCCCGCGACGCCCCCGTGGCCCGGTACCGGGCCAGCGCCAGGTCGAGCGTGCCCGCGCCGGGCCGGGTGTAGTCCAGGGGGACCGTCACCTTCCCGCACCGCAGGTCCTTGGGCATCTCCGGGCCCTTGCAGACAGCCCATACGATCTTCTGCCGGTAGAACCGGGACAGGTCCGGCCCGGGATGCCCGGCCGCGCCCACGGGCGGACCGGCCGCGAGCAGCAGGGCCAGCGCGACGACCGAGGAACCCGCGCAGCGCCGCACGGCGGACCGTGGGGACAGCTTGGCCAGCATCGATCGCCTCCCGGGGCGCCCGCAGCGGACCTGGGACGGCGCCCTCGGCTCACCATAAGCGGGCCCCGGAGGACCCGCCTCCGGGCGAGCGGGGCTGTCCGTGATGCCGTAGTGTGCGCGGTTTTCCGTAGACGCCGTCCCGTTCTCCGTCCCGTCTCCGCACCGACGATCATTCGAGTGCTTTACGCGCGGTTCGAAGAACCGTGTCCTCCGATGGAGTGAACGGCGGACAAGCCATAACCCGGATGGTGCAGTCACGGTTTTAGGGGGTGCGGGTGACAACCCGTGACCATCACTGGAAGGCAGGGAACCTATGAATCGGGCCACCCGAAACGGTGTGATCGCAGCCGTGGCGGCCTCCGGCGCGATGGCTGTGGCGCTGCCGGTGTCCTCCGCGTTCGCGGCCGACGGCGCCTTGGCCGACGGCTCCGCGATCGGCTCGCCCGGGGTGATCTCCGGCAACACGATCCAGCTTCCGTTGCACGTGCCGGTGAACGTGTGCGGCAACACCGTGAACGTGGCGGGGCTGCTCAACCCGGCCGCTGGCAACACCTGCGCGAACACCGGTTCCGCCGTGAGTGACAAGGCCGGTCATCACCGGGCGGCCGGCGCGCACGGCGTGACGACCCGGAACGGCGGATCGGCCGGCCACGGCGGTGCGACCGCCGAGGGCGTCACGGAGGGGTCGCCGGGTGTGCTCTCCGGCAACGGCGTGCAGCTCCCCGTCCACCTCCCGGTGAACGTCAGCGGCAACTCGGTGAACGTGGTCGGCATCGGCAACCCGGCCGACGGCAACGTGTCGGTGAACACCTCGCAGCCGCCCACGCGCGAGACCCCGGCCCCCGTCAAGTTCCACCACCCGGCCCCCCGTGCGCTGCACCCGGCGGAGTCCGGCCCCATGCTGGCGCACACCGGCGCGGACGCGACGGCCCCCGCGCTCGCGGGCGGCGCCGCCCTCTTCCTCACGGGCGTGGCCCTGTACCGCCGCTTCCGCCCCTCCCGGAACGGCTGACCCGCCCCGGAAAAGACCCCATCGGCACGGCCGGTGGGGTCTTCCGCTGCGCGCACACCCGAGGGCCAACCGACCAACCCTGCCTCAGGGCCCGCCGGTTGAGGGCACCAGGGCCTGCCGGCCGAGACACGGAACCGTCCGGACCCGGCATGGCGCGGACACCCGGTGATCGGGAAGGATGCGGTGCGGGAGCGGTCGTACGGCCGCCCCCGACCCGACGCCCGAGCACCACGCGACACCTCGCGACCACCACGCCACACTTCGCGATCAGCACGTGCCCCTCTCGCGACCGCCACGGAAACGGAGCGCAACCGATGACCTCCCCCGCCCCCCAGGACCCAGTGCCCCGGCAGGCGACGTTCGCCCCGTCGCGACGCCCGGCACGCCCTCTCGCCGCACCGGCCGAAAGCCCGAGTACACCCAGTACGAGGACTTCCGGCCGGCACACCGAGAGCACGCACCGGACGCCGCTCCTTCACGGGCAAACGTCGCGTGCCGGGGCACTCGTCGTCACGCAGGCCACCCTCGCCGACTGGCCGGTGATCAGCGGATGGGCGGCGGAGGAGGGGTGGAACCCCGGAGTGTCCGACGGGCCCGCCTTCTTCGCCCAGGACCCCGACGGCTTCTTCCTCGGCCGGATCGACGGGGAGCCGGTCTCGGCGATCTCCGTCGTCACCTACGGCACCGACTACGCCTTCCTCGGCTGCTACCTGGTCCGCCCCGACCTGCGCGGCCACGGCCACGGCCTCACCACCTGGAAGACGGCCCTCGCCCACGCCGGCAACCGCACCGTCGGCCTGGACGGCGTCGTCGCCCAGCAGGACAACTACCGTCAGTCCGGCTTCGAACTCGCCTACCGCACCGTCCGCTTCACCGGCACCGCCGCCGAGACCGCCGTCCCGGCCGGTGTCCGCCCCGCCGGCCCCGCCGACCTGGCCGCCCTCACCGCCTACGACAGCGCCTGCCACCCCGCCGACCGCCCCCGCTTCCTCGCCGAGTGGCTGACCGGGCCCGGCCACCGTGCCGTCCTCCGGCACGACGGCGACCGCCTCACCGGCTACGGCGTGATCCGCCCCGGCCACGACACCCTCCGCATCGGCCCGCTCCTCGCGGACACCGCCGACGACGCCCGCGCCCTGTTCGCCGCCCTCACCGCCGACGCGGCCGGCCGCGAGGTCGCCATCGACGTCCCCGAGCCCAACTCCGCGGGAGCCGCCCTGGCCGAGGAGTCGGGCCTCACCGCCTCGTTCGAGACGGCCCGCATGTACACCGGCCCGGTCCGCGCGCACGCGCAGGAGCGCGTCTTCGGCGTCACCACCCTCGAACTCGGCTGACGCCCCGGCCCCGAAATCGTGTTGCCCCCCGCCGTCGTGCCTGGTGGAGTGGCCCACGATGAACCCCACCGAGACACTCGCGCGCTACGACCGTGAGATGCGCCGGGGCGCCCGGCCCGACGGCCCCGGCGCCCGCGTCGAGCGCGCCGGAGCGGTCGTACGCCAGATCGCCGACCCACAGGGCTGGAACGGGGTCCTCTGGTCCGGCCTGGACGAGACGACCGCGGACCGGGCGATCCGCGAACAGATCGCCCGGTTCACCGCGCTGGGCCGGACGGACTTCGAATGGAAGGTCTACGGCCACGACCGGCCCGCCGACCTCGGCCGGCGCCTCACCGCCGCCGGCTTCCGCGCCGAGCCCGAGGAGACGCTGCTGGTCGGCGAGATCGCGGAGGTGGCCCTGGACACCGAGCCGCCGGCCGGCATCCGTCTGGCCGAGGCCACCGACGCGGCCGGCGTCGACCGGGTCGTCGAGGTGCACGAGAAGGCCTTCGGCACGGACGGCACGCGGCTGCGCCACCGGCTGCTCGCCGGGCTCGCCGCCGACCCCGGCACGGTCGTCGCGGTCGTCGCCCTCGCCGGGGACGAACCCGTCAGCGCCGCCCGCATGGAACTGGTGCCCGGCACCCACTTCGCCGGACTGTGGGGCGGCGGCACCATCGAGGCGTGGCGGGGCCGGGGCCTGTACCGCGCCCTCGTCACCCACCGCGCCCGCGTCGCCGCCGCCCGCGGCTACGAGTACCTCCAGGTCGACGCCTCACCTATGAGCCGCCCCATCCTGGAACGCCTCGGCTTCCACGCGCTGACCACCACCACGCCGTACGTCCACGGCCCCTGAGCACCGGTCAGCGCCATACGTCTACGGCCGCCGCCCCTGCCCCACCGGTCAGCGCCGCGCCCCCCGGGACCGGTCCAGCGCGGCCACGCCCACCGCCGCCAGGGCGATCTGGATGAGCCACTCGATCCAGTCGGGCCCCTTGGTGTCGGCGACCCCGAGCGCGGCGGCGATCGCCGAGCCGATGAAGGCCGCCACGATGCCGACCACGATCGTCCACAGAATGCCGATGTGCTGCCGTCCGGGAACGACCAGGCGGCCCAGCACACCGATGATGATGCCGATGACGACGGCACTGATGATGCCTGATATCTCCATGTCCACCCCTCTGCGCGGTCTGCTCCGTCCCTGAGCCATGTGCCCGCTGAGTCCGCGGGCACGCCGCCGCGCATATTGCCGGGACTTTCTGTTCACCCCCCAGTCATGCCATGTACCTTTCAATCAATCGACGCGTGTAGAACCCTCGAACGAGTTCTACGCGCGCAGATACGGGCGTCCCCACCGCCCCTCCCCACCCCCTCATGGAGGTTCGCCGGATGCTTGGATCCAGGAGATCCCCCCGCACACTCACCACCGCCCTGGCCGGTCTCGGACTGTTCCTCACGTCCGCGGCCCTCCAGTTCGGCGCCGGTACCACCGAGGCCCACGCGGCCACCACCCACCGGATCCTGTTCGACAACGCCCACGCCGAGACGGCCGGCAACGCGGACTGGATCATCTCCACCAGCCAGCCCGACCCGCTCGGCCAGGACTCCTCCCCGTCGGCCGAGACGGACTGGACCGGCGCCCTGTCGTCCTGGGGCGTCGCCCTGCAGAAGACGGGCGACTACAGCCTGAAGACCCTCCCGTCCGGATCGAGCCTCTCCTACGGCGGCTCCTCCTCGACCGACCTGTCGAACTTCGACACCCTCGTCCTCCCGGAGCCGAACACCCTGTTCACCGGCGCCGAGAAGACCGCGATCATGAACTTCGTCAAGAACGGCGGCGGACTGTTCATGATCTCCGACCACACCGGAGCCGACCGCAACAACGACGGCGAGGACGCCGTCGAGGTGCTCAACGACCTGATGACGAACAACAGCGTCGACTCCACCGACCCGTTCGGCTTCTCGATCGACTCGCTCGACATCAACTCCGGTTACCCGGCCGCGATCAACGACAGCTCCGACCCGGTCCTGCACGGCTCCTTCGGCACCGTCACCAAGAGCCTCATCGCGGACGGCACCACCGCCACCCTCAAGCCGTCCGACGACTCCGGGGTGAAGGGCCTGGTGTACGGCTCGGGCTACTCCGGCAACACCGGAGCCTTCTTCCTCACCAGCACCTACGGCAGCGGCCGCGTCGCCTTCTGGGGCGACAGCTCACCGATCGACGACGGCACCGGCCAGTCCGGCAACACGCTGTACGACGGCTGGAACGACTCCGGCGCCACCAACGCGGCCCTCGCCCTCAACGCCACGGCGTGGCTGGCCGGTTCGGGCACCACCGGCGGCGGAGGCGGGGGCGGCGGCACGGGCAGCTGCACCGCCGGCCAGCTCCTCGGCAACAGCGGCTTCGAGTCGGGCAACACCACCTGGAGCGCCTCCAGCGGCGTCATCACCAGCTCCGGCGGAGAATCGCCCCGTTCCGGCTCGTACTACGCCTGGCTCGACGGCTACGGCACCGCCACCACCGACACGCTCTCCCAGCCGGTGACGATCCCGTCCGGCTGCTCGACGGCCTCGTTCGGCTTCTACCTCCACATCGACACCGCCGAGACCTCCACGAGCACGGCCTACGACACCCTGAAGGTCCAGGTGCTGAACAGCTCCGGCACGGTCCTGAAGACCCTGGCGACCTACTCCAACCTGAACGCCGCCTCGGGGTACACCCGGCACGCCTTCGACCTGAGCGGCTACGCCGGGCAGAACGTCACCCTGAAGTTCACCGGCACCGAGGGCTCCAAGCTCCAGACGTCGTTCGTGCTCGACGACACCGCGCTCGACGTCGGCTGAGCGAGGAGGAGGGTGGGCCGCCCCCGGCCCACCCTCCCTGCTCCCGGTGGGCGAGGGGTCAGCCCGCCGGGAGGGTGTGCTCCGGCGTGTTCCAGCCGGAGATCCTGACGCGCGGCACCGATCCGTGCAGATCGGCCGTGCGGTAGGTGGCGGTCAGCGTCACCGCGTCGCCCGGCCACAGGCTGATCTCGTTGTCCGACCAGCGCACCGGCAGCACGGGCCTGCCCTGCCCGTCGACGAGGTGGACGTCCATCAGCAGTGACGGCGTCTTCCCGTCGGCGGGGCCGTGCAGGGTCACCGTCGTGGTGGACGTGCCCCCCTTCGACTCGGTGGCGGCCGTCGCCGACACCGGGGCCCCGGCCATCGAGGACAGTCCCGACAGGTCGGCGTAGTGCGTCGTCGGCGTGTGGTACCAGTCGGTGTCGTCCCAGTCGAGGGTGTCGGGCTCGGTGGAGAGCCAGTACACGTTCCGGCTCACCTCCGTGCCGTCGGCGTCCGTCAGCACCAGGCGCAGCAGATACGTCGGCGACAGGCCACCCACCGACGCGGGCAGGGTGAGCGCGGTGGTGTGCGCTCCGTCCCCGTCCACCGCGACACCGGCGACGGTCTTGTCGTACTTCTGGGTGCCGTCGCTGTCGAACAGCGTGGCCCGCGCGGTGAGTTCGCCGGCGCGGGCGTGGCGCTGGTTCACCACGGCGACGGTGCGGTCGTCGTAGGAGTACTGGATGTGCAGCGGCTCGTTCGCCTTCTTGGCGCCGAAGTAGGCGCCGCCCTGGTCCAGGTAGCGGTCCAGCAGCTGCCAGTGCAGCGAGGTCCAGCCGCTGTCGAACATCCAGTAGACGACCCCGGTCGCCGGCTTCGAGGCGTCCGTGGCGTTGCGGTCGTAGGCCTCGAACTGGGCGCGGACGTTCTCGTACTGGGCGAGCTGGGCCTTGCGCACGTAGTCGGAGAGGCCGGTCGGGGCGCCGTAGCGGCCGGTGAGGGCGTCGTCGTAGATCTTCAGGGTGTCGAAGACGGGCGAGGGCGAGCGGTGGTACTGCCGGGCGTCCGGCTGCTGCCAGAGGCTGTCGAGTTCGGCGGGGGACAGCATCCGGCGCAGGGTGTCGAGCGTGGGGATGTCGGGGCCCGCGCTCGTCTCCGAGTTGAAGCCGGTGGCGCCGCCCTCGCGTTTGGCGTACCAGTAGCCGGGCGGCACCCAGTCGTAGGGCCCGGTCATCTTCATGCCCGAACTGCCCAGCTGCGGAGAGGAGTTGTCGGAGGCTGCGGCGACGACCGGGACCGGCCAGTCGGCGGCCCTCAGTGCGTCCAGGTACGTCTTCTCGATCTTCTCGTCGGGGGCGAAGTCGCTGCCGACGAGGAAGGAGATCACGCTGGGGTGGTCGCGCAGCCGGGCGGCCTCGGCGGCCATGGAGGCGGCGGCCACGGGATAGTCGGCGGCGGTCCACTTCTCTCCGTTCTCGCCGCCGTTGACCTCGCCCTCCCATTTGTCGCAGCACTCCCAGCCGGGCAGGGTGAGGATGCCGTACCGGTCGGCCAGGTCGAAGAACTCGTCGGGTTCGATGTGGCCTTCCAGCCGGATGGTGTTCAGGCCCAGGTCGAGCGCGTACTTCAGGCGGTTCTCGACGTAGGCGCGGTCCCAGCGCAGGAACTCGTCCGGCGACCAGCCGCCGCCCTTGATCAGCAGCGGGCGGCCGTTGATCCGGTACTGGCGGTCGCCCGCCGCGTTCAGGGGCGCCCGGACGTCCCGGATGCCGAAGGTCTCGTGCGCGGTGTCCGACGGTGTGCCGGAGACGGACGCGGTCAGGTCGAGGTCGTACAGCGGCTGTCCGCCCATTCCGGCCGGCCACCACACCCTCGGCGAGGTCAGACGCAGGGCGGGCACGTCGGCGGGGGAGAAGGTGACGGTCCGCGTCTCGTGGGCGGCGAGCCGTACCGTCCGGGAGAAGCGGATCGCGCCGATGCCGCCGGTGACCTCGGCCGTGACCGTCGCCGCGGAGTCGTTGCGGGCCCGCGCCTTCACGGTCAGATCGGCGGTGGCCAGGGACGGCACCGCCAGCTCGGTCACGACGTGCGCGTCCCGCAGCGCGACCGGGCCGCCGCGGCGGACCAGGACGTCACGGACGATGCCCATGTTCTGGTCGGGCGGCGGCTGCAGCCAGTCGATCCAGCCCATGGTGAGGTCCGTGTCCGGGTCGTTGGGCCGGATCCGGAAGGCGACCGTGTTCGTGCCGGACCGCACCAGCGAGGTGATGTCCAGCTCGTGGTGGGTGTACGCGCCGGTCACGTCCTCGGCGGTGGCCACCCGCCGGCCGTCGACGTACACGTCGGCCGCCGAGACGACCCCGCTGAAGTCCAGGTAGGTACGGCGGCCGGTGTCCTCGACGGTGAAGTCGGAGCGGTACCACCAGGGCACCTGGAACCGGGACTTGGGGATCTTCTGCAGGTTCGTCGAGTAGAACGGGTCGGCGTACACCCCGTCGGTGAGCAGGGCGGCCAGCACCGTCGAGCGGGGACCCGCCGGGTACCAGCCCTTCGCCGGGTAGCCGGGGGAGGACACCGCCGACGCCGGGTCGGCCACCTCGGCCGTCGACTGGATGGCGTACCCGGTGAGGGGGGTGCTGGACCCGGCGGCCGAGGGGACCGCGGTGGCGGCCGGCACGGCCGGGGTCTCCGGTCCGGCCCAGGCGCCGGGGGCGAGCGCGCCGAGCAGGGCCAGGACCACGGCGACGGTGGCGAACCGGCGTCCGGGAGGGGGCATGGCAGGAGCCTCCACTTGTAAAGTTAGGAAACTTTACTAACCGCGCCTCAAGCTAGAGCCGAAGTCACGCCGTGTCAATCACCTGATCGGTGGGGCGGGTTGGGGGCGGCGCGGTCGTGGCTGTGGCCGGCGGGCGTTGGCCCACCGCCGTTGGTCTGCGGCGGTTGGTCTACGGCGGTTGGCCTGCCGGTGTTGGCCCCCTGCTCGCGATCGCCGGCGTTGGCCCACGGCCGTTGGCCTACGGGTGTTGACTCCGTACCAGCGACCGCCAGCTGTTGGCCCACAGCCGTTGGCGAACCGTCGTGGGCACCTGCCCCTGATCGCCGCCTGTTGGCCCACGGCTGTGGGCCTACGGGCGTGGCCCCTCGCCGCTGACCCACGGCTGTTGACCCACGGCTGTTGGGCCACAGCCGTTGGCCTACATCTGTTGGCGGCCGATCGTTTTGCCCACGGCTGTTTGCCCACGGCTGTTTGCCTACGGCTGTAGGTCCCCGGCCGCAGGCCCGCAACCCCCCGCCTTCCGGTCGAACACCAGATCGCGGGCGGCACCCAGCGCCGTCGCCACCGCTCCCAGCAGTACGGCGTCCTCGCCCAGCCGGCTCGGCGCGATCCGCGGCCGCAGTGGCGTGAGTGCGCGCAGGCGTTCGCGGACCGGCTCCAGCAGCAGGTCCACGCTGTGGCCGACGCCGCCGCCGAGCACCACGAGGTCGGGGTCGAGCACGGCCGCGGCCGCCGCCACGGTGTGCGCGATCCGCTCTGACTCCAGCTCCACGGCCCGCACCGCGGCCCGGTTGCCCTGCCGGGCCGCGTCGAAGACGGCCTTCGCGGTGAGCTGCCCGCTCATCCCGAACTCACGGGCGGCCTCCACCACGGCCACCCCCGACACCGCGTCCTCCAGCCGCTCCGGTTTGCGCCGGCCCGGCCATGGCAGGAACCCGATCTCCCCGGCCAGCCCGCGTGCCCCGGTGAACAGCCGCCCCTCACGGACGATCCCCATCCCGAGCCCGGTGCCGATCAGGATGTAGGCGAAGAGCCGGCTACCGGCGCCGACGCCGTACGTGTACTCGCCCAGCGCGGCCAGGTTGGCGTCGTTGTGCACCTCCAGGGGGACGCCCAGCTCCTCGCGGATGTGGTCGATCAGTCCCGTGCGGCCCCAGCCGGGCAGATGCATCGCGTAGCGGACTCGCCGCTGCTTCTCGTCGTACACGCCGGGCGTGCCCACCACGCCGTGGACCACCTCGGCCGGGTCGACGCCCGCGTTGGCGACGACCTGGCGCGCGCTGTCCACGACCAGTTCGGCCAGGGCGGTGGAGGCGCGGGCCCGGTTGCGGACGTCGGCCCGGGCGACCACCGTGCCGTCCAGGTCGGCGACGGCCGCCCGCACCCAGCCGCGCCCGATGTCCACGCCCAGCACGTGCCCGGCGGCCGGATCGGGGGAGTACAGCACGGCGGTGCGGCCGCGTTCGGGCGCGTGTGTGCCCACCTCGTGGACCAGTCCGGCCGTCTCCAGTGAGGCCAGCGCGCTGGAGACGGTCGGCTTCGACAGGCCCGTCTCCCGTGCCAGCTGGGCGCGCGAGGCGGCACCGAGCGCGCGCAGCCGGTCCAGCAGCAGCCGCTCGTTCGTCCTGCGCAGAAGCCGGCGGTTCCACGGCTGGTCCGGCTGGTCTGCGGCGTCACTGGCGGGCATCGCACCATTCTCATGCATTCCCGGCGCCTACTTGACGCATATAGTAAGTCTCCTTAACTTTATCCGCCAGTCAGCCCGGCCGGGTCGTCGCCGCGAGTCACCGAGCATCGCCGCGAGCCGGACGGCTGTGCGCCGCCCGTCCTGTGCGCCGCCCGTCCCGTCAGGAGTGCCCATGTCCGGTAGCCCGCCACCCCCGGGTGGCTTCGTCCGACGAGTCGGCCTGTTCCAGGCCACGGCCATCAACATGAGCCAGATGTGCGGCATCGGCCCGTTCGTGACGATCCCGCTGATGGTCGCCGCGTTCGGCGGCCCGCAGGCGGTCATCGGCTTCGTCGCGGGCGCGGTGCTGGCGCTCTGCGACGGACTGGTCTGGGCCGAACTGGGCGCCGCCATGCCCGGATCCGGCGGCAGCTACGTCTATCTGCGCCAGGCCTTCCAGTACCGCACCGGCCGACTGATGCCGTTCCTGTTCGTATGGACGGCGATGCTGTTCATCCCGCTGATCATGTCCACGGGCGTCGTCGGCTTCGTCCAGTACCTGGGCTATCTCGCCCCGGGCCTGGGGCAGACCGCAGGGGACCTGACCGGCCTCGGCGTCATCGCCCTGGTGGTGCTCCTGCTCTGGCGCGGCATCGAGCACATCGCCCGGATCACCGCCGTGATGTGGACGGTGATGATCGCCTCAGTCCTGCTGGTGATCGTCGCCGCCGCCACCGACTTCAGCCCGCATCTGGCCTTCACCTACCCGGCCCACGCGTTCGACCTGATCGGCGGCCACTTCTGGCTCGGCTTCGCCGCGGGCCTGACCATCGGCATCTACGACTACCTCGGCTACAACACCACTGCCTACATGGGCGCCGAGATCAAGGACCCGGGCCGCACCCTGCCGCGCTCGATCATCTTCTCGATCCTCGGCATCATGACGATCTACCTGCTGCTCCAGATCGGCACCCTCGGCGTCGTCGACTGGCACCGGATGACCGACCCGCACGACATCGCCTCCACCTCCGTGGCCTCCGCCGTGCTGGAGAAGACGTGGGGCAAGGGCGCCGCCGACACGGTCACCGTGCTCATCCTGGTCACGGCGTTCGCCTCGGTCTTCGCGGGCCTGCTGGGCGGCTCCCGGGTGCCGTACGACGCCGCCCGCGACCGGGTGTTCTTCCGCCCGTACGGCAAGCTGCACCCGCGGCACCGCTTCCCCGTGCTGGGTCTGGCCACCATGGGCGTGATCACCGCGGTCGGCTTCCTGATCGGCCGCCACACCGACCTGGCGACCCTGATCCAGCTGCTCACCACGGTGATGGTGATCGTGCAGGCGCTGGCGCAGATCGTCGCACTGTCGGTCCTGCGGCGCCGGCAGCCGGGGCTGCGCCGCCCCTACCGCATGTGGCTCTACCCGGTGCCGAGCATCCTCGCCTTCGTCGGCTGGTGCGTGATCTACGGCTACGCCGACCGCAACTCGCCAGGCCGCCGTCCCATCGAGTGGTCCCTGGGCTGGCTCGCCCTCGGCTGTGTGGCGTTCCTGATCTGGGCGCGGACGGAGAAGGTGTGGCCGTTCGGCGAGCGGGAGATCAGCGAGGAGTACCTCGCGGGGCACGATCCCGACACGCAGCCCCAAAGGACCTGAGCGGCACAACCGCCCCCCGAGGGGGTAGAGTTACGGCAGTCGTCGTCAGCCTCCCCGGTCTGGACCAGTGTCCGCCGGGGAGGCTTTCGTTCATGACCGAAACCCATCATCCTGACGTCCGTGTCCGCCCCGCGACCGCCGCGGACCGGCCCACCGTGGAGCGGCTGTGGCCGCTGTTCCGCCACGACCTGTCCGAGTTCCGCGGCGTGCTCCCCGCCGCCGACGGCACCTTCCGCAGCGACCGCGTCGGGCACGCCTTCACCGGGCCGGGATGGGCGCCGTACCTGTTCACCTGCGGCGACAGCCCCGCCGGATTCGCCTTCGTGCGTGCGCTGGACGCCCCGGTCCGCGTGCTGAACAGCTTCTTCGTCGTCCGTGGAGCCCGCCGGTCGGGCCTCGGACTGCGGGCCGCCCGCGCGGTGCTGACCCGGCACCCGGGTCCCTGGACGATCGCCTTCCAGCACGACAACCCGGCCGCCGTCCGGTTCTGGCCCCGGGTCGCCCAGGACCTGGCCGGGGACGCCTGGACCCGCGAGGCCCGCCCGGTACCGGACCGCCCGGAGCTGCCCCCGGACCTGTGGATCTCGTTCACGGTGCGGGCGCCGCGTCCCGCACCGGCCGGCGGCGACGGCGGTGCGGTGGGGGCGAGGCGCACGCATCGTGGAACTGTCCCGCGTTCCATCGTGCGAACACCGGACGACCTGGAGTGAGCGAGCCGAGGCGGGCCATGACCGACGAACCGAGCTTTGTGTACGTCACCTACATCGCGAGCGGCGCCGAGCGGGTCTGGGCCGCGCTCACCGACGCCGATCTGACCGCCGCCTACTGGGGGCACCGCAACGTCTCCGACTGGCGGCCGGGCTCGCGCTGGGAACACGTCCGGGCGGACGGCTCGCGCGTCGCCGACGTGGTCGGCAGCGTCGCCGAGAGCTCACCGCCGGTCCGGCTGGTGACCACGTGGGCGGCGCCCGGCCGGGCGGAGGGCGAGGACCGGCATGCGCGGGTGACCTTCGAGATCCGGCCGTACGAGGACATCGTCCGGCTGACCGTCACCCACGCGGAGCTGAGCGGTGAGGACGAGTACGAGGGCGCCGCGTCCGGGTGGCCCGCCGTCCTGTCCAACCTCAAGACGCTGCTGGAGACCGGCCGCACCCTCCCGCAGGCGCCCTGGCGGATGCCCCGGAACTGAGTGCGCGGGCGGTGGCGGGGACCGGCCCAGGCCGGCGGGCCCCGGGGACGCGCCGGAGGCCGGCCCGCACAGGCGGGCCGGCCTCTCGTTTCCTCGTGCCCTTTCCTTCCTCGTGCCGCCGTTCCTGCAGCTCTCCTCGTGCCGCCGTCCCTACGGCCGCGCGGCGCTCCTCGCGGACGCACCGGCGCACAGCGCCCCGAGGACGATGGCCAGCGCGCCGATGACGATGTTGTTGACGATCACGCCGGTGTCCGGGCTGCTGCCCACGATCCAGGGTGCGATGATCATCCAGACGCCCAGGGCGCACATCGCCCAGCTGAGGCCGTACATCCGGGCGGGTGCCGTGGTGAACCCCAGCGCCAGCAGCCCGATCGCGATGCCCATGATCAGGTTGTGGACCACGAGGGGCGGCTGGCTCGCCGTGTAGTGCACGATCCACGGTGAGGCCGCGCAGTACAGGCCGAGCAGGAACACCGGCCCGTCCACGAGTGCCACATCACGGCCGCCGAGCATGCGGGCGTAGCGCTCCCGCATCTCGGAGACATCGGGGTGGCTGCTGATATCGCCCCTGTGCGAGACGTTGGCCATGACTCGTCTCCTTTGACTGGCAGGCCTGACCGCGTGTTTGGTGCGGTATGCGGTAAGCGCCGCTTACCATCCATTCTGCTCTTATTTCTTCTTTATGTGTAGAGCTCACGGGCGAACCCGACGGGCACCCGTGGCAGCCCTCCCGAAGATTTCCCGGGCGCGGTGTCGATCCGGCGTCGCGCCGTTCGTGTAGGAGGTGAACCCCAGCCCCGGAGCACACAGCCCCGGCGCACACGGCCCGGAGCACACCGCCCCGGCACACTGAAAGCATCAGGAGGACGTCATGAAGCACTACCTGCTCAGCGTGGTCCAGCCGGCCGGCGCGCAGCCCCCCGCCCCCGACGAGCTGGAAGCGATCATGCGCGACGTCAGGGCCTTCAACGACGAACTGCGCGACGCCGGGGCCTGGGTTTTCGCCGGCGGCCTGCACGGGCCGGACACCGCCACCCTGCTGCGGACCAAGGACGGCGACGTGCTCATCACCGACGGACCGTACGCCGAGGGCAAGGAGTACCTGGGCGGGCTCTGCCTGATCCGGGCCGCCGACCTCGACGAGGCGCTGGCGTGGGCCCGCAAGGCCGCCCTCGCCACGACCCTCCCGATCGAGGTGCGGGCCTTCGTGGACGAACACTGATGGACCCGGCCCCCGGCGTCGAGGCCGTCTTCCGCGCCGAGTACGGGCGCGCGGTCTCCGTCCTCGTCCGCTTCCTCGGCGACATCGACCTCGCCGAGGAAGCGGTCCAGGACGCCTTCACCACCGCCGTGCGCACCTGGCCGGACACCGGCGTGCCGCCGAGCCCGGCCGGCTGGATCATCACCACCGCCCGCAACCGGGCCATCGACCGGCTGCGCCGCGAGGCCACCCGCGATGCCCGGCACGCCGAGGCGGCCCTGCTGTACACCCCCGGCGCCCCGTCCGAGGAGGGCCCCGTGCGTGACGACCGGCTCCGCCTGATCTTCACCTGCTGCCACCCCGCGCTCGCCCCGCAGGCCCGGGTGGCCCTCACCCTGCGCCTGCTCGGCGGGCTGAGCACCGAACGGATCGCCCGCGCCTTCCTGGTCCCCGAACCCACCCTCGCGCAGCGCCTGGTCCGCGCCAAAGCCAAGATCCGCGACGCGGGCATCCCCTACCGGGTGCCGCGCGACGCCGACCTGCCCGACCGGCTCGCCGGCGTCCTGACCGTCGTCTACCTCGTCTTCAACGAGGGCTACGCCGGCGATCCCGCCCTGTGCGAGGAGGCCCTGCGTCTCGGCCGGCTGCTCGCGGAACTGATGCCGGACGAACCGGAGGTCACCGGCCTGCTCGCGCTGATGCTGCTGACCGAGGCCCGGCGGCCGGCCCGGCACGGCGCCGACGGAGTCCTCGTGCCGCTGCCCGAGCAGGACCGCGGCCGGTGGGACCGCGAGCGGATCGCCGAGGGCCAGGAACTGGTCCGCCGCTGCCTGCGCCGCGACCGGCCGGGGCCGTACCAGATCCAGGCCGCGATCAACGCCGTGCACAGCGACGCGCCGACCGCCGCAGCCACCGACTGGGGGCAGATCCTGCGGCTGTACGACCAGTTGACGGCCGTCGCCCCGTCCCCGGTCGTCGCGCTGAACCGGGCGGTCGCCGTCGCCGAGGTGGCGGGACCCGGCCCTGCGCTGGACCTCGTCGACGCCCTCGACCTCGACGGCTACCACGTGCTGCACGCCGTCCGCGCCGACCTGCTGCGGCGCCTGGAGCGGCGCACGGAGTCGGCGAAGGAGTACGCGCGGGCCGTCGAACTCGCCGACAGCGACGCCGAACGCGGCTACCTCGAACGACGCCTCGGGGAACTCAGCCCCCCGTGGATACGTGACCCTCGCCACGCCCGGAATTACTTGGGAACCTGAAAGGTTGGCATTTACATCCGTCATCGCCGGCCCTTCGAGATCCGCCGCCCTTCGAGAACCCTGCGCCCGGGCCGACCCGGCCCGGCAACCCCAGCGAGGCACCCGTGAACCAGCAGCACACCCCCGAGCAGCCCGCCGAAATCGTGGCCCGGCTGCGCGCCACCTTCCGCACCGGGCGCACCAAGCCCGTCGAGTGGCGCACCGGCCGGCTGCGACGCCTGCGCGCGATGCTCACCGAGAACGGCGCCGACCTCGCCGCCGCCCTCCACGAGGACCTGGCAGCTACCACGGCCGCTATCGGGATTCATTCGCAGTGTCCCGGCGTTCACGCCGGGGGTGAAGCGAATCTGATGGTGGCGACGCGGAGCGTCGCCGCATCTGCTCCGGCGGAGCCGGAGATGGCACAGGCGTCACTCATGGCGCGAAGCGTCATGACGGCCCGCCCAGGCGGAGCCGGGGAACGCTGATACCGGCCGGTTCTGCTGTTCGATGTACTGCCTGACCGCGGGAGCGGGGCGCCGCCGACGGTGCCGGCGAAGTAGGACCCGGACCAGAGCTTGTTGGCCCGCCAGTAGTGGCGTGCCAGGCCGGGGAACTCCTGGCGCAGGCGGCGCGAGGAGACACCCTTGAGGGAGTTGACCAGTTTGGTCACGGCGACCTTGGGCGGGAAGTTCACCAGGAGGTGGACGTGGTCGTCCTCGCCGTTGAACTCCACCAGCTCGCACTCGAAGTCCGTGCACACGGATCGCATGATCTCCTCCATGCCCCTCAAGTGGGCATCGGCGAACACTTTGTGCCGGAACTTGGTCACGAAGACCAAGTGCACATGCATCACGAATGTACAGTGCCTACCAGTTCTGATCTTCCGTGTCTCACCCATGATCCAGGTATGCAGCGTGGCCGTCATGCAGCTCCGGTACAGCTTTCGCCTGTACCCGGATTCCAGCCAGCAGAGGGCGTTGGCGAAGGCGTTCGGGTGCGCCCGGGTCGTGTTCAACGACGCGGTGCGTGCCCGCGAGGACGCCCGCAAGACCGGGCAGCCGTTCCCGAAGATCGGCGAGCTGTCCGCCCGCCTGATCACCCAGGCGAAGCGGACAGCCGCACGCTGCTGGCTGGGCGAGGTCTCCGCGGTCGTCCTGCAGCAGTCCCTGCGGGACGCCGAGACCGCGTACCGCAACTTTTTCGCCTCTCTCAAGGGCACCCGCAAGGGAGCGCGGCTGGGCGCGCCCCACTTCAGGTCACGTAAGGACAAGCGGCAGTCGATCCGGTTCACCGCCAACGCCCGCTGGTCCGTCACCGAAGCCGGCCGGCTGAGCCTGCCGAAGATCGGTGCGGTGAAGGTGAAGTGGTCCCGCACCCTGCCCGCCACCCCCACCTCCGTCACCGTGATCAAGGACGCGGCCGGCAGGTACTTCGCCTCCTTCGTCGTCGACACCGACCCCGCCGCCGACCGGGCACGCATGCCCGCAACCGACCGCACCACCGGCATCGACCTCGGCCTCACCCACTTCGCGGTCCTGTCCGACGGCACGAAAATCGACTCACCGCGTTTCCTGCGGCGCGCGGAGAAGAAGCTGAAGAAGGCCCAGCGCGAGCTGTCCCGCAAACAGAAGGGAAGCAAGAACCGTGACAAGGCCCGCCTGAACGTCGCCCGCGCCCACACCAAGGTCGCCGACGCACGCCGCGAGTTCCACCACCAGCTCTCCACCAGGCTGATCTCCGAGAACCAAGGGATCGCCGTGGAGGATCTGTCGGTGGCTGGACTGGCCCGCACGCGGCTCGCCAAGTCCGTGCACGACGCCGGATGGTCCTCGTTCATCGGCATGCTGACATACAAGGCAAAACGGTACGGCCGCACCCTGGTCACGATCGGCCGGTTCGAACCGACCTCCCAGACCTGCTCCACCTGCGGCACCGTGGACGGACCCAAGCCCCTCGATGTCCGGGAGTGGACGTGTGCCGCCTGCGGCGCGGTCCACGACCGGGACCACAACGCCGCGATCAACGTCAAACAGGCCGCCGGACTGGCGGTATCAGCCTGCGGAGCGCCGGTAAGACCAGGAGCGATCCCGGCACAGCGCGAAGAAACAGGAAGCCACGGATTCCCGACCGGAAACTGTGCCGCGTAGCGGCACAGCAACAGGTCGAGAAGGCCAGAATCCCCGGGCTTCAGCCCGAGGAGCAAGTCAATCCCTCGACACCTTCAGCCGCCGCCACCGCAAGGCGGTCCTGGCCAAGCCGCTCAACTGACCGTCCACGGCGAAGGCTTGTGCGATACTCCGCCGATGCCCACTGAAACGATCACCGCGGAAGCCTCCGGGACCGTCACGCTCGGCGATCTCCCCGTCCACCGCCTCGGCCTCGGCGCGATGCGGCTGACGGGCAGCGCCGCGTTCCACCTGGGCACCCCGAGCGACCGCGAGCGCTCCCTCGCCGTGCTGCGCCGGGCCGTGGAAGTCGGCGTGAACCACATCGACACCGCCGCCTTCTACTTCTCCGCCCTGCGCTCCGCCAACGAACTGATCAACACCGCCCTCGCCCCGTACGCCGACGACCTGGTCATCGCCACCAAGGTCGGCCCCTTCCGTGACTGGTCCGGTGAGTGGGCCACCGCCGCCCGGCCGGATCAGCTCCGCGGCCACGTCGAGGAGAACCTGCGCCAACTCGGCCGCGACCACCTCGACCTCGTCTATCTGCGCCGCATGAACCAGGTGTCCATCGCCGAACACTTCGGCGCACTCGCCGAGTTGCGCGAGGCCGGGCTGATCCGCCACCTGGGGATCTCCGCGGTGCACCCGCAGCACCTCACCGAGGCTCTGCGGATCGCCCCGGTGGTGTCCGTGCAGAACCGCTACGGACTGGACGCCCCCTACCCCGAGGGCCAGGAACTGCTGCGGATGTGCGGCGAGCGAGGCATCGCCTTCGTGCCTTACTACACCGTGGCCGGCGAGGGCGGGGAGCGCGGCGCGGCCGAGGCCCGCCAGGACGAGGAGGTGCTGTCCGTCGCCCGCGCCCACGGAGTGAGCCCAGCCCAGGTCCGCATCGCGTGGATCCTGCACCAGGGCCCCACGTCCTCGCCATCCCCGGCACCGGCGACCCGGGCCACCTCGCGGAGAACGTCGCCGCGGGCGCCCTGCGTCTCGCGGCGGACGACCTGAACCGCCTGAACGCACTCCGCGCCGGCAACGCCTGACCCCGCGCCGCTGCGCGCCGGGCCGGCCCGGCGCGCAGCGGCGCGGGGAGGGGGCCCCATCGCACCCGATCTTTCGGCCCCGACGGCAGCCCCTCCCATAATGGGCAGGCGGGCGCACAGCCGTGCGACCGTGGGCTGACTACCATCGCGTAGACGGTCTTCCGGACCGCGGACGAACACGGGGTGAGGAACCTTCCCATGACCGACGCCAAGGACGAACGCCGGCCGGCCGGTGAACTCGAAGCGAGCGTCATGGCCGCGCTCTGGGCCGCCGGTGCGCCCCAGACGCCCGGCCAGGTCCAGCTGACCCTCGGCGCCGGCCTCGCCCGTACGACGGTGACGACCATCCTGACCCGGCTGCACGACAAGGGCGTCGTCCGCCGGCAGCGCCAGGGCCGCGGCTACGCCTACGTCCCCGTCCAGGACGCGCACGGCCTCACCGCCCGCCGCATGCACAGCGAACTGGACCGCGACACCGACCGCGAGACCGTCCTCGCCCGCTTCGTCGCCCAGCTCAGCCCCGACGACGAGCGCATCCTGCGCGACCTCCTCGAAGCCGACGAGTGATGACCGCCCTGCTCCTGCTGCCGCTCCTGCTGCCCTGTGCGCTGCCGGGGCTCGCCCGCCGTGCCCTGGACCGGCTCGCGCCCGCCGTCGCCCTGTGGGTGATCACCTGCTCCGCCGTCGTCCTCGCCGGCTGCTCGCTGGCCGCGCTCGGCGCCTTCGTCCTCAACGGGCTGCTCAAGCTGCCGCTGTTCGCCGCGTTCGGAGAGCTGGTCCACCCGCTGCGCACCGCCTCCGACGTCTTCGTCGTCCCGGCCGCCGCGACCTCCGTCGGCGCGCTCGCCGTGTGCGGCTGGACCCTGGTCCGCTCCGTCCTGCACCAGACCCGCGCCTTCCGCGCGGCCCGCAGCCAGGCCGGGCGCGGGCCCGCCGCGGGCGACCTCTGTGTGGTGGACTCGCCGCGCCCGGACGCGTACGCCCTGCCCGGACGCCCGCACCGCATCGTCGTCACCACCGCCATGCTGCGCAGCCTGGACGGTCCGGAACGGGAGGTGCTGTTCGCCCACGAACGGGCGCACAACGCGGGCGGCCACCACTACTTCCTCGCCGCCGCCGAACTCGCCGCCCACTGCCACCCCGCGCTGCGCCCGGTGCGCGAGACCATCCGGCTGGCCGCCGAGCGGGCCGCCGACGAGGCCGCCGCCGGGGCCGTCGGCGACCGCCGCCTCACCGCCCGCGCCATCGCCCGCGCCGCCCTCGCCGGACAGTCCGCCGGCCAGGCAGCCGGCTCGGACCGCCCCGGCTTCGCCGCCGCCGCGACCTCCGGGCCCGTCCCGCGCCGCGTCCAGGCACTCCTGGCCGCACCCCGGGTCCCGCGCCGCACGGGCAGGACCGTCGCCGCGCTCCTCCTGGCCTGCACCGCCGTCTCCTGCGTGGCCTCCGTGGCGGGCATGGCCGAATTCCACCACCGGGTGGAGGTCGCCCAGGGAGAAGAACACCCCTGACGACGCCGGTGCCGGCGACGCCGCCCGCCGCACTGCCGGCACGTCCCGGGCTCCGCACCGCACCAAGGACTGGCGCGCTCCGGGTTTTACGTATAACCTCTCCCGCTAACCACCTCCCCGGAAGGCCCCGATGAGACGTATCGCCCTGGTCACCCTCGTCGTCGACGACTACGACGCGGCGATCCGTCATTACACCGAGGCCCTGGGGTTCCGGCTGGCCGAGGACACCCCGCGCCCCGACGGCTCCCGCTGGGTCGTCGTGGAACCGGGCACCGGCGCGCACGGAGGCGGCACCGGGCTCCTGCTCGCCCGCGCCAAGGGCGAGGAGCAGCGGGCCCGGGTCGGGGACCAGACCGGCGGCCGGGTCGGGTTCTTCCTGCACACCGACGACTTCGCCCGTGACCACGCCCGGATGACCGCCGCCGGCGTCACCTTCCTGGAAGAACCGCGCCACGAGCCGTACGGCACGGTCGCCGTCTTCCAGGACCTGTACGGCAACCGCTGGGACCTGCTCCAGCCCGCCGGCTGAGCCCGCCCCGCCGTACTGGACCACTCCGTCGCCCCGGAACACCCTGCTCCGAGCCGCACCGCTCCGAGCCGCACCGCTCCGAACACCCGCTCCACGAAAGCCCGACGAAAGACAGACACGCCATGACTGCTACGCGCGTAGACGCCGATGTGATCCGCCGGCTCCCCAAGGCCGTCCTGCACGACCACCTCGACGGCGGCCTGCGCCCCGCCACCGTCGTCGAGCTGGCGGCCGAGGTCGGCCACACGCTGCCCACCACCGACCCCGGGGAACTCGCCGCCTGGTACGTCGAGGCCGCGAACTCCGGCGACCTCGTCCGCTACATAGCCACCTTCGAGCACACCCTCGCCGTCATGCAGTCCCGTGCGGGCCTGCTGCGCGTCGCCGAGGAGTACGTCCTCGACCTCGCCGCCGACGGCGTCGTCTACGCCGAGGTGCGTTACGCGCCCGAGCTGAACACCCGCGGCGGGCTGTCGCTGGGCGAGGTCGTGGAGGCCGTGCAGGAGGGCCTGGCCGCCGGCATGGCCAAGGCCGCCGCCGCGGGCACCCCGGTGCGGGTCGGCACCCTGCTCTGCGGGATGCGGATGTTCGACCGGGTCGGCGAGGCCGCCGAGTTGGCCGTCGCCTACCGGGACGCGGGCGTCGTCGGCTTCGACATCGCCGGCGCCGAGGACGGCTTCCCGCCCGCCGACCACCTCGCCACCTTCGAGCACCTGCGCCGCGAGAGCGTGCCGTTCACCATCCACGCCGGCGAGGCGCACGGCCTGCCCAGCATCCACCAGGCCCTCCAGGTGTGCGGCGCCCAGCGCATCGGGCACGGCGTGCGGCTCACCGAGGACATCGTCGACGGCAAGCTCGGCCGGCTCGCCGCCTGGGTCCGCGACCGCCGGATCGCGCTGGAGATGTGCCCCACCTCCAACCTGCAGACCGGCTGCGCCACCTCCATCGCCGAGCACCCGATCACGGCGCTGAAGGACCTCGGCTTCCGGGTCACCCTGAACACCGACAACCGCCTGGTGTCGGGGACGACGATGACCCGGGAGATGTCCCTGCTGGTCGAGGAGGCCGGCTGGAGCGTCGAGGACCTGCGCACGGTCACGGTGAACGCCGTCAAGAGCGCGTTCCTCCCGTTCGACGAGCGCAAGGCCCTCATCGAGGACGTCGTGCTGCCGGGCTACGCGGCCGCGCTCTGAACCAGCCCCTTGAGGTAGGCGGCCTGTCCGACGTGCTGGAGGTCGTCGGACAGGACGCTCACCAGGCGCACCCCCAGCGTGACCGGCGGGTCCCAGCGCTCGTCGACGACCCGCTCCAGGTCCTTGGCGGCTAGGGAGCGCAGCACCCCGAGGGTCTGCTCGTGGACGGCGTCGTAGTACCCGGACAGCAGGCCGGCCGAGTCCACCCGCACCTTCGCGACCTTCGCCGAGCTGTGCCCGTACCCCGTGTCCTGCCGGGGCAGGTCGAGGCCGAAGCGCTTCTCCCAGCCCTGGGAGAGCCACACCTGGTCGAGGTCGAAGGCGCCGGCGATGTGGTCGTCCTGCACCCGGGTGAGGTGCCAGACGAGCCAGGCGACCGAGTTGGCGTCGGGGGCCGGGCGGTGGTGCAGCTCGTCCGGTCCGAGGCCGTCGAGGACGGCGTGGACGTCTTCCCGGATGCGGTCGTAGCCGTCGATGAGGATGTCCTTGGCATGCATGGGTCCACGATCGCGCATCGCCCGCGCTCACGCGTCCTGAATCAGCCCCGTCTCCAGCAGCCTGATCAGCGCGCGGGCCGCCGGGCTGGTGGCCCCCTCCGGGGGCAGCAGGGCGACCGTCTCGTACGCCGCCTCGGCCGCCGGCTTCAGCGGGAGCGCGGTGAGGGAGGGCCGCTTGTGCCGGAAGTGCCGGGGTACGACGGCGATCCCGAGGTTCTCGTCGACCAGGTCCAGCAGGCTGTGCACGTCGTTGACCTCCAGCGCGACCGTCCGCCGCACCCCGGCCCGGCCGAACGCGGCGTCGGTGGTGCGGCGAGGGCCCCAGTCGGGGTGGAAGTCGACGAACACCTCCCCGGCCAGATCGTCCGGCGCGAGCACCGCCTCGGCGGACGCCAGCCGGTGACTCGGGTGGCACAGCAGCGTCATCGGCTCACTCGTCAGCGCCACCGACCGCAACTGGTCGGTGTCCGCCTGGGTGCGGTAGGCGAACGCCAGGTCCAGCCGCCCGGCCGCGACCTCCTCGGCCAGCGCCCCGGACCCCGCCTGCCGCAGCCGGATCTCCACGTCGGGGTGCCGGCCCCGGAACGCCGCCAGCAGCCGGGCCACGTGCACCCCGGCGATGCACTGCTCGGTGCCCAGCGCCAGCGTGCCGCGCAGCACCCCCTGCACGGCGGCGACCGCCTCGTGCGCGGAGCGCACCTGGGCCAGGATCCGCTCGGCCTCCCCCAGCAGCGCGCGGCCCGCCTCGGTGAGCGTCACCCTGCGCGTCGTCCGCACGAACAGCGGCGCCCGCAGCTCGCGCTCCAGCGCCCGGATGGAGGCGGACAAGCCGGACTGGGACACCATCAGGCGTTCGGCGGCCCGGGTGAAGTGCTGGTCCTCGGCGACCGCGACGAAGTGGTGGAGATGGCGCAGTTCCATGATTGAGAAGCCTAGCCGCACAATTCCATCGGATTCTTCCGTTGGACCACTGCCCGCCGGGAGGGGAAGAGTGGGAGCGGTTCCCGGGACGGACTGATCCCCGGGAGCGGGAAGACCGTGTGCCGACCCCTCTGGAGACGCGTTGTACACCGCACACCCCGACCGCTACGCCGCGATGCCCTACCGGCGCACCGGACGCAGTGGACTGAAGCTCCCCGCGCTGTCGCTCGGCCTGTGGCACAACTTCGGCCCGGACCGGCCCGTCCAGACCCAGCGCGCCATCCTGCGCCGCGCCTTCGACCTGGGCGTCACCCACTTCGACCTGGCCAACAACTACGGTCCGCCGCCCGGCGCCGCCGAGACCGCCCTCGGCGCCGCCCTGCGGACGGACTTCGCGCACCACCGCGACGAACTGGTGATCTCCACCAAGGCCGGCTATCTGATGTGGTCCGGCCCGTACGGCGAATGGGGCTCGCGCAAGCACGTCCTGTCCTCGCTCGACCAGAGCCTCACCCGTATGGGCCTGGAGTACGTGGACGTCTTCTACTCCCACCGCCCCGATCCGCGGACACCGCTGGAGGAGACGATGGGCGCCCTGCACACGGCGGTCCAGCAGGGCAAGGCGCTCTACGTCGGCCTCTCCAACTACTCGGCCCAGCAGACCCGCGACGCCGCCCGCATCCTCGGCGAGCTGGGCACCCCGCTGCTCATCCACCAGCCGCGGTACTCGATGCTGGACCGCCGGCCCGAGAGCGAGGGCCTGCTGGACACCCTGGACGACCTCCAGGTCGGCTCCATCGTCTACTCCCCGCTGGAGCAGGGGCTGCTCACCGGCCGCTACCTCGACGGCATCCCCGAGGACTCGCGGGCCGCGAGCGACAGCCCCTTCCTGGACTCGGACGCGGTGACCGAGGACCTGGTCGGCCGGCTGCGCGCCCTGCACGAGATCGCCGGCTCCCGCGGACAGACCCTCGCCCAGCTCGCCCTGGCGTGGGTGCTGCGCGGCGGCCGGGTCACCTCCGCGCTGGTCGGCGCGAGCAGCGCGCGGCAGCTGGAGGACAGCGTGGGCGCGATCCGCAACCTGGACTTCGAGAAGGAGGAACTGGAGCGGATCGACGCGGCGCTGGGCGGCTGAAGACGCCGCTCCCGGCGGGCCGCGTCCCCCGCGGACCGCCGGGGAGCGTCCCGGCTCCGCACCATCCGGCCCTCGGACCCGCATCCGGCCCTCGGACCCGCATCCGGCCCTCAGCCGGCGCGCATCCGCCCCTCAGGCCCCGGCCGGCACCCGGTCCAGGAAGCCGAGGACCTGCCGGATGCGGCCCTCCCCGTCCAGTGTGATCACGTCGAAGCCGGCCACCGGCGCCGTACCGCCCGCCTCGTTCACCAGCTCCCAGGCGAAGCGGGCGGTGTCGTGGTGCCCGTCCACGGCGCCGAGCGGACGGAAGGAGAAGCCGGGGAACCGCGCGTGCGCCGCCGCGATCGCCGCGGCGATCTGCTCGTGTCCGCGCACCTCGGCGAGAGGGTCGGTGTAGCCGCCGTCGGTGGCCCAGGCCGCGGCGACCGCCTTCGTCAGGGCCTCCGGCCCGGTGGCGTTCCAGGCCTCGAAGTAACGGGCCGCGGCGCTCTCGTAACGGTCGGTGTTCACGGACATGGCGAATCAGCCTCCATCGAGGTCGTCACTGCTGGTCGGGAGCCGGATCCGGGGCTGTGCCGATCCGGTGTGACCACCATGCCGGACGGCCGTGGGGCGGGTCGATTACCTCCCAGGTCATGCCGGGACGGCCGCGCGCCCCGGGCATTACGGCCGAAAGCGGCGGTGAATATGCCAAGAGACTGGCCGGAAAGTCATGGTGACACTGTTTCAGCAGTGGCGATACTCGAACGCCAGAGGCACTTCACCGCACAGCAGCCGCACGGAGAGCGAGGGTCGGCCGGCACACCAGCGAGGCGACGGGGGAGTGAAGGGTGCACGACGAATTCCTGTGCCACGTCACCGGATACGGCACGTGCGAGGGGCGGCGCATCGGCGTCCCGCTCGGCACCTACCGCGCGCCGACCCTGGCCCTCGCCCTGTGGTGGCTGCGGGACCGCGCCTCCTGGATCGCCGAGCGGCTCGACCCCAGCCCCGAGGACCCCGCCTTCCCGCCCGGCGCCCTCGTCCCCGTCGCGGACACCGTGGCGGACGTCCCCGCGCTGCTGCGCTCCTGGTGCGCCGACGACGGCCAACAGGACCTGGTCGCCGAACAGTTGGCCGAAGGGCGGCTGGTGCGGATCGCGGCCGGTGACGACACCACCGAGTACGAACTGCTCGCCGAGTCCGTCGACGCCCTGCGCATGCAGCGCACCGTCCCGCCGCTCGTCGTGCCGGTGGCCTGACACCCGCCGGGCACCCCGGACGGCTCCCGGTCGCCGCCCCGAGAGGGGGCGCATACCCGGTCGTATCGGTAAAATTCTGGCCATGGTGGAGCGGCCGGTCGCCGCGACGGCGGCCGAACTCGTGCTGGAGACCGACACGGCCTCCACGGTGATCACCCCGGGCCACGACTACCACGTGGGCCGGGACCCGCTGAGCGACATCGTCCTCGACGACGACCGGGTCTCCTGGCACCACGCGGTGCTCCGCTGGGACCACGACCACTGGCTGCTGGCCGACGCGTCCAGCACCAACGGCACCTACGCCGACGGCCGCCGCGTCCAGGAGTGGGGCGTCGGCCCCGGCACCGTCCTCCACTTCGGCAGCCCCGCCGACGGCCCCCGCGGCGTCCTGGTCAGTCCCGCCCCGCCCGCCCCGGACCGCCCGGCCACCGTCTCGATGCCCGCCCTGACCGGGACCTTCCGGCAGCCGACCACCGTACGGCCGCTGCCCGCCCGCGGCGTCCGCATCGGCCGGGCCGCCGACAACGACCTGGTGGTCGATGACCTGACCGTCTCCCGCCGGCACGCCGAACTGCGCGCCCACCCGGACGGCACGTACGAGATCGTCGACCTCGGCAGCGACAACGGCACGTACCTCAACGGCAGCCCCGTCACCCGCGCGCCCGTGGGCCCCGGCGACATCGTCGGCGTCGGCCACTTCGCGTTCTCCCTGTCCGGCGACGTGCTCCAGGAGTACGTCGACACCGGCGAGGTCTCCCTCGACGTGCAGGACCTCACCGTCGCCGTGGACGGCGGCCGCAAGATCCTGCTCGACCACGTCTCCTTCCCGGTGGGCGAGAAGTGCCTGCTCGCCGTCGTCGGACCGAGCGGCGCCGGTAAGTCCACGCTGCTGCGCGCCCTCACCGCCCAGCGCCCCGCCGACCGCGGCACGGTCCTCTACGACGGCCGCGACCTCTACCACGACTTCGCCGAGCTGCGTCAGCGCATCGGCCTGGTCCCGCAGGACGACATCCTGCACCCGCAGCTCACCGTCCGCGCCGCGCTGTCCTACGCGGCCGAACTGCGCTTCCCGCAGGACACCGCGAAGACCGAGCGGCGGGCCCGCGTGGACGAGGTGATCCGGGAACTGGGCCTGGAACAGCGGGCCGGCCAGCCCGTGCACAGCCTCTCCGGCGGGCAGCGCAAGCGGGTCAGCGTGGCCCTGGAACTGCTCACCAAGCCCTCCCTGCTCTTCCTCGACGAGCCGACCTCCGGGCTCGACCCCGGTATGGACCGCTCGGTGATGCACATGCTGCGCGGCCTCGCCGACGACGGCCGCACCGTCATCGTCGTCACCCACAGCGTGCTCAGCCTCGACGTCTGCGACCGGCTCCTCGTGCTCGCGCCCGGCGGCCGGACCGCCTACTACGGCCCGCCCGACGACGCCCTCGCCTTCTTCGGCTTCACCCAGTGGCCGGAGGCGTTCGAGGCGTTCGACCGCGACCGGGACCGCGACTGGGCGGGGGAGTACCGCGACTCACCGCACTGCCGCCGGTACGTCACCGAGTCCACCACCCAGCCCCGGCACCCCGGCGAGAGCCCGGTCGCCCCCGTGCCGCCGCCCCGGCCGCGGAGCTGGGGCGCCCAGCTCTCCACGCTGACCCGCCGCTACGCCGCCGTCCTCGCCGCCGACCGCACCTTCCTCGCCGTCATGATCGCCCTGCCCTTCGTGATGGGTGCCATGGCCAGGGCCCTCGCCGGCAGCGGGCTCACCCAGCAGACCGCGATGAACGCGCTGCTCATCCTGTGTGTCGGCGGAGTCCTCACCGGCGCGGCCAACGCGGTCCGCGAACTCGTCAAGGAACGCGCCGTCTACCGGCGCGAACGCGCAGTCGGCCTGTCCAGATCGGCCTACCTGATGTCCAAGGTGGTCGTCCTCGGCACGATCACGGTGGCCCAGGCCGTCGTCCTCACCCTCGTCGCCCTGCTCGGCGTCGACCTGGGTGCCCCCGGTGGCCGCGGAGTGCTGCTGCCGGCCCTGGCCGAGATCATCCTCGCCGTCGCCCTGCTGGCCTTCACGGCGATGATGCTCGGCCTGCTGGTCTCCGCCCTGGTGCGCAAGGAGGAGGTGACGATGCCGCTGCTGGTGCTGCTGGCCATCGTCCAGGTCGTCTTCTGCGGGGCGCTGCTGAGACTGCACGGGGTGCCCGGCCTCGAACAGCTCTCCTGGCTGGTGCCCTCCCGCTGGGCGCTCGGCGCCATGGCCGGCACCGTCGGACTCGCCCGGCTCGTCCCCGGCAGGCTGACCGCCGACCCCCTCTTCCGGCACTCGGCCGGGATCTGGCTGCTCGACCTGGCGATGCTCCTGGTGCTGTCGGCCGTCTTCGCCTTGCTGGTCGCCCGGCTGCTGCGCCGCGCCGAACCCGCCGTGATGCGGAAGTAGGCGCCGCCATGTCGACGCCGAGCCCCGGCTTCCGGCCCACCCATGTCGTCCCCCCGAACGGCATGCCCGCCTGGGAGGAGCCCGATCCGGCACGGGCCACCGTGTCCCTCGACGCCCTGCTGCCCGTGCTGCTGGAGGAGTGGCTCGGCGACTGGGCCCGCATCCGCTGCGCGAACGGCTGGGGCGCCTGGGTCGACGGCCGCCTGCTCGTCGCCGTACCCCGGGACCCGCCCGCCACGCCGGACCCGGACGGCACCACCGCCGACCCGCAGCCCCTCCTCGACCGCGTGACCCAGGCGCTGGACGCCTACCGCGCCGCGGTGGCCGAGCGGGCCGCCGGCGGCCTGGACGGGGAGTCCTTCCGGGACCGCACCAGCGGACTGCGCATCGGGATCGTCGTCGACGGCGAGTCCATGTGGCTCTACGACCCGGACGAGGAGCGCTGGCTCTACGGCGACGGACACCGCCTCGGCACCTACGCCACCGACCGGCCCGAACCGAGCGCCGAACCCCGCGAACACACCCCGACCCGGGTGGTCGCCCCGGACGGCGAACGCTGACGTCCCGGCCTCGCGACGCGTCCTGTGCCGCCACCTGGCCCCGCTACCGGGGCGCCCGGTCCGCCGTACCGGGGTGTGCCCGGTCCGCGGACCTCCGGTGCAGCGGCCGGGCCAGCACAGCGCCCAGGAAACCCATGACCAGTCCCCACAGCGCGCCCAGCCCGACGGCCGGCCCCAGGCGGGGCTTGAGGAACAGCTCACCGGAGAGACCGCCGCCCAGGTCGCCGATGCCGAACAGGGACAGGCCGTAGTGGGCGGAGATCCGGCCGAGCAGGCAGATCATGAGCACCGTCAGGGCGAGGGCGACGGCCATGCGCACGGCGTGCTGCCAGGCCCGGACGTCGGCCGGGGACCGGGCCGCCATCCGGAAGGCCACCGCCAGCAGGAGCACCGCCGCCACCGGCACCAGCCACCACGACCGGCTGTCGTAGTCGGCGAGCGTGCCCACGTTCACCGTGGATACCTCGGGCGTGCGCAGCACCTGGTCCAGCACGTGCGGCATCGGCAGGCCGAACGGCCCGTCCACCCTGCCGTTCCAGCTGGCGCCGAGCCCGATGGTGAACGCGGGCCAGACCACGTTGGGCAGGCCCAGGAGGATCACCGCGAACCGCTCGGCCACATGCCCGTGCGTCGCCGCCGTCACCAGGGCGATGACGATGCCGATGACGACGTAGACGAGGAGCAGGACGACCATGGCCTGCGCCGCCGGGCGCACCGAGCGCTGGTGGCGCGCGAACCGGCCCGGCACCGCCGCGCCGCTCGCGACGAGCAGGGCCAGCACCATCACCCCGGCCAGCCAGAGCAGGCCGAACAGCACGGTCAGCGGCACGTCCGTGGTGAAGCCGACCCGCGGTTCGGCGCCGAACAGGCCGGAGATGTCGTTGAGGATGCCCTCGCCGAGGTTCACCGCGAAGGTCTGCCGGGCGGCGAACGCCAGTCCGATCAGTGCGAGCAGCCACAGCAGCGCGATCCGGCCCGCCCACCCGGCCAGCTCCCCGGCCGGGGCGACCGCCCGCCTCCGCAGCGGTCGCAGGAACCCCGCCCCGAGCACCAGCGCGCCGGTCAGCGTCACCGACAGCGGCAGCACGTTCAGGCCTGCCCGGCTCTCGGCGAGCGCGCCCGCGTTCCCGGCGAGTTCGACGCTGCCGCCGACGGACGTCACCACGGTCGCCGCCGCCACCCGGCCGAACGCGCCGTCCGGCAGGTCCGCCGCGCCCGCCGCCCACAACCCCAGCGCGGCGACCACGAACATGGCGACCAGCGTCGTGACGACCAGGGCGAGGGCCCGCGCCCAGCCGTGGCGGGACATCGGCCGGCCGGGCGGCCGGCCCGAAACGGTTGGAGGGCTCACGCTGCCACGCTAAGCAGCGGCCCGGCACCCCGCCCGCCGGGTGGGCCGTCCGCGTCGGCTTGCGAGCGCACCGGAACCGGAGCACACAATGGGCTGATTGTGCATCAGTGCGGCATAAGGGATTTTTCGTAACTTTCCTGAGAGAAGCCGCGTACAGCGACGGGAAGAAGTACTCGTGAGCGTCGAACCTCCGTCTTCCGGCCGCCCCACCGGCCCACCCTCCGGTCCCCTGTCGGGCGGCAACCGGCCACCCCCGCCCCCTGACTCGCCCGGCGGCAGCTCCATGGCCGGCGGCCCCGGGCCGCACCGGCCGTGGTGGAGGTCCGTGCCGCGGATCGCCGCCGTCACCGCTGCCGTGGTCGCGGCCGTCGTCCTCGCGGTCGTCTTCACCCGTCCGGACGGCGGGTCCTCGGCCAAGGGCGGCGAGGTGTTCCTGCAGTCCGCCGCCAAGACCGGCCCCGACCCCTACACGGAGTCGACCGCGAAGGACAGCTCCGTCCCGCCGCCGCCCACGTCCGGGGAGTCCACGTCCGCCCCGGCCAACGCGGTACGCGGCGTGGACGGCGGCGCCCCAGGCCTCTACGGCGGCACCCAGAACAGCTCCAGCTGCGACGTCGAGAAAATGATCAAGGACTTCCAGGCCGACCCGGCCAAGAACAAGTCGTTCGCCTCGGTGGCCGGCGTCCAGCCCTCCGGTGTCCCCGCCTACCTCCGCTCGCTCACCCCGGTACAGCTGCGCGTGGACACCCGCGTCACCAACCACGGCTACCGCAACGGCGCCGCCACCAGCTACCAGGCCGTCCTCCAGGCGGGCACCGCCGTCCTCGTCGACGGACACGGCGTCCCCCGGGTCCGCTGCGCCTGCGGCAACCCGCTGACCCCGCCCGTCGCCCTGAAGACCACGCCCAAGCCGACCGGGGACCACTGGGCCTCGTTCCGGCCCTCGAACGTCGTCGTGGTCACCCCCGCGCCGCAGATCGTCAAGGTCTTCGTGATCTACGACCCCGGTCACCACTCCTGGTTCCACCGGCACCGGGGCGACCACGGACGCCACGACCAGCACGTCAAGCCGCCGAAGGTCCCGCTCTACCCCTGGAACCCGGCGGGCCACCCCGGCTGCGCCAGCCCGGGGACGACCGGGACGCCGGGCTCCTCGCCGACGCCGTGCCCGCTGTCCAGCAGCCCGTCGGCGTCCTCCTCCTCGTCGACCTCGTCCTCGTCGTCCTCGTCGTCCTCTTCCTCGTCCTCTTCCTCCTCGTCACAGTCGTCGGAGTCGTCCGGGGCGAGCACGCCGCCCTCCGAGTCGTCGAAGTCCCAGGCGCCCACGTCCGAGACCCCGACCTCGCCGCCGGCGTCGTCCAGTTCCCCGCCGGCCTCCGGGCCGCCCTCGTCCGCCCCGGCTCCCGGGACGAGCAGCCAGACGACGACGTCCGGGTCCTCGGCGTCGTAGGGACCGGCGCCCACGGCGGTGTGAGCCGTCGCACGCCGTGGGCGAACACGCGTGGGGACTGCGCGGCCCGGCTCGGGGTACGAGGACTGGTGCAACAGCCACCGGCCGGACCGGGCTTCCGAGAGAGAAACGCATGACCGACGACGTGAGCGGGGCAGTGATACCGACTGGCTTCGACATGCCCGTGGAACCCCTGCGCCGCGCGACGCACTACACCGGCGACCCCGGCTGCATCGCCGAGGCGCGGGCCTTCGCCGCACAGTTCCTGGAGCAGCTGAGGACCGAGTGGTGCGCGGCCGTCGACGGCCGCACCGACGGGGAAGTGCAACTGGTGGTCAGCGAGCTGGTCACCAACGCGGACCGGCACAGCAACGGCCCGTACGTCCTGGAGCTGGAGGGCACGGACAGCGCGGTCGTCGTCGGCGTCTACGACAGCAGCGCCGCCCTGCCGCACCCGTACCCGAAGGACCCCGAGCGCATCGGCCGGCACGGTCTGGAGATCGTGCACGCGATCGCCGCGGAGGTCACGGTCGAACGCGTGCCGGTCGGCAAGCGCGTCCGGGCCCGCGTCCGCCTGAGGCCGGACGCGGGCCCGGACGCGACGGGCTGAACCGGACGCGAGCCTCGCCCGGCGTCGACGCCCGGCCTCAGGCGCAGCCGAGTTCGCCCAGCATCCCCTGCCGCAGCCGGGTGATGATCCGCTTGATCAGCCGGGAGACGTGCATCTGGGAGCAGCCGAGCTGTTCCCCGATCTCCGCCTGCGTGGCCTCCTCGACGAAGCGCATGTGGATGATCTGCCGGTCGCGTTCGCTGAGCCCGGCCATCAGCGGGGCCAGCGCGTGGAAGTCCTCCACGAGCCGCAGGCCCTCCTCCTCCACACCGATGAAGTCCGCGAGGACCGCCTCGCCGTCCTCGGACCCGTCGGCGGTGAGCGCCGCGTCCAGCGAGGCGGAGTTGTACCCGTTCGAGGCGAGCTGGGCCTCGACCACCTCGTCCACCGAGATGTTCATCAGCGTGGCCAGCTCCTCGACCGTCGGGTTCCGGTCCAGCCTGCTGGACAGCTCCTCGCGGGCCCGGGCCAGCTCCACCCGCAGTTCCTGCAGCCGCCGGGGGACGTGCACGGCCCACGTGGTGTCGCGGAAGAACCGCTTGATCTCACCGACGATGTACGGCACGGCGAAGGAGGTGAACTCCACCTCCCGCGACAGCTCGAACCGGTCGATGGCCTTGATCAGGCCGATCATGCCGGTCTGGACGATGTCCTCCATGTCGTCGCCGCGACCCCGGAACCGTCCGGCCGCGAACCGGACCAGGGACATGTTCATCTCAATGAGGGTGTTGCGCGCGTACTGGTACTCGTGCGTGCCCTCCTCCACCTCGGTCAGCCGGCGGAAGAACTGGCGGGACAGCTCCCGTGCGTCACGCGGGGCGACGGAGGCGGGGTCGGCGATGCCGGGCAGGGTCGCGCCGCCCGTCGCGTCCTCCGCGGTCTTGCCGACGACATCTGCTTCCGACCGGATCCCGGCGGTGTTCATTACCTCTCCCACGAAAGTCACGGTTCGACAGCGGGCCTCGCGGCCCCTTCGTCCGACCCTCCTGACCGGATTGCACGTGTTGCCGCGTGTACCCGGAATCCAGCGGTTCATGCGTGTGCGCTGAGTCGTACACGGGGCGGGTACCCCCGGTGACCCCACGCATGCGCCCGCCGTCCGCGCCTGGCCGGAATACGCCGCTCCACGGTGATTCCACCGAGAGCGGAACGCCGTACGGCGCCCGCGCCGTCCGGGCGCCCCTAGGGTGAGGGCGTGAGCGACGAAGCGCGAGTGATCCCCCTGCGGCCGGTGACCGCTCCCGAGAGGGAGCCCGGAGCGCGGGGCGAGCCCCTGTGGCGCGATCTGGTCGGTGAGGTCCTGCGCCGCGAACGCCGGGCCCAGGAGCGGACCCTCAAGGAGGTCGCCGACGAGGCCCGGATCTCCCTGCCCTACCTGTCCGAGATCGAGCGCGGCCGCAAGGAGGCCTCCTCCGAGGTTCTGGGCGCCGCGGCGCACGCCCTCGGCCTCGGGCTCGGCGACCTGCTGTCCCGCGCCCAGGGCGAGCTGGCGCGGCGGGCACGCCGGAACGCCGCACCGCACCGGCCGTACGACGGGCTGTGCATGGCCGCCTGACCGACGGCCCGGAACGCGGGGCCGTTTGGATTGTTTTCCGGGCGCCGATGAGTTCCGCGGCGCGGACCGGTCGATACAGGTGACCAGGTTCCACGCCCAGGAGGTACTCATGACCACCGACGGATTCACCACGTGTCTCTGGTTCGACGGCAAGGCGGAGGAGGCCGCGCATTTCTACGTGTCGGTCTTCAAGAACTCCAGCGTCGGCCACGTCACCCACTACACCGACGCCGGCCCCGGCACGAAGGGTGACGTGCTCACCGTCGAGTTCACCGCGAACGGCCAGAAGTTTGTCGCGCTGAACGGTGGCCCGCAGTTCACCTTCAGCGAGGCGGTCTCCTTCCAGATCATCTGCGAGGACCAGGAGGAGGTCGACCACTACTGGGCCAAGCTCACCGAGAACGGCGGCGAGGGCGGCCCGTGCGGCTGGCTCAAGGACCGCTACGGGCTGTCCTGGCAGGTCGTGCCCCGGCGGCTGATGGAGATGGTGGCCGACGCGGACCAGGAGAAGGCGTCCCGCACCATGAGCGTCATGATGGGCATGGGCAAGCTCGACATCGCCGCGCTGGAGAAGGCCTACCGGGGCGAGTAGTCCGGCACGGGCGGCGGCCGCGCCGGGCATCGGATCCGGTCCGGCACCCGGCGCGGCCGCACGGCCAGGGGGGCGTCAGACCCGGTCGGCCGCGATCAGCAGGTACTGGAAGCTGCCGTTGCGGTAGGCGTCGAGGAAGGTGTCCTCGATGCCGGTGACCAGATGGTCGGCCTCCTTGCGCAGCTCCCAGTACGGGATCGTCGCGGCGGTCAGATCCTCGACGTGGACCGGGACGAGACGGTTGCGGGCCATCGCCCGGAAGTACTCCGAGCGCGGGTGGATGTCGCAGATGTAGTGGGCGTTGATCAGCGAGACCTCGCGGGACGCCCGGCCGTAGGTGTCGTTGTAGCAGCCGGTGATCACCACGTACCGGCCGCCCCGGCGCAGCAGCCGGGCGTGCTCGGCGAAGAGCAGGTCCAGCTCGACGTACATGGTGGACTCGTTGTTCCAGGAGGCCGCGTACGCGCCCGTCTCGAACCCGGTGTCGAGCATGTTGCGGTGGTGGTAGCGCACCCGGTCGTCGATGCCCCGCACGCGGGCCTGCTCGTTGGCGAACCCGGCCTGCTTCGCGGAGATCGTGACCCCGTCGGCGTGGCAGCCGTACCGCAGGTGGGCCACGACGCTGCCGCCGCCGCGCCCGCACCCGGCGTCGAAGACCCGGTCGGTGGGGGAGAGCGGTCCGAGCCGGCCGGCGAGCAGTTCGGCCTGGGCCTGCTCCAGACGGTGCAGTTCGGCGGTGACGAGCTGTCGGCGCCGCTCCGGGTCGGCCTCCTCCAGCACCGACCGGTCGGCGTCACCGATGCCGTAGTGATGGTGGTACAGGTCGTCGATCCTGCCGAGCTCGAGGTTGACCGGGTTCTCCTCGGCGTTCCAGTAGTCCGCGACGCGGGTCTGGTACGTGGACTGGGCCGGGATCGGGGCCGGCGCCGTCCGGGTGGGGGCGGTGGTCAACGGTGGTTCCTCCTGGCGTGTATGACGGCATTTCATGGGCGTGACGGCTTCACCAGTAGTCGGGCAGGTGGTAGCGGTGGGTGTTGGTGGCGTGCCACTCGTGGTTGCCGGAGACCCAGGCGGCGAGCCCCTGGGCGTAGCGCTCCACCAGGGGCGAGGTGGCGGACAGCAGCGCCGCCTCCTCCTCGAAGGCCTCCATGATCCGGTTGTGGATCTCGACGGATCTCAGATAGGCGGCCTTCAGCCCGCAGCGGTCGTTCGCGGCGACGACCTGCGGGAGATTGAGGTGGGTGGGGTCGTTGGCCAGCTCCTTGGTGAAGGAGTACAGGTCGTTGACGATGGTCGTGGCGTTGCAGGCCAGCGCGGTGATCCGCTGGATCTCGGGGCGGGCGTAGACCTGCTCGGGCAGTTCGTAGCCGTCCACCGCGTCGACGATCGACAGACAGGGCCGGAAGTTGTTGAACTGCCGCATCACCAGGTACTCCCACACCTGGGGCCGGTGCCGGGTCTCTGACCAGGCGGCCTCGGCCAGGTAGCCGAGGTGCAGCCGTGCCACGTCGTGCACGAACCGGTCGGTCTGGCTGGGCGTGGCGAGGACGGCGAAGTCCTTCAGCGCGAAGTGGTAGGAGCGCAGCGGACCGTCGGCCCGCATGCCGTGCCGCCACTCCTCCTCCAGCTCCGGGATGCCGTGGTACGGGTCGAGGGCCGACTGGGCGAGGATCAGCCGCCCGCCGAGGCCCCTCGCGGAGCCGCCGCGGTCCTCGCAGTAGCAGTCGTCGACGATGTTCTCGGCGAGCAGCAGCTTGCCGGCGACCGTGAGGCGTTCCAGGTCGGCGGCCCCCGGGTGCTGGAGCACCACGGCCCGGCCGAACTGGAAGCCGGTGAAGTCGCCCAGCCAGGCCGCCGGGAACAGGTCGAGCCGGCGGGCCCAGTCCTCCACCCGGCGGTCGACCTCGGCGACCTTCTCGGGATCGGCGGGCACGGCCGGCCGGTACAGCAGGCCGGGGATCGCCCCGGTGCGCCGGGCCCGAAGGCTGTGCGCCAGGTTCGGGGGGCCGGGCAGACGGTAGGCGGCGGTGGATGCGTTCATGACGTGCTCCGGGCCCTCACTCGGCCGTCCGGCCGATCTGGACGTTCTCCAGGATCCCCGCCGCGTCCGGCACGAGGATCGCCAGCGAGTAGTAGGCCGTGACGAGGTAGTTGATGATCGCGGCGGAGTCGATGCCCATGAAGCGGACGTTCAGTCCGGGCTGGTGCTCCTCCGGGATGCCGGTCTGGTAGAGGCCGACGACACCCTGGTCGGCCTCGCCGGTGCGCAGCGCGATGATGCTGCTGGTGTGGTCGCCGGCGACCGGGATCTTGCTGCACGGGAAGATCGGCACCCCGCGCCAGGCGGGCACCTCGTGCCCGTCGACGCTGGTGGTGCCGGGTACCAGTCCGCGCCGGTTGCACTGCCGGAAGAAGGCGGCGATCGCCTTCGGGTGGGCGAGGAACACCCGGGTCTTGCGGCGCATCGACAGCAGTTCGTCCATGTCGTCCGGGGTGGGCGGGCCGGTGAAGGTGCTGATCCGCTGCCCGTAGTCCACGTTGTGCAGCAGCCCGAACTCCCGGTTGTTGACCAGCTCCCACTCCTGGCGCTCGCGGATCTCCTCGATGGTCAGCCGCAGCTGCTGGGCGGTCTGGTCCATCGGGTCGTTGTAGAGGTCGGCGACCCGGGTGTGGACGCGCAGCACGGTCTGGGTCAGGGACAACTCGTACTCGCGCGGCGCGAGTTCGTAGTCGACGAAGCCGCCGGGCAGGGTCTGTTCGCCGACGTGCCCGGCCTGCACCGGGACGTCGGCCTCGCCCTTGCGGTTCATCGGCCGGTGCTGCCGCTCGACGTACGCCTCCAGATGGGCCGCGAGCGAGGGCACCCGGTCGGTGAACTCCTCGACCACGGCCCAGGGCAGCGCGAGCACCACGCAGGCGGTCTCGGCGCGGACCGAGGTCAGCCACAGCGGGTCGGTCTGGCCGACCGCCTCGTCGCCCATCTGGTCGCCGTCGGAGACGACCCCGATGATCTCCTCGTCGCCGTACTTGCCGCTGGTGAACCGGGTGAACCGGCCGTGCACGACCAGATAGGCCTCCGTGACGGGCTGCCCGGCCTCGAACAGCACCTGCCCGGCGCGGATCTCCCGGGACCGGAACCGGCCGGCGATCTCCCGCAGCACGTCCAGGTCGTCGTAGCCGCGCAGGATCGTCAGCTCGGTCAGCGTCTCGGGGATGACCCGGATGTCGTCGGCCCCGTTCTGCTCGAAGTGCACTCGGCCGCGCCCGGTACGCAGCTGGAGGCGCCGGTTGACCCGGTAGGCGCCGCCCTTGACGTCCACCCACGGCAGCGACTTCAGCAGCCATCGCGAGGTGATGGCCTGCATCTGGGGTTCGGACTTGGTCGTGGTGGTGAGCTGACGTGCCGCCCGGGTGCTGAGACTGGTGAGCGAGCCGTCGGCGGCCGGGTCGGGGGCGGGTTCGTCGAGGGCGGAACCGGTGGCACTGTCCGGTGTGGACACATTCCCTCCTTCTGAGCGGTGAACGAACAGGGGGGACCGGATCGATCGGTGGTGAGCGTGGTGGGGATGCGCTCGGACCCAAGCCAAACAGTCACGGGAGGCGCCTGGTACGGCGCGAAGGGGGCGGATCCGCCCCCCGGAGTCGTAAACAGGTCGGACGAGGCGCGGCGCACGCGGCCGCACGCCCGGGCGCCGGTGCGGTGCTCCCGCGAGCCGGGACGATCAAGGGCGGCGAGGGATTGGATCACCGGGCGCGAGGGGACACGGCACGCCCGCCGCCCGCGGGACCCCGGCTCGGCGCGCGGGCCGGCGGCCGGGTGGCTAGCGTGAGGTCCGGGGACACATCCGGACCGAGCGAGAGGGCCCGACCATGGCCGTGCAACCCGAGGGAACGCCCTGCTGGGCCGATGCGATGTTCAGCGACGTCGAGGGAGCCAAGAGGTTCTACGGCGACGTCCTCGGCTGGACCTTCGGCGACTCGTCGTCGGAGTACGGCAACTACACGCAGGCGTACGCGAACGGCAAGGCGGTGGCCGCCGTGGTGCCGCCCATGCCCGGCCAGGAGGGCCAGTCGCAGTGGTGCCTGTACTTCGCCTCGCCGGACGCGGCGGCGACCGCCGACAAGGTCCGCGCCAACGGCGGCGAGGTGCTGATGGAGCCGATGCGGGTCGGTGACTTCGGCACCATGTGCCTGGCGCGCGAGCCCAGTGGCGCGGTGTTCGGCGTGTGGCAGGCGGGCGTGCACGAGGGCTTCGAGGCGACAGCGACCCCCGGCGCCTACTGCTGGGCGGAGGTGTTCACCCGCGAGCCCGAGAAGGCCGACGGCTTCCTGGCCGCCGTCTTCCCGTACCGGATGAAGGAGATCGAGGACGAGGCGGTCGACTTCCGGATGTTCGACATCGGCGAGGACACCGTCCTCGGCCGGATGCGGATGACCGACGACTTCCCGCCCGAGGTGCCCTCCTACATCAACGTCTACTTCACCGTGGACGACTGCGACGCCGCCGTCGCCCGCGCCGGCGAGCTGGGCGGCGTGCTCCGCTTCGGCCCGATGAGCAGCCCCTTCGGGCGGTTCGCGGCGCTCAGCGACCCGCAGGGAGCCAACTTCTCGGTGATCGACATCACGACCACCGAGGGCGAGATGCCGAAGATCAAGGACGCCTGAGCCCGCTGGACGCCTGAGCCCGTCCGGACGGAGGGTCCGCCCGGACGGAGGGTCCGCGCGGTCATGGCATGATCGGGCGCATGCGTGAACGTGTGGTGGCCGCGTGCGACGGGGCTTCGAAGGGAAACCCCGGACCGGCCGGATGGGCATGGGTGGTCTCCGGCGACGACGAGCGGACCCCGGCCCGCTGGGAGGCCGGCCCGCTCGGCCGGGCCACGAACAACGTCGCCGAACTGACGGCGCTGGAGCAGTTGCTCACCGCCGTCGACGCGGACGTGCCGCTGGAGATCCGGATGGACTCCCAGTACGCGATGAAGGCCGTCACCGCGTGGCTGCCCGGCTGGAAGCGCAACGGCTGGAAGACCTCCGCCGGGAAGCCGGTCGCCAACCAGGACCTGGTGGTCCGCATCGACGCCCTGCTGGACGGCCGGTCCGTCGAGTTCCGCTACGTCCCCGCCCACCAGGTCGACGGCGACCCGCTGAACGACTTCGCCGACCGCGCCGCCAGCCGGGCCGCCACCGTGCAGGAGGCGGCCGGCAGCGCGCTGGGCTCCCCGGAGCCGCCGGCCTCGCCCGACATCCCGGCCCGGGCGCCGCGCGCGAAGTCGCCCCGCCGCGGTGGGACGTCCGGCGGGTCGGGCGGGTCGTCCCGCACCATCAAGGCCAAGTTCCCCGGCCGCTGCCTGTGCGGCCGGGGGTACGCGGCCGGCGAGTCCATCGCCAAGAACGCGCAGGGCTGGGGCCACCCGGAGTGCCGCGGCGCCGACGCCTGATCAGTCGTCGGCGACATCAGCCGTCGGCGAAGACACCCGAGGTCGGCATCACTCGTCGTCGAAGGTGTAGAACGCGGTGTGGTCCAGCAGGTCCGCCGGGCGCACGTCGTTCCACGGCTTCATCGTCTCGTCCAGGTCGACGACGTCCGGCGTGCCCCCGGTCGGCACGTAGCCCGCGTCGGGGTGGCGGCGCCGCCACTCGGCCCACAGCTTGTCGACGAAGGCGTGGTGCAGCCAGAACACCGGGTCGTTGGGGGAGACCCCGGTGGCCATCTGGCCGCCCACCCACACATGGACGCGGTTGTGCAGATTGACCCCGCGCCAGCCCTCCAGATGGTTGCGGAAGCCGTCCGAGGCACTGTTGTACGGCGGCATGTCGTACGTCCGTATCGACAGCACCGACTCCACCTCCGCCCGCGTCGGCAGCTCGCGCACGCCCGCGCCGAGCGAACGGCGCAGGAACGTACGGCCGTCCACGCGCACGCTGACCGGCCACTCGCCGGCGGCCGCGGCGAACGGGCCGTCCATCACCCGGCCGTCCGAGGCGCGCCCGGTCCCGCCGAGGAAGTCCGGCGCCCACAGCGCGGCGCGCACCGTGCGGTCCGTGCTCCAGTCCCAGTAGGGCAGCGCCACGGAGGGGTCCACCGACTGCAGCGCCCGCTCGAAGTCGAGCAGGAATCTGCGGTGCCAGGGCAGGAAGGACGGCGAGCGGTGGCCGGTGCGTGCACCGGTGTCGGTGTCGGCCATGATGAAGGCGTTGTGGGTGCGGACGAACGCGTCATAGCGTCCGCTGCGCTTGAGTTCGAGGACGGCGCCGGTGAAGCGCCGCTTCTCGTCGGCGGTCAGGGCGGCCTGGTTCTTGCGTACGGTCATGGGTGCGGTGCTCCGGATCGGCCGTGCGATCGTCCGTGCGATCGGCTGCGCGACGGCGGTCGGTGGTGGTCAGTTGGCGGGGAACGGCAGCAGGGCGGCGCCCCGCAGTTCGTCGACCGCGGCGCGCGCGGCGGCGAGCGGGGTCGGCACCGGGTCGTAGTGGGTGACGACGCTGATCCAGGTGCCGTCGGCGTTCCGCATCAGATGCAGCGGCACCCCGTCGACGAACACGGCGTAGCCGCCCCCGTGTTCGTGGTGGTGGCCGCTCCCGGTCGCCGGGCGGCCCTGTATCCGGCGGCCGTGGTAGACCTCGTCGAACGACTCCGGTGCGCCGTGCCGGTGTTCGGGTTCGTGGGGACGCGTGGCCGCGCGGGCGCCGGGTGCGAGCAGGGTGCCGGCTCCGGCCGCCGCGGCGAGGGCGGCGGCGCTGGAGAGGGCGCGGCGACGGGTGGGTCCGGGCATACGGGTCCTCCTGAGGGGGGTGTGGGAGTGGTGACTCCGCATGCCTACCGGGACGCTTCGTGGGGAGGAAATCGCCCGGACCCGGTTGGCCGTGATCCGGACAATTAGCCACATGTCGTACAGATTTGAACGAAGATGATCTTGCCTGCGCCGTGAGTCGGCGCCCACCGGAACGGGTAATTCCTTGCCGTGGCGCCCCGCTTTCCGGTGGTCCTTCGCGCCTGGCGCCCGCCCGGGTGACGCGGCTCACCGACCCGAATTGACGCGATCCGGAAGCCCGGCACCCCACCCCCGCTCCTGCTACTCTGCGAGGCCGATCGACCACATCAGGTGACTGTCAGGGGTGTGCTGCGTGAAGGTCGTCTGTGCCGGAGGAGGGCCCGCGGGCCTGTACCTCGCGATCCTGCTCAAGCTGCAGGACCCGTCCCACGACATCACCGTCCACGAACGCAACCCCGAGGGGTCGACCTACGGCTGGGGGGTGACGTACTGGCGCGGACTCCTCGACCGGCTCCAGGCCCGCGACCCCGAGTCCGCGGCCGTGATCGGGGAGCACTCGGTGTGCTGGAGCGACGGCGTCGCCCACGTCCGGGAGCTGACCACCCGTCACCACGGCGACGAGGGCTTCGGCATCGGCCGGCACCGCCTGCTGGACCTGCTCGCCACCCGCGCCCGCGCACTGGGCGTACGGCTGGAGTACGAGAGCGAACTGACCGAACCGCCCGCCGCCGACCTCGTGGTCGCCGCCGACGGTGTGCACAGCCTGCTGCGCGGCCGGCACGCCGCCCACTTCGGCACCGACCTCGTCCCCGGCCGCAACCGCTACATCTGGCTCGGCACCACCAAGGTCTTCGACGCCTTCACCTTCGCCTTCGTCGAGACCCCGCACGGCTGGATCTGGGCCTACGGCTACGGCTACAGCGCCGAGCACAGCACCTGCGTCATCGAATGCGCCCCCGAGACCTTCACCGGGCTCGGCCTGGACCGCGCGGACGAGGGCGAGCAACTCGCGCTGCTGGAGAAGCTCTTCGCCGGCGTCCTCGACGGCCACCGGCTGATCGGGCGCCCCTCGGCCGGCGGCACCGCGCCCTGGACGACCTTCCGCACCCTGACCAACCGCACCTGGCACCGCGGCAACCTGGTCCTGCTCGGCGACGCCGCCCACACCACCCACTACTCCATCGGCGCCGGCACCACCCTCGCCGTGGAGGACGCCATGTGCCTCGCCGACGCCCTGCGCGAACACAGCGCCCTGCCGGACGCCCTCGCCGCCTATGAGCGGCGGCGCCGGTCCGACCTGCTCTCCGTGCAGAGCGCGGCCCGCTACAGCGCCCAGTGGTACGAGAACCTGCCCCGCTACATCCACCTGCCCCCGCACCGGATGTTCGCCCTCCTCGGCCAGCGCCACTCGCCGCTGCTGCCGTACGTGCCGCCCCAGCTGTACTACGGCCTCGACAAGGCGGTGGGGCGGCTGGAGGTACTGCGCCGGCTCAAGCGCTGGGCCGGACCCAGGGCCGCGCGGGCCCTGCACGCGCGGTCGACGTCCGCGAAGTGACCCGGCCGTCGGCCGTGGGCCGCGCCGGGGAACGTTGGTGAAAGGCCATTCACCCGATAAGGTGAATTGTTATTCACCCCGTACCCCGTGCCGTCCGCAGGAGCGCCGATGGACCACCCCGCCCCGATACCCCAGTCCCCGGCCGGCCCGTCCCGGCTGCGGGACCGGCTCACCATCCCGGTACTGGCATCGGGCGGCATCCTCATGGCCGTCATGCAGACCGTCGTCGTACCGCTCCTGCCGGACCTGCCCCGGCTCACCGGTTCGTCGGCCGCCGCCGTCTCCTGGACCGTGACCGCGACCCTGCTGTCCGGCGCCGTCCTCACCCCCGTCCTCGGCCGGGCCGGCGACATGTACGGCAAGCGGCGGGTGCTCACCGCGGCGCTCGCCCTGATGACTGTCGGCTCGGTCATGTGCGCGCTGTCCTCCGACATCGCCGTGATCATCACCGCCCGCGCGCTCCAGGGCGCGGCCGCCTCCGTCGTCCCGCTCGCCATCAGCATCCTGCGCGACGAACTGCCGCCCGAGCGCCGGGGCTCGGCGGTCGCCCTGATGAGCTCCACCGTCGGCATCGGCGCCGCCCTCGGCCTCCCCCTCGCCGCGCTGGTCGTGCAGTACGCCGACTGGCACACCATGTTCTGGCTCACCAGCGCCCTCGGCGCACTGGGCGTCGCGGCCACCTGGTGGGCGGTCAAGGAGTCCCCGGTACGCGAACCCGGCCGCTTCGACGTCCTCGGCGCCCTCGGCCTCACCGTCGCCCTCGTCAGCCTGCTGCTCGGCGTCTCCCAGGGCGGCCAGTGGGGCTGGACCAGCGCCCGCGTGCTCGGGCTGTTCGCCACCACCGTGATCGTCATGGCCCTGTGGTGGTGGCAGCAGCTGCGGACCGAACGGCCTCTCGTCGACCTGCACCTCGTCACCCGCCCCCGGGTGGGCCTCTCCCACGTGGCCGCCCTGCTCACCGGCTTCGCGTTCTACGCCAACTCCCTCGTCACCGCGCAGCTCGTCCAGGCACCGAAGGCCACCGGATACGGCCTGGGCCTCTCCATCGTCGCCACCGGCCTGTGCCTGCTGCCCGGCGGCGTCACCATGCTCCTCTTCTCCCCCCTGTCCGCCCGCATCTCGGCCGCCCGCGGACCCAGGATCACCCTCGCCCTCGGCGCCGCCGTCATCGCCTGCGGCTACGTCGTCCGGATCGCCGACAGCCGCGACCTGTGGATGATCATCCTCGGCGCCACCGTGGTGTCCACCGGCACCACACTCTGCTACTCGGCGCTCCCCACCCTGATCCTGCGCGCCGTCCCGGCCGCGCAGACCGCCTCCGCCAACGGCGTCAACGTGCTCATGCGCACCATCGGCCAGGCCGTCTCCAGCGCCGCCGTCGCCGCCGTCCTCGTCCACCACAGCAGCCTCGTCGGGCGGATCCCGGTACCCACCCTGCACGGCTACCTCATGGCGTTCGCCATGGCCGGCGCCGTCGCCCTCGCCGCCTGCGCGGCGGCCCTGACCATCCCCGGCGACGGCCCGGCCGGCGGCGTCCGCCGCGCCCGCGGCGCCACCCGGGGCGCGCGCGACGGGGCGATGGAGGGAGCATGAGTGCCGTGAGCACTCCACCCGGCTCCGAGGCCACCGCCCCCGCCCGGCGCGACGCCGAGGCCACCAAGGCGGCGATCCTCAAGGCGGCCCGCTACCTGCTGGCCCGGCACGCCCACGCCGACATCACCCTCAAGGCCGTCGCCGAGCGGGCCGGCGTCAGCCCGCCGCTGATCCTGAAGTACTTCGGCAACAAGGACGCCCTGTTCGCCTGCGTCATGTCCTTCGACACCGACGCCGACGACCTGCTCGACGCGCCGCTCGACGACCTCGGCCGGCACATGGTCCGGCACGTCCTGGCCAGCCAGCGCGACCGGGGTGCCGACCCGCTGCTGCGCATCGCCTTCGCCCCGCTGCACGGCGAGCACGGCGACGTGCTGCGCGCCAACTTCCGCGCCCAGGTCACCGAACGCCTCGCCGCCCGCCTCACCGGCCCCGACGCGGGCCTGCGCGCCGAACTCGCCGTCGCCGGCCTCATCGGCCTGGGCGTGATGTACGGCATCGCCCGCGGCCCGCACCTGCACGGCACCGACGCGGACGCCGTCGCCGACCGCTACGGGTCGGCCATCCAGGCGCAGTTGACACCCGAGGCCAGGGCGTAGGGCCTCCCGTCGGTCTCAGCCCCGCTCGCCCGGACCGGTGAGCAGGCTCTGCGCCGACGCGCGGAACGCCGCCACCAGCCGGCTGGTGGCGTCCGCGCGGGTGGCCGGCGCGACATGGCTCGGCCCGACACCGTGCAGCGGGACCGCCACCAGGTCGGGGCGGATCGCGATGCCGCACACACCGGGCGCGATGGCCAGGTCTCCCCGGACGCGACGAGTTCGAACTTCTCCTCGAAGGCGCCGACGTACGGGCCGTCGGGCGCCGGACTGCCGTCGGGACGCGGGTCGACGCGCCAGAACGCGTCCCAGAGCGGATCCGTGACCCGGGGCAGGGGCTCGCCGGCGATGTCGTCCCGGCTCCCGCGCGGCGTCCGGTCCAGCAGCCGCGCGCCGAGCTGCTGCTCCAGCCGCCGTCCCTGACGGCTCAGCGACGGCTGGGTGACGTGCAGCGCGGCGGCGGCACGGCCGAAGTGCCGGTGCCCGGCGACGACTGCCCGTCGCCGGCCTCACCCCGCGGGAGGCCGGCGGCCACTTCGGCTGGCTCGCCCGGTTCGTGGCGGCCGACAACCCCACCTCCAGCGCGCTGACGCGCGAGCTGCTCGGCTGGGAACCGCGCGAACCAGGACTCCTCGCGGACCTCGACGAGGGCCACTACTTCGAGGACCGGGACGCCGCCTAGAGCACCGGAGCACCGCCTGGAGGACCGGAGCACCGCCTGGAGGACCGGAGCACCGCCCGGCCGAGACCCGGGCGGCCGACATTCCGGGGCGGCTCGTGCCACGCGGGCCGCCCGACGGATGTCAGACTGGCGCCATGGACGAACGCGGCATCGGCAGGTCGGGCCAGTGGGCCTCCGTCATCGGACTCGGCACCTGGCAGCTCGGCGCCGACTGGGGCGCCGTCGCCGACAAGGAGGCCGTCCTGGAGGCGGCGGCCGAGTCGGGCGTCACCTTCTTCGACACGGCCGACGTCTACGGCGACGGACGCAGCGAGGACACCATCGCCACTTTCCTGGCCACCCGGCCCGACCTGCACGTCCTGGTGGCCACCAAGATGGGCCGCCGAGTCGAGCAGATCCCGCAGAACTACGTCCTGGACAACTTCCGCGCCTGGAACGACCGGTCCCGCCGCAACCTCGGGGTGGACCGCCTCGACCTGGTGCAACTGCACTGCCCGCCCACCCCGGTGTACTCCTCCGACGAGGTGTTCGACGCCCTGGACACCCTGGTCGAGGAGGAGCGCGTCGCCGCGTACGGGGTGAGCGTGGAGACCTGTGCCGAGGCACTCGCCGCCATCGCTCGGCCGCACGTGGCGAGCGTGCAGATCATCCTGAACCCGTTCCGGATGAAGCCCTTGTACGAGGTGGTGCCCGCCGCCCGGGAGGCCGGCGTCGGCATCATCGCGCGGGTCCCGCTCGCCTCCGGTCTGCTGTCCGGCAAGTACCGCAAGGACACGGTGTTCGCGCCCGACGACCACCGCACCTTCAACCGGCACGGCGAGGCCTTCGACCAGGGCGAGACCTTCTCCGGCGTCGACTACGAGACCGGGGTGGAGGCCGCCGCCGAGTTCGCCGCGCTCGCCCCCGAGGGCTACACCCCGGCCCAGCTGGCGCTGCGCTGGATCATCGAGCAGCCCGGTGTCACCACGGTCATCCCCGGCGCCCGCGACCCGGAACAGGCCCGGGCCAACGCGCGGGCGGCCAAGCTGCCGCCGCTGCCCGGGGAGACGTTCACCGCTATCCGCGAGCTGTACGACCGCCGGATCCGGGAGCAGGTCGAACACCGCTGGTAGCGCCGGCGCGGCCGTTTGAACGAACGGCCGCGCGGTTACACGCACCGCATGAGCCAGGAGGGCCGGCGCACGGGGCGTGACGAGACCGACGACGAACGGGCCGACCGGATGTGGGTCGAACTCATCCAGGAGGTCCGGGTGGCGCAGACGGGCGTGCAGATCCTGTTCGGCTTCCTGCTGACCGTCGCGTTCCAGCCCAAGTACGCCGACCTGGCCCCCACCGACCAGGTCATCTACATCGTCACCGTCGTCCTCGGCGCCTGCGCGACCGGCGCCCTGATCGGGCCGGTGTCCCTGCACCGCCTGGTCTCCGGCAGACGGGTCAAGCCGCAGGCGGTGCGGCTGGCGTCCCGGATGACGCTCGTCGGCCTGGCCCTGCTGTTCGCGACGATGACCTCGTCCCTGCTGCTCATCCTGCGCGTGGCCACCCACGGCTATCTGCCCTGGCTGGTCGTGGCCGTCGCCGCCTGGTACCTGACGTGCTGGTACATCCTGCCCCTGTGGGCCCGCCGCGCCTACTCCGGCCGGTCCGGCGACTGAGCGTCCCGGCCGCGGGCGCTCAGCCCGTGGAGAGGATCTCCGCGAGGATGTCGTCGGCGCGGAACTCCTCCTGCCCGGGCGGCACCACCTCATGGATGTCGCGCAGGAACGCGGCGACCGCCGGCGCCCACGCGGACACCACGGCCCGCTGCCGGCCGCCGTCCGGCCGGACGTCCCCGAGGAACTCCATGCGCAGCTCCCGCCACATCCCCACGGAGACGGGGCGCAGCCGTACGTCCCCGACCCCGACCGCCCGGTGCAGGCCGTCGGAGAGCATCTCCCGGTCGAGCCGCCAGCGGGCCAGCGCCTGGCCGTCGTAGGCGAACACGGCGGTGACGGCGAACGGGTCGTCGGCGTCGTAGCTGAGGTGGGCGAGCACCGAACACCGGTCGGTGCCGCCCGCCCGCAGCTGCACCACCAAAGTCTTGTGCACGAACGCGTTCACACGAGGGCCTTTCGAGAAGCGGCGTAGGTCTCCCGAGTACCCCCGCCGGGCGAATGATGCTCCGCCGTCCGGGTCAGCCGAAGGCCTCGCGGAGCGCGGGCAGCAGGGTCTTCGCCGACCAGTCCAGGTACTCCGGCTGGCTGTCGCCGCCGATCTGCACCAGGGCGATCTCCCCGAACCCCGCCTCGGCATAGGGCCGTACGGCCTCGACGAAGGCGTCCGGGTCGTCGCCGCACGGGATCGAGGAGGCGACGTCGTCGGTGGTGACGAACTGGGCGGCGGCCTCGAAGGAGTCCGGGTGGGGCAGTTCGGCGTTGACCTTCCAGCCGAGCCCGAACCAGCGGAACTGGGCGTGGGCCCGCTTGACGGCGGTGTCCCGGTCCGGGTCGTAGCACACCGGCAGCTGTCCCACCCGCGGCTTGCCCGTGCCACCGTGCCGGTCGAACGCCTCCAGCAGTCCCGCCTTGGGCTCCGTGGCGATGACCAGGTCCGCCAGCCGCCCGGCGAGGGTGCAGGACTGCTCGCCGGCGACGGCGACGCCGATCGGCGGGGGCACGTCCGGCAGGTCCCACAGCCGGGCCGAGTCCACGTCGAAGTGGGCGCCGTGGTGCGTCACATGACCGCCCTCGAACAGCGCGCGGATGATCCGCACCGCCTCCTCCAGCATCTCGTGGCGCACGTCCACCGGTGGCCAGCCGCCGCCCACCACGTGCTCGTTCAGGTTCTCCCCGGCGCCCAGCCCGAGCCGGAACCTGCCCTCGGAGAGCAGTTGCAGGGTCGCCGCCTTCTGCGCCACCACCGCCGGGTGGTAGCGGCCCGTCGGGCAGGTCACGTACGTCATCAGCGGAATCCGCGAGGTGGCCTGCGCGGCGGCGCCCAGCACCGACCAGGCGTACGGCGAGTGGCCCTGCGCGCGCAGCCACGGAAAGTAGTGGTCCGAGGTGACGGAGAAGTCGAAGCCCGCCTCCTCGGCCCGCACCAGATGGTCCACCAGGTCCCGGGGGCCGGCCTGCTCGGTCATCATCGTGTATCCGATTCTCACCATGGGGCCCGAGTCCCCGTGGCGCGGGGCGGAAAACGGCCGGGCGCCGGGCTCACTCGTCCGGCACCCGGAACGTGCCCAGGAATGTCCGCAGCGCCAGCCGGCTGGCGGAGTCCTCCCAGGTGCCGGCCGTGGTGGTGAAGCGCAGGGAGAAGCCCTGGTGCCCGCCCACCAGGAAACCCCGCCCGAAGGTGTGCACCCGGCGGCCCCCGGTTCCGGCGAGCCACTCCAGGTCGGCCGCCTTGTGGCCCTGGTAGGTGGTGGCGCGGACGTCACCGATCCGGTGGTAGCCGTCGAGCCGCTCCAGGCCCGGCTCGACGTCGTCCCGCCAGACGGCGACCGGGTCCGGGCCGAGCCCCTCGCTGTGGGTGACGGCCAGCGCCGGGGCGTCGCCGCCCGGGCCGAAGGTGATCCGGTAGGCGTGGCCGGTCCCGCGGACGGTGGACAGCCGCTTCCACCCAGGCGGCAGGGCCACCGAGAAGCCCTCCGGCGCGGTCAGCCGGCGGTAGCCGTCCGGCAGGGCGGAGGCCGAACCGGCGCCCGCGCCGGGCCGGGCGCTCGCGGTGCCCCCGCCGGTGCCGTCCGTGCGGGTGGCCGAGGGGGACGGCGCGGCGCTCGCCCCGGATGAGGCGCTCGCCCCGGATGAGGCGCTCGTCGTGGAGCCGCCGGGCAGATGGTGGGTCGCGGCCAGCGCGGCGACGGTGACGGCGAGGACGGCCAGCGCGCACCCTGCGGCCAGGGCCCGCCGGCCCCGGCCCGGCCCCCGGTGCCCGAGGGCCGCCCGGACACCGCCGTGCCGTACGACGCCCGCGGCAGCGTCCCGCCCGCGGCCGTCGGCCGGCTCCGGGCCGGCCTCCTCTTCCTCGTCGAGGGCCCGGAGCAGGGCTTCGCGGACCACCGGCCGGGCGAGCCGCTCGCGGGAGTTCTTGCGCAGCAGGCCCTGCACGGTCTGGGTGAGGGGACCCGTGCGCAGCGGCGCGCGCAACGGCAGCCGGTCCACCGCCTTCAGCGTGGCGTCCGGCCGGCCGCGGTCCCGGAACGGGGGACGGCCCTCGACCATCGTGTAGAGGATCGCGCCGAGCGCCCACAGGTCGGCGGCCGGTCCGAGGCGTTCGTCGCGGGCCTGTTCCGGCGAGGCGTACGACGGTGCGGTGACCCGGGGCACCAGGGTCGCCCCGGCCAGGCCGAAGCCCGCGACCAGGGCCGGACCCCGCGCCCGCACGAAGACCTGGTCGGGGCTCAGCTCGCCGTGCGTGATGCCCGCGTCGTGCGCGGCCCGCAGGACGTCGAGCACGTCCAGGCCGATCCGGGCCGCCTGGCCGGCCGGGAACGGTCCCTCCTGGTCGAGGAGTTGACCGAGCGGTGTGCCGTCGATCCACTCGGTGACCGTCCACAGGGTGCCCGCCTCGACGACGGCGTCGACGACCCTGGCCACCCGCCCGGGGCACAGCAGGCGCATGGTCTCCGAGGTCTGGACGATCCGGGCCGTGGCCCGGGGCGCCGAGTCCGCCGGGCCGGGGTCGGGCAGGGCGGTCTGCGCGACCATGCGGGGCCGGTCCACCGCCACGTCCTCGGCGTACCACCACAGGCGGTTGGTCTCTCGGGCGAAGACCTCCAGGAGCCGGTACCGTCCTGCGACCAACTCGTGTGCGGACACCTGCGCCTTGCCCATGACCATCCCTCGCTGACACACCGGTTGCCGTTGTGCACAGAGGTACGCGGGCCGTGCGGGGGTGTGTTCAACGAGTCGCGGCTCCCGGGACAACGCTGTCTTTCGTTCAACTCCCCGGCGCGGTCCACGGGATGGGAGCGGGCGTCTCCGGCCGGCGGAAGGCGCCGGTCAGCGCAGTCCGAACCCGTCCGCCCAGCCGAGGACGTCAGCGGGCGACGCGTTGCCCCCGCAGACCACCAGCCCCAGCCGGACGCCGTCGCCGACGCGCGCCGCGACCTCCCGGGCGGCGGGCAGCAGACAGCCCGCGGCCGGCTCGGCCCACAGCTTGGCGTGCTCGGCGAGGTCCAGGCAGCCGCGCACGGCCTCCCGGTCCGGGACCACCAGGACCTCCTCGACCAGCTCCGACACATGGTCGTAGGTCAGCCGGGACACGCTCGGCGCGCTGAGCGTGGTGACGAGGGAGGACACCGGCACGGGCACCGGCCCGCCCGCCTTCAGCGCGGCCGACATGGCCTCGGCGCCCTCCGTCTCCACGCCCCACACCCGCACGCCCGGGCGGCGGGCGCGCAGCGCGGCGGCCACCCCGGCGATCAGACCGCCGCCGCCCACGCTGACGAGCACGTCCGTCAGCTCACCCGCGTCCGCGGCGAACTCCAGTCCCACCGTGCCCTGCGCGGCGATCACCACCGGGTCGTCGAACGGGTGGACCAGGGTCAGCCCCTCGTCGCGCAGCCGGGTCACCAGTTCGAAGGCGCTGTCCATGCCGTCGGTGAGCCGCAGGGACGCCCCGGCTCGCTCGGCGGCGGCGAGGGACCGGGCGGGCGCGGTACGCGGCATCACCACGGTGGCCTTGACGTCCAGGGCCGCCGCCATCACCGCGAGGGCGATCCCGTGGTTGCCGCCGCTGACCGCCACCACGCCCGCGGCCCGCTCGGCCTCGCTCAGCGACAGCAGCTTCGCCACCGCGCCGCGCGCCTTGAACGAGCCGGTGCGCTGGAGCAGTTCGAGCTTCGCGGTGACGGGGACGCCGAGCAGTTCGGACAGGCCGGGGCTGTCCGTGGTCGGCGTCCGTACGACGTGCCCGGCGATCCGCCCGGCGGCGGCCTCGATGTCCTGGAGGCCGATCAGCGTGCTCACGGTGGTTCACCTTCCCGGCGCGGGCCTGGGAAACCGCGCCGTTCGCACCCTGACCCGTGGCGCCGCTCCAGGTCAACACCGATTCCCTTGGACCGGGCGGTCACATTCCCCCGGCCCGGGCGGTCACCTCTCCCGGCCGGCCAGGAACTCCAGCAGCAGGCCCAGTTCCCGGTCCGGCCCCGGGGAGAGGGGGAGCCCGGAGAGCAGCGCGCGGGCCGCCGCCATGCGGTCGTGTGCCTCGGCGAGAGCCGCCGTGCGGCCGCCCGCCGCCTCGATCAGGGCGGCCGCCTCCCCGGCCCGGCCGGGGGAGCGGAGCAGCTCGGGCAGGTGCCGGGCGGCGGGGGAGCCGAGCGCGGCCAGCACCGGGAAGGTCTTCTTGCGCTCCCGCAGGTCGCCGTGCACGGGCTTGCCCGTGACCGCCGGATCCCCCCAGATCCCCAGCACGTCGTCCACCAGCTGGAAGGCGACCCCGAGGTGCCGTCCGGCCCGGTCCAGCCCGGCGACCACCGGTTCCGGGGCCCCGCCCAGCGCGGCCCCCAGCGCGGCGGCACAGCCCAGCAGCGCGCCCGTCTTGCCCTCCGCCATCGCCCGGTACTCACCGGTCGTGACCCGGTCCGGCCCGGTCCACGGCCGGGCCGTGAACAGCAGGTCGTCGGCCTGCCCGCGCACCAGGCCGGCCAGCGCGCCGGACAGCAGCCGTACGGCGCCCGGGCCGCCCGGCGCCGCGGCGAGGGTCTCCACGGCCAGCGCGAACAGGGCGTCCCCGGCGAGCACGGCCGGGCCGGTGCCGTACGCCTTCCACACCGCCGGGCGGCGGCGCCGGGTCGCGTCACCGTCCATGACGTCGTCGTGCAGCAGCGAGAACGCGTGCACCAGCTCCACCGCGACCGCGGCCGGCACCCCGGCCCGGCCGTCGGCGCCCGCCGCCTCGGCGCCGAGCACCGCCAGCGTCTGTCGCACGCCCTTGCCGCCCGGTGCGGCGGCGGGCGCCCCGCCGACCTCGCACCAGCCGAAGGAGTACGCGGCCATCTCCGCCACCCAGGGATGCAGCCGGCCCACCGCCTCCGTGAGCGCGGGCCGCACCAGGTCCCGGCAGCGGGCGAGGACGTCGGGCGCGGCCGGCGGCGCCTGCGCCGCGGGGGAGGGCGCGGTCACCGTACGACCGCCGCGCCGGCGCCGAACTCCTCCTGCGCCCGGGCCACCAGCGCGCGCACATGGCCGGGCCCGCCGCGCTCCAGAGCGGCGGCCAGGTCGGCGAGTTCGGCCGCCGTCTCCTCGGGGTCGCGGCCGAGCCGGGCCCGGGACTTCGCCAGGCCCAGGCGGGACAGCGCCTCCCCGCGCGGCTCGCTCATGGCCCGGAACTCCTCCAGGGCCCGTGCGTACAGCTCCCGGGCCTCGGTGTAACGGCCGGCGCGGTAGAGGACGTTGCCGCGCATCTTGTGGTTGTAGGCGAGCGCGCTGGACAGCTTCATCGCCCGGCAGGTCGCCTCGGCCTCGGACAGCAGCTCCAGCGCCCGTCCGGTGTTCCCGTCGCGCGCCGAGAGGATGTCGGCGAGCCCGCGCAGCGCCCAGGCGTGGCCGCGCCGGTCCTCGGCCCGCCCGGCTATCTCCGCGGCCTCCTCGAACAGGGCGTACGCCCGGTCCAGGTCACCGGTGTTGCGGTGGATCTGCGCGATGCCCTCCAGCGCCCACACCGTGTGCCGGGCCTCCCCGCGCCGCCGGGCCTCGGCCAGCAGCTGTTCGTGGAGCCGGCCGACGGCCTCGTAGTCGCCCTGGATGCGGCCCGTCTCGGCGAGACCCGCGAGGGAGTAGCCGCGTACGACGACGTCCCCGCCGCGCTCGCCGAGGTCGGCCGCGAGCCCCAGCAGCCGCCACGCCAGCGGGAACGCGCCGCGCTGGCGGGCCAGGGTGCCCCCGCTCCACAGCGCCCACGCCATCGCCGCCGTGTCCCCGGCCTCCCGCGCCGCGCGGTAACTCGCCTTCCAGGAGCGGTCGGCGTCCCCGATGCGGCCGAGCCGCCGCTGCGCCTCGGCCACGGCGAGCCCGCAGCGCGCCACCTCGCCGGGGCGCCCGGACCGCTCGGCCTCGCGCAGCCGCTCGGTGCCCTCGGCCAGCACGTCGGCCAGCGAGGAGTTCACGGACAGGGTGGTCAGGGCGCCCTGGTACTCCGGGGCGAAAGCCTTGCCGTACATGCGTACCCTTCTATACACCATGTGTATACATGATGTGTATAGCATCGTCGAAACGCGCCCCGGCCCCCGGAGGGGCCAGGGCGTGGTCTGTCGCCGGTCAAGACGCGGGTACGGCGGGGCGGGTTGCCCGCACCGCGTGGATCACCTCGTGAAGATTCAGTGCTGCTGCGCCTTCTGCGGTGTCACCTCGCTCGGCCGCACCACGACGTAGCCGTCGCCCTGGAGCATCAGCTGCACCGCTTCCCCCGAACCGCCGCGCAGCATCGAGCCGATGGACTGCGAGCGGTGCAGCGAGGTCTGCAGGTGCGCGGTCCAGCCGACCACCGCGTCCGTGTCGACGTACACCGGATACTGCGCCGAGACCGGGATGACCAGCGGGTTGCCCTCGCAGACCAGGCCCAGCCGGCCGTGTCCGCTGAACACGCTGTTGAACAGGCCGCCACCGGCGATGCCGGAGCCCTTCACCGTCTTGATCTCGTACGACAGCGACGCGTCGAAACACAGCACGTTCCGCCCGTTCACCGTGAACAGGTCGCCCGGCTCCACCTCGACGACGAAGCAGTTCTGCGCCTCGTGCGCGAACCAGGCCTCGCCCTGACCGCGCACCGCCATCAGGGGCAGGCCCTCACCGGTGACGGCACGCTTGAGCATGCCGCCGACCCCCTGCCCCTTGCGCTCGAAGCTCAGGTCGCCGCGGTAGGCGATCATCGCGCCCTGCCGGGCGTGCATCTCGCCGTTCACGGCGTACTTCAGGCACTTGGCGTTCTCGACGCTCATCCCCGGCTCGACGGCCGGCTGCACCACATGCTGACTGGAGAACAGATCACCCTTCATGCGGGCATGGTGTCCCGGACGCGGTGGTTCCGCCAAGATCACGGAAAGTGCCCGTTCAGACACCGGGGGGCGAAGCCCGGCGCGCCTTGGCCGTCCTGCCGCAGAACGCCGACTCCAGGGCGCCGCCGAGGGCGCTCAGGACACGGCCGTTGTTGGAGGTGTCGGCCAGCGCGGAGAGGGCGCGTTTCCCGTCCTTGGAGGCGAAGGCGTAGGTGTAGTAGCCCTGGACGGCGCCCGTGTGGCCGTACACGGAGACACCGCAGGACAGGGTGCGCCGGCGCAGCCCGAGCCCGTAGGCCGTGGTGGCGTTCACCCGCTGGAAACGCTCCATCTCCGCGAGCCGCGCCGGGGACAGCAGCCTGCCGCCGAGCAGGGCGGAGTAGAAGGCGTTCAGGTCCCGGGCGCTGGAGATGAGGGCGCCCGCGCTCTGCGCCCACGACACGGTCTGGTCGGTGGCGTCGACCAGCGGGGCGCCCGCCGTGTCCGGCGTGAGGTAGCCGCGGGCGTGCCGGCCGGGGATGGCGGTGTCCGGGTGGACGTAGAAGGTGTCGCTCAGCTTCAGCGGACCGATGATCCGGTTCTGGTACTCGGTCCTCACCGGGTGCCCGGTGAGTTTCTCGATGAGCAGGCCCGCGACGACGAAGTTGGTGTTCGAGTACGAGTAGGCGGCGCCGGGCGCGTTGGTGCGGGGCTTCTTCAACGACAGGGCGACCAGCTGCCGGTAGCTGAAGACCTTGTTCCGCACGGCTTCGAATCCGGACACCGTATGGGCGAACATGTCGTTGGTGTAGTCGTACAGGCCGCTGCGGTGGCCGAGGACGTGCCGGACCGTGATGCGGTCGTCGGGGAGCAGTCCCGGCAGATAGTGGTTGACGGAGGCGTCCAGGTCGAGCTTGTGCTCGTCGGCCAGTTGGAGCAGGACGACGGCCGAGAAGGACTTGGTGACGCTGCCGATGCGGAAGCGGTCGCCGACGGCGATGGCCCGCCGGGTGCTCCGGTCGGCGACCCCGCGGGTCAGCCCGTAGGTGTGGCCGCCCTCGTCGATCCGGGCGAGGACCCCGGGCGCGCCGTCGGCCACCACCGAACGCAGCACCGCTGCCAGGCCGGTGGTGTCAGGCGCCGGCAGCGCCCGGGCACGGGGGAGCGGCGGGGCCGCCGGCCGGGCCTGCGCCCGAGCGGTGGCGGGGACCGCGAGCAGCGAGAGGACGACCGCGCCAAGGACCGCGCCCCTGCTCACAGTTGCTGAGACCATCGGGTTCCCACTTTCCTTCCTGTCCGGATCTCGTTCGTCCCGACGCGAGGTCGACGCGAGGTCGACGCGAGATCGGTCACATTCGGCCCTGGGAACCTAAGGGACTTGACCGGCATCTCCACAGCTGACACACAGTTCGTCAACTTGTGATCACTCTATGGCGCTGTTTTGCAAAGGATTGCCATAGAAGGTCGCGAAATGAATCATTCCGCCTTTACGTGCACATGACTGATCGGCAAGGGTGGCGCCTCGGGGCCCGACCAGCCCCCGTGACGGCCGAAAGGCGTCATGTGTCAAGGCGGTTGGTGATCCCGGCTGCCTTCGAACGAAGGAACCCTGATCAGTGCGTAGACCGCACATACGCAGCGTGGCGGTCGCCGTCGCGGTGACGACGGCTGCCACGGGCCTGGCCGGCACGGCCTTCGCGAGCCCCTCCAAGGTAGTGGGCCGGACCTCCGCGTCCGCCGCCATGGCCACCTCGGCGGTGGTGAGGGCGGCGCACACCGCGGCCTTCGCCCACGCCTCGGCCACCGGGGTCTCGAAGGGCGACGAACTCCACGCCCAGGACGTGATGATCGACCCCGAGGGCGCACGGCACGTCCGTTTCGTCCGTACGCACGACGGGATGCCGGTGCTCGGCGGCGACCTCGTCGTCCACCTGAACCGGCAGCTGGCCTACACGGGTGTCACCCGCGCGGCCGACCACAGCGTCAAGCCCACCGCCGCCAAGGCCAAGGTGACCGCGGCCCAGGCCGTGGCCAAGGCCGCCAAGGCCGCCAAGGGCCACGCGGCCCACGCCGAACTCGTCGTGGACGCCCGTGAGGGCGCCTCCGCCCTCGCCTACCAGGTGACGGTCACCGGCGCCGACGGCACCTCCAGCACCGTCGTCGTCGACGCCCTGTCCGGCACGGTGCGCAGCAACACGCCCGACAGCGACCAGTTCCTGTCGCCGAAGCTGCTCGCCGAGCTCCAGAAGAACGGCGAGAGCGCCGACCCGGCCACCGGCACCGTCGCCGCCGCGCCCTCCGGACTGCTCACCGGCCGTCCGTACTCCGCGGCGCACTACCCGGCGACCGCGCACGGCACCGGCAAGACGCTCTTCGTCGGCAACGTCGGCCTGACCACCACGGCGACCTCGCGCGGCCACTACCAGCTCAAGGACCCGACCCGGTACGGCACCGAGGTCCGGGACGCCAAGGGCTCGTACACCGAGAAGTTCAGCAGCGGCACCAAGTTCACCAGCACCTCGAACGTCTGGGGCAACGGCAAGACGACCAGCCGCACCAGCGCCGCCGCGGATGCCCAGTACGGCATCACCAAGACGCTGGACTTCTACAAGAACACGTTCAAACGCAAGGGCATCGCCAACAACAGCAAGGCCGCCCAGGGCATGGTGCACTGGGGCAAGAAGGTCGCCAACGCCTTCTGGGACCCGACCTGCAACTGCATGCTGTACGGCGACGGCGACGGCCAGACGTTCAAGAAGCCGCTCGTCGTCATCGACGTCACCGGCCACGAACTGACCCACGGCGTGGTGGAGGCGACGGCCAAGCTGGAGCCGACCTACGTCGACTCCGACGGCAACCAGTACGGCGAGCCCGGCGCGCTGAACGAGTCCCTCGCGGACATCTTCGGCTCCAACGTGGAGTTCTACGCCAAGAACTCCCACGACAACCCGGACTACCTGATCGGCGAGAAGCTGGGCCTCGCCCAGAAGTTCCTGCGCCGCCTGGACCACCCGTCGCTGGACAAGCTCGAGGGCACCATCGACTACTGGTCGCCGGACACCTACTACACCGAGGTGCACGCCGGTTCGGGTGTCTCCTCGCACGCCTACTACCTCCTCGCGGAGGGCAGCGGCAAGAAGACGATCAACAAGGTCAAGTACGACTCGCCGACCTACCACCACATCGCGGTCAAGGGCATCGGCCGCACCAAGGCCACGGCGATCTTCTACCGTGCGCTGACCCGCTACATGGTCTCCACCACCGACTTCCACGGCGCGCGCGTCGCGACGCTGAAGGCGGCCAAGGACCTGTACGGCGTCCACAGCACCGCCTACAAGACGGTGGACAAGGCGTGGGCCGCGGTCAACGTCACCGCCGCCAACACGCCGAAGGCCCACCACTGAAAGACCGGCCAAGGCCGACGGCCCCCCGCCTCTGACGGGCCGCCGTACCGCACGGCACCACCGGATGCCCCGCCCCGCGTGGGGCATCCGCGTGTCCGGCGCCGGCCGCCCGGCGTGCGGGCCGGCGGCGTCGGCGGGACCATGACCAGCGTGGGACACGGCGGCTCGTCACCCAGGGTCGGCCCGACGCCCGGAGGGTCCGCGACACGCAGGGACCCCGCCCGGTGACCGGCGGGATCACCCGCGCCTGCCGGGCCGCCGCAGCCCTGCTCGCCGTCGCCGCCGCCACGGTCCTGCCCGCCCACGCCGGCGGCATCCGCCCCGGCGACGGCCCCCCGCCGCCACCCGGAGTGGTCACCTGGGCCGCCGCGGCCGACCCCGTGGGCGTCTCCCTGCCCGACACCGGCTACCGGCTGATCGTCCGCACCAGCGTCGCCGGCCGCGACCTGCGCATACGGCTGTCCAACGCCTTCGGGGACCGCCCCCTCACCCTGGACGGCGTGTACGCCGGGCTGCGCGCCCGGGGTGCCGCGCTCGTCCCGGGCAGCAACCGGCCGCTGACCTTCGGCGGCGCCCGCACGGTCACCGTGCCGGCCGGCCGTTGTGTGTGGAGCGATCCGCTGCCCGGCACGGTCCCCGCCGGGACCGACCTCGCCGTCAGCCTCCACACCCGGGACGCGACGGGCCCGGCCACCGGCCACCTGCTCGCGCTGCAGACGTCGTACACCGCGCACGGCGACCACACCGCCGAGGAGAGCGGCGCCAACTGGACGCGGGCGACCGGCTCCTGGTGGTACCTGGACGCCGTCTCCGTACGGCCCGCCGACCCGGCCACCGGTTCCGTCGTCGCCCTCGGGGACTCCCTCACCGACGGACAGCGGTCCACCCCCGACCTCGACCACCGCTGGCCCGACTACCTCGCCCGGCGCCTCGCCACCGCCGGCACACCGGTCCGGGGCGTGGCCAACGAGGGGATCTCCGGCAACAAGGTCCTCGCCGACGGCACCGGCCAGAGCGCCCTGCACCGCCTCGACCGGGACGTGCTCTCCCTGCCCGGCGTCCGGACCGTGTTCCTCTTCGAGGGGGTGAACGACCTCAAGGCCCACACCGGCGTCACCGCCGGCGACCTCATCGCCGGCTACCGGGCCGTCGTCCGGCGGGCGCACGCGGCCGGCCGCTGCGTCGCCGCCGCGACCATCGCCCCGTTCAAGGGAACACCCGAGTGGGACCCGGCCGCCGAGTCCGCCCGCCGGGCCGTCAACCGGTACATCCGCACCAGCGGCGCGTTCGACGCGGTCACCGACTTCGACCGCGTCCTGCGCGACCCCCACGACCCCGAGCGGATCCGCGCCGCCTTCGACAGCGGCGACCACCTCCACCCCGACGACCGGGCCATGCGGGCCTTGGCCGACGCCGTACACCTCCCCGACCTCGACTGCCCCCCGCTGGAGCGCGCCCGCTGAAGCGCCTCCGCTGAACGTGCCCCCGCCGTCAGCCCGCGGCGGGCGGTTCCGGCGGGACCAGGCCGCGGCGGTGGGCGATCGCCACCGCCTCCGTGCGGCTCGCGGCGCCCAGTTTGGCGAGGATGTTGGACACGTGGACGCTCGCCGTCTTGCCCGTGATGAACAGTTCCTCGCCGATCTGCCGGTTGCTGCGGCCCCGGGCGAGCAGGCGCAGCACGTCCTGCTCGCGGGCGGTCAGCGGGGAGTCGCCGCCCGCGTCGGCGGCGGTGTCCGTGAGACGGCCGCGCCGGAGCAGCGCGTCGGTCCGCCGCAGCAGCGGAACGGCGCCGAGCGCGGCCGCCGTCCGACGGGCCGCGCGCGCCGGCCCGGCCGCCTCCGTACGGCGCCCGACGGCCAGCAGCGCCTCCGCGTGCCGCAGCCGGCAGCGCGCCTGCTCGTAGGGATCGCCGTAGCCGAAGGCGGCGACCGCCTTCTCCCAGGCCGCCGGATCCGGCCCCGACACCGCCGTGGCGTACTCCGCCTCGGCCCGGGCCAGCCAGGCCTGCCCCTCGGGGCCCTGCGGGCGGCCCTCCTCGTCCTGCGCGGCCGTGGCTCGCGCCGCCTCGATCAGCTCGTCCGCGAGCCCGGCCCGGCGGGGCTCGTCCGCGAATCCGGCCCGGCGGGCCTGCTCCCGCGAGTCGCCGGCGGCCCGGTCGGCGACCGCCGCCAGGGCCAGGGCCGCGAGGCGGACCGTGACGCCGGGCCGGCGGCCGGAGTCGTCGACGAGCGCCGCGACCGTGGCCCGCATCCGCTCCACCGCCGCCTCCGCGTCACCGCGCAGGGCGGCGGCGTCCGTCAGCACGATGCCCGCGATCAGCGTGCCCATCCAGGTGAACGGCCCCGCCAGCAGCGCCTCGGCCCGCACGGCCGTGTTCCCGTCGCCGCGCGCCACCGCCACGTAGAGCGCGGGCCCCACGATGTGCCCGGGCAGACCGGCGGCCGCGTCCAGGCACTCGTCCCAGCGCCCCAGCGTGTACAGCACCAGCAGCTGGAGATAGCGCATCTCCAGCGGATACGGCGACGACAGCAGCCCGGCCCGGCGGGCCCGCTCCAGACCCTCGGTCAGCAGCGGCAGGCACTCACCGAGATCGCCGGCCTCGAACGCGCCCATGGCCAGGCTGAACAGGGCCCGCATCTCCACGGGACCGTGCCCGGCGGACCGGGCCAGCTCCCGGGCCTGACGCAGCCGCGCCCGCCCCTCCGGGGAGCGCCGGCCGCCGCCTTCGAGACCGGCCAGGGAGATCAGCAGATCGGCCCGGGCATCGGTGACACCCAGCTCCTCGGCCGCCCGCAGCGCCTGGTGGGCGATGCGCAGCGCGGCGGCGTCCTCACCGACCTGGCGGGCCGCCATCGCGTGGGTGGCCGCCGCCCACACCCACGTCCGGGACGGCGGCTCGGCCGGGATCATCGCCAGCGCCTCGCTGCTGTAGCGGAACGCCGCCGTCAGCCGGTCCACCGTGAGCAGGTTCCCGGCCAGCGTGTACCGGATCCGGGCGGCCAGCGCGGAGTCGGCGTCCTGGCCGACCTCGGCGAGCGCGGCCCGGGTCAGGGACACCGCCCGGTGCGCGTCCCCGCCGTGCGCCGCGGCGGCCGACGCCCGCAGGGTGAGCGTGGCCCGGTCGACCCCGGTGAGGGCGGGACGCGCGGACGGCGGGACGGACGCCCACAGGTCCAGCGCGGCCTCCAGGTGCCGCAGTTCCTCGGCCGGGGCGCCCACCCGGCGCGCGTGATCGGCCGCCTCCAGGGAGGCGGCCAGCGCCTCGGGCAGGTCGTGGCTCTCCCGGTAGTGGTGGGCGCGCTCGGCGGCCGTCTCCTCGCCGCCGCGGGCGGTGAGCAGCCTGGCGTACGCGCCGTGCAGCCGGGACCGCTCACCGGGCAGCAGGTCGGCGTAGACGGCCTCCCGGATGAGGGCGTGCCGGAAGGAGTACGTGTCCCCGGCGCCGGGGACCAGCAGCTGCCGTCCGACGGCCTCGCGCAGCGCCGACTCCAGCGCGTCCTCGGGCAGCCCGGCCGCGTCCCGCAGCAGGTCGTGCCCGACGCGGCGGCCGGCCACCGCGGCGGTCCGCAGCACGCGCTGTGCCGTGTCCGGCAGCTGTTCGACCCGGATCAGCAGCACGTCCGCCAGCCCGCTGGGCAGCCCGCCGGAGTCCGCGCCGGCCGCCGCGACCAGTTCCTCCGCGTAGAAGGCGTTGCCCTCCGCGCGCTCGACGATGCCGCGCACCGTGGACTCGGGCAGCGGACTCTCCCGCAGCGCCCGGACCAGCCGGTCGACCTCGGCGTCGGGCAGCGGCCGCAGTTCCAGGCGCTCCACGGCGGGCAGCCGGACCAGCTCGGCGAGCAGGGGGCGCAGGGGGTGGCGGCGGTGCAGGTCGTCGGAGCGGTAGGAGGCGAACACCGCGAGCCGGCGGTCGGCGGTGCCCGGTCCCGGGCGGTGCGGCACGCCCCGGCTGAGCAGGAAGCGCAGCAGGTCCCGGGAGGACTGGTCGGCCCAGTGCAGGTCCTCCAGGACGAGCAGCAGCGGGGCCCGCGCGGCGAGGTCGGCGAGCAGGCCCGCGACGCCCTCGAAGAGCCGCAGCCGGGCGTCGGGGTCCCGGGCCGTGTCCGTTCCGGCGCCGAGCAGCCGGTCCACCACCGGATGCCCGGCCAGCACCCCGGAGAACCGCTCGTCGTCGGCGAGCACGCCCAGGATCTCGGTGAACGGCAGATACGGCAGACCGACGTCCCCGAGGTCGACGCAGTGTCCGGTGACCACGCTCACCCCGGCCCGTCCGGCCCGTCCGGCGGCCTCGTCCAGCAGCCGTGTCTTGCCCACCCCGGCGTCCCCGGCGATCAGCACGGCCCGCGCCTCACCGCCCCGGGCGCGCTCCAGCACGCCGGACAGCCGGGCCAGTTCCTCGTCCCGGCCGACCAGCGGCGATGTGCTGAACGTGGTCTGCGACACGGCCCCATCCTGACACGCACCACCGACAACCCGCCCGTGACCTGCGCCGGTTCGGCCACGGGCCGCGCGGGCCGACCACTCGCCGGCCGCCCTCACCGTCGGCGCGTCAGCGCAGCGTCTCCGCCCAGTTCGCCGGCACCCGGCCCGCCGGGCCCGGCGCCGGCTGGCCGGCGGGGCGGCTCGCCGGGGGAGCGAGGTCGGGTCCGGTGCCGTACAGCTCCTCCGTGGCGAAGTTCCAGAACCAGTGCTCGCCCGGTTCGAAGCTGCGGATCACCGGGTGCCCGGTCTCCCGGTAGTGCGCGGTGGCGTGCTTGGCCGGGGAGTCGTCGCAGCAGCCGATGTGCCCGCACGTCGCACACCGGCGCAGGTGGAACCACCAGCCCCCGGCGGCCTCGCACTCCACGCACCCGGTGCCGCTCGGCGGCACGCCCGGGTCGATCCCGCTCACCTCGCTCATACGGCCTCCTCAGCCGGTGAGTCCGCGGCCCGGTCGCCGGCCGTCTCGGCGGTCAGGGGCAGCAGCACCTGGAAGCGGGTGTCGCCCGGCACCGACTCGACCCGCAGGCTGCCGTGGTGCTTGTCGACCACGATCCGCCAGGAGATGTCCAGACCGAGCCCCGTGCCCTCACCGACCGGCTTGGTCGTGAAGAACGGGTCGAAGATCCGGCCCTTGATCTCCGGCGGGATGCCGGGTCCGGTGTCCCGGAACTCCACCAGAAGCCGCTCGTGGTCCCGCGCGGTCCGCACGGTGAGGGTGCCGGCCCCGCCCGCGCCGGCGATCGCGGAGACCGCGTTGTCGATCAGGTTCGTCCACACCTGGTTCAGCTCCGCCGGGTAGGCCGGCACCGGCGGGAGCGTACGGTCGTACTCCTTGACGACCTCGACGCGCGAGCCGATCTTGCCCGACAGCATCAGCAAGGTGCTGTCGAGGAGTTCGTGCACGTCGACCACCCGGAAGGGCGCCCGGTCCAGCTGCGCGTACTGCTTGGCGGCGTCCACGAGGTGCGAGATCCGGGTCGTGGAGTCCTCGATCTCGTTCATCAGCAGCTCGGTCTCGATGGTGTAGTTGAGCCAGGCGACCGCCCCGGCCAGCACCTCCTCGTCGACCGCGGCCGCGACCTGCTCCAGCCAGTCGGTGTCCAGACCGGCCTGCACGAACGTCGGCGCCACCTGCCAGCCGAAGTCGATGCCGCGGTCCTCCAGCCACTCCGTCAGCGCGTCCTCCCGGTCGGACGCCTCCAGCGGGCTGAGCGCCGGGGCCTTGGCGACCCGCTCGGCGGTCCGCTCCTGGATCTCGATCAGATCCGCCAGCGCGTCCCGGGAGAACGGGCCCTCGGCGATCACATGGAGCTTGTGCCGCATCTTCGCGACCCGCTCCCGCAGGGTCGAGGTGGCCCGGACGGCCGCAGCCGCGGGATTGTTCAGCTCGTGGGTGAGCCCGGCCGACAACGAGCCGAGCGCCAGCAGCCGTTCCCGCTGCCCGATCGCGGCCTGGGTGTTCTTCGACCCGAAGAACAGGCCCTCCAGCAGGTGGACCGCCATCGGGAACCACTCGGCCATGATCTGCGCGAAGGTGTCCGCCGGCAGCACGAAGAACCGCGTCGGCTCCGTCACCCGCATCGAGTTCCGGTAGACCTGCCCGGCCGCGTCCCCGAGATAGGCCTGCGTGGCGCCCGCGTACACCCCGCGCTGCGCGGTCCGCGAGACCTCCACGTCGTCCTGGCCGACGCGCCGCGAGAGTACGACCGTGCCCTCGATCATCACGAAGAAGCAGGTCGCCGGGTCACCCTCGGCGTACACCGGGCCGGGCTGGAACAGCTCCACCCGGCCCTCGCTGCACAGCCGCCCCAACTGCTCGGGGGCCAGCTTCTCGAACAGGAACAGGGAGCCGATCTCCTTCGGGCTGCACGGCATCACCTGCCCGCTCATGACTGCTCCAGATACCGGTGGACGAGCATCACGGCCATGGCTCCCTCTCCGACGGCGGACGCGACCCGCTTGGCGGACTCGGCGCGCGCGTCACCCGCCACGAACACCCCGGGCACGCTGGTCTCCAGGTGGTACGGCGCCCGGTCCAGCTCCCAGCCCGCCGGCGGCCGCCCCTCGACGGCCAGGTCCGGGCCGGCCAGGATGAACCCGCGCTCGTCCCGCAGCACCGTCTCGCCCAGCCAGTCGGTCAGCGGGGCGGCACCGATGAACACGAACATCCACTGCGCGTCCACCCGTTCGCTCTCCCCTGTGCCGGTGTGGCGCAGCGTCAGCTGTTCCAGGTGGTCCGTGCCGTGCGCGGCGTCCACCGCCGTGTGGCAGCGCACCGAGATGTTCGGCGCCTCGTCGAGCTGCTGGATCAGGTAGTGCGACATCGACGCCGACAGGTCCGGGCCGCGCACCAGCAGCGTCACCGACTTGGCGAACCGCGACAGGTACATCGCCGCCTGGCCCGCCGAGTTGGCGCCGCCGACGATGTACACGTCGTGCCCCTGGCAGGCGGCCGCCTCCGTCAGCGCGGAGCCGTAGAACACCCCGCACCCGGTCAGGTCGGTGCAGCCGGCCGCGTCCAGCTGCCGGTACTGCACGCCGGTCGCCAGGATCACGCTGTGCGCGGCGACCGCCGAGCCGTCCGAGAACCGTACGACCCGTGCCGCACCGCACGCCTCGAGACCGGTCACCTCGCGCGCGGTGAGGATCTCGGCGCCGAACCGGGCCGCCTGCCGCCGCGCCCGCTCGGTGAGCTGCGCGCCGGAGACGCCGTCGGGGAATCCCAGGTAGTTCTCGATGCGGGAGCTCTGCCCGGCCTGCCCGCCCGTGGCCGAGCGTTCCACGAGCACGGTCCGCAGGCCCTCGGAGGCGCCGTAGACGGCCGCGCCGAGTCCCGCGGGGCCGCCGCCGATGACCACGAGGTCGTAGAAGTCGGAGGTGGGTGTGGTCGCGAGGCCGACGCGCGCGGCCAGTTCGGGTGCCTCGGGCTCCACCAGTGCCGTGCCGTCCGGGGTGATCACCACCGGCAGCCGTTCACCGTCCTGCCCGGCCGCAGTCAGCAGCCGCCGCCCCTCCGGCTCCTGCACCGAGTACCAGCGGTACGGCACCTGGTTGCGGGCCAGGAACTCGCGGACGTCCGAGGAGCGGGCCGACCAGCGGTGCCCGACGACCTTGGTGCTCGGCACCGGCCGGTGGTCGCCGGCCCGCCACGCCTGCAGGAGGTCGTCCAGCACCGGGTAGAGCTTCTCCTCCGGCGGGTCCCAGGGCTTGAGCAGATAGTGGTCCAGGTCGACGACGTTGATCGCGTCGATCGCCGCGTTCGTGTCCGCGTACGCGGTCAGCAGCACCCGGCGCGCGCCCGGGTACACGTCCAGGGCCTGCTCCAGGAACTCGATGCCGTTCATCTGCGGCATGCGGTAGTCCGCGAGGATCACGGCCACCAGGTCGCCGCGCAGCTTCAGCTCGCGCAGCGCCTCCAGCGCCGACTCGCCGGACTCCGCGCGCACGATCCGGTACGACTCGCCGTAGCGCCGCCGCAGGTCACGGGCGACGGCGCGGGAGACCCCCGGATCGTCGTCCACGGTCAGAATGACGGTCCGCGCTGTCTCGGCGGCCTGTGCCATGCGTCTCCCACCCCGAGTGGTCGGTTCCCGCCCATCGTATGTTCGATCGCCCTGGCGCGCTCTGGTATTCCGCCGCCCCCACGGGGCATGGGTGAAGACTGATCACCCGTCCCCGGACAACGAGGAGGCCATGGAATGACACGCCCGGTCACGGCAGGGGTGGACGGTACGGAGGAGAGCCTCGCCGCGCTCCGGTGGGCGGGCCGGGAGGCCGTACGCCGGGGTCTGCCGCTGCGCGTGGTGCACGCCTGGCGGTACACGGCGGACCTGGCGGTCGCGGACCGCGACACCCAGCACGGCTGGGTGGCCGAGGGCACGGCCGAGGCGGTCCGCGCCGTCGCGGAGCGGCACCCCGGGCTGGAGGCGAGCGTGGACGTGGTCGAGGGCCGGGCCGCCACGGCGCTGGCGGAGGCGTCGGCCGGGGCCGAGCTCCTGGTCCTCGGCTCGCGCGGGCACGGCACGGTCGTCGGGTTCCTGCTCGGTTCGGTCGGGCAGCAGGTGATCGCGGAAGCCGCCCGGCCGGTGGTGCTGGTGCGGGCCGGCGACGACGCGGCGGCGGAGGCCGCCGGGCGGGGTGTCGTCGTGGGCCAGCACGGCACCCCCGAGGACAGCGCGGGCGCGCTGCGGTTCGCGTTCGAGACGGCGGCGGCCCGGGGTGCCACCGTCCACGCGGTCCGCGCCTGGGCCCTCCCGCCCGTCTTCGCCTACAGCCCGGGCTCGATGAAGCTCCTGGACGACGCCGGGGGCCTCGAACCGTACGAGAAGCAGGCCCTCGCGGAGGCCCTGGGGCCGTGGCGGGAGCGGTTCCCGGAGGTGCCCGTGGCCGAGCACGTGGAGATGGGCAGCGCCGGCCAGGTGCTGCTGTCGATGGCCGAGGGCGCCCAGCTGGTGGTCGTCGGGCGCCGGGAACGCCGTACGGCGGTCGGCGCCCGCATCGGCTCGGTGGCGCACGGCGTGCTGCACCACGCGCGGTGCCCGGTGGCGGTGGTCCCGCAGGAGTGACGCGGGCCGGGGGGACACGGGTGTCGCGGGCCGGGGGTGACGAGGGGACCGGGGGGTGGGGCTATTCGGGGGTCGTGGGCTCCAGGGTGGCGCGGGCCTTCGGCAGGACGTGGTCGACGTAGTCGCGTACGGCCGCGTCCAGGCCGACGTCACCCTCCGCCTGCTCGGACAGGAACCAGCGGTGTTCCAGCAGTTCGTGGTAGATCTCGGCCGGATCCATGGAGCCGCGCGACGGCGCCGGCACGGCGCGCACGGTCGGCCGGAACACGTCCCGCACCCAGCGGTGGGCCAGCACCTCGGGCCGGGCGGCGAGGGGGTCGCCCGGGGCGTAGTCCTCCTGGGTGGCCATCCAGCTCTCCAGGTCGTTCAGCAGCCGCCGCGCCTGGTTCTCCTCGGTGTCCAGGCCGGTCAGCCGCAGCAACTGCCGCTGGTGGTGGCCGGCGTCCACGACCTTGGGCACGAAGGTGACGGTGTCGCCGCCGGAGGAGTGCTCGATCTGCATCTCGGCGACGTCGAAGCCGAGGTCGTTCAGCCGACGTATCCGGCGTTCGATGTAGTGGTACTTGCCCGCCGGGTACACCGAGGTGCGGGTCAGCTCCTGCCAGAGCCCGCCGTAACGCGTGCAGATCTCGTGGCCGAACTCGACCGGGTCCACGGAGGGGTGCAGCGCGCCCGACGCCTCCAGGTCCAGCAGCTCGCCGCTGATGTTCACGCGGGCCAGATCGAGGTCGTACTCCCGCTGCCCGGGGCTGAGCCGGGGGTGCAGGTCGCCGGTCTCGGCGTCCACCAGGTACGCGGCGTAGGCGCCCGCGTCGCGCCGGAACAGGGTGTTGGACAGCGAGCAGTCGCCCCAGGCGAACCCGGCCAGGTGCAGCCGCACCAGCAGCACCGCGAGGGCGTCCATCAGGCGGTGCATGGTCGCCGGGCGCATGGTCGTCTCGAACATCGAGCGGTACGGCAGCGAACCGCGCAGATGGCGGGTGATCAGCACCGGCTCCAGCGGGCCGCCCGTGCGGTCGGTGCGGCCGGTCACCACCGCCAGGGGGTCCACGGCTGGGATGCCCAACCGGTCCAGGTCGCGCAGCAGTTCGTACTCGCGCCGGGCGGGCCGCTCGGCCAGCTCCTTGACGGCGATCACCTCGTCGCCGGCGTGCGCGTACCGCACGACGTGCCGGGAGATGCCGCGGGGGAGTGGCACGAGGTACTCCTCGGGCCACTCCGCCAGGGGCACGTCCCAGGGCAGCGCGAGCAGAAGCGCGGGGTGCTCCGGGTTGGTGGCGTTGATCTGCAGGGCCATGGGACGAACCCTACGGCCCCGTGGCCGGCTCCGGACCGCCCGTTCCCGCGCCCCGGCAGAACCTAGGCCGCCCGCTCCCGGGCCAGTTCGGCGGCCGCGCGGACGGCGCCCCGGTGGACCGGGCCGTGTCCGGGCAGCAGGGTGTCGCCGTCCAGGGCGGCGATCAGGTCCAGGGAGCCGATCACGCGGGCCCGGTCGTGGTGGAAGAAGTCGTGCAGGAGCTGCGGACCCTCGACCCGGGAGGTGGCGTGGCCGCTGATCAGGGCGTCACCGGAGATCACGATCCCGGAGTCGGGCAGGTGGTAGACGCAGTGGCCGTCCGTGTGGCCGGGGGTGTGCACCGGTACCGGCCGGCCGGGCAGGTCGAGCGGGCCCTCGGCCGGGAACGGCTCGGGCGCGCTGACCGGGTTGTGCTCGGTGCCGCCCACGCGGATCACGTGCACCGCCCACGGCACGACACCGGGCCGCCAGGCGTTGCGCACCACGTCACCGATGGTGGCCTGCTGGAGGAACTCCCGCCGCGCGTGCGGGACTTCGAGCGGGTGCAGATACACCGGCGTGCCGTACGTGGCGCGCAGGTGCTCGGCCGAGCCCACGTGGTCGTTGTGCGCGTGGGTGATCAGCACGGCGGCCACCGCCTCCGGTGAACTGCCCACCTGGGCGAGGGAGTCCAGCACGCCCTGCCGGTCCCCGGGATAGCCGGTGTCCACCAGGGTGACGGCGTCCCCGTCCTTGAGGATCACCCAGTTGGTGTTGTGCCCGTGCACCAGGTAGGTGGTGTCGGTGACTTGCTGTACGTCCGGCCGCATGATCTCCCCGAGCCCCTGAGTGTCGATCGTCGTCGCACAGCCAACCAGAGTCCGCGCGGGACCGCGCCGGGAGGGTGGCAGCAGGGTCAGCGCACCCCGCGCGGCCTGAACTGCACGCTGACCCGCGGTCCGGCCGGGCGGGCCGTCTTGGGCACGCAGTGCTCCCAGGTGCGCTGGCAGGAGCCGCCCATCACGATGAGGTCGCCGTGCCCGAGCGGGCGGCGCAGCGTGGCCGCGCCGCCGCCGGCGGGGCGCAGCAGCAGGTCGCGGGGCTCGCCCACGGAGAGGATCGCGACCATCGTGTCCTGGCGGGAGCCGCGCCCGGTCCGGTCGCCGTGCCAGGCCACGCTGTCCCGGCCGTCGCGGTAGAAGCACAGCCCGGCCGTGGTGAACGGCTCGCCCAGCTCCTCGGCGTAGTGCGCGGACAGGGCCGCGCGGGCCTCGTCCAGCACCGGGTGGGGGAGGGCGTCGTCCTCGCCGTAGAAGGCGAGCAGCCGGGGTACGGCCACCACGTTGTCGTACATCTTCCGGTGCTCCGCCCGCCAGGGCACCTCGGCGGCCAGCCGCTCGAACAGGGCGTCGGCGCCGCTGAGCCAGCCGGGCAGGACGTCGATCCAGGCGCCGGAGCCCAGTCCGGTCCGGGCGAGCCCGTCGAGGGGGCCGAGCCGCAGCTCGTCGGTCTGGTCGAACAGGGAGCCCTGGAGGTGCGTGGACATGGGGCCAGCGTACTCCTTAATCGAAAATGTGTTCCAAATGATCATGGAGGAGTCGCGGGCCGGAGTCGTGGCCCGGAGCCGGGCGGGGCCGACGTCGCGAGCCCTTTCGATACACCGATGTATTCGATACATTCATGTATCGAACGAGGGAGGGTCATGGAACAGACGGCCGGGCGAGTCACCCGGCGCCGGGTCCGTACCCGGGCCAACCTGCTCGACGCCGCCTTCGCGGTCTTCGCTGCCAAGGGATTCGGCCGCGTCTCCATCGAGGAGGTCTGCGAGGCCGCCGGCTACAGCCGGGGCGCCTTCTACTCCAACTTCGCCACCCTGGACGAGCTGTTCTTCGCGCTCTACCAGCAGCGCGCCGACCTCATCGCCGCCCAGGTCGCCGACGCCCTCGCCCAGGACGGCCCCGGCCTCGACGTGCCCGCTTCCGTGGACCGGGTCACCGAGGTGCTCCTCCTCGACGTGGACTGGCTGCTGGTGAAGACCGACTTCCTGGTCCACGCCGCCCGCGACCCCGCCGTCGCCGAGACGCTCCTCGACCACCGGGCCCGGCTCCGGCAGGCCGTCGCCGACCGGCTCTCCCGGACCCGGGTCCCCACCGAACTGCCGGCCGTGCTCGGCGGCGCCGACGGCGCCGCGCACGCCGTGGTCGCCGCGTACGACGGCGTCACCACCCGGCTGCTGCTGGACAAGGACGTCGACGGCGCCCGCGCCTGGCTGAAGCAGCTGCTCACCGCCGTGCTGACCGACGGCAGCGGCACCCCGGACGAGTCGTAGAGGGAAGGGAACGAAACGCCATGGACGCGGACGTCATCGTCGTCGGAGCGGGCCTCGCCGGCCTGGTCGCGGCGCACGAACTCACCAGCAGGGGCCGACGGGTCGCCCTGGTCGACCAGGAGAACGCCGCCAACCTCGGCGGTCAGGCGTTCTGGTCCTTCGGCGGGCTGTTCCTCGTCGACTCGCCCGAACAGCGCCGCCTCAATATCAAGGACTCCTTCGACCTCGCCTGGAGCGACTGGCAGGGCAGCGCGCAGTTCGACCGCACCGCCGACGAGGACTCCTGGGCGGTGCGCTGGGCCCGCGCCTACGTCGAGTTCTCGGCCGGCGAGAAGCGGTCCTGGCTGCAGGGGCACGGCATCACCCTGCTGCCCACCGTGGGCTGGGCCGAGCGCGGCGACCTCAGGGCCGACGGGCACGGCAACTCCGTGCCCCGCTTTCACATCGCCTGGGGAACCGGCACCGGCGTCGTCGAACCCTTCGTCCGGTACGCCCGGCAGGCCGCCCGGGACGGACTGCTCACCTTCCACCACCGCCACCGGGTCGACGAACTCGTCGTCGAGGACGGCGCCGCGCGGGGCGTGCGCGGCACGGTGCTCGCCGCCGACGACTCACCGCGCGGCGTGGCCTCCAACCGCGACCGGGCCGGCGACTTCGAACTCACCGCCCAGGCCGTCGTCGTCACCTCCGGCGGCATCGGCGCCGACCACGACATCGTCCGCCGCTACTGGCCCGAGCGCCTCGGCACCCCGCCCGCGCACCTGGTCACCGGTGTGCCCGCCTACGTCGACGGCCGTATGCTCGACATCAGCGCCGAGGCCGGTGTACGGCTGGTCAACCGCGACCGCATGTGGCACTACACCGAGGGGATTCAGAACTGGGACCCCGTCTGGCCCGGCCACGGCATCCGCATCCTGCCCGGCCCCTCCTCGGTCTGGCTCGACGCCCTCGGCCGCCGCCTGCCCGACCCCTGCCTGCCCGGCTACGACACCCTGAGCACGCTCAGGCACCTGCGCACCACCGAGGACATCGCCGGGTACGACCACTCCTGGTTCGTCCTCACCCGGAAGATCATCGAGAAGGAGTTCGCGCTCTCCGGCTCCGAGCAGAACCCGGACATCACGGCCAAGGACCGCAAGGCCGTGCTCCGCGACCGGCTGCTCGGCAAGGGCGCACCCGCCCCGGTGCAGGCCTTCCTCGACCGGGGCGCCGACTTCGTCACCGCAGGCAGCCTGGAGCACCTGGTCGAGAAGATGAACGGTCTCACCGACAAGCCCCTGCTGGACGCGGCCGAGGTCCGCCGCCAGATCGAGGCCCGCGACCTGCAACTGGCCAACCCCTACAGCAAGGACTCGCAGATCCAGGGCATCCGCAACGCCCGCCGCTACATCGGCGACCGCCTCGGCCGCGTCGCCACCCCGCACCGCCTCCTGGATCCGGCCGCCGGCCCGCTGATCGGCGTCCGTATGCACGTGCTGACCCGCAAGACCCTCGGCGGCATCCAGACCGACCTCGACTCCCGCGCGCTGGGCGCCGACGGCACGCCCGTCGAGGGCCTGTACGCGGCGGGCGAGGTGGCCGGCTTCGGGGGCGGCGGCGTCCACGGCTACAACGCCCTGGAGGGCACCTTCCTCGGCGGGTGCCTGTTCTCGGGTCGCGCGGCCGGCCGGGCGGCGGCACGGCAGACGGCCTGACCCCGGCTCAGGCCGCGGCGGTGCCGGCCGGCCTCAGCCCGTGCCCTTGAGCAGCTCCGCCAGCACCGAGGCCTGGCTCTCCTCCGGCGTCCTGGACGCCGTGAGGAGGGTCACCGGGCCCTCGCGGACCGCCGTCCGCAGCCCGTCGAGGAGTCCGGCGGCCTCGGGGGTCTTCAGCTCCTCCTCGTACCGGCGACGGAACTCCTCGTAGGAGCCCCCGCCGCCGTGGTACCACTTGCGCAGCTCCGTCGACGGGGTGAGCCCTTTCGGCCACTCGTCGACGTGGGCCTCGCCCTTGGACACCCCGCGCGGCCACAGCCGGTCCACCAGGACCCGCAGGCCGTCGTCGGGGTCGGGTGATGCGTAGATCCGGCGCACGCGCACGCTCACGGCGAAGTACCTCCCGGGTCGCGGACGGTACTCCGAGCCTACTGCCGCCCCCGCGGCCGTACGGGCGGCGACGCGACGCGACATGACCGGAATCAGGGGCGGTCGGAGCCCCCCGCGCCGTTACTCTGTGGGCCGGCCGACCCCGAGGAGTGCACGTGACGCCACCTGGCAGGCAGCCCGTGAGACGCCGTACCGCCGCCCTGCGCCGCCGGGCGGTCCTCGCCACCGTCCCGCTCACCGTCGCCGCGCTGCTCGGTGCCGCCGGGCCCACCGCGGCAGGATCCGCCGGGCCGGGCACGATCGGTGCCGCCGGCACGGGCGACCCCTACTTCCCGCTCAGCGGCAACGGCGGCTACCACGTCCGCCACTACGGCCTGACGCTCCGCTACGACACCGCCACCCGCCGGCTCGACGGCACGGCCGTCCTCACCGCCCGAGCCACCCAGCGGCTCAGCCGTTTCGACCTGGACCTCAAGGGCCTGCACGTCACCCGCGTCGCCGTCGGCCGCGCAACCGCCCGCTTCCGGCGCGACGGGCAGGAACTCGTCGTCACCCCGGCCCGCACCCTGCGCCGGGGCCAGGAGTTCCGGGTCACCGTCGCCTACCACGGCACCCCTGGACCGGTCAGCGACCCGGACGGCTCCGCCGACGGCTGGATCCCCACCGACGACGGGGCGTTCGTCGCGGGCGAGCCCCAGGGCGCCATGACCTGGTTCCCGGCGAACAGCCACCCGAGCGACAAGTCGTCGTACGACATCACGATCACCGTCCCCCAGGGCCGGACCGCCGTCTCCAACGGCACCCTGGTGGGGCGGCGCACCGCGCACGGCCGCACCACGTTCCACTGGCGCGAGACCCGGCCCATGGCCGCCTACCTGGCGACCGCCACTGTCGGGAAGTTCACGGTCCAGCGCTACACCACCTCCGACGGCATCCGGGTCTACAACGCGGTCGACGCCCGGGAGGCGGCCGCCGCCGCGCCCGTGCTGAAGAAGCTGCCGTCCGTACTGCGGTGGGAGAGCACGCTGTTCGGCCCCTACCCGTTCCGGTCCGCCGGGGCGATCGTCGACCACGCCCACGACGTCGGCTACGCCCTGGAGACCCAGACCCGGCCCCTGTACGACCGGGCACCCGACCTGAGCACCCTCGTCCACGAGAACGCCCACCAGTGGTTCGGCGACTCCGTCTCGCTGACCACCTGGAAGGACATCTGGCTCAACGAGGGCTTCGCGACCTACGCCGAATGGCTCTACAGCGAACAGCACGGCGGCGAGAGCGCCCAGCAGACGTTCGACGCCCTCTACGCCACCCCCGCGAGCGACGACCTGTGGGCCTACCCTGCCGGGAACCCCGGCAGCGGGGCGAACATCTTCGGCACCCCCGTGTACGCCCGCGGCGCCATGACCCTGCACGCCCTGCGGCGCGCCGTCGGCGACCGCACCTTCTTCCGGATCCTGCGCGCCTGGGCGGGCGAGCACCGGTACGGCCACGGAACGACGGCCGCCTTCGAGAGGCTCGCCGAGCGCGCCTCCGGCAAGGACCTGACCGGCCTGTTCCACACCTGGCTTGAGACCGCCGGCAAGCCCGGTCACGCCTGAACTCACAGCTTCCACACATCTGTCGGCCAGTCTCGACGCATGATCACGCGCAGAACCGCCGTCGCCCTCCTCGCCTCCCCGCCGCTGCTCACCGGCTGCGGCGCCGGAGCGGGGGCGACCGGGCGCCGCAGTGCCGCCGGCCCGGCACCGGAGACGACACGCACCGGCCGGGCGCCACGGACGACAGCGCCAGGGGCCACACGCACCGGCCCGGCGCCCGCGGCCACCCCCCTCAGCCGGACCGCGGCGGAGCCCGCGCGCCCCCGCATACCCGGGCTCGGGCCCCGGCGCGGCGCCGCGATACCGGACCACTGCAGGCAGGCGGTCCTCGTCACCGGGCGCCGTCAGAACTCCCCGGTCTCCACGGTCGTCCTGCACGAACGCACCCCCGCCGGCTGGCGGCCCGGCCCCGCCTGGCCGGCCCACAACGCCCTGCACGGCTGGAGCACCCACCACATGGCCGGGGACCTGCACAGCCCCGTCGGCGTCTACACCCTCAGCGACGCCGGCGGCCTGCTCCCCGATCCCGGCAGCAGGCTGCCGTACCACCACTCCTGGGGATTTGGCTCGCCCGGCACCGGCTTCGAGGGCGAATCCCTCGCCGGGTGCTTCGACTACGTCGTCGCCATCGACTACAACCGCGAGCCGGGCACCTCGCCCCTGGACTGGACCCGTCCGCTCGGCGCCCGCCGCGGCGGCGGCATCTGGTTCCACGTCGACCACGGCGGCCCCACCCACGGCTGCGTCAGCATCGCCAAGGCCCACGTGAAACAGCTCCTGCGCACCCTCGACCCGCACGCCCACCCGGTCGCCCTCATGGGACACGCCGACTGGCTCGCCGGCTGAACGGCCTAGGATCCGAACTCGTGTGCGCACATGTACTGGTCGCCGAGGACGACGAGAAGCAGGCCGAACTGATCCGGCTGTCCCTGCTGGCCGAGGGACACACCGCCACCGTGGTGCACGACGGCGGGGCCGCGCTCGACGCGGCCCGCCGGCTCGGACCCGACCTCGTCGTGCTCGACCTGATGCTCCCGGTCGTCGACGGATTCGGCGTCTGCCGGGTGCTGCGCGCCGGCGCCGACCCGGACATCCCCGTCGTGATGCTCACCGCCCGCGCCGAGGAGGACGACGTCCTGCTCGGCCTGGAACTGGGCGCCGACGACTACCTCACCAAGCCCTACAGCCCGCGCGAGCTGATGGCCCGCATCCGCACGGTGCTCAGGCGCAGCGGCCGCGGCACCGGCCGCGACCACGACCCGGTCGTCCGGGCCGGCGGGATCGCCGTCGACCCCGTACGGCACGAGGTGTGCTGCGACGGCGTGCCGGTGGAGTGCACGCCGGCCGAGTTCCAGCTCCTGCTGACCATGGCGGGCGAGCCGGAACGGGTCTTCACCCGGCGGCAGTTGCTGCAGTGCACGCGCGGAGTCGACCGGGCCTCCACCGAACGGGCCGTCGACGTGCACATCATGAACCTGCGCCGCAAGATCGAGGCCGACCCCCGCCGCCCGGCCCGGCTGCTCACCGTCTTCGGCGTCGGCTACAAGCTCAGCGGCGGCCGGACATGAAGCGCCGCGTCCGGCGGCCATCCGTCGAGGGCACCGGCCGGCGGCCGCTCGGGAAGCGCCGCGTGCCCCTGCGTAAACGGCTCCTCGTCCGGCTGCTGTTCGTCTCCGCGCTCATCGCCGTCTGCTCGGTCGCGGCCACCGCCTGGCTCGCGGTGACGACCACCACCAGCGCGCTCAAGGAGGAACAGGGCCAGGACCTCGCCGCCGACAACCAGATCCTCGCCCGGCTCAGCGGCTACGCCGCCACGCACCCGGACTGGGCGGGCGTCCGCCACACCGTCCGGGCCCTGGCCGCCGAGACCGGCCGGCGCATCGCCCTCACCACCGCCGACCGCACCCCGGTCGCCGACTCGGCGGCACGCGGCACCCCGCTGCCGCCCCGGCCCGCCGCCTCCGTCGACCCGCTGCACACCGACACCTACACCGATTCCGGCGCGCAGCTCAGCGGCATCGACCCCCGTGTGGTCGGCCCGTACCGGATCACCGGCGCGGAACGCGCCAAGCTGGACGCCCTGGCCGGCCGGCTCAAGGCCTGCTACGAGGCGTTCGGTCTGCGGCCCACCGTGACCCGGATCCCCAGCGGCCGCCCCCTGGTCACCGGCCCCGGCCAGGGGGCCGACCTCGCCGGCTACGTCGCGGAGAAGTGCGACGACGGGGCGCTGAACATCCCCACTCCGACCGAACGCAAGGCCCTCGACCGGCTCTCTGACCTCGCCCAGCCCTGCCTGCGGGGCCTCGGCCTCGGCGGACCGGCCTTCGTCACCCTCGACCCGACCGGCCGGGACCTCCTGGCCGGCGGCTACGTCGTCGCCAGGAAGAAGACGAAGACGGGCGCCGACGACACCCGGGCCGCGCGCACCTGCGTCCTCGACGCCCGCCGCACCCAGCTGAGGCCGTACGTCGCCCCGCCGGCCCAGCTGTTCCTCGGCATCGGCGACCGCGACACCGTCCGGTTCGACATGTCCCCGGCCAACAAGGCCAAGGTCGCGGGCGCGGCCGGCCTGGTCCTGGCGGTCACCGTCGCGGTGGCCGCCGTCGTCGCCGTCCGGCTGGTGCGCCCGCTGCGCGCGCTCACCGCCGCGGCCCAGCAGCCGCCCGAGCTCCATGTCCGGGTGCCGGTGACCACGCGGGACGAGACCGGCATCCTCGCCGAGGCCTTCAACGACCTCACCGAGCGCCGCGAACGGCTGGAGGCCCAGCGCAAGGCGATGGTCAGCGACATCGCCCACGAACTGCGCAGCCCCCTCACCAACATCCGCGGCTGGCTGGAGGTCACCCGGGACGGCGTCGTCGACCCCGACCCCGCCCTGCTGGGCTCCCTGCACGACGAGGCGCTGGTCCTGCAGCGGATCATCGACGACCTCCAGGACATCGCGGCCGCCGACGCGGGCACCCTGCGCCTGCACCCCGAGCCGCTGCACGCCGCCGAACTGCTCGACCAGGTCGCCGCCGCCCACCGGGTCGCCGCCGACGGCGCCGGGGTCGTCCTCGGCACCGACGCCGACCCCGCCGCCTGGCTGGACGCCGACCCGGTGCGGATGCGGCAGGCGCTGGGCAACCTGGTCTCCAACGCGCTGCGGCACACCCCCGCCGGCGGCACCGTCACGCTGGCCGCCCACCGCGACGGCGACGACCTGCTGCTCACCGTCACCGACACCGGCACGGGCATCGCGGCCGAGGACCTTCCGCACGTCTTCGAGCGGTTCTGGCGTGCCGAGAAGTCCCGCAGCCGGCGCACCGGCGGCAGCGGGCTCGGCCTGGCGATCGTCCGCCACCTCGTCGCCGCCCACGGCGGTACGGCACGGGTGGCGAGCGAATCCGGGGAGGGAGCGGTCTTCACCCTCCGGCTGCCCGCCGCCGCGCCGCCCGACCGGGAGGAGTGACGGCCCGCGGCCCGTGATCGGGAGGTCCGCGGCGTGCGGCCCGCGATCGGGTTCCCGGACCGCACCCGGGGGTACCGCGGAAGCCCGACGGAGCAGCCGAGGGAGGTCCCCCATGAGCGCACCGGACGACCTGCCGGTCACGTCCACGCTCGCCGAACTGGCCGCACTGGTCGAGCGGCACCGGGGCCTCTACGTGCGCTGGTCGAAGGGGCCCGGGCCCGACCTCGGGGAGACGACCAGCACCGACGACCTGACCGGCGTCCCCCTGCCGGGGCTGTCCGCCAATCCGCTCGACGTCGAGGAGTGGTGGCGGGGCCGGTCCGTGGAGCTGTGGGTGGCCCGCCGGCTGTACGACCACTCCCACCTGCCGCACGACAAGGGCCCCGGCGTCCGCCCCTGGGCCCTCAGGGGCCGGGAGGCGGGCCGGGGCCCCGACAACGAGCCGCTCGTCGCCGATGTCGAGCCGATGTGCTGGATCGCCGGCCCCATGATCGAGGAGGCCAGGCCGGAGGTCGAGCGCCAGGAACGGCGGTGGGGGACACCGCGCCGCTCCGGCCGCTGACCCCCGGGGCCCGGCCGCCGGGTCAGCCCGAGCCGCGCCGGGATCCCGCGCGGCGCCGCAGCCGGCGGCGCTCCGCCTCGGTGGTCCCGCCCCAGATGCCGATGCTCTGTCCGGTGTCCAGCGCCCAGTCCAGGCACTGTTCCCGCACGGGGCACCCCTCGCAGACCGCCGTGGCCTGCTGGGCCTGCACCTGGGAGGGGCCGGTGGTACCGATGGGGAAGAACAGGTCGGGGTCCTCGTGACGGCACGCGGCATGGTCGCGCCAGTAATCCATCGAAGTCTCCTGGGATCGAAGTCGTCCGTGCCCTGCCGGATGTGTTCCGCTGGGTCGGGTGACCGGTCGGAGCCGTGTGAAACTGCTCAGCCACACGCGGTCGACGGGTCGACGGGCCGGGGAACGGACGCGGGGGCGTGCGCGCGCCGGCGACGGCGTCCGGCCCCGACCGGGCACCGGTGACGTCGAGTTCGAGGGCGAAGACGGCACGCCGTCGGCCGCGCCACCGCGCGACCACCGTACTCCGGGAGCGCCTTTCCGGCCCGGCGAGTCCTGGCCTGACCGCCCGTCACCCACCGGGCCGTCAGTCCAGCGCGGTCTCCCGGCAGCGTCTCCTGCCCGTCAGTTCAGCAGGGCCTCCGCCGCGGTCAGCGACACCGCCTCCGCCAGGGCCGCCAGCGCGGGCGAATCCAGCTTCCACTGCTGCCAGTACAGCGTGGCGTCCATCCAGCGGTCCGGAGCGAGCCGCACGAGGCGGCCCTCGCGCAGCAGCGGGCCGGCCTGCGTCTGCGGCACCAGGCCCCAGCCGAGCCCGGCGGCGACCGCGGTGACGAACCCCTCCGAGGTGGGCACATAGTGCCGCAGGGCACCGGCGGACCCGCGGCCCAGCCGCCGTACGAAGCCGTCCTGGAAGTCGTCCTTGCGGTCGAAGACCACGACGGGGGCCTCGGACAGCGCCTCCGCCAGGGGTCGCCCGGTCACGTACCGTTCGGCGAACTCCGGTTCGGCCACCGGCAGATAGCGCATGCGGCCGAGCGGACGCACCGAGCAGCCGGGCACCGGGTCGGGGGAGGAGGTGACGGCCGCCATCACCTGGCCCTCGCGCAGCAGCGCCGCCGTGTGCGCCTCGTCCTCGCGGTGCAGTTCGAAACAGAGCCCCCGCACCCGGGTCAGCGCGTCGAGGAACCAGGTCGCCAGCGAGTCCGCGTTCACCGCGACCGACACCCGCGTCGGCTCCCCGGCGCCGCTCAGCCCCAGCTCGCCGCGCGCGTCCCGCTCCAGCCGGGCCAGCTGCCGCGCGAACCGGACCAGCACCGCGCCGGACTCAGTGGGCCGCACCGGCTTGGTGCGCTGGAGCAGCACCCGGCCGGTGCGCTGCTCCAGCCCCTTGACGCGCTGGCTGACCGCCGAGGGCGTCACGTGCAGGGCCTCGGCCGCCGCGTCGAAGGTGCCCTCGTCCACCACGGCGAGCAGCGTGCGCACCTGGTCCACCGGAAGCTCGTCCATCACACCGGCTAAGAATAGCTAAGGGTACGTAAGAATCTTTAGCTGTACGTCAGGTGATCCCCCGCTTAGTTTCGACGGCATGAACGCCGCACTGACCGCCGCCGCCGCCGGATTCGGCACCGGCCTCTCCCTGATCGTCGCCATCGGCGCCCAGAACGCCTTCGTCCTGCGGCAGGGGGTGCGCCGGGACGCCGTCCTGGCCGTCGTCGGCATCTGCGCCCTGTCCGACGCGGTGCTCATCGCGCTCGGAGTGGGCGGGGTCGGCGCCGTCGTGGTGGCCTGGCCCGGCGCGCTCACGGCGGTCGCCCTGGCCGGCGGCGCCTTCCTGCTCTGCTACGGCGCCCTCGCCGCCCGCCGGGTCCTCAGGCCCGGCGCGGGACTGCGGGCCGAGGGCGAGGCGGCCGGTTCCCGCCGGCGGGCGGTGCTCACCTGCCTGGCGATGACCTGGCTCAACCCGCACGTCTACCTGGACACGGTGTTCCTGCTCGGCTCCCTCGCGGCCGGTCACGGCGGGCTGCGCTGGACCTTCGGGCTGGGGGCCGCCCTGGCCAGCCTGTGCTGGTTCGCCGGGCTCGGCTTCGGCGCCCGGCTGCTCGGCCGGTTCCTCGCCCGGCCCGGCGCCTGGCGGGTGCTGGACGGCCTGGTCGCCGTCACCATGCTGGTCCTCGGCGCGAGCCTCGTCGCCGGCGCCTGAGAATCGGGTTCGGCGACCGGGCGCGTTGCTGCGATAGTGGGCCCGCATCGAAAGATGTATCGAGCAACCTCTGTCGAGCGAGCAGGACACGGTGGACACCAGCGAGAGCAGCACGGCCGAACCCGGCACCGACGACCCCGGTGCGACGGCGGACCCGCCCCGGCGCGGCTGGCGCCGCTGGGCGATGGACACCCGTCCCCTGCGCATCCCCGCCTACCGGCGCCTGTGGTCGTCCACCATCGTGACGGCCGTCGGCAGCCAGCTCACCGCGGTCGCCGTGCCCAAGCAGATCTACGACATCACCCACTCCTCGGCGTGGGTCGGCTACGCGAGCCTCGCCGGTCTGCTGCCCATGGTCGTGTTCGCGCTGTGGGGCGGGGCCGTCGCCGACACGGTGGACCGCCGCAAACTGCTGCTGGTCACCAACACCGGCATCGCCGTCACCTCACTGCTGTTCTGGGCGCAGGCGGCGTCCGGCCTGGACTCGGTCGTCGTCCTGATGGCGCTGCTCGCCCTGCAGCAGGCGTTCTTCGGGCTCAACTCCCCGGCGCGCACCGCGTCCATCGCCCGGCTGGTGCCGGCCGAGGAACTGCCGGCGGCCAACGCGCTGGGCTCGACCGTGATGCAGACCGGCCTGGTGGCGGGTCCGCTGCTGGCCGGTGTGCTGATACCGGTCATCGGGCTGCCCGAGCTGTACCTGATCGACGCGCTCGCCCTGTGCGTCACCGTGTGGGCGGTCTTCCGGCTGCCCGCGCTGCCGCCGCTCGGCGCGTCCCCGTCCCGCCGGGCGGGCCTCAGAGAGATCGCCGCCGGGTTCCGCTACATCTCCGGGCACAAGGTGCTGCTGCTGTCCTTCCTCGCCGACATCGTCGCGATGGTGTTCGGCATGCCGCGCGCCCTGTTCCCGCAGCTCGCCGCCCAGACGTTCGCGCCGTACGGCGAAGGGCTCGCGCTGGGCGTGCTGTTCGCCGGCATCCCCGTCGGAGCCGTGCTCGGCGGACTGTTCTCCGGCGTGTTCTCCCGGGCCCGGCGGCACGGCTGGATGGTCATCGGGGCCGTGGTCGGGTGGGGCATGGCCGTCGCCGGGTTCGGGCTGAGCCGCAACCTCTGGGTGGCCATGGCCTTCCTCGCCGCCGCGGGCGTCGCCGACATGGTGTCCATGGTGTTCCGCGGCGCGATCCTGCTGACCGCCGCGACCGACGAGATGCGCGGCCGGCTGCAGGGGGTGTTCACGGTGGTCGTCGCGGGCGGCCCGCGCCTGGCCGACGTCCTGCACGGCACCGCCGGCTCCGTGTTCGGCCCCCGGGCCGCCGTGGCGGGCGGCGGCGCCCTGGTCGTCGCGCTGATGCTGGTCCTGGCAGCCGCCGTCCCGGCGCTGCGCCGCTACCGGATCTGAGGCTCCCGGGGCCCAGGGCTCAGGGGCGCCGAGGCTCGCTACGCATAGCCCCGTCGGCGCAGCGCGTACTGGTCCATCAGCTTGCCGCGGGTCGTCTCCAGACGGTGGGCGAGGACCTCGGCGACGGTCCGCACCAGGGACAGTCCGAGCAGCGGGTCCTCCACGCTCAGCGCCAGCACCGACGGCCCGTCGAACTCGTAGGCCCGCACATTGCTGAAGGCGACCGCCCCGAAGTCCCACTCGTACGGCGGGAACAGCCACGACCAGCCGAGCATGTCGCCCGCGCCGAGGGTGGCCACCGTGACCTGCTGCCGGGACGTGACCTCCTGGTCCAGGGAGACCGCGCCGGAGCGGATCACCCAGAACCGGTCGGCGGTGCCCCCCGCCTCGAAGATCCGGGTGTCCTCCGGGAAGGAGACCTCCTTGGCCAGCTCCATGAGGCGCTCGCGCTGCGCCTGCGGCAGGGCGGTCAGCAGTTTGATCGCTTTGGTCATGGGGGCTCCTCACCGGCGAGGGTTCGAGGGGTTCTCCTCCATTTGAGCCGCTGCCGCCGCTCCGGGCACCTCGAAGGACCCGGCTTTCCGCCCGGCCGGCGTCGCCGGGGCATGAAAAAGCCCTGGCTGGACGGGGGAAGCCAGCCAGGGCCGTGTGCAGTGGCGCAGAGGGGACGGTTCCGGTCGACCCCCTGACCACTTATGGATGAACGGTAAACCATCTGGCTCCCCTTCGCGGCATTGGACCCCGCTCAGGTGACCTGTTTCACCCCCGGCCCGCCGTCCGTCCCGCCCTCCATACCGGCCGGCGGGGCGGACGGAGCGGAGGGCGGCGGCGCGCCCGGGGCCGCGATCTCCTGGAGCGCGTCGAGCACCGCCTCGTACGCCGACGCCCGGACGGAGGCCTCCCGCGCCCCGTCCGGATCGGTCGCCGTCAGGCTCTGTGCCCGCTCGCGCCAGCTCCGCGCCTCCCCGGCCGCCCGGTCCCGGCCGCGCTGGATGCGCCGCAACAGCTCGTCCGCGTCCACGACATCGGTCATGCGCTCCGGGTACCCGGCCGCCGCCCGGTGATGACAGCGGCACCGAGGGTGTTTGACGGCGCTCACAGGGGTCAGCCGAACCAGTAGACCCGTATCGCCCGGGAATCCCCCGGGGCGCAGCCAGGGAGGGAAGGGATGCGCGAGCCGCACAGGACCGACTCCGCCACCGCGACCAGGGACACCCGGCCCGTGCCGTGCCGGCCGGCCGACGCCCGCAGAACCGTACGGCACGCGGTCGCCGAACGCTGCCGCGACCGGGCCCTCACCTGCGCCGGCCAGGCGCTGGACGACGCCCTGCTGGTCACCTCCGAACTCACCACCAACGCCATCCTGCACGGCGGCGGGATCACCGGGTTCGACGTCGCCGTCGACAGCGGCGGGGTCCGCGTCTCGGTGAGCGACCGCAGCGACGACGTCCCGGTGGCCACCGCCCGGCCGGACGAACCCGACCGGTGCGCGGCCGGCGGCCGGGGCTGGCCCATCGTCTGCCGGCTGGCACGCGACGTCCGGGTGGCCTGCCTGCCCTGCGGCGGCAAGTGCATCACGGCCGTCGTGCCCCTGCGCTGACGCCGGAGAAGTTTCGCCGGCGGCGTTTGCGGACGGGTCGGCCGGGCAGACGGAATCTCGTGCTTCGGACCGGAGGCGCGCGCCCAGCGGGACGTACGGCTGAGGCGGGCCCGCCTCCCGGCGGGCCCGGCGGCCATCCCGCGGCGACCCCCTGACACCCCCGTTCGGGCCGGGACCCGGAACCACGCCGTTCCGGCCGTGCCCTGAAACCACGTTCAGGAGCGATTCCGCATGCTGACCGACATGTCGACAAGCCGTTCCGGCACGACAGACCGCACCACCGCCCCGGCGCGGCGGGTCCACGACGACGCCCCCGACACCGCCGCCCTCTTCGCCCGGCTGGCCGCCCTGGACGACGGCCCCGAACGCGACGAGGTGCGCGACGAACTCGTCGCCGCCTGGCTGCCCATGGCCCACCGCATCGCCGGCCGGTTCCGGGACCGCGGGGAGGCCGTCGAGGACCTGCGGCAGGTGGCGGCCCTCGGGCTGGTCAAGGCGGTCGACCGGTTCGACCCCTCGCGCGGGGCGTTCGAAAGTTATGCCGTGCCCACCATCACCGGCGAGGTGAAGCGGCACTTCAGGGACCGGATGTGGGCCCTGCGGGTCCCGCGCCGGGTGCAGGAGCTGCGCAACCGCGTCCGCGTGGCCCGCCGCGAACTCACCCAGAACCCCGGCAGCCGTGAGCCCACGGTCGCCGACATCGCCGCCCACACCGGCCTCACCGAGGACGAGGTGAGCGCGGGCATGGAGGCGCTGGAGAGCTTCAGCACGCTGTCCCTGGACGCCGAGCTGGCCGGCGGCGACGACGGCTACAGCCTGGCCGACACCCTGGGCGCGTCCGACACCTCCTTCGACGTCGTCGTCGACCGCGAGGCCGCCAAGGAGGGGTTGCGTCGGCTGCCCGAGCGTGAACAGGCCATCCTCTACATGCGTTTCTTCGAGGACATGACGCAGAGCCGGATCGCCGACCGCCTCGGCATCTCCCAGATGCACGTCTCCCGGCTCATCAGCCGCAGCTGCGCCCGGGTCCGCGACGAGGCGATGGGCCGGCACCGGGGCGGCCGCCCCATGGCCTGAAGGCGTCCGCCTCCCTCGGGAGTCTCCCGGGCCCTGGTGCCCGCCGTCACTTCTCGGGCTGGTCCGGTGCCATCCCCAGGGGGCGGGCCAGGCCCGACACGGCCTCGTCCAGGCGCTGCAGATGCCGTAGCACCCGGTCGGTCACCCTGCCGTAGCGGGGTGTGCGCAGGGTGCCCGGCTCCAGCATCGACGCGATGCTGGGGCCGGTCTCCATGCGGGCGGCGGATCCGGGGTCCGAGACGTGCGCGGCGATCGTCTCGATGTTGTGCACGATCCGCCCGCCGGCGCCGCGCAGCCGCGGATCCGCCGCCATCGACGGATGTGTGGGCAGCAGCTCCGCCGTGGCCGCCAGCGAACGGCCGTGGTACGCGCAGGTCTCCAGCAGCGCCACGATGTACCGGGCGTTGTCCCGGCGCGAGCGCAGCGGTGTGATCGGATGGGTCAGCGGCTGGGTGGCGGCCCGCAGATCGGCCAGCGCCTGGTCCAGGGCGCGCGCCTTGTCCACCAGCTCGCCCGGCGCGTCCCCGCTCAGCTGGTCGACCGCGGCCCGCGTCACGTCGGCCAGCCGGTCCAGGACGGCGACCAGGAGTTCGTCGGTACGGCGGTCCGTGCGCACCGGGAGCACCACCGCCGCCGCGATCACCCCGCAGGTCGCCCCCAGGGCGGTCTCCTCCACCCGTAGCAGCAGCACCGAGGCGCTGTAGGAGTTCAGCAGCGTGTACAACAGTCCCAGCATCGCTGTGACGAAGAACGACATCAGTGTGTAGGACAGCGGAGCGCTGTAGAACATCGCGAAGACGAACAGCAGCACCAGCCCGAAGGCCGTCCACGTGTGGTGCCCGACCAGCCCCGCGAGCCCGATGCCGGCCACCACGCCGAGCACCGTGCCCAGCAGCCGGCGGTACCCCTTGACCAGGATCTCGCCGGTGGACGAGGTGTTGATGAACACGATCCAGCAGGTCAGCACCGCCCAGTACCAGCGCTGCGTGGACAGCAGCTCGCCGCCCAGGATGGCCAGCGAGGACCCCACGGCCACCTGCACCGCGGCCCGGGTGGTGGGCCGCCGCAGCCCGGTCCGGCCGGCCTGCTCGCCCTCCTCGTCCTCGCTGCCCTCGATGGCCGCGTCCTCGGCGTCCAGTTCCTCGCGGGAGCGGGCCGTCGCCGGGGAGTCGTCGGACTCGTCCAGCGGCCCGTCCAGGGCCATCCGCAGCCCCAGCGAGGCGCGCGCGGCCTCGCCGAGGCCCCGGAACACGTCCTGGACGGCGGGGGAGGCCCGCGGCAGGTTCTCCTCCTCGCGGTAGCCGAGCAGCCGGTTGCGCACGTGCGCCAGCGCCGTCCCGGAGGCCTCGCCGACCGGGCGCTGCACCAGCAGGCGCAGCGCCGCCAGGTCCCGGCGCAGCGCGGCACTCGCCTCGTCCCGCACCGGCAGCTCCCCACCGGAGGGCAGCGGGGCGCCCGGCAGATGCAGGGTGAGCGTCTCGGTCCGCTCGGCGCTGCGCGCGGTGAGCAGCAGCAGACCGAGCCGTTCGGCCGCGATCTCGGCGTCCGCGATCCGGCGCTGCAGCAGCCGGGCCACCGCCTCGTCGGACGTGCCGTCCGCCAGCCGGCCCTGGATCAGCAGCGCCGTGTCGTGCAGCCGGGCGGTGCCGGTGCGCAGGTCGGCGAGGACCTTGTCCACCTCGTCGGGCCCGGCGTCCAGCAGTTCGGCCTGCGTGCCGACCAACTGGCCCAGCCGGGCCCGGAAGGCCCGCCGCAGCCGGTCCAGGACACCGGCCGGGGTCTGCGGGAACAGCAGGAAACGGGCGGCCGCGCTACTCGCGAACGCCACGGCCAGCACGCCGTACAGGGCCGGCAGCATGTGCGGGGTGGCGCGCACGAACAGCGAGACGAAGTAGACCTGGAAGCCGATCAGGCCGAGCGCCGTGCCGCGGTCACCGAACCGCCGGCCGTAGACCGCGCAGAAGATGAGGACGACGAAGAACAGGTCACCCGCCACCACCCGCTGGTTCAGCACCGCGCCCAGCGACATCGACGCCAGCGCCGTCGGCAGCCCCAGCGCGAGGGTCACGGCCTGCCGCGAACGCTGCTTCTCCCGGATGGCGAACGTCGCCGCCATCGCCGAGATGGCGCCCGCGACCAGATGGGTCACCGGCGCCCCGAGCACGGCCAGCACGAGAAGCGTGACGGCGATGGCGGCGACCGTCCGCAGCCCCGCGGTCAGCCGCAGCAGCCCCGGGTCCGAGGCCGCGAGCCGGTCCCACACCCGTGCCCACCCCACCCGAACCGCTGCCCTCACGCCGTCGCGCCCACTTCCGTCCGGCCCATGATCGTGTCGCGACCCCAGCATGGCACGGCCCCCGGCGGTGCCGGCCGGTTCAGGGGCTCTCGACCGGCTTGCCCTCCACACGCTCGCGGACCTGGTCCGGCGTCAGATAGGCGTCCGTGAACTCGAAGTCCTTCAGCCGGGCCGGCTTGCGGGCCTGGAAGCCGGTGCGCACGAAATCGTCGCCGGCGACCGCGTTCAGCATCCAGTTCGTCATGACGCGGGCCTTGGCGACATTGGTGCGCAGCGCCGACCAGTGGTAGCCGCGCGCCACCGCCTGCGCGGGCACGCCCCGCAGCTCCACCCCGAGCGGCTTGGACACCGCGTCCTTCCCGCCGAGGTCGACGACCAGCCCCAGGTCCTTGTGCTCGTACGGCTTCATCGGCTGCCCGCGCAGCGTCGCGATGACGTTGTCGGCGACCGCCCCGCCCTGCCGCATGGCGTGCTGGGCCGTCGGCGGGCACACCGCGCCCTCGTCGTCCTTGGCCCGGTCGGGCACGGCGGCGGCGTCGCCGAGCGCGAAGACACCGTCGTACCCCGGCAGGCACATGTCGGCGGTCACCGCGAGCCGGCCGCGGACGGTCTCCGCGCCCAGCGTGGCCATCAGCGGGCTGGCGACCACGCCGGCCGTCCAGATCAGCGTGTGGGTCGGGACCACCCGCCCGTCGGTGAAGGTGACCTCCTCCGCGCCCGCCTTGTCGATCGAGACGCCCAGCGACACCTCGATGCCGCGCCGTCCGAGGATCTCCTGCGCGCTGCGGCCCAGCTTGTCGCCCAGCTCCGGCATCAGCTTGGGCGCGATGTCGATGAGGTGCCACTTGATCAGGCCCGGGTCGATCCGCGGGTAGCGCTGGACGGCCGCGTGCGTGAGCCGCTGCAGACAGGCCGCCGTCTCGGTGCCGGCGTAGCCGCCGCCGACGACCACGAACTGCAGCCGAGCGGCCCGCTCCGCCGGATCGTCGCTGGCGTCGGCCAGGTCGAGCTGCGTGATGACGTGGTCGCGGATGTAGGCGGCCTCGGCGAGCGTCTTCATCCCGAAGGCGTGCTCCGTCAGCCCCGGGATGTCGAAGGTGCGGGTCACGCTGCCCGGCGCCAGCACGATGTAGTCGTACCGCTCGTTGACGATCTTGTCGGTGATCGTGCGGACCACGCAGACCTTCGACCGCAGGTCCACCCCGATCGCCCCGCCCGGGAGGATCCGGGTGCGGTACTTCCTGCTGCGGCGCAGCGACAGAGCGATCGACTGCGGCGTGAGCACGCCGGAGGCGACCTGGGGCAGCAGGGGGAGATAGAGCTGGTACGAGTACGGCGTCACCAGCGTGATGTCGGCCTCGTCCGGGCCGAGCCTGCGCTCCAGACGGCGCACGCACCCCACTCCGGCGAAGCCTGCGCCCACCACCAGGATCCTGGGTCGTGTCACGGTGTCCATCCCTTTCTGCGGCTCCAGGCGGTCCGACTCGACGCCGTTCGCATGCCCCGGACCGCTGCTGCGCACCACGACCGATCCCACCGTGGCCCCAGCAGCCGCGCCAGTCGGCTGCGGCAGGCAGACGAACGCGTGGGCACCAGCATGCCCCCGCTTCCCGCCCAAGTAACCGGAAGTCGCACAGATACACGTCCGGCTCCTCCCGGACCGGCCCGGGCCGTACAGTGCCGTCATGACGGACCCGCGGCCCGGTACGGGCTTCCAGAAGAGCGGCATCGACCCCGCGAACGTGGCCCGCCTCGTGGGCGCCCTCGACGCCCAGGACGCCAACGACGGCGTACGGCGGCTGCGCGCCTGGGCCGCCGAGGCACTCGCCGTACGCCCCGGGGAACGGGCGCTGGACATCGGCTGCGGAACCGGCACCCACACCCGCGCCCTGGCCGCCGCAGTCGGCCCCGAGGGCTCCGCGCTGGGCGTCGAACCCAACCCCGGGCTGCGCGCCGCGGCCGAGGAACGCGCCGCCGGTAACCCGGCACGCTTCGTCGACGGCGACGCGCTGGCCCTGCCCGTCCCGGACGCCTCGATGGACGTCGTCTGGTGCGAACGGGTCCTGCAGCACCTGACCGAACCCGGCCGGGCCGTCGCCGAGATGGCCCGGGTGCTGCGCCCGGGCGGCCGGGTGGCACTCCTCGACACCGACTGGGCGACCGCCATCCTGTACCCCGGCGACCCCGCCGTGATGGAGGCGCTGACCTCGGCCATTCTGTCCGGCGCGGCCAACCCCCGCTCCGGGCGGCGGCTGGTCGGACAGCTCGGAGAGGCCGGGTTCGTCGTGGACGACCGGGGCTCCCAGGCCCTCCTCCAGGACCACACCTCGGTCGCCTGGCCGCTGGTGCGGATGCTCGGCGAGACGGCCGTCCGCCAGGGGGCGCTCACCGAGGCGCAGCGCGACGCGGCCTACGCCGAGCTGACCGAGGCCGCCGCACGCCACGCCCTGCACATGTCCGTGACCATGTTCGGGGTCGTCGCCCACCGCCCGGTCTGACCGGGCCGGTCACCAGGGCAGGAAGACGTGGATGTCCTTGCCCCGGTCGGTGACGACGACGCTCACCTGGTCGCACAGCGTGTGCACCAGGTGCCAGCCGATGCCTCCGCCGCCCGTGCGGGGGTGGAAGGGCCGCGGCTCCGGCCGGGTGGTGCTGGTGTCGTGCATCGTGACGTGCACCCCGTCGAAGGTGCGGCGCATGTGCAGATCGAACGGCCCGGGCGCGTACTGGACGGCGTTGGCGGCCAGTTCGGTGACGACCAGCAGGATGTCGTCCCAGTACTCGTGCGCGCCCGGCGGGGCGTCGATCGCCAGGTCGTCGAGGAACTCCTCCGCGGCGAGCCGCGCGCCCGTGACATTGCGCAGCTCACCCGCGAAGGAGAAGGTGCGGTCGTGCCTCTCCTCCGGGGGCGGTGTGTCGTTCCAACGCGGCTCCGTCGACATCTCGCATTCCCAGGCCCCGCCGGACCGGTCCCTCGTGGACCCCTTCCGACCAGGGCGGTCGTCGTCGCTGATCTCTTCAACGCTGCGGGTTCCCTCGCCCGGCCGGGTAAAGCGTCCGTCATGGGGCCGGTGTCCCGTGCGGACAGGTGCCTCCTTCCCACGGATCACCGGAACACACTGTCCGGCTCGTCCCAGTCGGCCTGCTCCTCCGGTCCCGGCCGCCGGGCGGCGCGGGAACGGGCCTCGTACATCGCCTCGATCTCGGCCGCGTAGTGCCGCGCTATGGCCTCTCGGCGCAGCTTCAGCGACGGCGTCAGCAGTCCGTTGCCCGGGGCGAACGGTTCTTGCAGGACACGGTAGACCCTGATCGACTCCGCCCGGGACACCGCGCTGTTGGCGGAGGCCACGGCCCGCGCGATCTCCTCCCGCAGCGCGTTCTCCTCACGGGTCTCCCGGCCCGCGGAGTCGCCCGGCAGCGCCAGCGCGGCCCGCCAGTGCGCCAGGAAGTCGGGGTCCAGGGTGATCAGGGCGCCCACGCACGGCCGGTCGTCGCCGACGACCACCGCCTGGTGGACGAGCGGATGCAGCCGCAGCCGCTGCTCCAGCGGGGCCGGGGCCACGCTCTTGCCGCCGCTGGTGACGATGACGTCCTTCTTGCGCCCGGTGATCGTCAGATAGCCCTCGGAGTCCAGCCGCCCGATGTCCCCGGTCCCCAGCCAGCCGCCGCGCAGCGCCGCCCGCGTCCGCGCCTCCTCGCCGATGTACCCCTGGAACACCGACGGCCCGCGCACCAGGATCTCCCCGTCGTCGGCCACCTGCACGTCCGTGCCGGGCAGCGGCCGGCCCACGGTTCCCGACTTCTCCCGGCCCAGCGGCTGCATGGTGATCCCGCCGGAGGTCTCCGTCAGCCCGTACCCGTCGTGGACGTAGAGACCGATGCCCTCGTAGAACAGCGACAGTTCCCGGCTGAGGGAGGAGCCGCCCGAGGTGCCCCGCAGCACCCGGCCGCCGAGCGCCCCGCGCAGCTTGCGGTACACCGTCCGCTCGTACAGCGCGTGCTGCAGCCGCAGCTCCAGGCCGGGGCCCGGCCCGGTGCCGAGCCGCCGGCGCTCCTCCGCGCCGGCGAAGTCCCGCGCGGTCCGGGCGGCTCGCTCGAACAGTGCGCCGTGGCCCGCCTGCTGGGCCGTACGCAGGAAATTCTTGTACAGCTTCTCGAACACCGACGGCACACCGTACAGATAGGTCGGCCGGAACGTCCGCAGCGCCGAGGCCAGGGCGGCCTCCGTCAGTTCGGGCTCGTGCGCCATCAGGACCCCGCCGCGTACACAGATCTGCTGGATCATGATGCCGTACACGTGGGAGAACGGCAGGAACGCCAGCACGGACGGCTGTTCGCCCGGCAGCGCCGTCGTATGGCGCCAGCCGGCCAGGAGCGTGTCGCAGGGGTACGCCAGGCCGCGGTGGCTGAGCGCACAGCCCAGCGGGTGGCCCGAGGTACCGGACGTGTACGCGATGACCGCCGTCGAGTCCGGCAGCACGATCCGGCGCAGCGACTCCACCGTGGTCAGCGGCACCGGCAGGCCCCGCTCGACGAGCTGGTCCAGCGCGCCCGCGTCCAGCTGCCACACGTGCCGCAGCCGGGGCAGCCCCGCGCACGCGGTGCCGACGGTCATGACGCCCTGCTCGTCCTCCACCGCCACGGCCACGCAGCCGGCGTCCCGCAGGATCCACTCGACCTGCTCTCGCGACGACGTCGGATGGATCGGGACGACCTCCGCGCCGACGGTCCACAGGGCGTGGCTCAGCACCGTCCACTCGTAGCGGGTGCGGGCCATCAGTGCCACGCGGTGGCCGGGGGAGATACCGGCGGCGATCAGCCCCTTGGCCACGTCGACGACTTCGTCCCGCAGCTCCACCGCCGTCACCTCCTCCCAGACGCCGGCGAAAGCGTCCGGCCGGCGCGCCAGCATCGGCAGGGCGGGGGTCCGCTCGGCGGTCTCGAAGAGAGCGTCGGCGAGCCCGCCGGTCAGCGGCGGGGCGGCCGTGGGAGCGAGTGCGACATCGCGCATGCGCTGCTCCTGGGGTGTGCGGAGGGTGACTCCGCCGATCGGCTCTGCTGTCGGCGGTGCTCGAATGTAGCCCAGGCGGGCGACCGCTGGTGCCGGGAACGGCGAAGTCGTGATCGGCTGATGATCTGGCCGTGTCCGGGGGACTCGGACCCCATGACCTATGTGAACCCCGATCCGGAGCCCGACCGCACGACAGGGCTGGAGCCCGGGGGAGGAGTCCCGCCCGGCGAGACCCCGCCCGCGGAGAGCAGCATGCCCGAGGCCGCGATCCGGCAGCCCGACAGCAACGCCCGGGGCTGGTCGAAGGCGCCGATGACGGTCATCGTCCTGTGCCTCGTCGTGCTCGCGGCGTTCTTCCTGGCCTACGCGCTGGCCCTGATCTTCTGAGGGGTCCTCCCCGGGGTCCGCCTCACCCCTGGGTGTGGCGGACGCACTCGGTGACGACCTCGCGCAGACTGCCGGTGCGTTCCAGCAGCTCGCGCTGCTCGCGGGCGCCGTTGCCGTGCCGCAGCAGCGCGGCGACGGCCTCCTCGGCACGCTCGGCGTCGCCGCACTCCGTGAGCGCGTCCCCGGTGTGCTCCAGCAGCGCGCGCAGCACGTCCCCGGCCGGCCGCGGCCGCAGGGTGACCGGGTCGAGGAGGTCCTGTTCCAGGCCGGTCCGGGCGGCCTGCCACGCGGCCAGCCGCAGCAGGCTCACGCTGTGGTCGGGGGCCGGCCGGCCCGCCCGCCAGTCGCGTGCGGCGGTCTCCACCAGGCCGCGGGCCAGGGTGGCGACGAGGACGGCGGTCTCCGCGCGCAGGCACACGTCGGCCACCCGGATCTCCACCGTCGGGTAGTTCGCCGACAGCCGGGCGTCGAAGTACGCCATCGCCTCGTCCAGGATGACGCCGCTCGCCACCATGTCCGCCACCCTGCGGTGGTAGCGCTCGGGCGAGCCGAACAGCTCCGTCGGACCGGCCGACGGCCAGCGGTTCCAGACTCGGCTGCGATAGCTGGCGTAGCTGGTCTCCCGGCCCTGCCAGAACGGCGAGTTGGCGCTGACGGCCGCGAGTACCGGCAGCCAGGGGCGGAGCCGGTCGAGGATCGCCACGCCCTCCTCGTCCGACTCCACGCACACATGCACATGGCAGCCGCAGACGAGCTGGTCCCGGGTGCCGACCCCGTACCGCTCGGCCAGCCACTGGTAGCGGTCGTTCACCGTGAGGGAGGGGCTGACCGGCAGCGGCGAGGTGGCGAGCGCGGCCACCGTGCAGCCGATCTGCCCCGCGTGCCGCGCCGACTCCTTGCGCCAGCGAACGATCTCCGCCCCGAGGTCCGCCATGTCCGTCTGCGGATGCGTGGCGAACTCCAGCATCTGCCCGAACAGCTCCTTCTCGAACACGTCCTGCCCGGAACCGCTGTGGGCGGCACGGGCGAGGACGGCGGCGGCCAGTGCCTTCGGATCGCCGCTGCCGGGATCCACCAGGAGGAGCTCCTCCTCCACTCCGACGGTGCGCACGGGTGCCGCCCTTCTCCTCGTGCCTCCGCACGCCGTCTCGTGCCACGAGGGGCGGCCGGAGGTCTGTACGACCCCGACTGCCCCCCGGGCGTCGGTCGACACCTGCGCGGCTCAGCGCACCGGCGCCAGCCAGACCGTGGCGAGCGGCGGCAGCGTGAGCCGGAGCGAGCCGTCTTCGGGCTTGAGCGCCCCCGGGGCGCCGACGGCGACACCGCCGCCGCCGTACCGGGCGTCGTCGGTGTTCAGCGCCTCCTGCCAGGCCGGGACCTCCTCCGGGACCCACACCCGGTAGTCGTGGCGGACGACGGGGGAGAAGTTCGACACCGCCAGCAGCGGCGTGCCCCCGGCGTCGTACCGCAGGAACGCGAAGACGTTGTCTTCCGCCGCGTCGCACAGCACCCACCGGAAGCCGCCCGGATCGGTGTCCCGCTGCCACAGCGCAGGAGTGTCCCGGTACACCGTGTTCAGGTCCCGGACGAGGTCGCGCACCCCCCGGTGGTCGCCCTGGGCGCAGTACTCCGGGTCCAGCAGCCACCACTCGGGGCCGTCCTGCTCCGACCACTCACCGCCCTGCGCGAACTCCTGCCCCATGAACAGGAGCTGCTTGCCGGGATGCGCCCACATCCAGCCGAGGTAGGCACGGTGGCCCGCCCGGCGCTGCCACCAGTCGCCGGGCATCTTCGACACCAGGGCCTGCTTGCCGTGCACCACCTCGTCGTGCGAGATGGGCAGGACGTAGTTCTCGCTGTAGGCGTACACCATCGAGAACGTCATCTCATGGTGGTGGTACTTGCGGTGCACCGGCTCCTTCTGGACGTACTGCAGCGAGTCGTGCATCCAGCCCATGTTCCACTTCAGCCCGAAGCCGAGCCCGCCGCCGTCCGTCGGCCGGGTCACCCCGTCCCAGGCGGTGGACTCCTCGGCGATGGTCACCACCCCGGGGCAGCGCCGGTACACGGTCGCGTTCATCTCCTGCAGGAACGCCACCGCGTCCAGGTCCTCCCGCCCGCCGAAGACGTTCGGCGTCCACTGGCCCGAGTCGCGCGAGTAGTCCAGGTAGAGCATCGAGGCGACGGCGTCCACCCGCAGCCCGTCGATGTGGAACTCCTGGCACCAGTACACCGCGTTGGCGACCAGGAAGTTGCGCACCTCGGTCCGCCCGAAGTCGAACTCGTACGTCCCCCAGTCCGGGTGCTCGGCCCGCCGGTCGTCCCCGGGCTCGTACAGCGGCTCCCCGTCGAACCGGGCCAGCGCCCAGTCGTCCTTGGGGAAGTGCGCCGGCACCCAGTCCATGATCACACCGAGGCCGGCCCGGTGGCAGGCGTCGACGAAGTACCGGAAGTCGTCCGGGGAGCCCAGCCGCGGGGTCGGCGCGTAGTAGGAGGTGACCTGGTACCCCCAGGAGCCGCTGAAGGGATGCGCGGCGACCGGCATCAGCTCCAGGTGCGTGAACCCCATCTCCTTGGCGTACGCGGGCAGTTCCGCCGCCAGCTCGCGGTAGCCCAGACCCGGCCGCCAGGACGGCAGATGCACCTCGTACACGGAGAACGGCGCCTCGTGCACGGGGGTGTCCCCGCGGTGCGCCATCCACTCCGCGTCGCCCCACGCGTACTCCGGGGCCGCCACGACCACCGACGCCGTGTCCGGCGGTACCTCCGCGCACCGCGCCATCGGGTCGGCCTTCAGGAACCGGTGGCCGTGCCGGGAGGTGATCTCGAACTTGTACCGGGTGCCCTCGCCGATCCCGGGCAGGAACAGCTCCCACACTCCGGACGCGCCCAGCGACCGCATCGGGTACTGCGTGCCGTCCCAGTACGTGAAGTCACCGGCGACCCGCACCCCCTGGGCGTTCGGCGCCCACACGGTGAAGCGGGTGCCGGCCACGCCCTGGTGGGTCATCGGCTCGGCCCCGAGCGCCGTCCACAGCTGCTCGTGCCGGCCCTCCCGGATCAGGTGCAGGTCCAGCTCGCCGAGCGAGGGCAGGAAGCGGTACGGGTCCTGCACCTCCTGCTCGCCGTCGTCGTACGCCACCAGCAGCGTGTACGACGGGATGTCCGGGCAGGGCAGGACGGCCGAGAACAGGCCGCCGCCCTCGGAGATCAGCCGGTTGCGCATCCCGTCGACCAGGACGCTCACCGAGCGGGCGTTCGGCCGCAGCGCCCGGAACAGCGTGCCGCCGGGCACCGGATGGGCGCCCAGCAGGGCGTGCGGATCGTGGTGCGCGCCGCCGAGCAGCCGGTCGCGGTCGCCGGGGTCGAGGGGAACGGTCGCGGCCGGGAGCGGGCCGGCGGACTCCGGGGGTGTCATGTCGCGCAGTGCCATGGCGTCAGCCTCCCCACACGGCGAGCCGCTGGATCGCGGCCATCGGAACCGGCAACCAGTCCGGACGGTGCCTCGCTTCGTACAACACCTCGTACACCGCCCTGTCCGTCTCGTGCGCGCGCAGCAGCGCGTGCTTCTTCCGGGGGTCCCAGCCGACCCGCGCGGCGTAGCCCGCGCAGAAGGCCTCGCGGCAGCGGCGCGCCCACTCGGGCCGCCAGGGCCGGCGCTGCCGGGCCGCGTAGTCGAAGGAGCGCAGCATCCCGGCGACGTCCCGCACCGGGGACTGCGCGGCCCGCCGCTCGGCGAGCGGGCGGGACGGCTCACCCTCGAAGTCGATGACGAACCAGTCCCGGCCGGCCCGCAGCACCTGCCCCAGGTGCAGGTCGCCGTGGATGCGCTGGGCCGGCGGGCCCGTGTCGCAGCCGGCCAGCGCGCCGAACGCGGTGCGCAGCCCGGGGACGAAGGGCCGCAGCGCGGGCACCGCGTGCGCGGCGGCGTCCAGCCGGGCGCACATCGCCTCCGCCGTGCGGCTGTGCTCCCCGGGCCCGGCCGCCGGGAACGCCTCGGCCAGCGCGAGGTGCACCTCGGCCATCGCCCGGCCCAGCTCCCGGGCCTCGGCGGTGAAGTCGTCGCCCGAGGCGAGCGCGCGCAGCGCCAGCGTCCAGCCGTCGGCGGCGTCGGGCAGGAAGGGCTGGAGCACGCCGAGCGTGGCCGGGCTCGGCGCGGCCGTGCTGAACCAGGCCACCGGTGCCGGTACCCGCGAGCAGCCCTGCGCGGCCAGCGCGCCCGGCACCTCCAGATCGGGGTTGACGCCCGGCTGGATGCGGCGGAAGACCTTCAGGATGTACGCGTCGCCGTAGACGATCGAGGAGTTGGACTGCTCGGCGTCCAGCAGGCGCGGCGGCAGCCCGCCGGGCAGGTCGCCGGCGGCCGGGTCGGCCTCGAAGCGCAGGGGTCCCGCCGTGCCCGGCCGGCGCAGCCGCTCCAGGAGCAGGTGCGCGGAGCGCGGGTCGTGCAGGGCGTCGTACACGGCGAGACCCGCCAGCGGACCCTCCTCGGCGCGGCCGATGTACGCCCGCGCCAGGCGCGGCGCCGGCTGCTGGCGCAGGCCGAGCAGCAGCTGGTAGCAGTCGCCGGGCGGGGGAGTGCCGCCCGGCGTGGGCACCGGGGCGTGAGAGGCGTGGACCAGCAGGTGCAGACAGCCCGGGAACAGCTCGGTCACGGACAGCACCGACAGGTCCGTGACGGGCCGGTCCTTGCCCGCGAACCAGCGCTGCTTCGGCAGCCATTCGCGCAGCATCCCGCCCAGCGAGGCCAGCGGTCCCCGCACGTCGGGCGTGGTTCTCGGTCGGAGGGTGATGGTCTTCGGCATGGTGACGCGTCCTTTCCTCGGCGCCGGGCGTCAGCGGCGGCGGCCGATGCGGGATGCGACTCGGGTGAGCCGGAACCAGTAGAAGCCGTGGCCGGCCAGGGTGAGGAGGTAGGGCAGTTCACCGATGGCGGGGAACCGCACCCCGCCGATCAGCTCGACGGGATGCCGTCCGTCGTACTCCCGCAGGTCGAGTTCCGTGGGCTGCGCGAACCGGGAGAAGTTGTTGACGCACAGCACCAGGTCGTCACCGTATTCGCGGAGGAACGCGAGCACCGCCGGGTTGGAGGACTGGAGTTCCGTGAAAGAGCCGAGTCCGAAGGCGGGGTTCTGCTTGCGGATCTCGATCATGCGGCGGGTCCAGTGCAGCAGCGACGACGGCGACGACATGGACGCCTCGACGTTGGTGACCTGGTAGCCGTAGACGGGGTCCATGATGGTCGGCAGGTAGAGCCTTCCGGGGTCGCAGGACGAGAAGCCGGCGTTGCGGTCGGGTGTCCACTGCATGGGGGTGCGTACGGCGTCGCGGTCGCCGAGCCAGATGTTGTCGCCCATGCCGATCTCGTCGCCGTAGTAGAGGATCGGTGATCCCGGGAGGGAGAGCAGCAGGGCGGTGAACAGTTCGATCTGGTTGCGGTCGTTGTCGAGGAGGGGGGCGAGGCGGCGGCGGATGCCGATGTTGGCGCGCATACGCGGGTCCTTCGCGTACTCGGCCCACATGTAGTCGCGTTCCTCGTCGGTGACCATCTCCAGGGTCAGCTCGTCGTGGTTGCGCAGGAAGATGCCCCACTGGCAGTTGGAGGGGATGGCCGGGGTCTTGGCCAGGATCTCGGAGACCGGGTAGCGCGATTCCCGGCGTACGGCCATGAAGATGCGCGGCATGACCGGGAAGTGGAAGGCCATGTGGCATTCGTCGCCGCCGGAGGCGTAGTCCCCGAAGTAGTCGACGACGTCCTCGGGCCACTGGTTGGCCTCCGCCAGCAGCACCGTGTCCGGGTACATCGCGTCGATCTCGCGGCGCACGCGCTTGAGGAACTCGTGAGTGGCGGGCAGGTTCTCGCAGTTGGTGCCCTCGGCCGAGTAGAGATAGGGGACGGCGTCCAGCCGGAACCCGTCGATGCCCAGGTCCAGCCAGAACTTCAGAGCGGCCAGGATCTCCTCCTGCACGGCCGGGTTCTCGTAGTTCAGGTCCGGCTGGTGCGAGAAGAAGCGATGGAAGAAGTACTGGCCCCGGACGGGATCGAACGTCCAGTTGGAGGCCTCGGTGTCGACGAAGATGATCCGCGCGTCCTCGTACTGCTTGTCGTCGTCGGCCCACACGTAGTAGTCCCCGTACGGCCCGTCGGGGTTGGTGCGCGACTCCTGGAACCACGGGTGCTGGTCGCTGGTGTGGTTCATGACGAAGTCGATGATGACGCGCATGCCGCGCTGGTGGGCGGCGTCCACGAACTCCACGAAGTCGGCGAGGTCACCGAACTCCGGCAGGACGGCGGTGTAGTCGGCGACGTCGTAACCCCCGTCGCGCAGGGGGGACTTGAAGAACGGCGGCAGCCACAGGCAGTCCACGCCGAGCCACTGCAGATAGTCGAGCTTGGCGGTCAGGCCCTTGAGGTCGCCCACGCCGTCGCCGTTGCTGTCGTGGAACGTGCGGACCAGGACCTCGTAGAAGACGGCGCGCTTGAACCACTCCGGATCCCGGTCCTTGACGGGAGTGTCCTCGAAGGTGTCCGGCACGGGGTCGTTGACAGTCATGACGCTGCGGGCCCTCCGTTGTGTGGCGTCGGTCGTCCGACGTGGAGCACGTGCGCCGGCGCCCCGCCGGGGGTGAGGCGCACGTAGTTGGTCCTGCCCCAGAGATAGGTCTCACCGGTGAGCAGGTCGCGCACCGGCACCGACTCGTGCCCCTCCAGGCCGAGCTGCGGCATGTCCAACGAGACCGTCGCCTCCTGGGTGTGGTGCGGGTCCAGGTTGACGACCACGACGACCGCGTCCGTCCCCGTGCGCTTGCTGTAGGCGATCACCGCGTCGTTGTCCGTGTGGTGGAAGCGCAGGTTCCGCAGGCGCTGCAGCGCGGGATGCTGGCGCCGGATGGTGTTGAGGCGGGTGATGAGGGGGGCGAGGGTGCGGCCCTCGCGGGCGGCGGCGTCCCAGTCGCGGGGCTTGAGCTGGTACTTCTCCGAGTCGAGGTAGTCCTCACCGCCTTCCCTGAGGGGGGTGTTCTCGCACAGTTCGTAGCCGCTGTAGATGCCCCAGGTGGGGGAGAGGGTCGCGGCGAGGACGGCACGGGCCTCGAAGGCGGGCCGGCCGCCGTGCTGGAGGTAGGCGTGCAGGATGTCGGGGGTGTTGGCGAAGAAGTTCGGCCGCATCCAGGAGGCGGCCTCACCCGAGAGTTCGGTCAGGTACTCCGTCAGCTCCTGCTTGCTGTTGCGCCAGGTGAAGTACGTGTACGACTGCTGGAAGCCGATCTGGGCCAGGGTGCGCATCATCGCCGGGCGGGTGAACGCCTCGGCCAGGAAGATCACGTCCGGGTCGCGGCCGTTGACCTCGGCGATGACCCGCTCCCAGAACACCACCGGCTTGGTGTGGGGGTTGTCGACGCGGAAGATCCGCACCCCGTGCCCCGTCCAGAACCGCAGCACGCGCACGGTCTCGGCGACCAGGCCGTCCATGTCCGCGTCGAACGCGATGGGGTAGATGTCCTGGTACTTCTTCGGCGGGTTCTCGGCGTAGGCGATCGTCCCGTCGGGGCGGTGGTGGAACCACTCGGGGTGCTTGTGCACCCACGGGTGGTCCGGGGAGCACTGCAGCGCGAAGTCCAGGGCCACTTCCATCCCGAGAGCCTGTGCCTCGGCGACGAAGTGGTCGAAGTCCTCCAGGGTGCCCAGCTGGGGGTGGATCGCGTCGTGGCCGCCTTCGGGGGAGCCGATCGCCCAGGGCACGCCGACGTCATGCGGTCCGGGGTCGAGGCTGTTGTTGGGGCCCTTGCGGAAGGTGGTGCCGATCGGGTGGATCGGGGGGAGGTAGACGACGTCGAAGCCCATGTCGGCGATGGGGCGCAGCCGGCGGGCGGCGGTGCGGAAGGTGCCGTGGGGCTGTTCGGGGGTGCCCTCGGAGCGGGGGAAGAACTCGTACCAGGAGCCGTACAGGGCGCGTTCGCGTTCCACCAGCAGCGGCATCGGCTCCGAGACGGTGACCAGCTCCCGCAGCGGATACCGGGCCAGGACCTCCGCCACCTCCGGCGCCAGGGCGGCCTTCACGCGCGCGTGCAGCGAGAGCGAGTCGTCGCCGAGGGCCTTGGCGGCGGCCAGGACCAGCTTGCGCTCCGGGCCCTTGGGGACACCGGCCGCCGCGCGCGCGTACAGTTCGGCGCCCTCCTCCAGCACCAGCCCGGTGTCGATCCCGGCGGGCAGCTTGACGCGGGCCGTGTGGTGCCAGGTGGCCAGCGGATGGCTCCAGGCCTCCACCTCGAAGGTCCAGCGGCCGGGCGCGTCCGGCGTGACCTCCGCGCCCCAGCGGTCGCTGCCCGGGGACAGCTCGCGCATCGGCGTCCAGGGGCCGGGACGCCCCTTGGGATCGCGCAGGACGACGTTCGCGCCGAGGGCGTCGTGTCCCTCCCGGAACACGGTGGCCGACACCTCGAACGACTCCCCGGCCACCGCCTTCGCCGGGCGCCTGCCGCCCTCCACGGCCGGCTTCACGTCACGTACCGGGACGCGGCCGATGACCGGGGCCGTACTCATCCATCTCACCTCCGCCGTGCGCGAAGCCGGGCGCGGGGCCCGGCTTCGCGGTCCTGGTGGGCGCCAGGGCCGGTGCCCTGGCGCGTGGAACGCCACTGTGCGGTGCCGGCTCAGGGCCGGCCCGCCGCGGAACGCCGTCCGGCCGGCGGAGCCCGCCGCCCGGCCCGGCGCGAGACCGGCCGCCCGTCCTGCTCCTGCAGGTAGGTGACCAGCGTGCTGCGCAGATACCGCTCGGCCGCGTCCGCGGCCTCCCGGGCGCAGCGCTTCCCCATCAGCACGCACAGGGTGTAGCCCGAGTCCTCGAATGTGGCCCGGACCGTGCGGTCGTGCGGCGAGGCGAGCATCACGCGCTCCCACGCCCGGTAACGCCGCAACTGCCGGGCCACTTCGGCCTTGGCGGGTAGCAGCATGGCCCTCTTCACCCTCCACGCTCTCGACTGGGCGCGTTCCCGACGGTCGGGTGGTGTCCGCGCACGGGTGGGCACGGCACCGTTACGGCGATCGAGGCTTTCACTTATGGTGCACGCGCGGACACGAAGCGTCTTGTTGGATCTTCAATCATCTGGTTGCCCGTGGTGCTCGTGTTGCACGAATGGCGTAGCGGTCCCACTGTGGAGGGTGACTCAGAAGCGATCAGCGCTCACGCTTCGTGTCCGGGATCGGTCCCGGGCGGGGGCGAGGGGAGCGGGAGCTTCGCCGGTGAGGAGCAAGCGACGATGAAGACCGCAGTGCCCTGCTACTACCACCTCGACGTGGAAGTCAGCCCCGAACGGGTGGGACAGGTCAGCCGCATCCTGGCCGCCCACCTCCGCTACTGGGACCTCGACAACCTCGTGGCTCCCGTCTGCCGCGGCGCCGAACTGCTGCTGCGGGCCATCGACCAGCACGCGACGGACAAGCACACGTCCATCGAGATGTGGTGGAACGGCCAGCACCTCATCACCGCGGTCGGCGAGGACGACCGCGACCTGCGCCCCGACCAGGACCTGCGCCCCTGCCTGGCGGACATCGCCGCCATGAGCGACGGCTGGGGCTGCTGCGCCTCGGACACCGGCAGCACGATCATCTGGTTCTCCCAGCGGGCCCGCGCCGGCCGGCACGCCCCGCTGGTGCCGACCGCCCCGGCGCCGTCCCTGCGCCAGGTGCTCCAGGTACCGCGCGAGCTGCCCGTGGCCGCCCTGGCCGGCCCGGCGCCGGCCGCGGACGACGCTCTGGAGGGCAGCCGGTGACCGCCCGGAAGTCCAGGAAAGGGGTGCCCGCGTGGAGCGGGCACCCCTACCCGCTGGGTGCCGCCTTCGACGGGCAGGGCACCAACTTCGCCCTCTTCAGCGAGGTCGCCGAACGCGTCGAGCTGATCCTGGTCGACGACGCCGGCACCGAGACACCCGTCCGGCTGCACGAGGTCGACGGATTCGTGTGGCACGCGTACCTGCCCGGCATCGGCCCGGGACAGCGCTACGGCTACCGGGTGCACGGTCCCTGGCAGCCCGCCCTCGGCCACCGCTGCAATCCGGCGAAGCTGCTGCTCGACCCGTACGCCCGCGCGGTGGACGGCCAGATCGACAACCACGCCTCGCTGTACGAGCGCGCCCAGGACGGGCCGGCGGGCGCCGACAGCGCCGGGCACTCCATGCTCGGCGTGGTCACCGACCCCTACTTCGACTGGGGCGACGACCGCCCGCCCCGGCGGCCGTACTCCGACTCGGTGATCTACGAGGCCCACGTCCGCGGCCTGACCCGCACCCACCCGGACGTCCCCGAACGGCTGCGCGGCAGCTACGCCGCCCTGGCCCACCCCGCCGTGATCGAGCACCTGACCTCGCTCGGCGTCACCGCGGTGGAGCTGATGCCGGTGCACCAGTTCGTGCAGGACGGCGTCCTCCAGGACCGGGGCCTCGCCAACTACTGGGGCTACAACACCATCGGCTTCTTCGCCCCGCACAACGCCTACGCCGCCTTCGGCACCCGCGGCCAGCAGGTCAACGAGTTCAAGGCCATGGTGAAGGCGCTGCACCAGGCCGGCCTCGAAGTGATCCTCGACGTGGTCTACAACCACACCGCCGAGGGCAACGAGCGCGGCCCCACGCTGTCCTTCCGGGGGATCGACAACGCCTCCTACTACCGTCTCGTCGACGGCGACTGGGGGCACTACTACGACACCACCGGCACCGGCAACAGCCTGCTGATGCGGCACCCCTACGTCCTGCAGCTGATCATGGACTCGCTGCGGTACTGGGTGACCGAGATGCACGTCGACGGCTTCCGCTTCGACCTCGCGGCCACCCTGGCCCGGCAGTTCCACGAGGTGGACCGGCTGTCGGCGTTCTTCGACCTCATCCAGCAGGACCCGGTGATCAGCCGCGTCAAGCTGATCGCCGAGCCCTGGGACGTCGGCGAGGGCGGCTACCAGGTGGGCAACTTCCCGCCGCTGTGGTCGGAGTGGAACGGCCCCTACCGCGATGCCGTACGGGACTTCTGGCGGACCGAACCCGGCTCCCTCGGCGAGTTCGCCTCCCGGCTGGCCGGCTCCTCCGACCTGTACGGGCACAGCCGGCGCCGGCCGCGGGCGAGCGTCAACTTCGTCACCGCGCACGACGGCTTCACCCTGCGCGACCTCGTGTCGTTCAACGACAAGCACAACGAGGCCAACGGTGAGGGCAACCGGGACGGCGAGAGCAGCAACCGGTCCTGGAACTGCGGGGCGGAGGGCGACACCGACGACCCGGCCGTCCTCGAACTGCGCGCCCGCCAGCAGCGCAACCTGCTGGCCACGCTGCTGCTGTCGCAGGGCATCCCGATGCTCTGCCACGGCGACGAACTCGGCCGCAGCCAGCGGGGCAACAACAACGCCTACTGCCAGGACAACGAGCTGTCCTGGATCGACTGGGACCTGAGCGACGAGCAGCACGCGCTGACCGCGTTCACCCGGCACGTCATCGCCCTGCGCGCCGCGCACCCGGTGCTGCGCCGGCGCCGCTTCTTCCACGGCGAACCCGCCACCCACGCCGACGAGCCGCTGCCCGACCTGATGTGGCTGCGGCCCGACGCACGGGAGATGACCGACCGGGACTGGCACCGGGACGACGCGCACTCGGTCGGCGTGTTCCTCAACGGCGAGGCCATCGCCGAACGCGACTTCCACGGGCGGCGCTTGATCGACGACTCGTTCCTGCTGCTCCTCAACGGCTACTGGGAACCGGTCGACTTCCGCCTCCCCGACGACACCTTCGGCGAGCGCTGGACCACCCTCGTCGACACCGCCGAGCCCGACGGCATCCCCGACGAACGCGAACGCAAGGCCGGCACGAGGCTCCGCGTGGAAGCCCGCAGCATGGTCGTGCTCTCACGTCCACCGAGAAACCCCGGGTGACCGTCAGGGGGCGCGCCACTGTCGCCGGGTGCGGGTCCGCCGTAGCCGATCGCGCAGTTCCCCGCGCCCCTCAAGGGGCGCGGGGAACTGCGCGAGTAACCACAACGTGCCCGCACCCGGCAACGGAGCTCGGCCACCCCCCGCCCGACGGCCTAGCGAGCGCGGCGTGACGTCACCGTGAACTGCGCCCCGTCCGGATCCCGGAGGATCGCCTCCGTCTCATCCTCCCGCAGCACACTCCCCCCGTGCTTCTCCGCCGCCCGCGCACACGCCGCCACGTCGGCGACCGCGAAGTGGATCTGCCAGTGCGGCCGTACGGAAGGGTCGGGGGCCGCCTCCACCGCGCCGGAGTCGATGCGCGCCATCACGTCGCCCCCGCTGCGCAGCACCACCTCGCCGCCCTCGTACTGCACCTCGCAGCAGCCCGGGTGCTCGGTCGCCCAGTCGAGGATCTCGCCGTAGAAGATCGCCGCGTCGAACGCGTTGCGGGTGTGCAGCCGGATGAACGTGGGTGCCGCCCGCCGCCAGGTCTCCCAGTTGGAGACCAGTTCGCCCTGCCAGATCCCGAACGTCGCCCCGTCGCGGTCGGCGAGCAGGGCCGCCCGCCCCGGCGGGAAGGACAGCGGGCCGACCGCGGTCGTACCGCCGCGCTCGCGCGCCCGGGCCGCGGCCTCGTCGGCGTCCCGGACCGCGAAGTACGGCGTCCACGCCACCGCCATCTGCCACATCGCGGCCACCGCCGCGATCCCCGCCACCGGCACCCCGTCCGCCAGCGCGATACGGAAGTGCTCGCCGAGCTTCGCCCCGCGCCACCGCCAGCCGAGCACGGCCGCGTAGAAGTCCTGGGTGGCCTCCAGGTCGCGGCTGGTCAGGCTCACCCAGCAGGGGGCGCCGAAGACGGCGTGCGTGGAGACGATGTCTCTCTTCGTCCCGCCGCCGCGCGGGAGATCATGGTTCATGGCAGTCGCGTCCTGGTCTCGGGGCCCCGGCGGACACCGGTCTGTCACCAGTGTCCGGCCGGGGGAGGTGCGGGCGCCTGTCGAGTACCCCGGTGGCAGGCGGCCAGGCGGGTGAGCACGATGGAGACATGGCAGAGAGCGAATCCGACCGGATCTTCGAGCTGCAGGCCGAAGTCGACCAGATGAAGGAGGCCCTGGCCTCCCACGCTGTCGTCGACCAGGCCATCGGCATGGTCGTCGCCCTCGCCCGCGTGCCGCCGGACCAGGGGTGGGAGGTGCTCAAGGACGTCTCCCAGCACACCAACATCAAGCTGCGCAACGTCGCCGAGCTGATCCTCATCTGGGGTCGCAACGGGGACATACCGCCCGACGTCCTCGCCGAGCTGGAGGACGCGCTGGACCGGTACGGGCCGACCCAGGTACCGGGCTCGCCGGGGATCCCCGACGCCCCCGAACAGTGAGCCGGCCGTGCGGGCGCCGGCTCAGCGGGCCTCGGCGAGCAGTTCCTCGCGCAGCCGGTCGAAGCAGCCGCTGAGCAGCCGGGAGACGTGCATCTGCGAGATGCCGAGCTGCTGGGCTATCCGGCTCTGCGTCATGCCACCGAAGAACCGCAGGTACAGGATGGTGCGCTCGCGTTCCGGCAGTGCCTCCAGGCAGGGGCGGACCGCCGCCCGGTCGACGACCAGGTCGTAGCCGGGGTCCGGGCCGCCGAGCGAGTCCCCGAGGGCGTACCCCTCCGTGCCGGCCACCTCGGCGTCCAGCGACAGCGCCGAGAAGCACTCCAGGGCCTCCATCCCGGTGCGCACCTCGGCCTCGGTGAGCTGCGTGTGCGCGGCGACCTCGGCGACGGTGGGGGGCCGGCCCGGTATGGTCTGCGACAGTTCCTTCAGGGCGCCGCGCACCCGGTTGCGCAGATCCTGCACCCGGCGCGGCACGTGAAGGGTCCACATGTGGTCGCGGAAGTGCCGTTTGATCTCACCCGTGATGGTGGGCACGGCATACGCCTCGAAGGCGCGCCCGCGTTCCGGGTCGTAGTGGTCCACGGCCTTGACCAGGCCCAGCGCGGCCACCTGGTACAGGTCCTCCAGGGACTCCCCGCGGCCGCGGAACCGGACGGCGATCCGCTCGGCCATGGGCAGCCAGAGCCGGACCAGCTCGTCCCGCAGCGCCTGGCGCTCGGGTCCGTCGGGCAGCCTCGCGAGCCGCTCGAAGGATTCGCCCGTCTCGGGGGCGTCGTCATGAGGATGAGGCTTGGTGCTGCCAGTGACACGCATCGCGCGCACCTCTCTCAGCAGGTGCTGGGTGGACAGACACCGTGGGAGGTGGACTCGGACCGGAGAAGGACACCGGGGCCCGGCTCTGCCGGCTCCCACGGACGTGCCTCCTGTCCGAAGCACATAGGTGCAGATTCCCGGTAGCGGACATACACAAACAAATATGTCGATAACTGGTGGGTTCCACGCATCGCTTTTGACCACCCCTTGACGGTGATTACCTCTGTAGCAGAGGTAATCTTCGAGGGTGGAGGAACCGGAGAGCTTCCCCGAGGACCTCGCCGACACCCTGGTGCGGATCCAGCGGCTGATCCGCCGGCGCCTGCGCGGCGGGTCGGCCGAGCCGCGACCGCGCGGGGCCGACGTGGAACTGCTGCGGCTGGTCGAGCACCGGCCCGGCGTCCGCGTCTCCGACGCCGCAGGGCTGCTGCACCTGGCGGACAACTCCGTGTCCACCCTCGTCAACCGGCTGGTGCGGGACGGCTATCTGGTGCGGGAGACCGATCCCGCCGACCGGCGCGCCGCCCGGCTGCTGCTGACGGCGGCCGCCGAGCGGCGACTGGAGGACTGGCGGCGCCGCCGGGCCGAGCTGCTCGGCCGGCAGGTGTCCCGGCTCGACGAGACCGACCGCGAGGCCCTGCGGGCGGCACTCCCCGCGCTGCGCAGACTGGCCCTCGCCCTGCACGAGGAGGCCGAGGACACATGAGCGCCGACACCCCCGTCACCACCACCGACGCCGTCGCCTGCACCGGGCTCACCCACTCCTTCGGCGCCACCGTGGCGGTCGACGGACTCGACCTGACCGTCCGGGAGGGCGAGGTGTTCGGGCTGCTCGGCCCCAACGGCGCCGGCAAGACCACCGCGATCCGCTGCCTCACCACCCTCCTGCCGGTCCCGGCCGGCACGGTCACGGTGTTCGGCCACGACGCCGCCCGCGACCGCATGGCCGTGCGCAGGCTCCTCGGCTACGTCCCGCAGCAGCTCTCCGCCGACAGTGGACTCACCGGCCGGGAGAACGTCACCCTGTTCGCCCGCGTCTTCGACGTGCCCCGCCGGGAACGCGCCGCACGCGTGGCGCAGGCCCTGGCCGCCGTCGGCCTCGCCGACGCCGCCGACCGGCTCGCCGGCACCTACTCCGGCGGCATGGTCCGCCGCCTCGAACTCGCCCAGGCCCTGGTCAGCGCGCCCCGCCTGCTCATCCTCGACGAACCCACCATCGGCCTCGACCCGATCGCCCGCACCGGCGTCTGGGACCACATCAACGCCGTCCGCGCCGCCACCGGCATGACCGTCCTCGTCACCACCCACTACATGGACGAGGCCGACCAGTACTGCGACCGGGTCGGCCTGATGCACCTCGGCCGCGTCCGCGCCCTCGGCACCCCCGCCGAACTCTGCCGCGGCCTCGCCGAACGGCGGGGCGGCACGGACCTGCCCACGCTGGAGGACGTCTTCCGCGACGTCGCCGGCAGCGCCCTCGACGACCGGTCAGGAGACTTCCGCGATGTCCGAAGCACCCGCCGCACCGCCCGCCGTGTCGGCTGAGGGAACCGAGCTGCTGCTCCGTCCGCCGGCGCCCCGCGCGGGCTGGCGGCTCCTGCCCGCCCGGGTCACCGCACTGTGCGCCGTCGAACTGCAGAAACTGCGCCACGACCGCACCGAGCTGTACACCCGCGCGATCCAGCCGGCCCTGTGGCTGCTGATCTTCGGCCAGACCTTCACCCGGATCCGGGCGATCCCCACCGGCGGCATCCCCTACCTCGACTTTCTGGCGCCCGGCATCATCGCCCAGTCCGCGATGTTCATCGCCATCTTCTACGGCATCCAGATCATCTGGGAGCGGGACGCGGGCATCCTCAACAAGCTCCTCGTCACGCCGACCCCGCGCTCGGCACTGATCACCGGAAAGGCGTTCGCGGCCGGCGTGAAGTCGCTGATCCAGGCGATCGTCGTGATCGTCATCGCCGCCCTGCTCGGCGTCGCCCTCACCTGGAACCCGCTGCGCCTGCTCGGCGTGGCCGCCGCCGTCGTCCTCGCCGCCGTGTTCTTCTCGTGCCTGTCGATGACCATCGCCGGCATCGTCCTCAGCCGGGACCGGCTCATGGGCATCGGTCAGGCCATCACCATGCCGCTGTTCTTCGGATCCAACGCCCTCTACCCCGTCTCGGTGATGCCCGGCTGGCTCCAGGCCGTCAGCAAGGTCAACCCGCTCAGCCACGAGGTCGACGCGCTGCGCGGGCTGCTGATCGGCGCGCCCGCGCACCTCGCCGGCGACTTCGGCGTCCTCGCGGTGGCCGCCGTCCTCGGCATCACCGCGGCCTCGTCCCTGCTCGGCCGGCTCGCCCGCTGATCTTGCCGCGGACGTGATGTGCGGCACGCGGCGCGCACCGACCCGGGCGGCCGGGGGCGGATTCTTCCTGGGCAGCGCTTGATCAGCGATCAAAGCGGGCGAACCCCCTGGCCACAGCGCATTCCGCTCATTTGACAGTGCGCTGAGCACACAGATAGACAGCAGCTCTCGAAGGTCGAGAGGGGCACTGTGTACGAGCCGAACGTGGTCGGGGACTGGCACGAGTACGACGAGCATGCCGGTCTGCGGGTCCGCGTCCATCGCCTGGAGGCCGCCGAGCCGCCGCGCGGACGTGACGACGCCGCCGCCGGCCTGACGTACTTCAGTGTCCGGATCACCGTGGAGAACCGCGGCGCGCGCCACCTCGGCATCCACCTGGAGGACGGCCAGACCGACGTCCGGGTCGGCCCCGACGGGGAGGGCGCCTTCATCGACTGGCGCAACTCCCAGTTCATCGAGGGCTTCGACGTCTACCCCCTGCGCCGGGCCACCGCCGTCCTCTACGCCGCCGCCCCGGAGGCCTCCCTCGCTCACGTCGACGTCCAGGTGCAGCTGCGGGTCGACGACGAGTGGAGCGACCGCCGGCTGTGGACGGGCGGCATCGGCGTCCTGGAGGGCACCGCGGCGACCGCGACGGCGACCGGCGGCCCGGGCAGCCTGGCCCACCAGGTCAGCGCCTTCCTCAAGGACCAGACGGAACCCGGCCCCGCCTGACGACCCGCGCGGAGCTGCCTGACGGCCCGCCCGGGCCCCGGCTGACGACCCGCCACCGCGCCCGTACCGGCGCCGTGCGCCGTCAGTGCGGGATGCCGTCGATGATCTCCCGTGCGCCCTGACGCAGCAGCGCCACGGCGACCGAGGTGCCGAGCGTGGCCGGGTCGAGGCGGCCCGCCCATTCGTGGGCGTTCAGGCGGGTCTTGCCGTCCGGGGTGAACACGCAGGCCCGCAGGGACAGTTCGCCGCCGCGGTCCACCCGGGCGTACCCGGCGATCGGGCTGTTGCAGTGGCCCTGCAGCACATGCAGGAACATGCGCTCGGCCGTCGCCTCCCGGTGCGTGCGGGGATCACCGAGCCCGCTGACCGCGTCGATCAGCGCCGTGTCGTCCTGACGGCACTGCAGCGCCAGGATGCCCGCGCCGATCGGCGGCATCATCGTCTCCGGCGACAGCACCTCGCTGATCACGTCCCGGCGGCCGATCCGCTCCAGACCGGACACCGCCAGCAGCAGCGCGTCGGCCTCCCCGGCGGCCAGCTTCGCCAGCCGGCGGTTGGCGTTGCCGCGGAACGGCACGCACTCCAGCTCCGGGTGGGTGGCGGCGAGCTGGGCGACCCGGCGGACCGAGGAGGTGCCGATCCGGGTGCCCGCGGGCAGCTCGTCCAGGGTCAGGCCGCCCGGGTGCACCAGCGCGTCCCGGATGTCGTCCCGCTTCAGGAACGCGGCGAACACCGTGCCGGCGGGCAGCGGCCGGTCGGCGGGCACGTCCTTGACGCAGTGCACCGCGAGATCCGCCTCACCGGCCAGCAGGGCGGCGTCCACCTCCTTGGTGAACGCCCCCTTGCCCTCGACCTGGGAGAGGTCCCCGAGCCACTTGTCCCCGGTGGTCCGCACCGGTACGACCTCGGTGCGCACTCCGGGGTGCAGGGCGGCCAACTCGGCGCGCACCCGCTCCACTTGGGCCAGGGCCATCGGTGAGTCACGGGAGACGATACGGATCAGTTCGGGCACGGACATGGGGCACACCATAGACCCTCGGCCACCTCGAACCGGACCGGGACCGGCCGGCCCGGCGCCGGGGAGCCGGATTCCGCCGCCGGGGACCGCGCGCCGGGCTCAGGCGTTCGGGTCGAACGGGATGCCGGCCGGCTTCGCCGAGGCCAGGTGGGAGGCGAAGTTCCCGTCCTTCAGGCCGAAGTGGGCGCTGCCGAAGTCGTACGCGCTGAGCTTGTCGCGCAGGCCGGGCGGATAGCCGTTCCAGCCGATGAGCGGCGGGTACTGCCAGGTGTGCTTGTCGTTCTCCGGCGGCTCGTCGTTTGTGTTCGCGAGCCGGAAGCAGTGGGTGCCGATGCCGTCCTTGTGGTAGACGACCTTGGCGTGCGTGCCCTCGAAGCGGACGTCGGAGGCCGGGTGCACGGTGAACGAGCCGTGGTTGGACGTCGAGACGTAGCGGACCTGCCCGTCCTGGACCCACACCACCACGTGCTCCCAGTCGTTGCGGTGCCCGAACCAGCTGACGCCGGGCAGCGCCTGGTCCTTCTCGAAGTACAGGCCGTACAGGTATCCGCACCAGCCGTTGTTGCACTTGTAGCGCGAGTAGCTGTTGGTGTTGTCCAGGTCGGAGGCGTCGTGGCAGTTGCCGTTGAGCGCGCCGGTCGGCTTCAGACCGGGGTTGATGCTGCCGTCGGAACCGATGGCGGGCGTCGGGTAGCAGCCGTCGGTGTCGTAGTCGAAGGCCGGCTGGTACGTCACCTCGGCCGGCTCGGCGTTGCCGGGCAGTGCCGGGGGCGGGGCGGCGAAGGCGACGCCGGGGAAGGCGATGACGAGAACGGCGGCACCGGCCAGGCCGGCGAGCCATCTGCGGGAGTGGACACGCGGCATGCGAGGCGGCACGAGGGGCCTCCAACAGCGGTGGGGGGCAAGGGAGTTCAGCATGCCGCCCGTGACCCGCACTGCCAAGACTCGCGCATGTCCCGCGCGCGAAGCCGCGGCAAACGTCCGGCTCCCCGGTTCAGGGAGTCCCGCCGAACTCCTCCGGCAGGTCGGCGGCCGACTCCTCCGGGGTGAGGTCCGGGCGCAGCCGCAGCCAGGACGGCTGGCGCAGCATGCCCGCCCGGGTCCGGATGCTGTAGCTGACCTCGCCGACCAGCCGCGGCCGAACCCAGCGGGCGTCCGCGATCCGCGGCACGGGATCGAAGGGGCACCGGTCGGCGGCCACCGCCCGGAGCAGCTCGGCCAGTTCGGCCCGCTCCGCCTCGCTCCACCCGGTGCCCACGCCGCCGACGTAGCGCAGCCGGCCGCCCGCGCGCTGTCCCACCAGCACCGCGCCGGGCCGGCCGGTCAGCCGGCCCTTGCCGGGCAGCCAGCCGCCGATGACGACGTCCTCGCTGCGCATGTTGCGGATCTTGATCCAGGCGCGGGAGCGGACCCCGGGCTCGTACACCGAGTCCAGCCGTTTGCACACCAGCCCCTCCAGACCGTGCTCACGGGTGGCCCGCAGCGCCTCGGCGCCGTGCCCCGTCACGGCCCCGGGCGTCGACCAGTGGGGCCCGGCCAGACCCAGCTCCGTCAGCCGGGCCCGCCGCCGGGTGTACGGCAGCCCGGTCAGCGGCTCCTGAAGGTACGGCACGTCGAACAGCACCAGGTGGACCGGCACCTGGGCGGCCCGGCGGGCGGCCCGCGCCGGGGCGTGCGCGAGGCCCATCCGGCCCTGCAGCAACTGGAAGTCCGCCCGCCCCCGTTCGTCGAGCGCCAGCACCTCGCCGTCCAGGACCGCCGGGGTGCGTCCCAGGGCGGCGCCGAGCGGCCGGAGTTCGGGATAGGCGCCGGTGATGTCCTCGCCCGAGCGGGCCCGCAGCCGCACACTGCCGTCCCCGGGCAGATAGACCATCACCCGCTGCCCGTCCTGCTTCGTCTCGTACGCCCACCGCGCGTCCTGCGCCGCGGGCGGCAGCGCGCCGGGGGTGGCGAGCATGGGCGGGATGACGGGCAGCGGCGGGGTCAGGGCGGTCACGGCTGAAGATGTCGACCGCTTCCGCCGCCGTCACGCGCGCCGGGGCGCGGGTTCCCCTGAACGGGTCCGGCCACAAGGGCCGACACCCGCCGTCTACTGTCGAGTAATATCCGGCGGCAGGTCACCCAAGGAGGAACCGTGCCACGGTCCGAACGCTCACCCCTGCTGCTCGCCGGCCTGCTGGCCGCGGCCGGGGTCGCCCACTTCGCCGCACCGCGCCAGTTCGACGCCATCGTCCCGAAGCGGCTGCCCGGCTCGCCCCGCGCCTGGACGTACGGCAGCGGCGTCGTGGAACTCGCCCTGGCGGCCGGCGTGGCCGCGCCCCGCACCCGGACGGCGGCGGCACGGGCCGCCGCCGCCTTCTTCGTCGGGGTGTTCCCGGCCAACGTGCAGATGGCCGTCGACTCGCGCCGCGGCCCCGCCCGCCGGCGCACCGCGGCGCTCGCCCGGCTGCCCCTCCAGGTGCCGCTGGTGCTCTGGGCGCGCGGCATCGCCCGGAACGGGGAGGGGCGGTCGTGACGGGACACATCGAGGTCGGCGACACGATCGAGGACTTCGCGCTGCCGGACGAGGCGGGCACCGTACGGCACCTCACCGAGCTGCTGGCCGACGGGCCGGTGGTGCTGTTCTTCTACCCCGCCGCGCTGACCCCGGGCTGCACCGCCGAGGCCTGCCACTTCCGCGACCTCGCCGCCGAGTTCGCCGCCGTCGGCGCCCGGCCGGTCGGAATCAGCGGCGACAGCGTCGAACGGCAGCAGGAGTTCGCCGGGCGCCACACCCTCGGCATGCCCCTCCTCTCCGACGCCGACGGGGCGATCCGCGAACGGTTCGGCGTCCGGCGGGGCTTCTCGCTCGCGCCCACCAAGCGGGTCACCTTCGTGATCGACCGGGACCGCACCGTGCTGGAGGTCGTCCGCAGCGAACTGCGCATGAACACCCACGCCGACCGGGCCCTGGCGGCCCTGCGGGCCCGGCAGGGCTGAGCCGCCCGGCGCCCAGGCTTGATGCGCCGCACCGATGGGATCATCCTGGGGCATATGGACCACGTCGCCGCCGTGGCGATCATCGATGCCCTGGGCAGGGTGACCGGGTGGAGCGACGGCGCCCGGCTGCTCACCGGCCACCCGGCCGAGGAGGTCGTCGGCCGGGCGGCGGCCGGCCTCCTCGCCGCGGACGTCCCCGCCGCCGCCCTCGCCGCCCGCACCGGAACCGTCGCCCTGCGTCACCGAGACGGCCACCGGATCGAGCTGACCGTGACCGCCTGCCCCGTCCTCGGCCCCGACGGCGAACCGGGCGCACATGTCGTCACCGCACACCCGGCCGGCCCACCCGGCGACGGCCTGGCCGCCGAGGCCTTCCAGCAGGCGTCCATGTCCATGTCGGTCTTCGACCTGCGCCAGCGCTACCTGCGCCTCAACGACGTCGCCTGCCGGGCGATGGGTGTCCGCGAGGACGACCTGGTCGGGCGGTTCCTCCCCGGCACCGCGGCGGGCGCCGAGCACAGCCAGGGCTTCGTGGACCACCTCCGCCGGGTCGTCGACACCGGCCGGCCCGTCCGCTACGAGAGCTTCAGCAGCGCCCCCGTCCGCAACCGGGAACACGCCTGGAGCATGGAAATGTGGCCGCTCAGGGACGGCTCGGGCGAGCTCACCGCGGTGGCACTCGCCGCCTTCGACAGCAGTGAGCAGTACTGGGCGCGCCGCCGGCTCGCCCTGCTCAACGAGGCCGCGACCGCCATCGGAACCACCCTGGACGTCGTCCGCACCGCCGAGGAACTCGTCGAACTCCTCGTGCCGCACTACGCCGACTTCGCGAGCGTCGACCTGCTCGACTGGGTCCTCGGCGCCGAGGAGCGGCCCGCGGCGCCCGACGACGCCGTGGACCTGCGCCGCGTCGCCCACGGCTCCGCCGTCGAGGGCGCTCCCGAGGCCGCCGTCCAGCTCGGCGCCGTCGACTCCTACCCCGCCGACTCGGCGCCCGCACGCGCGCTGCGCGAGGGCCGGGCCGTGGTCAGCCACGCCGGAGAGCCGGACTTCGTCCGCTGGATGAGCGAACGCGACGCCCGCTCGCCCGAGACCCGGCCGCTCCGGCACGGCACCCACTCCATGATCTCCGTCCCGCTTCGGGCCCGCGGCACCCGGCTCGGCGTCGTCGTCGGCATCCGCGACACCCACCCCGACGACTACGGCCCCGACGACACCGTCTTCGCCGAGGAGCTCGCCAGCCGCGCCGCCGTCTGCATCGACAACGCCCGCCGCTTCGCCCGCGAACGCGGCACCGCCCTCGCCCTCCAGCACAGCCTCCTGCCCCGGGGCCGGCTCCCCGGCCAGGTCGCCGTCGACGTCGCCCACCGCTACCTGCCGTGCGGGTCCGTCGCCGGGATCGGCGGCGACTGGTTCGACGTCATCCCCCTCTCCGGCAGCCGGGTCGCCCTGGTCGTCGGCGACGTCGTCGGCCACGGCATCCAGTCCTCCGCCACCATGGGCCGGCTGCGCACCGCCGTACGCACCCTCGCGGACGTGGACCTCGCCCCCGACGAACTCCTCACCCACCTCGACGACCTCGTCACCCACCTGGGCTCCGACGACACCGGCGAGGAGGTCGCCGAACTCGGTGCGACCTGCCTGTACGCCGTCTACGACCCCGTCTCGCGCCGGCTCTCCCTGGCCGCCGCCGGCCACCCGGCCCCGGCGCTCGTCCTGCCCGGCGGCACCGCCGAGTTCGTCCCCATGACCGCAGGGCCGCCCCTCGGCGTCGGCGGACTGCCCTTCGAGGCGACCGAACTGGAACTCCCCGAGGGATCCGTCGTCGCCCTCTACACCGACGGACTCCTCGCGGACCGCGAACGGGACGGCGAGGGGGACAGCGCGACCGCCGAACTCCGCCGCGCCCTCGGCGCGCCCGCCGACTCCCTGGAATCGCTCAGCGACAACGTGCTCAAGGCCGTCCTGCCCGACCAGCCGAGCGACGACGTGGCGCTGCTCCTGGTCCGCACCCGAGCGCTCGGCGAAGACCGGGTCGCCACCTGGGACGTGCCGGCCGACCCCGCCCAGGTCGCCGTGTTCCGGCAGGCCGCCACGGAGCGGCTGGCCGACTGGGGGCTCGACGAGGCCGCCTTCATCACCGAACTCGTCGTCAGCGAACTCGTCACCAACGCCATCCGCTACGGCGAGCCGCCCATCAAACTGCGCCTGATCCGCGACCGAGCCCTCACCTGCGAGGTCTCCGACGGCAGCGCCACCTCACCCCATCTGCGCCGGGCCCACGCCTACGACGAGGGCGGCCGCGGCCTCCTGCTCGTCGCCCAGCTCACCCAGCGCTGGGGCAGCCGGCAGACGGGCGGCGGCAAGACGATCTGGGCCGAACAACCGCTGCCCGGCGACTGACCCGCGGCCCCCGCCGGTGTCTCGCGGGGCCGCCGCTCACTCCTCGCCGGCGGCGACCTGCGCGAGGGTGCGCCCGGTGCGGACGGAGCGGGCCCGCCGGGGGTCGGGGGTGCCGTGGGCGCCGGACCGGGCCGGTCCCTTGCGCACCAGCAGCCATGCCTCCTCCTCGTCCTGTCCGCTGCGGAACCGGGTGAGGGCGTACTCGCCGTGCAGCTTGGTGCCGTGCAGCCGGAAGCTCGCGTGCCCACGGTCCAGGGACTCCGCGAAGTCCACCGGGCGGCCCCGGCGGTCATGGCTCAGCGGCTCGTACGTGCCGTTGTCCCACACGATGACGGTCCCGCCGCCGTACTCGCCCTTCGGGATGACCCCTTCGAAGTTCTCGTACTCCAGCGGATGGTCCTCGGTGGGGACCGCGAGCCGCTTGTCCCCGGGGTCCGAGGACGGGCCCTTGGGCACCGACCAGGACTTCAGGACGTCGTCGACCTGGAGCCGGAAGTCGAAGTGCATCCGGCGCGCCTCATGGATCTGCACCACGAACCGGGGCTGCCCGCCTTCCCCGTCGGCCGCCTTGCCGGACGGCTCCCGGGTCCGCTCGAAGTCTCGCTTGCCACGGTACGTCCGCAGCCGGTCCTCCGCCGCCACCTGCGTCTCCTTCCGTCCGGCGCACGGCCCGTCCGCCCGCCGCACGGCTCCGGGTACCCGCATGGCGCGGCAGGGTTCAGAACTCCTCGTGCGTCTCGGGGTCACCGCCCAGCCGGCGCGGGGCGTGCCGGCCGAGGCCCGCCATCTGCTCGTCGTCCAGGGTGAAGCCGAAGACGTCCAGGTTGGCGCGCTGCCGGTCGTGGTCGGCGGACTTCGGTACGGGCAGCGCGCCCAGCTGGACGTGCCAGCGCAGCAGCACCTGCGCGGGCGTCACCCCGTGCGCCCGCGCGATCCCGGCGAGCGCGGGGTCGTCCAGCAGATGGCTGCCCCGGCCCAGCGGACTCCAGCTCTCGGTGCGGATGCCCTTGGCGGCGTGGAAGGCGCGCAGCTCCTCCTGCGGGAACAGCGGATGCAGCTCGACCTGGTTCACCGACGGCAGGACACCCGTCTCCTGCTCCAGCCGGCCGATGTGCTCCGGAGTGAAGTTCGAGACGCCGATCGAGCGCACCAGACCGTCCTCCCGCAGCTTGATCATCGCCCGCCACGAGTCGGCGTACCGGCCGAGCCGGGGGAGAGGCCAGTGGATCAGATACAGGTCGACGTACTCCAGGCCGAGGCGCCGCCGCGACTCCTCGAACGAGGCGAGGGTCTCCTCGTAGCCGTGGTGCCGGCCCGGCAGCTTCGTCGTCACCGTGACGTCCTCGCGCGGCACGTCACTTCCCGCGACGCCCCGGCCGACCCCGGTCTCGTTGCCGTAGTTCGCGGCGGTGTCCACCAGCCGGTAGCCGAGGTCGAGCGCGGTGCGTACGGCCGTCTCGGCCAGCGTGTCGTCCATCGGCCAGGTGCCGAGTCCGATCGCCGGGACCGTCGTACCGTCGTTGAGCGTGTGCGCGGGAATGCTGATCACGAGGGGACCCTCCGTCGGCTGTGAGGTCTCTCCAGCGTCAGGGACGCGGGCGGCGGCGACCAACCGGACGTCCGGGCCGCGACGGCCGCGACGGTGACACGATCTCCATGGTGCGGGAATCCCGAGGACGAGCAGGGGACCGGACATGGCTGTCGGAAAACGCCGAGGGAGCCGAGGGCGTCGGGGGAGCCGAGGATGTCGGTGAAGCCGAGGGCGCCGGGGAGCCGCGGGCGTCGAGGTGCGGCCCGTGGCGGGGCACATCGGTGCCGAGATCGCCGGTGTCGACCTGGCCCGTCCGCTCGACGACGCGACCGTCTCCGTGATCAGGACGGCGGTGCTGCGCTGGAAGGTGGTGTTCTTCCGGGGCCAGGAGCTGGACCACGCCGGGCACGTCGCCTTCGCCCGCCGCTTCGGCGAGCCGGTCGTCCTCGGGCGGCGCGGCAGTGCCTCACCCGCCGGCTTCCCCGAGGTGGAGGCGACCGCCGACCGGCTGGAGCTGGGCGGGCGGTTCGGCATGGAGCACGAGGAGTGGCTGCGCCGCCGGCGGCACACCCCGCTGCGCGGCTGGCACTGCGACCACGGAGCCCGGAGCGACCCGCCGGCCGCCACCGTCCTGCGCGCCCAGACGGTCCCGCCCTACGGCGGTGACACCACCTGGGCCAACCTGGCCGCCGCCTACGCGGGCCTGTCGGCGCCGGTCCGCGCCTTCGTCGACGGGCTGCGCGCCGAACACCGGCTCGGCGTCGGCTACCAGCCCCGGCCCGGCGACGACGCCTACGTCCGCCACCTGCTCGACCACCAGGTCGCCTCGGTCCACCCGCTGGTCCGGGTGCACCCGGAGACGGGCGAACGGGTGCTGTACGTCAACGGCTACTACGTCGAGCAGATCGCCGGCGTCTCCCGCGCCGAGAGCGCGGCCCTGCTGGAGATGCTGCTGGAGCAGGCGGTCCGGCCCGAGTACACGGTCCGCTTCCGCTGGGAGCCCGGCAGCGTCGCCTTCTGGGACAACAGGGCCACCATTCACCTGGCCCCCGCCGACAACGCCCACCTGGAATTCCCCCGGATCATGCACCGGGTGATGCTGGCCGGTGACGTCCCGGCCGGCGTGGACGGCAGCCGGTCCCAGGCGCTGACGGGCACGGAGCCGGGCCGCTGGTGACGGCATAGCGCCCCGGCGGCCGGGGAACCGGGCCCGGGGGCGTTCAGCCCAGCGGGATGACGACCTCGTCCTCGACGGGCGGATCGAGTTCCTGGGCGCGGTTGCCGGTCGCGGCCAAGCAGCGCAGCCGGACCGCCTCCGGGCTGACGTCCAGGCGCAGGAAGCACTTGAAGAACGGCGGGCTGTAGGTGGCGGAGCCGGGGGAGAACAGCCGGGTGTAGATCTTGCGCACGGGCAGCCGGACCCGTGAAGTGCGGTCCGGCCGCCCGCCGGCCCCCAGCAGGGTCGCCACCAGCCGGGTGCGCCGGGTGACGCGGGCGTCCGGTCCCGGCGCCCGGCCGGGCTCGGTCCCGAGCCGCTCGGCGACGACGGCCGTCGCCTCGGCCTCGGTGAGGGTGAAGAAGCGGCGCAGCCGGAGCCGGTGACCGTACAGCCGGCTGTAGAAGGCCAGGGAGTCCCCGCGCAACGGGTAGCAGCGGAAGTCGCGTTCGGTGACGCCCCCCACCGAGACCACGGGGATCGTGTGCGTGGCGTGCATGAACGCCCCGCCGCCGCCCGCGACCACGTACTGCACGGTGCGGCCGTCCACGTCGACGGGATAGCGCTGGTAGTTGTGGATGTCCCCGCCGATCGCGGCCACGTAGTGGTGGTCCGGGTCGCGGACGATCTCGTCGACGGTGCCCCCGCCCTCGATGGCGCAGGGGTGGTGCTCGCCGTCCACGTACAGCGGGGAGCCGGTGACGAGGATCTTCGGCTTGGGGCCGCGTGACGCCTCACGCAGCCAGGCGCCCTGCTCGGCGTCGATCGTGCCCAGCAGCCCGGTGTCGATGCCGATGATCCGGACGGGTCCGGCGTCGAGGGCCCAGTACGGCCCCGGCTGCAGCGCCTGCTGGCCCGGCGCTCCCCGCAACTCCCGTGCGGCGGCGAGCAGTTCCTCGTCCGCGGGGCGCGGCCGGTGCCAGAGCAGCGTGCGCCACCACGCCCGGGACAGCGGCCGCGGCCGGGACTCGGCGTCGAGGGCGGAGGTGGCCTCGCCGCAGAAGACCCGCATGAACGCGCCCAGGTCCTCGTACCAGTCGTGGTTTCCCGGTATCGCGTATATGGGGGCGGGATAGTCCTGGTACGGCCGGAAGAACTTGGTGCCGTAGTCGTCGGTGGCCCCGACGGGATAGATCACGTCGCTGGCGATGACCGCGAACTCCGTGTCCGCACCGGCCTTCAGGAACCCGGGGACGACGGCGTACTGCGAGGCGTCGCCCTCTCCGGTGTCCCCGATCACCATGAAGGAGAACCGTTCCGGCACATCCCGCCGGACCACCTTGTCGGCGGCGGTCCCGGCCGCGACCCGCCGCGCCACCCAGCGACTGCGGGTACGACCGGTGGGGTCCCCGAACCAGGACGCCAGCACCCCGTTCCGCGCGGCCCACAAAATCCGCGGATTCAGCCACGACAGCTTCTCCACGTGGTCCGGCATCAACTGCCGGTAGACACCGGGTTCGGCGGGCCCCCAGCCGGCGCCCTGCGCGGTATCGCGTGAGGATTCAGACACACGGTGAACGGTAACAACGAGCGGATCAAGGGGCGATGGGCGGGTCCACGCGACTGCCCATCGACTGACAGCCCGTCATGCCGTGCCCGCCAGGGCGCCGGGAGAACGCGCGGTCCCGGCGGAGAGGCGGCTCGTGTGTCGCACAGTCCCTATCGCGCCATAGGGAAAACCCTCGATTGACGTCACTCTATGTGGCATGGACCGTTCAATTCTGTCATTCTCCCTTCGCTGATCCTCCACGTTGTGTTCACGGATCACGGTCCCGTACAGCTCAGCTCCGCCCGGGCAGCACACCCGTCTGCCCGGTCTGTCACCGGCCGCTGACCCGCGGCCGCAGCAGGAGGAATTCGAGTGAGACGCCTTCCCCACAGACGCCTTTCCCACAAGCCGGCCACGGTCGGAGCCGCCCTGCTCTCCACCGCGGCGTTCCTCGCCATCGGCGTGCAGGCGGTCCCGGCCGCCGCCAAGCCGGCCGCTCCCCAGGCCAGCCCCCTGCGCAGTGGCGCGGTGGAGGCCAAGCTCTCCCCGGCCCAGCACCAGGCGCTCATGAAGAGCGCCCAGGACAAGACCGCCGCGACCGCCCGCACCCTCGGGCTGGGCGCGAAGGAGAAGCTGGTCGTCAAGGACGTCGTCAAGGACAACGACGGCACCCTGCACACCCGTTACGAGCGCACCTACGACGGCCTGCCCGTCCTCGGCGGCGACCTCGTCGTGCACACCCCGCCCGCCTCCCTGGCCGCGGGCACCGTGAGCACGACGTACAACAACAAGCACCGGATCCAGGTCGCCTCGACCACCGCGACCGTCGCCAAGTCCGCCGCCGAGAGCAAGGCGCTGAAGACGGCCACGTCACTCGCGGGGTCCAAGGCGAGCGCCGACAGCGCGCGCAAGGTGATCTGGGCCGGCCACGGCACCCCGAAGCTGGCCTGGGAGACCGTGATCGGCGGCTTCCAGGACGACGGCACGCCCAGCAGGCTGCACGTCATCACCGACGCCACCACCGGCAAGGAGCTGTACCGGTACCAGGCGATCGACACCGGCGTCGGCAACACCCGCTACAGCGGGCAGGTGTCCCTGACGACGGCCCAGTCGGGCTCGACGTACACGCTGACCGACAACCAGCGCGGCGGCCACAAGACGTACAACCTCAACCACGGTACGTCCGGCACCGGTTCGCTGTTCTCGCAGTCGAACGACACCTGGGGCGACGGCACCAACAACAACGCCGCCACCGCGGGCGCGGACGCCGCCTACGGCGCGCAGGAGACGTGGGACTTCTACAAGAACACGTTCGGCCGCAGCGGCATCAAGAACGACGGTGTCGGCGCCTACTCCCGCGTGCACTACGGCAACTCGTACGTGAACGCGTTCTGGGACGACAGCTGCTTCTGCATGACCTACGGCGACGGCTCGAACAACGCCGACCCGCTGACCGCGCTCGACGTCGCCGGCCACGAGATGAGCCACGGCGTCACCTCCAACACCGCCGGCCTGGAGTACTACGGCGAGTCGGGCGGCCTGAACGAGGCCACCTCCGACATCTTCGGCACCGGCGTGGAGTTCTACGCCAACAACTCATCCGACCCCGGTGACTACCTCATCGGCGAGAAGATCGACATCAACGGCGACGGCACCCCGCTGCGCTACATGGACAAGCCCAGCAAGGACGGCGGCTCCGCCGACAGCTGGTACTCCGGCGTCGGAAACCTCGACGTGCACTACTCCTCGGGCCCGGCGAACCACATGTTCTACCTGCTGTCCGAGGGCAGCGGCACCAAGGTGATCAACGGCGTCACCTACAACAGCCCGACCTCCGACGGCGTCGCCGTCACCGGCATCGGCCGGGACAAGGCGCTGCAGGTCTGGTACAAGGCGCTCACGACGTACATGACGTCGAGCACCGACTACGCCGGGGCCCGCAACGCCGCCCTTCAGGCCGCGGCCGCGCTGTACGGGCAGAACTCCACCGAGTACGCCGGGGTGGGCAACGCCTTCGCGGGCATCAACGTGGGCAGTCACATCAACCCGCCCAGCAGCGGTGTGACGGTCACCAACCCGGGCAGCCAGACCTCGACCGTCGGCACGGCGGTGAGCCTGCAGATCAACGCCTCCAGCACCAACAGCGGTGCGCTGAGCTACAGCGCCTCGGGTCTGCCCGCCGGGCTGTCGATCAACAGCTCGACCGGTCTGATCTCCGGCACGCCCACCACCGCGGGCAGCTCCAGCACCACGGTCACGGTGACCGACTCGGCCGGCAAGACCGGCACGGCCAACTTCAGCTGGACGGTCAACCCGGTCGGTGGCGGCTGCTCCTCGGCCCAGCTGCTGAAGAACCAGGGCTTCGAGTCGGGCAGCACCGGCTGGACGGCGACGAGCGGTGTCATCACCACCGACTCCGGTGAGGCCGCGCACAGCGGCTCCTACAAGGCCTGGCTCGACGGTTACGGCCGCTCGCACACCGACAGCGTGTCCCAGTCGGTGACCATCCCGGCCGGCTGCACGGCCAAGCTCACCTTCTACCTGCACATCGACAGCTCCGAGTACACCTCCAGCACGGCGTACGACAAGCTGACGGTGACCGCGGGCTCGAAGACCCTGGCGACGTACTCGAACCTGAACGCCGCCTCGGGCTACAGCCAGAAGTCCTTCGACCTGTCCTCGCTGGCGGGCCAGACCGTCACGCTGAAGTTCAACGGCGTCGAGGACGTCTCGCTCCAGACCAGCTTCGTCGTGGACGACACCGCCCTGACGATCAGCTGACACCCGGCACACGCCGGTCCCCGGCGCACGCTGAACCCTGACACACACGAGGTCCCGCACGCGGAAGCCGTCCGCGTGCGGGACCTCGCACGTCGTCAGCTCAGCGGATCCAGCGTGAGGTACGCCTGCTGCGGGCTGCCGTCGTGGACGAGCGACTCGTGGTGGCCGACGTCGTCGAAGGCGAACGCGTAGGCGTTGCCGTCGGCCATCTGCGCGTGGACCGCGCGCGCGTACTGGTTCGTCACGGCGTCCTGGTAGAAGTTGGCCGACGAGCTGTCCGGCTGGTTCGGATTCACCAGCAGCGTCGACCGGTTGAAGCCGGCGCACAGCGTACGGGAGATGGGCCCGCGCACCGCGTCGTTCGGCGCGTCCAGCAGTTTGTGGCAGCCGAAGACACTGTCCGCGTCCGGCTTCTGGAAACTGGTCACGACCGCACCGGAGGAGTCGGTGAAGTTCATGACGTTCCCCGAGACCCGGCCGTAGTACCTGGTGCCCGGCCGGTCGGCGAACGGCGTGACGGTGAGCGTCGACGTCGCGTACTTCTGCCAGACCCGGTTGACGTAGTCGTCCATCACGGACGCCGGCAGGGCCCCGGTCTCGACGCCGTACAGCGGGGACAGTGCGCGCAGGACGGTGCCGTCGGAACGGGTCTGGATCAGACCGGCCCAGCCGCCCGGCCGGCCGCGCAGCGCGTTGAAGAACCCGGTGTAGCCACCGGACTTCAGATGCCCGGTGCTGCTCACGCCGCCGTCGGAGCGCTGCACCCCGACCGCGTACGGCGCCGAGAACATGTCCACCTGGGTGCTGTTGATGAACAGCCCGGAGTCGTTCAGCGTGTACTCCGACCAGTTGAACAGGATGTTCCGGTTGGGGTCGCTGGGGTTCTGCACCGCGGGCTGCACCAGACCGCCCGTGGTCAGCTTGAACACCAGCTTCTGGCCGTAGGAGAAGTAGATCCGGCCCGAGAACTTCGGGATGCGGATCGTCTTCGACTGCCCGGCGGCCGGCCCGGCGATCGCCGCGTCCGGCGCGGGCGTCGGCGGGTTGCCGCCCGCCGGCCAGGCGTGGAAGGCGCCGCTCGCGTCCGCCCAGCCCTGCCGGCCCGACGACAGCTGGGTGCCGAGGTCGTAGACGTACACCGGGTCGGAGCGGCCCGAGTTGTTGGTGATCTTCAGCGGAATGGTGTCCGGGACGGCGGCGCCGGCCCGGTCCGGCGTGCCCAGCGTGAGCAGCGCGCCGACCAGGGCCGCCGCCGCGGCCACCGGCAGCGCGGGACGTATCAGTCTCTTGAGCACTCTCCACCTCCGTGTGGGGTCGGGGTGGTACGGATATTGGTCCGTACCTGTTGCTGAGAGCGCTCTCAGAGTCATGGTCGGGACACGTTCATGTCAATGAGTTCGGCCGGATCCGTACGGCGTCCGCACCGGCGGACGCCCGGAAAACGGGTCAGAACGTGCGCTTCAACAGGTCGAGCAGCGCCGCCCAGTGGCGCTCGTCGCCCTCCCGCTGGTACGCGTTCGTGTCGGCCTGGGTGTAGCCGTGGGGCGCGTCCGGATAGACCTCGCAGGTGTGCCGCACGCCGGCGGCGGTCAGGGCGTCCTCCAGGCGCCGCATCTGCTCCTCGGGCAGGGAGGCGTCCCGGTCGGCGTGGCCGAAGTACAGCTCGGCGGTGATGTGTCCGGCGCCGAGGTGCGGGCTGTCCGGGTCGTCGGTCGCGAGCCGCCCGCCGTGGAAGCCCGCCGCGGCAGCCACCCGGCCGGGGTGCGTGGCCGCCGTCCGCAGGGCGAGCCGGGCGCCCATGCAGTAGCCGGTCAGCGCCACCGGCCCGTCCGCGACGAGCGGGCTGTCGGCCAGCCACCCTAGGTACGCGTCGGCGTCCCGCGCGGTCCGTTCCGGAGTCAGCGTCCGCAGCAGCGGGCTGAGCCGCTGCCAGATGGTGGGATCGGCCGACGGGTCGATGAACTCCGGCAGGTCCACGACGGGAGCCCGGCCCTTGCGGTAGAACACGTTCGGCACCAGGACGGTGTAGCCGGCGCCGGTCAGCCGGTCGGCCATCGCCCGCAGGTGCGGCCGCAGTCCGTAGGCGTCCTGGTAGAGCAGCACGCCCGGCCGCGGCGTCCCGTCGGCGGGGTGGGCCAGGTAGGCGTCGGCGGTGCCGTCCCCGGTCGGGATGTCGACGGTCGTGCCCTGTACGGCGGTCATGGGGGGGGGAGCCTCCTCGGACGGTCGGCGGCGCCGGGCGGGAACCCGCCGGTGCCACGGGTACGGCCCATGCTGCCACGCAAGATCCCGGCGGGAGGCCCTGGGCCAGGAGGCCCCGGCGCGCCTCATTCGAAGCGGGCGGTGTCTCCCGCTCCGTGCCGGACGATCTCGGCCTCGCCCCCGGAGAAGTCCACGACCGTGGTGGGCTCGGTCCCGCAGTCCCCGGAGTCGACCACCGCGTCGACCACGTGGTCGAGCAGGTCCTTGATTTCCCAGCCCTGGGTCATCGGCTCCTCCTCGTCCGGCAGCAGCAGCGTGCTCGACAGCAGTGGCTCGCCCAGTTCGGCCAGCAGCGCCTGGGTGACCACGTGGTCGGGGATCCGTACGCCCACGGTCTTCTTCTTCGGGTGCAGCAGTTTGCGCGGCACCTCGCGGGTCGCCGGGAGGATGAACGTGTAACTGCCGGGCGTCGACGCCTTCACGGCCCGGAACACGTCGTTGTCGACCCGCACGAACTGGCCGAGCTGGGCGAAGTCCCGGCACATCAGCGTGAAGTGGTGCCGGTCGTCGAGCCGGCGGATCGAGCGGATCCGGTCCATGCCGTCCTTGCTGCCCAGCTTGCAGCCCAGCGCGTAACAGGAGTCGGTCGGGTATGCGATGAGCGCCCCCTCCCGCACCGCGTCGGCGATCTGCGCGATGCTGCGGGGCTGCGGGTTCTCGGGGTGCACGTCGAAGTACTTCGCCATTCACCGAGCTTATGCCGTACCGGGTGCGACCGGCGCATCCACGCCACGGTCGGGGGGCACGCCCACGGCCCGCCCTGGAATTTCCGTGCGCGGAAATTTCTGTGCGTACTTCCCGGAATCCGGGGCATGCGACCTCTGAGCCGCCCGGAGCATCCCCCCGCCCCGGGCCTGGCACAGCCGCCGGCGGCCCACCCCCCCGGGCCGCCGGCGGAGCCGTGCCCGGCGGCCGTCGGGCGCCCGGGGCCGGTTGCCGGGGCTACGTCCGGACGCGTACGCCGAGGTCAGCGCTAGGATCTGGCATTCGGACCAGGCCTGATCCGCGGGAGAGGGCCGTGAGGACGAGGAGAGGCGGGGTGACCGGCAGAGCCCAGGAGGGGACGCACCCGCGGCAGCCCCGGGACGCGCAGCCCAGGGACGCGCAGTCCCAGGACGCGGAGCCCCAGGACGCGCAACGCCGGGACGCGCAGACCCGGGACGCCGCCTGGGCGGCACAGCTGCTCGACCTGCTGCGCCCGGCCGGCCGGGACCCGCGCCGGGTCGTCGCCTGGCTCGCGCGGACCGTCGGGGCGACCGTCCGCCTCCAGGACGCGCACGGCGGCCTCCTCGCCGGAGAAGAGCTGCCGCTGGACGAGGCCGTCGTCGCGGACGTGGTCACCGGCAGGATCTCCGCCGCCGCCCTGGACGACGGCACCCGGCACGTCCGCCTGGTCGGCCTTCGCCACCCCGAGCCGGGAGCGGTGCTCGCCGTCGGCCGGACCGCCCCCTTCGACCGGCGCGCCGCGGAGATCGTTACCCACACCGCAGGCGTCCTCGAACTCCTGCTCAGAGAAGCGGAGTTGACGGCGGCCGGACGGCAACTGCGGCGGGCCGCCGCCGATCTGCGGCTGGCGATCCTGCAACTGCTCATGGTCGAGGACACCGTCTCCGCCCGCCGGGTCGCCGCCGGTCTGTGGCCGGGCCTGCTCGACGCGAACAGCGCGCGCGTCTACGTCATCGAGGGCGCCCCCGCCGACCGCGACCGGATCGCCGACGAGTGCCAGGAGCTCACCGACGGCCAGGCCCTCGTCGTGCGGTGTCCCGCGATGGACGGCCACGTGATCGTCCTCGGTCCCGCGTCCGTGGTGGGGGAGCGGCTGGGCGGACTGGTCGACGGCCGGCCGGGCACCTACCTGGGCGGCAGCCTCCGCCAGAGCCTCGCCCGGACCGCCTCCGCCTACGGACAGGCCGTCAGCGCCCTCGCCGTCGCCCGCTTCCGCCCGGACCGCGCCGCCGTCTACGCCGAACGCACCCACCCCGAACGGCTGCTGGACCCCGCCGCCCTGCGCGCCTGGTCCGCCGACCTGCTGCGCCCACTGGACTCGCTGCCCCACCACACCCGTGCCGAACTGCTGGCCACCACCCGGCTGGGCCTGGAGTTCACCGCGGTGAACGCGGCGAAGGTCCTCGGGGTCAGCCGCAACACCGTCCGCGCCCGCATGGACCGCGTCGAGACGCTGCTCGGCACGCGCTTCTCCGACCTGGCCGCCCGCGCCGCCGCCCACCTCGCCCTCAACACCGAGGCCGCGCACGGCCCGTACGACCCCGGAGCCACCGCCCTCGACGGCCCGCACGGCCCCTCCGGGGCCCCCGCCGCTCCAGACCCGGTCCGGCTGGACGACCTCCTCGGCCAGGGCACCCTCCGCGCCTGGGCCGCGAACCTCCTCGGCTGCCTGGACGCCGACGGCCGCGACCTGCGGGGCACCCTGCGCGCCTGGATCTCCGCCGGGGCGAACGCCGAACGCGCCGCGCAGGAGCGCGGGTTGCACGCCCAGACCGTCCGCGAGCACGTACGTGCCGCCGAACCGGTCCTGGAGCGGCACCTGCTCACCGCGGGCACCGACCTGTACGAGGTCGTGCTCGCCCATCTGGCCACCGGCGCCGTCGCCGTACCGGCCCTCGGCCGGGCGAACCGGGAGCAACCGGACTCACCTGTGCACGGGTGAGCCCTGCGGGCGGCGCGGCGGGCAGCGGTGCGGTACCCCCGGCGCCGCGTCAGACGTAGGTTCGGCGTTCCGTGGGGTGCGACCGGAACGGGGGACCGGTCGCACCGCCACCGGACCGGCCGCACGTCCACCGGTCACCCGCGCGACCCGACCGATCACCTGTGCACCCTCACCGGTCGCCCGCCTGACCCGGCGGCCACCCGTGCACCCTCACCGGTCACCGGCGTACCGGACCCTCACCCGCGCAGCCGGACCGGGATCTCCTGCCAGCCGTGGGCGATGAACGACGGCACCTGCCGCAGTTCGTCCGGCTTGACGGCCAGGGACAGCTCTGGGAAGCGGTCGAACAGTGCCGGGAGCGCGGTCAGGGCTTCCATCCGGGCCAGCGGCGCCCCGACACAGCGGTGCACGCCGATGCCGAACGCCAGATGGTCGTCGGCGCCGCGGTCCGCGTCGAAGCGGTCCGCGTCCGGGCCGTAGTGCGCGGGGTCCAGGCCCGCCGCGCCGAACGTCGTGATGATCGCGTCGCCGGCCGGGATCGTGACCTCGCCGACGCGCAGGTCCTCGGCGGCGAAACGCAGCGGCAGCGCCGAGACCGACGGGTGCGCGCGCAGCGTCTCGTCGACCACCGCGTCCCAGCCGATCGCGCCGGAGCGCACCGCGGCCAGCTGCCCGGGGTGCGTCAGCAGGGCGACGACCGCGTTGCCGATGAGATTGACCGTGGTCTCGAAGCCGGCCCCGACCACCAGCAGCAGCGTGTGCAGCAGCTCCTGGTCGCCCAGCCGGCCGCCCTCCTCGTCCCGGACCCGGATCAGCTCCGTCGTCATGTCGTCGGCCGGGTTCTCCCGCCGGTACGCGATGAGCGCGCCGAGCACCGTGCCGATGCGCTCCGCCACGGACGCCGCGTGCTCGGGACTCTGGTCGGAGGTGTCCATGACGTCCGCGATCAGCCGGGCCGCGTCGGACCACAACGCGTCGGGCACGCCGAGCAGTTCGCAGATCATCCGCATCGGCAGCGGATGCGCGAGCCCGGCCCGCAGGTCGACCACACCGCCGTCGGCGCCCTCCGCCTGCACCGCGTCGAGCAGGCCGGCGGTGATGGCCGCCACCCGGGGGCGCATCGCCTCGGTGCGCCGGAGCGTGAAGCTGGGGGCCACCAGCTTGCGCAGCCGGGCGTGGTCGGGGCCGTAGGTGGAGAGCATGTTGACCACGCCCACCCAGTTCACGATCCAGCTCCAGGCGGGGTGTCGGCCCACCTCGGGCCACAGCCGCCAGTGCAGCCGCGCGTCCTTGCTGACCCTCGGGTCGAGCATCAGGTTCCTGAGGACCTCGTGGCCCGTCGGCGCCCAGGCGGGAATGCCGCCCGGCAGTTCCACGGGCACCACCGGGCCGAGGGCGCGCAACCGTGCGCTCTCGGCGGCCAGGTCGGTGCCGAACGGGTCGAGGGCGATGCGGTCGGTGACGGTCACGACGGGTCTCCTGGCTGGGTCGGCCCTCTCCTGGGGCGGTCGGCAGCCAGTAGACCCCGTCGTCGACCTCGATCGACGGGTGCGGCACTGCTCGGCGCCGAATCTGGCCGAGTCGTACCGGGTTTTGAGCGCAAACCCGAAGGTCCGCGAACGTCCGCTCGGGGTCGGCGCGTTGTCCCGCCGAGGCCCGACCCGGTTACCTGGCCGCCGGTTCCGCGGGCAGGTTGAACACGTGGTCCGGCGAGATGATCTTCGTGATGGCCTCGCCGAACAGGGTGCTCGGTTCGCTCCCGTTGTGGTTGATGTCGGTGTTGAGCACCACCACCAGGCTCGTCTGCGTGGAGGGCAGATAGACGGTGAGGGACTCGTAGCCCGGCAGCGAGCCGTTGTGCCCGATCCAGCCCTGCACGTTGAAGATGCCCAGCCCGTACCCGGAGCCGGCGATCGGCGTGGGCGGTGTGGTGAGCCGCTCCTTCTGGGTGGCGGCGCTCATCATCCGGCTGCCGTCCGGGAACACACCGGTGGCCACCGTGCGCGACCAGGTGTGCAGGTCGTCGAGCGTCGAGATCATGGCACCGGCGGCCCAGCCCCAGGAGGGGTTCCAGTCGGCGGCGTCGGCCACCTTGCCGTCGGCCGTCTGATCGGTGTAGCCCTGCGAGTGCGGGGTGGGGAACTCGTTGCCCGTCGGGAACAGCGTCTGCTTGAGGCCGGCCGGGTTCAGGATGTGCCGGTGGATGTAGTCCCCGAGCTTCTGCCCGCTCTCCTTCTCGACGACCAGGCCGAGCAGGATGAGGTTGGTGTTGCAGTAGTAGAACTTCTGCCCCGGCGGGAACAGCACCGGGTGCTTGAAGCTGTAGTCCAGCAACTGCTGCGGGGTGAACGGGCGTTGCGGATCGGAGGTCAGCGCCTTGAAGAAGCCGTCGTCCTCGGAGTAGTTGAACAGGCCGCTGCGCATCTCCGCGAGCTGCCGAAGCGTGATCTTGTTCCCGTTGGGGACGCCGTCGACGTACTTGCCGATCGTGTCGTCCAGGCCGACCTTGCCCTGGTCGACCAGTTGCAGCAGCGCCGACACCGTGAACGTCTTGGTCTCGCTGCCGATCCGCATGTACAGATCGGGCGACATCGTACGGCCGTTGCTCTTGTCGGCGACACCGAACGAGTGGACGTAGGCGCTCTGGCCCGGCGTCCAGATGCCGACGCTCACGCCGGGGACGTTCGCCTCGTGCATCACCTTGCGTACAGCGGCGCCGACTTGGCGTGCCACGGCCGGGGTGAGGTCGCGGACATCGGTGCCCGACGGGGACGGCGAGGGCGAGCCGGCGGCGGCGAACGCCGCCGGGGCCGAGGCCGGTGCCGCCCAGGCAGGAGCCGAGGCGAGCGGCAGCAGCAGGGCGCCCGCGACGACGGCCGCGGCGGCTTCCTTGCGCAGACGGGGGGAAGAACGGGACATGGGCTGACTCCAAGCACGTGATGACCGGACGTGCGGTGGCGAGACGTCGGAGCCCTGACCCGACCAGCATAGGAGCGCGCTCCCCGGGCCGCCCGTCGGCGGGCGCGGGTCGCCGGGGGCGCCGTACCGGAGGCTGCCGCCTCCTCGCGGGATGCTTGTCGGACGGGCGGAACACCCCGTTCGGGCGGTGCGCTCACCCGACCCGGTGAGCGCCAGGCGCCGGGCGTACCGGCGGGGCACCACGGCCGTTGCCCCGGCATGAACCGCATGGATCGCCCGGAGCGCACCGAGCGCCCGGAGCGCACCGAGGGCGCGGAGCGCACCGAGGGCGCGGACCGCACCGAGGGCGCGGACCGCACCGAGGGCGCGGACCGCACCGAGGGCGCGGACCGCACCGAGGGCGCGGACCGCACCGGGCGCCCGGAGCCCATGGATCACGCGGAGTGCTCGGATCACCCCGCCGCCACGGCACCCCTGGACATCGCCGGCCGCCTGGACCGCACCGGCCGCCCGGATCGCCCCGTCCCCTCCCTGTTCCCGCGTCCGCAGGAGCCGGTCGCGCCGCCCGGCACCCGCCCCGGGCCGGCTCACGCCCTGCGGACGCGTGAGCCCATCTACGCCCGGCTCGTCGCCGAATGGCGGGCCGAGGGGCGGACCGTGCCCGCCGAACCGGACGCGCTGTGCGCCTCGTTCACCGGGTCCGCGCCGCTCGGGCCGTACCGGACCGGCCGCTCCTGACGCGCGTCACCGCTCGCACAGCGGCGCGAGCACGGCCAGCGTGCCGTTGGCCCGGCGCAGGGCCTCCTCCAGCGCACCGGGCGCGTGCAGCCTGGCACTGCCGTCGGGCGGGACCAGCCACTCCAGGGCGCGCGAGGGGCGGTACGGCGGCGGTACGGCCACCCAGGCGCCCCTCGTCGCGTAGCGGAGCCCGTCCCCCACCCACGTCCCGGACGGGTCCGGCGGCAGGAAGAAGCCGACCCGGCCCGCCGAGGCGTCCACCAGGGTCGGACCGGGGACCGGCCGCGCGGGCCGCCACAGCAGGTCCAGGGTGAGCAGGCCGAGCCGGTCGGGCACGCTCAGCACGTCCCAGTAGCGGCCCGCCGCCAGCAGGGCGACCCCCGCGCCGTGGTCCCACTCCCACTTGCAGGCGCGCGGGTCGGCCGCCGCCGCGGCGAGCCACTCCACGCCCCGCATCCACATCGTGTTCGTCATGCAGTGCTCCGGGGGATCGTCGACCGACAGGGCGCGGGGAAACGGCTGCGACCGGGCATCTGGTACGGCTGCCTGCCAACCCGGGCATATGCATGCTGGTAGATATTTCTACCTGGCGGAAGGGGTGGCGAGGCCTGGCGTTTGAGCGGACCCGTTCGACCCCCGATCACCGGTTCGGCCGGCCCGGGATGCGGCCCCGGCGGGATCGTGCTGGTCCGAGATGACGGGCCGAGGGGGCGGGCGTCTAATGAGACTGTCCGGTCGTCTCCGGCGAAGTGGGTCCAGACCATGGCCGCCAACCGAGCAGTGACGAAGGAGACGGGGGTTCGCACGGAGGGCCACGGGGCGGGCCTCCTGCGAAGAACCGGCCAGTGGTGCGCCCGCCACTTCGTGCTCGTGATCGTCGCCTGGCTGGTGGCGCTGGCCGTCCTCCAGGTCCTCAACCGCTCCTTCGGCGGCAGCTATTCGGACAACTTCACCCTCCCCGGCGTGCAGTCCGAGCAGGGACTGCAGGTGCTGAAGCAGCACGACCCGGCGGCCGGCGGCTACGGCAGCCAGATAGTCCTGCGCGACAGCGCCAAACCGCTCACCTCGCTCAGCGGGCAGATGAACACGACGGTCGGCGACCTGCAGAAGCTGCCGCACGTCCTGGCCGCCCAGAACCCGCTCGCCGCCGCCGGCAAGACCCCGTCGGGACCCAACGTCGGCCCGCTGTCCTCCGACGCCAAGACCGGCTACATCACCGTCCGCTTCGACGTGCAGCCCTCCACCCTCGGCAGCGGCTACCTCGACGGCGTCAACCACGCCGTGCAGCCGCTGCGCTCGGCGGGCGCCCAGGTCGAGTACGGCGGCCCGCTCGGCGAGCTGGCCCGCCCGCACGCCAACGACCGCACCAGCGAGCTGATCGGCTTCGCGGTCGCGATCGTCGTCCTGCTGATCGGCTTCGGCAGCGTCATCGCCGCCGCCGCGCCCCTGGTCACCGCCCTCATCAGCGTCATCTGCGGCCTCGCCTGCCTCGGCCTGCTGGCCACCGCGTTCACCTTCGCGACTGTCTCCCCGACCCTGGCCACCATGATCGGGCTCGGCGTCGGCATCGACTACGCCCTGTTCCTGATCACCCGGCACCGGCAGAACCTCATGGACGGCCTCGATCCGGTGCGTGCCGCCGGGCACGCCACCACCACCAGCGGACGCGCGGTCCTCGTCTCCGGCTGCACGGTGATCATCGCGCTGGCCGGCCTGTACGCCTCCGGGGTGTCCTTCATCGGCAAACTCGGCCTGGCCGCCATGGTCACGGTCGTCACGGCCGTCCTCGGCGCGCTCACCCTGGTCCCCGCCCTGCTGGGCCTCGTCGGCCGCCGCATCGACCGCCTGAAGGTGCGCCGCCCCATCGCCGAGACCGACGCCGAGCCGGGCGCCGAACCGCACGGCACCTGGCACAACTACGCCCGCAAGGTGGAGCGCCGGCCGGCCTGGTTCCTGGCGGCGGGCATCGCGGCGATCGTCGTCCTCGCGATCCCAGTGTTCTCCATCCAGCTCGGCCACATCGGCGACGGCGCCGATCCGACGTCGTTCACCGACCGCCGGGCCTACGACCTGATGACCAACGCCTTCGGCCCCGGCTCCAACGGGCCCCTCACGGTGGTCGTCGACCAGAGCAGCGTTCCCTCCGACCAGCGCTCCGCCCTGAGCAGCCAGGCGCAGAAGACCCTGAACTCCGTGGCCGGAGCCGCCACCGTCACCCCGCTGACCCCCACCAAGGACGGCGACGTGCTGGTCGCCACCGTCTACTCCCAGCAGTCCCCGCAGAGCGCCACCACGACCGACCTCACCAACCGGCTGGTCCACACCACCCTGCCCGACGCGGTCAAGGGCACCAGTGCCCACGGGTACGTCACCGGCACCACCGCCGCACAGGTCGACTTCCGGGACATCGTCTCCAGCCGGCTGCCGCTCATCATCGGCGTCGTCGTCGCGCTGGCCTTCGTGATCATCCTGGCCGTCTTCCGCGGCCTGCTCGTCGCCGTCAAGGCCGCCGCGCTCAACGTGCTGTCCATCGCGGCCTCGTACGGCGTCGTCGTCGCCGTGTTCCAGTGGGGGTGGGGCGGCCCCGCGCTCGGCGTCCACGGCAAGGTGCCCATCGAGAGCTATGTCCCGATGATGATGTTCGCCATCATCTTCGGCCTCAGCATGGACTACGAGATCTTCCTGCTGTCCCGCGTGCACGAGGCCTGGATGCGCACCCAGGACGCCAAGGCCGCGGTGGCCCACGCCCTGGAGATCACCGCCCGGGTCATCACCTGCGCCGCCCTGATCATGGTGAGCGTGTTCGCCGCGTTCATCCTCAGCGACAACATCGTGGTGAAGATGCTGGGGCTCGGCCTCGCCGTGAGCGTCCTCATCGACGCCACCGTCGTACGCCTGCTGCTCGTCCCCGCCGTCATGACCCTGCTCGGCCGGCACGCCTGGTGGACACCCCTGTGGCTGGACCGGCTCATGCCGCGTATCGACGCGGAGGGCGAGAGCGAGGCCAGATGAGCCGTCAGGCGCCCGGCGGCGTGCCGTAGAGCCCCCCGTCAGGCGTCCGGAGGCGCGCCGTAGAGCCCCGCCGGACGACGGCCCACCGTAGGCCCGGCGCCGTCAGACGTCCGGCGGCGCGCCGTCCGGCCCCGGCTCCAGCACCAGCATGGTGGCGTCGTCGCGGACCTCGTAGTGCCGCATCAGCTCCGCCCACACCGCGGCCGGCAGGCCGGCGGCCGTCGTGCCCGACAGGGCGGCCAGCCGCTCCGGCAGCGGGTAGAAGACACCGGCCGGGTCGCGGGCCTCCCAGACGCCGTCGGAGGCCAGGAAGAGCCGGTCGCCCGGCTCCAGCGGCACGGTGACCTCCTTCGGCGGGTCCATGCCCACCAGGCCCAGCCCGAACGGCGGTCCCGGCCGGACGCCGATCTCCCGGGCGCGCCCGCCGTGCAGCAGGACCGGCGCCGGATGACCGCAGGCGACCACACGGACCGTGCGGGCGTCGGCGGAGAACTCCAGCAGCAGCCCCGTCGCGAACAGCTCACCGTGCCGCACACCGGCCGAGTCCACGGCCAGTCTGCGGTCCATCCGGTCGGCGACCGACACCAGGTCCGGCAGGTCCAGCACCGCCTCGCGGAAGGCACCCAGCAGCGACACCACCGTCGCGACCGCGGCGAGCCCGTGCCCCCGCACGTCCCCCATCACCGCCCGGACCCCGTACGGCCCCTCCCGCACGTCGAAGAAGTCCCCGCCCACCAGCGTCCCGTCCTCTGCGGCCCGGTAGAACCCCGTGCACCCGACCCGCCCGACCCGTTCGGGCAGCGGCGGCATCACGGCCCGCTGCACCGCCTCGCCGATCGCGCGCTCGGTGTTCAGCTGGGCGTCCCGGCGGCTGCGCACGTAGGACACGAACACACTCAGCACCGCGACGAACACGACGGTGAGCAGGTCCGTGTTGCCGGGCCGGTTCAGATGCGTGGCCGGCACGTTCATCACGACGACGACCAGGGCACCGAGGACCGCGGTCGCCGCCCAGCCGTACGACAGGACGGCCAGCGGCGGGATCGCGCCCAGCAGGAAGCCGACGTCGCGCGCGTCCGGGGTGAGCAGCGTGGCCACGGTGACCGCCACGAGCAGCAGAACCGGCAGCACCCGGACCCAGCGCGGTGGCGGTGCGCCCCGCAGCCAGCCGCGGTCCTCCCGGTCCTGACGCGACAAGCCACCGCGCCCCGGTCCCGAAGCCACGACACCACGCTACGCCGACCCCCGCCGCGCCGCCGGAAATGCGGTGGACGCCCACCTGCCCCGCCCCCTAGGCTCCAGCAGCACGCCCGCGACGGACGGAAGGAGGCGAGCGTCATGACCACAGCCTGCCCGCGCTCCCCCCTCCCCGTTGCCAGGGCGTGCCACGACTGAATCCGACGTCGTCACCATCCGACCGGGAGCGCCGCACACCGCACGCGATTCCGGAAGGACACCCATGACCGACCTGGTCATCCGCACGCTCGACGAGAGCAGTGCCCACCTGTTCGACACCCTGCCCGATCCGCTCGGCCTCGCCGAGAAGCACCGGCGTACCCGCTTCCGCCCCGACTGGCAGCGGGTCGCCCTGCGCGCCGGACTGGTCGTGGCCCGCGCCGCCTGGTGGGGCAGGCCCGAGGACACCGAGCCGCTCCTCGTCAACTGGTTCGACGTGGCCGACGGCGAACAGGACGCGGGAGCCGCCCTGCTGCGGACCGCGCCCTGGCGGGTCGACGAGATCGACCTCGACGTCCCCCCGGGCTGGCGCGAGTCGGCCACGCTGCGGGCCGCCGTCGACGCCCGTACGGCCGCTGCCCGCACCGCCGGCTACGAGCCGCTCGTCGAGCGGTTCCTGTACCGCTGGACCCGCGACCGCGGCCTGCCCGAGCGACCCGGCCGGCTGCGCTTCACCGCCGAACCGGACGACGCCGTGTTCGACGGCCTGCTGCGCCGCATCCACTCCGTCACCCTGGACGCGCACGCCCTCCGGGCCGTCGAGGAAGGGGGAGTGGAGCAGGCGGCGCGGGAAGAGCTGGAGGTCTTCCGCTGGTTCCCCTCGCCGCGGGAGTGGTGGCAGGTCGCGCGCACCCCCGCGGGCGAGCTCGTCGGCATTCACATCCCCGCCCACAACCCGTCCGGGCCGTGCGTCGGCTTCATCGGTGTCGTGCCCGAACAGCGGGGGCACGGGTACGCGTTCGACCTGCTCGCCGAGTGCACGCACTTCCTCGTCGAACGGGGCGCGGAGTTCGTCGCCGGTGCGACGGATCGGGGGAACGTTCCGATGGCCGCGCACTTCGCCCGTGCGGGATATCCGGTGACCCGGGAGCGGCTGAACTTCTGGGCGAAGGGGGAGGGGAGCGCCGGGTGAGCTGCTGACTGGCCGGTTTTCGCCCCCGCCGCCCCTTCCCTTCCCGTCCCTGGGGCTCCGCCCCTGGAGCCCCGTTCGCGCAGTTCCCCGCGCCCCCTTCAGGGGCGGGGGGAGCCATGAAGTTGGGCTTCGGCCGTCGCCAGGATCTCGGTGACGCGTAGGCCGAAGGTGGCGTCGCAGGGGTGGGGGCGGCCCGTGCGGGCCGAGGTCAGGAGGGCGTCCGCGGCACGTACGAGGGCCGGGACGGCGCCCTCGGAACTGCGCGGCAGCAGGGTCACGCCGGACTCCCCGCGGAGTTCGACGTCGGCGCCCGCCGCGGCCGGGGGCGCCGACAGACTCAGGGTGAGGGTGCTCGACGCGCCGCCGGCGTGGTCGAGGACCAGATACACAGTGTCCGCGGCGCCGTGGGCCGTGGTCAGAACCTGCCGGACGTCGCCGAGGACCGGCAGCAGGACGGACAGCGCGTGCGGCCCCACGTCCCACAGGGCGCCCCGCTCCCGCCGCCACGGCGACGCCGCGAACGGGCTGTCCCCGGTGAACACCGCCCCGAGCCACTGCGCCCGAGCCGTGAACCAGCCCGGAACGGCGGCCTGTTCCTCGATCCACGCCTGCGGTTCCCGCTGGAACCGCGTGGTGAAGAAGACCACGGAGGCGACCTCGGCGCGCTCCACCGCCCCGGCCACGGACCGTGCTTCGGCGACGTCGAGCGCGAGCGGCTTGTCCAGCAGCAGATGACAGCCCGCCCGCACCGCCCGCACCGTCAACCCGGCCTGCACGGAGGGAGGCAGGGCGACGGCCACCGCATCGACGTCGGCGAACAGCGCGCCGACGTCGTCGTACGCCCGGACGCCGTACCGCTCCGCGAGCGCGCGGGCCGCCTCCGGGCGGCGGCCCCACACCCCGGCGAAGTCCAGCCCGGGGTGCTCCGCGAGGGCCGGTGCGTGCGCCGCCCGGGCCCACGGGCCCGTGCCGAGCAGTCCTACGCGCATGCCGTCGTCCTTTCCGTGAACCGTCCCCACCACCTTCTCGTGAACCGTCCCCGCCACCTCACGATGCCGTGTTCCGCTCACCGTCCGCCGGGGTCCGTGACGGTTCGCCGTCTCCCGCCAGCCAGGCGGCTATGGTCGCCGCGACGGGCTGCCCGGTGTCCATCTCGACGAAGCCGAACTGGCCGGACTGGTTGCACTCCAGGAACCACCAGATGCCGTCCGCGTCCTCCGCGAAGTCGAAGGCGCCGTAGGCCAGTTCGGCGCCCCGCATGTAACGGCGCACCGACTCGGCGACCCGGTGGGGGGTCTCGGTCGGCAGCCAGGGGGAGACCGACGGGGCGAACCGCACGTCCACGTCGTCGGGATGGGCGTCGGGGTCGGCCGGCTTGCGCGCGGCCAGCAGCCGGTCGCCGACGACCGTGAGCCGGATGTCGGCCCGCTTCGCGATACGCCGCTGCAGCAGGGTCGGGCCGTAGGCGACGGCCGCGAAGTCGGTGCCGGGGGCCACCCGGCTGGTCGGCACGGCGCGCGGCGGCTCCTGCGGATGCGCGCCGGACACCGGCTTGACCACCAGGTCGGGGAAGCGCTCCGCGAACTCCCGGGCCGCCTGCGGGAACGTCGTGATGAGGGTGGCCGGCACGGCCAGCCCGCTGTCCTGCGCGAGCCGCAGCTGCCAGGGCTTGTGACGGGCCCGGCGGGCGGCGTCCGGATGGTTCATCCAGCGCGCGTCCGTGCAGCGCAGCATGCCGTACAGCGCCTGCGTGGACTCCTCCGTCAGCCACGCGGACGGCTGGGCCGCGCGGGCGGCCGCCGCGCCCGGCCTGCGCACCCAGACGGAGCGCAGGCCGCTCATGCTCACCAGGCGCCCGCCGACGGACAGGTGTCCGCGGCCGGCGCCCTGCACGTACTCGCCCGACAGCGCCACGCCGTTGGTGAGATCGGCGGGGTCGAGCCGGACGACGGGCACGCCGGCCTCGCCCAGCCGGAGGACCACCATGTCCGCCGTCACGTCCTCTTCACTGGTCAGGATGAGCACGGTCATCGTCGATGGCCCGCGGTCAGTCGTCGAAGTGCGTCTTGGACCCGGCCGTCGAGGTCGTGGTCCCCAGTGCTCTCAGAGTCGCGTGGTCGGAGGCGGCGATCCTTCCGTCCGGGAGGACGTTCAACTGCAGTCCGGAGTCGTACGCGTACGGAGTGGTGACGTCCAACTCCACTGCGGGCCGCGCGTAGTTGAGCGTGAACGGTTGCATGGTCTCTCCCTGATTCGGCTTTCACGTCCTTATACGAATCGAACGGGTGATTGGTTTCCTTACGCTGAGTGACCGGCGCCCGGAGAGGGGCCGTCGGGAGCGGTACCCCGGGAGCCGGAACAAGGAAACAACACAACGTTGTTCCGTTGCACGCCCGGGATAGCATGCCCGCATGGCACATGACGCCCAGGAAGCGGCCAGGCGCAGGCTGGCCGCGATCACGGAGGACGCCCCCGCCGACAGCGTGCCGGCCCGACTGGCCCGGGACGCGGCCCTTCTCGGGCGGCTGCTGACGGCCACCGGACACCACCGCGGCGAGGCTGACGATGTGTCGCATGTCACGCTCGATGACATCGGTGCGGCCCTCAGCCTCTTCGACGGACTGCGTCACCAACTGGACCGGCTGGAGAGCCAGGTGGTGATGGAGGCGCGCCGCCGGGGCATGGACTGGCGGCAGATCGCCGGACACCAGGGGCTGAACTCCTCCCAGGCGGCCTCGCAGCGCCACCAGCGTCTGACGACGCGGCTGGAGGAGATCCGTCAGGGCGTCAGGTGAGCCACTGACGCCGGTCCCGCCAATCCCGCCGGTCCCGCCGATCTCGCCGATCCCGCCGATCTCGCCGATCTCGCCGGTCCCGCCGATCTCGCCGATCCCGCCGATCTCGCCGATCTCGCCGATCTCGCCGATCTCGCCGATCTCGCCGATCTCGCCGATCCCGCCGGTCCCGCCGGTCCCGCCGATCCCGCCGGTCCCGCCGGGCCGCCAATCCCTCCGGCCGTGCGCCCGGTCAGCCCGTCAGTGCCTCCCGGGCCGCCGCGGCGGCCTGTTCGCCGTAGCCCCGACCGAACAGCACGGCGTGCACCAGCAGCGGGAACAACTGGTGCAGCCCGACGCGGCGGGTCCAGCCCTCGGCGAGCGGCGCCGCCTCCTGATAGCCGGCCAGGACCCGTTCCAGCTGGGGGCAGCCGAACAGCCGTAGCATCGCCAGGTCCGTCTCGCGGTGCCCGCCGTGCGCGGCCGGGTCGATGAGCCGGACCTCCCCGTCCGCGCCCCAGAGCACATTGCCGTTCCACAGGTCCCCGTGCAGCCGGGCCGGCGGCTCGGCCGGTCCCGCGAGGTCCGGCAGCCGCGCGCAGACCCGCTCGATCACCGCCGCCTCCCCGGCGCGCACGGTCCCGGCGTCGACAGCCGCCCGCAGATACGGCAGGACGCGGTGCTCGGCGTACCAGGCCGGCCAGTCGGTGCCGGGCTCGTTGCGCATCGGGGCGCGTCCGATGAACGCGTCCTCGGGGCCGCCCGGCGGCGCCGCGCCGAACTCCGGTGCGCCGGCGGCGTGCAGGTGCGCCAGCGCATGGCCGAAACGCGCCGCCGCCCCGGCGTCGGGACGCCCGGTGTCCACCCGCTCCGTCACCAGCCACCGCTCGTCGTGCCCGAGCACCGCGGGCACCCGGACCGCGCCCGCGCCGGCCAGCCAGCGCAGCCCGGCCACCTCCGCGCGCACCGCCCCCGGGGCGTCGCCGCGCTTGACCATCACCACCGGACCGCCCTCCAGGACCACTTCAGCCGGTGACCCGGAGGCCGCCCGCTCCGCCGTGACCCGGCGCCCGGTGAGCCGGGACGCCACCTGTCCCGCGCTCTCGGCACTCTCGTCTCGGTCGACCACGGCCCCAGCGTACGTCCCGCAAGTGACGTCCACCGCACGGCACTTCGACCATTGATACGACTATTTTCAGCCAAACCCAGGCGGTAACTACCCGTGTTGGTTTCGTGCGGCTAGCGTGAGGGCGCCGCATCGCCACACCAGGGGCACAGGGCCCTGCAGGGACTAGCGAGCGGTGGAGGATTCACCCCTTTGACCACAGCATCCGTGCTGATGGCCGACGTCTTCGAGGTTCAGCCCTACACCTCCCACTGCGAAGTCATCTTCGGCGAGGGCGCACACGCCGTGATCGGTGTGTCCCCGGGCAACAGCTACTTCTCGGCCCGCCGCCTGCACGACCTCGCCCGCTGGGGACTGGACCACTTCGACAGGGTCGACTTCGTCTACACCGACCTGTACGTGGCCGAGACCTACGAGGCATCCGGCTACCCGCCCGACGAGGCCCGCCGCAAGGCGGTGAAGAACCTGCGCGGTGTACGCGCGAAGGTCCGGGACGCGGTCACGGCCGCCGACCCGGACGGCGAGCGGCTGGACTGGCACCCGATGTCCTCCTTCCGGACCAATCCCGCCTACCAGGAGATCCACCGGGAGCTGAAGAACCGGCTGACCGCCGACGCCGAGTTCCGGGCCGTCTGCAACGCGCTGGTGACCCGCTTCCTCTCCGCACGCGGCGAGCCCGTGAGCGAACGGCAGCGCGCCGTGTGCCTGGAGTACGTGGTCGCCGAGGCCCCGCTGTTCCTCGACACCCCCGCCGTCCTCAAGGTGCCGTCCTCCCTCAACTGCTACCACCAACTGCTGCCCATGGCCGAGCTGCTCTACTCCCGGGGCGCCGGCCTGCGTGCCTCCCGCAACCAGGGCCACGCCGTAGTCACCCCCGCCGCCCTGGAAGGAGCCGTGGCATGACCACCGCCCCCGACGCCCCGAGCCTGCCCGGCTTCCCCTTCTCCTGGGACGGCACCCGCGTGCCCGCCGAGGTCGAGGAACTGCGCGCCACCGCCCCCGTGCGGCGGGTGCGCACCATCGCCGGTGACGAGGCCTGGCTGGTCTCCTCCTACGAGCTGTGCCACCAGGTCCTGAAGGACCCCCGCTTCTCCCTCAAGGACACCTCCGCGCCCGGCGTGCCCCGGCAGTACGCGCTCACGATCCCGCCCGAGGTCGTGAACAACATGGGCAACATCACCGGCGCCGGGCTGCGCCGGGCGGTGATGAAGGCCGTCAACCCCAAGACGCCCGGCCTGGCCGAGTGGCTGCGGGCGGACGCCGAACGGCTGGTGGACCGGCTGGTCGCCGACGGGCCCACCGCCGACCTGCGCGGCGCGTTCTGCGAGCCGTACTCCGCGGGCATGCACTGCCACCTCCTCGGCATCCCGCAGACCGAAGGCCCCGCCTTCCTGCGCAGCCTCGACATCGCCTTCATGAACTCGCCCTGCCCGATCACCGGCGCGCGGATCAACTGGGACCGCGACATCGCCCGTATGACGGCCCTGCTCGACGACCCCGCGACACACGGCCTGATGGGTGAACTCGCCGCCCTGCGCGACGACCCCGACTACGCCCACCTCACCGACGAGATGCTGGCCACCGTCGGCGTCACCCTGTTCGGCGCGGGCACCGTCTCCACCTCGGGCTTCCTCACCATGGCCCTGGTGTACCTGCTCACCCACCCCGGCACCCTGGAACTGCTCCGGGACCGGCCCGAGCTGATCGGCCCCGGGGTGGAGGAACTGCTGCGGGTGAACCTCTCCATCGGCGACGGGCTGCCCCGCCTCGCCCTGGAGGACGTCCGGCTCGGCGACGTCGACGTACGCGCCGGTGAACTGGTCCTGGTCCTGGTCGAGGGAGCCAACCTCGACCCGGAGAAGTTCCCCGACCCGCACCGCTTCGACGTCCGCCGCGACAACACCGCCGACCACCTCTCCTTCGGCGGCGGCGCTCACTACTGCCCCGCCACCGCACTGGGCCGCGCCCACGCCCGCACCGCCCTGGAGGTCCTCCTCGCCCGCCTGCCCGGCCTCGCCCTCGCCGTCCCGCCCGGCGAGCTGGTCTGGCGCACCGGCTTCATGAAACGCATCCCCGAGCGGCTGCCGGTGACCTGGTAACCCGGGACCCCGCGTACGGCCACCGCGGCGGCCCCGGCCGGGAACCCCGGCCGGGGCCGCCGCCGTTCGTGTCGCGCGTCCGTCACCGGTATGGCGCACCGAGTCGCCGCCCTGTAGCTGGGGGAGTGGGGCAGACGGGTGGCGTCCTGACACGGGTGGGCGGCCCGGATGGTGCCCCGGAACGGCCTGACTGACGGTGGTTCATGTCGGAGCCGGGTCTATTCAGCTGATGGGGTATCCGCTGCCCGGCCACGGCGGAAGGACATCGATATGCGTTCTGCCCGCATGCTTCTCGCCACGGCGGCGGCCACCGCCGCCCTCGCCTTCACCACGCCGGGGGCCGCGTTCGCCGTCACCGCGAGCGGGGACGGAGGCCACGGCGACTCCTCGTACAGCAAGGAGCACGACAAGGGGTCCGGCAAGGAACACGACAAGGACTACAGCACGGAGCACGACAACGGACACAGCCACGACGCGCCGCGCGGCGGAATGCACACGGGTGGCGGTGCCCTGGCCATGGTGAACGGCGACTGGGGCGGCCAGGGCCAGGGCGACAGCCGGTTCGACCCCGACACCTACCGGGACAAGGGCGACGGCGGCTGGAGCGGCGACCACGACAAGCCGCACGGCGGCATGCACACCGGCGGCGGCGGCCTCGCCACCACGTCCGGGGTCACCGTGGGCGGCCTGGCCGTCCTGGGGCTGGCCGGCGCCGGAGCGTTCGCGCTGCGCCGCCGCAAGGGCGCCCAGCCGGCCTGACCGCGTCCGCACCCCTGGGGGCAGCGGCCGCCGCCGGCGCACACCGTGCCGGCGGCCCGCGCCCCCACACCCCGACCCCCGTGCTGCCGTGCCCGAGTGAGGTGGTGTCCGATGGCAGCTGCTCCCTCCTCCCCGACCCCCGACGAACCGGCACCGGACGAGCCCGCTTCCCGCGGCGGCGGACGGCTGACCCTGTGGGGCGTGGCGATCGCCGTCGTCGCCCTCGGCATGTTCGGCGGCCACAAGGGCACCGACCCCACGTCGGAGGCGTCCCGCGTCGACGGCGCCAAGGCCTCCGCCCCCGCCGTCCCCACCAGCCCGTCCACGGGCCCGACGGGCAGCGCACGCGCGGCCGCCCCGCTGCCCCGGTCCGCGCCGACCCGGCTGCTCATCCCGAAGATCTCCGTGAACGCCCCGTTCACCGTCCTCGTCACCAACGCCTCGGACCAGCTCCAGCCCCCGCCGGCCGACAACACCAACCTGGTCGGCTGGTACTCCGCCGGCGTGTCCCCCGGGGAGACGGGCACCGCGGTCATCGCCGGGCACGTGGACACGAAGACCTCCGCCGCCGTCTTCGCCAACCTGTACCTGCTCAAGCCCGGCGACACCTTCTCCGTGGAGCGGGCCGACGGGCGGACGGCGACCTTCGTCGTCGACGACGCCGAGAACTTCGACAAGGACAACTTCCCCAGCAAGCGCGTCTACGCCGACGCCGACCGGCCCGAGGTGCGGCTCATCACCTGCTCCGGCGCCTACGACCACACGGCCAAGGACTACACGGAGAACCTGGTGGTCTTCGCCCACCTCGTCTGAGAGGACTCACGCGCGCGGGGACGCGGACCCGGCGCGATGCGCCGCGAAGGGGCCGTCCGCCGCGAACGCCAGCGCGGCGAACCGTTCGCCCATGCGGCGGTGCGTCGCCGCGTCGGGGTGCAGCGCGTCGGGCAGCGGCAGTTCGGCCGCGTCCTGCTCGCCGTAGAGGGCACGGCCGTCGAGGTGGTGCAGATGCGGGTCCGAAGCGGCCCGCAGCGCCACGATCCGGGCCAGCTCCTCCCGGATCACCCGGAGGGTCAGCTTCCCGGCCGCGGTCTCCGCCGGGTCGCCGGCGGCCACGAACCTCAGCCGGCCGTCGGCGAGACCGCTGAGATCCGGCAGGCTGGGGCCCGGCGTGTCCTCGTGGATCGGGCACAGGATCGGCGAGATCACCAGGAGCGGGACGTCCGGATGGCCCTCGCGCACGGTGTCGAGGAAGCCGTGCACGGCGGGTCCGAAGGCGCGCAGCCGCATCAGGTCGGTGTTGACCAGGTTGATGCCGAGCTTGACGGAGACGAGGTCGGCCGGCGTGTCGCGGATGGCCCGCGCCGTGAACGGATCGAGCAGGGCGCTGCCGCCCAGGCCGAGGTTGACCAGCTCCACCCCGCCGAGTGCGGCGGCGAGCGCCGGCCAGGTGGTGGTGGGGCTCGCCGCGTCGGAGCCGTGGCTGATCGAACTGCCGTGGTGCAGCCAGACCGCGCGGCCCGCGTCCGGGACCGGTTCCACGGGTGCGTCGGTGCGCAGGGCGACCAGTTCGGTGGTCTCCTTGTGCGGAAGCCAGATCTCCACGTCCTTGACCCGGTCGGGCAGGCCGGTGAAGCGCGCGGTGCCGACCGGACCGGGCCGGTGCTCGGCGCTGCCGGTGGACAGGTCGACGGTCACGGTGTGGCCGCCCGCCACCGAGGTGCTGCCGGCCGGGCGTCCGTCGACGAGGAGGTCGTACACCCCGTCCGGCCGGGGCGGCGCGCCGGTGTAGACCCGCTTGGTCGGCACGGTGTCCAGCTCGACGGCGGTGGCGCGGGTGCGGAACACGAGCCGCACGCCGGACGGCTGGGACTCGGCCATGGCCAGCTGCGGGTCGGTGCACTGGGCGCGGGCCGCGGCGGGCAGCCGGTGCGGCAGCAGTCCGTGCGCGGTGCGTTCGAGGTCGAGGGCGCCGCAGACGAGGGCGTCGGTGAGGGGAGTGGTGATCCAGCCGGGCTGGGTGGAGGTCATGAGTGGCGTGCCTGCGTTTCGGTCGTGTCCGCGGTTCAGCGGCCGGGGGTCGGCCAGGTACGGAGCAGGGCGTCCAGGGCGTCCAGGATCCGCGTCCAGGACTCCTCGGAGCCGGGCGCACTGTGGCTGAAACCGCCGGCGGACTCCAGGCTCACGAAGCCGTGGAAGACGCTGCCCAGCAGCCGGACCGCGTGGGTCTCGTCGGGTTCGGTCAGCTGGTAGCCCCGCAGGATGGCCCGCGTCATCTGCGCGTGCCGGCCGCCCGCGCTCGCCGCGGCGGTTTCCGGATCCAGCCGGTACCGGGCGGCCTCGTAGCGGCCGGGGTGGGCGCGGGCGTAGTCGCGGTAGACGCCGGCGAACGCGTCCAGCGCGTCCTTGCCGGCCCGTCCGGCCAGGGCCTCGGCGGCACGGTCGGCCATCTCCTGAAGGGCGAGCAGGGCGATGCGGCTCTTGAGGTCGTGGGAGTTCTTCAGGTGCGAGTACAGGCTCGCCACCTTGACGTCGAACCGGCGGGCCACCGCCGAGAGCGTGACCTGTTCGAAGCCGGCCTCGTCGGCCAGCTCCGCTGCCGCCCGGACCAGCCGCTCGGTGGTCAGCCCCGCTCGCACCATGATGAACCTTTCCTTTGCCTAAAGTAAGTATGCATCTACCTATAAGCTTTAGGCAAGAGGCTTCCCGCGGCTCCGGACCGCGGCTCGGGCCCGGACGGACACCGACCCGCAGTCCGGAACTCGAACTTGTGCCCGGGGCGGGACAATGGAACGCTGCCGCCGGAACGAGACGGGGAGTGGACCGATGGAGCTGGAGCTGCGGCATCTGCGCGTGCTGTGCGCGATCGCCGACGCCGGCAGTGTGGGCCGGGCCGCCACACAGCTGGGCTACTCGCAGCCCGCCGTCAGCACCCAGCTCCGGCGCATCGAGCGCTTCCTGGGCGAGCCGCTCTTCGAGCGCGGCACGGGCGGGGTCCGGCCGACCCGGTACGGCGCCGAGGTCGTCGCCCAGGCCCGCGACGTACTGGCCCGTGCCGACGCCATCGGCCACCGCACCGCCGCCGCCCGGCCCGGCCGCACCCTGCGGATCGCGGCGACCAACTCCCCGATGCTGTCCGGCACCGTCTCCCGGATGCGCACCCGGATGCCCGAGCTGACCGTCGCCGTGACCAGCGCCTACGCCTCCTCACGGATCGTGGAACTGCTCGAGGGCGCGGCGGCGGACGCGGCCATCGCCGCCGACTACCCCGGACGGGAGCTGCGGCACTCGGCGTCGGTCAAGCACCGCGGGATCGTCACCGAGCCCACCTTCGTGGCCCTCCCCTCCCGGCACCGGCTGCGCCAGAGCGCCCAGGTCCAGCTCGCCGACCTCGCCGAGGACGCGTGGTTCGTGACCCCGGACGACGGCGCCGGCTGGCCCGGGGTGTTCTACGACGCCTGCGCCGCGGCCGGGTTCACCCCGGTCGCCGTGCACGAATTCCTCGGGGACCAGGCCCAGTTGCAGAGCATGATCGCCGACGGCCTGGGCGTGTCCATGGTCCAGCCGACGCTGCGCCCGATCCCGCACGTCGTCGTCAAGCCGCTGGTCGGCTCGCCGCTGTGGTGCCGCTACGTGCTGGCCTGGCGGCCGGACTCCGTCACCGAGGACGAGGTGGAGACGCTCTTCCAGTCGGCCACCGCCGCCTACCGTGATCTCGTCGCCCAGGCCCCCCACTTGAGGAACTGGGCCTCCCGTACCTGGAGCATCGCCGGGGCGTAGGGGCGTAGGGGCGTAGGGGCGTAGGGGCGGGGCGCCTGACGCCCGGGCAACCGGCGTACGTCCCAAGGGTGTCCCGTGATGTTATGAGCGGCCGGTGCCATGTGCTATGTCACACGGCATTGTTGGGCGGCGTGGGGCGCTGAGACAGTCCTCACACGCCTCAACACCCCACCGAGGCGCGTCCCTTGGAGGAAACCCGATGCGCTATCGCTTCGCGCTGCCCAGACGCATGGCCGGCGCCGCCGCCGTCTGCGTCACCGTGGCCGGCCTGCTGACCACACCGGCGCTGGCCGCGCCCCAGCCGCACGCCGCGGCCCCCGCACCCCGGCAGCACACCGGTCACGCCACCCCCGCGCACCCGGACACGTCCGCGCCGTCCCCGGCCGGAGCCGCCACCCCGGCGACCCAGCACCCCGCGACCCAGGACCGGCGGATCAGTCCGGACCGACTCCCGCCCCAGGCGCCGGCGTTCGGGCGCGAGGCCCCCGCGGCCCGCCCCGCGGCCTCGTGCACCGCGGCCGACTTCGGTTCACGCACCCGCTCCGCCCTGGTGTCGTTCGTGCGGGCCTCGACGCCGGACTGCGTCAACACGCTCTTCGCGGTCACCGGCCAGGACGCGCACGACGTGTTCCGGCAGACCCAGATGGTGACGGTCGCCCGGGCCTTCACCCGGACCGCGGCCGTCTACCGCGGCGACAACTCGCGCGGCCTGCTGCAACTGGTCCTCTTCCTGCGGGCCGGCTACTACGTCCAGTTCAACCACCCGGACGACGTGGGCGCGTACACCACCCGCCTGACCACCCCCGTCACCGACGGCCTGGACACGTTCTTCGCCACCCGCCACTCCCGGGACGTCACGGCGGCCAACGGCGACATCCTCGGCGAGAGCGTCATCCTCACCGACAGCGCCGACCAGCAGGGCCGCTATCTGTACGTGTACCGCCGGCTCCTGAACGCCTACGACAGCTTCTACGACTCCGTCGACAGCATGGTCAGGGCCGTCAACGACGTCTACACGCCCCTGTGGCGCGGCAACTGGAACCCCGTGTACGTCGACGCCGTCGCCGCCGACCCGCGCGTCACCGTGTCGCTGTACGCCTTCGCGCTGGACCACACCGGCCTGCTCGGCGGCGACCTGGCCTTCCTGGACTCCAACGCGGGGATGAACCTGGCGCGTTACGTCGAGCACCCCGAACTGCGGCCGATCGTCCAGCCGTTGACGAAGGACCTGCTCGACGGCTCCGCCATCACCGGCCCCACCGCCGGTCTTTGGGTCGCGGTGGCCACGCAGGCGAGCGCCTACGACGGCGCCGACTGCGCGTACTACGACGTCTGCGACCTGCCCGCGAAGCTGACCGACGCCGCCCTGCCCGTCGTCCACCAGTGCGACGCGGACCACACCATCCGCGCCCAGTCACTGACCGCGGCCGACCTCGACGCCGCCTGCGCGAGCATCCTGCACCAGGACGCCTACTTCCGGGACCTGGTCAAGGCCGACGGTCCGATACCCGGCCAGTACGCCTCGACCATCGAGCTCGTGGTCTTCGCCAGCCGCGCCGACTACCAGACGTACGCCGGCGCGATCTACGGCGTCAGCACCGACAACGGCGGCATCACCCTGACCGGGGACCCGACCGACCCGGCGAACCGGCCGACGTCGATCATGTACCAGAAGGCCACCGACGACGGCTTCGTCGCCCGGATCTGGAACCTCAACCACGAGTACACGCACTTCCTCGACGGCCGCGACGACATGAAGGGCGACTTCACCCAGGAGATCTCGGTGCCGGACGTGTGGTGGATCGAGGGCCTGGCCGAGTACGTCTCCTACGGCTACCGGGGCATCGCCGACGACGAGGCGGTCCAGGAGGCGGCCAAGCACACCTACGCCCTGAGCACCCTCTTCCAGAGCACCTACGACAACAGCGACGAGACCCGCACCTACCCGTGGGGCTACCTCGCCGTGCGCTACATGGCCGAGCGGCACCCCGACGACATCCAGCGCATGCTCGCCCGCTTCCGCGTCGGTGACTACGCCGGCGGATACGCCGTCTACCACGACGGCATCGGCACCCGCTACGACGCCGACTTCGACCAGTGGCTCACGGCGTGTGCCGCGGGCGCGTGCGCCAGTCCCACCAAGGCCTGACGGATCGCGCCCCGCACGGCGACGGCCGCCGACCGGAACCCGGTCGGCGGCCGTACGCGTGTCGGCGCAGATGGCGGGCCGTCAGACCGCCGTCGCCGGGTAGGTGGGGTACTCCACGCCCGAGACGTGCTGGACGACCCGGACGACCTGGCAGGAGTAGCCGAACTCGTTGTCGTACCAGAGGTAGAGGATCGCGTTGTCGCCCTCCACCTTCAGCGCGCCGGCGTCGACGATCGAGGAGTGGCGCGAGCCGATGAAGTCGCTGGAGACCGCGTCGGGCGCCGTGGTGAAGTCGATCTGGCGCTTGAGCGGCGAGGTCAGCGACACGTCCCGCAGGTAGTCGTGGACGTCGTCGCGGGTGGTCTCGCGGGCCAGCTGCAGGTTGAGGATCGCGATCGACACGTCCGGCACCGGCACCCGGATCGAGCTGCCGGTGATCGGCGCCTTCAGGTCGGGCAGCGCCTTCGCCACGGCGGAGGCGGCACCGGTCTCGGTGATCACCATGTTGAGCGGCGCGGAACGGCCCCGGCGGTCCGACTTGTGGTAGTTGTCCAGCAGGTTCTGGTCGTTGGTGAACGAGTGGACGGTCTCCACGTGCCCGCGCAGCACGCCGTACTCGTCGTCCATCGCCTTCAGCGGCGGGACGATGGCGTTGGTGGTGCAGGAGGCGCAGGACAGGATCTGCTCGTCCGGCTTGATGGTGTCGTGGTTGACGCCGTGCACGATGTTGGGGACGTCGCCCTTGCCCGGAGCGGTCAGCACGACCTTCTCGATGCCGGGGCGCAGGTGCTTGGAGAGGCCCTCGCGGTCCCGCCACTTGCCGGTGTTGTCGATGAGGATGGCGTCGCGGATGCCGTACTCGGTGTAGTCCACGGCCGACGGGTCGTCGGCGTAGATCACCTTGATCTCGTTGCCGTTGGCGAGGATCGTGCTGTTCTCCTCGTCCACGGTGATGGTGCCCTGGAACTGGCCGTGGATGGAGTCGCGGCGCAGCAGCGAGGCCCGCTTCACGATGTCCTGAGCCCCGCCGCCGCGCACCACGATGGCGCGCAGCCGCAGGCCGTTGCCGGAGCCGGACTTCTCGATCAGCAGCCGGGCGACGAGGCGGCCGATGCGGCCGAAGCCGTAGAGGACGACGTCGCGGGGCTCGCGGCGCTCGATCTTGTTGGCGCCGGTGGCGCCGGCGACGGCCTCAGCGGTGAACTCGGCCACGCCCAGGCCGCGGTCGTCGGCCTTGTAGGTGGCGGCGAGCATGCCGAGGTCGATCTGGGAGGGCCCCAGGTCGAGGGCGGTCAGGGCCTGGAGGAACGGCATCGTCTCGGTGACGGACAGCTCCTCGCCGGCGATCTGCCGGGCGAAGCGGTGCGTCTTGAGGATGCTGACCACCGACTTGTTCACCAAGGAGCGGCTGTGCAGCAGGACGGTGACGTCCCGCTCACGGTGCAGCTTCCCGATGATCGGGATCATCGACTCCGCGATCTCCTCGCGGTTCTTCCAGTTGGTGAACGAGTCGTCGTTGACAGTCACAGATCAATCTTTCGAGCTAGGCAGCGCTCATATGGTAACCACACCCTACTTCGATCATTCCGCCGGTCCTCAGGCGGGGTTGCTGAATCAGGGTGAAGATCGTAAGAAAGCCGGGTCGGGCGTTGCTCGGCCGTCCGGCCGTGACCATGGTCGACCCGTGAGCACGTCCTCCGTACCCCGCCCCGAACCCCTCGCCCCAGCCGCCGTCCGCCCGCGCCCGGCGGGGGCCGGCCGGCCCGGCGTCCGCAGGGGAGCCCGCCAGGCCCTCGCGCTGTTCGCGGCCATCCGGCTCGCCGGGGTCGTCGCCGTACTGCTCGCCGACCACGCCACCCGCCACTCCCTCGGCAGGACCCTGGCGCACTCCTGGGACTCCCGCTGGTACCTGCACATCGCCCAGCACGGCTACGGCCACCTGATCTGGATCACCCCCACGGGCGCGGTGCAGAGCGACTGGGCGTTCTTCCCCCTCTACCCCGGCCTCGTCCGGGCCGTGACCGCGCTGCTGCCGCTCACCCCCGGCCAGGCCGGCGTGGCTCTGGCCTGGGCCGCCGCGGGCGCCGCCGCCTACGGCCTCTACCTCATCGGCCACCAGCTGTACGGCCGCGCCGTCGCCACCGCACTGGTCGCCCTGTGGGCGGTCCTCCCGCACGCCGTCGAACTGACCCTCGCCTACACCGAGTCCCTGTTCGCCGCCCTCGCCTTCTGGGCCCTGTACTGCGTGATGAACGGCCGCTGGCTGTGGGCCGGTTCGCTGGCCGCGCTGGCCGGGCTGTCCCGGCCGAGCGGCTTCGCCGTCGCCGCCGCCCTCGGCGTCACGGCCGTCTGCGAACTGGTGCGGCGGCGCGGCCGGATGCCGGCCGCCGTGTGGGCCGGCGCCCTCCTCGCGCCCCTGGGCTGGCTCGGCTACGTGCTCTGGGTGGGGGAGCGGACGGGCAACCTGCTCGGCGGCTACTTCATGGTGCAGAGCGCGTGGACGTCGCGGTTCGACTTCGGCGTCGGCGCGGCACGCTTCCTGCGGGCCCTGTTCCTGTACGGCGGCGGCGTCGTCTACCCGTACGCCCTGGTGATCGTCGCCGCCGGGCTGCTGCTCCTCGCCCTGCTGTGCCTGGACGGCGCCCCTATGCCGCTGCTCGTCTTCGCCGGGGTGCTGGTCCTGCTCGTCATCGGCGGCTCGGGCTCCTTCTCCTCCAAGCCACGCTTCCTGCTGCCCGCCTTCCCGCTGCTGTTCCCCCTGGCCCGCGCGCTGGCCCGGGCCTGGTGGGCACGGCCGGCCCGGGCCGTCCTGGTGGGCGCGGCCCTGACCGCCGTGTCCCTGCTCTACGGCGCCTATGTGACGGTGGTGGCGCACTCCCCGCTGTGAGCGCGGCCGGCGACGGGCTGTGCGGAGCGCGCGAATCGGGGTAGGCGATCAGACGCCCGACGAAAGGACCGTCATGACGACCTACGTCATCAGCGTGCCCGGCACCTTCACCGCGGGGATCGACGCGGACGTCCCCGGCCGGGTGAGCAGCGCGCTCCGGCCGGCCGATCCGCACGGCACCCGGATGGGGAACACGCAGGACCTCGACGTGCTCACCGTGAACGAGGACGCCACCTTCACCGTCCGGCTGACCGTCGAGGCCGACACCCGCCACGACGCCGAGGAGGAAGCGCGCAGGCTCGCCGGCTCCGCCCTGCGAGAGGCGGGACTCGACGAGCGGACCGCGGCCCTGGGTCCCGCGGTCGTCACCGGCATCGACTCGGAGGTCCGCTGACCCCGCACCGGCGCGGGCGCCACACATGGGGCGGAATACCCGAATATAGGTAAAATCTAGGCGTTTGCCCTTCATGGGGCTGTCGCCCAGCCGGAAGTGATCCATGCCCCGCAAGCGCTCCACGGACGAAGGCGACGAGCTGCTCGCCAGACTCGGGTCGCTCACCGCCCAGGCACGCGAGCGCGCGGAGCTGCAGCGCAGCCAGGTCGAACTGGCCATCGCCCTGCAGCGCGGCATGCTGCCCCGGGACCTGCCCGAGGTCCCCGGCCTGCACCTGGCCGTCCGGTACGCGCCGGCCTGCTTCGGCCTGAACGTGGGCGGCGACTGGTACGACGCCTTCACCCTGCCCGACGGCCGGATCGGGCTCTCCATCGGCGACGTCCAGGGCCACAACATCGAGGCCGCCGCCTTCATGGGTCAGGTCCGGGCCGGCCTGCGCGCCCTCGCCACCGTCACCAGCGAGCCCGGCGAACTCCTCGGCCGGACCAACGAACTCCTCCTCACCCTCGGCAGCGAACTCTTCGCCACCTGCACCTTCATGCGCCTCGACCCCGCCACCGGAGTCCTGGAGAGCGCACGGGCCGGACACATCCCCTACGTCTGGGCGACCGCCGACGGCAAGTCCGGCGTCGCCGAAGACGAGGGCGGGCCACCGCTGGGCATCTTGGAGAAGGTCGACTACGCGGTCACCCGGCACCGGCTCAGCACCGGCGGGGTGTATGTCCTGCTCACCGACGGGGTCGTCGAGGGGCCGTCCCTGAGCATCGAGGACGGCCTCGACCAGGTGGTGCGCCTCGCGGGCGTCGCCGCCGTCGCCGGCCTGGAGGCCCACGCCCTGGCCGCCGCCGTGATCAAGGGCGCCGAGAGCGTCGGCCACGAGGACGACGCCGCCGTCCTCGTTGTCGGCCTCGACGGGCCCTGCGTCCCCGGCCTCGACGGTGCCGGCGTTCAGCCATAGGGCCGCCTCCCGGCCCCTCCCGCCTGGCCGAGCGGCCGCCACCGGTGTCAGATGGCAGGTGTGGTGACTGTCCAGGACCTGCGCCGGTCGGCCGGCTACGCCCTGCGGGCGCTGGCCGTCACCGCGTGCTACTACGGGGCCGCCCGGCTCGGGCTCCTGCGGCAGCTCTCCGTCGGAGGCGCCGTCGTCACCCCGATCTACCCGCCGACCGGCGTGGCCGTCGCCGCCCTGCTCCTGCTCGGGCTGCGGTACTGGCCCGCCGTCGCGATCGGTTCCCTCCTCGTCGTCTCCTCCCTCACCACACCCCAGCCCGACGTGCTCGTCGTCATGTTCGGCAGCACCGCCGCCCCCGTGTGCTCGGCCCTGCTGCTGCGAAGGGCCCGCTTCCACACCGACCTGGGCCGGTTGCGCGACGGCCTCGCCCTGGTCTTCCTGGGCGCCCTGACCGCCATGCTGATCAGCGCGACCGTCGGCGCCGGCCAGCTCCTGCTCACGCACAAACTCGACGCCGGCAGCTTCTGGCCCGTGTGGCTCGCCTGGTGGGTCGGCGACGCCATGGGCGTCCTCATCGTCACCCCGTTCCTGCTGATGCCGAGCGGACCACGCCGAAGACCGTCGCTGCGGCGCTGGAAGGAGGCGACCGCGCTCACCGTCGTCGCCTGCTGCCTGGTACCGCTGGCCACCTACAGCCCAGTCAGCCTGCTCTTCCTCGTCTACCCGCTGATCATCTGGGCCGCCCTGCGCTTCCAGCTGGTCGGCAGCATGCTCTGCGCCCTGGTGACCTCGGTGCTCGCCACGGTCGCGGCGACGGACGGCGTGGGGGCGTTCACCGGGCTCAGCCGCGTCGAGGTCATGATGAAGCTCCAGGCCTTCAACGGCGCCATGGCCCTGACCGCCCTCCTGCTGTCCGCGCTGATCACGGAGCAGCGCAACACCCGCAGCTCCGTGGAACAGGCCTGCCAGGAACTGGTCGAGGTGCTGGAACACCTCACCGCCGGCGACCCGCCACAGCCCCGGCCGCCCAACGACGTCGCCGAGCGGCAGCGGGAGCGATGATCGAGTGGTGACGGGTCGCGGGCGGGCGTAGCGTCGAACGGTGGACGCCGCCGGACGAAGCGCCGGCCGCACCCGCCCACCTCGCCCCGCGCGATGCGTCGCCCCCGTCATGAGCAGCAGCTCCCGCCCCACCGCGGCCCCCCGCACCTCCGCCACCGGGAAATCCGGCGGCGGCGGGAACGCGATGGCGCTCCTGGTCATCGCCTCGTGCCAGCTGATGGTCGTCCTGGACATCACCATCGTCAACATCGCGCTCCCGCACATCCAGAGCGCCCTGGACTTCTCCACCACCAGCCTCTCCTGGGTCCTCAACGCCTACACCCTCACCTTCGGCGGCCTCCTGCTGCTCGGCGGCCGCGCCGGAGACATCCTCGGCAGGCGGCGCGTCTTCCTCTTCGGCGTGCTGCTGTTCGTGCTCGCCTCCCTGCTCGGCGGGCTCTCCCAGAACCCCGGCGAACTCCTCGCCGCCCGGGCCGTACAGGGAGTCGGCGGCGCCATCGCCTCACCCACCTCCCTCGCCCTGATCAGCACGACCTTCCGGGAGGGGCCCGAGCGCAATCGGGCCTTCGGCGTCTTCGCCGGAGTGTCCGCGGCCGGCGGCGCCATCGGCCTGCTCGCCGGCGGCATCCTCGTGGAGTGGCTGGACTGGCGCTGGGTGTTCTTCGTGAACGTGCCGATCGGCGTCCTCATCGCCCTGGCCACGCCCCGCTGGATCAAGGAGTCCGAACGCCACCCCGGCCACTTCGACCTCACCGGCGCGCTCACCTCCACGGCCGGCATGGTGCTGCTGGTGTACGGCTTCATCCGGGCCGCCCAGCAGGGCTGGCGGGACGCCTTCACGCTGGCCTCGTTCGGCGTGGCCGTCGTCCTCCTCGCCGCGTTCGTGCTGATCGAACGGCGCTCGCGGCAGCCGATCACGCCGCTGCACATGTTCGCCGACCGCAACCGGGCCGGCACCTACGGCATGATGCTGAGCCTCGCCGCGGCCATGTTCGGGATGTTCTTCTTCCTCACCCTGTTCGTGCAGGATGTGCTGAACTTCAGCCCGCTCGCCGCCGGCTTCGCGTTCCTGCCGGTCAGCCTGGTGATCGCGGTCGGGGCCGCGCTGGCGTCCCGGTTCCTGCCCACGTTCGGGCCCAAGCCGTTCATGGTGACGGGCGCGGTCCTGGCGGCCGGCGGACTGGCCTGGCTGACGCTCACCGACGTGCACTCCACGTACGCGGGCAGCATCCTCGGGCCGATGCTCGTCTTCGGGCTCGGCATGGGCATGGAGTTCGTCTCGCTCACCCTGACCGCCCTGTCCAACGTCCCCGTGCACGAGTCCGGCGCCGCCTCCGGGATGCTCAACGCCACCCAGCAGGTCGGCGGTTCGCTGGGCCTGTCCATCCTGGTCACCGTCTTCGGCACGGCCAGCGGCGACGAGGCGGCCCGGCAGATCCCGGCGTTCCTGTCCGGGGCGAGCCCGGCCGAACGCCTCCGCTTCCGGCGCACCGGACAGCTTCCGCCGCCCTGGTCCGACCACGTCCTCACCGCCGGCGTCTCGGCTGCCTTCGTCCTCGCGGCGGTGCTCGCCGCGATCGCCGCCATGATCGCCCTCCTCGTCATCCAGGTCCGCGCGGCCGACCTGGAACGCCTCCAGGGCAACGGTTCCGGCCACGGCACCGGCTGACGCCCCCCGCTGCGGCCCGGCGTGTCGAACGCCCGGACGGGGGCACTGGGAGACGATGGGCGGTACGGGCTCGGGGCCGGACCGGACGAACAGGGGCGGCATGGAACAGCACGTGGCACCCAGGGGAGCGGACGAGGCGGCCCTGGCGCGCGACCCGGAGCCCGGCGGAGCGGACAGGGCGGCCCGGGCGGGCGACCCCGGTCCCGGCGGAGCGGACGAGATGACCCGGTCGGGCGGTCCCGGCCCCGGCGAGCCGAAGCAAGCGGACGCCGGTGACGTGCGCCGGCGGATCCCGCGTACCGACGTGCTGCTGCGCGACCCGCGTCTGGCCGAGGCGGCCGCCCGGCTCGGCCCCGCCGCCGTCAAGGCCGCCATCCGGCAGGCACAGGAGCGGGCGCGCCAGGGCACCGTCCCGCCCGAGCGGGTTCCCGAGACCGCTGTCGCCCTGCTGCCGGACACCGCCGGCGGCCTGCGCCCGGTGATCAACGCCACCGGCGTGCTGCTGCACACCAACCTCGGCCGCGCCCCCCTCTCGGCGGCGGCCCGGCAGGCCGTCGCCGAGGCGGCCGGACCCACCGACGTCGAACTCGACCTGGCCACCGGCGTACGGGCCCGCCGCGGCCGCTCCGCCCTCGCCGCGCTCCAGGACCGCGTACCGGACGCCGGTGCCGTGCACGTCGTCAACAACGGCGCCGCCGCGCTGGTCCTGGCCGCCACCGCGCTCGCGGCCGGCCGGGAGATCGTGATCAGCCGGGGCGAGATGGTGGAGATCGGCGACGGCTTCCGGCTGCCGGACCTGCTGGTGTCCACCGGGGCGAGGCTCCGCGAGGTCGGCACCACCAACCGGACCACCGCCGCCGACTACGCCACCGCCATCGGCCCGGACACCGGCTTCGTGCTGAAGGTGCACCCCTCCAACTTCCGCGTCACCGGCTTCACCCGGGCCGCCGGCGTGAGCGAACTGGCCGCGCTGGGCGCCCCCGTGGTCGTCGACATCGGCTCCGGACTCCTAGCCCCCCACCCGGTGCTCCCCGGGGAACCCGACGCCGGCACCGCGCTGCGCGCCGGGGCCGCCCTGGTCACCGCCAGCGGCGACAAACTGCTCGGCGGCCCCCAGTGCGGGCTCCTGCTGGGCCGCCAGGACCTGGTGCGCACCCTCGCCCGGCATCCCCTGGCCCGTGCGCTGCGCGTCGACAAGCTCACGCTCGCCGCCCTGGAGGCCACCCTCACCGGACCGCCCACCCCGACCGCCACCGGACTCACCGCCGACCCCGCCCGGCTCATGACCCGCGCCCAGGCGCTCGCCGCTGCCCTCGCCGCCGAAGGCACCGACGCCCGCGCCGTCCCGAGCGCCGCCACCGTCGGCGGCGGAGGCGCCCCCGGCGTCGCCCTGCCCAGCGCCGCGCTGTCCCTGCCCGAGCCGTACGCCGGCGCCCTGCGCACCGGTCGTACCCCCGTGGTCGGCCGTCTGGAGGGCGGACGGTGTCTGCTCGACCTGCGGGCGGTCCCGGAGGAGGACGACGACCGGCTCGCCGAAGCCGTACGGTCGGCGGCCCGGCCGGCCGCCGAAGGGCGGGCGTGATGCGGGTCCTGGCCACCGCCGGACACGTCGACCACGGCAAGTCGGCCCTCGTCCGCGCCCTCACCGGCATGGAACCCGACCGCTACGCCGAGGAACGCCGCCGGGGCCTCACCCTCGACCTCGGCTTCGTGTGGACCGAACTGCCCGGCGGCGAACCCCTCGCGTTCGTCGACGTCCCCGGACACGAGCGGTTCGTCGCCACCATGCTGGCCGGCGCCGGACCGGTCCCGGCCGTGCTGTTCGTCGTCGCCGCCGACCAGGGCTGGCAGCCCCAGTCCGCCGAACACCTCGCGATCCTCGACGCGCTGGGCGTCCGGCACGCCGTCCTCGCCGTCACCCGCAGCGACCTCGCCGACCCGGGGCCCGTCCGCGCCGACGCCGTCGAACGCCTCGCCGCTACCTCCCTCGGCACGGTGCCCGCCGTCGCGGTGAGCGCCGTCACCGGCGCCGGACTCGACGACCTGCGCGCCGCACTCGCCCGGCTGGCCGGCTCGCTGCCCACGCCCGACCCCGAGGCCGACGTACGGCTCTGGCTGGACCGGGCGTTCACCGTGCGCGGCCACGGCACCGTCGTCACCGGCACGCTCGGCGCCGGCACCCTGCGCACCGGCGACCGCCTGGTCACCGGGGACGGCACGGGCGTGCTGCGGGTGCGCGGGCTGCAGAGCCTGCACGAGGACCGGGACGCCGTCGCCGGCGTGGCCCGCGTCGCCGTCAACGTCCACGGCCCGGCCGACACCGCACTGGAGCGCGGGCAGGTGCTGCTCACCCCGGACCGCTGGCTGCCGACCGAGGTGACCGACGTCCGCGTCACCGGCGAACCGGCGGCCGACCTGCCCCGCTCGGCCACCCTGCACCTCGGCACCGCCGCCGTCCCCGTCACCGTCCGCCCGCTCGGCGAGGACACCGCCCGGCTCACCCTGCGCCGCGCCCTGCCCCTGCGGGTCGGCGACCGCGCCGTGCTGCGCGAACCCGGCGGCACCCACATGCCCTGCGCCGTCACGGTCCTGGACGTCCGTCCGCCCCGGCTGACCCGGCGCGGCGCCGGCCGGGCCCGCGCCGCCGACCTCGCCACCATGACCGGACACCCCGACGGCGCCGCGGAACTCCGGCGCCGCAGACTGGTGCGCCGCGCCGACCTCCTCGCCATGGGAGTGCCCGCCCCCACCGCACCCGTCGCCGGGGACTGGCTGGCCGACGACGCCCACTGGACGGCCCTCGCCGAACGGCTCACCGCCGAGGTCGACCGCCACGCCCGCACCCACCCGCTGGACCCCGGGCTGCCCACCGAGGCCGCCCGCCACCTGCTCGGCCTGCCCGACCGCGCCCTCGTCGACGCCCTCGCCCGCACGGCACGCGATCTGCGCGGCCACGACGGCCGGCTCCACCCAGCCGGCCCGGCACGCCCCACCCTGCCGCCGCCCGTCCGGGCCGCGGTGGACGCCGTACGCCGGGACCTGGCCCGTACGCCGTTCCGCGCGCCCGAAGCCGGCCGGCTGACGCAACTGGGGCTGCACCGCAGGGAACTGGCCGCCGCCGTCGCGGCCGGCGCACTGCTGCGGATCACCGACGGCATCGTGCTCCTGCCCGGCGCCGACACCGCGGCCGCCACCGCCCTGGCCCGCCTGGCGCAGCCGTTCACGCTCAGCGAGGCCCGCCGCGCCCTGGACACCACCCGCCGCGTCGCCGTACCCCTCCTGGAGTTCCTCGACGCCCACGGCTACACGGAACGCGTCGACGACCAGCACCGACGCTGCCGGACGGACGCGGTGAACGGAGGCGGACAGGAATCGAACCTGCCTGCCCGAGATCCTCGGGCACCTCGGTTTTGAAGACCGGGAGGGCCACCAGGCACCCACACGCCTCCACCGCCGTCGTCAGGCTACTGCCCCAGGAGACCGGTATGACACCGACCCGCCAAGCGCCCGTCCGCCTCACGCAGTTCGCGCACGGCGGCGGCTGCGCCTGCAAGATCCCGCCCGGTGAACTGGAGGACGTGGTCAGCGGTCTCGCCGCACCGGGGGGCGGGGGCAACGCGCCGCTGCTGGTCGGGCTCGCCACCGGCGACGACGCGGCCGCCGTCGCCCTCCCCGGGCCCAGCCGCACCGCCGTGCTGTCCACCGCCGACTTCTTCACCCCGGTCGTGGACGATCCCTACGACTGGGGGCGCATCGCCGCCGCCAACGCCCTGTCCGACGTGTACGCGATGGGCGGCAGCCCCGTCCTCGCCGTCAACCTGCTCGCCTGGCCCCGCGACCGGCTGCCGTTCGACCTGGCCCGCGAGGTGCTGCGTGGCGGCCTGGACGTCGCCGCCGAGGCCGGCTGCCACGTCGGCGGCGGGCACAGCGTGGACGACCCGGAACCCAAGTACGGCATGGCCGTCACCGGGATCGCCGACGCCGGCCGGCTGCTGCGCAACGACGCCGGCCGGCCCGGACTGCCGCTGTCGCTGACCAAACCGCTGGGCCTCGGCGTGCTGAACAACCGTCACAAGGCCACCGGAGAACGCTTCCAGGAGGCGATCGCCACCATGACGGCCCTCAACCGGGACGCCTGCGCCGCCGCCCTCGCCGCGGGCGCCCGCTGCGCCACCGACATCACCGGCTTCGGCCTCCTCGGCCACCTGCACAAGCTGGCCCGCGCCTCCGGCGTGACCGCCGTCCTGGACACCGCCGCCGTGCCCCTCCTCGACGGCGCCCGGGAAGCCGTACGGGACGGTTACGTGCCCGGCGGCACCCGGCGCAATCTGGAGTGGGTGGCCCCGTTCACCGACTTCGCGACCACGGACGACGACACCCGGCTGCTCCTGGCCGACGCCCAGACCTCCGGCGGGCTGCTGGTGGCCGGCGAGGTGCCGGGCGCGCCGGTGGTGGGGGAACTGGTGCCGCTCGGGGAACACTCGCTCGTGCTCCGGTAGGCCCGAGAGGCCCTGCTCACATTTCCGTGCCGGTGTGTTCGTCGATGCCGGCCCGGGCCCGGTAGGCGCGGACCAGTTCCACCGACGCCGGGCCCCGGGGGCGGCGGCCGGGCCGGATGTCGACGGTGAACGCCTTGGCCTCCTGGATGTGGGTGTTGGGATCCAGGGACAGGTGCAGCAGCTCGTTGGCCGCGTCGCCGGTGGTGTAGCCGTTGGGGCCCCAGTGGTAGGGCAGGCCCACCTGGTGCAGGGTCCGCCCGTGCACCGTCAGCGGCGCCACCCGGTCGGTGACCAGGACACGCGCCTCGATGACGCCCCGGGCACTGACGATCGTCGCCCAGCCGGTGTGCTCCAGGCCCCGCTCGGCGGCCAGCTCGGGCGACACCTCGCAGAAGAACTCCGGCTGCAGCTCGGCGAGGTACGGCTGCCAGCGGGACATCCCGCCCGCCGTGTGGTGCTCGGTCAGCCGGTAGGTGGTCGCCACGTACGGGAACACCTCCGCGCCCGGCTCACCGGCGCTGGGCTGGTAGCGGTTGTCCGGCCGCGCCGGCAGCACCTGCCGCACCGGATTGCGCTGCTGGCCGTAGAGCAGGTTCCGGAACGGCGAGTCCTGTGGCTCGTAGTGCGTCGGCAGCGGCCCGTCCGCCAGCCCGGACGGCACGTACAACCAGGCCTTGCCGTCCGCCTGCATGATGAACGGGTCCCGGCCGGTCAGCGCCTCGGGGCCGGTGGCGTCCTCGGGCGGCTCGGCGTCGGGCGACTTGTCCTTCTTGAAGTCGGGCACGTCGTGCCCGGTCCACTCGCCGTGCTCGCCCTCGTCCGGGTCCCACCACACCAGCGCCTTCCGCTCGCTCCACGGCTTGCCGTCCGGGTCGGCCGAGGCGCGGTTGTACAGGATGCGCCGGTTGGCCGGCCAGGCCCACGCCCACTCGGGCGCCACCCAGCTCTGCTCCCGGCCCGGCTTGCGGCGGGCGGCCTGGTTGACGCCGTCGGCGTAGACCCCGCAGTAGATCCAGCAGCCGCACGAGGTGGAGCCGTCGGTCTCCAGCTGCTCGTACGACGACAGCGGCGCGCCGTCGGCGTCGTGGCCGTTGATCTCCGCGAGCACGGCCTCCGCGTCCGGCTCGGCGAGCGCGCCCTTCGTCGGATAGTCCCAGGTGAGATCGAGCACCGGGCGGTCCATCTCGTCGGCGGACCCGGCCAGCATTTCCCGCACGATCCGCCCCAGGTGGTAGGTGAACCACAGATCGCTACGCGCCTCACCTGGCGGCTCCACGGCCTGGTGGTGCCACTGCAGCAGCCGCTGGGTGTTGGTGAAGCTGCCGTCCTTCTCCGTGTGCGCGGCGGCCGGCAGGAAGAACACCTCGGTGCCGATGTCCTCGGTGCGCAGCTCCCCGGTCTCGATCTCCGGGCCGTCCTTCCACCAGGTCGCCGACTCGATCAGCGAGAAGTCCCGTACGACCAGCCAGTCCAGGTTGGCCATGCCGAGGCGCATCAGCTTGGAGTTGGCGTTGCCGACCGCCGGGTTCTCCCCGACGAGGAAGTAGCCCTTGCAGTCGCCGTCCAACTGCGCCATGGCGATCTCGTAGGCGGAGTGGGAGCCGGTCAGCCGGGGCAGGTAGTCGAAGCAGAAGTCGTTCCCGGCCGTCGCCGCCTCCCCCCAGTACGCCTTGAGCAGGCTCACCAGGTAGGCGCGCATGTTGCCCCAGTAGCCCTTGCGGGCCGCCTCCGCGCGCACGAAGGCGTCCAGGTCCTCCTGCTTGTGCGCGTGCGGCATCGGGATGTAGCCGGGCAGCAGGTTGAACAGGGTCGGGATGTCCGTCGACCCCTGGATGGAGGCGTGCCCGCGCAGCGCCATGATCCCGCCGCCGGGCCGGCCGATGTTGCCGAGCAGGGTCTGCAGCACGGCCGCCGCGCGGATGTACTGCACGCCCACCGTGTGCTGGGTCCAGCCCACCGCGTAGGCGAACGCCGTCGTCCGCTCGCGCCCGGAGTTCTCCGTCACCAGCTCGCACACCTGCCGGAACAGCTCCGGCGGCACCCCGCAGATCTGCTCGACCAGCTCGGGCGTGTAGCGGGCGTAGTGCCGCTTGAGGACCTGGAAGACGCAGCGCGGGTGGGTCAGCGTCTCGTCGCGTTCGAAGTCGCCCTCGCCGATGTCAGCGCCGCCGGAGCCGTGCGACTCGCCGCCCGCCGCCTCGGTGACCGACTTCCCGCCGCCGGTGCGCTTGTCGTACTCCTGGTCACGCTGGCCCGACGCCGCCTGCATCTCGGTGCCCTCGTACTGCCAGCTGCTGTTGTCGTACGAGCGGCCGTCGGGGTCCAGGCCGGAGAACACGCCGTCCAGGTCCTCGGTGTCCTGGAAGTCCTCCCGCAGGACGACCGGCGCGTTGCTGTAGGCCACCACGTAGTCGCGGAAGTACTTCTCCTCGCTCAGGACGTAGTTGATGATCCCGCCGAGGAACGCGATGTCCGAGCCCGCGCGCAGCGGCACGTGCACGTCGGCGAGCGCGCTGGTCCGGGTGAACCGCGGGTCGACGTGGATCAGCTTCGCGCCGCGCGCCTTCGCCTCCATGACCCACTGGAACCCGACCGGATGGCACTCGGCCATGTTCGAACCCTGGATGACGACACAGTCAGAGTTTTGCAGGTCCTGCTGGAAGGTGGTCGCGCCGCCGCGCCCGAACGAGGTTCCCAGACTGGGAACGGTGGAGGAGTGTCAAACACGCGCCTGGTTCTCGATCTGGATCGCACCCAGCGCGGTGAACAGCTTCTTGATCAGGTAGTTCTCTTCGTTGTCGAGCGTGGCCCCGCCGAGGCTCGCGATGCCCAGCGTGCGCCGGGTCCGGGTCTCGTCGACCTCCCACTGCCAGCCGGCCCGCCGCGCCTCGATCACCCGCTCGGCGATCATGTCCATCGCCGTGTCCAGGTCCAGCCGCTCCCACTCGGTGCCGTGCGGGCGCCGGTACAGCACCTGGTGCTCGCGGGCGTCACCCGTGGTCAGCTGCAGGCCGGCCGAGCCCTTGGGGCAGAGCCGCCCGCGCGAGACGGGGGAGTCCGGGTCGCCCTCGATCTGGGTGACCTTGCCGCCTTCGACGTAGACGTTCTGGCCGCAGCCCACCGCGCAGTACGGGCAGACGGACTTCACCACCCGGTCGGCCGTGGCGACCCGGGGTTCCAGCCGCTCGCTGCGCCCGCTCTTGGCCGCCGCGCCCCGCCCGAGCGGGTCGGTCCCGGTGAGCTGGCGGTAGACCGGCCAGGAGTCGATCCAGGTGCGCACACCCACGTCCCGCTCCCTCCGCTCGCTGTGCCCAGTCTCCCGCGGCCCCGCGCAGGCGGCATCCGCGAGCGGCGGAGTACCCGCGCGAAGCCGGACCAAACAGCGCCGGACGGCCGGACGGGACAGACCCGTGACGGCCGGACCAGACAGACGCGGGCCAGGACCGGACGCGCTCCGCGCGGGAGCCGGGGCGCACGAGGGCCGGTCAGGAGCGGACCATGCCCTGCGCTCCCGCGGTCCGGCGCGGCGCGCCCGGCGCCGGCACCCGGCCCGAGAGCGGCCCGCCGCGCGTCCCCTCGGGCGCGACATGCGCGCCGCGGGCCCCGAGGGCTCGGGCCGGCTCCGCCGCGCGGGCCCGCTCCAGCCACGTGCGGTACGCCGGGGCCTGGCGGGCCGCCTCCCAGTACGCCTCCTCCAGCTCGGCGTACCCGTCGTCCAGCTCGGCCTCTGTCCGGGCCGCGAGCAGCAGCCGTACGCCGATCGGGTCACCCCGCAGCGGGCGGACCGCGAGGTCGGAGCGGGGCCGGGTGGTCGGCTGGCTGACCGTGACGACCTCGCCGATGGCGGCCAGCGAGAACGCGGTGAGGTAGTCCCCGTGCAGCAGGTCGGGCTCGATCCCGGCCGCGCGCAGCACCCGGCACAGCCCGTCCCACTCCCCGTCGACCGTGGAGTCGATCATCCACCGGTCACCGGCGAGGTCGGCGAGTCGCACCTCGGGCCGCCGCGCCGCGGGATGGTCCGAGGCCAGGGTGACGAACTGCGGCTCACGCTCCACCAGCACCCGCAGGCACAGCCCCGCCGGGACGCGCAGCGGGCTGCCCTCCACCTCGTGCACGAACGCCATGTCGAGCCGGCCCTCGGCGACCAGCCCCAGCAGGGCGTTCGCCGACACGTCCATCTGGAGGGTCGGCTCCGTCCGGGGCGAGCGCCCGCGCAGCCGGCGCAGCCAGCCCGGCAGCGCCCGGCTCGCCGTGGCGCCGATGCGCAGCCGGGGTCCCCCCGCCGCCCGGGCCGCCGCCGCCCTCGTCTCCGTGACCAGCGCGGCGAGTTCGGCGACCAGGGGCCGGGCCCGGCTGACCACGACGTGCCCCAGCGGAGTCGGACGGCAGCCCGCGCGGTCCCGGGTGAACAGCCGGCCGCCCAGCGCCTGCTCGATGCGGCGCAACTGGGTGCTCAACGACGGCTGGGCCATGCCGAGTTCACGCGCCGCCTTGTGCAGGCTGCCCGCGTCGGCGATGGCGCACAGCACCCGCAGATGCCTCACCTCGAACTCCATGGCGGGAGCGTAGGGCGGTCGGCGGGGCCCACGCCAGATGTTCAAATCCGAACGGAACCGCACGAGTTGGCCGCCGATAGCCTCGCCCTATCCCCAGTTGCCATCATCCGCTCGCCGTTCAACTGCCCGAGACTCGGGGGCGACTCATCGTTCACCACCCCACACGAACGAGTAGGAGCCCCCCACATGACGTCGTCCCGTACGACCTCCCCGGCCGCGAAGACCTCCCGGAGACTGCTGGCGCTCGGCGTCGGCCTGGCGTTCGCCTCCCTGGGCACCGTGGTCCCCGCGAGCGCCCACACCGCGCAGCCGGCCGCCCGGGCCGCCCACTTCACAGGCGCCCACGAGAACTCCGCCGACACCAAGGCGTTCTTCCAGGCCGTCCTGAAGTCGGTCGCCAAGAAGCAGGCGGCCCACCCGGGCCTGCAGTCCGTCACCGTCTACTACGACGACTCCCAGGCCCCGAGCTTCCGCTCCCAGATATCGAGCGCCGCCTCCATCTGGAACAGCTCCGTGTCCAACGTCCGCCTCCAGGAGAGCTCCGGCGGCGCCGACTTCGCCTACTACGAGGGCAGCGACCCGCAGGGCTCGTACGCCTCCACGGACGGCCACGGCCGCGGCTACATCTTCCTCGACTACCAGCAGAACCAGGAGTACGACTCGATCCGCGTCGCCGCGCACGAGACCGGGCACGTGCTGGGCCTGCCCGACGACTACAGCGGCCCGTGCAGCGAACTGATGTCGGGCGGCGGTCCCGGCCCGTCCTGCACCAACCGCTACCCGGACGCCAACGAACGCGCCCGCGTCGACCAGCTGTGGGCCAACGGCCTCGCCAAGGCCCTGCACAAGGTGAACTCCGTGCGCTGAGCACCTCGGCCGGCGCGCGCGGACGGCCACGAGAGGGCCCGCGCCCGCCACGACACCGGTCCTCCCCGTCCGTCACCCCCCACGCGTCAGGGGCGCACCACCCCGCGAACGGTCCGGGCGCCCACGGACGGACGGGAAGGACCGGCACATGTCCCACCGGCACTCGGCCCACTGGCGTCCTGTTCGTCAGCCGGCGCCGGTCCCGCCCTCGGCCCTCGCGCGCCGCTCCCGCTGCGGTACGACCGTGTAGGCGGGGTCCTCGGCCGAGGCCACCCCGGCGTGGAACACGCCGAACCGCAGCGCCGCCGATCCGGTCAGCAGCGCGGTACCGGCCGCCACGGCGAGCCGCCGGTCGCGCCGCCGCCCGGACAGGACCGACAGCGCCGCACCGGCCACCGTCAGAGCCTCCGCCGCCCGCAGCAGCACGTGCGGCCTGCCCTGCTCGTACGGCTCCGCGGCGAGCCCGATACGCCGCTTCATCAGGTTAAACGCACCCAGCTCCAGTCCGGCGCCCAGCACCGCCGTACGCCGGGCGGGCCCCGCCTGGGCCGTCGGCGCGCACACCAGCGCCAGACCCGCCGCCGCGCTCGCCGCGGACCCCGCGAACACGAACGGCAGCTGCCGGTACCCCTCGTGCCAGGACGGCACGGCCGTGTCCGACAGCAGCACCGCGGTGTACGTCGCCACCGCCGGGCCGAGCGCGGCGGCCCCCGCGGTCGCCGCCGAGCCGACGAGCCGGTACCGGCCCGCGACGTCGGTGGCCGCGGCGGCCAGCGTCAGCGGCGCGTAGCCCGCGAGCAGCCAGGAGCCCACGCTCATCGGTGAGGTGGGCTTGAGGACCCGCAGCATGTTCATGAAGCGGGCCGGGCGCCCGAGGTCGTGCACGAGCGCGGCCAGCGACAGCGAGATGGCCCCGGCCGCGCCCAGCTTCGCCGTCCGCGCGAGCGCCGGCCGCCCCGTCACGGCAGACCCGGCGGCCAGCAGCGAGGACGCCCCGGCGAGACCGCCGAGATACAGGTATCCGGCGATGTCCAACGGCTCCCAGGTCGGCTTGTTGAGGACCGGTTTGCCGTAGTACGACGAGAACTCGGCGTCCGGCACCATCGACTGCTCGCCGCGCCCACGCCCGCGCCCGCGACGGCGCCGGTGGCGGCCCGGCTGCGCGCCGGTGACGGCCTCCCGCCCCGGCCGCGCGCCCCGCAGCCCGTCCCGGGTGACGTCCGATCCGGTCATCGCGGCCTCCTCATCGTGTCGTCGGCCGTCCCGTCAGCGTCCCCGCCCCGGCCTCTTCGCGAAGCCGGCCACCGCGAGGGCGGCGAGCGAGACGGCGGCCAGGGCGGCGTGCCGCCACATGTCGGGCAGGTCGCGGGTGGTGACCACCGGGTCCGGCGGCAGGCCGTAGACCTCGGGCTCGTCCAGCAGCAGGAAGAACGCGCCGTCGCCGCCGACCCCGTCCTCCGGGTCCTCCCCGTACAGGCGGGCGTCGGTCACCCCGGCGGCGTGCAGCTGCGCGACCCGGGCCGCCGCACGTTCCCGCAGCTCGTCCAGCGGGCCGAACTGGATGGACTCGGTCGGGCAGGCCTTGGCGCAGGCCGGCTCCATGCCGGCGCCCAGGCGGTCGTAGCACAGGGTGCACTTCCACACCCGGCCGTCGTCCTCGCGCTGGTCGATGACGCCGTAGGGACAGGCGGGCACGCAGTAGCCGCACCCGTTGCAGATGTCCTCCTGGACGACGACCGTGCCGAACTCCGTGCGGAACAGCGCGCCCGTGGGACACACGTCGAGGCAGGCCGCGTGCGTGCAGTGCTTGCACACGTCGGAGGCCATCAGCCAGCGCAGCTCGGTGCGGCCGTCGGGGGAGACGGGGGAGATCACCTCGTTCTCGGGCGCCGGCGCCGGCGCGGGCGCTGCGGTGTCTGTGCCGAGCCGGGCGGCGGCGGCGAAGACGTCGACGCTCTCGTGGCCGAGACCGGGTTCCTGGCCGCCGAGCGGCTTGCGCTGCTCGATGAAGGCCACGTGCCGCCAGGTGTCGGCGCCGAGTCCCTGCGTGTTGTCGTAGGACATGCCGGTCAGTTCGAGGCCGTCCTCCGGGACGGCGTTCCACTCCTTGCAGGCCACCTCGCACGCCTTGCAGCCGATGCACACGGAGGTGTCGGTGAAGAAGCCGACCCTGGGCGGGGCGTCCGGATAGCCGGCGGCGCCGGCCACGTCCGGCTGCGGACCGGAGAACAGGTTCTCGTGCACGGCGTGCGCGCCGGCCGACGTGTTGTCCGGGGTCATGCCGTCACCTCCTCGGAAACCGGCAGCGGCGTACGCGAGCGCGCCTGTGACGAGCCTGGCACGGGTGCCCGCCTTCCGCGCGTCCGAAACGGCCCGCGCGCCGACGGGGGCTCAGGCGGGCCCGTCGGTCAGGGCGACCGTGGCGGTGACCCGCTTCCCGCCGGGCACGGGGGTGGTCCGCAGCCCGGTGCTGAGCAGGGTCACCAGGCGCAGGCCGTGGCCGCCCACGCGCCCCGGGTCCGGGGGCCGGGGGAGCGGTGGGTCGGTCGAGGTGTCGATGACGCTGATCCGCAGCGTCGCCGCGTCGGGGGCCAGCTCCAGCCGGAGCGTCCCGGGACCGGGGGCGTGCCGGATCGCGTTCGTGACGAGTTCGCTGACGACGAGCTGGGCGTCCTGGACGGCCCGTCGCCCGGGCGCGGGTTCCGCGCGCGCGAGGAGCGCCCGTACGGCGTTCCGCGCCTCGGCGAGGCAGGGCGGACCGTAGTCCCAGTTGAGGCTTTGGCGCAGGAGCGCGGGGCGCGGCCGCACCGTCGCTCTGGCCCCGAGAGGGATGTCCATGGGCCCCTTCCTGTGCCTCTGGATCGTGGTGCCGTCCCCGTCCCGGCTACCCGTTTCGGCCGCGAACAAGGGGCCGCCGGACAGGAATCCACCGGTTGCGCGTGAACGCCTGGTCAGCGACCGCGGCAGGGGGCTTCGGCGGCCGGGGTTCGTGCACGGAGGGCATGACGGCCCGAACCCGGGGTAACCGCAGCGGAGTCGGCGGACCCGCCGCCGGCGACTTCGGGAGGGACTCGGCATGACGGCGAGCGTGACGGCGACGGAGCGGACGAGGACGGCGCGGCTGCCGGGGACCTCCGAGCCCGCACGATGCGAGCGCGCACGACCCGAGCCCGCACGATGCGAGCCCGCACGACCGGAGCCGGCGCTCGGTGCCGAGCCCGCGGGGGCCGGGCTGCCGGAGGTCGCCGATCCCTCGCAGGTCGCCCCGCAGGATGCCCGCGAGCTGACCCGCCTCTTCCTGCGCAGGCTGGCGGAGCTGGAAGAGGGCACGCACGAGCACCAGGACGCCCGCAACACGCTGATCGAGATGAACATCTCCCTGGTGCGGTTCGCCGCGGCGCGGTTCCGCAGCCGGGGCCCGGCGGAGACGGAGGACATCGTCCAGGTCGGCGTGATCGGGCTGATCAAGGCGATCGACCGGTTCGAGGTGACCCGCGAGGTGGAGTTCACCTCCTTCGCGATCCCCTACATCGTGGGCGAGATCAAGCGGTTCTTCCGGGACACCTCCTGGGCCGTCCACGTCCCCCGGCGCCTGCAGGAGGCCCGGGTGCAGCTCGCCCGCGCCACGGAGGAGCTCTCCAGCCGCCTGGACCGGACGCCCACCGTGGCGGAACTGGCGCAGCTGATGAGCCTGTCCGAGGAGGAGGTCGTCGAGGCGCAGCTCGCGCGCAACGCCTACACCTCCTCGTCCCTGGACGCCACGCTCGGCTCCGGCGAGGACGGCGAGAGCGTCCTGGCCGACTTCATCGGCGCCGAGGACACCGCCCTGGAGCTCGTCGAGGACTTCCACGCGCTGGCTCCGCTGATCGCCCGGCTGGGCGAGCGGGACCGGCACATACTGCACCTCAGGTTCGTCGAGGAGCGCACCCAGGCCGAGATCGGCGAACGCCTCGGCGTCTCCCAGATGCACGTCTCCCGGCTGTTGTCGCGCCTGCTGACCCGGCTGCGGGGCGAACTCCTGGCGGAGGGCTGAGAGCCCGGCGCCCGCGCTCGCGCACGAACCCGCGCTCACGGACGAAGCGCACGGACGAAGGGGCGGGTCCGGACCACCAGGTCCGGACCCGCCCCTTCGGCTCGGCGCCGGTTCAGTGCTTGAACGTGTCCTTGGCCTTCTCCTTGGCCTGACGGGCATCGCCCTCGGCGCCCTTCATCCGGCCCTCGGCCTCCATGCTCTCGTTGCCGACGGCGCGGCCCGCGGCCTCCTTCATCCTGCCCTTGGCCTGCTCCGCCTTGGCCTTGGCCTTCTGGTTGCCAGCCATGGGTGTCACTCCCAACCTCGTTCGGCGTGTGGTGCTGTCCGGTTGTCCACCGTGGCGGCACCCAAACGCGAGGCACCCGCCGGCCCGGACGCAGGCGTCCCGTGGATTACTCAACCTTGGTTGAACAGTCCAGACTGATAAACCTATTGTTAGTAATCATGGACCTGGAACGGAATCCCGCGAACGACGCGGCCGAGGGACGGGATGCCGAGGGGCAGGACACGGCCGCCCTCGCCGCGGCCCTGCGGCTGGCCGTCGCCCGGATCACCCGCCGGCTGCGCCGCGCGCACGCCGTGGGTGACGTGACCCTCTCCGGTGTCTCGGTGCTGGCCCGCCTGGCCGGCGCCGGACCGGACTCGCCCGGCTCGCTCGCCGACCTGGAGCGGGTCAGGCCTCAGGCCATGGCGACGACGCTCGCCGGCCTCGAACACCGCGGGCTGGTCCGCCGTAGCCCCGACGCCACCGACGGCCGCCGGGCCATCGTGTCGATCACCGACGAGGGCCGGACCATGCTGGAGGAGCGCCGCTCGGAGTCGGTCGGCCGCCTCGCCCGGGCTCTCGACGAGTTCACCCCGAGGGAACTGAGGACCCTCCAGGACGCCCTTCCCCTGCTCGACCGATTGGCGGAACAGCTGTGAACGGCCGCGCCTCCGCGCCCTCCGGCGCGTCCCCGGCCGGGGACGGCCGGCGTGCCGGGCTGTTCGCCCGCTCCGCCCGGCACCGCGAGACGCCGCCGGGACCCCACTACAAGTGGGTCGCCCTGTCCAACACCACGCTGGGCGTCCTCATCGCCACGATGGACGCCTCCATCGTGATCATCTCCCTGCCGGCGATCTTCCGCGGCATCGGCCTCGACCCGCTGGCCGCCGGCAACATCGGCTACCTGCTGTGGATGATCCTCGGCTATCTGCTGGTGTCCGCCGTGCTGGTCGTCGTGCTCGGCCGGCTCGGGGACATGTTCGGCCGGGTGCGGATCTACAACCTCGGCTTCCTGGTCTTCGCCTGCGCCTCGGTCGCGCTCTCCCTCGATCCCTTCCGGGCCGGGGCGGGCGCGCTGTGGCTGATCCTGTGGCGCATGGTGCAGGCGTTCGGCGGGTCGATGCTCACGGCCAACTCGGCCGCGATCCTCACCGACGCGTTCCCGGCCCGGCAGCGCGGCATGGCGCTCGGCGTCAACCAGATCACCGCGCTCGCCGGGCAGTTCCTCGGGCTGCTGGCGGGCGGGCTGCTCGCCGCGGTCGACTGGCGCGCGGTGTTCTGGGTGAGTGTCCCGGTCAGTGTGTCCGGCACCATCTGGTCGTACCTGAGTCTCAGGGAGACCGCCGCCGGCGGGCGCGGCCGGATCGACTGGCTCGGCAACGTCACCTTCGCCACGGGCGCCGGCGTGCTCCTCGCCGGCATCACCTACGGCATCCAGCCCTACGGCGGTCACGCCACCGGCTGGACCAACCCCTGGGTGCTGTCCGGCCTGATCGGCGGCGCCGTCCTGCTGCTGGCGTTCTGTGTGATCGAGAGCCGGGTCGCCGAGCCCATGTTCCGGCTCTCCCTGTTCCGGGTGCGGGCGTTCGCCGCGGGCAACCTGGCCGCCCTGCTGACCGCGATCGCCCGCGGCGGCCTGCAGTTCATGCTGATCATCTGGCTGCAGGGCATCTGGCTGCCGCTGCACGGCTACGACTTCGAGGACACCCCGCTGTGGGCCGGCATCTTCATGCTGCCGCTGACGGTCGGGTTCCTGGTCGCCGGGCCGGTCTCCGGCTACCTGTCGGACCGGTTCGGCGCCCGTCTGTTCTCCACGACCGGCCTGCTCCTGGTCGCCGGGTCCTTCGTCGGCCTGCTCGCGCTGCCCGTCGACTTCGACTACGGCACGTTCGCCGCGCTGCTCGTGCTGAGCGGGCTGGGCCAGGGCATGTTCTCCTCGCCGAACACCTCGTCCATCATGGGCAGCGTGCCGGCCCGGTACCGGGGTGTCGCCTCCGGGATGCGCTCCACCTTCCAGAACTCGGGCACCGCGCTGTCCATCGGCGTCTTCTTCTCCCTGATGGTCTCCGGACTCGCCAGTTCCCTGCCGTCGACGCTCAGCAGCGGGCTCCAGGCCCACGGGGTGCCCGCCGCCACCGCGCACCAGGCGGCCTCGCTGCCGCCGGTCAGCACCCTGTTCGCCACGTTCCTCGGCAACAACCCCATCGGCCACCTGCTCTCCGGCGGCGGCACGCTGGACCGGCTGACCGACGCCCAGCGGGCCACCCTGACCGGTCACACGTTCTTCCCCGAGCTGGTCTCCGGGCCGTTCCACCACGGCCTGACCATCGTCTTCGGGGTCGCCGCCGGTATGGCGCTGATCGCCGCGCTGGCCTCCGCGCTGCGCGGCGGCCACGAGCGGGCCGACGGCGACGCCCCGGACCCGTCGCCGAAGGACCGGCCCACCCGGCGCACCGCCCGCTCCTCCTGACGACCGGCCCCGGCGCCCGGCCGCCCCGGCCCAAACGAGACTCAGCGCTCGCGTCGCCGTCGTACGACGTGCCGTACGACGAGGGCCGCGACCAGGACGCCGAGGGCGACGAGGACGTAGACCTGATAGCGGGTGATCTCGTCGTAGATGGCGGTCAGGTGGCTGCCGGCGAAGTAGGCGAGGGTCGACCAGGCGCCGACCCAGAGCGCCGCGCCGAGCGCGTTGAAGGCGAGGAAGCGGCGCCAGCGCATGCCCGTGGTGCCGGCGATGATGCCGTTGGCCTGGCGCAGGCCCTCGATGAACCGGGCCGCCGTGACGACCTTGCCGCCGTGCCGGTCGAAGAACTCCTCGGTGGCCTGGAAGCGCTTCGGCGTGAGGAACACGTACTTGCCCCAGCGGTGGACGAAGGCGCGCCCGCCGTGGTGGCCGATCAGATAGCCGATGTTGTCCCCGGCGACGGCCGCGACGAAGGCGATGACCGCCACGGCCACGATGTTCAGCCGCCCCGCTCCGGCGTAGACGCCGGCGGCCAGCAGGATGGTCTCGCCCGGGGCCGGCACCCCGAAGTCCTCCACGAAGACCACGACCCCGACGGCCAGGTAGCCGTAGTGGCCGAGCAGCGGCGCCAGATGGGCCAGGAAGCCCGGCAGGGGAGGGGCGGCCATGGGTCAACGGTACGACGCCGGCCGGGCGCGGCCGGTCGCGCGACGCGCGGCACCCGGTGCCGAGCGCCCGCGGGGGGCGGTCGGGCACCGGGTGCCGTGGTGCGAAGGGGTCACGCCGCCGAGGAAGGGGCGGAGCCCGTGGTTCCCTCGTCGTTGCCGGGGTCCGGCTGGCAGATGTGGCACAGGGCGTGCTCCCCGTCGCGGGTGACGACCGTTCCCCAGCCGAGGCAGTGCTCACAGCCGCGGGCCAGGCCCAGGTCGGGGTGGGGGAGCAGGACGGGGTGGTCGGGGGCTCCGTACGGCATGCGGTGAGCGGCTCCTTGAAGTCGCGGGGCAGTCGCGGTCCGAATGAGTTCTAGTATGTCCGAATTTCCCGATACGTCAGTGTCCTGTGTCACTGAGTGCCACAGCTCACGAGGGCCGACTGCCTCAGCCGAGCGTGCCCAGCCGGGCCTCGCGCCACAGGTCGACTCCGCCGTCCGTCGCGTGGGTGTCGATCTCGGCGAGTTCCTCGTCGCTGAAGTCGAGGTTCTTCAGCGACGCGACGTTCTGCTCCAGCTGTTCGGTGCGCGAGGCGCCGATGACCAGGGAGGTGACGCGCTCGTCCCGCAGGGCCCAGGCGAGCGCCATCTGGGCCAGGGTCTGCCCGCGCCGGGCGGCGATGTCGTCGAGCGCGCGCAGCCGGCGCAGCATGTCGTCCGTCAGCCACGCGGCGTCGAACGACGTGCCCTGCGCGGCCCGCGAGTCCCGCGGCACGCCGTCGAGGTAGCGGCCCGTCAGGAGCCCCTGGGCGAGCGCCGTGAACCCGATGACGCCGAAACCCTCCTCCGCGGCCGCGTCCAGCAGACCGTCGGTCTCGATCCAGCGGTTGAGCATGCTGTATGACGGCTGGTGGATGAGCATCGGGGTGCCGAGGTCGCGCAGGATCGCGGCGGCCTGCCGGGTGCGCTCGGCGTCGTAGGAGGAGATGCCGACGTACAGGGCCTTGCCCTGGCGCACGGCCGTGTCGAGCGCGCCCATCGTCTCCTCCAGCGGCGTGGTCGCGTCCAGCCGGTGCGAGTAGAAGATGTCGACGTAGTCCACGCCCATGCGGCGCAGCGACTGGTCGAGCGAGGCGAGCACGTACTTGCGCGAGCCGCCGCCCTGCCCGTAGGGGCCGGGCCACATGTCCCAGCCGGCCTTGGTGGAGACGATCAGCTCGTCCCGGTAGGGCGCGAGGTCCTGCTTGAGCAGCCGCCCGAAGTTGATCTCGGCCGCGCCGTACGGCGGCCCGTAGTTGTTCGCCAGGTCGTGATGGGTGATCCCGAGGTCGAAGGCGCGCAGCGCGATCTCGCGCTGGGTCTCGAAGGGGCGGTCGTCGCCGAAGTTGTGCCAGTAGCCCAGGGACAGGAGCGGGAGGTCCAGTCCCGAGCGGCCGGTGCGCCGGTAGCGCATGGTGCCGTCGTAGCGAGCGGGGTCCGCGACGTGGTTCATCGGGTCGTCTCCGGGTGGTGCCGTAGGGGTGCCCCGAGGTGCGAGGGGCTCGTCCACCCTGCGTTACCAGGATTGGTAAGTCCAACCGCTGCCCCGCATGGCATTGAGCGGTGCGGCTTCTGAATCGGGCTCGTCGGATCCTACGAACCTGCGGCACGCGGGTTATCGACGCCCTGCACTTCTGATAGGAAACTTTCCTACTAGTCGATGCAGTCCACGACTCTTCGGTAACCTCCCACCCCCCACCCCCACTTGGAGTCCCTGTGGTGCAGATACGCCGCGACGCGGCCGCCCCCTCCCGCATCTCCCGCCGCAGCGCCGTCGCGCTGCTCGGGGCCGCCGCCACCGGCGCCGTGATCGGCGTCTGGCACGGCGGCGGCTCGGCGTCCGCGGCCGCGCCGGGCCTGGACGACCCGGCGAAGAAGGAGATCGCCATGAAGCTGGTGTCGAGCGCGGAGAACTCCTCGCTCGACTGGAAGGCCCAGTACAAGTACATCGAGGACATCGGCGACGGACGCGGCTACACCGCCGGCATCATCGGCTTCTGCTCCGGCACCGGCGACATGCTCGAACTCGTCCAGCGTTACACCGACCGCAAGCCCGGCAACGTCCTCGCGAAGTACCTGCCCGCCCTGCGCCGGGTCAACGGCAGCGACTCGCACGACGGCCTCGACCCGGACTTCCCCCGGGACTGGCGCAAGGCCGCCCAGGACAGCGCGTTCCAGCAGGCGCAGAACGACGAGCGCGACCGCGTCTACTTCAACCCCGCGGTCAAGCAGGGCAAGGCGGACGGGCTGCGCGCCCTCGGCCAGTTCGCCTACTACGACGCCATCGTCATGCACGGCGACGGCGACGACCCCACCAGCTTCGGCAGCATCCGCAAGCGGGCCCTGCGCCACGCCAAGCCCCCGGCCCAGGGCGGCGACGAGACGACATACCTGGGCGCCTTCCTGGACGCCCGCGTATGGGCCATGAAGCAGGAGGAGGCCCACAGCGACACCAGCAGGGTCGACACCGAGCAACGCGTCTTCCTGCGCAAGGGCAACCTCGACCTGAACACCCCCCTCGACTGGAAGGTCTACGGCGACCCGTACCACATCGGCTGAATCAGAGATGCCGCGGCCGCTCCGCGGGGCACGGCACCACCATCGGCGCCACGCCGTGCCCCCCGGCCGTCTGCCGGACCGTCAACCGCTGGACCACGACGATCGCCAGGGCCCCGGCGGCGAGTTCCAGCGCCTCCACGACAACGAGGAGCACCAGCGACGTCCCCAGGGACGCCACCGCCCCGACCAGCACGTGCCCCACCCAGGCCGCCCACCAGACGTTGACCAGGGCGACGTCGCGCCTGAGCTGCTCCGGGGTCCCGGACCCGCTCGCGCGGTGAACTTCCAGCACGAGGCGGCGCGGGGCCCAGAAGTTCGCCACGGGGACCAGCCAGGACCACACCGCCCACGCGGTGGAGCTCCGCACGGCGCCCGGGGACAGCCGCTCCGCCGTCCGCCGCAGCCGGACGAACCAGACCAGGAACAGCACGATCGCCAGCGTCATCACGTCCACGAAGACCATCGACGCCCGCCCCGACGACCGTAGGGACGCCGCGTCGGGGTGAAGCCGGTGCGCCCGCAGCGCCACCGCCCGGAACACGTCGGTCACCGCCGCGGCGGCCACGGCGGCCTGGGCGCAACGGGCCAGGGCCCAGGGGGACTTGGGAGCGGTGTCGGGCGCGGGAACCTGCTTGTCGACGGGCGGGGACGCCGGAGCGGGGGAAGGACGACGGGCGAAGCGGATCATAGGACGAGCGGTCGGCGGTGCGGCCCCAGCGGTGCGCACTCGCGCCTCAAGTCCCCGGCCAGGAAGATGGGCGGCGAGCGTTCGATCACACCGATGCGGAGGAACGGACTCATGCCGCAGGAGCGAGCGGGCCGCCCGGCCGGTCCCGAGGACCTTGTCGACGTGGCCCGGCTGGTCACCGCGTACTACGCGCTGCACCCCGACCCGGCCGACCCCGCCCAGCGGGTGGCGTTCGGCACCTCGGGACACCGCGGGTCGTCCCTGGCGAGTGCCTTCAACGAGGACCACATCGCCGCCACCAGCCAGGCCATCTGCGAGTACCGCGCCGCACAGGGCACCGACGGCCCCCTCTTCCTGGGCGCCGACACCCACGCCCTGTCGGAGCCCGCGAAGGTCACCGCACTGGAGGTGTTCGCGGCCAACGACGTCACCGTGCTCGTCGACAGCGCCGACGGCTACACGCCCACGCCCGCCGTCTCGCACGCCATCCTGACCCACAACGCGGGCCGCACCATGGGCCTCGCCGACGGCGTCGTCGTCACGCCCTCGCACAATCCGCCCGCCGACGGCGGTTTCAAGTACAACCCGCCGAGCGGTGGCCCGGCCGCCTCCGACGCCACCGCCTGGATCCAGGACCGCGCCAACCAGATCATCACCGGCGGCCTGAAGGACGTCCGGCGCGTGCCGTACGCACGCGCGCTCGCCGCGCCCACCACCGGGCGGTACGACTTCCTCGGCACCTACGTCGGCGACCTGCCGAGCGTCCTGGAGCTCGACGCCGTCCGCGCCGCGGGCCTGCGCATCGGCGCCGACCCGCTCGGCGGCGCCTCCGTCGCTTACTGGGGCCGCATCGCCGAGCAGCACTGCCTCGACCTGACCGTGGTCAACCCGTACACCGACCCCACCTGGCGGTTCATGACGCTGGACTGGGACGGCAAGATCCGCATGGACTGCTCCTCGCCGTACGCGATGGCCTCCCTCATCGAGCAGCGCGACCGCTTCCGCATCGCCACCGGCAACGACGCCGACGCCGACCGGCACGGCATCGTCACCCCGGACGCCGGCCTGATGAACCCCAACCACTACCTCGCGGTGGCCATCTCCTACCTGTACCGGCACCGCGAGCGGTGGCCGGCCGGCGCCGGCGTCGGCAAGACCCTCGTCTCCTCCTCGATGATCGACCGGGTCGCCGCCGACCTCGGCCGCCGGCTCGTCGAGGTCCCCGTCGGGTTCAAGTGGTTCGTGGACGGACTCGCCGACGGCGCCCTAGGGTTCGGCGGCGAGGAGTCGGCCGGCGCCTCCTTCCTGCGCCGGGACGGCTCGGTGTGGACCACCGACAAGGACGGCATCATCCTGGCCCTGCTCGCTTCCGAGATCACGGCCGTCACCGGCAGGACACCGTCCGAGCACTACGCCGGCCTGACCGCCCGCTTCGGCGAGCCCGCCTACGCCCGCGTCGACGCACCCGCCACCCGCGAACAGAAGGCACTGCTGGCGAAGTTGTCCCCGGCCCAGGTCACCGCCGACACCCTGGCGGGCGAGGCGGTCACCTCCGTCCTCACCGAGGCACCCGGCAACGGCGCCGCGCTCGGCGGCATCAAGGTCAGCACCGCCAACGCCTGGTTCGCGGCGCGCCCTTCGGGCACCGAGGACGTCTACAAGGTGTACGCGGAGTCCTTCCTCGGCCCGGACCACCTGGCCCGGGTGCAGGAGGAGGCCAAGGCCGTCGTCCTGGCCGCGCTGGGCGACTGACGGCGCCGCGGCGGTCCGGGCGTGCGCAGGCCGCACGGGCCGCCCTTCCGGACGGTCCGGGCCGGCGACGCCCGAGCCGGCCGCCCCGGCGCCGCCGTACCGATCAGCGGCGGTGGCCGCGGCCGTGTGCCGGCCGGTCCAGGACAGCCCGCGCCATCGCCTGCTCCCCCTTGGCGTTGGGATGCGCCGGAGCCGCCGGGGAGGCCGGCTGCAGCGGTTCGATCCAGCGGTCGGCGGGCGCCTTGCACATGTCGTGGCCGACGGTCGGACCGTAGGTGTCGACGTACTCGGCCCGGTTGAGGCCCGCGACCAGGCGCAGCATCAGGTTCAGCCGCTTCTCGGTGTCCCTGAGGTAGGGGAAGTCGCCCTGGGCGAACGGCACCGACGGGAAGCAGCCGTGACCGTCGTCCGGGAGCAGGTCCGGGTAGCCGACGACGAGGACGCGCGCGTGCGGCGCCCGGGCGCGCACCGCCCGCAGGACCGCGGCCACCTTGGGTGCCGTCTTCAGGACGGCGAGCGTCAGCGCGTCGTAGCCTGAGGCGTTGTACGACCGCTCGCACGGGTCGCCCGCCGGGTCCTGCGCGGCGAGCTTCGCGCAGGTGCCGATGATGGTGCCGAACCCGATGTCGTTGCCGCCGATCTGGAGCGTCACCAGGTCGGTGTTCCGGCGCACCGCGTCGAGCTGGGGCCCGTTGTCTCCTTGCGCCTTCCACATCTCGGCGGTCGTGGCGCCGCCGCAGCTGACGTCCTTGAACGCGCCGAACCCGGGCCCGGCCGCCAGCAGCGAGGGGTAGTTGTGGTCGGAGCGGACGCACCCGGCGTCCACCTGGCGCGGGATGCCGGGACCCGAGGTGTAGGAGTCCCCGAGCGCGACGTACGACAAGGCGCGGCCGTGGCCGTGGCCGTGTCCTTGCCCGTGTCCGGAGTGCGCGGCGGCCGGTGTCGTGGACGCGGCCACCAGGGCGCAGCCGCCCAGCGCGGCCCCCAGCGCGGCGGCCCGCCGCCGGCCTCTCGCCCCGCTCCCCGCCTGCGTGCCGTCACCCATCGCATCCTCCCCCGGAGGCCGCTCCGTCGCACGGAACCGGCCACCGAGGGGTGGTCCCGCGCGTTCGACCGGTTCTGTATACCGCCCGGTAGGTCCCGTGGGCCAGAAGCGGGAGCGAAACATCTTCACCGGCCGTGACCCCACGGCCTCCAGGTGTTCCGTCGCGGAACCCGGCCGGAAATACGGCAGTTGGCCGAGAATCCTGCCGTCGGGCAAGCGGTGGCCCGTATTCCGCCCCTCCGGGCAGGTATGGTCCTCGCCAATTGCCTTTTCGGGCACCGGAGTTCGGCCGGGCACGGAAGGCTTCCGGCCCCCTGGCCCGTGGCGTGCGCATATGCGGCCCGCAAGGGACCCTCACAGGTCCTTCGCATGGACTTCACGGTACGCGCACTTTCGGCCGACTCCGGCGCGGACCGCAACCGGCGGGGCAGACGGGGCCGTCGCGCCCTGCCTAGCCTCCCGGGCCATGCGATCACCTCTGCTGAGACGTCTCGGTCTCACCGCCGTCCTCGCCCTCGCCCTGGCCCTGTTCGGCCTGGCCCCCGCCGCCAGCGCCGACCCCGCGCCGGCCGGTCTGACCTTCACCACGAGCAGCGCCACCACCACGCCCGGTGGCTCGGTGAACCTGTCGATGACCATCACCAACAACAAGACCTACGACATCTGGTTCGTGTACCAGACCATCGACCCGACCTGGCTCACCACCCAGCGCCCGGACCTGAAGTACAGCTTCACCGGCTGCAGCCTGGCCGCGGCCGCCGGCAGCACCCCCTGCACCGGGACCGGCCCCACCAACCTGGGCGGCGACTACGGCGCCACCATCCCGCCCGGCCAGAGCCGCACCGTCACCCTGACGCTGCAGATCGCCGCCGACTCCGGCTGCAACGGCGACATCGGCTTCTACTCGTACTACTACGCCGAGTTCAGCGACAGCACGAACACCAGCGGCGGGCCCGTCTACACGCCCGAGACCCGCGTTCTGTGCGCCTGACCGGCGCCTGGGACCCCGTGCCGGCGGTGACCTGAAACACCCCTCAGGACACGTCCCCGCGTGGTCTGTACCACCGGCACTCCGCCCGGCGGGCCCCAGGGTCCGCCGGTGCGCCGTACCCGGCCCGGACCAGCGGACCAGCACTGTCCGCCCACCTGCCGCACCGGCGAGGGGACGACGGAAAAACGCCCGAACCGGTTCCCACGGGACCGATTTCGTCACCTGCACTTTTCCGTCAGGTTTCTCAACTCGCCCACGAAAGCTCCACACGGACATCACCATGTGACGCGACGGATGCGTCGACGACCGGCCTCTGAGGGGGACGCCGGCGTCACGCGAGGGGGTGCGTCCGCTCCATGCGAGCCGTACTCACCCCTGCCCGGGGAGGGGACTTCACCGCATGAAGCGGACCATTCGCACCACCGCCCTGACGGTGGGCGCGCTCATCGCCGCGCTCGGACTGCAGGCCGGACCGGCCCATGCCGAGATCACGGCACCGCGTATCGACCTCAGAGTCCTGCTGGTGAGCGACGGCGGCCCGGCCACCGACGCCATCGCCGCCGAACTCGACACGGCCGGAACGCCGTACACGAAGGTCGACCTGACACAGGCCGGCCGGCCCACCATCGACGCCGCCTTCCTCGCGGACACCGTGGACGGCCGGCCCCGCGCCAAGTACCAGGCCGTCGTCCTGCCCAACGACAACCCGTTCGCGGCCGGTTCGGCCGAGATGACCGCCCTCGCCGACTACGAGCGGTCCTACGCGGTCCCGCAGGTCGACGCCTACACCTACGCCCGCCCCGAGGCCGGACTGCAGTACCCGGTGTACGGCGGCTACTCGGGCAGCCTCGACGGCGTCCAGGCCCAGGTCACCGCCGCCGGCGAGGCGGGCCCCTTCGGCTATCTGAAGGGCGCCGTCCCGTTCGAGGACAACTCGCCGACCGTGGGGGAGAGTTACGCCTATCTGTCGACGTCCGTCGCCGGCGCCGACTTCACTCCGTACGTGCAGGCCCCCATCCCGGGCACCACCAAGCAGGGCTCCCTGGTCGGCGAGTACCGGCACGACGGGCGGCGCGAACTCGTCGTCACCTTCGTCTACAACCAGTACCAGGAGCAGTTCCGGCTGCTCTCCCGCGGCATCGTCGAGTGGATGACCGGCGGCGTGCACCTCGGCGCCGCCCGCAACTACTTCGCCGTCCACGTCGACGACGTCTTCGCCGCCGACGACCGCTGGGACACCAAGCTCAACTGCACGCCCGGCGACGTCGACTGCACCAACGACGAGGGCACGCCCAGCCCGATCCGGATGACCCCCGCCGACGTCGACCACGCCACCGCCTGGCAGAGCAGCCACCACTTCACCCTCGACCTCGTCTACAACGGCGCGGGCAGTGTCGACCAGCGCTCCGACAACAACGGCGTCGATCAGCTCGCCGACAAACTCGTCGCCGACCGCAACCAGTTCCGCTGGGTCAACCACACCTACACGCACGCGTTCCTCGGGTGCGAGCAGAACACCACCGTCGTGCCCTGGACCTGCGAGACCAATCCCGACGGCAGCACCAAGTGGGTCAGCCGTAGCGCCATCGACAACGAGATCGCCACCAACCGCGTCTGGGGCCACCTCAACGGGCTGCCGCTGGACGACGACGAACTGGTCACCGGCGAGCACTCCGGACTGAAGATCCTCCCGCAGCAGCCCCAGGACAACCCGAACCTGGCTCCCGCCCTCGCCGACAACGGCGTCAAGTGGCTCGCCTCGGACAACTCCCGCGACCCCGAACAGCGCGTCGTCGGCCCCGCCACCACCGTCTCCCGCTACCCCATGAACGTCTTCTACAACGCGGGCACGGCGAGCGAGGAGGCCGACGAGTACAACTGGATCTACACCAGCCGCGCCCAGGGCGGCAGCGGCATCTGCGAGGACAACCCGGCCACCACCACCTGCCTGCCGGCCCCGCTGGACACCAGCACCGGCTACCAGGACTACATCGTGCCGCTGGAGACCCGCATCGACCTCGGCCACGTCCTGGCCAACGACCCCAAGCCGCACTTCATCCACCAGTCCAACCTCACCGAGGGCCGCCTCGCCTACCCGGTGCTCGACGGCGTCCTCGACGGCTACGACGCCCTGTTCACCGACAGCACCCCCCTGGTCAACCTGCGGATGAAGGACATCGGCACCGAACTGCAGCGCCGCGCCACCTGGCGCACCGCCGTACAGAACGGACAGGTCACCGCCTACCGCATCGGCGCCACCGTGACCGTCCAGGCACCGTCCGGCATCGCCGCCACCGCCACCATGCCCAGCGGCACCACCCAGTCCGGGCACGCCTTCGGCACCGCCTACGCCGGCGCGACGTCCGGCTGGACCACCACCACGGGCGGCACGCTCACCCTGACCCTGCCGTCCACCGCCGCCGCCACGGCCCCGTCCGCGACCGCGCACCGCAAGGCCCCCGCGGCCACCCGGCCCGCGCCGCACGCCAAGGTCCCCGCCGGCGTGACCGAGCAGGTGCCGTACACGCCGGACAACTGACCGGCGCCCAGCCGCAGTTCCGGCCGCCCCGGCGGCGGCCGGAACCGGCATGGGCACGACCACCCCACACCTCGGCCGTGGAGCACAGCCATGCACGTTCACCACGGCGCACGCCGCCCCGGCGCGGCGCGCGTCACCCTGCTCACCGAAGGCACCTACCCGCACAGCCACGGCGGCGTCAGCGTCTGGTGCGACCAGCTCGTCCAGGGCATGCCCGACCTCGACTTCGACGTCGTCGCCGTCACCGGCACCGGACACGAACCCGTCGTCTGGGACCTGCCCGGCCACGTCCGGACCGTGAACTCCGTCCCCATGTGGGGCGCCCCGCCCGAGGGGCAGCCGGCCAGGGGCCGCGCACAGCGGCGGCTCACCACCGCCTACGAGCGCTTCCTGACCGCACTCCTCGACCCGGGCGCCGAGGACGGCTTCGCACCCGCCCTGTACGCCCTGGCGCGGGCCGCCGCCGACGGCACGCTGAGCCCGTTCCTGCGCGGCGACCGCGCCGTGGCGGTCCTCGCCGCGGTGTGGACCCGCCCCGGGCTCGCCGTCCGTGAGGCCCGGCCCACCCTGCACGACGCGGTCACCGCGACCGCCCTGCTCGAACACGCCCTGCGCCCGCTGGCCGCACCCCCGCCCCGGGACGGGGTCGCGCACGCGGTCAGCGGCGGAGTCGCCGTCCTGCCGGGGCTGGCCGCACTCGACCGCCACGGCGTCCCGCTGCTCCTCACCGAGCACGGCGTCTACCTGCGCGAGCGCTACCTCGGCTACCGCACCGCGCCCTACCGCTGGCCGGTGAAGGCCGTCGTCCTCGGCTTCTTCCGGCTGCTCGCCGAGGAGAGCTACCGCCGGGCCGCGCTGATCACCCCGGGCAACCGCTACAACCGGCTGTGGGAGGAACAGGGCGGCGCCGACCCGCTGTCCATCCGCACCGTCTACAACGGCGTCGATCCCGCCGCGTTCCCGCCCGCCGGTCCCGAACCCGACGCGCCCACCCTCAGCTGGGCCGGCCGCGTCGACCCCATCAAGGACCTGGAGACCCTGATCCGCGCCTTCTCCCTCGTCCGCGCCCGCATGCCCGCCGCCCGGCTGCGCCTCTTCGGCGGCACACCCCGGGGCGGCGAGGCCTACCGGGAACGCTGCGAGGCCCTCGCCGCCGAACTCGGCCACGCCGACGCCGTCACCTTCGAGGGCCGGGTCGACGACATCAAGGACGCCTACGCCGCCGGCAACGTCGTGATGCTCTCCAGCATCAGCGAGGGTTTCCCGTTCACGCTCATCGAGGCGATGTCCTGCGGCCGGGCGACCGTCTCGACCGACGTCGGAGGCGTCCGCGAGGCCGTCGGCGACACCGGGCTCGTCGTCCCGCCGCGCGACCCGGCCGCGATGGCCGAGGCCGCACTCGCACTCCTCGGCGACCCGGCCCGCCGCACCGCGACGGGGGAGGCGGCCCGGCTGCGCGTGATCGAGCAGTTCACCCTGCGTCAGACCATCGACACCTTCCGCTCCATCTACCTCGAACTGCCCGGCCGCACCAGGCCGTCGGCGGACGCGGAGCCGCGGCGGGCCGTCGCCGGCGCGGGGAGCATGGCCGGATGAGCGGACCCATGGCGCTCGAACCGGGCGGAACGGAACACGACACCCTGGCCCTCCGCCTCGCGACCCCACCCGTCCGCGGCCCCCGGTCCGACCAGCACACCCTCGCCCTCCGCCTGCCCGGCACCGGACCGGCCGAGGACGCCGTCAACACCCTGGCCGCCGAACTCGCCGACCGTATCGGCCCCGCCGTCCACCCCTACGAGGTCGCCGCCCTCCTGGAGGCCGACGGGCTGTCCGCCGAGGTCATCCAGGAGCGGTACGGCCACCCCGACCTCTTCTCCCTCGCCACGGCCCTGTACGAGCGCGTCCCCCGGACCTTCCCGGAACCCGCGCCCGTCGCCGACCCCTGGCGCCCCGACCACCTCCGCTGCCTGCTGCGCGGCCTGCTGTTCGCCCTGCCCGGCCTCGCCTACCCGCTCACCGCACCCCTGTGGCACCCCGGCCGCCACCTCACCGGCCTGATCACGGCCGCGATCGTCTCCTGGGCCTGGGGACAGGCCCTCGGCCACCGCGCCCACCTGCGGATGACGGCCGGCCGCCGGGCGGCCGCCCGCACCCTCCTGACCGGCGCACCCCTGGGCGCGGCCCTCGCCACGGCAGCCGCCGCCGTCACCGGCGGCCCCGGCACGGTCACCCTCGCGGCGGCCGTCCAGTCCGTCTACCTGGCGGCGGCCGGCATCCTGCTCGTCCTCGCCCGCGAACGGCCGCTGCTCGCCGCGCTCACCCCACTCGTCGCGGGCGCCGCACCGCTGCCCTGGTGGGACCCCGGCCCCGCCCTGCGCGCGGCCTCCGCCCTGCTCGCCCTCCTGGCCACCCTCGCCGTCACCGGTCACGCGCTGCGCGGCGCCCTCGCCGGCCCGGCCGAATCCGCCGCTCCCCGGCCCCCTGCGCTGCGCTCTCTGCCGTACGGGCTGTTCGGGCTGGCCGCCGCGGTCCTGGTGCTGCTGGAGGGAAGCCGGGCGCCGTACGCCGTGATCGTGCTGACCGTCAGCATGGGACCGGCCGAATGGCTGCTCTACCGCTACCGCGGCCTGTCCGTCGCCGCGCTCCGCGCCACCGCCACCCCCCGCGGATTCCTGCTCCGCTCCGCCGCCGTCCTCGGCGCGTGCCTGCTCGCCTACCTCCTACCGCTGCTGCCGGCCGCGCTCCTCACCGGCGCCGACCCGGCCACGCTGCTGCCACTCGCCGCGACCCTGTGGACCGCCCTGCTCCTGCAGGCGTTCGGCACGGCCTGGCCGCCCGCCGCGATCTGCCTGACCGCGGCGGCCGGCGCCGGCGCCGCCCAGCTGCTGCGTCTACCACCGGGACCGGCCGCCCTGCCGCTGTGCTGCGGCGCCGCGGCCCTCTGCCTGGCGGCCTGCGTACCCGCGCTCCTCGGCCGGCCCGCCCGGCACGCCTGACACCGACACCGCACCCATCCGACCAACCGACCGGAAGGACAATCGAGTTGACCTCCGCACCGCTCGCCGCCGTCACCGGAGCCGAGGGCTTCATCGGCTCCCACCTCACCGAAGCCCTCGTCGCCTCCGGACACCGGGTCCGGGCCATGGCCCAGTACAACTCCTTCTCCTCCTACGGCTGGCTGGAGACCCTCGCCCCGGACGTCCTCGACCACGTGGAGATCGTCCTCGGCGACGTCCGCGACCCCGGCTCGGTCCGCGGCCTCCTCGACGGCGCCGACGTCGCCTACCACCTGGCCGCCCTGATCGCCATCCCGTACTCCTACCGGGCCCCGCACAGTTACGTCGAGACCAACGTCACCGGCACCCTCAACGTGCTGGAGGCCGTCCGCGCCCTCGGCACGCCGCGCCTGGTGCACACCTCCACCAGCGAGACCTACGGCACCGCCCGGACCGTACCCATCACCGAGGACCACCCGATCAACACCCAGTCGCCGTACGCCGCCTCGAAGGCCGGCGGGGACCGGCTCGCCGACAGCTACCACGCCAGCTTCGACACCCCCGTGGTGACCCTCAGACCCTTCAACACCTTCGGACCACGCCAGTCGATGCGCGCGGTCATCCCCACCGTCATCGGCCAGGTCGCGGCGGGGGAGCGCACCCTCACCCTCGGCGACCTGCGCCCCACCCGCGACTTCAGCTACGTGAAGGACACCGCGCAGGCGTTCCTCGCCGTCGGCACCGCGCCCGCCGCCGACGTCGTCGGACGCACCTTCAACGCCGGCACCGGCGGCGAGATCTCCGTCGGCGACCTCGTCGCCCTGATCGGCAAGGTGATGAACACCCCGCTCGACGTCCGCGAGGACCCCGCACGCGTCCGCCCCGCCGCCTCCGAGGTGATGCGGCTCGTCGCCGACGCCACCCGCCTCACCGAGGCCACCGGCTGGCAGCCCGCCCACACCCTGGAGCAGGGCCTCGCGCACACCGTGGAGTTCTTCCGCGACCCCGCCAACCTGGCCCGCTACAAGACCGGCATCTACAACATCTGACCCGTCCGGCACGTCACCGAGTTCCCCCACACCGACCTAGGAGGAAACCGTGCACGCAGTGATCCTGGCGGGAGGCAAGGGTGTCCGGCTGCGGCCCTACACCACCGCCCTGCCCAAGCCGCTCGTCCCCATCGGCGACCAGCACGCCATCCTGGAGATCGTGCTGCGCCAGCTCTCCGCCGCGGGCTTCACCCGCTGCACCATCGCCATAGGGCACCTCGGCGAGATCATCCGCGCCTACGTCGGCGACGGCTCCCAGTGGGGCATGACCGTCGACTACGCCACCGAGGACAACCCCCTCGGCACCCTGGGCCCGCTGCTCAGCCTCCGCGAGAGACTGCCCGAGACGTTCCTGGTGATGAACGGCGACGTGCTCACCGACCTCGACTACGCCGACGTCCTGCGCCGGCACCGCGACTCCGCGGCGCCGCTCACCATCGCCACGTACGCCCGCAAGGTGCACATCGACTTCGGGGTGCTCACCACGGCCGCCAGCAAGGTCGTCGCCTTCACCGAGAAGCCCAGCATGGACTACCGCGTCTCCATGGGTGTCTACGGCCTCAGCCGTGCCACCCTCGACGGCTACACCCCGGGCCTGCCGCTCGGCTTCGACGAACTGGTCCTCGACCTGCTGCGCACCCAGAACCCGCCGCACGCCTACGAGTTCGACGGGTACTGGCTGGACATCGGCCGCCCCGACGACTACGACCGGGCGAACGCCGAGTTCACCAGCCGCAAGTCCCTCCTGCTCAAGGGAGCCTGAGAACCGCATGCGCATTCTCGTCCTCGGCGGCACCGGGTACCTGGGCCGTCATGTGACGCGGCGGCTGCGCGCCCTGCGGGGCGCGCAGATCCTCGCCGCCGGCCGCCGCGGCCACGACGGGTTCCGCGCCGACCTCGCCACGGACCCGCCCGAGCAGCTCGCCAAGGTCCTTGCGGCGGCCGCCCCCGACGCCGTGGTCAACTGCGCGGGCGCCACCGGCGGTGACCCTCTGACGCTGGCCGAGGTCAACGCCCGCGGCCCGGCCGCGCTCTGCGCCGCGCTCCGCGAGGCGGCACCGGGCGCCCGGCTGGTCCATCTCGGCTCGGCCGCCGAGTACGGCCCCGGCACCCCGGGCAGCCCGGTCACCGAGGCCGCGCCCGCCTGCCCCGTCACCCCGTACGGCGCCACGAAACTCGCCGGCACCGTCGCCGTGCGCACGTCCGCCCTGGACGGCGTGGTGCTCCGCGTCGGCAACCCGGTCGGCCCCGGCGCGCCCGCCGCGAGCCTGCCCGGCCGGATGGCCGCGCTGCTGCGCACGGCCGACCGGGACCCCGGCGCGGTCCTGCGGCTCGGCGACCTGTCCGCGCACCGCGACTTCGTCGACGTCCGGGACGTGGCCGGCGCGATCGCCCTCGCGGTCACGGCGACCGGCCCGCTGCCGTCCGTCCTCAACATCGGCGGCGGCACGGCTCTTCCGGTGCGGGAGCTGGTGCGGGGCCTGGCCCGCAGGGCCGGCTTCCGGGGCCGGCTGGAGGAGGACGGAGCGGGCTCGGCGCGCTCCGCGCAGGTGTCCTGGCAGTGCTCCGACATCACCGCCGCCGGCCGGGCGCTCGGGTGGCGGCCCGCCCACGGACTCGACGACGCCCTCGACGCGCTGTGGGCGGCGGGCGCGGACGGCGGGCGTACGCCGTGAGCCTGCTGGTCCCGCTGTACGTGCACCCGGCCGAGGACCCGGGCGCCTGGCACCGGCTGATCGGGGCGGCCGACCGCACCTACGCGGTCGTCCTCAACCCCGCGAGCGGGCCGGGCACGGCCCCGGACCCCGCCTTCACGGCGGCCGCCCGGGCCCTGAGGGCGGCCGGGGCCCGTCTGCTGGGCTACGTCGACACCGACTACGGCGTACGGGACCGGGCCGAGATCACCGAGGACGTGCGCCGGCACCAGGAGTGGTACGCGGCCGACGGCTGCTTCCTGGACCGGGTCACCGCCACCGCGGACGGACTGCCCGCCTGCCGCCGGCTGCTGCGGGAGGTGCGGCGGCTCGGCGCCGGAACCGTCGTCCTCAACCCGGGCGTCCATCCGGCACCGGGTTACGTCCGCCTCGCCGACCTGACCGTCACCTTCGAGGGCCACTGGTCGACGTACGTCGCCGCGTTCACCCGGCCGGCCTGGACGGCACGCCACCCGCCCGAGCGGTTCTGCCACCTCGTCTACGGCGTGCCCGAGGCCCTCGTCCCGCTCGCGGTCCGGACCGCCCATGAACGGGGGGCGGCGGTCAGCGGTCCGGTGACGGGGGAACCGCCCAACCCCTGGGCGCGGTTGACGCCGGCACTGGCCTGAGCGGCGCGGACGGTGTGAAAGGCTGCGAGGGCCCGTATCCCGCGCGCCACGGAGGAGCGTCACCGGCATGGCCGTCATCCACCGGACCACCGTCAGCCCGACCAAGCTCGAACTGCTCACGGCCTGGCTGCCCACCCGCCCCTGGTACCGGGGCGGCCCCACCCCGGTCCTGGCGAAGTCCGGCGGGTTCCGGCTGGACGACCCGGAGGGCGAGGTCGGCACCGAGTTCATGGTGGTCACCGACACCTCGGGCCCCGAGCCGACCGCGTACCTGGTGCCGCTCACCTACCGGGGCGCACCGCTGGAGGGCGCCGGACACGCGCTCGTCGGCACCATGGAGCACGGCGTGCTGGGCACCCGCTGGGTCTATGACGGCTGCCACGACCCGGTGCTGGTCACCGAGTCGCTCGCCCTGATCGAGGGCCGCGCCCGGGCCCAGGCGCAGAGCCTCACGGACACCCCGGACCACGACGTCACCCGCGCCTGCACCTGCGGCCCCCTGCCGGCGGCGGTCGCCCCGGCCGCCGCCGACGACGACACGGGCACGCGCGTTCCCCTCCCACAGGCTCTGACCCTCCACGTCCACCGTGTCCTCGACCCGTCCGCGCCCACTCCGCCCGAGGGCGCGCTCGGTCATGCCGCCGGTGTCTGGCAGGGTCAGGACGGCGAGCGGGCACAGGCGGTGTTCATGGTCCTGCGCGGTGCCTGAGCCTCTACTCCCGTAGAAGCGGCGCACCGGCCCCCACTTCCCGCCTCCTCCTGGCATGCCCTGGTCAAATCTGTCAGGCTTTCGGACGGCCGTGCCCCCGACCCCATGGCTCCACAGCCCCTGAGGGCCTGGCCGTACTCACCACCGTGCTCGCGCAATTCCGTTCCCCGGCCGTCCCGGCGCACCCCAGCCGGTCCCGCGGCCATCGAGCAGGCCGGAATCCGGCCGCCGCAGAAGGAGCAGCGTGTGAGACCGATCCCCCACAAGGCGCTCGCCGCGACCGCGTTCACCGTCGTCGCGCTGGCCGCCGCCTCCCTCCCCGTCACCCCGGCAGCGGCCGCGCCGCCGTCCGCCGCCGCTACGTGCACACCGACCCAGGCCGTCGCCAACGGCGGCTTCGAGAGCGGCACCTCACCCTGGAGCCAGACCTCCGGCGTGATCACCGGCGACAGCGGGCAGAGCGCCCACGGCGGCAGCTCCTACGCCTGGCTCGACGGCTACGGCAGGAGCCACACCGACACCCTCTCCCAGAGCGTCACCGTCCCCGCCGGGTGCGACACCGCCACCCTCACCTTCTGGCTGCACGTCGACACCGGCGAGACGACCTCGTCGACCGCCTACGACAAGCTGACCGCGAAGATCGGCGGCACCACGCTGGCGACCTACTCGAACCTCGACGCCGCCGCCGGCTACGTCGAGAAGTCCTTCGACGTGTCCTCCTACGCCGGCCAGACCGTGAACCTCGCCTTCACCGGTGTCGAGGACACCAGCCTGCAGACCAGCTTCGTCCTGGACGACATCGCCCTCGACACCTCCGGCGGCGGTACGACCCCGCCCCCGGCGGACTCCACCCGCACCCCCGCCGCGCCCGCCTACACCGTCAGCCTCAGCAGCGACAGCGCCGGGACCGTCTGGAACGGGCACGAGAGCGCGTCCTTCACCAACGCCTCCGCGAGCCCCCTGAACGAGGTCTACCTGCGGCTGTGGGACAACTACCACGGCAGCTGCTCGGCGATGCCCATCGAGGTCAGTAACGTCACCGGCGGCACGGCCGGCGACCTCTCCGTCGGCTGCACCGCCCTCAGGATCGACCTGCCCGCCCCGCTGGAGCAGGGCCAGAGCACCACCATCGGCTTCGACCTCGGCATCACCGTGCCCAGCGGCGCCGACCGGTTCGGGCACGACGGCGCGTTCGCCTTTATCGGCAACGCCCTGCCCGTCCTCGCCGTCCGCGACGGCGCCGGCTGGCACCTCGACCCCTACACGAACAACGGCGAGTCGTTCTACTCCCTGGCCGCCGACTTCCACGTCACCCTCGACCACCCCAGCTCCCTGCTGGTCCCGGCCACCGGCACCTCCACCGACACCCCCGGCACGAGCGGCCGTACCGTCACCACCGCCACCGCGAGCAAGGTGCGCGACTTCGCCTGGGCCGCCGGACCCTTCAGCAAGATCTCCGGCACCTCGCCCGCCGGCGTCGCGGTGAACGTGTACTCCGTCTCCGGCATCAGCTCCTCCAGCGCCCAGTCGATGCTCAGCACCGCCGAGTCCGCCGTCGACGCCCACGCCGCCCGCTTCGGCGCCTACCCCTACGGCGAACTGGACGCGGTCATCGACAACAACTACTGGTTCGGTGGCATGGAGTACCCCGGCTTCGTCCTCGACCTGGTCAGCACCACCGCGCTCACCCACGAGATCGGCCACCAGTGGTGGTACGGCATCGTCGGCGACGACGAGTACAACAGCCCCTGGCTGGACGAGGCCTTCGCCGACTACTCCACCGACCTGGCCCTGGGCAAGACCGGCGGCAACTGCTGGAACAGCGTCTCCTGGGCCTCCGGCGCCGAGAAGATCACCAACTCGATGGCCTACTGGGACGCCCACTCCTCGCGCTACTCCACCGTGGTCTACGGCTACGGCAAGTGCGCGCTGCACGACCTCAGGCGCCTGATCGGCGACACCGCCATGACCAAGCTGATGAAGGACTACGCCACCGCGCACTGGTACGGCGTCTCGACCACCGCCGAGTTCAAGGCCGCCGCCCAGGCCGCCACCGGCACCGACCTCACCTCCTTCTGGACCCAGCACCGCATCGACGGCTGACCGGTCCCGCGCGGACCGTCACGGGCGGTGCCCTCCCGGGCACCGCCCCCACCGGCGGGCGCGCGGGCGGCGGAGACACCCGCTTGGCCTAACCCTGGCCGTGGATGGCTTCGTTGGGCGGAACCCGGAGTGCGGGACCACCCGATGCCGGGTCAGATGGATGGCGTGCGAACCTCCATGACCTTCCCCAGCCGCCCGTCACGACTCGGCCTCACCGGCGTCCTGACCGGCCTCCTCCTGCTCCTGTCCAGTCCGCCCGCCACGCCGGCCCCGGGCGGCGCCATACCCATTCGCGGCAGCGCCTACATGGGCATGGGCGTCCTCGCCCACGACGGCGCCGCCGACCTGCCCGACACCGCCGCCCCCGGCTCCCGGGCCAACCTCACCGAGGGCGTCGACGTCTCCAGCTACCAGGGCGACGTCGCCTGGTCGACGCTGTGGGGCAGCGGCACCAAATGGGCCTACTCCAAGGCGACCGAGGGGACCTACTACAAGAACCCCTACTTCGCCCAGCAGTACACCGGCTCCTACAACGTCGGCATGGTCCACGGCGCCTACCACTTCGCCACCCCGGACACCACCAGCGGCACCACCCAGGCCGACTACTTCGTCGACCACGGCGGCGGCTGGTCCAAGGACGGCAAGACCCTGCCCGGCGCCCTCGACATCGAGTGGAACCCCTACGGCGACTCCTGCTACGGCAAGTCCACGAGCGCCATGGTCAGCTGGATCCGGGACTTTTTGAACCGCTACAAGTCCCGCACCGGCCGCAGCCCCGTCATCTACACCGCCACCAGCTGGTGGAGCCAGTGCACCGGGAACTACGGCGGCTTCTCGGCCAGCCCGCTCTGGATCGCCCGCTACGCCTCCTCGGCCGGGACCCTGCCGTCGGGCTGGTCCTCGTACACGATGTGGCAGTACACGTCCTCCGGCGCCACGGTCGGCGACCACGACCGCTTCAACGGCTCCCTGACCAAGCTCCGCGACTTCGCCACCGGATGACCCGCCCCCGGGCGCGCCCCGCGTGACAGCGGCGGCCCGCCCGGGCGGGCACGGGCGGAGAGGGCAGGATTCGAACCTGCGCGGGTCCTCCGGACCCGACCGTGAGGCAAGCCTCCAGGTCCCCGATAAGCCACTCCGGGCACCTCTCCCTGTGTCCGGCTCCCGGTCTCCCGTGCCGTTCACAGGAACAACAGTGCCAGGGAGCGCTGACACCGGGCTGACTCTGGGCTGACACGCGGGCGGCCGGGTCCCCGGAGCCGGTCACGACGTCATGACCGCCCACGCCCCGGCCAGCCCCGCCGCGTAGACGGCGGCGCCCACGGGCAGCCCGCACCACGCCAGGCCCCGGCGCGCCCTCGCCCCCACGGCCAGCGCCGACCCGACCGCCCAGGCCAGGCCGAGCCACGGCACGCCCCACATCGTCAGCAGGCCGCGGCCGGTGCAGCGGAACGCCGGGTGGTCCGCGGTGCAGCTGTCCAGGGCGAAGATCGAGACGTAGCAGCCGAGCGCGTTGAACAGCGCGCCGCAGCCGCCCAGCACACCGACGACGACCAGGTACGCGGTGGGCCAGGTGGCCGCTCGGGGGACCTGCCGTCCGTACACGCCTGCGCTCATCGGGCTTTGCCTCCTCGGGACCGGTGTGCCCCTCACGCTAGGAGCCGTCCCGGAGCCCTCACCTGAGCCCCCGTACTCAGCGGCGGGCCGTCCGCCTACTCACCCGGGCCGGCCCGCCCGGCCCGCAGGGCGGCGGACCGCGCGCACAGGTCCGCCCGGTTGGCCGCCCCGGTCTTGGTCATCAGGCTCGCGATGTGCTTCTCCGCCGTGCGGGGCGAGATGAACAGCCGGTCGGCGATGTCCTTGTTGCCGAGCCGCTCCGCGAGCAGCCGGAACACCTCGAACTCCCGGACGGTGACGCCCCGCGCCCGCAACTGCTCCGGGATGCCGCTGGTGCCCGTGCGGTGCTGGTGCACGGGGGCGCCGAGCCGGCGCAGCGCGGCCCGGCAGGCGCCCGAGACGGCCGGCACGTCCCGCTCGTGGAAGTGGTGCTCGGCCCGCCGCAGCCAGCCGACCGGATCGCCCCAGCCGTCCTGGTGGGCCGCGTCCGCGATCAGCCGCAGGCCCAGGTGCTGGGCGGGCGGATACGGCCGGGCCACCTCCAGCGCCGCCTCGACGGCCTCGGCGGCCGCACCGCCCCTGCCCTCGCGGCCGAGCAGCACGGCGTCGGCGAGCAGGACGAACTGGCGGTTCCAGCGCATCCGGGCCACGGCGGTCGCGGTGACCTCCTCGTGCCGGGCCCGGTCCGCGTCGCCGGCCAGCACGTCCAGCAGCAGCCCGAGCCCGTGGGTGCCACCGAGATGGTAGGTGGAGGGGTTGCCCGCCTCCAGCTCCCGCACCCGCCCCAGTTCGGCCCGCGCCCGGCCGCGGTCCTCCTCCATCAGCGCGCAGAACGCGCGGGCCAGACCGAAGCCCAGCGGCTCCTCCTGCGAACCGGCCCCGTCCCACTTGGCCATCGAGGCGAGCGTCGCCTCCATCGCCGTACGGTCGCCGTGGTGCGCCTCCAGCGTGGCCCGCGCCATCAGCACGTACCTGACCGCGGGGGCGAGCCGCAGCCGTCGTACGACGGCCAGGCACTCGGCGGCGGCCGTGCGGGCCGTGTCGTACGCGCCGCGCAGCACCGCGTCCAGGACGAGGATGCCGTCCACGGTGTGCACGATGTTCACCGAGCCCAGCCGCAGCGCCTCCTCGCGGGCGGCGAGCAGCCCGGCCGGATCGCCCTCGGCGAGCCAGGTGTTGCCGCCCATGCGGGTCGCCGCGTACATGCGCTGCAGGGGGAGGCGGTGCCGCTCGGCCGTGGCGAGGGCCTGTTCCAGCATCGCGGCGGACTCGTCCGGGTCCCGCTCCCGGGCCACCGTGGCCAGCAGCTCGCGGGCCTGGCAGGCGACGACCGGCAGCCCGTACCGCTCGGCGGTGTCGGCGGCCGACCGGGCCAGCTTCTCCGCGTGCTGCGTGCGGTCCGCGCCGGGCGTGTCCAGGGCGAGGTAGGCGGCGGTGACGTCGACGGCCGCCGCGGTGGCCTCGTCGGGGGCGCCGGCCAGCACCTCGCGGGCCCGGGCGACCTGGAGGTTGCCGTCGTTCCACCGGCCCGCGGTGTGCGCGACCTTGGCCAGCCGGGTGTGCAGGGTGGCCAGCCGGGCCGGGCTCAGCCCCGACCCGTCGAGGACGTGCAGGTCCTCGGCCAGGTCGAAGGCGCGCGCGAAGTCCCCCGATTCGGCGAGCGCCGGCAGCAGGTGTTCCAGCACTTCGGCGCGGGCCTGCGGATCGCTGCCGGAGGCGAGGAGTTCCTCGGCCCGGCCGAGCAGGGTCACCGCCGAGCCGAGCGCGCCCGCCGCCAGCGCCCGGCCGCCCGCCTCGGCGAACAGCCGCCCGGCCGCGGTCCGGTCCCCGGCCTCGCACCGCAGCCCGGCCGCCAGCGCGCACCAGTCGCCGTCGAGCCCGGCGTGCAGTTCCTCGATCGCCGTCGCGCCCCGCCGGGCCAGCTCCGCGCGCTGACCGGTCGTCATCTGCGTGAACAGCGCCTCCACGGTGAGGGAGTGGCGGAAGGAGTACCAGTCCGGGGCGGGCTCGTCGGGGAGCACCAGCCGGGCGGCCACGCCCGCGTGCAGATGACTGAGCAGGGCCCGGTCGTCGACGTCGGTCATGCGCTGCAGCACGGACAGCGGGAAGCGCCTGCCGAGGACCGCGGCCGCCGACAGCAGGGTCAGGCCCTGGGTGCCGAGCCGGTCGATACGGCGCAGGATGCCGCGGGCCACCGTGGACGAGACGTCGCTGCGCAGGTCACCGACGGCCCGCCAGCCGTCCGCCGACTGCACCAGCGTGCCGGCCCCGATCATGGACTGGAGCAGTTCCTCCACCAGATACGGGCTGCCCGCGGAGTCCTCCCACAGCCGCCGCAGCACCGGGGCGGGTATCTCACCGGGGTCGTCGGCGCCGAGCTGCGCCGCGACCATGGCGTCGGCCTCCGGCCGGGTCAGCGGCGGGAGTTCGACGAGAGCGGCGGCTCCGCGCCGGCGCGCCGACTGGGCGAGGTCCAGGGCGTCGCTGAAGTCGGTGCGCACGGTGGCCAGCAGCAGCACCGGGGTGTATTCGAGGTTGTCCACCAGGTATTCGAGGACGCCGAGCGTCTCGGGGTCCGCGTCGTGCAGGTCCTCCAGCAGCAGGAGCTGTCCCTGTCCGCGGGAGGCCGCGATCAGCAGCCTCAGTACCGCCTCGCCGAGGATGACCATGGAGCTGCTGTCGCGCTCCCCGGTGTCCCAGTCGGGTATCAGCCGCCCGAGCACCGGACGGTACGGGCCGAGGGGCAGGTCGTCGAGCGGTTCGCCGCTGCGGAACAGCGACATCAGCGCCTCGGTCAGCGGCCGGAACGGCACCGCCGGACCCGTGGTACTGCTGCGGCCGCGCAGCACCCGCATCCCGGACCCCAGGGCACTGCCCACGGCCTCGGCGGCCAGCCGTGACTTGCCGACACCGGCCTCGCCGACCAGGAAGACGACGCCGCCGCGTCCTTGCCGGGCGGCGGACAACGCACTCTCCAGCAGACCCAGTTGGGGGTCCCGACCGACCAGGGATGGCGCATGGGAACGCATGAACGCTGATGATAATCGGAATATCGGGACGTGTGTCAGGTCGCCCGGTTCTCCTACGGTGCGACATGCGAAAGGGGTGGCGCGTCTCCGCGCCGCCCCCACATCCGCTACGTCTGACCGGTCGTCACCGGGGTGCGGACACCGACGTGTCGATCGTGCTCAGCGTGATGACGATCCCGCTGGTCAGGACCATGCCGGCCAGCACGCGGGCCCGCGCGCAGGCCCGGTTGCGGCCCCGGAGCGCTATCCCGCCCGCCGCGTCCTGCCCGGCGGAGTCGAGGCCGGCGTCGGCGGTGGCCTCGGGGACGCCGGCGGTGACGTCGGCGGCGGGGGTGGTGGTGAAGTGCTGGTCCATGACGGTGATCCCCTTCTGATGTCCCGTGCGGGCGAGCACGGGGGACGGGTGGTGCGGCTGAGCTGTGGTGCCGGGCGGTGCCGTGGTGCCGAAGGTGGTGCGGCGGTGCCGTGGTGCAGGGTGGTGCGGCGGTGCCGTGGTGCCGTAGGTGGGGCGGTCAGTTGCGCGGGTGGTCCAGGAGGAGGACGGAGGGCACGGACCCGGGGTGCGCCAGGCGGAGCAGCCCGTAGCCGATGCCGGACAGTCCGGCCAGCAGGCCGGGGGAGGGCACGTGGTCGGGTGTGGCGCACCGGTGGCCGCGCGCCTCGACGAGGGCGAGTACCTGTCCGGTACGGCGGGCCAGGGCCTCGGCCGCGTCCGCCTCACCCCGTTCCGCGCGCATGGTGAGCGCCTCCAGCGTGCCGAGGGTGCCCCGCGCGAGGCTCAGGTCCGGGCCCACCTCGGCGGTCAGCAGCCGGTGCGGGGCGGCCGGAGCGGCCGCGGCCGCCGCCACGCCGGCCAGTCCCGAGGACCAGGAGAGGTCCGCCGGCGCCGTGTCCGCGTGCCGCAGAGCCGCCCGCAGCAGGGCCCGGCCGGCGTCCGCGTGCGCGTCCACCCGTCCGCTCGCCCGTCCGCCGGCCCGGTGCGCCGCGTACCGCGACAGCGCCCCTCCGATGCCGGCGGCCCCGTCCGCGAACCCGGGCGCCATGCCGTGCCGGTCCGCCGTCGTGAACAGCAGGCTCGCGGCGGTCCCCTCCGCCGCCGCGAGCAGCCGGTCCGCGACGGCGTCCGCCAGCCTCAGGGCCGCGTCCGCCCCGGTCGCCTCGTGCGCCGCGACGGCGGCGGCCAGCGCCCCCGCCGCGCCGGTGGCGAACCCGGGATCCGGGCAGTCGGCGACGGCGTGCCCGAGCGCGGTGAGGGCGTCCGGCAGACAGGCCGTCAGGTCCTCGCCGAGCAGCCGGGACAGCCGGACCAGGGCGTACACGACGCCGCCGAGCCCGTCGTAGGCTCCCGGCCCGGCCGCCGCGCTCAGTTCGGGGTCGGCGGCCAGCGCCCGCAGCAGCGCGGGCAGCGGCCGTACGGCCTCCCGGGCGAGGGTGCCGTAGCGCCCGCCCCCGGCCAGCGCGTCCGTGTGGGCCAGGAAGAGCGCGACCCCGCAGTAGCCCTGCGCCAGGCCGGCGCCCATCGGCAGCACAGCCCAGTGCGGGCCGGACACCCGTTCCAGGCCCAGCCAGTTGGTCCGGCCGCCCTCGCGCACCGCCCGGGCGGCGATCTCGTCGGCGATCCCGCACGCCGCGGCGAGGAGCCGCGAGGAGTCGGCCACGACCGCGGGCACCGCCGCCACCGCCAGTTCCGACCGCGGCCGGTCCAGCGGGGAACCGGCCCCCCGCGCCGCGAGCGTGGCGGCCACGATCCACTCCTGGTCGTGGCAGTCGACCTCGTCCATCCGGGCGATCTTCTCCCGTACGGCGCTCAGGCTCGCCACCGGCAGCAGGTCCGGCAGCCAGGTCCCGTCGGCCGCCCAGACCCCTGTACCGGACGGCCGGTGGGCGAACAGCGGCACGTCGCCGCGCCACAGGTCCGCCGTCTCGTGCTCGACGAGCCGCCGGCGCGCCGGGTCGTGGAGCGACTCGGTCCACAGCACGGCGAAGACGCCGTCCCGGGCCAGGGCGTCGCCCAGCAGGGCGGGATGGGTGGACTCCTCCAGCAGGGTGGCGTACAGCCGGGTCGAGCGCGGGATGAGCCGGGCCGGGCTGTCGGCCGCGCGGGCCAGGACCCCGTCGGCAGCCCGCAGTTCGTGTCCGTGGGCGGCGATGGCCGCGTACGCGGTGCGGAACCCCTCCAGCAGGGCGGCCCGGTGGTCCGCGCCGGCCTGCGGGTGCCCTTCGGGCAGGGGGTGGTTCTGCGCGGCCGGACTGCTGAGCGGGGCGCGGACGGCCCGCATGGTGTCCGTGCCGCTGTTCTCCCAGCGCAGCCCCTCGCTCGGGTAGGTGCCTTCGGCCGTCCGGCCCAGCGCGGAGATGTCCAGCGCGCCGTGTTCCCCGATCAGCAGGTGGGGCAGCAGGCAGGTGCGGTGCACCGAGGCGTGCAGGGCGTCCGCGGCCGGATCCGCGCCGGCCGTCATGGCCTGGGGGAGCCCGGTGTGCAGCAGGGTCTCGGCGTCCACCAGCACCGGCTGGTCGCCGCACGCGACGACGTTCTCGTAGTGCATGTCGGCGCCGTCCACCGCGTACAGCAGCGCGAGCAGTGCACCTTGCCGCCGGTAGAAGGCGTCCGTCTCGGTCACCGAGCGGCACCAGCGGTGCTCGACGAACTCCAGCCAGCCGTACTCCTCGCGCCGCAGGCTGCCCGGGGTGCGCAGCCGCAGCCCGGGCACCTTCGCGTCGAGCCACGCCGTCAGGTCGTCCAGCAGCGCGTGCTGGTCCAGCGGCCGCGGCTTGTACACCAGCCGGTCGCCGTGGGCGAAGCGCAGCACCGCCACGGCCCGGTTGCCCTGGTGGGCGTCTCCGCGGCCGAGGTCCACGCCGGTCAGGGCGCCGGGCTCGCGTCCGCCGAGGAGGCCGGCGACAAGCTCGTCCCGGTCGGCCCGGAACCGCCGGACCAGCTCGGCCGTGGCGGCGAGGCAGTCCAGCGCGGTCTGGGCGAGCATCCGGGCCAGCACCGGGTAGGCGGCGAACAGTTCACCGAGGCCGCGCCGGGTGCCCGTCGTGGCGACGAAGGAGGCGAACCGCTCGCGCGGGCCCGCCCCGGCCAGCCGCCCGGCCCGCCGGGCCGAGTCCAGCTCGCGCACCAGGGCGCGGGCGGCCTGCCGCACCAGCTGATACGTCAGCCGCTCCTCGAACTCCCGCCGCCACACCGCCTGTTCGGCCTCCGCAAGCCGCGCCAGCACCGGCTCCAGCACGGCCGTCGCGGGAGTCACGAGGGGGCGTACGACCGGGGCGAAGGCGTCGGGTCCCTCCGCGTCCGCGGGGGAGCGGCCGATACCGGGCCCGGGGAAGTCCGCGCCGTCCAGGGCCCGTTCGGTGTAACCGGCCCACCGCGGCTTGGCGGTGCGGGCGGCCAGCCGCTCGGCGGGCTCCGCCGCCAGCGCCGCCGCCGTGTCCGTGTCCACACCGAGGTGCGCCAGCCGTGCCGCGAAGCCCTCGGCGTCACCGGCCGCCCAGGGGGCGCGGCCGGCGGCTCTCGCCGCCGGCGCCGTGGGCGGTTCCGGGGCGGCGAGCCGTTCCGCGAGGGTCAGCGCCGGAGCCCACCAGACGAGCGGCAGGCCGGCGCTCCTGGGAGCCGGGAGGCTGGCGGTTTTGGTCACGCACCGAAGGTCGCAGAGGCCGTACCGCCCCCACATGGGGAAGTGGCCCCCATATTCTGCGCGGAGCCCCCGCCACCCCGGCCGCGCCCGGCGGCATGCGGGCCGCAATCGCAGGTCAACGCCGGTACGACGACGGCCCCCAGGGGGCTACCGGCCGTGCCGCACGGCATCGGGCCCCGCCCCCGGCCCTGGGGACGGGCCCGCCGGCCAGGCCGTCCCGGCGCACCGGGGGACCCCGCCCCGGTCTCCCCGGCCCGGCACGGGACGCCCGGGGCGCGCCCGGACGGAAAGGTGGGGATCGGCTACCGATGCCGGGCCACCGGCCGCGGCGGCACGGTGCTGCGCAGTACCCCAGACCGCCCGCGGCACTCACCACCGGGCGGACGACCTTCCAAGGAGCAGCAGATGGGAGCACCCCTACCCGTCGGTGTGGTCGCGCTCGACCCCGTGCTGGAGGCCGGCACCCGCAGCACCCTGCTGGCGTGCCCGGAACTGGAGGTGTGCGAGCCGGAGGACGCACGGGTCGTCGTCCTCACCGTGGACCGGCTCGGACCCGACGAACTCGACACCGTACGGCTGACCCGGGCCCACCTCCACCGCCCCGCCGTCGTCCTCGTCGCGGGCGTCCTCGCCCCCGGGGACGTCCTGCACGCGCTGGCCGCCGGCGCTCGGGGACTGCTGCTGCGCCGCGAGGCCGACGCCTCCCGCCTCGGCGAGGCGGTGCTGGCCGCCGCCCGCGACGACTGCACGCTCCCCCTCGACCTGCTCGAACAGGTCCTGGATTCCACCGGGCCGGCCCCGCCGGCGTCCGGCGGCTGGGCGGGCAACGCGCTGACGGACCGGGAGCGTTCGGTGCTGCGGCTGGTCGCCGACGGCCACGAGACGGCGGAGATCGCCCAGCGCCTCGCCTACTCGCAGCGCACCGTGACCACCGTCGTCCACGACATCACACAGCGGTTCCGGCTGCGCAACCGCGCCCACGCGGTGGCCTACGCGCTGCGGGCGGGCCTGCTGTGACCACGGACCTCACCACCCCCGTCGCGATCCGCGTCCTGCCCGCGCCCGGCGCCGACCGGGTGCGCGCCGTCGCCCGCCGCGCCGGCCTGAACTGCGCTCCAGGCCACGACCCGCGTGCCCTCACGGTGATCGTCGCCGGGGACGCCGAACACGCCCTGCGGGGCATGCGCGCCCCCGGGCCGCTGGTGCTCGTCTGCGACGGCGTCACCCGGACGGGACTGCTGCTGGCCCTGCGCTCGGGCGCGGTCGTGCTGCGGAGCGCGGACCTCAGCGAGGACACCCTCGCAGCGGCCGTCCGCCGCGCCGGCCGCCCGCACCAGAGCATCCCCTACCCGGTGCTCTCCCAGCTGCTGGCCGGGGGCCGGGAGTACGGCGACCTGTGGCCGCCCTCCGAGGTGCCGACGACCCTGACGGGCCGCCAGGTCTCCGTGCTGCGGCTGATGGCCGAGGGCCACGCGAACGCGGACATCGCCCGGCTGCTGAGCTGTTCCGAGCACACGGTCAAGAACGTCGTCCACGAGGTCATGTCCCGCCTGCAGGCCCGCAACCGGGCCCACGCCGTGGCACGGGCGGTGCGGCTGGGCCTTGTCTGAGCACGGCGAGCGGGCGTCAGAACGCGGGCGTCGGCAGCCTCCGCGGCTCGACGCGCTCCTCCACGGCGCGCCCGCCCTCCCGGGTCACCAGGTAGGCGCCCTTCCCGGGCACTTCCGTGACGGCCTCGACGAGTTCGGTGCCCCGGTACACCAGGCCCACTCCGTCGTCGGTGCAGTGGGCCGAGGGGAGCGTGCCGTCCGCGACCAGGCGGTGGATCAGCGGACGCCGGCCCGCGTCGGTGTCGTAGTGGACCCCGTTGCCGTACGGCAGCAGGCCCAGGCCGTTGGTGACCGGGCGCAGTTCGGGGCCGAAGGAGTCCGTCGCGCCGCCCCGGAACCAGCAGATCGAGCCCGCGCTCACACCGCCGAGGACGACGCCCGCCCGCCAGGCGCGGCGCAGCACGGAGTCCAGACCGTGCACCCGCCACACCGCCAGCAGGTTGGCCACCGATCCGCCCATCACCCAGACCACGTCGTGGTCGAGGACGGTGCCCTCGACGTCGGTCACGTTGGGCATGGGGAACAGGTACAGCGGGGTGAGGTCGAAGCCGGCCACCCGGGCCGCCTCCGAGATCCGCGCGGTGACGTGTTCGGCGTCCCCGGTCGCCGTGCCCACGTAGAGGATCCGCGGGCGTCTGCCGTGCACGCCGGAGAGGTCGACCGCGTGGTGCACGAGGGCATCGAACAACAGCCTTGTACGCGTGCCGGCGCGGTGCCCTCCGGAGGTGGCGAGGATGGTCGGTTCCGGAGCGGTCACAGGCGTGATCGTAGCGTGGCAACTCCCGTGCGGGCGTGGGGGAGTGGTGAAGGTGGGGCGCTGTGGGAGACGGCGATGCCGTGGGTCCCGCCACCCTGCCGGGGCCGGCGCCGGGACCCACGGGCGGCGCGGTCAGCCCTGGCTGCAGTAGTCGACCCAGCGGTGGGAGGAGACGTTGTTGTTGAGGCTCTGCCCGAAACCGCCCTGTCCGGCACCGTAGGTGAAGTGCTGCGGGTCGTTGATGAGATCGGGCCAGCGGTCGCCCTGGCTGAGGCAGGCGTGCGCGCCGGTGGCGTTGACGCCCCAGTACAGGTCGACGGCGTCGTTGCCGCCCGGGTAGCCGTTGTTCCAGATGTCGGAGACCAGGTTGCGGCAGGAGCCCCAGGTGTCGGCGTTGCCGACCCAGGAGCAGGTCCGTCCGCCGCCGTACGGCTGGGTGTAGACGTGCAGCCGCCCGTCGGCGGACAGGAGCCGGGACGACGTGGCCGGCTGCGCGCCGTGCTCCTGCGGGCCGGCGGTGGCCAGCGGGGCGGCGAACACGGTGAGGGCCGCGGCCGCGGCGGCGATGACGGAGACGTGCTTGATGGACATGGGGTCCCTCGTTTCGTGGTGATGTGGTGACGGGTGGTGTGGTGATGCGTGGTGTGGTGCTGGGTGGTCCGGAACGAGCCGGTGCGGATCACCCGGTGTGGATCAGCCGGGCGTGGCTCAGCCGGCGCGGGCGATGACGGCCCGGGCCCGCGGCAGGGCCTCGCGCGCCAGCCGGGCCCGGTCGGCCGTCTCGCGGGGCCTGCTGCGGGCCAGCCGCGAGCGGTACTCGGCGTCCAGGGTGCGGGCCACGGCGGCCAGCCCCGAGGAACGCGCGCAGGAGGCTTCGGCGGTGGCCAGCCGCACCTCCTCGCCGTGCGGCCATTCGTTCCCCGGTGCGGTGGCGGCGGCCCGGGCCTCGGCGGGGCTGCCGTACGTGTAGCGCTTGCCCCGCATACAGCGTGACCAGGCCCCGGTGGCCGACCGGTACCGCTTGTCGCCGAGGACGAGCCCGACGCGCAGGCCGGCCAGGCTGTCCGTGACCCGGGTGGCCCGGAACCAGGCGGGCAGGTCCCGGTACAAGGTCCGCTCGGCCTCGGCGGTGCAGCCCTGATCGCTGTGGGTGACCAGCTGCCCCGTCGGCAGCCGGACGGAGAGTCCGCGCGGGCGGGGCCCGTTGACCGCGCTCAGCGCACCGGTTCTGCGGTCGGCGGGCAGCGACCGGAAATACCGTTGGTTCGGGTCGTGTTCGATCTCCTTCTGCCGTTCCCGGTGCAGATCATTTCCGTATCCATGTGCTGTGGCCCAGGCCAAGTCGTCGACGACATAGGGAAATCGGTGTGAGGAATTCCCGCCGTCCTCCGTCTCGGCCCAATACCGATATCCGTGTTTCTCCATGCAGGACTTGATGAGGAGTTGTTCGGCGAGCCGGAGCGTCTGTTCCGCGGTCCCGGATGCCTGCCGGACATGGCCGGCAGGTCGCCCGGCGGCGCTGCCACCCGAGGCGGAGCACGCGGTCAGGGCCAGGGCGGCGGCGCAGACGAGCACGGCCGGCCGACGGCCGATCGGACCGGTCCCGGACATCCCCACGGTGTACCTCCTCACTCGCGTGTGCGTCACCGGGGAGACTGCTGAGGAGGCCGCGGAATATGAGTGAACTACATGTGACTCACATCACACGACACTGTCGTATTCACCCGCCCGGACGCGGGAGAACGGCGCCTCACGCCATCCACTGTGAAACTGCTGAGTAATGGAACGGATGTGCGGGGCGGTGGTGGAGCGGTGACGGGAGAGCCGAGCGGTGCGCCGCTGGAGGACTTCCTCGCCGACCCCACCCACTCCACCCTCGACCTGGCGACGGCCGTCGCCCACTGCGCCAAGGCGCTCGGGCTGCGGCACGCCGTGGCCTACCTGGCCGACCTCCAGCAGCGCCATCTCGTGCCGCTCACCGACGTGACGGCGACGCTGCCGATCGACGGTTCGCTCGCCGGCTGGACGTACCGCACCCAGTCCCTGCGGGTGGAGGAGTCCGACCAGCACGGGGTGAGCGCCTGGATCCCCCTGCTGGACGGCGCCGAACGGCTCGGCGTCCTCGGCATCCACACCGAGGCGCTCACCGCGCAGTCCCTGCGCCAGGGCCGCGCGCTCGCCGCACTCCTCGCGATGATGATCACCTCGAAGCGCACGTACAAGGACTCCTTCGTACGGCGCACCCGCACCGAGGACATGCGGCTGCCCGCCGAGATGCTGCGCGCCTTCCTGCCGCCGCGCACCATCGGCAACGCCCACGTCGTCTCCACCGCCGTCCTCGAACCCGCCTACGACATCGGCGGCGACGCCTTCGACCACTCGCTGACGGCCACCGCGCTGCACGCCGTGGTCCTCGACGCCATGGGGCACAACCTGGCCTCGGGCCTGACCAGCGCGGTGGCCCTCGCGGCCTGCCGCAACGCCCGCCGCACTGACTCCGGCCTGTCCGCCCTCATCGAGGCCGTCGACCAGGCGCTGGGCCAGTGGCTGCCGGACCAGTTCTGCACCGGGATCCTCGCCCAGCTCGACTTCACCACCGGCGTGCTGGAATGGAGCAACTGCGGCCATCCGGAACCGCTGCTGATCCGCGACAGCAGACTCGTGCCCCACGCGCTGGAACGCGAGCCCGACCCGCCGATGGGCCTCAGCTCACTGCTCGCCGGCCGGGAACGCCGGGTCCACGAGGCCCGTCTCCGGCCGGGCGACCGGGTCCTGCTCTACACCGACGGCGTCACCGAGGCCCGCACCGCCGACGGCCAGCTGCTCGGCCTCGAACGCTTCGCCGACTACGTCATCCGCGCCAGCACCTCCGGCGAACTCGCCCCGGAGACCCTCAGACGCCTCATCCACTCCCTCCTCGACTCCCAGGACAGCCGCCTCCGCGACGACGCCACGATCCTCATGTTCGAATGGCAGCCCCTCCGCTGACCCCGGCCACGGCAGCCAACCACACCGCATTCCCTCACTCCGCTGGAGCCCGCGACACCTCACTGGGCAGGTTTCTCCGCCTCAGCCGCTTGACCTTGCCCCCCGGGGCAACGTCTAGCGTCGACCGTCATGGACGGGTTGAGGATCGGTGAAGTGGCCCGGCGGGCCGGGGTCACTGTCAAGGCGGTGCGGTACTACGAGTCGCTGGGGCTGGTCGTGCCGGAGCGGCTGGCCAACGGGTACCGCAGCTATGGCGAACGTGATGTGCGGCTGGTGCGGGAGATCAGGGCGTTGCGGGCGCTCGGGATCCCCGTGGAGCGCACGCGGCCGTTCCTGGAGTGCCTCGGGGCCGGGCGGCCGCATGCCGACGACTGCCCGGCGTCGTTGGCCGGGTACCGGGAGGCCATCGACGAACTCACCGGACGCATCGAGGAGCTGAGCGCCCGTCGCAGCGCGCTGATCTCCCAGCTGAACACCGCCGCCCACCGCCACAGCAGTGCCATGGAGGAAGACGATCACCTGTCGCTGCCCCTGAACCTTCCCGCCCCGCAGGACGACGGCGCCGCCCGGCATCTGCCCGGTACGGCGATGCCGTCCCTCGCGCTGGCGGGCACCGCGGGCAGAACGGTGCGGCTGGACAGCCTGGGGCCGCGTCGTACGGTCCTCTACGTCTACCCGCTCACCGGCCGCCCCGGAACCGATCTGCCCGAGGGCTGGAACACGATCCCGGGTGCACGCGGCTGCACGGCCGAGGCGTGCGGCTTCCGGGACCACTTCCAGGAGCTGCTGGAGGCGGGTGCGAGCCGCGTCTACGGCCTGTCCGGTCAGGATCCCGCCTATCAGCGCGAGGTCGTGGAACGGCTCCGCCTCCCCTTCGACATGCTCTCCGACCCGGGTCTCGGCCTGGCCCGCGCCCTGCGCCTGCCCACGTTCGACGTCGAGGGAACGACCCTCTACCGGCGGATCACCCTGATCGTGCGCAACGGAGTGGTCGAGCACGCCTTCTACCCAATCTTCCCGCCCGATCAGCACGCCGGCCAGGTCCTCTCGTGGCTGCGGGCCCACCCGCTGAGGGCCGAGGCCGCGGGACCGGACGGACCTGAGATGATCAGCGGGGGAGAGAGGTAACCGCGCGACGCGAGGGGGAGACCGTCATGACGACCGGGACAGCCACGGATCCGGCGGCCGAGGAGTACGCGCGGATCCCGGACACCCCGTCCGCCGGCACCGTCGTGCTGCTCAACGGCACCTCCAGCTCCGGGAAGAGCAGCATCGCCCGCGAACTCCTCGGCATGCTCGAAGGAAGCTGGTTCCATCTGCCGGTGGACGCCTTCCACGCGCTGCGCGGCGGCAGCCCCCTCGCCGACGAGGACGTCCAGGCCGAGATCGACCGCACCGCGAAGGGCTTCCACCGGGCGGTGGCCGGCATGGCCGCGGGCGGCAACAACCTCGTCGTCGACTACCCCCTCAGCCGCCGCTGGCGCCTGCTGGACCTCCTGGACCTGCTCGTCCCCGAGGACACCGTCCTCGTCGCGGTGCGGTGCCCGCTGCCCGAACTGGAGCGCCGCGAGACCGAGCGAGGCGACCGGCAGCCCGGCCTCGCGGCGACCCAGTACGACCACGTCCACTCCCACGGAACGCACGACATCGACGTCGACACCTCCCGGGAGACCCCGGCCGCCTGCGCCCGCCGCATCGGCGACCACCTCCGGCGCCGTACCCGCCCCACGGCCTTCGAGCGGCTCCGACGTGATCTGCGCCCCCGGCCGGCGACGGCACCGTGACCGCCGGAAACCCCATGAGACGAGGAAGGCCGTGATGACCGACCACGGAGTCGTGATCCGCCCGGCGACCGCCTCCGACCTCGACACGGTCGCCGCCGTCTACGCCCACTACGTCCACCACACCGTGGTCACCTTCGACGAGACCCCCCGGTCCACCGCCGACTGGGCGGACCGGCTGGCCGACCTCACCGCTCGCGCCCTGCCCTTCCTGGTCGCCGAACTGTCCGGCGCCGTCGCCGGATTCGCCTACGCCGCGCCCTGGCGGGTGAAGCCGGCCTACCGGCACTCCGTGGAGGACACCGTCTACCTGGCACCCGGGGCCACCGGCCGCGGCCTGGGCACCGCCCTGCTCCAAGCCGTCGTCGAGGGCTGCGAACGGGCGGGCGTACGGCAGATGATCGCGGTCATCGCCGACACCGGCGACGAGGCCTCCCGGGCCCTGCACCGCCGTGCCGGCTTCACCGACGCCGGCCGGCTGGTCGGCGTCGGCCGCAAGCACGGCCGCTGGATCGACACCCACCTGATGCAGCGCACCCTGTCGTCCTCCGCCGGGGAGTAGCCGGCCGATGGGCGGTCAGCCCAGGGCCGGCGGTGCCCAGTCGGCATGCCGCAGGACGGCCCGGGCCGTCGCCCCGGACGGTGCCAGCCGCAGGGCGGTGTCGCGCAGCGCGACCGCCAGCGGGTGGGACAGCTGCTGGCCCATCCGGCCGGCCAGCCGGGCGGCGCGTGCCACGGCCTGGGCGCGGGGGCGGCGCTCGCTGTCGTAGCGGGCCAGCGCCGCGGCGACCGAGGGTTCCGTGGAGAGCGCGGCGGCCAGCGTGGCCGCGTCCTCCAGGGCCTGGCAGGCGCCCTGACCGAGGTTCGGGGTCATGGCATGGGCGGCGTCGCCGAGGAGGGCGATGCGGTCACTCGTGAACGAGGGCAGGGGTGTCGCCAGTTCGTGGACGTCGTGGTGCAGGACCTGCTCCGGCCGGGTGGCGTCCAGCAGCGCGGGAACGGGGTCGTGCCAGCGTCCGAACCTGCGGCGCAGCACGCCGAGCGTGTCCGCGTACCGTACGCCCGGCGGTGAGTTGAGCACCGCGTGCCACTCGGCCCGGCCGTCCGCGAACGCGATGTGCCCGAACTCGGTGCCCCGGCCCCAGGTCAGCTCGAAGTCGGAGTGCAGGGCCACCGGCCGGTACGTGACGGCCCGCAGCACGGTCGACCCGTTGTGGACCGGACCGGGATGGCCCGGGAACAGCCCGCCGCGCAGCCGGCTGCGGACCCCGTCGGCCGCCACCACCAGGTCCGCGTCGAGGACGCCGTCCCCGACGGGCACCCGGACCCGGCCCGGCGCCGAGCGGTCGACCGACGGCACGGTGACGCCGACGACCAGGCAGCGCGGCGGCAGCGCGTCGCGCAGCAGTCCGTGCAGCACGGCCCTGGGGATGCCGACGATCGGCGTGCCCAGCGCGCGGGCGAGCGCCGCGCCGTCCATCCGGGCCAGCCACCGCCCCGAGGGCGTGCGGGTGCCGCCCGTGTACTGCGGCCGCGCCGCCGCCCGCACGGCCGCCCCGACGCCGAGCACGTCCAGTGCGCGCAGCCCGTTGGCGTGCAGCGAGATGCCGGCGCCCGCGTCGGCCAGGGCGGCCGCCCGTTCGACGACCGTCACCTCCCAGCCGATCCGGCGCAGTCCGATCGCGGCGGCCAGCCCGCCTATGCCGCCCCCGACCACCACGGCAGTGCCGCCCATGTCCGCTCCACCCTCCACCCGGCCCAGTCTTCTACAGATGTAGAAGGCAGCCTACGCCCGCTCTCTACAGGTGTAGAAATGGGGGGTGTCCACCGATCGACGTACGCTCCTCGCCGACGCGGCCATCGACGTGCTCGCCGGCACCGGGATCCGCGGGCTGACGCACCGCGCCGTGGACCGGGCGGCGAACCTCCCGCCCGGCACCACCTCCGCCTACTACCGCACCCGAAGTGCCCTGCTCACCGCGCTCGTCCGCCGCCTGGTGGCACTCGACCAGGCGGAGCTGCGGGAGCTGGGGGAGCACACACCGGTGCTCCGGAACGCGGGCGAACTGACGGCCGGCCTCACGTTGCTGGTCGAGCGGCGGCTCGCGGCGGAGGGCCGCGGACGCTCCCTCGCGCGCTACGCCTGCGCCATCGAGAGCGTGCACCACACCGAGCTGCGGGAGATCCTCGTGCCGCGCCGGAACCCCGCCCGCCAGGCCGTGACCGACTTCCTGGCCGCCCAGGGCGTCCAGGACCCCGAGGGGCGCACCGTGACGCTGCTGACCTGCGTGGACGGTTTGGTCTTCGACCGGCTGGTGAACGGCGGAGGCGTCACCGAGGCGGAGATCGGCGGCCTCGTGGCGGCCGCCCTGCGCTGAACCGGGGCCCGGCGGGCGCTCACGTCGGTACGGTCCGCAGCGCGCGCCGCACCGCCCACACCACGGAGACGAACGGCACGGCCACCACCGCGCCGATCACCCCGGCGACGATGCTCCCCGCGATGACCGACACACCCACCACCACCGGATGGAGCCGCACCGCCCAGCTCATCACCACCGGATGCAGCACGTGCCCCTCCAGCTGGCCGATGACGACGATCAGGACCAGGACGGCGGCCGCCGTGAGCGGACCCCGCCCGGCCAGCGCGACCACCGTGGCCACGGCCAGCGCCACCGGCGAGCCCACGAGCGGCACGAACGCGGCGAAGAACTCCAGCAACGCCAGCGGCAGCGCGAGCGGCACCCGCAGCACGAGCAGCGCGACACCGACGAGCACGGCGTTCGTGGCGGCCACGATGATGATCCCCCGGGTGTAGCCCGCGAACGTCCGCCAGGCCGCACGCCCCGCCCGGTCCCACGCCGGACGCGCACCGCCGGGCAGCAGCTCCTCACGCGCCCACGCCCACATGCGCTCGCCGGAGTGAATGAAGAAGACCGACACGAACAGCGCGAGCGCGCCGCCGGTGACCACCTCGACGACCCGGCCCAGCTCCGTCGCGGCCCGGCTGAGCAGACTCGCCCGGTGGGCGGAGACGTAGTCCGTCACCTGCTGCTGCAGATGGGTGAGCGTGCCGGGGCCGAGCCGGAACGGAGGGCGCTGCAGCCACAGATCGATCCGGTGGATGCCGCCGCGGAACTCGGACACCAGGTTGCCCCACTCGCCCGCGACCGCGTTGCCCACCAGGGCCAGCAGCGCCGCCAGGAACAGGATGCTGCCGACGAGCGCGACCGCCACGCACAGCGCACGCGGGAGCAGCCGGTTCAGCAGGTCGACGGGCGGACGCAGGAGCGAGGTGACGACCAGCGCGAGGAACAGGGCCACGGCGACGAGCTGGAAACGGCCGAGCACGATGAAGACGCCGTAGACGACGACGCCGACCAGGATGAGGCGCCAGGCGTAGGCCGCGGCGACCCGCAGCCAGGGCATCGTGTGCTCGCCCGGCACCGCCGGCCGCGTCCGGCCGCGCGCCGCCGCGCGCACCGGAAGCCCCGGCCGCCGCCCCGCCCCGACGCCCGCCGGGCGCTCCCGGCCGCCCCGTCGCCGAGGAACCGCCACCCGTCCACCTCCTCCCCGCACCCGGTCCGTGACCACCCGTCACGTCTAGAGCACGGTAAAGGCCGGACCGGCGGCGGGCGACGGACGGCAGGCCCGTTTGGCGGAGCCGCCGGCGCGGGCGCGGCCCGGCCCACGACCCCTCGCCGGCATGGCGGCCTCGCGCCCGGACCGACAGTCACAGGACCTTCACAGCGTGGCGGCGATGCCGGACGACGCGAGGGGCACTCGGAGCGGGTCACCGGTCGGGAGGACGCCCGCCATGATCATCGTCGCGCTGCTGCTGCTCCCCGTACTGAGCCTGTTGCTGTACGGGCTGGACCGGGTCGAGGACGTGTGGTTCACCAAGCCGGACCGCCCGGCGCGGGGTCCCCGGCACGCGTCGCGTGACCGGGGCGGGGCGCCGGGGCGGTGACGCGGGCGTCCCTGACACGGGCGTCCCTGACACGGGGCTCGCCGTACGGCGCTCAGTCCACGGTCTCGGCCGCCCGGCCCACCGGCAGCAGCTCCCGGATGTCCCCGGCAGCACGCCGGCCACCTTCTCCGTCAGCTCGGGCGCGAGCGCCGCGTCCAGCACCTCCAGGACCGCTGCCGCCTCCCGCAGTGCCGTGTCCTCGTTCGTGCCCGCACGTCCGGCGATCCGCCCGGCGAAGACGGTCAGGTCGAACCGTTCGCCCGAGCCGTCCGGCGGGCCGGCCCCGGCCGGCTCCCAGGCCTCCGTCGCCTCGCGCATCGAGGCGGCCAGCTCGTGCGGCAGTTGAGCCGCGACATGCCGGGCGAGTCCGGCCGGGAGCCGCTCGGCCAGCGTGCCGAGTACCGCCCGCGTCACCCGCTCGGCCGAGCCGCGGTCCGGCAATTGGGCGAGCGCCTGCACTTTTCCGATCATCTCGTCGTGATGCATGGGCGTGTTCCTTCCGCAGGGTGCGCCGCACCTGCCGCCCGCCCTCCGGGCCTCGCCACGCCTTCTCCCGCCCGCGGGGCTCGTGCCACGGGGATCCGGGCCGCGGGGTCTGCCGCCGCTGTGAGTCGTGCCGCCGGGTCCCCGTCGCCTCCGGGCGGTAAACGTCCCGGTGGCACCGGCCCCGCCACGGGGTACGTATGGACATCGAGAACGGGGGAACCGACCTCGGGGGTCGGTGACCGGATCGCAAGGACCGGTGACCGGGCCTCAGGGACCGGCGGCCGGATCGCACGGACCGGTGACACCACGGACGGGAGGCGCGCATGACGGGCCTCGCGGCGCCCTTGTGGGACCTGCACAACGGCCAGGGCCTGCGCCAGCTCGCCGAGCTGGGCCTGGCGCTGCTGCTGTCCACCCTGATCGGCTGGGAGCGGGAGGCGCAGCAGAAGAGCGCCGGGCTGCGCACGCACACGCTCGTCGGTATCGCCAGCGCGCTGATGATGGAGATCTCCCAGCACGGCTTCACCGGCGTGCTCGGCCTCGACAACGTTTCGTTCGACCCCTCCCGGGTGGCCGCGCAGATCGTCTCCGGGATCGGCTTCATCGGCGGCGGCCTGATCTTCGTACGACGGGACGCCGTACGGGGGCTGACCACCGCGGCCACCATCTGGCTGACCTGCGCCGTCGGCATGGCCTGCGGCGGCGGCCTGCCCGTCCTGGCGCTGGCCACCACCGCCGTGCACTTCCTGGTCGTGCGCGGCTATCCGCTGCTGTCGGCGCGCCTCACGCCGGGCACCGCCGCCGGTGCCTTCGAGGCCCGTCTGACCTACCGCACGGGTACGGCGCTCCTGCCGCGCCTGATGCAGATCTGCACGGGGCGCGGTTTCCGCATCCTCCAGGTCAAGGTGGAACGCCTGCCCGGCCGCACCGACGACGCCGCACGCGTCCTGCTGGAACTGGAGGGCACCGGCGACCCCACCCAGCTGGCCTCCGAGCTGTTCCAGGACGACGGCGTCATCGACGTCGAGCTGAGCGCGGCGGCGGATGACGACTGACGCTCACGCCCCGCTCAGGAGTCGGCCTGCTGGGTCCAGGTCCAGGCGTACTGCAGCCAGTCCGCGAGGGTCAGCGCGCCGAGGCCGCCGGACACCAGGCGGGTGAGCCGCGGCGAGGCCGCGTAGGAGCACACCAGGGCGCCACCCACCCAGAACGACATGCAGAACGGGCACGCCACCAGGTCACCGACCGCGCGCCGGACCCCGCTGCCGCGCGGCTCGTCCATCACCTCGCTCGCCTCACCCTCGTCCGCGCGGTGGGTGAACGGCGCCCGCAGAAAGCTCGTCACCTTGTCCTTGGCCAGCAGCCGGGACGCCTTGTAGGCGGCGGCCCCCATCAGGGCGACGTCCCACGGCGGCACCGCTTCGGGCAACCGCACGCCCCGGCGCCGGGCCACAGCGGTGAACGCGCCGACACCCGCGCCGAACACCGAGACGAGAGCGGCGTACTCCGCGAGGGGGACATCGCCCTGGTCGTCGTACCGTACGGCGTCCGTCGTCATGGGACCTCCAGAGGTGGTGCTGCGAAGCTGCTGATCGGCTGCGCGCCGAGTTCCCCGGCACGATCACGCCCACACCCGGCCCCGCCCCCGCACCCCCTCCCTCGCTCGGCGCCGCCCCCCACTCGTCGCGCACCGTCCGGTCGTGGCCGAGACCACATATGACCGTGGCCGAGACCACATATGACGTACCTCCCAGCCGCCCCCTGCGCCGCGGGACCAGCGGCTACCGTGTCGTCGAGCCCCCCATTCCCCGTATGCGACTCGGACGGCCCGGCAGTGCTCTCAGATCTGTCCCCCCTCATAGCCGCGACGACCCGCTGGCTGACCGGCGCCTACCCGGCCGGCGGCGGCGCCCTGGCCTCCGCCCTGTGCGAGGTGCAGGCCCGGCAGGCCGTCACGGTCGCCGCCTGGCTGCGCTACCCGACCGAGATCGACGCGGCCCTGGTCACCATGGCCGGACCCGGTGGCTCCGGCCGCCTCGACTGGATCACCGGTGCCGAGCAGTCCGCCGAGACACCGGTGGCGGAGTGGGCCTGGCGCACCTGGGTCGACGAGGTCGTCGCCAGCTGGGCGGCCGCCCTGCTGAGCGACCCGGAACTGGCCGGCCTGGCCGTCGACGCGCTCGCCCACGGTGAGCACGCCGGGCACACGCCCGTGGAGTTCAGGCGCCTGCTCACCCCCGACGACAGCGACCGGACCGCCGCCGCGCTGCTGCGCCACCCCGACCTGGTCGCCCCGGTGGCCGGTCTCCACCACGCCCAGCTCCGGGACCGCCTCGACCCGGGCCGCGCCCTCGCCGCCTGACGGGCACGGCACCCCCACCGCCCCCACGTCCCCGGCCACGCGCATCGGTGCCGCGCCGGTGTCGGACGAGTCGGCCGGGGTACTGCGGAGCTGATCGGGGACGCCCGCCGCAACCGTGGCGGCACCCCGCGGCACGGCAGGCGAGGAGAAGGCCGTGCGCACCCGAGGTGAGAACGCGGCGTCGGCCGGTGGCGGCATGCAGGACGCGGCCGCCCGGCTGGCGCAGGACACCACCGAACTGGCCCGCCAGGAGATCAGGGCGGTCCAGGAGGAGGTCATGACCGCGCTCAAGCGGTTCGGCGCGGGCGATGCCCTGCTCGCCGGGGCCGGCACCTGCGGTGTGCTCGCGCTCTGGGCCGCGCACGAGACCCTGCTGCGCGGCATGGAGTCGCTCCTGCCCAGGGGCCCGGCAGCGGCCCTGCTGACCTGCACGTACGCCGCCGCGGCCGTCGGCATGGGCCTCGCCGCGCGCGGCCGGGTCCGCTCCGCCGCCCAGGCCACCGCCGGAGCCCTCGACAAGGAGGCCGGACACCTGGAGCGGCAGCAGGAACGGACGGCCACCGAGGACGGGACCCCGGACGCCCCGGAGACCTAGGGTCTCTCGACCGGATCACGCCGGGCGCAACGCGAACCCCGACCCCAGCCCCGACCCAGCCCTGCCCTGCCCGAGCCCCCCCGGCCCGCCCTGCCCGAGCCCCCCCGGCCCTGGCCACCCCGAGCCCCCGGCCCGCCCGAGCCCCCGGCCCGCCCGAGCCCCGGCCCGCCCGAGCCCCACGCCCCCGACCCGATCCCCCCACCCGCCCCCCTCCCGCCGCATGGAGCCCTCCGCGGGGTAAGCCTCGGCGCATGACGTTCAAGAACCCCGTCCACCGCGGTGGCCCGAACCGCAGCCGGTTCGACCAGTTCGCCGAATACGCGTCCAACTTCACCAGCTCGCCGCTGTTCTTCGGCTTCTGCCTGCTCCTCGTCGGCTTCTTCATCGCCACCCACGCCGCCCACCTCACCGTGGAGCTGCTGCTCCTCGCCGGCGAGTGCATGACCGCCGTGACCCTGCTGCTCCTCGCCCTGCTGAAGAACGCCGAGATGCGGGCCGAACACGCCATCCAGCGCAAGCTCGACGCCATCGCCGGCGCCCTCCTGGAAGCCCACAAGGACGATCGCGGCCAGGCCTTCGAGGACCTGCGCAATGCGATCCGGATGGAGGAAGAGACCTGACCGGGGCGGGCGAAACGCCGCACAGGTCCTTCACGGACCCCGGGGAAGGGACGACCATGCCCGGTCATGGACATTCTCCTCGTCGCGAGCGCGTTCAACAGCCTCTCCCAGCGGATCTACGCCGAACTGACCGACCAGGGCCACCGGGTGGACGTCGTCCTCGCCACCCACGGCGCCGACCCGGTCCGCGCCGCCGTCCGTGAACACCGGCCGGAACTGATCGTCGCGCCGATGCTGAAGACCGCCGTGCCCGAGGACGTCTGGCGGGAGCACACCTGCCTGATCGTGCACCCGGGACCGGCCGGCGACCGCGGCCCCTCCTCGCTCGACTGGGCCGTCGCCGAGCAGGCCACGCACTGGGGCGTGACGGTGCTCCAGGCCGAGGCGGGCATGGACGCGGGGGACATCTGGGCGTCCGAGCCGTTCGCCGTGGCGGCCGTCGGCAAGAGCGACCTGTACCGCAACGAGGCGTCCGACGCCGCCGCGAAGGCCGTCCTGGAGGCGGTACGGCGCTACGCCGACGGCTCCCACAAGCCCCGCCCGCAGACCGCGGACTCCGTGCACGTGGTGTGGCGGGACTTCTTCCGCCAGGAGCGCCGCCGCATCGACTGGGAGCGCGACACCACCGACACCGTCGTGCGCAAACTCCGCGGCGCCGACTCCCAGCCGGGGATCCGCGACGAGGTCCTCGGCCGGGAGATGTTCCTGCACGGCGGTCACCCCGAGGACGAACTGCGCGGCCGCCCCGGGGAACTCCTCGCCACCCGGAACGGGGCGGTCTGCCGGGCCACCCGCGACGGCGCAGTATGGATCCCCGAACTGCGCCCCCGCAAGAACTCCGGCGACCCGGCACCGTTCCGCCGCCCCGCCGCGTCCGTCCTCGCCTCCCTCGTCGACGACGGCGAGAACGGCGAGCACAGCGAGCACGGCGGCCTCGGCCTGCCGGAATCCCGCGTGCCCCTCGAACTGCCCCCCGGCCGCCGCACCTGGAGCGACATCCGCTACCGGCAGTCCGGCACCACCGGCTTCCTGACCTTCTCCTTCCCCGGCGGCGCCATGAGCACCGACCAGTGCCGCCGCCTGCTCGCCGCCTACGAGTACGCCCTCACCCGCCCCACCTCGGTCCTGGTCCTCGGCGCGGCCCGCGACTTCTTCTCCAACGGCATCCACCTCAACGTCATCGAGGCCGCCGCCGACCCCGCCGAGGAGTCCTGGACGAACCTCAACGCCATGGACGACCTCGTCGAGGCCGTGCTGCGCACCACCGACCGGCTGGTCGTGGCCGCGCTCGCCGGCAACGCGGCCGCCGGCGGCGCCATGCTCGCCCTCGCCGCGGACGAGGTGTGGAGCCGCACGGGCACCGTCCTCAACCCGCACTACCGGCGGATGGGCCTGTACGGCTCCGAGTTCTGGACGTACTCGCTGCCGCGTCGCGTCGGCGCGGACACGGCCCGCCGGCTCACCACCGAGGCCCTGCCGGTGAGCGCGGCCACCGCCGGACACCTGGGCCTGGCGGACCGGCTCGTGCCCGCCGCCCCGGGGGACTTCGCCGCAGAGGTCGAACACCTGGCCGACGCCCTCGCCGCCGACCCGGACCTTCCCCGCCGGATCGCCGTCAAGGCCGCGGCCCGCCGCTCCGACGAGGAGGTACGGCCGCTCGCCGAGTACCGGCGCGACGAACTCGCCCGCATGCACGCCATCTTCTTCGACCCCGAGGCGCCCTACCACGCCCTGCGCTCCGCGTTCGTCCGCAAGACGCCGGCCGGATCCGTACGGCCCCTGGCACCGGCCGGCGGAGACCCGCGTTGACCCGCTCGCAGGGGCGGCTGCTGGTCGCGGGCGTCGGCAACATCTTCCTCGGGGACGACGCGTTCGGCCCCGAGGTGATCCGCGCCCTCGACCGGCGCCCGCTCCCGCCCGAGGTGCTCGTCCGGGACTACGGCATCCGCGGCATGGACCTCGCCTACGCCCTGCTGGGCGGCTGCGCCACCGCCGTCCTGGTCGACGCCGCCCCGCGCGGACACCGTCCCGGCACCCTGTCCCTGATCGAGGCGGAACCCCCCGACGGCACGGTGGTGCCCGAGGCGCACGGCATGGACCCGGAGAAGGTCCTCGCGCTCGCCACCCACCTCGGCGACGAGCCGCTGCCCCGGGTCCTCGTCCTCGCCTGCGAACCCGAGGCGCTGCCCCGGGGCGACCAGGACATCCTCCCCGGGCTCACCGCGACCGTCCGGGAAGCCGTCGACGGGGCCGTGGAGGCGCTGCACCTGCTGGTCCCGGCGCTGCTGGCCGACCCGGCCGCGCCCGCGCCGCCGTTGGGCCGCCCGATGGAATCAGGGCCCCCGCCCACGGCAGCGCTGCGGGGCCCGGCGTCCGGCGGACCCGAAGATCGGTGAGGACCCCGGGCCGTGGACGCCACGGCCCGGGACCCGCGCCCGTTCTCGCGCCCGACCCCGAGGAGCAGCGCCCATGTGCCGGTCCGACGTCACCCGAGCCGTCCTGGCGAAGAACGACGACCTGGCCGCGCGGCTGCGCGGCGAACTGACCGGGCGGGGCGTCACCGTGGTGAACCTGCTGTCCAGCCCCGGCAGCGGCAAGACCGAGCTCCTCGGCCGGGTCCTGGCCCGGGCGGGGGAGCGCGGGGTCCCGGTGGCCGCGCTCACCGCCGACCTGGCGACCGAGAACGACGCCGTCCGGCTGGCCCGTTCGGGAGCACCGGTCCAGCAGGTCCTCACCGACGGGCTCTGCCACCTGGAGGCCCGTCAGGTCCGCGCCCGCCTGGACGGCTGGCTCCCGGACGACACCGCCGTGCTGTTCGTCGAGAACGTCGGCAACCTCGTCTGCCCCGCGTCGTACGACCTCGGCGAGACCCTGCGGATCGTCCTCATGGCCGTCACCGAGGGCGAGGACAAGCCGCTGAAGTACCCGACGGCGTTCGGCTCCGCCCACCTCGTCGTGATCACCAAGACCGACCTGGCCGGCCCGGCCGGCTTCGACGAGGCCGCCTTCCGGGCGCACGTCGAGCGGGTCAACCCGGGCGTGGAGGTCGTACGGTCCTGCGCCCGCACCGGCGACGGTGTCGACACCCTCCTCGAACACGCCCTCGCCGCCCGCACCGGCACCCCGGCCCACCACCCCCCACTCGCCCCGCACCCGCACAGCCACGACCACTCGGGCACCTCACACGATCACGGCGCCCCGCACGACCACGGCCACGACCACGCGGGCGCCCCGCAGGGCCACGGCCACCACGCCACCGTCTCGTGACGGCCCCCGTCACCGGCCGGCTCCGCCGGCGGGTCGCCGTGCGCGGCACCGTGCAGGGCGTCGGCTTCCGGCCCTACGTGCACCGGCTGGCCGTCGATCTCGCGCTCGCCGGATTCGTCGGCAACACCGCGAACGGCGTCCTCATCGAGGTGGAGGGCCCGGCCGACGACGTCGAGCGGTTCTGCGCGCTGCTGCCCGAGCAGGCACCCCCGCTGGCCTCGGTCACCGACGTGGGCTGGGAGGACCTGCCCGCCACCGGCACCGCCGACCCGTTCACCATCCGCTCCACCGACCGCTCCACGGGCCGCACCCAGCTCCCGCCCGACACCGCGACCTGCGCCGACTGCCTTCGCGAACTGGCGGACCCGGCCGACCGCCGCCACCGCCACCCCTTCCTCACCTGCACCCACTGCGGGCCCCGCTTCACCATCGCCACCGCGATGCCCTACGACCGCTCGGCCACCACCATGGCCGGCTTCCCGATGTGCCCGGCCTGCGCGAAGGAGTACGGCGATCCCGGCGACCGGCGCTTCCACGCCCAGCCCGTCGCCTGCCCCGACTGCGGCCCCCGGCTGAGCCTGATCCCGGCCGACGGCACCGGCGTACGGCCCGCCCGGGACGCCGAAGCCCTGGCCCGCGCCCGCGAACTCCTCGCCGCCGGACGGATCGTCGCCGTCAAGGGCGTCGGCGGCTACCACCTGGCCTGCGACGCCTCCGACCCGCGCGCCGTGGCCGCTCTGCGCGACCGCAAGGAACGCGGCGGCAAGGCCTTCGCCGTGATGTGCGCCGACCTCGCCACCACCGAACGGATCGCGGTCGTCTCCGCCGCCGAACGGGCCGAACTCACCAGCGCCCGGCGCCCCATCGTGCTGCTGCGCCGCCGCACCCCCGCCGACGGCCTCCACCTCGCCGACCAGGTGTGCCCGGGCAGTCCGCACGTCGGCGTGATGCTGCCGTACACCCCCGTCCACACCCTGCTGTTCGGGCTGCCCGGCGACCCGCCCGGCCCCCGGGCGCTGGTCATGACCAGCGGCAACCGCTCCGGCGAGCCCATCGTCACCGACGACGAGGAGGCCCTGACCCGGCTCGGCGGACTGGCCGACGCCTGGCTCGCCCACGACCGGCCCATCGCCTCCCCCTGCGATGACTCCCTGCTGCGGGTCCGCGCCGACGGCACCGCACAGGTGCTGCGCCGCTCGCGCGGGTACGTCCCCCGACCCCTGACCCTGCCCGTGCCGGTGCGCCCCGCGCTCGCGGTCGGCGGCGACCTGAAGAACGTGCCCTGCCTGGGGGAGGGCGAACTCGCCTGGTTCGGCCCGCACATCGGGGACATGGGCGACCTGGCCACCCTCGAAGCCGCCCGGCGCGCCGAGGACCGGCTCACCCGGCTCACCGGCGTCACACCCCGCCTGGTGGCCGGCGACCGGCACCCCGGCTACCACTCCACCGGCTGGGCGCGCCGCCGCGCCTCCGAACTGCCCGGCGGAACACCCAGGCTGGTCCAGCACCACCACGCCCACATCGCCTCCGCGATGGCCGAGCACGGCCTCGACGGCACCACACGCGTCATCGGCGTCGCCTTCGACGGCACCGGCTACGGCGACGACGGCACCGTCTGGGGCGGCGAAGTCCTGCTCGCCGACTACACCGGCTACCGGCGCTTCGCCCGGCTCAGCCCCGCCCCGCTGCCCGGCGGGGACGCGGGCGTCGCCAACCCCCGCCGGCTCGCCCTGGCCCGGCTGTGGGCGGCCGGACTGCCCTGGGACCCGCACCTGCCCAGCGTCACCGCCTGCACCGAAGCCGAACGCGCCCTACTCGCCCGCCAGTTGGAGCGGAACCTGGCCTGTGTGCCGACCTCCAGCATGGGCCGCCTCTTCGACGCCGTGTCCTCCCTCGTCGGCGTGTGCCACCGGGCCGGCTACGAGGCGCAGGCGGCGATGGAGCTGGAGGCGGCGGCCACGGGGGCCCGGGACGCGGACGCGCGGGCATACCCCTTCGACTGCGTACCCGGCCGGGGCACCCTGGCGAACGGCTGGGACATCGACCCGGCGCCCCTCCTCCAAGCGCTCCTCGCCGACCGGCGCCGGGGCACCCCCGCCCCCGTCCTCGCCGCCCGCTTCCACCGGGGCGTGGCAGGCGCCGTCGCCGAGATCTGCGGGCACGCGCGTGCGGCCACCGGCCTGACGACCGTGGCCCTCACCGGCGGAGTCTTCGCAAACAGCCTGCTGGAGGAGATGAGCGCCACCCGGCTCGCCGCGGACGGCTTCACCGTCCTGAGGCACGGCGAGGTCCCGCCGAACGACGGCGGGCTGGCGCTCGGACAGCTCATGGTCGCGGCCACCGGCGGACCAGCAACCCACCACGAGACGGAGTGACCCATGTGTCTGGCAGTGCCCGGCAAGGTCGTCGCCATCGACGAGGACGCCGACCCCCGCACCGGGCTGGTCGACTTCGGCGGCGTCAGCAAACAGGCGTGCCTGGAATACCTGCCCGATGTGCGGGTGGGGGAGTACGTCATCGTCCACGTCGGCTTCGCCCTGCAACGCCTGGACGAGGAGTCGGCCCGGGCGTCCCTGCAGCTCTTCGAGCAACTGGGGCTCCTGGAGGAGGAGTTCGGCGACGCCTGGCAGCAGGCGGCACAGCAGGCCGGGAGCGGCGCCCCGCACGCCCCCGTGGCCGCGGAGCGCGGGGAGAGCGGAGTTGAGATCCGGTGAAGTACATCGACGAGTTCAACGACCCCGGCCTGGCCCGGCGGCTGCTGGACGAGATCCGCGCCACGGTCACCCGGCCGTGGGCGCTGATGGAGGTCTGCGGCGGCCAGACGCACTCCATCATCCGGCACGGCATCGACCAGCTGCTGCCCGAGGAAGTGGAGTTGATCCACGGACCGGGCTGTCCGGTGTGCGTCACCCCGCTCGACGTCATCGACAAGGCCCTGGAGATCGCCGCACGCCCCGACGTGATCTTCTGCTCCTTCGGTGACATGCTGCGCGTGCCCGGCACCGACCGGGACCTCTTCCGCGTCAAGGGCGAGGGCGGCGACGTACGCGTCGTGTACTCCCCGCTCGACGCCCTCGACCTGGCCCGCAAGAACCCGGACCGGCAGGTCGTGTTCTTCGCGATCGGCTTCGAGACGACCGCCCCGGCCAACGCCATGGCCGTCCACCAGGCCCGCCGGCTCGGCCTGGACAACTTCAGCCTGCTGGTCTCCCACGTCCGGGTCCCCCCGGCGATCGAGGCCATCATGACCGCGCCCAGCTGCCGGGTGCAGGGCTTCCTCGCCGCCGGGCACGTGTGCAGCGTGATGGGCACCGCCGAGTACCCGGAGCTGGCCGCCGAGCACCGGGTGCCGATCGTCGTGACCGGCTTCGAGCCGCTGGACATCCTCGAAGGCATCCGGCGCGCCGTCCACCAGCTGGAGCGCGGCGAGCACCGGGTGGACAACGCCTACCCGCGCGCCGTCTGCGACCAGGGCAACCCGGCGGCGCTGCGCATGCTGGAGGAGGTGTTCGAGGTCGCCGACCGCAACTGGCGGGGCATTGGCCCGATCCCGGCCAGCGGCTGGCGGCTCAGCGACGCCTACCGCGCCTACGACGCCGAACACCGCTTCGACGTCGCCGGGATCCGCACGGAGGAACCCGCCGTGTGCCGGGCCGGTGAGGTCCTGCAGGGTCTGATCAAGCCGACCGAGTGCGAGGCGTTCGGCAAGGCCTGCACCCCGCGCACCCCGCTCGGCGCCACCATGGTCTCCAGCGAGGGCGCCTGCGCCGCCTACTACCTGTACCGCCGGATGAACAGCCCGGCCCCCCAGGGATCCCGCGTCCCGCAGGAGGAGATGAACCCCGTTGGCTGACCTCGCCACCCCCACGACCGCCACCCCCGTGACGGCCACCCCCGCGACCGCCGTGCCCGACACGGCCGTCGACCCCACGAACTGGACCTGCCCGGCCCCCCTGCGCGACCAGCCCGTCGTCGTGATGGGCCACGGCGGAGGCGGCGCCCTGTCCGCCGAACTCGTCGACCAGGTCTTCGCCCCCGCCTATGGCAACCCCACCCTCGCCGGACTCGCCGACTCCGCCGTCCTGGACCTGGCCGGCGCCCGGCTCGCCTTCTCCACCGACTCCTACGTCGTACGGCCGCTGTTCTTCCCCGGCGGCAGCCTGGGCGACCTCGCGGTCAACGGCACCGTCAACGACCTCGCGATGAGCGGGGCCCGGCCCGCCTACCTCTCCACCGCGTTCATCCTGGAGGAGGGCGTCGAGATCGCCCTCGTCGAACGCGTCGCCCGCGCCCTCGGCACGGCGGCCACCGCGGCCGGCGTCACCGTCGCCACCGGTGACACCAAGGTGGTCGAGTCCGGCCACGGCGACGGCGTGTACGTCACCACCGCCGGCGTCGGCGTCGTCCCCGACGGCGTCGACATCCGCCCGCAGCGGGCCCGGCCCGGCGACGCCGTCATCGTGAGCGGGCCCATCGGGCTGCACGGCGTGGCCATCATGAGCGTCCGCGAGGGCCTGGAGTTCGACGTGGAGATCGCCTCCGACACCGCGCCCCTGGCCGGACTGGTCGCCACCATGCTGGAGGTCACCCCGGACATCCACGTCCTGCGCGACCCCACCCGGGGCGGGCTGGCGGCCTCCCTGAACGAGATCGCCCGCGCCTCCGGCACCGGCGTCCGGCTCAACGAGCGCGCCATCCCGGTGCCCGAGGAGGTCGCCAACGCCTGCGGCTTCCTCGGCCTGGACCCGCTGTACGTCGCCAACGAGGGCCGGCTCGTCGCCTTCGTCCCGCCCGAGCAGGCCGAGGCCGTGCTGGCGGCGATGCACACCCACCCGCACGGCACCGGCGCGGTGGTTGTCGGCCGGTGCGTGGAGGACCACCCGGGCATGGTCGTCGTCGCCACCGGCCTCGGCGGCACCCGCGTGGTGGACCTGCCGCTGGGGGAGCAACTGCCCCGCATCTGCTGACCTCTGGTGCGCACGGAAGCCGGCCCCGCCCTCAGGGCGGGGCCGGCCCGTCATGCTCGGGCGGCCGCCTCGACGCCGGTGATCTCCAGCTCCCGGCCGCTGCGCAGATCCCGCGACGGCCGGTCGCACGCCGGGCACCAGAAGAACGGCGGCATGCCCACCGCGAACTCCTCGGCGCAACGGTCGCACCAGGCCAGCGCGGGCACCTGCTCGACGACCAGGCAGGCCGCCGCGAGCGCGGTGCCGTCGCGGACCACCTCGAAGGCGAACCGCAGCGCGTCGGGCACCACCCCGGACAGCTCACCGACCCGGACGGTCACCGACGACACGTCGCCGGTCCCGTCCGCGCGGGCCATCTCCCCGGCCTGCTCCACGATGGCGCTCGCGATCGACACCTCGTGCACGGCCGGCTCAGGGATAGCGGCGGGCCGCGCGCAGCCCCCCGGTCAGCCGGTAGATCTTCAGCTCCCGGGTGATACCGGGGAGTTCCTTCACGAACAGGGCCACCCCCAGGCAGCCCAGCACCACGGCCTGCGCGGCGAGCACCTGGCGTCCGGACACGCGGCGTGCCGCTCTCCCGCGTCGTCGGAGGAACTTCGTCACGATCATTTCCTGCCCTCTCATCCCGGCGAGATGTTCGGCATGGCCTTCAGCAGGGCGTCATGCCGCTTCCAGTGGATCCCCGTGGAACGGCGCGCGTCGGAGGTGCCGTCCTCGTGGTGCCCGGGCTGATCGCCGTACGGGCCCTTGTTGCCCTGGTGCAGTCCGCGCACATGGGTGGGCGTGTCGGGCCTGGCCTCGGCCTGGCCCACTCGGATGCTCCCCATGGTGCTCTCCTTCCTGGTGTCCCCGAGGCCGGTGTCACGACCGCTCGGTGAGCGCCGTGAAGAACTCCTCGACGGCCGGCCAGACCCGGCCGCCGCCGGACAGGCCCCGCCACTCCCGGCGGACGAGGGCGACCATCCGGTAGCAGTCGTCGACGGGGACGATCCAGTGCTCGTCGAGGCCCCGCACGGTGTTCACGAGCAGCGCCTCCACATCAAGTGTCACCGAGGCGAGCGGCGGACACCTCTCGGCGAGCCGCCGCCAGGCGGCCGCGTCCACCTCCCAGCGCATGGCCCCGGCCGGGCTCGGCCCCTGCGCGGTGACCGTGCCGTCGGAGCGGGGCACGAAGAACACCAGCCCGACGGGCACGCCCAGCAGACCGGTGTCGACCGGTGGCAGCCTGACCCGGCGGCGCGGGACGAGCTTGTAGCGCCCCTCGCCCGCCCCTCCGTCGGCGAACAGCACCGAGCACGGGCGGCACACGCACCTGACCTCGGCGACCGCCGTCTCCAGCAGGTGCGGATGTTCCCCGGCCACCGGTGCGGCGCACAGCTCGCACACCTCGGCCGCGGCCGCCGCCGACTGCTCGGCGGCGGAGCGGATGACCCGGGCCAGCGCCCCGCCGGACGTCACCGGGTCTCCTGCGGCTGCGGCTGCGGCGCGGCCCGGCGCTTGATCGTGGCCAGCGGCACGAACGCGGGCGCGGCCCGCCGCTCGCCGCCGTCCGGCACCGGCTCCACGCCCTCCAGCTCGGGAGCCACGGCCAGCACCGCGGCGCGGACGGCGTCGGTGACGTCGGACGAACCACCGCCGCACCCCGAACCGCAGCCGCCGCCCGACTTCACCCGCACCCGGGCCACGGTGCCGTCCACGCCGGCCCACTCCACGTCACCGCCGCGCTCGCGCACGGCGGGCCGCAGCCTCTCGACCGCGCGGGCGGCCCGGCGCTCCACCGGCTCGGGATGGACGCCGTGCAGCACCAGCAGGTGCGCCAGCAGCTCGTCGTCCGCGAGCGCCTCGCACAGTGTCTCGTCGGCGCGGTCCACGACCCGGGCGAGCGCCTCGCCGTACACCTCGGTGAGCAGCCGTACGGCCTCCAGCGCGTCCCGGGCGGCCGGGCCGGGCGCGGACTCCAGCCGCTCCAGGCCCTCGTCGAGCCGGGCGAGCCGCGCCTCCACGGCCCGGTCCGGCAGGCGTACGGCGGCCTGGACGTCGTCGTCAGCCATGGTTGGCCCCGTACGTCGGCGAGTGCACGGTCGACAGCGTCTTGCCCTTGCCCATGTACATGTGCACGCCGCACGGCAGGCAGGGGTCGAAGCTGCGCACCGTGCGCATGATGTCGACGCCCTTGAAGTCGTCGGGCCCGTTCTCCTCGAAGATGGGCTGCCCCTGCACCGCGTCCTCGTACGGGCCGGGCGTGCCGTAGATGTCGCGGGGGCTGGCGTTCCACGGGGTCGGCGGGTACGGGTGGTAGTTGGCGATCTTCTTGTCGCGGATCACCAGGTGGTGGGAGAGGACACCGCGGACCGCCTCGTGGAAGCCGCAGCCGATCGCCTCGTCGGGCACCTCGAAGTTCTCGAACACCTTGGTCTCGCCGGCCCGCAGCAGCCCCATCGCCTCCTCCAGGAACTGCAGGGCCATCGCGGCGGCGTAGGCCACGAAGTACGGCCGGGCGCGGTCCCGTTCGATGGTGTTGCTCCACTTCGGGATGTGCCACTCCAGCGTGGTCTCCGGGAGCTGGTCGCCCTTGGGCAGCGAGATCCGCACGCTGCTGCCGGTCGCCTTGATGTACGGCGTGTCGACCAGGCCGCTCAGTGCCGTCGACCAGAGCCGGGCCAGCGGGCCGCCGCCGGTGTCCAGCGCCAGGTGCTCGCCGGTCTGCTGGTGGAACCAGCGCGGACTCATCACCCAGCTGTAGTTGCCGTCGAACTCCCGCTTCTGCGGCACCGGGACCGTCGTCTGGTTCCACGGGTGGCGCATGTCGACCGGGTTGCCGAGCGGGTCGTGCGTGACGAACGGCTGCTCGTTGACCCAGTCCTCGTAGAAGGAGCTGCCCAGCATGATCCGCAGCCCCAGGTTGATGTCGATCAGGTTGTTGGTGACCAGCTTGCCGTCGACGACGATGCCCGGGGTGACGTACATCGCCTTGCCCCACTCGTTCATCGACTGGTAGCGGTAGTCGACGACGTCCGGGTTCTGCCAGGCGCCCCAGCAGCCCAGCAGGACACGGCGCTTGCCGACCTCCTCGTAGCCGGGCAGCGCCTCGTAGAAGAAGTCGAAGACGTCGTCGTTCATCGCCACCGCCTTCTTGATGAAGTCGATGACGCGCATCAGCCGGCTGAGGTAGTCGGTGAACGTGTTGGGCTGCGGCATCGTGCCGACCCCGCCCGGGTACAGCGTGGACGGGTGGACGTGCCGCCCCTCCATCAGGCAGAACATCTCCCGGGTGACCCGGCTGACCTTCAGCGCCTCCTTGTAGACCTCGCCCTCGAAGGGGTTGAAGGCCTTCATGATGTCGGCGATGGTCCGGTAGCCGTGCACGTCACCGCGGGGCGCGGCGGTCTGCTCGGCGCGGGCCAGGACACCGGGGTTGGTGGCCTTGACCATCGCCTCGCAGAAGTCCACGAACACCAGGTTGTCCTGGAAGATCGTGTGGTCGAACATGTACTCGGCGGCCTCGCCGAGGTTGGTGATGTGCTCGGCCATCCGCGGCGGCTTCACGCCGTAGGCCATCTGCTGGGCGTAGTTGGAGCAGGTGGTGTGGTTGTCGCCGCAGATGCCGCAGATGCGGGACGTGATGAATCCGGCGTCGCGCGGGTCCTTGCCCTTCATGAACACGGAGTAGCCGCGGAACAGCGAGGAGGTGCTGTGGCACTCCACCACTTCCCGGTTGGCGAAGTCGATCTTCGTGTAGATGCCCAGGTTGCCGATGATGCGGGTGATCGGGTCCCAGGACATGTCCACGATCTGGGCGGGTTTGCGATCCGTCGTCCGGGAGTCGGTGGTCGTCATCTGCGGTACTGCCCCTCGCTGTTCGGGTCGTGCGGGCTGGTGGGGGGAAGGGGACCTACGGGGTCAGGCGCGCCAGCGCGGGTCGTAACCGCTGGTCAGCTCGCGCTTGTTGTGACGCCACTTGGGCTCGTGGTTGACCATGACGTTGGTGATGCCGCGCAGCCGGCGCACGACGGCGCCGTACGGCTTGATCACCATCGACGACAGCGTTCCGCCGGGGGGTTCGTCCATGAACGGCATGAACGCGTCGGGGAAGCCGGGCATCGTGCACCCGATGCAGATGCCGCCGACGTTGGGGCAGCCGCCGATGCCGGCCATCCAGCCCCGCTTGGGCACGTTGCAGTTGACGACGGGACCCCAGCAGCCCGTCTTCACCAGGCACTTGGGGGAGGTGTAGTCCTCGGCGAAGTCGGCCTGCTCGTAGTACGCGGCCCGGTCGCAGCCTTCGTGCACGGTCTTCCCGAACAGCCACTGCGGGCGCAGCATGTGGTCCAGCGGCGGCGGGGGAGCGGCGCCGGCGGCGTGCTGGAGCACCCACACGAGCGTCTCCATGAAGTTCTCCGGCTGGATGGGGCAGCCGGGCACGTTGACGACGGGCAGCCCGGCCGTGGACTTGAAGTCCCAGCCCAGGTAGTCCGCGAGGCCCATGCAGCCGGTGGGGTTGCCGGCCATGGCGTGGATGCCGCCGTAGGTGGCGCAGGTGCCGGCGGCGACCACTGCCCACGCCTTCGGGGCGAGCTGGTCGATCCACCAGTTGAGGGTCTGCGGCTGACCGGTCTCCGGGTCGTTGCCGAACGAGGTCCAGTAGCCGTCGCCCTCGATGATGTTCTGGTTGGGGATCGAGCCCTCGATGACCAGGATGAACGGGCCCAGTTCACCGCGCGCCGCCGCCCGGTAGGGAGCGAGGAAGTCCTCGCCGCCCAGACTGGGGGAGAGCACCTTGTTGACCAGGTTGACCTTCGGCAGGCCCGGGATCAGACCGAGCACCACGTCCTCGATGGAGGGCTGGCCGGCGGCCGTCAGCGAGACGGTGTCGCCGTCGCAGCTCATGCCCTCGGAGATCCAGAGGATGTGGATCTCGTCGATGCCGTTGCGCTCCTCGGCCCGGCCGGGCTCGCCGCGGACTTCGGTGGTACCGCTCTGGGTCGTCATGTCGTCGGCCTTTGCTGCAGTCGGTCTCGGAGCCGGTCGTAGGCCGCGGCCAGCGGGGCCGCGAGGGTCAGGGCGGGCGGCGCGGTAGGGGCGTTGGGGTGCGGGCGGGTCGGCGCGGACTGCTTCGCCTTGCCGATCAGCTCGCCCAGCTCGTCCAGGTCCTGCTGCGGCACGGCCTCCCGCAGCCGGGGCATCAGGACGCCCTCCTCCTCCCGGATGTGCTCCTCGACGTCGCGGCGCAGCGAGGCGACCAGGTCGTCGGTGCGCCGGTCGCCCTCGTCCAGCTTGTCGAGGGCGAGGAGCGTCTTCTTCACCGCCATGTGCTCGTCCAGGTGCTCGTCGATCTCCTGCTCACCGTCCGGGAGCACCTTCCTGGCCAGCGGGTAGACGAGCATCTCCTCCAGTGCCGCGTGCTGGGACAGCTCGCGCACCAGCAGTTCGACCACGCCGCGCCGCTGCCGGTCGGACGCGGCGGAGTCGTAGTCGCGGAACACCTGCTCGACCATCCGGTGGTCGTGCTTGAGCACCTCAAGGGCGTCCATCGAACCGTCCCTCCTCCGGCCCGTCGGCCGGACGCAGTGGCCGCGGGGACTGCGGCCGGGATGGGTGGACGGGGTCCGCCGGGCGGGGCGCGTCCGCGCGTCCAAGCGGTTCGACCTCGTCGGGCCGGAAGTAGTGGAAACGGCCGTACCAGCCGTGCAGTTCGGCGGCCGGGTCGTCGTCGACGGTCACCGCGAGGTGCACGCTGCAGTCCACGTTGTGGAGGACGGCGGCGACGTGCGCGTTCCGTCCGGCGAGGAACATGTCCTGGGCGTCGGCGCCCCGGCCGCGCGGCCGCAGCCGCACCGGGCTGCCCTTGCCGAGGGGCACGCCGTCGACGAGGACCGTGTCGGTGGTGGGGGAGAGGCCGTCGTCGCCCCCCTCCTGCCACCAGGCGGGCCGCCCTGCGGGCGCGCCCGCCTCCGGCGCCGGAGCCTGCTGGGCCGGACCCGCCGGGGTCAGCGAGCGAATCGCGCCGTGCAGCTTGGCGAAGACCTCCTGCGGCATGGAGTCCACCCGGTCGAGGATCTGCGCGGCCCGCGGGTCGGTCGCCCGCGCCTCGGCCTTCTCCTCGTCGGTGAGCAGCATCGTGCGCAGCGTCAGGATCTCGTCGATCTCCCCCGCGTCGTGCAGGTCCCCCGGGCTCTCCGGTGCCACCCGCGGATGGTCCGGCAGGATGATCGGCGCGGAGAGCATGACGCTCCCCGTCGCGCCCGAGCCCGAGCCCGAGCCCGTGTCCGTGTCCGCGGGCGGGGCCTCGCCGCCGAGGACGGGAAACGTGAACGCGTTGCGGCAGCCCCGTACCTGCTCCCGGAGCCCGTCGGGCGGATCGATCAGCGAGACGAACTCCACGCCGTCACCGCCGAGCAGGGTGTGCGCGGCGATCAGCGCCTGCCGCAGCGCGTCGCCCCGGACCGCCCGCACGTCGAAGGCGCCTGCCGTGTTCTCGGTGCGCACCCGCAGCCGGTACAGCTCCTCGCCGAGCGGCTCGGCCTCGACGGTCGTACGCGCCCGGACCTCCGGCCGCCGCCGCACCACGCGACCGGCACCGCCCGCCAGAGCCTCCGTCTCCTCCCCGGCCGGCGCGCCGACGTCGGCGGCGCACGGGCCGCGCAGCAGGTCCGCGACCGGCCAGGCGAGGTCCACCTCGCGGGGCACCGCCTCGTCGAACGTCAGATGCGCTGTTCCCGCAGCGTCCCGCAACGACTCCACGGCCCGGTGGCCGCCGTCCGCCTCCGCCGCCTCCACCTGCTTGTGCTGCATCTGCAGGTACCGCACCCGCACCCGTACGGCCGCGTCCGCCCGCCGCACCCGCACCAGGCACTCGGTGCGCTGGTACCAGGAGTCCGCCGAGCCGGAGACACCCGGGACGACGGACCCGTCGGCCTCCACCCAGTCCCGGGGCAGCAGCACCCCGAACTGCCAGCGGACCCGGTTCTTCGCCGAGGAACGGCGGTACGGGTAGAGGAGGTAGCCCTCGTACAGCACGGCGTCGGCGACCGCGCCCAGCTGCTCCAGGCCGCCCGCGGCCGGCCCGTCCGAGGGCTCCGCCCGCTCCGCCACGGCGGCACAGACCGTGCCACGCCCGCCGGCCCTGTCCGACATCCCGCCTCCTCGCTCACCGGTGCACCCGCCATGCCTTCCACCACGGTCACACCGCCCACACGCCCACGCCCGCCGGACGGACCGGCATTGGGCCGCTCAGGCGACGGCCGGTGACGTTCGCCCAGCTCAGCGAAGGGACGTGAGGCCGCCGGGCTGCCCTACACTCGGCCGGATGGACGACGAGCGCACAGCGGAATGGGACGGCATCACCCTTCGGTCGACGCTCCTGCCGGAGGGCGTGGCCCTGCGGGACCGCCTGGCCGACGCCGCCCGCGACGGCCGCTGGCACACCGTCTTCGAGATCCTCGACGAGGCCCCGTCCCTCGCCAACTCCACGCGCCTCGGCGGCAGCAGCGGCTACACACCCCTGCACCAGGCCGCCTGGTACGGCACCAGCCCCGAGACCACCCGGCGGCTCCTGGCATACAGCGCCTTCCGCACGCTGCGCACCCGCGAAGGCGCCCGCGCCGTGGACATCGCCGCCGAACGGGGCCACGACCACCTGACCGGCCTGCTGCGGCCCGAGATCCGGCACCCCCTGCCACCGGAGGTGCGCGCGGCACTGCGACGGAACCTGCACCGCCTGATCCACCACCGCACGGGTGACGGCAACCGTCCCGACCTGGCCACCCGCGAGGAACTGCGCCTGCCCGACGCCGAGATCCTCACCGAACTCGCCCGCCCCGTCTGCTGGTTCCCCGTCCCGGGCATGTACGGCGGCTTCCGGATCGAGCTGACCGGCGGCGAACTCACCGTGGACAGCTGGGTCCGCGTCGTCGAGGGCTCCGAGCGCACGGACCGGGTCACGGCCTGCGGGGTGCACCTCCAGGAGGGCGGCCTGCTCTGACACCGGCCCCCTCCGACACCGCTTTCCCCGGCCGCTACGGACTCAGCTCCACCGGCCAGGTGTGCACCGGCGCGTTGAGGTGCATGTAGTCGATGTACAGCTGGGTCATGCGCCGCAGGGACTCGTGCCGGCCGGCCCGGTTGGACGCGTCCAGGTGCTGGAACATCTCCTTCTGCCAGACGGCACCGTTGCGGCCCACGACGCAGCGCTGCTCGATGATGCCGAGCAGCGGCTCCCGCCAGGCCGCGTCCATGCCGGACAGCTCCAGTCCCCGGTGCGCCAGCGGCAGCAGGCGCCTGAGCACGAGTTCGGGCACCGGGACCTCACCCATCCCCGGCCAGTACAGCCGCGCCTCGATGCCGTGCCGGGCCGCCGTGTGCAGATTGTCCTCGGCCGCCGAGAACGACATCCGCGACCACACCGGCCGCTCCTCCTCCACCAGGGCGCGCGTCAGGCCGTAGTAGAACGCGCCGTTGGCGAGCGTGTCCGCGACCGTCGGGCCGGCCGGCAGCACCCGGTTCTCCACCCGGACGTGCGGCCGGTCGTGGTCGACCGCGTACACCGGCCGGTTCCAGCGGTAGATCGTGCCGTTGTGCAGGGTCAGCTCGGCCAGTTCGGGCACATCGCCCCGGTCCAGGGTCTCGGCGGGGTCCTGCTCGTCGCACAGCGGCAGCAGGGCCGGGAAGAAGCGCAGGTTCTCCTCGAACAGGTCGAAGACGCTGTTGATCCAGCGCTCACCGAACCACACCCGGGGCCGTACCCCCTGCACCTTGATCTCCTCCGGGCGGGTGTCCGTGGCCTGCTCGAACAGCGGGATACGCGTCTCGTGCCACAGCTCCTTGCCGAACAGGAACGGCGAGTTGGCCGACAGCCCGACCTGCACGCCCGCGATGGCCTGCGCCGCGTTCCAGTAGTCGGCGAACTCCTCCGGGGACACCTGGAGATGGAACTGCGTACTGGTGCACGCCGCCTCCGGGGTGATCGTGTCGGCGTAGGTCCGCAGCCGGTCCACGCCGTCCACCTCGATCCGCAGGTCCTCACCCCGGGCCGCGAAGATCTGGTCGTTGAGGAGCTGGTAGCGCGGGTTCTCCGACAGCGCTCCCTCCCCGACGTCCTCCTGCCGCAGGGTGGGCAGGATCCCGACCATGATCAGATGGGTGCCGACCGACCGGGCCCGCTGCTCCGCGTGGTTCAGGGCCGCCCGGATCTCCGACTCCCAGGCGTCGGGCCCGCCCGCCGTGAGCCGGCGCGGCGGCACGTTGATCTCCAGGTTGAACCGGCCCAGCTCCGTCGACCACGCCGGATCCGCGATCGCCTCCAGGACGTCGCTGTTGCGCATCGCCGGCTCGGCCGCGTCGTTGACCAGGTTCAGCTCGATCTCCAGGCCCACCTGCGGCCGTTCGGACTCGAACCGCGCGTCGCGCAGCATCTGCGCGAACGCCTCCAGGCACTCCTGCATCTTGATCCGGTACCGGCGGCGGTCCTCGCGGGTGAAGACGAGCGCCGGGACGTCACGTCCCATCGGCCCTCCCGGGTTGCCCTCCTCGGACACCTCTGCATTCCCCAGGTTCCCACTCCCGGCCCACCCGCACCACGCGTGGCCGATCAGACCCCGGCGCCCTCGTACGATCCCTACAGCGCACGGGCGACGAGCAGTGCCACGTCGTCGTGGTCGTCCGGGTGCCGCAGCCCGTACAGGAGCAGGTCGCAGGTCTCCTCCAGGGGACGGCCCGGCTCGTCCAGGAAGCCGAGCAGGGCGTTCAGCCGGTCGTCGATCGCGTGCTGCCGCGTCTCCACCAGACCGTCGGTGTAGAGGACCAGCACGTCACCGGGGCGCAGCTCGACCGTCGTCGTCTCGAACGGGACGCCACCGACGCCGAGCGGCGCCGCCGGTGGCAGGTCCAGCAGGACGGGGTTCTGCCCGGGCCGCGCGAGGGCGGGCGGCATGTGCCCCGCGTTGGCGACGGTGCAGCACCGCGTCGCCGGGTCGAACACCGCGTACAGGCAGGTGACGATGTAGTGCTCCAGATCGCAGGTGATCTTGTCCAGGTGCTGGAGCACCGCCCCGGGGTCGAGATCGAGGTCGGCGTAGGCGCAGGTGGCGGTCCGCAGCCGGCCCATGGTGGCGGCGGCGTCGATGCCGTTGCCCATGACGTCCCCCACCACCAGGGCCGTCTTGTCCCCCTCCAGCGGGATGACGTCGTACCAGTCGCCGCCGACCTCGCTGGTGGCCTGCGCCGGCTGGTAGCGGGAGGCCAGCTCCAGGCCCGTGTGGTGCGGCGAGTGGTCGGGGAGCAGACTGCGCTGCAGGGTGAGCGCGGTGTTGCGCACGCTCTGGAACCAGCGGGCGTTGTCGATGGCCACGGCGGCCCGGCTGGCCAGCTCACCGGCCAGTACGACGTCGTCCTCGTCGAACGGCACGGGGTTCTCGGTGCGCTTGAGATCGAGGGCACCGAGCACCTCGCCGTGCGCGATCAGCGGCACCGCGAGGTACGAGTGCACGCCCGCGCGGGCCAGCAGTTCGCCGCCCTTCTCGTCGCGGGCGATGCGCGGCAGGTCGGCGGCGCCCACGTGCGGCACGAGGACCGGCCGCCCGGTGTGCACGCACAGGGTGACCAGGCGGTCGCCGTCATAGGCGGCGAGATCGCCCGGCGGGTCCGCCGCCCGCAGCGCCACGGTCGGATGGGAGGCCTTCAGGGCCAGCGCGCGGAACAGCTCCGGACCGTTGTCGGGTCTGCGCATCCGCCGGCAGGCCAGGGCGGAGTCGAGCACGTCCACGGCGACCACGTCCGCGAGCACCGGAGTGGCGATCTCGGCGAGTTCGTGGGCCGTCCGCTCCACCTCCAGGGTGGTGCCGACCCGCGTGGAGGCGTCGGCGATCAGCGCCAGCCGGCGCCGCGCCCGGTCGGCCTCGCTGGCCGCCCGGTGCCGCTCGGTGACGTCGACGACCGACGCAGCCGCGCCCAGCACGCGTCCGCTGGGATCCTCCAGCCGGTAGAACGACAGCGACCAGGCGTGCTCGTGCTCGGGGTCCGAGGGCGGGCGGCCCACGTGGTACTGGTCGAGCAGCGGCGTGCCCGTGGTGAGCACCTGCCGCAGAGCGGACTCCACGGTGTCGACGTCGAAGAACGGCAGTGTCTCCCGCAGCGGGCGGCCGATGTGGTCCCCGGCCGGGATGCCGTCGATCCGCTCCAGCGCCGGATTGACCAGGAGGTAGCGAAGCTCGGGGTCGAACAGGGCCAGCCCGATCGGGGACTGGTTGATCAGCCGCTCGCACAGCGCCAGGTCGGTCTCGACCCGCTGGAGCAGGGTGTGATCGGCCGCGATGCCCAGCGCGTAGGTGTCGCCCAGATCGTCCAGCAGCCGCATGGTGCGGAACTCCGTCAGCCGGCTGGTGCCGTCCTTGTGCCGCACGGGGAAGGCGCCGGCCCAGCCGCGGCCCGTCTGCAGCACCTCCGTGAACAGGCCCACGGCCGCCTGGAGGTGCTCGGGCCGGGTCAGCAGCCGTCCCGCGGGTGTCCCCAGCGCCTCCTCGGACGTGTAGCCGAACAGCTCCTCGGCCTGCGGGGTCCAGAAGACGATCCGGCCGTCCGCGTCCACGGCCACCGCGGCCACGCTCAGCATGTCCAGCAGGCCGGTCGGCCGCGGCTGCTCGGCGCGGTGCTCGTCGTCGCCGGCCCGGTAGGAATCCACAGCCATCCCAGTTCCACCTCCACCGGCCGGCCGGACGAGTGCCCAGGAACCGCACCTTCCATGCTGCCCCCACCACCGCACACGCGCTGCCTGCGCCGCCCCACCGCCCGCCCCGCTCATCCCCGCCGCCGGGCCCGTGCGGATCCGGCGCACTGGCAGCACCATGGGGGTGTAGAGGATGGAACCCCGATGGAATCTGCGCGACAGGGCATCGACGCCTCCCCGGCGCCGGAGCCGCGTGACCTCTTCGACGCCTCCGGCGACGCGGCGGCCGTCATCCGGGCCGACGGCACCGTGCTCGCCTGGACCCGGGCCGCCGAAACCCTCCTCGGCCACCGCGCTCCCGACACCGTCGGCCGGCCCGCCGCACGCCTGCTGGCCGGGCGCGCGGACCCGGCCCGCGCCGCCGGCATCGCCGACCGGTGCCGCGCCGGCATGGGCTGGAGCGGCCGCGTCGCCGTCCGGCACCACGACGGCCGCAGAGTCGACCTCGACCTGCGGGTCTCGGCGTCCTTCCGGGTCGGCGACGACGAGTGCTTCCTGCTGTCGGCACACGAGCAGAGGCCGCAGTGGACCGTGGACCGGTCCGTCCTCGACGGCTTCCTCACCCGCTCACCGGTCGGCATGGCCGTCATGGACCCCGACCTGCGCTACGTCTGGCTGAACGACACCCTGGAACACTTCGGCGGAGTGCCCCGCGAGCAACGCCTCGGACGGCGGCTCAGCGAACTCCTCCCCGGACTGCAGGCGGACACCCTCGAAGGCCTCATGCGCAAGGTGCTCGCGACCGGGGTGCCGGTGACCGACTACGAGTACGTGGGCTGGAGCTGGGCCGACCCGCACCGCGAGCACGCCTACTCCACGTCCTTCTTCCCGCTCGTGGACACCGGTGACACCGTCACCGGGATCTGCTACATGGTCCTCGACGTCACCGAACGCTGGACCGCCCGCCGGCTGCTGACCCTCGTCAACGAGGCCGGCGCCAGCATCGGCCGGACCCTCGACGTACTGCGCACCGCCCAGGAACTCGCCGACTTCGCCGTCCCCCGCTTCGCCGACTTCGTCATCGTGGACCTCCTCGAACCGGTCCTCAGCACCGAGGGCCACGGCGCCTGGCTGACCGACGCCGGACCCGCAAACGCCCGGCCCGTGATGCGCCGCGCCGGACTGAGCTCCGTCCGCGAGGGCTGCCCCGAATCGGTCGCCCGGATCGGCGAGAAGGTCGACTTCCTGCCGCCGCCGCACGGCATGCACCTGATCCTGAAGGGCGAGCCGATCCTCATGCCCGTCCTCGACCCCGCCGACGACCAGTGGGTCGCCGCCCACCCCGAGCGCGCCGAGCGCATCCGCCGCTACGGCCTGCACTCCCTCATCTCCGTGCCCATGCGGGCCCGCAACACCGCACTGGGCCTCACCACGTTCGCCCGCTCCGTCAATGCCGTCCCCTTCGAGCCCGACGACGTCCTCCTCGCCCGCGAACTGGTCGCCCGGGCCGCCGTCTGCGTCGACAACGCCCGCCGCTACACCCGCGAGCACACGGCGGCGGTCACCCTGCAGCGCAGCCTGCTGCCGCACGCCCTGACCGGCGGCACCGCGCTGGAGGTGGCCTCCTCCTACCGGCCGGCGGAGGCGACCGGTGGCGTCGGCGGCGACTGGTTCGACGTGATCCCCCTGTCCGGCGCCCGCGTCGGCCTCGTCGTCGGCGACGTCGTCGGCCACGGCATCACCGCCGCGGCGAGCATGGGCCGGCTGCGTACGGCGGTGCAGACCCTCGCCGACATGGAGATGCCCCCCGACGAACTCCTCGCCCACCTCGACGACCTCGTGCTGCGGCTCGGCGACGAGGAGGCCGGGCGCCGGCCCGCCGACCGGAACACGGCCGGATTCGTGGGCGCCACCTGCCTGTACGCCGTCTACGACCCGGTCGCCCGGCGCTGCGCCATGGCCCGCGCCGGACACCCGCCCCCCGTCGTCGTCGCCCCCGACGGGCGCGCCCACTTCCCGCGGATACCCGCCGGGCCCCCGCTCGGACTGGGCGGCATGGCCTTCGAGGCCACCGAGTTCGAACTCGCCGAGAACAGCCTGCTCGGCCTCTACACCAACGGCCTCATCGACGGCACCGACCGCGACATGGAACAGGGCATGACCCGGCTCGCCGAGGTCCTCGCCACCACCGGAACCGACCTGGACAGCCTGTGCGCGTCCGCCGTGCAGCAACTGGTCCCCGGGCCCCAGCCCGACGACATCGCCCTCCTCCTGGCCCGCACCCGCGCCCTCCCGGCCGACCGGGTCGCCTCCTGGGACGTGCCCGCCGATCCCGCCGCCGTCGCCCGAATCCGGGCCGCCGCGACCCGCCAGGTCACCGACTGGGGCCTGGACGAGCTGGCGATGACGACGGAACTCGTCGTGAGCGAACTGGTCACCAACGCCATCCGCTACGCCGAACCGCCCATCCGGCTACGGCTGCTCCGCGACGCCCGGCTGACCTGCGAGGTCTCCGACGCGAGCAGTACCGCCCCGCGGCTGAGGCACGCCCGCAGCACCGACGAGGGCGGCCGCGGACTGTTCCTGGTGGCCCAGCTGGCCCTCCGCTGGGGGACGCGCTACACCCCCGACGGAAAGATCATCTGGGCCGAGCAGGAACTTGCCTGACCGGCGCCCCACCGCCCGGCCGCTCACTCGTCCCCGGTCGGCTCCTCACCCCCGGCACCCGCGGGCGGCTCCCCGTCCCCCGGACCCCCGGCCGGCTCCTCCGCCGTGGTGTGCCGCTGCCCCGGCATCCAGTGGTGCTCACAGAACCAGCGGCCGAACAGCGCACCCCCGTACACGACGAACCCCACCCCGATCAGCCACGACTCCACCACCAGCACGGTCCCGACCGCGCCGTAGCTCAGCGCGTTGGTCACGATCAGCGGGGTGAACACGAGTGAGGAGAACGCCCGCAGCCCACCCAGCCCGATCATGGTCGCCACCGCGCCCGGCAGCAGCGACCGCCAGCGGACCTGACCGCCCAGCAGGAAGTGCTGGCCCCACCAGAAGAACACCAGCCCGGTCGCCGAGGACAGCGCGATGCGCGCGAAGCCGTGCAGCGCCGTCCGGGTCTGCACCTCCTGGTACAGATAGGCCATCAGGGCGATCAGCCAGGTCGCCTGCCGCCAGATCCGGTGCCAGGGACCGGGCGGCAGCGCCCAGATCCGCTCGTAGCCGTTCTGCACGCTGCCGCCGAAGGACACGCCGAACACGGCGAGCAGGACACCACTCCACACGCTTGTCGTGCCGATGACGTTGTGCGGCGGACTGATCACGATGGTCAGAGCCCGGGCCGACTTCCCCGACAGACCCATGCCGTCGGCCAGCCACGAGGCGAAACCTCCCCGCACCAGCGGGTCCGCCGCCGCCACCACGATCAGCAGCGGGGCCAGGGTCACCAGGGCCAGCGTGGCGAACCCCATGGCCCGGTGCATGAGTTCGAGCTCCCGGCCGTGCCCGAACAGGGCGTGCACGCCGAGCCACTCCCACGCACGGTGCAGGCCACGCCGCCACTGCCTCACGGGCTCTCCTCCCGTGCTCGCCGCCGCCGCCACGCCCGCCCGCCGTCGCCGCGGACGATGGCCGACAGCAGCATTCTCCCCCGGCCGCGCGGATCGCGGCGGCCGAGGGCACACAGAAGGGCAGGCGCGCCACGGCGACCGCCGTGCGCGCGCCTGCCACCGTGCGGATCAGGAGCGGTGCTCGCGGCCACGTGCCGCCATGGCCATGGTCGCCAGCCCCAGCAGTACCGCGACGGCTCCCGTGATGGTGTTGCTGACGATCGTCCCCGTCGTCGCGGACGCGTGCTGCACCGCCCACGGGCTGATGATCGTCCACGCGCCGATCGCGGCGGCGACCCAGCCCACGCCGAACGTCCGCTCGTAGACAGAGCCGAAGCCCAGGGCCAGCACGGCCAGGGCGATACCGGTGACGAGGTTGCTGACGGCCAGCGGGTTGCCGTCGAAGCCCACCACCCATGGCGAGATCGCCATGTAGAGGCCGGTCAGCAGGCTCAGCCCCTCGGTCGCCTGCAGCGACGGCCGTGCGGACACCTGGGCGTAATGCGCACGCATGGACATCAGGTCCGGGTGGTCTTCGATACGCGGTTGCGTGGCCACGAGGGACACCTCCTTCCACTCGCTTCTCTGACTGCGTTGCGCCGTACAGGTATCCGGCTGGGCCATTCGATTCATGGCACTATGCAAAGATTCGGATGTGTCGCCCGCATGTCACCCGGAAACGCCCCCACGGACGGCCCGTTTGGCGCCCTGTGCCACCGGGGAACCGGAAGCCGTGCCTACATCAGCTGAGACGTCGTCCCCGGGCCGGACTCCGGCGAGCCGCCCCCGGCGCGTGCTGATCGTCAGCGCGAGCATGGGCGCCGGACACGACACCGTGGCCGCCGAACTCGCCCGCCGCGCCGAGGCCCACGGCCACCAGCCCCACGTGGCCGACGTCCTCACCCTCCTGCCCCACGGCATCGGGACCGGTCTGCGCCGCTTCTACCAGGCGTCCGTACGCCACTTCCCCTGGGTGTACGCCGGCCTGTACGGCGCGTTCCTGCGCGCCGGCGCCGGCGCCGGCCCCCGCCCCAGCGGCGTACCGCTCGCCCGCCTGGCCGGCGACCGGCTGACGGCGCTGGTGGACCGGCTGGGCGCCGACGTGGTGGTGTCCGTCTTCCACCTCGCCGCCCAGCTCACCGGCCATCTCCGGGCCCGGGGCGAACTGCGGGTGCCGAGCGCCGTGTTCCTGCTCGACTTCGCCGTACACCGGCAGTGGCTCCACCCGGGCAACGACCAGTACCTGTGCCTCACCGACCCGGCCGCCCACCAGGTACGGCGCTCCCTGTCCGTCCCCGTGGCGACCACCGGGCCGGTGACCGCGCCCGCCTTCCTCCGCCCGGCCGCGGACGCCGCCGGGTGGCGGGCCCGCTTCACCGCCCGGGCACCCGGCCGCCCCCCGGTACTGCTCTCCGCCGGCGCCTGGGGAGCGGCGTCCCGACCGGCCGCCACCGCCGGGCTGCTGGCCGGCGCCGGGTATCTGCCCGTGGTGCTGTGCGGCCGCAACGAACGGCTCCTCGCCGAGGCGTCCCGGATGCCCGGCGCCCTCGCCCTGGACTGGGTCGACGACATGCCCGGCCTGATGGGCGCCTCGTACGCCCTCGTCGACAACGCCGCCGGGCAGACCGCCGTCCAGGCCCTCGCCGCCGGCCTGCCCGTGATCGGCTACCGCCCGCTGCCCGGCCACGGCGTGGAGGGCGTACGGCAGATGGCCGGCCTCGGGGTCTCCGAACTCGCCGCGGACGGCCCCGCGCTGCTCCGCGACCTCGGCGCACTCACCGAGTCGGGCACCACCCGCGCCACCCGAACGGCCCGCGGCCGGGCCCTCTTCAGGAGCGACCCGATGGACCACGTCACCCGCCTCGCCGAGCCGGCGGGGAGCGACACCTGAATCCGGTGAGCAGCGCTGACCGCGCCGGGCCGACGGGCTTCACACCGACCGCTTCCGGCTGACGGTCGCCACTGTTACCGGCCGACCCCGCGGTCACCGCCCGGCTGACGGGTGTCACGGTCACCGGTCACCTTCGCGGACCTCGCGCCCCGCGAACAGCGGTCACCGTGCCCAGTTCGCGAGGCTCACCGTGACCTGGCGCCCTCGTGCTCCCGGGCCGGGGGAGCCGGCCGGTGCGGGTCCGGTGCTGGCCCCCAGTCCGGGCCGTGCTCGCGCAGGGGGCCGATCGTCAGACCCGCCTCCCGGCAGCGGTCCACCAGGCCCGGAAGCGCGCCGAGCGCGGAGCGCCAGCAGCCCGGGGCCGCGAGCCGGTCGGAGTCGTGCAGCAGGACGGTCCCGCCACCGCGCAGGTCGGCCGCGACGAGCGCCCGTACGGACTCCGGGGTCGCCTCCGCCGTCCAGTCCCGGCCCCAGGCGGACCACAGCACGGTCCGCAGCCCGGCCCGCCGGGCGGCCAGCCAGCGGCCGGACGTGAGGATCCCGTACGGCGGCCGGTACCAGCACGGCCGCTGCCCGGTGACGCCGTACAGCGTGCCGGCCGTCCGGGCCACCCCGGCGATGTCACGGGCGGGGGAGGGCCACCAGGGCCGCTCGTGGGTCCAGCCGTGCACCGCGAGTTCGTGGCCCCGCCGCACCGTCTCCACCGCCAGCGCCGGATGGCGGGCCACGTTCTCGCCGAGGACGAAGAAGGTCGCCCGCACCCCGAGCGCGTCCAGCGCGTCCAGGAAACGCGGCGTCGAGGCCGGGTCCGGCCCGTCGTCGAAGGTCAGCGCGATGTGCCGGCGGTGGCCGGTGCCGGACAGCCCCGGGAACAGCAGCCGCCGTACGCTCGGCAGCCAGGTGGCCGCCGGGCCGATGTGCGCGCCCGCGACGGCCGGCGGCAGCAGCAGGGCCGCGGCCCGCCACGCCCGTCGGGAACCCGGAGCCATCGGGGACCGCCTCCTCACCGGTTCAGTGTCCGCGGGGCGTCGGCACGTGCGCCCCGCCCTCGTCCTCGTCCTGCCGGCGACCGCCCGGCTCCGTGTCCCAGCCGCCCTTGACGGACGGGGCGTTCGCCAGCCCGATGCTGCCCGCCCCGATCAGCGCGATGCCGATCAGTTCGGGCAGCACCCGCAGCCCGAGGTCGATGGCCTCCGAGAACAGCGCCCAGCCCAGCGCCACGCTGGTGATGGCGTCGCCGAGGGTGAGCGTGGGCTGCGAGGCGGCCAGCGACCCGGCGCGGAACGCGGCCTGCAGCAGCAGGAAGGCGACGAACCCGGCGCCCGCCGTCGCGTAGGGCGACCAGTGCGTCAGCATGACCGGGAGCCCGTGTTCGAGCATCCCGACGGCCTCCTTCAGCAGGGCGGCCGTGGTGGCGAAGGACACGGCGGACGCCAGGCCCAGCAGGGCCGCCCGCGAGGTGCCCCGTGTCGGACGCGCGATCAGCACCAGCAGCGCCACGACGCAGAACATGACCACGCCCACCACGAGCCAGGCCCCGGGCGAGGCCGTCGAACGGCCGGGCTGCGGGGACGCCGACAGCAGGAAGACCGCCAGCCCCACCGCGAGCGCGGCGAACGCGAGCCAGGTCCGCCGGTCAGGAGGACGGCGGAACACGAAACTGCCCACGACCAGGGTGAACAGCAACTCGGCGGCCAGCAGCGGCTGGACCAGCGACAGGCTGCCCACGGCCAGCGCCCAGGCCTGCAGCACGCTGGACAGCACCAGCAGACCCGTCCCGGCCAGCCAGTGCGGCCGCCGCAGCAGGTGTCCGAGCCGCCGCACGGCGCTCTCCACCCCGGTGTGGTCGTCCGACTCCTCCACGGCGGCCTGCCGCTGCAGCACCGAGGCCGAGGCGTTGGAGAGGGCCGCGAACAGGGCGAGCACCACCGTGAGGGCCGTCATGCCACCTCACCCGAAGTGGGCGGCGAGCCGCCGGTAGAGCCCCGGCGTCGTGCCCCGTACCCGGATGGGAAGACGCAGCCAGCCGGGGACGTACACCTCGTCCTTGCCGCGCCGTACGGCGGTCCAGACGGCGTCCGCGACCCGTTCGGCCGGCACGGGCCTGGGCCGTGACCGCTGGTAGGGGGCGCCGCGCCGGTCGAAGAACGGGGTGTCGACCACGCCGGGCACGACGAGGCTGACCCCCACACCGCTGCCGCGCAGCTCGTACCTCAGGGCGTCCGCGAACGCGGCCAGAGCGGCCTTCGCGGCCGAGTAGACGGCCTCCCCGCGCACACCCACGCTGCCCGCGAGGGATCCGATGAGCACCACGCGTCCCGATCCGGCCGCGACCATGTGCGGCAGCACGGTGCGCACGAGGTGCACCGTGGACAGCAGGTCGACGTTGACGACCTCCTCGATCGACGCGTGCGGCATCCCCACGAAGTCGCCGGCCCAGCCGACCCCGGCGCCGGCCACCAGCAGATCGACGGCCCCCACCTCGCCGAGCACGTGCTCGGTCAGCCGGCGGTCGGCGCCGGGCCGGGTCAGATCCGCCGCGAAGGCCGTCGCCGACACCTGACCCGCCACTTGCTCCAGCCGGGTGACGTCCCGCCCGTTGAGCACCAGCCGCCAGCCTCCCTCGGCCGCGAGCCGGCGGGCGACGGCGGCGCCGATGCCCGAGGAGGCGCCCGTCACCAGGGCCGTACCGCCACGCACGCCCCGCCCGCCCCGGCCGGCGGCCGGCCGACGGGCGGAGCCCACCGCCGGAGCGACGGGTCTGACCGGCGTGACACGGCTGTGGCCTGCGGGGGAAGGGGCATGGGACATGGCGACCGACCTTCACAGCGACGGCGTACGCGGACGCGGGGACCCGGCTCCGACCGTTCGTGAGATCCGGGGCCCGGCCTTCGCGGGGTATCCCGGCCGCCACGTGACGAAACACCGGCGGGCCGGGAACCCTGATCCGATCCTGCCGGGCGACGCGGGCACGGGCACCCGGGAGTCACCCGCCCCGCGCACCCCCGGCCCCCGCGAACGAGCTGCGACAGGTGTGGCAAGACGGGGTAGGAGAAGAGGTGCATCCGTTACGAGAGGAAGGCCAGGAATGTTCGAGGCCGACAACATCCGGGAGTGGCGCGGTCATGACGTGGTGGACGCGGACCGCCGCAAGATCGGCACGCTGGAGTCCGTCTACGTCGACACCCTCACCGACGTGCCCGCCTTCGCGACGGTGACCGTCGGCCTGCCCACTCGGCGCCGACTGGTGTTCGTACCGCTGGACCAGGCGCGGGTCGGGCCCGGGTACCTGAGGGTGCGCTACAGCAGGAGCGTGGTCAAGGACGCCCCGGCGATCGACCCGGACGGCGAACTCCCCGCGGAGGACGAGTCCGCGGTCTTCGCCCACTACGACCTTCCCTACGAGCAGGGCGCCCGCGGGGAACGCCGCCTCGGGCGGCGCTGACCGATCGGAGAGAGCCGTGAGCCTGTTCCTCCTGCTGCTTCTCGTCGCCGTGATCCTGGGCGCCGTCGGTCTGGCGGTCAAAGGGCTGATCTACCTGCTGATCATCGGGGTGATCGTCCTCGTCGTCGACTTCGTCCTCCTCGGGGCCCGACTGGGCCGGCGCCGGCACCCCAGGTGAGGGACTGCCCCGGGCCGGGGCCGTCCCCGGCCGCGCGTCACGGCGGCCGGACGGTCCTGCCGTGCCGGTCCGCAGCCCGCGCGGCAGCCCGGCCGGCATCAGCGGACCACCGCGCGGGCACGAGGACGTCCGGACACGCCCGGCCGTCGTCCAGGAGGCCGGTGACCTCCTCGAAGACCTCCTTCGCGCCTCTCCGCTCCGGCGGCCGCCCAGTCCGCGGCGAAGCCATGACCAGCCCGGCACGGGGTACCCGACCGGGGAACCGGTCGCCACAGACGGAACGGGGGGATCGTGATGCTCTCTCATTCATGTGAGCAGGGAGTGCTCGTCGTCACCGTCGGCGAGGACACCGACGCCAAGGACGCGGCGCCCGCGCTGTACGGGCAGATCAGCGCCCTGGTCCACGCGCACCGGCCGGGCTCCGTCGTCATCGTGCTCGACGAGGGCGCGGCGACCGACAGGGCGGTCGGCACCGTGCTGCGGGTCCACCGCATGTGCAGCGACCTCGGCCTGCTGACGTCCGTGGCGACCCACAGCGCTCCCGCACGGCGCCTGCTGGAGGCGAACGCCGACACCGCGTGCACGCGCCTGGTCATCCACGCCCGCACCGACACGGCGATCGCCACAGCGAACCGGGCGGCCCCCTGTATCACAGTGCCCGCCGCCTGAGCTGTGCCGTGCTCGCGGCGCAGCTCGGTTCAGCTCGGTTCAGCCGGAGTCACCCAGCCCGGCGTCCAGGTCCCGGCGGCGCCGGGGGCGGCCGTCGTGGCGGCCAGGTGGGCGCTGAGAGTGGTGAGAGCCGGGTGGGGGTTGTCGCGGTGCCAGAGGAGCGAGTGCGGGTAGACCGGCTCGGGGCCGGTCACCGGGATACGGCGCAGCCCGTGACCGGCGGGCCAGACGAGGCGCGTGTCCCCGCCCATGAAGGTGGCCAGGGCCGGGGTGTCGGCGATCGTGTCGAGCAGCGCGTCGGAGCCGAAGTTGGGGCCGGTCGCCTCGATGGTGAGGCCGAACTCGGCGACGAGGTCGTCGTAGTATGCGGCCCACTCGGTGCCGGGCACGATGCCGGGCATCCAGATCCGGTGCCCGACGAGCTGGAGGAGCGTCACCGACTTGGCGGCCGCCAGCGCGTGGCCGGGCCCGGTGAGGAGCTGGAGCGGCTCGTCGAGGACCCGGACGGACTCGATGTCCTCGGGAAGGGGCCGGCCGGGCACGCCGACGGCGCGGAAGGACGCGTCGATCGACCCGGACCGGATGGCGGCGACGGCCGTATCGATGTCGAACAGCATCAGCACGTCGAGGTCGATCTCGGGGTGCGCCCGGTGGAAGCCGCGCATCAGGCCCGACGCGGCGCCGCGCGAGGCGATCACGTCGACGCGCAGCGGACGGCGGCCGGTGCGCACGGACGCGACCGCGCGCTCGGCGACACGCAGCAATTCGCGGGCGTGCGGCAGGAACGCCTGCCCGTCGATGGTGAGCTCGGCTCCCCGCGAGGTACGGGTGAACAGCCGCACGCCCAGCCCGCGTTCCAGCGCGGCGATGCGCTTGGAGACGGCCTGCTGGGTCACCGCCAGCTCGGCGGCCGCGTCCTGGAACCGCCCCGCGTCGGCGGCGGCGACGAAGGTCCGCACGGTGTCGAGGTCCACGCCGACACCCTACGGCCACAACCAGGGGTTGTGGCGCGGCCTGGGGTCCTGGCGGCCACGCCCCGCCCACGTCTCCGCGCCCGGACCACGTCTCCGCGCCCCGGCCGAGACTCCCGCGCCGCCCAAGACCCCACGCCCCGCCAAGACCCCACGCGCCGCCCGAGGCTCCATGTGCCGCCCCAGTCTCCGTGCCCGGCCGAGACTCCCGCCCGTCCAAGACCCCACGTCCCGCCCGAGGCTCCATGCGCCGCCCGCGTCTCCGCGCCCGGCCGAGCCCCGCGCCCCGCCAGCGGCCCTCACGCCCCGGCCAGCGAGTCGAGCAGTGCCAGAGCCTCGTCCACGGACCCCGCCGGGTCGTCGAGCGGGTACAGCACGCCGCGCACCGTGCGGGAGGAGTCGAGGACGAGGGTGAGCCGCTTGAGCCGGTCCACTCCCGCCGCGCGGAACGTGGGAAGCCGCAGTGCCGCCGCCAGCCGCAGGTCGGCGTCGGACAGCAGAGGGAACGCGATCCGCTCGTGCTCCGCGAAGGCGGCGAGCTGGTCCGGGCGCTGCGTGCTCACGCCGTGCACCCGCGCGTCGCGCTCGGCGAAGTCGGCCATCCGGTCGCGGTACGTGCACGACTCCAGCGTGCAGCCGCGGGCGCCCGGGATCAGCCCCCAGCCCGGCGGATAGTCCTGACCGCCGGGTGCGTAAGCCCCCGGAAAGCAGTACAGGACCGTCCAGGCGCGCTCCGTGGAGACCGGGTCGACCGGCGCGCCCCCAGGGCCGGCGAGTTCCAGTGCGGGGAGCCGTCGCCCCACGAGGGCGTGCACCCGGCGGGTCTCCGCGGAGTCGGCCGCGCTGGTGGCCGACAGGGCGCCGTCGCCCATCACATGGCGTCCGCCCCAGTCCTGGAGGGCGACGAGGACCGGGAGCAGGCCTCGTCCGGCGGGCGTCAGGTGGTACTCGTAGCGGGGAGGGTGCGGGCTGTAGAGCCGCTTCTCCAGGACCCCGTCCGTGACGAGTGACTTCAGACGCTCCGTCAGGACCTTGCGGCTGATGCCGAGTCCCTCGCGGAGCACGTCGAACTGGTGCGCACCGCCCGCCACGTCGCGGATGAGCAGTAGCGTCCACGGATCACCGACCACCGTCAGGGCCTGCGCGATCGCGCAGTCCGGGTCGCCGAGCTCTGTGTATCGCATGATCCATGAGTATAGTGAGTTCCCTAAAGAGACTCACTTGACGGTCGCAGGGGGCGGGCATGACGACGACGGTGCACGGGCGGGACGCGCGGGAGGAGCGGCCGGACACCGCGGCGCGCCTGGCGGCGTTCTGGCGCTACTGGGGTGCGTCCACGGCGAGCGGGATCGGCGACGCGGTCACGGCGGTGGCCCTTCCGCTGCTCGCGGTCCTGGTCCTGCACGCCTCGGCGTTCGAGGTCAGCCTGATCACGGCCGCGGGCTTCGCCTCCTGGCTCCTGATCGGCCTCCCGGCGGGGGTCCTCGTCCACCGTCTGCCGCTGCGCGGCACGCAGGTGGCGATGGACGTCGTCCGGGCCGTAGCGGTGGCCTCGGTGCCGGCCGCCGCCGCGTTCGGCGTCCTGAGCCTGGCGCAGTTGGTCGTCGTGGCCCTGGTGGTCGGGCTGGCGTCCGTAGTCTTCGACGTCGGCAATTCGACGTTCCTGCCGTCCATCGTCAGCAAGGAGGAACTGACCGCCCGCAACAGCCTCACCTCCGGCACGCGGGCCGCGACCCAGCTGGGTGGCCCGTCCCTCGGCGGCGTCCTCGTACAGCTGCTCGGCGCGGCGGCCTCGATCGCGGTCGACGCGGTGAGCTACGTCGTCTCGGCCGCGCTCATGGGCAGCCTGCCGCGGGTCCCGCACCCGGCCCAGGAGGGCCCGCGGCGCGGCGTGGGCGAGATGATCCGCGAGGGCTGGCGGTACGTCGTCCGCCACCCCGTCATCGGCCCCTGCACGGCCGACGCGACCGCCGTCAACTTCGTCTGCGGTGGCTTGATGGCGCTCATTCCCGTCTTCCTGGTCCGCACGCTCGACGCGCCGCCCGCCCTGGTCGGCGTACTCCTCGCGACCGACGGCCTCGGGACCCTCGTCGGCGCGGCACTGACGCCCCGGATCGTCGCGCGCCTGGGCAGCGGACGCGCGCTGCGCTGGGCCGCGCTGGCCGCCCCGTGCTTCGCCGCGCTGATCCCCCTCGCCGGCCGCTCCGCGGCACTCGCCCTGTTCGCCGTCGGCAACGGCGGCTTCTGCGGGGCCGTGGTGGTGACGAGCATCGTGGCCCGCACCTACCGGCAGACGGCCACACCCCCGGAACTCCTGCCGCGCGTCATGGCCACGGTCCGCTTCATCTCCTGGGGCGCGATCCCCTTCGGCGCGCTGGCCGCGGGCGGTGCCGCCGCCCTGTGGGGGACCCGCGCCTCCCTCGCCCTCATGGCCGCGCTCTCCGCGATCAGCCCGGCCATCCTCCTCGCCGGCCCGATCCGCCGCATGCGCGACCTGGTCTGACCCCGCCGTCTCACCCGAGCAAGCTGATCAACGACCCACTGACCAGCGGGTGAAAACCGTATGGTTCTCCGGGACATCTGAACGCCCGTGCCGCGCAAGCCCGTTCGACGGCTGCGCCCGTACGGCGCTCAGCAGACGACGGACCAGCGAAGGACGATCGCCGTGCGCACCTTGACCTACTACGTCGCCACCACGCTCGACGGTTTCATAGCGGGCCCCGACGGGGGCGACCCCAGCGGTCCCGGCGGATTCTTCACCGTCACCCCCGACTACCTGGAGCACATGGTCGCGCACTATCCGGAGACGCTGCCCGCCCCAGCCCGTGCGGCGCTGGGCGTGACCGCGCCCGGTACCCGCTTCGACACCGTCGTGGAAGGCCGCCGCTCGTACCAGCTCGGACTGGACGCCGGCATCACCGACGCCTACCCGCACCTGCGGCACTACGTCTTCTCCCGCACGCTGGCGAAGAGCCCGGACGCGGCTGTCGAGGTCGTCGCCGAGGATCCGTCGGCGACGGTCCGGGAGCTCAAGGCCCAGGAGGGCAAGGGGATCTGGCTGGTCGGCGGAGCCGAGCTGGCCGGCGCACCCGGAGATCGACGAACTCGTCCTCAAGGTCAACCCGGTCGTCATCGGCGCGGGCATCCCCTTGTTCGCGGGGAAGACCGGCGCCGATCCGCGCGCGTTCACGCTGACGGACCACACCGTGCTGCCCGGCGGCGCCGCATTCCTCACCTACACGCGCACAGACGCCGGACAGGGAGCGATGACGTCGCTTGCTCACTCCGAGGGATAGATGTCCCCGCTCCGCATCGCGCTCTCCTGCTCACTCTGGCTCTGCAGCCGGCGGGCCTTCTCCTGAAGCTGCTGCCTCTTCGCGGGATCGTTCGTGTCCTCCGCGGCAGCCATCAGTTCCCGGGCCTTCTCACGCATGTGCTGGAGTCGTTCGCGAAACTCTCCGCTGTCACTCATGATCCGTCCTCGCATCGCGAATGGGGAGCTGCACTCTTCGCAGGGTAGGCGGTGAGCAGGGGACGGGCGACCGGGGCGGCGCCGCCGGGCACCCGGCATCAGCGGACGTCGCCGGCGACATCGAGAGGCCGGCCGGTGCCGGCTGCCGGAGCGCGGCCGCTCCCGCCCGGCGGCCCTCAGAACCGGCGGTCCGAGGCGGTCACGATGCCGTACGTCACCAGCCCGTACAGCAGGTGGGGCACCGCGTCGGAGGCCCAGTCCTTGGCCGACCAGTTCGTCGGGTCACTCACGCCCAGCCGGGCCATCGGCAGGTCGGTGGCGGCCATGGCCAGCGCGCCGGTGACCGCGCCGCCCAGCCACCAGGGCATACGGATGCCGACGCGCCGCAGCAGTGACACGGCCGCCCCGGTTCCGCAGCCGACGGCGATACCGGACAGGGCGCCCAGACCGGAGAGCCGGTTGTCCCGGGTGTCGCCCGAACCGGGCACCGGATGCCCCGCTTCCTGGGCGATCTGGTCGACGACCTGGGCGGGGGCCTGGCTGGAGGGCCGTCCCCGCCACGCCATGTCGGCGTAGGTCACCGCGTTCAGCACGGTCGTTCCCGCGGCACCCGCCGCGCTTCCCCGCACAACAGTCCGCATCATGCCGCCCCGGGTTCCCTCGCCGTCGGATCCGAAGCACGGGGGTGCACCTCGCCCCCTGGCCGGCGAGGAGCGCGCCCCCCTCGTGCGGAGGCGCCTAAGGGAGGGCGTCCCGGTGAGACGTGACCGCTCCCGCCGATCCCGGGGTATACCGCGACGATCAGTGCCAGCGGGCTCGCAGCCCGTCGCGTCGGCCGATCGTCCGGATCCGCTCGGACGCGGCGTCCTTGAGGCGCCGCAGGGCTTCCTCGTCATCGGCGTCGACCCGCAGCGTGAGCGCGCCCGCGGCGGCGTCCAGGGTCCACCGGCCGTCTTCGAAGCGGACGGTGCCATGGGCGTGCGTGTAGTCGACCTCCCGGACCACGGGCGTCGTCGGGCCCTCTCCGTGACCGCCGTGCGGCCCGTGGGGCGTGTGGCTCCCCGGCATGTGGCTCATCTCGTCCAGGTGGCGGCAGAGCTGGACGAGATAACGGTCGGCGCGGTCGGTCTCGACACGGGCTTCGGCGGTCGGCATGACCGCTCCCTTCTCCCTCGGAGGTACTGCGTCACATCTCGTCCGGACGAGTGCCTCCAGGGTTATCGAGACACTCTGTCTCTGTCAATGCATGCTGTCGCCACCGTGTCGCTGCGTATCATCGACGCATGCCGAAGCTGTGGGACGAGACGATGGACGCGCATCGCCGGGCCGTTCAGGACGCGGTCCTGACGGCCACCGTCGCGCTCGTCGCCGAGCACGGCCTGGCCCCGGTGACCATGTCGCAGATCGCGAAGGAGGCCGGGATCGGGCGGGCGACGCTGTACAAGTACTTCCCGGACGTCCAGTCGGTCCTCGTCGCCTGGCACGAGCGCCACGTGGCCGCCCACCTGGAACACCTCGGCCGGGCCCGGGACCACGCCGACGGGCCCGCGGAGCAACTCGAAGCCGTTCTGCACGGGTACGCACATCTGGCGCACAACCGTCGCCGGGACGGCGAGGTCGCCGCCTTCGTCCACCGGGACCAGCACGTGCTCCGGGCTCAGCGGCGACTGCACGGCCTCCTGTGCGACGTCGTCGCCGCAGCGGCCGCCGCGGGTGCCGCGCGCGACGACGTGTCCGCCGCCGAACTGGCCGACTACTGCCTGCACGCGCTGTCCGCCGCCGGGGGGATGGCCTCCGGCGAGGCCGTCCGGCGTCTCGTCGACGTCACCCTCTCAGGGCTCCGGCCGGCGCACCGGGGAGCCGAACGGCGAGCGCCGTAACGGCGCTTCGAGGGCGTACCCGCCATGCGGCGGGCGGTGGCGGATCAGTAGTCGCGACGCCGACGCGTCACTCCTCGTCCGCACCCGACAGCGCTTCGATGATCATGCGGGTGGCGAAGTCCCGGTCGTCGGTGAGCCGGTTGATGTGCTCCGCGAGCAGGAAGGCGGTGGCCTCCAGGGGGTTCATCTCGTCCTTGGTCCAGCTCCCCACCCGCTTGCGCCACAGGCTGGGGCTCAGGCCCGTCCCCGCGGCGACGACCAGACCGGCCATGGTGGGGATGGCCTCGGGGCGGACGCTCTTCGGCATCATGCGCAGCGTGGCCACCAGGCTGGGCACCACGCACTCGATGACGTCCTTGTCGTGGTCCTCGTAGGCCATCTCCAGCCACCGCATGAACATGTAGATGAGCGTGCAGGCGCCGTCCACCAGGTCATCGAGCCCGCTCGGACCCAAGGACGCGGCGAACTGCGCCGTCAGCGCCCGCTGTTCGGCGTCGGTGCCGACGTTGTCGTCGTAGACGGCCTTGAGCCGGGAGTCGATCATCATGAGGGCCGCGCCCACATCGCCGGCGGGCGCGTGCTGGGGGTCGCAGGGCGATGGCACAGTTTCCTCCTCGGCGGGGCCGTGGGCAACGCGGCGTGCTCGTACAGTAACCCGCCGCTGATGCCGGGTCCGGCGAAATCGAGCGACGCCGACGACGGCCCTCTGGCTGACGTCACGTCAGTAGTGGCGTACGGCACTTCGGTGCACCGCGGCCCCCGCGGCGGTGTGTGCCGTGTCACCACGCCAAAATGCGCCCGAGTTGCCTGTGTCACAGCGGAAATGTCCCTTTAGCGTCCATGCTCGATACGGATGCCGGCGCCCGAAGTGGAGCGCATCGGCATCGACTTGGGCGTCCCGTGCCGAAGTGACCCATGACACAGCACTCGTGGCGTTCCCCCGCGTACCCCTCAGAAAGGTGCCCCCTGATGGCCGCTTACCTCTGCCCTCCTGCCGTGATACACGGCGAGCACGCCGTGGAGACCAGCCAGATCGTGGCGGAGGTGCGCGGCCGGCACCCGGAAGCGGCGTGGGCGCCGCGGATCGACGGCATAGCGGCCAGCACGGGCATCGAGACCCGCGGCTGGATGCTGCCGCTGGAGACCGCCGTCGCACCCGGCAAGGGCCTGCCGGCCGGGGACCTGGAGGCGGCCCGGGAGGCGCTGGTCCGTGACGGCTTCGCCGGCGAGGACGTGGACCGCGCGATCGCCGCCCTGGAGGCGGTGCCCGCGCCGCAGACCGTCCAGGAACGCACCGCGCCCGCCTGGGAGGCCGTGCAGTCCTACGGGGAGCGCGCGGCGCGCGGCGCCCTGCAGATCGCCGGACTGGACGCGTCGGACGTCGACTGCGTCATCACCAGCAACTCCACCACGCCGGCCCTGCCGGGTCTGGACGTCGCCCTGGCCAACAGGCTCCCGCTGCGCGACGACGTGCTGATGCTGCCGGCCACGCAGTGGGCCTGCATCGCCGGCACCCGCTCCCTCGCGCTGGCGGCGGACCTCGTGGCCGCCGACCCGGACCGCGTGGTCCTGGTCGTGATCTCGGAGGCGCTGAGCACGACCTACCAGCCCGGGGACGACACCCTGGAGTCCCTGATCGTCCGGCTGCTGTTCGCGGACACCGCCGTCGCCACCGTGGTCACCGGCCGCCCGCGCCCCGAGTCCATGCTGCGACTGGACGCCTCCTGGAACCACACCCTGCCCGGCACCCAGGACCTGCATCGTCTGGAGACGCGGGCGGACGGCACCCACTTCGTGATGGACCGGCGCGGGCCGCGCGCCGTACAGCAGACGGTCACCGCGATGTGGGAGTGGCTCCGCGTCCGCTACCAGGAGGACCCCGGCTCCTGGCACCCCGACGTGCTGCTCGCGCACCCCGGCGGGACCAAGGTGCTGGAGTACATGGAGCAGACCATGCCCGAGGGCTGGCCGGCCGGACTCCTGGACTACAGCCGGGCCAGCTACACCACCGGGAACCGTGGCGGCGCCGCCGTGTTCGACATCATGCGCAGGGCCTACGACGCCGGGCAGAAGCCGGGCAGCCGTGCCGTCCTGTACGCCGCGGCCCCGGGCCTCACCGCGACCGCCCTGGAAGGGGAGTGGCTGTGACGCCTGCGTGACATCCGGGGCAGCGGGGACGGGCCGCCCGTGAATCGGTGCCGCCCCCCGCACCCGGCGGCGGCGCGACGGCACCAGCACGGGCACCGCCTCCTTGCCGTCGGACCACCGGCGGCGATGGGCGCCGGTCTCCTGACGCCCCGGCCCCCCTCACCTCGCGATTTCCGCCCAGACCACCTTTCCGGTGTCCGTCCACCGCACTCCCCAGCGGGTGGTGAGCCGGTGGACCACGTGCAGACCACGGCCGTGGTCGTCGAGGAGCCCGCCCCGGCCCAGGCGCGGTCTGCCGTTGCCCGTGTCGGCGACCTCGCACAGCAGTCCATGGCCGGACCGGATCAGCCGTACCGTGATGGGCCCTTCGGCGAAGCGGACCGCGTTGGTCACCAACTCGCTGACCAGCAGCAGCACGCTGTCCCGGGTGTCGTCGCGGGTGTGCCAGCGCCGAAGCAGCGCGGCGACCAGGGTGCGGGCCCGGTCCGCCGCGTCGTCGCGTGCGGGCAGCCGCCACGTCGCCGTGTCCCCCTTGCGGTAGCCGATCGTGCGCGCGAGCAGCAGCGTGACATCGTCACGCTGACGCACCGGGGCCAGCGCGGCGACCACGCGCCGCGCCGCCTGCGGCAGGGTGTCCCAGGGGTGCACCGCCGCCACGGCGTCCGCCAGCCTGTCGATGCCCTCGTCGATCGGCACGGCGGGATCCTCCACCAGCCCGTCGGTGTACAGGGCGAGCAGGGAGCCCGGGGGAGCGGCGAACGTGTGCACGCCGAACGGCTCCCGCAGCGCGAACTCGGCGCCCAGGCCGGGATGGGGCCGGACCGCGAGCGGGCCGGCGCGCCCGTCCGGATCCACCAGCACCGGCGGCAGGTGGCCGGCGCTGGACAGCGACACGCGATGGCTGACCGGGTCGTAGACGGCGATGCAGCAGGTCGATCCGAGGGCGCTGTACCCGGCCGCGAGCCCGGACTCCGCGTCGTCCAGCAGTGACACCGTCTCGTCCAGGTGCTCCAGCACCTCGTCGGGCGCCAGTCCGGCGGACAGCAGCGCACGGGCCTCCATGCTCAGCTGTCCCATGGTCGCCGCGGCCCCCAGACCGTGCCCCACGACATCCCCGACCACCAGGGCGGTACGGCCGTCCGGCAGCGGAAAGCTGTTCACCCAGTCCCCGCCGACGCCCGCGCTGTCGGGGGTGGCGGGCTGGTAGACGCTGGCGATCTGGATCGTGTCCCCGCCGGTGCGCGGCAGCAGGCGGCGCTGCAACGCCAGTACCTGCGTGTGCTCCCGCTGGTGCTGGCGCGCCAGGTCGACGTGGTGGGAGGTCCTGGCCACCAGTTCCTGGAGGTCGAACAGCTCGCTGTCGTGGAAGGGCCAGTCCGCCCGCCGCCAGACCTCGGCCACGCCCAGGACGACGGGCGGTACGCCGTCCAGGACCAGCGGAATGCACGCCACACCCGCCGACCGGTCACCGGGCACCAGGGCACGGACCAGGCGCGGACTGCCGAGCACCCGCTCGACTGCCTTCCGGTCGGGTATGACGATGGCCTGCGGGGCGTCGTCCCGCCGTACCGCCTGGGACAGCAGCCGGCTGGCGTCACCGGGAAGGTCGTCTCCCGGCGTCACGTACCCCTCGGGCCACGCGCGGTCCGGCACCAGCGCCGCGCGCCGCAGCCGAATGCGTCCCTGCGCCTGCTCGGTGACGCCCTCACCCGTCCATACGGCGAAGTCGAGGTCCACGGCGGCCACGTCCCCCCAGGCGAGCAGGGACTCCGCGAGCGACTGCGCCGTCTCGCCGATGTCCAGTGAGGTCCCGATCGCCGTCTCGGCGGCGTACAGGTGCAGCCGCCTGGCCATGGCGATCACCGAGACGGTCAGGCCGTCCTGGGGGGCCACGGCGGTCAGGATGCTCATCGAGACCACCAGCTCCGACCCGTCGGAGCGGCGCAGGCGCTGCACCCGGGCGACGTGTGCCTCACCGGTCTCCAGCACCTGGCGCAGCCGCCGGGTGACCGTCGGCACGTCCCCGGGGGGCAGGAGGTCGACGAACGGGCTCCCCGGCACGGCGTCGAGCCCCGAGAAGACGGGGGCGTCCAGATTGCAGTGGGTGATCCGCAGATCCCGGTCCACGTTGACCGCGCCGAGGATCTGCTCCTGACGATCGTCCGCCGGGTCCTCGGGAACGGGTCCGCCTCCGGTGCGGTCGCCCTCCATGGCGGCAGGGCCGACGGCCCCCGCCGCTCCGACCCGCGGGATGTAGCGCCCCAGGGCGCTGCTGACCATGTCGAACGGCGACGAGGACGAGGGGGAGGGGGTGGAGTCCATGGGCTCTCTCAGCTCGCTCGCCAACCCCGGCACAGCACCGGGGCGTACCCGAACCCGCGCGGCGGGGCCCCGAAACCCGGACCGCACACCTCATTGAATAACACCGGGCGGTGCTTCGCCCACACCAGTGGATCGTGCACCGAGCGCGAAGACCGAACGCGCACAGTGAGCATGAGATCGCTCGGAAAAGATTGACGCGTCGGAACATCCCGACGTAATCTCGCCGCATGCCCACTGACGTGTTCGGCGTTCTGGCCAACCCCGTGCGACGCAAGCTGCTCGACCACCTGCGGGCGGGCCCGCGGTCCACGGGTGAGCTGGCCGCGCTGTTCGAGCTCGGCAGGCCGGCGGTCTCCGAGCATCTGGCCGTGCTGCGCGCCGCCGGGCTGGTGCGCGAGGAGCCGCGCGGGCGGCACCGCTTCTACCACCTGGTCCCGGCCGGCCTGGCGGAGGTCGGCGAGTGGCTGCATCCGTTCGAGCACTACTGGAACCAGCGCCTGAACGCGCTGGGTGACCTTCTGGACGAGGAAGACACGCCGTGACCGCGAGCAATGAGATCAACTGCGAGAAGTTCCTGCCCCACCCCCCGTCGGCCGTCTGGGCGGCGCTGACCGACCCCGTGCTGCACGCCCGCTGGTGGGCGGCGGGAGACGTCAAGCCGCTGGTGGGCCACCGCTTCACCCTGGACATGGGGGCCTGGGGCCCGCAGCCGTGCGAGGTGACCGAGGTCGAGCCCGAGCGGCTGCTGAGCTACCGCTTCGCCGAGGGCACCCTCGACACGACGATCACCTGGCGGCTGGTCCCCGAGGGCAGAGGCACCCGCCTCTTCCTCACCCACACCGGCTTCGACCTGGACTCCCCGATGGGCCGCCAGGCCCACGACGGCATGGGCCACGGCTGGCCCCACGTCCTCGCCCACCTCGGCACAGTACTGGACGAGACGCCCGCCTGACGCCGGACCCCGCGGACCAGGCACCCGCCCGCGGCACCGCGCCACGCAACGCGACATCCGCGCACGGCCACGCCCGCTGATCCCGGCACTCAGGACGGCGTCGGCGGCCGCACCCATGGCGCGAACCGCAGTCCCTCGGCTGCGTCCGGGCGCCAGTACCGCAGAACGGTCTCGTGGACGACGTCGATCCGTTCGGCGGCGATCAGACAGGAAACGGGCTCCGGATCGCCCGCGTCCGCCTCGAAGGCGACGAGAACGGGCGGCTCCTCACCGAGTCGACGACTGACGCGCAGCCGTTCCTCGGCCGTCGGCGGGTGGAAGACCGGATGAGCGAACCGCGCCGGGCAACCGACGAACGCGGGGTCGCCGAAGGCCAGCTCCAGGCCGTGGGCGTAGGACAGGTCGGGCCCGGCCGCCAGCCGGAACTCGGCGGGGTCCCAGGCGACCACGTCCCAGTCCCACCAGGATCTTTCGGGAGCTGGATGCCGACGTTCCGGCGCTCCGTGTCGCTCGGCCGTCGCTCTACCATCCCGACTGCGCCTTTCCGAGGCGGAGCCCTGTGGCCCGGAGCCACTCCTGCGCGGCCTCGTCCCGGGTTCGTGTGCCGATGGACAGGTAGACGGCGTGCCGGCCGGGATCGGGCTCACCGCACTGCACCGTCCATCTGCTGTTGAGGCACAGTTGGACACCGCAGAGTGTGGCGCTGGGCAGGCCGCGCAGCGGCGAGAGCCAGCCGATGCCGATCGACAGGGGGCCACAAGCCGCGACCGTGTCGTCGATCTCCGTCTCGGTGCACTCGTCCGGGTCACGGACGGGAAAAGTGGCGGGTCTCCTTCCCCGCAGCAGCTGGAACGACACTCCCTCGGGCAAGGGCCACAGGGAACCCAGTCCGGGTTCCAGCTCCGTCTCCACCCAGCCGTCGGACCTGTCCTGAAGGCCCAGGCGGCCCAGGGTCCGCCAGAGCTCCTGGACACGCGAGTCCTGGAGATCCCGCGTCGAGCAGGAGAACGCCCCGCAGGTGAAGTACCGCCGGGCATGGTGGAACTGTTCCCGTGTCGCGATGTCCTCGAAGGCCAGGGACGGCAGGTCCGGCGCCCCGGCACCGAACCGGGCGAGCAGGTGACGTGCGAACCGCAGCGCCGTCCGCCTGTCCGGCAGCGGTTCCAGCACCTGGTAGAGCATTGACGCACCCATCGGCCCACCCCTCGTCCGCACCGATGATCCTGCGGCCCGTCAGACTATCCTGCGGCCGGCTGAGCAAGATCCGGTCTGTGCCCGCATGCTGGGGTTCAGTGCTGTCGAGCGGCGGTAGGGAACGAGATGGATCGCAGTGTCGCCGTAGTACGTGCTCTGGAGGCCGCGGCTGCCGACAGGCTCGTGGACGTGCTGGCCGCCTGCCTGCGTGAGCACTATGGCGCCGGCGGGGTGGAACTCCGCCTGGTGGACTACGGGATGCGCTCGCTGCAACCGGTCCAGCGGCCTCCGCTGGTGCTGCAGCCGCTCTCCGTCGACGGCACACCGCAGGGCCGGGCTTTCGACGCCCAGGGACCGCACACCGTGTCGTCCGGGCCGGAGGAACGGGAGGTCCATCTTCCGGTGACGGTCCGCGGCGACCGGCTGGGAGTTCTGTCCGTGAGCGTTCCCGGCCATTCCCACTCTCCCGCGGTACAGGCCGAACTCCACGCCATTGCCACCGCTCTCGGGCGGGAAATCGTGCTGGCCGGACGGGAGACCGACGAGTACGAAGTGCAGCGCCGGGCCGAACGCCTGACACTCGCCGCCGAATTGCAGTGGCTGCTGTTGCCGGCCCGCTCGTGCGCGAGGGACGAATTCGCCCTCGGAGCACACCTCGAACCGGCATACGCGGTCTTCGGGGACGGCTTCGACTGGTCCGTTTCGCCGGAGCACCTCAGCGTGGCCGTCATCAACGGCATGGGAAGGGGAATGGACGCCGCACTGCTGACCGGTCTCGTCGTGAATGCCGTACGCAATGCCCGCCGGGCCGGGCTGGGACTGGCCGATCAGGCGGCCCTCGCCGACGAGGCGGTCTTCGCGCAGTACCGGGGCACCGCCCACGCCGCCGTACTCCTGCTGCGGTTCGAACTGGCCACCGGACGGGTGGAGGCCGTGGACGCCGGATCCCCCCGCCTGTGGCGGATGCGGGCGGGCGAGGTCGAGCGGCTGGAGCTGGAGCCGCAGCTTCCGCTCGGCATGTTCGGGGACACGCCCTTCGAGACCGAGACGGTGGACGCGGCGCCCGGTGACCGGCTGCTGATCGCCAGCGACGGTGTCTACACCGCCGCCACGCCCGCAGGGGAGGCGTACGGGGAGCGGAAGCTGGCCCGCACCATGAAGGCGACCCGGCTGCTGCCGCCGGCCCAGGTACCGGGGGCGGTCCTCAGAGCGCTGTCAGGACACCTCGGGCACTCGCCCCTGGAGGACGACGCGGTGGTGATGTGCCTGGACTGGGCCGGACGGCCCGGTGCGGCCCGACCCGGCGCCGGATGACGTGTCCGCCGTCTCAGGCCGAGCGGGACACCGACTCGTCGGCGGCCCGGTCGGCGGCCGCGTCCAGGGCGGACAGCAGGCCACCGGCCCCTTCGACCAGCGCGTCCCGCGCGCCGGGAGTCATCGCGTCGAGCACGGCGGCCAGGGCCTGTTCCCGTGCCGCGCGCAGTTCCCGGAGACAGGCCTTCGCCTCGCCGGTCAGATGAAGCGCGATCTCCCTGCGGCTCCTGCCGCTGGGCGCCCGCCGGACCAGCCCCATCGCCTCCAGGCGGGCACACAGGCGGCTCAGGGCGGACGGCGCGGAGTCGAGTGCCTCGCCCAACTCGCGCAGGCTGACCTCGGGCGTGCGCTCCAGCGCGTAGAGGACGCGCAGTTGCGAGACGGAGACGGGCAGGGAGGCGCTGTGCCGTTCCCTTTCCCACAGGGACTCCAGGCCTTCGACAGCCGCGCACAGCGTACGGATGGCCTCCTGCGATCTGTACGGCCCGCGGGCCTTGTCACCCATGCTCAGACACTCCGAATCTGCTACAAGCGATCCGAGCGGACGGAAAAGATCACCCATGGTCCGTCGTGTGTTCCGACGGCCTTTCCCGCTGCGTGCGCCGCTTTCCCATGAGCCGGGCCGCCCCGGCGAGGACTCCGCGCGAACCCATGGCATGGACAGTCAACCACACGGCCGTCACGGAAGACGGCACGGGATTCCCGCTGGGACACCATCGACGTCCCGGAGGAGTATTCGCCTTTCCCGGATATCCCCTTATCGCGTCTCGCGGTGAGTACCTGTCACATTCGATCGCACCACCCCGCCGCACATGAATGACGTACGAGGAGATTGTGTGCCCGGGCGGACACATCCTTGAAGGAATTCGGGCCGCCGCCCAGAACCAGGTCCGTCTCCCGGCGAAAGGGCCGCCGAGGAGGCACATTCCGGCTGCGGCCGGATCAACACCCTCCACCGACGGGTACCGGCGCCCGTGATCGGCCCACTTCCCGGGATCGCCCCAGGTCGCGACCCCTGCCGGACCGGATGTGCACCGCGCGGGACAGCCGTGCCCGGCGAGACGCGACTTGCCACGCGCATACTGGGTGCCGTAGTAAATAGTTTCCCTGTGTAAAAAGTCTTCGTCGGTGGTGAAGATCCCGGCGCGGGGTGGCCACTGGGCCGGCTCCAGCGCCGCTGGACCGGCGATCGATGACGGAACGAGGTTGGTCATGACCGAGGCGTCGGGCCAGCGGCCCAGCGTGAGGTCGACGCGGGCCGCCGGCAAGGTGGGCGAGCCCGAGTTGCGCCAGTTGCTGGCCGGCCTGACGGCGGTGCGCGACGGCGACTTCGGCACCCGGCTGCCGGACGGGGCGGACGGTCTCATGGGTGAGATCGCCACCGTGTTCAACGGCATGATCGACCAGCTGTCCCTGTTCACCTCGGAGGTCACGCGCGTGGCCCGTGAGGTGGGTACCGAGGGCACCCTCGGCGGTCAGGCGAAGGTGCCGGGCGTGTCCGGCACGTGGGCGGACCTCACCGAGTCGGTCAACGCCATGGCCGGCAACCTGACCACCCAGGTCCGCGACATCGCGCAGGTGGCCACCGCCGTGGCCCGGGGTGACCTGTCGCAGAAGATCGATGTGGACGCGCGCGGGGAGATCCTGCAGCTGAAGGACACCATCAACACGATGGTCGACCAGCTGTCCGCGTTCGCCGACGAGGTCACCCGCGTCGCCCGCGAGGTCGGCACCGAGGGCATGCTCGGCGGGCAGGCCGACGTCAAGGGAGTCTCCGGGACCTGGCGCGACCTGACGGACTCCGTGAACTTCATGGCCGGCAACCTGACCGGCCAGGTCCGCTCCATCGCGCAGGTGGCCACGGCCGTGGCACGGGGTGATCTGTCGCAGAAGATCGATGTGGACGCGCGCGGGGAGATCCTGCAGCTGAAGGACACCATCAACACGATGGTCGACCAGCTCTCCGCGTTCGCCGACGAGGTCACCCGCGTCGCCCGCGAGGTCGGCACCGAGGGCAACCTCGGCGGGCAGGCGACGGTGCGCGGAGTCTCCGGCACCTGGAAGGACCTCACCGACAACGTCAACGTGATGGCCTCCAACCTGACCGGCCAGGTGCGCTCCATCGCGCAGGTGGCCACCGCCGTGGCCCGCGGCGACCTGTCGCAGAAGATCACGATCGAGGCCGAGGGCGAGGTCGCCGCCCTCGCCGACGTGATCAACACCATGGTGGACACCCTGTCCGCGTTCGCCGACGAGGTCACGAGGGTCGCCCGCGAGGTCGGCACGGAGGGCCGGCTCGGCGGCCAGGCGCGGGTGCCGAACGTCGCGGGCACCTGGAAGGACCTGACCGACAACGTCAACTCGATGGCGAACAACCTCACCGGCCAGGTCCGCAACATCGCACAGGTGACGACCGCCGTGGCGGGCGGCGACCTGTCGAAGAAGATCGACGTCGACGCGCAGGGCGAGATCCTCCAGCTGAAGACGACCATCAACACGATGGTCGACCAGCTGTCCTCGTTCGCCGCCGAGGTCACCCGGGTCGCCCGCGAGGTGGGCAGCGAGGGCCGGCTGGGCGGCCAGGCCGAGGTCGAGGGCGTCTCCGGCACCTGGAAGCGGCTGACGGAGAACGTCAACGAACTCGCCGGGAACCTCACCCGCCAGGTCCGTGCCATCGCCGAGGTGGCCAGCGCCGTCGCCGAGGGCGACCTCACCCGGTCGATCACCGTGGAGGCGTCCGGCGAGGTCGCCGAACTCAAGGACAACATCAACGCCATGGTCGGCTCCCTGCGGGAGACCACACGGGCCAACCAGGAACAGGACTGGCTCAAGACCAGCCTCGCCCACATCTCCGGCCTCATGCAGGGCCACCGTGATCTCGCCGTGGTCGCCGAACTGGTCATGGACGAGCTCACCCCCCTGGTGTCCGCGCAGTACGGCGCCTTCTACCTCGCCGAGGAGACGCCCGACGGCACCGAGCTCAGGCTCGTCGGCTCCTACGGCCGGCCCGTCGGCATCGACGGCCACGACCGGTTCAAGCCGGGCGAGTCACTTGTCGGACAGGCCGCGCGCAGCCGCCGCGTCATCACGGCCGAAGGCGTGCCCGGCGACTACATCGGCATCTCCAGCGGACTGGGGAAGGCCACTCCCGGCGCCCTGATCGTGCTCCCCGTGCTCGTGGAGGACCAGGTCCTCGGCGTCATGGAACTGGCCTCCTTCACCCCGTTCACCGCGATCCACCGCGACTTCCTCGAACAGCTCACGGACACCCTTGGCGTCAACGTCAACACCATCCTCGCCAACGCCCGCACCGACGAGCTGCTGGAGGAGTCCCAGCGACTGACCGGGGAACTCCAGGCCCGCTCCACGGAGTTGCAGGTCCAGCAGGACGAACTGCAGCGCTCCAACGCGGAACTCGAGGACAAGGCCAAGCTCCTCGCCGAACAGAACCGCGACATCGAGGGCAAGAACCTGCAGATCGAGCAGGCCCGGCAGGAACTGGAGGACCGCGCCCACCAGCTGTCGCTGGCGTCGACGTACAAGTCGGAGTTCCTGGCCAACATGAGCCACGAACTGCGCACCCCGCTCAACAGCCTGCTGATCCTGGCCCAGCTCCTTGCGCAGAACCCCTCCCGCAACCTCACCCCGAAGCAGGTGGAGTACGCGGGCATCATCCACTCGGCGGGCTCCGACCTGCTGCAGCTGATCAACGACATCCTCGACCTGTCGAAGGTCGAGGCCGGGAAGATGGACATCAACCCGGAACGGATCGCCCTGCGCCCCCTCCTGGACTACATCGAGGCGACCTTCCGCCCGGTGACCACCCAGAAGAGCCTCGACTTCGCCATCACCTCGGCCGCCGGCGTCCCCACCGACCTGCTCACCGACGACGCCCGGCTGCGGCAGGTGCTGCGGAACCTGATCTCCAACGCGATCAAGTTCACCGAGCGCGGCAGCGTCGAGCTGTGCATCGAGCCCGCCCGGGACAGCGAGATCCCCGCCACCGTGCACCGGGACGGCCCGGTGGTGGCCTTCCGGGTCAAGGACACCGGCATCGGCATCGCCGCGCACCAGCTGGAGTCCATCTTCGGCGCCTTCCAGCAGGCGGACGGCACCACCAGCCGAAAGTACGGCGGCACCGGCCTCGGCCTGTCCATCAGCCGGGAGATCGCCCACCTCCTGGGCGGTGCCATCACCGCCCGCAGCGCGCCGGGCGAAGGCAGCACCTTCACCCTGTACCTGCCGGCCGCGTCCGCCGACCTCCTCCAGGTCGCGCAGAGTGGGGCGCCCGCACCCCGAGCCGCGCAGGCAGCGGCGGCCTCCGAGCTGCCGTCCGAGAGCCGGCCGTCCCTCACCGCGGGAGACGTGCCCACCCGGACGGCACGCCGGCTCCTGGTCATCGAACACCGGCAGCGCGGCCTGCTGTCGCTGGTCGCCGAGAGCGCGCTCGGCAACCTCCACGACACCCCGGAGACCCCCGGCCGCCCCCAGCACGAGGTGAGCACGGTCATCGGCGCCACCGAAGCGGCGGCGGCCCTCGCGGCCGGCCCGTTCCACTGCGTCGTCCTCGACGTCGACATGGACGACAACCAGGCCTGGGCCTTCCTCGACGCCAGCGACGGCGACGCGGCCCTGCGCAACGTCCCCGTCCTCGCCCACAACAGCCGCCGGCTCACCGCGGAGCAGGAACACGCCCTGCAGTCCCGGGCGGCGGGCCGGCCGCTGGAGGTGCTGTCCAGCCTCGACGAACTGCGCGAGCGCATCGCCCTGCACCTGTCCGCCGAACAGCCCGGCGACGTGGTGCCGCTGGTCCGCGCGGAGAAGGCGAACCCGCCGCCGGACACGGTCGACGGCGCCCTGCACGGCCGCACGGTACTCGTCGTCGACGACGACGCCCGCAACCTGTACGCCCTCAGCGGCATCCTGGAGATGCACGGCATCCGGGTCCTGCACGCCGAGGACGGCCGCAAGGCCATCGACACCCTGGCCACGCACACGGAGATCGATCTGATCCTGATGGACGTGATGATGCCCGAGATGGACGGCTACACCGCGACCGCCCACATCCGCCGGATGCCCGGCTACGCGGACCTGCCGATCATCGCGGTCACCGCGAAGGCCATGCCCGGAGACCGCGACAAGAGCCTCGCCTCCGGCGCCAGCGACTACATCACCAAGCCCGTGGACGCCGACGACCTCATGGCGGGCATCCGCCACTGGCTGAGCGAGCGGTAGGACGACCGTGCCCACCACCCCGCACCACGACCCCGAGCCCGGCGCGACCACCCCGCACCACGACCCCGAACACGGCGACGCCGCCCCGCAGTCCACCGCCGTACCGCCGCAGGCCGCCGTGCCGCAGGCCACCGACGTACCGCAGACGAGCGCCGCCCAGGACGCCGCAGCCGTCGGCCGGCTCGCCGCCACCGTGGAACGGCTGCGCGCCGAGGTGGACGCCGCCCGCGCGGCCGCCGACGGCCGGGCACTGCTCGAAGTGGCCAAGGGCGTCATGATCGAGCGGCTGCACTGCGGGCCGGCCCAGGCCGCACGGCAGCTCGCCGAACTCGCGGCGCGCTCCGGCACGTCCGAACTGGAACTGGCCGCCGACATCATCAACCAGGCCGCCCGCGACCACGTGGCCCAGGTGGCGTCCCAGTTCATACAGCGCATCAGCGCCGACACGGACGACCGGACCCACGCCTCGCTCGCCGTACGGCTCCGTGCCGTGGAGAGCGCCGCCCTCGCCGCCGACGACACCCAGGCCGTCGCCGAATCCCTCCTCCAGCACGCCCTGACCCCCCTGGGCGCGACCTCCGTAGCCGTGTGGAGCGCGGGCCGGGACGGTTCCCTCACCCTGAGCGGACACGCCGGTTTCAGCGACGACGAGGCGGACCGCTGGCGCTACGTACCACCCGGCGTCGCCACGGTGGCCCGCCAGGCCCTCACCGACCGCTGCACCGCCTACCTCCCCTCCATGACGGCGCAGGCGCCCTCCATCGGCCAGACCCAGTGCCCGGACGGCGGCCGCGTCGCCATCTGCGCCGGCACCGGCGGCCGGATCTACGGCGTGCTGGAGATCTGCTGGCCCCAGCCGCTCACCGAGCAGCCCCCCGCCGTGCAGCGACAGCTCGAAGCCCTCGCCGAGCTGTGCGCCCACACCCTGGAGAACCGCCCCGACGGCGAGGGCGGCCCCGCCCGCTCGCTCGGCCAGGGCTCGGCCGCGGCCGAACTCGCGGACCTCTCCGACGGGCTCTACGACCCCGCCCTCGTCCTCACCCCGCACCTCGACGCCGACGGCCGGCTCACCGACTTCCGCATCTACCACACCAACACCCGCTTCCAGGACCCGGCCGGACGCCCGCGCAGCGCCCTCAACGGCACCCTGGTCCTGGAGAGTTACCCCCTGGCGGTCGGCGGCAGCGACCTCTACGGCCAGCTGGAGCGGACGTACGCCACCGGAGAACCGTTCCGCGCCAGACGCGTGGCCCTGCCCACCCAGGTCGACCAGGTACCGCTCACGGCCGTCGCCGACATCAGCATCAGCCGCCACGGCGGCGGACTGCTGATGATCTGGCGCACGGAGGACCAGGCGGTGCGTCTGGCGAGCATCCTCCAGCACGCCCAACGGCTCGGCCAGATCGGCGGCTTCGAGGAGAACCTCGCCACCGGCGAGATCACCTGGAACAACGAACTCTTCACCCTCTACGGCCGCCCGCCCGCCGCCGGCCCGCTCGCCCTGCACGACCTGGCCGGGCACGCCCACCCGGACGACGCCGTCGCCATCGGCCGCTTCCTGCGCACCGTCCTGCACCACACCCGTCCCGCCACGGCCGCGTTCCGGCTCCAGCGCTCCGACGGCGTCACCCGGCACATCCGCGTCGCCGCCGAACCCGTGACGGACTCCGACGGCCGGCTCCTCCTCATCAGGGGCGCCTACCAGGACATCTCCGCCCAGCACTGGACCGAGGTGGCCCTGGCGGCCACCCGCGACCAGCTCGCCCACACCGAGCAGGAGTCCGCCGAGCGCAACCGCCTCGCCCTGCAGCTGCAGCACGCCATCATGCCCCCGGCGCACGGCCCGCTCGAAGTCACCGGCCTGCAGGTCGCGGTGCGCTACCGGCCCGCCGAATCCGAGGCCCTCGTCGGCGGCGACTGGTACGACGCCGTCGTCCTGCCCTCCGACCAGGTACTGCTGTGCGTCGGGGACGTCGCCGGACACGGCATCGACGCCGCCACCGGCATGGTCGTCCTGCGCAACGCGCTGCGCGGTCTGGCCATGACGGGCGCCGGCCCCGGCCAGCTCATGGCCTGGCTCAACAACGTCGCCCACCACCTCACCGACCAGGTCACCGCCACCGCGGTGTGCGGACTGTACGACCCCCGGACCCGCACCCTGCGCTGGGCCCGGGCCGGCCATCTGCCCCCCGTCCTCGTCCGCTCCGGAGGCGCGACCAAACTCCCCCTGACCCGGGGCCTGCTGCTCGGCGCCCTGCCGGACGCCGAGTACGAGGAGAGCGAGACGCAGCTCCAGCCGGGCGACACCCTGCTGATGTACACCGACGGACTGATCGAGCGGCGCGACACCGGCGTGCAGGAGTCCCTGGCCCAGCTCCTCCTCACCGCCGAGCGCCCGGTCGACACCCTGGGCGAGCGGCTTGACCACCTGCTCACCTACAGCAAGTCCGACACGGACGACGACACCTGCCTCATCGGCATCAAGATCCCGGCGGCCCCGGCAGCGCCGTCCTCGTGATCCCGCGACGCCCCCCGGCCCGCGAAAAAAAATCAGGCGACCATGTCGAGAACCCGCGTCCGGCTCCGTCCCCGGGGTGAAGGCGGCCACAATGGGCCGCACCAGCACCGAGGAGAACCGTCATGGCCAAGTACCTGCTGCTGAAGCACTACCGCGGCGCCCCGGCCGCCGTCAACGACGTGCCGATGGACCAGTGGAGCCCCGAGGAGATCTCGGCACACCTCCGGTACATGAACGACTTCGCGGCCCGGCTGGAGAAGACCGGCGAGTACGTCGACAGCCAGGCACTCGCCCCCGAGGGAGCGTGGGTCCGCTACGACGGTGAGGGCCGGCCGCCGGTCACCGACGGGCCCTTCGCGGAGACCAAGGACCTCATCGCCGGCTGGATGGTGATCGACGTCGACAGCCACGAACGCGCCCTCGAACTGGCAGGGGAACTGTCGGCCGCCCCCGGCGCCGGTGGCAGGCCCATCCACGAGTGGCTCGAGGTGCGCCCGTTCATGGCCGAGCACTGCGCCGTCACGGAGTGACCTCGCCGATGGACGAGGTCCTGCTCAGGAGCCTCACCCCGAGCGTGCTCGCCGTCCTCGTCCGCCGCGGAGCAGACTTCGCGGCGGCCGAGGACGCCGTACAGGAAGCCCTGGTGGAGGCCGTCCGCGTCTGGCCTGCCGATCCGCCCCGCGACGCCAAGGGCTGGCTGGTCACCGTGGCCTGGCGCAGGTTCCTCGACGCGACCCGGGCGGACGCCGCCCGCCGCAGGCGTGAGGACCGCGTCGACGAGGAGCCGGCACCCGGGCCCGCGCCCGCGGTGGACGACACGCTCCAGCTCTACTTCCTCTGCGCCCACCCCTCGCTCACCCCGTCGTCCGCCGTCGCGCTCACGCTGCGTGCCGTGGGCGGGCTCACCACCCGGCAGATCGCCCAGGCCTACCTCGTACCCGAGGCGACCATGGCGCAGAGGATCAGCCGGGCGAAGCGGACCGTGTCCGGCTTCCGCTTCGACCGGCCCGGTGACGTCTCCACCGTGCTGCGCGTGCTCTACCTGGTCTTCAACGAGGGCTACTCCGGCGACGTCGACCTCGCCGCCGAGGCCATTCGGCTCACCCGGCAGCTCGCCGCCCGCATCGACCACCCCGAGGTGGGCGGGCTGCTCGCCCTGATGCTGCTCCACCACGCCCGGCGGGCCGCCCGGACGGCGCCCGACGGCATCCTGGTGCCGCTCGCCGAGCAGGACCGCGGCCGGTGGGACACCGCGCTGATCGCCGAGGGCGTCGCCATCCTGCAGGCGGCCCTCGCCCGCGACCGGCTGGGCGAGTTCCAGGCCCAGGCCGCCATCGCCGCCCTCCACGCCGACGCACCCGCCACCGAGGAGACCGACTGGGTGCAGATCGTCGAGTGGTACGACGAGCTCGCACGCCTCACCGACAGCCCCGTCGTCCGGCTCAACCGCGCGGTCGCCGTGGGGGAGGCCGACGGACCGCGCGCCGGCCTCGCGGCACTCGCCGAGCTGGACCCCTCACTGCCCCGCCACACCGCGGTGGCGGCCTACCTCCACGAGCGTGACGGCGACCTCGCGACGGCGGCACGGCTCTACGCCGAGGCCGCCCACCAGGCGCTCAACCTCGCCGAACGCGACCATCTCACCCGCCGGGCCGCCCGGCTCAACACCCGCCGACACCGCTGACGGGCCCTCGTCCCACGGCTCCTCACGCGGACGTGTGTCCCCGCAGGTAGTCCCGCGCGGCTCCGGGCAGGCCGGCGCCGTCGGCCTCCGCGAAGGGGACCCAGCGGATCTCCTCCGGTGCGAGAGACCCGCCCTCGGACGGGGACTCGGTCAGCAGCGGACACACCACGACCGTCAGGCCGTCGTCCGCGGGCCGCAGCGGCTGGGAGCCGTCCACGAGGTAGCCGGTCAGCTCGTAGACAGCACGCTCGGCGGTCGCCCCGGCCGTCTCGGCGGGTTCCGGCGTGCCCGAGGGCAGCCCCCATCCGCCGGCTCGCGCCACCAGCAGCACCTGACCGTCGTCGGCGACCACCGCCCACACCACGCCTTCGGCCCGTTCTCCCACTGCCACGGCCACACCGCCCCTTCCCCAGGGTCGGCCGCCGTCCCGTCCCGGTCCGGTCGGCCGAGCGCCCCGGCTCTGGTTCCCTACCCCCTGCCGAGCGTCGCAGACCGTGCGCGCCGCGTTCGCTTCACACGGTGGTCCGGGGACCCGCGGCGCGGCGCAGGCGGTTGGCGATCGCCAGTCCCAGCCCCTCCTCGGCCGGCAGGGAGGCGATGATGAGGTCACACCCGGCGTGGTCGAGTTCGCGCAGGTAGCCGTACAGCCCGCGCGCGTAGGCGGCCAGCGAGTCCGGGACGGTCACCACGGCGTGCGCCTTCACCGGCGTACCGGCGAGGGAGGCGGGCAGGAAGACACCCACCCGGTGCCCCAGTTCCTGCGCGAGTTGCGCTTCGGCGACGACCTTGCCGGGTTCGACGAGGACCACGCGCGCGCGTGGCGCGTAGTGGGACGGGTGCTGGCCCGGCACGCGGACGTGGCTCGTGGAGGGGACCGCGAGCGTGCGCCCGAGCACCGCTTCGAGGTCCTCGCGCGTCACTCCGCCGGGCCGGAGGATGGCCGGCGTCTCGCCGGTGGCGTCGACGATGGTCGACTCGACGCCCACCTCGCAGGAGCCGCCGTCGAGGACGAAGTCGACGGCGTCACCGAGTTCCGCGCGGACGTGCTGTGCCGTGGTGGGGCTGACCGAGCCGAACCGGTTGGCGGACGGGGCCGTGACACCGCCGCCGAACGCCGACAGCAGTGCGAGTGCGACGGGGTGGGCGGGCACGCGTACGGCAACGGTCTCCAGCCCGCCGGTCGCTTCGAGGGGAACGCGGGTACCGCGCCGCAGGACGAGCGTGAGCGGCCCCGGCCAGAAGCGCTCGGCCAGCAGGCGGGCCGTCTCCGGCACGTCCGCGACCCAGTCGTCCAGCTGCCCGGCGCCGCTGAGGTGGACGATCAGCGGATGGGAGGGCGGACGTCCCTTCGTGTGGAAGATGCGGGAGACTGCCGCGGGGTTCTCGGCGTCGGCGCCCAGACCGTAGACGGTCTCGGTCGGGAGGGCCACCAGCCCTCCGGCGCGCAGTACCCCGGCCGCCTTCTCGATGTCACGTGTTCCTGCCGTCACCCTCGCGATTTTAGGCGCACGGCGAACGGGCCACGACCACGTGGGGGCGGGACGCACAGCCGGCGCCCTCATTCTCATGAGGGCGCCTTCGGGCAGGGTGGTTTCAGCCGGTGTAGGCGGCGAAGACGCGGGTGTAGTCCCAGTCGGACTGGTTGACGCCGGAGCAGCTGTCGGCGCTGCCGCCGGTGCAGGGCCGGTCGCGGTTGGCGGACCAGAACGTCAGGCGGGCGAGGTGGTGCTGTTGGGCGTAGGCGAGGATGGTCCTGAAGTCGTTGACGGTGACGGTCTCGTTGTTGTCGGTGATTCCGTTCATGGACGAGATGCCCATGTCCCGGTAGGCCCGGTCGTCGGTGTAGCCGTAGGCGTTCTTGAGGGCGTTCTTCAGTCCCTCGGCAGCCCGGGTGGTGAGGTTGCCCATGTTCTGCCCGGCACCCCCGAAGTCGAACGGCATGATGGCCCAGGCGTCGACGGTCAGCCCGGAGGAGGCGGCCCGGTTGATCAGGCTGGTGTCGGGCCCGCTCTGGCCGGTGCCGATGGTGATGTAGACCTTCAGACCCGCGTTGTCCGCCTTGACGGTCTTCAGGGCGTCCACGGTCCGCTGTTGCACCGTGGGGTTGCTGTAGGCGTCCGCCTCGATGTCGATGTCGATGGCCTTCAGACCGTAGGCGTTGATCACCTTCTGGTAGGCGGACGCGAGTTCACCCGCGCTGGAGCAGGAGCTCTCCAGCTTGTTGCCGCTGTAGCCGCCGAAGGAGGGGATGACGTCGCCGCCGTTGCCACGCACGGTGTCGATGGTCCGCTGGTCCACCCCGCCGGTCAGCGGCCGGCTGCCGTCCCACTGCGGATCGCAGTAGCCGTTGCTGAGCACGAACGCGAGCGTGAACCACTTCACGCCGGTGGCCTGGGTGATGGTGCTGGGGTTCGGCGGGTCGCCCCAGCCGTTGTAGAGGTACGGCGCCACGGCCATCGGCGCGGCCGGGCTGTCGCCGCCGGAGGCGGGAGCCGTCCACTTCTGGTTGGCCCCGCCGGTGCAGCTCCAGATCTGTGCGCGGGTGCCGTTGGCGGAGGAGTCGCCGGTGACGTCCAGGCACTTGTTCGCCTGCGGGTTGACGATGTCGTGGGCGGCGGTGACCGTCCACTTCTGGTTGGCGCCGCCGGTGCAGGTCCACAACTGCACCGTGGCGCCGTCGGCGGTCGAGTTGCCGGTCACGTCCAGGCACTTGCCGAGGGCGCGGACGGTGCCGTCACCGCCGACGCTCCACTGCTGGGCGGCGGTGCCGTTGCAGTCGTAGAGCTGGACGGCCGTACCGTTCGCGGAGTTGGCGCCGGCGACGTCGAGGCACTTTCCGGCGAGGCCGGTGATGGCGCCGGTGGCGGCCTGGGCGGGCGACGCGGTGAGCAGACCCGTGGACAGGGTGAGAGCGGTGACCGCCAGGACGGCGGATGCGGGCAGGGGCCTCGGTCTGGCCATGACGGGGTGGCCTTTCGTGGGGGGTGGCGCACCCCCGGCCGTGTTCAGCGGGTGAACGGACGGGCGCACGCACGAGAGTGGGGTCGCCCGGTGAAACTAAAGGTACGGACCACTTGCGTCAAGGTGTGAAGTAAGAGGTGATGAAAGGGAGTTGCCGAGGGCGACCCGCGTCGTACCGCCCGAGATCCCGGCACGCGCCCTCAGACGTACGAGCCGGCGGGGGAGGCGGCAGATGGTGACCGGGGCCGGTCGGGGAGGTCACCCCGCGGTCGGCGATGCCGAGGGCGCGCCCACGGGCGGCCCCGTCGGGATCCCGTCCGTGGGAACCCCGGGCGGCGGGGTGAGCACCACGACCGGCTGCCCGGCCGGCGGCACCGGCGGCGTGACCTGCGGCGAGGGAAGCTTCGGGGGAGTGGTCTCCTGGAAGTTGACCTGGTCGAAGTTGACCAGCCCGGTGGCCTCCATCTGCCGGATGTGGTCCAGCACGACGTTGTTGGCCTGCTCGGCCAGCTGGCGCACGAGCGTGTTCTCCGTGGTGGCGCGGATCTTGGCGATGGAGGAGAAGATCGAACCGTGCGTGACACGCAGGATGTTGGCCAGGTCCGAGTCGAACTGCTTGCCGTTGTCCGACGTCAGCTTGTTGAGGAAGCCCTGCTGCTGGGGGGTGGGCTGGTTCGGCAGCGTGATGCCCAGCTCGGGGGCGATCTTGCGGCAGCTGGCGTCGAGGGCCGCGTGCCCGATGACCAGGTGCTGCCCGGCGGTCCGCACGGCCTTGGTCGTCCCCTTCTTCAGAGCCAGCTCCCCGGACGGGTACTCCCACAGTCCCGCGGAGCGCACGAAGACGACGAAGTTCCGGTCGGCCTCGGTGAGCGGACCGTACGGAGTGCTGGCGATCACGCGCGCTCCATTGCTGGACACGTGCTGGAGACCGAGCATGCTCGGATAGGCCAGCGCGGCGAGCGTCACACTCATCGCTCCGCCCACCAAGACGGTTCCGATCCTGGCACGCGACAACGGCATGGTGCCTCCCAGGGCTGACGACATGTCATCAGCCCGTACGGAGAGACGTGGGCGAAAAACCTTTGCTCCAGGTAAAGATTGCATGCTGCCACCTCCCGGGCCGGAACCGGACGGCTGAAGGCGGTTCTCAGCGCTGCCCGCCCTCGCTACGAGAACGGGCCGCGTCGTCGGCCGTTCCACCCGCGCCGAGCAGGCCGGTGGACCGCAGCGGCCGTCCCCCGTCCACGCGCGGCAGGTCGTGGCGCGAGACCCGCAGCAGGACAGGAGGTACGGCGGCGCGCACCGCCTGCAGCACCCGCAGCCACGCCGGAAAGTAGACGGCGGCACGACGGCGCTCGACCGCGTGTGCCAGCCGGGCGGCGACCGCGTCGGCCGAGTGGACGCGGTGAGCGACCGACGGCATCCGGGTGCGCAGTTCGTGCATCGCCGTGAACCGCTCGGCGTCACGGATCATGTCGGTACCGATCCAGCCGGGATAGGCGACGCCCACAGCGACGCCCTGGTGCGCCACTTCGGCCTGCAGGGCGTGGGCGAAGGCCTCCACCCCTGCCTTGGAGGCACAGTAGGCACTCATCATCGGGGTGGCACCCAGCGACGCGAGCGAGGCGACCTGCAGGAAGTAGCCCGCCGTCGCCGTCAGATCGGGCAGGAAGACCCGCGCGGTCTGGGCGCTGCCCGTCAGGTTCACGTCGATGACACGGCGCCATGTGGCGGGGTCCGACGTCGAGAACGGGCCGCCTTCGGCGACCCCGGCGTTGGCCACCACCACCGAGGGCCTGCCGAGCCGGCTCCGGACCGTGCGCGCGGCCTCGTGGAGCGCGGAGTCGTCGGTGACGTCGACCTCGATCGCGAGGGAGGGCGTGGGCAGGGACGCAGCCAGTGCGTCCAGCCGGGACCCCTCGTGGCCGAGCAGCGCCAGGCGTGCACCGCGCCGGGACAACTCGCGCGCCAGCGCCGCGCCGATCCCGCGTGCCGCTCCGGTGATGACGACGGTCCGGTTCTTCAGTGGGCTGTCGGTCACCGGCGGTCCCTTCACTGCCTGCCCCGGTCGGTCAGGACGCCCGTCGCGCCGCTGCCCCGCGCGGGGGGTCGAGGCGGCTGGTGGTGATGTGCACACCGTCGACCGCGCGGCCTCCCGAGGCCGCGGCGGCGGCCAGGCAGAACCGGACCCACATGTTGAACTGGATCTCCTTCGCCAGCCGCAGGTGCGAGTACAGCAGGTGCACCAAACGGTTGGCGGGGCGCGCCCAGAGCTCGATCTCGAACAGGAGCAGCCCGTCCTCGTCGCGGGCCCGGAACTGCACCTGACCGGCCTCCATATGGCCGCACAGAGTCGCCAGGTGCAGGCACCCGGAATCCCGGCCGACATCCCGGCCGACGACCCTGACCGGCCCGTTCCAGGGCCCCGGCATTTCGACCAGCACCTCGTCGGCGACGTCCAGACCACGCTCGCCCAGCTCCCGGGTGTGGATGTCGACCACCTCGGTCGGGACGAAGTGCTTGAAGTCGTCGCTGACCCAGTCGATCAGCCGCCCGGCACCGAGCCGGGCGTCGGCGACACGCACCCGGAAATGCCGGTGGTACAGGGGGCCGTAACCCTCCTCCGCCCGCTGCACCCGGCCGTCGACCGTGCCGGCGGGCAACCGCGGTGGCCGGTCCGTCTCGTCGCCCCGCCGCTCGGCACCGCGGTGCAGGGGCGTCGTCTCCCAGAGGTAGCGCCAGCTGACCAGGGCGGTGCCCAGCAACCACCGGGCGAGCACGCTGACAACCCGCGGACGGTTCGGTTGCGACATGGGTGCCCCTTCGGACCGGTCATGCATCGCAGATGGAATAAATATGTGTATATCTTGATGCATCGGTGCGGGCAAAGCGTCGACGGAACAAGCAAACGACCCCGGAGGCCCCTCATGACGGTGGTCCGGCTACTGCACCGCGCGGGTGCGCGCAGCGATCACCTGCATCTCGCCTCGTTCGCGGCCATCGGACTCTGCCTGACTCTGTGGGTACGCGCCAAGACCATCGACCAGGAGCAACGCGGAAACGCGGAGCGACGCGCACTCTTCGTCGGCCTGTGGCCACCGACGCTGTGGCTGATGGGGGAAGCGCTGCGAAACCCGAGTGATCCCGTTGGGTGATGTGGCCTTCGGCCGGCTGGACGCCGTACGGGCGTGGAGAGCGCTCGCGGACGCACACGTCAACTACTCGGCCGACGAGGTCCGCCGGCCCTCCTGGAACATCGACACCCACCGCATCCCCCTGCCGCCGGAACGCCCGGGCCCTCCGGAGCCCGGCGGCCCCTGGGAACACGCCTGCGCCCTGGTGCGCGACTACGAGTTCTCCCCACCGGAGATCATCCGGGCCCTCTACGACCCCGCGGGCCCCCTCCTGGGCCGCGACATGCTGCTGGAGGCCCGCTTCCACGGCCTGCACTTCTACTGCGGAGTCCGGGTCACCGAAGTGGTCGACGAGACCCGCGACGACACCGAGCGCGTCTGGGGGTGGGCCTACGAGACCCTGGAAGGCCACCTGGAACGCGGCAAGGTCACCTACGAGGTGGTCAAACAGCAGGACACGGGCCAGGTGCGGTTCATGGTCTCCAGCTACTCGCAGGGCGCGCCCACCCTGGGCCGCGTCACCGCCCTCGGGTGGCGGCTGTTCGGCCGCCGCACCCAACTGCGCTTCTACCGCCGGTGCGGTGAACGCCTGCGCGCCGGCGTGGAGGCGGCCGTGCACGATGACCGCGTACGCCCCGTCCCTCCCACCCGCGTGGGGCGCCTCGTGTGCGCACCGTCGGACGCGACCCTGCGCCGCTCGGACCTGCTGGCGATCCACCGGATCGCCCCGGGCTGACCGACCGCCTCCGGCGACCACCACCGCTCACCGGTCACCGCTCAGGCCGACGGCCGCTCACCGCTCAGGCCGACGGCCGTTGACCGTCACCGCGGTCCTGTGCCTCAGTGGTCTGCGCCGCGCCACCCGGGAAGGTACCCGTACCTGTGCCCGCGCGGGGCTGCCCGGCGGCGTGCGCGCACCCGGTGGTCCGCTTGCAGGCGGCCCAGGCCAGGGCGAGGGCCACGAGGTCCTCCGCCACGGGGGCGAGAGCCCGGGCGCGAGGCCCGGCCGCCTGGCGCCAGCGGGTACCGGCGAACGAGGACGCCACAGCGGCCGAAGCGCCGGTGACGGCGGTCGCGATCAGCGGCGGCCCGGGTCGCCCCCGCCGGGCGAGCAGTACGGCGGCCAGGACGCTCATGACCAGGCGGGGGCCGAGACCCGCGGCAGAGAGGCGGCTGGGCACGCGCGACGACTTGTCCGCGACGAACTCCCCGGCCGCGGCCGCGAGAGTGGCACCCCGCACCCACGGCCGGGCCGGCAAGGGGGTCTGACCCGCTCCACCTGTGCCACGGGATCCTCCCGGGACATCAGCGGGAGGGGCGGTCGTCCAGGACACCGCCGCCAGCCCGCACTGGCTCCGCAGCCCGGTGGCCGCACCGATCAGACAGGTTCTGCCCAGCGCCGCTACGACCGCTTTCACGGCCTGCGCTCCTGGGCCGTGCCCATGTGCGTCATGCGAGGCCGAGTTCCCTCGCCGCCCCACCCGAAAGCATGGCGGGCCGGCCGACACCGTCAACTCCGCGCAGGGCCCTGACCACCGGAGGAGGAAATGATCACCCGTTGAGGGTGTACCGGCCCTGATCGCACCCCTTTCATGATCGCCCGGACGGCACGATGTCGCCGTGGGTGAGACGCAGGAGCCGGGCGACCGGGATCGTGAGGGCAGGGGCGTGACGAGGGCTTTCCCGGCACGGAAGCAGGGCCGGTCGCTGTCACGCCGGGGGATGCGAGCCGCAGCACGGTCGACCGGAACGTTCCTCGTGGCCGCCGCGATGCTGTCCGGCTGCGGCTCGGCGCCCGCACGTCCGAGCCAGGAGGAGATCATCACCGCGGCGACCGTGAAGCTGACCGACTCCTGTCTACGGCACCAGGGCCTCACCGCGCCCCGCCCGGGGCAGGCCGTGCCGGCCGCCGAAAGGCAGCGGGTCACCGACGCCCTGTTCGGCACCGGGCCGGCCCAGCTCTCCCTCACCCTGCCCACCGGCTACGTCGTACGGGCCCACACCGACGGCTGTCTCGCCGCCGCGCAGAGGCGGCTGTACGGCGACCAGGCCGCCTGGTTCCGCACCTCGGTGGTCGTCGACAACCTCAAGCCCGAAGCCGACTACACGCACCGCAGCCTGACGCAGGTCCGAGCCCGGCACCGGGCCGAACTCGCCGCGTGGCAGCGGCTTCGCGCCCACGCCCTGACCGAAGCAACCGCCCTGCTCAGCAACAGCGCCACCCCAGGAAGGTCATCATGATGAAGCGCTTCACGGTTCTCCTCACCGCCACCCTGCTGTCCCTCGGCTCGGTCCTCGCCGGCACCGCCAGCCCGGCTCTGGCCGTCCCGTGCGGGACCGGGAACTTCTGCGTTTGGACGGACGCCAACTTCACCGGACTGAAGATCGAGCACAGCGGTGACGACCACTGGTGGGAGGGCGACATGTTCAAGCAGGACTCCTCGTGGGCCAACCACGGCATCTCGGGCCCCGGCGTCAAGGACCACGTGAAGGTGTACCAGGGACGTGAGCTGACCGGCCGCGTCACCATCTGCCTCGCCCCCGGGCAGGAGGTCGGCTACAACGCGGGCGCGAACGACCAGGGCGGCTCACACACCTGGACCATGAGCTGCTGAACCCGGTCACGGCCGGCCCCGCCGCGCGGCGGGGCCGGCCGCGGGGTCCGTGCCCTGGTCGTCACGGCGGTCTCATCAGCCGCCGGGGAAGCCGGCCGGGGGTCCCGGGGAGCCGAAGAGGACGGTGGAGAGGCCCCAGACGACGAAGGCGGCGATCGCGGCGATCAGAACCCAGGCGAGGACCAGCAGGGGCTTCGGGATGCCCTTGGCAACCACCGAGGTGCCGGTGGTGAGGTTCTCCACCCGGGTGACACGCAGAATTCCGGACTTCATCCGGCCGCCGGCGCGCACCCGGTCGCCGTCGGCGAGGGAGCCCTCGATGGACAGCCCGCGCAGCTCGACGGGCACGAGCAGGATCCGGTTGCCGACGGCGTCGTACCGCTCCACGCGGAAGCTCAAGATCACCTCCGGCTGGTTCTGGCCGCGGTACTCGGATCTGACCTGCGTCCCGCGCACCTGACCTTCCAGGAAGGCGGCGCCGCCGCGGCCACCACCGGTGTCCGGGCCGGTCTGCGGGGCGGCGGGGGACCCGGCGGCGCAACCGCTCGGTTCGGAGGACCGGGGAGCGAAGGGGGGCGGCACAGTCATGGGATTTCTCCTTGTGGATCTGCTGGGGAGGGGGTGCTTCCAGTAGGCCCGGTGCCGCCGGTCCGCGTCACCTCACTGCATGTCGGGGCTTGACAGCCCGGCGCCGGGCGTGTGCCGATTCGTCTCTTCGCCCCCGCCCCGCCGTTTGTACGACTGAATGCCGCCGTGGGCCGGGGGTAGACGGTTCCGCGGGCCGGGCGAAGAGCCCCCGCCGGGCACGACAGCAGCGTCGGTGCACGAGGAAGGGGACGCCAACGTGACATCCGTACGTCGTCAAGACTCAGGCAGACTGTTCCCTCCCTGGTTACGGGCGGTGGTGATGCCGGTCGCCCTGGCCGGGATGGTGCTCTTCGCGGTAGTGCTGGCCAAGCTGACCCTGGAGCCGAAAGCGGCGTCGGCGGCGCTGACGCACAACAATCTGCGGCCGGGTGACTCGATCCGGGCGTACCTGGACCGGCCGGGTTTTCAGGACACGGCCAGGCAATTCGGTGGCAACATCGTGCTCGGCATGCCGTTCGGCCTGCTCCTGCCCGTCCTGGTACCGAAGGCCCGGGGCCTCGTCCGGGTCGGGATCGTCGCGGCCCTGGTGATGCTCATGGTCGAGCTGATCCAGGGCACTGTGATCACCGGGCGTGCCTTCGACATCGACGACGTACTCCTCAACACGGCGGGCGCCCTGCTGGCCTACCTGCTGCTCGGCCGCCGCCTCGGCCGCGCCGTCCACCCACGGCGGCGCCACTGGTGGCACCGCGTCGCACCCGTGCTGACCCTGCGACGCAGGCCCCGCCGCAACGGGACCGCCGACGAACGCGGCCCGGCGCGCAAGGCTCTCCGGCCCTGACGCCACCGGGCCCGTTCGGCCGCTCGGCGTTCTCCTCGGGTCACAGTGCCGCGAGGTTGTCCACCAGGTCGTCGAGCCCCAACGAGCCCTGGGAGAGCGCCTTCATGTGCCAGGTCTTGAGGTCGAAGGCGGCACCACGACGGCGCTTCGCCGCCGCGCGGCCCTGGAGCCAGGCGCGTTCGCCGAGCTCGTAGCCGATGGCCTGGCCGGGCCAGCCGAGGTAGCGGTCGATCTCGCTGGTGCGACGGGCTTCGGGGCTGCCGTTGTAGGTGGCCATGAACTCCGTGGCGAGCGCCGGCGTCCAGCGTTCGCCGGGGTGAAAGCCCGAATCGGCGGGGATGGCGAGTCCGAGGTGCATGCCGATGTCGACGATCACGCGGATCGTACGCAGCATCTGCCCGTCCAGGAAGCCGAGGCGGCGCGCGGGCTCGGAGAAGAAGCCCAGTTCGTCCATGAGGCGCTCGGCGTACAGGGCCCAGCCCTCGATGTTGGCGCTGACCACGCCCCCGGTGAGCTGGTAGCGGCTGAGCCGGTCGGCGACCGCGACCCACTGCCCGAGCTGGAGGTGGTGGCCCGGAACGCCCTCGTGGTACCAGATGCTGACGAGCTGCCAGGTGGGGAAGGTGTCCTGGCCGAGCGTGGGCATGAACGTACGGCCGGGGCGGCTGAAGTCGAGACTGGGGCCCTGGTAATAGGGCCCGGAGGCGCTGCCCGCGGGCGCTATGCGGGACTCGACCCCGCGGATCGGGCCCGAGAGGTCGAAGTGGCTGCCGTCGAGGGCGGTGATCGCCTCGTCCATGAGCTGCTGCAGCCAGTCCCGGACGGCCTCCTCTCCCTTGACGGCATGGACCGTGCTCCTGCAGGTGGCGCATGGCCTCCAGGAAGGGGGAGCCGGGCAGCACGTTGTCGGCTTCGGCGCTCATCTCGGCGAGTGTCCGGTGGAACTCGCTCCAGCCCCACGCGTAGGCCTCGTCCAGATCGAGCTCGGCACCGGTGTTGTGGCGGGCGGCGGGCAGGTAGCGTTCGCGTCCCACGGCGTCCGGGGTGTCCGCCGCGGCGGGCACGTACGTGTCGCGCAGCCAGTCGCGGAACTCGGCGACGGCGACGGTGGCCTGGCGGGCCGCGGCATCCAGCTCGGGCCGCATCCGGTCGGGGCCGCCCGCGACGAACGCGGAGAACCAGCCCGCGTCCCCGCCCGCCTGCCGCCCGGCACCCTCGCCCGTCCATTCGGTGAGCTGCCCGATGATCCCGGTGGCCTGCCGGGGAGCGGCGAGCAGGCCACGCGAGATCCCCTCGGTGAGGGTGGCCCGGTAACCGTCCAGCGCGCCGGGGACGTTGCGCAGCCGTCCGGCCACGGCCGCCCAGTCCTCGTCGGTGGCGGTCGGCATCAAGGAGAAGATCGTCCGCACCTGGTCGACGTGCGCGCCCACGGTGCGCAGCCGCCGGTAGTTCTCGCCGGCCTCGTGCATCGCGAGTTCGGCGGTGAGGCGCTCCCGCAGCAGCCGGGCGCAGGCCTGTTGGGCGGGGTCGTCCGAGGCGGGCGCGGCGTCGAGCGCGGCGAGTGTGCGCCGCGCGAACTCGGCGTGCGCCTAAGCACGTACAAGATGCCCTGCAGACACAGCCGGTCCGGCACGGGCCTGGGGCCAGGAGCTCTCTGCGGCCAGGGCGGCAGCAACGGCTCAATCAGCGCCCACAGGTCGTCGTCCACGATCCACGGCCGGTTCCCCACACCTCACGAACGGCGGAATCGTCGTAGTGGTCACGCCAGACCAGCACACCTCACCAAGATCGTGTTACGAGCTCTTCGGGACCAAAGGGTGCGTCCTCGGGCGACGGATTATTCGCCACAGCTCCCGTCATACGGCATTGTCGTGCTCATCATATATATGCGGACGTAATTCGCGACAACACTCCCGATGCATAACCGATGAGGAGAAGGTATGGCCCGGAACGCCATAAGAGCTCTTACTGTCCTGTTATCGCTGCTGGCGATGCCTCTGAGCGGGGCCGCACCCGCGACAGCGGCTGGGGTCCATGCATCGTCTGCAGCGCCCCCCACACTGGGGACGGATTCCCGCCGGGCGAGTCCGGGGGCCGTCGTGGCGGATTCGGCGTACGACTATGCGCCGACCGTCATGCTGGACGGCGTTTACAAGATGTGGTGGTGCGGCCAGGATCCCGCGGGCAAGGTTCCAGGCGACGACATCCTGTACGCGGAGTCGTCCAGCCCGGACGGCCCATTCCACGCACGGGGCAGTACTGCCCCCCACCAGATCGTGTTCGAGGGAACCGGCAACGGCAGCTTCGACAACGAGCACACCTGCGACCCCTCCGTCGTGCGCGTCAACGGAACATACTACATGTACTACGGTGCCTTGCGGCACGACACCGACCCGCTCGGGACAACGATCGGCGTGGCATCCAGTCCCGACGGAATCCATTGGACCCGGCTGAACAGCGGCCAGGCGATCATCAACCCGGCGAAACAGCAGAACACGGGGAACAACTACGGTGCGGGCCAGCCCAGCGCCATCTACCTCGACGGCAAGTTCTACCTGATGTTCACCGACACCACCGGTGCCGGGGCGTTGGGCAACGGAGCCGGCCAGTTCGTGTGGCGCTCGTCCGATCCGACCTTCCAAAGCGGTGTGGAGGTCTTCACGGCCTCCGGCTGGCGAGCGAAGACCGACGCCAACTCCCGCAGCTTCCTCGTGGTCAATGGCTTCTCGGTCGATTGGCAGTACTCCGACGCGCTGGGCGCGTTTATCGTCGCAAACGACGGGCCTAGCGCGGCCGGCACCGTTCTGCATTTCCTCGACCGAAACGACCTGCGGGTGCACCCCTACGCCGACGGCCTCGTGCCTGGCACATGGACCGAAGGACCGGGCATCGTCTCCCGCCCGGACAAACACTCCCTTGCATCGACGACCAATGACTGCGGGCGGATCCCCGTGGACGTGATGCGGTCCACCACGACCTTCCCACCACGGCAGTTGGCCCACATCGGTCTCGACCTGCTCAGCGGCACAAGCTGCGCATCGATGCCGGCCAGCCAGATCGCCGCGCTCTACGAGGGATACGGGTTGCAGGCCCCCGGGCTGCCTGCCGCCGTTGTGGTGGATGGCCGGCGCCTGCAGATCGAGAACATCGCCGCCTACGGCGACCTCACCCACAATGCGATCGCGGTGCCGCCATCGGTCTACAACGCCGTCCCTTACGGTGCGTCCTTGCACGACGGACAGGCGGTCCTCGGGTCACCAGGCCTGCCAGCGGCGTTCAACCTAGACAAAGACACCCTCTGGCCCATCAGCTGCCTGAAACTGATCACCGACAACCACTCGGCCATCGGCACGGTAGACCGTGAAACCTGGCTGTCCCACCCGACCGAGTCCAGCCTGTACTGCCTCAGCTAGAAACGTGCCTCGCAGTGCCCCAGACCGGGCTCGCACCGGTCAACGCCTTCACGGCAGGCCGAAAGGTCGCGCAGTGGCCGCCGGGACTGCTCCCCGGCGGCCACTGCCCGTTCGTACGGTGGCCGTATGGGCTGGGCGGGACGCCCCGGCTGCGGCTGGTCGGAGTGACGTCCAGCCGTCCGGAGTGCGGAACGTCCTGGACGGTCGGGGTCGAACGCCCGCTCTCGGGCAGGCATCTGAGAACAGCGCCCCTGGCAGATGTGGCCAGTGCGGACCAGCGGCGTGCTGTGCACCGGAGCCGGGAGGCGGAGAAGCGCCGCCTGACCCAACGGGCTGTCTGGTGCCTCGCTTCGATGTCGGGTCTCAGTTGATGGTTGACGGGTTGGCGTCGGGTGATGCTTGACGTCTGCCCTAGACGATCTTCCGGCGGTTGTGTTCGCCGGACTTGCGGATCACCACCTCCTTCGTGGTGACATGGGGGACGGTGGTGATCAGCTCGCCGCTGTGGAAGACCCGAATCACGTCCTCGCTGAGGTGGGCGGTGACGACCTGGTGGGCATGGCCGCGGCCGAGCTGGACGCGTTGTCCGGCGACCATGAAGCCGCCGACGCTGCTGACCGTCCGCTCGGCGATCAGCGGCATCGTCTGGGCCACAATGATGGCCTTGATCCCGCTCGCGCTCGCCCACCTGGGACGCAAACGCGCCCGATACGCCGCCCAGTTGCGGGCCGCCGGCTTCACACCGGCCACCGACATGCTCGGACGACAACGATATGTGCCACCGGGCGGCTCGCTGCCCGGACCGGGCAACCCGTCCGCCGGAAAAGCCTAGGAACAGGCGGGACGTGGGATCGTTCTGGAACCGCGGACCGGCGTGGACGGCAGCGCCCTCAGGACGGGCTCACCAACGCGGTCGGCTGGGAGGTCCTGCTGCGACGCTCAGGCCATGGCGTCCACTGAGGGCGGTCCAGCAGTGAGAGCGGTCTGACTTCCCGGCTCTCGGAGCCGACCCCACCGGCTCTCACCGTACTGCCGAGTCGACGGCGGCGACTCCGTCGATCTCGACGCGCACGCCCTCGCGCACGAGGTGCGTGACGACGGTCGTCCGGGCCGGCAGCGCCGAACGGTCCGCGAAGAACTCCTGGTACACCCGGTTGAACGTCGCGAAGTCCCGCCGGTCGGCGAGATAGCAGGTGCACTTGACGATCAGGTCCTTCCTGCTGCCGGCAGCGACGACGACCGCGACGAGGTTGTCCAGAACCTGCCGCACCTGAGCGGCGAAGTCGTCCGGTATCTCTCGCGTGACGGGGTCCAGGGGTCCCTGTCCGGAGGTGAAGACCAGGCCACCCACCCGGATGGCCTGGGACAGGGGCGGCTCGGTGCCGTCGGCGAAGCGCACGAAGGGGGCGTTCTCGGTGTGGATGCCTTCGATCATGCCGGGCATTCTCCCGCGCCCCCGCCCGGTACACACGCGCTAGACGGACGTACCGCCCGTGTCCAGCCGCTCCCGCAGGAAATGCGTCATCGACGCCCAGGTCTGGGCCTGTGCCAGGGCGTTGGCCTGCGGAGTGCCTCCGGAGACGAGGTCGGCGTTACGGTCGACGGTCGTGGGGACGACGGGCGGTCGCATGAAGTGCCCGGCGCCCGGATGAACCAGCAGAACGTCCCGCACGGGCAGGGTGCGCCGGCGTTCGATGAGCGCGCGGGCCATGTCCTCGCCCGGCCACATGGCGTCCTCCGTCCCGGCGACGGCCATCAGGTCCGCGGTGATGTCCTCCAGACGGCACCCTGGGCGTCGGCGCGGTAGCGGTTGACCGACCGCCAGGCAAGGCCGGCGGCGTCGGTGACGTCGATACGCACCGTGACCTCCGGGTGCGGACCGAGTCCCCGTACGTCGATACGCGGCACGTCGTCGACCAGACCGTCCCGCGGGTCGATGCTGAGTTCCACTCTTCGCAGCGTAGGCCGCGAACAGAGCCCAAGCGACGGGAGCCGGACCCCCGCACGAGCCGGCTTCACCCACCCCACGACGGCGCCACGACGCCTTCGCTCGGAGTGCGGCGAGCGAAGGGTGGCGCCGGAGTTCGCGGAGCAGCCGCGTGAGCTTCCCGCGCCCGCGAGTGCGCAGTTTGGTCGCCCCCCGGCAACGAGCAGTCACTCAATGAAACCGAATGACTGCCTTAAGTGACGTCAGCAAAGATCGGCGTACCGCGGCGGTCACCCGTCCCTGCTGCACCAGCGTGGAGGAGTACTTGATGGCCCTGCGCCATTCGACCCGCAAGCGGAAACTGCTCACCGCCCTGACCGCCGCCGGAATCATCGCCGGCACCCTGGCCGCGGCCACCCCGGCGAGCGCGGACTCACGACTCGCCGTCACCAACCCCTCGTTCATCCAGCCCTACGTCGATCCGAACGGGCTCAGCTCCTACCAGAACTACGGCGTCGACAACAACGGCATCCCCGGCTGGCGCGTCACCCAGGGCAGCGTCGACGTCTACGGCCGGGCCGCTTCGAAGACAGGCGGTTCGTCCGTCGTCGAAAGCGGCTCGCAGGCCGTGGACCTCAACGGCGGGGGGCCCGGCGGCATCGAGCAGACCCTGAGCACCGTTCCGGGGTCACTGGTCACCCTCACCTTCGCCACCAAGATCAACGACCACCCCTGGTGCGCGGCGAACGCCCCCTCCGTCAACGAGAGCCTGTACGTGCAGTTCGCCGGCGACCCCGACAACGCCCGCCTCCGCAGCCTGGGCAGCGTCAACACCCCCGGCCGCTACGCCACTTGGCAGCTGGTCCGGATCGCCCTGCCCGCCACCGGCCGGCACAGCCGACTGCAGTTCATCTCCGCCACGTCCGGCGCGTGCGGCCCGATCATCACCGACGTCGACGCCACCGACAACACCGCCTGACCGAGGGGCGGCCGCCCGGACCGCCCCGGCGGACGCGGCAGGCCGCCCCCTCACCGGCCCCGCGCCACGGTGGACTCTCTGACCACGAGCTCGAAGGCGGGGAGGATCCGGCGCGGTACCGGCGCCGTCCTGGCGGCGATGCGCTCCACCACGCAGTCGACGGCGATCTGCGCGATGGCCTGCTTGTCGGGGGCGACCGTCGTCAGCGCCACCGCCGCGTAGCGGGCCTCCTCGATGTCGTCGAACCCGGCCACCGCGATGTCCTGCGGGACTCGGAGCCCCCGTTCGGCGAGCACCCGCATCGCGCCCAGCGCGACCATGTCGTTGAAGGCGAACACCGCGTCGGGCCGCTCCCCGCTGTCCAGCAGGGCCGCCATGCCCACCGCCCCGTCCTGGCGGTCGTAGCCCTCGGTGGCGACGACCAGCGGCTCCGGGGGCTTCAGGCCGGCCGCCGTGTGTGCCTCCCGCCATCCGCGCAGCCGCAGATGGGCCGGTTCCCGCGCGCTCTCCCGGCGGGCGCCGAGGAACGCGATACTGCGGCGGCCGGTGTCGATCAGGTGCTGCACCGCGGCGCGCGCCGCCGCCACGTTGTCGATGGCGATGTGGTCGAACGGGGCGTCGTACTCGCGCTCTCCGAGGAGCACCAAGGGGGAGGTGCCCGTCCGGGCCAGCAGGTCCTCGGTCTCCATCCGGATCGGGCTGAGGATGAGGCCGTCGATGATCTGGGTCCTGAACCCCTGGCAGACGAGGACCTCCTTCTCCCGCAGCCCGGCCGTGTGGTCCAGCAGCACCGTGTAGTCGTGCCGCGCGGCCGCGTCGATGACGGCGCCGGCCACCTCCGAGAAGTACGGGTTCCCCAACTCGGGCACGGCCAGGGCGATGATGCCGGTACGGCCGTTGCGGAGGTGGCGGGCGACCAGGTTGGGCCGGTAACCGAGTTCGTCGATGGCCCGCTGCACACGCGCGCGTGTCCGGGGGGAGACATGGACATAGTTGTTCACGACGTTCGACACAGTCTTGACGGACACTCCGGCCCGCTGCGCGACGTCCTTCAGGCTGACGCCCACTGAACTCCTTCTGTCGGGCGGCGGCGTCCCCGGCCGACGCGGATCGCGGTCCCGGTGGAGACGGGTCAGTCCGCCTGCCGGGCGCGGCTGAGCAGGGTCTGGGCCAGCACCACGACAGCCAGGAAGGCGCCGTTGACCGTGTCCGTGAACGCGGAGCCGTACTGCGAGAAGTAGTGGTCGATCAGGTTGTGGATGACGGCCAGCACCAGGACGCCGCTCACCGTCCCGCCGACCGAGCCGCTGCCGCCGGTCAGGAGGGTTCCGCCGATGACCACGGACGCGATAGCCGTCAGCTCGTACCCGACGCCGATCGTGGTGACGCCGGAGCCCAGCCGCGCGCTGCCGAGCGCGCCGGCGGCCGCGGCGGTGGTGGCGGACAGGACGTAGACGAGGACCTTGGTGCGGGCCACCGGAAGTCCCATCAGCGACGCCGCGTTCTCGTTGCCCCCGATCGCGGTGACCGTGGCGCCGAACCGGGTCCGGGTGAGCAGGAGGGCGCCGAGCGCGAACAGTACGGCGACGATCAGCACCGGCACCCAGGTGCCCTCGCCCAGGTGCCGGAACGCGGAGCCGGCGGGGACGAGGTAGGTGGTGGCCCCCTCGTTCGTCAGCGCCTGCAGCAGCCCGCGCGCGCCCAGCAGGCCGGCGAGGGTGACGATGAAGGGGGCCATGCGGGCCCGCGCCACGAGGAGCCCCTGCACCGCACCCCACACCGCGCCGGTTACCAGGGGGAGGGCGACGGCCGACCACGTGCCGCCGGTGTGCGCGCCGTAGGCGGCCACGACACCGCCCAGCGCGTACATCGATCCGACGGACAGGTCGATGCCACCGGTGAGGATGACGAAGGTCATGCCCAGGGCGAGCAGCCACACGAAGGCGTTGCTGCCGAGGATGCCGGAGATGTTGGACCAGGTCGGAAAGGTGGGCGAGGTCGCGGAGGCGACGGCGACCATCAGGACCAGTACGGCCAGGGCGCCCCGGCGCTGGACCTGGGACGCCAGGCGTTCGCGCAGGGCGGCCGGCTGTGCCGCGCCGGACGTGGGCCGGGGCGGCAGCGTGGCGGGTCGCAGGGCGGAGGGGCTCATCGTGTACGACGCTCCTGTGAGGCGTAGACCGCGAAGCAGATGATGGCCGCTTCCACGAGTTGGGTGTACGACGTGTGCACGTCGTGCTGGGTGAGCACGGCGGTGATGAGCTGCATGAACAGGGCGCCCGCCACCGTGCCGAGGACGCGGATCCGGCCGCCGGTCAGCGGGGTTCCCCCGACCACGACCGCGGTGATGGCGTTGAGCTCCATGTTCAGGCCCTGGTTGGCGGGGTCGGCCTCGGCTCCGTGACCGACGATCATCGCGCCGGCGAAGGCGGCGAGGACACCCGACAGCACGTACACGGTGACGAGAACGCGCCGGACCGGAAGACCGGCCAGCTTGCTCGCCTGCCGGTTGTCCCCGATGGCGACCAGTTGCCGCCCGAACGTGGTCCGGCGCACGAGGAGCGCGGTCAGGACGGCGCACACCGCGGTGATCCACGCCATCACGGGGACGCCCGCGACCTGGTCCGCGCCGAGGCTCAGCAGCCCGGAGTCGGTCACCGGTTTCGCCGAGTTGCCGTTGATCAGCTCGGCGACACCCCGCAGGCCGATCATGAGGGAGAGGGTGGCGACGATCGGCTGGATGCGGGCGAAGGCGACCATCGTGCCGCCGACCGCTCCGCAGACGGCACCGGCCAGCAGGGCGAGCAGCACCGCGAGCGGCGCGCCGTAGCCGAGGTAGAGCGGGACGACCGAGGCCGCCAGGGCGATGACGGCGCCGACCGACAGGTCCACGCCCTCCGTGCCGATCACCAGCGCCATGCCGAGCGCGACCATGAGGGTCGGCGCGACCTGGAAGAGCTGGATGCGGACGTTGCCCGCGGACAGGAACGATGAGTCCAGGGCCGCGGCCACGGCGAACAGGACGACCAGCGCGGCGTAGACGCCGTACGCCTGCAGCAGACGGGTCACCCGGCCGCGGTCCAGCAGGTCCGCGGCGGCCCAGGTCGTGGGGGTCATCCGCGCTCCTCCTCCGCCAGGGCGGGTCCGGTCGGCTGCTCCTGGCGCGGCCCGTGCCGCCGGTCGTCGAATGCGGCCTCGTCGTCCGGTACTGCGCCGTCGCCGCCCGCGCCCGCGCCTGCGCCCTCGTCCTCGTCTACGGCCGTGACCTCGCCCGCGCCTGCGCCCGTGCCGATGCTCGCGGTCCCGACCTCGCCCCCGTCCCCCTCCTCGCCGGAGCCGGTCGCGGAGGCGAGCGTGTCGAGCACGGCCTGCTCGGTCACGTCCTCGCCCCGCAGATGGCCGACGGCCCGGCCCTCCTTGAGGACGACGATGCGGTCCGAGCCCTCGACGAGTTCCTCCAGGTCGGAGGAGATCAGCAGGACGGCGAGGCCCTGGCCGGCGAGTTCGTCGACGAGCGCCTGCACCTCCGCCTTGGCGCCCACGTCGATACCGCGGGTGGGCTCGTCCAGCAGCAGCACCTTGGGGTCCAGGCACAGCCAGCGGGCCAGGAGCACCTTCTGCTGGTTGCCGCCGGAGAGGTCGCTGACCTTCTGGTCGGGGCCGGACGCCTTGATGCGCAGACGGTCCATGAAGAAGCGGACGACGTCGTCCTGCTTGGCCTGCGAGACCACCCTGGCACGGGCCAGCCGCGGCAGCAGGGCCAGTGAGATGTTCTCCCTGACGGACAGGTTGGGAAGTATGCCCTCCGTCTTCCTGTCCTCCGCGAGCATGACGACGCCCGCCCGGATGGCGTTCGCCGGACTGCGCTGGGCCAGGACGGTCCCGTCCACCTCGACGGTGCCGCCGGCCGTGGCGAGAGCGCCGGTGATCGCCTTGGCGGTCTCGCTGCGTCCGGCTCCGAGCAGACCGCCGAGACCCACGACTTCGCCGCGGTGGATGTCCAGGTCGACGCCGTGCACCCGGTGCCGGACGGTGAGGCCGGTGGCGCTGAGGGCCGGCCGGCCCTCGTGCGGGTCGTGGTGGCCGGGGCCGAACGCCGTGGCGCCCTTGGTCCGCACGGTGGTCATCTCACGGCCGAGCATGAGCGAGATGAGCTTCAGCCGTTCCAGGCCCGCCATGTCGCCGCTGTGTACGACCGCGCCGTCGCGCATGACGGTGACCCGGTCGCAGATCGCGTACAGCTCGTCGAGGCGGTGACTGACGTAGACGACGGCGATCCCCTGCCGCTGGAGGTCGCGGATCACCGAGAAGAGGGTCTCGACCTCGCGGGGTTCCAGCGACGAGGTCGGCTCGTCCATCACGACCACACGGGCGTCGAGTTGGACGGCGCGGGCCAGCGCCACCATCTGCTGGGCGCCCAGGCCGAGGCTGCCCAGCGGGCGCGTGACGTCCACCTCCACGCCGTAGCGCCCCAGTGTCTCGCGGGCGAAGCGGTTCATGGCCCGTACGTCGACGAGGCCGAAGCGGCGCGGTTCGCGGCCCAGACACAGGTTGCGGGCCACCGACATCAGCGGGACGAGGTTGACCTCCTGGTAGATGGTGGAGATGCCGGCCGCCTGCGCCTCCAGGGGGTTGCGGAACGCCCTGTCCTCGCCCGCGAAGCGGATCCGGCCCGCGTCGGCCCGGTACACGCCGGTCATCACCTTGATCAGGGTCGACTTCCCGGCGCCGTTCTCGCCGATGAGCGCGTGCACCTCACCGGGACGCAGGCGGAAGTCCACCCCGCGCAGGGCCTGGACACCCGCGAAGCTCTTGTCCACCCCGGCGACTTCCACGATCCAGTCGCTGCGGGGTGCCGGGTCCTGCTGGACCAACGTCTTCCTCCTCATGCGCACGGCCGGCGGCAGCCCGCCGCTGTGCCGGGCCGGAGCCACGCGTCATGACTCCGGCCCGCCTGCCGCGGTCCGGTCTCAGTACACGAGGCCCTGGTCGAGGGCCTGCTGGGCGTTGCCGGTGGTGAAGTGGCCGTCCTTGATGATCACCTTGGACTGCACCCCGGTGGTGCCGTAGAAGTCCCGCAGCGCCTGGAAGGCCAGGGGACCGAAGCGGGGGTTGGTCTCGATGTCGGAAACCATCAGGCCGCCGGCGACGTTCTTCACGGCCTGCTCGATGCCGTCGATGGAGACGACCTTGATGCCCTTGCCGGGTGTCTTGCCGGCGGACCTGATGGCCTGGATCGCCCCGAGCGCCATCTCGTCGTTCTCCGCGTAGACGGCGTTGATGTCGGAGTGGGACTGCAGCAGCTGCTCCATGACCTTCTGACCGTCGGTCTGGGCGAAGTTGCCGGTCTGCGAGGCCACGATCCTCATCTTCGGGTACTTCGCCCCGGCCCGGTCCTTGAAGCCCTTGGTCCGGTCGGTGGTGACGTTGTTGCCCGGAGTTCCCGTCAGGATGGCGACGTGGGCGTCGCCGCCGTTCGTGGCGGCGGCGAGGTCGTCGGCCGCGACCTGCGCCTGGTGGTAGAAGTCGGACCCGATGAAGGCCATGAAGTCCGCGCAGGCGCTGCCGCCGACCGTGCGGTCGATGGTCAGCACCGGGATCTTGGCCGACTTGGCCTTGGCCAGCGCCGGGCCGAGGCCGTCGGAGTTCTCCGGCGCGACGATCAGGACCTTGGCACCCTGCGCGATCATGTCCTCGATCTGCGAATTCTGGGCGTTGACATCGGCGTTGGCGTTGCGCTGGATGAGCTTGACGCCCAGTTTCTTCGCCTCCTGCTCGATGCTCCTGGTCTCGGTCGCCCGGAAGGGATTGCTGGTCGACTCCGACTGTGAGAACCCGACGACCGTCTTTCCGTCGGTGATGTCCAGCTTCGGCACACCGCCGCCGTAGGTCTTGTACGTGCAGCCGGGGCCGGCCGCGGAGGGCGAGGCGACCTGCTGCGAGGCGGCCGCGTTGTCCTTCGAGGCCGTCGAGGACCCGGAGCCGCCCCCGGAGCCGGACGACTCCGACTTGGTGCATCCGGTGACGGCCAGACAGAGCCCGGCGGCCAGCACTGCCGCGGTGAGGGACTTGACCCGGAGGGAGGCATTCACGCGCCGATCACATCCTCAACGATGGGTGCAGATGAAAGGGCGGAGCGGAAGAAGGTGTGGGGCCACCTGGGCCCTCGGCTGATGAGGGCGATACGGGCAGGCGTGCTTTCCAACGTTGTAGACATTGAGGCAACGTCAAACCGGATGTCAACCCGCGGCACCGACTCTTCTCGCGGGACGACTCCCGGCCCCGGCCGTGACCGGATCCGGGCCGCCGGGGGCCGCGTCGCCCCTCCGCTTGACATGACTTTCGGCCGTCAAATGCCGTGTGAACAGCGGCATTACGCGGACGCACCACGTCCCGTGCAGACCGCGTGAGGCGAATCCCGCACGGGGGTGGACACCCCCTTCAGGCCTGTGCTGTCATGTGGCTGCCTCGCTTTACAACGTTGTCAGGCGCCTGCAGCGCGCCGACCCGCAACGCACGCACACCGGCCGACACCCGCCGATGCTCCGCACAGTGGCCGCCGGGGCCCGCAGGGGAGCGCCGGCGACCTGGCACGCCGTCAGGACAAGGCCCGCCAGCGCCTTCCCCGCGCCTGCCCGCCTCACGTCAGCCGGCCCCAACGGCCCCCGCACCCAGGCTCATCCGTCCGACACGGTCCTCGAACAGGAAGGGCAGCACATGGAACGCCGTACGTTCCTCTTCGGCTCCACTTCGGTCGCCGGCACCGTCGCCCTGGCCGGCGCCACCACGCCCGCCCTCGCCTCCACCCCGCCCGACCCGGCCACCGCTGCCCGCCCCCACCGCACCACCAACGGCCCCCATCGCACCCTCAACGGCCCTCACTACACCGCCAACCGCGCCCCGCTGCGGCAACAGCCGTTCCTGCGGCTGCCGCCCGGCAGCATCACCCCGAAGGGCTGGCTGCGCACCCAACTGGACCTGCAACTCGACGGCCTGAACGGACGCATGCCCGAGGTGTCCGGCTACCTGGACGAGACGACCAGCGGCTGGGCCGTCCCGGACAAGGACGGCTGGGAGGAACTGCCCTACTGGCTGCGCGGATTCGGCGACCTCGGCTACGTCACCCAGGACAGCCGCGTCCTCGAACTGACCAGCACCTGGATCGACCTGATCCTCGCCACCCGGCAGAGCGACGGGTTCTTCGGCCCCTCCCGCCTGCGCACCGCCCTGAACGGCGGCCCGGACTTCTGGCCGTACATGCCGGTCCTGGACGCGCTGCGCACCTGGCACGAGTTCAGCGGCGACGACCGCGTGGTGCCCGCGCTGACCGGCTGGCTCACGTACCTGCACGGGCAGCCCGGCACGCTCTTCGGGCAGGGCTGGGGCTCTGCCAGGGTCGGCGACACCATCGACACCGCCTACTGGCTGTACAACCGTACCGGCGACGACTGGCTGCTCGACCTGGTCCGCACGATGCACGCCCACAGCGCCGACTACACCCACTCGATCCCCACCTGGCACAACGTCAACCTCGCCCAGGGCTTCCGCGAACCCGCCCAGTACGGCGTCCTCGACGGCGACCCCGCCTTCCTCGCCGCCACGCACCGCGTCTACGACACCGTCATGAGCGGCTACGGCCAGTTCCCCGGCGGCGGCTTCGCCGCGGACGAGAACGCGCGCCCCGGATACCACGATCCACGCCAGGGCTTCGAGACCTGCGGCATCGTCGAGTTCATGCACAGCCACCAGATGCTCACCCGCATCACCGGCGACACCGTGTGGACCGACCGCTGCGAGGACCTCGCCCTCAACCTGCTGCCCGCCGCCCTCGACCCCCGCCAGAAGGGCACCCACTACGTCACGGCCGCCAACAGCGTCCAGCTCGACAACGTTGCCAAGTCGCACGGCCAGTTCGACAACGCCTTCGCCATGCAGGCGTACATGCCCGGCATCCACCAGTACCGCTGCTGCCCTCACAACTACGGCATGGGATGGCCGTACTACGCCGAGGAGATGTGGCTCGCGAGCACCGACGGCGGCCTGTGCGCCTCGCTGTACGGCGAGTCCTCCGTCCGGGCGAAGGTGGGAGACGGCACCTGGATCACGGTGACGGAGCAGACCGAGTACCCCTTCGGTGACACCGTCACCCTGACCGTACGCACCCCACGGACGGTCGCCTTCCCGCTGTACCTGCGGGTTCCGGGATGGTGCCGGGAACCCTCCGTACGGATCTCCGGCCGTCCCGCCGCACCCCGCCGCAGCGGCGGCCACCTCGTCCTCGACCGGGACTGGCACGACGGCGACCAGGTGGTGCTCCGGCTGCCGATGCGCACCACCGCGCGCACCTGGAGCGGCAACGACGACTCCGTCTCCGTCTCCCACGGCCCCCTCACGTATTCGCTGCGCATCGAGGAGGAGTGGAAGCAGTCCGGAGGCAGTGACGCGTGGCCGGAGTACGAGGTGCTCCCCGCCTCCCCCTGGAACTACGCCCTGGAGCTGGACCCGCGCGATCCGGCGCGGTCCTTCACCGTCGAGCACACGCGCGCCCGTACCCGCACCCGCACCGGCCCCCGGGAGGACAACCCCTTCACCCCCACCGGCACCCCGGTGCTCATGCGGGCGAAGGGCCGGCGCCTGGGCAGCTGGGCGACCGACGACCAGAACGTCGTGGCCCCCCTCCAGCAGAGCCCGGCGCACAGCACGGAACCCGTCGAGATCCTCACCCTGATCCCGGCCGCCGCCGGGCGCCTGCGCATCACCTCCTTCCCGGTCGCCTCCCCGTCGGCCAAGGCGCACGCATGGGCGGCGGTCACCGCCTCCTTCAGCGGCGTCGACAGCCCCCAGGCACTGCTCATGAACGCCACCGTCGAACCGTCCGGCTCCTACGATCAGACGGTGCCGCGCTTCACCTGGTGGGACCGCACCGGCACCGAGGAGTGGATCCAGTACGGCTACGCCGAGCCCGTGAGCGTCGGCGGGGTGTCGGTGTACTGGTACGACGACACCGGCCACGGAGCCTGCCGGGTACCGGAGTTGTGGCGACTGGAGTACCGCTCCGCCGACGGCCAGTGGCAGCCGGTCGACGGGACCTCCGACTACGGCACCTCAACCGACCGCTTCAACCAGGTCTCCTTCCCGGCCGTCACCATCACGGCCCTGCGCATCACCGCGCAGCTCAGAACCGGGTATTCCGGCGGCTTGCTGGCCTGGCGCACCGAACCGGCCACCCCGCGCCCCTGACGACCGGAGGAACCACCCCCGACCTGCCACCGACGACGAAAGGCGAACTCCCTTTGAGTCCCGGAAAGAACCGCACCCCCGTCCTGCGCAGACTCGCCGCCCTCGCCCCGCTCCTCCTCGGCGCGGCCCTCCTCGCCCCGGCCTCCCCGGCGCACGCCCAGCCGGCGGTCCAGCCGACGGCCGATCCGGCCGCCGACGCGACCGCGCAGGGGCTGCGCAGCGACTGCTACCTCAGCTCCGACGGCACCTCGCTGGACTTCGCCACCTACACCAGCACCGGAATCCAGCCCTCCCTGAACGTCAAGGATCTGCTCCCGACCCTGCGCTCCTGCGCCGGCTCCACCCTGAACGTCGCCGTGCACTGGACGGGCATGCTGGACGTCCCCACCGGCGGCTCCTACACGTTCTACATCAAGGGCGACAACGGCTTCCGCATGTCGCTCGACGGCACGAGCGTCATCGACCACTGGACGACCGACTGGGACGTGCCGACCCAGTCCCAGCCGGTCACCCTGACCGCCGGTGAGCACCGCCTCTCCTTCGACTACAACCAGGGCTACGGCGGCGCCTACATCCAGACCGAATGGTCGGGCCCGGGCTTCGACCGCCGGCCCGTCCCCGACTCCGCGCTGCACCTGCCGGACGGCTACGACCCCCTCGACCTGCACAGCACCGTGGACTCCTCCGGCCGCCACGCCGTCGTGCGGTTGCCGGGTGCGGCCAACCCGCTGCCCGGGGACGTGACCAAGCACCTCTCGGTGATCGCCGGCGGCCACCGCTGGACCCCCACCGCGACGACGGACCCCTCCGACCCGTCCAAGCTGGTGCTGACCGCCGCGGACTCGGACACCCCGGCGGCCATGAAGTCCGAGGTCCGGATCAGCTACGACGGCCAGGGCGGCCTGACCACCAGGGACGGCCCGCTGGGAGTGTTCACCAGCGTCGCGCAGAACAACTCCACCTGGTACTTCGCCACCAAGTGGGCCAAGGACGTCTCCCCGTCCAACGCCCTGCCCGACTACCCGCGTCCGCAGCAGACCCGCACACGCTGGGCCAACCTCAACGGCACCTGGCAGTTCCAGGCGACCACCCAGGACGCCCCGCTGCCCACGGGCCGGCTCGACAGCAAGATCCTCGTCCCCTACCCGATGGAGGCGCCCCTGTCCGGCGTCGCCGAACACCACGACTGGTCGCTGTACCAGCGGACGTTCAAGGTCCCCAAGAGCTGGCGGGTCGGCTCCGGCAACCGTCTGCACCTGAACTTCGGCGCGGTGGACTACGAGGCCTGGGTCTACGTCAACGGCAAGCAGGTCGCCCACCACACCGGCGGCTACCAGGCGTTCACGGCGGACATCACCGACGCCGTCACCCGCCACGGCGACCAGACCGTGCTGCTGAAGGTCAAGGACACCACCGACTCCTCCGAGCAGGCCACCGGCAAGCAGTCGCCCGACCCGAGCGGCATCTGGTACACCTCCACCTCGGGCATCTGGCAGACCGTGTGGATGGAGCCGGTCCCCGAGGAGAGCATCGACTCGCTCGTCCTCACCCCCGACCTGAAGGACGACTCGCTGTCGGTCACGGTGCGCCCCGGCGCCGGCACGAAGCCCACGGCACGGGTGACCGCCACGGCGTACGACGGTCACCGGCGCGTCGGCTCGGTCACCGGAGCCGCCGGCACCGCCCTCCGGCTGCCCGTCCCGCACCCGAAACTGTGGAGCCCCGACCACCCGTTCCTCTACGACCTGAAGGTCACCCTCGCTGACGGCCGCTCGCACGACAGCGTGGGCTCCTACTTCGGCATGCGATCGATCTCCGTCGCCAAGGCCGGCGGGGTGAACAAGATAGAACTCAACGGCAGGCCGACGTTCCTGCTGGCCACCCTCGACCAGGGCTTCTGGCCCGACGGCGTCTACACCGCGCCCACGGACGCCGCCCTGAAGTCCGACCTCCAGCTGCACAAGCGGCTGGGCTTCAACACCGTCCGCAAGCACATCAAGGTGGAACCGGCCCGCTGGTACTACTGGGCCGACCGGCTCGGCCTGATGGTCTGGCAGGACATGCCCAGCCGCAACGGCGGCACCCCCGGCGCCGCGAGCGACGCGGAGTTCGGCAAGGAGGTCCACGAGATCGTGGACCAGCACATCAGCAGCCCCTCCGTCGTCATGTGGACCATGATGAACGAGGGATGGGGCGAGCGGAGCAAGCAGGCCACCGGTGAGCTCGCCGACTCCGTCAAGGCGCAGGACCCCTCACGCCTGGTCGACGCGCACTCCGGCGTCAACTGCTGTGCCTCCAAGGGCGATTCCGGCCGGGGCGACGTCATCGACCACCACCTCTACCACGGGCCGGCCAACCCCGCGCCGGACGCCACCCGCGCGGCCGTCGACGGCGAGCACGGCGGGTACTCCCTGACCATCCCCGGGCACATCGCCGGAGTCGCGGGCGGCCAGGACTACGGTGACGGGCCCACCGACATCGCTGAGATGACCAAGACGTACGTGGACAACACCCGCCTGCTGATCCCGAACGCCGCCGCCGGACTCTCCGGCTCGGTCTACACGCAGATCAGCGACGTCGAGGGTGAACTCAACGGCCTGGTGACCTACGACCGTGCGGTGCTGAAGGTGTACCCCGACCAGGTCAGGGACATCAACCGCCAACTCATCGCGGCAGGCGCGTCCGCGGGCCAGGCGGCCCACTGACACCCTCCGCCCCGTAGGGCCCCGGCCGAGGCGCCGCGGCGGCGTGACCCGCACGCCGCCGCGGCAGGCCGGGGGCCATTCCCTTCTTCTCCCTTCTTCCCTTTCTTGCCAGAACGCGTACAGCCCCGTATAACGTTGGAAAACCGGGTGCCGGCCCTTCGGCGTGCCGGGCCCGGCCGCGGGGCGTGGAACAGGCGCGCCGGCCCGGGGTCCCTGCCCGGACGGGGAGGAACGTCGTGCGGGTCAGCCTCAAGGACGTCGCGTTGCACGCGGGTGTCTCCATCAAGACCGTCTCCAACGTGGTCAATGGCCACCCGCACGTCACCCCGGCGATGCGGGCTCGGGTGCAGAAGTCCATCGACGAACTCGGCTACCGCCCCAACCTCACCGCCCGGCACCTGCGCAAGGGCCGGACCGGGATCATGGCCCTCGCCCTGCCCGAACTGGGCAACCCCTACTTCGCCGAACTCGCCGCGGAGGTCGTCGACGCGGCGGCCGAGCACGACTACACCGTCCTGCTCGACCACACGGGCGGCCGCCGGGACCAGGAGGCCCTGGTCAGCCAGGGATTCCGCACCAGGGTGATCGACGGTCTGATCCTGAGCCCCATCGAACTGGAGGCGGAGGACCTGCGCGAGCGGGCCGAACCCGTCCCGCTCGTCCTGCTCGGCGAGCGGGAGTACGACCTGCCCTACGACCACATCGCCATCGACAACGTCGCCGCCGCCCGCGACGCGGTGCGCCACCTGATCTCGCTCGGCCGGCGCGACATCGCCTTCCTGGGCGCCCGCCGCGGCCGCAGCCAGCCCGCTCACCTGCGGCTGCACGGCTGGCGGGAGGCGCTGGACGCCGCCGGGCTCGTCGCCGACCACCGACTGGTGGCGGCCACCGACGGCTGGGGCCACGCCGACGGAGCGGCGGCCATGGCCCGCCTCCTGGACGCCGGGCACCGGCCGGACGGGGTGTTCGCCTACAACGACCTCATCGCCATCGGCGCCATGCGCGTCCTGTCCGAGCGGGGGCTGCGCATGCCCGAGGACGTCGCCGTGGTCGGGTTCGACGACGTGGTGGAGGGCCGGTTCGGCGCCGTCACCCTCACCTCGGTCTCACCCGACAAGGCGTCCATCGCCAGGATGGCGGTGGAGTCCGTCCTCGCCCAGGTGAACGGCGCGCCGCACCACCGACCCCGCCGCATCCACGCCGGCTACTCCCTGATCCACCGGGAGAGCACGCTCGGGCGCGCCTGAACGGCAGTCCGGTCATTCGCCACCCGCCACTTGCCCGGGAGACACGCCACGTCCGGTGCTCGTTCCCCGGTGGCACGCGGGGGAGCGGTCAGGCGTGGGCGGCCGCCTTCGGGGCCGCCGACCGTGCAGGGGCTTTGGCGGTGAGGTACCTCTTCCAGCCACCGGGAGGCTCCTCGCCGACCTCCAGGGCCCGCAACTGGCGCAGGAGCGCGGGGTCCTGGGCGTCCAGCCAGTCCACGAACTGCCGGAAGGACACCATCCGTACGTCCTTGGGGTCCGACATCTGCTTCAGCGCTTCCTCGACGGCGTCCATGTAGATGCCCCCGTTCCACTCCTCGAAGTGGTTGCCGACGAAGAAGGGCGCGCGGTTGGTCTCGTAGGCGCGGCGGAATCCCGCGAGGTAGGACGCGGTGGCCTGCTTGCGCCAGCCCGGGTAGTTGTACGACGGCGCCCGCGTGGAGTTCTTGGACTGGTTGGCGAGGATGTTGTAGTCCATGGACAGCACTTCGAAGCTGTGGCCCGGGAACGGGATGCCCTGGAGCGGGAGGTCCCACACGCCCTGCCGTTTGCTGGGCCAGCGCTGCACGCCTCCGGGCGAGGAGGCGTCGTAGCGCCAGCCCAACTCCCGTGCCACGGGCAGCAGGTTGTCCTGCCCCAGCAAGCAGGGTGTGCGGCCGCCGATGAGTTCGCGGCTGTAGTCGAAGGGCAGCGGATCGTGCGCGTGCCAGCCGGTGTTGGTGCGCCAGGACGTGACGAACGACTTCGCCTGTTCGATCTCGCTGCGCCACTGGTCGGGCGTCCACTTGGCCACCGAACCGGAGCCGGCGCAGAAGTGCCCGTTGAAGTGGGTGCCGATCTCGTGTCCGTCGAGCCACGCCTGACGGACGTAGCCGAGCGTGGACTTGAGGTGTTCGTCGGTGAGGTAGCCGATGTCCGAGGCGCCGACGGGGTTGTTCGGCGGCTTGTACAGGTCGCGCTTGGACTCCGGCAGCAGGTACAGCCCGGAGAGGAAGAAGGTCATGTGGACGCCGTGGTCCTGGGCGGTCTTGAGGAAGCGGGGGAAGAGCCCGGTGCCGACCTCGCCCGCGCCGTCCCAGGAGATGATCACGAACTGCGGTGGTTTCCGCCCGGGTTCGAGCCGTTCCGGCGTCGGGGGCTGGTTGGGCTGACGGCCGGTGTAGGCGGTGGAGCCGTCACCGATCAGGTGCGGCGCGATGCGGGGAACGTCTTTCGGGCCTCCCGGCGCCCCGGTGTGTCTCCCGGCCGGGGGAGAGCTGCGTTCGTCGGTCGAACCGCAGCCGGCGAGACCGATCGCCGCCGCTCCCAGTCCGAGTCCCATGCCCAGTGCGTTTCTCCGGCTCAGCTCGCCCATGGATGCCCCAACCCGCGCCCGGAGACGCGTTGTCGTGAAGTCCTGTCCGGCAAGCACCGTAAGTACTATTAATATGTTTATCCGTCTTTGGGTCGGTGTGTCTCGAAGGATCCGCGCGAAGTTGCCCCGGACGGAGCAACGGGCGGCCGCGGTGCGGCGGGGTGAAGTGAAGGCAGGGCGCGCCGGGGCTCAGACCGCGCGCCAGCGCGCGCCGCACCAGGAGAAGACACCGAACGCGGCGAGCCCCAGGGCCACCACGGCGAGCAGCCAGGGCCCGGCCGGCAGCTCCCGGAACGACCGCAGCGTGTCGTCCATGCCCTTGGCCTTCCCAGGCTGATGCCGGACCGCGGCGACGACGGCGAACACACCGGCCGCCGCGAAGACGATCCCGCGCGCCGCGCCCCCGACCACGCCGAAGCAGTCCGTGAACCGCCGCACCCTCCCCGACATCTCGCCGGTCCGCAGGGTGTCCCGGAACTTCCTCCGCACGGCCCGGACCGCCATCCACACCCCGGCCACCACCACGGCCGCACCGGCCGGCCCCACCAGCCACGGGCCGCCGGGCAGGCCGAGTGCCACGGCCGTCACGTCCTCGGTGCTCCGATCGGAGGTGCCGCTCCCGCTGCCCTTGTGCCCGGCCGCGTAGGAGAGGACCGAGTAGGACACGAAGACGTAGAAGAGGCAGCGCCCGAGCGCCGCCGCCCGCTTCGACGGCTTGTGCCCGTTCGGGCCCGCGCCGCCGAACACCGCCTCCGACAGCCGCCACAGTGCCATACCGGCGAGCGCCGCCCCCACGACCCAGAGCAGCGCCGCCCCGAACGGCTTGCCGGCGAGCTCCTCCAGGGCGCCGCCGCGGTCGGCCTGCCGCCGGTCTCCGTCGCCGCCGAAGGCGATCTGCAGCGCTATCACCCCCACCAGGCAGTAGATCAGCCCGCGCGCGACGAACCCGGCCCGGGCCGCCACCGCCATCACCGCACCATCAGCCGCACGGCGCGCCCGGCCGCGCCCCCGCAACGCCCATGCTTGTGCATCCATATCCAGCCGGTGCCCCCGCCACGGTGTCCGACACCTGCACGCCGCCAGACGCGCGACAGCCCCTCGGGGCATCAAGGGGCTGTCGCAGCGGACCTATGAAGCGGGTGCGGCCGCTACGGCCTCGTCCATGGCGGGTGTTCTCCCGCCCTTGAGGAGGGTCCCCAGCGAGTACGCGCCGGGGCCGAGGCAGGCGATCAGCAGGAACGCCCAGCAGAACATGACGGCCGGCTCGCCGCCGTTGTCGATCGGGAGCAGTGCGCTGGACTGGTGGACGCTGAAGTAGGCGTACGCCATGGACCCCGAGCAGATGAGGGCCGCGGTCCGTGTGAACAGGCCGAGCGCCACGAGGCCGCCGCCCACCAGTTCGATGACCGCGGCCCACCATCCGGGCCACTGGAGCACGGGGACCGTGCCGCCGCCGTAGGCGCCACCCAGGACACCGAACAGGGACGCGGCGCCGTGGCAGGCGAAGAGGAACCCGGTCAGGAGGCGGAAGGCGGCCTGCACGAGGGGACGCGGGCTGCGTAACCGCAGTGCCGGTGAGAAGTTCATGGGGGTACTCCTCGGTCTCGGAAACCTGGCGGCGGCGTCAGATTTCAGACATGAACATGTCATTTCAGGTCTAGCGCACGACACGGGCCCGCACCAGGAGTCCCATGCTCTGCGTTTCCTCTGAAGTCGCCGGCCCGCGACGGGGACCGCACGCGCTCACGGAGTGATCAGAAGGACGATGCCGGCGCCCAGGATCGTCCACACCAGGCCGGCGAACACCATCACGGCGCAGCCGCCCCCACGGTTGAGAAGCAGCACCACGATCGGCGGCAGACCGAACAGCACCCAGCCCAGCACCAGCCACCGCACCACAGGCCCGCTGGACGGGACCGTCTCGGTGGACCGGTGGCCGTGCAACTCCAGGGCGACCACGTGCCCGTGCCAGGTGGTGAGGGCGATGCGGGCGTCATGTCGCCCGATCGAGGTGTAGAGGGACTTGCTGACGTGGTGCTTCTCAGTGTGCGAGGCTTCGCCCTCACCACGGCGGATCGTCACCGTGTAGTCCGTGCCGTCATCGGAGGACACGGCATACCAACTGTCGATCGCCGCCGTCTCCCGGCCGAGACAGGCCGCCCCATCGGTCTGGCCGCCGCGGCCGACGGAACACGGACGGGCGTGGCGATAGGCGGCCAAGTCGCGGTACGGGCCCACCGCCTGCACCACGCAGAGCGCGATCCCCACCACCCAACTGGCCGCAAGAACCGTCACCACCACGGCAATCCGCAACGTCTCCCGCTCGAACCGCCCCCGCAACGCCTCCCAGACCCCCTTCGAGCGGTTCCCCCTCCACAACGCGCCCCCGGCCCAGCCCACCGCGAGAGCGTGGACCCGCCCGCGAAGTCTACTGCCGTTCCCATCCACGGTAGTTGCGGACATCGTGCCCACGAGCGCCAGGCTGCGGCGGCCCGGCGGCATTCCGGCTTCAGTCCTCGGTGACGCGGATGATCGTCTTACCGCGGCGCCGCTTGCCCGGCGTGAAAGCGCCGACCGCTTCGGCGAGCGGCCGCACGTCACCGATGATCGGCTTGAGGCGTCCGTCCCGCACACGTTCGGCGAGATCGCTCAGGCGCACGCGGTCGGGTTCGACGACGAAGAAGACAGCGCGTCCGTCGCGCGGGCGGACGGTGACGGGCTCGGCGATGGTGACCAACGTGCCGCCAGGGCGGACCAGAACGCTGGAACGCTCAAGGATCTCGCCGCCGATCACGTCGAACACCACGTCGACCTCGCCGACGTCCTCCAGCTTCTCGCCTTGGAGGTCCACGAAGGCATGGGCGCCCAGAGCGAGTGCGGTGTCGCGGTCGTCGTGGCGTCCCGTCCCGATCACCCGGGCGCCCGCCGTGCGGGCCAGCTGCACGGCGATCGAGCCGACGCCGCCCGCGGCGCCGTGGATGAGGACGCTCTGCCCGGCTCGGAGGTGGGCATGGTCGAACAGCGCCTGCCAGGCGGTGAGCCCGGAGACGGGCAGCGCGGCAGCCGTGACGTGGTCGACGTCGGCGGGGAGCGGGGCGAGATTGCGGGCCTCGACCGCGGTGTACTGGGCCAGAGTGCCGTTGCGGGCCCAGTCGGTCAGGCCGTACACGCGCTGCCCGACGGTCAGGCCGGTCGTGCCGTAGCCGAGTTCGGTGACGACGCCGGACAGCTCGTGGCCGGGCACGCTCGGGGTCCGGTCGCGTCCGGCCCGGTCGGTCCAGGTGCCGGGCCAGTCCAGCTCACCCGGTGTGAAGCCGGCGGCATGGACCTCGACGATCACGTCGTTCTCAGCGGCATGCGGGTGGGGCAGCTCGGCGAGAGCCAGCCCGCCGGCCCCGGCCTCGCGGTTCTGGACGGTGATGGCTTGCATGAGGGGGTTCCTCCGTGGGACGGGAGGTGGCGCTGGGATGCGCCGCGTCGGTCACCTTCGACCTTAGGATCCGGGCAGCCCGAGCATGTGGGCCATTCCTGCCCGCTTCGAGTAGGCCATTTCGCCCAAGACGACACTCGGCGACGGGGGAGAGCCGGCCGCAGAGCAGGGGAGGGGCTCGGGTGATTCATCTGCGGCCGGCGGGAGACCCGACTCCTGTACGACGAAGGAGGAAGGGACATGCTGCTGCTCGGTCTCCTGCTCATGGCGGCCACCGCCGCCTTCACCGGCCTGCTCATCGCCTTCAACCTCGAAGGAGGACCCACCTACGCCGTCTCCCTCTTCGGCGGTCACCCCTTCACGATCAGTGTATTGGGCGCCTTCCTGGGCGGCCTCGCCCTGGCGATCTTGTTCGGTCTGGGCCTGTGGATGTTCCTCGGCGGAACCGCCCTCGCCGCCTACCGCGGCCGCAAGCGACGCGCCCGACGCGACGAGATACGCCAGACCAGGGCGGAACGCGACGCCATGGCCGAGCGCCTGGAAGGCAGCGGCGCCCCCGCCGACTCCCGCTCGCCGGCCCCGGCCCCGCGCCGCCCCCACCGCCTCCACCTGCCCGGACACTGACTCCAGTGCCGCCTGAGAGCGGCGGAGGCAATGCACCGCTCGCAAGGCGCACACGAAGGTGAACGTGTCATGAACGATGCCAGGCCCCTCGCCCTGGTCACCGGCGCTTCCAGCGGCATAGGTCGTGAGCTGGCCGGGCAGCTTGCCGAGCGCGGCTACGACCTCGTCATCAACGCCGAGGACGACGCTCGCCTGCTGCATGCAGCCGAGCCGATCCGGGCCGCGGGCGCGCACGTCGACGTGATCCAGGCCGATCTGCGTGACTACGACCAGACCGAGCACCTCGTCGACACCGTCCGGGCCGTCGGACGGCCGCTGGACATCGCCGTGCTGAACGCCGGCGTCGGCAGGGGCGGCGCGTTCGTCGACATCGATCTGGCGGACGACCTGGAGATCATCGACCTGAACGTCAGGTCGACCGTGCACCTCGCCAAGCGCGTCGTCCGCGACATGGCGGCCCGCGACGAAGGCCGCATCCTCGTGACCTCGTCCATCGCATCGACCATGCCCGGCTCGTTCCAGGCCGTCTACAACGCCACCAAGTCGTTCCTGCAGTCCTTCGTGCAGGCGCTGCAGAACGAGCTCAAGGACACCGGCGTCACCCTGACCTCGCTGATGCCGGGCCCGACGGAGACCGACTTCTTCCACCGGGCGGACATGGACGACACCAAGGTCGGCCGGCAGGACAAGGACGCCCCCGCGCAGGTCGCCCGGCAAGGACTCGACGCGCTCCTTGCCGGCAAGGAGAAAGTCGTCGCCGGCTCGGCCAAGACGAAGGCTCAGGGCATGGCGAACAAGATCCTCCCCGACAAGGCCAAGGCCGAGGCGCACCGCAAGATGGCCGAACCCGGGTCGGGACAGAACGAAAAGCCCCATTGAGAGGGCCGACTCGCTCAACCCCGACTCGCCACCGCCCTGCTTCAGCCAGGAACACCGACAGAACACCGAACAGCGCACCCTCGACGTGGCGAGTGAACGCCACCAGCCGCTGCCCGGCAGCCCTTCGCGGTGCGACGCACCGGTTTCGCACCGGCAGGTACCACCGCGTGTCCGCCTGCATGCGGAGCATGACCAAGACCGTGTCGAATTCAAAATTTTACTTGTATTTGGCAAGCGGTCCATGTGTGGTCTGCCGCGATGCTGGTAAGCGAGTGATCACAACGTACTGCGCCCCGGGAGGCACCAGGGCCTGGAGGACCGGTAGGAGGCCCTCAGTACAACGTGCGTCACACGGAACCAGGGAACGGGTGGTGGCATGAGTTCGTTGTCCGAGACCGAGACCGGAGAGCCGGTCGAACAGCCAAGACTCCGGCGGGACCTGGGCCGTGTGGGCCTGCTGTTCGCCGGGGTCGGGTCCATCATCGGCTCCGGTTGGCTCTTCGGGGCCCTCAAGGCGTCCCGGGAGGCCGGGCCGGCATCGATCTTCTCCTGGGCGATCGCCGCCGTGATGATCATTCTCATCGGGCTGTGCTTCGCGGAGCTGGGCACGATGTTCCCGGTCTCCGGCGGCGTGGTCCGCTTCCCCCATCTGTCCTTCGGGTCGTTCGCCAGCTACACCATGGGCTGGATCACCTGGATCGCGGCCGCCACCGTCGCCCCCATCGAGGTCGAGGGCGCCCTGCAGTACGCCACGAAGTGGGCGGACTTCACCGTCCTGCACAAAGCCTCCGGCGCGTACACCCTCACCGGCCTCGGATACGCGGTCGCGGCGGCCGCCATGGCCTTCTTCGTGGTGGTGAACTACTTCGGCATCCGATGGTTCGCCCGGGTGAACAACGTGCTGGTGTGGTGGAAGCTCGCCATCATCCTGCTGGTGATCGTGGCCTTCTTCGTCACGGCCTTCCACGCCCACAACTTCAGCGCCCAGGAGTACGGCGGCTTCGCCCCCGGCGGCGCCAAGGGAATCTTCACGGCCATCTCCACCGCCGGCATCACCTTCTCGTTCCTCGGCTTCCGCCAGGGCGTCGAGCTGGCCGGCGAGACGGACAACCCCAAGCGCAACGTGCCGTTCGCCATCCTGGGATCCGTGCTGATCACGGCCGTGATCTACATCCTGCTGGAGGTCGCCTTCATCGGCGCGGTCCCCACCCACGACCTGACGTCCTCCCACGGCTGGCTCAACCTGAGCTTCGCCAACGACTACGGTCCGCTGGCCGCCATCTCCAGCGCCATCGGCCTCAGCTGGCTGGCATACACCCTCTACGTCGACGCCGTGATCTCCCCCGGTGACACCGGCCTGATCTACACCACCGTCACCGCCCGCATCTCGTACGCCATGGGGCGCAACCGCAACGCGCCCGAGGCCCTGACGAAGACCACCCGGCGCGGCGCCCCGCTGGTCAGCCTGATCGTCACCTTCATCGTCGGCCTGATCATCTTCCTGCCGTTCCCCAGCTGGCAGCAGCTGGTCGGGTTCATCACCTCGGCCACCGTGCTGTCGTTCGGCTCCGGGCCCCTGGTGCTCGCCGCCATGCGACGCCAGATCCCCGACCACGCCCGCCCCTTCAAGGTGCCCGGCGGCGACGTCATCCCGTTCCTCGCGCTGTACGCGGCGAACCTCATCGTCTACTGGGCGGGCTGGAACACCAACTGGAAGCTCTTCGCCACCATCGGGATCGGCTTCGTCTTCCTGGCGATCTTCGAGGCGACGAGCAAGGGCCGCTCCCCGGCCCTGGACTGGAAGGCCGGCGCCGGCTGGGTCATGCCCTGGCTGATCGGGCTCACCGTGATCAGCTGGGCCGGCGACTACGACGGCGGCCGTGGCTATATCGGCTTCGGCTGGGGCTTCCTGGTCAACCTGGCACTCGCCGCGATCGTCTACTTCCTGGCCCTGCGCGTCAGGCTCCCCAAGGCCCGCGTGGACGAGCACATCGAGCAGGCCCGTGAAGAGGCCCGCATCGAGCAGGAGGAACTGGGCCCCGGCCCCGAAGCCGCCTGACCCCCCCGCCTCCCCCCGCCTCGCCCCCTCCCAGCCCGATGGGAGGGGGCGTCGTGGTGGCGGCTCATGCGCATGGTGATTCGACGCCGTAGCCGCCTCCACACTGCCGAGGATCAGCCACAGCGAAATGTGGCGACCTCGCCGCCAGTTGCGGTACCGGAACTCGATCCGCCCGCGCGTCAGGTCGTACGGCGGGAGCTTCAAGAGCCCCCGGTCATCTGGCGTGATCTTGAAGTAGTTCTTGTGGATCTTCCGCCGCTGTGCGCGAGCACCTGGTGGCCGTTCTCCAACTCCACGGTGAAACACGGCGCTGCGCAGGCATTCGACGACCCTGCCCTCGATGTCGATAACCTCCCTGTTCCTCGTCATCGCGCCAGCTACAGGCTGCTGCTCACCAGCCGGGCGCCGATGCCCTCGAACAGCACCGAGGCCGCTCGACCGGACTCCTGGACCCCGGTCCGGCCGGCGCCGGCACCAGCGTGGTCAGTGGGGTACGCCAAGGCGCCGCGCTGGAAGTGGCCCTCGACGTCGCGGAACGTGCCGTCAACTGGCGGAACATCGCCGACGAACTCACGGCGGCCCGCGATCAGAACCCCTCCCCGCGTACCTGGCGGCCGTACTCCGCGGCAACAGGTGACGTCGGCCTGGCCGTGCCCTGCTCGTATCTGGACCGATGCTTCCCCCCGAGCCGGGTGGGACGCGATGGGTGACAACTTCTTCCGTGCGGCCCGGCGCGCGGCCGGCCGCTCAGCGCACCTGTCAGCCGGACTCTTCGCCGGGATCAGCGGACTGAATTCGACGGCAACGCTGGTGCACCGGCAAGACACACATCACCAGCACCCAGATGGCATCCCTGCACACGGAAATGGCGTCGCGTATCTCCGTCATGACATCCCGCCTGCGCTCTGGCCAAGGGCTCGCCGCAGTGGAAGGCCACGACGTCGTCTCCGGGTGAGCGGTGTGACCGCCGGCCTGCTGGCCTATGACCCGCACAACAGTCTGCCGGAGGTACGGGGTGCCCTGGTGTGGCTGACCGCCCGCGTACCTGGCCTACCGCGCTGGGCGACCCCGCCCGAACGATTGGTGAGCGCGCCGGCGCGCCGGTTTTACCCCTACGGCAAGGTCGATTGCGGGCTGGGGCACGGCGTCCCAGGCCCATTGAGCGCGCTGGCCCTGGCGCTGCTGGAGGGCCATGAGCTACCGGGCCAGTCGGCAGCGGTACGGGACATGCCGACTGGTTGCTGGAGCATCGCGGCGACGATGACTGGGGCGTCAACTGGCCGTCCGCCACCCGCCGTCGGACGACAGGCACACGCCTGTGCCGGGACGGGGTAGCCCGGCTCGTAGCGCTTGGTGCTATGGGGCACCAGGCGTGGCACACGCGCTGTGGCTCGCGGGTACGGCCCTGGGTGACCACGACCTGCACGATGTCGCGACCGAGGCCATGGCCGCTGTACTGAGGCGCCCTGCTCACATGCGCTTCATCGACTCGCCGACATTCTGCCACGGCGTGGCAGGACTGCTGCAGATCGTCCTGCGCTTCGCCCACGCCACGCGTCTGCCCTTCCTGCATGACGCGGCGGACCACTTGTGGAGCAGCTGCCCGCTGCCTACGAGCCTGAGCGCCCGTGGGGCTACGCCGCGTTGGATTCCGGGAACCACCCGGTGGACAACGTGGGACTCGTCGACGGTGCGGCTGGCGTGGCGCTTGCGCTTCTGGCCGCGGCCACAGATGCCGTGCCCACGTGGGACAGACTACTTCTACTCTCCTGAAGCTCCTCGACGGCATCGACGACGCCCGCAGGCCACGGACATCCGTACAGGCCGGGCCCCAAGGTGTGGACTCGCAGGCTCTACCCGCACATTCGGGTTCGCTCCAAGGTCTTGGCGTACTCCATGCCACGATGTGTGACACCACTCGCTACGGCGCGGCCGAAGCCCTCGCCGGGATGGGATGCAATTGATTGCAGGCCCGTGGCCTCTGGCTTTACGACTGCGGTCAACTTCCTTTGCCCCACGGCAGGTTGATCTCGCTGAAGATCGAGTACCTGCCCGGTGACCGTGACCCCAAGCCGGTGTGGCTGTGGTCCTCACGCACCGGCATGACCGGCCAGGCCGTCGATGTCCGCCGGCAGGCGTTGCTCCTAGATGCAGTCCCGCGGGAGCGGAACTCGGTTTGACCACCGACGGAGGGTGCGATGGGGGACACTGTTCAGGCCAGCGACGTGATGGCGCGCCGTTACACGTTCGTGCGCATTTTCGGGACCGGCTGCTCCAGCCCCACCATGTCGGGGTGCACGGAAGCGGCCGGCGCGTTACTGCTCTTCGCCGTTAAGCTGCCCGGTCTCGGTCTCGGCCTGGTCTGTGCCACTGTGGTCGAAGACGTCCAAAACCAGACGGTGGCGGTGCCGGATAACGGGGCGGGCAACTGAGCGAGCGGATACGGTTCCCCCATGACGAAAACTGCCCGGACCATGAAACGTACGGGAGCCCTCGTCGCGGCAGCCGCCGCGGCCGCGCTCGCCTTCCCGGCCCAGGCCCACGCCGCTGCCGTCGCCTGCGGCGGCGGGGTCTCGACGCAGAACATCGGCGCCCGGGGCTGCATTTCCGCCGAACGCTGGAAGGACGGGAAGATCTTCTGGCGTGACATCACCGCCCACGCCCTCATCACCAACTCCCGCTCCCACGCCTCATGGGTCGAGTACGAGGCGTACCTCCACGTGCAGGGGGACGGCGACGACTGGATGAAAATGGGCAGCGGCCGGACCATCGTGCAGCGGCGTTCCACGGTCGGCCCGATCGCTGTCGCCACCTCCACCCGCATCTGTGGCCCAGTCAAGATCACGATCCGCGTCCACGTGAGGCCGGCCGGAGGCGCCTGGTCGAACTGGTCCAGCGCGGCGACCTCGCAGTGCCAGACCTGACCCTGCCACACTCCGCACACCGCAGCGCCCCCGCCTCCGCGACCAGGAGGACGGGGGCTCTCGTGTTTTCTGCGGGGGAATGATGCCGGCCACGGACCCCCTGCGCAGCTCCTTCGCCGCCTTCGCGGTCTCCCGATTCAGACGCGCCTCGAACTCCTCGCGCGTCTCTACCCGCAGCCGGTCCGCGCTGCGATGGTGTCACTCTTGAGCATCTTGATCCGATTGACGCTTGCCTTCCACGACTCCGGAGTTCCAGGGAAGCGTGAGGCCCGGCGATGACGGCGCCGAGGTCGCGTTCAAAGCGCTGGGCGAAGGGCAAGTACGCGCCGGTCTTGGTCCGCGCGCCTTGCTGACCGTCTGGCCCGGCTGACCCCGGACGTCGGCTGGCCGAGGATGCCGGTGCGTCCGGAGACCAGGCCGCGGGCGACGGGGTCGGGGCGGTAGCCCAGTTCCTCCGCGGCGCGGCGTACCCGGTCGCGGGTGGCCGGGGCGATCTGGCCCTTGCCGCGCAGGGCGTGGGAGACGGTGGTGACGGACAGGCCGGTCGCCTCCGCCACGTCGCGGATGCCGACGCGCCGGCCGCTTGTTCCCTTGGCCTGCGCGCCCGAGGTATCCCGAGCGCCCTTGGCCTGCGCAGCCGATGTATCCCGCGCACCCGAGGTATCCCGCGCGCCCTTGGCCTGCGCAGCCGATGTATCCCGCGCACCCGAGGTATCCCGCGCGCCCTTGGCCTGCGCAGCCGATGTATCCCGCGCACCCGAGGTATCCCGCGCGCCCTTGGCCTGCGCAGCCGATGTATCCCGCGCGCCCGACCAGGTGGTGACCCTGATCGGCGCCTCCGGCAGCGGCAAGTCCACGCTGCTGCGCTGCGTCAATGGCCTGGAGGACATCAGCGGCGGCGAGATACGGGTCGCCGGCGAGGTCGCCTCCGGGCGAGGCACCGACGTCAACCGGCTGCGCCGCGACGTCGGCATGGTCTTCCAGCACTTCAACCTGTTCCCGCACATGAACGTCCTGCGCAACGTCGTCCTCGCGCCGATGCGGTTCGCGGGCGTGCCGCGCGCCGAGGCCGAGGAACGTGCCCGCACCCTCCTCGCCCGCGTCGGCCTCGCCGACAAGGCGAACAGCATGCCCGACCAGCTCTCCGGCGGACAGCAGCAGCGCGTCGCCATCGTCCGCGCGCTCGCCACCCAGCCGCGCGCCCTGCTCCTCGACGAGATCACCTCCGCCCTCGACCCCGAACTCGTCTCCGAAGTCCTCAACATCGTCCGTGAACTCGCCGACGACGGCATGACCATGCTGCTCGCCACCCACGAAATGGGCTTCGCCCGGGAGGTGTCCCACAAAGTGTGCTTCCTGCACCAAGGCGTCCTGCTGGAGGAGGGCCCGCCCGAGCAGATCTTCGGCGACCCGCAGCAGGAACGCACCCGCGCCTTCCTGCGCCGCATCGTCGAAGCGGGGTGCCTGTGAACGCGCCCCGGGTGCTCGTCGTCGAGCACGAGAACGGCACCGGCCCCGCGCAGGTCGGCGAACGCCTCACCGCACAGGGCCTCGACCTCGACCTGTGCCGCGCCTGGAACGGCGACCTGATCCCCCAGGACCCCGGCCGCTACGACGGCCTGCTGGTCCTCGGCGGCTCCATGGGCCCCTACGACGAGGACCGCGCGCCCTGGCTCCCGGCGGTCCGCCACCTCCTGCGCGAGGCCGTCGACCGCGACCTGCCCACCCTCGGCATCTGCCTCGGCATGGAACTGCTCACCGTGGCCTGCGGCGGCACGGTCCGCCACGCCCCGCTGCCCGAAGTCGGCCTGTGCGAACCGGCCCCGCTGCTGCCCGCCTCACGCGACGAACTCTTCGCCCCGCTCACCGAGTTGGACACGCCCCCGCGCGCCGTGCAGTGGCACTGGGAGGAGACGTCCGTCCTGCCCGAGGGCGCCGTCCCCCTCCTCACCAGCGCCCGCTGCGCCCACCAGGCCTACCGCCTGGGCACGTCCGTGTGGGGCGTCCAGTTCCACCCCGAGGTCCTGGCCGCCGACATCGCCACCTGGGGCACCTCCGACCTCGGCCCCCTCCGCGACCTCGGCCCCGACCCGGCGTCGGTCGTCGCAGGCGTGGCCGCCGAGGAGGACCGGTTGCGCGCCTTGTGGGGCGGCCTGGCCGAACGCTGGGCTTCGGTCGTCACGGCGGGCCGGTCCTGGTTGGCCAGGTGACAGCGGGCGGTCAGGCGTCAGGGGCGACTTCGGGGTGCGTGACAGGGTCGACTTCGGGGTGTGTGAACCGCACGGGCTTGCCCAGCGACCGAGCGTAGGCGATTTCGGCTCGGGTGCTGTCTCCGACGTAGTCGCCGACGACGAGCACCTCATCAGCGAGCCGGATCTTCGCCCGGTGCAGATCGCCGAGCCGAACCTTCAGGACCTCGGCCTCGGCAGGATCGGACCCAAGGTCGTGCGGAGACTTCGTGTCACAGCTCGGTTTGACGACGATCCTTCCGGCCTTGGTCTCCCGCAGGTCGGCCTCGTTCATCTCGGTCATGAAGCGGGTGGAGCCGCAGATCACGACGATACGCGGGAGGTTCAACAGGGCCGGATTTGGCGACAGGGGCAGGCACTCGGCGAGCAGGTCGAGGACGTCGCGCCAGGCTCGCCGCGCGTGCCGGGGGTGGTAGCCGACTCCGGGGACCGTGGGGTGATCGACCGGCGGATGGTGGAAGGCGTGCAGGGCGCCGCCGTAGACCGTGAAGCGCCAGTCGACGCCCGCGGCCTGCATCTCGGCGGTGAACGCGTTCCGTTGCGCGGGAGACATGATGGGGTCCTCCGACCTGACCCCGGCCCACACGGGGCAGCGAATGCGCGCCGCTTCGCCCGGTCGGCCTGTGGTCAGTGCGTTGACGGTCCCGATCGCGTGCAGGCTGACGCCGCCGCGCCCGAGTTCGAGCGCGACGGCGCCCCCTGTGCCGTAGCCGACGGCGGCCACCAGGTCGGGGTCGGCCCGCGGCTCGGCGCGCAGCACGTCGAGCGCCGCATGGCCGATGTCCCGCATCCGGTCGGGATCGGTGAGCAGCGGCAGGCAACGGGCCCGCATCTCCTCGGGGTCGGCCAGATAGCGCCCGCCGTGAAGGTCGAAGGCCAGCGCCACGTATCCCAGTTCGGCGAGAGCGTCGGCCCGGCGGCGCTCCACGTCGCTGAGCCCCATGCCCTCCGGTCCGAGCAGCACCGCGGGCCGACGGCCGGCACCGGTCGGGAGCGCGAGATGCCCGAGCATCGTCAAACCGTCGGCCGCATACTCGACCGTACGCGTTGTCATCGTCGCCATGTGACGGGACTGTAGTGACCTCGGGGCCCGGTCCGGCCGGTGTTCTGCCGCCGGCAGAGCAGCCTGTGCGGACGGCGTTCAAGCAGCGTGAGGTGGGCGGCTGAAGCGGACCGTGACACCGGGGGAGTACAGGACGCTCACCGGTTTCTCCGCCGGGGTGGGCAGGCCCGCCGCCGCCAGGAGGTTCTCGTCCAGCCGCAGCAGTTCGGCGCGGAAGAGGGGCCAGCGGGGGTGGGAGTTCGGCAGATACACGGGGCGCCCGAACATCGTGCTGTGCATGCCCCAGCGGGCCGTCACGAAGTGCTCCAGCTCGGACGGCTCCGCCACCGGTTCGCCGGCCCGGACCGTGATGCTGCTGTACGCGCCCCGGGGGCCGGGCAGGCGCCGCCGGCTGGTGTAGGTGAGCGTGTCTCCGTCGCGCCGGACGTTCATCTTCGACCAGATGTAGGGGAGGCGGAACGCGGTCCGCCCGACGGCCACGGGCAGCAGGCGTGAGGCGTCGAGCGAGCGGAAGACGACACCGCGCCGGCCCAGGGCGTCCACCGAGTACAGCCGGACGTTGGTCTCCGGGAACGATCCGAGATAGGGGATCCCGGGGAGCCGGAACCATCCCACCCGGTGCATCCGGAACGCGACCAGCCCGACGTACGTGACCCCGTCCAGCGAGTCCGGGCGCGTACCCGGCGGCAACAGCGGCGCCACCACGGCGGGTTCGGCCGGCCAGTGCAGGAAGGCCAGGTCGAGCCAGGACTGGGTGAGCAGCGGCCGGCCCGCCACATGCGGCGGATCGACCGTCACGGGCACGGGGTCCGGGTACGGCGGCGACGGCATCGTACGAGTGTGGCAGAACGGGGGCAATGGCGGCCCCAGGGGCCCGCCATTGCTCCGGTTCGACAGGGCGGCCCCGGGGACCTGTCAGCGCGCCGGTTCGACAGGGCGCCCCCCCCCGGGCCTCCGGACCCCGTCAGCGTGCCGGTTCCGTCGTGCCGTCGGGCCCGTACAGCGGTACGTCGAAGCGTGTGGAGGCCGCTTCGAAGGCGCGGCTCTCGGTGGCGAGGCGTTCGGCGTCCTCGACGATCAGGGCGGTGATGGTGTCCTTGCGCAGGGCGGTCGTCATGGTGGTGGTGATCGGCTTGTCGGTGGTGACGCGGACGTTGCCGCCGGGTAGGCGGGGCCGGAGGCGTTGGTGGCCATCATCCGGTAGGTCTCGCCGGCCTGGAGACCGGTGGGGGAGTCGGGGAGCTGCGGCGCGCGAAGAGGAGTGCACCCGGCACCGTCCCGTCGGGGGAGGTCAGCAGGTGAGCCTCGACCGCGAACCCGGCATCACGCAGCCACGCCGCCACTTGGTCGGGCTGACGCCGGTGGACGTAGACGTTCATCGGGTGACCGCCGTAGCCCTGCGTCTTCAGCCGGGACTCGGCGCCGACGTGAAACCCGAGCAGCAGCGGTCCACCGGGCCGCAAGACCCGCCGGAAGTGGGCGAAGACCCCGGGGACCACTTCGTCGGGGATGTGGATCAGCGACCAGAAGGCGAGCAGGCCGGCGACCGACTCGTCCGCGAGTTCCAGGTCCGTCATCGAACCCACCTCGAACCGCAGACCGGGATGGTCCCGCCGGGCCACGTCGATCATCACCGGCGAAAGATCGACACCGAAGGCGTCGAGCCCCAACTCGTGCAGGTACGCGGTGACATGGCCCGGCCCGCAGCCCACGTCCGCCACTGGACCACCACCGTCGCCCTGCACCAGCTCGGCGAACAGCCCCAGAGCCGCCCGAAGATACGGCGCCCCCGCCAGAGCCTCGCGAATGTAGTCGGCATAGCTGACTGCGACGGTGTCGTACGAGGTCCGGGTGTCCGTCAACCAGCCGCCGGCATGCATGCCCGACACAGTAGCCCGGCGATGAAGTTCATCCGGTCCGGCGACCACGTCCGGTGGTCGGACTCTGTGCACAGGGGTCGAGTCAGGCCGACAGGGCCCGGCCGGCGACCGTCGGGCTGTGTCCGTCAGCCCAGTGATGCGGTTGCCGCGCGCAGGTCTTCCAGGGCTGCCAGGGCGTGGGGCGCGAGGCCTTCCGCGTCGGCGCGATGGCTTTCGGACCACTGGGCGTAGCCTCGCTTGAACGCGAGGACGCCCAGCTCGCCCGCGAGGTGCGCGGTCGGTTCGGGGACGCCGCGGGCGATGAGCGCGGTTGTCATGGCGGCCGCGAGACCGATGGTCTTGAGGGCGTCGCGCTCCTGGAGTTCCGTGCTGGCCGCCACCGCCGCCTTGAGGCGGGGGCCGAGTTCGCGGTTCGCCGGGCCCATGGCGCTCGACGCGCGCTCGAGGCCGGCTGCCACCGCCTGGAGCGGGCTGGCGCCCGCCGGCGCCTCGGTGATGCCCTCGGCGAGCAGCCTGCTGAGCGTCTCCTGACCGGCGACCAGCACCTCGCGCTTGTCGGAGAAGTGCCGGAAGAAGGTGCTCTTGGTGACGCCGGCGCGCTCGGCGATCTGCGCCACCGTCGTCGCGTCGTACCCCTGCTCGGTGAACAGGTCGACGGCCGCGACGACGAGTCGCTGGGCCGCCCCTGGTTCCCATCTGGCCATGGGACCAGGATAGGTGATGGGACCGTTGTCCCGTCACGGTGTATCGTCAGTGATGGGACAACAGTCCCATCACTTTGGAGGAGGACCCATGCGCGTCTTCGTCACCGGCGGTACCGGCACCATCGGCTCCGCTGTCGTCACCGAACTGCTAGGCAACGGCCACACCGTTCTCGCGCTGGCCCGCTCGGACGCCTCCACGCAGATCCTTGAGAGTGCTGGTGCCAAGGTGTTGCGGGGAGATCTGGCGGACCTCGACGTCCTGCGGTCCGGCGCCGCCCAGTCCGACGGTGTGATCAGCCTGGCGTTCGGACGCGACTACGGCAGTCCGGATGCGCTCGCGCGGGCCATCGCCGAGGAGAGCGCCGCTCTCACCGCCCTGGGGCAGGAACTCATCGGCAGCGACCGCCCGATCGTCACGGTCTCGGGTACGCCCTGGGTGCCGGGACGCGCCTCGACCGAGGCCGATCCGCTGCCGACCGACGGACCGGTGGGCGGCCGGGGCCGTTCCGTCACAGCGCTGCTGGATCTCGCCTCGCGCGGTCTGCGCGCCATGGCTGTCCGCATGCCGCGCACGGTCCACAACGAGGGCCGGGGCGGATTCGCCGGCCTGTTGGCCGAAGCGGCGCGCCGCACCGGCGTGGCCGGCTACCCGGGCGACGGCACCCAGCGCTGGCCGGCCGTGCACGCGCTCGACGCGGCGGTCCTGTTCCGCCTGGTCCTGGAGTCGGCGCCGGCCGGGACCGCCTGGCATGCCGTCGCCGACGAGGGCGACACGGTGCGGGACATCGCCACCGTCGTCGGCCGGCGACTGGGCCTGCCGGTCGAGCAGGTTCCGCAGGAGAGCTTCGGCCCGTTCGGCCCGATCTTCGCCATGGACCAGCCGGCGTCCAGCGCCCACACCCGCGACACCCTCGGGTGGCAGCCGGCTCACCCCGGCCTCCTCCAGGACCTGGAGAACATCCAGCCCTGACGGTGCACACGCACTACGTCCCATCCCAGCGCTCCCCACGTTCAGCCCCCGGAATCGACCCCTCTAGGCTGGCACGGTGACTGATGAGCAGGAGCAGGTGCGGCCGTCGGGCGTGTGGGCCACCGGGGTGGGGGTGGCCCGGGTGCGGGCGCTGGAGAGCGAGCGGGAGAACGCGCTGTTCCGTGACCCGCTGGCACGGGCCTTCGCCGCCGCCGGCGGACTGTGGTCCTCCCCGCCGCGGCTGCCCGACGACGAGGCCGCGCGACGCCGCTGGCTGGGGGTGGCGTTCTCCATCGTCATCAGGACCAAGTTCCTCGACGACCTGCTGGAGCAGGCCTCAGCCGCCGGGGTCCGGCAGGTCGTGCTGCTCGGCGCCGGCATGGACAGCCGGGCCTTCCGGATGGACTGGCCCGAGGGCACGCGGCTGTTCGAGGTGGACACCGCCGCGCCACTGGACTTCAAGGCTTCGGTACTGCGCCAGGAACGGGCCGTCGCACGCTGCGAGCGGATCACTGTCCCGGTGGATCTGCGGGACGACTGGCCGGGCGCGCTCGCCGCCGCGGGGCACGACGCGGCGGCGCCGACCGTGTGGATCGCCGAAGGACTGCTGATCTACCTGCCCGAGGACGCCGTCGAGTTGCTGCTGGCCCGGATCGGCGCGCGGTCTGCGATCGGCAGCCGGATGGGGCTGACGCTGGGCTCGCGCGGCGTGATCGAGCGCTTCGGCGCGGACGCCGTACCGGGGTCGCCGGCGTCCATGTGGGTCTCGGAGATGCCCGACGACCCGGTGGGCTGGCTGGCCGGCCACGGCTGGGAGGCCGACTGCCACACCCTGCGCGAACGCGCCGCCGCCTACGGCCGCCCGGTCAGCACCCCGCCGCAGCACGCGGAGGGACCGGGCGGACTGGTTTCGGCGGTCCGCCGGTAGAAGCGCCCGGGGTTCGGCAAGCCCCTATGGGTGCTGCGAAATACACCGAGCTGGGGGCCACCGAGCTGGGGGCCTGCGAGCGGTCCTAGGCATCAGGAAGATGTCTCAGTCGCCGAGGACGCGCTCCCAGAGCAGCGTGTCCCGCCAACTCCCGTCGAGGAAGATCGAGGAGTGCGCGACGCCGTACGGGCTGAACCCGTTGCGACGCAGCACCCGTTGCGACGGCGGGTTCTACAGGTTGGTGGAGGCCTCGGCACGGTGGAGTTCGAGTTCGTCCGTCATCACCCGGAGTGCGAGGCCGACGGCGGCCCCGGCGTGCCCTTGGTTCTGGGCGACGGTGGCGATCCAGTAGCCGACGGAGCCTCGGCGCAGGTGTGGCTGCGGCAGGATGCCGCCGATGGTGACCTGCCCGATCACCTGGTCGTCGGCCAGCACCACACCGGGCCAGACCGTGCCCGCCCGGTATCCGGCCAGCAGGCGGTCGATCCGCTCCGCCTGGCCCTCCGGAGTGAAGAACTCGGGCGGCTGGGCCGGTTCCCACGGCCGGAACGCCTCGAAGTCCCGCGCCCGGTGAGCGGCGATCGGGGCGGCGTCGGTGGGCTCGATCAGGCGGATCCTGGTGCTGTCGCGCATGGGTGCTCCTCGGTGCGGTGCGTGGCATGAGACGGCCGGTTCAGCGGCGGCGGGCGTCGTCCCACCCCTGGCACCGGGCGCCACCGCCGCCGGCCCCCAGCCTGCGCCTGGATTCCTGTACAGGCGTTGCAATGTAGTGGGTGAATGGTCAAGCACCCGCTGGCGGAACCAGCATGCTCAGAGGGAGCGTCTAAGTGTCTATGTGAGGTCGTGAACAGGGCTGGTGTCGCCTGATGCAGCGGAGGCCGCAGCTCGTCGGAACAACCCGGTCCACAGGAACGTCACGCCGAAGAGCGGTGAATCGGGCAACTCCTGCCGCATGCGGCGCAGTTCCACCTCGACCAGGTCCGAGAAGATCCAGCGCAGCGATTCGGGCGTGTAAGCGAGTCCGCCCTGCAGTCCGCGCTCACGGTAGAGGTCCGCGTCGGCGAGTTCAGAACCCATTCCCCCCTTGCCGGCGGCGAAGCTGGTGAGTGCGAGATGGCCGCCAGGGGCCAGGACGCGGTTGAGGAGGGCCAGGTAGGTGACGCGACGGTGTGGTGGCAGGTGGTGGAAGCATCCTGAGTCGACGACCAGGTCGTACGGGCCGCTCGACCCGATGGCAGGGAGGGTGAAGGCGTCACCGCACAGGAACCGGACGTCGACTCCGACGTCGCGAGCACGGTCCTCGGCCCAGGCAATGGCCACCGGAGAGAGGTCGACGGCGTCCACCTCGAAGCCGTGCGAGGCGAGGAACAGGGAGTTGCGGCCCGCCCCGCATCCCAGGTCCAGGGCCCGGCCGGGAGCGATCAGGCCTTGGTCGAGGTAGGCGGCGAGATTCTCGTCCGGCTTCGCCGTGAAGAACGGGACCGGCCTTGACCGGTCGGCGTAGAAGCGATCCCAGAAGTCCCTGCCGTCACCGGTCGCCAACAGGCCGGCCTCGGATTCAGATGTGAACAGCCCGTCCAAGAGCGCGAGAACGTCCTCGACGGTGCGTACGGTCCGGTCCACCCGGCCCCCCTTTCAACCGAGCGCGATCATAGGAGCGGTGGGATGAGAAAGGCCAGGTCAGTCGGTGTTTCGCGACGCGTGGAGCGGGCCGCTGCGGGTAGTTGGGGACGTCGTGAGCAATCCACTTCAGGACCCGGCTCCGCGTCCGCCCAAGCGTCGCTCCACGGCCAGGGAAGGCCCATCCTCGGCCACGCCCAGCAGACTTTTTCGACGACTTTTCCAGTGGCGTCACAGGGCGAAGCGTGGTGACGGTGGCTGTCCAGGACGGCCACCCAAGCGGTGATGACGCTGCTCACGGGGTGATCGTCCCAGGACTGCCTGGCTCAGGGAGCCAGTGCCGTGGTCACCCGGGCGAGGCGGTCCGCCGACAGGGCGAAGCCGTTGGTGGGGTTGCGGAACGAGTAGCTGCCGTCGTTGGTCCGTCGACCGTCCCGGTTCGTGGTCCAGTACGCGGGGCCACAAGGGCCTTGGCCTTCCAGTAGAGCGGCCGCGAGTTGTTCGGCGTCCTCGACAGCGGTTCGGGCGCGTAGCGCTGCCGCCAAGCGTCCGTTGGCGCCTGCGGGCAGGGCCGCGTCTCCGAATGCGGGCAGAAGGAGCAGCAGACGACTGTGCGGGTCGGTGGTGGAGCCGCCAGTCAGGCCGTTGTCCGCGGCGGCTGTCAGCTCGGGCCAGGACAGGCCGGGGCCCATGGCATGGCCGTCGTCTCGGGCGAGCAACTCGGCACGGTCCCAGTCCGGATGGTGCAGGAGGTAGTCGGTACCCGCGTCCTCATCGAGGTTGCGATAGACGATGTGTAGGCGGCCGGCGGTGACCGGGACGGTGAAGGTGGGCCAATCCGCGCGTCCGGAGACGTGACGGTGGAAGTCCTCCGCGGCGTCGTAATCCGCACCGAACAAAAGCTCCTCGGCCTCCTCGCTCTGCACGCAGGAGTAGAGGTGTCCCAGCCAGAACAGAGGCTCGTTGAGAAGCTCCGGAAGATGGGCGAGGATACCGCTGTCGTAACCCGGGATCCGGTCCGGGTGCGTCGCTCCGCTTCTCGTCATGGGGCACATCATGCCGCTGGCCTCCGGCACCGCCGCATGCGGGCGGGCCGCGGGAGGCCGCCGCCGGGCTTGCCGGAGCCCCACGGCGGCTGAACCTGATCTTTACCGGACAAGCCTTGACCGTGACGCCGGGCTCGACCGGATCGAGGAGGTGCAGGAGCGCTTCCTTGACCGGGTGTTCGCGGTCGACGAGTTCGGACTGCTCGGCGTCCGCCACGCCGCCGGGTCCTGCTGGGCAGAGCAGGGCCATTCCGAGCGGCACCCCGCGACCTACGACCGCGCCCGGTCACATGAACCCTTCTGTGAGCCCGTGAGCCCGTGAGCCCGTTACGCCGGTTGGTTGTTGCCGAACCAGCGGTCCGCTGCTTGTTCGAACTCGGAGTGGTCGAAGGCGGGTTCGCCTGCCCAGGCGATGATGCCGTCGGGGCGGATCAGTACGGCGTCGAGGCCGAGGGAGTCGCGGGCCGGACCGGTGGCGTACCGGAGCCGGTGGGCACGGGACCCGGTCGCGTCCCGTAGGCGGTGGTCGGGGGTGAAGTCGAGGACGGCGCCGTGTCCTTCCCGCATCAGGTCGGCGAGGCGGGTGCCGTCGGTGAGGCGGAACTCGGGGGCGAGGCGGCCGGTCAGCGGGTGGTCGCCGCCGAGGTCGTGGCGGACCGAGAGGCCGGACAGCTTCTTGTACACGTACGTCGTTCCGGCAGGGGTCGCGAGCAGGTCGCGGACGAGTGCCTGGACCGCCCGGCCGTGCGGGTCCGGCTGCATGGTGGCCACCTGGGCGCGGGTCCAGTCCAGCACCCAGGCACCCACCGGATGACGCTCGCCGGTGTAGGTGTCGAGCAGCCCCTCCGGGGCGTCGCCGCGCACGGTCGCCGCGAGCTTCCAGCCCAGGTTGAGGGCGTCGCCAATACCGGTGTTGAGTCCCTGCCCGCCCATCGGGGAGTGGATGTGGGCGGCGTCGCCCGCCAGCAGGACACGGCCCTGCCGGTAGGTCGTCGCCTGCTTCGCCCGGTCGGTGTACGTGGAGGCGTGGTGGACCTCGTTCAGGGTCACGTCGGTGCCGGAAACGCGCCGCAGGACCGTCTGGAGGTGTTCCCGGCTCGGCGCCTGCGAGCGGTCGAACGTACCACCGTCCAGCTCCATCACCCCGATGTGCCCCGGGGTGCGCATGCACAGGTACAGGCCCCTCGGCGTGGGGTTGAACCCGGGGCGCAGCTTCTCGGGATCGGCGATGTCGGCGAGCATGGTGTAGCCCGTGAACCGCGGCTCGGTACCGGCGAAGCCGAAGCCCGCCTGCCGGCGCACCGTACTGCGTCCGCCGTCACAACCGACGAGCCAGCGCCCCGTGTACGTGTCCTCGCCGGCGCGGGTGACCACACTCTCGTCGGTCTGCGTGACGGCCGAGACGGTGACGCCGCGCCTTATCTCCACACCGAGTTCGGCGGCCCGCTCGGCCAGCACGCCCTCGATCGCGTCGAGACTGGTCATCATCGCTTCCGCCGCCGGGCTGGGGAGCCGGTACGGCAGGGCGGCGAGGTCGATCTTCGCCGGGTCCAGCATCAGTCCGGCGAAGTGCCCGGCCAGGGCGGGGCGCTCCGCTCCGTCCGCTTCGGGGTCCACGCCGGAGGAGCTGGGGAGGCCGGGGAAGTCGTCGACGTCGGAGGCCTTCAGCAGGTCCGGCAGCATCCCCCGGCGGTGGAACGCCCCGACGGACGCGGGGGACAGGCCCCTCAGGCCGAGCGGAGCCGTCCGCCAGGGCGAACCCGGCCGCGGCTCCTGCTCCAGCACCAGGACGGAGCAGTCGGCGAGTCCGAGCTCGCACGCGAGGAACAGGCCGACCGGGCCGGCGCCGACGATCACTACGTCGTACATGGAGATCACCTTCCGTAGCGGAGATGGACGCGAGGCCGAGCCGCGGTTGCCCGGCGGGTCCACTTGAAAGGTGTCAACTCCCACCGACAGGCGACCGACAGCTCATCTACATCGCGCCGACAACGCATCTACATCGCGTCGCTACCGCCATCGACACCGCCATCGGCTGCGCGTCGGCGTCGCGCGAGCACGTGGGCCAGCGCCTGCTGGAGGCGTAGCCCGAGTCAGGGTCCTCGTCCGCGTCCGTGTCAGCGGGCGAACTTCTCCCTGGCCGCCGCCGTGACCGGTGTGAAGAAGTTGACCAGGTTGCCGTCGGGGTCGCGGAACAGCAGGGACCGGTTGCCCCAGGGCATCGTGGTGGGCTCGTTGACGAAGGCGGAGGCGGGGACGCGGCCGACCAGCCTCTCGTACGCGCGGTCCACGTCGTCGACCAGGAACTCCAGGATCACGCTGTGGTTGTCGGCCGGGCGCGAGGAGCCCGGCGCGAACAGGGGGACGGTACGGGTGCCGGCGATCGCGAGGGTCGCGTGGGGCGTTCTCAGCTCGGCGAAGTCCTCGGTGGACCAGACCGCGGGCACGCCGGTGGCCTTCTCGTAGAAGGCGACGAGGCGTGCCACGTCGGCGGTGATGACGCGGATCGAGACGAAGTCCATGGTGCTCTCCCTGCAGGGGCTGGCTGCTGCTTGCAGGTCGACGTTAGGATCAATAGAGGACAGAATCGGTCCACTATTCGCGCTAGATTCAGCGGCATGTCCCGACCCACCGGCCGCGTCCTCACCCTTCTCGAACTCCTCCAGTCCGGCGGCACCCGCACGATCGCCGAACTCGCCGGCCGACTGGGCGTGGACGGCCGTACCGTGCGGCGCTACGTGGACCACCTGATCGACCTCGACGTGCCCGTCGAGGCCGTGCGCGGCCGCTACGGCGGCTACCGCCTCGCCCCCGGCTACCGTCTGCCCCCGCTCATGCTCAACGACGACGAGGCACTCGCCGTACTGCTCGGACTGGTCGCGGGCCGCCGAGCGGGGCCCGCGCCGGTCACGGGCACCGCGAGCGAGACGGCCGCCGCCAAGATCCGCCGGGTGCTGCCGGCCCACCTCGCCCGTCGGCTCGACGCGGTCCTGGAATCCCTCGACTTCACCGAGCCGCACGGCGCGCTCGCCGCCCCCGACGCCGCCGTCCTCCTCACCCTCGCCGACGCGGTACGCCACCACCGGCCGGTCACGATCAAGTACACCGGCCGCGACGGCCGACGCAGCGAGCGCGCACTCCACCCCTACGGGATCGTCGCCCACTCGGGCCGCTGGTACGTCACCGGTTCCGACCCCGGGATCGAGGAGGACCGAACCTTCCGGCTCGACCGCATCGCGGACGCCAGGACCCTGCCCGGCACGTTCGATCCGCCGACCGGCCCCGACCCGGCGCAGCGTCTCGTGACCGGGTTCGCCACCGCGGCCTACCGGCACGAGGTGACCCTGCGGATCCACGGCACTCCCGACCAGATCCGTGCCCACCTGCCCGCTGCCGTCGCCACGCTCGAGAAACCAGAGCCCGAGCCCGACTCGGAATCGGAGCCGGAACAGTTGCCGGGGCCGGGGTCGCGATCCCCGGACGCCGTCGAACGGTGGCTGCTGGTCGAGTTGCGGGCCGAGCGGCTCGACTGGCTGCCACCGGTGCTCGCCGCCCTCGACCGGCCGTTCGTCATCGAGCGCCCCGGCGAACTGCGTGAGCTGGTAGCGCAGTTCGCCGACCGCCTGGCGCGCCGCGCCCGCGGCGACGTGACGGGAACCGGAGATCAACGGCCGTCGGACGGCCGGTAGTCGGCCCCGATGACGTCGACGACCGGCGCGCGCGCCGCTTCCCGGCCCCCTCCGACCCGCCGTACAGCATCAGCGTGCCGTGTCAGCGGTTCCCTCGCTCGCTGCCGGGTGGGGGAGGCTCGCTCCCGTGCAGGCCGGGATCAGGTCGAGCAGGGTTCGGCGGAGTTGGTCGGGGGTGAGCCGGTGCGGGGCCGCCGCCGTCAACTGGTTGAAGAGCAGGCCGTCCAGCAGGGCCACGAACGCGATCGCGTGCGCCGTGGGGTCGGTCGACCCCGCGGCGGTGAGCAGCTTCTCGGCGGCGGCCCGGTGGCGGCTGCCCGCGAGGTGCAGGGCGGCACGCAGTTCGGGGCGGCGAGGTGCTTCGAGGGCCAACTCGTAGCGGGCGAGCATGCGTTCGCGTCCCGTGGTGGTCCAGTGCTCGATGAGACCCGCCACGGCCTCGGCGATCTCGGCGGTTTCGGCGGTGCTCGCGGGCCCCGTGAGGGCGGGGCGCTCGTCGATCTCGGCGATGTCCAGTTCGGCCAGACGTTCGACGGCGGCCTGTAGGAGCTCCCGGCGTGTGCGGAAGTAGTACGAGCACGAGCCGGCCGGGACTTCGGCGGTCCTGTCGACCGCGCGGTGGGTGAGTCCGCGCATACCGGAACTGGCCAGGGTGCTGATCGCAGCGTCGGCCAGCTGTTGCCGCCGGAGCATGGTGCCGGTCACGTGTTTCCCCTCGTCGCCTCGGCTTGCGTTTCCTCTACAAGTGTAGAGTGAGTGACGTCCACTACAGATGTAGAGGGAGTGCTGATGGGTAGCGGGTCAGGACGTGCCGACGGAGCGGGGACGTGCTCGGCGATCGTGGTCGGCGGCGGGATCGGCGGGCTGGCGGCCGGCCTCGCGCTGTCCCGCGGCGGCCGGAAGGTGAAGGTGCTGGAGCGCGCCGCCGCCTTCGGTGAGGTGGGAGCGGGACTGTCGCTGTGGCCCAACGGACTGCGCGCGCTGGACGCGCTGGGCGTGGGGGACCAGGTGCGCGAGCAGGCCCTGGCCGAGACCCAGGCGGGCATCCGCAACAGCTCCGGTCGCTGGCTGTCGCGCACCGACACCGAGGAACTGGCCAGGCGGTTCGGCCATGTGGTGATGATCCACCGCGCCCGGTTGTCCGAAATTCTGCGTGCGGCCCTTCCGCCGGGCGTGCTGTGCGCGGACACCGAGGTCACCCGGGTCGCACTCCGCGGCCGCGGGGTCGAGGTCGGGCACCGCGCGGGTGTCTCGCGGGCCGGTCTGCTGGTGGCCGCCGACGGGATCGGCTCCACCGTGCGGCGTTCGCTGTGGCCGCAGGCTCCGCAGTCGCGGTACGCCGGATACACCGCCTGGCGTCTCGTCGTCGACACGGGACAGCGGCTGCCGGCCGGAGGGGAGAGCTGGGGACGCGGTGAGCGCGTGGGTATCGCTCCGCTCGCGGACGGCAGCACCTACCTCTTCTGCGTCGCCGACACCCCCGCGGGACAGCGGAACCCCGGCGGCGAACTGACCGAGATACGACGGCGCTTCGGACACTGGCACGATCCGATTCCCCGGCTGCTGGCGGCCGCCGACGAGGAAGCGGTGCTGCGCCACGACATCCGCGCCCTGCCGCCGCTGGCCAGTTTCGTCACCGGGCGCGCCGTGCTGCTCGGGGACGCCGCGCACGCCATGACCCCCAATCTTGGACAGGGCGCCAACCAGGCGCTGGAGGACGCGGTCACCCTGGCGGCATGCCTGGACGCACACCCCGGCGACACCGAGGCGGCCCTCACCGCCTACGACCGGCACCGGCGCCCGCGCACCCAGTGGATCGCCCGTCGTTCCCACCGGATCGGCAGCGTCGCGCAGTGGAACTCGGCGCCCGCCACCGCCCTGCGCGATCTGCTGCTCCGCCGCACTCCCGGCTCGGCCGTCCTCAACTCCCTTGCCCCGGTACTCGACTGGCAGCCGCCCGGCCGCGAGGAGCTGACCACGCGCTGAAGCTCCACCAATCGGCCGCCACCTGCGCCACCTGCGTCACCGGCGGAAGAACTCGACGAAGCCGTGCGGGGCGCTGTCGCCGAAGCACAGGTCCAGGATGGCGTGCGCGTCGGCGTAGGAGGTCTTGGTGCGGGCGAAGAGGTCCTCCTCGTAGGCGGTGAGGGCCGCCTCGGTGTCGTCGGGGTGTGCGGCGATCGCCTTCGCGAGTTCGGCGCCGTCGAACATGGCCAGGTTCGCGCCGTCACCGGCCGGCGGCACCAGGTGCGCGGCGTCGCCGAGGAGCGTCACGCCGGGCACGCGGTCCCACCGGTGGCCGTCCGGGAGCGTGTGGATCATGCGGGCGACCGGCGGGGTCTCGCCGTCCGTGATCAGCGCGGTGAGGTACGGCGCCCAGCCCCCGAACTCGGCGGCGATCCGGGCCCGCGCGGCACCGGCGTCGCCGAAGTCGATGCCGGCCGCCCACTCGGCGGAGCGGAACACATTGACATAGGCGTGCAGGACGTTCCCCGCCTCGCGGTGCGCGACGATGCCCTTCTCCGGGGCGAGCGCGAACATGGCACCGGCGCCGACCGCCGCGGCCGTCGCCGGGTGCCGCTCGTCGACGTCGTACAGGTACGTCTCGACCGACAGCGTGCCGGCGTACTCGGGCCGGGCGTCGGAGAGCAGCGGCCTGACCCGCGACCAGGCGCCGTCGGCGCCGACCAGGAGGCCGCCGGTCGCGGTCGAGCCGTCGGCGAAGGCGAGTTCGTGGCGGCCGTCGCCCAGGGTGCGGGCGCCGGTGACCTTGTGTCCCCAGCGGACCGTTCCCTCGGGCAGGGAGTCGAGCAGGATGCGGCGCAGGTCGCCGCGGAGCACCTCGGGGCGCCCGCCACCGCCGTCGTCCGGGACGTCGAGCAGCAGCGTGCCGTCGTGGCCGAGTATGCGTGCCGCCTCGGCGCCCTGGTGGATGATCGCGCGGAACTCGTCCATCAGCCCCGCGTCCGCGAGCGCGCGCTGCCCGTCGTGTTCGTGGATGTCCAGCTGGCCGCCCTGGGCGCGGGCCTCGGGTGAGGGGTCGGCCTCGTAGACCGTCGCCCGGATGCCGTGGACGTGCAGGACGCGCGCCAGAGTGAGGCCGCCGGGGCCCGCGCCGACGATCGTGACCGGGTTCGTCATCGTGATCCTCGATTTCCGTGAGTCAGTGCACGCGCGGCCGCGATGAGGGTGGGCACGCGTGATCGGTGGACCCTGTTGTGGAACGGCGTTCCAGGAGCAGGTGTGTCCATGTTGGAACGGTGTTCCAGTCGTGTCAAACTGATATGCATGGCGAGCAAGACGCAGCGGGGCGAACGGCGCACGGACGCGCTCTCGAAACAGCGCATCGTGCGCGCCGCGATCGAGATGCTCGACGCCGGCGGCGAGGGCGCCCTGACCTTCCGCGCGCTCGCGGCGCGCCTGTCCACCGGCAGCGGCGCCCTGTACTGGCACGTCGCCAACAAGGACGAACTGCTGGCGGCCGCCACCAACGACGTCATCGCCCGGGTCATGGCCGGCGTGACCGGCGGCGACGATCCGAGGGAGGCGATCCGGGCCGTCGCCCTCGGCGTGTACGAGGCGATCGACGCGCACCCCTGGGTGGGCGCCCAGCTCTCCAGTTCGCCGTCACTGGCCGCGATCCCGGAGATCTTCGAGGCCTTCGGCAGCCGCATCCAGGCCCTCGGTGTCCCCGAGCGGGCCTGGTTCAACTCCGCGACCGCCCTCGTGCTCTACGTCCTCGGCGCCGCCGCACAGAACGCCGCCAACGCCCGGCAGCACGTGGACGGGCTCGACCGCGACGACGTCCTCGGCTCGGTCGCCGAGCACTGGGCCGGCCTCGACCCCGCCCGCTACCCCTTCGTGCGCCGGCTGGCGGCGGAACTGCCCGGCCACGACGACCAGGAGCAGTTCCTCGCCGGGGTCGACCTCGTCCTGGCCGGTATCGAAGCGGGCATCGAGGCCGGTGGCGCTGACGGTGACTGAGGCAGCCTGAGCGCTGAGCTGTTCCCCCTCGCAAGGCGCCTCTCGCGCAGTTCCCCGCGCCCCTTTGGGGCGGGGTGCGATGGGGTTCGGCGCGTGCGTACTCGGCTGCGGGCCGGTGGGGGCCGGTCGCGCAGTTCCCCGCGCCCCTTTGGGGCGGGTGGTGCCGGGCGTCTTTGACGTAGTACGGGTGGCCCCGCGCTGCCCCGCGCCGCCCCCGCCCCACTGGGCATCCGGCCCGCCCCGGCCGCCGCCCACTCACTCCCCACTGGGCCAATGGCTCAACTTTTCCGGGCATTGTTGTCAGCTGGTCCCCGGCGACCCCATACTCCTGGCCCAACAGTCCAGTAGCCCACAATCCAGTAGCCACAGGCCGGCTCGCGGTCCGGATGTCCTGCCGCGGCGAACGAGGCGTGCCCGCAGACGAGACGGGGACGTGCCGGCGCCGCCGCCGGGGCGCGCGACCGGCGGCGCGGCCGGTCCGCTGCTGCGGGACATGGATGACAGACGACCTGCGTGCCACCGAGTTCAGGGAGAGGGCGATGACGCCACCCGTCACCGAGACCGAGCAGCACGCGGACGGGAGCCCGCGCCCGCGCCCGCACCTGCGGCTGGACGACCGCTACCGCCTCGCCGAAGGCACGGTTCACCTCTCCGGCATCCACGCACTCGTCCGCATCCTCCTGGACCGTGCCGCGCGCGACCGCCAACAGGGGCTGCGCACCGGGACCTTCGTGTCCGGCTACGAGGGATCGCCCCTGGCCGGCTACGACATCGAGCTGGCCCGGCGCGAGGCGCTGCTGCGCGAGCACGACATCGTCCTCAAGCCCGGCCTGAACGAGGAACTCGCCGCGACCGCCGTCATGGGCAGCCAACTCGCGGGCCAGGTGGGCACCTCGCGCTACGACGGCGTCACCGGCATCTGGTACGCCAAGTCGCCCGGCCTCGACCGGGCCTCCGACGCGCTGCGTCACGCCAACCTGGTCGGCACCGGCCCGACCGGCGGCGCCGTGGCACTCGTCGGCGACGACCCGGGCGCGAAGTCGTCCAGCGTGCCGTGCGCCAGCGAGGCGACCCTCGCGGACCTCGCGATGCCGACGCTGTACCCGGCCGACGCGCAGGACGTCCTCGACTACGGCCTGCACGCGCAGTACCTGTCCCGGTTCAGCGGCCTGTGGGCCGGCTTGAAGATCACCACGGCGGTCGCCGACGGCACCTCCACCGCCCTCGTCGGACCCGGCCGGAACCCGGTCACCGACGGGGACGCCGGACCGAACCCGCACACGCCGAGCGCGATGCTCCTGGGCGCCAACCTCATGGCGCTGGAACGCAGCCTGCACGACGTCCGGCTGCCCCGCGCGATCGAGTACGCCCGGCTGCACGGCCTCAACCAGGTGGTCCAGCGCGGCCCTTCGGACCGTATCGGCATCCTCACCTCCGGCAAGACCTACCTCGACGTCCGCGAGGCCCTCCGCCTCATCGGGCTCACCGACGACGATCTCGCCCGGCACGGCATCAGGATCCTCAAGCTCGGCATGGTCTTCCCCCTGGAGCGCGACGCCGTCGTCGAGTTCGCGGACGGGCTCGACCAGCTGCTGGTCGTGGAGGAGAAGCGGCCGTTCCTCGAAGCCGCCGTCAAGGAGATCCTCTACGGCCGGACCGGCGCCCCCGCGGTCCACGGCAAGGAAGGCCCCGACGGTCGGACCCTGTTCAGCCGTTCCGGGGAACTCGACGCGGACGCCGTGGCCACCGGCCTGACCAGGGTGCTGGCCCCGCTCGGCGTCGAGGCCGCCGAGGCATGGCGCCGCCGGCCCCGCCCCCGCGCCTCGCTCTCCCTGCCGCTGCTGAACCGCAGCCCCTACTACTGCTCGGGCTGCCCGCACAACACCTCCACCACCGCGGGCGGCGACTCGCTCGTCGGCGCCGGCATCGGCTGCCACGCGATGGTCGTGTTCATGGACGCCGAACAGGTCGGCACAGTCGTCGGCATGACCCAGATGGGCGGCGAGGGCGCCCAGTGGATCGGCATGGAACCCTTCGTCGACGACGACCACTTCGTGCAGAACATCGGCGACGGCACCTACATGCACTCGGGCAGTCTCGCCGTACGGGCGGCCGTCGCCGCCGGGGTCAACGTCACCTACAAGGTGCTCTACAACGGCACGGTCGCCATGACCGGCGGCCAGGACGCCGTCGGCGCGCTTCCGGTCGATCGGCTCGCCTCCACCCTCCTGGACGAGGGCGTCGCCAAGGTGATCATCACCAGCGAGGACACCTCGCGCGTCCCGAGGGCCCGGCTGCCCAGGGCCGTACGGGTGCTGGACCGGTCCCGCATCGAGGACGCCCTCGCCGAACTGAAGGCCACCCCCGGGGTCACCGTCCTCATCCACGACCAGGAGTGCGCCGCCGAGAAGCGGCGGGCCCGCAGGCGCGGCAAGGCCGAGACCCCGGCCAAGCGCGTCTTCATCAACGAACGCGTCTGCGAGGGCTGCGGCGACTGCGGCCGCAAGTCCAACTGCCTCTCCGTGCACCCCGCTTCCACCGAGTTCGGCCGCAAGACCCGCATCGACCAGACCTCCTGCAACCTGGACTACTCCTGCGTCGACGGCGACTGCCCGGCGTTCATGACCGTCGTCCCGGCCGACGGCCCCCGGCGCACCGCCCGCGCCGCGCTCCCCGACCTGGCCGCCACGGACCTCCCGGCCCCCGCCCGCAGCACCGCCCCCACGGGATCCTTCCGTATGCGGATCACCGGCATCGGCGGCACCGGCATCGTCACCGTCTCGCAGGTGCTGGCGACCGCCGCGGTCATCGACGGCCACCACGTGCGCACCCTCGACCAGACCGGCCTCGCCCAGAAGGGCGGCGCCGTCGTCTCCGACATCAAGATCACGCCGGACGCCGTCGAACAGGGCGCGAAGATCACCGAGCAGAGCTGCGACCTCTACCTCGCCTGCGACCCGCTCGTCGCCACCGACCCCAAGTACCTCCGCGTCGCCGCCCCGGACCGCACGGTCGCCGTCATGAGCACCACCGAGATACCGACCGGGCAGATGGTCGTCGACACCGAGGTCGGCTTCCCCGCGCCCGGTGCCGTGCGCAACGCCGTCGACGGCGCCGTACGCCAGCTCATCGCCCTGGACACCGGCGCCCTGGCCACCGAACTCTTCGACGACGAGCAGTACGCCAACATGCTGCTGGTCGGCGCCGCCTACCAGACCGGGCTGCTGCCGATGCCCGCCGAGGCAGTCGAGGAGGCCATCACCCTCAACGGTGTCGCCGTCGACCGCAACATCCAGGCCTTCCGGCGCGGCCGCCAGGCCGTGGCCGACCCGGACGCCCTGCGCGCCGCGACCGCCGCTCCCGAGCCCCGGCTGCCGGAACCGCCCGCGGGCACCGCCGAACTCGTCGCCCGGGTCACCGATGCCACCGACTCCGAACTGCACCGTCTCCTCACCGTCCGCGTGGCCGACCTCATCGGCTACCAGGACGCCCGCTACGCCCGCGTCTACGCCGACTTCGTGCGGGCCGTCGCGGACGCCGAGGACGCCGCCGTCGCCGGCTCCACCGAGCTGACCGAGGCGGTCGCCCGCCATCTGTACAAGCTTATGGCGTACAAGGACGAGTACGAAGTGGCCCGCCTCGCCCTCGACCCGGCCGTCGACGCGGAGATCGACGCCACGTTCGGCAGCGGCAGCCGGCGCACCCACCTGCTGCACCCGCCGGCGCTGCGCGCCCTCGGCATGAAGCGGAAGATCGCCCTCGGCCGCACCGCCGGCCCCGCCTTCAAGGCGCTGCGCGCCATGCGGCGCCTGCGCGGCACCCGCCTCGACCTGTTCGGCATGCACCCCGTACGCCGCCTCGAACGCGCACTCGTCGACGACTACCGAACCTCACTCACCGACGCCCTCACGATCCTCACCAAGGAGAACCTCCCCGCCGTACGCCGCCTCGCCGAACTCCCCGACATCATCCGCGGCTACGAGGACGTCAAACTGGCCGCCGTCGCCCGCTACCGGACGGAGAAGGCGAGCCTCGTCGCCGAACTCCACGAGACCGCCACCGCTCTCGTTCCCGCGGGGGCCTGACAGGGCCGACCGGGTGGGGGCGCGCCGTCCGCCACCCGGCCTGGCTGTCTTCTCACGGTGTGCAGGGCGACCGTCGCGGAAAATGGGCGGCCCGCGACGCGTGGCCCCGGCATGCTGGGCGTTCCGGTCGACCGAGAGGACCTCATGCCGACATCGCCCGAATCACCGACGCCCTCCGGCCGCGTCGGCGTACCCGTCGTCCGGCTCTGGTACGGCGTCAACGAACTGCTCGCGTTTCTGCTGGAGTTGGCCGCGCTGGCGTGTCTGGGCTGGTGGGGGTTCGCCGCCGGGGACGGGGTGGGCCGGCACGTCCTCCTGGGAGTGGGGATACCGCTGCTGGCCGTGGTGGTGTGGGGGTTGTTCGCCGCGCCGAGGGCGCGGTGGCGTCCGCCGCTGCCCGGGGTGCTCGCCGTCAAGGCGGCGGTTCTGGGTGGCGGGGCGGCCGCGCTGTACGGGGTCGGGCATCCGGTGGCCGCCGTGGCCATGGCGGTCGTCGTCGTGGTGAACACGGCGGTGGCGGAGTTGTTCCGGCGGCCGCCGGCCACGTCGGGCGAGGGGCGGGCGGCCGGCGGCTGAGGCGGGGCGATGGGTACCCCTTGACCGGGCAACGGGTCATGGCCGGTCGGGGGGCGGCTCCGTGCCGTTCAGCATCGCCGCCGTCAGGACGTGGCCGGCGACGCCCCAGCCGCCGTCGGTGACCTCGTCGACGAGGACGACGGTGGTGGGGCGGGCCCGCTCGCCGTAGATCTCGGCGTACAGGTCGGTGGTGCGCTCGACGATCTTCCTCTTGTCGTCGGCCGTGAGGGTGCCCGCGGGGACCTTGAAGTTGGCGAAAGGCATGGTTGTTCTCCTGTCAGAGGGCGGCGTTCGCGGTGAGCAGTTCGCCGATGCCGACGCGGTGGAAGAACTCGGCGCGGACGCGGTCGTACACCGCGGAGACGACCTCGCTGCCGTCGCGGCTGGGGTCGACGTGGGTGCGCAACGGGCGCTCGCCGTGGGGGAGCGACACGACGCGGACGATCTCGTCGGCCACCTCGCCGACCTCGCGGCCGGGCGGGAAGATCCCGCTCAGCGTCTCGGCCATCGCGTCCCTGAGACTGCCGTACGGCTCGTCGTACTCGGCGGCACGCGACGTGTCGCCGGGCGCGCCCGCGTGGGCGAAGTGGTTGGTGCCGCTCGGGTAGGCGCCGGGGATGACGAGGCTGGTCTCGATGCCGAACTTGACCAGCTCGGCGGCGTAGCTCTCGGCGAGGGCGTCCATCGCGGCCTTGGCGGCGAAGTAGGGCCCCAGGAACGGCGGATGACCGCCGCGCGTCGACGAGGAGCCGACCCACAGCAGCAGCCCGCGCCCCTGGCGGCGCATGACCGGCACCACGGCGCGGTTCACACGCTGCGTCGACAGCACGTTGATGTCGTAGACGTCGGCGAGCTGATCGACGGTGAACGCCTCGGCGGGTCCGAGAACCATGTGACCGGCGTAGTGCACCACGACGTCGACCCGCCCCTGCTCGGTCAGGACGTGGTCGATCGCCTGGTCGACCGAGGCCTGGTCCTGGACGTCCATCTCGACGGCCGACAGCCGCACACCGTGCAACTCGGCGGCCTCGGCCAGCGCGGCCACGGCGGGTGCGTTGCGGCCCGCCGTCGCGCGCATCCCGGCGTACACGGTGTGACCGGCCCGCGCGAGGGCGCGCGCCGTGAGGTTCCCGAAGCCGCTGGAGGCGCCGGTGACGACCACGACGTACGGCTGCGAGGTCATGCGATGCCCCCGTTGGCGCGCAGTACCTGGCCGTTCACCCAGTGTCCCTCCGGGCCGGCGAGGAAGGCCACGACCCGGGCGATGTCCTCGGGCGTGCCCAGCCGCTCCAGCGGCGGAATCTTGGCGAGCCGGTCGATCTCGTCGTCGGACTTGCCCCGCAGGAACAGGTCCGTGGCCGTCGGCCCGGGCGCGACGGCGTTCACGGTGATGTCCCGGCCGCGCAGCTCGCGGGCGAGGATCAGCGTCATCGCCTCCACGGCGCCCTTGCTCGCCGCGTACGCGCCGTAGGTGGGGAACTGCAGGCCGACGACGGACGTCGAGAACGCCACGTACGAGCCGCCCGCGCGCAGCCGCCGCGCGGCCTGCTGGGCGGTGACGAAGGTGCCCCGGATGTTGGTGCGGTGCATGGCGTCCAGCTCCGCCAGGTCGAGGTCGGCGACGGTGGACAGCGCCATCCGGCCCGCCGCGTTGACGACGACGTCGACCCCGCCGAACTCCTCCTCGGCCCGGTCGAACAGCGCGGCGACGGCGTGCTCGTCCGCGACGTCGGCCTGGACCGCGATCGCCCGGCCGCCCCCGGCGGTGATCGTCTTCACGGTCTCCTCGGCGGCCGCCGTGCCGTGCGCGTAGTTCACGACGACGGCCAGGCCGTCCTGCGCGAGCCTCAGGCTGACGGCGCGGCCGATGCCGCGTGACCCGCCGGTGACGACGGCGACCCGCCGGCCCGGCTCCTGATTCGTGGATGATGTTGCGTTCATGTCCTCCACGATGAACCGTGCCCACCGGCGGAACCAGGGGATGTCATCCCCTGGGTCGGCGGCCCGGCCGAGCCCACAATGAGAACCATGGGTGCTGCGAAATACACCGAGCTGGGGGCCTTCCTGCGTTCACGGCGTGAACGCGTCAGGCCCGCCGACGTCGGCCTCCCCACCGGCCCGCGCCGCCGCGTCCCCGGGCTGCGCCGGGAGGAGGTCGCCCAGCTCGCCGGGGCGTCGGTGGACTACTACAACGAGCTGGAGCGCGGCGCCGGATCCCAGCCGTCCGAACAGATGATCGCCGCTCTGGCCCGGGCGCTGCGCCTGTCCGGCGACGAACGCGACCACCTCTTCCACCTGGCCGGCCGGCCGGTGCCCGTACAGGGCGGAGCCGCCTCGCACGTGCACCCCGGCATGCTGGACCTGCTCCACCGGCTCACCTCGACACCGGCGCAGGTCATCACCGACCTGCACGTCACCCTCGTACAGAATCCCCTGGCCGTGGCGCTGCTCGGCGACCAGTGCGGGTTCCGCGGGCCCCGGGCCAGCTTCGTGCACCGCTGGTTCACCGAGCCCGAGGCCCGGCAGCTGTACCCGGAGGCGGAGCACGAGACCCAGTCGCGGGCCTTCGTCGCCGATCTGCGCGCGGCCGTGGCCCGGCGGGACGCGACGGACACCGAGGCCCGGCCGATGATCCGCTCCCTGCTGGCGCTGTCCCCTGAGTTCGCGGCCCTGTGGGCCGACCACGAGGTGGCGTTCCGCCGGGACGACCGCAAGCGCATCGACCATCCCACGCTGGGCGTGATCGAGGTCAACTGCCTCAACCTGTTCAGCGAGGACGGCCGGCAGCGCCTGCTGTGGTTCACCCCGGCGGTCGGCACGGACAGCGCGGCCCTGCTGGAGCTGCTCGCGGTCGTGGGCACGCAGGAGATCGCCGGCCCGGCACCGCACTGAGCGGGCAGGGGCCGTCGTGCTTCAGCGCAGGCGCAGCGCCTCGCGGATCGTGGTGAACAGGTCGGTCTGGTCGGTGACGCCGAGGACGCGGTACGCCAGCGGGCCCTGCGCGGCGATGCGCACCTCTGTGCCGGTGTGCTCCTGGGACTGGCCCGGGGTGTTGGTCGAGTAGTTGACCTTCAGCTGCTGTCCCTCGTCGGTGACGAGCGTGGAGGACAGGCCGGGCGGGGTCGCTTCCAGCGGGACGATCTGGCTGGTGTGACCGTGGTCGGCGGTGGTGACGACGAGGGTGTCGGGGTGCTTGGCCGCGTAGGCGCGGGCCACCTTCACCGCGCGGTCGAAGGCCGCCGTCTCGCCGATCTGGCCGCACGGGTCGGCGGCGTGGTCCTGCTTGTCGATCGACGCGCCCTCGATCTGCAGGAAGAAGCCCTGCCGGGAGTGGTGCCGCCGCTGCTTGGCCTCCAGCAGCTGGATGGCCTTGGCCGCGGAGTCCGCGAGGCTCGGTGTCGTCGAGGGACGGTTCGGGTTGGAGGTGACGCAGCGCTGCGGGGCGGTGCCGCCGGTCGCGGCCGGCTTGCCGGTCCACTCGACGGGCACGTTGCCCGGGGCGAACAGGCCCAGTACGGGCTTGCCCGGCTCGGCGGCCTTCATCCCGGCGTCGTCGGTGACGACCTGGTAGCCGAGCGAGCGGGCCTGCTCGGTGACGGTACGGCCCTTGAACCGGCCGTCGGTGACCCGCTGGTCGAAGCGCTGCTTGCCGCCGCCGAACAGGACGTCGACCTTGTGGTTGACGGACTGCTCGGCGACGGAGCCGGGGCCGCCGCTCGCGAGCGTGTCGGAGGGGCACTTGGCCATGTCGGCCGGGCCCTGGCAGGAACGGTCGGTGACGTGCGAGGCGAGCACCGCCGGGGTGGCGTCGGTCAGTTCGGCGGTGGTGACGCTGCCGGTGGCGTACCCGTTCCGCTGGGCCAGCTCCAGCAGGGTGCGCACGGGCTTGTCGCTGCCGGGGGTCTTGGAGATGCGGCCGTTGACCGTCTTCACGCCGGTGGCCCAACCAGTGCCGCTGGCGGCGGAGTCGGTGACGTAGTCCGGGGTGCCGTCGGCGTGGACCGCGTAGGTCGTGTACTCGCCGGTGAGCGGGAAACGGTCCATGTCCAGACGGCCGTTGGCGCCGACCGTGTAGTCCCGGGCGAGCGTGATCTCCGAGTCGCCCATGCCGTCCCCGATGAGCAGGATGACGTTCTTGGCCTTCCCGCCCCGGATCGCACCGGCCGCCTGCTGACGGCCGTCGAAGGCACCGGCCGCGCTGGTGACGGCCACGACGGCAGCGGTGGCGGCGACCACGGCGACGGCCGGCGTGAGACGACGACGGGCGGACCGGGGCACAGAGCGAGGCCGGGGCACAGACCGGTTCCGGGACGTGGATCGGGGCATGACTACGACTCCTTGTGACGCGACGAGCGAACTGCGGTTCCAACGGCAGCCACGTCACCAGCCGCACACGAAGCCGAGGTGAACCGACGACCGCCCAGCGGCATCCAGCACGTGACACACCGGACGCGGGTCGGTCAACTCGTGTCCGAGACAGGGAACTTCGTCGTCAGAACCACCCTCGCGCTGTGGATCGGCACCCGTGGTGCTGGCCGGGCCACCCGCCTGGGTGTTCGTCGACCGCTGGGACCGGCGGCGCACCGTGATGGGTGCCGACCTGGTGCTCCGTGTTGACGGCGCACTCACCGCTGCGGCCTTCCTGTCGTCCGGGGACCCTGCCCGGCGGCGTGGTGCTCGGCACGGTGTACACCACGGGGATTTCGGCCACCGGCGCCGCGCAGTTCTTCAATCCGGCCCGGTTCTCCCTGATCGACGAGCTGGTCGAACCCGCGGAGCGCGCGCACGGGATGGGCCAAGCCACGTAGGCCATCGCCACCATCGCGGTCCGCCGCTGGCCGCGCCGCTGCTGCTCGCGGTCGTGGGTCCGCTGGGCGCTGCTGCTCAACGCGCTCTCGTTCCTAGTTTCGTTCGCAGCCGATCCAGGAATTGGCCGCGCCGACGGAAAATGGGCGGAGTTTTGTGGCGAGCGCGTTGGCAGGGCGGGGCGTGGCGGGCGAGTTCAACGCCGGGCTGCTGCTCGGGACGCGCAGCCGGATGGTCGTCGCGCTGCTGGTGAGCGTCGGGCTGGCCACTGTCGGCGCGGATGCGCTGAACTCGCTCAACGTCTTCTTCGTGACGCAGAACCTCGACGCCGCGTCCTGCAAGTACGGCACGCTGGAGATGGCCCTGGGCAACGGCTTGGTCGGCCGGCACGGTGCTGCACGGGCAGTCCACCGAGGTGGCCGGAGTGCACGTTCGGCCCGATCGACTCCAGTTTCACGGTGGTCGGCCTGCTGATGACGGCGGGCGGCGGGCAGGCGGCCCTCGCGCTACGGTGAGCCCGGGCAGCCGTGGCCCTGACGGTGGACGAGGCGAACCGGGCAGAAGACGAGACGGGTACGACGGCGTCGTGACGGCCGAGGCACGTCGAGTCAGGGGGCGGAGAGGCCTCTGCCGGGACGACGCTGGCGTCGAGCACTTACGTTGCGGCGGCGGGCCGGGCGGCTCCGTTGAGTCAAGCGCCACGGCATCGCGCTTTTGAAGACTGTCCGATGGCGGTGACCTGCTGCCCATTGCCTCGAAGTACAGGACAACGCTTGGCCGGGGTCACATTTCAGGCGTTGGGTCACACTTCAGGATGCACTCGCCATGCCACCATCCACAGCAATCGGTGGCGCTGCGCGTGGGGTCCCGGTCGACGTACGCTGTGACGATGCGGCCGTCTTCGACGCGGGAGACGCCTTCCTGCTTCCTGAAGTCGATCTTCAGAATGTCGAGTTCCATGGTCATGCACTTGATCGCGTACTTGTCGGCTGCTTCGGGGTACAGCTCGAAGAGCTTGTTCAGTGCGTCGAAGAACTCGGGGTCGCTTTGCGGCCCACAGGCGGGTTCGTTGATCATGGCCAGCTCCACAGTGATGAGTGCGCCAAGTCCCCCAGTGAGTGCGTTGCAGTGCTCGAATGTCATCGTCTCGCGAGGGCCGGGCCGATGCCACTCGGGCCAGGCCCGCGGCCGGCCGGCTCTCGTCGGAGATACATGCACCGGTCCAGCACATCAGCAGGTCCTGAAGAGCGTCGAGGACCCGGTGTCGGCGTACACGTTAACGTGGCCCGGAAGATTTCCGTGAAGCGGCGAATCAGCCCAGATCGAGTCCTATAGGGCTACCTGCCCGCCAACTTGAGTGCACAGCACCACAGATCCAGTACCCGCGGGGCCGATCCAGCGCTCGGTCACATCCGTGCCACACCCCGGACCGCACTCCAACTTCTGCTTATGATTCGACGCGTGTTCGATTCACGGCACATCAAGACGTTTCACGCGGTGGTCACCGCCGGCACCTACTCCGGGGCCGCCACCGCGCTCGGCTACACGCAGCCGGCCGTGACGCAGCAGATGAAGGCGCTGGAACGGATGGTGGGCAGCCCGCTGTTCGTCCGGGTCGGGCGGCGGATGCGGCTGACGGAGGCCGGCGAGACACTGGCCCGGCACGCCGAGGCCATCCTCGGCAGTCTGTCCGTCGCCGAGGAACAGGTCACCGCGATCACCAGACTGCGCGCCGGCCGGGTCAGGGTGTGCGGCTTCCCCAGTGCCAACGCCACCCTCGTCCCCGAGACCCTCGCCCAACTCGCCGCCGAACACCCCGGGATAGCGGTGAGCCTGCTCGACGACGAACCGCCCGACTCCCTACGGCGCCTGGCGCGCGGCGAGTGCGACGTCACCCTCGCCTTCACCTACCCCGGCCCGCCCGAACCCGTGCCGGACGACGTGGTCGAGATCCCCCTCCTGGAGGACCAGCTCACCGTCCTGATGCCGGTCGGCCACCCCCAGGCCCGGCGGCGCGCCGTACGCCTCGCCGACTTCACCGAGGAACGCTGGATCGCCGGCTGCGCCCGCTGCCGTACCCACTTCCTGCACGAGTGCGCCGAGTTGGGCTTCGCGCCCGACATCGCCTACGCCACCGACGACGGCCTGGTCATGCAGTCCCTGGTCGCCGAAGGGCTGGGCGTCGCCATGGTGCCCGGGCTCGTGCTGTCCTTCCTCCGGCTCGACCGCGTCGCCGGCCGCGCCCTGCAGCCGGCCGCGCGCCGCCGCGTCTCGGCGTACGTGCTGCGTGAGCACCTGCGGGTCCCGGCCACCGCACTGGTCGTCGACACCATCAAGGCCGTCGCCGAACGCCGCGTCGGCTGCTGACGCACCCCGCCCACCAGCCCATATATAAGCGGAGGTTGGGGCACTGCGAAGCAACTGTCGTTGGACGTACGGCCGTTGCCCGCCGGACGCTGCCGTCATGACCACTTCCACGCCCACCGAGCGCGCCGAGGTCACCGCCCGTCTCGGCCGTTTCGTCGACGAGATGAAGCGGATCGTCCGGCGCGGTCTGCCACCCGAGCGCACGGCCCGCACGGTCGCCGAGTGTCTCGCACCGCACCTGGGCGCCGACGACCTGCTCACGGCCCGGCAGTGCGAAAGCGACCCCACGCACTACCGCCAGCACGTCCTGCACGCCGAGGACGACGGCAGCTTCTCGATCGTCGCCCTGGTGTGGCTGCCGGGCCAGCGCACCTCGATCCACGACCACGTCTCCTGGTGCGTCACCGGCGTCCACACCGGCCGCGAGCACGAACGCCGCTACGAACTGCTCCCCGGCGCCGACTCCTCCCGCCTCATCGCCACCCGGGAAGTCGTCAACGAACAGGGCAGCGTCTGCGGCTTCGCCCCTCCCGGCGACATCCACCGCGTATGGAACGGGGGCGACAGCAAGGCGATCTCCCTGCACGTCTACGGCGCCGACATCACCCGCCTGGGCTCCAGCGTCCGGCGGATCTACGACCCCCCGGCCGGGGAGCGCTGAACGAGGCGTCCGCCCCCGCCCGTGGCACCTGGGGCATGCGGGGCGGTTATCCGGGTAATCGGGCCTCGGCCGGCCAGGGACGAGTGGCCGCCCGGAAGGAGTGCTCCAGATGTTGATGGCCCACCCCGCGGTGCTGCGGGATCTGATCGACCAGTACGAAGCCCTCGCGGCCCTGCAGGCCTCGGAGGCGGGCAGCGCGCAGGTACGGCAGCGGATGCAGGACGTCGCCTACACCCTGTGCGTGTCGACGGGGACCGGTGACATCGACGCGGCGCTGATAGCGGCCCGCCACCGGTTGCCCGGCGCCCGTCCCCAGGACGACTCGGTCCTCACCGGCAGCTGACCCCTCCGCCGGCCACGGTCGCCTTCCACCGCACCCCGGCACTGCCGCGCGGCGGAAGGCGACTCGCGGTTCAGCGGACCGTCACGTCGAACACCGGAGAGTCAGTACGGCCGTTGACCATGCGCAGCTCGTTCTTGCCCTTCAGCCCGAGCTTGACGCGCAGCGAGTACGAACCCGTGCGCGAGACGGGCGTGGACGCGGGCAGGCTGACCCACTTGCCGTGCTGCTTCTGCTGAAGGGTCACCTTGCTGCCCGCCTTGATGCCGGTGGTCTTGCCCGTGACCCGGAACTCCTGCCAGGCACGCACCGAGGTCACCGACGGCTTGGCCGTGATGCCGGCCTTCACCGCCTGCGCGTGCTGCGCGACGGCGACGGGAGCCGCGCTCTGCGTCGCCGGGGCGTCGGCCATGGCCGTACCCGCCAGGGCGAGGGAGGCGGTACCGAGAACACCGACGACGGCCACGCGCAGGGAACGCCGCTTCGAGATCATCATTGATATGACCCTTTCCGTGATGTAGAGGCATTGGTGCCGAAAAAGCGCTACATGCCGGTTGATGCAGCCACCAGAAATGACGACACCCCAGCACCAGGCGTTCACCGACGCTCTGTCCGGGTCTTGTAACAACGAGCCACAGACGAGCCGTTGGCGGCACGGCAGCACGGCCGGCCGCCCCCCTCAGGCCGTCCGACGGCGGCCCGCCCGCTCAGCCTGGTACAACCTCACCCTGGCGAGGGGCCCCTCCGCGGGGGACCGTGGGGGCATGAACGATCACACTGCTCTGGTGACCGGTGCCAACAAGGGCATCGGCAAGCACATCGCACGGTTGCTCGTCGCCGAGGGCTTCACCGTGTACGTCGGCTCGCGTGACGCCGGGCGGGGGCGGCGGGCCGCCGAGGAGATCGGGGACGGGGCCCGGCCGCTGGTCCTTGAAGTGACGGATCCCGAGGGGATCGCGCGGGCCGCGGCCGGGGTGGACCGTCTGGATGTGCTGGTCAACAACGCCGGCATCTCCCCGTCGCTCGCGCTGCCCGAAAACACCGGGGTCGAGGAGTTCCGGCGGACGTACGAGACCAACGTGTTCGGGGTGGCGGCGGTGACCAACGCCTTCCTGCCCGCCCTGCGCCGCTCCCCGCGCCCGCCCATCGTGAACGTCTCCAGCGGCACGGCGTCGCTGACCTGGAGCACGCACCCCAACCCGCAGTTCGCCCCGGGGAGCGGGGGCGCGGCCGCCTACCGGTCGTCCAAGGCCGCCCTGAACGCCCTCACCGTCCTCTACGGGCAGACGCTCGCCGCCGACGGCTTCAAGGTCAACGCGCTCGCCCCCGGGCTGCGGGCCACCGACCTCAACGACCGGGCGGCCACCCAGGGCGGCGATCCGGCCGAGGCCGCGCGGGGTGCCGTACGGCTGGCCCTGCTGCCGGACGACGGTGCCACGGGGGGCTTCTTCTCCTGGGACGGCACCCCCGTGCCCTGGTGACCACGTGCCCCGGGGGCTCGCGCTCTCAGATCCGCCAGGCGCGCAGGGCCTCGGCCACGGCGTAGACGCTCAGGCGGGTGTCCCGGACCTTGCGGACCAGGTCGGACAGGCCGCCGTAGGGCGGGTCGACGCCCTCGCCGGACTGGTCCATGTACTGGGCGGCGACGAACGCGGCGAACAGGCTGTTGCGGTGCGGCAGCGGCTCCAGCCGCACGATCGTGTGCAGCAGCGCGGCCGCGCGCCATGCGGCGTCCGGGTCGGACGCCTCCAGGGTCGGCATCCGGGTCCGGTGCCGTGCCACGGCCGCCACCAGTGCGGAGTAGTCGGTCACCGTGACGTCTTTGTGCCCGAGGGCGGCCTCCTGGACGTCGAGCAGCCAGGAGACGTCGATGTGCAGGACCATCAGGCGGCCGCGGCCCCGTGGCCGCGCCCGGCGGGCGGCACCTCGTCGGGGAACGCTTCGTCGAACTCGCCCCGGAGCCGGTCGGCCCAGGCGGTGGCACCCGCGACGAAGCGCTTGCGGTGCATCTCGCGCACGCCGAGATCATGGAGGTAGGCCTTCAGGCTCTTGCCCTCCGCGGCGGCGGCGGCCCGGACACCCTCCATCTCCTCCTCGGAGAAGGACACGTTCAGTGATGGCATACGGCGATGGTACCTAGTTGGTGCCAAGCGGGGAAGCCCTGCCTGGACAAGGGTCCCGTCAGTCGATGCCGTACCGCGCCGCGATCCCCGCCAGCACGAGCGCCAGCCCCTCCTCGAACTGGCGGTCGTAGTCGTCGAAGAGGAGCTCGCCGACCGCCGCGGCGAGCGGGAACTCGGCCAGCAGGCGGGCGCGTTCGCCGATGTCGAGGTCCTGGCGTGCCTCCCCCCGGAAGGGCCGCATGCCCTGCTCCTCGATGACGAACCCGAGGGTGAAGGCGTTCGCCGTGCGGCCCGCGTCGGTGGCCTGGGCGAGGGTGAATCCGGCGCCCGTCAGCAGCCGCAGGTTGGCCTCCAGGGCGGGGGCGTGGGCGGTGCCGGTGAAGCGGGTGCCGCTGAAGACCCTGGCGCCGTCGCGGTAGCCGAGCAGGGCGGTGCGCAGGCCCCGGTTGGTCTTCAGCAGCCGTTCCTGCCAGGTGTCGGCGGGGTCGAATGCGACGCCGGCGGCCATCCGCCGGTACATCTGCGTCGCCATCTCGTCCAGCAGTGCCTGCTTGTCCTTGAAGTGCCAGTACAGCGCGGGTGCCTTGACGTCCAGCTCGCGGGCGATGACGCGCAGCGACAGCCCGTCCAGACCGACCTCGTTCAGCAGCCGCAGCGCGGTGTCCGCCACCCGCTCGCGGTCGAGGGGGGCGCGTCGTTCCGTACTCACGCTTGACAGCTTAACAGTGATAAGGGCAGGCTCGGAGGCGGCAGAACTTAACTGCGTTAAGGAGAGAAGTGATGGATGTCCTGATCGTGGGCGCGGGCCCGACGGGCCTGGCGCTGGGGATCGACCTCGCGCGGCGCGGAGTGGAGGCGCTGGTCGTCGAGCGGGCCGACCGGCTGTTCCCCGGCTCGCGCGGCAAGGGCCTCCAGCCGCGCACCCAGGAGGTCTTCCACGACCTCGGCGTACTGGAGGCGATCCGCGCGGCGGGCGGCCCCTATCCGGCACAGATGATCTGGAAGGAGGGCGAACGGGTCGGCGAACAGCAGATGTTCGAGAAGTTCGAGCCGGACGAGGGCACGCCCTGGACCGAGCCGTGGATGGTCGCGCAGTGGCGCACCCAGGAGGTGCTGCACGCGCGTCTCACCGAGCTGGGCGGGCAGGTCGCCTTCGGTTGCGAGGTGGTGGCCGTCGACCAGGACGCATCCGGAGTCACCGCGCGCCTCGGCGACGGTACGACCCTCCGTGCGCGCTGTCTCGTCGCGGCCGACGGGGGACGCTCGGTGATCCGCGAAGCGCTCGGCGTCGCCATGAGCGGGGACACCGTCGACCCCGCCCCGAACCTGGTCGCGGACATCCGGCTGCGGGGCCTGGACCGGGACCACTGGCACATGTTCCCCCGCGACGACGGCAGCGGCGTCGCCCTGTGCCCGCTGGCCGGCACCGACGACTTCCAGCTGCAGGCCCGGCACGCCGGCGGCACCACACCCGACCTGTCCCTGGAGGGCATCCGCGCACTGGTCGCCACGTACACCCACCTGGGCGCCGAGGCCGTCACGGGACTGCGCTGGGCCTCCGACTTCCGTCCGCGCACCGGCCTGGCCGACCGGTTCCGGGCGGGCCGCGTCTTCCTCGCGGGCGACGCCGCGCACATCCACTCACCGGCCGGCGGACAGGGCCTGAACACCAGCGTCCAGGACGCCTACAACCTGGGCTGGAAGCTGGGCGCGGTCCTGCGGGGCGCGGCGCCCGAGTCCCTGCTCGACACGTACGAGGAGGAACGGCGGGCGGTCGCCGCGGAGATGCTGGACCTGTCGACGGCCGTGCACCGCGGCGAGGTCCGGCGCGGCAGAGCCACGGTCCAACTGGGCCTGGAGTACCGCGCGTCGTCCCTGAGCCAGGAGACCCGCGCCCACCCGGGCGAGGTACGGGCGGGGGACCGGGCACCCGACGGCACGGTGGACGGCGTACGCCTCTTCGATGCCTTCCGCGGCCCGCACTGGACCCTGCTGGGCGCCACCGCACCGCGCGCCGCCTCCGGCCTCCGTTCCCTGCCGGCCGCCCCCGCGTCGTACGGTCCCGGCCTCTTCCTGATCCGTCCCGACGGCTACGTCGGCTGGGCGGGCGACACGACCGAGGGTCTCGCGGAGTACGCCACCCGCAGGGGCGCCTTCGCGCCGACGGCCTGAGCAGTCAGTCCCGGAAGCCGGCTCGGAGTTCCGGTTCCCCAGCCTGGCGGCCCGTCGGCCCGTCGCCCCGTCAGCCCGGCTCCCCCTCAGCCTGTCAGCCCTTCGCCGGCCGTACGGTCAGGTCGCCGTTCGTCGTCGACAGATCCAGGCGGTAGCGGCCCGACGGATCGTCCTTGACCGACACCTTCTTGTCGCCGTGGGTGCTGTGCGCCGAGACCCGGTAGGCGGCGGGCGGGACGGTGACCTTGAGGTTCCCGCTGGACGTACGGGCCGTGACGTTCTGCGGGGTGGCCGTCCGGATCGTCACCTCGCCGTTCGACGTCTGCGCGTCGACTCCGCCGCCCCTGGCGCCCTCGACGTGGACGCCCCCGTTGGACGTGCGCAGCCGCACCGGCCCGGCCGCGCCGGTCACCCTGATCTCGCCGTTGCTCGTGTGCACGTCGACCTTGCCGACGCCGCTCAGCGCCAGCTCCCCGTTGGACGTGCCTCCCGTCACCGCCAGGCCGGCGGGCGCCTTGACGACGTAGTCGACGCCGCAGTTCCTGCCGCACCCGGAGAGGACCAGGACACCGTCCTCGACGTGGAACGACGTGCCGTCCGGCTTGTCGCCGTGATAATTGACCTTGCGGTGCACGGAGACGGCCGGGGTGTCCGCCGAGGCGTCCACTTCCACCCCGCCGTTCCGGCTGTCGAGCCGGATCGAGGTGATCTTCTGGGACAGCTTGGCGTCGTCCTCCAGCGTCTTCTGGTCGAGGACCGAGCACGCCGTCGTCCCGGCGAGGGTGAGGGCGGCCAGAGCCACTGCCTCGACGACGCGTGCCTGCGCGCGCTGCATGAGATTCCCCCTGTGAAGGTGAAGCGAGCCGAACCGCCGACGACGGCATCGGTGACGGTTCGGGTGATCGGTCCGTCGATCAGTGCGCCGATCGGTCACCCATGACCCTACGCAGTCACCGGCGCCGTCCACGATGGGGATAACCCCCGATCATGAACGCCTGTTGGTTGGATGGCGGGGCGCCCCGCACTACGGTGACGTCATGAGCGATCATCCGGAAGCGCCTGTCGCGTCCGTCGTGCCTGCCGCGCCCGTCGAGGCCTTCGAACCCCCCTACTACGTCGCCGTCTTCACGTCGGTGCGAACCGAGGAGCAGGGCGGATACGGCGAAACCAGCGCGCGTATGGAGGAGTTGGTGAAGGACGTCCCCGGGTACCTGGGGATGGATCACGCGCGGACTCCCGGCGGGCTGTCCATCACCGTCGGGTACTTCCGCGACGCCGAGGCGCTCACCCGGTGGCGCGGCAACGCCGAGCACCGTGCGGCACAGAAGCGCGGGCGCGCCGAGTGGTACGAGAGGTACACCCTGCACATCGCGAAGGTGGAGCGGAGTCACGGATTCACGCGCGGGGAGGGCGACCCGCAGGGGACGACAGCGGGCTGAGACCGCCGACATCCGACAGCCGGTTGCGGGCCGTGCCCCGCCGCGCCCTCGCCGCGTGCTGGTGTGAGCCCTGTACGCGCCCCCGCGCCGGCGAGAAGACTCCCCTGACTGACGACCTTGTCCGTGTCCGTGGAGGGGAAGGTGGGGCGCCGTGCTGGTGCGTCTGCCCACGTCGGTGTCCGAGGCGCGGGAGTGCCTGGCCGAGGGAGCGGTGCCGGTCGGCGGGGCGACCCTCGTCTGGGCGACCTGGCAGCACGAGGGGTTCCCCGAACTGGCCGTATCCCTCCGCGAGTTGCCGGAAGCCAACGTGCTGGGGCGGGAGACCGTCGGCGGTGCGGTCGTCCTGCGGCGGATCGACGGACGGGTGCCGGACGTGCTGCGCCTGGCCGCCGCCTCCGTCGGCACCGGAGCCGTACGGCGCACCGCCACCGTCGGCGGCAACCTCGTCGGCAGCACCCTGCGCTGCCTCCTGCCCGCGGCGCTCGTGCTGGACGCGCGGGCGACGGTGCTGGAACCCGACGGCGTCCGGGAGACGGACCTGGCCGAACTGGTGGCCAAACGGCCCGTGTTGCTCAGCCTGCGCTGGCGCACGCCGCTCACCTGCGCGTACCGCAAACTGCCCGGCGCGGTCGGCGGGCCCCCACCGCTCGTGGTCGCGTCCGCCCTGCATGCCGAAGGCGACGGCAACGGGCCGCTCCTGCGGATCGCCGTCCGCCACGGCTACGACGTCCTCGGCGCCGCCGTCTCGTACGGCACCGGCACCGGCACAGTCACCGGCACTGACGAGACGCTGCACGCCCTGCGCTCGACCGACCTCGCCGGACTTCCGGCCGCCGCATGGGCCGTGGTCGACTCACAGATCGCGGCGCTGACTCCTGAGGCGATGGACTGACACGACGAGCTGACGCAGCATCAGGCCAGCGCGCCCGGTCCGTCACGGGGAGGCCAATCCCGTCCCACGGAGAGGCAAAGAACTCTGCCTGAGTCTGGCGCGGGCCAGGGCGGCGGGGAGTACGTTCACACTGCATCCTGTCATGTCACGTTCACGCTACGTGTCAGGGCCGGGTGATGCTGTGCTCATGACGTGCGCGGTTCCACCGCCGCTACGCGCTTGTCACGGGCTGCCCTTCCAGTTGAGGATCCCCACTTCCATGGAGGCAGTACCCCATGCGTGAGTCACGCTCGAGCGGGCGCAGACCGAGTCTGCGCAGACTCGTCGCCGTCGCTGTCCCGGCCCTCGGCCTCACCGTCGCCGGCCTCGCCGCGGCACCGATAGCCGGCGCCATACCGGCCGCGGCACACACCGCCGCACAGAACGCAGCACACACCTCCGCGCACCACGCCACACCCGCGACGCAGAACGCCAAGGCCCTGACCGACCCGCAGCGCCAGGTGTTCCGCTCCACCGGCAAGGCCGGCCAGAAGGTGCCCACCCAGCACCTGTGCGCCACCGCCGGGCCGGGCCAGGCCTCCTGCTTCGCGCAGCGCCGCACGGACATCAAGCAGCGCCTGGCCTCGGCGCTCGCCGCCGCCGCTCCCTCCGGTCTGTCCCCGGCGAACCTGCACGACGCCTACAAGCTGCCCTCCACCGGCGGTTCGGGCATGACGGTGGGCATCGTCGACGCCTACAACGACCCCAACGCCGAGTCGGACCTGGCCACATACCGCTCCCAGTTCGGCCTGTCCGCCTGCACCAAGGCCAACGGCTGCTTCAAGCAGGTCAGCGAGACCGGCTCCACCACCAACCTGCCGACGAACGACTCGGGTTGGGCGGGGGAGGAGGCGCTCGACATCGACATGGTCAGCGCCGTGTGCCCGAACTGCCACATCATCCTGGTCGAGGCCGACCAGCCCAGCATGGAAGACCTGGGCGCCGCCGAGAACGAGGCCGTCGCGCTCGGCGCCAAGTTCGTCTCCAACAGCTGGGGCGGCGGCGAGGACTCCACCCAGACCTCCAGCGACGCCTCCTACTTCGACCACCCGGGCGTCGCGATCACCGTGTCCTCCGGTGACTCCGCCTACGGCGCCGAGTACCCGGCCACCTCCCAGTACGTGACCGCCGTCGGCGGCACCGCGCTGAACCAGTCCTCCAACTCGCGCGGCTGGTCGGAGTCGGTGTGGAAGACCAACTCCTCCGAGGGCACCGGCTCCGGCTGCTCCGCGTACGACCCGAAGCCGAGCTGGCAGACGGACACGGGCTGCTCCAAGCGCATGGAGGCCGACGTCTCCGCGGTCGCCGACCCGGCCACCGGTGTGGCGGTCTACGACACCTACGGCGGCTCCGGCTGGGCGGTCTACGGCGGGACGAGTGCCTCTTCCCCCATCATGGCCGGTGTCTACGCCCTCGCGGGCACCCCGGGCAGCAGCGACTACCCGGCGAAGTACCCCTACGCCCACACCAGCAACCTGTTCGACGTGACGAGCGGCAACAACGGCTCCTGCTCCCCGTCGTACTTCTGCACCGCCGGTACCGGCTACGACGGCCCGACCGGCTGGGGCACCCCGAACGGCACCGCCGCCTTCACCGCCGGCACCAGCAGCGGCAACACGGTGAGCGTCACCAACCCCGGCAACCAGTCCACGACCACCGGTGACTCGGTCAGCCTGCAGATCCACGCGAGCGACAGCGCGGGCGCGGCCCTGACCTACAGCGCCAGCGGTCTGCCGACCGGCCTGTCCATCAACAGCTCCACCGGCCTGATCTCCGGCACCGCCTCCACCGCCGGCACCTACCAGGTCACCGTCACCGCGAAGGACTCCACCGGCGCGACCGGCGCGACCTCCTTCACCTGGACCGTCGGCACCTCCGGTGGCGGCTGCTCCTCGGCCCAGCTGCTGAAGAACCAGGGCTTCGAGTCGGGCAGCACCGGCTGGACGGCGACGAGCGGTGTCATCACCACCGACTCCGGTGAGGCCGCGCACAGCGGGTCGTACAAGGCCTGGCTCGACGGTTACGGCCGCTCGCACACCGACAGCGTGTCCCAGTCGGTGACCATCCCGGCCGGCTGCACGGCCAAGCTCACCTTCTACCTGCACATCGACAGCTCCGAGTACACCTCCAGCACGGCGTACGACAAGCTGACGGTGACCGCGGGCTCGAAGACCCTGGCGACGTACTCGAACCTGAACGCCGCCTCGGGCTACAGCCAGAAGTCCTTCGACCTGTCCTCGCTGGCGGGCCAGACCGTCACGCTGAAGTTCAACGGCGTCGAGGACGTCTCGCTCCAGACCAGCTTCGTCGTGGACGACACCGCCCTGACGATCAGCTGACACCCGGCACACGCCGGTCCCCGGCGCACGCTGAACCCTGACACACACGAGGTCCCGCACGCGGAAGCCGTCCGCGTGCGGGATCCGTGCGCTGCGGTGCGAGGGGCCGTCAGACGGCCGGCCAGACCGACGGCTCGCGCGCGGTGATCGGCCCGGCGGCGAGCAGGGAGCTGATCTCGCGGGCGAGTTCCGGGCCGAGTTCGCCCCAGCCGTCCTTGTAGCCGTAGACGGCGGCCAGGGTGCGGGCGTCGTAGTCGCCGTTCATGATCTCGATGTCGTCGGCCGTGATGAGCGCCGGGTGGGCGACGCCGACGGCCGACGAGAGCCGGACCAGTTCCTTGCGCAGGGTGCGCAGGTAGACGGCGGCCCGGGCGGACTTCGAGGCCGGGTCGACGCCGCGGGCCAGCCAGGCGTTCTGGGTGGCGATGCCGGTCGGGCACTTGTCGGTGTGGCACTTCTGCGCCTGGATGCAGCCGATGGACAGCATCGCCTCACGGGCCACGTTGATCATGTCGACGCCGAGGGCGAAGGCGACCGCGGCGTTCTCGGGCAGCCCGAGCTTGCCGGAGCCGATGAAGGTCAGGTTGTCGGTCAGACCCCGCTCGGCGAAGGTGCCGTAGACCCGGGAGAAGCCCATCCGGAACGGCAGCGACACGGAGTCCGCGAAGGTCAGCGGTGCCGCGCCGGTGCCGCCCTCGCCGCCGTCGATCGTCACGAAGTCGACGCCGCGGTCACCCCGCGCCATCAGCGTGGCGAGCTCCTGCCAGAAGTCCGTCTCGCCGACCGCGCTCTTGACGCCGACCGGCAACCCGGTCTCGGTGGCGATGAGTTCGACGAAGTCGAGCATCGAGTCGACGTCGCTGAACGCGGTGTGCCGCGACGGAGAGGCGCAGTCCTTGCCGACCGGGATGCCCCGGATCTCGGCGATCTCCGGAGTCACCTTCGCGCCCGGCAGCATCCCGCCCAAGCCCGGCTTGGCGCCCTGGGAGAGCTTGATCTCGATCGCCTTGACGGGCGCGCCGGCGACCACGGCCTTGAGCTTGTCGAGGTTGAAACTGCCGTCCTCGTTGCGGCAGCCGAAGTACGCCGTGCCGATCTGCAGGACGAGGTCGCCGCCGTTGCGGTGGTACGGCGAGAGGCCGCCCTCGCCCGTGTTGTGCATGGCGCCGGCCAGCGCCGCGCCCTTGTTGAGTGCCGTGATCGCGGCACCGGACAGCGAACCGAAGCTCATCGCCGAGATGTTGACGACGCTCGCGGGCCGGAACGCCTTGGCCCGCCCGCGCGGCCCGCCCAGCACCTTCGCGGAGGGCAGCGGCGCCTGCGGGTCGTGCGCGCTCCGCACCTCGGACAGCGCCTTGGCGAACGTGCGCTGCTTCAGATACGCGTGCCCCTGCATGTGCTCGACGTCGTTGTCCGTGCCGAACCCGAAGTAGTTGTTCTCCTCCTTCGCCGACGCGTAGATCCAGGAGCGCTGGTCGCGGCTGAAGGGGCGCTCCTCGTCGTTGGAGGTCACGATGTACTGCCGCAGTTCCGGCCCGATCGTCTCCAGCAGGTACCGCGCGTGCCCGACCAGGGGGAAGTTCCGGAGCAGCGCGTGCTTCTTCTGGACGAGATCGCGGGCGGCCACCAGTGCCAATGCCGTAGCGGTGGCCGCACCTATGCTCCGGGCGCGCATGTACGTTCCTCTCGTAGAAGCCGTCGAAGAATGCGGAACGATAGTAGGAGGCCGGGCGGACAGACGGGCGCCTGGGGTCGAACGCATCCCCTCCGTGTCAGACCCGTCTTGCATCGTCCCGTCATGGAGATGACGCTGCAGTTGTGATCGACTGCCTGCCCCCAGGAGGCTGGTGAGCCTCTGGGATGAGGCTCCGGCATAGGTTATGGAGCCTGTGCCGGACGGGAACGCGCCTGGTCGGAGCACTGGGCGGACATGGACGGGCCCGAGGGGGAGTTGCCCGCTGGGCTGGGAAACGCGGGGGAGTCGATCGTCGATCCCGCGGCGTCGGTGGCCCGGGGGTGGGGTTCCGATTCCGGCAGGGCCCTGAGTCGAAGGCCGCCAAGAAGCGGCTGCACCTCGATCTGAAAGCGCGGAGACTCCGGACGTGCGGCCGCGCGCACCTCGGCGCTCCACATCTGGCCCGACGGCCGCCGCGCAGGTCCGGTTCACCGGGAGCACCCGGGCAACCCGGGGATCTGCACTGTCCGGGACAGCGCCTTGGGTATCAGGCAAACGGCCCCTCGACGGTGAAGCGGCGCAACTGGCGCGCGAACGCCTCGGCCTCCTCCGGTGTCCACGAGGCAAGGCTGCGCACGATGTGCCCGGCCAGTCGCTCGCGCAGTTCACCCACCACCCGTTCCCCCTGCTCGGTGAGGACCAGGAGCGAGGCACGTCGGTCGGCGGGGTCGGGCTGCCGTCGGATCAGACCGGCAGCCTCCAGCCGGGTGGCGCGCCGGGTGACACCGGAGCGGTCCAACCCGACCTCGGGGGCGAGTTCGGCGGCGCTGCACGGCCCGGTCCGGGCCAGCGCGCTGAGGACGGGGTACGTCACCTCGTCCAGCGCCCCGCCCATGCCCTCCGTCAGGCGCCCGTGCAGCTTCGTGCGCGTCGAGCGCCGGAGCAGGACGCCGAGGGCGTCGGCGATGTCGTGCCCCACCTGGTTCCCCTGGTTCTCGTTCTCCACCCCACCAACAATAGCGTGCGCCGCGCACGCTATGCATGGTACGGTCGCCCTATAAGAGCGTGCGCCACGCACGCAACTTGACGGAAGCCCTGAAAGGACAACCACCATGACCACGACGACCGGAATCCACGCCGCCCTCACCGACCTCCTCTTCACCCCCGGCCTCTCCCTGCACGAGGCGGCGGACCGCCACTTCGCCCCCGAGTACCGCCAGCGCACCGACGGCGACTGAAGCGACCGCGCCGGATTCCTCGACCACATCGCCCACCTGCGCGACGTCATTGGCACCGGCTGCATCGAGGTGAACGAAGAACTGGTCGAGGGGACGAAGTACGCCGACCGCCACACCGTCCACGTCACCAAGAAGGACGGCTCAGCCGTGTCCATGGAGGTCTACCTGTTCGGCGAGTTCGCATCCGACGGCCGCTTCAGTCGCATCGAGGAGACCACCCTGCTGCTGCAGGGCGCCGACGCCGACCGGACGATGGGCAGCGCCCGCTGACTCCGGGCAGGGCTCCCGAGCGGCCGAAGCGAAGCAGCCCCCGAGGAGGGACCCGTCCCGCCCACACATGCCATACGCATGGCTCATTCGCTCTATGCGGTGGTATCGGCGTTAGGGGTATGAACCTGGAGGAGCGGTGCGGTCGGCGGTGGCGCGCCCGGCGACCGTCGGTGGAGGCGCACGATAAGGACTTCGGCGCGATCGACGCACTGCTCGCTGGGGCCGACAGGAAGAAAGCTCCGCTGGTAGCGGCCGACGAATGGCGCGGCCTGCGCGAGGACATGAACGTCTCGCGCACCCAACTCGCCCAGGCCTCGGCGTCAGGCCGTCCATGGTCGGCGGCTGGGAGCCGGGACGCGATCCGAGCGGCGAAGAAGGGAAAAGTGCGCCTGATTCCTCAACGGCACCCGCCGAGCTGGCCGCGGAAGCATGAGAAGAAGACGCGCACCAAACTCACCCGACAGCGGAAGCCGAATTGGAACCTCGAACCGGAGCCGAAGCGGAACCCGAGACACCAGCCGAATCCGGCTCCAACTCCGGCTCCGACCCCGACGTAGCCGCCCTCCCCAGCCCCCAGCCCTGCGTACTGTGCGGACAGCCGGCCCACCACCAGGTCGCTGGATTCCCCAGCAGCTGAATCCCGCCGAGCGCTAAACCCCCTGCCCGCGCAGAACCCTCGGAGCCCCATAGCCCTCGCGCCCTCGGGGGGGGGGGGTGTCTCGTTCGGCCGCTCAATCGGTCGCGGTGCCGACCCGCTTCGTCAAGTGACCTGGGGCTTCGATGCCTTCGGGCAGGAGCGGATCCGGCTCCAGGTCACCCCAGGAGGAGCGCAGCGGCATGACTCCTGCCCAAAGACCCAGCCGGGCGTCCTCGCTTCCTCCATCGTCCGGTGCGCCCGTGCGGATCTTGACGGACGCCTCGGCCAGCGGGAGGGCGAGTAGAGCCGTGGCGGCAAGTTCCCCGAGGGGGTGACGTGCTCCTGGGGTGCAGCCGGCGGAGCAAGGCTCCGTCCTGCGGATGTCCCATGGGTCGACGTGATGGGACCGTGCCGGTACTCCATGAGCGAGTACGACTCCGTCCAGTGCTGCCGACTCCGAGCTTGAGCGTGGCCTCGTTACCGAGACGCGGTACGACTACACTCGCCGGCTTTTCGACGCCGTACCCGCCGCCATCTCTCTCCCCCTCCCGCGAACGCCGCATCGGGGCGGCCACGATCCTGAAACCTCGACCCTGAACCCAGACCGCGATACTCCCCCCTCTCAGTCTTCTTGACTTGCGAGTCAGTCAACTTCCAAGGTGTGTGTCATGTCTGAAGCATCCAAGGTCACCCAGGACGTCTACGACGTCGTCATCGTCGGCGGTGGCCACAACGGACTCGTCGCCGCCGCCTATCTCGCCCGCGCCGGGCGCTCCGTGCTCGTGCTGGAACGCCTCGGCGTCACCGGCGGGGCAGCGGTCTCCACGCGCGCCTTCGCGGGGTTCGACGCCCGGCTGTCCCGCTACTCCTACCTCGTCTCTCTGCTCCCCTCGAAGATCGTCGACGACCTCGGACTGCGCTTCGCGGTCCGCAAGCGCTCCGTGTCCTCCTACACGCCCACCACGCGCGACGGACGGGACACCGGCCTGTTCGTCGGCGGCGGTGAGGAGCGCACCCGCGCCTCCTTCCAGCAGCTCACCGGCTCCGACGCCGAGTACGAGGCGTGGCGGGAGTTCTACGACATGACCGCGCGCGTGGGACGCAGCGTCTTCCCCACGCTCACCGAGCCCCTGCCCAGCCGCGCCGGGCTGCGGGACCGGATCGGCGACGACACCGCCTGGCACACGCTCTTCGAGCAGCCGCTCGGCGTCACCATCGAGGAGCGGTTCCTCGACGACCTCGTCCGCGGCATCGTGCTCACCGACGGCCTCATCGGCACGTTCGCCGACGCGCACGACACCTCCCTCGCGCAGAACATCTGCTTCCTCTACCACGTCATCGGCGGCGGCACCGGCGACTGGGACGTCCCGGTCGGCGGCATGGGAGCCTTCACCGACGCCCTCGCCGGCGCGGCCCGCGCGGCGGGAGCCGAGATCGTCACCGGCCACGAGGTCCTGCGCATCGACCCCGACCAGCCGCACGCCGTCGTCACCTACCGCGACGGCGACCGCGAGACGACCGTGGCGGCAAGCGATGTTCTTGTCAACGCCTCCCCCGAGACGCTGGCCGGCCTCCTCGGCGAACCCCCGGCCGAGCGGGCCGAGGGCGCCCAGATCAAGGTCAACATGCTGCTGCGCCGCCTGCCCCGGCTGCGGGACACCTCCGTCGACCCCCGCGAGGCGTTCGCCGGCACCTTCCACATCGCTGAGGGCTACGGCCAGCTCGCCACCGCCTACCGGGAGGCCGCGGCCGGCGCGCTGCCCATGTCGCCGCCCTCCGAGATCTACTGCCACTCCCTGACCGACCCGACGATCCTCGGTCCCGAACTGGCCGGCAGCGGCTACCAGACGCTGACGATGTTCGGACTGCACGCGCCCGCCCGGCTGTTCGCCGAGGACAACGACGGGGCGCGCGACACCCTGCTCAAGGGCGCCCTGGAGCAGCTCGACGCGGTCCTCGCCGAGCCGATCGCCGACTGCCTGGCCGTCGACGAGGACGGCAGGCCCTGCATCGAGGCCAAGACGCCGCTGGACCTGGAGAAGGAACTGCGCCTGCCGCAGGGGAACATCTTCCACCGGGCGCTGGCCTTCCCCTTCGCCGACGAGGCGGGCGAGACCGGCGGGGCACCGGGCGTGGGTCGCTGGGGCGTGGAGACCTCCCACGCGAACGTGTTCCTGTGCGGCGCCGGAGCGGTGCGCGGCGGCGGCGTCAGCGGCATCCCCGGGCACAACGCGGCCATGGCCCTGCTCGAACGGTGACGGACGCCCCCGCTGACCGCTGACCCGCCCCCGGTACACCCGGGTACAAACGAGGACCCGTGGCTCTCGCGTTGCGCTGTGCGCGGCTCGTCGACGTCGAGGCGGGCGCGTTCCTGCCCGACCGGACCGTCGTGGTGGAGGGGGAGCGGATCCGTTCCGTGCACCCCGGAACGGATACCGTCCCCGACGGGGTCGAGGTCCTCGACCTGGGCGACGCCATGCTCTGCCCCGGCCTGATCGACCTGCACACGCACCTGGTCGGCATCGCCGCGTGCGGGGACCCGGTGCAGGAGATCAAGCAGAGCGCCGCCCAGCAGGCGTTCGAGTCGATCGTGCACGCCCGTGACACCCTGCACGCCGGTTTCACGACGGTCCGGGACGTCGGAACCTACCGGGCGTTCGTGGACACCGCCCTGCGGGACGCCACCGGCCAGGGCATCGTCCCCGGCCCCCGGATGGCTGTCGCGGGCGCGTACGTCACGGTCTCCACCGGCGGCGGGATGATCACCGGGCTCGCCCCCGACATCGTCCTGCCCAGGGAGTTCCGCTTCGGTTCGGTGCGGGACGTGGACGACGTACGGGAGCGGGTCCGGGAGAGACGGCGGTCGCGCCCGTCAGCGCGATGACGGCGACGCGCCGCCCCCGTGCCCGGTGCGCGGTGGCGGGATACGTTCCGGAGTCGACGGCGCTCACGGCACCCCCCTGCGATGTGGGGCGCTGACGCCCGGAACGGACGCGCTGACACGCGTTCACGGGAAGCCTAATTACTGACTGGCCCGTCAGTCAACAAGAAACCCGCGGCCCGCGGGCGACAGGACCCGGCTCGGCAGGCCTCAGGGCCCGGCCCTGCGGGAGCCAGGCCCCGCCGTGCAGCCGTCAGGGCCCGGCCCCGCAGCCCTCACGCCCCCGCCGTGCTCCGCGCCCGCCGTACTCCCAGCAGGTCCGCGGGGATGCCGAGCTGCCCGGCCACGTGCTCGCGCACCCAGCGCTGGGCCTCCGCCTTCTCCAGCGCGCCGCGCCGGGCCACGAGCTGTACGGCCAGGCCGTCGAGGAAGAGCGTGATGCGCCAGGCCGCCGCCCGCGGGTCCTCGCAGTGGAACTCGCCGCTCGCGGCCCCCTCCTCGACCAGGGCCGTCATACGGGCCTTCCACTCGGCGTCCATCTGCTGCATGACATCCTGGAGTCCCTGCTCGCGCATGCCCGCTGACCAGCCGTCGACCCACAGTCGCCAGGACGGCGTCTGCCCGACCGGGGAGTAGAGCCGCAGCAGCGCCTTCATCCGGGCGACCGCGGTCGTCCGCCTGCCGACGGTCGTGCGCAGCGCCTCCATCTCGCGGCGGGCCGCGTGCGCGAACGCCTCCTCGACCAACTGCTCCTTGGTCGCGAAGTGGTAGTGGACCAGTCCGCTGCTCACGTTCAGCGCTCCAGCGACGTCGGCGACCCGGGTCGTCGCGATGCCCCGTTGCTTGATCTGCTCCACCGTCGCGTCGAGGATCTCCTCGCGCCTGAGAATGACCTGTTTGCGTGCCACGCCGACCACCTTAGCGCTCCTCCTGACTCGTGTGTCAGGAAGGGCTGTGCGCGCTCAGCCGGAACTGCTCAGGAGGCCGGAACTGCTCAGGAGGCCGGGCGGCGCCCGTCACCAGGTCCGCCGTCAGTTCACCGATGAGCGGCCCGAACTTCGCCCCGTGCCCCGAACAGAGGGAACAGACGACGAACGGGCCGACGCGGTCGAGGAGGAAGTCCTCGCTCGGCGTGAAGGTGAACAGACAGCTCGACTCCGGCCGCGGCAGCGGATCCAGGCCGCCGTCGTCCGGCGGCCCCCGTAGTGCTCGCCGATCTTGCGGTCGTCGCCCGGCCCGCCGTCCCCGGCCGCCCGCCACCCGACCCTCCTGCCCCGGTGACCGACCTGACGTCGGCCCCCCGGGAGCCCACCGTCGCCCTGGGGGAGCTTCGCCCACGCACTCGCCCGGGCCGCGGTGCCCGCCCTGTCCGCGACCGGCGGCTCCCTCGCGTTCGTCTCCTCCATCCAGGCGTCGTTCGGGTTCCCCGCCATGTCGGCCTACCCGACGGCCAAGGCGGGCGTCCTCGGCCTCACGCGCCAACTGGCCGTCGAGTACGGCCCCTCCGGCGTCCGGGTGAACGCCGTCCTGCCGGCCCTCGTCCTCAACGACCGCAACCGGGCCTCCTGGACGGCCGAACCGGGTCTGCTGGACCGCCAGGCCAGACTGTTCCGGCTGCGCAGGGTCGGCGAACCGGACGACGTCGCCCGGGTGGTGGCCTTCCTCGCCTCCGACGACGCCCGCTTCGTCACCGGCGTCGCCCTCCCCGTCGACGGCGGCATGTCCGCCCTCTCACCGGCGGCCGCCCACTTCGAGGAGGCACTGGAACACCGCACCACGTCCTGACACCTCGCCTCGCGCCGTCACGCCGGCGAGGACAGCCCCGCGAGCAGGCTGCGGCGGGCCGAGTCGACGTGCTCCTCGGCGCGCCGGGCGAGCGTCTCGCGGTCGTCGGAGCGCAGGAGCGCCGCCAGTTCGCGGTGCTCGTCCACGACGCGGGCACGGTAGTGCTCGTGGCCGAGGGCGATACGGCGCAGCTGGAACAGGTGGACCTGTGAGCGCACGGCGTGCCAGGCGCCGGTGAGTCTGCGGTTGCCCGCGGCGTCGTAGATCCGGTCGTGGAAGGCGAGGTCCAGGGCGAGCAGCCGGGCCCCGGAAGCGTCGTCGGCCGCGGCGCTGCCGATCTCGTCCGCCATCGCGCCGACGAGGGAGTCGAGTTCGTCCAACTGGCTCTCGGCCGCGCTTCGTTGGGCGCTGGTCGCGGCGAGACGGTCCAGTGCGGCGCGCAGGGTGTAGACCTCCTCGATGTCCTCGACGGTGACGTCGATGACGGTGGTGCCGCGGTGCCAGACGCTGTGGACGAGCCCCTCGCGCTGGAGGAGCGCGAGTCCTTCCCGCACCGATCCGCGGCTGACCCCCAGCGAGCCGGCGAGTTCCACCTCCCGCAGCTGCGAACCGGGCGGGAAATGACTGCTGAGGATCGCCTCGCGCAGGAGATCGGCGGCCTCCTGCGCCAGCCCACGGCGACTGGCCTTCGGGAGCGGGAGCGGGTGCGGGACTGGATCGGCACTCATGTCCCAATGTTGACATTCGACATCGCAGGCGGCAAGGTCGGAAACGCCCCAGCCGAAGGAGCGCCCCATGTCCGTGCGTCCCGCCGTGCACCTGGCCGTACCGGTCGACGACCTCGCCACCGCACGCCACTTCTACGGAACCGTCCTCGGACTGAGCGAGGGACGCTCCACCGACCACTGGGTCGACTGGGACCTGCACGGCCACCAACTGGTCACCCACGTGGTCCCCGGCGGCCCCGTACCCGCCGGAACCAGCGAGGTCGACGGACACGCGGTACCCGTCCCGCACTTCGGCCTGCTGCTGTCGACCGAGGACTTCCACACCCTCGCCGGCCGACTCCGCGCGGCGGGCGCCGAGTTCGTCGTAGAGCCCTACCGCCGTTTCCCCGGCGAGCCGGCGGAGCAGTGGACGATGTTCCTCCACGACCCGGCCGGCAACGCACTGGAGTTCAAGGCGTTCCGCGACGAGTCCCAGGTGTTCGCGCGATGAGGCGCGTGCTGGTCACCGGGGCGTCGCGCGGCATCGGCCGGGCCGTGGCCCTGGCGTTCGCCGAGCGCGGCGACCGCGTGGGAGTGCACTACGCCGCCGGCCGCGCCGACGCCGAGGACACACTGCGGCGCCTGCCCGGCTCCGGCCACGCCCTGCTCGCCGCCGACCTCGCCGACCCGCAGGCGGCACGAGACCTCGTCGAAGGCGCCGTAGAGCAGCTCGGCGGGATCGACGTCCTGGTCAACAACGCGGCCACCGCACCGTCCGAGGACACCCGGCACCGCGTGACCGACGTGTCCTACGCGGACTGGCAGCGCCACTGGCACCGCATGGTCGACGTCAACCTGCTCGGCGCGGCGAACGTGACGTACTGCGTCGCCCGGCACATCGTCGAGCGCGGCGGCACCGGCAGCATCGTCAACATCGGCTCCCGCGGCGCCTTCCGGGGCGAGCCCGACTTCCCGGCCTACGGCGCGACCAAGGCCGCCCTGCACGCCTTCGGGCAGTCGATGGCCGTCGCGCTGGCACCGCACGGCATCGCGGTGACCTCCGTGGCACCGGGCTTCATCGCGACCGAACGACAGGCACCCAAGCTGGCCGGCCGGGACGGCGGGACACTGCGCGAACAGAGCCCCTTCGGCCGCGTCGGCACCCCCGAGGAAGTCGCCGCCGCCGTCCTCTACCTGGCCTCACCGGAAGCCGCCTGGTCCTCCGGAACGGTCCTCGACCTCAACGGCGCCTCCCACCTGCGCACCTGACGGACGACGCACACAACTCCGGCACACCGCTCACCGGCCGCGATCACTTGCCCGGCCCCTCTCGCTCCTGCCCGGGCCGGTATCTAGGCTGCCGGAAACGACGATGACGAGGCCCACGTCGTACGACCGTGGGCCTCTTCCGCGCGCGGGTGCCCCAGCACCGTCGGCCACGTCGTCGTCCCTTCCCGGGAGTTCCCTCCCGAACCGATCGTCCCCGTCACCATCCCCGCATCCCTGGAGCACCACCATGTCCCGTCACGCCGAAGCGCCGTACGGATTCGACCCGCAGGGCCGCCCGTACTCCGACAAGTCGATGATCGTGGCAGGGGTCCTGCAGATCCTGCTCGGATTCCTCGGCGCGGGCCGCTTCTACGTCGGCTCCGTGGGCGTCGGCATCGCCCAGCTCCTCACCTTCGGCGGCCTGGGTGTGTGGGCCCTGATCGACGGCATCCTCTTCCTGGTCAGCAAGCGGGTGTAGCTGTCGTAGTTGTCGAGTTCGATGGCGCCGAACCCCTTGGTCGCGCACTGGTCGATGTGCTTCTCGATCCTGGTGGCGATCGCGGTGCGGTTCGCCGCGGTGCTGATGTCCAGGAACGCCTCGTTCCAGTCGGGGTCCATCAGCACGGAGCCGCCGTCATGGACCAGGAGGTTCCGCGGCCAGCTGCTCGGGGTGTCCTCGACGGCGCTGGGGTCCTGCGTCTGGAACGCGTTGATGCAGATGTTGTACGCGCCGTCCGCCGGCGGGTCGTTGTGGTCACGGCTGAGACGGTGACACCGGCCGGCAGCGTGTAGCCGCCGCCGATCTGGTATTCGAACCCCGCTGCCGCCGGCGGCGGAACGGCGGAGACGGCGGCCTGTGCGGTGGGACCCAGGAGGGAGAGAGGGAGGGCCGCGGCCGCGGCGGCCACTAGGCGAGACCGGTACGGAACCGGCCTCGGGGCAGACAGCTCATGGATGAGCTCCTTGCTACGGGGGCACGTATCCGCCTCGGCTCCTTCAGGGCCTGGCGACTTGGTCCGGGCTGGGACAACAGCGGTCTGATACCGGCTGAGCGTGCCTCTCACGCGGGTGCACCGATCTCGCGTGCCACCGGAGTAAACCGGCGAGATCAAGCCACGTCAAGGTGATGGTTCTTCCTCGTTCCTTCCCGCCCTTTCCCGCCCCTTCCTGCGAAGCGCTGAAGTCGTCTGGTCCAACCAGTTGACCAGTCGCTCGCCGCGGTCCACCCTGATCGCCATGACCGGGCGACCACAACTGCGGCGTGCGGCGGTCTCCGACCAGCTCTTCGCGCTGCTGCGGGACCGCATCCTCGGCGGCGAACTGCCGCCGGGCTCCGCGCTCACCGCCGAACGGGACCTGTCCACCGAGTTCGGAGTGAACCGTCACGCCGTCAGGGAGGCGGTGAAGCGGCTCCAGCAGGCCCGGCTGGTCGACGTCAGCCACGGCGGCCGCACGCTCGTCCTGGACTGGCGGCGCACCGCCGGTCTCGATCTGGCCGTGGGCATCGCAACCGCGGACACCGGACCCTCGCCGAAGGACCTCGGCCGGGACGCTCTGGAGATGCGGGCCTGCGTCGGCGCGGACGCGGCCCGCCTGTGCGCGGTGCGCTGCTCCGAGCAGGACGCCGGGGAGATCGTCAGGGCCGCGGACCGGTACGCGGACAGCGGGCCCGACCTGACCAGTCTCGACGCCGCGGACGTCGCCTGGTGGCGGCTGATCGTGGAGGGCTCGGGGAACCTGGCCTATCTGCTCGCGTTCAACAGCCTGGTGGGCGGCGCCCTCCCCGTCGCCGACGTGCCGGACGACCTGCGGGCCGCCGAACTCCTCGACGTCGAGGCCCATGTGCGGCTCGCGGCGCACATCGCGGCCCGCGAGGCCCGCGCCGCCGAGGACCTGGCACGCGAGCTGCTGTCACGCAGCGTACCGGCGACGCCGGCGGGGACAGCGAAGCCGACTTCGACGGCGACTTCGACTGCGACGACGACCGAGAGGACGGTGCGCTGACATGCTCCCCGCCGTGTTCTACGCGATACCCGCGTTCGTGCTCCTGGTCGTCGTCGAGGCGCTGTCGTACCGCTTCCTGCCGGACGACGACGAGCGCGGCTACGAACTGCGCGACACCGCGACCAGCATGTCCATGGGCGCCGGCAGCCAGGTCATCGCCCTCCCGTGGAAGGCGGTGACGGTCGTGCTGTACGCGGCCCTGTTCGCCGTCGCCCCCTGGCAGCTGTCGCCGTCCTCACCGTGGACGTGGGTACTGCTGTTCTTCGCCGACGACCTGGCGTACTACGCCTTCCACCGCGCCCACCACCGGGTACGGGTGCTGTGGGCGAGCCATGTCGTGCACCACTCCAGCATCCGCTTCAACCTCTCCACCGCGCTGCGGCAGAGCTGGACACCCATGACGGGCCTGCCGTTCTGGCTGCCGCTGGCCCTGCTCGGCGTCCCCCCGTGGATGATCCTGCTGGAGCAGTCCGTCAGCCTGGTCTACCAGTTCTTCCTGCACACCGAACGGGTCGACAAGCTGTGGCGGCCGGTGGAGTGGGTCTTCAACACCCCCTCCCACCACCGTGTCCACCACGGCTCCAACAACGTGTACCTGGACCGCAACTACGGCGGCATCCTCATCGTCTGGGACCGGCTGTTCGGCACGTTCCAGCCCGAGGGGGAGCGGGTGGTCTTCGGGCTGACGAAGAACATCGGCACCTACAACCCGCTGCGGGTCGCCTTCCACGAGTACGCGGCAGCCTGGCGCGACGTCCGCGCGGCCCGCCGCTGGCGCGACCGCGCCGGGTACGTGTTCGGACCGCCGGGCTGGTCGCCGGGCACGGAGGGCTGACCCGCTCACACCGGGGGTGGCCGAACCGTACCGTCGCCGTAGACCGTGCGGCCGCCGGACCTAACGAGCCGGCGGCCGGCCCGTGCTCTCGCGTTCGACGAGCACCGTCGCCAGTTCGATGCGGCGCATTCCGCCGGTCAGGACGTTGTCCACGCCCTGCATCACGATGCGGGCGGCCATGGCGGCCATGTCGCTGAGCGGCTGGCGGACGGTGGTCAGGGGCGGCGACGCCCAGGAGGCGATGGGCAGGTCGTCGAAACCGACGATGCTGAGGTCGCGCCCGACCTGCAACTCCGCGCTGCGTGCGGCGTCGTAGGCGCCCAGTGCCTGCAGGTCGCTGCTGGCGAAGACGGCGGTGGGCGGCTCGGGCAGCGCGAGCAGGTGCCGGGCGCCGTCGAAACCGGTCCCGTGGTGGAAGTCGCCGCGGACCTCCAGCGCCGGGTCGACGTCGATCCCGGCGCTCTCCAGCGCCGCGCGGTAGCCGTCGAGGCGGGCGCGGGCGCTGAGCACGTCGTCGGGGCCGGTGATGATCCCGATCCTGCGGTGGCCGAGTCCGATCAGGTGCTGGGTCGCGGCCAGCCCGCCGTGCCAGTTGGTCGCGCCGACGGAGGGGATCGTGGGGTCGGGGTTGCCCACGGGATCGACGACGACCAGCGGGACGCCGAGGTCCTGGACCTTGCGCCGCTGGCCCTTGGTCAGCGCGGTCACGGCGAGGATCACTCCGTCGCTGCCGCGTCTGGTGAGGTTGTCCAGCCAGCGCAGGATGTCCGCGGGCCGGCCGTGCACGGCGGAGACGACCAGGCCGCTGCCGTGCTGGGCGGCGGTCTCCTCCGCGCCGCGGATCACCTCCACCGCCCAGGGACTGTCGAGTTCGTTGAGGACGAGGTCGACCAGCCCGACGGTGTGGGTGGGGCGGCTGCGCCGGCGCAGGTAGTTGTGGCTCTCCAGCAGCGCCTCGACCTTCTGGCGCGTGGCGTCGGCGACATGGGCGTGGCCGTTGAGGACCTTGGAGACCGTGGCCACGGACACTCCCGCCTCGCGGGCGATCTCCGCGATCGTCACGCGGCCACGGGCGTCGGCCCGGTCGGACACTGTGGGGCGGTCGCTGTCGACCACGGTCACCTCGCTGCTGTCGGACGGTCGCGGACAGCGTAAAGGACGCCGCCGGAGCGCTTTCTGTTTCCGGTCCCTTTCGCCCGGGTCTCACGGCCCCTCTCGCCCGGTTTCCAAGGGCCCCTCTCGCCCCGGTTTCCAGGGCTTCGCCAGGCCGGCCCCCGGGGCCCCGCCCGGTCCAGCGCCCGTGACCGCACCGTTACCTGTCGCCGCGTTGACGTCGATGAGGTTAAACCTTACGTTCCTCAACCAGAAACTATCGAAACTTTCGGTCAATCGGAGCCGTGATTTTCGGCTCCCGGAGGAGCGTGTTCCACGATGAACCGTGCCCTGACCCTCAGATTCACCACCGCCCTGGCGACCGCGACCGCCCTGGCTGCCACCGCGACCGCCTGCGGCAGCAGCGGCCCCGGCGCCAGCGGCGGCGGCTCCGGCAAGGTGACGGTGTGGGCCTTGCAGGACACCGCGCTGAACCCGGTGCAGCGGAAGACCGTCAGCACCTTCAACGCCTCCTCCGGGGACACCAAGGCGGCGATCCAGTTCTTCGTCAACGACCCCTACAAGCAGAAACTGCAGACCGCGCTCGGCTCGCCCAACGCCCCGGACGTCTTCCTCAACTGGGGCGGCGGCAACCTGACGACCTACGTCAAGTCCGGCAACGTCGCCGATCTCGGCACCGACCTCGACGCGTCCTTCAAGAACGAGTTCCTGCCCAGCGTCATGGCCGGGGGCACCATCGACGGCAAGACCTACGGCGTGCCGATGGAGGGCGTCCAGCCGGTCGCCCTCTTCTACAACAAGGACGTCTTCGCCAAGGCCGGCATCACCCAGCCCCCCGCCACCTGGCCGGACCTGCTCCACGACATCGACAGGATGAAGGCCCGGCACATCACGCCGATCGCGCTCGCCGGCTCGCAGGCGTGGACCGAGCTGATGTGGCTCGAATACCTGCTGGACCGGGTGGGCGGCCCGCAGGTCTTCGTCGGCATCCAGGCCGGCAAGCCCGGCGCCTGGCAGGACCCGGCGGTGACCACCGCCCTCACCATGATCCGCGACCTGGTCGACCGCGGCGCCTTCGGCACCAACTACGGCTCCGTCGGCCAGGACTCGGGCGGCGCGGACGCCCTGCTGTCGAAGGGCAGGGCCGGCATGGAGCTGATGGGCTCGTGGGAGTACGCCGGCCAGCTCGCCACCGCCCCCGACTTCGTCAAGAAGGGCAAGCTCGGCTGGACCACGTTCCCCACCGTCCCGAACGGCAAGGGCGACGCGAAGAACATCGTCGGCAACCCCTGCAACTTCTTCTCCGTCACCGCCAAGTCGAAGAACAGGGCCGCGGCCGTCGACTTCATCACCAAGACCGTCACCGAGCCGTCGTACGTCAAGAACCTGATCGACATCGGCCAGGTCCCGGCCATCGCCGGCATCGAGGACCAGCTGAAGTCCGGACCGAACGCCGACTACACCACCTTCGTCTACGGTCTGGTCGAGCACGCCCCGAACTTCACCCAGTCCTGGGACCAGGCACTGGCCCCCGCCACCGCGCAGAAGCTGCTCACCGAACTGCAGAAGGTCTTCAACAAGCAGGCTTCCCCCCAGCAGTTCGTCTCCGCCATGGACGCCGAGTGAACACCGCGCTCCGGCGGAGCGACGGACGGCCCGGAGCCCTCTGGGCCGTCCCCGCCCTCCTCTACTTCGCCCTGTTCGCCGTTGTCCCCATGGCCCTCGTCGTCGTGCTCAGCTTCTGCCGGTGGAACGGCCTGGGCAGCCCGCACTGGGCCGGTACGGCCAACTGGACACGCCTGCTGCACGATCCGGACCTCGGCCAGTCCCTGCGCCTGTCCCTGCTCCTGACGGTGGTGAACTGGGCCGTGCAGACCCTGATCTGCCTGCCGCTGGGCGTCTGGTGCGCCGGCCACCAGCGCGCCCGGGCCGTCCTGAGCACTCTCTTCTTCGTCCCCCTGCTGATGTCCAGCGCCGCGGTCGCGCTGCTGTTCGCCGCGCTGCTGGACCCCAACTTCGGTCTCGCCCACGCCATCGGCCCCTGGCTCGGCGTCGACGACGGCAACTTCATCGGCGACCCCCACCTGGCGCTGTGGACCGTCACCGCCGTCGTCACCTGGCAGTTCGTGCCGTTCCACACCCTGCTCTACCAGGCCGCCGCCCGCCAGGTGCCCGCCCAGCTCTACGAGGCCGCCACCATCGACGGCGCCGGACGGTGGAGGCAGTTCCTCTCCGTCACCCTGCCCCAGCTGCGCCACACCGTCGTCACCTCCTCGGTGCTCATGCTGGTCGGCTCCCTCACCTACTTCGACATCGTGCTGATCCTCACCAACGGCGGCCCCGGAACCTCCACCCGCATCCTGCCCCTGCACATGTACCTGACCGGCTTCAGCAGTTTCGACATGGGCTACGCCGGCGTCCTCGCCGTACTCCTGCTCGTCGCCGGCACCACCCTGTCCCTGCTGGTCGTCCGCGTCACCGGCTTCCGGCGCATGACCAGCCGGCGGGAAGGACTGTGATGAGCGCCAAGACCCTCGCCACCACCGGCCGGACCGCCGGGACCGGCTCCCGAGGCGGCCCACGCGCGGCGGCACCCCGGCCGCGCCCCGGCCTCGTCCGCCGCCCCGGCCGCCCGCACCGGCGCCCCTGCCGCCGCCCCGACTGGCTGGGCGGCCTCGGAGCCGCCGCCTGGCTGGTGATCGTGGCAGTGCCCCTGTACTACGTGCTGGCGTCCAGCCTGCGCGAGAAGAGCGACTACCTGGACGCGGGGCCCCTGTCCGTCCCGCACCACGTGGTGCTGTCCAACTACCGCACGGTCCTGGACTCCGGCTTCGCCGACTACCTGTGGAACAGCGTCCTGGTCACGGCGGCCACCGTCGCGTTGGTGCTCGCCCTGGCGCTGCCGGCGGCGTACGCCATCGTCCGCAGCCGCAGCCGGTTCGTCACGGCCGGCTTCTCGGTGATGCTGATGGGCCTGGCGATCCCCGCGCAGGCCACGATCGTGCCGGTCTACCTGCTGATCACCCGGCTGCACGCCTACGACACGCTCACCGCGATCGTCCTGCCGACGGCCGCGTTCTCGCTGCCGATGGCGATCCTCGTGCTCACCTCCACCATGCGGGACATCCCCGGCGAGCTGTACGAGGCGATGACCGTGGACGGCGCGAACGCCACCCAGGTCCTGCGCTCCCTGGTGCTGCCCCTGACCCGGCCCGGCCTGGTCACCGTCGGCATCTACACCGCCCTCGGCGCCTGGAACGGCTTCATCTTCCCGCTGGTCCTCACCCAGAGCGAGGCCCACCGCACCGTGACCCTGGGCCTGTGGAACTACCAGGGCCAGCAGGGTGGCATCGACGTCCCCGCCACCATGGCCGCCGTCGTCCTGTCCCTGCTGCCGCTGCTCGCCGCCTACCTCGTCGGCCGCCGCCACCTGCTCAGCGGACTGACCGCCGGCTTCGGCAAGTAACCCCCGCACCCGGAAAGTCGGAAGGGCACCCATGACCACCGAAGCCACCACGGCCGCCACCGCCTCCTCAGTACCCCCGGCAAACCGGTCCGGGACGATCACCAACCCCGTCCTGCCCGGCTTCCACCCCGACCCGTCGATCCTGCGCGTCGGCGACGACTACTACCTCGCCACCTCCACCTTCGAATGGCACCCCGGTGTGCGCGTCCACCACTCACGCGACCTGGTCCACTGGCGCCCGCTGCCCGGAGCACTGGACGAGCGCCGGCTGCTGGACCTGTCCGGCGTCCCGGACTCCGGCGGCGTGTGGGCGCCCTGCCTGTCGTACGCGCACGGCCTGTTCCACCTGGTCTTCACCCGCGTGGACAACCACCACGGCGGCTGGTGGGACGCCCAGAACTACGTCACCACCGCCCCCACCGCCTCCGGCCCCTGGTCCGACCCGGTGCCCGTGCACGCCCGCGGCTTCGACCCCTCCCTCTTCCACGACGAGGACGGCGTCTGCTGGATGCTGTCGCTGACCGGGGACTGGCGCCCGCGCCGCGACCCCTTCGCCGGCATCCAGGCCCAGCGCTGGGACTGCGCCGCCGGCCGGCTCACCGGCGAGGTCCACATGCTGTTCCACGGCACCGGCGCGGGCGTCACCGAGGGCCCCCACCTGTACCGCCGCCACGGCTTCTACTACCTGATGACCGCGGAGGGCGGCACCTCCTGGGACCACCAAGTCACCGTCGCCCGCTCGCCCACCCTGCTCGGCCCCTACGAATCCGACCCCCACGGGCCCACCCTCACCTCGCGCCACCGCCCCGAACTCACCCTGCAGAAGGCGGGACACGGCAGCCTGGTCCGCACCCGGACCGGCGAGTGGTACCTGGCCCACCTCACCGGCCGCCCCGACACCCCGCGCGGCCGGTGCGTCCTCGGCAGGGAGACCGCCCTCCAGCGCGTGGAGTGGTCCGAGGACGGCTGGCCCCGGGTGGCGGGCGGCATCCCCGCCGACCGGACACCCGCGCCCCGGCTGCCCGCGCACCCGTTTCCCGAGGAGCCCGCCCGCGACGACTTCGACGGCGACCGGCTCGGCCCGCACTGGGCCACCCTGCGCCGCCCGGCCACACCGGACTGGGCCGACCTCACCGCCCGCCCCTCCCACCTGCGCGTCCACGGCGGCCAGTCACCGCGCGGCCTGCGCACCCCCAGCCTGGTCGCCCGCCGCGCCGGCTCCTTCCACTGCTCCCTGGAAGCACCGGTCGACTTCGACGCCGCCGGCACCCAGCAACTCGCCGGTCTCACCGCGTACTACGACACCCGCAACTGGCACTACGCCTACATCAGCCGCGACGACGGCGGCAGAAGAGTGCTGTCGGTCCTCACGTGCGACGACGGCAACCGGGTGGAGGGCGCCACGGTCCCACTGCCGGACACCGGGCCCGTCGAACTGCGGGTGACCCTCGGCCTGCCGTACGTCGTCTTCCACCACCGCCCGCCAGGAGGGCAGTGGGCGGCGCTCGGGGCGCCGCTGGACGCGACGATCCTGTCCGACGAGTACGCCGGCGAGAAGCAGCCCCCCGAAGGCCGCGCCGCCAGCCCCGCCTTCACCGGCACCTTCCTCGGCCTCTGGGTCCAGGACATCGCCGCCGACGGCGCCTACGCCGACTTCGACCACGCCACCTACCGCGAGCACTGACCCGCCCCGAACGCCCGGCCGCCGCCGGGCCCTACCCGCGGCGGCCGGACCCGCTCCAGTTGATCAACCGTAGTTCTGGACCCACACCTCGGTAGTGTGCTTCTTGCCGAAGACACCCACATCCGCGGTGTACGTGCCGCCTACCTTGGCATTGTTCATTCGGGTGTGAATCGTCTTTCCATTGCAGAGCCATTTCCTGGACCCATGGACCTCCTGGTAATGCCCATTGATGCGTTGCAAGATCGCGATCCGGACCTTGGTTCCGTCACCGCCGTTCCAGCAACGGAAGGCGACCTGCAAGACCTTGGACCGGGACTTGACGCTGGGTGTGTTCCAGTCTCCCTTTTTGGAACCGTGGTACAGGGTGAACCACCTGGCGGACGCCGACGCGGTGGGCGAGGTGATGGCCGTACCGGTGACGGCCATGGTCGAGGCGGGAGCCGCTGTGGCGGGCGTTCCAAGAACGCCGCCGACGCCGAGCGCCGCCGTGGAGAGGACGACGACGGCTCGCTTGTGCACGTTCATGCTGGTGATTCCTCCGTTGGCGGATGGGGCAGGCCGATTGCGGCGCGGACCGCGCTGTTCGCGTCATCGCCGACCCTTTGTGCCCCCAGAACATACGATCCGCCCACACGAGCTGCGTCCCACAAAGGGTTGATCTTCCGTACAGACCAGCGCGGTAGCCGCGGGGCTCCTGCGACTTCCGCGGTACGGCCGCGCGGTCGCCGGGTACGAGTTCGGGCCGCCGGGCTGATCGCCCGGCAAGGAGGGCTGACAACCGGCCATCACTCAGTGCGGGGCGCGACGGTGTCCCGGGAGGCCGTGCCACCGGCGGAATCGCTGCCCACCGCCTGCCGGTAGTAGTCGGCGAGGCGGTGCCGCCCGGTGGCCGGGGAGACCACGTCGTGGGTGAGCACGGTGAGCGGGAACTCGACGACCGCGTGGACGCGGGAGGGTGTCAGCAGACGCAACAGGGCCAGCCCCGCCGTGAGGAGCCCAGCCGGAACGTGGGTGATACGCGGGGCCGTGCCCAGGGCCCGGAAGGCCTCCTGGGCGATCTGCTCGTGCGTGAGCACATCAGGGCCGCCGACCTCGACCTCACCGCTGTCGCCGGTGAGGGCGTCGGCCGCCGCCGCGGCGACATCCGCGCCGTCGACGGGATTGATACGGAAGCCGCCGTCACCGAACACGAAGACGCGGCCCTTGCGCGCCATGTCGAGGTACTCGTCGAAGTCGGAGAAGAACCCGTTCGGGAACAGGATCGTGTGCGCCACACCGGAATTACGCAGCTCCTGCTCGAACGCCCGCTTGGCACGCACGAGTTGCAGCTTCTCCAGAGCGGGCGCGTGCACGACGGAGGAGTAGACGAACGCGCCGACCCCGGCCCGCTCGGCCTCCTCCAAAAGATTCCGGTTGGCGCCGTAGTCCACGTCCCAGCAGCTCTGCCCGCTCTTCTTCCCCACCAGCCCGATGGTGCTCACGACCGCGTCCATGCCGTCGCAGCAGCCCGAGAGCGCGGCCCGGTCGGTCGCATCGGCGGTGAACACGTCGTCCACGGCGTCGCGGACCGGCCCCAGCCGGCCGGGGTCGCGGACCAGCGCCCGCACGTGGTGTCCGCGGTCCTTCAGTTCCCGGACGACGTGTCGTCCCAGATAGCCGGTCGAACCGGCGACGAGAACCCTCATTGTCCCGTGCCCTTCGTGTCGTCGGACGATGGATGCCGTAGCCGCCACGGGCCAGGACTCGTGCTCACGTACGGCCGCCGAGCAGCTCGCCGACCGCGGCCAACGCCTCGTCGACGGGCAGCGACGCGTCCAGCACCTGGTGCAGCACGATCCCGTCCAGCAGCGCGGTGACGACGACGGCCGCGCCGGTGCGCCTCGCCTCGGACCACGACGGGTAGAGCTCCGCGAGTCGCTCACCGATCCGCGCCCGCGCCTGACGGAGCCCGTCTCGCAGGACGTCGCCCAGCACGGGGTCGCGCAGGGCGCCCGCCATCAGTTCCACCGCCAGGCGCAGCGTGCGGCCCTCGCCCGTCGTGGCCGGTACCAGCTCGCGGAGCGTCTCCAGGGCGGCGTGCGGCTCCGGTGCCTCCAGCAGGGCGTCGAGGACCGGCGTGATGACCTCGTCCCCGGCCTTCCGCGCGATGGCCTGGTGCAGGCCGGCCAGGCCGCCGAAGTGGTAGTGGATCAGCCCGACCTGGGCCCCGGCCCGCTCGGCCACCGCCCGCGTGGTCACCGCGGGCCAGCCGCCCTCGGCCAGCAACGCGACGCCCGCATCCGTCAACTGCTCACGGCGGCGCAGCCCACGCCCCGAAGTTGCACGACCGACCAAATTAGTCACACGACCAAAGTAGCGCCCGTTCCTCGGAAGCTCAAGGGAGCGGGGTGTGCTCTCGTATTCGCGGACGGATGCGGCGGGAGCGGCCGAGCCGGCCCAGAGTTCGTTCGGTCGTCCAGCGCTGACGAAAGGGCTGGAAGCCCTTCACGCCGAGGCCCTTGGTGGTGGTCTTTAAGCCGATGTCCCTGACGGAGGCATGACCGGCGGCTCCGCGGTAGGCGGTATCGCCCCACATCTTGCTGACGGCGGGGCGGCGGTGAGCCACCATCTCGTTCACCTGGTGGCCGGGGTGGACGTCGTGGATGATGGCGGCGGTGCCTAGGACCACCAGGAGCAGGCCGAGCGTGTCGGCGACGATGTTCCTCTTGCGCCCCCTGACCTTCTTGTCGCCGTCGAGTCCCACCGTGCCGGCATCCGCGCTGAACACGCTCTTCGCGGACTGCGAGTCGATCATCGCCGCGGTGGGCTCCGGCTCCTCTCCCGCCGCACGGCGGACCATGCCGCGCAGGAGATCGTGAACCCGACCTTGTGCGTGAACCGGACCCGTGTGGCTACGTCGGGCACGGCCGCATTCCCGCTCCATCCGGAGCTGCACGGTCAGAGAACCCGGCCCGCCCGCCAGGTCCTCTGATCGGGCTCCGCCGCCCTGGGACACGCCTTCGAGCGATCAGTAAGGTGCGCGTACTTGTTGCCACTTCTGGTTGGCAGTGCCTCTCCAGGAGTACTGGACGGCTCTTGGGCCGGCGGTGATGGTCAGGCTCTTGCCGCTGTGCCGGGCGGTGATGCGCCAGGAACCGCCGCCGATGCTGGTGAATTGCCACTGCTGGTTCCAGTCGACGCCGCAGGTCTGCTGGGTCAGCCACGCCCCGTCGTTGGTGACCGAATTCGGCACCGTGAGGCATTTGTGATTGTGCCGGTCGATGATCCGGTAATAGCCGTCGTCCAGGGGGAGGAGCTGCCAGTGCTGGTTGGTGTTCTGGGCGTTGCCGCAGGGGCGTTGCGTCACACCGGCCCCGTCGTTCCAGGACCACAGCGCGGTCAGGCACTGGCCGCTGTGCTGGGCCCGCAGCTCCTGGTAGGGGTTTCCCCAGCCGACCCCGCTCACCACGCCGGTGTCGGTGTTGATGAAGACCCGCGGGTGATAGGGCATCCACAGCGACCTGTTGGTGGGAAACCGCAGCGGCAGCCAGACGTACTCCGAGTCGTTGTGCACACCGTGCCAGGGCTGCGCCCACCGGTCGCCCATGTAGAGGTACGAGGTCGTGCGGCTGCCCTGGACAGGGACGATGGAGGTGACCTGCGAGCCGTAGCCGATGCTGTCGCCAAGATTGGTCTGGCCGCTCCAGGGACCGGCCATGCTGGTCGCGGTGGTGTATTTCTGCTGGTTCGGATTCCAGCCGGTGGTGCCCGATGACACCATGAAGTAGACACCGTTGCGCTTGAACACCGACTGCGCTTCCCGCGCCACGCCGTGCAGGGTGGTGACCCGGGCGGCAACACTCAGATAGTCGGGGGCCAGGCGGAAGATGGTCTGGTCCTTCTGGCCATTGGTCGTCGAGATCAGGTACGCACGGCCGTCGGTGTCCCGGAAGACAGTCATGTCGAAGGACTTGTACCCCATGGGGCGGAAGCTGCCCCGGTAGGTATAGGTGCCGTCCACCGTGGGCGATGTGGCGACTGCGACCTTGTTCTCGGTCATGGGCGATGGATAGTTCTCTTTGCGAACGAAGAGTACATACTGATGCGTGCTGGCGTTGTAAATGACCCTGGGCCGATAGACCCCGGCTCTCTGCAGCTCGGGGGCCGAGGACTGGACCAGCGCACTGTTACGGAATTCCCATGTACGCAGATCGCTGGAGCGGTAGATCGGGACGGATGCGAACGGGCCGTTGGGAAAAGTGTTTTCGCCGAACCAGTAATAGTACCCGTCCACTTTGATCATGCTGCCGCCATGTCCATGTACCGCATCTCCGGCGGTATTGATGAACTGGGTCCCGTTGGTGAACGTCCCCGCGGCGGCTGCGGCGTCATCAGCGGCCTGCAATGGTAAGAGGAAGCCGAGGAAAAATGCGACGGCTAATCGCAGAACGATATGCAATGCCCTGGACATAGGTGCACATCCTTGTACGAGTTCCTGAGCGAGCGTGGTTGACGGATACACCGGCAACACGTCGCCTCACCGGAACAACGTCGCATACCCGTCGGTGATTTGCCACTTGTCGCTCAGGGGAGAGGCAGCGCGAAGGGCGCTGCCATCCCTGTAGGAGCCCGCAGACCTGCGCTCTCGCCTCGCGGCGGTGCGGGTCCCATGCAGCCTTAGACCACATCCCGGCCATCGCGAGCCACGCTCAAAGTCGCAGCGTTCGCCGTGCCTAACGCGGGCAGATGCCCCGTGCGTAGTCGACCGTGGCGGTCTGCCGGGAGTAGGTCCATTCCGGGTCGAGCAGCTTCGCCTTCAGCTGCCGTGCGGCGGCCGGGCTCTCCACGATGTAGCCGAAGTCCTGCAGCCAGGCCGGATAGAGATTCTTCGAGCCGATGTAGAACGCGGAGTCGTCGACCGAGACGAGTTTGTGGTGGAGCGCGTACGGGTGGCCGTCCCGCCACTTGTCCGACGCGGCGCTGCGGAACTCAGCGAGTTGCAGGTTGGCGCACAGGGCGCTGTTCGCGGAGGCCCGGTCACCAGTGAGCCGTGTGAGCCGGTCACGGAGAATGTCGCTGATCTCGGACAGTGACCTGATCTGCGAGTAACCGCCACTGCCGATCAGACCGCGGTTCGCCGGATCACTCACCACGATGCGGACCTTGACCCCGGCCGCGAGCTTGGCGGCCAGAGTGTCGTACAGCCGGATGTCGTAGCGCGGCAGCGGCGGACACGTGCCGTTCAGGTCCTGCTGGGAGATCTCAATGTGCTCGCGGGCGCTGCCGATCAGCGAGCGCAGCGCGCTCTCCTCGGGGTTGACGCTGTCGTAGCCGCGGTCCGCGTTGGTGTTGTCGTGTGCGTGGATGCCGCAGGCGGAGCCGGGAGCGGCGGGCAGGGCGGGCGGGGACGAGGGCGACGGGTCAGAGTCCCGGATGCCGACGCCGAGTCCGCCGACGGCGATGACGGGGATGTCGCCGGGGTGGTCGGGAGCGGACATGTCCTGCCCCGTTGCCTGCTCCCTGTCCTGCTCCATGGTGGACATGCAGGGTGCGCCGGAGGAGGCGGCGAGCCAGACTTTGGCGGGGTGGCCCGCGTTCCGGCAGGTCCAGCTCCACAGCGTGTCCAGGTAGTGGCCAGCCGTGCGGGCGGCGGGTCCGGTGAGCGCCAGATCGACGTCCCACACCGGGTGAGAGGTGTCGATGTAGTCGTCCTTCCAGTCGTTGATGCCGCCGGTGATCACGCTTCGCCCGTCGACCACCAGGAGCTTGGTGTGGTTCCAGGAGAAAGAGGTCTTGGAGGTCGTCATGGATGCGACGTTGAGGGTGATGCCGTGGGCGGCGTCGCCGAGCTTGGCCAAGAGGGCGTCACGGTAGGTCGCCGGTATCACATTGATGTGGTAGATGGGAGCGGCACCGACGAGGATCCGTACCCGCAGCCTGTGTCCGGCCGCCACCGAGGCCTTGAGTCCGGCGATGATGGCGTCCTCGAAGGCGCCGTTGGGCAAGGGAGCCAGCGAGGAGATGTCCACCGTGTCGCGGGCGGCGGAGATGTTCTGAGTCATTTTGTCCAGAAGTCGCTGGGTGCCGGGACGGCTGGCGCACCCCGGGTCGTCCCAGCAGCCGGGAGTCTGCAACAGCCAGCCGCTCGGGTCGTCGCCCGGCGCGTCCAGGGCGTTGCCTTCCGTACGCTGCCATACGCGCCCTTCGGTGGCGGGCGAGACGGTACGTAACGTCTGCTCGATAGCGTCAAGATGCGGGCTAGCTGGGTCGGCGTGCGCGGGGGCGGCGGGGAGCACGGCGAGGAGGGCCGTGAGCGCGAGGGCACAGGGCGTCGGACGACCGAATCGGGGCAGTCGTTGGCGGGCCAAGGGTGGTTCCTTGTCTTCAGTCGGATCCGCAGGGGATCTTCCATGGATCTAGGTGAGCTGACGGTGAAGGTGATCTTCCGTCGACAAGAAGTTACCGGCCGGTTCACTCCGATGCCTGACAACAGTCGATCATCAGCCACATCGTCAGTAGGCCAGTAGACCCGGCGGTTGTGGACACCCCGATGAGCACCGCCCCTGAGCCGCCGGCCAAAACTCGTGCGCACTGCCCACCGCGGGAATGCGCACCGCCGGACGGTTGTGGGCATCGGACGACCCGGTGCGCATCCGCGTCACCGAGCCATGAGGTCTCCGCGAGAACAGTCCAATATTTCACGAATGCACAATCCTGTGCTATCTGACCTGTCCTGCACGTGCCGATCCCCTCCACAGCATGGCTTCTGCCTGATGCGCTGTGAGAACCGGAGCGCAGCGCCCGCCGCCTTCGATTCAGAGTGGCGAGTGGAGCGAGTTCGCCGTCAGCCGTGGGGAGGCCCACATGAATGATCAGGCCGTGGTGGTGCGTCCCGACGCGGCCGGCCTTGGCCGGGCGTCGAATCTGCCGCGTGCTGGCGGGGCGTGCGCCTTTCCGACGGAAACCTATACGGCTTGGGTGCCCACGCGTTCACGCCCAGCGCGATCGCGGAGATCTACCGGCTGAAGAACCGCCCAGTTTGGAATCCGCTCATCGTGCACGTCATCGACGCGGAATCGGCGCATTCGCTGGCTCGTGTCTGGCCGGATGCAGCAGTGGCGCTGGCAGACCGGTTCTGGCCCGGACCCTTGTCGCTGGTAGTGGAACGCGTTGACCGCGTAGCGGACGCGGTCAACGCGGGCACCGGCACCGTTGCGCTGCGCGTGCCGGCCCATCCGGTAGCTCAGGCGCTGCTGAGGGAGTGCGGGCTACCACTGGCGGCTCCGAGCGCCAATCGGTCCGAGCAGCTTTCGCCGACGCGCGCCCAGCATGTGCTGCGCAGCCTGCGGATGTGCCGTTGGTCGTGGACGGCGGACCGCAAGGAGGTCGTCGGCGCGATCGACTGTCGGGCGAACCGTCCCAGGGCGGCGCCGTCCGCTCGCCCGGCTCTGCGCGGCGCCACTACGCACCGACGGCCAAGATCGTGATCATCGATGACTTCGGCACAACACGCGTTAGCGGGTACCGTCCATGATCTCCTCGCGCCTCGCACCCCCAGGAGGTCCACGGTCCCGGCACCCGCACGCCTCCTCGTACCCGCGGCCCACACCAAGACCTGGCGGCTCCCCAGCGTGCCCGGTTCCAAGAGCCGGCACGACTACGTACGTGACGATGTGTACTGCCCCTGCACCGGCTGCCTGAATCATCACGCCGCCATGAGGCAATCGTCACAGTGCCACTGAGCCGGTCCAAGCCGCCTGACGGGAAGCAAAGGTGCGTTGTCCAGGACTTGGGGGCAACCCGCCGCTCGATGCTGTGAGAAGATCACATCCCGGACGCGCCCTGTCCATCGTGCGGGACTGAAGGCATCAAGAACCTCACTTCACGACACGTCGCAGGGCACTTCCTCCATTCCGGTCTCCGCCCGCTGTTCCAGCCAACGGGCTGGTCCGAGCTGGCGAGAGCCGGTTCGTCTCTTGGTTTCAATCTCACGGAGTTATCGTGTCGCACCGCTCATTACGCCTTGGCCTGACGACCCTGACTGTCACCGGCCTCATCGGGCTCGCCGCCACCGTCGCGCCCGTCGCCTCCGCTGCTGACGCTCCCGCGGCGACGAACACCTGCCACCAGGGCGAGTTCTGTCTCTTCAGCGGGCCCCGTCAGACCGGCCAGATCATCTACAGGCTCGACGCCAAGGTCACCAGGACCGGCTTCACCTTCCCGGAGGTCGACTCGCTCGACCCGGTGATCACGCCGCTTTCGGCACACAACCCGATCCCGGACTCCTTCGGCTGCATCGTGCGTCTCAACGACAAGCCACACTTCGCCGGTTCTGAACAGGAGATCGACGGCGTCGGCGACCACGAGTTGACCGGCGGACCCGTCGGGTCGATCACGCCTGACTGCGGCTGACCCACTTCGGTTCCAGCGTCGCTCTGAGCCAGGTAGCGGGCATCGGCCATCGTCCACCACCCACTCGACGCCCAGCAAGGCCCTGAGGGCCAGGTGCGGTTGGTGGCCCAGCCCGCTGGCAGACCCCGCTACCTGGCAGATCGCCCTCCAAGCGCACTGACACAGAAGGCTCTTCGCATCGCTGATCGAAAGGTTGGTAGCACCGAGTGCGATGATCAACAGCACACGCTACCGGTGTCAGGTGTTGCCGGTGGGGAGTCTCCATCGGTGGATGTCCCGTCGTTGCCGGCGGCTGTCAGGAGGCTTCCGTCGAGGGAGAAGGCCCGTGTGCGGAGTACCCCCCCAGGACTGGTGGCCATCCGTGTGCACCGCCGTGCTGGTGCTGCCCAGGAGTTGGTTGAGGAGGTGTGGGCTTTCCGTCTCGAGCGAGCAGTCCAGGTCCCGGTTGATCTGTTGGATGCGGGTGATGGCGGTGTGGAGTCCGGAGCGGTTTCCGCGGGCGGCCTCAAGTCGCCTCCAGTCCCGGAGGAGCAGTCAGACCGCGCTGGGCGCCGGAGAGGCACTGGTCGCCGGGTGCGGCACGGGCCCTGCCCCCGGTGGTCGATTCCTGCAGGAACGGGCGCCAGGCTGCCGGGTCCAGCCTCCTGTATCTGTGAAGACGGGGCCGACGGTGGAGCGGGTGGAGGCGTGTTCCTTGCCCCCACCCGTCACCGAGTGCCTAGTGGCGCTCATCGACATAAGCCGCGAACGGCATATTCAGGCCGCTTACTGGTTCAGCTGCGGTTTGGCGGCGAGGAGTTGGGGGACGACCGCTGTCAGTTCCTTGCTGGCAAGCTGCAATATCTGGTCCATGACGGCGTTGCCGAAGACCGAGCTGATCTGCGTGCCCTGCGGATTCTGCTGGACGGCCTGAGTCGGCTGCTGTGCCTGCGTCGCAGGGCAAGCGGCGAATGCTCCCGTCGCGGCGGCTAAGACGAAACCGGCGGAGACGGGGGCCATAGCGCCGACTTTCAGCGCTCGCTTCTGCATCGCTGTCAGCTCTTTCTGCTTCCTGTGACGCGCCATTATTTTTCCTCCTATTTGGCTGAACGTATAACTATCGCAGCTGCTGCGGGTGTTTCTGACCGTCTGTGCAGTTCTCCCGACACCAGCCTCTGGCTGAGTACCGACTCGGAGTGAGGAAAGGGCGCATGCGGGATCCGCATCCGCCGAGAGCCTGGGGTCTGGGCCCTCTCGATCCCCGTAGATACTGCAATCAATCGCCGCACAGGCCGCAGTGTGAGACAGTCCCCTCGCCTTTTGAGCGCAACGACCTGCCACTCAGCAGCAGCATCACCGCCACCAGAGCGAACCCGGGGCGGAGGGCCACAGGCTATACGAACATCACCCATTACGAAAAGGTAACTTCCTCGCGTGACCCACCGATCATCGAAGTCCGCTCCACCGGCGATACTGACGGCCGCTCAATTGCCGAAAGACGCCGACTAGTTGATGGAAACCCCTTGCGGTCGCCACCGCCAGGACCGGGCGAAGCCCTGGCCTGCGCCTCACACCTCGATGCCATGGCCGACGGAGCCGACGCCTCTCGGGCGGCCACCCGCGCGAGTTCGAGATGGCCTTGCCGTCTCCTCCACCGGGTTGCACCCGGAAGGGCAACTGGCTCAGCTCTCGTCGATGGCGGTCAGATCGACGCTCTCGACGGTCTCGGCGAAGGCCGAGTAGTTCGGCTCTGTCCCGAGGTTGTTGGAGTGAGCCACGTCGACCAGGCCGAGGCAGTCGATCCAGCTAGGGGCCGCTGGTTCCCCGGCCGGGAGATCGGATCGGCCTGGGGGAGGGAGTGACGGTTGGGGCAATGGATCCGCGGAAGCTCTCCGACGCCGTACCGCACGGCGGAGTCCGCTCTGTGAATCTTCCCGTTCTCGTCGCCGGCTCAAGCAAAACCCCGCCACACCGGACGCCAGTCCATCGACGACGCCAACGTCGCCTCCAACAAGTCACCCACACGCCGGCAGCCTGCTGCGGACCTGGCTCACCGACATCCAACCCCGAACCTTCACGGACCGCGATGGGCTGCCCCCAGCACCTACAGCACGGCAGCCCCGGATTCTGCCAGCGCCCAGTGCCCGGTACAGCAAGACTCAGGTCGTAAGCGCTGACATTTACAGAGCGACGCCGAGTCGTTGAATTGTTCATAACAGCGGTCGACCATCTCGCAGCAGCCATCCCGTGGGCCGGAGCTAGCTTGCGGCTTCAATCAATCAAGTGGCGGTCATAAGGCCTCCGGGTTCCGGCTGGCCGAATTGAAACCCTGCTAAACCGTGTGATGCGGTTATTTTCAGCCGTATCGTAGCAAGTCCTGTTGCAGGCATCACTGGTGGAGTAGAACAGCGGGTGAATCATCCGCCCATAGAAAGGCATGGAGCGCATGAGGAAGAAGCTCGCCGTAGCAGCAGTCCTCGGACTGTTCGCGATTCCGCTGACAGGCATGAGTTCCGCTTTGGCGGCTACTGCCGCAGCACCGCAAGGCAACGTTCGCGTTGCTTGCGATGGATCGACCTGCTCTGGTCTGGACCCCGCGCGAACCGTCAGCAGCCTGGACGGACACTCTTGCCTGGCGGGCGCCTACACGCCCCGGGGCACCGCCGGTACGGCTCGGTTCGCAACAATTCGCGGTACCGTGGAACTGCAGTACAGCCCACACTGTCACGCGAACTGGGCTCGCATCACCAACGCCAAATCGGGCACCTGGGTATGGGTCCAGAACTGGAACAACAGCATCGCTCAACGATACGTCCCGCAGGGGCGAACGAGCACGCACACGAGAATGGTCAACGGCTACACGACAAGCCGGGCTGGCGACAGCGACGGTTACACGGCCTGGTATTAAGAAGGTACTGGCTGCTGCCGGTCACCGAGAAACAGGGGCGCATGATGCTGTAGCCCCAAGAGGCAAAGAAATTCCACGATCTCCCTCCGGCAGCTGACCGACTCGGCCGAGTTTTGTTGGTGGCCCATCATTCCTCTGATGGGCCACCAATTACGTTGTGGATCGGCAGCACGGGTGAGTTGCTGCGGCTGGGTCTGTCGTCGTGTGCGCCGACGCTCCATCGAGTACACCAGCACCTTGCCCCCCGCGAGCGCCCGCACGGCTGCCCCTTTCCGTGAACTGGTCCAGCAGGACCACCTGATGTACCGACGCCGTCACTTACTCTTGGTCCGGATCAAACGGGGGCCTCCGTCATTCATCGGGCCCCGCCGGTCAACGAGCGCCCCGCACCGCCGGGAAGACCGCGCCACCCCGACGTCTGCCTCGAGACGCAGCCCCCGCACCCGGCGTTGGGGCCGTCGCCCGCGCGGCAGGAGGAAACGGGCCCAACGGCTGTGACGGCGTCGGTCAGGCCAGGCACCTGCCGACAAAGGGGACCCAAGAAGGACAGCAGCCCTGGCCTTGCGGCAGGGATCTGCGGTCCAGGTTCCGGGCCACGAGCAGGACCCGAACACGCAGAACAACAACTCCTGCGTCACCACCGAGATCCCCCACATCCCTCTGACCGACCCCGGCATCGCGGCAGCCTTCGCCGCCCTCACCGGCATCGGCACCACCTACTACGGCCGCCGACGCCACACCACCACCGGAGCCGCCCACTAACGCACCCCCCAACCACCAACCCCTACAACACACAATCCACAACCCAAGGGTCCCTCCCCCCAGCCAACCACGGGGGGAGGGACCCTCATATCAGCGACAGCCGGGTGCGGGACACCGGTAGCCCCAGAGGTGTCATCGTCCAAATGCCGGCATCCGCCAACCCGCAAGATCTACTGATGCCTTCGAGGGGAACTCGAAAGGACCTGTCTCAGCAATACCACCAGCTCGGGGGGAATCTGAACGCTGCCGCCTGGCTGTGAGATGTGATCGATGTGGCAATGGGGCACAGGTCGTGGGCCGCGGTGTCCGGATCGGTATCGCGGGCCTTCTGCTCAAAGTCTGCGCTGTCTGAACGTGCCCGAGCGATGAGCTGCAGTGTTCCTGTACCGGTACCTGCCAGGCGCTGCAGGCACGTTGCGGAGGTGGGCGGGCAGTTCGAGATGGCCTGCTGGTTGCTTGCACCAGCTGCGCACGCCGGAGGGGCCGGCTGATCCTCGCCCTGAGAACAGGGGTCTGGAGTGATGGTTGTGGCGCCGAAGACGCGGACTTGACCCAGAACCAGGTGGCCTGGCTTGGTGACGGTCACGTAGCGCCAGATCCCCAGTGGGGCGGGGCAATTGTAGCTGGACTGGTAGGGCAGGGGCATAGCGCCGATGGAGCAGGCGATGGTGTGGTCATGTGAGATTCCGGGGAAGTTGGACACCCAGATCTGGAGGTCCTGCCTTTCGGCCGGATTGTCGACGCCGTCCTGACGGAAAAGGATCTGGATCTTCGACAGAGGGTAGGAAGCGCCGAGGTCTACTTGCCACCAGGCGGACGTGTCATCCATGGCTGACGCAAAGGGGGCGCTGTACGGGCCGTTGCCGGGCGTGGTGATCCGGTCGTTGCTGGCCTGGGAGGGCGCGTACTGCGCTGAGTAGGTGCTGGAGGCTGTGGCGGGACGTGCGTAGGCGAGGTTGCGCCGTTGCCCGCCCTTTCTGATCCAGGTGTACTCCGGCTCGAGCCCTGCACTTGCCATGATGGACTTTGCTTCGGCGTTCCAGTTCCCTTCCGCTACTGCGGTGGTGTTGTTGGACACGGTGTTCGTGCCGGGAGGGGTGGTGTAAATGCCACCCGCGTCGGCGCTCGCATAGTTGTTCTGCACCGTGTTGTGCTCGGCGACAGGCAGTGCCATCGATTGAACGAAGAGCCAGGCGGGAGCGTAGCCGTTCACGACGTTGTATTCCACGTGCCAGTAACTGGATCCCTGGTCCATGTACAGTGCCGCGTATCGCTGGGAGTCGTTCTCCACGTGATTCCCGGTCATGGTGGAGGGAGGTGTCGCTCCCTGAGTCCCGACCACGTAGATGGGACCGCCGTCCTCGAGCGCCGAGGTCATGACATCGTGGACGTAGTTGGAATCGACGTGGTTGTCGACCATGGGCTGAGACGTGGCGGCGCCCCAGCCCCAGCCCAGTGAGATGCCGGTATAGGGAGTGTCCCAGACTTCGTTGTGGGTGATCTTGGTGTGCTTGACCCAGGTAGCCAGGATTCCGACCCCGCCGTGGTACTCGGTGGCCACGTTGTGCACGTAGTTGTCGCTGACCGTGTACCCGGACTCCAATGTGGCGGGCGGTGTGTAGTTCGTGCCGTCACCGATCTGGATGCCATTGGACGCGATATCGGTGAATACGTTGCCGGTGACGGTGTTGTCGTGGCCGCCCCCGTCAAAACCTAGGCCTCCGCCGCCGAGATGAGTGAACGTGTTGCCGTTGAACGTGACGTCGTCGCAGGAGTGGCAGGCCACGTTCGCCGGGAGGGGCTTCGTGTGGGCGGAGGGGTCCTGTGTCTCGGTGAAGAGCACATTGGCTTGCAGGTCTGCGAGTCCCTGTTCTCCGAACAGCCAGGTGGCGTGCTCGAATTTCAGGCCGGTGAACCGCATGTGCTCCACCGGGCTGTCCGGGGTTCCGCCCAGTTCCACGAGCGTCTGCAGCTTTCCGGCGATGACCGTGGCGGTCCGCATGTCCTGGCCCTCTTGCGGAATGTAGTAGATCGTCCCGGCACTGGTGTCGTGGTAGAACTGGCCCGGCGAACTGAGCAGTGCATAGTTGTTTTCCACTGCGGTTGGCACGGTGGTTTGGTTGATTCCGGCCACGTTGGCGTGGCAGGAATTGTTCATGGTGACCGTTCCGTCGGCGATCGAAGAAACTGGGCAGACGGAATATGTCCAGCCACGATGTGAGGCGGAATGGCCGTAGACGACGTCGATGCTGTCCTTGTGCTGCCAGGTGTTCGGCGCGGCGCTGGTGTAAGTGAAGCCCGTGCCCGTCTTCTGCATCGAGCCGAATACCGTACTTGCCGGCATGCTCGCGACGGTAGCGCGGCGGCCGTTCACGTACAGTTGCCGTGTCCTCAGGCCAGCCGGTGCGGGAGCCTGCCAGATGTCCTTCGCCGTGTCGTGAAGACGCCAGCCAGTGACAGGAACGCCACCACTCAGGGTCACCTTTTGCTCCGGTGCCGCCGTGTAAATAACATCATGGCCGTTCCTGCCCGAGTCGGACGGCCCAAACTCAAGAGCGGACGAGAGCTGGTACGTACCGGCCTGAAATTGGACGACCAGATCACCGGACATGGCATTCGTTCGCCGTTCAACAGCGGACTTTGCCGTCTCCACAGCACACGGCACCGCCTGCGTGCAGGCCGAACCGCTCCCGTCAGGAGAAACGTAATACGTCGCCTGCACCACGGCCCCCGCCGCAGAGCCCGAGGACAACGATAGCGCAACAACCAGAACGGACAAGCAGGCGGCCATGCGCCGGAAAGCCGAAGCGCCACTCCGAAACATCCAGAACCACTCATTCCAGGTCTCTTTTGAACTCTCCCTATTAGGAGAACTCCCCCTGGTCCGGGTGACGCTGACGGGCGGCACGTACACCGATCGGCCTACCCTTTGTCGTGCCGCGGGGTAGTCCGGGCGAGAGAACGGGGCGATCAAGCCGACACGGCGTAGATGACGATCTATCCTGTCAATATCTGAAGTGTCGCTGTGGCTAAAGTTAAGCGAAGTAGGTGAAGGATAAGCTTTTCACCACGTACAGAGTGGTTCAATGCCGATGACGTGGCAGGTGTCTATTGCGATGAGGTACGTGCCGCGGTGAGAGGATGGTGCCGTGCGGAGCCTCAAGTTGAGTCACCGTTCACGTTTATTAGCCGGCCTTCTGGCCCTGACCTGTGTTGCGCTCCTGTCTACCAGCCTGGCTTACACCCAGTGGCCGTTCAACGCACGAGTATCGGTGGCCGGGCCCGGTAATGAGCACGTGGTTGAGGCTGGTGCAATGCGCACTCCTGCGCTGCCCTACCCGGCTCGTTCTGATTACCGTATCAAGGGCGTCGTGCCCGATTCGCTACCGAAGGCCGTGGTGGCCCATAGCAACGCCGGACTGGTCACAAAGAATGTGACCTGGGCGAAGTGGGAACCCGTCGTCGAGACCGCCGCCTGCGGATCAGGAGAGGAGCGGTTCAACAGCCACTGCTTCCGCATTGATAGAGCGTTCGACGAAAGTGTCAAGCAGTGGACGGATCTCGGAGTCAACGTCGTCGCGATCGTCATGGGAACGCCTGAGTGGGCGCGTAAGGGACGCCGCTGCTCACCCACGCAGCACGCCTTCGAGATCTCCTGCGTGCCCAACCACCCCTCCGACTACGGCCGTTTCGCCGGAATGATCGCCCAGCGCTATGACGGGCGGCACGGGCATGGCCGGATCGCTGACTTCGTCGTCATGAACGAAGTCAACACCAACGCATATTTCGACATCGGCTGCGGTCACGGCGTCCCCTGTGACAAGACAGCGTGGCTTGACGCGATCGCAGCGAACTACATCGCCGCCTACGACGCCATCAAAGCTCAGCAGTCCACGGCGAAAGTCATGACCTCCCTGGACCATCACTTCGGCAGGGCATACGATCTCCCGGCCGACCGCACTCCACTGCTGTCCGGAATGACCGTGCTCGAAGGCCTGGCCGCACGGGTAGGGAAGCGCCAATGGCAGGTTGCCTACCACCCCTACCCCCCGAACTTGCCACGTCCCGCCTTCTCGGCAAACGACTATCCCAAGGTCACCTACGGCAATATCGGTATCCTGCTCGGCTGGCTGCGGCAGCGTTTCCCTCACACGCCGTCTGCCTGGGACGTAGAACTCACCGAAAGCGGGATCAACTCCCGGCACCCCTCCGGTGAATCGTCCCAAGCCCGCCAGTTGTGCAGAGCCTTCCACAATGTTCTCGGTACTCCGGGAATCAGCGCGTATGTGTATCACCGTGGCGTCGACGTGCCCAGCATGGTCAAGAGAGGTTGGGGACCGGGTCTGCGCCGCGTGGACGGCAGCCCCAAACCCGCCTGGAAGGTATGGACACAGGCCAACCGCAACGACCTCCATCCCTCACGCTTGTCGTGCGGTTTTCAGACCCTGCCCTACACCAGGCTCGTCCGCGGATTTGACAGCGGGCGCGGCCACTTCGTCTCCTCACGTCTCCTCCCACCCGGCGTCACCCAAGAGAAGGCCTGGCGGCTGCTGCGCGATTCCCACTCCCACACCGTGGAACTCTTCGAATGCAAGGCCAGCAGCCGCACGTACCTGACCAGGGATCCGGACTGCGGGGGACGATTCCCCATGGGGCCGGTTGGATTTGCCTACACCACCAAAGTCAAGGGCTCCGTCCCGCTCTACCGCTGCTACAACCCCAACAACGGTGACCACCTCATCACCTCCTCGCTCACATGCGATGGCTTCCCCGTCAGAGAGCGACTCCTCGGCTACGCATTGCGCGGCTGACCGCAGAGGTGGGCATGTCCAGCAGGACGGCGAGGCAGACCAGACCCACGGCGATGACGACGGGTGCGGCGTGATCGATGTGCAGCTACGGCGGCGGGCGGCGCTCGCCCGCGGCCAGCCAAATCGTCAGCGGAGGAAGTGGGAGACCATCTTGTACATGAACGCGGTTCCCTGCCGCAGCGCCTCGATGTGGATCCGCTCGTCGTTTCCGTGCATCGCGACCAACTGCTCGTTGGTGATGACGTACGGGTAGACGCCGTACCCGGGAATGCCACGCTTGCGCCACGGTGCCAAACTTGTGCCTGCTTCGAACAGGGCCGGCGTGAATACCGCGTCGGGGTAGGCCTCGCCGGCGGCCCCGGCAAGAGCGCGGAATAGTGGAGTGTCGATGTCGGCCGGCGGCGCCGCCCACGTCTCGTCGAGCTCGTCGAGATACTGATCCTCGCTCTTGCCCTCCGGGACGGCGAGCGCTACTCGGACGCCATGTCCGTTCGTCACCTCGCGGACTTGGGTGAGGAACTCACGAGGCTTCTGCCCGCCGGGGATACCACGGCAGTTCAACCGGACGTGCGCCGAGGACGGGATCACGTTCTCCTTGTCACCGGAGCCTCGATGACGAACGCGTGCGTGGTTCTGAGCAGAGCCTGGTGAAGCCATGGGTAGGAGGATCTCGACGCAAAGACGCGGGCGGCCCGTTCCTGTGCGATCTGGTTGCGTGCGGAGAGCATCAGCTTGACGGCGTGTGCGAAATCCGCGTCGTCGGTAGCTGTCTCCAGTGCCGCGAAGTAGTCGCGCGTCACCGGAGTGAGGTGCACGGGCGCGAGCCAGTCGCCGAGTTCTGCGACTGCCCGGGACAGGTTCAGAATGGCGCCGTCGGGGTTGGGCTTGGAGGAGTGCGTGGCGGTGCCGTCGGCGATGAGGTCGAGGTTGAAGAGGACCTTGTCCTGTCGGGCGGCGGTGATCAGCACGGGGGTGGCCTTGTCCTTCTGCGCCAGGAACCAGCCGTCCTCGGTGAGGACCATGCCGGCGTTCACCTTGTCCCTGTGGTTGTCGGCCAGCCACTGGGACCCGTATGAGCCGGCTTCCTCGTCGCAGTCGGTGAGCACGATGATGTCGCGCTCGAACCGGGATCCCTCGGCGATGTGCCGCAGCAGAGCGCTGATCGTCGCCGAGTTCGCGCCTTTCATGTCGAGGGCACCGCGGCCGTACACCTCGCCGTTGAGCACCGTGCCGGAAGAGGGATCGACGGACCACTTCTTCGGTTCGACCGGTACGACGTCGGGGTGCCGAGCGCCGGAGAGACGATCTGGAAGGTAACCGACCCGGTGTACGTGCCGGTCGCCGTGATTTTCTTGGGGTCGCCCGGAATCGGCGTGTAGTACGTCACCTGCTGACCGTTGGTCGGCACGGTGTGGGTCTGGTCGGACGTCGCGGCAGCGCCTGGCGGGCCTTGCGCGGGATGGCCGGGTGAGCCGCCTGGGACGTAGCCGAGGATGCCCAAGACCCGGAGATTGACCTGGGGCGTGTTGCCGATGGAGGTGCAGCTCATCCTCCCGTTGAAGATGACGCGGCCGGCGCCATTGGAGAAGTGCGGGTTGTCGATCTGAGCCGTGCACACCGCGACGTCGTCGGCGACGCGGGGACCGAGGCCCTTGGGGCGGCCGAGGCGGTGGCAAAGGCCGTTGACAGGGCCAGCAGCCTGGCGGCCGTGAGGACGGTACGGCGCGGGACAGCGGCAGAGGTCGTGAGTACGGGATTTCCTCTCACGCGTCGCTCGACGCGGAACGCAGGGTGTCAGCCGCAGTTCGCGTTGATGTGGTTGGACTCGTGGAACTCGTAACTGCCGTTCGTGTGTCGTGAGTTGATGTACGTGCGGAAATCGTGGATGCCAGTGCCGGCGCAGTTGTAGGTGATCGCCTGGGAGTGCTGACCCGTGAAATTCACGGTGGCCATGTCCTCCCAGCCGTACCAGCGCGAACGCTGAATCACGAGCGTCGCTCCGCCACCGCACGGCGCGATGATGGCACCGGAGCCGGAGATGGTGTCGCCGTCCTGGAAGGTGGGGCCGATCGATGTGCAGGTGAGGTCGGCCGCCTCCTGCCGTTCCGAGGCGGCAGCCGTGGTCAGCAGCGTGCTGGCGACAAGCACCGACAACGCAGCGACCGATCGCAGAACACGGCGCCCACGGCTCCGGGGCCGCCCGGAGTCGGACTGCGCAGCGTGGGGGTTACTGATGTCGGTCATGTCAGGTGGCCATACCCTTTCAGCCCGCTGGACCTGCGGCTACGAACAGGACCAGGCGCTGCAGCAATGTGTAGTGAATCTAGAGCAGTCAGTAATGGCGCTGCCATGGCGCACGGGGGAACAGGGGCGCGTTAATGCCACCTTGCGCGCCGGTCGCGCCACCGTCTGCGGCGGGTCAGGCGGCTGGCCGATGCGGCGGCTGTGGCCTCGTCCTGTTCGTTGCGCATGGACGAGGTGGCGGGAGCGGGGGCCCGAGGTGGCGACCGTGGTGACGTCGCAGCGGACGTGGGCGAGGCTGCGGGGGACCACCGGTTGATCGCCGTGGTAGGTGAAGACGCGGGTGAGGCAGCCGGCGTCGCGGTTGGCTTCGCTCCACCGATGCACCATGGCGTAATGCTGAAGCCGTATGTGGTCGGCCTCACGCAGGGTCCTCGACAGGCCCAGGGCTTCGCGGGCGAGGTGACGGCAGGAGCGCGGACCGGCCCCGCCGCCTGCGCGATGCCTCACAGAGCGGGAAGGCGTGCGGGGCCGGCTCTGTCCTGAGCGTGGCCGGGGTCTGCGTGCGGGCTGTCGAGGAGCCGGCTGCGAGGCAAGCCCGTTGACACGCTTGCCCTGGTAGGCCAGCACATCCAGACACCGCTGCCGTACTGCAAGGTCGAGCCGTGCATGACGAAGACCCGCAGAACGAAAGCAGCCGCAGACGGCCTTGCGCGCCCCTTGGTGGAACTCCGGGGGTGAGGAAGAACTAAGCGTCACGTGAGACGCGGTTTTCCAGCAAAACCGCCGTAAGATGACACCCTGTCCCTACTGCCGCTAGTACCACGTACGGTGTGGTGATCGTGGCGAAATGGCGGGCAAGGTTGACGGGGTAAGTGGCGAGTGTCATGTTGCCTAGTTCCTGCAAGGATTCCAGGTAGGCGCCGGGGGCAATCTTGTTGGCCCAGTGGTCGAGCAGACGGCGGGATCCTTGGTGTGTGATGAGGGAGACCTGACTGCCAGAGACGCCGTTGCGAGCCAGTAGCCGGTTCACCACCTCAGGCAGCCCGTTTTGAAGGAGTGTCTGATAGACCTCGTTGCCGGCGGTTTCCATGCTGTACACCGGCGTGGGTAGTCCGCGTGCACTCAGAGGCAGGTGTGCGTGACCGTCTACGTTCACGGGTCGCACGGTCATGGTCATGCTCAGGTATTGCTCGCTGTATGTCTCGGAGGCGTGATCGACTACCCGCAGAAGTCCCTCCGGGCCCACGACTGCCGCGGCGGCTGCGTCACCCACGGCGAATGCGTGGCCCTTGGTGTAGTCGACGTGCTGGGTCCAGTTGGATCCGCACACGATCAGCACGTGCCGGGCGCCGCCTGCAGCGACTGATTCCGTGGCGAGAACGAGGCTGGCCAGGAAATTGGAGAACTCGCTGTTGATAGGGACGACCAGTGTCCGGCGTGGCAGTCCGAGCATGTGGTGGAGTTCGTAGAGCGGGTTGGGAGTGAGGTGGTCGGGGACGGATGCGTATCCGTAGAGCCGGTCCACGGCTTCCGGCCCGATGCCGGCCTGGGCGAGGGCGAGGCGGGCTGCATCAGCCATATACGCCTCGATGCGTTCTCCGTTCGACAGCCGGCGCCTTTGGTCTGCACCGGTGAAGAAGGCGAGCGTGTCAAACGCGTTCTCATCCACCGGGCCTTGGGCCATGCGCCTGAAGACGGGATCGTCGTTATGACATGTGGCCGATGGCAGGGAATGCCCGCAGCCGAGAATCCCGGGCGAAGCAAGGGTGCGTTTCTCTGGGGCGTCCGTCATTCGTTGCCGTCCTTCGTGCCATTGGAGGAGGACGAGGGACTGAATGCTGTGCGGAGGGTGGTAATTCTCCCGGACAGGGCCCAGGGGACCTCGTCGGGATCGACCCGGACGTCGATGGCGGAAGGCGTGGGAGAGGCCAGGGCATTGAGTAGGGCTTCTTGGAACTCGGCGAGTGAGGTGGCGACTGTGCTTTCGGCGCCCAAGGCTCGTGCGATTGCGGCGACGTCCAGGGGGCTGCGGTACATGGAACCGACGGAGCGTCCGAACAGCCCCTGCTGGATGTTGTGGACCATGGCGTTGCCGGCATTGTTCAGGACGACCCATACCACCGGCAGGCCGAGTTCGGCGGCGGTGTGGATCTCCATGCCGGACATGGCAAAAGCGGCGTCGCCGGTGAGGGCCACCACGGGACGGTTTCTGGCGGCGATCTGTCCTCCAATGGCGGAACCCGCGCTGCTGCCCATCGAAGCGACGTTGAGCGAGACGTGGATGGCTCCTGGAGGGCGGCTTACGAAGTTCTGGCCGAGCCAGCTCAGGCAATTGCCGTTGTCCGCGAAGATGATGGCGTCCTTGGGGAGCAGCTGGTTCATCAGGGTCATGACGGCCGAGGCACGCAAGGGGCTGTGTTCGTGTGGGGGAGCGACTGGTGCCGGCAAGGGGGAGGGGACCGCTGATGCGGGTGGAGCGTGGAGTTCGGCGAGCAAGGCGTCCATCACGGCGGTGGCGTCGCCAGTGACGTGAAGATCGGCCTCGAAACCTGCGCCCGCGCGCAGCGGATCGATGTCGATGCGGAGCAGACGGCGCCCCTGAACCAGGCGTGGATCCCAGCCGTCTGTTGCGAACTCCCCCAGCGCGCTGCCGACGACGAAGACCGTGTCCACGTCGGTGGCGAGCATCGCGTCATGAGCGCGGGCTGTTCCGCCGAAACCGAAGACGCCGGCGGAGAGCGGATGGTCTTCGGGGAAGACGCTCTTGCCCTTGAGCGTGGTGGCCACTTGCCAGGACAGCGCTTCGGCGAATCGGACGAGCGCGGGCCCGGTGCCGGAGAGCTTGGCGCCCTGGCCTGCCAGCACCACCCCGCGACGCGCGGCCTGCACCGCGCCGGTGAGCTGGGAGACGGCCGACGGATCCGGGGCGACGACGGCGGGGCGCCGAATCCCGTTCGGTGTGCTTGCTTCGAGTCGTCCGGTCAGCACGTCTGCGGGGAGACTCACGTGTACGCCTCCTGGACGGCCGGCATACGCCGAACGCATGGCGAGTGCCAGGAGCCGGGGAACCTGAGCCGGACGAACAGCGAGGGCAGACAGTTTTGTAGCGGACCGGAAGGCATCGACGGTGTCCACGCTCCAGTTGCCTCCGCTGCTGTCCTGCAGACCGCCCCGGCCGAAGCACGATGAGTTCACCTGTGCGGTGAGCGCGAGCACAGGCACGCCGTCAGCGGTCGCGCTGGCCACACCCGTCAGGGCATGCAACGCGCCCGGCCCCACCGTCCCGCAAACGACTCCGAGCCGACCTGTGACCTGGGCGTATCCCAAGGCCATGAAGGCAGCTCCCTCTTCGTGCTTGGCCAGCACGGGCTCGATGCCTGGGCAGTCCTCCAGTGCTTCGTACAGAGGCATGAGCGGCCCGCCCGGTACGCCAAAAACATGAGTGACGCCCGCTTGCGCCAGCGCGCGTACCAGAAACGTGGCTACGGACTGCGGCGCGGCCGGTTGCGAGCCAGGGATGGAAGTCTCTTGAACACGGGTCGTCATAGCTCGCTCCGGGTTTGGACGGAAGCCTGCGCGTCGTCGCCATAGTGGTTGTTGACGCTGGTTCGCGTGCGGTTGACTGCGTTGAGGATGGCTGTGGCGGCGGAGGCGGCGGGGTCGTTGTGGATGCCGACGCCGTGGGCGGTGACACCATGGGTGGTGAGGTAGGCGTACGAGGCGGTGCTCGAAGCTCGGCCACCGTCTACCGGGTGCTGGCTGAAATGGTGGAGCTGTGTTCGGTGTCCGCCTCTGGCGAGGGCGTCGAGGAGCGCTTCGACGGCGCTCAGGCCGCTCCCTGTCAGAGGCTCGTCCTGGCTTCCGTCCGGACCTTCGTGTGTGACGAGGGCCGCGTGCACTGAGGTGCTCGCGCCCTCCTGTTGCTCGCTGAGTTCCGACAGCCCCAGCCACGGAGATGGTGTGAGGTAGGCATCGGTGAAGATCTCCCACAGGCGGCGGGACGTGAGTTCGTCTCCGGTGTCGTCGGTCTCTTGTTGGATCTTGCGGGCGAAGTCCACGCGCAAGGCGCGCGGCAGGTCCAGGCCGTAGTGGCGCTTCAAAATGTGCGCCATACCCCCCTTGCCGGACTGGCTGTTGACACGGATCACAGACTCGTAACTCCGGCCGACATCGTTGGGATCGATGGGCAGGTAAGGCACTTGCCACGGCAGTTCGGACACGGCTAGGCCCGTGCGTCGAGCCTGTTCATCCAGGGCACGGAGGCCCTTGGCGATGGCGTCCTGATGAGTGCCGGAGAACGCGGTGTAAACGAGGTCACCGGCATAGGGATGGCGAGCGTGGACGGGCATCTGGTTGCACTTTTCGACCGTACGGCGGATCGAGTCGATGTCGCAGAAGTCCAGTTGGGGGTCGATTCCGCGGGTAAGGAGATTCAGTGCCAAGGTAGCCAGGCATACGTTGCCCGTGCGCTCACCGTTGCCGAACAATGTGCCCTCGACCCGGTCCGCGCCTGCCATCACGGAGAGTTCTGCCGAGGCGACGGCCGTCCCTCGATCGTTGTGCGGATGCACCGAAAGAATCACCGACTCGCGACGCCTCAGGTGCCGGTGCATCCATTCGACTTGGTCGGCGAAGACATTGGGCGAGTCGGTCTCCACAGTCGTGGGCAGGTTCAACGTCACCGGGCGGTCGGGAGACGCGTCCCACACCGATGTCACCGCGTCACATACGTCCAACGCGAATTCCGGCTCAGTGACGTTGAAGGTTTCAGGCGAGTACTCGAAACGCAAGCGCGATCCCGGCATGGCGTCGGCCTGGGATGCGACATGCTCCGCTGCCCGTAGTGTGAACTCTCGCAGCTCGTCACGTGTCATGGAGAACACCACGGTCCGCCATAGGCACGCGGTCGCCAGGCACAGGTGCACCATGGCACGATCCACACCTTTGATTGACTCGAAGGTGCGGTCGATCAGGTCCAGTCGTGCCGGTGTGAACACTGAGATGGTCACGTCGTCCGGAATTCGATCATGGATGACGAGGTCCCGCACGAACGAGAAATCCGCCTCGCTCGCCGCAGGGTATCCGACCTCGATCTCCTTGAATCCCATCCGCACCAGAAGATCGAACATGGCCGCTTTCCGCGCCGGGTCCATGGGGTTGGGCAACGCCTGGTTTCCATCTCTCAGGTCCACCGAAGCCCACAACGGGGCACGGCCCACTACGTGGTTGGGCCACTCGCGGTCGGGCAAGCCGGCCAAGAGCTGCGCTCCCAGCCGGGAGTAACGCGCTGTGGGCATCGGTGACGGCCGCTGTGGATTCCACCGAGGCTGTTCGCCCACACCGCTTGACACAATGTTGAGATCAGACACTCTTGTCGCCTTTCGAACAGGGCAGAGCACAGATCGGAAGTGCTAGCCCCAGCAACGGCAGCAACGGCTGGCATCTGCCGAGAGGGCAGGGAGATGAGTGCATCATTGAAATCTGGACGATAGGTAGAAGGGTGCACAGCAAACTAAGGGCAGATCGTGCGACATTGTGCGTTTGTGAACAGCGGGTTCGGTGTGATGCCCCGCCGCTTCGTGGAATACGCCGCGTGCGACGACGTCCGCGCTCCGCAGCGGGTGGGCACGCGCAGGCGCTGAACGGGACTGACGCAAGTCTTTGATCTACAGGTGTAGTTGCCGGTCACGGAGCGATGCCGAAGAAGTCGAGGGGCGAAGGGCTCATAGGACACACCTCGTGAAGCCGTCACCGGATCTTCTTCGAGACCTGTGCGGGACGGCAAGGTCATCGACGCTGAGCGCCTGAACGACCGTGGCTTCCCTGCGGCCGTGGCCTGGCCGCGGTCGTAGAACTTCGCGGTCACTCACTGCCGGGACAGCGTGGGCAGTGGGCAGCCGCGGCGTGGCGCCGCCTCCGCCTGAGCACTGTCCCGTGAGTTGCAGTCGTTGCGGTTCACTGTGACCGGCCGGCCGATGGCCGCGACCCGGCGGGTGCCGGCGTCGATGATGACCGGGTGGCTGGTGGAGAACCTGCAGTCCTTCGACTGCGCGGCGATCGTGTGGTCACCCGAACGGATTCGGTGTGAGAACCTCGCGCCCGTGGCTACTGAAACCGAGGTAGGAGAGCTGTAGCACCAGTGCGGCTGGCGTACGGTGTTCGCTCTCGCTGAGAGGGCCAACGGGTGGGGCGCCCTGGTGAGCGCCATCGAGCGCGGCTCCGGCGCGACGACGTCTCCGGGTATACCAACGACCACTACTGCCGAAACTGGCTGGATGAGGCCTGGCTCCTGGTGGACGAACCACATCTCCAACGATGAAACCCGCAGACAAAGGCTCTGGACGACCGGTACGAGGCCGCGACCGTCGACGACGACGGGCAACACTCGACCAGTTCCACGGACTGCCTGGCCCCGACCTGTGGTGGTGGCGACACCCTCACATCTACACCACGAGACCTCGTGCGTTCGCTTCGCTGGGCCGGTGCCGTGGGCGCAGACCTGCCACGGCACGACCGTCAGCCTCAGGGGTTACGGGACGCTCTTAGCGGCGTCAGCAGGCGTGCGCCGACTGGGCCGGCGTCTGTTGTGGGCACCGCGAGCCAAGAGCCCGATGCCGCGTGACGACGGTGCCCTGGACGTGCCGCTTGTCTGGATGCGGTGGTGCTCAGGGACCACAAGGCCGATGGGGTCGCCGAAGGGAAGGCGTGCACGCCGTGGCTGGCCCCGAGCGGTCGCCGCGCAGGTCTCGAGTGATCTCCTGCGCCGTCCCTCAGAGCTCGAGGTCATGGCCGACGACACAGCCCGGCAGCAGACCTCGAACGCAGAGGGAACAGAAGTTGACTCGTGGGTATTGCACGGCCGGTTCATGATATATGGACTGTCCTCCTCCCCGGCGGCGTGGAATTCTCGATTCCACGCCTTTCGAAGAGGAGGGGCAAATGGATAAGCGGTATGAGGTCTACTGTCTCGCAAATCGTGTCTTCTACGAAACGCCGGACCGACTGCCCGCTACCCAGAGAGCCAAAGGCGCCGATGCCCGCTTTGAGGCGACGCAACGGCCGGTCCCCGAAGGCTGGCGCACCTACGCCTCCGGGGACTGGTACCACCTCGCGCCGGTCGACGAACACGGCGAGCCACGCCCAGGCCGCCCGCGCCAAGGCTGGAAGATTCACGTATCGGCCTGTCTCAACAATGCCGAGAAGACTGCCGCGAAGGTGTGGGACTACTGCGTACCACGAGGCATTCCGTTCAAGTTCGTGCCCAGCGTCCAGTTGTTGTACCTGCGTAACTCCAAGTACGCCGGTCGTGGTTCCAGCGGTAAATTCGCAACCCTGTACCCGGTGGACGAATCCGAACTCCACCAGGTGCTGCAGGAATTGGGCGAGCTGCTGGACGGCGAACAGGGACCGTACATTCTCAGTGACCTGCGCTGGAACAAGGGGCCGCTGTACGTGCGCTACGGCGGTTTCGCCCCACGCAGCTGCGTCGACGACAAGGGCGACATCGTCCCCGCCATCGAGGATCCGGACGGCCGGCTCGTCCCCGATCGCCGGGGCCCGGCTTTCCAGCCTCCCGGCTGGGTGACGCTTCCGGAGTTCTTCCGCCCGCACCTCGATGCGCGCAACGCCACCACCACCAACGGCCTGCCGTACCGCATCGAACAGGCCCTGCACTTCTCCAACGGCGGGGGAGTCTACGCGGGCATCGATACCCGCACCGGAAAGAGGGTCGTCCTGAAGGAGGCCCGGCCGTACGCGGGACTCGCTGGGGACGGAGCGGACGCCGTGACCCGCCTGGAGCGGGAAAGGGCAGCCCTGGAGCAGCTAGGCGGATTGGGCATCGCCCCCGAGGTGCGGGACTGGTTGACCCTCGGCGAGCACCGTTTCCTCGTCATGGACTTCCTGGAAGGCCGTCCCCTCCACTCCTTCTTCGCTCGGCGCCACCCCCTGCTCTCGCCGGAACCTGAGCCGGATGACGTGGCCGCTTACACCCGCTGGGCGCTCGCTGTGCATCGTTCCACCGAGGCCGCTGTCGCGGCAGTGCACGGCCGCGGTCTGGTCGTGGGCGACCTGCACCCGTTCAACATCATGCTTGCGCCGGACGAACGGACCGTGCAGCTGCTCGATTTCGAGGCCGCCATGCCGATCAACGAGCACCGAGGCCAATTGATGGCCCACCCTGGATTCATCACCCCTGCGGACCGCAAGGGTTGTGCCGTCGACCACTATGCCCTCGCCTGCCTGCGTATCGCGCTCTTTCTGCCGATGACGACACTGATCGCCCTCGACCGAGACAAGGCGGCCCACCTCGCCGACATCACGGCCGGACAGTTCCCGGACCTGCCGCGGTCATTCCTCGACGAGGCCGTAAGGGTCATCGCGGGCGACCGCGAGCCTGGCGCGGCGCCCTATCTCCCCGTCGATCCCGCGGTCCGGCCCGAAGGCCCCGCATCCATCGTGCGGGCGATCCGCCGCTCCGCGACGCCCGACCGGGACGACCGGCTCTTTCCTGGCGACATCGCCCAATTCGCGGACGGTGGCGGCCTCGGGATGGCGTACGGCGCGGCCGGAGTCCTCTACGCCCTGGATGAGACGGGCAACGGGCGCTGGGAGCGGGGCGAGGAATGGCTCCTGGAGCACACCGACCCCCCGACCGAGGGTACCCCGCTCGGCTTCTACGACGGACTGGCCGGAGTGGCATACCTGCTCGACCGGCTCGGACACACCGGCCGCTGCCTCGAGCTCATCAGTCATGTCCTCGACGAGAAGTGGCACCTGCTCGGCCCGGACCTGCGCGGCGGACTCGCGGGCCTCGGACTCGCCCTTGACCATCTCGCCCGTACTACGGGGGAGCAGGGACTGCGCGACCACGCGCTGACGGCAGCACACATCCTCGCGGAGATGGACCTTACGGCAGGCAAGCGCGCGGGGCTGCTGCGGGGTGCGACCGGACCCGCGCTGTTGTTCCTTCGTCTCTACGAGTCCGTCAAAGACCCTGCGCTCCTGGACCACGCGGCGTCCGCGCTCCGCGCCGATCTCGCCCGCTGCGTACCGGACCGTACCGGCGCCCTCGGCGTGGACGAGGGCTTCCGCACCATGCCGTACCTCGCGACGGGGAGCGTCGGCATCGGGATGGTCCTCGATGACTACCTCGTGCACCGCCCGGACGAGGAATTCCTCCGCGCAAGGAGGGACATCCTGCCGGCGGCCCGGTCTCGGTACTACGCGGAGCCCGGCCTCTTCGAGGGGCGCGCCGGGATGATCCTTTACCTTGCCCGTACGGGAGCCTCACGCGCCGATGTGAACGCGCAGACCGCCACGCTCGGCTGGTACGCCGTGCCGTACGAGGGCGAACTCGCCTTTCCCGGCGACCAGATGATGCGGTTGTCCATGGACCTCGCTACCGGTGCCGCAGGCTGTCTGCTCGCCCTCGGAGCGACATGTGCCCAGCGCCCGGCCTCGCTCCCCTTCCTGCCGCCGCTGCCTGCCCGAGACACCCCGGTGGCCCACGAACCGGCCCGTCCAGGGTCGTGACGCAACATCCGATCCTCCCGATGAAAGGAGCATCCCAATCCTCCCGATGAAAGGAACGTGTCCGAAATGGCACTTCTCGATCTGCAAACGCTTGAAATCCCCGAAGAAGAGGGCCTGGACCACTACCCCAGCGCTTACAGCAGGCGCTGCGGCGTCAGCACGCTGAGCCTCCTGCTCTGCAGCTGACCTGTCGCCGGCGCAGGGGCACCATCCCCACCAGCCTCGGACGGCGTCCCCTCGCCGTCCGAGGCCGCGCGCGACACCGGTCCGACGACGCAGCGAACCAGGAGGTCCGATGCCTCAAACGCCCACCGCAGAAGCGCGGTTCCTGCGCGATACCGTGCGGGATAACGCGGCGCCTTGCACGACCGTGCTGGTGGTCACTGTCCTGCTGGCCGCCACAGAGCTCGCGCTGCCTGCCTTGTGCGGGCATACGCTCGATCTGCTGCTGACCGGGCGGCATGCAGAGGCCGGGGCGTGGCTGGCGCTGTGTGCCGGCCTCACGGGGGCCGCGGCCGTTCTGGGGGCCGTCGACGGACTGGTGACCTCCGTGGGCAGCGCACAGGCCACGGCCTGGATACGGAAAAGGACCCTGGGCCATCTGCTCCGCTGTGGACGGCTCGCGGGTGAGCGGTTCGCGCACGGCGACCTTGTGGCACGACTCATCGGAAACGCCGCCCAGGCCGGGACGGTCCCGGTGGCGGTCGCCGCGTTGCTCGCCGCCGCCGTCACACCGCTCGGAGGGCTTGCTTTCCTGTTGCTCACGGACGTGTGGACAGCCCTCGTCGTGCTCGCCGGCCTGCCGGTGCTGCTCCTTCTTCTCACATTCTTCGCCCGTGCCTTCGGTGACTGCGGCGCGCGCTATCTGCACGCCCAGGGCGAGGTCGCGGGGCGTCTGACCGAGGCCCTGAGCGGGGCCCGTACCATCGCCGCCGCCGGTACCTACCAGCGGGACGCGGCACGCGTCCTTGCGCCCATGGCCGAGTTGTCCCGGCAAGGGCACCGGCTGTGGCGGACCTTGGGGCGCTCCAACGCCCAGAGTGCCGCGCTCGTCCAGTCGCTGCAGATCGCGGTGCTGGTCGTTGCCGGGCTCCGGGTCGCGGCGGGCGAGCTGAGCGTGGGAGGTCTGCTGGCCGCGTGGCGGTACGCCGTCCTGGCCACCGGCACCGGGGCACTCATCAGCCAGGTGAGCGCCTTGGCGCGCGCCCGCAACGCGGCGACGCGACTCGATGAGGTCCTCGCCCAGCCCGTCACAGCGTACGGACCGATCGCCTCACTTCCGCCGGGCAAGGGCACGGTGGAGTTCATTGGCGTCACTTTCCGCCGCGCGAACCGGGACGTGCTGAGAGATATCGATCTGCGACTTCCGGGCGGTACGGCAGTAGCCGTCGTCGGACGCTCCGGCAGCGGCAAGTCGGCCCTGGCCGCGCTCGCAGGACGGCTCGCCGACCCCGACGCCGGCGCAGTCCTCCTCGACGGTGTCCCGCTCGCCTCGCTCACCCGCGAGACGCTGCGGCACGAGACCGGGTACGCGTTCGAACGGCCGGCGCTGCTCGGGCGCACGATCCGCGACACGATTGCTATCGGTGCCTACGACCCCGGCGAGACGACGGTGGTCGAGGCGGCGCGTGCCGCCTGCGCCGACGACTTTGTGCGCCGGCTGCCCGACGGCTACGGCACGGCGTGCACGCGTGCGCCGCTGTCCGGAGGGGAGGCCCAGCGCCTCGGCCTGGCACGGGCCTTTGCCCACGCCGGGCGGCTCCTCGTGCTCGACGACGCCACGTCCAGCCTCGACGCCGTCACCGAATTGAAGGTGTCCCGTGCACTGCTGCACGGTGACGGCGCCCGCACCTGCCTGATCATCGCCCATCGTGTCTCCACGGCGGCACGCGCGGGTCTGGTGGTGTGGCTCGAGGACGGACAAGTCCGCGCGGTAGGTCCGCACGCCCGCCTGGCCCGTCTCGCGCCCTACCGGGCTGTCTTCGCGGGGGAGGCCGTGGATGCTTCCTGAGACAATCCGGCCCCTCCTGCCGCATATGCGCCGTGCACCGAGAGCCGTCGTGCGGCTGCTCGCCTGGTCGGTATTGGAGATGGCGCAGACCTTCCTCCTCGGGTTCGGGCTCGCCCGGGCGCTCGACGACGGGTTCCTGCGGGGCGAGCCCGGCACCGGTATGCGGTGGCTCGCGGCGACTGGGCTCGCGGTGATGCTCGGGGCGTTCGGGGTGGCCCGGGTGCACGTGGCACTGGGCGGTATCGCCGAGCCGATGCGTGACGACCTCGTACGCCGCGTTGTGTACCGCGCCCTGCGGTGCGCGGACGGGGCATCGGTGTCGCGGCTGACGTATCAGACGGAGATCGCCCGCGATGCCTTCGCGAACCTGCTGCTGGTATCACGCACGTTCGTGCTCTCGGCAGGTGCGGCACTGGCCGGGCTGCTCGCGCTGGCGCCCGTCCTGCTGTTGATCGTCATTCCACCGCTGGCTGCCGGGCTCGCCCTGTTCGCGGCCACGCTGCGCCCACTTGCCCGCCGTCAGGAGGCGTTCCTGGTTGCCGACGAGGCCATCGCAGTCGACCTGGGCATGGTGGTGGCAGGGCTGCGGGACATCGAGGCGTCCGGCGCCCAGCCGCGAGTGGAGGCGGACACCGCCGCCCGTATCGATGAAGAGCTCCGGGCGGCCCGCGCCCTTGCCCACTGGAGCATGCTGCGAGACCTGGCCGTCGGTGTGGCCGGCCATGTGCCTGTCGTCCTCCTGCTCGTGGCCGCCCCCTGGTTGCTGGGTCACGGCGTCACCCCCGGTGCCCTTGTGGCGGCCCTTGCCTATCTCACCCAGGCCCTCCTCCCCGCCCTCGAAAGTCTCATCCTGTCTCTCGGTACAACGGCGGCGCGCCTTGCAGTCGTCCTGCGCCACCTGACCCCCGAGGAGGCGAGCGGGACGGCCCCGTGGTCTGCATCCGCACAGGCGCGGCCTGGGGCCACCGACTCGCTGAGCCGGCCAGCGAAGGACACACACATCACCGAGCGCCCCGGAGTAGACGGTTGGGCGCCTGCCGGGGGGCCCGATCCTCAGGACTCCGCGCCTCAGGACTCCGCATCCTCCGTTCCGTGGAAGGGATGTATGACCAGTGGCCGCGTGGTCCGCCCCGCAGTCTCGTTGCGCGGTCTCACGTTCGCCTACGGGCCACAGGCCGAGCCCGTGCTGCGGGGCCTGGACCTCGACCTGCCCTGTGGAGGGCATCTCGCCGTGGCCGGGCCCAGCGGGATCGGGAAGTCCACCCTTGCCGCGCTTATCGCCGGCATGCTGGTGCCGGACCAGGGCGAAGTGCGGCTGTGGGACGAGAGCGTACGGGGGCGGCGGGCAGAGGAACTGGCGCCCCTCCGGGTGCTCGTGCCGCAGGAGGCGTACGTGTTCACGGGCACCGTACGGGAGAACGTCACGTATCTGTGTCCCGAGCCGCCTCCCGACACTGCTGTGCTGCTGTCGTGCGCGGCCGTTGGAGCGGAGGGGCTCGTCGGTCGCCTTGGCGGGCCGGACGGCCAGGTCGAACCCCACAACCTGTCCGCAGGGGAGCGGCAGCTGCTGGCGCTCGCACGAGCCCATCTCGCGCCTGCGTCACTCATACTGCTCGACGAGGCGACCTGCCATGTCGATCCCGCGGCCGAGGCCCGCGCGGAGCGGGCCTTCACGGCTAGGCCGGGCACTTCACTGATCGTCATCGCGCACCGCATCAGCTCCGCTCGCCGTGCCGACCGTATCCTGATCATGGACGGCACTCATACCGACTGCGGTACCCACAAGGAACTGCTGAGGAGGTCCCCGCTGTACCGCGACCTCACGGGAAGCTGGGCCGATTTCTCACACCCAGCCCTCCCCGACCGAGATGCGGATGGCATCGATCAGATTTCGGGCACCGGTCTTGCGGATGATGGCCGTCGTGTAGTTGCGCACGGTCCCTGTGGACAGATGGAGGCTGTGGGCGATCTCCGGGATCGACGCTCCTTCGGCGGCCAGTGACAGCACGGTCAGCTCTCGTTGCGTCAGCGGCACCTGCGCGGCCTTGAGGAAGGCGAAGCCGAGCGAGCTGTCGATGAACTGCTCCCCGTCGGCGACCTTCCGGACAGCTGTCAGCAACTGCTCCGCTGAGCCCTGCTTGTTGAAGTAACCGCAAGCGTGCGCCTCGGCGGCGCGGCGCAGGGGGCCTGGCTTGCCCACGGTCGTGAGCACCAGCAGTCGGCAGGCACCGGGCGCGGACAGGGACCGGCAACCCTTCCCTGCCGAGGTCCCTTCGGATCCGTTGCCGGCGGGCTGGGCTGGAAGCTCGCCGAGTGGGAGCAAATCGTACGGATCAGTGCTGTTGAGATCCGCGACGCAGACGTCCGGGCATAAGGATCGCGCACGCGCCGGCGCGGAGCACCACGGTGTGTGGAAAACCTCCAGATCCCTTTCGCGCGCCAGCCGTTCCGCGAGTAAGGACCGCAGCAGATGCTCGTCGTGCACCAGAAGCACCCGGATCACGTCTTCACCCTTCCTGTTGGTTCCGCGTACTAGTCCCTTCGCCAGTGCTACGCTCTCAACCCGATGGGTGCATACCCACTACAAACGGACATAAGACTCACGGTTGGATGAGGTGTAGATGTGATCAGCCGTTGAGAATCTTCAGGGAGGCGATGTCGGCTCGACCCGGATGCGTTGCGGGGAATGCGTCGTGCGCTGCCGCTCGTACATTCGTCGTGCCAGTCCGGTGCGTTCTTCTCGAACCTGCCGATCCGTGGCGTCACCACCCCGCCGCCGATCTGCCCGCGTAGCCCCCTCGTAGCCGGCAGCAGGCGCGAATCTCCACGGGCGAGCCGTCAGCCAGCAGCCTGACGGGCAGGGGTGACGTCCGCACAGTTCGGCCTGGGCCGACTGCAGAATCACACACCCGTCGGTCCCCGTCCGGGCGCACCACGGCTTTGACGGCGTTCCGCTTGTCCTGGCGGGAGACTAATCCGCCCCGGGTCCTTGGTATCCGACGGCCGGCCGCCGGACCGGTACGTCGTGAGCCCGGTAGGCGCGCCTGGCCTGGGTGGTCCGCCTCTTGTACCAGACGGCGACTCGGTGGTGGTCGGAGCAGTCGCTGGTCGTGGGCGCTGACAAGGCAGTTACCTGGCCGTCAGAAACCCCAGGGGCCACAGGCGGGCATCTCGCCCGGCGTCTTGGCTGCCGCCCATGAGCGTCCGTGTCTGTCCGCTTAGCCGGGAGGTGGGCGGGAAGAGAGGGCTGTTGATGGGCACTTTGCCCCTGGTCAGAAGATGAAGTTATGGGCAGCGGCGAGTTGGATCTCCCATCGTTCGTTCAACTCCCTGAAGAGATCAGCCTTTCACCAGCATTCCTTATACCGGAAGGTAGGCGTTGGCGGGTACCACGGGTTGCAGAGTTTTCGGCCACGCCGGGAGGCCCGTGGTAACCTGATGGATGGCAGGAAGCTGGAAACACCCGGGTAACGGATGATTCCACCAGTCATTCCGCCGGGTTCTCGTAGGAGAGGGTCTAGCGTGACGCTTACACCTCTGATATTTCCTGCGAGCAGGAGTGCGGCCGCGCATGTCTCGCGGCGCCCCCACACAGGTACAACCCCTCCGGACAAGGAGGAAAACAATGAGAGTCAACCGATCTGCTCTGACTGTCGTCGCGTTAGCGGCTCTGTCGGTAGGGACCACAGCCGTCTTGGCGACACCCGCCTCCGCCGCAGCCAAAATCACACCGCAGATGGTCTGCGGGAAAAGCTACAGCACGGTGAACTCGGCGCCCGTAGGCTCGCACGGCTCGCTGGGCACCGTCTATCTGACATACAACTCCGCGAACGGCAAGAACTGCGTCGCAACCATCCGCACGCGGCCGGGCACCGCCGTGAGTATGTCCGCCTGGATCTACGTCGGCGACACTGATAAGAGCGCTCAGGATTACGGGCAGTACACCTCATATGCTGGGCCGGTCTACGTCCACGGCAAGGCCCACTGCGTCGACTGGGGTGGCAACATCGCAAACGTGTACGTCCAGGTGTCCGGCTCGAACTGCGCCGGTGTGACGGAACATCGAATGAGCTCTACTCGCTGATCCCGCCTGGCGCTAGGGCTGTTGCGGCTCTGCCCGGCCAAGCGGCAGCTGCTGAACCGCAGATCGTGGGCGGGGCCGCGGTCAGGTCGCGGGCGATCGGGGGGCGCGCGGGAAACCACAGCGGCCCGTCCACACATGCGATGACCTTGGGTTCATGCCGCGTCGCTTGTGGTTCATTGAGTAGTACGGCTCGTCCGCGACGATGCGGTCGGTGAGTATCGAGGCGTCGTCCACGAACAGGTAGTCGCCCTCGGCGAGGCCCACCCGGCCTCGTCGGAGCCGGGGCTCAGGCGGCCGGCAACCTCATTGGCCCGCCAAGCGGCACCAGTCTGTCGTCTCCGACACCCCGAACGGCAACTCGTCCGGGACGCCGGGCTGACTGGCGTTGAAGTGCTCATTGACCGCATCCGCGCCACCTCCTCCGACAGCGCGACTGCGACGCGATGGGGCGACGGTACGACAGCGTTCCGTAAGGGCCGGGCGGGGCAACCCGCCCGGCCTGCTGCTGAGTGCGAACTCCCCTTGACCACGGCGGCGGCCGGGTCGGTGTCACTCGCCGAACATGGGCACCTTCGCCGCGTGGACGTCCGTGCCCGAGGCGGGTGGACGCGCAGGTGCCGCCACCGTTCCGGCGCTGTCCCGGGCACCATCGACAGCGACCTCCATCACGACGTCGGACTGTCACAGACGCAGATCGAGCGTCTGCTGTGTTCCCCACCCCTTACTGATTGCCCGCCAGTACAAGCGACTCCCCAACGCTGCTCTGAACGACAAAAGGTTGACGGTCTCGCTAGCCGCAGAATCCATCCAGACCACGGAAATCGATAACGTCCGCTTGTGACGCCAACCTGTCCTCGATCAACACGGACCGGTCGGGTTGTCCTATGCAAATTTTCGCGCCCACTGCCGGATCGCCGCGAAGGACCGGGTCCGCACATGACCGCGGAGAAGGCCCCAACAGCACGCTCAGGAACGGCTGACGGCTTCCACGCCGGTCACGTGGATCGGGCAAGGTCGCCAGCCGGGACGGCGGGTCGCCGATCACGCAGTGCTGACGCGAGGGCGACTGGCCAGACACACAGTGGCAGTCTCACGGCACATCGAAACCCTGGGCGATAAAGGCGACTTGGCAGGTCACCGGCATCAACCGGAGCTTCGTTGTACGCGCGAGCCTGCCGCCCGACGTCACGATGCAGTGACCAGCCGGACCCTTGATCGACAAGACTCCAAGCCGCACTGTCACCCCACTGCCCAGCCGCGCTCTGAAAATGCACTCAAAGCGACCGTCTGATTACATATGGGCACCCGAGGCCTATCAGGCCTTCGATGAGAGTAGGTGTGGTGGATGCGTAGAGTGACGATGTGCATTGCGGCGGCGGTCTTGGCGTTAGCCGGTCCTGCCGCTGGGAGTGCGCAGGCCGTGATTCCTCAAGGCCCTGCCGTCAAGGCCACATATGTTCCGCTCGACAACCATGTGATCCCGCGCCCGACAAAGGCCGGCGCTGGGTGGGGGGCCGATGCCGACAGGTGGAACTACAGGTCCTACGACGGCATGACTACGTGGGTCTCGCCCAACAACCGGGCGAGACTGGTGATGCAGCACGACGGCAACTTCGTCGTCTACGTTGACGGCGTCGCTAAATGGGCGACGTACACTTCCGTGAACCCCAATGATCGCAATGATTGGCAGATTGCCGTCTGGCAGGAAGACGGCAATCTCGTGGTCTACAAAGTGAACCTTGCGACGGACGCCCGCCGTGCGGTGTGGCAGTCCGGCACATCGGGGAGGGGCATGTTGCTTGCCATCCAGGACGATTGCAATGTCGTCATCTACAGCGGCAGCGGGCAGCCTCTCTGGCAAACCGGCACCAATGTGTGCTCCTGACGTGTCCAGTGGAGCCCAGGCGCCCGGTCTGCAGCTGTAGCGTCCAGGGCGCCGGTCGGTATGGCTCGCAGTTCCTTGCCGCCCACGGGTTGGCTCATGACTAGAGTCCCGCCGCCGGCCGGCATCCTCACGGTATGGCTCGACAGCGGCATGAGTGGGCGACGGCTTTGTCAATTGTCAGGGGGTAGGTGAGTCGAGGCAGACCAGTGGTGCTGGCTGGGCTGTGCTTGGCTCGGGCGGTCTCTGTCGTATAGGCGGTGCCGGTGGTCGTGCGCCAGAGGGCGTGGTGTTCGGTCATCTCGACGCGGTGGTCGCTGCCATGACCGCGGCGCAGCGAAGCATCTGGACCGGCACCGAATTGCGCCCCCTCCTTGTTGAGCTGTGCCGGTGATGAACCTTCCACAGCATCGGTGTCTGCCCTGCCTACCAAGCAGCCCTCTCAGGTGCAACCGTCTGCCTTGGCCGCGCTGTGCACCGCCCTCGACTGCATCCCGGCGATCTGCTGACCCGGCACGAACACATCGCGCCCTCAACCCCTCCGCCCACGATCCGGCGGCCCGATAGGCAAACCGCCCGCCGCCGAAGACTGGGGCATCGGCTACGGCGGAAAAAGGGCCGGACCCACATACGGTCACCATTGGAGCGGGCGACTCACCTCAGAATGGGATGCCGCAAAAGGGGTTCGAACCCTCGCACGCCTGGCTCGACGGGCGGGGCGGTCGAAGGTTCGTGATAATCGCCTTCGTAATCCCACCTGGGCGCGCTGTCCAGGCAAAGAGCGCCGCACGGTCTGTATTCCGTCGATCGCACGTGTGACCGGTAGACGCAGCGCAAGCAGCGGTTCGCCGGTCCGGCAACAAATTGAGGAGAATCCTTTGTTTGGATCTGCACAGGTGCCTTGGGTCCAAGGCGCTCGTGAACCTGGCACGGCCGTGGTGGACGGCAAGGGACGCAATCGGCTCAGGGCGGTGCTCGCCACCGCCACGGCTGTCGCCTCGTTCGTCGCGCCGGTGGCGCTGGCGGCCGATGCAGCGGCGGCCGCGCGGCAGACATGCACCACCCCGAGTGTGCTGTCGGGAAGCCATTTCGAGATCGACACCAGTGCGAACCTGGTCGTCAACGGTGGCGCCGACTGCATCGACTGGCTCACAGGAGGCGCGGGTGCCGGCTTACGCTCCCGAGTCGTGAAGAAGTTGGACCGGCCGAGTGGGGCGAGTGATGACTCGTTCGGCCAGGGCACTTCCGAGAACGACGCGAACCCCGCCGTCACTTTGGGCTCCATCCCGCCGAACAAGAGCGACCTCACCACGTTCGGCCTCTTCACAGAGACGGACACGACGCCGAAGTTCCTCGAACTGTTCTGGCGTCGGCAAAACGCTCCGTCCGGTACGACCACCATGGACTTCGAGTTGAACCAGAAATTCTGCGATCCCAAGGCAACGCCGACGAACTGCGCGGACAACGGGCCCACCGAAACCGTGACGCCGGTCCGCACCGCAGGCGACAAGCTGATCACCTACGACCTCGCCCAGGGCGGCACTGTTCCCACCATCTCACTCCGTACCTGGACAGGCTCCTCATGGGGCCCGGCCTCGGACATCAGCGGGGGCGCGAACCCCACCGCGGTGGGCTCGATCAACACCTCCGCTGTCCCGGACGACCAGGCCGACGACCTCGGCTTCCCACCGCCGTCGGCCGGGTCGCCCGTATCACTGGACCCCTTCACGTTCGGCGAGGCGGCGATCTCGTACGGTGCGATCTTCCCCGGGGGTGGCAGCTGCACGTCGTTCGGCTCGGCCTATGTGAAGAGTCGTTCCTCGACTTCGTTCACTTCCGAGGTGAAGGACTTCATCGCCCCCACGCGGGTGCAGATCACCAACTGCAGCTCACTGACGACCAGCGCGACTTCGAGCGGGACGGTCAGAACGCCGATCCACGACTCCGCGACACTCGCGGGGGCGTCCGCCGACGCAGGTGGCTCGATCACCTTCCGTCTCTTCAACCAGGCGGGCTGCCCGTCCAGCAGCCAGGTGTTCACCAGCCAGGTCCCGGTGAGCGGCAACGGCACCTACGACTCGGCGAACTTCACGCCGACCAGCGTCGGCACCTACTACTGGACGGCTTCCTACAGCGGTGACGCGAACAACTCCCCATCCGCGGCCGCCTGCGGTGACGCCGGGGAATCGACTGTCGTCAAGAAGGCACGACCGTCGATGACCACGCAACTCTCCGACTCCTCGATCACCGTCGGCGGTTCCGCGCACGATGCGACAATCCTGAACGGCGCGACTGCCGACGCGGGCGGCACGGTCACCTACAGCGTGTACAGCGACAACGCCTGCACCCAGAACCGGCGGGATGCCGGCACCAAGACGGTCACCAACAGCTCGGTCCCCGACTCTGACACCCTGCGGTTCCTCTCGACCGGTACCTTCTACTGGCAAGCGGCCTACAGCGGTGACGACAACAACGAGGCCGCAAAGAGCGACTGCACGAGCGAGGCACTGACCGTCAGCAAGGCGCGCGCCGATCTCACCACCGCGCAGCAGCTCTTTCCGCAGGACTCCGCGACAGTCACCGCCACGGCCGGCGGGCAGCCCACGGGCACCGTCACGTTCCAGCTGTACGGTCCCGGCGACACCACCTGTACCGCCGCCCCGGTCTACAGCAGTATCCCGGTGACCCTCAGCAACGGCCGGGCCAGCACGTCGAACGGCACCTACAGCGTGGACGCAGCCCACTCCGGCGACTACCGGTGGAAGGTGTCGTACAGCGGCGACAGCACGCATGACGAAGCCGTCAGTGAATGCGGCACGGAACACGCCACCATCACGGTGACGAACGCGTAGGACAGCTACACGGGCTGCGTGTAAAGGGCCCCGACCACCCGGCAGGAGGAGTCGGGGCCCTCAGAGCCCACATGATCACAGCGAGAGCACGACGGAACCGACCGGGCAGAAGAGGCAAGAACATCGTTCGCCCTGGTACACCACGTAATCGTTCGATTCGTGCGGCGCGGAGCCGTGACACCGCGCCGTTGGTAGACGGCTCTTCGCGGCCAAAGGTTCAGTACGGGTATGCGCGCACCTCCTGAGCTGACGCCGAGGTAGGTCATGAACGGCTGTGGCGAACTTTGGTACGGGCAAGAAGCCCTTGGGCTGAGCCGGTCGTCGAGCGGGCCGTCATGACCGACGGGCCTGGAGCGTCAGGACCCCTACCCCGGCAGCTCCTCCCCGTGGCGGGGTCGCCATACGGTGTCCGGGCGGGGAGGCCACACCCCGCCTGAGCAACGTCACCAAGGGGCAGCGCGGCCGCGTGAACTGCTCCGGGCGGGCCCGGATCGACCCCGAGGCCGCAGCCGCAGTGATGCGGGCGGATCAACTTCGGTACCGGGCCCCTGCTGGTGGTGCGCACCGCATGCCCCGGCCGACCCGGACGTCGTCGCGGCCGACATGCGGGGCGCGGGCCTGGAGCCCCTGGGCCCGTACCCGGGAGCGGGCACACCCTGGCCCTACCGCTGCCGGACGTGCGGAGAACCCGGGACCCCACACTGGGCTCCATCCGACAGGGGCAGGGAGCGCCACCGCGGTGATGCGGGCGGCGGGCCTGAAGCCGCTGGAGCTGTACCCGGCACCGCGTTCCCGTGGAAGAGTCGCTGCGCCAAGTGTGGAGTCATCGTCTCCCCGCGCCTGGCAGGGAAGTCGGGCTGCGGCAGAGCTGCGGGCGCACCGGATCATGTTTCGGCAACGCCGCCGCGGAGAGCGGGAAAACTTCAGTTCTTCCCAGGCCAAAGATGTCGCGCACCCTCGGGCGTCAGCAGTCTTGAAGGTCAGTGAACCCCTCTGCCCCGCCGCTCCACCGGTACGTATGCCTGGCTCTTGGGTCCGATGTAATGCGCGCTCGGGCGGATGATCTTGCCGTTCTCGCGCTGTTCGATCACGTGAGCGCCCCAGCCGGTGGTGCGCGCGATCGCGAACAGGGGTGTGAACATGGGTGCTGGAATTCCCATCATGTGGTAAACGGACGCCGAGTACCAATCAAGATTGGGAAAGAGCTTCTTCTCTGTCCACATCAGCTTCTCGATGCGCTCGGATACTTCGAACATTATTGGGTTGCTGCCGCTTTCGCACAGTTCGCGACTGAGGTCTTTGATGATCGGGTTGCGGGGATCGCCTGCCGTGTAGACGGGGTGGCCGAAGCCGGTCACGATCTCCTTGTGCTCCAGTCGTGCGCGGATGCCGGTTTCGGCCATGTCGGCACTGCTGTAACTGGCGATGATCTCCATCGCCGCTTCGTTGGCGCCGCCGTGCTTGGGGCCGCGCAATGCGCCGATTGCCCCGGTGACGCATGAATGCAGGTCCGAACCGGTGCTGGCGATAACCCGCGCTGTGAAGGTCGAGGCGTTGAATTCGTGTTCGGCGTAGAGGATCAGTGACCGGTCCAGTGACCGGGCGTGCCGTGCGCACGGCGGCGTGCCGTGCAGCAGGTGCAGGAAGTGCGCGGCCACGGAATCGGCATCGGTCTCCACATCGATGCGCTGACCACTGCGAGTGAAGTGCCACCAATACAGCAGCATGCAGCCGAAACTGGCTATCAGCCGGTCGACCACGTCACGCGCTTCGGGGGCGGGATGGTCTTCGCGTTCCGGCAGGACCGTACCGAGCACCGAACAGCCGGTGCGGAGCACATCCATCGGGTGGGTGCCGGCCGGCAGCAGTTCGAGAGTCTCCCGCACGGTGCCTGGCAGGCCACGCAGGCGCTGCAGCTTGGCCTTATACGCTGTGAGCTGTGAGGCAGTCGGCAGGCTGCCGTGCACCAGCAGGTGCGCGACCTCCTCAAAGGTCGAGTTCGTGGCCAGATCTTCGATCCTGTAGCCGCGATAGCGCAAGTCGTTGCCGCGGCCGACCGTGCACAGTGCGGTGATGCCGGCGGCGGTGCCGCTCAACGCGACGGACTTCTTGGGCGTGGGAGGCTCCTGGATTTCGCTCATTCTTCGACCTTTTGAGAATCCTCTGCAGGATGCGGGAGGGGAGTCAGGGGGCACCGGGGTCTTCCGACTGCGACAGGAGTGTGCGGAGAGGGGGCCGGGGTGCCGGAGAAAGCCGGGGTGGGAGATCCCCATGTAGGGGAGCACGCCACCCGGTCCGCGGTGTCTGTGCTCCACCCTGGAGGAGCACCCCGGAGGATCCTCACTGCGGCTGACGGGGTGGAAGGCACGTTCGGCGCAGGTCGTTCAGGTGGCTGCGCAGGGCGCGGGCCGCGAGATCGCAGTCTTGGCCGAGTACGAAGGCGCGTACGCCCGCGGCGCGCCATTCCGCCTGCGTTTCCGGGGTACGGCTCATAGCAGCGAACGGGACGCCGCTTTCGGCGCAGGCGGCCTGCACCTGGCGTACGGCGTGCTGGACTCGTGAGTCACGTGTCTGCCAGGGCACGCCGTAGGACTGGGAGAGGTCGCCGGGGCCGGGCAGTACGAGGTCCACGCCACCGCCTCCCAGGATTTCCTGGATCGACTCCACCCCTTCGATGTCCTCGATCAAGGGGATGATCATGGTCTCGGCATTGGCCTGCTTGATGTACTCGGCCGGCTCGATGCGGCCGAAGCCCAGGTTGCGGCCGCCGTTGAGGGAGCGTAGGCCGTCCGGGGCATAGCGGGCGGCACGGATCGCCTCGTCCACGTCGCGCCGCCGCCGTACGTGCGGGATCACGACACCCATCGTTCCGGCGTCGAGTGCGCGCAGCACCGATCCGGGATCGGCCTCGGGCACCCGGACGAACGGTGTGAGACCGACGGCCTCGGCGGCGCGGATGAGGTTTTCCAACTGCTGTGGGTCGACGAGGGTGTGTTCGCTGTCGAGGATCACGAAGTCGTAGCCGGCGCAGCCGATCATCTCGACCAGCAACGGTGCGGGGATCGTACAGAACAGCCCGTAGACCTCCTCTCCTGTCGCTAGCTTCCGCTTCACGGTGTTGGGGCGCAGCATGTCAGCTCACGTTCCGTTCGGCTTCGGGCGCGGGCCCGGTGTTCATGAAGTGGAATCCCGGCTGGGGATGCATGAGGAAGTCGTGATGGGAGATGTTCCACGCGTAGGCGCCTGCGAGCGAGAACGCCACCCGGTCGCCGGCGCGCAGACCGGCCGCGGGGATATCGCGGGCCAGGACGTCTTTGGGGGTGCACAGCTGGCCGGTGAGCGTGATCCGGTCGTGGCGAGCCCGGGGGCGCGGCCACGGGTGCGGCCAGTGCTGTACGGGCAGGACAGAACACGGCTGGTCGTGTCCTTTGGTGGCAGGGGTGCGCAGGTGGTGGGTGCCGCCGTGGACGACGGCGAATTCCTCACCGTGGCTGTGCTTGATGTCCAGCACCTCGGTCGTGTACCAGCCGCAGTACGCGGTCAGGGCGCGGCCTGGCTCGATCCGCAGCGTCAGGCCGGGGTGGCGGTCGGCGAGGCGGGCCAAGCCTGCGCCGTACGCGACCCAGTCGAAGCGGCGGGTGGGGCGCGTGTAGTCGACGTTCATGCCGCCGCCGATGTTCACCTCTGCCAGGCGGATTCCGTGGCGTCCAGCTAGCTCCTCGGCCCAGGTGACGACGGACGCGGCCACCGCCAGCTGTTCGGGAGCCTCCAGTCCGCTGGCCAGGTGGGCGTGGATCCCGCGCGGCTCGAGTTGCGGGTACGTGTCGTCCGTGAGCAGGCGAATGACCGTGTCGGCCTGGCACGGGTCGAGGCCGAATGGGGTGGGGCGGCCACCCATCGTCAAGGAACTACCTGCCAGAGAGCCGTCGGGCACGGCGAGGTTGAAGCGCGGTAGAACTGCGACGGGGGTGTCCGGTGTGATACGACCGGCCAGATCACCCAGCATGTGCAACTCGTGGACGCTTTCCACGTGGAACCGCTCCACGCCCTGCTTCAGGGCGGCCGTGATCTCGGCGGATGTCTTGCCAGGGCCGCCGAAGGCCAGGGGGTGGCCCGGCATGGCCTTGGCGACGTGGGTGAGCTCGCCGCCGGAGGAGACCTCGTAACCGTCGACGTATGAGCCGAGCGCGGCCAGAATCGCCGGCTCCGGATTGGCCTTGGCGGCGTAGTACAACTCCACTCGCTCGGGGAGGGCGGCCCGCACGGATGCGGCGTGCTCGCCCAGTGCCGTCAGGTCGTAGATGTACGAGGGCAGTTCCGTGGAAGGCAGGGACAGAATCCGGTCGCGTACCGCTGGCGTGAGGGCGGTCATCGCGCGCTCCGGGTGCTGTGATCGCGGTCCGCTTCGAAAACGACGTCCTCAGCGAACGGTGAGGGCAGGCGGACGTAGCCGGCTTCGCGGTCGGGCTTGCGATCCCAGCTAGTGAGCAGGTTGGCCTTGGCCGGCAGCGGCACCCCGGCGAGCAGGGCGGCGAGACGAGGCGGGCAGCCGTGCCGTTCGGCGTACGTCTGGAGGGTGGCGCGTACCTGTGCCCAGAGTGCGTGTTCGGTATGCGGGAACAGGTCGGCGATGGCGGCGAGTGTTTCGGCGACGTGGTTGACCAGCAGGCAATAGATGACCCGGTCCCAGCCGCGCTGTGCGTCGTACGTCATCGGAGCCGCGACCTCGGCGGGTAGTGCGGCGAGGGTGTCGGTGTGGTGCTCCGGCACGAGCTTGGTGCCCTCCAGGTCGCGGAAGAGAACCTGCACGGGCATGCCATGGCCGTCGACGCAGACGAGAACGTTTTGCAGGTGCGGCTCCAGGACCAGGCCGTGGTCGGCATAGGCGGCGAGTACCGGCGGCAGGAGCAGGTTGAGGTAGGCGGTCCACCAGGTGAGGGCGGTCTGGGGTCCCGCACCGTCCAGCAGGCAGGAGATGTGCGCGGTTCCTGTCGGGTACTCGTCGGCGATGGCGGCAGCAAGCAGCGGGGTGGCACCTGGCAGGAGCCGCCGGCTCAGGCCCTCGCGGACGATCACGCCGAAGCCTTCGAGTAGCGCGCGGTCGACGGTCCCGTCGGGACCGGGCAGCGCGAGACTGCGATAGGCGGGTTCGAGGAGCAGGGCGCTGCCGGTAAAACGGGCGGCCAGATCAGAGAGCGCAGGGGCGATGAGGCGGGTGAGAGCGACCGCGCCGGACAGCTCGTAGTGAGCGTTCCTGCGTAGGCAGTTGGTGATTCGCACGTTCAGGCTGAACTTCAGGAACGTGTCACCGTTGTAGAGGGTGCGCACCGAGGCGGTGGCGGCGAAGGGAGTCCTGCCGGGACCTAGATCGATAATGTCGCCCCGGTCGGAGGCCGCCTGGAGCGCGGGGTGATCGCGCAGCATCTCGTATTGCCAGGGGTGCACGGGCAGCAGACGGTAGCCGTCCGGGAGAGCGGGGTGTAGTCGGTTCAGCACCTCGGTGGCGTCGGCCTCGGCGGTCTCCTCGGCGATCAGGTGCTCGCGGACGGCGAGGTGGCGCAGCGGGAAGACGGCCGCGGCCTCAGGAGCGTAGGCCGGCCAGGAGGCCGCGTCCCCCGTCCGAGCCTTCGGCGTGGGGTGGAATCTGTGACCGAACAGCAGCGACTGCTCGGAAGCGAGGTAGGCGGCGAGCCGGTCGTCGGCCAGCCGCAGGCTGCGCGCGACCGTCTCTGCACCGGGCGTCGTCCGCGTGGCGAGCGTGGCGGAGATGGCCTGGTGACTGGAGGCGATCTGCTCCAGGAACTCCTTGTTGCGCACGCCTGTGTGCAGGAACAGCTCGTCGTGTGTGTACTCCGCCAGGACACGCCAGTCGATCTCCGACCAGGCGTCGTCGCGCTGCTCGGTGACCGGGCCGGCGAACCGGTGCGCGCCCAGCAGCGACGTACGGCGCAGCGCGATGCGCAGCAGCACGCCGCGGCGGGGCAGCCGCAGCAACAGGTGACCGTCGCTGACGGCGGTCTGCCGCTCAGGGCCGGACACCTCGCGCAGCAGGCAGTTGAGGAGGGTGTGGGCCACTGCCTCGTCGGCTGTCGGGAGTCCGGGGCGTGTCACTGGAGCGGGCGTGGCGTCGAGAGAGTCGGTCAACGAAGGCATCAACGGCTCCGGCGGGCAAGGAGGAAGCGGAGGTTCAGTGCGAGAAGAGCGGTCGTGAGCGTGGTGGCCAGGGCGACGGCGGTACCGGTCAGGACAGGCGCGGTGGGGCCGAAACGAGCGTTGCCCACCGCCGCCGCCAGACCTGCGGCGACCGCGCCGGCCTTGGTGAAGAACTCCAGTGACCCGAACAGTCCGCCGGGGGCCCGGCCTGGGGCGCAGTCGGCGGCGAGCACCGACAGGCAGACCAGACCGAGCGTCAGGCCCGCGCCGAGTACGAGCCGTACGGCAGTCAGGGTGAGGAGGGAGTGGGCCACGCTGTGGCCTGCGAGCCCGACCGCCGTGCAAGCGAAGCCTAGTGCGATCCCGGCGCGGGGGCGGCTCCGGAAGGCCGCGTGCACGGGTATCGCCGCTGTCAGGAAGCACAGGTGGGGCAGGGCGAAGAGCGTGCCGACCAGCGCCGGTGAGATTCCCGGTATGCGTTCTTCTACGAGCGAGATCAGGTAGGGGAATGAGATTACGGTGGAGAAGACGAAGGCGAAATTCAGAGCGTACAGGGTGCGCAGGGACACGGCAGGGACTCTTTCGTGCCTCTCGGTGACCGGCTCTGGCGTCGTCTCTGTGGCCTCCCGGTGCGTCCTTCGCGGTTCGGGGAGAGCGGTGAGCAGGAGCGCCGCGGCGAGTGGCAGGAGCGCGAGGAGCGCGTACTGGCGGTGTGGCGAGAGCCAGGGTGACAGAAAGCCGACGACGATGGGGGCGATGACCAGGGCGGCTCTGGCGCTGCCCTGCATGAGAGTGAGGGCTCGGGACAAAGCGGATCCCTCCAGCGCGGCGCCCAGGTAGCCGTTGGATGCGGCGAATGTGCCTCCGAAGATGCCTTGCAGCACCAGGGCTGTGGTGAAGGCGGCGAGAGAATCGGCCCATCCGGCGAGCAGAAAGGCGAACGCGAGGCCCAGTTGGGCGCGCAACAGCAACCGTTTGCGGCCGAAGCGGTCGGCGAGCCGACCCCACAGCGGGGCTCCCAGGCCGCCGAAGAAGGTGGGGACGACGTACAGGAGTCCGGCCCACCGGACGGCTTTGTCGCCGAACTCGGGCAGGATCTGCGTCAGATAAGGCGGCAGTCCCAGGGCCGCGAAGGAAGCCACGAAGTAGCAGCCGGCTAAGGCGTGCACATGACGGCGGCGAAGACCGGGAAGGGGTGGGTCGCTGGCGGGAACCGGCATGGACCTGGCTGCCACGCAGTCACTCATCGGTAACTCCTTCCCGACGCAGGTAATTGGGGCCGGTGGTGTAATGCTTGTTGACGTCGGCCGCACCCGACCGTTCCTTGGTGAGCAGGGTTCCGGCAGTGACCATCGCCTTGATGGGAAGGTGCGGGGCGTCCAGGACATGGGCCCGGAGGAAGGCGCCGGGCTCGCCCGGACCAGTGCCGAGCCGTTCGATGGCCTCGGAGAGGCGGCCGCGTACAAGGCGCAGCAGTTTCGTCGGCGGGGCGCCCGCGTGCCGGGCCAGCCCGAAGGCATAGGCCCCCGCGCACAGGTGGACGGTGATGGTGACGAACACATCGGCTACCGCCCGGTCGTCGTCGCCGACGATCCGCGGGTCGGCGAAGTCGGCCGGGTCCGGGGCGTCGGCGCCCAGGGTCTCACCGAGCCGTAGGCGGTTGATGCGGGGCGCGTCGTTGTCCTTCAGCAGCAGCCGCAGGCGGGTGCGGCCGTCCGACCGCCTGTCCAGGACCAGGGAGATGTTCTGCTGATGCGACTCAAGGCCGATGCCGTAGCCGAAGAGCGTGGTTTGCCAGTCGAAGAGAAGAGTGAGGCAGGCGTCGAGCAGTTCGAGCGGGTCGCTGCCATAGAAATGATCGGCAAGGTGATCGATCACGAGCCGCCCACCGGGCGCCTCGGCGAGAAGAGCGGCCATGGGCACGACCACACTGTCGTCGAGCTCGGTGGGGTAGCGACGGCACATCACGGCGAGCAGCTCGTGGCCCGCATGGGCGTAGAGCGTCTCGTCGGCGTGCAGGACCGCCCCTCTGAAGCGGGGCTCGCGCTCGATCACGGTCTGGAGCAGCCGCTGGCCCGCGGCGCCGTCGACGAGGGTACGTGGCTTAATCGTGCGCAGATTGCGCAAGCCCAACGTGGCCATGGCAAGAGGCAGTTTGAGGTGCACGGTCGGATCCGTGGTCAGTGCCACCGTACGCATCGACAGTGTGGGTACGGCGTCGAGGTGGGCCCGGTCGGCGAGCCAGGCCCGGTCTGCCAGACCGGCGGAACGCAGGGCATCGCGCAATGAGGCGCCGATGGTGAGCGGGTGGACCGGCAAGGCGAAGTGGCTTTCCCTGAGAGCCGGCAGGCCGAGGACGGCCGGTGTGGGCCAGCTGCCGGGCAGGCCCGACGCATCGCCGGTGACGGCGATCGCCTCGCGGGGCAGGACTAGCCAGCGCAGGCCAAAGTGAGGGTGGAACTCGGGTGCGAACCGCCGGAGTTGAAGCTCGTCCAGGCCCAAGCGGCCGTGCCCGGTCGGGTATACAGGGTGGTCCGAGCGAGCGGCGAGTGTGTCGTAGGCGAGGCCGCCCCTCAGGCCGGTCCAGCGGGCTGGGTCGGCGCCGTGGCTGGTGGTCAGCAGTGCAAACGCCTCGTCCCGTGTCGCGTCATGCAGGCGCATGGCCATCAGAGCCTGGCAGCACTCCTGCGCGAACGCGGCGAAGCCGTCCCGGTCGGCTGGGTCCGCCAAAGAGACCACCGCACGGAGGACCTCGTCGAGGGTGGTCAGCTCACGGTTGTCGGACTCTCGCGTCAGGAGCGGCCGCCGGGCGGCGTAGGCGGACTGAAATCCGTCCTCGGTCACGGGAAGCAGCAGGGCGTCGCCGGAACCGTCCACCAGCCTCAGCCACAGGCCATCGGGCCGCTGTACGGGTGTGCTGCGGGTGCGCAGACCGACGACGTCCTCGCGGAGAAGGGAACCAAGCACCCGCAGAAGCAGTTCCCCCTCGACGGCGTCAGGGTTTGTCGGGGGTGAGGCGATGGCCGGCGCGGTCACGGGGTGACCTCCCAGGTCTGTGCGGTGAGGAATCCAGTCGCGGCCCGGTCGACGCTGTTCCGGTCAGGGCCGACGGCCCGCAGGACACCGAGGTAGTCGCGGTTGGTGCGGTGCAGCGCGTGCCAAGTGCCCCTCTCGCGCAGCGGACGGTAGGTCAGCTGAACGCCGCCCGTGGTCACGTCGCCGGCGTCGGGTGCGGCGGTCAGCGTGCCGGCACGGTCGGCCAAGGTGTATTCCAGTCGGCCCGCACGACCGGAGTGCGCGCCCAGATCGGGGGGCAGCGGCTCGCCGAGATGCGTGCGCAGGATGTGCTCGAAGAGCGGTATGCCCAGCACGTCGGCCAGGAGCAGGTCGCACTGATCGCCAATCGCACGGTAGTTCACCTCGATGATGCGGGCCCGATCCCCTTGCACGACGAACTCGGTGTGACAGGCACCGAAGTGGATGCCCAGCGCTTCGAGTTGGCCGATCACCTGGCCGGTGATCGGCTCGGGGTGGGCAGGTACGAAGTCGTGGCACTGCTCGATGAAGGTCGGCGGTCGCGAGAGCCGGGTGTGGAAGCCGCCCAGCACATGCCGGATGTGGCCATCGCCGAGAGTCTCCAGGCTGTATAGCTCGCCGGTCAGGTACTCCTCCACCACCAGTGGAGCGTGGGAACGGCGCGCCTGGATTTCCTTGGTCTGTCGGAACAGCTCGTCGGGTCCGTGGACGAGCCTCACATCCTCGCTGGCCACTCCCTCCCGGGGCTTGACCACGCACGGATAGGGCACAGGCAAGTCCAGCAACCCGGAGGGGTCCTGCCCACCGGCGAGTTCGGTGTACCAGACAGTGCCGGCTCCGGCAGCGGCCAGGTGACGGCGCAACTGCGCCTTGTCCTTGCAGCGCAGCGTCACCCGCCAGTCCTTGGCCGGCAGACCGAAGTAGTCAGCGGCAAGGGCGGCCTGCGTCTGAAGATGGTCGCTGTTGGTGAAAACCGCGTCTGGCGCGTGATGTGTGGAGATCCGGGTGATCAGCGCATGGAAGTCGCGGACGTCGCATTCGAGGACATCGAGATCCGGATACGAATGGCGGTGGGCGCCGGGCTGGTCGGTGAGGACCGTGATGTCAAGGCCGAGCCGGGCAGCGGCGGGCAGGAACCCGTCGGTGAGTGAGTCGCTGGGTTTGAGGGAGAGCAGGTAGAGCCGCATGGCATCACCACTTCCGCTTCGGTGAAAACCTTCGGAGGGCATCGACAACCTGATGGTCGGTAGTCGTAGGACGATCTCTGTGGGACCGCTTTGGGGGAGGTCCGGTCGCGGGTACGTCGCCGCTGCAGTGGCGACGTACCCGCCGCCTGCGGAGATGATTCTTACGCGGTACGTGTTCTCTCGTCCTGGGCCTGGTACCGCGAGAGGAGTTCCTCATCGAGTGCGGCGACACCGGTGCGCAGGAGACGGTCCGTCAGACGAGGGCGATGCTCAGGCCGACCTGCGCGAGAGGCGGCAGGCTCGACCGGCCTCGTGTCCCGGTGGATCCCGACGGCAACGTCATCGGCATATTCGTCCGGCGCGGAACGCGTTTCGGGCTTCGGTTCTTCTGCTGTTCGATCAACGATTTCGAGTACTCGCTGACGATCGTACGGACGCACAACCTTTGGCCCTATGGCGTCACGCACCTCGCGGTCACGCCCTCGGGCGGCGACTCCGCTCCGCCCGTCGCTACCTATCCGCCTTGTCCCAGATCTCTTTTCTTCTTTCCTTCCGCGCCGTCGTCTGCTCACCACCGGTGGTACCGACAGCAATTGGCCGATTCACCACTCTGCTCTCGCCGAGGGCGGAGTTACGTGAAAGCGCCGTCCGTATGCGCTGAGACAAGTACAGCAGGTGCGGCCAGGGATCAAAACCAAGCGCCGCAGGCGATGTCGAGCACCGGGGGCAACCTTGCGTGCTTGTGAAAGAGCGAGGGTGTCGATCAGCCAGCCGCAGCCGCAGCCGCTGCTCAGGTCTGGGCCTTCAGTGAAACCGGGTGATCTGACGTCCGGGTTGCGGAAAGGTGCCGCTTGTCGCGGGTGGCCGGCATGACCGGTTTGCCAGAGATAGTGGTGGCGACGAGGAACAGCCCGGGCAGGAATGCGTTGCCGCCACAGATGTCGCTGATGGCGAGCTGGTAGTCGCCCAGCTTGGTTGAGGCCGGCATTGTCAGGCGAATATCCTCGCTGCTTGGCTCAATCACCGCACCGGCCACCAGCGTGGCCAGCGCGGATGCGACGAACACCAGAGCGGCGCGGGCGGTGCTCCCGCCTTTGTCGTGGCGGCTACCTTCCGGCGGCCCAGACGATCGTGCAGACCTGTGTGGTGCACCTGCTGCGGAACTCTCCCCCGGGGGCCGGAAGTATCCGGCGATCGTGAAGCTCTGGCATGTCGCAAACCTATCGCGCGGGGCTTTCTGCGAAAGCCGTTTTGTGAAAGGTTGTTTCTGCGCGTAAGAAGCGTCAAGGATTTTGCTGGGGCTGCGTCACGTGACGGCCGCGAAGTAACTGGCGATCCGCGTCATCGCCTCTTTGAGCTGGAAAGGGTCGGCAAGAGTGCAGAGCCGGATGTGATCGTTTCGCCCGTGGTGGAAGTCGCTGCCGGGGCTGATGAGGACTCCGTAATCATGCAGGAGCTCATGCGCGACGGTGTTGTCGTGGTCACTTCGGTCATCAACCCCGTAAGGAATGCGGGGAAAGAGATAGAAGGCTCCTTGCGGTCGCACGCAGCTGAGCCCGGGGATGCCGCTGAGGGCCTCCCACGCGGCGTCGTGACGTTGACGCAGCGGGCCTGCGGGACCGGTGAGGCTGGTTTCGATGTTGTGGATGTGGTGGAGGGCGGGGGTAATGGCGTGTTGGGCGGGCACGTTCGGGCACAGGCGCAGGGATGCGAGTTGGGTGACGGCCTGGGTGTAGGCACGGGTTGTGGTACGGGGTCCGGAGACGGCCATCCAAGCGCTCCGGAATCCCGGGATGCAGCACGTTTTGGACAATCCGTTGAAGGTCACGCAGGGCAGGTCGGGGGCAAGTGTGGCGAGGATGGTGTGCTTCGTGTCGTACACGATGTGGGCGTAGATTTCGTCGGACATGAGCACAAGGCGGTGTCTGCGGGCGATATTCGCGAGCACGCGGAGCACGGCTGCGCCCCAGATGGCGCCGGTGGGGTTGTGCGGTGTGTTGGCGACGAGGGCCACGGTACGGGGGCTGATCTGGCTGGTGAGATGGTCGGGGTCGGGTTGCCATCCGGCCTGTTCGTCGCAGCGGTAGGGGATCGGTGTGCCGCCTGCGAGGTGGATGGCGGCGGGCCACAGCGGGTAGCCGGGTGTGGGGACGAGAACCTCGTCCCCGGGGTTGAGCAGGGCCTGGAGCGCGAGGAGAACGAGTTCGGAGACTCCGTTGCCCAGAAGGATGTCGGCAGGAGTGAGGGCGAGGCCGCTGTCCTGGTAGTAGGAGGCGATGGCGGTGCGGGCGGCGGGCAGTCCTTGGGTGGGGCTGTAGCTGCAGGAGTCGTGGAGGCAGCGTTGTATCGCGTCCAGGACCACGGGGGGTGCGGGGATGCGGTGGGCGCCGGGGTCGCCGAGGTGGAGGCGGATGATGGAGCGGCCGCGTTGTTCGAGGTCGTCGGCGAGTTGAGGCAGGGCACCGCGCAGGCCGTAGGAAAGGCCGGCCAGGCGGGTGGCTGGTTTGAGCAAGACTTCTCCCGTGTCGATGAGAGGTGCCCGGCAGCTGGAGCCGAGCGGGCGTGCCGCCGGGCAGAAAGCCAAGAGGGAGCGCCTCACCCTGTGGTGAGGGTTTGGAGGCGTGCGCTGGTGGGGCACAGGGTGCGGACTGCGTCGAGGGCCGAGCGGACGGCGCCTTGCTGGCTGTCGGCGTCGTGCAGGTAACTGCCGGCGTAGTAGAGGCCCATGTCGCCTTGGCGTGTGCTGAGTTGGGTCGCGGCCTGGTGGCCGGGGACGGTGGGCAGCAGCTGCTGGAAGTGGGCGATGGTGACGATGTCGTCGGGTGGGGTGCGGTGAGTGATCCAGCTCTTGAAGACGTCGGTGCCTAGGAGAGGGCCGAGCCAGCAGGTCATCTCCGCGAAGTTGCCGTCGCTGGTGGTGCAGACGCTGGACCAGTGGGCGCGGTCGGTGGGCATGTGCCGCGGGTCGCGGTGGAGGGCCACGGTCGTGGGTACGTAGCGGAACTCGGCCAGCCGGGCCGCGGCATCGTTCAGCGACGGGCACTGGTCAAGGAGACCTGCCGCATGTGGGGCGGGAAGGGCGAGGACGACGGCGTCGAAGACGGCCTGCTGGCCTGTGCCGTCCTGCACGCCGAGACTGCTGCCGCTGTGGACGACGCGGCGGGCCGGGGTGTTGTAGAGGATGGTGCCGCTGATGCCGCGGGCGAGGCGCTCGGCCAGGTGTCCCAGGCCGGGGGCGAGGGTGTGCCAGACGGGCGCGGCATCGGCCTGTTGGGGTGGGGTGCGGGTGGCCCAGGCGGCCGCAGCGCGTGCAGGCATCCGGGCGGCCTGGTCGAGGCTGCAGCCGATGAAGGATGCGCACCAGCTCAGGACGGCGTGACGGTAGAGGTCGTCGGGAAGTCTGAGGGGGGCAGCCAGATCGGCGACGGTGGTGGTGTGCGGTTCGTCGTCGGCCTCGAGTTCGGCGGCTTGGGCCAGGAAAGCGCCGAGTGCCTCCCACGCCGGGCCGGTCAGTGGCTTGCGGCCGTTGGCGGCGTCGGTGGGGGCGTGGGGTGTGACGAGCAGGGGTTCGTCGTCGGCGGCCCTTTGGAGAGTGGTGGTCAGCGGCACCGGGCGGGTTTCCTCGGCGTCGATGCCCAGTGCCCGGCACAGGGCGGTGTGATCGGGGTAGGCCGTCGGGGAGAGAAACTGGGCGCCCACGTCAACGGGGACGGCGGCGTTGTCTGCGGTGCTCAAGGTGATGGTGCGGATGTTGCCGCCGGGGCGGTCGGTTGCCTCGTAGAGGGTGATGTCGTGGTGTTCGCCCAGGAGCCAGGCGGCCGTCAGGCCGGCGATGCCCGCTCCGATGATCGCGATACGCATGGGAGCTGCTCTCCTTCGGTGCGTCAGACGGGCACGTGCGCAGGGTTCGTGGGAGCGGGGGGCGCGAGGAAGCCGGAGCCGACGAAGTAGTCGAGGTAGGTGTCGAGCATGTCAGCGTCGACCGGTGGGCAGGACAGGCCGGAGTCGGCGATGCCTGCTTCGAAGTTGTCGCGGCTGAAGCGGGGGAAGGTACCGGCGAAGTACATCTCCTTGACCGAGATGCTGGCTTGGCGGGCCGGTTCGATGAACATGGGCATGAACGGTGCCATGGGCTGGCTGGGGTCGTGGGCGGTCAGGTCGGCCATGTAGGTGACCCATTCGTCGTAGGGCACGGTGTTCACGGCGTAGCCGCGGGCCTGGAGCCGTTCGACCAGGAGGGACAGGCGGGCGTCGTGGGCGTTGGTGATGTGGTGCACCAGCCCTTGAGCGGGCCGGTGGGCGAGGATGTGTGTGATGGCCTGGGCGGTGTAGTCGACGGGGACGAAGTCCAGCGGGAGCGGGATGTCGGGGGCCAGGCCGGTCTCGGCGATGCTGCGGAACAGGGCGCACATCATGGTGTCGGTGTTCCAGATGCCGCCCCGGATCGTTCCGGTGATCTCGTACGGGCGGTGGATAGCGACGGCGAGTCCTTGCTGGGCTGCTTGGGTGACCAGCCGTTCGGCGACCCATTTGGTTTCTGGGTAGCCCAGCGAGATGCGGTCGCCAAAGCGCAGCGGGGTGTCCTCGTCGACGTCGCGTACGCCGGCGATTCCGAAGCCGGCGATGACGGCGATGCTGGAGACGTAGTGGAAGGTCTTGGGCTCACCGGTGCGGGCCAGGTCGAGCATGGTGCGGGTGCCGCCCACGTTGATGGCTTCCAGCGCCGCATAGGGGTAGGCGAAGTTGACGCGAGATCCGGCGTGCAGCAGCGTGTCGGTGGCTTCGCCGAGCGCGGTGAACGTGGATCGGCTCAGGCCGAAGCGTGGGACGGCCAGATCGGCGGGCACGACAGTGACGCGCTCGCGGACCTGGTTGAAGTCGAGTCCGTACCGGCGCATGCGGGCCGCCAGCCGTTGTTGGCCTTCGCGTTCGCTGTCGGCGCGCACGAGGCAGTGCACGTGCGTGGCGACGTTGTCGCGGACGAGGGAATCGAGCAGGTAGGTGCCCAGGAATCCGGTGGCACCGCTGAGGACTACCCGCCGCCTCTCAGGGGGCTGCGCGGGTGCGGTGGGGAAGGACAGGCCGGGCTCGAGGCGGGAGGCTGCCTCGAAGTCCACCGGCTGCTCAGCGGTATCGCGGTCGGCGGCGCTCAGCATCTCCTGGATACGGGCGGCGAAGGTCCGCACAGTGGGACTGCTGAGCAGGGTCCGGATCAGGTAGCGGCTGTGGTGCGGGGCCAGGTCGAAGCGGGACCGGCACAGGGCGGCCAGCCGGGTGGCCTGCAGGGAGTGGCCCCCGAGTTCGAAGAAGTCGGTGTCGCGGTCGATGTGTTCGCGCAGGCCCAGGATGTCGCCCCACAGGTCGGCGACGGCCCGTTCCGTCTCGGTCGCGGGGGCCTGGCCGGATACGGCGGGATTGGTGAGGCTGGTGGGGAGCTGTTCGGCGTCGCGGGTCAGTCGGTCACGGTCGATCTTGCCCGACCGTGTCAGAGGCATCCGGTCACGCACCAGGATCGGGCTGGGCACCATGAATACCGGCAGCCTGTCCCGCAAAAACTCCCGTAGCTTCCAGGGCAGTTGGGCGGCACCGGTGCCGGACTGCGGGCTCACCCAGGCCAGGAGCCGGTCGTTGTCGCCGCCCCGCGGTGCGATGACCGCAGCCTCGCGAACTTGGTCATGGGCGCTGAGATGGACCTCGATCTCATCGAGTTCGATGCGGTAGCCGCGGACCTTGACCTGGCGGTCTCTTCGCCCGAGGAACTCCAATACACCATCGTCCCCCCACCGGGCCAGATCTCCGGTCTTGTACAATCGGCCCCCACCACCAGCGCTTTGGGGGCCGAGACGGTCGGGCACGAACCGGGCTGCGGTCAGTTCCTCGTCCCCGAGGTAGCCGAGCGCCACCCCGTCACCGCCAACCCACAGCTCTCCCACCTCGCCCACGTCGGCCACGGTGCCGTCCTCGCGCACCACATACGCGGTGGAGTTGGCCACCGGTGTGCCGATCGGCACCGTCTCGGCGTCCGCCAGGTCGGTGATCGCATGTACGGTCGACAGAGACGAGTTCTCCGTCGGACCGTAACCGTTGAGAAACGCCCCGGGACGGCCGTGGGCCAGGATGCGGCGCACCGCCTCGGCCGAGAGCGCGTCCCCGCCCGCGATCAGGCATCGCAGCGAGGCGAACATCTGAGGGCAGACCTTGGCCATCTGGTGGAACAGCCCCGCGCTGAGCCACATCACCGACACCTGTTCGGTGCGCAGCACTTCCTCCAATGCGTCGGCGGCCAGCAGGGTGTCCACCTGTGCCAGTACCAGCCGGGCACCGTTCAGCAGCGCCCCGAAGTACTCGAAGCACGACACGTCGAAGGTCGGGCTGGTCGTGGCTAGCAGCACGTCCTGGGCCGACAGCCGCAGCCTCTCATCGCCCTGGCACACCAGCCGGATGGGGCCGCGGTGGGGCACCACCACTCCCTTGGGCACGCCGGTGGAGCCCGACGTGAAGATCACGTAGGCGGGATCTTCAGGGCCGACAACAACCCGGTCCGAAACCCCGGTGCGCGATATCCGGGCATGAACATCCACCGCTTGAGCGTGCCCGTTCACCAGCGCCCGGTGATTGCTGCTGGTGACCACGACAGTAACGCTCGCGTCTTTGAGTAGCTGCAGCACGTGATGCTGGGGGTAGTGCGGATCCAGCGGCAGATAGGCTGCGCCGGCCTGCATCACGGCGAGCGCCGCTGTCACGCAGGCGATGGATCGTTCCAGCAGCACTCCGACCACGTCGCCGCGCTTCACTCCGAGGGTGATCAGATGGTCGGCCAACTCACATACCCGCTCGTGCAGTTCCCGGTAGGTCGCCCGCTCTGCGCCCTGGCAGACGGCGACCGCTTCCGGGCGGGCCGCAGCCTGCTCGGCAAACAGGCCTGGGACATTCGCGTTGCGAGGGTAGGCGGTAGTCGTGTCGTTCCACTGACGGACCCGGGTGTGGTGGCCGTTTTCGGGCAGGCCGAAGTTGTCCAGTGCGCTTGCCATGAGGAGCTTCCTCTCGCGGACTCGAAGGAGGTGCAGCGCGGCTTTAGCGCGCCGCGGGGGCAGCCGGCTTCAGGGATGCGGCCCAGAACCCGGCCAGCACAGGTTCGACCTGGGCGACCGCCTGCCCGATCACGGCTGGCTCTTCACCGCGGGCCAGCCCGTAGGCAGCCACCTCCCGTGCCTCCGCGACGAACCGCTCCGGGGGCGTACCGAACAGGTCGAAGTACTCCACAACAGGCCCCGGCAACCTGGGCTCCAGTCGCCGCATCGGCTCGGCCAGGGCCTCGCACACCCCACACCACAGCAGCAGGTCCGCACGGATCGCACAGGCCGCCTCCGCAGGACCCGCCCGCATCGCCAGCCACGCCATGAACGATCCGAACACGCGCATCCCAGCCGGCGGATGCCCCTCACGCAGCGCCTGCTCACTGAGACCGAGCGCCGCCCCGCAGGCGAGCAAAGGTCCCTCACAATCCAGCACCAAGCGGGCCAGATCAAGGAAATAACCCGCTACGGGTTGGTGAGGCGAGCGCGCGGCCAGCGTCGCGAAGGCCGCCACTTCGGCTGCATGCGCGTGAAACTCGCCCAACGCCACTCGCGCGATCTCCTCCGCCCCCGCCTCACCCGCGACGAGCGCCTCCACCAGGGGGTTGGTACGTACGTGGGCTTTCGTCGCCGGAGTTGTCTCCTTGAACAGGAGATCGACGTCATATGCCATGAGTAGAGCCTCCCTTGCAGCACGCCACGGCCAAGGAGGGGAGGGCCTGAACTCGGCTGTTCACCAGCTGGATCCGTCCGCGCACGTGGCTCGCACTTGCCCGCCGCCTGCTCGGCGACTCACCCGCCTGGGTCAATGAACCAGCGCACGGCCCCCTGCGGTAACCCTTCATGCAGCACTGGCCGCGTGTACTTATGGCAAGTTTGTGAATTAGTGAGAGCGTGCGCCCGGGAGAGCACTCCTCGGCGAGCTCGGGCTGCCGCTCCGAAGCCGACGGCGCTCTGTGATGGTTGCCGGGGCATCGACCACGGCCGGCGCCGAGCGCTCCGCACTCTTATTGAATCTCATTGCCTTTGTCCGCCGCAGCCACCAGCCCCTGGGCACCGGACATCTCAGCATCGCGCAACTTCTCCAGGTGTTCTGGTACCCCTCTGACGTGCACGGCCCGGCCGGTTGCGGCATGCTGCTCGACCTGCGCTGGCGCCGGTTGCGTCACGTCGCCGAGATGATGACTGCGCCACCGCAACCGCAAGTCGTCGGGTCCGAGGGGCATGTCCCCGAGCCATGCGTCCTGCATCCGGAACAGGGGGCCAGCCACCCGTTCGCCGGCCTCCCGGAGGACCTCTGGGCCCGGATCGACGCCTGGGAAGAGGAGTTTGAGGAGGCCGAGCAGTCGACGGACCGAGATGGCACAAGGTGGGTGGGCTACCAGTACGACCTATCCATCCCCCCGGGCTGGCGCGTCGGCGGTTTCGCCTCCTGGCATGCTACCGACCTGCACCCCATGAACTGTCCACAGAGCCCAGCCACCCGCACCGCTGGAGTATCCAGTAGACCCCTCGGCAGCGGGCTCCGGTTCTCGGGTCGCAGGCAGGACGGCGCTGCTCGTCGAAGTGGTGCTTGGTTGTGGCATGCGCCGGTCAGGCGGGCTGGGTGGGGGGACGACCAGTTCAGCGACATCCCTTGGTGGCCTCGTGCTCGTGCACCAGTGAGACGCCGACGTCCGATCGTAGCGGAGTGTCATCGACTGGGCGTCCCCCAGGCCGTTGACTGCGTGTGAACAGATCTCCCTCGGTCTACTCTGCTTCCGTAAGGAGGGCGTTGGGACTTTCGTTCTCGCTGTGGCGTAACACGTGCGGCCCCATCCGTCCCGCCGGTCGCACAACCCGATCGGCGCACATCCCCCGCCGAGTACTGCCCATCCCGATAACAGATACGCGATTGTCCCCTTGTGCGCCGTCTATGAACAGGGCGAGAGTGCGCCACAGTCGGCAACGGAGTTGCCGGGTGCACGCGGAGTGGACCGGTAGTCGCAGGCCCGGTCCTGCACGTCACGCGAATCCCTCAAGAGCAAGCGCGCAGTTTTCGCATATTCCTCTGGCATTGTTTGTTCGTTCGCCATCGGTGTCGGTCTTCTTGATCCGGGTCTGGATCGTATGGATGGCCTGCTGAACTGCTCCTGGCGGAGGCGGGGGGTCGCTGACTGGACCATCGTCGGTGGCCTTGGCGGGAGTGTCGCGCAGTCCATGGATGCCGGGAGAAGCCGTACTCACGTCAGGGTCGCATGCGCATTACTCCCAGCGAGTGAGTCATCGGGCGAGTCGTTAATTCGACCACCTGATGTATATCCACAATTCTGGCATGGATGATCCTTTAGCTTTGGAGCTCCCTGTCCTTTCCGCTGCGTGGGGGAGCGAAAAACCATCGACGGAAGTCGCGGAAGACGACAAGGAGCAGAGACAGTGCGGAGATTCGGTCTCGGCTTTCTTGAGGCAGCGGATTCTCGCCGAGCGTGTGCGGGAGCGTTCCGGCTGACGGAACCGGCCCCCTTCTCATTCATCCGCGGTTCTTCAGGGAGAGTTCGGCGGTCACCCATAGGAGCTATGGGCGCCGCCGGACTCGCTGTTCGGTGAACTCCCCTTGGCGGGGCACGGGAAGAGGCCGCCGCCGCGGCGGCCGCGATGGATCCGTGCCCGCCGTGATCGGTGACATGCCGCGGGCGGATTGGACGCGCCGCGCAAGTGGCGTCACACGGTGACACGGATCTCCTGCCGCCCGCTGGAAAAGCACGAGGTGGGCGAGGTCGTCCGGGCGGCGGCTGGCGTCGCCGCCTGATTACTGCCCGAGGGCGGCGCGGCGGGTGCCGGAAGCGCCCAGCGCCGTGACGGCGTCGAGGGCCGACTGGACGGCGCCTTCTTGGCTGTCGGCGTCGTGCATGTAACTGCCGGTGTAGTAGACGCCGTGTCGGCCCTGTCGGGTTCGAAGGGTGCGTGCGGCGTGGTGGCCGGGGACCGTGGGGAGGAGCTGGCTGAAGTGTGCGCTGGCGATGATGTCTCTGGGTGGAGTGCGGTGGGTGATCCAGCTCTTGAAGATGTCGGTGCTGCCCACGGCGCCGAGCCAGGCGGTCATTTCGGCCCAGTGTCCGTCACTGGTAGTGCAGACGGCGGACCAGTGTGTGCGGTCGCAAGGCATGTGCACGGGGTCGTGGTGGAGGGCGACCGTGGTGGGAACGTAGGTGAAGTCCGCCAGGGCGGCGGCCGGTTCGCCCAGTTCCGGGCAGCCGTGCAGCAGGCGGGCGGCCTGGGGGGCCGGCAGGGCCAGGACCACCGCGTCATAGGGTGTCGTGGTTCCGTCGGCGCCGTGCACGGCGGGTTGTCCCGTAGTGAGGCTGATGTGCCGGATGGCGGTGTTGTACAGGATCCGGCCCTGCAGAGCCCGCGCGAGACGGTGAATGACGGTGGTGAGGCCGTCTGTGAGGACGTGCCATGTCGGTGCGGTGCCGGCCTGTTCGGGCGGGGTGCGGGTGGCCCAGGCAGCGGCGGCGCGGGCGGGCATGCGGGCGGCCTGGTCCAGGGTGCAGTCGACGAAGGACGCGCACCAGGCCAGCACGGTGTCCTTCAGGAGCGGTTCGGGCAGCGAGAGGGAGGCGGCGAGATCGGCCACGGTGGTGGTGTGCGGGCCGTCCTCGCTCTCCAGTTGGGAGGCCGCGGCCAGGAAGGCGCCGAGCGTGTCCCAGGCCGGTCCGGTGACCGGCGTGCGGTCGGTCTTGGTGTCGGTGGGGGCGTGGGGGGTGACGAGTACCGGTTTGTCCCGGCCGGTGTGCAGGAGCGTGGTGGTCAGGGAGACCTCTGTGGTGTCGGCGTCGGTGATGTCCAGTGCCCGGCGCAGGGCGGTGTGGTGGGGGTAGGCGGTGGGGGAGAGCATCTGGGCGCCGAGGTCGATGGGGATGGTCGTCCCTTGGCCGGTGGGAACGCCTACGGTGCGGATGTTGCCGCCCGGTCGGCCCGTGGCCTCGTAGACGGTGACGTCGTGCTCTTCTTCCAGGAGCCAGGCCGCGGTGAGTCCGGCGATCCCTGCCCCGATGACGGCGATGCGCATGGGTGTGCCTCCGGTGTGGTCAGGACTGGGCGGTCGGGCTCAGCGAGCGCCAGTAGGACTGGAGTACGGGGTCGATTCGGTGCGCGGTGTGGGCGATGGTGGTGAGGTCCTCGCCGTCGTCGACGGCGATGGTGATCACCTCGGTGCAGGCCTGGATGATCTGGGGCGGGGCCTGCCGGTAGGCCGCGACGTAGGCACGGACAGGTTCGGGTACCGGGGTGTTGCCGCGGCTAAGTGCGGTGTCGAGTTCCGCGCAGACCGCGCACCACAGCATGAGATCGGTGCGCAGGGCCGCTGCAGCCGCGCCGATCGGGGCCTGCAGGCCCAGCCACGAGATGAACTCCGCGAAGGTTTCCGCTCCTTCGGGCGGGCAGGGGCGGTCGGGGCCTTCCGCGGGGATGTCGAGTGCGGCGGCCGCGGCGTGCAGGGAGGACCGGGCGGCGGTGATCGCCTCGGCCACGCCGCTGAACAGCTGTCGGGCGGTGTCGTTCCGGCTGCGTTGTGCCAGGTGGGTGAAGGCGGCGATTTCCGAGGGCTGGGCGTGGAGTTCCGCGGCGATCAGACGGCGCAGGTGCCCGATGCCGAGGGTGCCTGCCATCGCCTCCTTGTAGAGCGCGTTGTCGCGTACGTGCGCGGCCATGTCGGGCTGGAGTTGCTGGATGGCGTGGCGGATGTGCTCGGCTGGGTCTTGCACGGCGTGGTCCTCCTGGGGTGCGGGGATGAGCGCGGCCCGGTCCGGTGAGGAGGGGGGCGGCGTCAGGAAGCCGGATTCGACGAAGTACCGCAGGTACAGGTCGATGAGGGTGGCGTCCACCGACGGCAGGTCCAGGCCGGCGCCCTGGGTGGCGCGCTCAAGATTGGTCCGGGAGAACTGGGGGAAGATCTCCGCGAAGTACATCTCCTTGACGGTGATGGCGGTGTCTGCCGCGCCCTCGTTGAACATGGGCATGAAGGCGGTCATGGGGTGATGCGGGTCTTCGCGGGTGAGTTCGGTGACCATGTCGACCCATTCCCCGTAGGGGATCTTCTTGACCCGGTAGCCCATGTGGCGAAGCCGGTCCACGAGCAGGGACAGCCGTCCGTCGTGGGGGTTAGTCAGGTTGTACACCCGCCCGTCGGGCCGCTGGGTGTGCAGGATGTGGACGATGGCCTCGGCGGTGTAGTCGACGGGGACGAAGTCCAGCGGCAGTTCGACATCCGGTGCCAGTCCGGTCTCCGCGATGGTGCGGAACCACGCGCACATGAGGGTGTCGGTGTTCCAGATGCCGCGGTCCCGGGTGCCGCTGATCTCGTACGGCCGGTAGATGGAGACCGGCAGGCCGCGTGCGGCGGCCTCGCTCACCAGGCGCTCGGCGACCCATTTGCTCTCCGCGTAGCCCAGTGAGATCCGTTCGGCGTGGGCCAGGGGCTGGTCCTCCATCACGTAGCGGACGTCGGCGGTGCCGAATCCGACCAGCGTGATGATGGTGGAGACATGGTGGAACGGCTTGCGGCGGTGCGTGGTGGCGAGGTCGAGGAGCGTGAGGACGCCGTCGACGTTGGTGCGCTTCATGGAGCTGTACGGATAGGCGAAGTTGATCAGCGACCCCGAGTGCACGATCGCGTCCACCGACCTCGCGATGTCGTCGAAGGCTTCGTCGCTGAGGCCCAGGCGGGGGCGGGAGATGTCGCCGGGAACCGGGATGACGTGGTCCTTGACCGCGTCGTAGTCGAGTCCGTAGCGCCGCATCCGGCCGGCGAGCCGGCGCCGGGCCGCGTCGGCGTCGGACGCGCGGACCAGGCACCACACCTCGCGGACCCCGGACTTGACCAGCTGGTCCAGCAGGAAGCCGCCCTGGAAGCCGGTGGCGCCGGTGAGCAGTACGCGATGCGGGTCGCACACGTCCGCCACCAGCGGTGCGTCGAAGCGCAGGGTGCCTGGCAGCTGTGCTTCGCGGGCGAAGTCGACGGCCGGTTCCGCGACGGGATCGGTCGAGCCTGCCAGTAGGGAGTCGATCCGCTCGGTGAAGGAGACGACGGTGGCGTTGTCGAGCAGGGTACGGATCAGGTACCTGCCGTGCCGCGCGTCCAGTGCGACGCGGTGGCTGATCGCCGCGGCGACCTGCGCGGCCTGCAGCGAGGTGCCTCCCAGGCCGAAGAAGTCGTCGGTGCGGCGCACCGCGGTGATGCCGAGGACGAGTTGCCACACCTCGGCCACGGCCCTCTCGGTTCCGTCCTGGGGCCGTTCGTTCTCGGCCAGGGGGATGTCCGTCTGACTGTCGTCGGAGAGCAGCGTGGCCCGGTCCACTTTCCCGCTGGCGTTGATGGGCATCGCGTCAACGGTCTTGATCTCGTGCGGCACCATGAAGACGGGAAGCCGGTCCCGCAGGTACTGGCGCAGCAGCATGGGCAGGGTCCGCCGCTCCGCGTCGTCGCCGGCCACCACCCAGCCGAGCAGTCTCTTGTTCTCTCCCGCGGTCTCCCTGACCTCGACGACCGCTTCCTTCACCTGGGGATGTGCGGCCAGCACGATCTCGATCTCGCGCAGCTCGACCCGGAATCCGCCGAGTTTCATCTGCCGGTCACGGCGGCCGAGGAACTCGATGACTCCGTCGGCCCGCCATCGGCCCATGTCACCGGTGCGGTAGAGAAGGCCGTGCCCGTCCGGGGAGAACCGGTCGGGAACGAACCGCTCGGCGGTCAGTCCTGGCTCGTTGAGGTATCCGAGCGCCACACCGTCCCCGCCGACCCACAGCTCTCCCTCCTCACCGACGTCGGCCAGGGTGCCGTCAGTCCGGACCACGTACGCGGTGGAGTTGGAGATCGGCCGTCCGATGGGCACCGACTCCGCCTCCGGCGGGAGGTCCTCGACGATGTGCGCGGTGGACAGGGAGGTGTTCTCGGTGGGTCCGTACCCGTCGATCAGCTGACCCGGCCGGCCTTTGTCCAGGATGGCGCGCACCGCACCGGGGTTGAGCGCGTCCCCTCCGGCGATGAGACAGCGCAGGTTGCGGAACATCTCGGGCCGCTGCGCCGCCATCTGGTGGAAGAGTGCCGCGCCCAGCCACATCACCGTCACCCGGTGCTGGGCCAGCACGCGGTCCAGGGCCGCGGCCGACAGTAAGGTCTCCTTGGCCGGCACGAACAGCCGGGCCCCGTTGAGCAGGGGGCCGAACAGGTCCAGGACCGAGAGGTCGAAGGTCAGGTTCACGGTGCCGCAGACCACGTCGTCCGCGGTGAAACCGATCAGATCGGTGTTCCGTACCAGCCGGACGATGCCGCGGTGCGCGATGATGACGCCCTTCGGCTCACCTGTGGATCCGGACGTGTAGAGCACGTAGGCCGGGCTCTCGGCGGAGAGCTCTCCCGGTACCGGTGGTGCCACTGCCTGGGGCAGCCGGCCGATGTCGACCGCGGTCACCTTGGAGGGCAGCAGGTGGGCGTACCGCTGGGAGGTCACCGCCCAGCGGCAGTCGGCGTCGGCGAGGATGCCCTCGATCCGGCCCGGCGGGAAGGCGAGGTCGACCGGAAGGTACACCGCTCCGAGCCGGAGGATGCCCAGAATCGCGACGTAGCCTTCCACGGACCTTTCGAGCGCCACGGCGACGATGTCGCCCATGCCGACTCCCTGCCCGGCCAGGGCACCGGCGACGCGCTCCACGCGCTTCGAGAGTTCCGCGTAGGTGATGTCCGCGCCGTTCTCCGGGGAGATCGCGACGGACTGGGGGCTGCGCCGGACCTGCTCCTCGAACAGGTCCGGAACGGTCGCGCCCCTGGGGTATTCGGTCCGGGTGGCGTTCCACGACTGAACCTGATTAGTGTGAAGGGTCATGGGTGGCGGCTCCTTTGGATGTGGTCCGGGCAGACGGGCCCGCCGGAACGGGCCCGGCACGTTCTGCCCTGTGTTGGGGTGACAGCCGACGGGTACGGCCCGTGCACCGCCCCGACGCAGGTCGGACCGGTGATGGGGCGGGTGGACGCGCCGCACCCGTGGGGCAGTGGTCAGAGCTGGTTCACGCCTCTGTCCGGCGTGCCATGAGGGTGATGAGGTCGTAGGAGACGTGGGCGGCGGCGACGGCGGTCATCTCGGCGTGGTCGTAGGCGGGGGCGACCTCGACCAGGTCGGCGGAGACGATGCGGCAGCCGGCGAGGCCACGCAGGATTTCCAGGAGCTCGCGCGAGGTCAGGCCGCCGGCCTCGGGCGTGCCTGTGCCGGGGGCGTGGGCCGGGTCGAGGACATCGATGTCGGCGGAGATGTACAGGGGACGGTCGCCGATGCGTTCGCGCAGCTGGTGGCTGACTTCGTCGACTCCGCGGCGCATGACGTCGGCGGCCGTGGTGATCCCGAAGCCCATTTTCGCGTCGTCGGTCAGGTCGCCGCGGCCGAAGAGGGGGCCGCGGATCCCGATGTGGCAGAGCGCCTCGGTGTCGAGGAGGCCCTCCTCGACCGCCCGGCGGAACGGGGTTCCGTGGGTGTAAGGGGCGTCGAAGTAGGTGTCCCAGGTGTCGAGGTGCGCGTCGAAGTGGAGCAGGGCGACGGGCCCGTGGCGTTTGGCGGCCGAGCGCAACAGGGGCAGGGTGATGGTGTGGTCGCCCCCCAGGGTCATCAGCCTGGTGCCGTGGGCGAGGAGTTCGTCCGCGCCCGCCTCGATGGCCTCGATGGCTTCCTCGACGCGAAAGGGATTGACGGCCAGGTCTCCGGCGTCGGCGACCTGGACGAGGTCGTAGGGGGCGGTCTCCTGGGCGGGGTTGTAGGGACGCAGGGGGCGGGAGGCCTCCCGGATGGCGCCGGGTCCGAAGCGGGCGCCGGGGCGGTAGGTGACGCCGCTGTCGAAGGGGATGCCGAGCACGGCGATGTCGGCGGGATCGTCGAGCTGGTCGGCGCGGGGCAGGCGGGAGAACGTCGCGGGGCCGACGAAGTGGGGGCTGTGGGAGGCGTCGACGGGCCCGCGCGGAGCGGTGTGCGCCATGGTTCATCTCCTGCTGGGGGCGGTGTGAGTGGTCGGGTGTGACTGACCGGGGCTTGGTGCTGGTCAGGTGAAGTGCAACTTCTCGCGACAGCAGTTCAGCGCTTCGCCCAGGGCTTCGAGGTCGCCGTCGGTCAGGTCCGCGCGCATGGCCAGGCGCAGGACCTCTTGGCCGCGTGCGCGCAGCGGGCCTTGGAAGACCGATGCGACGAAGCCGAGGTCGCACAGCAGGTGGAGTACCTTCTCGCCCAGTTCGGGTCGTCGCAGGGGCAGGGCGATGATGGGGGACGCGGAGTTGCCGACAAGGTCGAAGCCGTCGTCGAGGAGCATCTCCCGCAGGGTCAGGGAGACGTGTTCCAGCCGTCGGCGGCGCCGGTCACCGTGTGGGCCGGCTACCAGGGGGATCATCTGCCGGGCGGTGTCGGCGATCCAAGGGGGGACGGGCGCGGAGAAGACGTGCTGGGGGCTGCACAATTTCAGCAGCGCGGCGAGGTCGGGGTCGTTGAGTACCACGTATCCGCCGGGCTGGCAGAAGGCCTTGGTGAGGGTGCCCATGAGGATGAGCCGGTTGCGGTAGCGGTCGAAGTTCTCCACTTTCGCGGTGACGCCGCGTCCTTGGGGTCCGATGACACCGACCGCGTGGGCCTCGTCCGCGTACACCAGGCAGTCGTATCGCTCGGCCAGGGCGCACAGTGGAGCCATGTCCGTCTCATGGCCGGTCGCGGAGTCCACGGTGTCGGTGAGGATGATCCGCACAGCGGGCCCGGGAACTTCCCGCTGGGACTCCTGAAGTTGCTCCTCCAGGCGTGCCAGGTCCCCGGTGGGGTAGATCCGCGAGCTGCAGCGGTCCGGGCGCAGCCGGGTGGCGAAGCGGATGCCGTGCCGGGCGGAGAAGTGCAGATCGGAGTCGACGAAGAACAGCGTCGGAGCCTTGGCCGTGGGCCAGTCACCCACCGCGTCGGCGTGCATCCGCAGGAAGAAGCTGTTGCCGCGCAGCCCGAGAGCTTCCATGAGCGAGAAGTTCACCGGGTAGCCGGCCGTAAAGGTGATCGCGGCCGCGGATACGCCGAAATGGTAGGCGGCCAGTTCCTGTTCCAGCCGCTCGACCTGCCAGGTACGGATGATCGCTTCGCTGCCTGGAATGCCGCAGTCGTGGCGCTGGAGGTTGCGCCGCATCAGCTCCTTGACTTTCGGATCGGAGCCGAGCGCGAGATAGTCGAGCCCGCTGAGGTCGATGACCGTGCGTCCCGCTATCCGCAGCTGCTTGCCGGTGAAATCTCCATGGGTGCGGTGCCGGGGTTCGGCTATGGTCAGCTCACTCTGTGACAGCCGGCGGAACCGCTGTCCTTCTTCCGTAAGAATCCGAACGCTCATCAGAAAGGACGCCTCCGCGTGGATTATGGGTACGGGCGAGGCCCTCGAACGATGCTCGCCACACGAACCGCCCCACCACGACAGCAGTTCGGACGCCCGTCCCGGAAGGCCAAGTCGGCGCAAGTGCGTGAATGCGTTGAAAATCTGTGCGGATGCGGAATCGTCGGCCAGGGAATCCGGGCGGGACCGGGGAGTTGACAGCGGGCCGGTGCACAGGCGACCGTCGAGGATACGGGGGTATGTCATGCGCCACTCCACGCCGTTCTGGCCGAACCAGGCCGGGCCCGGATTTCATAAGTGCACAAGGTTGCGTGGTATGCCCCGCTTCCACCGCCCCGGATCCCTCGATATTCGCCACCGCCACCGAAGGCGGTGCTCCTCCTGAACCGGGCGGAGCCGGAAAGAGGGAAACAGTGCGCGGAAACTCGTCACCGGCCGTCCAGGACGGCTCGCGGGCGACGAGTGTCGCTGCGGCGGGCAGTTGGCCCCGGTGCCGTCGGCTTCCGAGGGTGTCAGTGAGTAGGTGTTGCTTGCGTCCGTTGATCTCATCTCGGGCGTCATATCCCGTAGCGAGAGTGACGGCGGCGTCCGCCTTCACCGACTGCGAGTCCACGATGGCCGCGCCAGACCCGTATCCCGCTGGCGGGCGATGAAGGCAAACACAAGCGGCCAAGGTGGGAAGTCCAGGGCATGCCTGCCACGTCCCTAAGGACTCCGCGAGGAGTCCCCGCCCTCATACGCTTGCCGGGGCCCGGAAGGCATCACCGGCCGTTGAACGCGACTCTGCTCGACCCGCTGCCGTCCCCAGGTCCTCGCCACCCTTGACCGAACTCGCCCTGGGATCGGCGTTGGTGACCGCCAAGCGGAACCCGGCCGTACGATGCTCGCTTGCGCAGTGCACCGCACGCCGGGTCACCCGCGCCCCAAAAGTGTCGAGCACACCACCCTGGCGAAGGTCGCTGCCGGGTTCCAGATCAGCGAGTCCACCGCCCACGCCTAGACGAGCGCGGTCATCGACCTCCTCGCCGACCGTGATCCGGGCCTGCTGAAGGTCCTACGCGAGCAGGATCCGGACTTCGTCCTCCTGGACGGCACGCTTGCCGAGTGCGACCGGGGTCGACGACGGACGGGCCGACTACTCCCACAAGCACCGCCGGCACGGGGTGAACGTGCAGGTAGTCACCGATCCGGACGGCCGGTGTGGTTCTCGCCCGCCCTGCCGGGCCGCTCCCACGACCTGACCGCCACCCGCACTCACCGGATCATCCGCATCTTCGAGCGCGAGGGCGTGCCCATGCTGGCCGATCTCGCCTACCCGGGCGGTGGCCCAGCACTCAAGGGATACCAAGATCTCGCGCGTCACCACCCGCCACGTCATCCAGGCCGAGCAGCGCGTCCGGCTGGCCCTCGGCACCCCCCGCCGACGTCCCCCGTTATGTTCTTCGCGGTCCTGCAAGAGGGCCGCTGGCCTCAGGGCCCGGCATGGCTGTGTCGCCCTGTCGAAGGCATGACCTGGGGGGTGGTGTCACCGGGTCCGAGAGGTGCCGCCGGAGACGCTGATGAGAGGTCCGACTACCGCCTGGCCTGGCGCAACGCCCGGCCGTTCTCGGGCGGCAGGTCTGCATAACGTGGATGCGCGAGTACGACACCAATGCCCAGGCCAGCACCACTGCAAGGAAGTTGAGAGCACGATGTTCGACACCGGCGACGTGGGCGTCTTCCTCGGCCTGGACGTCGGCAAGAGCGCCCACCACGGGCACGGGCTGACCCCGGCCGGCAAGAAGGTCTTCGACAAGCAGCTGCCCAACAGCGAGCCCAAGCTGCGGGCGTGTTCGAGAAGCTGGCCGCGAAGTTCGGCACCGTCCTGGTGATCGTGGACCAGCCCGCCTCCATCGGTGCCCTCCCGCTGACCGTCGCCCGCGACGCCGGCTGCAAGGTCGCCTACCTGCCGGGCCTGGCGATGCGCCGGATCGCCGACCTGTATCCGGGCGAGGCCAAGACCGACGCCAAGGACGCCGCGGTCATCGCGGACGCCGCCCGCACCATGACCTGACCGGGACCACCCACGGGCAGGGATCAACGCGATATCACGGACGCACGGTCGACCCGCCGCCTTCATGAAACAGCGAGGCCGGGTTGTCAGGCCGTATGGCGGAAGGCGGCGACAGCGATGACACGGTTGGTGGTCACATCGTCCACACGTATCTCGGTTCGTTCCTCGGCGGGGTTCTTCGGGTTGTGGGTGGTGCGAAGGCGGAGCCGAAGTACGGCGTCGATGTCGGCGTTGGCCAGGTAGCAGACCCGTGCATCGTGGATGGTGCGGTCGTGGAAGGAACGATCTGACCGACCAAGCTTTTGCCACAGACGTAGGAGAGCATTTTCGGAAATGGAGAAGAGGGAGGCGAAGTATAGGAGTCCGACTCCATTTACGTCTTGCACGACGTTGATTGGGTAATCAACGAACATGTCTGGATACGCGGAGGGCCAGTCCGCACTGAGCGGGTCATGAAGTGTTTGCTGAAAACGAGCACGACGATAGTGGTCATGAGGTGAATAGTTGGGAGGGAATTCGGGTAGTTGGTTGTGGGAAAACCCAACGGGCAATGATCGTTTGAGGTTCACGTTGGTGTGACTGCTGGCGCGGGAAACCCATAGATTCAGGTTTTCGACTTCGATGCAGTCTGACTCAGGATGTGAGGGAGCTACGTCGCCGTGTTCATCCTGCGGCAGCAGCAGTCCGTCATCTTCGGTGTCGCGCCTGATCCGATGCAGAGTGAGAACCGAGCCACGTTCGGTATCGAAGAAGACCTCGGACCGCACGTCCAGGCGGTCGCCGAAGTCAAGCTGTTTAAGATGGAAACCTGGACCTGAGGTGATTCGGTAGTAGCAGTAGGACAGATATGTCGGCATTCCAAGCTCGTCGCGCGCGCTACAGACATTCAGCCCGCTCAGCGCGCTCACGGTCTCCCAGGTCCAGTCGCCGACCCGTGCGGCAAACAGGTGCGTGGGACCGCACATGCCCGGCTGGACGGTGACCGTCCGGCGTAGGCAAGCTGGTCCGGTGCGTTCGACATGGGTGAAGGGCGGGGTGCGCAGTGGATCAGTCAACGCAGCCTCCTGCTGGTCTTGCCGGGTGTCGAGTGATGGAGGGTGCCGGTCGGTGGAGCCGTGCCTATGGTGATTGAGCCTGCTCAGGGCTCGATGTGGTGAGACGTTTTCGATGCAGAGGCGGGGCGGCTGTCCATGGAGGAGCCTGAAGCGATGGCCGACAGGCGCCGCAAGGGTGTCGAATCACGGCAGGCCCAGGACGGCTGCACTTGAGCCGGATTGACCGGCGAAGCTCGCCGTGACCAACCAACTGCCGCTTTTACTCAGTTCTGAGTTGGCGATGGGCCCGGATGAGAGATGCAGCGGTCAGGGCGATGTCCTCGCTGTTTGTGGTCCAGTTGGCCAGGGACAGACGTAGTGTGGTGCGGCCCTTCCAGGAACTGGTCGCCGCCCAGCCCACTCCCTCGTGCTGGAAGCTGGCAGCGACGTGCGCAGTGTGGGCATCATGGTCGTCACCCATAGGGTCTTCGAACCACAGGAGGACCTGGTTGAGCGTCACGGTGTTGCACACATGCACGCCTGGTTCTTGGGCCATCAGCTTCGCCAGCTGCTGAGCATGCGCACAGGAGCGGTCGATGAGGTCGGCGATGCCCTGGCGGCCGAGGTGACGCAGGGCCGCCCAGAGCGGAAAGACGCGCGAGCGGCGGGAGACGTCGAGGTTCAGTGACGAGGGGTGGCGCTGGTCCGGATTGAGATGCAGATAGCCGGCCCGGGCTTGAAATGCCTCCTTGTGTGCCTGGGCGTCCCTGACGAACGCTACTCCGCAGTCGTACGGAGTGTTGAGCCACTTGTGGGTGTCGGTGGCGAGGGAATCGGCGAGGTCGACACCGTCCAGCAAGCTGTGGCGTAGGCGCGGGGAGGCGGCTGCCCATAGGCCGAAGGCCGCGTCCAGGTGCACCCATCCGCCGGACTCGTGCACCATCTCGCAGATCTGGCGCAGGGGATCGACACCGCCGGTGTTGATCTCACCGATCTGTCCGCAGAAGATGAGCGGGCCGGCAGTCGCCTTGCGTAGAGCGCTCGCCAGAGATGTGGTGTCAACGCGGCCGTTGTTGTCCGCGGGCAGCAAGGTGATCTGGTTGCCCAGGCCCAGAGCCTGCAGGCTGCGGAGGACAGCTATATGCACGGTCTCGTTGACAGCAACCGTAACCGGAGGTGCACCGTCGAGACCCTGTTCGGCGACGCACCATCCCTGATCAGCCAGGACCTTGTGGCGCGCGACGGTCAGCCCCAGCAGGTCGGCGTAGGTGGTTGACGGGGTGAAAGCCACGGAAGTCTCGCGCGCCAGCCCCAGAAGGTCAGTGAGCCACCTGGCGCAGATGTCCTCAACGACCGCTGTGGCGGGAGAGCCGTCGTGCACGATGGTGTTCTGGTCCCAGGTGCTGGTCAGCCAGTCTGCCGCCATCGCGACCGGAAGAGTTCCCCCAGTAACGTAACCGAAATAGCGCCCCGCACCAGAACGCACCAGTCCCGGCGCGGTCCCGCGGACCAGAAGGTCCAGCACTGCCAGAGTGTCCGTGGCGTCTTGCGGGAGTTCTCCCCCTAGTATCTCCTGAATATCATCGTCGTCACCAGTCGGGCCCACGGGAAGTGACGATTTGTCATGTTCCTCATGCAGATAGCCGAGCGCATGTTTAAGGGCAAGCCGCAGCACCGGCTCATAGGTGTGCGCACCTACTCTTGTTGTTTCCTGACTCTCTTGGGGAGTTCCCTTGGCTGCGGCGTCCACGTCTTTGTCCTTCACGAGTGAGAGTCTGGGGGAGCAATGAGCGGGTGCTCGGATGAGAGTCAGAATTTCCGCGAGGCCGTAGCGGCCCCCTGTACGCTGGGGCCGCAATCCACAGTCTGGTTCAGAGCCCTGCCCCGGCCAGAGCCCCGATGTGGCGACGCTCGGGATTGGCCGACGACTCTCTGACGTAATCGGGGTGCTATGCCATGGGATCTCGCCACATGGATGTCATCTCAACCCCGTCAGCCACTTTGTACGACCGGGTCGCTGTGAACCCCAGCCGTGAATAAGTATCTGTATTTCGCTGTTTTGTCGACTCGAGATAGAATGCCATGCCCTGTTCCTTGAAATTGTGTCGGAGCAGGAGTACACCGATCCCCTCATTTCGATAGCTCGGCCTCACTGCGAGGTACTCACCATACCAATGGGGCTTGTCCATCGGATGATTGTCACGTGCAGCATTGAGGTAGGCCAGTGCGTTGTCCGCACACTCGCCGCAGGTGTTTCGTACCTTCTGCTGTCCTGCCGCGTTCCACTCCGCGTCACTATCAACTGTGGAGGAAGGCTGGCCAATGAGGACGCCCTTGCCGTCGGCCAAATACGCCTGCCCGGCGTTGAGTGCTTGTTCGGCCATCATCTGGAAGTATGCCGGTGCAACCCGACGGTACAGTTCCTCCGTCTTGAACATCCATGTGAAAACTGGATCCTCGGCGAATCCCACGGTCAGGATGTCGGTAAGCTCGCTCAAATCTGCTTGCGTCGCACGACGCACTACTTGGGACATTGCCCACGCCTCCTTCGACTGAGTCGGTAACTACTGAGGGAGCACTCGGCGTTCGTCCTTAGTTCGTCCTAGCCGAGTCCCCAAGGGAGCCGTCAGGCTGCGGCGCGTTGTTCTTCGAGAAATCGGACAAGTTCGCCAAGTGTCCTCTGGCGGAACACATCTTCGTCTTGGAGTTCGATCTTCAGCTGTTTGCTGAGCGCGAGCGACAGGTCCAGCCGCGAGAGGGAGTCGAAGCCGAGGTCCCGAAAGGATGTGTCAGGTCGCAGTCGGTCCCGTTCCTGGTGAAATTGGGTCACGAGAGCTTCGACGACGATCTCGTATAGCGATGACATGACCCACTCCTTGTCGGTGGCTGACTCGGCCGGAACGGTGAGACCAGTCGACCAGATTCCATTACCTGTTGGCAGGTGTGGCGCAGCGCGAATCACGGGCAACGCATGCAACCTTGCGCGGTTGTGAAAGCTAGTCAGCCCGCGTCTGCCTCGGTGATATGGAGGGGACTGCTGCACGGACAGGTGACGCCTTGACCTGTCCTACGGGCTGGCCCAGATCTACTACCACACGGCCCTCGACCTGGCCCGCGAGGCCGGAGACTCGGTGACCTACGCCGGCACCCTGCGAGCGATGAGCCCTCAGGCATTGCGGATCGGCCACGAACGGCACGCTCTCGCGCTGGCCGACACGGCTGGGCCGGTGGGCTCCCAGGCGAACGCGCCTGCGAGGGCCTTCCTCCTCAGCAAGCAAGCCGTGGCGCGCGTCCACGACGGACAGCGGCAGGCCGCGCTCGATGCCCCTCGCCGCGGCCGAGGCATGCCTGGACCGGGCACGGAGTGTTCCCGGGCCCTTCACGGCCTACCCGCGAGCCGGGCTCGAATACCAGCGCGCACAGACCCTGATCGCCCTGGGGCTTCCGACCGAGGCCATGGCGGCGCTGCGTGCCTCTGCCCGTCAGCGCGCCCCCGAGCGGCGCAGGGCGCTAGCCATCACGGAATTCCGTCTGGGGCAGGTCCTCCTGTCCGCCGGCCACCTGGTGTCGGCGTACACGTGAAAGTGCATGGCCGTGTACGGATGAACGTGCAGAGCCAGCGTCCTCGTGGTCGATGAGGTCGGCTACCAGCCCCTCGGACGAGCTGAGGCGAACCTGGTCTTCCAGGTCATCTCGAAGCGCACGAGAAGGGCTCGATCATCCTGACCTCGAACAAGAGCTTCAGCGAATGGGGCCAGGTCTTCGGCGACGAGGTCCTCGCCACAGCAGCGGCTCTGTTAACGAGAACGGGTTCTGGCTCAACTTCTGTGACGCGGCCACGCTGAGTGAGCGGATCAGCTCGCGGGCGACGAATCCCGGTGGCGAGAAGGGACCGCTGGTCAGTCCCGCGCCTCGGCTCCCGCCCCCTTGTTAACGAACTGCTTCGCTGCCTCAACCGCTTCTCCGTTGAGTTCCTCGACGGATACTCCCCAGCTCTCCTCCCAGCCGTCCAGGTTGTGCGCGCAGGACACCAGTGGTGCCAGCTCTTCGGGGTAGCCGAGGTCATAGGCGATGTCTGCCCAGATGAGGTGAGTGCCGGTGGCGGGATCCAGGGATCCGTCGGCGATCTGACCGGCGATCCAGTAGGCCATCGCCCACTTTGCGGCCCGGGGGTCCGTGGGCGGATGGAAGAGCAGTCCCAGCTCGTCCAGGACTTGGTCGAAGAGCTCTGGCGCTTCGGGTTCTTCGCTTCGGAGGAGTCCCGCCAGCATGGCCAGGGACGGGCTTTCGACCCCAGCTACCAGCGCGTCCAGACCTGCCTGGATGAGCCTGTCCGACCCGACATGCCTGCCAAATGCCCTCTCACGCGCGATGTGTCTGAACTGATCGAGGGCGTCGTCGCTGGTCATCAAGGTCTTCTCCGTCGGCATCTGGAAGGGGAAGGCTTACACATCCGCCTCCGCGGCTGCCATCGAGTTCCTACCGTCGTCGGTGATCAGGACATGAGGACGCGCTTCCGCAGGAGGGCGAAGCCTGCGCGGCCGAACATCTGGCGCTTGAGCATCTTGATCCGGTTGACATGGCCTTCGACGACACCGGAGTTCCAGGGCAGGGTGAGGCCGGCGATGACAGCATCGCGGTCGCGGTCGATGCCTGCGGCGAGGGTGTGGAGGCTGGGCAGGTCGTCCTGACGGACAGCATCGAGCCAGTCGGGCAGGCGCTCGCCCTGGCGCTCGGTGAGCATGGCCGCGAAGGACCGGACGCGCCGGGTGAGGGCGTCGAGTTCGGGGCAGTGCGTCCGGACGGACTTGAGCTGGAGCTGCTCGCCCTCGGCAAGGGTGTCGGGGCGCCGGAGGATCCATCCGGCGACCGTTCGGGCTGATGGCGGCCTGGCGGTTACCGACCGTGGCGAGGTGCGCTTCTCGCGCAGGTAGGCGCGGACGCGCTGATAGCTGCCCTTGTAGCCGAGCGGCACGATCTCCTCCCAGAGCTTCCAGGCGTTCGTGCAGCCCTCGCTCCAGCGGTCGTCCAGGTAGGGCTTGTAGTCGTCGAGGATGGAGCGCCGGTTCTGCCACTGCCCGTTGAACAGCTCCTCCGGCGTCGCCGCGTCGGCAAGTTGCTTGACGGTCCGCCAGGTCATTCCGAGTTGCCGCTCGACCGAGCGCCGGCTGTGCCCTGCCTTCAACAGGTCGTGCACCGCGGCGTGACGGGATCGGGTCCGGTCGGCGAACCGGTGCCCGCGTGGCCACGGTGAATCGGACGAGCCCGAGGCCGGAGCAGATGCTGGCTCGGGTTCAGGTGCCGCAGGTGTCAGAACGTGCAGGCAGCGGCGATGCTGGGTGACGGTTCGTTCAGCGGCCTCACTCAGGTTGTGCCAGAGGTGCCACCGGTCCGCGACCTGAACCGCCTGCGGTGCTCCGGCAGCGGCGCCCTCAGCGAAGAACGGTGCTCGGTCGCGGCAGATGACTTCGACGCCTGGCCGCCGGGAGAGCCAGGCGGCCAGGCTGGACGCCTCCCGGTCCGGGAGGAGATCGATCGGGCGGCGGGTTTCGACATCCACCAGAACAGTGCCGTAGTGGCGGCCCTTGCGGGTGGCGTACTCATCGACACCGACCACTCGCGGCGCCGGTACTTCCGGCTCGGGAAGCGCATTGACCAGGCGCAAGACCGTGCTCCGGCTCACGGAGACGCCGATGACGGATGCCAGCCGGGCGCCAGCACGGCCGGCCAGGGCAAGGCCGACTGCGGCCGGGGCGGAGCGCAGCCGTTCCGTCCGCTGGCCATACCTGCGCGTCAAGCCGGATATCTGCTCCACGAAGGTCTGGCGCGGGCACATCGTGTTCCGGCACCGGAACCGCCGGACGCGAAGTTGCAGGACAACCCTTCGCCCACCGCTCGGCACATCGGCAGGAAACCGCAGGTAGGAACTGTGAACGCGGGTCGACCAGATCCCACATCCCGGGCAGGAGGCGCCAGCGGCAGTGCACTGCACATCAACGCGCACTATCGCAATGTTCACGTCCACCGACAGCACCGCGATGTTCGCGACCGACGGGAACAACAGCTCCTTCAGACGGAGCACGATCTCTTTCATGGCCCCGAACTGTCAGCCCAACTGCCGTGACCACGGCCTATTTTCGGGCGACTTCGAGCCCCCCAGCCTGAGACACTCAGCCGTCACTCACAGTGGCCGCTGCACGGAAGTTGAGCCAGAACCCGTTCTCGTTAACAGAGCCAGCACAGCGATCCTCGACCGACTCCTCCACCACTGCGAAGTGATCTCCATCAACGGCCCCAGCTACCGTCTCAAGAGGCGCCTCAAGGCCATCGAGCGAGAGAACGACGTGGCCTGACCAGCTGCGATCACGACACCGGGTCCTCGCCCGGCGGGATGAAGGCGTCGACGCTATCAGCATCCTGGACATACCCCTGGCCATCGACCGTGATGGCCGTCGCCCACCTCTGCGACGTGATGAGCGCGGCCAGTACCTGTGCCGTCAGCGGCGTTCCCCCTGGGTCCTCGTCCTTCCAGTGCACCCGCCACTCTCCACCAGGCACCGCGGCCACGACCTGGTCGGTCTCCAGGTGGGAGAGTCCTCGTAGTCCGTCACCGGACGCAGGGCACCACGCTTGGGATCGACGACCAGGGCCGTCCTGGTCGCCTGGGCCCAGCCCTCTACACGCACCGTGCGGCCGATCTCGGTGTCGGTGCCGTTGAAGACCGCGGTTCAGCCGGTCTGATTGAAGTAGCGAAGAGACACCGCCCCATCATCTCGAACAACGACGCTCGCGCTCCACAAGTCTCCTTGCTCTGCACGTTCATCCGTACGCGGCTCTGCACATAGGCGAGTACGCCGACACCTGGACGAGGCGTGCTTCCACTGGAGGCACTTCCTCGGCCACTGCCCTCAACTGCGCTCGGCTCGCGTCGATGGAGCTCTGACCCAGCTTCACCACACCCTTGAGCCGCACCGCCGGCAGCCCCCGGCCTCCGCACTGCGAGAGCGGGCCCAGGTCCTGACGGCCCTGGTTCACAGCGTCTGAAGGGTGCTTCGCGGAACCTTTCGTCACGCGGGATGAGCGATCAACTCACAGATCCGCTCCCATACGGAGGAGGCGTGTCGTTGCCGCTGGTGAGGCCGCAACATCTGGTGAAGTTGCGCCAGCGACTGATCAACGCGGGCTGAATGCAAGTAGAGACAATGATCGAGGAACCTGTTCCAGTGGACGCAGGCTTCTTCGAGATGACCCATCGCCATGAGGACCTCGCCCAGACGGAACTCGGTCAGCGCGGATGTTCTGCGGCGCTCACTGTCACGATGGCGAGCGGAGTCGCGCAGGGAGGACAGCGCCTCGACAGGAAGTCTCAGTGCCAGCAGGGCCTGTGCGCGCTGGTATTCGAGCCCGGCTCGCGGGTAGGCCGTGAAGGGCCCGGGAACATTCGATGCCCGCTCCAGCGAGGCTTCGGCCACGACGAGATCCCTGATCGCGGCGTGCCGCTGCCCGTCGTAGGCGTGGGTCACGGCCTGCTGGCTGAGAAGGAAGGCCAGAGCTGCCCCGTGGGCCGAGGAACCGGACACGTCCACGGCTGATTGCGCCAGTTCGAGAGCCCGCCGCGGGTGGTCCATCTGCAGCGCCTGGACACTCATGGCGCGAAGGACGAGACCGTAAGCCACTGCGTTCCCGGAGTCACGAGCCAGGTCGAGGGCGACGTGGTAGTAGATCTGGGCCAACCCGTGACACCCGGCATCCTCGGTCATCATCGCGAGCAATTGGGTGAGTTGGGCAGCCGACACAAGCAGTGTCCGGCGAAGCAGATCCGGGGCGCTCGCGGTGAGCACCCGGCTGACGTCATCCGCGAGATAGGCCACCAATGCCGAGCGGCCGTGCCTGCCACCGAAACGCTCCAGTTGCGCGGCGACTGTCTCGGAGAAGGACCTCATGGCCCTTACGTCCTCCTGGGTGGCTCGGTGTCGCGCCCCCGGCACCGGTATCCAGGACGGCTGTGGCTGCCAGTCGGGCGACGGGACAGCTTCTACCCTGTAGGGAGACCGCATCAGAAGGGACCGGCGTTCCGGGCTGGCGTCAGCCCGCGTGAGGATGACCAGCCGCGCCAGGGAAGTCGTTTCCCGCTCCTTACCGGGGCGACGAAGCCCCGGCTCCGGCGCCGAATGGTCCAATCCGGTGTCCTCCACTGTGACGAACCGGCCCAGACGACGGCAGAACGCCGCGGCCACCAAGGCGACGACGGCCTCCCTGGGCTTGGAACCCGAGAGCCAGTGAGCCACCGAGGTCCGGTCGTAGCGCAGCGTCAGTGACTGGGCGGCACCCAGTCTGTTGACCGCGCGTGCGAGCTCGCCCGCACTCCAGTCCGCTTCCGCAAGCAGGGCACTGAGACGATCATTCGGGCTGCGACGTGACACGGATGGGTCTCCTCCACGTGGTCTCGGAAGAGTGGTGACGGCCGACACGCACTCACAGACTGGGAGAGAGTCAACGACCGCACCTCGCGTACCGGGGATGTAAGGAGTGTGCTCGCTGTTCCCCCACTACCGCTATGGTGAGAATTAGCCATAGATGAGAACTCTCTCCACAAGAGAAGTGCCGCGCGAGACTGACGGTATAGGTGGCAAGGGTCATGTTGCCGAGTTCTCCCAGTGAGCCCTTTCAGGGCGGCCACTAATGGGGTGTCGGGCTGGCGTTCCGCAACGCACAGGACCCCTGTGCCGTTGCGAGAGGTGTCCGGCATCTCAACTCATCAGCGCAGGCGCGCCTCGTTGGTTTCCTATCTGCCGTACTCGACCTGCCTCACGCGCTGGTCGAGTGGGTAACCATGCCCATCATCACCCGTGAGGGTGGCCGCCGCCGCTGTACACTCCCGCCGCACCAGCGTGCTCTTGTCGACCTGGTTTACCTTCGCCGGCACGACACGCGGGCGCAGATCGCTGTTGGCTTCGGCATATCCGTCGGCACCGCCCACGCCTACGTCACCGCCGTCGTGGACCATCTCCCACCGGGCGCCCGGTCTGCTGCGAGCCTTGCGGCAGACAAACCCCGAGTACTTCCTGCTCAACGGAACGCTCGCCGAAAGCGACAGGGTGAGCCGACAGCCGGGCCGCCTTCTCCCACAAGCACCGCAGCCATGGCGTGAATGTGCACTTCGTCGCTGATCCCGCGGGCAAGCCGCTGTGGATCTCTCCCGCGTTGCCGGCCGCACCCGCACCCCCGATCTCACCGCTGCTCGCACCCACCGGATCACTCGAATGGCTTCGATCACTTCTTGCGACAGCGCTTGTGGACGAGTTCTGACGTCGTCGTCCGGCCGATGACTCCCCGAATCGTCACGACGGTTCTGGCTGAGCTTCTGGGCTCTGCCGCTACTTTGGGGGTAGTTGGTCAGCCATCCGATGTGATGGGTGGGGTTGAGGTCGCGGACCTTCTGCTGCCGGGTATCGCGGTGGAGGTCGACCAACTGGTGCTGACGGATACGGAAGCCCGCGTCGCCGTGTGATCACGGGCCTATCGGCGGCCTGTTCCGGATGCGGGCAGAGATCTTCGAGAGTGCACTGCTACTACCAGCGGACTCTGGCGGATCGTCCCGTCGCGGGCCGTACGAATCGAACTGCGAGCGCGTCGACTCGTGTGCGGGAACGAGCGCTGTGCCCGTCGGACGTTCGCCGAGCAGATACCGGCACTGACCCGTCGCCACGCACGCCGCACGGACGCGCTCACCGCCCAGCTCAGCGGTACCGCCACGGACGTAGCCGATGCGGACCGCCGTGATCCCCGCTGCCAGCGGCGCGGGCTCGGCGGTGCCGGCCCCGTCGGGTTCGGGGCCGAGCACCCAGCGTCGGCCAGGGCTGCGGCCGGGCGGGGGAGGACGTGGAGTTCCTCGGCGACGCGGGGCACGAGCTGGAGGGGTGGCCGGTGTGGTACTTCACCGCGGTCTTCCCGGCGCCGGTGCGGCACGCCGACACGGCCGGCCCCTCACAGGCCGGGCACGGATGGCGCTCGATCGCGCCGGGGGCCTCGATTTCCTCGTCAGTGATGCCTCGAAAACTATCGGCGAAAGGAGGTTCCGAGAAAGCATTCCGAGAACCCAATGGAGAACCAAGAGGCCGGACAAACCGGACACCGTCCGGCGTGGTGGCGTCGCATCTCATTTGGCCATTTGTGAGAATCACCGCCGCGTGACGACCGTCGCCCATGGCTGCGAGGCACGGCTCTCTCCCCGCGTCGTCACAAGTGCGGGCTCTCAGCGGCGGGTCCCCCTCCGGGCGCTCCCGTCTGCGGTCACTGGGGCGGCTGCTCGCTTGCCGAAGGGGGCCGGAACCTCGCCCGCATGGAGGTCGAGCAACTCGGTCACTTCTCTGCGCAGCCGTGCGTCGACTTCTCGCTGCTGGCTGGCGGCCATGTCGAGCCAGGATGTGTCATAGCCGTCGAAGATGAATACCCTTTCCAGGAGTGGTCCTTGGGTATGGGGAAGGAGAGTGCAAGTTTTGTCGATCCGGCCGTGTTGTCGCAGTGTTCGATGCCCTATGCGGCCGGAGGAGGTCGCTACCGCGACCGTGGTCTCCAGATAGCACGTGGTGTCGGTGAGATCGCGTACTGTCTGGGCGAGGACGGTCATGCGCTCGGATTCGGTGGCTGATTCCGGGATCTGGCCGTCCCAGGTTTTCATGAGCGCGCCGGGGCGGCCATTCAGGGCTTGTATGAAGAGTCCGAGGTCGTCGGCGAGGACCGGTATGGGTGAGGCGTAATGGTGCCATGCGAGGGCTTTCGCCCGGGCGTTCTCTGTCGTCGTTGCGGCGTGTTCTTCAACTGTCAGCGACAAGTGGAGATCGCCCGGAAGCACGAGTGAGGTTACGCCCTGGAGAACTCTGCGCCATCGTTCAACTTTGAACGGATTGGTGGTGGCGATCAGCACTCCGGCCGGTGGCGGAGGGGTCATGGAGGCCTCCGCAGTCCGGCGTCCGGTCGGCGATTGTCTGTGGTGATGGCGGCGCTTGCAAGGAGTCGGTCGAGGACGTCGGCGGGCTGGTCGCCGATGATCAGGAGTTCCGCGTGCGAGGGAGAGAGGAAGCCCTCGGAGGCTGCGTGGCGGGTGAAGGCCAGAAGATCGTCGTAGTAGCCGGCCGTGTTGAGCAAGCCGGACGGTTTATCCACATGTGCCAGTTTTGCAAGGGTCAGCACTTCGGACATCTCGTTGAGTGTTCCGAGGCCACCGGGGAGTGCGAGGAACATGTCGGCCAGCTGGATCATCCGGTGTTTGCGCTCGGAGAGTCCTTCCACGACGTGCAGGTGAGATAGTGATGGGTGTGCGACTTCTTCGCGCATGAGGCTGCGGGGAATGACCCCGGTGACCTCGCCTCCATGGGCCAGTACGGTGTCGGCCAGGATGCCCATCAGGCCGAGGTGTGAGCCGCCGTAAACCAGCGTGATGCCGCGTTCGGTGAGCTGTTCGCCGAGGTGTCGTGCGGCGGATGCGTAGTCGTGGCGGTGGCCGGCCAAGCCGCCGCAGAACACGCAGATCCTCATCCTGTCAGCTCCATTAGGCGCTCAACGATGTGCGATGGGCTTGGCTGCCGCTGGATTTCCTTCCGCAGCCGTTGTGCGGCCTTGATGTGACTGGGGTGGGTCAGCAGCCTGGCCAGTTCCTCGGCGATGTGTTTCTTGGTCGCTGTTCCGGGTGGCAGGGCGATTGCGGTGCCCTGCCGGGCGAGTTGCTCGGCGATGGTGAACTGATCGGCCATGTAGGGGAGGATGAGCTGGGGCAGGCCGCCCGCCAGGCAGGTCAGAGTGGTGCCCGCACCGCCGTGATGGATGACGACATCACAGGTGGGAGCGACGTAGCTGAAGGGGAGCCAGGGGCCCGAGGTAACGGTTGCCACCATCGCGTTGGGAGGCAGGCGCCCGTAGGCGCCGTCTGCGGCCGCCCGCGCCTGCTCATCGGGGAGGACGATGACGGCGTCGTGTCCCAGCTCCTCCAGGGCGGACAGAACCACTGACAGCGCGTCGGTGCCACCGGTCTGCGGGATGACGGATCCGAGGGTGATGCCCACACGCGGTCCAGCCGAGGGCCTGCGCAGCCATGTCGGCACTGTTCCTGGTCCCGAATACGGTATGTGGCGGATCGCCTGCGAGGAGGGGGCATGGGCGGCTTGAAGACTGGGTGGCCACAGATCCAGCTGTAGGGCCGGCTGCCCCGGGGGTCCCCAGCGCTCGTACAGGTCGGCGAGTTCTTGATCCACAGCGTCGAACGCTTCCTGCGGGAGCACGGGACCGGGGCTGAGTGAAACAGCCGGGATGCCGGTGACTCGTGCGGCGAGTGGGCCGGCAAACTCCAGCGTCAAATGGACGATCAAGTCCGGACGCCATGCGCGGCACAGGTCCACGATCGGCTCGGTCAGAAAGTTGGCGAACCGGCTCACCGTCCGGATGGCGTTGATGTGCATGCCACGGGGATCGGACAACCAGTCGGCCAGCAGCTTCCGGTCGCCGACTCCCATGATGTCGCGGGTCCGCACGATCCCGCCCACGGCGACAGCCGGCAGACCGCTGCCGGCCACGGCCCCTGTGAACTGTTCGGGAACGGCGACACGCACCTCGTGTCCACCGGCTTGAAGGGCCCAGCCCAGTGGAACGAGGGGAAAGAAGTGGCCGTACTGCGGGCAGGACGTCATCACCACGCGCATGCTCAGTCCTCGCGTTCAATTCCGCTCGAAGCCAGCTCAGGCATGCGCGTCACCAGCCCGCCGAAAGCGATCATCCGGGCGTTGTCGACACAAAGCGACTGAGCGGGAAAGTGGACGCTCACGCCCTCGGCCTTCGCGCGGACGACGGCCCGCTCCCGGAGCCGGTGGTTCGAGGCCACCCCGCCCCCGAACGAGATCCGCGGCGCGCCGTAGGCGGCAGCCGCGGCGAACGCCTTGTCGAGCAGAATCGTCATCACACATTCCTGCGCCGAGACCGCCAGCAGTTCCAGCTGCTCCTGGCCCGCCATGGTGTTCCTGCGTTCTAGGACCTCGTCGTAGAGCTCGTGGAGGTCGATGTCGTAGCCGTTGCCCGCGTTCAGGGCCTTGGTGCGGGGGAAGTGAACGAACTCCCCATCCGATCGCCTGCCGGCGAGTTTGTCGATCGCGATGGCACCGTCTGGCTCGCCGGCCGGTACCAGTCCGAGGAGTTCGCTGCACCTGTCCAGGACCGCGCCCGGGGCACGGCCGTGCCCGTGCCGGTTCCTGGCCGCCACGTCATGCGTGCCCAACAGCCGGTAACTACCCACATCAGCGGCAAGCTGGAGATGACAGTGGCCGCCGGCCACGGTCAGGCCGAGGAAAGGGAATCTTGGGGGAGGCTCGCACAGTAGACCGGCCAGCAGATGCGCCTCATGGTGATCGACCTCGACAACCGGCACCGACATGCGGTACGCGAGATCGGCCACAAGACTCTTGGCGACCTCTACATTCGCGTTGTGCTTTCCCTTGACCACGGACACGGACAACAAGCCAGGGCGCAGGCCCACATCCAGAGCCTCACGCAACAGCGTCGGCAAGGTCCCTGCATGGAAAGCCTCCAGCTCGTGCCGCCACGTGGCGCTGTCCTGCAGGATGCGGGCAGATGAAGGTATGAATGTCGTATTGCGCTCGTAGTGGACGGCACGCTCCTGGTCGAAGACACACACGCAGCAGTTGTTGAAGGTGCTCTCCACAGCAAGGGTGACAAGCCCGTTGTGCTGTCGCTCCATCTCTGCCTCCTCCGGTGGATACGCCGACCGATGCGCAGCCCGTCAAGCAGTGAGACCTGGCCCTGCGGAGGCTCTGTCCAGGCGGTCCCGGATTGCCATCCACTCTTCGCCTTTCGGAGGGGCCAGGACGGCAACCGTGTCCATGCCGCTGTCATCCAGACGGTGCAACGCGGCATAAAGATCGGCCCCGTAACCTGCTGGATCATCCGGCAGGACCTCAACGTGCGCTGCCGAGCCGGTGAGAGCGGCGTCGGGAACGTCATGGGTGAGAATCCCGCAGGGCTTTGGCAAGCCATCCAGCCCGAACGCACCGAAGTCATCGACGAGTACGACCCGGGCACGCGGCGCGTAGTGCCGCCGTCCCATACCAGGTGAACGCGCGGCACCCACCACGGCTGCCGCCTGGGGGCAGTCGATCACCCCAATGACATCCCTCAGCATCCGCAATGGCAGGGCACCAGGACGCAGCAGACGCGGCGGCGTGCACGTCACGTCGACAACGGTGGACTCAATACCCCACCGGCAGGGCCCGCCATCCACCACCAGGGGCACATCAGGCAGAGTGCGCACCACATGCTCGGCGCACGTAGGGGAGACGGATTCAGAACGATTGGCACTCGGAGCCGCCAACGGCAAGGCACACTCCGCCAGCAGCTCTCGCGCGACCGGATGAGCAGGAACACGGAGAGCCACCGTGCCGGTGCCCGCACTGACCGCATCCGGCACGTGATCCGCGCGGTCCACCACCAGCGACAGCGGCCCCGGCCAGAACCGGTCGGCCAACACCGCCGCCGCCTCCGGCCACACCCGCGCAAGCCCACGAGCCATGTCCACGTCCACAGCGTGCACGATGAGCGGATTCCATGTAGGACGGTTCTTCAACCGGTAGATCTCCGCGATGGCCGTCGGCGAGAACGCACTGGCCCCCAACCCATACACGGTCTCCGTCGGAAAAGCGCACACACCTCCCGCACGCAGCAGACGCGACGCCCGGCCAAGACCAGCCGCATCAGCACTCACGATCACATTTGAGCTACGCAAGACGGCTCCTCTAGCCCGGGCGAAAAACGCTACTCGTTGAGGAAACACCGGCTCTCCGGCCGCTAGAAGACGGATGCAGCCGCGAATACGTGGCATAGGGCGCAACTTTGTGCACTTGTGCTGGCTGAGCTGCTTCTGCTACTCCTACGCGCACGCGTCGCGTCGCAGCAGCGACCTCGAAGGTGTGTGAGGCGCCCCGAAGTTCCCGGACAGCGGCCCCTGGAGCCTCCACATGCCGCCCATCCTGGGTTGAACTGCTGACCATCGTGCCGGATGAGTCCTGTGGCGGCCCCTGCCCGCCCGACTGTTGCTCACCCCCGAGCGAGAAACGTCGATCTGGTGACCTGCGCGTTCGTCACTTCTCCATACCGTCGTCGTCTCCATCCAGCTCCACCGCGTCCGGGCCGCGAAGCGGGCGCAGCCCCTCGCGTGGGGTCGAGGGGGTGCAACTGTGCAGCGACCCAGGACGTTGAGGTTCTTGCGGCTGAGCGGGGACGACCGGGCAACATCCTCTTCCTGGACTCGTGGCCCTCGGCGCGCAGCTGGGTGAGGCGCGGACCTGGTTCGTGATGAGCGATCCGGCGACCCGGAGCATGTCCGGCCTCGCGGCGAGCACCTTCTTGACGTTCACCCTGTTGCGTACGATGGCTCCCAGCGGCCCATGGCCGTCCAGGGCCTCGCCGCCGGGCATCTGGGCCTTCCAGAACCGCTGGACTTCGAGGTCCTTGAAACGTGGCGAGAAGCGGTAGTCGAGCATCTACCTCATCGACATCCCGGTCTGGGCGCGCACGGACATGCCGCTGGGGCGGATCACCGACCAGCCCGACGACGACGGCCGCGTGAGGGTCACCACCCCCCCCACACATCAAGCCGCTGGAGAAGCTCGTCCGTGAAAACCACCTCGGTGCCGCGCCCATCGTCCCCGCCGACCCGCTCCCCGACCACATCACGCGGGGCCAGTACGAGATCAGCGGCGTCGTCAAAGCCGGAGACGACGAGCACCGGCGCGGCACCGTGGACGCCGCGCCGCTGCGTATCGACGGCAGCCTGGGCAACTGGGACGAGATCGAGGGGTCATCGCGTCCGGCGGCATCGCGCATCGCTTCGTGGGGTTGTGGCAGATGATGAAGCGCCTGCCCTCGTCGCCGTCGAGGCGAACCTCCTTGACGTGCAGGTTGTCGCGCACGTCCTGGTAGCGGTTCTGGCGGGCCAGGGCCTGGCCGCCTGCACGGCGCCTTGGACATCAGCGGCGACCAGCATGTCCATAGCGTGCTAGGCGTGTTGCTCAGCCAATGCACCCAGGCCAGGGATGACCTGGTCGCGGGTGACCACTCGGCAGCGGCGAGCTTGGAGACGGGGCGGTAGCCCGGTTGGCGACCAGCGCCAAGAGAGCGCGCTCGACGTCGATGCGTGAAGTCAGCGCGGTGTCGATGCCCAGGAGCCTCCACAGCCCGTCCAGCAGCCAGCTCGCCCCTGGCGGCCGAGAGGACTCCACCGTCAGCGGCCCGGCCTCATCAGCGCCCAGCGGCGCGGCGACCTCGTCCTCGTCACCGAGTTAGCGGTTGATGGAGGCGACCAGACGGCGCAACCCGTCGTCATCCAGCGGGTCCTCGCGGCCGAAACTGACCAGCGTCTCGCCTGTGCGGTGCCGCCGACCCGCCGATTGTGGGCGATTTGGAGGTAGCGCACCACCCACCCGTCCATGTTCCACCGCTGGATCTTCCTCCGTGCAGTCTCAGGCGGGTACCAACCCTCTCACCTGCACAGATCTACCGCCGACCCGCCCCGCATGCCCATCAACTGTCTCACTCGGGCGAAGATCCATTTCGGCAGCCTGGCGGTCCCGGATGCTGACAGAGCAACAGGGGTGACCGGATCGATCCGTGTTGCAGCCACATCTATCCGGCCGGACGATTGCAATCGAGCAGCGCTCAGTTGCCGGGGCCCGGGTCAGCGAGCACGCCTGGGGCCCAAGACTCCCGAGTCACCTCTGAAGGAGGATCATGGCTAGGCCCTCGCGACGCCTCGTCGCAGCATTATTAGCCGCGCTCACTCTCATTCTTTCTTCCGCCGTCCCGGCCTTTGCCGGACAGCCGGCACCATTGCCGTACCCGACACGTTCGGACTATCACATCAAGGGAATCCAGCCGGACTTCTGGAACCAGGACGAGATCGCCGGCAACAACGCCGGCGGCGTGTCGATGAACCTGGTCTGGGCGTCCTGGGAGCCAAACGTCAAGGCTGCCCCATGCACTGCGAACGAACAGGAGTACGACGGGCGCTGCTTTGTCGTCGACTCCAAGGTGGACGCGGCCATCAAGGGTTGGAGCGATCGCGGGCTGGTGGTCACCGCCATCGTATGGGGCACCCCTGCCTGGGCGCGCCAGGGGCGCCCCTGCACGCCCGCAGCGCCGGGATTCGAGTCCTTCTGTGTGCCTAACAATCCCGCCGACTTCGGCCGGTTCGCCGGTATGCTGGCCCAGCGTTACGACGGGCTCCACGGGCACGGCCGAATCGCCGACTTCGTGATCGACAACGAGGTCAACACCAATACCTGGTTCGACATCGGCTGTGGCCAGGGAACTCCCTGCGACACCAACACGTGGCTCGACCAGATCGCGGCCAACTACAACGCCGCCTACGACCGAATCACCACCGAGCAGTCGACCGCCAAGGTACTGACCTCGCTGGAAAACCACTTCGGCCGGGAATTCGACAACCCGGCCGGTGGCATGCTGTCCGGCATGACCGTGCTGGAAGGCCTGGCCGCGCGAGCGGGTAACCGGCAGTGGCGGGTGGCCTACCACGCCTACCCCCGGACCTGTCCAGCCCGTCCTTCTCCGCCGACGACTACCCTATGGTCACCTTCGGCAACATCGGCATCCTCGTAGGTTGGCTGCACCAACGGTTCCCGGACAAACCGCACGCCTGGACAGTCCAGCTCACCGAGAACGGAATCAACTCCGCCGCCCCCAACTCCAATGAGGCTGCCCAGGCCAACATGCTGTGCTGGAGCTTCTTCAACGTGCTCGGCACACCGGGCATCGAAAGCTACATCTACCACCGGATGCAGGACATGCCAGGTGAGGGCGGTCTCCAACTCGGCCTGCGCCGGGAGGACGGCTCGGCCAAACCCGCCTGGGCGGTCTGGGCGATGGCCAACCGCAACGACGTATCCCCGGCAAAGCTCTCCTGCGGCTTCGAGCACCTCCCCTACACCGTCCTGATGCGCGGCTACAACCCGACCCGAGGCCATATCGCCTCTTCCCGAGCACTGCCAGGCGGATTCAAAGTCGAGATGAACTGGCATCTCTTCCGCGAAGAGCGGCCCGGAACGGTCATGCTCTATGAGTGCAAGGTGAGCGGACACTCGATGCTGACCCGGGACCCCGGATGCGAGGGCAAGTTCCCCCTGGGCCCCGTCGGCTACATCCACACCAACCCAGTACCAGGGTCCGTTCCCCTCTACCGCTGCTACATCCCCTCCAACGGCGACCACTTCGTATCCCCACGCGCAGACTGCGAAGGCTCCACAACAGAATCCCTACTCGGCTACGCCATGCAGTGACATCACGAACCCCCAGCGTGGACCCGAGGATCATACGTAGACAACGGACGTGACGTTCTGTTTGCTCGGTCCGCGGGCCTACCCGTCGAGCCCGCGTTGTCATGCGTCACCGACAGATGCTGGCCCTGCATGGCCTCAAAGGACTGTGATGGCGACGCGCTGAGGAGCCGTTCCTTTGCACTCTCCAGCCGGGGAGCGGCTCCGCTGACGCTTTGGCCCGTGCCCCGCGTCGATTTCGTTGGCTTACTTCGGGCGGTCTGAAGGTTGTTCTGATGGGGTCTGATGCAGGTACGGGTGACAGGTTCGGTCACGCGGCCTGGAGGGCCGGCCTGGTCATGACGGTCTCGAATTCGATGGAGGTCAGCCGGCCGAGGGCGGCTTGTCTGCGGCGGCGGTGGTAGGTCCACTCGATCCAGGACACGATCGCGATCCGGAGTTCCTCGCGGGTGGCCCAGACGCGGCGGTCGAAAACGTTCTTCTGCAGCAGGCTGAAGAAGGACTCCATGAGCCCTTTCCAACCTGTCGACCAGGAGGGGCGGTTGGGCTGACAGGTGGGTGAAGCCCCTGGTGGATGGGTTTTCGACCAAGAAATCCGTCTCCACCAGAGGCTTCGTGTGCTTGTCTACCCGTCGGGCGTCGACGTGTCCAGTTCCGCCCTGTGCTTCCTGTCCGCCAAGCTCCGTCAGCGCCGCCGGGAACTCGGTACCCGCTGGCGGCGCCTGACTGCCGGCCGGCAGGCGCTGCTCACTCTCGCCCATCTCCGCAACGGCCACCCCTATGCCCAGCTCGCGGCCGGGTTCGGCATAGGGACGACGACGGCATACCGGTACATCACCGAGGCCGTCGAGTTCGTGGCCGCTCTCGCGCCGACTCTCGGGGAGGCGGTCCGGGCCGCATCGTCGAAGACGTTCGTGCTGCTGGACGGCACCCTGCTGCCAATCGCCCGGATCGCCGCGGACCGGCCCTACTACTCAGGGAAGCACAAGCGGCATGGGATGAACGTGCAGGTCCTCGCCGATCCCTTCGGCCGGCTGCTGTGGGCCTCACCGGTCCTGCCCGGTGCCGTCCACGACGTCCGCGCGGCCCGCGAACACGGCATCGTCGACGCCCTCGCCGAGGCCGACATGATGTGCTGGGCCGACAAGGGCTACCGAGGCGCCG